>CAVYDO010000003.1:0-2449200 GCA_963767345.1 uncultured Actinomycetota bacterium
GAAAACCTCGGGCCTCGGCGACATCGACAGGGCAAAGCACCAGCGCGAGGTGGTCTCGGCGGTCGGCAACAAGGCGGTCTCGCCCTGGTCGGTCGTCAACCCTTGGCGCTATTGGCGGCTGAACAACGCGATGCCCGACTTCTTCGAGGTCGGCGAGGACACCGGCCCCTTCGACATGGCCCGTTTCGCCCTCGCCATGCGCAGCGTCGACGGCGAGAGGGGCCTCACCTGCGGGGTGCCGATCGCCGACCTGTCGGTGCGCTGGGACGCGGAGCGGTCGGAGCAGTTCTTCCAGCACATCCGCGAGGACGACACCGAAGGCCTCCCACAGGAGCTGTGCACGCCGTCGGGCATGCCCCGATAGCGATCCGCGGCCGCTCCGCCGCGTCAGGAGGCGTAGACCGGGACCGCCTCGGAGCGGGCGGCCAGCCGGGCACGGCCCTCGGCCCGCCGCTCCACGAACCTCGTGGCCTGGGCGTCGAGAGCGGTCAGGAAGTCCGACATGTCCTGGAGCGCCCGCTGGCCGACCTCGCCGAAGGTGCGGTCGAAGACGCCCCAGTGCCGCAGGATCGGCATCACCACCTCGTCGTGGTGCAGGCGCAGGTCGTAGACGCCGGCCTTGGCGATGATCATCGAGCTGCGCCGGAAGCCGGCCATCGTGGCGCCGGGCATCTCGAACCTCATGACCTCGTCGGCGATCGCGCGCATCGTGGCGTCGGGAGCGATCTCGAGCGCCGCGGCGACGAGGTTGCGATAGAAGACCATGTGCAGGTTCTCGTCCTTGGAGATCCGCGCCAGGAGCTTGTCGGCGATCGGGTCCTCGGTCACCTTGCCGGTGTTGCGGTGGGAGACGCGGGTGGCGAGCTCCTGGAACGACACGTAGGCCACCGTCTCCAGCGGCGTCTTGTCGCCGGAGTCGTAGCCGGAGGTCATGTAGTCCATCCGCGCGCGCTCCAGCTCGACCGGGTCGACCCCGCGCGTGACCACGAGATAGTCGCGCATCGCGATGCCGTGCCGGTTCTCCTCAGCCGTCCAACGCCCGACCCAGGTGCCCCAGGCGCCGTCGCGGCCGAAGCGGGTCGCGATCTCCCGGTGGTAGGAGGGCAGGTTGTCCTCGGTGAGCAGGTTGGTGAACATCGCCGCCTTGGCCGTCTCGGACAGCCGGGACTGCTCGGGCGCGTAGTCCTCGCCGCCGAGGAATGCGAAGTCGCGCCCCTCGCTCCACGGGATGTAGTCGTGCGGATGCCACTCCTGGGCCAGCCTGAGATGACGGTCGAGGTTGGTGGCGACGACGGGTTCGAGCTCTTCCAGCAGGTGGTCGGTGACGCTCATGGACGGCTCCCTCGCTCGCGTGTGTTGGCGAGCGTACGCCGATCGGGCCGGGCGCCGCGCCCCTCAGAGCCGCGACTGGACGCCGTTCAGCAGCTGTCGGGCCATCACGATGCGCTGGATCTCGTTCGTGCCCTCGTAGATCTGGGTGATCTTGGCGTCGCGCATCATCCGCTCGACCGGGTAGTCGCGGGTGTAGCCGTAGCCGCCCAGCACCTGGACGGCCTCGACGGTGACCTCCATGGCGACGTCTGAGGCGAAGCACTTCGCGGCCGCTCCGAAGAAGGTGAGGTCGGCGTCGCCTCGCTCGGAGCGGCCCGCCGCGGCGTAGGTCAGCTGCCGCGCGGCCTCGACCTTCATGCCCATGTCGGCGAGCTTGAACTGCAGTCCCTCGAAGCTCGCGATCGGCCGGCCGAACTGCCGTCGCTCCTTCGCGTAGCCGAGCGCGTAGTCGACGGCGCCTTGGGCGATGCCGACGGCCTGGGCGGCGATCGTGATGCGCGTGTGGTCGAGGGTCTTCATGGCGGTCGCGAAGCCGCTGCCCTCCTCGCCGATCATCCTCGTCTCCGGGATCCGCACCTTGTCGAGGTAGACCTCGCGGGTCGGCGAGCCCTTGATGCCGAGCTTCCTCTCCGGCGCCCCGAAGGAGACGCCAGCGTCGGACCTCTCGACGACGAAGGCGGAGATGCCGCCCCGGGTGCCCTTGCCGGGATCGGTGACGGCCATGACGGTGTAGAACTGCGACTCCCCCGCGTTGGTGATCCACCGCTTCACGCCGTCGAGCACCCAGTGGTCGCCGTCGCGCACCGCGCGCGCCTTCATGCCGCCGGCATCGGAGCCGGCGTCGGGCTCGGAGAGGCAGTAGGAGAAGCCCTCGCCCTTGGCGAGCCGGGAGAGGTACTCACGCTTGAGCTCCTCGGAGCCGCTGATCAGCACCGGCAGCGACCCGAGCTTGTTGACCGCGGGGATCAACGACGACGAGGCGCAGGCGCGGGCCACCTCCTCGATGACCAGGACGGTCGCCAGCGCATCCGCTCCGGCGCCGCCGTACTCCTCGGGCACGTGCGGTGCGTGGAAGTCGGCCGCGAGCAGAGCCTCCGCGGCCTCCCTGGGGTAGCGCGCCTCCTCGTCGACGACGGCGGCGTACGGCGCGACCTTGGCGTCGCAGACGGCCCGGACCGCCTCCCGGATCGCCTGGTGCTCCTCGGAGAGCGCGAACATGTCGGTCATGCCTCGAGATTCTACCGACGGGTAACCGGTGCGGGCCAAGAAGGAGCGGGTCGCGTTGGCGGCCGAGCGGTGATGGCGAGACCGGCCGTCGTTCCAGACGCGCGAGACTACGGTTGATCTCATGCGAGATTGGCAGGACCGGACCGCAGTCGACCTCATGCTCGACGAGTGCAAGACCTGGGCGATCGTCGGGCTGTCCGGCGACCCGTCGCGGACGGCGTACTCGATCGCGGAGCTCCTGCAGCGCAAGGGGAAACGCATCGTGCCGATCCACCCCTCCGCACCGGTGGTCCTGGGCGAGCAGGGGTACGCCGACCTGGCCGACGTGCCCTTCCCGATCGACGTCGTCGACGTGTTCCGGCGCTCGGAGTTCGCCGGCGAGTTCGCCCTCCGGGCGCTGGAGATCGGCGCGAGGGGTGTGTGGCTTCAGCTCGGCGTCATCGACGAGTGGGCCTTCGAGCAGGTCACGGAGGCCGGCGTCCCGATGGTGATGGACACCTGTCCCGCGATCGAGTGGCGCAAGCGGCCCTGGATCAAGTGGGCCTAGAAGCCGGCGCGGCCTCGACCCTGCGCCTCGTCGCGGACGACCGAGCCCTTGGCGCGCGCGACCTCGCCGAGCTCACGCTGGTGCTCGCCCAGCCTGGCGGCGAGGGCATCGTCGGCGAGGGAGAGGATGCGGGCGGCCAGAAGGCCCGCGTTGGCGGCGTTGCCGATCGCCACCGTCGCGACCGGGACGCCCTTGGGCATCTGCACGATCGAGAGCAGCGAGTCGAGGCCGTCGAGCGTGGCAAGGGGCACGGGTACCCCGATGACGGGCAGGGTGGTGACCGCGGCGAGCATGCCGGGCAGGTGTGCCGCTCCGCCCGCGCCGGCGATGATCACCTTCAGGCCGCGGCCCGCGGCCCGCTTGCCGTAGTCGAGCATCTCGGTCGGCATCCGGTGCGCCGAGACGACGTCGGCCTCGTAGGGGACGCCGAGGTCGGCAAGAGCGTCCGCGGCCTGCCTCATCACCGGCCAGTCGGAGTCGGAGCCCATGACGATGCCGACGAGTGCGTTGCTCTCACTCACTGTGGTCTCCCAGCTCTCCCGCGAACCACGCCGCGGCGTGGCGCGCTCGTTCGAGGCAGTCGTCGAGGTCGTCGCCGTACGCGTTGACATGCCCGACCTTGCGGCCCGGCCGGACCTGCTTGCCGTACAGGTGCACGCGAAGGTAGGGGTCGCGGGCGAAGGCGTGCGGGTAGCCGTCCCAGAGCCGGCCCGCATCCGGGCCGCCGAGGATGTTGACCATCACCGTCCACGGCGCCCGGGCGCTCGGGGCGCCGAGCGGAAGGTCGAGGACGGCTCGCAGGTGCTGCTCGAACTGGCTGGTGACGGCGCCGTCCTGGGTCCAGTGGCCGGTGTTGTGAGGTCGCATGGCGAGCTCGTTGACGAGCACCCGGCCGTCCGTGGTCTCGAAGAGCTCGACGGCGAGGATGCCGACGACGTCGAGCGCGCCGGCGATGCGCAGCGCCAGCTCCTGCGCCTGTGTCGCGAGGGCGGGGTCGAGGTCGGGCGCCGGCGCGACCACCTCGCGGCACACGCCGTCGACCTGCGTGGACTGGACGACCGGGTACACCGCGGCCTGGCCGCTCGGCGAACGGGCGACGAGGGCGGAGAGCTCGCGCCGGAAGTCGACGTACTCCTCGGCGAGCAGGCGTACGCCGGTGCGTGCCGCCGTCTCGAGCGGCTCCTTCGCCTGCTCCTCGCTCTCGACGAGCCAGACGCCCTTGCCGTCGTACCCGCCACGGGTCGTCTTGACGATGCATGGGAAGCCGAAGTCGGCCAGCTGCTCCGGGGTCTCGACGATCGCGTTGCGCGGGCACGGCACGTCGATCCTCGCGAGAGCCTCTCTCATCACGCCCTTGTCCTGGGCGTGTACGAGCGCCTCGGGCCCGGGACGGACGGCGACGCCGGCGTCCTCGAGGGCGTGCAGGTGGTCGGTCGGCACGTGCTCGTGGTCGAAGGTGACGGCCGCGCAGCCCTTCGTGATCGCCTGCAGCGCGGCGAGGTCGCGGTAGTCGCCGACCTCGTGGTCGGGGATCAGCTGCGCCGCCGGTGCGTCGGGCGTCTCGGCGAGCAGCCGCAGCGGCAGCCCCAGCGCCCCCGCCGGGCCCGCCATCATCCGCGCCAGCTGCCCTCCCCCGATCACCGCGAGCGTGGGTGCGGGCGGCTGGTGCGTCGGGTCGGCGGCGGGCGGAGTCACGCGGGAGAGGCTATCGCCGGGATGCCGTGACCTCCCTACCGAGAGGACTCGCCGAGATGGGCGCGGCGCTCGGCTGGTTGCGATCCTTCGTCGGTGGTCGAGCCCGCGAGCGCAGCGAGCGGAGTCGAGACCAGGGGGCGGGTGGTGAGTGTTTCCCACCATCTCGGTGGTCGAGCCCGCGAGCGCAGCGAGCGGAGTCGAGACCACGCGCGGGTGGGCCGAGACTCCCGCCATCCCGGTGGTCGAGCCCGCGAGCGCAGCGAGCGGTGTCGAGACCACCCTCCGGTGGGCGGCTGGCGGGCGTCAGGTGGGCGGTGGCAGCCCTTCGGTGGTCGAGCCCGCGAGCGCAGCGAGCGGAGTCGAGACCACCCTCCGGTGGGCGGCTGCGGGCGCAGGTGGGTCACGGTCCGCACGGATCGACCCTTCGGTGGTCGAGCCCGCGAGCGCAGCGAGCGGTGGCGAGACCCACGCTCCGGTGGGCGGCTCAAGGGCGCAGGTGGGTCGCCTTCCGGTGGTCGAGCCCGCGAGCGCAGCGAGCGGAGTCGAGACCACGCGCGGGTGGGCCGAGACTCCGCCTCCGGTGGTCGAGTCCCGAGCGCAGCGAGCGAGTGAGACCACGGTCTGGCGCGTGAGTATTTCGCCCCTTCGGTGGTCGAGCCCGCGAGCGCAGCGAGCGGCGTCGAGACCACGCTCCGGTGGGCCGGCCGGGCGGGGTGCTTCCAACATCGCACGCCGGGCCGATCGTCTATCCGGACATCGTCACCCTGACGCCGCCGACGAACCAGCGCAACAACCCAGCGCCCCACCAGTCCGGTCGTCACCGGCCACGGGGCCTCTGCCAAGCCTGCAACCACGCGAAACAGGACAACTGGTGGGCCAGACCCGGACCCCACGGAACCATCGAGATCACCACCAGCACCGGACACGTCTACCGCAGTCACCCACCCGACCCACCACCCCGACCAGACGATCGTCTCGGCGATGGTCTCGGCGATGGTCTCGACACGGACTCGCTGCGCTCGCCCGGCTCGACCACCGAGAAGGAACCCGGCTCGACCAACGAGAAGGAACCCGGCTCGACCAACGAAGAAGCAGCCGGCTCGACCGGCGAACGTCACTGGCTCGCGCCCGCGTGGATCGCCCAAGACCGCGAACAACTTCTCGCCGACGGCTGGACCGAGACCACCCCGGCCGAGCCGCCCGTCGACTGCGCCTGCGGGTGCTGACCAAGGCCTGTCAGCGACGCCGTGAGCTGCGGTAGGGCCGTTCGTCACGCACGTACCAGACGGCCCAGGCGACGGGGAAGAACGCCCCCGCGATGATGGCGGTGCCCCACCGATGCGTGCGGCGCCGCTGGCCGAGCACCGTCAGACACACCAGCGAAGCCAACAACGCGGCCGCGGCGAGGAGCGCAGCGGCGACCTCGGGTCCCATGACCTCCATCCTCCCTCCCATCGCCCGGAGACGGAAGCCGCGGTCAGAGCGCAGGAATCCTCATGCCGTATGGGCGCTGGTGGCCCTACCCAGGCCGGGCGGAGGGGCCACCAGGGTCCAGAGCGCACGGAGCGTCAGCCCACGCCCCGGCAGCTGCCGACTGCGGCCGCGGCACGGCCGATCAACGACGACGTACGGCGACGGGCTCGACGAGGCCGAAGCCACGGACCGGGCGAGCGGGAAGCTTGCGGGTCTCGAAGTGCTGGGCGGGCAGGAGCTCGGCGGTCGCCTCGTCGACGATGAGCCGGTTGCGGCGGGCCACGGCCGTCATGCGGGCGGCCATGTTGACCGGTGGGCCGAAGACGTCGCCGAGGCGCATGACGATCGACCCGCTCGCCAACCCCACGCGTACGTCGGGCATCCGGCTGTCGCGGCCGATCACCCTGACGATGCCCTCGGCCGCCTCGATCGCGGCCTCCGCGGACTCGTGGATGAAGAGGACCGAGTCGCCGATGCTCTTGATGACCCTGCCGCCCGTCTCGGTGACGACGTCCTGGCAGCGGGTCTCGAAGGTCTCGACGAGGTCACCGACCCGGCCACGAGAGACCCGGTTGGAGAGCTCGGTGAAGCCGACGATGTCGGCGAAGCCGACGGTGACCTTGACGGTGTGCAGGTCCTCGTCGTTGGCGCCGAGCGCCTCCATGCGCGCCGCCGCCGCGGCGAGGTGCCGGCGCCACGCATAGACCAGAAGGTGCTCGAACGGCCGGCCGACGGCCTCGACCATCCGGATCGCCGACCCCAGCCGGCTGCCGGTGGCCTGGTCACCCGCCTCGAGCTGCTCGATGCGAGCGACGATCGTGGCGACCTCCCAGTCCGCCAGCTTCGCCATCGTCTGTCCCAGCGCCCTCGTCAGATCGACCGCGAGATCGAGGTCGATCAGCCCGCTGTCTGCCATCGCCCGCACCGTCCCGAGCGCCTCCTCGTCGGCGGCGGTGAAGGCGAGCTCCTCGGCGCGGTCGGGGAAGCCCAGCGCCCACCACAGCCGACGCGCGTCCTCGATGCTGACCCCGGTGTTCTCCGCGATCGCGGCCGCGTCCCGCGACGGAGGCGCTCCGAGGATCGCGCGCTCCAGCTCCTCGCGCGTGAACCTCCTCGCCGGTTCCTCGGTGTCGGCCATGGCGCTCAGCTGCCGTCCTCGGCGCGAGGCTCGCCCGTGGCCAGCCGGTGCAGCTCCTCGGAGACCTGGAGCTGCACCTGCTCGACGGCGGGCACGTCCTTGAGGAGCGCCCGGCCCTGCTCGCTCGCGTCGGAGACGACCAGGGTCCCGCAGCCGAAGACCCGGTCGATCACTCCGATCTCGAAGTCGACACCGCTGATCCTGTTGAGCGGGATTGTGCGGCCCTCCTTGGCGATGAAGCCGCTGCGCTTGATGAAGCGCCTGTTGGTGAAGGTGTAGGTCGTGGTCAGCCACCCGACGATCGGCCGCACGGTGAACCACGCGACGACCACGGCCGCGACGACCCCGACCACGATGCCGAGGATGGTCGAGTCGCTGAAGGTGCCGATCCAGATGGCCACCGCCGCCGTGACGATCAGCACCGACAACGGGAGGATGAGCGCCTTAGGATGCGTGCGCGTGTGGACCACGACGTGCTCACCGGGGTTGAGGAGCTTCTGCGGGAATGCCACCGGCACATCATCGCACCCGCGACGGCACCGGCCGGGCGGCTACTGCGGTCGGACGTGGACGACGTCGCCGGCACCGACGGTGGTCTCCTGCCCCCCGGCACCCGCGACGACCAGCCCCCCTCCGGCGGCGATCCCCGTCGCCCGGCCCAGAAGCGTCCGGCCGTCGGGCAGCTCGACCCGTACGTCGCGGCCCAGGGTGTCGCAGAGGGCCGAGTACGCCGCACGCAGCCGCTCCTGCCCGCCGACGGCGACGAGATCGTCGTACGCCGTGGCGATCTCGCCCAGGACGCCGAGCAGCAGGTCCGTGCGGTCGACCGGGTGGCCGGCCGCCAGCAGAGACGTGGCCCCCTCGAGAGGCAGCTCGGTCGTCGTCTGCGACACGTTGATGCCCATCCCCAGCACCGCGGCGGGGCCGGTCGGCGTCTCGACCCGCTCGGCGAGCAGGCCGGCGACCTTGCGCCGGCCGAGGAGCACGTCGTTGGGCCACTTCAGCTCCGCCTCGACGCCGAGGCTCCGGAGCGCGCGCGCCACGCAGACTCCGGTCAGGATCGGCAGCCAGGGCCAGTCGCCCGCCTCCAGACGCGGGCGCAGCAGGACCGACATCGTGAGCGCCGCCCGGTCGGGCGTCTCCCAGGTCCGGGCCAGCCGGCCGCGGCCGGCGGTCTGGTGCTCCGCGACGATCACGGCACCCTCCGGGGCACCGGCCCTCGCGCGGGCGGCGAGCTCGGCGTTGGAGGATCCGAGCGCGGCCCGCACCTCCACGCCGTACCGGGGAATCCCGACGAGGCGGGCCAGGTCGAGTGGGGGACGTGGGATATGCGACACCGTCGCAGGCGCATCGGTCACGACGACTAGATTGGCGGACAGTTCGGCCGAGGACCACTCGAGGAGGGCTGACCCCGTGACCGCAGAGGCGATCGACCCGCCACCGCCCGACCAACCAGGCCCGAACGACCCCGCGCCCGGCGAGGGCGAGCGCCCCCCTTCCGAGATCGACATCCACACCACGGCCGGCAAGCTCGCCGACCTCGAGCGCCGACTCGACGACGCGATGCACGCCGCGGGCGCGAAGGCCGTCGAGAAGCAGCACGCCAAGGGACGCCGTACGGCGCGCGAGCGCATCGAGATGCTCTTCGACGAGGGCTCGTTCGTCGAGCTCGACGAGCTCGCCCGGCACCGGTCGACGAACTTCGGCCTGGAGCGGCGCCGCCCCTACGGCGACGGCGTGATCACCGGCTACGGCACCGTCGAGGGCCGCCAGGTCTGCGTCTTCAGCCAGGACTTCACGATCTTCGGCGGATCGCTCGGGCAGGTGTACGGCGAGAAGATCTGCAAGGTCATGGACCTGGCGATCAGGACCGGCTGTCCGATCATCGGCATCAACGAGGGCGCCGGCGCTCGCATCCAGGAGGGCGTGGTCTCGCTCGGTCTCTACGGCGAGATCTTCAAACGCAACGTGCACGCATCGGGTGTGATCCCGCAGATCTCGCTGATCATGGGCTCCTGCGCGGGGGGCCACGTCTACTCCCCCGCCGTCACCGACTTCACGATCATGGTCGACGGCACCTCCAATATGTTCATCACCGGCCCCGACGTCATCAAGACCGTCACCGGCGAGGACGTCTCGATGGAGGAGCTCGGCGGCGCGCGCACCCACAACACGAAGTCGGGCAACGCCCACTACCTGGGCAGCGACGAGGATGACGCGCTCGACTACGTGAAGGCGCTCATCTCCTTCCTACCGCAGAACAACCTCGACGAGGGCCCGGCGTACGACGAGACCTCGGACCTGACCGTGACCGACGAGGACCTGGCCCTCGACGCGCTCATCCCGGACTCTCCCAACCAGCCCTATGACATGCACGAGGTCTTCGGCGCGGTGCTGGACGACGGGGGCTTCCTCGAGGTGCAGGCGCTGTTCGCACCCAACATCATCGTCGGCTTCGGGCGGGTCGAGGGGCACTCGGTGGGCGTCGTCGCCAACCAGCCGATGCAGCTCGCCGGCACCCTCGACATCGACGCGTCGGAGAAGGCCGCGCGGTTCGTGCGCTTCTGCGACGCCTTCAACATCCCGGTGCTCACCTTCGTCGACGTGCCCGGCTTCCTGCCCGGCACCGACCAGGAGTGGAACGGCATCATCCGCCGCGGCGCCAAGCTGATCTACGCCTACGCCGAGGCGACCGTCCCGCTGGTCACGGTGATCACCCGCAAGGCATACGGCGGCGCCTACGACGTGATGGGCTCCAAGCACCTCGGCGCCGACGTCAACCTCGCCTGGCCGACCGCCCAGATCGCGGTGATGGGCGCCCAGGGCGCCGTCAACATCCTCTACCGCCAGGAGCTTCGCGACGCCGCCGACCCCGACGCCCGACGCGCCGAGCTCGTGCAGGACTACGACGACACCCTCGCCAACCCCTACCAGGCGGCCGAGCGAGGCTACGTCGACGGCGTCATCGCGCCCCGCGAGACCCGGGCCGAGGTGGTCAAGGCACTGCGACTGCTGCGGACGAAGCGGGCGTTCCTGCCTGCGAAGAAGCATGGCAACATCCCGCTGTAGCGAGCGCAGCGAGCGGAAGTGGGATATTGCCTGCTTCTACTCGGTCGAGCCGACCCGTCGGAAGTTGCCGGAGGAGCGAAGCGGGGGAGGAAACTTGCGCCGGGTCGGCGTGGCCGCACCCACCGAGACCCGACCGAAGAGCCGAGCGAGCGCAGCGAGCAACGGCGGCCGAACCCACCGAACCCGACCGGAGACGAGCCACGATGTCTGACGAGTCCACTCCTGTCCTGCGCATCCTCACCCCCGATGCGACCGACGAGGAGGTCGCCGCCCTGGTCGCGGTCCTCGCCGCGCTCGACTCGGCGGCCGGCCCGCCGCCGCGGGCACGCCGTACGCCCTCCTGGAACGCACCGGCCCGCCTCGTGCGCCGGCCCGTCAACCCCGGCCCGGGTGGCTGGCGGAGCAGCGGCCTGCCTCGCTGAGCCCAACGGCCACGCTCGACCCGAGCGCACCGACCCGACGGTGTGGTTGTGTGACCCGCATGACGGGGTTGGTCGTGGGGCCATTGGTGAGGTACGTCGACGAGTCGTCCGCGACGGTCTGGGTCGAGGTCGACTCGGCCGCCGTGGTCGGCGTCGCCGCCGGTGAGCACCGGTCGAGTGCGCGGACCTTCGCGGTCCACGGTCATCACTACGCGCTGGTCGAGCTCGACGGCCTGCCGCGCGGTGCTCACCTGCCCTACCGAGTCGATCTCGACGGCGTCGAGGTGTGGCCACCGCCGGACTCGCCGTACCCGGCGCCGCTGATCGTTACCCTCGACCACGTCAAGCCGCTGCGGCTCGCCTTCGGGTCGTGTCGGACCGCGGTCGGCCACGACGCCAAAGGCAACCGGACCCACGGCGTCGACGCCCTGCGCGCGCTGGCGCTCCGGATGGCGGGCCTGACCGGGTCCGGACACCCCGACGATCCCGATCCGGGTGGTGAGGCACCTTGGCCCGACCTCATCCTCTTCCTCGGCGACCAGGTCTACGCCGACGAGACAACCGATGAGATGCAGCGGTTCATCGAGGCGCGCCGCGACATCGAGCAGCCACCGGGGACCGAGCTGAAGGACTACGAGGAGTATGCGCACCTCTACCTCCTCGCGTGGTCCGACCCGGCGAACCGCTGGCTGCTCTCGACGCTGCCGAGCCTGATGATCTTCGACGACCACGACATCCGCGACGACTGGAACACCTCGCAGGCCTGGAAGGAGGAGATGGAGGCCACCACCTGGTGGCACGGCAGGATCGTCGCCGGGCTCTCGTCGTACTGGGTCTACCAGCACCTCGGCAACCTCTCCCCGGCGGATCGCGCCGACGACGAGATCTGGCAGGCGATCACCCGTCACGACGGAGCCGATGAGTACGACGCCTCCGCCCGCCTCGACACCTTCGCCGAGCGCGCCGACCGCGAGCCGGCGTCGTACCGTTGGAGCTACTCGCGCGAGCTCGGACGGCAGGCGCGCCTGGTCGTCGTCGACTCGCGGGCCGCGCGGGTGATCGACCCGGAGCACCGCAGCATCCTCGACGACCACGAGATGTCCTGGCTCGACGACCAGCTGCGCGGGGACGTCGATCACCTCCTGATCGGGACCTCCCTTCCCTTCCTGTTGGCCCCGGGCCTGCACCATGTCGAGGCGTTCAGCGAGGCCCTGGCCGGCGGCGCCTGGGGCCGACTTGCCGGCCGAGCGGGCGAGCAGCTCCGCCAGCACGTCGACCTCGAGCACTGGGCGGCCTTCCAGAAGGGCTTCCAGGAGGTCGCGAGCAAGGTCCTCGAGGTCGCTCGCGGCGAGCGTGGCCGCCCGCCGGCCACCGTCACCCTCCTGTCGGGCGACGTCCACCACAGCTATGTCTCCGAGGCGACCTCGAATGCCCGGACGGCCCACGGCGCGCGACCGACGCGAAGCCGCCTGCTGCAGGCCGTGTGCTCGCCGATCCGCAACCCGCTGCCCCGCCGGATGCGCTTCGCGACCGCCGTCCTCTCCTACGGCGTGGCGGGACCGATCGGGGCACTCGCCGCCAGGTCCGTCAAGGTGCCGGAGGCGCCGCTCTCCTGGCGGCTGCGCAAGGGTCCGTGGTTCGACAACAACGTCGCGATGCTCGAGGTGCACGGCGACGACCTAGGGATCTGGTGGGCCACCGGCGTCGTGGACGACGACGCCCACGACCGGCCGCGGCTGTCGGTCGTGTCTCGCTTCGCGACGACCACGTCCAGCGGCGGCGAGCGGCCCCGCCGAATCCGGATGCGGTGGGCCCGGAGGCGCACCTAGGGTGAGCCGGTGACCGATCGCGCCATCGACGCCCTCTGTGACCGCTTCGTCGACGACTACGCCGCTCTCGACCCACTGACCGCCACCTATCTCGGGGTCGGCGGCCACGACGACCGGCTGACCGACCTCTCTCCCGCGGGCTACGACGCGCGTGACGAGCTTGCTCGCGCCGCGTACGCCGCGGTCGAGGCCGCGACGCCGGCGGACGAGCGCGAGGCGGTGGCACGCGAGGCGTTCCTGGAGCGGGTGGGCCTGGAGATCGCCCTTGCCGACGGCGGCTTTGACCGCTGCCAGGTGAGCGTCATCTTCTCGGCCGCCCACGAGATCCGCCAGGTCTTCGACCTGATGCCGACGGACGGGGAGGAGGCGGTGCGCAATATCGACGCGAGGCTCGCGGCGATCCCGGAGGCGCTGGCGGGCTATCGCGAGACGCTGCTGGCGGAGGCCGCGCAGGGCCGGGTGTCGGCGCGCAGGCAGTACCTCGAGGTGGCCGAGCAGATCCGCAACTGGACCGGACAGACGGGCGACGGCGGCGACTTCTTCGCCGGCCTCGTCGAGCGGACCGACGCGACCGGCGAGGTCGCCGACAGCATGCGTGAGCACGCGGCCGCCGCCGTTGCGGCGTACGACGGCTTCGGGCGCTTCCTCGCCGAGGAGCTCGCCCCGCGCGGCCGCGAGAAGGAGGCCGTGGGGCGCGAGCACTACGCGCTGGCCAGTCGCTACTTCCTCGGTGCGGAGGTCGACCTCGAGGAGACCTACGCCTGGGGCTGGCAGGAGCTGAAGCGGCTCGAGGACCTGATGGCCGAGACCGCCGACCGGATCCTGCCGGGCGCGACCGTCGCCGAGGCGGTGGGCCACCTCGACGCCGACCCCGCCCGTCGGATCGCCGACAAGGAGGCCTTCCGCGAGTGGATGCAAGAGCTCGCCGACCGGACCCTGGCCGACATGGCCGACACCCACTTCGACATTCCCGAGCCGATCCGGCGCATCGAGTGCATGATCGCGCCGACCAACGACGGCGGCATCTACTACACCGGCCCGTCGGAGGACTTCACCCGGCCCGGCCGGATGTGGTGGTCGGTGCCCGACTCGGTGACCTCGTTCTCCCCCTGGCGGGAGGTGACGACGGTCTTCCACGAGGGAGTGCCGGGCCACCACCTCCAGGTCGCCCAGACGACGTACCGCTCCGAGCTGCTCAACCGCTGGCAGCGGCTGATGTGCTGGGTCAGCGGCCACGGCGAGGGTTGGGCGCTCTACGCCGAGCGGCTCATGGACGACCTCGGCTACCTCGCCGACCCGGCCGACAGGCTCGGCATGCTCGACGGCCAGGCCTTCCGAGCCGCGCGGGTGATCGTCGACATCGGCATGCACCTCGAGCTGACCATCCCGGCGGACAACCCCTTCGGCTTCCACCCGGGCGAGACCTGGACACCCGAGCTGGGTCGGGAGTTCATGGGCCAGCACTGCCAGATGGACCCGGCTTTCATCGACTTCGAGGTCAAGCGCTACCTCGGCTGGCCGGGCCAGGCGCCGTCGTACAAGGTCGGCGAGCGGATCTGGCTCGAGGCCCGCGACGAGGCCCGCGCCCGCGCCGAGGCGGCCGGCGAGGACTTCGAGCTGAAGGCCTTCCACCGCGCCGCCCTCGACCTCGGCTCCCTCGGTCTCGACCCGTTCAAGCAGGCCCTCGCCCGGCTCTGAGCACCGAATCGCCTGTCCTGAGGAGCCGAGGGACGAGGCGTCTCGAAGGGCCTGTGACCTACCAGGTAGGTCCCCGCGTGAGCACCCAGACGAATCGGTGTCTAGGGTCGCAGCCATGACGCTGCCGCTCGTGCTGGCCTCCCAGTCGCCCGCCCGGCTGAAGACGCTGCGTGCCGCCGGCGTCGAGCCGACGGTGATCGTGTCGGGCGTTGACGAGTCGGTGCTCGACGGTCTCCCGCCGGCCGAGCTGGCCGTCGGGCTGGCGGAGCTCAAGTGTGCAGCGGTGGCCGCCCGCGACGACCTGCCCACCGGTGCGCTGGTGCTCGGGTGCGACTCGGTGCTCGAGCTCGACGGTCGCGCGGAGGGCAAGCCGGCCGATGCCGCGGACGCCGTACGCCGGTGGCGGTCGATGCGCGGGCGCTCCGGGGTCCTGCACACCGGTCACTGCCTCCGTGACCTCTCGACCGGCCGCCAGGAGGCGGCGACGGCCTCGACCACGGTGCACTTCGCCGATCTCTCCGACGCCGAGATCGAGGCGTACGTCGGCACGGGCGAGCCGCTGCACGTGGCCGGGGCGTTCACCGTCGACGGGCTCGGCGGACCGTTCGTGACCAGCATCGAGGGCGACCACCACAACGTCGTGGGCCTCTCGCTGCCGCTCGTCCGCGACCTGGTGGCCCGCCAAGGCCACAGCTGGATCGACCTCTGGGACCGGGCCGACCACTAGCTCGTTCGTCAGGCGGCCGCGCGGTCATCCTCGGACCGACGACCTGCGCCAGCGGACCGGGCCGGCGCCGGCGCGTTGAAGACCAGCTGCCTGAAGAGCAGGAAGCGGCTGACGTTGGCGAAGCCGAGGCCGATCAGGTTCGCGGCGATGTTGTCGGAGAAGGGATCGTCGAGCCCGAGCACCGCCCGGCTGAACCAGAGGCAGGCGATCGGGATCGTCATCGTCACGAGGTTGATGCCGACGAAGGCGGCCAACCCGCCGTCGAGGTGGCTGGTGCCGCGATGGCGGAAGGCCCACTGCTTGGTGCCGTGGTAGCTGATGACCATGCCGACGCCGTTGGCGATCACGTACGCCGTCAGCGGGCGGCTGTGCAACGGCGCGAGGTCGGTGCCGACCATCCCGTGCACCAGCAGGTTGAAGATGACGAAGGCGACCACGGTCGCGGTGACCCCGACGAAGGCGTACTTGACCACCTCGCCGCTCAGGCGCTGCCACCTATCCCCCACGCTCAGCAGCGTATCCGGAGGGTCTCGGCGCATCGGGGACGAGCTGCTGCGTGTCAGCGCAGGGCGAGCCCGAGCCAGGAGGTGACGACAAGCGTGCCGACGACCACCTCGACGCGGCGGGCCCAGCGGACCGGGTAGACCCGGTCCTCGAAGTAGTGCGCGATGAAGCCACGCTCGCTGAGCGCGGGCTTGCCGGAGCCGGCGCGGCCCCAGTCCTCCAGGCGTGAGAGCGGGCAGACCGCACGGGTGATGGCCATCCGGGCCCCCCACAGCGCCGAGGCGATGTGCGGCAGCAGCAGCCACGGTAGGAACCACGCGAGGAGGCCGCCGATGACGGTGAACGCGACGAAGACCAGGTGGGCGAAGAGCGCCCCGGCGGCCACGATGCGATGCACGTTGGAAGTGTGCCACCGCCATGGGCCTGGACGTCATCAGGATTGACACGTATATACGTCACGATCTTGATGACGTCCGGCATGGGGTCACTCGACCGGCAGACCGAGCCCTCGCGCGATGAGCATCCGCTGCACCTCCGAGGTGCCCTCTCCGATCTCGAGGACCTTGGCGTCGCGGTAGAAGCGGGTGACCGGGTACTCCTCCATGAAGCCGTAGCCGCCGAAGACCTGGGTCGCGATCCGGGTCGCCGTGACGGCCGACTCGGTGGCGTAGAGCTTGGCCACCGAAGCGGCCTGCTTGAACTCCTTGACCGAGACCCTGCCGCCCGCGTCCATGGCGTCCTTGAGCGCCGCCGCCTTGTAGGTGAGCAGGCGGGCGGCGTCGGTCATCACCTGGAGGTCGGAGATCTGGAAGGCCAGTCCCTGCTTGCTGCCGATGGGTACGCCGAACGTCTGGCGCTCGCCGGCGTACCGGACGCTGGCCTCGAGCATCGCCTGCAGGCAGCCCACTGCGAGTGCGGCGATCGCGACGCGACCGTCGTCGAGGGTGGCGAGGAACTGCGCGAAGCCGCGGCCCCGCTCCCCCAGCAGGTTGGACTCGGGCACGCGGCAGCCGGTGAAGGTCAGTGCGTGGGTGTCGGAGGCGTGCCAGCCGAGCTTGTCGTACGGCGGCTCGGCGACGAAGCCCTCGGTGCCCGCCGGGACGATGATCGTGCTGATCTCGAGGCGGCCGTCGTCGCGCGCGCCGGTCTTGGCCGTCACCGTCACGCAGCTGGTGATCGACGACCCCGAGTTGGTGATGAACTGCTTCGCGCCGTCGATGACCCACTCCAGGCCGTCGGGCCCGTCGACGAGCCCCGCCCTCGTGCGGGTCGCGCCCGCGTCGGAGCCGGCGCCGGGCTCGGTGAGGCCGAAGCCGGCGAGCCGCCGACCGGCGACGAGGTCGGGCAGCCAGGTCTGCTTCTGCTCGTCGGTGCCGTAGCTGAGGATCGGGTTGATGCCCAGCCCGACGGCCGCCTCGAGGGTGATGCCGAGCGACTGGTCGACCCGGCCGATCTCCTCGATCGCCAGGCACAGGCTGGTGAACCCGCCGTCCTCGCCCGACAGGCCGGCCCCGCCGTACTCCTCCGGCGCCGTGAGCCCCATCAGCCCCAGGTCGCCCATCCTCTGCACGACGTCGGTCGGGAAGTGGTGCTCCTTGTCCCATCGCGCGGCGTGCGGCACGATCTCGGCCTGCGCGAAGTCGCGGACGGTACGGCGGAACTCCTCGTGCTCACGGGACAGCTCGAACTTCATGCCCGCATGCTAGCCCGCCAGGTTAATGATCGCTAACCTCCGGCCGGAGCGAGGTCGAGTGCTGGGTGATGTGCAGGGAACAGCCACCTGAGCACTCGACCTGGCGGGCGGCGAAGCAGCCGATCAGGTCGAGTGCTGAGTGATGCGGCGAGAACAGCCACCTGAGCACTCGACCTCTCAGAGGTAGAGGCCGGTGGCCTCGTCGCCGAGCCGGTCGGCGGCGACGGCATGGACGTCGCGTTCGCGCATCACGACATAGACGTCGCCGTGGACCTCGACCTCGCCCTTGTCGTCGGGATCGAAGAGGACCTTGTCGCCGGTCTCGATCGAGCGGGCGCTGGGGCCGACAGCGACCACCCGCGACCAGGCGAGGCGGCGGCCACCCATGTCGGCGGTGGCGGGGATGACGATGCCTCCGGAGGACCGGCGCTCACCGGTGTCGCGGTCGAGCTCGACCATGACCCGGTCGTGCAGCATCTTGATGGGGAGCTTGTCGCCGGACACGGCGGGCCAGACTTCCCGCCCGCTCAGCGGACGACGCGGCGGACGACCGCGAAGAACGCAACCACTCCGACGACGCCGCCGGCGACCTTGAGGATGTTGTCGGTGCGCGGCTTGCCCTCGGGGTCGACGAAGAACGCCTTCACCGCGGACACCTCGCGGTTGACGATGGTCTTGGGGTTGGCGCGGTAGATCAGCTCGTCGAGCGTGCCGGCGAGCCGAGCACGCGTCTGCTCCATCTCATGCTCGAGAGAGGACATTTGGTTGGTCACGAGGGCAGGCTATCAACGGTCCTCGGCGCCACCCGGGCGGGCGGCGGGAGTCGCGACGGTGCGCGGGTCGAAGCCGAACGGCAGCTCCAGCCGGTGGGCGCGCATCAGCGCGTCGTCGGTGAGCACGTCGTACGTCGCGCCGTCGGCCACGACGACCCCGTCGCCGAGTACGACGCTCCGCGGGCACAGCTCGAGGGCGTAGGGCAGGTCGTGGGTCACCATCAGCAGCGTCACGTCGAGCCCACGGACGATGTCGGCCAGCTCGCGACGGGACGCGGGATCGAGGTTGGAGGACGGCTCGTCGAGCACCAGGATCTCCGGCCGCATCGCGAGGACGGTCGCGACCGCGACCCGGCGGCGCTGGCCGAAGGAGAGATGGTGGGGAGGCCGGTCGACGAACTCGGCCATGCCGACCTGGTCGAGGGCCGCCAGGACCCGGCGGTCGAGCTCGCCCCCGCGGATGCCGAGGTTCGTCGGGCCGAAGGCGACGTCCTGGCGGACAGTGCCGAGGAAGAGCTGGTCGTCCGGGTCCTGGAAGACGAGGCCGACACGGCGGCGGATCTCTCGGAGGTTCGGCTTGGCGACCGGCAGACCGCTCACGGCGACGCTGCCCGCGCCGGCGGCGAGGATGCCGTTGAGGTGCAGGACGAGGGTGGTCTTGCCGGCGCCGTTGGGGCCCAGCAGCGCGACCCGCTCTCCCTCGTGGACCTGCAGGTCGACGCCGTAGAGCGCCTGGTGGCCGTCCGGGTAGGCATAGGCGAGTCCGCGGACGTCCAGCACCCTTCGAGACGGCTCGTCCCTCGCCTCCTCAGGGACCACGGGCGTCATGAGTCGCCGACCCCACCCGACGCGCCGGGGGGCCTACCGTCGTACCCACGCGACAGCATCGCGAGATGGACCCGCTCACCGCGCTCGTAGGACCGGATGAAGAGCGCACCCAGCGCTCGCGCGAGGGCCGGCCAGTGGCGTGGCGACCGGGGGTCGCAGCCTCGCGACCGCATGGCCACCAGCATCCTCCCCATCTCGCCGGTGACCACGCCGAGGTAGCGGATCATGAAGCCCATGATCTGCACGAGCAGGTCGGGGAGACGGAGCCGCTGCAGGCCCCGCAACAGGTCCGGCACCCCGGTGGTCGCGGCGAGGGTGAGCGCCGCGAGCACGCCGAGGGTGCCCTTCGCAAGCAGCCCCCAGGCCGCGACGAGGCCGGGCTCCGAGACTGTCACGCCGAACACCTCGGTGTGGGGGCCGTGGGACACGAAGGGAACCAGCACCGCGAAGACCACGAACGGCACCTCCACGACCAGCCTCTTCAGGAGGTAGGTCACCGGCACCCGCGACAGCCCGATGACGAGGAGCAGGAGGGCGAGACAGCCGCCGTACGCCGGGTACCACTCGCGCGGGGTCGCCACGACGACCAGCATGAAGCCGAGCAGCGCGAGCACCTTGAGATGCGCGGGCGCCCGGTGGACGACGCTGTGCCCCGGGTGGTGCAGCCGGTGGCCGTGACCGGCGCCCATCAGCGGGCGCGTGCGTTCGCGGACCGGTCCGAGTCGTCCCGGTCATGGCCGCGCAGCAGCCAGAAGAGTCCTCCGCCCGCCACCAGGACGATGCCCGCGCCGAGCACGCCGGCGAGCCCGCCGCTGAGCCGCTCGTCGTCGACGCCCCTGGTCCGGTAGTCGGCGAGCGGACTGTCGTCCGACGCGTGACCCTCGGCACTGTCGAGGAAGCCGGTCCTGCCGGCGACGAACTCGAGCCCGTCGGGGTGGCTACTGGCGTAGTAGCTGGCCACGCCGGCGACGAGCACGATCGCCAGCAGGGCAAGGGCGAAGAAGGCGGATCGACTGATGGGGCGGCTCATCGGGCAGGCTCCTGCCTGCGGAGCTCCAGTGGGCGGCGCATGAGGAGCGGGCGCGCGCCGTACACGAGGTCGGGCCGCGAGGCGACGACGGCGCCTACGACGAGGGTGGTGATCGCCGCCTCCCCGAGGCCGATGACGATGTGCCAGCCGACCATCGCCTTGAAGACGGCGCCGAGATCGACCGGGGCGTTGCCGCCGATCGCGAACAGGGCCGTGAACACCGCCGCGGCGACCGGCAGGCTGACCAAGGCGCCGAGCCCGGCCGCCACCGGCACGCTCGGCAGCCGCTTGGGCAGCGCCGCCCGGGCGACCGTGAAGATCAGCCATCCGACACCCACGCCGGCCAGCGCCATCAGCGTGATGTTGGTGCCGATCGCGGTGATGCCGCCGTCGGCCATCAGCAGCCCCTGGACGAGCAGGACCACGCTGACGCAGAGGACCGCGGTCCACGGCCCGGCGAGCACGGCGGCCAGCGCGCCGCCGAGCAGGTGGCCGCTGGTGCCGGCGCCGACCGGGAAGTTCATCATCTGGCCGGCGAAGACGAAGGCGGCGACCAGCCCCGCCATCGGCGCGGCCCGGTCGTCGAGCTCGCGGCGGGCGCCGCGGAGTGCGAGCGCCACCCCGGCAGCGGCCACGGCGCCGGTGCCGATGGACGTCGGTACGTCGAGGAACCCGTCGGGCACGTGCACTGCCGTCCTCCTACGCTCGATAGGTTGTCCGTGGTGCCTGCCGGCCCACTCTAGTTACTGCAAATCGTTCGCAACAACGAGGAGACGATCGTGACCGACCGGCTGACTGTCGGAGATCCCGCCCCCGGCTTCACCCTCACCTCCGACACAGGGGACGAGATCTCGCTGGCCGACTTCGCGGGCAGCAAGGTCGTCGTCTACTTCTATCCCGCCGCGATGACGCCGGGCTGCACCAAGCAGGCCTGCGACTTCTCCGACTCGCTCGACTCGTTGCGCGGCCACGGCTACGAGGTGCTCGGCATCTCCAAGGACGCCGCCGCCAAGCTCGCGAGGTTCCGCGAGCGCGACGGCCTCACCCTGACCCTCCTCTCCGACAGCGACCTCGCCGTCCACAAGGCGTACGGCGCGTACGGGGAGAAGAAGCTCTACGGGAAGGTCGTCCAAGGGGTCATCCGCTCCACCTTCGTCGTCGACGAGGAGGGCCGGATCGCCCTGGCCCAGTACAACGTCAAGGCCACCGGCCACGTCGCCAAGCTTCGGCGCGACCTCGGCATCGACCGGTAGGCCTATGGCGAGTGCGCCCGGCGAGACTCGAACTCGCACTGGCCAGGACCTAAACCTGGTGCCTCTGCCAAATTGGGCTACGGGCGCGCTCTAAGAGCCTAGGTCCCCCCGGCCTGGCGGCCGCCGGGACCTAGGAGGTCCGTGCCAAGGATGCGGCTACGGGCGCGCTCTAAGAGCCTAGGTCCCCCGACCGACGGTGCTCACTTCCCCGGATGGAGCGGCCCGACTAACGTCCGTTCATGGACACCGCGCTGACGACGGTCGGGCTACCGGTGGCGCTGGCGATCATCATGTTCGGTCTCGGCCTGGGGCTGACGGCCGCCGACTTCCGGCGGGTGGCGGTGCACCCGCGAGCCGTCGCGGTCGCGCTCGCGTGCCAGCTGGTCCTCCTGCCGGCGGTCTGCTTCGGTCTGGTCATCGCCTTCGACCTCGAGCCGCTGCTCGGCATTGGCATGATGCTCCTCGCGTCGTCACCAGGCGGCACCACGGCGAACCTGTTCAGCCACCTCTTCCGTGGTGACGTCGCGCTCAACATCACGCTCACGGCGATCAACTCGGTCATCTCGATCGCCACGTTGCCCCTCATTACGGGCCTGGCAATCGGGTACTACGACCGCGGCGACGACGTCTCGATGCCGCTCGTCGAGATCGTCAAGGTCTTCGCCCTCATCCTCATCCCGGTGGGGCTCGGCATGTGGGTGCGAGCCCGCAACGAGCGCTTCGCCGAGCGGATGGACCGCCCGGTCCGCGCCGCGTCGGCGGTGATCCTGGCGGTGCTGATCCTCGGCATCCTGCTCGACCAGCGGGAGAGCCTCCGTGGCTACATCGCCGACATCGGCCTGGCCGCCGGGCTCTTCTGCGCGACCAGCCTGGTCGTGGGGTACGTCGTGCCGCGCGCGGCCGGCGTACGCCGTGACCAGGCCGTCGCATCGTCGATGGAGATCGGTGTCCACAACGGCACCCTCGCGATCTACGTCGCGGTCGAGGTGCTGGACAGCACCGAGATCTCGGTGCCGGCCGCGGTCTACTCGCTGCTGATGTTCTTCCTCGCCGCCGGCTGGGGCTTCCTCATCACCCGGAGCGCTCATCGCCCGCAGCGCTCGTCGCGGGCCGGCCCCGGGCCCGGCCCGTGACGAGCGCCGGCGGCTACTTGACCTCGGCGCGCAGCAGCCGCCAGATGCCGAGGACGAGCGGAAGGAGGATCCAGACGGCGGACGAGGTGGCGAGGTGCTGCCACTCCACCCCGGTCGGCCAGTCCAGACCGCTCAGCGCCGAGCTGGCGAAGTTGAAGTCGAGCCACTCCTGCAGGTTCTCCCGGATCCAGACGACCAGGCTGCCGACGATGCTCCACACGGTCGGCAGGGCGAAGAAGAGCACGATCGCGGCTGGCGAGTTCATCAGCAGCATCGCGAAGCCGAAGCCCATCAGCAGTGATAGCAGAACCCCGATCATCGCGTTGCCGAACAGCGCGACCGAGACCTCCCACGGCTCGGCGGCGACGTCACCGACGGCCGCGGCGAGCGCCGTACCGAGGGCGGCGAACAGCGCGGCGGACGCGACCGCGACGATCGCCGCGGCGATCGAGGTGAGCAGCTTGGCGACCACGACCCGGGCACGGCGCGGCTCCAGGCCGAAGGTGATCAGCGCGCTGCGCTGGGACCACTCGCTCGTCACCAGCAGGATCGCCATGACCGGGAGCAGCAGGGTTGCCGGGCAGCGCGAGCAGCTGGAAGATGTTTCCGTACGAGAAGTCGTCGAGGGTGAAGGCGCCGATCGCGACGATCAGCGCGTTGAGAGCCACGATCACCACGCTGAGCCAGAAGGCCGCACGGGTGTTGAAGAGCTTGCGGAGCTCGACGTTGAGCAGCCGGGAGAGCGGTACGCCCGGCCGGTGCAGGTCGAGGCCGGCTGTGGCCTCCGGTGGGTTGGCGGTGAGAGTGCTCATGCGACCTGTCCTTCCAGGGTCGGCGCGGACTCGCGCTGGGTGTCGGAGGTGAGCTCGAGGAACATGGCCTCCAGGCCACGCCCGTCGGCGGTGCGGAGCTCGGTGAGGGGGAGCCCGATCGCGGCGGTGACCTTGCCGACCAGCTCGGGCTCGACATCGGTGCGCAGGCCGCCGTCGTCGGCCGCCTCGACCGCGATGCCGGCTTCGGTCAGGCACCGGACGAGGGCGTCGCGGTCGCCGGCCCGGACGTAGGTGCCGGAGCCGGCGAGCAGCTCGGCGGTCGTGCCGCCGGCCACGATCCGTCCCCGCCCGATGACGATGAGCTCGTCGGCGATCACCTCGACCTCGTGGAGCAGGTGCGAGGAGAGCAGGACCGTGCCGCCGCGGTCGGCGTACTCGCGCAGGAGCCCCCGCATCCAGTGGATGCCGGCCGGGTCGAGACCGTTGGCCGGCTCGTCGAGGATCAGCACCTTGGGGTCGCCCATGAGCGCGTGGCCGATGCCGAGGCGCTGCTTCATGCCGAGCGAGTAGTTGCGGATCCGGCGCTTGGCCTCGGCCGGGGTGAGGCTGACCATCTCGAGGACCTCGTCGACGCGGGTGCGCGGCAGGCCCATCGCGATCGCGGCCATCGTCAGCACCTCGCGTCCGGTGCGGCCGGGGTGCTGCGCGGAGGCATCGAGGAGCACCCCGACCTGGGCGGCGGGGTTGGGGATGTCGTGGTAGGCGACGCCGTCGATGTGCGCGACGCCGCGGGTCGCATGCGTGAGTCCGGCGAGGACGCGCATCGTGGTGGACTTGCCTGCCCCGTTGGGGCCGAGGAAGCCGGTGACGGCACCCGGCCGCGCGGTGAACGTGACGTCGTCCACCGCCCGGTAGGAGCCGTAGGTCTTGGTGAGTCCTTCGACTGTGATCATGGCTCCACACTCGCGGCCGGCCACCCCCGCCGCATCGGCCGACGAGACACTCTCCTGGGTTGTCCGGCTAGGGATGGGTACGACCTCCGGCGGGGTCGGGTACGACTTTCGGCCAACGGCCCGAGACGCGCGTGGGACGCGCGCGCGGCGTACGGCGATCTAGGCTCGCCGCGTGCCCACCGCCGATGAACGCCTGGAGCCCGCCGACCGGGCTCCTCCGCTGACATGGTGGGGACAGACCTGGCGGTACCTGCTCGTCATCGGACTGTCACTCCTGGGCTGGTGGAACCTGGCGAGCTGGCAGCTGCGCAACGAGCCGTGGTGGTTCGCGCTCGACCTGGTGATCGGGCTCGGCTGTCTCGTGCTCGTCTGGTTCCGCCGGCGCTGGCCGCTCGCGGTCGCGCTGTCCACCGCGGTCCTCGGTGGGGTGTCGCTCACGGCCGGCGGCCCGGCGACGCTGGCTCTCGTCTCCTTGGCCACCCGCCGCCGGTGGCGCGAGATCGTCCCGGTCACGGCGCTGTCTCTGCTCGGCGTAGGGACGGTGCTCCTGCTCGACCCGACCTCGCCCAACACCCGCTCCGAGTTCGCCCTGCAACTGGGCGTGGTGGTGCCCCTCGTGCTCGCCACCGTCGGCTGGGGCATGTACATCGGGTCGCGCCGCGAGCTGCTGGCCAGCCTGCGCGAGCGGGCGCGCCGCGCCGAGGACGAGCAGGAGGCCCGGGTCGCCCAGGCGCGGACCGCCGAGCGCACCCGGATCGCCCGGGAGATGCACGACGTCCTGGCGCATCGGATCTCCTTGGTCAGCATGCACGCAGACGCGATGGTCTTCCGCGAGGACCTCGACGCCGACGGGCTCCGCCGGGCTGCGACGGTCATCCAGGAGAGCTCGCACCGGGCCCTGCGCGAGCTCCGCGAGGTGCTCGGCGTACTGCGGGACGACCCGGGCGACGCCACCCCGGAGCGGCCGCAACCCGCCGCCGGCGACGTCGAGGCCCTCGTGGCCGAGGCGGTCTCGGGCGGGATGCGGGTGGAGCTCGACAGCTCCGTGGACCTCGCGGAGGTCCCCGAGTCGGTCGGCCGCGCGCTCTACCGGATCGTCCAGGAGTCGCTCACCAACGCCCGCAAGCACGCGCCGGGAGCACGGGTGTCGCTGTCGCTCCGCGGGTCGCCGACCGAGGGTCTCGCGTTCGAGGCGCGCAACCCCCGCGGTTTCGAGACCCCGCGGACGACCGGCCGGGACGCGCCGTCCTCCGGGCTCGGCCTGGTCGGGCTGGCGGAGCGGGCGAGCCTCAGCGGCGGGCGGATGCGGCACCATCGGACCGCGGAGGACGACTTCGTCCTGGAGGTGTGGCTACCGTGGCCTCCGTGAATGGGGTGACCCGTGTGCTCGTCGTCGACGATGACCCGCTGGTGCGTGGCGGCCTCGTGCTCATGCTCGGCGGCTCGCCCGACCTCGAGATCGTCGGCGAGGCCGGCAACGGCCGGGAGGCCGTCGACCGGGTCCGGGCCGGGGGCGTCGACGTGGTGCTGATGGACCTGCGGATGCCCGAGCTCGACGGCATCGAGGCGACCCGGCAGATCAAGGCGCTCGCCTCGCCGCCGGCGATCGTCGTCCTCACGACCTTCGATGCCGACGAGTACGTCGTGCGCGCGCTCGCCGCGGGCGCCAACGGCTTCCTGCTCAAGGACGCCGGCCCCGCCCGGATCATCGACGCCATCGGCAAGGTGCTGGCCGGCGAGCCGATCCTCTCCCCCGTCATCACCGCCAACCTGATCCGCCAGGTCGCCGGCGCCCAGCCCGACGGGCGCGCAGTGGCCGCCCGGCGCAAGGTGGCCGAGCTCACCGAGCGCGAGCGGGAGGTCGCGGTCGCCATCGGCGGCGGAGCCTCCAACGCCGAGATCGCGGAGCGGCTCTACCTGAGCCAGGCGACCGTCAAGGCGCACATCACCAGGATCTTCGCCAAGCTCGACGCCACCAACCGCGTCCAGGTCGCGATCTGCATGCACGACGCCGGCCTGCTCTGAGAGGATGACCGCACATGTACCTGCTGTTCGCCGACAAGGTCCCCGATCAGACCATCGCCGCGCTCGAGTCGCGCGGGCACCGCTGCTCGGTGGAGCCGGCACTGACGACGGCGGATCTGCCGGGTCGGATCGCCGGTGTCGAAGGGCTGGTCGTGCGCAGCACGAAGGTCGACCGCGCGGTGTTCGAGGCGGCCGACGGGCTCGCCCTGGTGATCCGTGCCGGTGCCGGCACGAACACCATCGACATCGAGGCGGCGGCCCGGAGCGGCGTGCTGGTCTCAAACGTGCCGGGTCGCAACGCGGTTGCCGTCGCCGAGCTCACCCTGGGGCTGATCCTGGCCGTCGACCGCAGGATCGCCGACAACGTGGCCGACCTTCGGCGGGGCCGCTGGGCCAAGGCCACGTACAGCAAGGCGAACGGGCTGCTCGGCAGCACCCTCGGCATCGTCGGCATGGGCTCGATCGGACTCGCCGTGGCCGAGCGCGCGGCCGCATTCGGCATGCGGATCGCCTGTCTGGAGAGCTCCGGCCGCAGCCCAGCCACCCGCGACCGGCTCGCCGAGCTCGACGCGGTGACCTTCGGCTCGCTCCCTGAGCTGCTCGCCTCCTCCGACGTGGTGAGCCTGCACGTGCCGTCATCGGCGGACACCAAGGGCCTCGTGGATGCCGGCTTCCTGGCCGCGATGAAGCCCGGAGCGATCCTGGTGAACACCTCGCGGGGCGACGTGGTCGAGGAGGCGGCACTGCTCGCGGCCCTCGACGCCGGCCACGTCCGCGCGGGTCTCGACGTGTTCGCCGACGAACCGGCCTCCGGCACCGCCGAGTGGGACTCCCCGCTCGCGAAGCACCCCGGCGTGGTGGCCACCCACCACATCGGCGCGTCGACCGAGCAGGCTCAGGCCGCCGTCGCCGCAGGGGTCGTGGAGATCATCGACGCGTTCACGGCCGGCGAGGCGATCAACTGCGTCAATCTCGCACCGCGAGGTCTCGGCAGCGCCACCCTCACCGTGCGGCACCTCGACAAGGTCGGCGTGCTGGTGCGGGTGCTGGGGCTGCTGCGCGAGGCCGGGCTCAACGTCGAACACATGCAGAACCGGATCTTCGTGGGCAGCGAAGCGGCCGTCGCCACCATCGACGTCGCGGGCACGGTGCCCGCCGACCTCGTCACGAACCTGGGTGCGATCCCCGAGGTGCTCGGCAGCTCGCTCGTCACCATCGAGCCCAGCACGGAGCCCGCGTGACCGGAGGCCTATCAGCCGGTGAGGCGGTGCGCGAGCTCGCGCAGGGCCTGGCCGCGGTGGGAGATCAGGTCCTTGGTGGCGGGGTCGAGCTCGGCCGTCGTGACCTCGTAGCCGTCGGCGACGAAGAGGACGTCGTAGCCGAAGCCCCCTGTGCCCCGCACCTCGCGGGTGATCCGCCCGTCCATCCGCCCGTGGACGACGAACTCGCGTCCGGCGGCGTCGACGTACCCGACCGCACAGGCGAAGTGCGCGCCACGGCGCTCGTCGGGCACGTCGGCGAGCTGTGCGAGCAGCAGCTCGTTGTTGCGCCGGTCCGACCTGAGCGGGCCCGACCAGCGCGCGGAGAGCACGCCGGGCATCCCGCTCAGCGCGTCGACGCACAGCCCGCTGTCGTCGGCGACGCAGGCGAGACCGCTCACCTCGTGGCCGGCGCGGGCCTTGAGCAGCGCGTTGCCGGCGAAGTCGGGCGCGTCCTCGATCGGCTCGTCGTACGGCGGTACCTCGTCGAGCCCGACCACGTCGAACCGGCCGTCACCGCCGAGGATGCGCTGCATCTCGGCGACCTTCTTGGCGTTGCGGGAGGCGACCAGCAGGCGGCTCACCGGGCTAGTGCCTGCTGCTGCAGCCTCGTCAGCTCGGCGCAGCCCGACGCCGCGAGGTCGAGCAGCGCGTCGAGCTCCTTGCGGTCGAACGGCGCACCCTCGGCGGTGCCCTGCACCTCGACGAAGCTGCCCGCGCCGGTCATCACGACGTTCATGTCGGTCTCGGCGCGGACGTCCTCCTCGTAGGGGAGGTCGAGCCGCGGCACCCCGTCGATCACGCCGACCGAGACCGCTGCCACCGAGCCGGTCAGCGGGCTGGCAGACGACGAAACGGCCTTGAGCGCTCCGGTCGAGCGCAGATGGGCGATCGCGTCGACCAGCGCGACGTACGCCCCGGTGATCGCGGCGGTGCGGGTGCCGCCGTCGGCCTGGAGGACGTCGCAGTCGAGCTGGATGGTGTTCTCGCCGAGCGCCTGGTAGTCGATCACAGCGCGCAACGAGCGGCCGATCAGCCGGGAGATCTCGTGGGTGCGGCCGCCGATGCGGCCCTTGACCGACTCGCGGTCGGAGCGGGTGTTGGTGGACGCCGGGAGCATGGCGTACTCGGCGGTGACCCAGCCGAGGCCCGACCCCTTGCGCCAGCGGGGCACCCCGACCGCCGCCGACGCCGCGCACAGCACCCGGGTGCGGCCGAACTCCACCAGCACCGATCCCGCGGCGTGGTCGAGCCACCCGCGGGTCAGCGTGATCGGTCGGAGCTGGTCGTCGGCGCGGCCGTCGGCACGAGTCATGGCGACGATCCTAGGGAGCACACCGATTCGCCTGTCCTGAGGGCCGAGGGACGAGGCGTCTCGAAGGGTCCAGCGACCGCCCGCGTGAACTACATCGGAGGTCGCAGACGAATCGGCGCTCAGACGTCGTACGTCGCGGCAGGAGTGGCCAGGTCGACCGGGCCCTCGTACGTCGAGCGCGCCTCCGAGGCAAGCAGGTCGGCCTCGTGCCACGGGGGGATGTGGGTGAGGACCAGGCGGCCGACCCGCGCACGCGTCGCGGTGGCCCCGGCCTCTAGGCCGGTGAGGTGGACCTCCGGCGGGTTGTCGTCTCCGTCGCGGAAGGACGCCTCGCAGAGGAACAGGTCGGCGCCCTCGGCCGCCCGGTCGAGCCCCTGGCAGGCGGCGGTGTCCCCCGAGTAGGTGAGTGTCCGGCCGGCACAGGCGATCCGCAGCGCATACGCCACGACCGGGTGCAGCACCGCCACCGGCTCGATCGTGAACGGCCCGATCTCGATCGGACGGTCGTCGTACCCGAGGAAGTCGAACTCGCCACTCATCCCGGGTGTCGACGGCAGGCCGTACGCGCGGGCGAGCCGAGGCGCCGTGCCGCGTGGTCCCCACACCGGGATGCGCGGCTGCGGACCGCTCGGGTGGTACTTGCGGAGCACGTGGTAGGCACACATGTCGATGCAGTGGTCGGGGTGCAGGTGGCTGATCAGCACGGCGTCGATCGCGAGCGGGTCGGCGTAGTTGTGCAGAGCTCCGAGCGCGCCGTTGCCGAGGTCGAGCAGGATCCGCCAGGTGCGGCCGGCCTCCTCGTGCTCGAGCAGGTAGCAGCTCGCCGGGCTCTCCGGCCCCGGGTAGGAGCCCGAGCAGCCGACGACGGTGAGCCTCATCGAGTGGCTCCGCCGCCGAGGGCTCCCCCACCGAGGGCCTTCCCGCCGAGGGCTCGCCCGCCGAGAAATTCGGGACCCACGAACTGCGATGCGAAGGCGAGCTCCGCGCCGAGGAAGCGGCGGCCGAGGGTCTCGAACTCGTCGGGCCGGCCGGTGGTGAGGAAGTCGTACGCCGGCTCGCCGCCGGGCCGCATCAGCCCGGTGTCGGCGAGCACCCGATAGACGTCCTTGGCGCACTCCTCCGCACTGGAGACCAGCGTCACGCCGTCACCGAGCACATAGGCGATGACGCCGGTGAGCAGCGGATAGTGGGTGCAGCCGAGCACGAGCGTGTCGACGCCCGCCTCCCGGAGCGGCGCGAGGTACTCCCCAGCCGCTGCGATCAGCTCGTCGCCGCCGGTCACGCCGGCCTCGACGAAGTCCACGAAGCGCGGGCAGGCCCTGGTGACGACCTCCAGGTGCGGCGCCGCGGCGAAGGCGTCCTCGTATGCCATCGAGTCGATGGTCGCGCGCGTGCCGATGACGCCGACCCGCCCGGTGTGGGTGGCGGCGACGGCCCGGCGTACGGCCGGCAGGATGACCTCGACGACGGGTACGTCGTACCGCTCTCGCGCGTCGCGCAACATCGCGGAGGACGCCGAGTTGCAGGCGATGACCAGTGCCTTCACGCCACGATCGAAGAGGTGGTCGAGGCACTCGAGTGCGTACTCGCGAACCTCGCCGATCGGCTTGGGACCGTACGGCTGGCGGGCGGTGTCTCCCACGTACACGATCGACTCGTGCGGGAGCTGGTCGATCACCGACCGAGCCACGGTCAGTCCGCCGAAGCCCGAGTCGAAGATGCCGATCGGTGCGTCACGGTCTGCGGGCATGGGCCCCAAGGCTAGACCGCGCAGGCGCCCATTTGCGGGACACGCGATCAAGATCACGCGGGGCCACCCGGGAAACGTATGGTTGCGGTCATGCGCCTGCGTCTGGTCCTGCTCGTCGCGCTGGCCATGGTCGGCTCGCTTCTGCTCGGGTCGCGCTGGACGGTGCCCGACGAGAGCGAGCGCGCGGATCGCGGTGACGGCCGGGCCCGGGTGACCGCGGCGACGGTGCCTGCGGACCAGGCCGACGATGCGATCGACCGCGTGGTCGTGATCAGCCTCGACGGCCTGACGCCGCGAGCCCTGGGCCGCCTCGGCCGGGCCCGCACGCCCGTCCTGCACCGGCTCATGCGGCGCGGCGCGTCGACGCTCGAGGCGCGCACGATGGTCGAGCAGACGATCACCCTACCCAACCACACCAGCATGGTGACGGGCCGCAAGATCTCCCGGGTGGCGGGCGGACACGGGGTCACCTGGAACGACGACCGGCTCGAGCCGTCGACGGTGCAGGAGGCGGCCGGCGGCCCGGTCGGCTCGGTCTTCACCGCGGTGCGCGAGGCCGGCGGCACGACGGGGCTGTTCGCGACGAAGACCAGGTTCTCGCTCTGGCAGCGGTCCTGGCCCAACTCCTTCACCGACGCCGCGATCGACCTCGACAACCGCAGGCTCGCCACCAAGGCCCGTCGCGACCTGGTCTCCTCGCCGGACACGTTCACCTTCGTGCACTTCTCCGACGCCGACGTCGCCGGCCACGCGTCGGGCTGGATGTCGCCCGCCTACCTCGACGCCGTACGCCGCCTCGACCGTTATGTCGGCGCGGTCGTGCGTGGCGTGAGGAAGGGCGGGATCGCCGGCGAGACCGCCGTGATCGTGGTCGCCGACCACGGCGGACACGGCCCCAGCCACACCGCCACGAGCGTCTACGACAACTACCGGATCCCGTTCGTCGTGACCGGCCCCGGCGTGCCGGCCGGCGCCGACCTGTACGACCTCAACCCGACCTACGCGGCGCCCGGCCGCGAGCAGCCGCCGTACACCGCCACCGCCCAGCCCATCCGAAACGGCGCCGTCGGCAACCTCGCTGCGGACCTGCTCGACCTCCCCGCGATCCCCGACACCCAGATCGACCCCGCCCAGGACCTGGTGGTCACCCAGTGACACCGACTCGTCCGCGACCTCCCATGTAGTTCTCCCCGTGGGCACCGGGACGAATCGGTGGGGACTACTCGAAGAGCTTGGGCTGGGGCGGACCGAGGGCCGGGTCGACGCCGTCGAAGAGGTTGCTGATCGACTCACCGGCGTGCACGCGGGCGATCGCCTGGGCGAAGAGGCCGGCGACCGAACGGATCCGCAGCTCGGGCCAGTGTGAGGGAGCCGGGACCGTGTCGGTGGTCACCACCTCGGAGATCATCGGGTGAGCTCGCAGCCGGTCGACGGCCTTGCCGACGAAGAGGCCGTGGGTGCAGGCGACGGCGGCGCTCGTGCAGCCCTCGTCGGCCAGCCGGTCGAGCAGCTCGACGATGGAGCCTCCCGTGGCGATCTCGTCGTCGAGCACGATCGCCCGCTTGCCGGAGACGTCACCCACGATCGCGTCGATGATGACCCGGTCGTCGGTCAGCCGCTGCTTGGAGCCGGCCGCCACCGGGAGCCCGAGCAGCCGTGAGAACTGGGTCGCGGACTTGGCGTTGCCCAGGTCGGGAGAGACCACGATCGCATCGCTCAGGTCCTGCGCGAGGAAGTGGTCGGCGAGTACGCCGAGCGCGGTCAGCTGATCGACCGGCACGGAGAAGAAGCCGTGCACCTGCGGTGCGTGGAGGGTCATCGTGAGCACTCTGTCGACGCCGGCCGTGGAGAGCATGTCGGCGACCAGGCGACCGCCCAGCGAGATGCGGGAGGCGTCCTTCTTGTCGGACCGCGCGTAGGCGTAGTGCGGGATCACGGCGGTGATCTGGGCCGCGCTGGCGCCACGCGCCGCGTCGACCATCAGCAGCAGCTCCATCAGGTGCTCCTGCGTGGGCGGCACGAGCGGCTGCAGGATGTAGACGTCGCGCTGTCGGCAGTTGGCCTGCAGCTGCGCCTGCAGGCAGTCGTTGCTGAAGCGGGTCACCTCCACCGACGACAGCTCGGCGCCGAGCTCGGCGCAGATGGACCTGGCCAGGCCTCGGTGTGCGCTTCCGCTGAAGACGACGATCTCGCGCAAGGCGGCTCCCAGAACGTACGGCGGGCGGATCCTCACAGCCTAGCCTCAATTCGCACGACGGGATCGGATCGCTCAGGGCGACGGAGCGAGCTCGTGGACGTGTGCGTCCATCCAGGCGATCCGGGCCTCGAGCCACACCCTCAGGGCGTCCACCTCGCTGGCGTAGGTCGTCCGGTGGGCGGCCTCGGGCGGGTTCGGTCCAATCACCTCTCCCAGGACCGGCCAGCGCTCGAAGTTGCGCTTCGCCGCTCTTGTCCCAACCAGCCTGTCGGCGGTCGCCGTGACCTCGGCAAGCATCGCCTCACGCAACCCGGCGGCGCGAAGGGAGTGCCACCGTGCCGATACCCCTTCGACGAAGGCAGGATCGGCGTACAGCCTGTCGGCCCAGCTTCGGCCGGTGAGCATCGGTCCTTCGACGACACCGCCCGGAGGGTGGTTGTCGTTGCCCATCGAGACGTCGAAGTCCCAGATCGGACCCAGCGACCAGAGCCGGCCGGCAGCCTTCGTCAGGTAGGTGCTGCTCAGGAAGCCGTCGTGGTTCTTGAACAGCTCGTTGAGGAGGACGAAGTCGATGGCGGACGCCTCGTCGAGGTGGCGTCGCCATCCCGCCGCCGGGTCTGCGGACGCGGGCCCGTAGAGCGCCCGGTCGGCGGCGATCAGGCTGCGGCGCAGGACGGCCCGCCGCGCCGGCTTCAGCTCGGAGCGCTCGGGGTCCTCGAACAGGATCGGCACATCGGCCTTCGGCAGCCGGAAGTCCACGCCCTTGCGCTTGGTCTGGTCCCACGACGTCCATTCCAGCAGCTGCGCGGGCTCGGGGAGGTCGATGCGATCCTCCTGCAGCTTGAGCTTCTCGATGAGCACGTAGACCCCGTCGTACCGACCGTTCAGCACGACCTCGACGAAGCGGGTGCGGCTCGCGTACCCCCCGAGCCGTCGCGCGGTCCCGTAGGCGATGACGTTGCGCATCAGGGTCTTGTCGCTGTACGGCGGGACGAGGACCCAGTCGTCGTCGGCGGGCATCCCGAGCAGTCCGACGTCGTGGCTCTCGCCCTGGCGGTCACGCAGTTCGATGCTGTACGGCTTCTTCGGGAACCGAAGGGAGGACTGACCCCTCAACTCGATCCCGATCCGCCCGTCATAGATCGTGCGGCCGTGCTTCCCCAACCGCATCCGCGCGGTCTTCTTCTCCTCTTTCGGGATCCGGCCGCTAACCCGGATGTTGATCCGTCCGAGCGGTTGCGGCGCCTCAGCCGAGCCGGCCGAGGGCATTGCCGACCGTGCCGCCGACTGCGCCGCCGGAGGCGCCGCGACCGTCGGCTGGCCAAGATGCGGGACCACAGCGAGCGACCCGACGAGGGCGCCGCCCACGGTGATCGCACGCGCGCGGTGGTCTCGCCATGCTCGTTGTCGTGACGACATGGGCGCATGCTAGGAGGCCCACGTGAGGTGAAGATGAGAGTCAGACCTCAAGTTGGCCGACCGGCGTTCGGCGTGCCTAGCATGTGCGCTGTGCACCACACCATCGTGACCATGTCTCGCGGTGACGGTCACAAGATCGCCGAATGGGCCGACTATCACGCCCGGCTCGGGTTCGACGACTTCCAGGTCGTGCTCGACGGCGCTGTGGACGACACCGAGCGCGTGTTGCGCGGCCTCGACCTGCCGGCCCGGATCTCGGTGCATCCCCGCCGGGAGATCGGCGAGTACTACGACGGGCTGCTGCCGGAGGAGCGACAGCACCGGGTTCAGGAGTGGCGGCTGAAGCACGCCGAACAGCTCGCCTCGGGCAGCATGCGGGGAAACGACGCCCTCTCCTGGCGCCAGCACCGGCACTTCCCCGAGGTGCTGGCCCGGTACGCCGGCGGCGCACGTGGTCGCGGTTGGCTGGCCCTGCTCGACGTCGATGAGTTCCTGGTGCTGGCCGCGCACGCGTCGATCGGAGAACTCACGGGCGAGGCCACCACGCCGCGACTGCGGTTCCTCAGCTTCAACGTGGACACCAGGGGCCACGACCCGACCCTGCCCGTGCTGGAGCAGCACTCGGTGCGCTGGTCCCGCGAGGACGTCCTCGCGCACCCGATGAAGCGGTGGTCGCGACGCGCGAAGTCGCTCGTCCGCTACCGGTGCGCCCGGCTGACCAGCACCGTGCACAAGATCAGCACCGGTCGACACACGGTCCTCGACCCCGAACAGTCGCGGCTGCACCACTTCAAGGTCCCGGTGCAGCGTCAGCTCGACATTCCCTACACCGTGGACGATCCCGTCCACCTGCCAATGGACGGTGCGGCGCGACCACGCGGTCGAGCCCTGGACCGATGATCTGGACTGGCCGATGCCTACCTCCTTGCCCAGCGCTCCCGCGGGAGCGGCCAGGGGTTGAAGCGGCACCCGCCCCGCCCCTTCGACTGCTGCATCATCACCGGCGCGCGGCCACCTGAGCAGCCGACGTGACCGTGCCCGAGCCAGTGACCGGTCTCGTGGTTGACCACCATGTGCCGGTAGCCGCGCCGGCTCAGGCCGGCGGCGTTCCAGGCGGGCGACGCGTGCAGCCAGCGGGTCCGGTTGATGATCACGAACCGGCCGACCCGGCAGCTCCAGCTCGACGAGCAGCCCGGGGAGTACGACGGCACGGTCGCCGCGTCGGCGAGCACGAGGGTGAAGTCGCCGCCCCGCCCGACCCGGCGGAACTCGAAGCCGGCGGCCCGCCAGCCGCGCGGGTCGTCGTACGTCTGCTGCGCCTGCCGGCGGAACTCCGCGACGCTCCCGCCCACCCGGCCGCGGGTGACGACCGAGTAGGTGAAGGTGCGCCGGGTGGCGGTCCGGTGACGCATCTCGACCGGCTCGGACGTCAGCGTCAACGGCGCGTGGCCCGCCTTGCGGTAGGTCACCTCGAGGCGGAGCCCGTGGCCGACGTCGGGCACCTCGACGCGGTAGCGCTGCCTCCTGGACACCTCCTGGCCGTCACGGAGCCAGCGGTAGCGGACCTTGTCAGCGCGCGGCTCGACCTTGCCCGGCTCGGCCGTCACGGTGCGCCCGAACCGCGGCACGCCCGCGATCCGCGGCTGCTTCCTGGCGGTGAGGAGCGGCTCGGTCACCGGCCCGATCGGAGCGGTCGTGATCCGAGTGAGGACACCGGCAGCATCGGTGGCGGTCTCCACGACCGCGATCTGCGCGCCGAGGTCCTCGGCGGTCACGACGTACGACGTGGCGACGGCGCCCGGGATCGGCGCTCCGTTGCGCGTCCACTGGTAGCCGAGCGAGGCCGCGGGCGGGTCGTAGCTGCCGGGTGTCACCGTCACGGTCTGCCCCACGACGGGCGAACCACCGACGACGGGCGGCGTGACGACGACCCTGCCGTGGGCGTGGGCGGCACCGGCCTGGACGCCGACCACGAGGACGGCGAGCACCAGGCCGGTCAGCAGCCGAAGCGGACGACGGTGGTCGAGCAGTCCCCCGAGTCTCAGAATGCACACTCGCCGGAGCCTAGGCAGCCGCTCGCCGTCGATCCAATCGGGGACTTGGGCGATGTGTCGTTGGGGTAGTCCGCGAACTTTCGCACCAATTGGAACGTTCCAACCGTGCGAAAGTTCGCGGACTATCCCGGGCAGGGGGCGATTGCTCAGGCCCAGAGCTGACCCTCGAGCCGGGCCTCGGCCTCCTCGACCGTGCCCTCGTAGGCGCCGGTGGAGAGGTACTTCCAGCCGCCGTCGGCGACGACGAAGGCGATGTCGGCTCGCTCGCCGGCCGTGACCGCCTTGGCGGCCTGGCCGAGCGCGGCGTGCAGGATGGCGCCGGTGGAGATGCCGGCGAAGATTCCCTCGATCTCGAGGAGCTCACGCACCCGGCGGACGGCGTCTCGGGGGCCGACGGAGAAGCGGCTGTCGATCAGCGACTCGTCGTAGAGCTCCGGCACGAAGCCCTCGTCGAGGTTGCGCAGGCCGTAGACGAGCTCGCCGTAGCGTGGCTCGGCCGCGACGATGCGTACCTCGGGCTTGTGCTCTCGGAAGTAGCGCCCGACGCCCATCAGCGTGCCGGTGGTGCCGAGGCCGGCGACGAAGTGGGTGATCTCGGGCAGGTCGGCGTGCAGCTCCGGCCCGGTGCCCTCGTAGTGGGCGAGCGCGTTGGCCTGGTTGCCGTACTGGTAGAGCATCACCCAGTCGGGGTGCTCGGCGGCGACGCGCTTGGCCACCCGGACCGCCTCGTTGGAACCGCCGGCGGCCGGAGAGGAGACGATCTCGGCGCCCCACATCCGCAGCAGCTGGCGGCGCTCCTCGGAGGTGTTCTCGGGCATGACGCAGACCAGGCGGTAGCCACGCAGCTTGGCGGCCATCGCCAGGCTGATGCCGGTGTTGCCGGAGGTGGGCTCGAGGATCGTGCAGCCGGGGCGCAGCCGCCCCTCCTTCTCGGCGATCTCGACCATCTTGAGCGCGGGACGGTCCTTGATGGAGCCGGTCGGGTTGCGGTCCTCGAGCTTGGCCCACAGGCGTACGTCGGGGCTCGGCGAGAGGCGCGGCAGCCCGACGAGCGGCGTGCCGCCAACCGACGCCAGCAGATCGTCGTACCGGGTCATGCCGGCCCCTGTCGCCGCACCGGCGATCAGCCGCCGGCGACGGCCGGCAGCACGACCACCTGGTCGCCGTCTGCGACCGGGGCCTCGAGGCCGCCGGAGAAGCGGACGTCCTCGTCGTTGACGTAGATGTTGACGAACCTCCGAAGATCGGGGAGGTCGCCCTTCATCTCGACGAGGCGGTCCTTGATGCCCGGATGGTTGGCCTCGAGGTCGTCGATCAGCCCGGCGAGGGTGTCGCCGCCGGCGGAGACGGCCTTCTCACCTCCGGTGAAGTTGCGCAGGATGGTGGGGATGCGGACCTCGGCGGCCATCAGGACTCCTCAATACCTTTGGGGTCGTGCTCGGGTGTTGCGGCGGTGACGCGGAGCTCTTCCTCGGTGACCTCGCCGTCGACGATTCTGTAGGAACGAAACTCGACCGGCCCGGGGTTATTCCCGTGCTCCCGCGTGCTGACCAGCACGTAGTGCGCACCCGGCTCGCCGGCGAGCCCGATGTCGGTGCGGCTCGGGTAGGCCTCGGTGGCGGTGTGGGAGTGGTAGACGACCACCGGCTCCTCGTCGTTCGCCCACATCTGCTTGTAGAGGGCGAGCAGCTCGGTGGAGTCGAACTCGTAGAACGTCGGGCTGCCCGCCGCGTTGACCATCTCCACCAGCCGCGTCGGCGTGTCGCTGCCCTCGGGGCCCGCCACGATCCCACACGCCTCGTCGGGGTGGTCGCGCTTGGCGTGCGCCACGATGGCGTCGTACGTCGCCTGGTCGATGGTCAGCACGTCGTCGAGGCTAGGCAACCGGTCGCGGCGCGCCCTACGTCGCCACGATGTGGACGCCGGCCGCCTGTCACGGCCCTGTATCACAGGGACTCCCCCGGCGCTCCTGGACGGTCGAAGGCATCGGGGATCGGCTGCGCTCCGTCGAGCCTGCCCCGGTGCGACCATTTTCGAACCGGAGGCGAAGAGAGATGAGACTCAAGACAAGACACCGGGCGGCCCTCACGGGGCTGCTGCCGATCGCGGCGATGCTCGCCGTGGCGATGCCCACGGGCCACGCGACGGCGGCCGGCGACACCGCGCCGGCGGCCGACGGGCCACACGTGCCCACGCTGCTCGCCGACATCAATGCCGGTCCCAGCGACTCCTATCCCGACGGCGGCGCCACACTCGGCGGCTCCTACGTGTTCCAGGCCCGCACCGGCGGGCAGGGGGCCGAGCTGTGGCGCACCGACGGCACCACCGCGGGCACCACCCTGGTCAAGGACATCCACCCCGGCACCGGCAACTCCTACCCCGGAAACTTCGTGACGATGGGCGGCAAGGTCTACTTCGCGGCACAGGATGCGGACAACAACCGGGAGTTGTGGCGCTCCGACGGCACGGCCGCGGGCACCACGCTCGTGAAGGACATCAACCCGCTCGCATCCGGTGTGCAGTCGGACCTCGTCGTCCTCGGGGGCAAGGTGTGCTTCGGTGGCGAAGACGGGGTGACGGGCCGCGAGCTGTGGTGCTCAGACGGCACCGCCGCCGGCACCACCCTGGTCAAGGACCTCTACCCCGGAGCCGGCAACTCCGGCATCCCGAGCTCGTTCACGGTCTCCGGCGGCGTGCTGTTCTTCTCCGCATACTCCGCCAACGGTCAGGAGCTGTGGCGCTCGGACGGCACCGGCGCGGGCACCACGGAGGTTGCGGACATCTACCCCGGGGCCGGCAACTCCAGCAACCCGAGGGGCATGACCGTGTTCGGGGGCCACCTCTACTTCCGCGCCAACAACGGAGTGGTCGGCACCGAGCTGTGGCGCTCAAACGGCACCGCCGCCGGCACCACTCTGGTCAAGGACATCTACCCGGCCGCGGGTGGCAGCGGCCCCGGCGACTTCGTCGCGTTCGCGGGTGCGCTCTACTTCTACGCCAACGACGGGGCCACGGGATACGAGCTGTGGCGCACCGACGGCAGCGGAGCGGGCACCACCCTCGTCAAGGACATCAACCCCGGCGCGCCGAGCAGTGATCCAGACCAGAAGGTGGTCTTCGGCAACCGGCTCGTCTTCCAGGCTCGCGACGCGGTCAGCGGATACGAGCCGTGGAGCTCCGACGGCTCCGGGGCCGGCACGAGTCTCGTGCTCGACATCCAGGCCGGGACGGCGTCGTCCTACCCCTACGACTTCACCGAGTTCGGTGGACAGATCTACTTCTACGCCGAGACGCAGTCCGTTGGCGGCGAGCTGTGGCGTACCGACGGCACCACCGCAGGCACCGCGATGGTGGCCGACATCCTTCCCGGCGACGGAAGCTCCTCGCCGTACACGCTCGGGAAGCTCGGCTCGGCCCTCCTGTTCTCGGCCGACGACGGTCCGCACGGGGCGGAGCTGTGGCAGCTCGCGGCACCGGCCCCCACGCCACCGGCTCCCCCCACGCCACCGACGCCGGCTCCTGTCGACCGCACCGTCACGCTGACCATCGCCGGCGGCAAGCTCGTGGTCGACACCGAGAAGCGGACCGCGAAGGTGAGGCTCGGCTGCCCTGCGACGGAGGCGTCCGGGCCGTGCGCCGGCACGCTGAAGGTCAAGACCGCAAAGAAGGTCGACGTCCCCGGCAAGAGGAAGGCGCGCAAGGTCACCCTCGCCAGCAAGCGGTACGCCGTACCGGCCGGCGGCACGGTGAACCTCAAGCTGAAGCTCGACAAGGGCGATGTCCGCCTGCTGCGCGCGACCACTGAGGCGCGCAAGGTCATCGCCTCCACCACGGTGTCCGACCGGGCGGGCAACAAGGCGAGGGTCACCAAGCGGCTGAAGGTGAGGCTGAAGTAGACGGCCTTCAGGTCAGGAACCGCGCGGCGACCTCCTCGGAGAGCGCAGCCTCGACCCTGGACCGCATGCCGTCCGACATCGGGGGGAGGGCGTCGACGTGCCACCAGCGCACGTCGACGCTCTCGTCGTCGGCGACGTACGGCTCTCCGGAGAGCCAGGTGCAGGCGAAGGTGAGGTCGAGGTACGCCGCCAGGTCGCCGTTGTCGTAGACCACCGGCGCAACCACGCTGGTCGACGCGAGGCGGTCGACCCGGATCTCGACGCCGGTCTCCTCGAGCGCCTCGCGCGCGGCCGCGACCGCCGGCTCCTCACCCGGATCGACAATGCCGGTGATCGGCGTCCAGGCGCGGTTGTCGGCGCGCTGCACCATCAGGATGCGTTGCCGGTCCGGGTGGCGGACGACCGCGGTCACCCCGGGCATCCACAGCAGGTCCTTGCCGACCTTGGCGCGCAGCGACACGACGTACTCGGGGATCGGCATCAGCGCAGACTACGTCGTCGCGTCGCTCAGCTCGCGAGCGCGTGGACGAGGGTCTCCTGCAGGTAGCCGACCCACTCATAGATGTCGTGGGCCTGGGCCTGAGGGTCGTCGTCGGGGAGCGCGGCCCAGCGGTCCTCGTCGCCCTCCTCGACGCCGAGCCGGGTGGCGAGGGCCAGGCGCAGGTCGGTGAAGGACTTCAGCCACGCCATCGCCGCCGGCTCGTCGAGCTCGACGTCGATGACGAGCCCCTCCTCCTCCAGCAGGGCGGGCAACCCCGCCTCCTCGAGCCCGTCGATGATCGCGACGGCGCCGGCCGCCTTGCCGTCACGCAGGGCCGACTCGGTGTAGCGACGGAAGTCGGCGGCCGCCTCGTCGTCGTCGCGGTAGGCATTGGGGAAGAGCCGCTGGAGGACGGGATCCTCGGGCTCCGACACCGGTCCGTCGAAGCCGCCGGTCATCGAGTCGAACGCAGAGTTGACCAGCTCCTCGAGCGGGTCCTTCGGAGATTGCGGTACGGCGCGCTCGTTGCGCAGCAGCTCGACGAGCTGGCCGGCGAGGTTGCGGAGCAGGTCTGCCTCGAACCCGCTGAACGTCGCGATGATCGCCCCGCTGAGACGGTGCCTGGTGAAGCCGCTCACGAGGACTTCTCCATGGTCGCCCACAGGCCGTACTCGTGCATCGCCTGCACGTCGCGCTCCATCTCCTCGCGGCTGCCCTGGGAGACGACCGACCGCCCGTCGCGATGGACCTCCAGCATGAGCTTCTCGGCCTTGGCCTTCGAGTAGCCGAAGTACTTCTGGAAGACGAAGGTGACGTAGGACATCAGGTTGACGGGGTCGTTCCACACGATCGTCACCCACGGCTTCGCCAGGAAGGTGATCTCGTCGGGCGTCAGGTCGGGCTCCGTCTCGACTGGGCTGGCGGCTGACACGGGGCCATGGTGGCACAGGGCACCGACCGGCCCGTGACACAGTTGGGCCGTGACGAGCCACGAGACGGGCGAGCCGACGAACCGCTCGACCGCCCTGCTGACCGACCACTACGAGCTCACCATGCTCCAGGCGTCGCTGAGCTCGGGAACGGCGGACCGGCGCTCGGTCTTCGAGCTCTTCGCACGCTCGCTCCCGGGTGGGCGGCGGTACGGCGTGGTGGCCGGTGTCGGCCGGGCCCTCGCCGCGCTCGAGCACTTCCGGTTCGAGGACGAGGTGCTGCACTTCCTCGACGATGGACGGGTCGTCGACGAGGCGACGCTGGCGTGGCTCGCCGGCTACCGGTTCGAGGGAGACGTCTGGGGCTACCCGGAGGGTGAGGTCTACTTCCCCTTCTCCCCGGTGCTGGTCGTGGAGTCCACCTTCGCCGAGGCGGTGCTCGTCGAGACGCTCCTGCTGTCGATGTACAACCACGACTCCGCGATCGCCTCGGCGGCGTCGCGGATGACCCAGGCGGCGATCGGCCGGCCGTGCATCGAGATGGGGTCGCGCCGTACCCACGAGGAGGCGGCCGTCGCGGCCGCGCGAGCGGCGTACGTCGCGGGCTTCACGGCCTCCTCCAACCTCGCCGCCCGGCATCGCTACGGGGTACCGACGACCGGCACGTCGGCGCACTCCTTCACGCTGCTGCACGACAGCGAGGCCGATGCCTTCCGTGCTCAGGTCGCCTCGCTGGGCGAGGGCACGACGCTGCTGGTGGACACCTACGACATCGCCGAGGCGGTCCGCCTCGGCGTCGAGGTCGCCGGGCCGGGCCTGGGCGCGGTGCGGATCGACTCCGGTGACCTGGGCGAGCTGGCGGTGCAGGTGCGCGAGCAGCTCGACTCGCTCGGCGCCACCGAGACCAGGATCATCGTCACCAGCGACCTCGACGAGTACGCGATCGCGGGCCTCGCCGCCGCGCCCGTCGACGGCTACGGCGTCGGCACCCAGCTGGTCACCGGCTCCGGCCACCCGACCTGCGGCTTCGTCTACAAGCTCGTCTCGCGCGAGGACGACGACGGCGAGATGGTAGCGGTCGCGAAGAAGAGCAAGGACAAGGGCTCGGTGGGGGGACGCAAGTACGCCCTGCGACGCCGTACGCCGGACTCCCAGGGACGGCTGGTCGCCGAGGCGGAGGTCGTCGGCATCGGCGAGCCACCCGTCGACGACGGCGACGACCGCGCCCTGATGGTGCCACTCGTGCGCGACGGCGAGGTCGTCGGCCGCGAGCCCCTCGACGCCGCCCGCGACCGCCACGAGTCCGCCCGCGCGGAGCTGCCGATCGAGGCCCACAAGCTCTCCCGCGGCGAGCCCGTCATCCCCACCCTCTTCGGATAGTCCCTAACGTTCTGGTTGTTCAACAACCAGAACGTTAGGGACTAACCAGCTGGGCCACGCTCGGATCCGTAAGGCCAGGCTGGGATAGTCCCTAACGATGTGGCTCTCGGCGAGCCAGAACGTTAGGGACTACCTCCGGGCGGCTCAGCGGCGGATGACGAGGTGGCGGGTCGGGCCGGGGCGACCGTCGCGGCTGACGCCGCGGACCGTGATCTTCAGCTTGCGGTCCCAGCGCAGGCCGGCGATCCGCAGCCTGCGCGCCTTCCTCGGCAGCGAGCGGGTGACCAGCGAGCCGGCGCTGCCCTTGACGCGCACCACCGTCCAGGCGGACCCCCGCCCAGCCCTGAGGGACACGACGAGGGCACGCTTGCCGGCTCGCGCGCGCAGGCGTCGTACTGCACCTGGCCGCGCGGGCCTCGCGGCCTGGAACCGGTCGATCCGCACCGTGCCGCGCGGGAGGCCGGCAACCAGCCGCACCGCCTCGACGGTACGGCGCCGACCGCTCGCAGCGACCGGACGGAAGCGGATGGTGCCCTTCTTCTTCCCCGTCTCGCCGATGATGCGGGTGCCGAAGGCGCCGCGCTCGACGAAACGGATCCGCTGACCGCCACCGAGGTGCTCGGCCTTCCACCGCAACGCGACCTTGCCGCCCGACTTCGACACCGAGCCGCGCACCTTGGCGGGCTCGAGGCCGTGGGAGACGAGCACCTGCCCGATCGCGGAGCCCGGCTGTGGCGAGACCGTGTAGGCGCCGCCCTTCGGCTGGTCGAGACGGATGTAGACGCCCGTGCCGACGGAGAACATCGACACCCCCTCGCCGCTCGCGCCCGGGCCGACGATGACCGACCCGTCGGGTCCGGTCACCTGGACGCCGGGCTTTGCACCGTCGCCCGGGACGGCGAAGGTCACCGACGGCAGCCGCCTCGGCACCTCGAAGGTGACGGCGCCGTCCGCAGCCACCCGGCCGCGAGGCGGCGGCACCTTGTAGGGGCCAGTGTCGCAGTCGACGGTCAACGCCGTGAACGGGAAGCCGAGGTCGTCGGTCTCCTCCCAGCGGAAGCTGATGCCGACGTCGCCGGCGCACGCCGCCAGGCCGATCTGCGACAACGCCACCTCGAGGTCGCCGGTGCAGACCTGGCGGGGCGGCGCCTGGCCCGTGGGGTCCTCGACATCGCGGCAGAGGCTGGTGCCGACACCCATCGAGGCGCCCCAGTCGCCGGTGCGCGCGTCGACGAAGCCGTCCATCCGCGCCTGCCCCTTCAGCGGCCCGAAGTCGACCTGCGCGTTGCCGCGGAAGGCGGCGTACCCGTCGGTGTGGTACTCGACGGACCCGTCGGCGACGGAGATGGTCAGCACCTTGACACTGCCGGCGAGCTTGAAGACACCGGGACCCTTGTCCGGAAAGGTCATCCTGAAGCGGCCGGTGGCCGAGATCGGCGCCTCGGACCTTGGTACGACGAGGCTCACGTCGGCCTCGGCGTACAAGGTCGTGGGCTCGAGCGAGAGCCCGCCGGCCACCCGGGTGAGATAGACCTTGGGACCCACCGCGATGCCGATGTCGGGGGTGTAGGAGACGTCGGCGCTCTCGAACCGGCCGGTCTCGAAGGCCACCTTCGCCTCGACCGTGCCGAACTTCGCGACCGTGAGCATCCCCTCGCCGCGCCACGTGCCGCCGCTCTGCCAGTGCACGCTCGCCTTGACGACCAGGGCGCCGAGGGGCAGCGGGCCGATGGCCACGTCAAGGCTGTCGAGCCGCAGGCCGCCCGCGGTGTCGCCGATCAGCACGGCCTTCCCGGTGAACCCACCGAACGCCTTCGGCAGCGCGACCTCGACCGGGATCCGTACGCCGTCCTTCGTCAGCGACACGGGCATGCTCGAGGAGACCGGGAAGCCGAGGACGTCGGTGGCGTAGCGCTTCGGGTCGAAGTCGAAGAGCGGGGCTCCCGGCTTGAGCTTGGGGTAGTCGAGCTGCAGCCTGCCCTTGAATAGCTCGATCTCGGCGCCGGCGTTGCGCAGCAGCACCCGCGCCTGTCCGTCGTCCTTGCTGCCCACGACCGACGAGACGGTGTCGATGGTCAGCCGCTTGGGGTCGAAGACCAGCCGGGAGCCCGGCTCGGGCACGATGTCGAGCCCGTTGAGCCGCACCGGCCCGTCGCTGACCAGCAGCCCCTTCGCGTTGCCGGCGCCCTGGAGGAAGCAGCCGAACTTCGAGGTGAGCTCGAAGGCGCCGAAGCCGACCTGCGTGCACGACGCGTTGCCGCCGCCGGGCAGGCCGGCGAGGCCGGGCCTGCCGGTGGGGGCGGGGCTGCCGAAGGACGCCGCGACGATCTCGCCGCCCGCGTGGTTGAGGACGGTGAACCCGCCGCCGTCGGCGGTCGCGGACAGTCGCCACTGGCCGTTGTCAAGACCCGGCACGAGCACCTGGCGGGGCGAGAAGGCCAGCGAGCCGGGCTCCGCGCTCCGGTAGGTGACACCCGCGTTCTCGATCCAGGCGCCGTGGAGGCGGCCGCTGGGGTCCTGAGCGAGCCGGCCGAGGCGGCCGCCCTCCGACAGGATCACCGGTGGCTGCTCGGCCAGCGACCCGTCCGCGGCCGGCACGAGCCGGCGGACCCGCACCTCGCCGAGGATCGGGTTCTCAACGCCACCGCGGGTCATCAGGTAGGTGCCGCCCGGCCCGGTCGCGAGCACCGGCTCGGCGCCGGCCATCGCGGCCGACATCGTCCAGGCGCCCGGGTCGTCGATCTCGCCGGGGCCGCGCCACGAGCGCACCCAGGTCGAGCCGTTGGTGTTGGACATCGCCGCGACGACGGCGCGCCCCTCGCCGGGACCGGGCGCTGCGGTGATCGTCGAGTAGTGGTCGTCTGCGGAAGTAGGCCCGTTGAGGATCGCGGCGCCCGAGGCGAACTGGCCGCCCCTGTAGGCCACCAGGCAACCGTGGCCGTCGGGCTGGCCCGCCTTCGGCGTGCACAGCACGCTCTGCCCGTAGCCGAGGATCACCGGGTGCTCGGCCGTACCGGCCACCGCATACTCGGCCGCGACGTTGCTGCCGATGATCGCCGGCGGGCTCCACGACCCGCCGCCGTCGAGGGATGACCAGGCGAGCACGGTCGTGTCACCACGGCCGGACGGCTTCTCGCCGTACGTCGGGAACCGGGTGGACAGCACCAGCAGCTGGTCGCCCACCCGCAGGATGCGCGGGCCGATGTTGTCGACGTTGAGGAACTCGCCGTCGCCCGGCCCGTAGCTCTTCGGCCAGGAGAGCTCGGCCCTGGTGACGCAGGCGCTTGCTCCGCGGGGCAGCCGGCAGTAGACGGCGACGTCGGCGGCGCTGCCGCGACCCTCGTTCCACACGATGTGCGCGGTGCCGGCCTCGTCCACGTACACGTCGGGGTTCTCGCCGCCGCTGCCCAGCGTCGCGGTCCGGCCGGCGACCGGCAGGGTCTGCGGCGATCGCTTCACGCCTTTGTACGACGGGGGGTCGCGGTAGAGGGGCGTCCTCGCAGTCCGACTCCCTGCCGGCATGGTCTCGACACGACGCTCGTCCCTCGAGTCGGTGGTTCCTGAGGAGCCGAGGGACGAGGCGTCTCGAAGGGCTCGACCAGCGGTGCGCTCGCCCCCGACCGCTGCGGCCGGGAGGTCGACCGCGATGAGGGGCATCGCCGACAGGGCGAGCACCAGGAGACCGAGAAGTGGGCGGCTGGTCCGTGTCGGGGCCGGTCGCGGAGGATTCTTGTGGCTCATGGCCGCTCCTCAGCATCCCTGATGTCGAAGCGCCGCGCGCCGCGGCGCCTTCGAGACTAGGGACACAGCGACCCGCCGCGCTACCGGTTTGCCCATATCGTCGGGGCATGGCGCTCATCTCATGTGACCTCTTCTCCGACGTGCTCGAGGTCGGCACCTCGATGACCGTCGTGCTTCCCCAGGCGACGGAGGAGCAGATCGGCGTCTCGCCGGCCGCACGGCACACCGACTTCCCGGTTCTCTACCTGCTGCACGGCCTCTCCGACGACCACACGGCCTGGCTTCGCTACACCAGCATCGAGCGGTACGCCGCCGCGGCCGGTCTCGCGGTCGTGATGCCGGCGGTGCACCGCTCCTTCTACGCCGACGAGGTGCACGGGCACCGATACTGGACCTTCGTCTCGGAGGAGCTGCCGCGCATCGTCTCGGAGCTCTTCCGGGTCTCCACCGAACCCGCGGACACCTACGTCGCCGGCCTGTCGATGGGCGGGTACGGCGCCCTGAAGCTCGGCCTCACCCATCCCGACCGGTTCGGTGCCGTCGCCAGCCTCTCGGGTGTCGCCGACATCCGGACGATCGCCGCGCGACCCGAGAGGGCCGAGCTGTTCGCCCGGGTCTTCGACGGCCGGGTCGGCGAGAGTGACGACCTGCTCGCCCTGCTCGCCGCGAGCGCCGACCGGGTCCCACCGCTCTACGTCGGCTGCGGCACCGAGGACGCCCTCCTGCCCGGCAACGAGCTCTTCATCGCCGAGGCCCAGCGACTCTGCGTCGACCTCACCGTCGACCTCCGCCCCGGCGACCACGAGTGGTCGGTGTGGGACGCGATGATCCAGGACGTCATCGCCTGGCTCCCCGTCGCGCTACCGTCGCGATCATGAGACGCGCACTGATCGTGGTCGACGTGCAGAACGACTTCTGCGAGGGCGGTTCACTGCCCGTCACCGGCGGCGCCGGAGTCGCGGCCGACGTCGGGGCGCTGCTGCACCGGTGGTCGTCGCGAGCAGCCGACATGCCGGCGTACGACCTGGTGGTCGCGACCAAGGACCATCACATCGACCCGGGCGACCACTGGTCCCGTGAGCCCGACTTCAAGGACTCGTGGCCGATGCACTGCCGGGTCGGCACTGACGGCGAGGCCTTTCATCCCAACCTCGACCCGCAGCCCTTCGACGCGGTCTTCCGCAAGGGCGCCCACGAGGCCGCGTACTCCGGCTTCGAGGGACGCGACGACGGTGAGACGGCGCTCGCCGACTGGCTGCGGGGACACGAGGTCACCGCCGTCGACGTCTGCGGCATCGCCACCGACTACTGCGTCCGCGCGACCGCCCTCGACGCCGTCGCGGCGGGCTTCGAGACGACGCTGCTGCCCGAGCTGTGCGCGGGGGTCGCGGCCGAGTCGACCGAGGCCGCACTCGCGGAGCTGCGCGCCGCGGGGGTGGCGGGCGCGTGAGCGGATGGTGCCGGTGCGCGGTCTGGCTATCAGTCGCATCCCGGGTTGACCTGGGATGTTGTCACCTGACCAGGCGTACAACCAGGGTCAGGTGACAACATCCCAGGTGAACCTGGGACGTGTGATGCGCGGGGCGCCCGCCTGACACGTGTCAGCACCACTTCTCGACGAGGGTGCGGATCACCCGGAGGTTGCGGCTGGTGGCGAGGCCGAGGTGCTTCTCGACGAAGCTGTTGGCGAGCTTGGCCTCGTGGTAGCGGTCGGGCTCATCGATGATCAGGTGGGCGCCCCGTCCGTTGACCTCCAGCCGCTCCCCGGGCGCCGCGATCGCGGCCGCCCTCTCCAACGCGGTGCGCACCGCCGAGGCCGACGGCTCGTCCTTCAGCAGCGAGACGTACGCCGCGCCGGCACCGGCTCCGAACCGCTCCGCGTCGGCCGCGATCTCGCGGAGCTCGGCCGGTTTGAGGACCACCGTCGTGACCTCGAAGCCGGCTCGCTCGGCGTACGCCGCCTCCAGCACCTCGGCGACCCGCTGCACTGACCGGAGGCGCGAGGTGAGCCTGATGTTGCCGGTGTTGATATAGGTCTCCACCTCGCGCCCTCCCGCGGCTTGGGTCGCGGCGACGATGTCGGCCTTGGCGAACTTGCGCTTCGCGCCCAGGTTGATGGCCCTCAGGAACCCGATGTACGTCGGCACGACACTCATCCTCTCGCGGGTCGAGTGCCGGAGCAGGTGGCGAGTACAGCCACCTGAGCACTCAACCTGGACGTTGTCGCCGCTAGGACGCGGCCGGCGCTCGCACGGCGGCGAGTTGTGCGACCATCGACTGCCCGATCCACGACGGCACCTGCCGCGCGACCTCGCTCGGTGCGTCGATCGTTACCTCGCCGGCACGGAGCGCGTCGGGCCAGGCTCGTTCGCCACGCCACAGGCGCGTGAGCACCCGCAGACCGGTCCGCACGGTCGCGGCGACCTCGTGACCGGGGTCGAAGTCGCAGACGTCGACGTTCTCGCCGTCGACGACCAGCCACCAGCGCGCGACCCTCTCCGCCACGTCGTCCAGGACGAAGGCGACCACGGTCCGACGCCGCGGCCAGGCGGCGAGCGGGATGGTGCGGCGGATGTCCCAGAAGAGCAGGTGCGGGTCGTAGTCGTCCTCCCCGAGGTCGCCGATCCAGCGCACGCCCCACACTCCGAGCGCCTCGACAACCGTCGCCAGATCGCGGCCGGACTCGGTGAGTGCGTAGCGGGTCGACCGCCCGCTGACCTCGCGTCGTACGACGCCGACCCGCTCGAGGCTGCGCAGGCGCTTGGACAGCAGCGCCGGTGACATCCGGGGCACCCCGCGGCGGATCTCGTTGAAGTGGCTGCTCCCCGACAGCAGCTCCCTCACCACGAGCAGCGTCCACCGCTCGTCGAGCACCTCCATCGCCTTGGCCACCGGACAGAACTGCCCGTACGTCGACGCCATCGCCGTCCCCTCCTCCACTCCCCCGAGCATGACTCGACCGACCCGACCGGTAGACCCCGGACCGGGCGCCGCCACCAGACCCGAGCGGGTACAGATCCAGAACCTCAGGCACTACAGACTCAGGCCTGGAGCGAATCTCGGCGGCACAGCATCGTGGTGGGAGCGACGTCTCGACCAACGAAGGAGCACACCATGAGCGACACCGCCATCGACCTCGGGACCACTCCGGCGTCCACACCATCGGGGGGCAACCCCGATGCCGCGGCCGCCGACCAGGTTCTCAAGGCGAAACACCGTGCCGTCTGGGCGTCGGGCGACTACCCGCACCTCGGCCGGATCCTCTGGGAGCTCGGCGGCGTCCTCGTCGGCGCGCTCGACGTCCGGCCCGGCCAGCGCGTCCTCGACGTCGCGGCCGGCACCGGCAATGCCGCGTCCCGGGCCGCGCTCGCCGGCGCCGACGTGGTCGCCAGCGACCTGACGCCCGAGCTCCTCACTGCCGGGCGGGCCGAGGCGGAGAAGGAGGGCGTCACCCTGAAGTGGGAGGTCGCCGACGCGGAGCACCTGCCCTTCGCCGACGCCTCGTTCGACACCGTCATGTCCTGCATCGGAGTGATGTTCGCGCCGCACCACCAGGCGAGCGCGGACGAGCTGCTCCGCGTGGTCCGTCCCGGAGGCCGGGTCGGGCTGCTCAGCTGGACGCCGGCGGGGTTGGTCGGGCAGCTATTCGCCACCATGAAGCCGTTCGCGCCGCCGCCCCCGGCCGGCGCCCAGCCGCCACCGCTGTGGGGCGACGAGGAGCACGTCCGCGCGCTGCTCGGCGACCGCGTGACCGACGTCGTCTGCGAGCGGAGGAGCATCCGGGTCGACTACTTCACCTCCGGACGGGCCTATCGGGAGTACTTCTCGACGATGTACGGCCCGACCATCGCGACCTACAAGTTCAACGCCGACGACCCGGAGAAGGTCGCCGCGCTCGACACCGCTATCGAGGAGCTGGCGGACCGATTCGGCGCGTCGGCCGGCGCCTTCGACTGGGAGTATCTGCTGCTCACGGCCCGGCGCGCCTGAGTTCGCCGAGACGGCGTGGGCTCCCCCGACAACCGGGGAGCCCACGCCGTTCGGTGCCCTACAGGTTGCCGCGCTTGTCCTGCTCGCGCTCGATCGCCTCGAAGAGCGCCTTGAAGTTGCCCTTGCCGAAGCCGAGGGAGCCGTGGCGCTCGATGATCTCGAAGAAGACCGTGGGACGGTCGCCAAGCGGCTTGGTGAAGATCTGGAGGAGGTAGCCGTCCTCGTCGCGGTCGACGAGAATGCCGCGCTCCTGCAGCTCCTCGATCGGCACCCGAACCTCACCGATGCGGGCACGGAGCCCGGGGTCCTCGTAGTAGGAGTCGGGGGTGTCGAGGAACTCGACGCCGTTGGCCCGCAGGGCGTCGACGGTGGCGATGATGTCGCCGGTGGCGAGCGCGAGGTGCTGGGCGCCCGGGCCGTCGTAGAAGTCGAGGTACTCGTCGATCTGCGACCTCTTCTTCGCGATCGCCGGCTCGTTGAGCGGGAACTTCACCCGGTGGTTGCCGTTGGCGACGACCTTGCTCATCAGCGCGGAGTAGTCCGTGGCGATGTCGTCGCCGATGAACTCGGCCATGTTCACGAAGCCCATGACCCGGTTGTAGAACGCGACCCACTCGTCCATCTTGCCGAGCTCGACGTTGCCGACGATGTGGTCGAGGGCCTGGAAGAGCCGCTTGGGCTCGCCGGGGCGCCTCTGCCACCTCGGGGCTGATGCCACATAGCCCGGGAGGTACGGGCCTGCATAGGTCTCACCGGCCACCGTCCGCTGGACAAGGGTGTGCCGGGTCTCGCCGTACGTCGCGATCGCCGCGATGCGCACCGTGCCGTGCTCGTCGGAGAGGTTCTCGGGCTCGCGTACGACGATTGCGCCGGCCCTGCGAGCCTGGGCGATGCACTGGTCTACGTCGGGCACCTCGAGCGCGATGTCGACGACGCCGTCGCCGTGCTTCGCGTGGTGTCGGACGAGCGGGCTGTCAGGGCGGACCGCGCCGTTGATGACGAACCTGATCGAGCCGGACTTCAAGACGAACGACTTGTGGTCGCGGTCACCGGTCTCCGGACCGGAGTAGGCGACCAGCTCCATGCCCCAGGCGCTCGCGTAGTAGTGCGCCGCCTGGGTGGCGTTGCCGACGACGAACACGATGGCGTCCCAGCCGGTGACCGGGAACCGGTCGGTCTCGGCGTCGTACTCCACGAGCCCGACGAGCTGGTGGAGCTGCTCCAGGGAGAGGTCGGCCTTGATCTCGTCGACGGTCAGCCCACCGCCGCTGCTCGCCCGCTCGAGATCGGTGCTGTGTATCGTCATGGTTCGCAGCATCGTCGTATCGGACAAGGTGTGCAACAGTACGTCGCAATGCTATGCAGGTTGTTCAGTATTGGAGGTTGCCATGGACGCGCTGGACGTCAGATTGATCGAGCTGTTCAGCACCGAGCCCAGGATCGGCGTACTCGAGGCGAGCCGGCGGCTGAAGGCGGCGCGCGGCACGGTGCAGGCACGGCTCGACAAGCTGGTGGCAACCGGCGTCGTCACCGGCTGGGGCCCGCGGCTCTCCCCCGAGGCGCTCGGCTATCCGGTGACGGCGTTCCTGACGCTGGAGATCCGGCAGGCCTCGACCGAGGGCGGCGGCCACGACACGGTCGCGGCGCACCTGGCGAGGATCCCCGAGGTGCTCGAGGCGTACACGATCACCGGCGACGGCGACATGTGGTGCCGCGTCGTCGCCCCCACCAACGCCGACCTGCAGCGCGTCATCGACCAGGTGCTCGCCGCCGAGGGCGTGGCCCGGTCGACCACGGTGATCGCGCTGGCCACTCAGATCCCCTACCGCGTCCTCCCCCTCACCCGCTCCTCGATCGGGGGTTGAGTGCTCAGGTGGCTGCTCCGACGGTGGCTCCCAGCACTCGACCGATCAGGCGCCCGACGGGTCTCTGGCCGCCTACACCGAGCTGGTGCACCCCGAGCACGATCCGCCGTGGCTCTACCAGTGGGGCACCCTGGTCTGGCCCGCGCATCGCGGACACGGGCTCGGACTGGCGATGAGGCTCCAGAACCTCCGGCACGTGCAGGAGGGCCTGCCCCGACCGCACCGGCATCCGCACCTGGAACGCCGAGGTCAACGCGCCGATGATCGCGGTCAAACGAGGTGCTCGGCTTCCGGATCGTGGAGCGGATGGGCGAGTTCCACAAGCGACTCGACTGCGATGCGTAGACACGCGGACAGAAGTCGCCTCGGCGCGGCAGAGCCCGGCGTGAGTCCAGCCCCAACAACGAGTTCTGTCCGCGTGTCTACGAGGCCAACTCAACTGACGGTGATCGGGAGGCCAGGATGCCACTCGTCCTGGTTGGTCGTGACCGCACCGCATTCGGACAGGCAGAACCCGCGATCTGCGGCCGACGCACGCCTGAGGAGACCGCCGCATCCGACTTGTGCCTGTCTGTGTACGCGGGCAGACGTCACGACGTCCTCCGCACCGCCCACTCTCTGATGCGGAGGATGCGCGCCTCGAGCTGCTCGGCGTTGGCGATGGCGGCTGCGGGGCCGCCGCACTCGCGGCGAAGGGCGGAGTGGGTGATGCCGTGAGCCTGGCCGGTTCGGTGGTGCCAGGCGGCGACGAGCGAGTTGAGCTCGCGACGGAGCACGGCGAGCTGCTCGTGGGTCGCGAGCTGGCGCACCTCCTCGGTGGCCGCCGGCTTCCGCGACGTCTGCTTGGCACGCTCGGACTGCCGCGAGTGCAGGAGCTCGCGCACCTGGTCGGGCTCGAGCAGCCCGGGGATGCCGAGGAAGTCCATCTCCTCCTCGGACCCGACGTGCACCTCCCCGGAGTGGCCGAACTCGCCGCCGTCGTAGAGCACTCGGTCGAAGGTCGCGCTGGAGCCGAGCGCCTCGAACGGCAAGGCCTCCAGCTCCGACGAAGCGCCCTCGGCGGCCCGGGCCTTCGCGAGCAGCGCCTCCTCCGCGGCGTACAGATCGTCCGCGTTGCCGATCGGTCGCCCGAGCGCGTGGTCTCGCTCGATCTCGATCTCCGCCGCGATGCCCAGCAGGTGGGGCACGGACGGCAGGAACACCGACGCCGTCTCGCCACGCCTGCGGGCGCGCACGAAGCGGCCGACCGCCTGCGCGAAGAACAGCGGGGTCGAGGTCGTGGTCGCGTAGACGCCGACCGAGAGGCGAGGGACGTCGACGCCCTCGGAGACCATCCGGACGGCGACCATCCAGCGCTTCTCGCTCTCGGAGAAGGCCCGGATCTTCCTCGACGCACCCTTCTCGTCCGAGAGGACGACGGTCGGCGCCTCGCCGGCGACCCGCTTCAGCAGCGAGGCGTAGGCGCGGGCGGAGTCCTGGTCGGAGGCGATCACCAGCCCGCCGGCGTCGGGCACATGGCGGCGTACCTCCGTCAGTCGGCGATCGGCGGCCTCCAGGACCGCCGGCATCCACGCCCCACTTGGGTCGAGTGCGGTGCGCAGCGCCTGCGCGTGCATGTCCTTGGTCAGCGGCTCCCCGAGGCGGGCCGACACCTCGTCGCCGGCCCGCGTGCGCCACTGCATGTCGCCCGAGTAGGCCATGAACAGCACCGGCCGGACGACGTGGTCCCCGAGCGCGTGCGCGTAGCCGTAGGTGTAGTCGGCGACCGAGCGTCGTACGCCGTCGGGTCCGGGCGCGTAGGTGACGAACGGGATCGGGTTGACGTCGGAGCGGAAGGGCGTGCCGGTCAGGGCCAGCCGACGGGTCGCCGGCCCGAAGGCCTCACTGACGCCCTCCCCCCACGACAGCGCGTCGCCGGCGTGGTGGATCTCGTCGAGGATCACCAGGGTCTTGAACCGCTCGGCCCGGATCCGCATCGCGAGCGGATTGACCGCCACGCCGGCGTAGGTCACCACGATCCCGACGAAGTCGTCGGAGGTCCTGCCCTTGCCCGCGGCGTACGCCGGGTCGAGCGGGATGCCCGCCCGCGCGGCCGCCTCGGCCCACTGGACCTTGAGGTGCTCGGTCGGCGTGACCACGACCACCCGGTCGACGATGCGCCGGCCGAGCAGCGACGAGGCGACCGAGAGCGCGAAGGTCGTCTTGCCGGCGCCCGGGGTCGCCACGGCGAGGAAGTCACGGGGCCCGGTCTTCGCCGGCTGGTCGAAGTACGCCGTCATCGCCGCCTGCTGCCAGGCGCGGAGCTTGGTCGCCGTCCCCCACGCCGCTCGCTCCGGCCACGCCGGCGTGAGGCCCCGGGCCAGGTCAGGACCGGCCAGGTCGGTGAGCAGCGGGTCGGCGTCGTGCCGACCGGTCACGCCTGTCCGTTCCCGCCGCCGGAGCCGTGGCCCGAGCCGCCTCCGCCGGGCTTGAGCGACTCCCAGATCTCCTTGCACTCCGGGCAGACCGGGAACCGCTCGGGTGCCCGGCTCGGCACCCAGACCTTGCCGCAGAGCGCGATGACCGGGGTGCCCATGACCATGGCCTCGGTCAGCTTGTCCTTGGGGACGTAGTGGCTGAACCGCTCGTGGTCGCCCTCGTCGGTGGGGATGGTCCGACGATCCTCCTCGACCCGCTCGTCGAGCGCCGTACCTGTCGAGAAGCCCACCTTCGTCACGTCGTCGATGTTAGGCCAGCCGACTCCCGATCCCCCACTTCCCCACTCGATAGTCCCTAACGTTTCGATCGTCGGACAACCAACTGGTTGGGAACTACCAGGCTCGGGGTGGCCGCGGCAGCGGGGATAGTCCCTAACGTTTCGGTCGTCCCACAACCAGAACGTTAGGGACTATCCCCCCTGGCCGTCGCTCCCATGCTCCCGCCGACCGCAATGCTCAACTGGTGATCCGGTCAGTTCATGTCGGGGTCGAGCGGCCTGGTGGAGTGCCAGGCCAGGTCACCCGGCTGACGGCGGAGGACGTCGCGCCACAGCGTGCTGGTCTCCGGCCGGAAGACGTCGACGGGAAACCCGGGTACGACGTACCAGCTGCCCTCGGCGATCTCCTCCTCGAGCTGACCCACGCCCCAGCCGGCGTACCCGGCGAAGATGCGCAGGTTGACGACGACCGGGTCGATCACCTCGGTCGGCGTCTCGAGGTCGACCACACCGAGGCCGCCGGCGAACGCTCGGAAGCCCTCGGGCGCGACGGCGTCGGGCCGGAGCAAGGCGACCGCGAGCGCGGCCTCCGGGCGCACCGGGCCGCCGACGAACAGGCTGTCCGGCTCGTCGACGACCTCGGCCCACGGACCGAGGACGTCGGCGACCGGGACCTTGGAGGGCCGGTTGAGGACCAGTCCGAGCGCGCCGTCGTCGCCGGAGTCGACGATGAGCACGACGCTGTCCGTGAAGTTGGGGTCGAGCAGCGCAGGCGTGGCCAGCAGCAGCATCCCCGCGGCCACCGACGTCATACCACCAGGGTAAGGCCCCTACTTGCTCCAGGTGAGCGAGCCGCCGGAGCCGTCGACCGGCACGAGCTCGATCCAGGTGCGACCCGGCGGCACCTCCATCTTGCCGCCCTTGGTGCTCAGCTTGACCGGGCTGGTGAGCTTGTCCTTGCTCCAGGTGCCGCGCTGCAGCCGACCGTCATGGAAGAGCAGAGCCTGGCCCTTGCCGACGAACTTGGTCTCCGGCACCGGATAGCCGGCGGGGTCGGTGTAGCCGGCGTCGCCGACCTGGACGCGCAGCACGAGCACGGTCTCGGTCGGGAACTGGTCGTCGGAGCCCGCGAAGGAGTTGTTGTTGGTGTAGCGGCCGTCGGCGTAGGTCCAGTCGGTGGCGTGGTTGCCGAAGTCGGCGACCAGGGTGGTGGCCTTCGGCCCCTTCACCTTCGTGTCGGCGTCACCCCACGGGAGGTAGTCGGCGGGGCGCACGGCGTCCTGCTTGATCACCCCGGCGGTGGACTTCAGGGTCGCGAAGAGGTTGTACGGCGCGTAGCGGCTGCTGTCGCGGAAGAAGCCCTTGGCGCCCTCGGCGAAGAACTTGATGCCTGCCCCGTTGATGCGCGAGATGGTGACCGCCGCGGCGCCGCTGGTCACGACCGTGCCCTTGACCGGCGTCACGATGCCGATGTCCGAGGCGCGCATGGAGCGGACCGGTCCGACCGTGCCGGGGATGTCGGAGTAGAAGAACGCCGCCAGGCGGGTGACGCCGCCCTCGACGAGCTCCTCGACGACGAGGTCGGCGTGCGAGAGGCCGACCTGCGGGGAGGACGAGGACGTGTTGTCGATCTTGGTGACGATCACCGGGTGCCTCGCCTCCGCCTTGGCGCCGCCCTTGACCTCGAGACCGGTCAGCGGCCAGGTCTCCGGCTCGGCGGGCACCTCGGTGACCGTGCCGTCCGCTGCCGTCGACTCGACGGTCTTCGGCTCTGCCGTCGGCTCGTCGTCGCCACCGCAGGCCGCCAGCGTGAGACTCAGCAGGAGCAGGGCGGTGAGGGACGTGCCGATCTTTGTGGGGCGACGCACGGCGTACTCCGATCCAGGGGAAGACCTGCTTTTGGCATCCACCAGTCTGACGCCCGGGCCACGAGGATCCGAAGCGGCACGCCGTACCAATGTGTAGCAATCTTGTGTTAATTGCGGTGGCCGTGTATCAGTGGTCGGCGGCCGTTGGCGTGTGCGGGCGTCGTACAGCACACTCGTCGTCATGCTCGCCCGTCACGCCCTGATCCGCCGCCCGTCCTCACGTCTCGCCGAAGGGCTCGTCACCCATATCGAGCGGTCCGGCGACGTCGACCCCGACCTGGCGCTGAGCCAGTGGCAGGGGTACGTCGACGCCCTGCACGACGCCGGCTGGACCACCCACGAGGTCGCCCCGGCCGAGGACTGCGCCGACTCCGTGTTCGTCGAGGACACGATGGTCGTCTACGGCGACCTCGCCGTCATCAGCCGCCCCGGCGCCGTCGAGCGCCAGCCCGAGACCGCGGCGGCCGAGGAGGCCGTTCGCGCGCAGGGCTACCGGATCGCACATATCGAGGCCCCTGGGACCCTCGACGGCGGCGACGTGCTCAAGCACGGCGGCACCGTCTGGGTCGGCGAGGGTGGACGCACCAACGCCGAGGGCATCGAGCAGCTGCGGTCGCACCTCGCGCCGCTCGGCGCCGAGGTGGTCGCCGTACCTCTGACCAAGGTGCTGCACCTCAAGACCGCGGTCACCGCGCTGCCCGACGGCACGGTGATCGGCTACGAGCCGCTCGTCGACGACGTGCCGTCCTGGGGCGAGCGGTTCCTCGCGGTGCCCGAGGAGGCCGGCGCGCACGTCGTGCTCCTCGGTGACGACACCCTGCTCATGGCCACCTCCGCGCCGAAGACGATCGCGCTCCTCGAGGCACGCGGCTATCGGGTCGTGGCCGTCGACATCTCCGAGTTCGAGAAGCTCGAGGGCTGCGTGACCTGCCTCTCGGTCCGGCTTCGCGGCCGCCCCGGCTGAGCTCTGTCGATTGGTCGGGCCGGGCGACCGATGGTCAGCGTGTCGAGCACCTTGTCGATCGATGGTCGAGCCGGACGACCGGTGGTCGAGCCGGACGACCGGTGGTCGAGCCGGACGACCGGTGGGCGAGCCGGACGACCGGTGGTCGAGCCGGGCGACGGAGGAGCCCGTGTCGAGACCACTCAGACGAGCGTCGCACCGCCGTCGATGTAGAGCACCTGGCCGGTGATGTAGGACGCCTCCTCGCTGCAGAGGAAGGCGACGGCTGCGGCGATGTCCTCCGGGAATCCGACGCGGCGCACCGGGTTGCGGCCGGCGGCGGCGGCTCGGAAGTCCTCGACGGACATGCCCAAGCGCGCCGCGGTCTGGTCGGTCATGTCGCTGGCGATGAAGCCGGGCGCGACGGCGTTGACGTTCACGCCGTACGGGCCGAGCTCGATGCCGAGGGTGCGGGTGAAGCCCTGGATGCCCATCTTGGCGGCGGCGTAGTTGGCCTGGCCGCGGTTGCCGAGCGCGCTGACGCTCGACAGGTTGAGGATCTTGCCGAACTTGTTGGCGACGAAGACCTTCTGCGCCGCACGCGACATCACGAAGTGTCCGCGCAGGTGGACGCCCATCACGACGTCCCAGTCCTCGTCGGTCATCCTGAAGAGCAGGTTGTCGCGGGTGACGCCGGCGTTGTTGACGAGTACGTCGAGCCCGCCGAGCTCGGCGACGACGCGCTCGACCGCCGCCTCGCCGGCGGCCGTGTCGGAGACGTCGCAGCCGATGCCGACCGCCTTCGCAACCTCGGTCACCGGCAGTCTTGCCGCGGACTCCGCGGCCTGGGCCTCGTCGAGATCCAGCACGGCGACCGACGCGCCCTCCTCCGCCAGCCGCGTGGCGACCGCGAACCCGATCCCCCGCGCCGCTCCGGTGACCAACGCGACCCGTCCGTCGTACCGACCCATCCGACTCTCCTCAAGCTCAGGAATGACTGCGTCGTCACCCTAGATGAGCGTCCGTACGGCGCCCCCGGCGCTGCGTCGTCGGTTCGCCGCCGCGTGGCCCGATCACCGACCTGCCAATGATGTACGTGCGGACCCTGCATCGTTCCGGGTCCTAGTGGCTCGCACCGCTGGCATGACCTTCCTGGTCTGGGCCGACCTTGGCCAGTTCTGGGGAGGCGGCCTGCCGATGGTCGCCGTCACCGCCTTCAAGGGCGGTCACGCTGGACGCAGGGTGGACAGGTCACCGCAGTCGACGGCAGCACCGCTCAGAGCGTCTGCCCCTGACGCTTCTCGCGAGGGCGCGCTGCAGACGCGCCAGCCAACCAGACCCGACAACATCGAGAGCTCCTGGGTCGACGCCGTCTTCAACGACACCGACAACACCAAACCGAAGGCCGCGCGGACGCAGGCGATCGAGCGCTGCTCCTCTGCGGCCGAGCTGGACTGAGGGACGGCCCGTGTCGACACGTAGCAAGGCGTTCGCGTCAGGTCAGTGCGAAGTCACACCGTACGGAGCCGCTACCGCAGCGGTCGACCTCAGCGCTCCGCGAGCTGGCGACCGACCGTAAACCAGGTGCCGCAGCCCATGACGGCGCGCAACCACGCTTCTCGAGGAGTCCCACGCAGCCACTCGCCTGCCGCGACCATCCCGACTCCTTCTCGGTGGTCGAGCCTTGCTTCTCGGTGGTCGAGCCTTGCTTCTCGGTGGTCGAGCCTTGCTTCTCGGTGACCGAGCCTTGCTTCTCGGTGACCGAGCCTTGCTTCTCGGTGACCGAGCCTTGCTTCTCGGTGGTCGAGCCCCGTCTTCTCGGTGGTCGAGCCCTGCCTTCTCGGTGGTCGAGCCGGGCCGAGGAACGAGGCCCGCGTCGAGACCACGAAGCGATCAAGTGCGCTTGTGGAAAACGCTCAGAACCCTTGCCACATAAGGGCTCCCGGCGTAGAATCGAACTCAAGTTCGAGCCTGAGAAGCTCGTCCACGCCGACCTCGGGAGAGGCCCCACCGCATGCGTGACCACACCGACGACACCCGCTCCGGCGGCGGGCTGCCGCCCGCACCGGACTGGGCGGTGCCCGGCTGCGAACGCCGCTCGGTCCTGGTCGCCGGCCTGCTGGAGAGCATGGACCAGAAGGCCGGGGTGCTGCTCGACCTCGACCCCACCTACCTCGGCACCGCCGACAAACGCGACCTCCTGGTCGCGCTGACCCGTCTCGAAACCCGGGTGACCGCGGCGAAGCTCCGGCTGATCGCCGGCTCCGACGACGTCGCCGAAGCCGACGGTGCCCGGGACGTCGCGGCCTGGCTCACCTCCACCTGCCAGGTCGACCGGACCACCGCCCGCCGCGAACAACGCCTCGCACGAGCGTTGGCCACCAGACGCCCCGCTCTCGCCGACGGCCTCGCCCGCGGTGAGGTCAGCCTCGAGCAGGCGCAGGTGATCGCCACCGGACTCGACCAGCTCCCCACCGATGTGCCCGCCGAGACTCTCACCAGGGCCGAGGAACATCTGGTCGCCCAGGCCGCCGACCACCCACCCAAGGAGCTGCGGATCCTGACCCGCCGGGTCCTCGACGTCGTCGCCCCCGACCTCGGCGAAGAGCAGGAGCGCATAGCCCTCGAAGCAGAAGAAGCCGACGCCCGCAAGAAGACCCGACTCTTCACCCGCTGCCACGGCGACGGCACCACCACGGTCATCGCCCGCGTCCCCGACCCGATCGCCTCCCGACTGCTCACCCACCTGCACGCCTACCTCAACCCGCGCCGGCCCGATGGTGGGCGTGGTCTCGACACGTCGCTCGTACCTCGCGACGGCTCGACCACCGAAGGATGCGGCTCGACCACCGAAGGACCTGATGGTGGGTGTGGTCTCGACACGTGCCTCGTCCCTCGGCCCGGCTCGACCACCGAAGGATGCGGCTCGACCACCGAAGGACCTGACGGTGGGTGTGGTCTCGACACGGGCCTCGTCCCTCGGTCCGGCTCGACCACCGGGGATCACTCGGTGGTCGAGCCCGCGAGCGCAGCGAGCGGTGTCGAGACCACCACCGGTCGGTCGAGCGGAGTCGAGACCACCAGCGACGGCGAGCCCACGCCCTACGACGTAAGGCTCGGCCAGGCCTTCTGCTCCCTCCTCGAGCACCTCGACCCCGGTCGGCTGCCGATTCACGGCGGCGACGCCACCAGCGTGATCGTCACCATCGACATCGACGCCCTCCGCACCGGCCTCGGTCTCGCCACCACCAGCACCGGCGAGGTCATCACCGCGAGCGAAGCCCGCCGGCTGGCCTGCACCGCGGGCATCCTGCCCGCGGTCCTCGACGGAAACAGCCGGGTGCTCGACCTCGGCCGCACCCAACGCCTGTTCACCCCAGCCCAGCGCAAAGCCCTCGCCTTCCGCGACCGACACTGCCGCACCGACGGCTGCGACATCCCCGCCGCGTGGTGCGAAGCCCATCACGAGAACCCCGTGGTCACAAGGCGGCGACGACCGACCTCGACAACGCCGTCCTCCTCTGCTCCTTCCACCACCACCGCGCCCACGACCCGACGTACGAACACACCAAACTCCCAAACGGCAACCACTGGTTCCACCGACGCAGATAGGCGAACCTCGGCATGTGCCCCCGGCGACCGCCGACGAACCCCGCGCAGCGCGGGACAACCCGACAGGAACACGCCGCCCGTCGTCGACCCGGCCCGGAGGATCTTGTTGACCACCAGGGTCAGAGGACCTCGCTCTCGACGTCCTCAGATGCTCCGGGTCCCACGACGCGAGCAAGTTCGTGCGGCTCGCCCCGAGGCGCCTCGGGGTCGATGTCGCCTGGGTTACGGATGCCAGTTCATGACGTGCTCGCGATCGGCGGGGACGAGGGGGCCGACGAGTCCGGCATCGAAGGTGACGAGTCGGCAGGAATGACGTGCGCAGAGATCCACGAGGTGCAGATCGGTCACCTGGCGGCGTCCCTGGAGCACGCGGGTGTCGATGCGTGCCTCCGCTAGGGACGCATCGTCGTCCACCCATTGCCAGCCGGCCAGGGAACGCATGCCGCGCAGGGTGCCGGGTGCCTCGGCGCCGCTCACCTCCCGACCCATCACGGCCGGCGTCATCAGGATGCGCAGTAGGCGCGACTCGGTGATCGCCGTCGTCGCCCACGCCTCCGCGACAGAGGCGAACTGTGCTCTCGCCGCCCGGTGATGGACGTGCTGGTTCCAGACCATCGCGACGAGCACGTTGACATCGAGAAGCGCCGGCCGCCGATCGCCGTCACTCGTCGTCAAGAGCCGCGCCCACCATCTCGTCGGTGATCACGTGGCCGGGGACGCCTTCGAGCACCGGGAAGTCGTAGTCGTCTGCCGGCCCCGTCGGCGCCGGCCCTCCCAGGGAGCGGAGCGCCAGGTCGGAGACCGCGCGACCCAGCGAGATGCCCTCGGCTCGGGCTTTCGCCCTCGCGACGCAGCCCGTGGGCACGACCCCTCGCATCGCGGGTAGACAGGAAGTCGAAGCAGTCCCCGGCCGTCTCGAGGTACGTCTGGCCCGCACAGTGCCGGCGTCCCACGAGCGCACCGGCGAGCAGAAGCGCTGCGGCGCGAGGCGGGCGGCGGGCGGTCACGCTGCCGTCCCAGGTCGATCCTGGTGGTCGCGCCGGTGGCGATGTCGAGGATCAGCGCGTGCTGACGTCGATGCCCCCCGCGCACCTGGAGCAGGGCCGTCGTACCGTCGGCCGACCAGTCGGCCAGCGACCAACAGCCGCGTTCACGCCGGCCGACCGTGCTCTCGTAGACGGTGCTGTCCTCCCCCGTCGGCGAGACCGGACGCAGCCGCTGGCGCCGCGGCCTGATCCCGTCGACGAACGACGGCCGCCGCCCCCGATCCACCTGGGCGAGAAACCAACCCGCGCCAGGCGCTTCGCGACTCTCCCCCCGCTCTGCGCGGAGCGAGGCACCGATGAGGAGTCGGCTGCGGCCGGGGCGACGACGGCGAGCGCGAGTGTTGCGACGACCGCGGCCCCGCGAGCAAGGGCGACATATCGCATGAGACGCCCGAAGGCGCCGCGCGGTTCGCACGATGCTCAGGTCTCGGAGGCCAGCGCCGCCCGCAGTCGCTCGCCGTACGACGCGGCCTCGCCGTCGGCGTACTTGGTGCGGGGCCAGAAGAAACCGCGCAGGCCGTCGCCCTTGGTGCGGGGGACGACGTGGACGTGCAGGTGGGGGACGGACTGGCTGACCGTGTTGTTCACCGCCACGAAGCTGCCCTGCGCGCCGAGGCCGGTGGTCATCACGAGCGCGAGGCGCTGGGCGGCGGCGAGGAAGCCGTCGCGGTCGGCAGCCGGTAGATCGGGCAGGGTCTCCACGTGCTCGCGCGGGACGAGCAGGACGTGGCCCTTGAAGACCGGCCGGGCGTCGAGGAAGCCCACGAAACGCTCCTCGTCGAGCACCACCTCGGCCGCGACGGAGCCCGCCACGATCGAGCAGAAGACACAGCCGGCCACGACGGCAGCGTACGGGTCGGCGGGCCAAGGCCCCCACCTCGTCCCGTCGTCTCCATCGCCCTGTCGCGGATCGCCGGTCTGGCCTACTGTCGAGCCATGACCTCCCCCGACACCGACACCGTCACCGGGGACGCGGGCGACGGCATCGACCCGTCCGTCCCGCCGAGCGGGACCGGCTGCGTGGAGTGCCTCGCCGCCGGCGGCTGGTGGGTGCACCTGCGCCGCTGCGCGCAGTGCGGCCACGTCGGCTGCTGCAACTCCTCACCCTCCCAGCACGCGACCATGCACTACGAGACGACCGGCCATCCGGTGAGCCAGTCCTTCGAGCCGGGCGAGGACTGGATGTGGAGCTTCCCGGACGAGACGTACGTCGACCCGGTCCAGCTCACCCCGCCCACCGCACACCCTGCCGACCAACCCGCACCCGGCCCCGCCGGCGCCGTCCCCGACAATTGGCGCGACCTGATCCACCGCTGAGCGCGCCGCCGCGGTCAGACCGGGGCGATCTCGGGCGCGGAGACGCGCGCCTCGTCGGCCTCCTGGTCGGTGAGCTTGAGCTGGGAGAGGCGTTCGGCCTCCACCCGGCGCAGGTAGTGGTCGACCTCCTCGTCGCGGCGGGCGTCGTCCCAGCCGAGCTCGGCGGCCATCAGCGACGCGGCGGGCAGGGCCGTCGAGGTGCCGCGGTCGAAGCTCTCGATGGAGATGCGGGTACGCCGGGCCAGGACGTCGTCGAGGTGGCGGGCGCCTTCGTGCGTGACCGCGTAGACGACCTCCGCGGCGAGGTAGTCCTCGGTGCCCGGCAGTAGCTCAGCGAGCTCCGGGCGGGACTCGACGAGCTCGAGCACCTCATCGATGAGGCCGCCGTAGCGGCCGAGGAGGTGGTCGATTCGGGCGATGTCGAGATCCGATCGGCGTGAGATCGCAACCCGCTGGTTGGTGCGGGTGTGGAAGCCGTCCGCGCCAACGAGCAGCACCCCTTCGGTGTGCGACGGGGGGACGTCGGGGAGCTCGCGGGTCGCCTGGTCGACGGCGTCCGCGGCCATCACCCGGTACGTCGTGAGCTTGCCGCCGGCGATCAGGGATAGGCCGGGCAGCGGGCTGACCACCGTGTGCTCCCGCGAGAGCCTGGTGGTGCGCGCGTCCTCGCCACGCTTCACCGGCTTGAGCAGCGGCCGCAGCCCGGCGTACACGCCCTCGACGTCCTCATAATCGAGCGGCACCTTGAGCAGCCGGTTGACGTGCTCGAGGAGGTAGTCGATGTCGGTGCGGCTGGCCGCCGGATGCGCGAGGTCGAGGTCCCACGGCGTGTCGGTGGTGCCGATGATCCAGTGCCGGCCCCACGGGATCACGAAGAGCACGGACTTCTCGGTCTTGGTGATGAAGCCGCACTCGGAGCGGATCCGGTCGCGCGGGACGACCAGGTGGATGCCCTTGCTGGCGTCGACGTCGAGCGTCTGGTCGGGCCCGAGCAGCGCCTGGATCTCGTCGGTCCACACACCCGCGGCGTTGATGACGGCCCTGGCCCGGACCTCGAAGTCACGACCCGACTCCAGGTCGCGCGCGCTGACGCCGACCACGCGATCGCCCTCGCGGAGGAAGCCGGTGACCTTGGTCCGCGTCGCCACGAGCGCGCCGTGCGAGGCGGCGGTGCGCGCGATGGTCATCACCAGACGGGCGTCGTCGACCTGCGCGTCGAAGAAGCGGATGCCGCCGCGCAGCCTGTCGGTCCTGATGTCCGGCGCCATCCGGGCGAGCTGCTTGCGGAAGAGGTGCTTGTGCTTCGGCACCCCCATGTCGTGCTTGGCGGTCCACGAGCCGAGCTGCGCCATGCCGTCGTAGAGCATGAGTCCCGCGCCGACGTAGGCGCGCTCGTAGGGCGTGTGGAGCGGGTAGATGAACGGCACCGGCCGGACCAGGTGCGGCGCGAGCCGGGTGAGCAGCAGGCCCCGCTCCTCCAGCGCCTCGGCGACGAGCCCGAAGTCGAACATCTCGAGGTAGCGCAACCCGCCGTGCACCAGCTTGCTGCTCCGGCTCGACGTACCGCTCGCCAGGTCGCGCTGCTCGATGAGGCCGACGCTGAGACCACGCGTGACCGCGTCGAGGGCGGCGCCGGCGCCGACGATGCCGCCACCGACGACGAGCACGTCCAACGGCCCGTCCCGGCCCGCCCCCTCGCCGGTCCGAGCCAACCCCGTGAGAGCCAGCTCCCGAGCCTGCGGGCTGAGTGCGCTCGTCATGAGCCCAGTCTGTCAGGCAGCGGCCCGGGCACTCGGCGCCCCCGCTGAGCGCCCCGGGCACTACGGTCGGGACGTGCCTGAGGAGCAGGTGGCCGTCTATCGCCCGTCCGATCACCCCGATCGGCCGACGGGCTCGGCGCCGCGTTCCGTCGTACGCCGAGACAACCTGCGGCACGCGGCGACGGCGGTCGTGGTCCGTGACGAGGTCGGCCGGATCTACGCCCATCGCCGCACCGAGACCAAGGACGTCTACCCCGACTGCTGGGACTTCGCGGCCGGCGGCGTGCTCGCCGCGGGCGAGTCGCCGATCGACGCCGCCGGCCGGGAGCTGGCCGAGGAGCTGGGAGTCACCGCGCCGCTGACGCCGATCTGCGTGAGCGACTTCGCCGACGACCGCATCCGTTGCCGGGCCTTCTGCTACCTAGCCATCTGGAACGGGCCGGTCCGCCACCAGCCCGAGGAGGTCGCGGAGGGCTCGTGGCTCACGCCGGAGCGGGTCGTCGAGATGATCGCCGACCCGACGCGGCCCACCATGCCCGACACCGCCGCTGTCCTTGGCCCGTGGCTGGTCGAGCGGCTCGCCGACGTGATCGAGCCGGAGCAGGGCTGGGACTCGCACACGACGATCGTCGAGGGCCGGTACGTCGACCGCCGGCCGCGACGCCCGGAGGTGGCGGAGGAGCTGCGCTCGGAGGTGCGGCTGATGCGTGAGCTCGCGCCGCGGCTGCCGCTCGCCGTCCCGCGGCCGGTCGTGCTCGACGAGGATCCGCTGCGAGTCCGGCACGTGCTCGTTGCGGGTGACCCGGTGGACCCCAGCAGGCTCGGCGCCACCGAAGGACGCGCGATCGGCGCCTGCCTTCGCGTCCTGCACGACCAGACCGACCTCGCCGAGACCGCGACCGACCGCGGCCCTGCCCTTGTCGCCAATCTCGCGACCATGCGAGACCGTGTGCTGCCTCTGCTCCCGGACGACCGGCGAGACGAGGGCGCGCGGCTGCTCGACCGGATGTCGGTGCCCCTCCCGCCGCACGCGACGGCTCTGGTGCACGGCGACATCGGGCCCGAGCACCTGCTCACCCTCGAGGGTCGGCTCAGCGGGGTGATCGACTGGACCGACGCGGGCCGCGGAGACCCTGCGCTCGACTTCGCGTGGTTGCTCCACGGCACGCCGGCGCCGTTCGCCGACGCCGTGCGGGCGGCGTACGACGGACCTTGCGAGCTGTTCGAGCGGAGTGGCGATTGGCGCCGTCTCAGCCCCTGGTGGGAGGTGCTCGCCGGCCTGGACTTCCTTGGTCCCGATGCCGTCGAGTCGGGCCTGGCCGGGCTGCTCGCGCGACTGTGAACGAGCGAATCGCCCGCTCACCGCGGGCGCGAACGTCGCGGCACCTTGTAGTACGCCGCTGTCAGGCGGTGACGACGACCTCGATGCGCTGGAACTCCTTGATGTCGGTGTAGCCGGTGGTGGCCATCGACCGCTTCAGGGCACCGACCAGGTTCATGGTGCCGTCGGCGACTCGGGACGGACCGAAGAGGATCTCCTCGAGCGAGCCGACCTGGTCGAACTGAACCCGCTGACCGCGGGGCAGCTCGGCGTGGGTGGCCTCCCCACCCCAGTGGAAACCCCGGCCGGGCGCGTCGGACGCACGCGCGAAGGGCGAGCCGACCATCACCGCGTCGGCACCGCAGGCGATCGCCTTGGCGATGTCGCCGGAGCGACCGATGGAGCCGTCGGCGATGACGTGGACGTAGCGGCCGCCGGACTCGTCGAGGTAGTCGCGGCGGGCCGCGGCCACGTCGGCGACGGCACTGGCCATCGGGACGGCGACGCCGAGCACGGTGCGCGTCGTGTGCGCGGCGCCGCCGCCGAAGCCGACGAGCACGCCGGCCGCGCCGGTGCGCATCAGGTGCAGGGCCGCCTGGTGGGTGGCGCAGCCGCCCACGATCACCGGTACGTCGAGCTCGTAGATGAACTCCTTGAGGTTGAGCGGCTCGGCCTGGCTCGAGACGTGCTCGGCGCTGACCGTCGTACCCCGGATGACGAACATGTCGACCCCGGCGTCGACGACGGCCTTGGCGAACTCCTTGGTGCGCTGCGGGCTGAGCGACCCCGCGACCGTCACGCCGGCGTCGCGCACCTCGCGGACGCGCGCGGTGATGAGGTCGGGGTCGACCGGCTCCTGGTAGATCTCCTGGAGCCGGCGCACACCCTGGCTGCCTTCGCAGGCGGCGACCTCCTCGAGCAACGGCACCGGGTCCTCGTACCGGGTCCACAGGCCCTCGAGGTTGAGGACGCCGAGACCGCCGGCACGGCCGAGCGCGATCGCGGTCGCGGGTGACATGACCGAGTCCATCGGCGCGGCCAGGATCGGCAGGTCGAAGCGGTAGGCGTCGATCTGCCAGGCGAGACTGACCTCCTCGGGGTCGCGGGTGCGTCGCGACGGCACGATCGCGATGTCGTCGAAGGCGTAGGCCCGCCGGGCTCGCTTGGCCTGGCCGATCTGGATCTCGGTCACCTGCGCACCCTATCCAGAGCACTCAGCCGGTGTGGTGTACCTACTGCAGCCCGTAGACAGGGATCCCTCCCACCGGCTCAGGCGTAGGTCGTATAGGAGAACTCGGGCGTCTCGCGGAGCTCGTCCAACGCGAGCAGGTCCTCCGCGCTCGGCTCCCACAGCCCGGCGTCGATATTCGCCGCGATCTGAGCCGGACGGGACACGCCGCTGATGACACTGGCCACCGCGGGCTGCGCCACCAGGCCACCGATCGCCACCTGAAGCAGCGAGAGACCCCGCTCGTCGGCGAAGGACTGCAGCGCCTCGATCCGGTCCCACTTGGCGCCCTCCAGGCGCGACGCCTGCCCCGAGCCCGACAGCCGACTCCCGTCCGGCGCGACCTCACCACGGCGGTACTTGCCGGTCAGCAAACCGTAGGCCAACGGGAAGTAGGGCAGGATCCCGACCCCGGCGGCCTCGCACGCTGGCGCCAGCTCCTGCTCGGCGAGCCGGTTGTAGAGGGAGTACTCGTTCTGCGCCGCGACGAAGCGCTGGGCCCCGATCGCTCGCGCCGCCCACTCCGCCTGAGTCACCTGCCAGGCGGTGAAGTTCGATGACCCGATGTAGCGGACCTTCCCCTCGCGGACCAGGTCGGACATGGCCTCCAGGGTCTCCTCGATCGGCGTGACCGGGTCGGGGCGGTGGAGCATGTATAGGTCGATGTAGTCGGTCCCGAGACGGCGCAGGCTGGCCTCCACCGCCCGTCGTACGTAGCGGCGGCTGCCGGGGGCACCCTTGTGCAGCGGCTGGCTCTTGCCCCGGCCGAACTTGCTGGCGATGACCACGTCGTCGCGGCGCTTCCCGAGCGCCCGCCCGAGGAACTCCTCGCTGGCGCCGTCGCCGTAGGAGTCCGCGGTGTCGAACAGCGTGATGCCCTGCTCGATCGCCGCGTCGACCACCGCCTGGGTCTCCTCGGCGTCGATCCTGGCACCGAACGCATTCGTGCCGACTCCGACCACCGACACCATCAGGCCACTGTCGCCGACCTGACGGAAACGCATCTCACTCATGCCGAAAGACCCTATTGCCCATATCCGACGTGCGAACCCGACGTCCGAATGGGAGTCACGAGGCGTAGTCACGGGCTGTGTCTTGGTAGGTCCGCTGCTGCGCTGGGCTCTGCTCCGCTGAGGGGAGCAGACACAACAGGCGCTGGGCTCTGCTCCGCTGTGGAGCAGACACAACTGATCCGGCACCACCCCGCCCCAGCTGACGTACCCAGGTGACGCATGCCGGGTGAGGTACGCCGGGAAGCCCCCCGCCTGGCGTCGCGTCAGCGGCCGGAGTAGTTGGGTGCCTCGACGGTCATCTCGACGTCGTGCGGGTGGTTCTCCTTGAGGGAGGCGGAGGTGATGCGCACGAAGCGACCCTTCTCCTGCAGCTCGGGGATGGTGCGCGCGCCGACGTAGAACATCGACTGGTTGAGCCCGCCGACGAGTTGGTGTGCGACGGCCGCGAGCGGTCCGCGGTAGGCCACTCTGCCCTCGATTCCCTCTGGCACGATCTTGTCGTCGCTGGTGACCTCGGCCTGGAAGTAGCGGTCCTTGGAGTAGGACTTCTTGCCGCGGGAGGACATCGCGCCGAGCGAGCCCATGCCGCGGTAGGACTTGAACTGCTTGCCGTTGACGAAGACCACCTCGCCCGGCGACTCCTCGCATCCGGCCAGCATCGAGCCGACCATCACGGCGTCGGCGCCCGCGACGAGCGCCTTGGCGATCTCGCCGGAGTGCTTCATGCCGCCGTCGGCGAGCACCGGGACGCCGGCGGGCTTGGCCGCCAGCGACGCCTCGTAGACGGCCGTGACCTGGGGTACGCCGACGCCGGTGACGATGCGCGTCGTACAGATCGAGCCCGGGCCCACCCCGACCTTGACCGCGTCGGCGCCGGCGTCGACGAAGGCCTGTGCGCCTGCCCTGGTGCCGACGTTTCCGCCGATCACCTGCACGTGTGCGGTGGCGGGGTCGGTCTTGAGCCGGCGGACCATGTCGAGCAGCAGGCTGACGTGGCCGTGCGCCGTGTCGGCGACGAGCACGTCGACGCCGGCCTCGACGAGCCGGGTGGCCCGCTCCCAGGCGTCGCCGAAGTAGCCGATCGCCGCACCGACGAGCAGCCGCCCGTCGGCGTCGTACGAGGCGTTGGGGAACTGCTCGCCCTTGACGAAGTCCTTGACCGTGATGAGCCCGGTCAGCCTGCCCTCGGTGTCGACCAGCGGGAGCCGCTCGCGCTTGTGCTGACGCAGCAGCGTGGTGGCCTCCTCCCGCGAGATGCCGGACGGGCCGGTGATGAGCGGCATCGGGGTCATCACCTCGTCGACCTTGGTGCTCGCCCACTCCGCGACCGGGGTGAAGCGCAGGTCGCGGTTGGTGATGATGCCGATGAGCTGGTCGTCCGTGCCGACGACGGGCAGGCCGGAGACGCGGTACTCGCCGCAGATGCGGTCGAGATCCTCCAGCGTCGCGTCGGGCCCGATCGTCACGGGGTTGGAGATGATGCCCGTCTGGGTGCGCTTGACCAGGTCGACCTGGTAGGCCTGGTCGTCGATGGACAGGTTGCGGTGCAGCACGCCCAGCCCACCTTGACGGGCCATCGCGATCGCCATCCGCGACTCGGTGACGGTGTCCATGGCCGCGCTGACGAGCGGCACGTTGAGCGAGATCTCCCGGGTGAGCCGCGCCGTGGTGTCGATGTCGGCCGGCGCCAGGTCGGAGTGGCCGGGCAGCAGCAGCACGTCGTCGTAGGTCAGGCCCAGGGGCGCGAACTTGGCTGGAACTTCAGTGACCTCCACGCCCCCGATTCTAGGCGGTGGGGTTGTCCGCCCCGCCGGTCGCCTCCGGTCGAGTGCTGGGCCAGGCGTGGACCACGGCCGCCTGAGCACTCGACCCCCCGACCTGAGGCCACATCAGTCGAAGGTGTGGCGGCTGACCCGGAGGTGGAGGAGCCATGCGACCAGGCCCGCGACGACCAGCGCGGTCGAGGCGAGGGCGAGCGAGAGGATCGAGCCGGTGACCAGCGGCGCGACGACCGCCGCGAGCACGCCGTTGAGCAGCTACGTGAAGAAGGTGAACATCGACACCGATGCCCCGCGGCTGCCGGGGAACATGTCGAGCAGCATCAGCTGGAAGGTCGGGTAGGCCGCGGCGGTGCCGACCGCGATCAGCGCCGGTCCGAAGACGGCGTACGGCAGGTCTGTGGCCGTGGGCAGCGTGGCCAGGCCCACGCTGACGAGTGCCCCGAGGAGGGCGAATGCCATGCTGGCCGAGACGAGGGTGCGACCGGGGATCCTGCCCGCGGCCCTGCCCGAGACCCAGGCACCCAGGGTGATGCCGCCGATCATCGGGACGAAGAACACCCAGAAGTCGAGCTCGCCCTTGCCCAGCAGGTCGACGACGAAGATCGGCGCCGAGCCGATGTAGAGGAACTGGCCCGCGAACACCAGCGCCGCCGCCCAGGCGATCCGGTGGAAGGCGGCGCGGCGGCAGACCGTCACCAGGCTCCCGAGGAGGGGGCCGACCCGGAGCGGCGTACGGCGCTCGGGCGGGTGCGTCTCGGGCAGGCCGAAGCACACCATCGCCACGAGCAGCAGGCCGAGCAGCGCCATGAAGCCGAAGATCACCTGCCACGGACCGATCTGCAGCAGCGCGCCCCCGGCGATCGGCGCGATCGCCGGCGCCAGGCCGAAGATCATCATCACCCGGCTCATCAGCCGCTGCGCCTGCGCTCCCTCGAACACGTCGCGGATCACGGTGCGACTGACGATCACGCCACCGCCCGCGCTGAGGCCCTGGAGGACGCGGAAGAACAGCAGCACGGGAAGACTCGGCGACAGCGCGCAGCCGATGCTCGCGACCACGAACGCGACGACGCCGCCGATCATCACGGGGCGACCTCCGACGGCGTCGGAGAGAGGCCCCCAGAAGGGGCTCATCACGCCGAAGGCGACCAGGTAGGCGCTGACTACCAACTGCATCTGGTCGGTGCTGGCCGGGAGGTCGCGGCCCATCTCCTTGAACGCCGGGAACGGCGTGTCGATCGCAAAGGGCCCGAGCATGGAGAGGCCTGCGAGGAGCGCGGGCACGACCATCAGGGCCCGGCCCGAGAAGGGACCGCCCCCTGCCGCCGCCCGCGATCTGGGGGCGGTCGAGGGTGAGGTCACTGCTTCACGATGTCACCCCGACAGACTCCCGGCCAATCGGATCCGTCCCGGCACAGGTAAGGGCTACGATCCGCTGGTGTCCATGACGACGGAAACGCCGGGCCGCCCGGAGCGGGGCCGCTCGGGCAGGGCCGGCTCGGACCGTGACTGGGTCGCCGCGCAGGGCATCGACCTGCCACCCCGCACGCCCTACGGCAAGCCACCCCCACGGGTTGCAAGCCGGGAGCCAGGAAGGCCGTACGGCCCGCGACCCGAGTTGCGGGTCGCGGGCCGTGCGTCGTCTTGCGGTCGTCGGTAGGCGCTGTCAGTGGCCGTGACCGTGACCGTGGCCACCTGCAGCCCCCGCGCCGTCCTCTTCCTCCGGCTTCTCGACGATCAGGGTCTCGGTCGTGAGCAGCATGCCCGCGATCGAGGTGGCGTTGACGAGGGCCGAGCGGGTGACCTTGACCGGGTCGATGACGCCCTGGGCGACCAGGTCGCCGTACTCACCGGTGGCGGCGTTGTAGCCGGTGCCGACGCCGGCCTCGCGAACCTTGGCGACGACGACGTAGCCGTTGTAGCCGCCGTTCTCGGCGATCCAGCGCAGCGGCTCGTCGACCGACTTCGCGATGATCCGGACGCCCGCGGCCTCGTCGCCGGTGAGACCGAGGTCGCCGTCGAGCACGGACGCGGCGTGGATGAGCGCCGAGCCGCCACCGGCGACGATGCCCTCCTCGATGGCCGCACGGGTCGCGGAGACGGCGTCCTCGATGCGGTGCTTCTTCTCCTTGAGCTCGACCTCGGTGGCCGCGCCGACCTTGATCACGCACACGCCGCCGGCGAGCTTGGCGAGGCGCTCCTGGAGCTTCTCGCGGTCCCAGTCGGACTCGCTGGCCTCGATCTCGGCCTTGATCTGGTTGACCCGACCCGCGACCGCGTCCTTGTCGCCGCCGCCGTCGACGATGGTGGTGTTGTCCTTGGTGACGACGACGCGACGGCAGGTGCCCAGCACCTCGAGCCCGACCTGGTCGAGCTTGAGGCCGACCTCGGGGGTGACGACCTGACCACCGGTCAGCGTCGCGATGTCCTCCATCATCGCCTTTCGGCGGTCACCGAAGGCGGGGCTCTTCACCGCGACGGCGTTGAAGGTGCCGCGGATCTTGTTGACCACCAGGGTCGAGAGGGCCTCGCCGTCGACATCCTCGGCGAGGATGAACAGCGGCTTGCCGGCGGCGATGACCTTCTCCAGCAGCGGCAGCAGGTCGGCGACCGAGGAGATCTTGCCCTGGTGCAGCAGGATGTAGGGGTCGTCGAGGACGGCCTCCATGCTCTCGGGGTCGGTCACGAAGTACTGGGAGATGTAGCCCTTGTCGAACTGCATGCCCTCGGTGAACTCCAGCTCGGTGCCCATGGTGTTGGACTCCTCGACGGTGATCACGCCGTCCTTGCCGACCTTGTCGAAGGCCTGGGCGAGCAGGTCGCCGATGAGCGCGTCACGGCTCGAGATCGTCGCGACGGCCGCCATGTCCTCGCGGGTGTCGACCTCGCGGGCCGCTTCACGGAGCGCGTCGCCGACGGCGTCGGCGGCGGCGTCCATGCCGCGCTTGAGACCCATCGGGTTGCTGCCGGCGGCGACGGCGCGCAGGCCGGCGTGGACCATCGCCTGCGCCAGCACGGTCGCGGTCGTCGTACCGTCGCCGGCGATGTCGTTGGTCTTGGTCGCGACCTCCTTGGTGAGCTGAGCACCGAGATTCTCGAACGGGTCGTCGAGCTCGATCTCACGGGCGACGGTGACGCCGTCGTTGGTGATGGTCGGCGCGCCCCACTTCTTGTCGAGGACGACATAGCGGCCCTTGGGGCCCAGGGTGACCTTGACGGTGTTGGCGAGGGCGTCTACGCCCCGCTCCAGCGATCGACGAGCGTACTCGTCGAACTCCAGGATCTTGGGCATGTGTGTGCTCCTTGGTGGTTGGTCAAGCGGGTGGTTCGATAAGGACGAACGGCCCGTGACTCATGGGGCCACGCGCAGAGCGCGAGCCACCCACGGCGTCACGGACCGTTCGGGGCGATCAGTGCAGTTCGGTGATCGGCACGGATCAGGAGACGACGACCGCGAGGACGTCGCGGGCGGAGAGGATGAGGTACTCCTCGCCGCTGTACTTGACCTCGGTGCCGCCGTACTTGGAGTAGATGACCTTGTCGCCAACGGCGACGTCGAGCGGGACGCGGTTGCCGTTGTCGTCGACGCGGCCGGGGCCGATCGCGAGGACCTCGCCCTCCTGCGGCTTCTCCTTGGCGGTGTCGGGGATGACCAGGCCGGACGCGGTGGTCTGCTCGGCATCCAGCGGCTTCACCACGAGGCGGTCCTCGAGGGGCTTGATGTTGATCGACACTTGATCGACCTCCACTTTCGTGTCTCTGTACTTGATCGTCGGACCGGTTGTCTGACGCTGCCTGACAAGGAGGGAGAACCCTCCGGACGAATGAGCAAGTGGCTGCACCGACGCCGTCGCGGGGTCCGCCGGCCGCTGGACTTGCGCTGGCACCCTCATGGCGAGAGTGCCAGGACAGACGTTAGCACTCGCCCGAAGAGAGTGCCAGCCGGCCCCGGGGCCCGGCCGGGTCAGCGGAGAGGCATGGTCGCCGCGAAGGTACGCCGCACCAGTCGCGGAGCGCCCGAGGCGCCGGAGTCGGACTCCTCGGCGGTCGCGAGATAGCGCCGGCGCAAGGTCAGCTCGCCGCCGTTGAAGCCTTCGTCGACCTCGAAGACGAGAAGGCCCTTCCAGGTCCCGTCGTCCTGAACGCCCGGCTCGACCTCGTCGTAGGCGAGCGTGTCCCGCATGACCGCTCGAGCTCCGGAGTCACCTTCGAGGGTGGCGCGCACGTCGTCGCCGACCACCTCGTAGCTGACGTAGTCGTCTCCGGCGCCGAAGCCCAGGCTCGCGTTGTCCAGCGAGACCCGCACCGGCAGCCACTGCCTTCCTTCCGGCGCCCAGCCGAGCTCCGCCATGTAGGGCAGTGGGTCGGAGCGCTGCACCGCGCAGTCCGCGCCGATCCAGTTGGCCGGATCGTCGTCGCGGGTGCGGAACCTCCGGTCGGCGCAGTCCTCCCAGAAGAGTCCCGGCGCCTCGTGGTAGAGCGAGTTGGGGCCGTCGCCGCGGTGGCGAGTCGGACTGAGGGGGTCCATCGTCTGGGTCAGCCCGTCGTACTCCACGGAGACGGCGACGTCGCCGGCCTGCTCCGGGACCAGTGCGTACGCCCCGTCCTGCTCGCCGCGCAGGTCGCCGAGGTCGTAGTCCCTGCCCTCGACGCTCAGCGTGACCTGTGCGGGAGCGTCGTTGTGGCCGGCGAGGAGCCAGCCGTCGCCGAGCATCCCTTCGGCCCGCCAGCCGACTCCGATGAAGGCGTGGCCCTCCGGCGCCTCCTGCGTGAGCCCGAGCTCGGAGGCGGTGGAGTACTCGAGCATCGTCTCCGGCTCGCTCACGATCATGGTGTAGCGGGCGAACGGCAGAGCCAGGGCGAGGGGATGCCCGGTGATGTCCCAGCCGAACGTGGCCGGCAGCACCTCGCCCGGCTTCGCCTCGGGGCCTTCGGCCGCTACGTCGTCGGAGGTGCACGCCGTGAGTCCGAGGAGCAGGACAAGACACAACAGGACCACCGAGCCTGGGAGTCTGGGCATGCTCGGATCCTTCCACCGCTCCGGGCCGTCAAACGCCGCGCACACGCTCACCTTCCGCGGGCCCTGACAGGATGCTGCGGTGGATGCCGACACCCTCATCTGGTTGCGCACCGAGGACGGAGGACGGCTGCTCGCCACGGCAGCCAGGCTGCACGCCGAGCACGCCGGCGACCCGGTCCGGGCGATGAGCGCGTTGCGGGCCGTCGAGTCCGACGCCGGCCGCGCGGCTGCGGCGTTGACCCAGGCCCAGCTGCGCTCGCGCGCGGTCGAGAAGTTCGGCGCGGACGCCTCGGCGATGCTCTTCACCCCCGACGGCCTCGAGCAGTCGACCCGGCAGCGGGTCGCAGACCACCGGGCAGCCCGGGTCGCCGCCGCGGGCGTGGAGTCGGTCATCGACCTCGGCTGCGGGATCGGCGGCGACCTGATCGCCTTCGCCCGCGCCGGACTGACCGCCGCGGGCGTCGACCTCGACCCGGTCAGGGTCGCGATCGCGCGGGCCAATCTCGCCGCCCTCGGACTGCCGGGCGCGGCCTCCGTCGCAGACGCGACGCAGGTCGACGTGACCGGCTTCGGCGCGGCCTTCGCCGACCCGGCGCGCAGGGCCGGCAGGGGCAGGGTCTTCGACCCGGGCGCCTGGACCCCGCCGTGGAGCTGGGTGACCGGCCTCCTCGCCGGCACGGCGGTCGTCAAGACCGCACCCGGCATCCCGCACGGCCTCGTCCCCGAGGGTGTCGAGGCCGAGTGGGTCAGCCAGTCCGGCGAGGTCAAGGAGGCGGCGCTCTGGTCGGCCCGCCTCGCCACGGTCAGGCGCCGCGCGACCGTGATCGGGCCCGGTGGTCTCGCCACCCTCACCGACGAGGACGATCCGTACGCCGAGGAGGACCGACCGGTGCGCGAGCCCGGGGCGTACCTCTACGAGCCCGACGGCTCGGTGATCCGCGCCGGTCTGGTGACGGCCGTCGCAGCCGGTGTCGACGGGGGCCTCATCGACCGCAAGATCGCCTACGTCACCGCAGACGCGTCGTACCGCACTCCGTTCGCCCGGAGCTACCGCGTGCTCGAGGCGCTCCCCTACCGCGAGAAGCAGCTGAAGGCGGCGCTCCGTGAGCGCGGCATCGGACGCCTCACCATCAAGAAGCGCGGCGTCGACGTCGTCCCCGAGCAGCTGCGCAAGCGGCTGGGCCTGCGCGGTGACAACGAGGCCACGCTCGTCCTCACCCGGGCCGCGGGCGCCGGCATCGCCCTCCTGGTCGCGCCGTACTGACCGAGGGCGGGACCTGTGCCAGTCCTCTTCCGAACCGGAAGAGAGCCGCGGCAGGCGATGTCGATGTGCGCGGTTTCGGCTGACCGCCCCACGACGTCATCAAGATCCGGACCTATATAGGTCGCGATCGTGATGACATCCAGCGACTCAGGAGTCGGTGCGGGGCAGCAGAAGCACCGGCACCGGCACGCTGCGCACGATCTTCGAGGCTCGCGAGCCGAGGAACACCCGCGCGAGCGGTGCCGTGGACGCCGAGCCGACGAGCACAAGGTCGCCATCGTGCCACGGGACGTCGCCGGCGGCGTCACCCCAGGTGAGCCCGTCGCCCACGACGATCCGATCCTCGAAGCCGTCGAGGCCCACGGTCTCGCGGACCACCGACACGAGCTCGGACCGCATCCGCTTGGCCCAGGCGTCGACGACCAGGTCGTCGGCCGACGGCTCGACGAAGCCGACCTCGCGCTTGAACGGGCGGACGATGAAGGAGGCGAACCGCACCGGCACGTCCATCCTGAGCGAGTATTCGTGGGCGGGCTCGAGCATGCCGGCGATCGAGGTCGAGTCGGCGAAGAGCACGGTCAGCCGGTCGACCCGGTCGTCGGCTGCGGCGCGGTAGCCACGCGGCGCGAGCGCGAGCGGCCGGCGCGAGCCGTGGGTGAACGACTCGATGACGCTGCCGAGCGTGATGCGGCCGGTCAGTCCCTTGGCCGACGAGCCGAGCACGACCGTGGACACGTCGTGCCGTTCGGCCGATGCCGTGAGCCCAGCGACGATCGAGCGGCCCTCACCCACCTCGTAGGCCGCATCGACATCACCCGGGACCGACCGCCGGGCCTGCGCGAGGGAGCGCTCCGCCCACTGGCGCATGAGGCCCTTGTAGTCGCCGTCCACGGGGGCGTCCACCGCGAGGTGCGGCATCGCGACGACGGTGGTCACCACGAGCGGCTCGTCGAGCGAGCGGGCGAGGACGACGCCCAGCTCGAGTGCCGCCGTACCGCTCTCCTGCGGGCTGTAGCCCACCAGGACGGTCATGTCAGACCCGGCTGGCGAGGGACTTGGCCTCGATGTGGGTGACCGGTACGCCGAGCGCGCGGGCCTGGTCGACGACCTCGAAGCGCTGCCAGATCGACTCGCTGGCGGGGAGGGTGGCGATGACGATGCGGTCGGGGCGGAAGTCGGCGACCGCGGTCTCGATGGCCTTGAGCGGCCGGTAGTCGCCGAGCTCGCCGGAGGCGTCGAGTCCGGCGTCGTGGAGGATGGCCAGGGTGCTGGCCAGCCGCTGTTGGGCGGCCTCGACGGTCGCCTCCCACACCGAGACCGCGCCGTGGGTCTGCCCGGCGCCGGTCTCGACCGGGCTCGCCGGCACCACCACCTTGTACGTCGCGTCGCGGTCGGCACCGATCCGGGTCAGCTCGGCGATCAGCTCGTCGGCACCGACGGTCTCGTTGGCGACCACGAGCACCCTGGTCGCCGGCCCCGCCGCCGGCGCCTCGTCCGCGACCGGCAGTCGGGCGATGCGAGCCCGGTTGATGAAGAAGAGCACCAGGACGACCGCCCAGCTGGCCAGGCTCAGCAGGATCTGGGTGCGCGAGCTCTCGTAGAAGAACATCTGCAGGAGGATCCCGGCGATCGCGGCGGCGCCGACGATCGAGAGCACCGGGAAGAGCCACATCTTGACCTTCAGCTTGGACTCGTCGGCGCGGTAGCGCAGCACGATCTGGGAGATCGCGATCAGCAGGTAGACGAACAGGATGACCGCGCCGGAGGAGTTGAGCAGGAACGCGAAGACCGTCTCGGGCCAGATCGCGGCCGCGACCACGCACAGGAACCCGATGAAGGACGAGGCGAGGATCGCGTTGCGCGGCACCCCGCTGCCGGTCACCTCGACCAGCGCGGCCGGAGCCTCCCGCCGCGCGGAGAGCACGAACATCATCCGCGAGGCGGTGTAGAGCCCGGAGTTCAGGCAGCTCAACACCGCGGTCAGCACGATCGCGTTCATGATGTGGTCGGCGCCAGGGATGTCCATCGACTTCAACGCCGCGACGTACGGCGACGCGGCCAGACCGTGCCCGTCGTCGTGGACCTGCGACTTGTAGTCCCACGGGAGGATCACCGCGAGCAGGAACATCGAGCCCACGAAGAACACACAGATCCGGGTGATCACCGAGTTGGCCGCCTTGGCCACCGCCCGCTCCGGATTCTCCGACTCCGCCGCGGCCACCGTCGCGATCTCCGCGCCCACCATCGAGAAGATCACCGTGACGACCGCCGTGGTCAACGCCAGCCCGCCATGGGGCAGGAACCCGCCGTTCTCGGTGAGATTGGAGAAGTCCATCGCCTTGTCCGGCCACAGCCCGACCACGAACAGGGTGGCCAGCGCGATGAACGCGATGATCGCGGCGACCTTGATCCCGGCGAACCAGAACTCGAACTCACCGAACGAGCTCACGCTGATCAGGTTGGTGCCGGTCATCGCCAGCATCAGGATCAACGCGAACACCCACGTCGGCACGCCCGGCATCCAGTACTGCAGCACCTGTCCGCCCGCGACCGCCTCGAACCCCACGACGATGACCCAGAAGTACCAGTACAGCCAGCCCATCGAGAAGCCCGCCCAGTCACCCAGCGCCGAACGCGCGTAGTCGGCGAACGAACCCGTCGACGGACTCGCCACCGCCATCTCCGCCAGCATCCGCATCACCAGGATGATCAGCAGACCACACAGCAGGTAGGTCAGGAACGCGCCCGGCCCGGCCGCCTCCAACACCGCGCCCGAGCCCACGAACAGCCCGGCACCGATCACACCCCCCATCGCGATCATCGACAGCTGACGTTGGGTCAGGGACTTGTTGAGCTCCGGTCCGCCACCAGCCATCGGGGCCACCTCCTGCGCGCCTGCGGCCCGGTTGGACCCGGACCAATCGCGGTCAGTGTGGCGCAAGTGGGGGTTGTCGGACAATGGCCGGTCCGCGCGGCGGGTCGCCCGGCGTGCCCGCACCCGCGGCGACCGCAGGCCCGCCGGTCGATCCGGACAGGTGCCGACGGCTCAGAGGTTGGCCCGCTCGGCGCCGATGGTGGTGTCATCACCGTGACCGGTGTGGACGACGGTGTCCTCGGGGAGGGCGAAGAGCCTGGCCCTGATCGACTCCTCCAGGGTGGGGCGGTCGCTGTAGGAGCGGCCGGTGGCGCCCGGGCCGCCGTTGAAGAGGGTGTCGCCGGTGAAGACGCATCCCAGCTCGGCGGAGTAGAAGCAACAGCCACCGGGCGCGTGGCCCGGCGTGTGCAGCACCCGGAGCGTCGTACCGCCGACCGCGATCGTCCACCCGTCGGCGAGGTCGTGGTCCCAGAGGTGGTCGAGGTGGGTGAGCTCCCACAGCGGCCGGTCGTCGGGGTGCAGGAAGATCGGCGCGACGACCTCCTCGCGCAGGGCCGGCGCGACGCGGCAGTGGTCGTCGTGGGCGTGGGTGAGCAGGATCGCCTTGACCTTGCGGTCACCCACAACGGCGCGGATGGCGTCCACGCTGTGCGGGGCATCGATCACGATGCACTCGGCGTCGTCGCCGACCACCCAGATGTTGTTGTCCACACGATGCGTCTCGCCGTCGAGGGAGAAGGTGCCGCCGACCACGGCATGGTCGACACGGGCAGGCACCGCGTCGGATGGCTCGCCCGCTCGCTCGCTCGTGCCTCGCTCGGCTCCGCTTCTCACAGGATCACCACCGAGCGCAGCACGTCGCCGCGGTGCATCCTCTCGAAGGCCGCCTCCACGTCACCGAGCCCGATCTCCTCGGAGACGAAGGCATCGAGGTCGAGCCGGCCCTGCTGGTAGAGGTCGACGAGCATCGGGAAGTCACGGCTGGGCAGACAGTCGCCGTACCAGCTCGACTTGAGCGCGCCACCGCGGCCGAAGACGTCGATGAGCGGGATGTCTGGGATGCGCATCTCGGGCGTGGGTACGCCGACCAGCACCAGCGTGCCGGCCAGATCCCTCGCGTAGAAGGCCTGCTTCCACGTCTCGGGCCGGCCGACCGCGTCGATGACGACGTCGGCGCCGTCACTTCCGTCCTCGCCGCAGATCTCCTTGATCCGGGCGACCGGGTCCTCCGAGGAGGAGTTGACCGTGTGGGTCGCGCCTTGCGCCTTCGCCCACGCGAGCTTGCGCTCGTCGATGTCGACCGCGACGATCCGGCTCGCTCCGGACAGGGCCGAGCCGGCGATCGCGGCCATCCCGACACCACCGCAGCCGATCACGGCAACGGTCTTGCCGCGGGACACCCCGCCGGTGTTGATCGCGGCGCCGAGCCCGGCCATCACGCCGCAGCCGAGCAGCCCGACCGCAGCCGCGCGCGCGGTCGGGTCGACCTTCGTGCACTGGCCGGCCGCCACGAGCGTCTTCTCCGCGAAGGCGCCGATGCCGAGGGCCGGCGACAGCTCCGTGCCGTCGGCCAGCGTCATCCTCTGGGTGGCGTTGTGGGTGGCGAAGCAGTACCACGGCTCGCCGCGGTCGCAGGCACGACAGCTGCCGCAGACCGCGCGCCAGTTGAGGATCACGAAGTCGCCGGGCGCGACGTTGCCGACACCCTCGCCGACCGCCTCGACGACGCCCGCCGCCTCGTGCCCGAGCAGGAACGGGAAGTCGTCGTTGATGCCGCCCTCGCGATAGTGCAGGTCGGTGTGGCAGACGCCGCACGCCTGTACCTGGACCAGCGCCTCGCCCGGGCCGGGATCGGGCACGTTGATCGTCTCGATCCGCACCGGCTCGCCCTTGCCGTGTGCGACCACGGCCCTGACCTGCTGCATCTCAACGCTCCTACGACTCGGCTGGCGGAAGGCTCCCGGACACCCTAGATGTACGGCGGAACCTGGGCACCACGTGCCAGCATTGACCTCGTGACCCAGACCCCCGGCCGCCCACCCGACCGCGCCTACGCAACTCCGGGACGAGGTGCGGTGCGCGGGCCGGCGCTCGCCGCGGTCGCGGTGCTGGCCCTGGTGACGCTGAGTGGCTGCGGCTCCGAGGGCGGGCCGGTCGCCGAGCCGACGCCCTCGGAGACCTCGTCATCACAGTCCTCCTCGCCGTCCGCGCCGCCGACGCAGTCCTCGGGCGCTCCCGACGAACCGAGCACCTCGCTCCCGGCGAAGCAGCCCTTCGACGTCACTGGGCTCGAGGCCGGCGCCGCGCCCGCGATCCCCTGGTCCGACGGGCGCGACGTACACCTCGCGGACGGCGAGACCCTGAGCGGCGTCCTTCCGGAGGGTGCGCACGCGTTCGCACCGATGGGCAGCGGGCTGCTCGCCGCGTCCTCGGACGAGAGCGGCCGCGGCACGGTCCGCTTCTACCACCGCGACGGCCGCCCGGGCCCCCGCGCCTTCCCCGTCGACGGCGGCCTGGCCACCTCCCCCGACGGCGGGGTGGTCGCCTGGATGCGCCCCGACGGCACACCCGTGGTGGTGCAGTCCGAGGGCGACGAGCGCTACCAGATGCCGAAGATCGCCGCCGAGGGCGACTACGAGGCCGTGGCGGTGACGAGCGAGGACTGCAAGGAGGGCCGCACCACCGACGCCGGTTGCACCGTCTTCGTCAACACCAGGGGCGAACAGCCGCAGGCGTGGCTGTCGACCTCCCACGGCTTCGCAGATCGGATCTCCGAGCAGATCCTGACGCTGACCGCCTGGCGTGACGGCAGCTACGCCGGCGTGACCGAGTACCGCGACGACAGCTCGACCTGCTCCGCCGCCGTCTCCCAGACGAGCAACGAGACCGACTTCGAGACCTGCGACCGGCGGCTGGTCGGCTACTCGCCCGACGGCGGACACCTGCTGACGGTGGGCTCGGTCGGCGACGGGCTCGGCGACGGCGAGGTCGGCATCGTCGACGCCGGGAGCGGCGACGTCCTCGTCGACCTGGCCAGCATGGAGCAGGCGCCGGCCTTCGCGACCCGGCTCGTCTGGGAGGACGAGGACCACGCCCTGCTCGTCACCTACGCCGAGGGCGCATGGGCCGTCGTACGGCTCGGGACCGACGGCTCGATGGAGTACGCCGTCGCGCCGCGCGAGGGCAGCGACCTCGAGCCGCCGTTCATCCTCGCCTCCTGACCATCCCACCGAAACGTCGCGGTGGCCGAGCGGGGAACTACATGGGAGGGCGCAGACGAATCGGTGGCGAGACGGTAGGACGGCAGCCCCCGGCGGCGGACCAGCCACTCGGCGACCACGAGGTTGGGCAGCCAGCAAAGGAACGGGACCGCGGCGTACGCCGTCGCGAACGCGCGTTCTCCGTCGGCGCCGCCGGCGACCTGGACGGCGATCAGCAGGGCCAGCCAGATCCGCAGCGTGGGCGCGGCGAAGGTCAGCGCGTAATTGCGGATCATCCACCCCTGATGCGACTCCACGTCGCCGCACCGGATCGCGCGGTAGGCGCGGAAGCCCGTGAGCAGCCACAACACCGCGAGCGAGGAGAAGCCGAAGAAGCCGGCCAGCCTGCCTGCGCCGAAGGGAGCGATCGTGAGCGCGGCCAACGCGGCGACCGCGACACCCGTCAGGTAGCACCGACCGAGCACGCGATGCAGGCGCGGCCAGCGGGTGCGGAGGGTCGCGGAGAACTGTGCGGCGCCGATCACCAGCACCATCGAGCCCGTCCCCACGTGGAGGTAGAAGGCGACGAGCAGGGGCAGCGGCCGGTCGGCGAAGCTCATCGCGATGGGCGCCCCGTCCGCAGCCTGCTCGGTCAGTCGCGACGTGGCGTACTGGCCGATGGCGATCGCCGAGACGGCGACCGCGAGGAGCGAGACCACGGCCAGGCCGGTTCGGGAGCGGGGAGGTGTGGGCATGGGTCGAGTGTCGAGCCGCGACCGGCCCCACGGCGATGGGGCGAACCCGACACTGCGCTGTGCGGCCGACCCCACACCGATTCGTCCCGGTCGCCGAGCGGAGAACTACATGGGAGGGCGCAGACGAATCGGTGTCTCATGCCCGGACGAGGTCGACGGGCTGGCCGGAGTCGGCTGGCAGGTCGAGCGCCGACGGTGCCCTGCCCCGAGTGACCTGCTCGGCCCCTAGGGCGGCGACCATGGCGCCGTTGTCGGTGCACAGGCCCGGGCGCGGAACACGCACGCGCAGACCCTTCTCGAGCGCGCGGGTCTCGGCCATCGCGCGCAGCCGCCCGTTGGCGGCCACACCACCGCCGATGAGGATGTGGTCGATGCCGTGACTGAGCGCGGCGTCGACGGCCTTGCGGGTCAGCACGTCGCACACCGCCTCCTGGAAGGCGGCGGCGACGTCCGCGACCGGCACCGGTTCGCCGGACGCCTCGCGCGCCTCGACCCACCGCGCCACCGCGGTCTTGAGGCCGGAGAAGGAGAAGTCGAAACGATGCCGCTCCAGGTCGCGCTGCGAGGTGAGCCCGCGCGGGAAGGTGACGTACGCCGGGTCGCCGTCGCGAGCCGCACGGTCGATGTACGGACCACCGGGGAACGGCAGCCCGAGCAGCCGGGCGACCTTGTCGAACGCCTCCCCCGCCGCGTCGTCGATCGTCGCGCCGAGCGGCGTCACCCCGGAGTCGCCGTCGGCACCGCCGGTGATGTCCTCGACCTTGAGGAGCGAGGAGTGACCGCCGCTGACCAGCATCGCCAGGCAGGGCTCCGGCAACGGCCCGTGCTCGAGCTGGTCGACTGCTACGTGGGAGGCGAGATGGTTGACGCCGTACAGCGGCTTGCCGAGCCCGAGGGCGAGCGCCTTGGCGGCCGCGACCCCGACGAGCAACGCCCCCGCGAGACCGGGGCCGCTGGTGACGGCGACGGCGTCGAGGTCGTCGAGTCGGATCCCGGCCTCCCGGGCCGCCCGTGTCAGCGTCGGCACCATCGCCTCGAGGTGAGCCCGCGAGGCCACCTCCGGCACGACACCGCCGAAGCGGGCGTGCTCGTCGACGCTGCTCGCCACCGCGTCGACCAGGAGCGTGTTGCCGCGCACGATGCCGACACCGGTCTCGTCGCACGAGGTCTCGATGCCGAGCACGAGCGGACCATCGGAACCAGGCATGAGGACATTCTTGCGCCCCGTGTGAACAAAGGGACGTGAGGGGACGTCGTACCCGGTGTCCATGACTTCTCATATGCATGTCTGGAGGAGATGAGGTTGTCCCACAACCCCCGTCCCGTGAAACGAGCCTTGACCGCCGGCGCCGTGGTGGCGGCCGGCGCCCTGTTGACCGCGACGCTCCCGCTCGGGAGCGCGCTGGCCGAGGACGACAGCGCCACCCGCGACGACGCCGCGCAGAGCAGCGCCGCCGAGATCGCCGCCAAGGGCGGCAAGCACCGCACCTACTTCACGATGGAGCCCGAGGGCAGCACCGGCAAGACGGTCAAGGGCAAGAAGATCCCCAACTTCGACGTCACGAAGTCGACCGTCCGCACCTACTACAACGCCACGAGCGAGGGGATCGCCGACAAGACGACCTCGCCGTACATCACCGAGCTCAAGTCCATCCAGACGGCCCAGCAGTCCTACCTCGACGCGGCGTACAAGCAGGTGACCGACGCCGGCAAGGTGCCGGCGATCGTCGTCGACGTCGACGACACCACGCTGTGGACCTACGACATGGAAGACAACGCCATGCACTTCAGCTTCGACCCTGCGCTGCAGGACGTCTGGGTGAAGGAGCAGCGCTTCCCGGCGACGCCCGGGATGGTCGACTTCGTCAACGCGGCGGCCGCCAAGGGGTTCGCGATCTTCGGGGTCACCGGCCGCAACAGCGGCCAGGAGCCGGCCACGCTGGCGAACCTGCAGAAGGTCGGCTACAAGCCCTTCACCGCCGACAACCTGTTCACCAAGTGGACCGACGCCGAGCCCAAGCCGGCGTACGTCACCTGCGCGGTGGCGAAGTGCACCACGGTCGAGTACAAGGCCTACACCCGCAAGCACATCGAGACGGACCTCAAGGCCAAGGACCCCACCGACCCGAGCAAGGAGAAGGCGTACGACGTCGTGCTCAACGTCGGTGACCAGTGGTCGGACCTGATGGGCGGGTACGCCGACAAGACGCTCAAGCTGCCCAACCCGACCTACTACCTGCCGAGCCCCAACCTTCCCGGGCTCGTCGAGGCCGGGCTGGCGCCGTACAACAAGTTCCGGATGTTGCCCGACGGCTCCAGCGGTGCGACGGTCGGCGGCGAGAAGATCCCCAACATCGACTCGGTGAAGTCGACGATCCGGGCCTACTACAGCGCTCCCGAGGGGCTGGCCGGCAAGAGCTCCGCGTTCATCAAGGAGATGCGGGAGAAGACCCGCAACAAGGCCGCGAAGATCAAGAAGCGCTGCCAGACCGTCTCCAAGTGGAAGCGCAAGCCGGCCGTCGTGCTCGATGTCGAGGACACGCTCCTGTGGGGCTACGACCTGTGGGACAAGGAGATGGGGTTCCACTACGACAAGGTCAAGGACCTGGACTGGGTGAACGGGAAGAAGTTCCCCGCCGTCCCGGAGATGGCGAAGATCGCCCGCAAGGCCGCGAAGGGCGGCTGCAAGGTCATCGCGATCACCGACCGCACCGACGACCAGCGGAAGAAGACGAGGAAGAACGTCAACAAGCTGTACGACTTCCGGTTCTCCGGCACCTGGTTCTTCACCCGCTGGACCGGTCAGGGCACGAGCCAGCAGCCGTCGTACATCCAGTGCGCCACGTCCACCTGCACCACCGCCGAGTACAAGTCCCAGACCCGCGCCTGGATCGAGAGCAACAAGAAGCTGCGGATCGTCTGGAATATCGGTGATCAGTACAGCGACCTCGTCGGCGGCCACGCCGAGAACCGCTGGAAGATCCCCAACCCGGTGTACGACGTGCCCTGAGCACGTGACAAGCGTGCCGTGAGGCACGGACCCGGGAGCGGATCGCCCGATCCCCGCTCCCGGTGCTTCCCACAGACGGCGTCGTCGCCTTGGTCTCCTCAGCTCACGAGCTGGAGCATCATGACCAGGGCGGCGGCGCCGTCGCCGTAGTAGCGCGGACGCCGGTCGATCTCGGCGAAACCCCTTGTCTCGTAGAAGGATCTGGCCGCCGCGTTGCCCTCGCGCACCTCGAGCAGCAGTCGATCGGCCCCTCGCTCCTTGGCGCGGGCGACGACGGCCGCGAGCAAGGCGCTGCCCGCGCCCGTACGCCGCGCGCCGGCGTCGACCGCGATCCGCTGGAGCTCGGCGATGTCGCTCGCGACGCTGACCACCGCGTGCCCCACCGGGCTGCCGTCGCGCTCGGCGACGAGGTAGGAGACCGTCGGCACGCTGTCGGCCAGGCCGGCCGCGATCAGGGTCGGTGACCAGGCGTCGGCGCCGAGGTTGACGGCCTCCGACGCGATCACGAAGTCGACGTCGGCTGGTCCTGCGGGCCGGACGGTGTCCGTCACAGGGTCCGCTTCGGCCGGCCCGGCGCCACCGCATCGGGGCGCCGGAGGTAGAGCGGCTCGGGAGGCAGGATCTCGACGACCCCCTCGGTCACGGCCGTGGCCATCCAGCCGGCGCTGGGACGGCGCGGCCCGACCCGGTTGGGGAAGGCGTCGGGATAGAGCTCACCGCCCTCCCCCACGACCGGCCCCGGCGTGGCCGTCGCGTCGGGGCGAGCCACCTCGGGTCCGGCCAGCCGGCGAGCCTGCCCGTCGTACGACGCGTGGTAGACCTCCTTGCGCCGCGCGTCGGTGGCGACGAGGAAGCCTCCGTGGACCGCGCCGGTCGCGACCGCCTCGATCGCGAGCGCGTCGAGGCTGCAGATGCCGTGCACCGGGATGTCGAGCACGTAGCCGAGGGTGCGGGCGGTGACCAAGCCGACGCGCAGGCCGGTGAAGGGACCGGGCCCGGCGCCGACGACGATCGAGGAGAGGTCACCGCGCTCGCAGCCGGCCTCCGCCAGCAAGGACTCGATGAGCGGGGCGAGCTGTTCGGCATGCTTCATCGGCCGCTCGCTCACCCGCTCCGCCATCACCTCACGACCGTCGTGGAGGGCGGCGGTCACCTGCGCGGTGGCGGTGTCGAAGGCGAGCAGCACAGGCAGAGGCTATGCCACTTCGGTGGTCGAGCCGGCGCGAGGGACGAGCGCCGCGTCGAGACCAAGCCTCACCCCGGGAGGGCGCGCCACAGGGTGACGAGCCGCCCGTCGTCGCGGATGAGATGGAGCGCGAAGCTCGGCGGTGCACCCAGCCAGATCTGCCGGCCTGGCTCTCCGTCGAGCTGTACGCCGGAGACCACGCCGCCGCCGATCAGCATCGGCCTGCCGGCGAACTCGGTCGCCGCCATCGAATGCGCGTGGCCGACGAGGACGGCTCGGACGTGGTCGGCCGGGGCGATGACCTCCGCCAGCCGGCCGGGGTCACGGAGCCGGATCGGGTCCATCAGCCCGAGCCCGAGGTCGACCGGTGGGTGGTGGAGGGCGACGTACGACGGCCGGGTGTCGCGCAGCTCCTCGCTCAGCCAGGCGAGCGTGCCGTCGGTGAGGATGCCGTGGTCCTGCCGCCCGCCGTCGTCCCCGACACCTGTCGCGTCGACCAGCGAGTCGAGGAGCAGGAAGCGGTGCCCGCCCACCTCGACGACCTGGTCGACCCGGCCATGCCGGTCGAGCGCCTCCTTCGCCGGCCCCGCCAGGTCGGCGAGCCCGTCGACGAAGGCGTCGCGGACGTCGTGGTTGCCCGGCAGGATGCCGATCGGCCCGGGCCAGCGACCCAGCACCTCGCGCGCCTCGGCGTACTCCCCGGGGAGGCCGTGGTCGGCCACGTCGCCGGTGACCAGGAGGAGGTCGGGGCGAGGGTCCATGGTGCGCAGATGGTCGAGGACCGCGCGGGCGCGACCGGCCGCCGCGGGCGAGCCACCGAAGTGGGTGTCCGTGATCTGGGCGATGACCAGCACGCCCCCATCCTCTCGACCCGGCGCAACCTGCCCTCCCGGACACGCCGACCCGGCGCTCGTTGTCCCCCCGGACACGCCGACCCGGCGCTCGTTGCACTGGGTGTTCTGACCAGGGCGGGACAAACAGCGCCGGGTCGACGTTGTATCGAGGACAAACAGCGCCGGGTCGACGTTGTACCGAGGACAGACAGCGCCGGGTCAGTGGAGCCGGGACGTCCAGCGCGGTCCGACCGGGGCGAGGAGCACCCGGCGCGGGTCGGCGTCGGGGGCATCCCCGTCGGCGCCGGCGGCACGGGCGATGCGCACCTCGAGCCGCGAGTCGGCGAGGTCTTCGGCGATGCCGGCGCCCCACTCGACGACGGTGACGGCATCGTCGAGGGAGGTGTCGAGGTCGAGGTCGTCGAGCTCGAGCGCACCGCGGAGACGGTAGGCGTCGACGTGCACGAGGTCGGGCCCGTCCGCCAGCGCGGGATGCACCCGGGCGATCACGAACGTCGGAGAGGTCACCGCTCCGCGCACCCCGAGCCCGGCCGCGAGGCCCTGTGTGAACGTCGTCTTCCCCGCTCCGAGCTCACCGCTGAGGACCAGCAGGTCGCCGGCGCGAAGGCGACCGCCGAGCCGCTCCCCCAGGGCGGTCATCGCCCCCGCGTCGGGCACGTCGTACGCCGCGGTGCCCGGCCGCCGCAGCTCGAGGTACGGCGCGTGGCGGGCCGTCTCGACGAAGCCCTCGTGCTGCCACATCCGGATCGTGCCGGGCAGCTCCGCCCGGGCGAGCACGGCGATCTCGGCGAAGTCGTCGGCGGCCCAGAACGCCTCGGCGATGAGGAGCCCGGCGATGCCGTGCTCCTGCGCCGCCGGGAGCACGCCGACCCGGCGCAGCCACAGGGTGTCACCCTCGGGATCGAGGATCAGCGCACCCACAGGCCCGGCCTCGAGGCTGGCCAGGATGCCGCCCCCGTGGGCCAGCGCCGCCCGGATGTCGTCGACGGTCTCCTGCAGCGCGTCGGCCGGCGGGTCGAGCGGCGCACGCGCGGCGAACGCCGCCCGGACGACCCCGTGGACCGCGTCGGCGGCCTCGGGACCGACGCGCTGGATGTCGACGATCACGACGACCTGGCCGCCCGGTCGTCATCAGGGAGCCGGTGCTCCTCGGCGAAGCCGACCGCCCGGTCGATGAGGTCGTCGAGCTCGGCGTTGACCTGTGAGTGTCGCTCGATGATCACCAGGTGTCCGGCGCCGACGCACTCGAGGAGGTCGGACCCGTTGATGCTCGCGTGCAGCTTTCGCGAGTGGTCGATGGTGGTCAGCCGATCTGCGGTGCCGCCGATGATCGCGGTCGGGATCCGCGACAGCGGCACGAGGTGCTCCCACCGGTCGAGGGCCAGGAACTCCGGGAAGAAGTCGGCGACCACCGAGAACGACGTCTCGTCGAGCATGTCGCGCACGAAGTCGACGTACGACGCGGGCACGGGGCCGCCGAACGCGAACCGGTCGGTGACCACGGTGGCGATGTCACGGCCGATGCGCCGCGCCTCGTCGACGGCGCGCGAGCCGAAGGAGAGTCCTCGCACCAGCCGGCCGACCACGCCGTTGCCCAAGGTCTTGCTCAACCGCGCCGGAAGGATGGGCACGATCATGCGGGCGGGCTCGAGGTCGCCACCCGTGGTGGAGATGAGCGCGGCCCCCACCACCTTGGTTCCGAAGAGCTCCGGCCGCTGCTCGGCGAGCTCCATGATGGTCATGCCGCCCATCGAGTGCCCGACCAGCACGACGGGCTCATCGCCGGTCAGGTCGTCGAGGACGCGCTGCAGGTCGTGGCCGAGCTGCTCGATGGTGCAGTGCTCGGAGTCGGACAGCGCGGAGCGGCCATGCGAACGCTGGTCGAAGAAGACCGAGCGCACCAAGCCGCGGTAGCCGGCCCGCTGGAAGTGCCAGCAGTCCATGCTCAACGCATAGCCGTGGACGAAGACGATGGTGACCTCGGGAGCCGGGACCGGCCGCCGGCCACTCCGGCGCGGTGCCTCGTCACGATCCTCGATCTCTGCGTGCAGCAGGAGTCCGTCGTCGGCAACGACCGTGATCGGGTCGGTGTGCAGCGACCCGAAGGGCAGGTGCTCGATCTCCGGGCGATGCGCGATCCGCCCCCGCTGCTGAGCGAACCGGGCGGCCGCGCCGGCCACCGCGACTCCTGCGGCGCCCGCGGCGACCCCGAGGACCTTCGTGCGCGCCTTCATCCGCTGCCGGCCCTTCCCAGGTGGGCACCGGCGGCAGAGCGGCTGCCGGCGGTGTCGACATGTCGCCGCCTGAGCCGGCCGCCGATGCGGGTGACGATCTCGTAGCTGATGGTGTCGCAGGCCTCCGCCCACTCCTGGGCGGTCGGCTCACCGTCGCTGCCGGGCCCGAAGAGCGTCACCACGTCGCCCGTCTCGGCCGGCTCCTCGAAGAGCTCGACGACGAGCTGGTCCATGCAGACGCGTCCCCGCACGGGCCGCCGCACTCCCCGCACCGCCACCTCGGCGCGGTCACTGGCATGCCGCGGCACGCCGTCGCCGTACCCGACAGGCACCAGCCCGACCCGGGTGGGTCCGGGCGCGATCCACCTGTGGCCATAGGAGACACCCTCCCCCGCGGCGATGCGCTTGGTGAAGGCGAGCGGCGTGCGCACGGTCATGGCCGGCACCAGGCCGAGGTCGGGGGTGTGACCGGGCGCGGGGTCGAGCCCGTACGCCGCCAGCCCGCAACGCACCAGGTCGTAACGGGCCCCCGGACGCAGGATCGCCCCCGCGGAGTTGGCCAGATGGCAGACCTCGGGCGTCAGGCCCGCCCGGCGCGCGATGTCGAGCGCCTGCGCGAACCGCGTCTCCTGCCGGTCGTTGGCCGGGTGGCCGGGTTCGTCGGCGCACGCGAGGTGCGACCACACGCCGGTGACCTCGATGCGCCCGGTCCGTTCGTACGCGGCGGCGCGGGCGACGAGCTCGGGCCAGTCGTCGAGCGCCGCCCCACCCCGCGACAGCCCGGTGTCGACCTTCAGCTGGACCCGGATCGACTCCTCGACGGCCGGGCCCGCTCCCTCGGTGGTCGAGGATCTCGCGAGGGACGAGCGACCGTCTCGAGGCCTCACGATCAGGTCGAGCTCCTCCACGCTGTACGCCGTCACGTCGATGTCGGCGGCTGCCGCGGCGGCGAGGTCGTCTCCTGGCAGCGTCATCCAGCACAGCAGTCGGCCGGTGTCACCCGTGGCGCGGAGCGCAAGCGCCTCCTCGACCGTCGCCACGCCGAGCCAGGCCGCTCCCGCCGCACGAGCCGCACGGGCGACCGGCACCATGCCGTGGCCGTAGCCGTCGGCCTTCACGACGACCATGAGCGCAGCCGGCGCGACCAGCTCGCGGAGGACGGTCACGTTGTGGCGGATCGCGCCGAGGTCCACCACGATCTCCGGGCGCACGGGCTCCTCGAACGCCGACGGGGTCATGGGCGCGATTGTCTCAGCCGCGCTCGCTCGGCCGGGCACCTGGGCTGTGTGAAGCATCTGCCACCGACTGTCGGGGCAGATGCTTCACGCAGTGCCGAGGGAGTCGCGCAGGACGTCACGGATCGTCGCGGGCAGGGCAGCGGCGACGCCGGACGCGACGATGGGCCCGCCGCCGGAGGCACGGGTGGCCGCGGCGCCGTGCAGCCACGCGCCGACCGACGCGGCGTCGTACGGCGTGAGGCCCGCGGCGAGCAGGGCGCCGATGAGCCCGGCGAGCACGTCCCCGGTGCCCGCGGTGGCCAGCCAGGGCGTGCCGGTGAGGTTGACCCGCGCCGCGCCCTCCGGGGTCGCGACGAGGGTGCGTCGGCCCTTGAGCAGCACCGTCGCCGTCGTCTCCCGCGCCGCCCGGCGGACCGATGCGAGCGGATCCGCCTCCACCTCGTCACGAGGTACGTCGAGCAGCCTGGCCAGCTCACCCGCGTGGGGGGTGAGCACCAGCCTGCGGCCCGAGGCGAGTCGATGACCGTCGGAGAGACCCGGGCCGGATGGCTGACTCTCGGACGGACCCGGGCCGGCCGGCTGACTCTCGGAGAGACCCGGGCCGGACGGCTGACCGTCGGGCGGATCGGACAGATGACGGAGCGCGTCGGCGTCGACGACGATCGGGGTGGGCTCGGACATTGCGGCCGCGAGGGCGCGGCCGGCGTCGGCGCCGCCACCGGAGCCGACGACCCACGCCTGGACGCGACCCGGTCCGACGGTCACCTCGGGGAACCGCGCCAGCACGGCGGCGCCGGCGCTGCCGACGTACCGGACCATCCCGGCGAGGCCGCAGTCCGCGCCCGCGACGGAGAGCACGGCGGCGCCGGGATAGGAGGCCGACCCAGTGCGCACGCCGACGACGCCCCGGGTGTACTTGTGGTCGTCACCGCCGGGCACGGGCAGCAGCGCCGCGACATCCGCGGGCTGGAGGGCGGTCACGGCGGCGCGCGGGAGTCCGAGGCCGATGTCGACGAGGGTCACCGCACCGCAGGCGGCCGCCGCCGGGTCGACGAGGTGCGCGACCTTGTGGGTCCCGAAGGTCACGGTGAGCGCAGCGCGCACGTGCTCCCCCGCTGTGCGGCCGTCGTCGACCGACACCCCCGACGGCACGTCGACCGCGACGACCGGGGCAGCGGGCAGCGCGGCCAGCGCGGCCACGGCGGCCGGCCGTAGGGCACCGCCCGCGCCGATGCCGACGATCCCGTCGACGATCACGTCGGGGCGGGCCGCGGTGGCGGCAGTGACGACCCGGCCACCCGAGCGCAGGAGTGCGGCAAGCCCATCCTGATGCGCCCGGCCGGGGTCGAGCAGCACCGCCTCCACGCCGGCACCGCGACGGGCCAGATGGGCGCCGGCGAACAGCGCGTCGCCCCCGTTGTCACCCGAGCCGACGAGCAGCAGCACGCGGGCGCCGTACGTCGTGCCCAGGAAGTCGGCGATCGCGGCAGCCAGGCCGTACGCCGCGCGTTGCATCAGTGCGCCCTCCGGGAGCCCGGCCATCAGCTCCGCCTCGGCCGCGCGGACCTGCTCGACGGTGTGGGCGGAGAGCATGCTGCGAGGGCTACCCGTTGCCGAGCAGGGCTTCGACGTCCGGCAACCGCTCGAACCGGGTGAACGTCCCCGCCTCCGCGATCTCCTCTGCGGCCGCGAGGAACCCCGCCCACGCGGCCCGCGCGAGGGTCCCTCCGACGCTGATGCGGCGCACTCCGAGCGCCGCGGCCTCGGCGACCGTGATGAACGGGGCGTTGATCAACAGGTTCACCGGCTTGGGCGATATGGCGGCGACGATCGCCGCGACCTGGTCGGCGGTGCCGATCCGGGGCGCGTAGAGGCAGTCGGCCCCGGCCTCGGCGTAGGCACTCAGCCTTCGGATCGTCTCGTCGAGATCGGGTCGTCCGACCACGAAGCCCTCCGAGCGTCCGGTCAGCACGACGCCGGTCCCGCTCTCGTCGATCGCGCGGCGCGCGGCCCGGATGCGCTCGACGGACAGGTCGAAGTCGTGGAGCGGCGAGGCCTCGTCGCCGGTGGAGTCCTCGATCGACAGTCCGGCGATCCCGGTCTCCGCGGCCCGCCGCACGTTCAGGCCGACCTGCTCTGGGTCGACCGCGTAGCCGCCCTGGAAGTCCGCGTTGACCGGCACGTCGACGGCGGCGGCGATGACACGGAGGTGCTCGACCGCGTCGTCGAGCGTGACCTCGGCGTCCCCGCGACCCGTGGTCCAGGCGAAGCCGGCGCTGGTCGTCGCGAGCGCCTTGAAGCCGAGCTGCTCCAGGGCGCGTGCGGTTCCCGCGTCCCACGGGTTCGGCATCACGAAGTGACCCGATGAGTGCAGGCGATGGAAGTCGGCGACTCGACGGTCCTGCCCGTTCACGACGCACCTCTCCTCGATGGGGTCCGGTCCGCCCACCCTAGTCCCGCCGGCTCCTCCGGCGTCAGCCCTCCAGCACCACGACCGCCGACGCGATGCCGGCGTCGTGGGAGAGCGAGAGGTGGACGGACGAGGCTCCCAGCGCGCTGGCGGAGGCGAGGACGGTGCCGCGCATGACGAAGCGGGGCCGGCCGGTGTCCTCGGTGACCACCTCGGCGTCGTGCCAGTCCAGGCCGCGGGGGGCGCCGAGGGCCTTGGCCAGCGCCTCCTTGGCGGCGAAGCGGGCGGCGAGGGAGGCCGGTCGCAGCTCGGCCTCGGCAGGGGTGAAGACCCGGTCGGAGAGGCCCGGTGTACGTCGCAGGGACTGCTCGAACCTGTCGATGTCGACCACGTCGATGCCGACGCCCACGATCACTGCCGCCACCCGCTGATCGAGCCCACCCCGCTGATCGAGCCCACCCCGCTGATCGAGCCTGTCGAGATCACTCGACCGTGACCGACTTGGCCAGGTTGCGCGGCTGGTCGACGTCGTGGCCGAGCAGGGTCGCGAGCTCGCAGGCGAAGAGCTGCAGCGGCACGACGGCCACGACCGGCTGGAGCAGGACCGGCACCTCGGGCAGCGCGATCAGGTGGTCGGCGTACGGCGCGACCACTTCGGAGTCGCGCGCCTCGGCGATGACGATCGTGGTTGCGCCCCTGGCCCGGATCTCCTGGATGGCGCTGATCATCTTCTCGTGCAGCTGGTCGCGGCCGCGCGGCGGCACGATGCAGAAGACCGGCAGCCCCTCCTCGATCAACGCGATCGGGCCGTGCTTGAGCTCACCCGCGGCGAAGCCCTCGGCGTGCAGGTAGGCGAGCTCCTTGAGCTTGAGCGCGCCCTCCAGCGCGACCGGGAAGCCCGCGTGCCGGCCGAGGAAGAGGACGGTACGGCGGTCCAGGTGCCGCTGGGCGAGCGCGTAGACGTCCTCGGCGCCCGCGAGCACCTCGGCGACCTGGTCGGGCAGCGCCTCCAGCTGGTCGATGACCGCGGCGATCTCGTCACCGAACTTCGTGCCGCGCACCTGCGCGAGGTAGAGCCCGAGCAGGTAGCAGGCGATGAGCTGGGTGAGGAAGCCCTTGGTCGACGCGACGCCGATCTCCGGGCCGGCATGGGTGTAGATGACGGCGTCGGACTCCCGCGGGATCGTCGAGCCGTTGGTGTTGCAGATCGCCAGCACGCGTGACCCCTGGGTGCGGGCGTGCCGAATCGCCTGCAGCGTGTCGGCGGTCTCGCCCGACTGGCTGATCGCCACGACGAGGGTGCTGCGGGTCAGGATCGGGTCGCGGTAGCGGAACTCGTGGGCGAGCTCGACCTCGCAGGGGATGCGGGTCCAGTGCTCGATCGCGTACTTCGCCACCAGCCCGGCGTACGCCGCGGTCCCGCAGCCGATCACGATGATCTTGTCGATCTCGCGGAGCTCCTGGTCGGAGAGCCGCACCTCGTCGAGCTGGAGGAGGCCCTCGTCGTCGTGCCGACCGAGCAGCGCGTCGGCGACGGCCCGCGGCTGCTCGAAGATCTCCTTGCGCATGAACCAGTCGTAGCCGTCCTTCTCCGCCGCGGAGAGGTCCCAGTCGACGTAGTAGGGCCGGCCCGCCGCGGGCGTGCCGTCGAAGTCGCTCACCTCGACGCCCTCGCCGGTGATGGTGACGACCTGGTCCTGACCGAGCTCGAGCGCGTCGCGGGTGTACTCGATGAACGCGGCGACATCGGAGCCGACGAAGTTCTCGCCCTCGCCGAGGCCGACGACCAACGGCGAGTTGCGCCGGGCGGCGACGACGCGGTCCGAGTCGTGACCGTCGACGGCCACCAGGGTGAACGCGCCCTCCAGGCGCCGGCAGACACGCTGCATCGCGGTGGTCAGGTCGGCGCCCGTCTCCACCTCGGCCTCGAGCAGATGGGCGGCGATCTCGGTGTCGGTCTCCGACAGGAGCTCGTGACCGGCGCGCTCGAGCTCGGCGCGCAGGGTCGCGAAGTTCTCGATGATGCCGTTGTGTACGACGGCCAGGCGCCGATGCTGGCCCAGGTGCGGGTGCGCGTTGGTGTCGTTGGGGGCTCCGTGGGTGGCCCAGCGGGTGTGGCCGATGCCGGTGCTCGACGCCGGGAGCGGTGACTCCGAGATCGCCTTCTCGAGGTTCGCGAGCTTGCCGGCCCGCTTCGTCGCGGCGATGTCGCCGTCGTGCACGAGCGCGATGCCGGCGGAGTCGTAGCCGCGGTACTCCAGTCGTCGCAGTCCCTCGATGACGACGTCCTGCGCCTGGCGATGGCCGACGTACCCGACGATTCCGCACATGGCCGCCAGTCTAGGTCCGAGCGCCCGGTCCGGTGGGCTCCACGGCCGGCGGCGTGACGACTGCAACAATGCCTCGCATGCCATCGGCCGAGCCCACGCCGTTCGTCGAGCTGGCCCGTGACGACTGGGCGGCGCTCGCCCCGGTGATGGAGAGCCCGCTGGCGAGCGACGAGATCGCCCGGCTGCGCGGTCTCGGCACGTCGCTCGACCTGGCCGAGGTGGAGCAGGTCTACCTGCCGCTGTCGCGGCTGCTGAGCCTGTACGTCGAGTCGGCCGGCCGGCTGCACCGCCGGCAGGAGGAGTTCCTCGACCGGCCACAACCCCCGCGCACTCCCTTCGTGATCGGGGTCGCCGGCTCGGTGGCGGTCGGCAAGTCGACGACGGCGCGCCTGCTCCAGCAGATGCTGGCCCGCTGGCCCGAGCACCCCAACGTGGCGCTGGTCACGACCGACGGCTTCCTCCTCCCCAACGCCGAGCTCGAACGGCGGGGGATCCTCGACCGCAAGGGCTTCCCGGAGTCCTATGACCGGCGCCGGCTGCTGAGCTTCGTGGTCGACATCAAGTCGGGAAGGGACGAGGTCGAGGCACCGACGTACTCCCATCTCGTCTACGACGTCCTCCCCGACGAGACCGTCACCGTCAAGAGACCCGACATCGTGATCGTCGAGGGCCTCAACGTGCTGCAGCCGGCCCGCGTCGGCGCCGACGGCCGCACGGGCCTCGCCGTCAGCGACTTCTTCGACTTCACGGTGTACGTCGACGCGGCGACCTCGGTGATCCGCACCTGGTACGTCGAGCGGTTCCTCCGGCTGCGCGAGACGGCGTTCCTCGACCCGGCCTCCTACTTCAACCGCTACGCGGACCTCACCCCGCAGGAGTCGGTCGTCACGGCCGAGAGCATCTGGGACACGATCAACGGCCCCAACCTCCAGCAGAACATCCTGCCCACCCGCCCCCGCGCGAACCTCGTGCTCCGCAAGGACGCCGACCACTCGGTCCGCTACGTCCGGCTGCGCAAGCTCTGACCTCGCTGGTCGAGCCCGCGAGCGCGCGAGCGGTGTCGAGACCAAGCCGCCCCTCGCTGGTCGAGCCCGTGAGCGCCAGCGAGCGGAGTCGAGACCAAGCCGCCCCTCGCTGGTCGAGCCCGTGAGCGCCAGCGAGCGGAGTCGAGACCAAGCCGCCCCTCGCTGGTCGAGCCCGTGAGCGCCAGCGAGCGGAGTCGAGACCACGCCGCCAGGTGCGACGATGGGCCTATGTCCCGGGCAGAGCGCGGCGCGATCCCCGAGCCGCTGGTGCTCGCCCTGGGCGCGGTCACCAGCCTCGTCGTCCTCGCCACCACCACCGTCGCCGTCCTGGCGGCGACGGCGGACGAGCCGCCGACCGAGCGGCCTTCCTCGGCCGTCAGGTCCGGTGCCTCCTCGATGTCGAGCCCCTCCTCCTCGGGCGAGGCCTCGCCGAGCGTGCCGGTCCCCTCGGGCCCCGACCCGGTGTTCCCCGACGGCCAGTTCGTGTATGGCGAGAAGTTGGCGAACGTCGTCTTCCAGGTGCCTGCCGAGTACATCGGGTGGGAGCTCGAGTCCAGCAGCGTCGTCTACTTCTTCGAGCGGCCCAACGGCGACCTCGAGGTGAAGGTGAAGGGACCCGCGGCGTACAACACGGGCACCTGCCCGGACAACGGCAACAGCACGACGCAGGCGTACGTCGGCGTCTCAGCCATCTCGGACGAGTCGCAGACCACCCTCGAGGACGCGCAGGCCCGGATGACCCGGCGCTGGAGCCGCGCGGTCCGACGCGACGACGAGGGCGGCGGCCCGCCCGCCCCGGTCACCGGCCCGCAGACCCGCGAGGTGACCACCGCATCCGGTCAGCCGGCGCTGCGCTCGTCGGTCGTGGTCACCACCGCCGGACGCACCTGCGCCCCGCCGAAGACCCAGATCGTGGTGCAGACCACCGACGTGGGGGCATCGCTCACCACGGTGGTCATGGTCCGCGACGCCGGCACACTCCCCACACTTCCCGCCGAGACCGCCCGGGAGATCATGGACTCGATCGACGCCGAGATCGTGCCGGAGTGAGGGCAGATGACTCCTCGGCGGACCCGGCCGACGGATGAAGTCCACGACAACGCGAAAAGAAGTTGTTGAAAAGCGCATCACGATCGTGACTCGGGACGTACCCTCCTCGCAGGGGACCACCAGCCGCGTCATCGGGGATTCATCGACGTGGCGAGTGGCGAGCGTTCGCCCTGGGGAGGGCGAACGTAGCAACGCCAAAAGGCCATAACGCATAAGGGGGGCAAGGCGATGACACGCGCCTTGACAACGGCTGACCGCGCCGCAAAGACAGCGGTCGACCATGCAACAGCGGGGAAGCGTCGGGTCGGTCGACTCGTCGCGCTCCTCCCCGCTCACAACGAACAGGCGACTCTGCCCGACGCGGTGCGGTCGCTCAACGCACAGTCGGTGCCGCCGGACCGGATCGTCGTGATCGCCGACAATTGCACCGACGCGACGCCGGAGACGGCGCTCGGACTCGGCGCCGAGGTGTACGTCACCCGCGACAACACTGACAAGAAGGCCGGCGCACTCAACCAGGTCCTGGACGAACTCCTGCCCAGCATGGAGGGCGACGGCCTCATCCTGGTGATGGACGCCGACTGTGCGCTCGACCGGGAGTTCTTGGCCGTGGCGCGGGAGAAGCTCGCCGACCCGGGCCTCGGCGGAGTGGGAGGCACCTTCCGCGGGGGCCCCGGCGGCGGCCTGCTCGGCACCTTCCAACGCAACGAGTACGCCCGGTACGAGCGCGACGTGCGTCGCCTGGGTGGCCGCGCGCTGGTGCTGACAGGGACCGCCTCGGTCTTCCCGGTCTCGATACTGCGCGAGGTAGCGGCCGCGCGTGAGGCCGGCGAGCTCCCCGACTCCTCGGGCGGGCACCAGGTCTACGACACGGCCGTGCTCACTGAGGACAACGAGCTCTCGCTCGCCCTCATGCACCGTGGCTACCGGATCCTCGCGCCGTACCAGTGCACCCTCGAGACCGAGGTCATGACGACGTGGGGCGACCTCGGCCGTCAACGCCTGCGCTGGAAGCGCGGCGCCCTCGAGAACCTCTTCGACTACGGCTGGACACCGTTCACCCGCCGCTACTGGGGCCGGCAGCTTCTCAGCCTGCTCGGCGTCCTGGCCACGGTGCTATATCTCGGAAGCCTGTTCGTCGGCGTCCTCGCCGGTGTCGAGCTCCGGCCCTTCTGGCTGGCCATCTCCCTGATCTTTGTCGTGGAGCGCGTCGTCACGGTCCGATCCCGCGGTTGGCAGCAGATGCTGCTCTCGGCACCGCTGGTCATCGAGTTCACGTTCGATGCGTTCCTCCAGCTCGTCCAGGCCCGGGCATTCGCCCAGGCCGCACTCAATACAGAAAGAAGATGGTGACCCCCATGTACAACAACGGAGCGCTCGCTTCGACCGGTGCCCTTGCCGCGTCGAGCCTCATCATGCAGTCGGTGTGGATCTTCCTCGCCGGCTTCGCCCTGCTCGCGGCCGCCGTCGCGGTCCTCCGGGTCCTGCCTCGCCCCGCGCCTCGCACGCACCGGCTCGGCGCTCGACCGGCTCTGCATCACCGGCGCTACGCCGCCCAGAGCTGACATGCGCCTGGCCTTCCGCCTGATGCTCGTCGCCCTCGTGCTCGCGATCGCCACTCCGGTGGCGATCGCGGCAGTGCGGCCGGCCCTCGAGGACAGGTCGACCAGCGCCGCCCAGGCACGTCTCCGCGACGAGCTGCTGGGCGAGCCCGTCGCCCAGCGGTCCGAGACTCGGCGCCGGGCTGTAGCACCGGTCGCCCGTCCCGCGAGGGTCGGGCATGCACTCGGCACGCTCCGCGTCCCGCGCTTCGGCGCCGACTGGGAGTGGGTCCTTCTCGAAGGCGCGGACGACGAGGTCATCGCGGATGGCCCGGGACACTACGCCGACACCGCGCTGCCGGGGGCGCGCGGCAATGTGGGCATCGCGGCCCACCGCGCCGGTCACGGCGACCCATTCCTCGACTTCGACACACTTCGTCCGGGTGATCGAGTGCACGTCACCCAGGCCGGCACGACCTGGACCTACCGCCTCACCACCAGACCCGAGATCATCCCTGTGACAGCCACCTGGGTCCTCCGGCCACACGTCATCGACGGCACCGATCACTGGCGGCGCGAGCTGACGCTGACCACCTGCTGGCCCAAGTACGGGTCGTCCAAGCGGATGTACGTCCGCGCGGTCCTCGACCACGCCGACCGGCACGCCGACAAAGGCTGAGCCCGCTCGTCAGCGCTGGGGCGCGACCTTCAGAAATGCCCTGAGCGCGGGGCGCGAGGAGTTGATCCGCCAGTCCCGCTCCTTGCGCTCCTGGAACCACACGAGGGTCGTCATCCGGGGGTACCTCCGGGTCATCATCGCCTGACGGATCCAGGCGGCCTTGCTCCGGTCGGGGTCGCGCGGGGCGCCGTCGGCGCGGCGCGGCTCCTTCGAGCCGACCTCGCAGATCCACACGGGCGCGTCACGGTGGAGCCGGGTGAGCTCGCGATACATCGGCCCAAAGATCTGGTCAAAGGAGCGCCACGCCCCGAATCGGCCGCCACGGCCCCAGTTGAAGCCGTCGATCCCGAGCACGTCGACGTACGCCGGCCCCGGCCAGATCGACGCGACCGGGGTGGTCTCCGCGTAGATGTCCGCTGCAGGATTGAAGACCCAGCGGATGTTGGAGACGCCGCGAGCGCGGAAATGGTCGACGACATGGCGCCAGGCATCCACGAACTCCTCCGGCGTACCGCCATAGGGCCGCTCGCCGCCCGGCGTGGGCTGGAACGCCTGCCAGTCGCCGTTCATCTCCGGCCAGGGCCGCACGTAGACGGTGTACGGGTAGGCGAGCGCCGCGCTCGCGATCCGGTCGAGGTAGGCGTCCTGCGAGCCGCTGCTCCAATCGGTGAACCGGGTGGCGCCCATGTCCCACGACAGCAGCACGTCGCGGCGCCCCTGGTCGGCGAGGCTCAGCTCGGTCGTTCCGGGGAAGACGTCGCCGTAGCCCCAGTAGATCGAGGCCACGTCGACCTCGCGGCGGGCCATCTGCTCGAAGCGAGCCAACCGACCCGGTTCGTGCGACATCCCCTTCACGTGCGCGCCGAGCCGAACCCGCTCGGCCAGCCGATCGCGGCGCTCGTCCCGGTCCGAGTGGGACCGGTGCGCAGAGTCGCCGATCCCCGCGGGCGCGGCCGCTGTCGCATCGGCGGGGACGGAGAGCGGAGAGCCCTGCAGCAGCACCAACAGCGTGGTGAGCACGGGGATCACCACATGGCGGAACTGCAAGTGCCGACCGGGGGGGGCCGGAGTCACGAGTTGAGGTCCTTGGGTAGGGGAGCAGACGCGTTGCGCCTCACAGCGTAGCCGCGCCGCGGCCGAGCACGGCCCGAATGTCAAGACCTTGCGAATCGGCCGCCTCACAGTCGGCGCCGCACCGACAGCACAACGCGAGGAAATGTTGACGAACTGACGTCATGGCTCGCCCGCGCCGCCGTTAACCAACCGGAGGCCCCACCCACCGCGCCACTCGGGGGACGAGCGACGCGACAGGTGAAGGCCTCCACCCATCTCGGGAGGAGTCGAGGGGGGGCGAGGCGCTCAAGCGCCTCGCGACTCGCTCAGCTCGCGGTTGTGGGCCGCCACGGGGCGGTCCTGGAGTGCGACGGATGCACCGCCGTCCTGCCCCGTCCTGATTCCGCGTTTGCGTGCGGCCACCCCCGGGTAGACGGACCGCATGACGCGCGCCCGCACCCTCATTGCCACTCTCCTCGCTCCGGCCCTCGTGGTCCCCGCCCTGCTGGCGACGCCGGCCTGGGCCGGCACCAGCAAGGCCAAAGACCCCGACGACACCGAGGGCGTCCTCGACATCGCCTCGTCGAAGCTGGTCACCAAGGGTGGCAAGGCCAAGTTGACCGCCAAGACCTACGAGGCCTTCACCGCGGCCGACTTCGGCGACGCGGGCGGCTTCGTGCTGGCGATGCAGTACAGCCCGACGAAGTGGCGGGGCGTCGTCATCGAGGCCGAGTCGGGTAAGGCCAAGGGCAGGATCTGCGACGTCGACGCCACCACCGGGGGGCGCAAGCGCTGCTCGAAGAAGGTGAAGGTGAGGCAGACCGGCAACAAGGTCGTGGCGACGTTCTCCACCAAGCTGATCCGCCCCAAGGGCAAGGGCGGCGCCAAGAGCTTCAAGTGGTACCTGGCCTCCGGCGTGCCAACGGGCCACGGCGGCTGCGCCCTCACCGCCTGCCTCGACTTCACCGACACCGAGGGCACCAAGCACAAGATCTGACGGAGCCAGGACAGCGCATGTCTCAGCCCAGCGTGAGCTGGCGGCGGACTACCTCGGCGAGCCGGTCGGCGACGGCCTGGGCCTGGACGGCGGTGGGGGCCTCGACCATGACCCGGACCAGCGACTCGGTGCCCGAGGGACGCAGCAGGATCCGCCCGGAGTCGCCGAGTCCGGCCTCCTCCTCGGCGACGGCAGCCGCGAGGACGGCGTCGTCGTCGGCTCGGGCCTTGTCGACCCCGTCGACGTTGACCAGGACCTGCGGCAGCCGGGTCACCACACCGGCGAGCTCCTGCAGCGGGCGTCCGGTGCCGGCCATCCGCTCGGCCACCTTGAGGGCAGTGAGGAGGCCGTCGCCCGTCGTGGCGTGGTCGCTGAGGATCACGTGGCCCGACTGCTCGCCGCCGAGGTTGTAGCCGGAGGCCTTCATCGCCTCCAGCACGTAACGGTCGCCCACCTTGGTCTGCCGGATGCCGAGCCTCTCCGCACGCATCGCGTGCACCAGCCCGAGGTTGCTCATCACGGTGGCGACCACGGTGTCCTTGACCAGCCGTCCCTGCTCGCGCAGCGCGAGCGCGAGGACCGCCAGGATCTGGTCGCCGTCGACGACATTGCCCTCGTGGTCGACCGCGAGGCACCGGTCGGCGTCGCCGTCGACCGCGAAGCCGGCATCGGCCCGATGCTCCACCACGGCGCGGCGCAGGTTGCCCAGATGGGTCGAGCCGCAGCCGTCGTTGATATTGAGCCCGTCGGGCTCGGCGTGGATCGCGACCACCTCCGCGCCAGCAGCACGCAGAGCCCGCGGTCCGACGTCGTACGCCGCACCCTCGGCGCAGTCGAGCACGATGCGCAGGCCGGTGAGCGGCCGGTCGAGGGTCGCGACGAGGTGCGCGGCGTAGTCGGAGACGGCGGCGTCGTACGTCGTGACGCGGCCGACACCGGCACCCGTCGGGCGCTGCCAGCCCTCGCGCATCCGCTGCTCGATCGCGATCTCGATCACGTCGTCGAGCTTGACGCCCCCACGGGCCAGGAACTTGATGCCGTTGTCGGGCATCGGGTTGTGCGACGCGGAGAGCATCACCCCGAGATCGACCTCGAGCGACCCGGTCAGGAAGGCGACTCCGGGCGTGGGGAGGACACCCAGCAGGAGCACGTCGACCCCGGCGCTCGCCAGGCCGGCGACCACCGCCGCCTCCAGGAACTGCCCGGAGATGCGCGGGTCGCGGCCGACGACCGCACGGGGTCGGTGACCCGCGAACTCGCCACGGTCGGCGAGCACGTGGGCGGCCGCCACGGACAGGTCCAGAGCCAGCTCCGCGGTGAGCACACCGTTGGCCAGGCCCCGGACGCCGTCCGTGCCGAAGAGTCTCGTCATGCGAGGGAGACTGTCAGCGCTTGCTGTACTGGGGCGCCTTACGGGCCTTCTTGAGGCCGGCCTTCTTGCGCTCGATGACGCGCGAGTCGCGGGTCAGCAGGCCCGCCTTCTTCAGGGTCGGGCGGTTCGCCTCGCCGTCCACGTCGTTGAGCGCGCGGGCCACGCCGAGGCGCAACGCGCCGGCCTGGCCGGTGATGCCGCCGCCGTGGATGCGGGCGACGACGTCGAAGCGGCCCTCGAGCTGCAGCACCGCGAAGGGCTCGTTGACGACCTGCTGGTGGAGCTTGTTGGGGAAGTAGCTGTCGAGGGTGCGGCCGTTGACGCGCCAGTTGCCGGAGCCGGGCACGATGCGGACGCGGGCGACGGCCTCCTTGCGGCGGCCGGTCGCGGCGGCCGGGGCGATCGTCGCGGGCTTGAGCGGGGCGTCGGCGGACGGTGCGCTCTCGCTGGTGTAGGCCACGCCCTCGGCGTCGGTCTCGAAGGTCTCCTCGACCTCGCCCGTGGACGGAGTGTTCTCAGTCATTTGTCTGTGGTCCTTCACTTGCTCGAGGACTGGGAGATCTGCTTGATCTCGAACGGCTTGGCCTGCTGGGCCTGGTGCGGGTGGTCGGGGCCGGAGTAGACCTTGAGCTTCTTGAGCATCTGACGGCCGAGGCGGTTCTTGGGGAGCATGCCCCAGACGGCGCGCTCGACTGCCTTGCGGGCGTCCTTGGCGAGTAGCTCGCCGTACGGCGTCGCGGTCAGACCGCCCGGGAAGCCGGAGTGGCGATAGGCCAGCTTGGAGGCGGCCTTGTCGCCGGACAGGGCGATCTTGTCGGCGTTGACGATGATGACGAAGTCGCCGGTGTCGGCGTGAGGAGCGAAGATCGGCTTGTGCTTGCCGCGCAGCAGGTTGGCGGTCTGGACGGCGAGGCGTCCCAGGACCACGTCGGTGGCGTCGATGACGTGCCACTCGCGCTGGATGTCGGCAGGCTTCGGGCTGTACGTGCGCACGGCTGAAGTCCTTCTCGTTCGTAGTGCCGCCCCGGAGGTGCCGGGCCGGTGGGCTGCCCCTCACCGGCGGTGCGGGGCCACGTCTTCTGACGAACGCTCCTCGGGAGGAGTGGGTCTGCCCGGCTCGGCACACCGAACCCTGGGGTCCGGGGTGCGCGTCCGGGTCGGTGCCTCACGGACCCGACTGACGGCGGGCCCAGGACACGGCAGGAGACGCGACTGACAAGGTTATGGGGCAGCGCGACGTACCGACAAATCATGGCTGCGTCGCGCCCTCGCCGGACGCCCGTGGCACCGCGCCGCCGGGCCCTCCGCGAGCGGCCCCTACCCCCTGGTAGCCGCCCGCGTGCCTTCCATCCGCCGCCCCGGATAGGTTGGGGCACGTGACCGACTCTCTGAGCATCCGCGACAACCGGACCGGCAAGGACTACGAGATCCCGATCACCGACGACACGATCGCGGCCAAGGACCTCGGGCAGATCCGCTCCGGGGACGACTCGCCCGGACTGGCGACCTATGACCCGGGCTTCGTCAACACCGCGTCCTGTCGGAGCTCGGTGACCTATATCGACGGCGAGAAGGGCGTCCTCGAGTACCGCGGCTACCCCATCGAGCAGCTCGCCGAGGACTCGACCTTCCTCGAGGTCGCCTACCTGCTCATCAACGGCAGCCTCCCGAGCAGGACTGAGTACGACGCCTGGACGCACGAGATCACCTACCACACGTTCGTTCACGAGAACATCAAGAGCTTCATGCAGGGCTTCCGCTACGACGCCCACCCGATGGGGATGCTGATGGCCTCGGTCGGCGCGATGTCGACCTTCTATCCCGACGCTCGCAATATCGACGACCCCGACAACCGTCATATCCAGATGGTCCGGATGATCGCGAAGATGCCGACGCTCGGCGCCTGGGCCTTCCGGCACGCGCAGGGAAAGCCCTACGTCTACCCCGACAACGACCTCGGCTACACGGCGAACTTCCTCTCGATGCTCTTCAAGATGAGCGAGCAGACGTTCGAGGCGGACCCACGGCTGGTCCACGCCCTCGACGTGCTGTTCATCCTGCACGCCGACCACGAGCAGAACTGCTCGACCAACGCCGTCCGCTCCGTGGGCTCCAGCCAGGTCGACCCCTACTGCGCCGTGGCCTCGGGCATCGGTGCGCTCTTCGGCCCCCTGCACGGCGGAGCCAACGAGGCGGTGCTGCGGATGCTGCGCCGGATCGGCAGCAAGGACAACATCCCCGCGTTCATCGAGGGCGTCAAGGGCGGCAACGAGCGGTTGATGGGCTTCGGCCACCGGGTCTACAAGAACTACGACCCACGCGCAAAGATCATCAAGAAGGCGTGCGACGACGTCTTCGAGGTCACCGGCGTCAACCCGCTCCTCGAGATCGCCCGCGAGCTGGAGAAGATCGCCCTCGAGGACGAGTACTTCGTCAAGCGCAAGCTCTACCCCAACGTCGACTTCTACTCCGGCCTCATCTACGAGGCTCTGCAGTTCCCGCCCGAGATGTTCACCGTGCTCTTCGCCATCGGCCGTACGCCGGGCTGGCTCGCGCAGTGGCTCGAGCTGGTGACCGACAAGGAGCAGAAGATCGCCCGCCCCAAGCAGATCTACACCGGCGAGCGCGGCCTCGAGTTCACCCCCGCCGCCGAGCGCTGGGCCTGATCGACCGCGCCCCTTCGAGCGCTGAGGTCATACGAAGTCCCATCAATAATGGGTGCCGGTTTCGGATGACGTCCGGAGAGGTTTCGGGGACTTCCGGACCGGGCAGACCTGGTCGTGACGACCCAGACGAGGAGCCCAGCATGCGACCGACCCGACGTACCGTCCGCAGCCTGACCGCTCTGCTCGCCGGCGCATGCCTCGCGGGTCCCCTGGCCACCGCGCCCGCCGCGTCCGCCACCCGCGCGCCGGTAGTCCTCGACTGCGGCGGCGGGGCGGTGACGCTCGACGTCCCCGGCACGACGTACGTCGTGACCGGCGCCTGCACGACCGTGACCGTCGGCGGCTCCGAGGTGACCGCGACGCTCGAGAGTGCCCTGACACTGGTCGTCGGCGGTGACGACCACGAGGTCCTGGCCTCGGGGCACCTCGAGACCGTCACCATCCAGGGCAAGGGCAGCGAGGTCGGCATGCTCAGCGCCGGCGATGTCACCGTCCAGGGCGACAGGGCCGTGGTCGGCATCGCCGAGTCCGCTCGCCGCCTCACGATCAGGGGCGACAAGTCCGGCCTCGCGGTTGCGAAGGTCGACAAGGTCGTGATCGAGGGCAAGCGCAACGACGTCGACGGCACGGGCGTCCTCGTCGCCAAGGCACGCAAGGTCGTGATCCGCGGCAGCCACAACGAGTTCGGCGCCAGACGGCTGAGGGAGCTGAAGGTGCGCGGCGGCGACAACATCGTCGCCGTGCTCAAGGGCCGCACTCTGGTCGACGTCAAGGGCCACGACAACACGATCCGCGTCAACAAGCGCGGCTGACCGGGGTGCCCGAGCCGGCCCCACTAGCCTGACCCGGTGGCGGACGCGGTCGAGGAGCAGAGGAACGTCTGGCGGGTCCCCGGCATCGTCGCGGTCAACCTCGCCACGTTCTTCGGAGCCTGCGGCTTCTTCGCGCTGATCGCCGTCGCGCCGCTCTGGGCCGTGCACGGAGGTGCCGGTCCGGGCGGCGCCGGCCTGGTCAACGGCGCGCTGCTGATCGCGACGGTCCTCACCCAGTTCCTGGTGCCGGCGCTGATGGATCGCTGGGGCACGGCGCGGGTCTTCGCCGTCGGCCTGGCCCTGCTCGGTGCACCGGCCCCTCTGCTGACCTTGAGCGACGCACTCCCGTGGATCCTCGTCTGCTCGGCGGTGCGCGGCGTCGGCTTCGCGGTCCTCACCGTCGGCGGGTCGAGCGCGGTCGCGCAGCTCGTGCCGGCCGGTCAGCGCGGGCGCGCGCTCGGCGCCTGGGGCCTCGCCATCGCGTTGCCCAACCTGCTGCTCCTCCCGCTCTCCATCCCGGTCGCCGAGTCGGCCGGCTTCGCGGTCGTCTTCTGGCTCGCGGCGCTCCCGCTGCTCGGCATTCCCGCGGCCCTGGCCCTGGGCCGCCACGCGAACCTGCAACGGCGTACGACGCGACGCGGGCCGCTCGCCGCCCGGGCGATGCTGTCCGTGCTCCGTCCGACGACCGTGCTGTTCGCGGTGACCGTCGGCGGGGGAGCCGTGCTGACCTTCGTGCCTCAGGTGGCCGGCGCGGGTGTGAGTGCGCTGGCACTGCTGGTGCTCGGTGGCGTCGCGGCCGGCAGCCGCTGGCTGGCCGGCCACTTCGCCGATCGCGGGCATGTCCAGGTGGCACTCGCGCCCGGACTGGTCGTCACCGCGATCGGGCTCGGCATCGTCGCCTGGGCCTCGACCACACCCGACACGCCCGCCGGGAAGGCCGGCTTCCTCGCCGCCGCGGGGATCATCGGGCTGGCCTACGGCACGATCCAGAACCTCACCATGGTCGCCGCCTTCCAGCGGGTCGACGACGACCAGGTCTCCATGGCCAGCGCCGCCTGGAACGTCGGCTTCGACCTCGGCACGGCCGTCGGGTCGATGGCGATGGGGGCCGTCGTCGGGCTGACCGACTACCGCATCGGGTTCCTCGTCATGGGCGCGCTCGCGCTGGCCGCCCTCCCCGCCGCCCTCCCCCGACGCCCCCATTCGCGATAGATCGCGATAGGTCGTTGGGGTAGTCCGCGAGCTTTCGCACCGATTGGAACGATCCAAGCGTGCGAATGTTCGCGGACTACCCCGACGACGTCAGCCGAGGACCTCGTCGACGAAGCACCAGCGCCAGGCCTCACCCGGCTCCAGGGAGCGCATGACCGGGTGGGTGCTCAGCCCGAAGTGCGCGGCGGCGTGCTTGCGGGGTGAGGAGTCGCAGCAGCCGACGTGGCCGCAGTGGGTGCACAGCCGCAGGTGCACCCAGTCGGTGCGGCCCTCGGCGAGGCAGTCCTCGCACCCTTCGGCCGAACCGGGCACCGCCGCGGCCGGCTCCTCGGTGAGGTGGACGCAGGCGCCGGCGACCTGCTCGGGCGGGAGCAGGGGTGACTCGCGGAGCCGTTCGTTGCGAGCGACGCCGTACCCCAGCGCCGACTCCTCGGCATCGAGGCCGTAGAGGACCGAGCTCAGCACGGCGTGGTCGACGTGGCCGTTGTCGCGGATCTTCAGCAGCTTCTCCCGCTCGGCGGTGATCATCTCCACCCGGAGCCTCCGGTAGGCCTCGGTGGGCGTCTCCGCCGAGCCGGTCAGCGTGCCGAGCCGCTCCCAGATCCGGTTGACCCGCGAGGTCGACTCGTCGCGGAGCAGGTCGACCACGGCGGTGTTGGGGTCGCCCTCGATCGCGCGCAGACCGGCCGCGGTGGCCGCCTGGACGACGGTGGCCTCCTGCAGCGCGTCCTCGCGCGGGTCCGGCCCGCGGATGCCGAGTGCGCGGGCGAGCATCGGCAGGGTCGTGGTCTGTATCAACAGGGTGCCGATCGTGACGATGAGGGCGATCATGACCAGCGCCGGCCGTCCCGGTGTCTCGTGCGGAAGCGTCAGGGCCGCAGCGAGCGTGACCACACCACGCATGCCGGCCCAGGACGAGATCGTGGCGTTCTTGAGCCAGTCGTCGCCGACGTCGTGTCCGGCCCGGTCGCGCAGCCACGTGAACGGGAGGATCCACACCGGCCGCAGCAGCATGCAGGTGACGAGCACGGCGACACCCACCGCGAACGTCCGGCCGGTGGAGATGTCGCCCTCCCCGAGGTCGTGAAGGATCAGCCAGGCCTGCAGGCCGATCAGCAGGAAGACCGCGTTCTCGAGCAGGAAGGTGATGCTGCTCCAGTTGATCCGTTCGCTGAGCCGCGACTGCGCGGTCTGGATCACCGGCGCGCGGTGGGCCAGCAGCAGGCCGGCCGTCACGACCGCGATGACTCCGCTCGAGCCCACCTGCTCGGCCGGCACGAACGCGACGTACGGCGCCACGAACGACAGCGCCGTGTCGGCGGCGGAGTCGACGAGCTTGCGCCGCACGAGCCCGACCACGAGGTACGCCGCGATGCCGATGAGGAGCCCGCCGACCGCGGCCAGCAGGAAGTCCCCCGCCACCGACGCGGTGGTGACCTCCTCGGCGTGACCGCCCGCCTCACCGTGCGTGGCCATCACCAGGCCACCGGCGGCGACCGCGGTGCGCAGGGCGACGAGCGCCGTGGCGTCGTTGAGGAGCGACTCGCCCTCGAGGATGGTGGTGACCCGGCGCGGCAGCCCGATCCGGCGAGCGATGGCGGTGGCGGCGACGGCGTCCGGCGGCGCCACCACCGCCCCGAGCGCGAAGGCGATCGCGAACGGGATCGGGAGCAGCCACCAGGCCACCAGGCCGACGCCGAGCGCCGTGAAGAGGACCAGACCCACCGAGAGGCCGAGGATCGGCAGCCGGTTCGTGGTGATGTCGGTCAGCGAGGTGCCGATCGCGGCGGCGTACAGCAACGGCGGCAGCAGCCCCACCAGCACGACCTCCGGCGACAGCGACACCTGCGGCACGAAGGGCAGGAACGAGGCGGCCACGCCCACGCCGAGCAACACGATGGGCGCGGGCAGCCCGAGGGGCTCGCACAGCCGGGCGACGACGATGACGGTCACGGCGATCGCCGCGAGGGCGAGGATCAGGTCCACGGGGACATCTTCGCGTCTCCCGCCGGGGAGCTCTTGTCCGACCCAAAGGACGGTCTCAGGAAGGACACAGGTCCCCTTGGCAACGTGTTGGCATGACGCAGATGCCGCCTCGCCCCGAGGACCACAAGCCACCCACCGGCTCCTGGCCCACCGGCTCCGGGCAGCCAGGCCCGGCGTACGGGGCCCCGCAGCACCCGTTCGGCGCGCCGATCGCGCCTCCCCCGGCACCACCCAGGCGCTCCCGCGGCCTGGTCGCCGGAGTCCTCCTCGCCGCGCTGGTGGTCGGCGGCGGGGCCGGCGTCGGCGGCGCGGCGCTCTACGACGCCGCCCAGGGCGACGGTACGACGGCCTCGTCGGGAGCCACGACCAGCCAGCAGGTGTCCAGCCGACCGGAGCCGACCGCCCCGGACGGCTCGACCGAGGCGGTCGCCGCGAAGGTCCTGCCTTCGGTGGTCGAGATCGAGATCGCCACTCCTCAGGGCGCCGCCTCCGGGTCGGGCGTCGTCCTGACCTCCGACGGGCGCATCCTCACCAACAACCACGTGGTCGAGGCCGCCGCCGAAGGCGGCCAGATCAGGGTCTCGTTCGCCGACGGCACGACCGCCGACGCCGACATCGTGGGCGCCGACCCGGTCACCGACAGCGCCGTGATCCAGGCGAAGGACGTCTCCGGACTGACCCCCATCGAGCTCGGGACCTCCGCGGACCTCCAGGTCGGGCAGGCGGTCGTGGCGATCGGATCGCCGTACGGCCTCTCCTCCACCGTGACCGAGGGCATCGTCAGCGCCCTCGACCGCCCCGTCAACGTCGGCCAGGACGGCTCCGGCAGCTCGATCACCTACCCGGCGATCCAGACCGACGCCGCGATCAACCCCGGCAACAGCGGCGGCGCGCTGGTCGACATGAACGGCAGCCTGGTCGGCATCAACTCCTCGATCCGGACGACCGGCAACTCCATGTCGGGCGAGCAGTCCGGCTCCATCGGCCTCGGGTTCGCCATCCCGATCGACGAGCTGCTGCCGATCGTCGACCAGATCGTCGCCGGCGACGAGCCGACCCATGCACGGCTCGGGGTCACCGTCGGCGATGCGGCCGCCCAGCAGGAGCAGGGCCGGCTTCGGCCGGGCCAGGAGCAGCCCGGCCAGGAGCAGGGCGATCTGCCGGCCGCCGGCGCCGCCCTCGGGGAGATCACGCCCGGCAGCGGCGCGGACAGCGGCGGCCTCGAGTCCGGCGACATCATCACCAAGGTCGACGACCACGTGATCAAGGACGCCGACACCCTGGTGGCGATCATCCGCACCTATCGCCCCGATGACACCGTCAAGATCACCTACCTCCGCGACGGCGAGGAGAAGACCGCCGACGTACAGCTGCAGTCGGACGCCGAGTAGGTCGGTCCGACGCGCGTCAGCGGCCGCGGGCGACTCGGCCCTCGTCCCAGACGGGCTCGTCGGACTCGTAGACCCCGCCGTCGGCACCGAAGACAAGGAAGCGGTCGAAGCCGCGGGCGAACCAGCGGTCGTGGGTGACGGCGAGGACGGTGCCGGCGAAGACCGCAAGGCCGTCCTCGAGTGCCTCGGCGCTCTGCACGTCGAGGTTGTCGGTGGGCTCGTCGAGCAGCAGGAGCGTCGCCCCAGAGAGCTCGAGCAGCAGGATCTGGAAGCGGGCCTGCTGACCGCCGGAGAGGGTGTCGAAGCGCTGCTCCGCCGAGGACGCCAGCTCGTAGCGGTCGAGCACCCGGGAGGCCTGCTCGCGCGGCAGGCCTGAGCGATGCCGGTCGCCGCGGTGGAGGACCTCGAGCAGCGTGCGGCCGGCGAGCTCGGGATGCTCGTGGGTCTGCACGAACCAGCCGGGCCTGACCCGGGCGCCGAGACGCGCGCGACCGTCGTGGGCAACCGGGGCGATCGCCACCTCGCCTACCGGCTCGTGCTCCTTGTCGGGGTCGGAGCCGCCGGCCGCGAGCAGCCGCAGGAAGTGCGACTTGCCCGAGCCGTTGGAGCCGAGCACGGCGACCCGCTCGCCGTACCAGACCTCGAGGTCGAAGGGCCGCATGAGGCCGGTGAGCTCGAGGTCCTCGCAGATCACCGACCGCTTGCCTGTGCGGCCGCCGGCGAGCCGCATGACCACCTGCTGCTCACGGGGCTGCTCGGTGGGCGGGCCGGCCTCCTCGAACTTCCGCAGCCGAGTCTGCGCGGCCTGGTAGCGCGAGGCCATGTCGGAGTTGTACGCCGCCTTCTGCTTGTACATCAGCATCTGCGCGCGCAGCTTTGCGTGCTCCTCGTCCCAGCGCTTGCGGAGCTCCTCGAAGCGCGCGAAGCGGGCGCGCCTGGCCTCGTGGTACGACGCGAAGCCGCCGGGGTGCGTCCACACGAGATTTCCGGCTCCACCGAGCTCGACGGTGACCACTCGTGTCGCGGTGTTGTCGAGCAGCTCGCGGTCGTGGGAGATGAAGAGGATCGTCTTGTCGGACTCCCTGATCCGCTCCTCCAGCCAGACCTTGCCGGGCACGTCGAGGTAGTTGTCCGGCTCGTCGAGGAGCAGCACCTCCTCCGGGCCGCGGAGCAGGTACTCGAGCACGAGGCGCTTCTGCTCGCCGCCGCTGAGGGTGGTGAGCTCGCGGTAGCGCGCCCGGTCGTAGGGCACCCCCATCGCGGTCGTCGTACACACGTCCCAGGTGACCTCCAGGTCGTAGCCGCCGGCGTCGGCGTACTCGGCGAGCGCCTCCGCGTAGCGCAGCTGGGTCGGCTCGTCGTCGCTCTCCATCAGCGCCAGCTCACAGGCGGCGACGGCCTCGTGGGCCCTGCGGACCCGGTCGGGGGCCACCGACAGCAGCAGGTCCGCGACGGTCTCCCTTTCGCTGGTCGAGCCTGTCGAGACCCCGTGGCCGACGAACTGGCGCATCACCCCGAGCCCGCCAGACCTGGTCACGACGCCTCCGTGCGGCGCGAGGTCACCGGTCACGATGCGCAGCAGGGTGGTCTTGCCGGCGCCGTTCGCACCGACGAGTGCGACCTTCGCGCCCTCGCCCACCCTGAACGAGACGTCGTCGAGCAGCACCCGCCCGTCGGGCAGCTCATAGCGGACTCCGGAGATGTCGACGTGACCCACGGGGAGCGATTCTCCCCGGTCCCGCGCAGGGGCGACACCGGTTTACCGATCGGCTGGCCAGGCGTGCCTTGGCGCTGTGGGTTATGGGAGGGTGTGCGGCATGGGACCACCGGCGCCCGCCGCTGGCTCGGTAGGCCCCGCTCCTGTCGGGTCGGCCCTACCGGGGTGCCCCTACCCACAACTTGGGGGGATCCCCGATGGTCTCCTCACCCCTATCGCGCTGGAATAGAGGTATGTCGCTCACCACGTTGCCCGCGACGATCCTCGAATCCGCTCTGAGCCGCGTGCGCCGGACCGCGCTCAGGGTCGCGATGGCGCGCTCCGGACGTCGCGGGGGGCGGGGCGGCGCGGTCGACCTCTCGGCGATCAGCCGGTTCCCGGCACACACGCACTACCCGCTCAAGCGCGACGGACTCGACCCCGTGTCCGACCTCGCGGCGGCGCGCGACCGGGGAGAGGTCACCAAGCTGGCGCGCCTGCTCGGCCTCGACATCTGGCTCGTCACCGGGTACGACGCCGCGCGCAGCGTGCTGGGCGACGGCGGCTCCTACAGCAACGACCTCCGTCATCTTCTCGGACACCGCCAGCGGTCGGCTGCCGAGCAGGTCGGCGGTCTCGGCATGACCGACCCACCCGGCCACACGACGCTTCGCAAGGTCCTGACGCCGGAGTTCACCAAGCGCCGGCTCGCCCGGCTCCGGCCGGTCATCGAGCGGACCGTGGAGGACGCCCTGGACGAGATGGAGCGGCGCGGCCCGGTCGTCGACCTGGTCGAGCACTTCGGCTTCCAGGTGCCCTTCCAGGTGATCTGCGACCTGCTCGGCATGCCGGAGGTCGACCGGGCCGACTTCCGCCGCTTCGGCGCCGCGCGCTTCGACCTCAGCGAGGGCGGGGCCGGCAGCTTCGGAGCAGCGGCGACCACGCGCACGTACCTGATCGACTGGGTGGCCCGCGAGCGCACCGCCCCGTCCGGCGTCGACGGTCTCATCCAGTCGATCCTGGCCGAGCACGGCGACAGCTTCGACGACGTAGAGCTCGGCGGGCTGGCCGACGGTGTCTTCCTCGGCGGCTACGAGACCAGCGCCAGCATGCTCTCGCTCGGCACCTACGTGCTCAGCCGTGACCGCGCGGCGTACCGGCGGATGGCCGAAGGCACCCCTGAGCAGGTCGAGGCGCTGGTCGAGGAGCTGCTTCGATACGTCTGCCCGGTGCAGATGGCCTTCCCGCGATTCGCCCGGCACGACCTGGAGGTGGCAGGCACCAGGATCAAGGCCGGTGACGTCGTGCTCGTCTCCCTCACCGGCGCCAACCGCGACCCGTCGGCCAACCCGGCCACCGGCGACTTGCCCACCAGCGACTTGGCCACCAGCGACTTGGCCACCGACCGGTTCGACGCCGACCGGTTCGATCCCACCAGGCCGGGCGGCGGCCACCTCGCCTTCGGCCACGGACTGCACCGCTGTGTCGGCGCCGAGCTCGCCCGGCTCGAGCTCCGGATTGCGCTCACGGCGCTGACCCGCCGGTTCCCTGATCTCGTCGTCGCCGCCGACCCGGGTGACCTGCGATTCACCGAGCTCTCCGCGGTGTACGGCGTCTCCGAACTGCCGGTGCGACTCACACCCTGATCGACCGTCGAGAGGACCATGGGGTCACTCGGTCACCAGGTTCACCTGGGATGTTGGCACTTCACCAGGGTTGTACGCCGGGTCAGGTGACAACGTCCCAGGTGAACCTGGGATGCATGTGACTCCGGCCGCCCTCACCAGCCAGCTGGGTCAGATCCGCTCGGCGAGCCGGCGGGCGGCGATCTGGAGGATCTCCCAGGCGGTGGCGAAGGGTGGGGCGTAGGAGAGGTCCATCCAGGCGAGATCGTCCACCGAGCCGCGGGCCCAGAGCACGGCCGCGGCGGTGTCGATGCGCTTCCCGGCGCCGTGACCTCCGACGATCTGGACGCCGAGCAGGCGCCGGGTGGCCGGGTCGGCGGTGACGTTGATCAGGATCGGCTCGGCCTCGGCGAGGTAGCCGGACGCCGTCCGGCCCTCGGTCACGACGGAGACGGCCGACTCCGGCGCGTCCTTGTGGCCGAGACCAGTGAGCGCCACCTCGACGTACGCTGACCCGCCGGCCGATGTGGGTGCGGCGAACCGGGTGATCGCGGTGCCGAGCGCACCGTCGAAGCGAAGCCGTGAGCGGCCACCGGAGCCGAGCTGGTCACCGAGGGCCCGGCCGTGCTTGTTGGCGTGGGTGCCCAACGGCAGGAAGGCCCAGTCGTCACGCAGGCGGTGCCACACCTCGCAGCAGTCGCCGGCCGACCACAGACCGGGCATGACGTAGCCATGGCCGTCCGGCCGCAGCCCTCCGGTCGGTCCGACGAGCCGATCCGGGAGCTGACCCTCCAGCAGCTCGGTGACCGGCTCCACGCCGAGGGCGACCACCACCAGCCCCGCCGGGTGCTCGCCGGCGTCCGAGACGACCGCCTTCACCTGGTCCTCCCCGACCAGCCCCTGGACGCTCGCGCCCTCGACCACCTCGGCGCCGGCGGAGCGCAGCGCCTCGGTGACCCGCTCGCTCAGCGCCGGCTCCAGCCCGCTCATCAGGCGTGACCTGGTCACCAGCGTCACCGGGTGCTCGCGGCGGAGCAGGGCCTCGGCCATCTCGATGCCGATATAGCCGCCACCCACGATGACGACAGGCTCACCGGGCTGCCCGGCCAGGAGTTCCTGCCAGCGGCCGCCGTCGTCGAGGTTCTTGACCGGCGCCACGCCGCCGAGCAGGGCTCCGGACCCGTCCCGCGCCCAGTCGGGCACGGCCGCGCGAGCGCCCGTGGCGAGCACCAGGTCGTCGTACTCGAGCGCCAGCTCGCCCTCCGGGCCCGTCGCGGCCACGGTCCGCGCCCCGACGTCGACGGCGGTGACCCGGGTGCCGAGGCGCAGGTCGATGCCCGCGTCGCGGTGCTCCGCGGCGCTGCGCGCCACCAGGTCATCACCCGAGTCGACGTCGCCGGCCAGCCAGTACGGGATGCCACAGGCGCTGTACGACGTGTGCTGTGTCGCCTCGAGCGCGACCACGTCGAGCTCCCGTCCGGCCGTCCGCGCCGCCCGGATCGCCTGGTGCGCCGCACTCATGCCGGTCGCATCCGCTCCGACCACCACCACTCGCTGTGCCCGCTTCCGACTCACGGGACCACCCTCGCACGTCAGCCACAGCCGGATGCGAAACTGACGCGCATGCGCGTGCGTCCGCTCCGCATCCTCGGCCTTCTGCTCGTGTCGGCGGGGCTGGCCCTGCTCGGGTACGTCGGGTGGCAGCTGTGGGGCACCAGTTGGGTGTCCGAGCGGCGTCACGAAGAGCTGGTCACCGAGGTCGAGCGGCAGTGGCGGTCGGGTCGGGAGGGAGTCGACGCCGAGGAGGGCCGGGTCGCCTCGATCGTGCGCATCCCGCGCTTCGGTGACGACTTCGCGGTGCCGCTGCTGGAGGGCACCAGCGACGAGGCACTCGCCGCCGGGATGTCGCACTTCACCGACAGTGCCGAGCCGGGCGCGAGGGGCAACTTCGCGGTCGCCGGCCATCGGGTCACCCACGGCGAGCCCCTTCGCGACATGCCCGAGCTCGCGCCGGGCGACGAGGTGGTCGTCGAGACCGCCGAGGCGACGTACACCTATCTGCTCGACACCGGAGGGGACGACCTGTCGGTCGCCTTCGACGACGGCTGGGTGCTCGACGAGCTGCCGGCGAATCCCGACCCGGGCGGCCCCGGCCCGGCCGACCACCCCAGGCTCATCACGCTGGTGACCTGCGCTGAGCTCTTCCACACCGACGACCGACTGGTCGCCTTCGGACACCTGGAGTCGAAGGACCCCCGCAAGTAGGACCCGCAGTCGACCTGCGTGGGCCGCTTCCCGTCAAGCCTCCCGTCCCGAGTCGGCGCGCCGCGCCTCCAGCACCCGGAAGCCCTTGGCACTCGCCAGCCGTTCGGTCGGCCATCCCTGGTCACCCAGCCAGCGCTGGAGAGAGTCGGCGCCGAGGTTCTTGCCGACGACGAGCACGGCCCGCCCCTGCGGGGCCAGGCGGGCCAGCCAGGTCAGCAGGAGGTCGTGCAGCGCGGCCTTGCCGATCCTGATGGGCGGGTTGCTCCAGATCTCGTCGTACGTCGCGTCGCCGGGCACCTGCTCCGGCGTACAGGCGACGAAGTGGCCGGAGACGCCGAGCGACCGAGCGTTGTCGTTGGCGAGCAGGATCGCCCGCTCGTTGACGTCGACCGCGGTCACGTCCGACAGCGGCACGCAGGCAGCGATCGCGAGTCCGATCGCGCCCCAGCCGCAGCCGAGGTCGAGGAACCGTCCCTGGACGGGCGGCTCGGTGCAGCGGAGCAGGACCGCGGTGGCGTGGTCGAGGTGGCCGCGGCTGAAGACCCCCGGTCCGCTCACCAGGTCGAAGCTCCTCCCCCAGACGTCATAGGAGACTCGCTCCCGCCGGAACGGCGCCGACGGATCGGCGCTGAAGTAGTGCTCCTGGTCGGCCACGACCGTCATCCTCCCGCGACGCCCGGCGCGTGCTCCTCGGGCGTTCGTCTGGTTCGGGCCCGGCCGGCCCGGATCGCCAGCTCGTCGTCCGCCGGGTAGCCGACCTCCTCCAGTGTCAGCCCGTGCGCGGGTACGACGGCCACCTGCGGGCTGCGCTCGCGGGCGGCGAGCACCTCGGCGGGCCAGCCGACGGGGCGGCGGCCGTCGCCCACCGCTAGCAGACAGCCCACGAGTGAGCGGACCATGTGGTGACAGAAGGCGTCGGCGCGCACCGTCGCCACCACGATGCCCGCGTCGCCGCGCGACCAGCTCAGGTCCAGCAGGGTGCGGATCGTGGTCGCGCCCACACGCTGCTTGCAGAAGGACGCGAAGTCGCGCAGGCCCAGCAGCGCCGCGGACGCCTCGTTGAGGGCGTCGAGGTCGAGCCCGGTCGCTCGCTCCGCGGTTCGCCCTGTGGTTCGCGCGGCCGCTCGCCCGGCCCGGTGGGCGAGCACGTGCCCGCGGGTGAGCGGGTCGACGACCTCCGGCGTGTCCGCGACGCGGTAGGCGTAGCGCCGCCAGAGCGCGGAGAAGCGGGCGTCGAACCCGGCCGGGGCGGCGACCACGCGTCGTACCCGGACGTCGGGGGGGAGGATCCCGTCCAGCCGGCGCCGCAGCGCGAGCAGGGGCGAGTCTGCCGAAGAGTCAGCCGGCCGGCCGGCGGACTGGACGAGGACCTCCTCCGGTACGTCGAGATGGACGACCTGCCCGCGAGCGTGCACGCCCGCGTCGGTGCGACCCGCGCAGACCGTCGTGAGCGGCGTACCGCCCTCCGGAACCTCGGCCGGCCACCGCAGCGCCGTCGCCAACGCCGCCTCCAGCGTCCCCTGCACGGTCCTCAGCCCCGGCTGGTCCGCCCACCCCCTGAAGTCGCTGCCGTCGTAGGCGACGTCGAGCCGGATCCGCACGTGCACATTCTCCACCGATTCGTCTGCGACCTCCCATGTAGTTGCCCGCGTGGCCACCCAGACGAATCGGTGTTCCGCATACTTGGGTCCGTGCAGCCCGCCATCATCCTGGTCTCCCCCGAGCACGGGGACTTCCTGCTCGACGAGTTCGGTCGCTACGCCCGCGACTACGACCTCCACGCCGTCCCCGATGCCCGCGCGGCCGGTGACCTCGCCCACGAGATCGTCGCGACCGGCGGCCAGGTGGCGCTCATCGTCCTCGACTCCGCGCTGCGCGACCAGACCCCGCTGGCCGCCTTCGCTCACCTGCGCCAGACCGTGCCGACCGCCAAGCGGGTGGTCGTCGCGCACTGGGACCGCTTCCTCGCCGACGCGGGGCCGCTGCGCCACGGCCTGGTCAAGGGCAAGTACGACGCCTTCCTGCTGATGCCACGCGGGGTGCGCGACGAGGAGTTCCACGGGGCGATCACCGAGCTGCTCTCCGACTGGGGATCCACGGTCGCCGGACCCGAGGTCGAGACCGTGCGGCTGGTGTCGCCGCCCGACGTCGGCCTCACCCTGGAGATCCGCGACTTCCTCGACAGGATGGGCATGCCCTACGGCACGCACTCCCCCGGCTCCGACGTGGGTCGCGCCATCGTCACCGAGTACGGCGCCGCGTCCGCCACGGCGGTGCCGAGCTGGCCGCTCGTCGAGTCGCCGTACCAACCGGTGACGGCGCCGACGAGCGTCAGAGAGGTGGCTGCCGCAATCTACGGTCGTCCGGCCGACATCGACGTCGATGCGGTCGTCGACCTGTGCATCGTCGGCGCCGGACCGGCCGGGCTGGCGGCGGCGGTGTACGGCGCCTCCGAGGGACTCGACACGGTGGTGATCGAGGTGGAGGCGATCGGCGGGCAAGCCGGCACCAGCTCGATGATCCGCAACTACCTCGGCTTCCCACGCGGCATCTCCGGCATGCGGCTGGCCCAGCGGGCGCGCAACCAGGCGATCCGCTTCGGCGTCCGGTTCTTCACCGGCTGGGAGGTGGTCGCGCTGGAGCCCTGCGGCGACGGTGAGCACCACGTCGTACGCACCGACGGGGGTGACGTGCACGCCCGCAGCGTCGTCGTCGCCACCGGTGTCGCCTACCGCAAGCTGCGCGTCGAGGGCGTGGAGACACTGATCGGGCGCGGCGTCAACTACGGCAGCGCGATGACGGCCGCGCGGGAGCTGGAGGACAACGACGTGGTGGTGGTCGGCGGCGGCAACTCCGCCGGCCAGGCGGCGATCCATCTCTCGCGGTTCGCGAAGTCGGTGACGATCATGGTGCGTCGAAGCGGACTGGCGGAGACCATGTCGCAGTACCTGATCGGCGAGATCGACTACAACCCCCGCATCACGGTGCAGGCCTCCGCCGAGATCGTGGACGCCGGGGGCGAGGGCCGTCTGGAGTGGCTCGACGTGCGCGACGCCGTCACCGGCGAGGTCACCCGCCGCAACGCCGAGGGGCTCTTCCTGCTGCTCGGCGCCGAGCCGCACTGCGACTGGCTGCCCGAACGGGTCGCCCGCGACGACCGGGGCTATGTGCTCACCGGCCGCGACGTCCCCGTCTCGGCGTGGTCCGACGGGCTCCCGCCGGCCAACCTCGCCACCACGCTCCCGGGAGTCTTCGCGGTCGGCGACATCCGGGCCGGCTCGATGAAGCGCGTCGCCTCCGCCAGTGGCGAGGGTGCCAGCGTCGTCCCCCTCGTGCACGCCTACCTGGGGTGACGTGAATCGGTCTCGCCCTGGCCCGACAGCACTGTGCGGCTGGCGTGCGAGACGTCAAAGCCGGGCGCGAATCTGATCGCAGTGCACCTGCACAACCGGAATCGACCGCTCGGCGACCTCGCCCGCGCCCGGGGCGTCACCGACCTCGGCCAACGCCGCCTGGTAGGCGACGGGGAATCCGGCTGCGAGCTGCGCGACACGTGCCTTGACTGCCTCGGCGGGCAGGCCGAGCACGTGAGCCGCCTTGTCCCACTGCCTCGCGTAGATGCGTGCGAGCCGCCGCTCGCCACCCACTGAGAGCGCTACCGTGCGTTCGACGCGGTCGGCGTCGTAGACGAGAGCGGTCGCCAGGTCGTACAGCGGCGCCACCCAGCTCCGGCCCGGCATCCGCAGCATCGAGATGTTCTTCGAGTGGCCGTCAGGCGCGCCGGTGACCACGTTGATGACAAGGAAGTCGGCGAGCGCGAGCAGGTCGTCGTGGCGGCTGCTCGACTGCTGGCCCACGGCGCGCACCAGGTCCGCGAGCGTCGGGCCACCACGGGACTCGTACTTGCGGTCGGGAAGGCGTCCGAGCGCCTGAGCGAAGTCCTCTTGGTGCAGACGGAGCACGGACCCGTCGTCGCGTGAGAACCTGTCGAAGCGTTCGACCACGATGGCCCACTGGTCCTCGAACCTCATCAGCCGGTTGCCGGCGATATCGACCCCGAGCGATGCGGCCGCCCTCATCGTGACGTGCTCGACGAGTGCCTGGTGGTGCAGCGCCCTGATGCCGGGCTTGACGATGTGGGTGGTCGGGGCTCCACCGCGAGCCTCGTACCACGCCCCGTCGAAAGAGGCGAGTGCGAACTTCTCCTGCTGCCCGCCCAGCGACCAGTGCTCGTCGGGCATCGCCCACGACGTCGGGTCCTCGACCAGGCCGCGGACCCGCTGAGCCATGCCGGCCTCGTCGACCGGCACGTACGACGACTCGCGCACCGATAGCTTCTCGAGGTCCTCGGGCCGACAGAACTGCACGGCTCCGGGACAGTCCCATCCCATCAGCGACAGCATCGCGAACAGGTCGTCCTCATCGGTTCCCAGGCGGCTACCCCAACGCGCCCGAGTCTCCCGGCTCTCAGGGAGCAGACCCGCCAGGAACGGAGCGACCCTCTCAGACCGGTACGGCGTCTCGGTGATGGGCAGCCGCGCCGACAATGCGACCGACCCGCCGCGGACGTAACCGGGCAGGTATCCGAACGAAGGGTCCTCACTCGCGCTGTCGCGGAGCAGGAAGCCGATCACCTCGTCGTAGAGGAGGACCAGTAGCTCCTCACGCATGGCCACGCGTCGTCACGTCGTCGGTCCCGGTCGTCACGTCGTCGGTCCCGGTCGACTCGGTGTCCGGCATATCGTCTCGGCCCGAGTCCGGGTCGATACCTCGGCCGAAGTTGTCGGCCGCGTCCTGCCAGCCCCGACGCCGCATGGCGGCCGACGCCCGCTGCTTGGCGATGACCGACAGCGCAGAGGGTGACTGGGCGCTCGGCCCGCTCACGGTCTGGCTGGCCGCAGCGGCCTCCTCGGATCGACTGGGGTCGTGCAACGCCAGGTTCATCCCGAGGGCGTCGAGCAGCCGGAAGAGCGGCTCCAACGCTGCCCCGCGGTGCCCCGCCTCGAGACGTGCCAGCCAGGACCGGGAGACTCCGGCATGACCAGCGAGGTCGTGCTGGCTGAGGCCGCGTGCCTTGCGGGCATCGCGGATCACCGAGCCGAGCTTGGCCCAGTCGCTGACTCGGATGTCCACCTCGATCCCCTTCGGATCTCGTCGCCACACTTGTCCTCGTACAAGGACATTGTCTCACTGTCCCCGATCGAAGACAAACGCGAGCGGTCGTTCATCAGGGACAAGCCACAAGGGACTCGCTTCGCACGTCGGGCTCAGCGAGCCCGCCGGGCGATCTCCGCCTTGCCCATATCGAACATTTGTTCGATCATAGATACGTGACCCGCTCCGCTGCCCAGTCCCGCGACCACGAGGTCGTGCGACAGCTGCAGGGCCGGATCCACGGGATGCAGGCAAGCATCCCGCGGACGCCGCTTGCCACCCTTCCGGCCCTGGCGGACCTGCTCACCCTGCGCACCGGCGGTGCCTACGAGGTCGGCAGCGCCACCCTCGCCCTGGCCCTTCTGGCAGCGCCGTCCGCGCAGGGCGCTTGGACGGCGGTCGTGGGCGCGCGTGACCTCGGTGTCGAGGCGGCCGCGGAGATGGGCGTCGACCTCTCGCGCACCGTGCTGGTGCCCGAGCCCGGGGACCACTGGCTGGAGGCCACGGCCGCCCTGGTCGACGTGGTCTCGATCGTGCTGCTCAAGCCGCCTCCGGGAGTCGCCGAGCGCGCGGCCGGCCGGATCGCCGCCCGCCTGCGAAAGCACTCCTGCGCCCTGGTCGCCTGGGGCAGCTGGCCGGGGAGCGAGGCCCGCCTCGACATCGAGTCGTCCAGCTGGACCGGTGTCGATCGCGGCCACGGCCGGCTGGTCGGCCGCCGGCTCGTCGTCAGCGTCACCCGCGGCTCGGCGCCTGCCCGCCGTACCGAGCTGCTGCTGCCCGCCTCCGGACCCCTCGTGGAGGCGCCCCTCGAGCCGTACGCCGCGCAGGAGGCCGAGGAGACGACCCTCGCCCGAGCCGAGGTGGGCTGACGGATGCGCATCCTGGTCGTCTGGTGTCCCGACTGGCCGGTCGTGGCCGCCCTCGCCGAGCGCCGGCCCGAGGACGGCCGACCGGCCGGCGCCGCCCGGAGCCGGCCGGTCGCGGTGCTGACCCGCAGCTCCGTCGTCGCCTGCAACCAGGCCGCGCGCGTGGAGGGCGTCCGCCGGGGGATGCGGCGCCGTGACGCGCAGGCCCGGTGCCCGGATCTGGTGCTCCTGCCCGACAACCCCGACCGTGACGCCCGCGCCTTCGAGCCGGTCCTCGCCGCGGTCGAGGCCATGCGGCCGGGCGTCGCGTCCCTGCGACCGGGACTGCTCGCGATCCGGGCCCCCGGCCGGTTCTACGGCGGCGAGGAGCACGCCGCCGCCTTGATCGCCGAACGGCTCGTCGACCTCGGCATCGACGACATCCGGGTCGGCATCGCCGACGACCTCTTCGCGGCCGAGCAGGCGGCCCGGCTTGCCGACGTCCAGTCCTGGCGGGTGGTGCCGGAGGCGGGCTCGGGCGCCTTCCTGCGCGACCTCGGCGTGGAGGTCCTCGGTGACGCCGACCTGGTGAGCCTCTTGCGCCGTCTCGGCATCGACACGCTCGGCGCGCTGGCGGCCCTTCCCGCGCGCGACGTACTCACCCGGTTCGGGGCGTACGGCGCCAAGGTGCACCGCCTCGCCCGCGGCGCCGACCCGGTCCGGCCCGACGAGCGGAAGCCCCCTCCGGACCTCGACGTCGAGATCGCCTTCGAGCCCCCGCTGGCCTCGGTCGAGGCGGTCGGCTTCAGTGTGCGGGCCACCGCCGAGCGGTTCGTGGCCCGGCTGGGCGAGCTCGGCCTGGTCGCCACCGCGGTCCGGGTGGAGGCCGAGGGCGACGACGCGGACCGGACCGTGCTGTCGTCGCGGCTGTGGGTGCACTCGCGCTGGTTCACCGCCGTCGACCTCGTCGACCGGGTGCACTGGCAGCTCCAGGCGGCACCGGACGGCACGAGGGTAGGCGCTGCCGTGGCGCTGGTCCGGTTCGTGCCGGAGACCACGGAGCCCGGCGCGGTCCACGCCGAGGGCCTGTGGGGCGGGGGCACCGACGAGCGGGTCGATCGCGGGGTCGCCAGGGTGCAGGCGATGCTCGGCTACGACGCGGTCCGGCTGCCCGTCCGGCAGGGCGGCCGCGCGCCCGCCGACCGACAGCGGCTGGTGCCCTGGGGGGAGCGGCCCACCGGCCTGCGGCCCGTCGAGCAGCCGTGGCCGGGGAGCATCCCGCCGCCCGCGCCGACCCTGGTGTACGCCGAGCCCCCCGCGGGCTCGGTGCTCGACGACCTCGGGCGCACCGTGTCGGTCACCGAGCGGGGCGCCGTGACCGGCCCGCCCGCCCACTTCCGCGTCGACGCTTCGACACAGTGGCAGCGGGTGCTGGCCTGGGCCGGCCCCTGGCCGGCCGACGAGCGGTGGTGGACGGCCACCGACTCCGATGCCGCAGACGCCGGGACCACCGAGAGTCGGCTGCCAGTGGCGCGCTTCCAGTTCGTCGGCGCCGACGGCCAGGCCTGGCTGATGCGCTGCGAGGGCGAGCAGTGGTGGACCGAGGCGTCCTATGACTGAGCCCGCATCGACTGGGCCCGCATCTCTCCGGCCGGTCGAGTGCTCAGGTGGCTGTGTTGTCCACATCCCCCAGCACTCAACCCGAGAGCCCGGCCGCCCCGCCGGGGGGTCGAGTGCCCTGGTGGCTGTACTCCCCACATCCCCCAGCACTCGACCTCGCCGCCCGTCCAAGGCGCCGGCCGGTCAGCCGATCCGGGCTGAGCACACCCGGGAGCGCTGATGGGCTGGAGCAACCCGCCGGTCCCCTGGCGCGAGCTCGAGCGCCGGCTGTCCGGACGACCCGCGCCACCATCTCGTGCACGCGGCACCGCGCCTGACGACGGGCCGGGCTCGCGCAAACGCAGGGGCTACCGACCTCGCCCGGAGGTCCGCCCACCCGGAGGCAGGATCACGCCGTACGCCGAGCTGCACTGCCACAGCCACTTCAGCTTCCTCGACGGGGCGAGCGGACCCGACCGGCTGGTCGAGGAGGCGATCCGGCTCGGCCTGCGCGGGCTGGCGATCACCGACCATGACGGTCTCGCGGGTGCGCCGCGCTTCGCCGAGACCGCCCAGGAGTACGCGACGGCGGGCCTGAGGACCATCTACGGCGCGGAGCTCTCACTGGGCCTCACGACGCCGCAGAACGGCGTACCCGACCCGGAGGGCAGCCACCTGCTGGTGCTGGCCCAAGGGGTCGAGGGCTATCACCGGCTGGCCGCCGCGATCACCGATGCACAGCTGCGCGGCGACGAGAAGGGGCGGCCGGTCTACGACCTCGAGGAGCTGGGCGCGCGGGGCCGCGGGCACTGGGTGGTGCTTACGGGCTGCCGCAAGGGCGCGGTGCGCGGCGCCCTCGTCGCCGGGGGACCTGACGCCGCGGCCGACGAGCTCGACCGGCTCACCGCCCTCTTCGGCCACGACCACGTGTACGTCGAGCTGGTCGACCACCAGCTCCCGCACGACCAGGAGGTCAACGACGCGCTGGCCGACCTGGCACGCGTCCACGGCCTGCCGACGGTGGCGACCAACAACGTGCACTACGCCGCACCCGCGGACCACCGGCTCGCCGGGGCGATGGCGGCGATCCGGGCCCGCCGCAGCCTCGCCGAGCTCGACGGCTGGCTGCCTCCCTGGGGGGCGGCCGGGCTGCTATCGGGTGCCGAGATGGAGCAGCGCTTCGAGCGCTATCCCGGCGCCGTGGCACGCACCGTGCCGCTGGCCGACCAGCTCGGCTTCGACCTGCAGAAGGCGACGCCCCGGCTGCCCAAGCTCGGCATCCCCGACGACCACACCCCCGCCACCTGGCTGCGGGTGCTGGTCGAGCGCGGCTTCGCGACGTACTACCGCGGTACGCCGCACGAGGCCGCCGCCCGCGACCGGATCGAGCACGAGCTGCGGATCATCGAGGAGAAGGACTTCGCCGGCTACTTCGTGATCGTGCACGACATCGTCGACTTCGCGCGCGGTCGCGGCATCCTCTGCCAGGGCCGCGGCTCAGCGGCGAGCTCGGCGGTCTGCTACGCCCTGGGCGTCACCGCGATCGACGCGGTCGCCTACCGGCTGCCCTTCGAGAGGTTCATCTCGGCCCACCGCGACGAGGAGCCCGACATCGACGTCGACTTCGACTCCGACCGGCGCGAGGAGGTGATCCAGTGGGTCTACGACCGCTACGGCCGACACAACGCTGCCCAGGTCGCCAACGTGATCAGCTACCGTCCCAAGCTCGCGGTGCGCGACGCCGCCAAGGCGCTCGGCTACTCGCCGGGCCAGCAGGACGCGTGGTCCAAGCAGATGGACAGCTGGAGCGCGATCGTGACGCCTCCCGCAACGTCATCCGATGTGGTCGCCCGAGGTGCCACATCGGATGACGTCCGCGAGATCGAGCACGGGGGCCAGCCGCCCGCGCAGGTCGTCTGGCTCGCCAACGAGCTGATGGGGGCGCCGCGTCATCTCGGCATCCACTCCGGCGGGATGGTCCTGACCGAGCGGCCGATCGGCGAGGTCTGCCCGATCGAGCGCGCCCGGATGGCCAAGCGCACGGTCCTGCAGTGGGACAAGGACGCCTGCGAGTGGATGGGCCTGGTCAAGTTCGACCTGCTCGGACTCGGCATGCTCGGCGCGCTCGACCACACCCTGCGGCTGGCGGCCGATGAGCTCGCCGAGCACTGGACCCTCCAGTCGCTGCCGAAGGAGGAGCCGGGCGTCTACGACATGCTCTGCCGCGCCGACTCCGTCGGCGTCTTCCAGGTCGAGAGCCGCGCCCAGATCGGCACCCTGCCCCGACTCCGGCCGCGCCGCTTCTACGACCTGGCGATCGAGATCGCGCTGATCCGCCCCGGCCCGATCCAGGGCGGCGCCGTCCATCCCTACGTACGGCGCGCGACCGGACGCGAGGCGGTGAGCTACGCGCACCCCGACCTCGAGCCGGTGCTCGAGCGCACCCTCGGCGTGCCGCTCTTCCAGGAGCAGCTGATGGAGATGGCGGTCGCGATCGGCGACTGCAGCCGCGACGACGCCGACCTGCTGCGCAGGGCGATGGGCTCCAAGCGCGGCGTCGAGCGCATCGAGTCGATCAAGGAGACGCTCTTCGCCGGCATGGCGCGACGCGAGATCGACGACGCGACGGCGGCGCAGATCTACACGCAGATCCTCTCCTTCGCCAACTTCGGCTTCGCCGAGAGCCACGCACTCAGCTTCGCGCTGCTGGTCTACGCGAGCTCGTGGCTCAAGCTGCACTACCCGGCGGCCTTCCTCGTCGGTCTGCTCCGCTCGCAGCCGATGGGCTTCTACTCACCCCAGTCGCTGGTCCACGACGCCCGCCGCCACGGCGTACAGGTGCGCAGGCCCTGCCTCGATGCCTCCGCCGCCGAGGCGGGCCTGGAGCCGGTCGCCGCCGACATCCCTCGCGGCCCGACCGGACTCCAGGAGTGTCTGGCGCCGCGACACGAGCCGACCCCGTACGACGCACCACCCGGCGAGCAGCCACCCGACCCGACCCCTACCCACCGGCGCGACACCGGCCTCGCCGTACGGCTCGGCCTCGACAGCGTCCGCGGGATCGGCACCGACGTCGCGGAGCGGATCGTCGCCGCCCGCGCCGAGCGGCGGTTCGCCGACATGGTCGACCTGTCCCGCCGGGCAGGGCTCGACTCCGGCCACCTCGAGGCTCTCGCCACCGCGGGGGCCTTCGAGGCCCGGGGGATGTCACGACGCCAGGCGCTGTGGAGCGCGGGCTTCACCGAGCGGGCCGACCAGCTCGAGGGGGCCGGGGCGGTCGCCCCGGCGCCCGCGCTGCCCGGTCTCGACGAGATCGGCAGCACCCTCGCCGATCTGTGGGCGACGACCATCTCCCCCGAGGCCCATCCGGTCGAGCTCCTGCGCCCGCTGCTGACCGGCGCCGGCATCAGGTCGGTCGCCGACCTGACCGACGTCGACGACGGACGCCGGGTCCATGTCGCGGGCGTGGTCACCCACCGGCAGCGGCCCGGCACCGCCGGAGGCGTCACCTTCCTCAACCTCGAGGACGAGACCGGCATGCTCAACGTCATCTGCTCGACGGGTGTCTGGCAGCGCCATCGGCGGGTGGCGCGCACCGCCGCGGGCATGGTGGTGCGCGGGCTGCTCCAGCGCAACGACGGCGTCGTCAACCTGATGGCCGACAAGCTCGCGACCCTCGAGAGCATCAGCCCCGCCGCCGACGCGGCGCTGCGGGCCCGCCACCGCTCCCGGGACTTCCACTGACCACCGTTCGTCTGCGACCTCCCATGTAGTTCCGCGCTCGCCGACCGGGACGAATCGGTGTTCAACCGCAAGGTTGACAACGCGGGCCAGCCGACGTATGTTTCTTCTCAACCAATCAGTTGAGAAAGGGGCTGCGATGACCGACCAGCTCAGCCGGGTCTTCTCGGCCCTGGCCGACCCGACCCGGCGCGATCTCGTCGCCCGGCTCGCGGCCGGTGACGCGACGGTCGGCGACCTCGCCGCGCCGTACGACGTCAGCCTCCAGGCCGTCTCCAAGCACCTGCGGGTGCTCGAGGACTCCGGCCTGGTGACCAAGGGTCGTGACGGTCAGCGCCGCCCCGTGCACCTGGAAGCGGAGGTGTTCGACCTCATGACGAAGTGGATCGAGCGCTACCAACGGCAGGCGGAGGAGCGCTACCAGCGCCTCGACGCCGTCCTCGCGGAGATGAACGAAGCAGAGACCATCGAAACGACAAGCCGGCCCGAGAAGGGCCGATCGACGAAAGGCAGAGCACGATGAGCACCAAGACCGACACCCGATACACGCAGACCGAGATCGTCGCCGACGACAAGGTCCCGGCCATCCACATGTACCGCGACTTCACGGCGACGCCCGAGCAGCTCCTCCGCGCGCACACCGACCCGGAGATCTACAAGCGCTGGATCGGCCCGTCCAACATCTCGACCGAGATCGACTACTGGGACGCGCGAGACGGAGGCAGCTGGCGCTTCCTCAACGTCCGCGGCGACGACACCTACGCCTTCCGCGGCTGCTTCCACGAAGTCAGTGCCGACAAGATCGTGCAGACCTTCACCTGGGAGGGCATGCCCGACGCGGTCTCGCTCGAGACGCTCACCTTCGAGGACCTCGGCGACGGCCGCACCCGGCTGCACGCCTTCTCGCTGACCGACTCCTTCGAGGGCCGCGACCAGTGGCTCGCCAGCGGCATGGAGACCGGCGTCAACGAGGGCTACGCCAAGCTCGACGAGCTCCTCGCGGACGCGGCGGTCTGAGAAATGACCGAGCAGTACGACGGGGGCGCGGTGCCGGCCCCTCCCGCCGAACGGCATCGCGCGTTCGCCGGCGCCTTCACCACGCGGGTCCGCGGGACCCGCGACTGGGAGGCGCCGGCGCCCGTCGCGGGCTGGACCGCCCGCGACGTGGTCGAGCACCTGGTCGACTGGTTCCCGAGCTTCGTGGCGAGCGGCTCCGAGCACGGCTGGGTACCGGGCCCAGCAGTGTCGGACGACCCGGCCGCGGCCTGGGACCACCAGACGGAGCACGTTCAGGCGCTTCTCGACGACCCCCAGGCGGCCGCCTCCGAGTTCCACCACCCACGCTTGCCGGCCATGCCACTCGGCCAGGCCATCGACACCTTCTACACCAGCGACGTCTTCATGCACACCTGGGATCTCGCCCGCGCCACCGGCCAGGACGAGACCCTCGACGCCGAGACCTGCGCGGTCATGCTGGCCGGCATGGAGCCGATCGAGGAGATGCTGCGTGCCTCGGGGCAGTACGGCGAGCGGGTCGACGTACCCGACGACGCCGATGTGCAGACCCGGCTGATCGGCTTCATCGGCCGCGACCCCGGCTGGCGGCCGCCTGCGACCGCAGGGAGCTGAGCACGGCCTGACCGTCGCCCAGGCGTCGGCCGTCTGCGTGATGCCCGCCCGGGCGAACATCGGCGGCATCAGAGATCGAGCATGACCGCCAGCGTGTCACGGACCTGGCGTAGTGCGACCGGGCCGATGTTCCCGGACCGGGCACGCACTCGGCGAACAGAGACGGACCGGATGTGCTGGCACTGCGCCGCCGAGACGGCGCCGAGACCGTTGTGCTCGTCCGGCTCCATCACGACCTCGGCTCCACTGTCTCGAATGGTTCGGGTGACAGGCACTACCTGCACCACGTTCGGACCACCGCGAAGGACTCGGCTCGCCGTCACGACGACCGCAGGTCGAACCAGCCCAGCCTCGGACCCGGCCGGCGCGCCGAGGTCGAGCTCGACCACATCACCCGGCGTCAGCATCGAGCCAGTCGACTTCCTCGCCCGTCAAGGGCAAGGACAGGTCGCGGCCGATCTCGTCCTGGCGGAGCAGCCGCACCGCACGTGACACGGTTTCGGCGACGGTTTGATGGCGAAGCTGAGCCAGGCGCCTGAGCTCGAGATGGGTGCTGCGGCCGATTCGAATCGTCGTAGTGTCGGCCATAGCCGAAGCCTAGACCTTGTAGACGAACTGGTCTACAGGAGAGTTGCGCGCCCGGAGCCTCCGCCTCACCTCGCCCCCCGCTCGGACTACTGGATCTCCCGGCGGTATGGCGGGTCGGCGCCGGGACGGGAGACAGTCACCGCGGCGGCTCGGGCGGCCCAGGTCAGGACCTCGGTCCAGCCGTCGGCGTCCAGAGCGTGGAGGGCCTCGCGCCGGTCGGGCCCGAGCAGGTCGCGCTCCCAGAGAGCGTCGATGAGGCCGGCGGCGAAGGTGTCGCCGGCGCCGATGGTGTCGGCGACGTCGACGACCACCGGGGCGATCTCGCCGTCGCCGTGGGCGGAGACCCAGTAGGCGCCCTCCCCCCCGCGGGTCACCGCGACCACCGCCGGACCGGAGGCGCGCAGCATCGCGGCCGCCTCGACCAGCGAGAGGTCTGGGAAGAGCGCCTCGAGATCCTCGTCGGAGGCCTTGACCACGTCGGCCAGGGACGCGAGGCGGCGTACCTGCTCGACCACGTCGGGGCCGGTGCCGGTCACCGCAGGCCTCGCGTTGACGTCGTAGCTGGTCGTCGCGCCGTCCCGCAGCCGCCGTACCGCCGCCTCGACATCGGCGGCCCCCGGGGCGAGGACCGCGCCCAGGGAGCCGACGTGGAGCACCACCGTGCTCGGCAGCGGGACCGCGTCCGCCGGCCGCCAGTCGAGATCGAACTCGTACGTCGCCGCCCCGTCTGCGCCGATCGTCGCGACGGCCGACGATGTGCGCCCGAGCGTCTCCGGATCGCCGACCAGGCTCACGCCGGCCGCTGCCAGATGGTCGAGCAGCATCCGGCCGTAGTCGTCGGCGGCGAGGCACGTCGCGAGTCCGACCCTCCGGTCGAGCCGCGCCAGCGCGACGGCGGTGTTGGCCGACGACCCGCCCGGATACGCCTTGCGGTGTCCGTCCCGGACCACGACGTCGACCAGTGCCTCACCGATGACCAGGGCGGCCGGTCCCGCGTCGGATTCCATAGGGAGTTTCCTATCGCATCCACGCGCTGGCCGGGGAAGTGTGTGCGCTGAGGCGAGACGCCAAGAGCCCCCGCGCCGCTGTTGGCGGATCGGGGGCTCTCGACTGCGAGTCGCGAAGCTGGAGGCAGAGCCCTTAGTTGGCCGGCTTCTCCTCGGCCTCGACAGCCTCGGCGGTGTCCTCTTCAGCGGCCGGGGTCTCCTCCGCTACTTCGGCGGACTCCTCGGTGGTGGCGTCGTCCACCACGGTCTCCTCGGCGACATCCTCGGCCGGCGTCTCGTCGACGACGTCCTCGACGGTCTCCTCCACCGGCGCCTCGTCGGCCGGTTTGACATCGGCCTTCTCGGCCGGCTTCCTGGCGGTCGACGGCTTCGGCTTGTAGTCGTCGGTCACCAGCTCGATGACCGCCATGGGGGCGTTGTCACCCTTGCGCGGGCCGAGCTTGGTGATCCGCGTGTAGCCGCCCGGACGCTCCTTGAAGCGCGGGCCGATCTCGGTGAAGAGCTCGTGGACGACCGACTTGTCCCGGACGATCCGCAGCACCTGGCGGCGGTTGTGGAGGCTCTCGACCGTGCCGAGCTCGGCCTTCTTGGCCTTGGTGATGAGCTTCTCGGCGACCGGCCGCAGGAAGCGTGCGCGGGCCTCGGTCGTCACGATCCGGCCGTGCTCGAAGAGCTGGGTGGCCAGGTTGGCGACCATGAGCTTCTGGTGGGCCGCGCTACCGCCGAGGCGGGCGCCCTTCTTGGGCTGGGGCATGTCTTCTCTCGTTTCTCCGAAGCCGTGTCAGGTACTCCGGTAGTTGTGGCACGAACGCGGCTGCGAAGCCGACACGCTCGGCCGATTGAACTAGAGCTGCTCGTCCTCGATGTAGGCGTCGTCGTCGCCGTAGTCGTCGTCGTACGCCGCAAGGGCCGCCTGCGGGTCGAAGCCCGGAGCGCTGTCCTTGAGCGAGAGACCCATCTCGTGCAGCTTGGCCTTGACCTCGTCGATCGACTTGGCGCCGAAGTTGCGGATGTCGAGCAGGTCCTGCTCGGAGCGGGAGATGAGCTCACCCACGGTGTGGATGCCCTCGCGCTTGAGGCAGTTGTAGGACCGGACCGTGAGCTGCAGGTCCTCGACCGGCAGGGCCAGGTCGGCGGCGAGCTGCTCGTCGACCGGCGAGGGGCCGATGTCGACGCCCTCGGCCTCGACGTTGAGCTCACGGGCGAGGCCGAACAGCTCGACGAGGGTCTTGCCGGCCGACGCGATGGCGTCGCGCGGCTTGATCGACGGCTTCGTCTCGACGTCGATGACGAGCTTGTCGAAGTCGGTCCGCTGCTCGACACGGGTGGCCTCGACCTTGTAGGTCACCTTGAGCACGGGGCTGTAGATCGAGTCGACCGGCATCCGGCCGATCTCGTTGTCCTCGCCCTTGTTGAGCACCGCGGAGACGTAGCCGCGGCCGCGCTCGACGACCAGCTCCATCTCCAGCTTGCCCTTGTCGGACAGGGTCGCGATCTTGAGGTCGGGGTTGTGCACCTCGACACCGGCCGGCGGCGCGATGTCGGCGGCGGTGACGTCACCGGGACCCGACTTGCGCAGGTACATGGTGACCGGCTCGTCGTGCTCGGAGGAGACGACGAGTGCCTTGAGGTTGAGGATGACCTCGGTGACGTCCTCCTTGACGCCCTCGATCGTCGAGAACTCGTGGAGGACGCTGTCGATCTTGATGCTGGTGACCGAAGCACCCGGGATCGAGGAGAGCAGGGTACGGCGGAGCGAGTTGCCGAGCGTGTAGCCGAAGCCCGGCTCGAGCGGCTCGATGACGAACCGGGACCGGAAGTCGTCGACGGTCTCTTCCGACAATGTGGGGCGCTGCGCGATGAGCACTGATGTTCCTTCCCGGACCGACCGCTATTTGACGGCCCAGACTGCTGTGAGAGTTTCAGGAGACTTGAAGTCCCGGGTCTGGGGGCGGAGCCCCCAGCCGGGTCCACGGGGGCGGAAACCCCCGTGGGATCACTTCTTGGAGTAGTACTCGACGATGAGCTGTTCCTGGACCGGGATGTCGATCTGGGCCCGGAGGGGCAGCTGGTGCACCAGGACCCGCATCCGCGTCGGCAGGACCTGCAGCCAGGCGGGGACGATGCGCTCGCCGTGGGTCTCGCGAGCCACGATGAACGGCGTCATCTCCAGCGACTTCTCGCGTACGTCGACGATGTCGAACTGGCTCACCTGGTAGGAGGGGATGTCGACCTTGTGGCCATTGACCAGGAAGTGACCGTGGGCCACGAGCTGGCGGGCGTGGCGGCGGGTGCGGGCGAAGCCGGCCCGGTAGACCACGTTGTCGAGACGGCACTCCAGCAGCTGGAGCAGGTTGTCACCCGTCTTGCCCTGCCGGCGGTTGGCCTCGGTGTAGTAGTTGTGGAACTGCTTCTCGAGGACGCCGTAGGTGAAGCGGGCCTTCTGCTTCTCGCGAAGCTGCAGCAGGTACTCGCTCTCCTTGATCCGGCCGCGGCCGTGCTGGCCGGGAGGGTAGGGGCGCTTCTCGAAGGCGGCGTCGCCGCCGACCAGGTCGACACCGAGACGGCGCGACTTCTTGGTCATGGGACCGGTGTAACGGGCCATTTCTGTTCAGTCTCCTTAATGTCTCGGTGGTGGTCAGACGCGGCGGCGCTTGGGCGGGCGGCAGCCGTTGTGCGGCTGCGGCGTGACGTCCTGGATGGTGCCGACCTCGAGGCCGATGGCACCGAGGGAGCGGATCGCGGTCTCGCGACCGGAGCCCGGCCCCTTGACGAAGACGTCGATCTTCTTCATGCCGTGGTCCATGGCGCGGCGACCGGCGGCCTCGGCCGCCATCTGCGCGGCGTACGGCGTGGACTTGCGCGAGCCCTTGAAGCCGACGGTGCCGGCGGAGGCCCACGAGATGACCGCCCCGGTGGGGTCGGTGATCGTGACGATGGTGTTGTTGAACGTGCTCTTGATGTGAGCCTCGCCAGCGGCGACGTTCTTCTTCTCCTTGCGGCGGACCTTGGTCTTCGCCGCAGCCTGGCGGTTCTTGGGAGGCATCTAGATCACTTCGCCTTCTTCTTGCCGGCAACGGTGCGCTTGGGACCCTTGCGGGTGCGCGCATTGGTCTTGGTGCGCTGACCGCGGACCGGGAGGCCCATACGGTGGCGGCGACCCTGGTAGCTGCCGATCTCGATCTTGCGACGGATGTCGGCCTGGACCTCGCGACGGAGGTCACCCTCGATCTTGTAGTTCGCTTCGATCGCGTCGCGGAGCTTGACCAGCTCCTCGTCGCCCAGCTCGTAGACGCGGAGGTCGGGGCTGACGCCCGTGGCCTCCAGCAGCTGCTGGGCGCTGGTCCGGCCGATGCCGAAGATGTAGGTGAGTGCGACCTCGATGCGCTTGTCGCGCGGTAGGTCGACACCGACGAGGCGTGCCATGTGTGGCCTTTCTGGTGTTACAGCGGTTTCGGTCGTGTCGCGTCCTGGCCTTCGACCCTCTTCGTCGGTCGAGCGTCCTGCTCGGTGGTCGAGCGAAGTCGAGACCCAGGCTCCGGCCACTGCTCCGGAGGTGACTTCAGTACGGCGGTGCGCCGTACCTAGCGATCACGTTGTGGTGATTCAGTTGTGCTGCTGGTCGAGACGGTGGGTGACCTCGCTTCGCGAGCTCACCCGCGCAACGCGGCGGTCGCCTCCGACTTCGTCGGATCCGACCTTGCGTCGCTTAGCCTTGCCGCTGCTTGTGGCGCGGGTTCTCGCAGATCACCATGACGCGGCCGTGGCGACGGATCACCTTGCACTTGTCACAGATCTTCTTGACGCTGGGGTTGACCTTCACTTCGGAGGGCCCTTTCTCGGTGGCTGGAGCTGCTACTTGTAGCGGTAGACGATGCGCCCGCGGGTGAGGTCGTACGGCGACAGCTCCACCACGACCCGGTCCTCGGGGAGGATGCGGATGTAGTGCTGGCGCATCTTGCCGCTGATGTGAGCCAGGACCTTGTGGCCGTTGGTGAGCTCCACGCGGAACATCGCGTTGGGGAGCGCCTCGACGACCGTGCCCTCGAGCTCGATCACGCCTTCTTTCTTGGGCATGTCCTCACTTCTTGGATAGCTTCAATCTGACCGGCCGACCCGGGAACCGCCCCCGCCTTCTCGGTAGGGTGGACCTCGCTCACCGTCCGTGTCGTCTCATCCCGACACAGCACACCCCGGGCTTTGATCGCCGGGGGCGAGAGTGGTCGGGCAGCCGCGAGGCGCCACGGAACAGGCCACGTTGGGCCGACTGATGGAGTTTAGTCAGGGCCTGGTGGATCCCCCTAATTCGCGCCGCCTCGCCCCAGGTCGAGTGCTCAGGTGGCCGATTTCGGCGCTCGGCATGGCACTCGACCGCAGGCGCGGGAGGGAAGATGTATCAGAAGTGATACGATGGCGAGGTGGCTCTGCGGCTCGACGACATCCTGAGGTCGGCGGCCCGACTCCAAGAGGTCGTGCCGGAGGCGGTCCTCGTCGGTGGGGCGGCGGCGGCCCTGTACGCCGGCCACAGGGTGTCCTTCGACCACGACCACGTGCTGACCGACCTCTCCGGGCGTTACGCGGCGGTGCTCGAAGCGGTCGAGGCGACCGACGGGTGGGTGACGAGCGTGCGCGCCAGCGCTCCCCCGCTGACGCTCCTCGGCTCGCTCGACGGGGTCGAGGCCGGGTTGCGTCAACTGCGCCGTACCCGCCCGCTCGAGGTCGAGGAGGCGCAGGTCGGAGGCGGCGCGACGGTCAGGGTGCCGACGCTCCCGGAGATGCTACGGGTCAAGGCGTTCCTGGTGGTGCAGCGCAACCAGGTACGCGACTATCTCGACACCGTGGCGTTGGCCGACCGACTCGGCCCGGAGGCAGTCGAGGTCCTGGTGGGCATCGATCGCTACTACGCCGATCGCTCGAACGAGGACGGCTCGGTGCTGACGGAGCTGGTCCGGCGGCTGAGCGCCCCGACTCCGCGCGACTCGCGGGTGACGCGTCAGCTCGCGTCGTACAAGGGCCTGAGTCCGCGCTGGCGCGACTGGGCGACCGTCGCCGGTGACTGCGAGGCACTGGCCGACACGATCCTCGAGCGGTTGGAGGTGGGTCTTTGATGGCACTCGTCTTCCGCAATGTCAGTGCGGATCCCGCGGATCCCGTCGAGACCTGGCCCTACGAAGCCCTCGTCACGGCGATCGAGCGCGGCGGCATCCGCGACTGGGCTCGGGTCACCCATGCCATCGACGAAGCCCCGTGGGGCGAGGTCGCTCGCCAGGTCGAGGACTATCTGTCGTACGCCGAGCCCGACGGCGTCACTGCGCTGTTCGGGCGTGCCATCGACCGTGCCCGCCGGCAGGCGGCTGGGCGCGAGCGGCGCGCCGTATCGGACGAGATCGCCGCGCTGATCGAGAAGTCAGGACTCACCACCGAGGAGGTCGCCCGCCGTATCGGCACCTCCCGCTCCCGGTTGTCCACCTACCGCTCGGGCAAGGTCGTCCCGTCCGCGACGTTGATGGTCCGGCTCCGCGACGTGTGCGCGGCGAGGTGATCCGACTGGCCACCGATCCGCCACCGGCGGCGCGAGTGCTCCGGATCGGTCCACGCCCCGCTGTTGCACAATGAACCCTGGTGGCCCCTCCGGCCGACGGGAAAGGGCCATCGGGGCGCACGATGCACGAAAGAGGACGTCGACCCGCACGGGTCGTCCAGCAGCCACTCCCGTGCCTGACGTCCATGGTCAGAACAGCTTGGCGAGCACTTCCGTCTCCACCCCGAGCGCCTCGTACGTCGAGCGGGCTCGGGCATCTCGGGGTCGCCAGGACCAAACCGTGTTCGCGTGCCGCCAGGGCGACCAGACCGTCATGGGTGGCGCCGCCCGCGACCCCCTTGTCCGCCAGTTCACGGTGTGCATCACGCGCCACCCTCGCCGAGAGCGCCAGCGGCTTCGCGAAGCTCTCGTCGATGATCAACACGGCATCGGCCGCGGCGACACGTGCGTCTCCAGGCAGCCGAGTCAGCACCGCATAGGTCTCCGCGAGGGCATGGCCGCTCAGGCTCAGCCGTCAACGCCGACCCAAGTCGATCAATGCCTACATCATGTCGTCGGTGACTCCGGTCTCTCCCCGGGAGATCAGGCGACCATCCGCGTCGCGCTCGAGTCGGGCCGTGCGACCACCAGGCGTGAGCCGTAGGCCGAGATGTCCACCTTGGTCCCAGGAGCCAGACCCAGCGCGTCACGCAGGTGCTAGCGGGAGCGGCGCCAGAAGGTGCGCAGGCTCAGCGCGGCGCGGAGCCGGCGCCGGCGGGTGGCGGCGGTCGAGAGCTCGCGGCGCTGGGCGAGGATCGAGTCCCAGTACGACGCGGCGGCCTCGTCGGGGGGCGGGCTGGACCCGAAGACGGTGACGTCGGCGCCCTTCGCCAGTCGGGCAGCCTCGGCCGAGGCGATGAAGGCCGACTGCTCCTGCCGGGTGACGCCGAGGACCGGCACCGGCTGACCGAGGTCGCGCGCGTGGTCGACGAGCTCGCGCCACCCGCCGACGATGCGGGTCGAGACCGGCCCACGGGTCCGGCGACGGGAGCGGCGCAGGCCCTTCATCAGCAGGATCGCGACGACGGCGAGGAGCAGGGCGAGCAGCGGGCCGCCGGTGTACAGCAGGACCAGGCGGACCCAGGCGGGCAGGCCGGTGACCTCCTTCTTGGTCTCCTGGTCCTTCTTGGTCCGGCGGGCGTTGATCTCGGAGTCGGCCTGCTCGCCGATGGTGGACGGCGGCGGGACCTGTGCCGGGGGCGGGATGACCATGCCGCTCAGCTCGCGCCGGGTCTTGGTCTGCTGCTCGGCCGGCTTGTTGTCGCTCATGAACGCCTCGGTCGACAGCGTCCGCCAGCTGCCGTCGGCCACCTGGAGCTCCACCCAGGCCGAGACGTCCGAGCCCTTGACGCTCCACCGATCGGCGGCACCGGCGGGCACGACGGCCCCGAGCACCACCCGGGCCGGCACGCCGACCTTGACGGCGAACAGCGCCATCGCCGCGGCGTACTGCTCGTCGTTGCCCACGATGAGGTCGGCGTTGACGAAGCCCTCGTCGAGACGGCTGATGAAGTGCCCCGGGCGGTAGATCTCCTCACGCGGCAGCACCCCGTCGGAGTACTTGCCCTCCATGCGGAGATGCTCGGCGATCGCGAACACCCGCTGCATCGGGTCGGTGATGCCCTCCGTCCAGACGGCGGCCTTCTCGTCGAGGAAGGAGGTGGCGGGAGGAAGGGTGGCGAGGCCGCTCGACGCCCGGTCCTCCGGCGTCGCCTCGCGGTCGGCAAGGACGGCCCGCGCGCGATAGCGGTCGCCCGGCCGTACGCCGAGTGGCACGACGCCGCTCGACGCGTCCAGGTTGTAGCGGAACGAGCCGGCCAGCTCCTCGGTCCGCGTGTCGAAGTGGAGCTCCTGCAGCGCCCCCACGGTCGGCAGCCACACTCCCGACCAGCCCGGCCCGACGGTGAACGACAGGTCCACGGCAGGGCCGGTGGCCGGGTTGTCCAGCACCGACCCCACGCGCTGGTAGCCCGACCCTCGAAAGCCCGCCCCTCGCGAGCCCGACCCTCGAGAACCAGGGTCGCTCGCACCCGAGATCGCGTTGTCGGAGGCGTTCCACACGACGCCGTCGTAGGAGTCGAGCGTCGCGAACCGGACCCGTGCGCCGGCCGGCGCGCCCTGGAGCGTCAGCAGCTCGGTGTCGTAGAGGTTGCCGCGCTGGTCGGGCGCGCGGTCGGGAATCTCGACGTACTTCCGGAACGCCGCCAACGGCGAGGGGTAGCGGCCGATGTCGAAGGGCGGCTCGACGTACTCGCGCAGGATCAGCCGCTGTCCGTCCGCCTCGGTGCCGCCGACCGCCCAGGTGCCGACCGGGGCCGCGGCGACCGCGACCACGCCGACCAGCCCGGCGCCGACCGCCAGCCGTGACCAACGCGCCCGGCCCGACACCACCGGGCCGGCCGCCCGGTGCCAGCGCAGGACGACCCAGCCCGGGCCGAGCGCGGCGACCATGACCCCCTGCACCCACAGGGAGTCCGGGGCGCCGAGCCCCAGCAGGATCACGACGGCCAGCAGCACGATCGGGGCAAGCGCCGGGAGCAGGGCCCGCAGCCAAGCCGGACCGGAGCGCACCCCTGCCAGCCAGGTCCCGACGATGCCCGCGACCAGACCGAGCAGCCACGGGAGCGCGAGGAGTGGCCCGTCGCCGTCCACGGGCGGCAGCGTGGTGAGCAGCTGCTTCCAGCCGAAGAGCGCCTGGTCGGCCAGCCGTCCCCACGCACCCGGGGCGGGCAGCGCATCGCCTGTGCTGCGCAGGCACAGCGGCGGACCGAGCACGAAGTAGACGAGCACGCCGGCCGCGACCGGGACGACGAAGGGCAGCCGCCAGGCGCGAGCGACGTGCGCCACCGCGACGCCCAGGACGAGTCCGAGGAGGCCGACCAGGGCGAAGCCCGCCCCGGTGTACGTCGACCCGAGCCCGAGCAGCACGGCGAGACCGGCGACGACGAGGAAGCCGGCATCGACCAGCTCGGCGCGAGACGGGAGCACCCGCGTCAACGCAGGCTCCAGCGCAGCAGCCCGGCGAGATCGCCGAGCGCCGCGAGACGAAGCACCGGCAGCCCGGCCACCTCGACCGTGCGACTGGTCACGGCCACGTCGATCTGCAGGGCGATCGTGCGGACCTCGGGCGGGAAGGCGGCAGCCGCCCGCTGCAGGACCTCGTACGGCGTGAGCGCGCTGCCGACGAGGAACAGCAGGCTGGTGTCGGGCGCCATGACCGCGCTGCGCCGGGAGGCTTCCACGAGTCCCGGGCCACGGACGCTCGGCTCGCAGCGGCAGATGGCGTCGAGCGCCCGGTTGGCGTCGGCACCGGTGGCCGCGTGCTCCCCGCAGGCGAACGACACCTCGAAGTCGTCGAGGCTGGCCCGCCGGGCCAGCGAGCCGGCGACCGACATGGCCAGCTCGAACGGCTCCGTCGCCGCGGCGTCGCGGACTCCGTCGGCACCCTGGGCACCTCCGGCGCCTCCGGCACCCTCGGCGCCCGAGGCCCCGCCGGCCCCGCCGGCCCCGCCGGGCCCGCCGGGCCAGGCGGCGGCGTGGTCCTCGACGACGACGGTGGCGTGGGAGCGACGGGTGTCGAGGTACTGCCTCACCAGGAGCTGGGTGTCGCCGGAGGCCGCGATGGCCTTGGCGGAGGACCTCCAGTGCACATGTCGCAGGTCGTCGCCCGGGACGTACTCGCGCAATGCGTGGAAGGCGAGGTCGCTCTGCGAGAGCGCGTCGGTCGAGACCCCCTCCAGGTCGCGGAGCAGGCCGGCGCCGAGCGACTCGAGCGGCGCCATGACCGGCCGCACGAAGATCTCGGTGACCCCGGTCCACGCCACGTCTCGTGAGCAGAGCGACAGCGGGTCGCCCCGCCTGGTCATCGCGGGTCCGACCGGGATCACCCCTCGCCGGTCCGTGCGCAGCGTGAACGCCTCCTCGAAACGGTCTCCGGGCCCGAGCGTCGGCACGCCGTAGCGGTGGGTTGCCGGCCCCACCGGGAGGTCCAGGACCGTGGGCAGCAGCCGGGCAGCGGCGATATTGGTCACCTCGACGGAGGCGGAGATCGCCTCCCCGGCCACCACGCGCTCGGGCTCGAGGCGGACCTCGACCCGGACCCGGGTCCGTCCGGCGAGGAACGGCAGGGCCACCAGGAGGAGCAGTGCGCACGCCGCCGCGGTGACCGCGATCTCGCGCCAGTGGGTGAGCCACGCCGTCAGAGCGGTGGCGACGCCGAGCGCGAGCACGACCCAGCCAACGGGCTTCACCACCCGCAGCACGTGTCTCACACCTGCACGCGGTCGGTGGGCGGAGCGACACCGTCGAGCAGCCGGCCGATGACGTTCTCGATCGAGACGCCGCTGAACTGCGCCTCCGCGTCGAGGAGCAGGCGGTGACAGAGGACCGGCTCGGCGAGCATCTTGATGTCGTCGGGGATCACGCAGTCGCGGCCGTCGGCTGCCGCCCAGGTCTTCGCGACCCTGATGAAGGCGAGGCAGCCGCGAGCGGAGAGTCCGAGCTTGACGTGGGGAGCCCGCCGGGACTCCTCGGCCAGCTCGGCCACATAGCCGACGACGGCGCCGTCGACGTACACCTCGTCGGCCAGCCCGGCCATCTGCGCGATGGTGTCCGCCGTGATCACCGGCGACACCAGCGACGCCCGGTCGCGGACCTTGGCGTTGACGAGCAGCTCGACGGTCGCCTCCCGGTCGGGATAGCCGACCGATGTCTTCATCAGGAACCGGTCGAGCTGCGCCTCGGGCAGCCGGTAGGTGCCGGCCTGCTCGATCGGATTCTGGGTGGCGATCACCATGAACGGCCGGCCGACCGGCCTGCTGACACCGTCGACGGTGACGCGCCCCTCCTCCATGACCTCGAGCAGCGCCGACTGGGTCTTGGGGGACGCGCGGTTGATCTCGTCGGCCAGCACGATCGTGTGGAAGATCGGGCCCGGATGGAACTCGAAGGTGCCCTTGTGCTGGTCGTAGACCGTCACGCCGGTGACGTCGGAGGGCAGCAGGTCGGGCGTGAACTGGATGCGGGAGTGGCTGCCGTGCACGGTGTTGGCCAGCGACCGGGCCAGCATGGTCTTGCCGGTGCCCGGGTAGTCCTCGAGCAGCAGATGTCCCTCCGAGAGCAGGCAGGTGAGGGCGAGCCGCACCACATGGTCCTTGCCCAGCACGGCCTTGGCCATGTTGCCGGCCAGCTGGTCGAAGGTCTGCCTGAACCAGGCGGCCTGCTCGGTCGAGATGGTCATCGGTGCCCTTTCGGCGTGGTTGGGGGCTGGCGCAGGGCCAGGCGGACGGGGGTTGCGGCTACCACGACGTCTCGGCAGTCCCGAGGTCGCCGCAGTCGACCCAGACCCGGCCGCCTCGGGCGCCACGAGTGGTGATGTGCTCCGAGGTCTGGCCGTAGTCGGGCTGGGCGCCGAGCTGGAACGAGTCCAGCGGGTCCGAGTTTCCGTTGGCGTCCGTCGCGAAGGCGGTGCAGAAGCCGTTGCGGCCCACCAGGTTCGTCCAGGTGACCCTCGCATAGGCGCACGACGCCTCGGTGCACGGCGGGACCGAGCCGCAGAGGTTCGGGGAGCCCGCCGCGTCGCTGCACGCCGCGCCCCTGCTGACCGAGACGCCGAACGGCGGCGGGTCGACGGTCGACGGCGAGGTCTGCTCGACGCTCACCGGTCCGCGCGCCGGGCTGTCGTCGGCGAGCGTGACCCGCACGGTCTCGGTGGACGAGTAGCCGATCGTGCGCCACGGGGTGTAGAGGTCGACGGCTCCCGGCGAGCCGGACCGGACCGTGTCGCGGCGGCCGGAGTTGCCTTCGACACTCACGTACGCCGGGTCGCCCTCGGAGTTGACCGTGACCCGCCACCGGATGTCCCTCCCGTTGACCTCGGCGTTGACGGCCACCAGGTCGCTCTGCCGCAGGGGGCCGTACGGCGTGACGCTCTGCGCCGCCGACTGGGAGCAGCGGTCGGTCTCGTTGCACAGGCTCAGCTGGACCGAGTAGGCCTGGGCGTTCTGACCGAGGGAGAGGGTCTCCGACCGGCCGCCCGACCGGGCGTCCAACTGCTTGACGACCTGCCCGTCGACGAGGATCGCCACCCGCGACTCCTTGCCGCGCGACTCGGGCACGGTGAAGGACGCGCGCGCCTGACCGTCCTGCCCGGTCGGGTCGAGCTGCCAGGCGCTCCACGGATCGGGGCGGCCGACCGCGAAGTACTCCCGCTCCGGCCCGTAGATCGGGACCTCGCCCTCGACGTTGACGCCCACCTGGAAGGTGTGCCGTCCGCCGTCGTAGGGGATGCCGGTGAGCGTGCACGAGGCGGCCTGGATGCCGTCGCAGCCCGGGATCGCGACGCCGTTGTGCAGCACCCGGTAGAAGACCGGGCCGGGGCCGTTGGGCGGGACCGGCGGCCAGCTGATCACCAGGTTGGCGGTGTCCGGGGCACCCGGCGGGTCATCGACGTTGGGCGCGGCCGGCCGCCCGATCGGACCTTGCGACTGCATGGGCGCCGACGTGCGCGGAGGCCCGTTGCCGACCTTGTTGACCGCGGAGATGGTGAAGCGGTACGCCACGTTGTTGTCGAGGCCGGTGATCGTCGCGGTGGTGCCGGTGAACTCGCGACGCTGGCCGCCGAAGGCCACCACGTAGTGGTCGATGGTCGCGCTCCCCCGCGGCTTGCCCCAGGCGATCTTGAGGACGTGGTCGCCCGGGCGGATCATCGAGATCGGACCGACCTGGCCCGGCAGCGAGTCGGGGGTCGCACCCCGCGACCACGGGCTCCAGTCGGACCAGCCGGCGGCGTTGCTGGCCCGGACCGAGAACTGGTAGGTGGTGCCGTTGGTCAGGCCGCCGACGTCACAGCTCGTCGAGGCACAGGTGCGGGTGATGCCGCCGGGGTTGGTGCGGACCTCGTAGCGGTCGATGGGGCTCCCGTTGTTGGCCGGCGCGCGCCAGCTGACCGGCACCTCCTGGCTGCGCTGCACGTTGCCGGGCACCGGCGAGGCGGGGGTGTCCGGGCGGCCGAGGATGCGGACGGTCAGCCGGCCCTCGACACGGCGGTTGGCCCTGGCCTGTGAGCGCGGCACGTCGCTCATCTCGATCGCGAAGACCGCCTGCCCGTTGGCCTGGTCGCTGGCCGTGAGCCGCAGACCGGTGTCGGAAACCCTCTCGGCCCGGACACCGGGGTTGTCGAGCGCACGCACCTCGAGCAGGGTGGGCGTCGCGTCGTCGATGCCGGGCTGGAGGTACGGCGCCAGGTCGACGGTCACCGACTCCCCGGCAGTCAGGTCGTCGACGTCGATCGGGGTCAACGACGGCGGCGGGCCACCGGTGACCACGAAGCGCAGGTCGGCCGGGAGGCTGCCTTCGGCGCCGATGCGCAGCGTGCCCTCGGCGTCCTGGTCGGCGGAGGAGGCGGCCGCGACCGTGAGGACCGGCCCGTCGTCCTCGGCGAGGTCGAGGCCCGGGGCCGGCTGCTCCCACTCGCCCGTGAACGACAGCGACGCCGCGTCGGCGGGGTCCTCGGTCCACACGTGGCAGTGGGACAGAACGGTCACGGACACCTGCTCGCCGGCGGGCACCTCGATCGGGGCGCTGGGGCAGTTGACGATCGGGCGGGTCCGTCCGACCTGGACGGGGATGGTCAGCATCGCGACCAGTCCGTCGGGGTCGTTGACCGACGTGCCCGTGGTGACCTCCACCATGACCGCACCCGGTCCGGCCATCTTGTCGCCGGCCTCGACGGTGAAGCCGTTCTTGCCGCGCGCCGCCACCGACAATCCCTCGCCGGGCGAGACGCGGACCCGGTCGGAGACGGTGATCGAGACCGGTCCGCCGGAGGGGTTGACGACGTAGTCCTCGAGTCTGGCCTGCAGCCGCTCACCCGGGTCGAGGCGCAGCACGGCGTTCGCGCGGACGTAGGGAAGGTTGCGGCCGCGGGCCGGGACGAAGACCGAGGCGCTGGCCACTCCACCGTCGCCGTCGGTGACCCGGAAGGGGACGACGGCGGGCTGGTCGCCGCGCGCCAGCGTGATCTTGCCGTTCGCCACGCGGGCGGCGGGCACACCGACGGGAGTGAAGACCTCGGTGACCTCGAGATCGCCCTCCGCGCCGTCGGGGTCATAGGCCGTCTCGAGCACGTCGACCGTCACGCTGTCGGAGTCACGCGCGGTGCCGAAGGCGTCGAACGCGACGGGTGGGTTGTTGTAGCCGTCGACCACCCGCACGCTGACCGTGGTCTGGTTGGTGTCGACGCCGTTGGTCAGCCGGTAGACGATCCGCACGGTCTCACCGGCCTGGGCACCCGACGTGGCGACGTTGACCGGCCCGAGCTCGCCGGCGAGGGTCACCCCCTCGGGCGGGTCGACGAGCTCCATCCGGGCGTGGTCGCCGTCCGCGACGAGGTCGTTGGCCATCGCGTCGACGCGCACGGACCGGCCGGCCTCGACGGTGACCTTGTCCGCAACGGGCAGCGGAGGCTGTGGCATGTCGCCGGGTACGACGGCCACTCGCACGGTCCCCTCGGCCATCTCGCCGTAGCTGTCGACGACCCGGTAGTTGAACTCGTCGGTGCCCTTCTGCCCGGGGAACGCCTGGTACTGCAGGGAGTTGGCGCCGTACTTGACGACCCGTCCCAGCGCCGGGCCGGAGGCGAGGCCGAGCAGGGTGACCGCGTCGCCGTCGGGGTCGACCCCGGCCCCGGGGAGCCGCAGGGTCACCAGGTCGCCGGCGACCGTCCGCCCCTCGAGCAGCGGGGGTGTCGGGGCCTGGTTGCGCCGCTTCGCGGGCACGACCGTGACCTCGATCCGGCCCGGCGCCGTCATCCCGTCGTCGTTCGTCGCGATATAGCGGATCCCGAAGTCCGTGGCGTCGTCGAGGCCCGAGGGGGCGACGTAGCGCACCGTGCGGCCCGCGACGTACGCCGATCCCGCCGCGCCGTCACCGCGGACGGTGAGACCGCCGGAGGCCTCGCCGGCGACGTCGCTGACCAGCGAGAGCTGGCCTCCGGAGGGGCTGAAGTCGTTGTCGAGCACCGGCACCGTGACCGCGGCGCCGGCCCGCACGGTGACCCGGTCGACCGTCGTGACCGGGGTGTCGTCGTCGACGGCGTCGCGCTGGCTGACGGTGATCTCGCCCTCGACCCCGGAGGCGTGCCCGTTGCTGATGGTGTAGCGGATGACCTGCGGATTGGCGCTCAGCTCGCCCTGCCGGGCGGACACCCTGATCCAGCGTCCGTCGACCACCGCGACGTCGAGCTCGTTGTCGCTGAGGGCCTCGGCGCGCTGGACCACCAGCATCCCCCCGGCCGGGTCGACGTCGTTGGCGAGCACGTCGACGTTGGTCGAGGACTGGCCGAAGAGCGTTACCTGGTCGGGCATCGCGACCGGTGGCGGCGGCGGGTCCTGTTTGGGCTGGACGTCCACCCGGATGCGGCCCGCGCTGATCGGAGCGGTGCCGTACGCCGCGTCGTAGTCGAGGAAGTACGTGCGGGCGGTCTTGGACTTGAAGGTGATGCTGCCGTTGACCAGGTCGGTGCGCACGTCGGCACCGCCGATCTGGGCGACCTTGCCGGCCAGCTCGAGGCCCGCCTCCGGGGACAGCGGGTCGGCTCCGGGGAGGTCGTTGCCGAGCGGCTCGATGCCGATCACCTCGCCGACCTCGCCGGTCACGATGTCCGGCTCGGCGACCGGCGCGAAGGTGTCGCGGGCGGTGCGCGCCAGGACTCGCACCGAGATGCTCTCGGTCACCGGCTCGCCGACGCCGTCGGTCACGGCGTACTCGATCTGCGCCACGCCCTCCTGGGGCGGCGCGGCGAAGCGCAGCCGGCCGGTCGCGGTGGTGCGCGCGCTCGCTCCGGAGCGGTCGCCTCCGACCGCCGTGGCCGAGGCGAGTGACAGCGGGTCGCCGTCGCTAGGGTCCCGCCAGTCGGGGAGGACCGGGATGTCGAGGGTGCCGCCGGCACCGACCACCCACGACCGCGGCTTGTAGCCGGGACGCGGCCGGGGCTCGTCGTTGACCGGGAGGTCGCGCGTGGCCACGCTCACCCGGGCGTGCGCCTCGGTGCCGGCCCGGCCGTCGTCGATGTAGTACTCGAAGGTGGTCGGGCCGACCGCGCCGTCGGGCAGCGCGATCTGCAGGGTCTGACCGTCCGGCCCGATGGTGACGATGCCTGCCCCGGAGACGTTGCGGACCTCCCTGATGGCGAGGATCCGTCCGGGCGGCGCGGTGTCGTTGTCGAGCGGGTAGAGGACCGTGAGGCGGCCCGGGCGGGCGCCGAGGTCGTCGGGCTTCGCCTTGGGCGGCTGGCGGTCGCCGCGATCCTTGTTGTCCTTCTCGTCCTTCTCGTCGTCCTTGACGGTGTCGGAGAGGAAGGGCTCCCACTCGTCGATCCGGACCGGCTTGTCGTCGTCGACATTCCACACGGCGCCACTCGGGCGGTCGTTGAGCAGGATCTGGCCGCGGTTGACCCGGAAGACCACGTCGGCCGCCTCGGCGACCAGCGGCTGCGGCTCCGCGGCTCCGTCGCCACAGACGGTCACGACGGCGCCCCGGCCGCCGGACCACGCGCCGTACGCACAGGCGCCGAGGCGCACCGGCTCGGTCGGGCGGCCGCTCAGCCCCTTGGCGACGGGCGTCACCTCGCCGGTGTCGAGCGCCACCTCGAGCAGCTCGTCGGCGCCGCCCACCAGGACCGTGGACCCGGCGGGACCGGCCTGCTGGAGTACGCCGCCGGGCGCGAGCGCAGCGCTGCCCCCGCCGATGACGTCGAGGTCGCCGGTCTCCGGGTCGAGGACGACGATGCGCTCCCCGACCGCGGTCATCGAGATCCCGTCGCTCAGCTCGACGCCGGCGGCGCGTGGCTTGCCGGCGCGGAAGCCGTCGCCCACGGGCCGGATCTCGACCAGCCGGTCGGTCTCGGCGGAGGCCGCGACCACGGTCCCGGAGTCGGTCACCGTCATCGCGGCGGCCTTGCCGATCGTCGCGACCGGCTTGCTGGACTCCGCCACCGGAGCGATCTGCGGGGAGCCGGCGTCGGGCTCGACCGGCACGGCCCAGACCCGTCCCTTCGCAGGATCGAGGACGGCGAGGGTGCCGCCCGCCATGAGCACCCGCGCGTCGGCGGGGAGAACGGCCTCCGAGCCCTCCACCGGACGGACGGTGGCCGGGTCGATGGCGATGAGGAGGTGCTCGCTGTGATTGATGCCGACGACCGCGGCGCCCTGCTGCACGATGTCGAGATTCTGGTCCTGCTCGGCGAGCATGGCCGCGTCGGCCTGGTCGATGGGCTTGTTGATGCGACCGTAGAGCCCGTCCTCGCTGTTGGTGACCCAGATGCCCCCGTCGTTGAGCTCGGCCTCGTGGGTCTCGAAGCCGTCGGCCGAAACGGCGTACGCGACGATGCTGCCGGTCGCGGCGAGGAGAGCGAGGTTGGTCGCGAGCGCGACGCGATGACGGCGCAGCCAGCCAGCGCGCTCTCTCATCGTCCCACCCCGGAAAGTTCGTGCGTCCGCCGACCGATGGCCGGGCGTTGGCAGCCATGCTGCGACCGGCCAACCCTACGTCAGCGCTCGGATCTCGGGGTAACCGTGCTCTACCGTGTAGTTCGCCTCGGGTCGAGCCGGCGATGTGGCCGGATCGACCCCGCGCGACAGCTGCGAGACGGCCACCGCCGACCACCGACTGCCAGGGAGGGACCCGATGGGTGTCGAGGCGCGCTACGCACCCGGCACCGCCCTGCTGATCGGCTCCGGCAGCCACTGGCTGCTCCTCGGCCCGCCGGCCGGCGGGCCGCCCGACGACGCCTTGGTCGACCGCCTCTGGCGGCTGCTGGGCGAACCCGGACCCGTCATCGAGCGCGTGCTCGCCGCTCTCTGCGACGACTACCCGGACTCCCTGCCGTCCCTCGTCCTGCTCGACGCCACTCCCGGCGGCGAGCTCTCGGCGATCCGCGGGGAGGGCCGGCTGACCCGCACGGGCGACGGGTGGACGCTCAGCCTTACGGAGGCACCCGGGGAGCCCCAGTCCTGGCCCCGGCTCACCGGCGGCATCGTGTCGGCGCGGGTCGCGTGGGTCACTCCGGCCGGTGCCCGTGTCGCCGCACAGCCGACCGACGGTCCCGCGCCCGTGCCACGCACCCGCCTGATCGACGGGGTCCCGGCGCACATCCTGGCCGCGACCGCCCCCGAGCGGCACTTCGACCCCGGCTACACGACCTACCGGCCGGCACGGCTGCACCAGGAGCAGGTCGAGCGCAAGCAGGCCCTGCTGGACCGGGTCGAGGACGAGGAGGACGCCGACCTCCGGCAGGTGACCAGCGAGACCGTGCTCGCCGTCCACTGCTGCGGCGGCCACATCACGATGGCATACGCCGACTCCTGCCGGGTGTGCCACGAGCCGGTGCCACCCCAGGAGCCGCAGCGAGTGCCGCGACCGGCCCTGGGCGTGCTGCGCCTCCCGTCGGGGGAGGCGGTGCCGCTCGACCGCGGCGTGGTGCTGGGCCGCAAGCCCGGGCCGGTGCCGGGGGGCGAGGAGTCTCCGCACCTGGTCCACCTGCCGGCAGACTCGACGTATCTCTCCCGCATGCATCTGCAGATCGCCCTCGACGGCTGGCTCGTGCTCGCGATCGACCTCGGCTCGCAGGGCGGCACCCGGCTCCGCGCGGCGGAGCGCGACCCGATCATGCTCACCCCCCGGGAGCCCTACGTCCTCGAGCACGGGCACACCCTCGACCTCGCCGACGTGTACGCCGTGACCTTCGAGGTCCAGCAGTGACGGCTCCGGAGATCCCCGGCTACCGCTATCTGGAGCACCTCGGCAGCGGTGGCTTCGCCGACGTCTATGCCTATCAGCAGGAGTGGCCCCAGCAGGTCGTCGCGGTCAAGGTCGTCCGCCCCGACCTGGCGCTGGGCGAGCGCGAGCGCGCGCTGTTCACCTCCGAGGCCAATGCCATGGCGCGGCTGGCCGACCACCCCAACATCGTGCCCGTCCTGACCGCCGGGATGACCGCCGACGACCGGCCCTTCCTGGTGATGCGCTACTGCCCACCACCCGACCTCGGCGCGCGGGTGCGGTCGCGACCGCTGGGCGTCGCCGACGCGATCAGCACCGGGATCAAGCTGGCCAGCGCCGTGGAGACGGCGCACCGGATCGGCATGGTCCACCGCGACATCAAGCCGAGCAACGTGCTGGTCACGAGCTACCTGCAGCCGGCGCTCTCCGACTTCGGCATCGCCGGCCGCTTCCACGAGATCGCCGCCGAGGACGAGGTGCGCATCTCCTACCCCTGGTCGCCGCCGGAGATGCTCGACGGCCGCTCCAACGGCTCGGTGGCCTCCGACGTCTACTCTCTGGGCGCGACGATCTGGCACCTGCTGGTCGGCCGCTCACCCTTCTCCATGCCCGGCGGCGACAACTCGACCCGCGCCCTGGGTGCGCGGATCATGCACCAGCCGGCGCCGCCGACCCGGCGGCCCGACGTACCGCCGGCGCTTGACCGGCTGCTGCAGCAGTCGATGGCCAAGCAGGCCTCCCACCGGCCGCACAGCGCGATGGAGCTGGGCCTGGCGCTGCAGCGGATCGAGGCGGCAGCGCGCTTCCCCCGGACCCCGATGGCCGTCGAGGGCAGCGAGCTGGCGACTGCACGCGCCACCGCAACCGACGAGGCGGCCGCCGACGACGACCACACCCGGCTCAAGCCGGTCGTCCTGCCTGCCTCGGGTCCACCCGCTCGCCCCGGCCACGGCGCCGCCGAACCGGCGGCGCCCGACCCCGGCCGCGCACGGCCGACGGTGGTGGTGTCGGCCGTCGTCGCGGTGCTCGTGCTGGTCGGCGTGGCCGTCGGTCTCATGCTGCGCGGCGGCGAGGAGCCCGGACCCGAGGAGACCACACCCACCGCGACGCCGTCCACGCCCGACCCGGTGACGGCAGAGCTGTCGACCCCCCTGGTCGAGGGCCGGCCCGTCGACGCAGGCGCGGAGCGTCCCGGGGTCCGGTTCACCTGGTCGGCCGCCGACCCGCAGCCCGGCGACTCCTGGGAGTGGCAGGACCCCGACACCGGCCGCTCCGACCGCACCGGCAGGCGTGCCGTGGTGGTTCGCGGCGCCGGCGAGCACTGCCTCCAGGTCCGCCTCATCCGCGGTGCCGTGGCCTCCAACTGGGGCACCGAGTGTGTCAGCACCGGCGCCGGCCGGTGAGCGCCGGGTCCGCTGGTACCAGATATGGCAAGCACAAGACCACGGTCTCTCCCGAGGGGTCAGGGAAGTGACTTCCGGGCGATCGTGCCGCTGACCAGGGGATTCGACGCCTTCCGGATCCTGCCCGCCGACCGCTGACGATCCTGGCGCGAGCTGCGATCACCGGGTAGTGGCTACTCAACACCATGCCTCGCGACGAACGCGAGGATGGTCTCGGCGAGCTCGGGACGGCAGACCAGCAGGTCGGGGAGGGAGACGTCCTCCTCGTTGTAGACGATCGGCGAGCCGTCGACGCGCGAGCAGTGCAGTCCGGCGGCGCGGGCGACGGCGACGGGCGCGGCGTTGTCCCACTGGTACTGGCCGCCGGCGTGGACGTAGGCGTCGGTGAGGTCACGCACGACCGAGATCACCTTGACGCCCGCGGAGCCCATCGGCACCAGCTCGGCGTCGATCTCGGCGGCGAGCGCTTCGACGAACGCGGGCGGCCGGGTGCGGCTGACCGCGATGCGCGGGCGTCGCGACGTACGCGCGGGTACGACGGGCGGCTGCCCGGTGTGGAAGGTCTCGCCGAGCGCGGGCTGCGCGACCGCACCGGCGGTGAGACCGTCACCCGGTGCGCCGCGCTCCCACAGCGCGACGTGCACGGCCCAGTCCTCGCGCGGCGGCTCGGAGAACTCGCGGGTGCCGTCGAGCGGGTCGATGATCCAGACCCGTTCGGCGGAGAGCCGCGCCGCGGTGTCCTTCGCCTCCTCGCTCAGCACCGCGTCGCCGGGACGCTCGGCCGCCAGCAGGTCGGCCAGCACCGCCTGCGCGGCCAGGTCGCCGGCATCCTTGAGCGCCCTGCCCTCGAGCCCTTCGGCGCGCACCTCGAGCAGGCGCTCTCCCGCGGCAGCGGCCAGCCAGGCGGCGAGGGTGTGGTCGTCAGCGCCAGGGGGTGGCGTACCGGGGTCGAAGGACACGCCGGCAACCCTAGGACACCGATTCGTCCCGGTCGCTGAGCGGGCAACTACATGGGAGGTCGCAGACGAACGGTAGTGACCCTGGCGGGTCTTCCGCGGACGCGGGAAAATGGGGGTCGCCGTTCGGCGGGGTGACGTCGGATCGATTTAGTGCCGGTTGAGCCTGTAGACGAACGGGACGCTGGGGCCACGTGTCAGGGATCCCGGACTGTTGCCATGAGCACGCGACTGAATGTCTTCAGCAACCTGGTGGCCCTCCCTGCGGGGCGGCGGCGCGGGTGCAGGATCGGTTGAAGGGAGTAGATCGTGGAGGTGTTGGTGGATCGGTGCGCGGGCATCGATCTGGGCAAGGCGGATATGAAGGTGTGTGTACGCACGCCGGGACGGCGGGCGGGCACTCGTCATGGTGAGGTGCGGACGTTCTCCACGACGACGGCGGGGATCTTGGCGGCCAGGGAGTGGCTGGTCGAGCAGAAGGTGACGCGGGTCGGGATGGAGTCGACCGGCTCGTACTGGAAGCCGGTGTACTACCTGCTGGAAGAGGTCGTGGAGTGCTGGTTTCTCAACGCCGGCCATCTCAAGCGGGTCCCGGGCCGCAAGACCGATGTGACCGATTCCCAGTGGATCGCTCAGCTGGTCGAGTGCGGGCTGGTCCAGCCGTCGTTCGTGCCGCCGGAGCCGATCCGGCGGCTACGGGACCTGACCCGGTACCGCACCACGGTGACCAGGGAGCGGGTCCGGGAGGTCCAGCGACTGCACGACACGCTCACCGATGCCGGGGTCAAGCTGGACTGCGTGGCCTCGGACATCCTGGGTCTGTCGGGGCGGCGGATGATCGCCGCGCTGATCGCCGGTGAGCGTGACCCGGAGAAGATGGCCGATCTCGCGTTCGGAGCGATGCGCAAGAAGATCCCGCTGCTGGTCGAGGCACTGGTGGGCCGGTTCAACGATCACCACGCGTTCATGTGCCAAACGATGCTCGACCAGATCGACGCCCTCGACACCAGGCTGGCCAGCGTGGAGGCAAGGATCGAGGTCGAGATCGCGCCCTTTCGCGTGACCCGTGACCGGCTGCGGACCATTCCGGGGGTCGGGAAGAGCATCGCGGAGATCATCATCGCCGAGACCGGCGCGGACATGACCCGGTTCTCCACCCCCGAGCAGCTGTGCTCGTGGGCGGGGATGTGTCCGGGGAACAACGAATCGGCCGGACGCCACAAGTCGACCAAGACCCGCAAGGCCGACGTCTGGCTGCGTGGCGCGCTCGGCGTTGCGGCGTTCGGGGCCGCGAACACCAAGAACACCTATCTCGCAGCCCGCTACCAGCGGCTGGTCAGACGCCGAGGCAAGAAACGCGCACTCGTCGCGGTCGGCCACAGCATCCTCCAATCAGCCTGGTACGTGATGGCCCACGACGTCGACTACACCGACCTCGGCCCCGACCACTACACCCGCACCGGCAACACCGAACGACGCAAACACCGACTCATCAGCGAACTCCGAGCACTCGGCTACCAGGTCACCCTCGAACCAGGAGCTGCCTAACCCACCGAGTTTTTCGACTGAATCGGTGCTCAGGAGTTGAACCTCTGCTGGGTGAGCTCGAGGCCTTCGGTGAGCAGGCACTCGACGGCGTCGGCGGCGTCGATGACCTGGAAGGGGAGGTCCTTGCGCTCGGCCGCGGAGTAGTCGGAGAGTACGAAGTCGGCGACGTCCTGCCGTCCGCTCGGTCGGCCGATGCCGGCGCGGACCCGGTAGAAGTCGCCGGTGCCGAGGCTGCCCCGCAGGGAGCGCAGGCCGTTGTGACCGTTGTCGCCGCCGCCGAGCTTGACCCGCAGCGTGCCGAAGGGGATGTCGAGCTCGTCGTGCACGGCGACGATGTGGTCCGGTGCGACCTTGTAGAAGGTCGCGAGCGCCTTGACCGGCCCGCCGGACTCGTTCATGTACGAGCGCGGGCGCGCCAGCACGACGCGCGGTCCGGGCACGCCCGGCAGCGTCAACCGGCCCTCGACGACATCGGCACGGCCCGACTTGTGGGCGCGCCAGTGCTGATTCCGGGCGCCAGCCCCCATCCGCTCGGCCAGCACGTCGGTGACGAGGTAGCCGACGTTGTGCCGGTGACCGGCGTACGCCGGCCCGGGGTTGCCCAGGCCGACGACCAGCCAGACCTCCCCACCAGCGGACCGGGGCTCGCTCACTCCTCGGAGCTGGCGTCCTCGGCGACCGACTCGTCGGTCTCCTCGGCCTCGGCCACACCCTCGGCCTCGCCGCCACCCTCGGACTCCATGTCGGCGGCGGTCGGCGAGTTGGTGATGTTGACGATCAGGGTCTCGGGGTCGGTGAGCAGGGTCGAGCCGGTCGGCAGCTCCAGGTGGCCGGCCAGGATCTGGGTGCCGATCGCGGCGCCGTCGATGGAGACCTCGACGTACTCGGGGATGTGGGTCGCCTCGGCCTCGAGCTGGACGGTGGAGTTCTCGGTGACGACCAGCGCGTCGGGCACGGCGTCGCCGGACAGGTGCACCGGGACGTCGACGGTGACCTTCTCGCCGAACGTGACCGAGACGAAGTCGATGTGCTCGAGCACCCGGCGGATCGGGTCGACCTGGACCTGCTTGGTCAGGGCCAGCTGGCTGCTGCCCTCGATGTCGAGCTCGAGCAGCGCGTTCGCGCCGCCGCGCTTGAGCGCCATCATCGTCTCGTGGCCCGGAAGGGACACGTGGATCGGCTCGTTCCCGTGGCCGTAGATGACGGCGGGGATCTTGTCCTCGCGACGGATCCGGCGGGCGGCACCCTTGCCGAACTCGGTGCGCTTCACGGCGGTGATCTTCTCGGCGGCCATGCCGGTCTCCTTCGTCGTACGTCGTGGGCTGCTCGTGGTCCTCGGGCGGGGCGTCAACGAGGACGAGCCGCGCTGTCGACAGCGCGGCTCGGCTCGGACGGCCGGCCCTGTCGATCACGGAGCCGAACCTCACGGTCGGGCTCCCTCGCCGAGGCAACCCCGCAACTCTAGTCGTCCTCGCGTGCCAGGACCCAATCGAGCCGGACCTGCCGACCAAGACCTATCGATCCGACGAGCATCCCCGAGCGCCCTCGGCACCTCGCGGCAGCGCGACGACCTCCAGACCGGTCACCCCGGTGAGATCGCGGGCGTTGAAGGTGTACAGGGGCAACTGCGCAGCCTTCGCAGTGGCCGCGATCAAGGCATCGAACGCACGGGCCTTGGGTTTGCGCCCACTCTTGCGAATGTCTGCAGCGACCTGCGCGAACGACCGAGCCGCTTCCACACCGAACGGCAGTGGGTCGCCGTAGTCGGCTTCAGCCCGTTGGACCTGCGCCAAGCGGGCCGCCCGCTCCTCATCGTCTTCGGCCAGCAGCGGCCCCACCGAGAGCTCCGCCAGCGTGACCGTGGAGATCACGACCTCGACCGGGACGTCGCTCTCGTCGAGCTCGTGCAGGCGCAGAACGGCCGACGTGTCGAGCACACCCAACTGGCGCCTCAAAGCGACTGGTCCAGCACGGCATCGATGTCGCGACGCAGCCTGTCCGGGTCGACCTTCGGTGCCCGCTTCGCCCTGGCGATCAACTCCGCCGTCGGCAGGCTCCGCCGAGCAATCGGGCGCAGCTCTGCCACGGGACTTCCGTCCTTGGTCACTACGAGCGACTCGCCGCGCACGACTCGGTCCAGAACCCGCCCGCCGTGGTTGCGCAACTCGCGCACACTCACCTCGTGAGCTGCCGCTGCGTCCATGGCTTCAGCGTATCACGCGTGATACACGCACCGACATCGCACCCTGGAGATCGCACCCTGGACGAGGGTCGCCTGATGCCGCCGCTGTCCGGCGGTTACCGTCGCCGTCATGCCCCTGAACCTCGCCGAGGCTCGCGAGCGCGCGGCCCTCCTCAACGACGTCGCGATCACCGTCGAGCTCGACCTGACCAGCGGCGAGGACTACGGCTGCCGGGCGATCGTGTCGTTCGGGTGCTCCTCCCCCGGCGCCACCACCTTCCTCGAGCTCACCGGCGCCCGTGCGTTGGCAGTACGTCGCGACGGCGAGCCGATCGAAGCTCCGTACGACGGCGAGCGGATCACCCTCACCGACCTCGGCGAGCGCACCGAGGTCGAGATCAGCGCCCGACTCCCTTACACGACCGACGGCGACGGCATGCACACGATGGCCGACCCGGCCGACGGGGAGCGCTACGTCTGCGCCTACACGTCGATGGACATCACCCGGAAGGTGATCCCGGTCTTCGACCAGCCCGATCTCAAGACCAGGTTCACCGTGTCGGTCGTCGCGTCGTCGCACTGGACGGTCATCGCCAACGGCCGCCTCGCCGACCGCAGTCCCGCCGGCGGGGACGTGGCGGTCTGGCGGTTCGACCCGACCCCGCCGATCTCGACATACCTCTTCTCGCTCGCGGCCGGCCCGTGGGCCTCGCACAACTGGGAGGTCGAGTACGACGGTCGGGCACTGCCGTTCGGCTGGCACGCGCGCGCCTCCCTGACGGACGAGCTCGAGCGCGACTCGGCGGAGCTGCGCGACATCACCGAGGCGTGTTTCCGCTACTACACGAACGCCTTCGACGAGCCCTACCCGTTCGACGACTACCAGCAGGTCTTCGGGCCGGGACTCAACTGGGGCGCGATGGAGTTCCCCGGCGTCGTGATCTTCCGCGACGAGTACCTGCCCCGGGGCGGCATGACCGCGCTGCAGGCGGCGCTGCGGGCGTCGATCATCGCCCACGAGATGGCGCACATGTGGTTCGGCGACCTGGTCACCATGCGCTGGTGGGAGGACAGCTGGCTCAACGAGTCCTTCGCCGACTACATGGGGTACGCCGTCGCCGCCGCCTCGGCCGGCTACGCCGACTCCTGGGTGAGCTTCACGCTGGGCCGCAAGCCCACGGCGTACCGCGCGGACCGCCGGCGCTCGACCCACCCGATCGCGACCGACGCCGAGGCGGTGCCCGACGCCGACAGGGCGTTCGCGAACTTCGACATGATCACCTACGCCAAGGGAGCCGCCGTGCTGCGTCAGCTGGTGAGGTGGCTCGGCGACGACGAATTCCTCGACGGGGTCAACAACTACCTCTCGGCGCATCGCTTCGACAACGCTGACCTGGCCGACTTCCTGGACTCGCTCGACGCCGCCACCGACCGGGACGTGCGCTCGTGGGCGCGGGCCTACCTGCTCACCACGGGCTACGACACCATCCACGTCGAGCGCGACGGCGACGTGCCCGTGCTCCGGCGCGACGGCTCGCGACCGCACCGCTTCACCGTCACGGCGTACGACGACGACCTGGCGCCGGCGGGCTCGGAGCTCGTCGACCTGGCCGACCGGCCGGTGCGGCTCGAGCGCTTCGCCGGCCGGGTCGTCGTCCCCAACTCCGGTGACGAGGCGTACGCCGCGCTCGTGCTGGACGAGCGGTCCTGGGCGCGGATCACCGAGTCTCTCGGGGGCATCGGCGACCCGGTGACCCGCTCGGTGATCTGGTCGACCGCGGTCGACGCGACCGAGGCCGGCCGGATCACGGTTGCCGATCTGGTCGGGCTGGCGACCCGGCACCTGCCGGACGAGGTCCACCCCGCGGTGTTCGAGAGCGCGGCGAAGGCGGTCCTCGCCGTCCGCAGGGCGTACGGCGACCCGGCCGGCCTGGACGAGCAGCTCGCCGCACTGGCCCAGGTGGCTCTCGGCGCGCTGACGACCGGCGGAAGCGCTCGACAGGCGTCCGCGGCGCGGCTGCTGGCCACGACCAGCCGCGATACCGGCCTGCTCTCGTCATGGCTCGACGGCACGAGCGACCTGCCCGACGCCGACCAGGACGTCCGGTGGGAGATCGTGGTGCGGCTAGCGGGCCTCGGCGACCCGTCACACGTCGCGCCGGAGGCGGCGCGCGACCGCTCGAGCGCCGGCGACCTGGCTCGCCTGAAGGCCGAGGCCGCCGTCCCCGGCGCGGCGTCGAAGGCAGCGGCCTGGGAGCGGTTGATGTCCGGCGAGCTCTCCAACCGGGAGTTCGTCGCGGTCGGCTCCGGCTTCTGGGGCTGGGGGCAGCACGACCTCGTGGCGCCGTACCTTGCTCGCTACGTCTCCGACGGCCTCGCCCTCTCGAGTCGCAGCGGCCAGGGCTTCGCCAGGCTGATCGGAGGCGTCTTCCCGGTCCTCCCGCTGACCGGGGAGCAGCGCGCGACGCTGCGGGACGCGCTCGTCACCGGGCTGGCCGGCGAGGTGCCGACGGTGCTGCGCCGCGACTGGGAGGACTCGCTCGACGACCTCGACCTGGTGATCGCCGCCACCTCCTGACACCGACTTGGCCTGTCCTGAGGAGCCGTGAGGGACGAGCGGCGTCTCGTTGGGTCTGCGACCTCCCATGGAGTTGCCCGCTTGGCCACCGGGACGAATCGGTGGTTACAGGTCGGTGATCTCGCGGAGGTCGTCGAGGATCTCCCGCAGCTGTCGCATCCGGTCGCGCCCGAGGTGCCGCTCCCACTCCCGCTCGATCTGTCGCTCGACCCGCCGGGCCACGACGAGCGCCTGCTGGCCCCGCTCGCCGATGCAGACCAGGCGGGCACGGGCGTCCGTGGGGTCCGGCCGGCGCTCCGCGTACCCCGCCTGCTCGAGCTGGTCGACGAGGAAGCCCGCGCTCTGCTTGGTGATCTGCGCGGCGGTGGCGAGATCGGTGAGTCTGGTCCCGTTCGGTCCGACGCGGGCCATCACCCGGCCCTGGGCGAGGGTGACGTCGTCGAAGCCCGCCTCGGCCAACGCAGCCACCACCCGCATCTCGACGTGACGGGTGGCGACGAACATCCACACCGCCGGGTGGGGCCTCCTGGCCACGCGTCCCTCCGATTCGCCGCCCTTGACAAACTAGTAAGAGAGTCTGACGATAGCACTCTCGGCATTCAGTCAGAGAATCTTACCTTCGAGGTGGTCCGGATGGACACCAGCACAGTGTGGTCACACATCCATCGCGAGCGCCGCGCCCTCGCGCGCATCCTCGCCGAGATAGACGATGCAGAGTGGGAGGCCCCGACGCTGTGCCCGGGCTGGAGCGTAAAGGATGTCGCCGCCCACGTGATCTCCAACCCCCAGATTCGCTGGCGCGACATGGGGCCGATGACCGTCCGCAACCTCGGCCGCGGCTACAACGACATGATCTTCCGCGAGGTCAGGCGCCTCGGCGCCCAGCAGTCCAGGGACCAGATCCTCGCCGACTTCGTGACGTACGACGGCAGCACGCGACATGTGCCCACGACGACCGTGATCGAGCCGCTGATCGATGCGCTCGTGCACACGCAGGACATCGTTCGTCCCCTGGGCCGTCATCGCGACATGCCGCCCGAGGCGGCGGCCGTCGCCGCCGACCGCTGCCGACGGCTCGCCTTCCTGATGGGCAGCCGGCGCATCGTGAGAAGCGTCCGCATGGAGGCGGAGGACGCCGACTGGGCGCGCGGCCGCGGACCCGTCCTTCGCGGGCCGATGCAGGAGCTGCTGATGGTCTGCTCGGGCCGGGCCGCCGCTCCCGGCTCGCTGTCGGGCGAGGGCGCCGACGTACTCGACACGCTCCTGGCCGCCCGCTGACACCGAAACGTCTCGGTCGCCGAGCCGGCAACTACATGGGAGGGCGCCGACGAGTCGCAGTCAGGCCTGGCCGCCGAACATAGAGGTGACCGAACCGTCCTCGAACACCTCTCGGATCGCGCGGGAGAGCAACGGCGCGATCGACAGGCAGGTGAGCTTGTCGAAGTGCTGCTCCTCGAGCAGCGGAAGGGTGTTGGTGACGATGACCTCCGACGCCGGGCTGGCGATGAGGCGCTCGACGGCCGGACCGCTCAGGATCGGGTGCGTCGCCGCGATGATCACGTCCTGCGCGCCATCGGCCATCAGGGCTTCCGCCGCCTGCACGATGGTGCCGCCGGTGTCGATCATGTCGTCGACCAGGATGCAGGTGCGACCCTCGACCATGCCGACGACCCGGTTCGCCGTCGTCTCGTTGGGCCGGTCGTTGCGGCGGGTCTTGTGGATGAAGACAAGGGGCGCGCCGCCCAGGCGGGCCGACCATCGCTCGGCGACCTTGATCCGGCCGGCGTCGGGCGAGACGACGGCGAGGTCGCGGTCGCCGTACTTCTCCATGACGTATTCCGACAGGATCGGCATGGCGAAGAGGTGATCGACCGGGCCGTCGAAGAAGCCCTGGATCTGGTCGGCGTGCAGGTCGACGGCGATCAGCCGGTCGGCGCCGGCGGTCTTGAACAGGTCGGCCATCAGCCGTGCCGAGATCGGCTCGCGACCGCGGTGCTTCTTGTCCTGACGCGCGTAGCCGTAGAAGGGCAGGACCACCGTGATCCGCTTGGCGCTGGCCCGCTTGAGGGCGTCGACCATGATCAGGTGCTCCATGATCCATTCGTTCACCGGTGCGGTGTGGCTCTGGATCACGAAGGCGTCGCAGCCGCGCACCGACTGCTCGTAGCGAACGAAGAGCTCGGAGTTGGCGAAGCTGAACGCCTGCGTCGGCACCGGCGCGATGCCGAGCTGGTCGGCCACCTCCTCCGCGAGCTCGGGGTGCGCCCGGCCCGAGAAGACCATGAGCTGCTTCTTGGTCGTCCTCTTGTTCTTCGCGTTCGTGCTGTTCTTGCCGTCGTTCTTGGCGCCCACCGGCTCAGGCCTCTCCGTCGTCATCGGACTTGCGTGCGGCGGCCGCCGCCTCGGCCTGCGCGGTGCTCGGGCGCCTGGACTCGACCCAGCCCTCGAGATTTCGCTGCGGGCCGCTGCTCACCGCCAGCGCGCCGGGTGGCACATCGCGGCGTACGACGGTCCCTCCGGCGGTGCCCGCCCCGTCGCCGACGTTCACCGGTGCGACGAAGGTGTTGTTGGAGCCGGTCTTCGCGTGCCGGCCGATCCTGGTTCGGTGCTTGTTGACCCCGTCGTAGTTGGCGAAGATCGTGCCGGCGCCGATATTCGTGCCCTCGCCGATCTCGGCGTCCCCGACGTAGCTGAGGTGCGGCACCTTGGCGCGGTCGCCGATGACGGCGTTCTTGGTCTCCACGAAGGCGCCGATCTTGCCGCCGGCGCCGAGCTGCGTGCCCGGGCGCAGGTAGGAGAACGGGCCGACGGTCGCTCCACCGCCGATGACGGCGAGCTCGCCGTGCGTGCGGACGACGCGCGCGCCCGCGCCGATCTCGCAGTCCTTCAGGGTCGTGTCGGGGCCGATGACGGCGTCCTCGTCGACGACGGTCGCGCCCAGTAGCTGGGTGCCCGGGAGGATGGTCACGTCCGGGCTCAGCCGTACGTCGGCCTCGATCCAGGTCGTGGCCGGATCCATGACGGTGACGCCGTCGCGCATCCACCGGGTGACGATCCGGCGGTTGAGCTCCTTGCCGAGCTCGGCGAGCTGGGCCCGGTCGTTGGCACCCTCGGTCTGCAGCACGTCGTCGATCGGGTGGGCGCCGACGGTCTCGCCGTCTCCCCGCGCGATGGCGACGGTGTCGGTGAGGTAGTACTCGTGCTTCGCGTTGTCGTTGCCGATCCGGGGCAGCGCTCCGGTGAGGAAGGCGGCGTCGAAGGCGAGGATGCCGCTGTTGATCTCGTCGATCGCCAGCTGGTCGTCGTCGGCGTCCTTCTGCTCGACGATCGCCGCCACGCCGCCGTCCGCGTCCCGGATGATCCGGCCGTAGCCGAACGGGTCGGCCACCCTCCCGGTCAGGATGCTGACCGCCCGGGCCGACTCCTGGTGAGCCGCCGCGAACGCCCGCAGCGTCTCGCCCTGGAGCAGCGGGGTGTCGCCGGTGACGACCAACACCGTGCCGGTCGGCCGGGGATCGAGTGCGTCGACCGCCACCCGCACCGCGCCGCCGGTGCCGTCGAGCTTCTCCTGGACCGCCAGCACCGCGTCCGCGACGTACGACGTCACCTCGGGCACGACCTGCTCCCGCTGGTTGCCGACGACCGCCACGACGCGGCGCGGCTCGACGGCCCGGACGGCGGTGAGCACGTGCCCGATCATCGAGCGGCCGCCGATCTCGTGGAGCACCTTCATCCGCTTGGACCGCATCCGCGTCCCGCCGCCGGCGGCCAGCACGATCACGGTGAGGTCGCCGCTGGCACGGGCCGCGGGGGTGGCCTGAGTGGGCTCGGAGGAGTTCGGCTCGGCCACGGGCCAAGAGACTATCCGAGGGCCCGCCCCCTCGAGCATCCGGACGGAATCCGGACGGGCGAGATCCCCTCGCCCTCGCGCGTCGATCCTGACACCGCCTTGCTTGACCGCCTTGCTTGACGTCAAGCAAGGCCACGGGAAGAGGCTCCCCGGGTAAGAGCGCCGTACTCGCCCGACGAACCGTGGCCGGCGGGTCGAGCCTGCGTCCCTCGTCCTGATTCAAGGGCTGCCTTGACAGCACCGGTGTCGGCGGAGGAATGTCGGTGGTTCGAAGCAATCGAACGGCCGCCTCTGGGGACCATGTCGGCGACGAAAGGTGACGACATGCTGGGACGGACACAGGCACGAGCGACCGCAGCGGTGGGTGGAGCCGCCATCCTTACCGTGGCCGTCATCGCTGCGGCGAACAGCACCGGAGGCGTGGCGGACGAGGGCGCCCGGACCGGCAGCGCAGCCGCACAAGCTCACGGGCACGCGGGGCATGACGGCGGGCATCACGCTGGGCGCAACCCTGGGCATCCGGGCAACTCCGCGAAGGTCGACCTACGCGGCGTCGACGGGAGCAGGGTCGGCTGGGTCTCGCTGCACCAGACCGGCGAGGTAGTCGTGGTCCGGGGCTGGGTCCTGTCGATGGCGCCGGGCTTCCACGGCTTCCACATCCACACCACCGGTCTGTGTGAGGCCGGCGCCCCCACAGGACCGTTCACTACCGCGGGCGGCCATTACGCCGATGCGGGCACCACCCACGGTGGTCACGCGGGCGACATGCCGTCGCTGCTGGTGACCGAGACCGGGCACGCGTTCTCCCAGTTCGTCACCGACCGGTTCACGCTGGCCGATCTTCGTGATGCCGACGGCTCGGCGGTCATGGTCCACGCCGGCCCCGACAACTTCGCCAACATCCCGGAGCGCTACTCGACCGGCGGGACCCCGGAGATCCCGGGGATCCCGGGGCCGGATGCGGCCACCTTGGCCACCGGCGACGCGGGCGCCCGCATCGCGTGTGGTGTGATCCGGTGAGAAGCTTGCTCCCCGGGTAGGAGTCGAACCTACGTCGCTAGTCCTGATTCAAAGTCAGGCGGGCCCTGCCGACAGACCAACCGGGGATCGACCACCGCCGCGGCGGCAAGCCCACCCTAGGTCTGATCCGCGGCGGGCACGCAACCAGCGTCCGGTGAGGTCTCGACACGGTCGCTCGTCCCTCGCGACCGGCTCGACCGCCGGAGGCGGACCGACGCCCGTCGCCGGTCGAGCCCGCGAGCGCAGCGAGCGGTGTCGAGACCACGCCCGCCGGAGCGGCTAGGGTCGGGGCGTGGACCTGCCCGTGATGCCCCCGGTGCAGCCGATGCTCGCGAAGTCGGTCAAGGCCGGCCAAGTGCTGGGGAGTCCCGACGCCCGCACGGTCGGAGGCCTGAGCTTCGAGCCCAAGTGGGACGGCTTCCGGTGCCTGCTCTTCAAGGACGGCGACGAGGTCGAGCTGGCCAGTCGCAACACCAAGCCGCTCACCCGCTACTTCCCCGAGGTCGTCGCCGCGGCGAGGGAGCAGCTGCCCGACCGGTGTGTGCTCGACGGCGAGATCTTCGTGGCCCGGCGCTCGGACGCCGGGCCGGGCGCAGGCCCGGACCGGCTCGAGTTCGAGGTGCTCCAGGAGCGCATCCATCCGGCCGCGAGCCGCATCAACCTGCTCGCCGAGCAGACGCCGGCAGGGTACGTCGCGTTCGACCTGCTCGCGCTCGGCGACGACGACCTCACCGAGCGGCCGTTCGGCGAGCGGCGGGCCGAGCTGGAGGCCGCGCTCGGCGGGCTGGAGGGCCCCTGCTATCTCACCCGGACGACGACCGACCCCAAGGTCGCCGAGGAGTGGTTCCACCAGTTCGAGGGTGCCGGACTCGACGGCGTGGTCGCCAAGCAGCTCGACGCGCCGTACCGGCAGAACGCCCGCACGATGCTCAAGATCAAGCACGAGCGCACCGCCGACGTCGTCATCGCCGGCTACCGCGAGCACAAGACGTCCACTCCCGAGCAGCCGCTGCTCGGGAGCCTCCTCCTCGGGTTGTACGACGGGGGCGAACTGCAGCACATCGGCGTCAGCGCCTCCTTCACCGCCAAGCGGAGGGCGGAGCTGTGGGAGGAGCTACAGCCGCTCGTCGTACCCCTCGAGGATCACCCCTGGGGCAGATGGGCGGAGTGGCTGACCGCCAACCCCGATCGCGTTCCCGGCACCCAGAGCCGGTGGAGCCAGGGCAAGGACCTGAGCTTCACGCCGCTGCGGCCCGAGCTGGTCGCCGAGGTCGGCTACGACCACATGGAGGGCCGGCGACTGCGGCACACCGCGCAGTTCAAGCGCTGGCGGCCCGACCGCGACCCGGCCTCCTGCGGGTACGACCAGCTCGAGGAGGTCGTCAGCTACGACCTGGGTAAGATTTTGGGCATCGACCACCGGGCAACGGACGCAGCCTCCGGGAGGGCACCATGAGCGAGCCGGCAAGTCCAGCTGACAGCCCCGACAAGGGCGGCACGGGCGACATCAACGACGGAGTCGGCAGCTACGACGTCGTGATCCTGGTCGAGGAGGAGCTCAGCGTGACCGACGCCGCCCAGGTGCGGTCACTGCACGACAGCATCGCCGACCCGGTCGTCTACCACGTGCTCAAGCCGGTCGAGGACGCCGCCGGCCGCATCGAGTCCGCGATGGGCACCCTCGGCGCGGGCGAGATGCTCGTCGCCAGCCCGGCCGCAATCAGCGATATCGACCTCGCGGCGATCCGCAAGGAGTGCGAGGAGGAGTCCAAGACCGAGCTCGGCAACTCGCTCAGGGCGCTGGCGGCGGCCGGCGCCCAGGCCAAGGGCCACTGCGTCACCGGCTCCCCGATCGACGCCCTGGCCGGCACCGTCGCCGAGGTCGACGCCCGCGAGGCCATCATCGTCACCCGGCCGCACATCGTGGCGGAGTTCTTCCACGTCGACTGGACGTCCAAGGCCCGCCGCAGGCTCGGCGTTCCCGTCCTCCACCTGCTCGAGCACGAGCGCTTCGACGAGCAGTCGGGCCAGGGGGAAGGCGTCACCGGCCTGTGAGCTCTTCGTGAACGGCGGCCGGGACTCCGACTCAACCCCAGCCTCGATCTCAAACCCAGCCTCGATCGCCCGGCGCCTGAGCGCCCGCGCCCGCGCCGTCGCGCGTCGCGCGACGGCCGCGCCGAGCGAGACACCGAGACCGGTCGGGCCGATGGCGACCTACGCCCGGGTCCTCGACGGCGAGACCCTCTGGCTGGCCCTCGCCGCCGACCCCGGACCGCTCGGGCTCCGGCACCGAGCCAGTGGCGCCTTCATCCGCGTCGACGACGACGCCCCGCCCGATGCCGTCTACACCTCCATCCGCTGGCGGCTGGCCGACCTCGACGGCGACGACGAGGCGGCGTACGACGTGGTGACAGCCGACGGCGCGCCCGTGCTGGGCGAGCCGACCAAGGCCTTCCCGATGCGCACTCCGGCGACCCGCGACCGGCGCTGGCTCTACGAGCTCGCGAGCGAGGGCGGTGCCCTCGTCGTGAGGCGCACCCGTCCCAAGCGAGCGGTGGAGATCACCCACGTGACCCTCGAGCAGGGGCGCGCGCGTCTCTGGCTCACGCCTGCGCCCGACCAGAGCCGGCTGCGGCTCACCGCGTCGGACGGGGGCACGCTCGTCGACCCAGGAGGCGACGCCGCGGCGCACGACGAGCCGATCGAGCTGGCGCTGAGCGACGGCTGCGCGTGGGTGGGCGCCGACGACGTGCCCGGCCACGAGGGCACCTGGCTGCTCGACATCGTGCACGGCGAGCACCTGATCGCGCTGGTACGCCGCCACAACGAGTGCGCCCAGGCCGGCCGCGCGACCGCGCTCCCCACACTCTGGGGGGACGACGACTCCGGCGGCCGCACGATCGTGCAGCTGACCTACGGCCCGGACAGCCGGGTCCGGGTCATCCGCGAACCTGCCGACTCGGCGGCAGGAGCCGCTCGGTGAAGGTCACCTACCTCGTCTTCAACCTCACCGGCTCCGGCGGCACGACCCGCTCGGTCATCAGCCAGGCGAGCGCACTCGCCGCGCTCCCGGCGGGCCATGAGGTCCGCATCGTCAGCGTCACGCGGCACGCCGACCACCCGGCGTACGAGGTCGACGAGCGCGTGCGCGTCGACTACCTGGTCGACGTGCGCGACCGGGCGCGCCCCCGCCTGCCCCACCTCGCCGAGGCAGCCGACTCGATCGCGGCGCTGCACATCCGCGAGTCGGTGCTGGTGCCGGAGCGCTGGGACAGCCAGTTCACCGCGCTGACCGACGTCGCGATGGACGCCGCGCTGCCCAAGCTCGACACCGACGTCCTCGTCACGGTCACGCCCGGCCTGATGACCGGCGCCGAGCGGCTGGTCAACGATCGCATCGCGCTGGTCCACCAGGAGCACCGCTCCTCCTCTGACCGGGTCGGCAACCTCGAGCCGCTCCTCACCGGCGCCGCGCGTGTCGACGTCGTCGCCCTGCTGACCGAGGCCAACGCCACCTGGCTGCGCGAGCGCCTCGGCGACATCGCCCCACGGATCGAGGTGGTCCCCAACCCGCTCCCGCCCGGGTTCGTGCCTCGCTCCCGCCTCGACCAGCCGTTGATCGTGGCCGCGGGACGGCTGGTGCCGGAGAAGCAGTTCGGCCATCTGATCCGTGCGTTCGCGATGGTCGCGGACGAGCTGCCCGAGTGGCGGCTGCGCATCTTCGGCGAGGGCCGCCAACGGACGATGCTCCTGGGCACGGCCCGCAAGACCGGTCTCTACGACCGCGTCGAGCTGCCCTCCTTCGCGCCCGACATGGCCGGAGAGTGGGCCAAGGCGTCCATGACGGCGCTGAGCTCGATCGCCGAGGGCTATCCCCTGGTCATGCAGGAGTCGATGGCGGGCGGGGTGCCGGTCGTCAGCTACGACTGCCCTTCGGGGCCACGCGAGATCATCGACCACGGCGTCAACGGCCTGCTGGTGATGCCCGGCTCCGAGGCCGGTCTGGCCGAGGCCTTCTGGAGGCTGGCCCGCGACCACGCGACCCGCAAGCGGATGGGCGGCGCCGCGGCCGATGCCGCGGAGCTCTGGCGGCCCGAGGTCATCGCGCGGCGCTGGGAGCAGATCTTCGAGGACATCGTGCGTGCCCGGCGGCGTGGCGGCCGTCGCATCGCCCAACACCACCTCGTGCCCGCCCCTCAGCCGTCGCGCACGGAGGAGACGCGTGGCACCAACGCCGTCACGCCGGCCCAGGCCCGTCGCCAGCTGCTGGCCCTGGTCACGACGATCGCCGCAGACCTCGGCGCCCGGTGGTGGGTGATCCCCGGCCCGACCCCGGCCCTGGTTCTCCCGGCGACCGAACGCGAGGCGTTCCTCGGCGCGCTGGCCGAGGCGGCGGTGCCCGACTGGGCCTGCCTGCGCGATCCCGGCGACCACGGCTGGCCCGACCGCCGCGGCCCGGTCGACGTACTCGCGCCCGCACTCGCCCGTGTCGCCACGCCGAGGGTCGCGCTGCAGGCCTGGCCCGACGCCGCCCACGGACCGACGATCCTGAGCGATCGGAGCGGCGACGGCGCGGTCGGCGTCGACGTGCAGTTCTGGGACCGCGGCCGAGACGGCACCCTCCGCGCCCCTCTCGCCAACGGGTACGTCGACGCGGTGCCGCCGCATGTGGCAACCACCACCCGTCGCATCGACGGCCTCGACCTGCCGACCCTGCCGATCATGAGCGGTGCGCGCGTCGGCGACGTTACCTTCGACATCGACGTCGTCTACACCTGGGTCCACGGCGCCGACCCCGCCTGGCTGGAGGCCCTCGGCGCACGACGCGGCATCACCGCGGAGCTGAGCTCGTCCTCGTCCGGCCGCGCCCGGTTCGAGAGCCGCGACGAGCTGCGCTACTCGATGCGCAGCGTGTTCCTCTTCGCGCCCTGGGCCCGCCGGATCCACCTGGTCACCGCCGGGCAGGTGCCCGACTGGCTCGACCCGAGCGACCCGCGCATCAACCTGGTCGACCATCGCGACATCCTCCCCGCCGAGGTGCTGCCCACCTTCAACAGCCATGCCATCGAGACCGCGCTGCACCGCATCGACGGTCTTGCCGAGCACTTCATCTACTTCAACGACGACATGCTGCTCGCCCGGCCGCTGCCGCCGGAGCGGTTCTTCGAGGCCTCCGGGCGGTTCGCGGTCTTCACCGCCGACCATCTGGTCGGCGATCCGGCCCCGTCCGGCCAGCCGGCGTACGTCACCGCCGCGCTCCACAACCGGGGACTCCTGCGCGATGCCTACGGCAAGACCCTCACTCATCACCTCGCGCACGCGCCCTACCCGCTCAGCATCGATGCCGTGCGACGGACCGTCGAGGAGTTCGGTCAGGACGTCGACCGCACCGCCCGCTCCCCCTTCCGCACCGCCGACGACGTGTCGGTCCTCTCGTCGCTCGCACCCCATCACGCGCTGCTCACCGGGGCGGCGTACGCCGACCGCATCGACTCGATGTTCGTCGACCTGAGCAGCACCAACGTGGCGTTCCAGTTCGACAGGCTGCTGCAGCGCGAGCGTGAGACCATGTGCTTCGGCGACCACGAGGACTACGCCTTCGACGTCCGTGACGTCGACCGGCAGCTGGCCGACTTCCTGGCCCGCTACTTCCCGATCAGGGCGCCATGGGAGCGGTAGCTCCGGTTGTCACGTGCGTCCCAGGTTCACCTGGGATGTTGACGGCGTACTCTCACGCACCCCAGGTTCACCTGGGGTGTTGTCGGCCGGTTCACACGCTTCCCATGTTCACCTGGGGTGTTGTCGGCCGGTTCACACGCATCCCATGTTCACCTGGGGTGTTGTCACCTAACCATGGTTGTACGCCCGGTTAAGTGACAACGCACCAGGTCAACCTGGTACGCGTGGGGAGACGACCCCAAGCCACCGCCACCCGACCGACCGCCCGAGCTAAGGTCGCCGCAGCCGCCCTGCGACACCCCGGGCCCGGCGTACGGCGCGACCGAACGTGGGCGCCCAGGTCGGGCGCGAGTCGTCGCCCGAGGTGCCCTGGCTCTGGTCGGCCCGCAGCTGCTCGACCTCGCCCCTGAGCCGCTTGATCTCGGCGTCCTTCCTGGCGATCTTGGCGCGGAGGTCCTTGCGGGTGGCCGTCAGCGCGGCGGTCCGGTCGTCCTGCGCCATGGCCACGGAGAAGTCGTAGAGCTCGTCGTACTCCTCCCGCACGCCCGCGAGGATCTCGATCGCGCCCCCGTCGTGGGGTGAGTCGACCAGGGTGTTCATGGCGCCCCAGGTGCGCTCGGCCAGGTCCTGCAGCGGGGCCGCGACGACGATGTCCTCCCAGGTGACGCGGGAGCGGAAGAGCTCGCTGTCTATGAAGTCGTCGACGTCGTGGTGGGCACCGCCGTCGTCGAGCGGCGCCAGGTCGGCGTTGAACGTGAGCTCGAGCTGCCCCCCTGCGCGGCGCATCGCGGCTCGCCAGTCCTCGCGCAGGTCGGGGTAGCGCACGAACGCCCTCTTGTGCACCCGCGTCACCCGCTCCGTCTCCAGCGCGGCGTTGATCCAGGCGGCCACGTTGGTGGTCTCGCGCTCGCGGCGGAACTGCTCGGACTGGTTGGAGAGGTACGCCGTGTCGCGCGACCGCACCACCTCCGTCGGGTGGCGGAGCATGGTCAGCGAGGTGAGCTCGGCACCGAGCTCGTCGGCGAGCCGGACGAACATGTCGTAGACCCAGTAGGCCCGGGTGTCCTTGAGGGCCACCTGGTCGTAGGACAGCTGGTCGCGCAGCCACTCGCGCAGCTGCTGCTCGATGTCGGTCTTCGCGAGCTCGGACATCGCGATCTCCCCTGCGTGCGGGCGGGAGTCGATGGTGCGGACCGGGATCGGGTCCATGAAGTCCTTGAGCAGCGCGGCGAGGAAGGCGGGCTCGTAGTAGCCGCGCGGGTTCTTCTCGTCCGCCTCGACCTCGGGTTGCGGCACGTGCAGGCCGAGCCGCTTCAGGGTGCCGCCGACGCTGCTGGTGCCGCTGCGACCGGAGCCGGTGATGACGACCCACTTCGAGTTCTGTGCCACGGCGCCGAGGGTATCCGGTGCGGTCAGAGAAGCTCGACGGTGAGCCTGCTGTATGCCCGCGCGTCGCCGAGGCCCGGCGAGCAGTCGAGCGGCAGCTCGTCGCCCTTGGGTACGTCGCCGGAGCAGGTCACCGAGGCGAGCTCGGTCGATCCGTCGTAGAAGGTGAACGTCACGGTGATCGACGAGGTCGAGGTGAGCACGCCCTCCTCGTCGGACCGGGAGACCACCAGCCCCTTGATGCGCGCCTCGTCGCGCCTCGCGACCGGCCGCCACCCCGCCTCGACCGTGACGTCCTGGATGGTGATCGACTCCCCCGCCTCGATGGCCCGCGGCTCGTAGCGGTCGACGGCCTCCTCGAAGACGTCTTTGCTCTTGTCGAAGATCAGGGCGCCGGCGGCGAAGCAGCCACCGCAGATCAGCAGCACGGCGCCGAGGATCACGCCGAGGACGATCCAGCCGGTCCTGCCGCTCTTCCGCGGCGGCACCGGTTGGCCGTAGCCGTAGGGCTGTTGGTAGCCGTGGGGCTGTTGGTAGCCGTGGGGCTGTTGATGGCCGTACGGCGGAGGCTGCGGCTCGTAGGGGTTGCTCGGCGGCGGCTGCCCCTGAGGCTCGTACGGGTTGCCGGGAGGTTGGGTCACCCGATCACTCCGCGACCTTGACGACGAGCGAGTCGTGGTCGCCGACCTCGTCGAAGGTGTTGATGCAGGTGACTTCCTCGGTCTTGCCGACCTCGACCGCGACGATGCATCCGGAGGTGCCGAGCACCTTGTCGCCCTTGACGAAGTCGAACTCGATCGACCCGAACAGGATGCCCAGGCCGTCGTCGTCCTTGCCGGTTGCCTTGAGCCCCGCGATCTCGGCGCCGAGCGTGTTGGTCTCGATCTTCCAGGCGCCGGAGTAGGCGATGCCGTCGAGCTCGAACTCGTCGCCCTCCGTGACCTCGATGCCCTCGCCGGTGGTGGTGGTGGGCTCCTCCGTCGGCAGCTCCTCGGTGGGCTCCTCGGTGGGCAGTGCGTCGGTGGGCTCCTCGCTCGGGTCCTCGGTGGGCTCCTCCTCGGTGCTGCTCGACGCGGTCGAGCCCGAGTCGTTGTCGTCGCCGCCGAAGATCTTGACCGCCCCGAAGGCCAGGCCGCCGATCACCAGCAGCAGTGCCACGACGATCCCGATGACGAGGAGGATCTTGCCGCGGCCCCCCTGCGCGGGCGCCCGGCCGTAGGGATCATGGCCGGGCTGACCGGGGCCGCCGTAGGGCGGCTGGCCGTACGGCGGCTGCCCGGGCGGCGGCCCGTAGGGAGGCTGCCCCGGAGGGCCGTAGGGCTGCTGCCCGTAGGGCTGTTGCTGGTCGGGCGGACCGTACTGGGGCTGACCGTGCGAGGGCTGAGCGTACGGAGGCTGACCCGGCTGAGCCTGCTGGCCGGGGGGTTGCCGGCCGTACGGCGGCTGCGGCGCGCCGTACGACGGTGGCCGCGGAGCAGGTTGCCCGGGGTGGCGGGGCTGCTCACCGGACCGACCGCCGTCCGGTGTCCACGACGGGAAGTCGCCGACCGGGTCGTCGCCGTTCGGGTCGGTGGGCTGCTGCGGGTCGGGCATCGATGGTTCCAATCGGCTACGGAGCGGCGGATCTGCCGCGGGGGGTCGGCGGAAGGCTACCCACTCCCGGCCATCTCAACCGTCCAGCGGCGGCGGTCGCCGTGCCTCCTCGACCGGTCGGCTAGCGCTTGGGCCGAGGGAGCGGATCGAACCGGCGGTTGCAGGCACCGACGCCCCGACATCTCGCCAGCTCGGCCAGCCAGCCCAGCAGCTCCTTGCGCACGGCGCGGTAGCGAGGGTCGTCGTACACGTCGTGGAGCTCGTGCGGGTCGCGCCTGTGGTCGTAGAGCACGCTCCGCCCGGGGCGCTGGTAGTCGCGCGCGAGCAGGTAGCGGTCGGTGAGCACGCCGCGGGTGCGCCAGTATCCGCCGGAGAGGTTGCGATGACGCAGGCCCGTCTGGATCAGGGTCGCGTCGCGCCAACGCTGGCGGCCGCCGTTCAGCGTCGGCGTCAGGTCGAGCCCGTCGACCGGGCGGGTGGTCCGTGCGCCGACCAGCCCGATCACGGTCGCGGCGACGTCGACGGTGCTGGCGGGCTTGGGCGACCTCGTGCCGGGCGCGATGCCGGGCCCACGCACGACCAGCGGCACCCTGATGTCCACATTGTTCAGCCGGTTCTTGCCGATGTGCCGGAACTCGCCCAGGTCATAGCCGTTGTCGGAGGTGAACACGACATATGTCTCGTCGAGGAGCCCTTCGGCGTCGAGCTTGCGCACCAGATCGGCCACAGCGTCGTCGACGCTCCTCAGCGCCTGGACCCGGGCCCGGAGCTCGGCTTTGACGTCCTGTTCGGAGACCGGCCGTCTCGGGCTGCCGGGCCTCTCGGCGTTGAAGGCGGGCGACTTCCGTCTCGGCGCGCCCGCCGTCCGGAACGATCGGGCGTAGCGCTGCTCCGGCAGCGGCGGCAGGACCCGCCCGCGCTCGCGGCGGAAGTGCGGCGCGACGTGGTTGACCTGGAGGTAGAACGGCCGGCGGCTGCTGCCCAGGTGGTCGATCGCCTCCTCCGCCTTGTCCTCGATCCGCCCCGTGACGTAGTCGTCCCGGTACGTCGTACCGTCCCAGAACGAGAAGTCGCTGTATCGCACCACGCCCCAGGTGAGGGGGTTCCAGTAGGTCCACCCGGGGTCGCGCGGCGGACCGGGAGCGTCCTGGTACTTGTTGATGTGCTTGCCGACCAGTGCGGTGTCGTAGCCCGCGTCGGTGAACCACGGACCGATCGAGTTGGGCAGGTTGCCGCCTCGCACGTACGCCGGGTAGCGGCCCAGCGGGCCGGCGTTGTCGTGGACACCATGGTTCTGCGCGTAGGCGCCGGTGAAGAGCGTGGCCCGCGCGGGGCAGCACAGCGGGTGCGGGCTGATCGCCCGCGGGAAGGTCATCCCCCGCCGCACCAGCAGCCGCTGGGTCTGCTCGAGGTAGCGCAGGTCGTCCCACCGCATGTCGTCGGTGAGGATCACGACGACATTCGGTGCGTCCGCGGCGGCCGGGGCCCGGCTCTTGGGAGGCGCGTAGGCCGCGCGCGTCGGGCTGGCCCGCGCGGCATGGCGGACGACGCCGGAGATCGCATCGTCGGTCGGCCTTGCGCCGGGCGCCGCGACGTGCCGCATGGAGCCGCTCGCGCCGACGGCACCGAGATCGACGGCCCGACAGCCAGAGGCCAGCAGAGCCAGGGCGAGCACGCAGGAGAGCGCAGTGAGCACGTCGGCGCGTGCGCTCCACCTACGAGCCACGCGGCTGTCCTCGGTCACGTCCCCTCGATCCTGTTCCCCGCTGTGCTCGATTGCGGGCGCGGTCGCTCGCTCGCCCCTCACTCGACTCGGTTGCCCGCAGAATCCCAGTGGGACTCGACCTTCTTGCTCGGCTGCACCCTCGGAGGCTCCCCCGGCATCTTCGGGTAGTCCGGCGGGAACGCCATCTCCACGCCGTCGTACAGGTCGAGCAACGGCGCCAGGTCGTGCTCCACGTCGTCGATCTCGGCCCACCGGTCGCCGCCGTCCGCCAGCCGCTCGGGCACGGTGAACAGGTTGAAGTCGCCGGCGTCCTGGACGTCCTCGAGCTCGGCCCAGGTGACCGGCATCGACACCGGCGCCCCGGGGATCGGCCGCAGCGAGTACGCCGAGGCGATGGTGCGGTCGCGACAGTTCTGGTTGTAGTCGACGAAGATCCGCTCTCCCCGCTCCTCCTTCCACCAGTTGGTGGTGACGCCGTCGTCGTGCCGCTCGAGCTCCTTGCCGAAGCCGATCGCCGCATGGCGCACGTCGAAGAAGTCCCATTCGGGCCGGATCCGCACGAACACGTGCAGCCCACGGTTGCCGCTGGTCTTGACGAACGGCCGGATCCCCTTGCTCTCCATGAGCTCCCGGGCGACGAAGGCCACCCGCTTGACGTCGGCGAAGGTCGTGCCCGGCTGTGGGTCGAGGTCGATCCGCAGCTCGTCGGGCCGGTCGACATCGGCACGCCGTACCGGCCAGGGGTGGAAGGTCAGCGCGCCCATCTGGGCGCACCAGACCGGCACCGCCGGCTCGGTCGGGCAGATCTCGTCGGCGGTGCGGCCCGACGGGAATGTGATGCGCGCGGTCTTGACGTAGTCGGGCGCTCCCTTCGGGACGCGCTTCTGGTAGAAGGCGTCGGCGTTGCGGTCCTGCGGCCCGGTCGCGAGCCTCATGCCGGGTCGCACCCCGCTCGTCCACCGCTCCAGGGCCGTCGGCCGGTCGCGCAGCGCCCGCATCAGCCCGTCGCTCACGTCCGCGAAGAACCGCGCGACCATCAGCTTGGTGACCTCGGGCGTCGTGTCCGTCGCCTCGTAGATCACCCGGTCGGGGCTGCTGACCCGCACCTCGCGATCGCCGGCGGCTACCGTCGCGGCGGGTGTCTTGGGCATATTCGGAACGGTAGCCTGCGAGGCCAGCAGGTTTCGCCGATTCGCGCCGGGAGGACGCTCGCCATCCCGGCCACGGCGGCCGCTCAGGCCGGGGAGAGCACGCTTGCCTGGTCGCGATCCACCGAGGCGCGCTCCTGCTCGATCCGGTCGACCAGGCTCTCCGCGCGTTCCATCGAGCCGAGGAGCGCGAGCAGTGCCCCCTTCTCGGCGGCCGGAATGTCGTGGGCATCGATCACGGTCCAGCGCATCGCCTCGAACTCGGCGGCGCCGAGCACGCTTACCTCGGGCGCGACGCCGCCGTCGTCGGTGGGGAGCTCCGGGTCCAGGAGCGACAGCTTCAGCTCGAGGTGGTCGAGCCCCTCGTCGAGCGCCGCCCGGCTGGCGGGGCTGAACTCGTCGCGTTGGACGCGCCGGGCGATCTGGTGCAGAGACTCGGTGAGGGAGCCGGTGAAGTCGGCCTCCTCGATCATGCTGGCGACCAGGTCCATCTGCTCGCGCGTCCGGTCGCCACGGAAGAGTTGGGCCGAGTACGTCCGGATCTCGCGAGAGAGGGTGTCGATCGCAGCGAAATGCTCTGCCGGCATCCTCGCGGCTCCGTGCTTGCCCCGGGCGACGTCGAGGAACAGCCTGCTCCCCTGCACGGCGCGCGCAACCTCCTGACGCATCGCCGGCACGGCACGCGAGAAGTCGTCGATCGCCTTGCGGTCCAGGTACTTCGGCAACGAGTAGTCCTCGATGTCGTCCAGGTCGCTGTGGCCGATGCGCATCAGCACCCGTTCGAAGGCACCCACGAACGGGAACAGGAGGAGGACGTTGAAGATGTTGAAGAAGATCGAGAACAGGCCGACCGCGACAGGCACCAGGGGGAAGGTCTCCTCTCCGTCCACCATCACCGCGTTGCCCGGGTCGCCGCCGAAGAAGCCCATCACCCAGGTCAGGGCGGAGACGGCGGGGAAGAACAGGGCGAGCACCACGCAGACGCCGATGAGGTTGAACGTGATGTGGGCGTACGCCGTCCGCTTGGCGTTCTTCGACAGGTTGAGGGAGGCGATCCACGAGGTGATGGTGGTGCCCAGGTCGGCTCCGACGGCGAAGGCGATGGCCGTCTGCCACTCGAGGACACCCGAGGCACCCAGCCCCATGACGATGCCGATCGTCGCTGACGAGGAGTGGATCAACGCGGTGATCAGAGCGGCGATGAGCGCACACGAGACCACACCTACGAAGGTCGAAGCGTCCAGGCCGGAGATGACGCTCATGACCTCCGGCATCTCCCGCAGCGGCTTGAGGCCGCCGGTCATCAGGTTCAGGCCGTAGAAGATCAGCGAGAAGCCCATTCCGACCAGGGCGACGTTCTTCGCTCGGTCGGACTTCGAGAAGACGTAGACCGCGGCGAAGATGCCCGCGAACAGCAGGCCCAGCGGGCCGAGCGGCAGCGCGATCAGGCCGTTGCCGAGGGTGGTGCCGATGTTGGCACCCATGATCACGCCGATGGCTCCGCGCAGGGCGAGAACGCCGGAGTTGACCAGCCCCACCGTCATCACGGTCATCGCCGTGGAGGACTGGATGATCCCGGTGATCACGGTGCCGGCGAGCACGCCCTTGGCGGGGCTCCCCGCCATCTTGCCCAGCAGGTCGCGCATCCGGTTCACCGACAGCGACTGGATGCCGCGCTCCATGAACTCCAGACCCAGCAGGAAGATGCCGAGCCCTCCCACGACGGGGGCGATGATCTCGTTGAGGAGGTCGACTTCCATGATCGTTCCTTCGTGACGCTGGTCGGGGTTCGGGATGAAGGGGCGGACCGTCAGGACGCGCCGGTGATCGTGCTCGCCCAGTAGTCCTCGATGGCACGTGCGGCTTGCGCCGGCAGTGGGACGTAGCCGAGATCCTCGGCGGCGTCGCCGAAGCTGCCGAGCAGGAACCGCAGATAGCCCAGGGTGCGCTCGGTCTGCTGCGCGAACTCCGGGTCGCGCTTCACCATGACGTAGATGGCGACCGTGGCCGGATATGCCCATGAGTCGTCCGCCATGGCCAGGGACGTGACGTAGTCGTCACCGCCACTCCAGTCGTAGGACGAGACGGCCGCGAGCATGGACTCCGCACGCGGCACCACGAACTCCCCGGAGCCGTTGGCCAGGGCGGCGACACCCAGCTCCGCTCGCTCGGCCTGCCCGTACTCGACGTAGCCGATCGATCCGGGTGTGTCGCGCACCTTCTCGATGACACCCTTGGTGCGTTCGGCGCCGGTGCCCGTGGGCCAGTCGACCTCGGTCCCCGTGCCGGGCCCCTCGGACCATTGCCGGCTTCCCGCGCTCAGATAGCCGGTGAGACCTCTGGTCGAGCCCGACCCGTCGCTGCGGTGCACCACGGAGATCGCTCGGTCGGGCAGTGCGGTCCCTGGGTTCAACGCCGTGAGCTCCGGGTCGTCCCAGCGGGTGATCTCGCCCAGGTAGATGGCGGCAAGGCTCGGCGCGTTCAGGCGCAGATCCGGCCCCGCCGGCAGATCGAGGCTGTGCACCACGGCGATGGCGCCGAGGGCGATCGGGAACTGTGCGACCTCGAGCTCGTCGAGCCCTTGGGCCGACAGCGGGTAGTCGGACACGGCGAAGTCGACCTCGGGATCGGACAGCCGCATGATGCCGCCCATGGAGCCGACCGGCTCGTACTCGATGCCGGACCCGTTCAGCACCCAGTCGTTGCCGGTCTCATCGGGTCGCTCGGGGTTGTCGGCGGCGTGGGCATCGCGGAAGGCGATCGCGGACCGCTCGATCAGCGGCTGCGCCAAGGTGGAGCCCCCGCCCTGGATCTGGGTCTGTTGCCCAGGACCCGTCAGGAGCAGGGCCACGACTCCGACCGCAGCCAGGACGACCAACGGCATCACGACGCGGCGCCGGCGCGCCGCTCCGGTCCGCAGCACCGGTACGCCGTCGTCTGGTGCGCCCAGCATCGGTCTCCTCAGGAAGGTCAGGCGACCGGACGATCCGTCGCTGCCTGTGCGAACAGATTGAAGTGCCCGTAGGTGAACACAACCGGACGCACCGGCAATGAGCGCATGAAGGTGGTAGGAGCGTTAGGCGTCAGTGGTCCAGCGGACGCGAGGGGCCGGGTGGACGGCGGCGCGCGAGCCTCAGGCCGCCTCCGGGTCTGTCTGCCAGGTCGTGCCCCTGCGCACCGGCAGACCCGCAGTCCGCCACGCGGCGAACCCCCCGATCACGTCGGTCGCCCTGTGCAGCCCGAGCTGTAGGAGTGCGTCGGCGGCCAGGGACGAGGTGTAGCCCTCCTGGCAGAGCACGAGCACCCGCGCGTCGTACGCCGCCTGCTGGATGCGTGCGTCGGACAGCGGATCCCATCGCCACTCGAGCACGTTGCGCTCGATGACCAACGGACGGAGCGCGGCGTGCACCTCCCCCTCGGCCGCCCGCTGCGCCGCGGGCCGGATGTCGACGAGGTGGGCACCCTCCCAGAGCACCTCGCGATAGGCCTGCTCCACCTGGATCCGCGTCAATCGGCTGCGCGCGCCCGCGAGGATGGAGTCGATGCCGCGACGCGGCGCGGGATGGAGCGATACGGCGCTCACCAGTCCGCTCCCGCCGCCTCGACCCCGAGCACCTTGAGCCTGCCCCCGACGTACTCGTAGCGCGTCATGGTGCTCAGCCTCGGCGTGTAGGCGTGCAACGAGACCGCCGCGGCGCCGGAGTCGTTGACGACGTTGTGGATGTGCCTGCCCCCGAAGAGCCTGCCTGCGCCCGCGGCGAGCGTGCGCGCGTGTACGGCGCCGTCCCAGGCGTACTCGGCGAGCCTGCCGGCGACGGTCATGAACGCGCCTTCGGTGGCGGCGCCGTGGTCGTGCCAGCCGGTCTGGCTGCCGGCCGGCCAGCCGATCAGCCACAGTTCGTGCCCGCCGACCTCCAGCCTGCGCCAGCTGCGGTCGGCCGAGATGGCCGGATCCTCCGGAAGCCGGTCGGGCAGGTCGGGGTAGGAGGCGGCCACCTCGCGGATCAGCTCGCCCAGATCGAGGTCCGATCGAATGTCTACTTTGTTAGTCATGTTTCTAGAGTACGGCAAGAGTCAAGAGTTCGCGCGCATGTCGTGGCTTCCGCGTCGACCCGGGCCCCAGCTTCCCGCCGACCCGGGCCCGGCTTCCCGCCGAGTCGTGCCTAGTTTCCGGCCGACGCGGGCCCAATTTCCGGCCGGGCTAGATTCGGGGGGTGGCCTACAACGTCGAGAAGTCAGATGCAGAGTGGCGTGCCGAGCTTCTCCCCGACGAGTACCGAGTGCTCCGTGAGGCCGGCACCGAGCGGGCCTTCACCGGCGAGTACACCGACACCGAGTCGCGCGGCGTCTACCGCTGCAAGGCGTGCCAGGCAGAGCTCTTCGAGTCCGACACCAAGTTCCACTCGGGCTGCGGCTGGCCGTCCTTCTACCAGCCGATCAGCGACACGGTCGAGTACATCGACGACAGCACCCTCGGCATGAAGCGGGTCGAGGTCCGCTGCGCCAACTGCGGATCCCACCTCGGCCATGTCTTCCCCGACGGGTACGGCACCCCCACCGGCGATCGCTTCTGCATCAACTCCATCAGCCTCACGCTCGAGCCCAAGGACTCCGAACCGGAGGCGTAGCAGGCTCCGCGCGCTGGCCGTGACCTCTTGGGCTTGGCATCGACGACGCGACCGGCCTCGTCGTGCAGCGCGTGCCCGCCGATCCGGCGTGACCTCCCCCTTGCGGGTGGTCGAGCCCGCGAGCGGTGTCGAGACCACGCGCGGGTGGTGCAGTGTCTCCCACCATCCCGGTGGTCGAGCCCGCGAGCGCAGCGAGCGGAGTCGAGACCACGGTCGCGTGGTGAGTGAGTGTCTCCCGCCATCTCGGTGGTCGAGCCCGCGAGCGCAGCGAGCGGAGTCGAGACCACGGTCGGGTGGTGAGTGTCTCCCACCATCTCGGTGGTCGAGCCCGCGAGCGCAGCGAGCGGAGTCGAGACCACGGTCGGGTGGTGAGTGTCTCCCACCATCTCGGTGGTCGAGCCCGCGAGCGCAGCGAGCGGTGTCGAGACCACGCTCCGGTGGGCGGCTCAAGGGCGCAGGTGGGTCGCCTTCCGGTGGTCGAGCCCGCGAGCGCAGCGAGCGGAGTCGAGACCACGGTCGGGTGGTGAGTGTCTCCCACCATCTCGGTGGTCGAGCCCGCGAGCGCAGCGAGCGGTGTCGAGACCCACGCTCCGGTGGGCCGGCCGGGCGTGGTGGATCCGCACTCCAGAGGAGACGGATCGAACAGGAGCCGATCTGACGGCCCCGGAACCGCCTATCCAGTGCCCTGGCCACCAACAGCCTCTAAAACCCTCGGATTCCCGGAAACAAACGCCCAAGACCCTTGACCAACCCTAACACATCCAATACACTCGAAACTATGTTCGAGTCCGTGGTCGTGGACCGACCCCCAAGAGTGGGCACCGCTGCCGAGATCACCACCGACGAACTCCACACCATGCTCCACCGCATCAGTACCGCAGACGGACCGGCCACCGACACCACACCGACCGCATCGACGCCCTCCGCGCCCTCGAGGAGCTCAAGTGCGCCGCCGAGGGACTGCAGGCACAGGTCACCGCCGACCTCGCCGAAACCCGCCGGGTGAAGGACGAGGACGCCGGCGTGCCACCGGAGCGGCAAGGCCGCGGCCTCGGACACCTCGTCGGCCTCGCCCGCCGTGAGTCACCCTGGCGCGGCACCCGTCACCTCCACCTCGCCACCATCGCGGCGAAGGAACTCCCGCACGCGTACGCCGCCCTCCGCGCCGGAAAGATCACCGAACACCACCTCACCGTCCTCGCCCCAGAGACCACCTGCCTGACCCGCGAGCACCGCGAACACATCGACCAGCTCGTGGCCGGCGACCTGGACGCGCTGGAGCGGCACACCCCGAAGACCCTCGCCGCCCAGGCCGCCAAGCTCGCCGCCCACATCGACCCCGAAGCCGTCGTCACCCGCCGCCGGATCGCCGAATCCGAACGCCACACCACCCTGCGACCCGCACCCGACACCATGACCTGGCTCTCCGCGGCCCTCCCCGTCCGCGACGGCATCGCCGTGCACGTCACCCTCGAACAAGCCGCCGTCCACGCCCAACGACTCGGCGACCCCCGCACCAAAGGCCAACTGATGGCCGACACCCTCGTCGCACGCCTCACCGGCCACCGCGCCCAACACGCCGGGAAGAGTGGCCTCGACACGGGCCTCGTCCCTCGGCCCGGCTCGACCACCGAAACCAGCACGACCGCGCTCCTCTCGACGCGACCCGGCCGGCGGGTGGTGGAGTGCCGGGAGGGCGATATCGACGAGCCGTTCGCCGAGGTCCTCGCCCATGTTCGCGACGCGAAGCTCAGCCCACTCTCGTCAAGGATCGAGCCGTCCGGGTTGATCGCCGGGTTGATCGAGTGGTCGACCCACCGAGGTCACCGTGAAGGTCTCGCCGTCGAAGGTTCCGACGACGGAGAACTCGCCCCAGCGCACCCCGGAAGCCTGCTCGAAGGACCCGACGTGATCCGCCCACTCCCAGCCGTCGATCGGCGGCCCACCGCACTGCGGCGGATAGGACTCCGCCACTCCGCCCAGGCAGAGCACTGGCCCGTCACCGTCATCCAGCACGGTCACCCGGTCCGCGCGCACCGGCCCGGTCGCCGAGGGGACCGGAGACGTACCGGCCGACGACGGACGAGCAGACGGCTCGTCTGCGGTGTCCTCGGTGATCTGCTCGCCACAGCCCGCCAGTCCGCCCGCAGCCATGAGCACCGCCAGGAGCAGGCGGAGAGGGCGGGACGGGGACATGCCGGTACGACGATCGCGGCGCCGCGCCGGTTCCGACACGTCAGGGCAGGCGGCGCAGCAGGTCCCCCACCGACGTACGCGCACCGGTGAAGAACGGCACCTCCTCGCGCACATGACGCCGGGTCTCGGAGCCGCGGAGGTGACGCATCAGGTCGACGATGCGGTAGAGCTCGTCGGCCTCGAAGGCGAGGATCCACTCGTAGTCGCCGAGGGCGAAGGAAGGGACGGTGTTGGCGCGCACGTCGGGGTAGTCGCGGGCCATCTTGCCGTGCTCGGCGAGCAGGGCACGGCGCTCGCCGTCCTCGAGGAGGTACCACTCGTAGGAACGCACGAACGGGTACACCGACACGTATGCCCGCGGTTCCTCGTCGGCGAGGAAGGCCGGGATGTGGCTCTTGTTGAACTCCGCCGGTCGGTGCAGCGCGAACTGCGACCACACCGGGTCGAGCCGCGCGCCGAAGCGAGTGCTACGGATCGCGTTGTACGCCGCCTGGAGCTGCTCGCTCGTCTCCGCGTGCAACCACCACATCACGTCCGCGTCCGCGCGCAGTCCGGACACGTCGTACGTGCCGCGTCCGACCACGTCGTCGGCGGCGAGCTTCGCGAAGAGCGCGTCGACCTCGGCGGCCTCCTCGTCCCGACCGGCCTCCTCGAGGTCGCCGAACGGCTCGGCGAGGGCGAAGACCGACCACATCGTGTACCTGATGGTGTCGTTGAGGTCCTTGAGACGGGCGGCTCTGGTGGGCGACGGAGTCGAGCGATCGAGCTCACCAGTCGATTCAGTGGTCACGCCGCCATTGTGGCAAGGCTCGATTCCTCAACGACGAGCGGCCACGACCTCCCGTGCCGCCCGGTGCGCCGAGGCGATCACCGCGGGCACGCCGACGCCGTCGTACGCCGCGCCGCACACCGCGAGCCCGGGTACGGCGGCGATCGAGGCGCGCACCCCGGCGACCAGGTCCAGGTGCCCGACGAGGTACTGCGGGAGCCCACCACCCCAGCGCCGGACGTGCCCGTCGACCGGTGGCGCCGCGATGCCGACGAGCTCGGCGAGATCCGCTCGCGACCAGCCCAGCAGCTCCTCGTCGCTCGCCTGCAGGACCGTCGCCTCGCCGTAGCGGCCGAGCGAGGTCCGCAACACCAGCAGGTCCTCGCCGGCGAGGGCTGCCCGCCCGGCGTCGCGCACCCACACCCACTTCGCGAACGAGAAGGTCGCCGCCTTGATCCGCCGGCCCTCGACCGGAGGCACCAGGAAACCCGACGCTGCAATAAGATCCAGCGGTACGTCGGCCGAGCGGAAGGCCATCGTCACCACGACCACGGACGCCGACTCGACCGACCCGAGCAGCGCGGCAGCGGTCGGGGCGACGGTCGACAGCAGTCGCGCGGACGGCGCCGCGGGAGTCGCGACGACCACGGCGTCGGCGCTCACCAGCTCGGGAGCGGTCGTCGGCCCCACCGTGAGCGCGAAGCCCGACGAGGTGCGCGTCAGCTCGCGAACCGTCGATCCGGTCCGCACAGAGAAGCCTTGTGCGACAAGGGCATCGACCAGGCTGCCCATGCCTCCCGCGAGGCCCGCGAACACCGGGTCGGCGGGAACCTGCCCCCGGCTCGGCGGGAGACCAGCCACGGGTCGGGGGGTTGTCAGCCCCGCGAGTTGGGGGGTAAGCGGGCCACGCCCGGCCATCGCGTAGAGCTGCGGCACGGCGGCGCCCAGCGAGATGGCGCGCGCCCGGCCGGCGTACACGCCCCCCAGCAACGGCTCGACGAGGCGGTCGGTCACCTCGGCGCCGTACCGCGCATCGACCAGCGACCCGACACTGACGTCGCCGGTCAGCGGCTCGGGGGGCAGGGCGGCCTCCTCCCGGGCACGCTCGACACCGGCGGCGGAGAGCACGCCGTCGAGGTCGTCGACCGAGAACGGCACCCCCATGAGCGAGGGCGGCAGGGGTCGCAGCTCCCCCCCGGACAGCAGTCGCGAGGTCGCGCTCGTCGGATGAACGACCTCGAGGCCGAGCGAGCGGGCCAGGTCGACGCCCTCCGGCCGGCGGTTGAGCATCGCCTCCGCTCCGACGTCGACACTCACCCCTGCCACCGACGAGACCCGGAGCTTGCCGCCCACCCGGTCGGCGCTCTCGAGGACGAGCACGTCGTGCCCCGCGCGATGCAGGTCGTACGCCGCGGTCAGGCCGCCGATCCCGCCTCCGACCACGACGACTCGCATGACCGCAAGCCTGCCAGCCCTGTCGGCGACGGCTCGGGCGCGGGTACCGTGGAGGCATGGCCACGTCGACGCCGACCGAAGCCCCCCGTGAGCTCCGCGTGCTCGTGCACGCGTTCGACCAGGCAGGCGACGTGCTCGACCACGTCCACGCCGACCGGGTCGGCGACCCGACCCCCTGCGCAGACTGGGACGTCGGCGCGCTGGCCGATCATCTCGTCCAGACTCCGGCGAACTTCCTGACCATGATGCGCGGCGAGCAGCCCGACTGGTCGGCCCCGACGCCGCATCTCACCGCGGACTGGGCCGCCATCTACCGATCGCGTGCCGACGATCTCCTGCACGCGTGGCACGGGCTCGACGGCGATCCGCCGGCGCCGGCGGCCTGGCAGGTCGCGGAGCTCGCCGTCCACACGTGGGACCTCGCCGTCGCGGTCGGCTTCCCGCTCGAGCGGCTCGACCCCCAGGTGGCCGAGGTCGGCCTCGGCTTCATGCGCGAGAACCTCGGCCCGGAGCGACGGGGCGACGCGTTCGGCCCGGAGATCGAGGCACCAGCGGACGCCGACCCGTACGACGCGCTCGCGGCGTTCGCCGGCCGCCAGGTCTGAGCCCGATCGCCGGACCCAGGGGGATCCTCGACCGGACGACCCGATAACGGTTCGGTCACGTACGGAACCAGCGGTGGGCGCGGTGACGTCCGATCGCCGTGACGAAGCGAATCCTCGCGCTGACGGCCGCGCTGATCCTGACCGTGCTCATGCTCGCGAGCTGCTCCTCCTCGGGCGAGGGGGACTCGGGTGGCGACGAGGCGAGCTCCTCGGACGCGGGCGCCGCGGGGGCGGAGAGGGCCGCCGCGGCGGACGAGGCCGGCGCGAGAGACGGCGACGTCGCCCAGCAGACGGCCTACCAGCCCGAGCGCCAGGTCATCCGCACCGGCGTGGTCTCGTTGACGGGAGCCGACGTGGGTGACGCTCGCACGGAGGTCCAGAAGATCCTCGACCTGCACCGCGGGTTCGTCACCGACGAGGAGACCAGCACGGACGACGACGGCGACATATCCGCCTCCCGGCTGGTCGTCCGCGTCCCGTCCGCCGACTTCACCGAGGTGATGGACAAGCTCGAGAAGGTCGCCGACCTCGAGTCCTCCGGGACGTCCTCGGAGGACGTCACGGCTCATGTGGTCGACAACGACGCCCGCATCCGTGCCCAGACGATCGGGCTGCGTCGCATAGAGCGGCTTCTCGAGAGCGCGAGCGACATGCGCAGCATCCTGCGGATCGAGTCGGAGATCACCCGCCGGCAGGCCGACCTCGACGCGATGAAGCAGCAACGCGCCTACTACGCGGACCAGACCACGATGGCGACGATCACAGTCCATCTCGCGCAGCGCGAGGAGAAGGAGCCGAAGGGCGACGACTCCGGGTTCGCGGCCGGTCTCGAGGGTGGCTGGAGCGCCCTGACCGGCACCGCCGTCGCTCTCGCCACGGTGGCCGGGGCGCTGCTGCCCTGGGCCGTGGTCCTGGCGGTGGTCGGCCTGCCCCTGTGGCTCCTGGTACGACGCCTGGTGCGGGTCAGCCGTCGGCTTCAGGCGGGTCCGGAGTCCACGCCTGCACGAACTCCGTCAGCCGGCTGAGCTGGTCGGGGTCGGTCGACGGGATGACGCCGTGGCCGAGGTTGAAGATGTGCCCGCGGGCGGCGCGGCCGGCGTGCAGCACGCCGGCGGCCCGCGAGAGCATCAGCTCGGTCGGCGCGAAGACGAGCGCCGGGTCGAGATTGCCCTGCACCGAGCGGTCGCCGACGAGCGGGACCGCGGTCGTGAGCGGCGTACGCCAGTCGACGCCGACCACGTCGGCACCGGCCTTCCCCATCAGCCCGAGCAGATGCGCCGTGCCGATGCCGAAGTGGATCCGCGGCACGCCAAGCTCACCCGCCCGGCCGAGCACGTACGCCGAGTGCGGCTGCACGCATGCTCGGTAGTCGTCGGCGGTGAGGGCGCCGGCCCAGGAGTCGAAGAGCTGCACCGCGGACGCGCCCGCGGCGACCTGGACCTCGAGGTAGGTCGCGGCGATCCGGGCGATCTTGGCGAGCAGCGCGTCCCACACGTCGGGAGCGCCGTACATGAGCGCCTTGGTGCGCGCATGCTCCTTCGACGGACCGCCCTCGACGAGGTAGGACGCGACCGTGAACGGAGCGCCGGCGAACCCGATCAAGGGGGTGCCGCCGAGCTCGGCGACGAGCGCACGCACCGACTCGGTGACATAGGGGACGTGCTCCGGTGTCAGCTCCGCGATCGCCTCGACATCGGCGATGGTCCGGATCGGCTTCGCGACCACCGGGCCGACCCCCGGCACGATCTCGAGATCGACGCCGACAGCCTTGAGCGGCAGCACGATGTCGGAGAAGAAGATCGCCGCGTCCACGCCGTACCGACGCACCGGCTGCATCGTGATCTCCACCGCCAGGTCGGGGCGCATGCACGCCTCGAGCATCGAGACGCCCTCGCGCACCGCCAGGTACTCCGGCAGGCTGCGGCCGGCCTGCCGCATGAACCAGACCGGCGTGCGATCGACGGGCAGCCCGCGCGCGGCGCGGACCAGCAGGCTGTCGTGCGGGTCTGGGTCGGTGCTCATCGGGACGGATCGTCGCAGGTCAGGCGGCGTGTTGGCACATCGCCGCTCAGGGACCGCGCCTAGTGTGGGGGCATGGTCGTCCGCCAGGAGGCCTCCCCAGGTGCGGGAGCGAGTCCGCCGCCACGCGCGTTCAGCGAGGCGGTCGCCAACATGCGCAAGGCGCCGCTGCGTGCGGAGATCTTCTGTGAGGAGATGCCGGCGCCGCAGCGCATCGCTCCCTACGCGTTCGCCCTGTCCGCGGACGTCACGGTCGACGGAGTCGACGTGGCCACGGGGCGGCTGATCCTCCTCCACGACCCCGCGGGCAACGAGGCCTGGGGCGGCACCTTCCGCTGCGTCGGCTACGTCCGCGCGGACCTCGAGCCCGAGATGGTCACCGACCCGATGCTCGGCGAGGTCGGCTGGACCTGGCTGACCGACGCACTCGCCGCCCACGGCGCCGATCACACCATGGCGTCGGGCTCGGTCACCCGAGTGGCGACCGAGAGCTTCGGTGGGATGGCCGACGACGGGGGCAGCGGGCAGATCGAGATCCGAGCCTCCTGGACGCCGGAGCTCGGCGGCCGGCCGGGAGACACCTCCGGCGCCGGAGCCCACGTGTCCGCCTGGGGGACGCTGCTGTGCGAGGCCGCCGGCCTGCCGCCCGTGCCCGAGGGAGTCGCGGCGATGCCGAGCCGCCGCGGCCAACGCGGCGGCCTCCGGCGCCCCTGAACATGACAGCCAGCACTCCCCCCGCGCCGGACGAGGCGCCCACGCCGGCCACGCCCCTGCTGACCCTGCGCGACGGCCTGCCCGGCATCATCGAGACCGACGACGGCCTGCGCGAGTACGCCCTGAAGGTCGCCGCCGGCTCCGGGCCGGTGGCCATCGACGCCGAACGTGCGTCGGGCTACCGCTACGGCAACCGGGCCTACCTCGTACAGCTCCGGCGCGAGGGGGCCGGCACCGGCCTCGTCGACCCCACGGGACTGACGACGCTCGAGCCGCTCGCCGAGGCGCTTGCCGGCACCGAGTGGATCCTGCACGCCGCCACCCAGGACCTCGCCTGCCTCGCCGAGATCGGCCTGGTGCCGGGGGCGCTCTTCGACACCGAGCTCGCCGGCCGCCTGCTCGGCAAGCCGCGCGTCGGCCTGGCCACGCTGGTCGAGGAGATCCTCGGGCAGCGGCTCCGCAAGGAGCACTCCGCCGCCGACTGGTCCACCCGACCGCTCCCGGAGTCGTGGCTGGAGTACGCCGCGCTCGACGTCGAGGTCCTCATCGAGCTGCGGGAGGCGCTGCTCGACGAGCTCGACGCCGCCGGCAAGCGCGAGTGGGCCGAGCAGGAGTTCGCGGCCCTGCTCGACTTCAAGCCGGTCGTGCGCGAGGAGCCGTGGCGTCGTACGTCGGGTGCTCACCGGCTGCGCGGCTCCCGAGCGCTCGCCGCCGTCCGCGAGCTGTGGCAGACCCGCGACCGCATCGCCCGCGAGCGCGACACCGCGCCCGGCCGGATCATCCCCGACTCCGCGATCGTCGCCGCGGCCAACGAGATGCCGACCGATCGGCGCGCCCTGCTCTCCGTCCAGGGCTTCCACGGCCGTGGGGCCGGCCGATTCGCCCGCGACTGGTTGGCCGCCCTGCACACCGCTCGCGAGCTGCCAGAGTCTCGGCTGCCCGGGCGGCCGAGGCGTGGCGACGGGCCTCCGCTTCCGCGCATGTGGGCCGAGCGCGACCCGGTTGCGGCGCGCCGACTCAGCCATGCCCGAGCGGCCATGACCGAGCTCTCCGAGCGCGTCGACGTACCGGCGGAGAACCTGCTGACGCCCGAATTCCTGCGGCGTGCGCTGTGGGCGCCCCCGCCCACCCGCGACAGGGACTCGCTGCCCGCGGCGGTCGCCGACCAGCTGAGGGGGCTGGGCGCCCGGCCCTGGCAGATCGAGCTCACGGCGCCGGTGATCACCGCCGCCGTCCTCGCGGCCGACGAGCCCGACCCGGCACAGAGTCCGGCCCCGGAGTCCGACTCCGACACGGGGCCAACCGGACCGACCAGGGACTAGCCCGAGCCCGTCGGCGTCTCGCTCGGCTCGACGGTCTCCGGCGCGAGCACCTCGCGAGAGGTCTCGTCGATGCGGGTGGTGATCTCCTCGATGTTCTCGGGCTCGAGGATCGGCGTGTTGACGAGCTCGGCGAGCTCCGGCTCGACCGCCTTGTCGAGCTCCTCCCACTTGTCCAGCAGCGGCGGGATGTAGATGTCTCGCATCCCGAAGTAGAAGACCCGGCTGTTGCTGGGCTGGCGTCCCGGCTCGAGGAAGGCCGGGGAGGCGGAGACGATCAGGTTGGCCGGGACCAGGTAGCCGGCACGGGAGACTGCCTCGACCGACTCCTCGGAGACGGCATGGGTGAGGAAGTCGGCGGCCGCGTCGACCTCGGCGCTGTCCTTGTTGAGGCACAGGCCGGTGATGTCGCCGATGGTTCCGCCGTCCTCGATCTCGGGGATCGCCATGACGTCGAAGCTGAGCCTCTGGATCGGCCGAAGCTGGGGCACCAGGTCTCGGAAGCCGGCGATCATGCCGAGCTTGCCTCGTTTGAACCACTCCAGCGGCGACGCCTCGTCGAGCTGTCTCTGGGTGAGGGTGAGGCTGGGGTCGCGGAGCAGCTGAAGGGTGGTGTCGAGGGCCCCGCGGGTGACGTCCTCCGACATCGCCAGCGACGTCGGGGTCTTGTTGTCGTCGAAGACCTGGCCGCCACCCGACACGATGAACGGCGCCAGCCCGCGCAGGGTCGGCTCGATGTAGAGACCGCGCGTTCCCTTGCGCGGCCGGGTGCCGAACTGCGCAGCGGCGGTGAACTGGTCGAAGGACCAGCTCCGGGCCATCGGGTTCTTCTCGCTCCACGACGGGCCGCCGAGCCCGCGCTCGCTCATCCTCTCGAAGTCGATCAGGTCGGTGTTGACGTAGATCACCATCGGCGAGATGCCGTAGGGCATGCAGGCGAGCCCGTTGTCGACGCTGAACGCCTCGAGCGAGTCGCGGGAGTAGGAGTCGCTGAACTCAACGCCCCGTGAGTCGAGCAGCTCGTCGACCGGACGGATCCGGTCCTGGTACGCCGCGAGGTCGGCGCGCGACATCAAGAAGACGTCAGGGAGGCCGTTCTTCTCGAAGGCGGCCAGCTCCTCCTGGCGGTTGTCCCAGGCCTGCACCCTCACCTGGGCATCGTCCTCGTTGAGGCTGTTGAACTGGCGGACCATCTTGTCGTAGCCGTCGACCTCCTCGCCGGAGCCGAAGACCCCGAAGGTCAGCTCGGCGGGCTTCCCGGTGGGCACGGAGGTCGGCTCGGTCGACGGCTCGGTCGTCGGCCGGGCGTCGGGCTCCCCGGCGGTGCAGGCGCTCAGTCCGGCGGCGACGACCAGCGCCAACAGCACGGCCGTCATGGGACGCTGCACGCTGGAGCGCAGACGCACCATGACTCCTCTCTCTGCACGCGATGCTCGGTGCACGCGACGGGGCGAGCCTCCGGCGTGCCGGGGCCTTGACACCCTAGCGACTCGGCCCAGTGCGACGTACTCGCCGGCCGCGGCGACCACCTCGTCGAAGCGATCCTTCGCCAGCGCCGCACCCTCACGGCGTACGCCGCCAGCGGGCAGCCTGAGCACGAGCTATAGTTCTATAGGGCGATGGGAGACACCATGACCACCAAGCAGCTGAACACGACCATCGACGTTGCGCTCAACGAGCGGCTCGAGGTCTTGGCGCGCATGACTGGGCGCTCCAAGTCGCACTATGCCGCAGAGTTCATCGAGCGTGGGCTGAACGACCTAGAGGACCACTACCTCCTTCAGCATGCCCTTACCGAGTTCTACGAGTCTGACGAGGACTCGGTGGCCCACGACGATGTCGACTGGGAGAGCTTGGGCAGGTGACCCGCCCGTCGGGCGGCGCCAAGCGGCCTTACGAGGTGCGCTACACACCTGCCGCGCTCAAGGAGCTGGGCAAGCTCGACAAGCAGATGGTGCGACGGATCCACCGCTTCTTCGACGAGACGCTCGACCTCACCGACCCGAGATCGAGGGGCAAGGCCCTCCACGGTCGCGACGAGTGGCGCTACCGTGTGGGCGACTGCCGCATCCTGTGCCACCTCGAGGATAGGCAGGTCGTCGTTCTCGTCGTCAAGGTCGCCCACCGCCGCGACGTGTACCGGTAGGCACGACAGACTAGCGCTCCGACATAGATTGGGCGGGTGCACGACGGCCCCCTCATCGTCCAGTCCGACAAGACCCTCCTGCTCGAGGTCGACCACGAGCGGGCGGCCGCCTGCCGCAAGGCGATCGCGCCGTTCGCGGAGCTCGAGCGCAGCCCGGAGCACATCCACACCTACCGCCTCACGCCGCTCGGGCTCTGGAACGCCCGCGCCGCCGGCCACGACGCGGAGCAGGTCGTCGACACGCTCCTCACGTTCAGCCGGTACGCCGTTCCGCACTCGCTGCTCATCGACGTGGCCGAGACGATGGACCGATACGGCCGGCTCCGCCTGGAGAAGCACCCGGGTCACGGCCTGGTGCTCGTCTCCAAGGACCGGCCGGTGCTCGAGGAGGTGCTGCGGGCCAAGAGAGTCCAAGGAATGCTCGGCGACCGGCTCGGCGGTGCCGACAGCGACACGGTCGTGGTGCACCCCTCCGAGCGGGGCAACCTCAAGCAGGCCCTCCTCAAGCTCGGCTGGCCGGCCGAGGACCTCGCCGGGTACGTCGACGGCGAGGCGCACCAGATCGACCTGGCCCTCGACGGCTGGGAGCTCCGTCCCTACCAGTCGGAGGCGGCGGAGTCCTTCTGGCACGGCGGCTCGGGTGTCGTGGTCCTGCCCTGTGGCGCCGGCAAGACCATCGTCGGCGCGGCGGCGATGGCCCAGGCCCGGGCGACCACGCTGATCCTGGTGACCAACACCGTGAGTGCCCGGCAGTGGAAGCAGGAGCTGCTTCGACGGACCTCGCTGGCCGAGGACGAGATCGGCGAGTACTCGGGCGCCGTCAAGGAGATCCGCCCCGTCACCATCGCGACGTACCAGGTGATGACGACCCGCCGGAAGGGCGCGTACACCCACCTCGAGCTCTTCGACGCCCGCGACTGGGGCCTCATCGTCTACGACGAGGTGCACCTGCTGCCGGCGCCGATCTTCCGGATGACCGCCGACCTGCAGACCCGGCGCCGCCTCGGCCTCACCGCGACGCTGGTGCGAGAGGACGGCCGCGAGGGCGACGTCTTCTCGCTCATCGGACCGAAGCGGTACGACGCCCCGTGGAAGGACATCGAGGCCCAGGGCTGGATCGCGCCGGCCGACTGCGTCGAGGTGCGGGTGACGCTTACCGAGTCGGAGCGGATCGCGTACGCGACGGCCGAGCCCGAGGAGCGCTACCGGCTGGCCGCCTGCACTCCGGCCAAGACGCGCGTCGCCGAGCGGCTTGTTGCCCGACACAAGGGCGAGCCGACGCTGGTGATCGGGCAGTACCTCGACCAGCTCGACGAGATCGGCGCCGACCTCGACGCGCCGGTGATCAAGGGCGACACGAAGGTGTCGGAGCGGCAGCGGCTCTTCGAGGCCTTCCGATCGGGCGAGATCGACCTGCTCGTGGTGTCGAAGGTCGCGAACTTCTCCATCGACCTGCCCGAGGCAGCCGTCGCGATCCAGGTCTCCGGGTCTTTCGGGTCCCGGCAGGAGGAGGCGCAGCGACTGGGCCGCCTGCTGCGCCCGAAGCGCGACGGCCGCACCGCCCGCTTCTACGCCATCGTCTCCCGCGACACCGTCGACGCCGACTTCGCCCAGCACCGCCAGCGGTTCCTGGCGGAGCAGGGCTACGCCTACCGGATCGTCGACGGCCCTGCGCTCGACGAGCCGATCAGCGAGTAGCTGGCCGGGACGTCATCCGGATCGGTCGCCGGAGCAGCCGATCCGGATGACGTCCGCTGCGTCTGCCAGAGAAGGGCGGGTCTCCGTACGACGGTCCGCGCCTCGCCTGTCGGCGGCTCGATCGCGGGGCACTTCACGTCGGCCCTGTTGCCCGCCTTGCGGGCCGGCACCTTGCCGCTCGCGAGGTACTTGGCGATCGGCTTGTCCACGCAGGAGATGCCGTTGAGACTTGCGCTGTGGGTGGTGCCACCCACGCCCTCGATGAGCGAGGCGCCGGGAAATTCGGCCTTCGCCGCGAGCGCCCCTGAGAAGGGGGTGGCCGCGTCGAGCGTCTCGCCGATCAACAGGACCTTGCCCGGGAACGTCGAGCCCTCGATCGTCACCGGCGTGCCCGGCACGGCCGGCCAGGTGCGGCACGGTGCGTTGAACCAGGCGTTGCCCCACGTCATGAAGGGTGCCTTGGCATGCACCACGTCGTTGTCGGCCTGCCAGGTCGCCCAGTCGGTGGGCCAGGCGGCGTCGGTGCACTCGGTCGCGAGGTACATCGCATAGCCGTTGTCGGCGCCGGGGCCGGTGGGATTCCCCGAGACGTACGCCGAGCGCAGCGGCTTGACGTTGCCCTTCTTCAGGGCGGCCAGGCCGTTGGCGGCGTCGGGCCAGGCGTAGACGGTGTAGCCGAGCCCCAGGAGCGAGTCCGTGAGCTCGGCGGCGCCGAACTTCTTGACCGGCTTCTTCGTGAGCTTCGCCAGCAGCTTGTCGTAGGACCTGGAGACCTGCTTCCGGGTCTTGCCGAGGCCGTAGGTCTCGTGGTCCTTCGCGACCCACTTGAAGAACCGCTGCAGCACCTTGTCGAAGGCGTAGTCCTGGTCGAGGTTGGCGTCGTACCAGACCCGCGACGGGTCGACGATGCTGTCGAGGATCACCTTGTCGAGCCGGTCGGGATGCAGTGTCGCGTAGACCTGCCCGAGGTAGGTGCCGTAGGAGTAGCCGAAGAAGCTGACCTTCTCCTGCCCCAGCGCCTGACGCAGGATCTCGAGGTCGGCGATGGTGTCCGTGGTCTTCACGTGGGGAAGCAGCGCGGCGGCTTCGGCGGTGCCGCAGTCGGCGGCGTACTTCTCGGACTTGGCGAGCCACGCGTCGAGCGTCGACTGGACGTCCGGCACGTACGGCGGGCGGCCGAGCTTCGTGTACTGCCCGTCGCAGGTCAGCGCCGGCTTGCTCTCGCCGACGCCGCGCGGGTCGAAGCTGACCCAGTCGTAGCTGCTGGCGGACTTGCCGGGCACGAACTGGCCCAGGGCTGCCATCCAGGTGCCGGAGCCGCCCGGCCCTCCCGGGTTGGTGAGCATGACGCCCCGGTACTTTCTGCCGGTGTGCTTCACCCGCGACACCCGGATGGTGATGGTGCCGGCCGCCGGGTTGGCGTGGTCGAGCGGCACCGCGAGATCTCCGCACTTCGCCTTCGCGGCCTTCAGGAACGGGTCCTTGCACTTGGCCCAGGCGATGGGCTCGACCCGGACGCCTGCGCGCTCCTCGGCGGCGGGCGTGGGCGCGGCGACGGTCGGCGCAGCCATCAGCCCCGCTGCCACGACGGCGGCGATGGCGGCTCCGACGACTGACACGAGCCTGCGGTGCCGGGACATGTGGTGCTGGGACATCTGCTCTCCTCCGGCTAGTCGTCCTCGAGCCGGAAGCCTAGCTTCATCGTGACCTGGAAGTGCTCGACGCCACCGTCCTGCACCTGACCCCTGACCTGGGTGACCTCGAACCAGTCGAGGTGCCGGAGCGTCTGCGCGGCTCGCTCGACCCCGTTGCGGATGGCCGACTCCATGCTCTCGGGGGACGTGCCGACGATCTCGGTGATGCGGTAGGTGCGGTTGGTCATGGGAGCTCCCGTCGTTCGTCACGCCTGCCGAGCTGACCGGCGCATGCGAAAAACCCTGGCAGTCCGCAACTGACCTGTCTAGGCTCGATCGTTCGGCTCGGCCGTTCGGCCGTTCACGCCAAGCGCTCGGAGGTGACCGCATGCCCGCGTCCGCAGCCGATGCGACTCTCGAAGCGGAGCGGACCCATCTGGCCGAGTCGCGTCGCCAGCTGGCCCGGATGCGCGAGCGGACCGCGGCGATGGACGCGGTGGGCGGCGCCGACTGGGTGAGCCGGGAGTTCCTGCAGTCCACCTTCACGCTGCGGATGCGACAGCTCGCCGACGACCCGTCCGTGCCGCTCTTCTTCGGCCGGCTCGACTACGGCCCCGGTCACGAGCTGTACGGCGGTGCGCGCGACCACTGCTTCCACATCGGCCGCCGCCACGTCTCCGACACCGACGGCAACCCGATGGTGGTCGACTGGCGGGCGCCGGTCAGCCTGCCGTTCTACCGGGCCACCAGCAAGGACCCGATGGGCGCGACGCTGCGCCGGCGTTACGGCTTCCAGCACGGCGAGCTCACCGCCTTCGAGGACGAGGACCTCACCGCTGCCGGCGTGCAGGGCAGCTCGGACGGCGACTACTCGGCCCTGCTCGAGGCCGAGATCGAGAAGCCGCGCGTCGGGCCGATGCGCGACATCGTCGCCACGATCCAGCCCGAGCAGGACGTCATCGTGCGGGCCGACGTAAGCCGATCTCTCTGCGTGCAGGGGGCACCGGGCACCGGAAAGACGGCCGTCGGCCTCCACCGGGCGGCGTACCTGCTCTATGCGCATCGCGATCAGCTCCGCAAGCAGGGCGTGCTCGTCGTCGGCCCCAACGACTCCTTCCTCCGCTACATCCAGGAGGTGCTGCCGGCGCTCGGCGAGATCGAGGCCGAGCAGACCACGATCCAGGCGCTCGCCGCCGCTCGGCTGCGCGGCATCCGTGGCACGTGGCTGATCCGCGGCGAGGACGAGGCCGCGGTCGCCACGCTCAAGGGCGACGCGCGGCTGGCCGGGGTGATCCGCCGGGCGGTGTGGGCCCATGTTGGGGAGCCCACTGAGGCACTCGTGGTGCCGCGCGGTGCTCGACGCTTCCGGGTGCCGGGCTACGAGGTCGAGCAGATCCTCGCCGACCTCCGCGGCCGCGGGGTGCGGTACGCCGCGGCGCGGGCGATGCTGCCACATGCCCTCGCCCACCGGGTGCTGCTGGCGATGGAGCGCGACGGCGACTCCCCCGACGACCGCGTGCAGGACGCCGTCGCGCGCAGCAGGCCGGTCAAGGACTACGTCGCCTCCCTGTGGCCGGCGGTCGAGGCCGCGAGGCTCGTGCACCTGCTGCTCTCCGACGCCGACGCGCTCGCCGCGGCGTCGGGCGACTTGCTCACGACGGACGAGCAGCGGCGGATGCTCTGGTCCCGGCCGCCGCGATCGGCCGGCTCCGCGAGGTGGTCGCTCGCCGATGCCGTCCTCGTGGACGAGGCCGCCGACGCGATCGACCGGACACCCTCCCTCGGCCATATCGTGATCGACGAGGCGCAGGACCTCTCGCCGATGATGCTGCGTGCACTCGGTCGGCGCAGCAGCACCGGCTCGCTCACCGTCCTCGGCGACCTCGCCCAGGCGACCACGCCGTGGGCGGTGGCCTCCTGGGCCGAGGCCCTCGGCCATCTCGGCAAGCCGGAGGCGCCGGTGGAGGAGCTGACCCGTGGCTTCCGCGTGCCCGGCGAGGTCATCGAGTACGCCGCCCGGCTGCTGCCGCACATCGCCCCGTCGCTGACCCCGCCGACGTCCATACGACGCTCGCGCGGGGAGCTCGACCTGGTCGCGGTGCCTCTCGCTGGTCGAGCCGAGACTCTCGCTGGTCGAGCCGGTCGCGAGGGACGAGCGACCGTGTCGAGACCACTCGCCGACGCGCTGGTCACTCGGGTGCGTCAGGCCATGGCCCGGCCGGGGTCCGTGGGACTCATCGTGCCCGACGCCGACGTGACCGCGGTGGAGCGTCTGGTCGCCGTCCTCCCCCACGCCGTCCTCGGCCGCGACGTACCCGACGAGCCGCTCGAGACCGAGTTCGACACCCGTCTCGACGTCGTGCCGGCGTCGGTCGCGAAGGGCCTGGAGTTCGACCACGTGGTGCTCCTCGAGCCGGCCGGCATCGTCGCCGGCGAGCCCGACCGCCGCACCGGCCTGCGCCGCCTCTACGTCTGCCTCACCCGGGCCGTCACCTCGCTCGCCGTCGTGTACTCCCGGCCGCTGCCGGACGAGCTCGAACAGCGGGATGCATGAAGGCGCATGGCTTTCACCGCGCCCAGACGCACGGGGCAGAGGTTGCTTCTGAGTACCTGAAGCAATCAGGGACAAGGTCTGGAGCGACCCCGCCTGAGTCGTGCTGGCCCGGCGCGAGCGGGTGGGCTGCATGACGCGCCCGTCATCCAGGAAGCGCCGGTCAACCAGGACGCGCCGGTCAACCCGGACGCGCTTGTAACCGGGCCGCTCCCCTAGCACAGTGTCGGGGGTGAACGTCGCGGATCACTGGCCCATCGACGGCGCCGAGGACGTGCGCGACGCGCTGCTGGCGGCGTACGGCGAGCCCAAGCGCGGCTACCACGATCTGAGGCACCTGGCCGAGGTGCTGGACCGGCTCGACGAGCTCGCCTCGGCGGGTGAGTCCTTCGACGCACTGCCGGTGGTGTTGGCGGCGTGGTTCCACGACGCGGTGTACGACGGTGCTCCCGGTGACGAGGAGCGCTCGGCACGGTGGGCCGAGGGCGCCCTCCCCCAGGCCGGGGTCGCGGCCGAGGTGGTGGCGGAGGTGGCCCGGCTCGTCGGGCTGACCGTGAGCCACGATCCGGCCCCGGCCGACCGCAACGGCGCGGCCCTGTGCGACGCCGACCTGGCGATCCTCGCCGCCCCGTCGGAGCGCTACGCCGAGTACGTCGCCGACGTCCGGCTCGAGTACGCGCACGTGCCGGACTCCGAATTTCGCGCCGGTCGGGCCGCCGTCCTCCGCGCGCTCGCCGAAGGACCCCTCTACGTGACGTCGTACGGTCGCGCTCACTGGGAGCGGTCGGCCCGGGCCAACCTCGAGGCGGAGCTGACCCGTCTCGAGTCGTGAGAGGCGGTGTCGCTCGGTCCCCAGGTGACGGGCCGGATCCTCAGTCAGCCGAGGTCGTCGAGCAGCCGTCGCCAGGAGCGCACGAAGCCGGCGTCGACATAGGCCTTGTCCGACCCTCCGGGACGCGCCTGCGGGCCGAGGTGGAACTGCCCCACGCCGGCCTTCACGAGCCACGGCACCTGCTCGGCCAGCAGGCCGCCCCCGGGCATCGCCAGCCGGGCGACGTCGGGGTCGCTGCGCACCTGCTCGAGGAGCGCGTCGTACCCCTGGGACAGCCCGTTGGGGGAGCCGGCGGTGTGGACCGAGGTCAGGCCGGGCAGGTTGACGATCCGCCGCCACGACCGGCGCGGGTCGAGCACGGCGTCGATGGCGCGGTGGAAGGTCCACGGTACGCCGGGCAGGGCGCGGGCGAGCGCCTCGCAGGTCTCGACGTCGACCTCGAGGTCGGCGTCGAGGAAGCCGAACACGACGCCCTCCGCACCGAGCGCGACGTACTCCTCGCCGAGAGCGACGAGCCGCGCGAACTCGCCGCCGTCGGTGCTGTACCCGTCGTTCAGCCTGAGCATCACCCGCACCGGCACGTCGGCCGCGCGCAGGACCTCCGAGACGACGTCGACGGGCGGGGACAGCTCCGCTCGCTCCCCCGGTGCGACCAGCGCGAGCCGGTCGGCGCCGCCGTCCTGCGCCCCCGGTACGTCGGCCGCGCGCACCACCGCGACCTCGAGCAAGCCCGCCATGCGCTCAGGCTACGGGCCGCCGCCCCATCGGCGGCCGAGCCGCGCCCCATCGGCGGCCGAGCCGCCCCCCATCGGCGGCCGAGCCGCGCCCCATCGGTGGTCGAGCCGCCCCCCATCGGTGGTCGAGCCGCGCCCCATCGGTGGTCGAGCCGCGCCCCATCGGTGGTCGAGCCGCCGCGAGGCACGAGCGGCGTGTCGAGACCACGCCTCACGACCGCCACCCCTCCGGCATGACCGCGCGCACGAGGGAGGTCGCCTCCGGGCCGACGGCGTAGGGGCGGTGCCAGATCTCCGGCCAGGTGAGGGTGCCGCGCTCGACCCGGTCGCGAAGAGAGCGCCAACCGAGCGGCGCGTCGTCGGCCGTGCAGCGGGCGCGCATCGCCGCCTCGGTGTCCGGGTCCAAGCCGGCCTCGACCTCCCGGGACTCGATCTCGTCTACAAGCGCCCTCAGGTCGCGGAGCTTGGCGAACAGCCGCGCCTCCGCGTCCTGGCCCGCGAGCGCCGTGAGGTCGGCGTCGGGGTGGGGCGTCACCGGGCGCCTCGGGTCGCCGTACGCGGCAGCGACTCGACCACGGCGCCGATCTCGTCGAGGCTCGCCAACCGCTCCTGCTGGATCCTCACCCATGCCTCCACCAGCTCGACCAGCTCGGCGCACTCCTCGATCAGCCTGATCGCGAGGACGATGTCGTCGACGACGTCGGTGACGGTCGAGAGGCCGTCCTTGAGAAGCTCGATCGCGAGGTCGGCCAGTCCGAGCAGTCCGGCGAACCGCTTGGCGATCTTCTTGGCCAGCCGATAGAGCACCTTGGCCAGAGCGACCACGACCCGCTCGACCTCGACCGCGATCGCCTCGCAGGCATGGGCGATGGCATCGAAGAGGACGGCGCCACGCGCGACCACCACACCGACGGCCCGCACCACCACGGCGTAGACCGACACCTGTCCGACGAAGGCCGCCTTCGCCGCACCGTCCCAGCGGAGCGGAGTCACTCCGGCGGCGAGGAGCGCGAAGTTGTCCGACCATGCCCGCATCGCGTCGTCGGCGATCGCGCAGGCGTCGGCGTTGGCCCGGATCCGGCCGTAGTCGCCGGCCAGCGGTGTGATGAGGTAGTCACCCAGCGAGCCGGCCGGCAGCCTCGGCAGCGGCAGGCATGGCATCGGGTTGCCCACCGCGCCGGCGAGATCGTTGATCTTGTCGATGACGACGTTGATCGTGTCGCGGGCACCGCAGAGCTCCTCGTCCCACCGCTCGAAGTCGTCGACGTGGTCGAGGCGGTCGGGGCCCGGATCAGGCGCGACCAGCCGGTCGGTCACCTGGTGGAGGAGCGCGCCGGACATCAGGCGGCCGCGTCGTGTCGTACGTCGAGCAGGGCGGTGAGCGATCTGTGTCCCTCACTCGATCTTGCGTCTCGGACAGCGAATACGGTCGCCGAGTCGGCAAGCGTCGCCTGGAGCGAGCCCCACCGATCCGCGAAGGTCGCGAACGCGCCGTCGAAGACCGTGGCGAGCCGGTCCATCGAGCCGGCAAGCGGAGCCAGCACGCACGGGGGCTCGCCGAACCCCACCGGACTGCACACCTGCGACTCCACGTACTCGGTGATCGCAGCGCCCTGCCGGGCGATCGTGCCCATCTGCTCCACCAACAGGTCCAGGTAGCCGGACCCGACCTGCACGACATCCTCACGCATCTCGCATCTCCTCTCGACAAGCCGCCGCAGCGCCGGCGAGGAGACGGCTACCCGGGCCGGCGTACCCGAAACCACGACTTTCCGGGCCTGTGGACGGGAGCGGTCACTCAGTGGCGATTGCGTCCAGAACGTCGAGCCGCGCGGCCCGACGGGACGGCACGACGGCCGCCAGGACGCCGACGACGAGGGAGAGCGCGAGGAACACGCCGAGCTGGTCCAGGGGGATGGTGATGGCCTCGAGCCCGTCGTCGCGGAGCGAGTACATCAGCACGACGCCGAAGACGACGCCGAGCCCGAGGCCGAGCAAGGTTCCGAGCACCGCGATCACCACTGACTCCAGCGTCACCATCCGACGCAGCTGCGGCCGGCCGAGGCCGATGGCGCGCAGCAGCCCGACCTCACGGGTGCGCTCGATCACCGACAGGGCGAGGGTGTTGACGATGCCGAGCACCGCGATGACGAGCGCGAGCCCGAGCAGCGCGAAGATCAGCAGCACCATCTGGTCGATCGGCTCGCGTTGCTCGGCCGCGAGCTGCGCCTGGTCCTTGACGGTGATGATCGGGTTGGCCTTGACGACATTCTCGATCCGCTGCCGGACGCCGCCGGACTCCAGGTCCGCGTCGACCACCAGGAAGTTGTCCTGCTTGGCGAAGCCGGCCTTCTCGAAGGTCGGCATCGTGGTCATCACCGGGAAGCCGAAGAGCGGGTTGTTGGCGAAGATCGTCACGACCGGCCAGGACGCCCGCCCCTCCGGCGTGCTCACCCTCACGTCGTCACCCACGTCGAGGTCGCGCTCCTCGGCGTACCTCTCCGAGAGCGCCACCGTGCCGTCACCCCAGTCGCCGCTGTCTCCCGCGACGATCTCGACCTTGACCACGTCTCCGACACCGTCGATGTCGACGCCGCCGAGTGCCGTTCGCGGCTCGCCGCCGATGGTGGTGATCGCGAACCGCTCGCGGACGACGGTCCGCACCCCCTCCTGCGCAGCGATCCGTCGGGCGATGCCGGGGGCGAACCCCTGGCCCAGCGCGTTGGACACGACGAAGTCCCCCGAGAAGTTCTCCGCGATCGTCTTGTCCACACTCGCCTTCGCGGAGTCGCCGACGATCGCCATCGTGCTGGCGAGGGCAAGGCCGATCATGAGGGCGGACGCGGTGGCCGCCGTACGACGTGGGTTGCGCAGGGCGTTGAGCCCGGCGAGGTTGCCGACCGTGCCGAACAACCTCGCGAAGACCCACCTCGAGAACGCCAGGAACGGCCGGCTGAGCCACGGGCTCAGGGCAGCGACGCCGAGAAGGACCAGGAGGACGCCGGCGCCGACCGTCGTGCCGGCGCGCGGGATGTCCGCGAAGAGCCCGAGCCCCATCCCGGCCGCACCCAGCAGCACCATGCCGCCGCCGACCAGCGAGCGCCGGTGGATCGACGTCTCGGGCAGCGCCACCTCGTCGCGCATCGCCTGCACGGGTGCGATCTGCGCGGTCCGGCGCGCCGGGAGGTAGGCGGCCAGCATCGTGACGAGGACGCCGATGAGGTACGCCGCGACCACCGTGCGCGGCGCGAACACCAATGACTGACCCGAGAGATCGAGCCCGAAGCGCCCGAAGACCGCTCGGATGCCCATCGCCAGCAGCACCCCGAGACCCAGGCCGGCCGTCGACCCGAGGAGGCCGAGCACCAGCGCCTCGATCAGGACCGAGCGCGTCACCTGCTTCCCCGAGGCGCCGAGCGCGCGCAGGAGGGCCAGCTCGCGGCTGCGCTGCGCGACCAGGATCGAGAAGGTGTTGACGATGAGGAAGGCACCCACCACCAGGGAGATGCCGGCGAAGATGAGCAGGAACCTGGTGAGGAAGCCGATCGCCTCCAGCAGGTCGCTCGCCTGCTGGTCGGCCGCCTCGTCACCGGTCACCGCCTCGACCTCGTCGGGCAGGACCTCGGCGACGTCCCGCGCGAGCTCGTCCTGGGTGACGCCCTGCTCGGCGGTCACCCAGATGTCTGTGTAGCGGTCCTTGCCGTCCAGGAAGAGGTCCTGGGCGGTCGCGGTGTCCCAGGCGACGTACGACGCCCCGTTGAGCGAGCCGCCGTCCGCGAAGCCCGCGACGCCGACCAGACGCGGGCGGATGACCTTCTCGGTGGCCGCGGAGACCACCGGGATCCGGTCGCCGACCCGGTAGCCGGAGCGGGCGATCGTGTTGGCGTCGACGGCCACCTCGCCGCGACCGCGCGGCTCGCGACCCTCGAGGATGGCCAGCCCCTCGAGTCCGTGGCCGGCGGGCGCGTCGCTCCAGTTGCCGCCCAGGCCCGGCGGTCCGGTTCCTCCCATGACCTTGCCGTCCGCGTCGATGAGGAAGACGCCGAAGGTCGTGACGTTGCCATCCGCGCGCGCGGCGCCGCCGACCTTCGCCAGCCGGTCGACCAGGCGTCCCGGCAGCGCCACGGACGCACCGGCGGGCTGCTCGGACGACTCCTCGTCGGGACCGGCGTCGGGCCGGACGACGACATCGCCGACGGTCGAGGCGAACAGCGCGGTGAAGCTGCGGTTGAGGGTGTCGGAGAAGACCAGCGTGCCGGCCACGAAGGCGACGCCGAGGACGATCGCGAACGTGCTGAGCACCAGCCGCAGCTTGCGGCCGAGCAGGCTCTTGAGCGCGAACCGGAGCATCAGGCCGCTGGCCCGGCGGGCTCCGGTCGGGCCGGCACGGGCACGGTGGACAGAGCGGTCATCGCGTCGAGCACGGTCTCGCGGGTCGGCGTACGGAGCTCGTCGACGATCCGCCCGTCGGCGAGGAAGACGACGCGGTCGGTGTACGCCGCGGCCACCGGGTCGTGGGTCACCATCACCACCGTCTGGCCGTGCTCGTCGACACTGCGGCGCAGCAGGTCCAGGATCTCCGCGCCGGAGGCCGAGTCGAGGTTGCCGGTCGGCTCGTCGGCGAAGACGATGCGCGGCCGGCTCATCAGCGCCCTGGCCACCGCCACCCGCTGCTGCTGGCCGCCCGAGAGCTCGCTCGGCCGGTGGCCGAGACGGTCGCGGAGCCCCACGGTGTCGATGATCGTGTCGAACCAGTCGCGCTCCGGCTTACGCCCGGCGAGGGCGAGCGGGAGGTTGATGTTCTCCTCGGCGGTCAGGGTCGGAATGAGGTTGTAGGACTGGAAGACGAAGCCGATCCGCTCCCGCCGCAGCCTGGTGAGAGACCTGTCACTCAGCTTCGTCAGGTCGTTCCTCCCGATCAGCACCGAGCCGGAGTCGGCGCGGTCGAGCGCCGCGCAGCAGTGCATGAGCGTCGACTTGCCGGACCCCGAGGGTCCCATCACCGCCGTGAAGACACCGGCCTCCAGGTCGAGGGTGACGTCGTCGAGCGCCCGTACCGCGGTCTCCCCCCGGCCGTACACCTTGGTCAGCCCGACCACTCGGGCCGCGGCCCCCGGCCGGCGGTCGACAGCCTCGGGCTCCGCGGTTGCGCTCGTCATGGGTCAACTGTCGCCAACCGCTGGTTGCTCCGCCACCGGGATCTCCCTGACCCCCGCCCTGATTGTGGTCTCGACACCGCTCGCTGCCCTCGCGGGCTCGACCAGCGACGACGGACTCGGTGGTCGAGCCGCCGCGAGGGACGAGCGGCGTGTCGAGACCAGGGCGTGCGTCTTGATTTCGAGCAGGCGTTCGAGTAACCATCGGAGCATGACCACTCTCGAACAGGCGATCGACTCCGGCCCTGTCGACTCCGGCCCTGTCGACTCCGGCCCGATCGACTACCAGGGGTCGCTCTTCGGAGGGGAGGCCGCCGACGGCGACCGGGGGCTGTCGATGGCCGGCATCGAGCGCACGACCCTGAGCGCGGGCGCGTGGGTCGACGTACGACGCGACTGGCTGGCCGAGGCGGACGGGGTCTTCGAGACGCTCGTCCGCGACGTCCCGTGGCGGGCCGAGCGCCGGCAGATGTACGAACGCATCGTCGATGTGCCGCGGCTCGTGTACACCTACATGATCGGCGAGGAGCTCCCCCACCCACTGCTGACCGCGGCCAGAGACGCCCTCTCGGCGCACTACGCCGACGAGCTCGGCGAGCCCTTCCGCACCGCGGGTTGCTGCTACTACCGCGACGGCCGCGACTCGGTCGCCTGGCACGGCGACCGGATCGGCCGCGGCGACACCCACGACACGATGGTCGCCATCTGCTCGGTCGGCGACCCGCGCAGGCTCATGCTTCGCCCGCGCGGCGGCGGGGGCGGCGGAGGGGGCGAGTCGCTGTCGTTCACCCTCGGTCACGGCGACCTGCTGGTGATGGGCGGCTCCTGCCAGCGGACCTGGGAGCACGCCGTACCAAAGACCGCTCGGGCCGGTCCGCGCATCTCTGTGCAGTTCCGTCCGTTCAACGTCTTCTGAGCCGGGGTGCACAGGTCCTAGTCGTCGCAGCAGCGACGCCGCAGCCGGCGGCGCACGAGGAGGACGAGGAGGGCGATCAGAGCTCCGGCGCCGAGCAGTTGTGGGCCGTAGCTCCTGACGAGCACCGGCAGCACGGCCGAGCCCAGGTCGAGGGCGTCGTCGCCCGGCGCCGCTCGACCCGCAGCGCCACCGCCAACAGCCCTCGAAGTATTGCCGCCGGCTCCGGCAGGGGGTGGTGTTGCATCCGGAGCCGGCGACGGTCCGGCGGCGGAGTCGCCGGCGGGCGGCTCGGAGGCCGCGTCACCGGAGGGGGTCGACTCGCTCGAGACGGACCGAGCCGCCTCGCCGCCGGACAGCATTGAGGTGTCGCCCGCGTCCTCGGGCGGCGACGTGAGGCGCTGTTCGAGGCACTGCACGAACCTGCCGAGGAGCTTGTCGGAGACGTCCTGCATGACTCCCCTGCCGAACTGCGCCGGCTTGCCGGTGATCGCCAGGTCGGTGAGCACCTCGACCTCGGTCGCCTGCCCGGCGGCCCCGTCGGCCGCGGTCATGGTGACCGCGACGTTGGCGCCCGCCGTGCCGTTGCCGCGCTTGTCCTTCCCCTTCGCCTCGACCACGAAGCGGTGGGCCTCCTCGTCCTTCTCGACGAAGGTGCCGGAGCCGTTGTACAGCAAGGCGATCGGCCCCAGCTTGACCTTCACCGAGCCGGCGAACGCCACGTCGGTCGCGTCGGTCACCACCGCCCCTGGGAAGCATTCGGCCACCCCGGCGATGTCGTTGAAGTGGGCCCAGGTCTCCTCGACGGAGGTCGGGACGGTGAAGCGATGGGTCAGGTCCATCCGGACGAGCCTCTCTCCTTGGTCTGCGATCTACCCGGCGGCGCCGGCCGCGGCCAGCACCGCGCGTCGGGTCAGCACCCTGGCCAGGTGCCTGCGGTAGTCGGCTGAGCCGTTGAGGTCGGTCGGCGGGTTGGTGCCCTCCGCGGCCAGCTCGGCGGCCGCGCGTACGCCGTCCTCGGTGGCGGGCACGCCGACGAGCGCCGACTCGACGACGCTGGCCCGGATCGGCGTGGCGCCCATATTGGTGAGCCCGACCCGCGCCTCGGCGATGATGCCGTCCTCGATGCGCACGCACGCCGCGACCGCGACGATCGGCCACTGGTGGGCGACCCGCACGAACTTCTCGTACGTCGCGCCCCAGCCGGTGTGCTTGGGCACCCGGACCTCGGTGAGGATCTCGTCCTCCCCGACGGCGGTCTCGAAGAGGTCGACGAAGAAGTCCGGTGCGGCGACGGTGCGAGTGCCACTCGGCCCCTGGATGACGAACTCGGCGCCGAGGGCGAGCGCGGCGGCGCCGAGGTCGCCGGCAGGGTCGGCGTGGGCCAGCGAGCCGCCGAAGGTGCCCCGGTGGCGGACCTGGGCGTCGGCGAGGTCCTCGGTCGCCTTGGCGATGAGGACCGCGTGCTCCTGCACGAGCGGGTCGCCCTTGACGTCGTGGTGAGTGGTCATCGCGCCGATCACGATCGCGCCGCCGTCGTCGCGCACGCCGCGCAGCGAGTCGATGCGCCCGAGGTCGATGACCAGCTCGGGAGCGTTGAGACGCATCCGGAGGACCGGGAGCAGGCTCTGGCCTCCGGCCAGGATCTTCGCCTCGTCGCCGTGCTCGGCGAGCGCGGCGATCGCCTCCTCCACGGACGTGGGGGCGAGGTAGTCGAACTTGGCGGGGATCATGCCCGGCTCCCTTCCCCTTCGCTGGTCGAGCCTGTCGAGACCCGTTGGATGGCCGTCCAGACACGTTCGGGTGTGCACGGCATCGCGATGTCGTTGATGCCGAGGTGGCGCACGGCATCGACGATCGCATTGACGACGGCCGGGGTGGAGGCGATCGTGCCGGCCTCGCCGACGCCCTTGGTGCCGAGCGTGTTGGTGGTCGACGGGCTCGTCGTGTGGTCGACCTCGAAGGAGATCGTGTCGGCCGCGGTCGGCAGCAGGTAGTCCACGAAGGAGCCCGAGACCAGGGTGCCGGAGTCGTCGTACACCGCCTCCTCCCAGAGCGCCTGGGCGATGCCCTGGACCAGGCCCCCGTGCACCTGCCCGGCGACGATCAGCGGGTTGATGATGTTGCCGATGTCGTCGCAGCAGACGTACTTGCGCATCGTGACCTGACCGGTCTCGGTGTCGACCTCCATCGCGCACAGATGGGTGCCGTGCGGGTAGCTGAGCACGTCCGGGTCGAAGGTGGCGTCGGAGTCGAGCGACGCCTCGACACCGTCCGGCAGGTTGTGCGCGGTGAAGACGGCGGTCGCCACCTCGCCGAGCCCGATGCCCTGGTCGGTGCCACGCACCGAGAACCTGCCGTCGGAGAACTCCAGGTCGTCCACGCTGGCCTCGAGCAGATGGGCCGCGATCGGCTTGGCCTTCTCGACGACCTTGTCGGCGGCCCGGAGCACCGCCTCGCCGCCCACGACGAGCGAGCGCGATCCGTAGGTGTCGTAGCCCCTCGCGGAGACCTGCGTGTCGCCGTGCAGCACTTCGATGTCGTCGTACGGGATCCCCAGCCGGTCGGCGACGATCTGGCTGAAGGCGGTCTCGTGACCCTGGCCGTGCGCCGACACCCCGGTGAGGACCTCGACCTTGCCCGTGCCGGTCATCCGTACCGTGGCGTGGTCCCAGCCGCCGGCGCCGTAGGAGAGCTGACCGACCAGCTTCGACGGCGCCCACCCGCACATCTCGGTGAACGTCGAGACGCCGATGCCGAGCTGGACCCGGTCACCCGCCTCCCGGCGCCGGCGCTGCTCGGCCCGCAGCTCGTCGTACTCGAACATCTCCTTGGCCCGCGCGGTGGCGGCCTCGTAGTTGCCCGAGTCGTAGGTGAGCCCGGCGACCGTGGTGAACGGGAACTCCTCGTGGCCGATCCAGTTCCTCTCGCGGATCTCGAGCGGGTCGCGGCCGGTCTCGGCCGCCAGCTCGTCCATGAGGCGCTCGATGGCGTACGTCGCCTCCGGCCGCCCGGCGCCGCGGTAGGCATCGGTCCAGGTCTTGTTCGTGAGCACGGTCTGGCAGTTGAACTGGTAGGCCGGGAACTTGTAGATCCCGTTGTAGACGAACGCGCCGAGAATCGGGATCCCGCCGCCCAGGAGCGAGATGTAGGAGCCCATGTCGGCGAGCAGCTCGACCTTGAGGCCGGTGACCTCCCCGTCCTTGGTGGCCGACATGGTCAGCCTCTGCCACTGGTCGCGGCCGTGGTGGGCGCTCATCAGGGACTCGGACCGGGTCTCGGTGTACTTCACCGGCCTGCGGAGCCGCCGCGCGAGGACCAGGGCGATGAACTCCTCCGGCGTGGTCTGCAGCTTGCCGCCGAAGCCGCCGCCGACGTCGGGGGCGACGACCCGCAGCTTCGACTCCGGGATGCCGAGCACCGCGGCCAGCAGGAAGCGCAGGACGTGCGGGATCTGGGTCGAGGTCCACATCGTGACCTGCTCGCCGGTGGGATCGACCAGCACGCTGCGCGGCTCCATGAACGCCGGGATCAGCCGCTGCTGGCGATACTCGCGCTCGATGACGATGCCGTCACCACGGGCCTTCGCGATGGCCTCGTCGACGCTCTCGCCGGTGCCGGCCTCGGCGGAGTCGAACCTCCAGAAGGCCGCCTTGTTCGTGCCGAGGTCCCGATGCGCGAGGACTCCGTGATCTGCGTCCGCCGCCGCGGCCTCCTTCAGGTCGAGGGCGGCGGGGAGCTCGTCGTACTCGACGTCGACGAGCTCGGCCGCGTCGCGGGCGGCGGCGGCGCTGCGGGCGACGACGACCGCGACGATCTCGCCGGCGAAGGCCACTCGGTCGACGGCGACCGGCGGGTGCGCCGGGGTCTTCTGGTCGGCGGTGATCGGCCAGGCGTTGGGCAGGCTGCCCTGCTCCTCGGCGACGTCGGCGCCGGTGATCACGTCGATGACATTGGCGGCGGCCCTGGCCTCGCCGGCGTCGATGCCGACGATCCTGGCGTGCGCGAACGGGCTGCGGACCATCGCCAGGTGGAGCATCCCCGGCGCGGAGAGGTTGTCGGTCCAGCGGGTGCGGCCGGTGATCAGCCGCTGGTCCTCCTTGCGGCGCCGGTCCCTGCCGATCTCACCTCCGCCGGTCGAGCCCGTCGAGACCTCGGGTGCGTCCTGTACGGCGGTCACCGCGCACCTCCGACCGTCGCGCCACTCCCGCTGGTCGAGCTCATCGAGGCCGCGGCGTACTGCACGGACCTCACGATGTTGTGGTAGCCGGTGCACCGGCAGAGGTTGCCCTCGAGGCCGAGGCGGATCTCCTCCTCGGTGGGGTCGGGGTTCTCGGCCAGCAGGTCGACCGACTGCATGATCATGCCCGGCGTACAGAAGCCGCACTGGAGTCCGTGACACTCCCGGAATGCCTCCTGGACCGGATGGAGCTCACCGTCTCGCGCCAGCCCCTCGATGGTGGTGACCTCCGCGCCGTCGGCCTGCACGGCGAGCACGTTGCACGACTTCACGCTGCGGCCGTTGAGCAGCACGGTGCACGCGCCGCAGTTGGAGGTGTCGCACCCGATGACCGTGCCGGTCTTGCCGAGCGTCTCCCGCAGGTACTGCACGAGCAGCGTGCGGGGCTCCACGTCGTCGGAGACGCGCACTCCGTCGACGGTCATCTCGATCTTGGTCATGCCGCTCCTGTTCGCCGGACCGATGGCCGTGGGGTCGATGTGACCCACGTCTCGCTACCTCCGACGCTAGGTCGCGATGGTTGGCGAACGGTTGGCACACCGACTCGTCTGCGACCTACCAGGTAGTTGCCCGCTCAGCGACAGGGACGAATCGGTCCCTTCGGCTCGTTGAGTCCGCCAAGAGGTGGCGTGAGTCCCGCCCGTGTCAAACTCACGCCACCTCGGCGTTGGCCGCGCGCCGCGGCCGTGCCCCCATCTCCCCCTGAGCCGCTTCGCCGGCCAACGCTGTCGGCGGTTCCCAATCGCCGAAGATGAGGTGCAGGGTGACCCGGTAGGCCCCCGGCCGAGGCCGGTCCGCCACCTTGATCGTCCCGCCGTGTGCCCGCATGACCCGAAGCGCGACGACGAGGGCCGCTGGTCCCGAAGGGCCGTCGAACTCCGCGTCATCCAGGTCGATGACGACGGCCCGCTCGCCGCGCAGGACCAGATCACGCAGCTCGCGGCGTAGCTCGCCGGCACTCCTGGCACCCACGCGCCCGGCGACCGCCAGCTGGGCAACCGGCCCGGTCCGGGTGAGACGGAAGGTCGCGGCACAATCGGGGGGCGGCTCGCGGCAGCCGTGCGATTCCTCGTCATCTGTTGTCACCTGACCGATCGAGCTAAAACTCGCTTGCCGGTCAGGGTCTGGGACCGCACACCGCTCCCGGTCGGGAGTGGCGGCGACCAGCGTAGCCGACATCGACTCCGCCAGCCACCTGCTGCGCCGACGGCTACGATTGCCACGGGCCCGACCATCCGGCAGGCCCAGTTGGCAGTTGAGTGTGGGCGGCGCTCCGCAACGACGTCAGGTAGGCGCATCCATCTTTGACTCCTCGGCCCATCCTCCTCCCCGCCGGGAGCAACGCGCCCGGGTGCGGGCGATAGTCGACGCCGAGCGGCTGCCCGGAGCGGGTCGTGCCGGGCTTCGGGAGCTCTGTCGCGCGGCGGCCGAGGACATGAAGCTCCTCGGCGTGGTTACGTCTCTCATGACCGCGGACTCCGCGGGCCAGGCCGGCGCCGAGGCGGTCGTCGCCGCATCGGGCAGCTTGGCCCAACGGCTGGAGGAGCTGCAGTTCGATCGTGGGGAAGGCCCGAGCCGAGACGCGTTCGGCAGCACGAGGCCCGTCCTCGTCCCGGAGCTCGAACACGCCACGGGCCGCTGGCCGGGCTATGCCCCGACCGCATGCGAGGAAGGGGCGCGCGCGGTCTTCGCCTTCCCGTTGCACGTCGGTGCCGCCCGCTTCGGCGTACTCAGCCTCTACGGCGCCCGATCCGGCATGCTCGGCGAGCGGCGCATCGTCGACTGTCTGCTCCTCGCCGAGCTCGCTACCGAGATGCTTCTGGACGACCCGGCCGGCACGGCCGATGCACCCCACGCGGATCGGAACGCGATGGTGGCCGGCTCGGACTTCCGCGACGCGGTCTACCAGGCCCAGGGGATGTTGATGATCACCCTCGGCGTCGGTCTCGGTGAGGCGTTGGCCCGACTGCGTGCGCACGCCTACGCCAACGGCCAAGACCTCAGCGACCTGGCCACCGACATCGTCGCTGGCCGAACGCAGCTACCGGCTATCGAGGATGGGCAATGATGAGAGTGATCCGCCCCACCAACCGAGGAGTCCGCCGATGATCTCGACCGGACAGCTTTCAGACGTCTTCGTCGAGGTCGCCGACACGCTCGTCGACGACTTCGACGTGATCGACTTCCTGCACAAGCTCACCGAGCACGCGGCGGCGGTGAGCGGCGCCGACGCCGTCGGCCTGCTGCTGGCCGACCAGCGGGGGAACCTCCAGTTCGCGGCCGCGTCACACCCCAACGCCGAGTTGCTGGAGCTCTTCCAGCTTCAGAACTCGGAAGGTCCCTGTCTGGACTGCTTCGCCACCAAGCAGCCGGTGATCAACGCCGACCTGTCGCGCGCAACGGATCGCTGGCCGAGGTTCGCCCCGCTCGCCGCGAAGGCGGGCTACCGATCCGTGCACGCCTTCCCGATGCGGCTGCGCGATCGAACCTTCGGTGCCCTCAACCTCTTCGGCACCGCCGAGACCAGGTACGACCCCGACGAAGCACGGGTCGTCCAGGCGCTGGCGGACGTCGCGACCATCGCGATCCTCCAGGAGCGGAGCATCTCCCACGCCGAGGTCCTCACCGAGCAGTTGCAGGGCGCCCTGAACAGCCGGGTGGTCATCGAGCAGGCCAAGGGCGCCGTCGCCGCCATGGAGGGCATCGGCGTCGACGAGGCGTTCGCCCTGCTCCGGCAGCGCGCACGATCGACGCACCGGCGCCTCGTCGACGTGGCCCGCGACGTCCTCACCGACCGTTCCCCGCCAGGGGATCGCGGGACACCCGGCCGCGAGACCTGAGTCGCGGAGGCCGTCAACCCCGGTCGGCTGAGGCGAGCCTGGCCTTGAGCAAGGGCACGACGGGATCGACAGCTCCGGCGAGCCGGGCGAGGCAGACCTCGACGACCTCGGTGTCGTAAGGCGCGAGGTCGGCGTAGCGGAGCACCGCGGCGGGTTCGGGGTCGGCGAGCAGGGCCTCGCGGAGGGCGACCGCGACGTACTCGGCCAGCTGGGCGAGGGCGGGACTATCGGTGCCGGGCAGCAGGTCGCCGCCGTACGCCGTGACCGCCGCGACGACATCACCTGTCCGGAGCCGCTCGAGGACGGCGTCGACATCGACGGTCACCGGCATGGTGAGGCGGTAGGGCCTCGAGGCCAGTTGCCCGTGCAGGGCGCTGCGCAGATGCGACACCTCCGCCTTGAGCGTCGACAGGGTCACCGCGTGGTCCCCATAGACGAGCGCGTGCAGCCGCTCGAGCGACAGCCCCTCGGGGTGCAGCGCGAGAAGCGCGAGGATCTCGGTCTGGCGCCGGTTGAGCAGCAGCCGTTCGCCGTCGAGGCGAGCCTCGGCGGTGCCGAGCAGATCCAGCGTCAGTCCGGCGATCTGGGGCTCGGTGGCGACCGGATCAGCGTACGCCGAGGATGGTGGCATCGCGCTCTCGATCAGCCGCGCCATCACCCGGGCGGTGGCCAGACCGATCGGGTGGGTGCGGTCCCAGGTGGTCGACAGGTCGAGCACACCGATCTGCCGCCCGCTCACGGGGTCGTTGAGGGGCGCGGCCCAGCACACCCAGTTGTGCACGATCGGCGCGTAGTGCTCGGCGCTGAACACCATCGACGGCGCGCCCTGGCGCATCGCGATCGCCAGAGCGTTGGTGCCGACGCTGGCCTCGTCCCACCGGCCGCCGGCCACGAAGTTGACCGACTCGGCCTTGCGGCGCATCACCCGCCCGCCGTAGGTCCACAGCACGCGGGTGTCGGCGTCGGTGACGGCGAGGACGAGGTCGCCGTCCTCCGCCGTACGGCGCAGCTCCTCCTCGACGTTGGAGACCGCGATCTGCAGAGGCGACCCGTCCCAGAAGGCGCGGGTGTCACCCTCGTCGGCCAGCGGCGCCTCGCTGACATCGGGGGCGATCGACCGTCGGGAGAGCTCCCAGCTCCGCAGGATCTCCGGGCGGACCACATCGTCGGCACGATCGCCCTGCTCGACGAACATCGACCACGCGTGCAGCGCGTCGACGCGGCGCGACTGCAGCTCGCTCGACGACATGCCCATCCCTGTACGCGCCCCCTTGCTCGACTCCGCCAACCTAACACCGGGCGGGGCGACGCCGACCAGGATTCTCCGACGATCAGCCGCTGATCCCCTCCCGTCCGGTGGCGACCCTGCCGGTGACCCGCCGCCGGAAGTCGGCGTCGGAGTCCGCCGTCACCTCGATGTCGAACCAGCCGCGGTCGGTCGGCCAGCCGGCCGTGCGGGTGGCGCCGGCGCGGAGCCGGATCCGGCGCTGGGCGCCGCGATAGCGCAGCGGGCGCACGACCAGACGCGCGTCGTCGTCGCCGTCGTTGACGAGGACCAGGTCGACGTCGTTGCCGTGACCGGAGGTCTCGACGCGTACGTCGATGCGCGCGGCCGAGCCGTCGGCGCGACCGCTCGCCTCGTACCAGAACCGCTCCGGCCCCTGGATCACGACGTCCCACGCCTCGCCGACGGTCAGCGAGGCACGCTCGCGCCCGCCGGGCGACACGGTGACGAACGACGGCCGGCCAGCCGTCGTACCGAACGGGTAGACCGTGTAGGACGCGGCCGCCCCGGCCGAGGCGCCGTTGCCGAGGGTGACGATGAGGGTGCCCGCGCGCTGGGCGAGCGACGCTCGCGGCGCCGTCCGCGCGGCCCGTGCCGGTCGGCGCCCGGGCTCCTGATCGGGTACGGCGCCCACTGCGGGCGGCGCCGGGCGCCACCGGCTGATCGCGACGGGGATCGGGTCGGGCTGGGTGAGCGCCTCGGGCCTGTGCGTGCGCTTGAAGTCGAATGCGTGCAGCAGATCGGAGCAGACCGCCCGGCGCCACGATGAGATCTGCGGCTCGGCGACCCCGGTCCACCGCTCCAGGAAGCGCAAGGTCGAGGTGTGGTCGGCGACCGTCGAGTCGACGTACCCGCCGATCGTCCACGGCGAGACGATCGTCATCGGCACCCGCGGACCGAGCCCGATCGGGCGATCGCCGTCCCAGTCGTCGCCGCCGATCGACCCCTCGCCCTCGGGGCGCGGCGGAATGGGAGGCGGCACGTGGTCGAAATAGCCGTCGTTCTCGTCGAAGTTGATGAAGGTCGCGGTGTGCCCCCAGAGGTCGAGGTCGCTGGCGACCAGGTCGAGGAGGTCGTAGACGAGGTTGGCGCTGCCGACCGGCGTGGAGACGCCCGGGTGCTCCGACAGCGCGGCGGGCGGCACCACCCAGACGACCCGCGGCAGGGTGCCCGCCGCGATGTCGTCTGCGATCCGCTGCACGAGGGTTCCGGGCCGGCTGCGGTACATCGCCTTCTCGAAGAGCGCTCGGTCGGCAGCGGTGAGCGCCGCGACGCCGGCGTCGAGCTGAGCCAGCAGGCGATCCTGCTCGGCGGGACTCTTGCCGTGCAGGGAGTCGTAGAACTCCTCGGTCGTGCGGAAGGTGCCTTCGACATGCGCGAGGATCGCCGTGCCGATCCGCTTGAAGGGCTTGAAGTACTCCACGGCGTTGTCGGTGAAGTTGTCCCACTCCTGGTAGATCCGCCACGAGACGCCGGCCGCCTCGAGCCGCTCGGGGTAGGTCGTCCAGTCGTAGCCGGCGTGGGCGTAGCCATAGGCCGCGTTGGTCACCGCCCGCTGCTGGCTGCCGGGCTCGTACCCGACCTTGCCGGACCAGAAGTAGTTGCGGTTGGGGTTGGTCGAGCCGAAGACCGAGCAGTGGTAGGCGTCGAGGATCGTGAACGTCTCGGCCAGCTCGTACTGCAGCGGCACGTCGGAGCGGTCGTAGTAGGTCATGCAGGCAGCGGTCTTGTTGGCGATCCAGGCGTCCCACCAGCCGTCGGCCCAGGCGCCCGTCGCGTCGGTGAAGCCGTGCGGCAGGTCACCGAGGTACTGGATGTCGGTCGGCGCCCGTCCGGCGTCGGCGGCGGCCTCGCGCAGCGAGAAGGGCGGCACGTCGGCGCCGCCGCTCCGCGGCTGGTGGAGTACGTCGGAGCCGGTGCGACGGCGCAGCGGCGACGGGTCGCCGTACCCCCGGACACCGCGGAGCGTGCCGTAGTAGTGGTCGAAAGAGCGGTTCTCCTGCATCAGGAAGATGGCGTGCCGCAGGGCGGCGAGTCCGCCCTTGGGCGCGGGCTGCGCCATCGCGCGGTGCACGCTCGGCGGGAGCAGGGAGCCGGCTACCGCTGCTCCCGCGGTGAGGCCGCCGGCCTTGAGGACGCTTCGGCGGGTCGGGGTGGACTGCTGGTCGGTCATGCCCGCCATCCAATCGGATTCACCCCGACGTCCGCCGTACCGACGGGTGAAATCGAGACGACGGACCGGCTACGTCACCACGTCGTGGTGGTGGATGCGGCCGTCGGTGTCGGCGAGGGCGAGGCCGGTGCCGCCCCAGCGCCCGGCGATGATCTCGGCGGCCACGCTGATCGCGGTCTCCTCGGGCGTGCGGGCGCCGAGGTCCAGCCCGATCGGGCTGCGGAGCCGGGAGAGCCGCTCCTCGGTGAGGCCGACCTCGCGGAGTCGCTCCAGCCGGTCCTCGTGGGTACGCCGCGACCCCATCGCGCCGACGTACGCGAGGTCGAGCCCCAGCGCGACCTCGAGGACCGGCACGTCGAACTTTGGGTCGTGGGTGAGCACGGTGACGACGGTGCGCCGGTCGAGCCGCCCGGCACCGGCCTCCTGGCGCAGGTAGCGGTGCGGCCAGTCGACGACGACCTCGTCGGCCTCGGGGAAACGGCTGTTGGTGGCGAAGACCGGGCGGGCATCGCAGACCGTGACGTGGTAGCCGAGGAAGCCGCCGACTCGCGCGACGGCGGCGGCGAAGTCGATGGCGCCGAAGACGAGCATCCGCGGCTTGGGGGCGAAGCTCCACACGAAGACCCGCATCCCCTCCCCCCGCCGCTCCCCGTCGGGACCGTAGGTCAGCGTCGCGTTGTTGCCCGCCGCCAGCAGCCCGAGCGCGTCGTCCCGCACCGCGTCGTCCATCCGGTCCGACCCGATAGTCCCTAACGATCTGGTTGTGACGGTCGTCACAACCAGATCGTTAGGGACTATCTCGGGGGCGGCGTCGGGGCGGACGAGGAGGCGGCGGCCGAGGACGGCCGGGTCGGGGTGCTCGATGACGGTGGCGAGGGCGATCGGCTCGGCTGCCTCGATGGCGGCGACGAGCTCCTCGAGCTCGGGGAAGGTGTGACGGTCGACCTTCTCGACGAAGACGTCGAGAATGCCTCCGCAGGTGAGGCCGACGGCGAAGGCGTCGTCGTCGGACACGCCGTACCGCTCGAGGACGGGCGCGCCGGAGGCGACGACCTGCTGACCGAGCTCGTAGACCGCGCCCTCGACACAGCCGCCCGAGACCGAGCCGACCGCCTCGCCGTTGGGGCCGACCAGCATCGACGCGCCGGGCGGGCGCGGCGCGGACCGGAAGGTCGCCACCACCGTGCCGACACCGATCGACTCACCCGCGCGCCACCACTCCAGCAGCCGCGGCATCACCTCACGCACGTGCGACCACCTTCGTCAGCTCCTCGAACGCCGCCAGCGAGTGGCCGGCGACGAAGTCGTGACAATAGGGGAGGACGGCGAGCACACCTTGCTGGACGGGTTCGTATCCCGCCTTGCCACGGTGGGGATTGACCCAGACGACGCGGTGCGCGATCCGGCGGAGCTGGGCCATCTGCTCGCGCAGCTGGTCGGGCGCGCCTCGCTCCCAGCCGTCGCTGAAGACGACGACGACCGCACCTCGAGCCATTCCCCTGCGCCCCCACCGGTCGAGGAAGGCCCGCAGTGTCTCGCCGAGCCGGGTGCCGCCGGACCAGTCGGGGACGGCGTCACCGGCCGCGACGATCGCACGGTCGGGGTCGCGCAGCCGGAGCGCGCGGGTGAGGTGCGTCAGCCTGGTGCCGACGGTGAAGGTCTCGACCACTCCAGGTCCGAGCGCCTGGGTGTAGCGATGTGCCAGCCGGATCAGCGCGTCGGCGTACCCGCTCATCGAGCCGCTCACGTCGATCAGCAGCACGATCCGTCGCGGCCGCTCGGCCCGTCGCCGCCACGCGAGGTCTCCCGGCTCGCCGAGCCGGCGGAGGGTGTTGCGCAGTGTGCGGGTGGCGTCGAGGTCACCACGATGCCAGCGCCGGTGTCGCGCCGTACGACGGGTGGGTGCGCTCGGCCGGAGTCGCGCGTAGAGCGCCGCGAGCCGTTGCCTCTCCCCCGCGCTCAGGGCGGCGACGTCGCGGTGCCGCAACACCTCGATGCCGCTCGCGGCGGCCCGGATGGCGTCGTCGTCGGTCTCGTCGGTCTCCCCGGCGCCGTCGTCCTCGCTCAGGCCCAGCGCCGCGCGCGGCTCGGGGCGGCTCCTGGGTCGCGTGCGCGGCAGTCCGTCGCGGGGGTCGAAGAACGCCGTGAAGACCTGGTCGTAGCGCTCCAGGTCGTCGGGCGAGCCGCAGAGTGTCGCCCGGCCGGCGCGGTACGTCGCGCTCCGGTCGCCGGCGTCGAGCGTCGCGGCCGCCTCGAGAAAGCCGGCCGCCCGGTCGTGGGTGACCGGCACTCCCGCGGCTCGCAGTGCCCGGGTGAAGGCGAGCAGTATCTCGTCGACGCCCCGGCTCTCGCTCACGCGCTCAGCATCCCTTCGAGCGCCTGCCGGACCCGATCGGCGTCCTCGCGATACTTCACGAGCGCGCCGAGGGTCGCCGCTGCGCTCGCGAGGTCGAGCTCGGTCGTCTCGAGGTGGTGCAGGGCCCGTGCCCAGTCGAGGGTCTCGGCCACTCCGGGCGGCTTGAGCAGGTCATCGCGGTCCCTGAGCCGTTGGACGACGCTCACGACCTGCTCGGCCAGCGCCCGACTGACCTCCGGCGCACGCGACCTGACGATCTCCACCTCCCGCGCGAGGCCGGGGTGGTCGATCCAGTGGTAGAGGCAGCGGCGCTTCAGCGCGTCGTGCAGCTCTCGGGTGCGGTTCGAGGTGAGCACCACCACCGGTGGTTCCGCGGCCTTGATCGTGCCGAGCTCGGGGATCGTCACCTGGTAGGTCGACAGGACCTCGAGCAGGAAGGCCTCGAACTCGTCGTCGGCACGGTCGACCTCGTCGACCAGCAACACCGCCGGACTCCGCTGCAGCGCGGCTAGCACGGGACGCGCGAGCAGGAACCGCTCGTCGTACAGGCTCTTCTCGGCCTCCTCGACAGTCGCCTCCGTCATCGAGCGGCCGCCGATGCCCGCGACGGCCTCGAGCGCACGCAGGTGGAGGATCTGGCGCGGGAAGTCCCAGTCGTAGAGCGCCTGCGTCGCGTCGATCCCCTCGTAGCACTGCAGCCGGATCAGCGGTACGCCGAGGGTCTCGGCGAGCGCCTCGGCCAGCGCGGTCTTGCCGGTGCCCGGCTCTCCTTCGAGCAGCAGGGGCCTCTGCATCCGCTGGGACAGGAAGACCACCGTCGCCAGATCGTCGTCCGCGAGGTAGCCGGTCGCGCGCAGGCGACTCTCGATCTCGGCGACGGAGTCCATTGTTCGAGGCTACTTCGGCGAGCGTTGGCGACAGGTTGGTGCCCTGATCCGGGTCGGCACTCGCTGCCGGGGATGACGCCGCGGACGAAGTCCTGGTCGAACATCACGTCCTCCCACGCGAACCTGAGAACGATCCAGCCGTCGGCGACCAGGAGGTCGTAGCGTCGACAGTCACGCCGCAGGCCGACTCCGTCGCATACCTGCCGCGTGCGATCGCGACGAGCTTCCCCTCGGCGAGGGTCGCGTCGACGGAGCGGCGCGACGCCATCTGCAAGAGCTGCGCCCGCGTGGCGATGCCACCGCGCTCGGTGATCGCTCGCAGCACGTCCTCCATACCCGCCAGGATGTCCCAGGTCGGCTTCGGCCGCATCCGCTCATCCACAGTCTCGTAGACGGACAGGCAGAACCCCTTCGAGCACGCGCCCGCACGCAGGGCCGGGAGCGGACCTGAGCACTTCTGCCTGTCGGTCTACGACCTCAGCCGTCGGGGTCCGCGCCCACCATGTCCACGACATCGGCGATCGAGTCGACGACCCAGGTGGGGCGGTAGGGGAAGTCGGCGATGCGGTCTGCCGTCATGCTCCCGGTCAGCACCAGCAACGTGCGTAGGCCGGCCTCGAGGCCGCTGATGATGTCGGTGTCCATGCGGTCACCGACCATCACGGTGGTCTCCGAGTGCGCCTCGAGCCGGTTGAGGGCCGAGCGCATCATCAGCGGGTTGGGCTTGCCGATGAAGTACGGCGCCTGGCCGGTGGCCGTCGCGATCAGTGCGGCCACGGACCCGGTCGCGGGCAGGGTGCCCTGCGGGCTCGGGCCGCTGGGGTCGGGGTTGGTGGCCACGAACCGCGCCCCACCCTCGATCAGCCGGATCGCCCGGGTGATCGACTCGAAGGAGTACGTCCGGGTCTCCCCCAGGACGACGTAGTCGGGATCGCGGTCGGTCATCACGTAGCCCACGTCGTGCAGCGCCGTGATCATCCCGGCCTCGCCGACGACGTAGGCCGAACCGCCCGAGCGCTGCTCGGAGAGGAACTGCGCGGTCGCTAGGGCAGACGTCCAGATCACGTCCTCGGGCACGGCGATGCCGCTCGCGGCGAGCCGGGCGCAGAGGTCCCGCGGCGTGAAGATCGAGTTGTTGGTGAGGATCAGGTAGCGCAGCCCGCGCTCCTGCAGGCGCCGCACGAACTCCGCGGCGCCGGGGATCGGGTCCTCCTCGTGCACGAGCACGCCGTCCATGTCGGTCAGCCAGGTGTGCACGGGTCGCGGATCGCTCACCCCTCCATTGTGGGGTCAGCGTGGGGCGGCCGCACATCCACGTCGCCTCCGGTGGCGAGGTCGCCGCACTCGACGAGGTCGTGCGGGTGCGCCATCAGGTAGTCGCGGGCGCCCCGGTCGCCGGTCGCAGTCGCCGCGACGGCCGGCCAATGGACCCGGCCCAGAAGCACCGGATGGCCGGGCACGCCGTCGTACGTCGCCCGCGCCAGGGCCTCGGGCCCGGCGCGCGCCACCAGCCTCCGCACCACCTCGGGCCCGACGTCGGGCAGGTCCACCAGCATCACGACGTACGACGTCACCTCGCGCGGCGCGGGCAGCTGCAGGCCGGCGCGCAGCGAGGCGCCCATGCCCTCGCTCCAGTCGTCGGCAAGGACGACTCGCGCGCCCTCGGGGACCAGCGGCCGGGCACGCTCCGCCTCGGCGCCCAGCACGACGACGACGTCGTCGCAGCCGCCGGCGCGCAGTACGTCGACCCCGCGCGTCAGCCACGAACGCCCGCCGGCGTCGGCCGCGAGTGCCTTGGGGCCGCCGAAGCGTCGCCCGGCACCCGCCGCCAGGAGCAGCCCGCTCACGACCATGTCCGCACGCTACCGGCGCGACCGCGGACTCCGACGACAAGGACCGAGCGCCGCTGTTATCCTGGTGGGCAACCTCCACGCGGGGCAACGCGCGGAGAGCCTGGGTCACCAAAAGAGTGGCGAATTGAACCGGTGCGGGGCTCCAGCCAATCCCCCCGATCTACCCCCTGGCCCGAGCCCCGCACCACTTCCCGGGCAACGTCGAAGCGCGGGCCCGCGTCTCGCTCGGGCTGCCGGTCAGTGCACGGAGAAGCCGCCGTCCACCGCGAGCGCGTGACCCGTGACGTACGAGGACGCGGGCGCGGCGAGGAACACCACTGCCGACTCGAAGTCGGCCGGCACTGCGTTGCGACCCACCAGGGTCCGCGTGGCCAGCGCCTGCTCGCGGCCCGGCTCCGCGATCGTCTGCCGGGTCATCCGGGTCACGACGAAGCCCGGGACGATCGTGTTGACCGTCACCCCGGCCGTCGACCACGCCTCGGCCTGCGATCGCGTCAACCCGCCGACGCCGGCCTTGGTGATCCCGTAGACGCCGGAGTTGCCGAACGCCGACCACATCTGCTGCGAGCCGACGTTGATGATCCGGCCGAACCCGCGAGCGGCCATCCGTGGTCCGGCCACCTGGCCCAGGCTGTAAGGCGCCAGCAGGTTGACCTGCAGAGACTCCTCCAGCTCACCGGGCGTGGTCTGCGCCATCGGCGGCCGGTGGTTGACCCCGGCACAGGTGACGAGCACGTCGCAGCCGGTGACCGCCGGGCCGGCGCACAGGTCCGCGACCGCGGCTGGGTCGGCCAGGTCCGCGGAGATGCCGCTCGCCTCGACACCGAGACCGCGCAGGCGTCGTACCGCCTCCTCGATCCGGCCCTCGTCGCGCGCCACGACCGTCACCGCCGCGCCGGCCATGCCCAACGCCTCGGCGGCCGCCGCCCCGATGCCGGAGCTCCCGCCGGTCACCAGCGCGCGCCGGCCGGCCAGCGAGAACAGGTCGTCGAGATAGCTCACGCCCGGCAACCTACGCGGACGTCATCAGGGCTGAGGCCTATACCCCCAGTCGCCATGACGTCTCGCGGGGGGACGGCACAGGGCCCCGGCTCCTTACGGAACCGGGGCCCTGCGGCGTAGCTGGCGACTAGAAGTCCATGCCACCCATGCCGCCGGTCGGGTCGCCCGCAGGGGCGGCCTTCTCCGGCTTGTCGGCCACGACGGCCTCGGTGGTCAGGAACAGTGCGGCGATCGACGCTGCGTTCTGCAGCGCCGAGCGAGTCACCTTGGTCGGGTCGATGATGCCCGCGGCGACCATGTCGACGTACTCGCCCGTCGAGGCGTTGAGGCCGTGACCGAGCTCGAGGCCCTGGACCTTCTCCGCGACGACGCCGCCCTCGAGACCCGCGTTGGTCGCGATCTGCTTCAGCGGAGCGGCAGCGGCGGCCTTCACGATCAGAGCGCCGGTGGCCTCCTCGCCGTCGAGCGCGAGCTCGTCGAGCGCACTGTTGGCGGCCTGCAGGAGCGCGACGCCACCGCCGGCGACGATGCCCTCCTCGACCGAGGCCTTGGCCGCACGGACGGCGTCCTCGATGCGGTGCTTGCGCTCCTTGAGCTCCACCTCGGTGGCGGCGCCGACCTTGATGACGGCCACGCCGCCCGCGAGCTTGGCCAGGCGCTCCTGGAGCTTCTCGCGGTCGTAGTCGGAGTCGGTGTTCTCGATCTCGGCGCGGATCTGGTTGACGCGACCGGCGATCTGGTCGGCGTCACCGGCACCCTCGACGATGGTGGTCTCGTCCTTGGTGACGACGACCTTGCGGGCCTGGCCGAGCAGTTCGACGCCGGTCGACTCCAGCTTGAGGCCGACCTCCTCGGAGATGACCTGGCCACCGGTCAGGATCGCGATGTCCTGCAGCATGGCCTTGCGGCGGTCACCGAACCCGGGCGCCTTCACGGCGACCGACTTGAAGGTGCCGCGGATCTTGTTGACGACCAGGGTCGACAGCGCCTCGCCGTCGACGTCCTCGGCGATGATCAGCAGCGGCTTGCCGGACTGCATGACCTTCTCGAGCAGCGGCAGCAGGTCCTTGACCGACGAGATCTTCTGGTTGGCGACGAGGATGTAGGGGTCGTCGAGGACGGTCTCCATCCGCTCCAGGTCGGTCGCGAAGTACGCCGAGATGTAGCCCTTGTCGAACCGCATGCCCTCGGTGAGCTCGAGGTCGATGCCGAACGTGTTGGACTCCTCGACGGTGATGACCCCTTCCTTGCCGACCTTGTCCATGGCCTCGGCGATGATGTCGCCGACGGACTGGTCGCCACCGGCCGAGATGGCCGCGACGGAAGCGATCTGCTCCTTGGTCTCGACGTCCTGCGACAGCTTGCCGAGCCTGTCGGACACGGCGGCCACGGCGGCCTCGATGCCCCGCTTGAGGCTCATCGGGTTGGCACCGGCAGCCACGTTGCGCAGGCCCTCGCGGACCATCGCCTGGGCCAGGACCGTCGCCGTCGTCGTACCGTCACCGGCGACGTCGTCGGTCTTCTTGGCGACCTCCTTGACCAGCTCGGCGCCGATCTTCTCGTAGGGGTCCTCCAGCTCGATCTCCTTGGCGATGCTCACACCATCGTTGGTGATGGTGGGCGCGCCCCACTTCTTCTCGAGGACGACGTTGCGGCCCTTGGGGCCCAGCGTGACCTTCACCGCGTCGGCGAGGGTGTTCATACCCCTCTCGAGACCGCGGCGGGCCTCCTCGTTGAACGCAATCAGCTTCGGCATAACTCTTGGCGATCCTTCGACATGAGTGAAGTTTGGTACGACGCCGCGCACTGCCCGCGACGGCCGACCCGGCTGCCCGGCGAACCCTTCTCGCCGGCGCTACGAGCCTCTGCACGCAGGTGTCGTGTTGTCACTCTCATGCTGAGAGTGCCAGCATCATGTTTAGCACTCGACACGTGAGAGTGCAAACGCCCGTGGGTCAGCCGGCCCGGCGGAGCAGCCGGGCGATCTCGTCGTAGCCGCTCCGCTCGGCATGCTCCAGCGGCGTGACGCCGTCACGATCGGCGATCGACGGGTCGGCGCCGGCGTCGAGCAGGGTCCGGACGATCCGCTGATGGGCGGGCCCGCCGTCGCCGAGGATCACCGCCTCCAGCATCGCGGTCCAGCCGAGGTCGTTGACGTGGTCGAGGTCGGTGGCGGTGCGGGTCATCAGGTCGACGTACGCCGCGTGGCCGCGCTCGCTGGCCGGGATCACCGAGATCCCGCCGTAGCGATTGCGGACCGTGAGGTCCGGGTCGAAGCGCAGCAGCAGCTCCGCCATCGGCACCGAGCCGGTGACACCCGTGACCAGCCAGGGGGTGTCGTGCCGGCCGTCGAGGGCGTCGGGGTCCGCGCCGAGGGAGACGAGCAGCCGGGCCGTGGCGAGATGGTCACCCGTGACGGCGAGCAGCAACGGCGTACGCCGGCCGCCGTCGCGGGTCTCCATGCTCGCCCCTGCACGGAGCGCCACGGCCGCACCGTCCGCGTCGCCCTCGGCGGCAGCTGCCAGCAACGCCGCATCAGGATCAGCGGGAGGCTCGGTATCGAGCGCCCGCCGCAGGGTCTCGGCCACCTCGTCCTGCCCGGCGGAGGTGGCCATCTCCAGCGGGGTGCGCCCGTCGCGGCCGGCCGCGATGCGCAGGTCGGCGCCGCCGGCCACCAGGGCGCGCACTGTCGCCTGGTAGGTCGGCGTGCCCTCGCCGAGCGTGATCGCCTCGTGCAGCGCGGTCCAGCCGAGGTTGTTGACATGGTCGACCGGCGTCCTCGTCTGCAGCAGCCGGCCGACCACCAGGTCGTGGCCACGCTCGGCGGCGCGGATCAGTCCGGTGCCGTCGAAGGAGTCGTGGATGTCGACGTCTGCGCCGTGCCGGAGCGTCAGCCGGAGCAGGTCGAGGTAGCCCTCGCTGGTCGCGACCAGGTGCGCGCTCTGGAGCGTCTCGTCGCGCCAGTTGACGTCGGCGCCCCGGTCGATCAGCCCGCGGGCACGGCGGACGTCGTCCTCCCAGGCGGCGGCGAGCAGTCGCTCGTCGAGATCGCGCTGCTCCTGCTCGGAGAGCTGGTCGGGCACGGTGGTCTCCTTCGCGCTTGCGGTGGGGTCGCTGCCTGCGGTGGGCGTGGCCTCGTCGGCGGAGGCCGTCGGCGTGGCCCGGTCGGCGCCCGCCGACTCGGTTGACGCCGAACCCGCACAGCCCCAGAGGGCCAGCAGGCCGAGCGTCGCGGCCACGCCGACGAGCCTCCGCATGGGGGTCATCGAAGCAGTCTCCTCAGCCCTGGCGCAGCCCGCCTCAGCGCTGCGACCAGCGGCGGACGACGACCTCGTACGGCGGGGTCGCGGTCTGCTCGTCGAACTTGGAGTCCACCAGCAGCAGCCGGCCGGCCGCGAGCTTGGCGGTGGTGAAGACCCGGTCGGCGTCGCTCGCCACCTCGGAGACGAGCTTCGCGCGGCGGTCGCCCTTCTTCAGCTCGAGCGTGGTCAGGACCCGGGAGAAGTTCCGGACCACGAGCAGCCGGTCGCCGTCACGGACGAGGCCGTCGGCGTTGGTCACGTCTGCGCTCGTCCTGATCCTGTTCACCTTGCCGTCGGAGAGACGGAAGCGCCACAGCCTGCCGACGTTGCCCTGCGCGACGATGAGCGGACTCCCCGTCCTCGCTGACGACGATGCCGCCGAGGTTGAAGCCGGTGGTGGTGGCGATCCGGTCGGTGGCGTCGGCCCACAGTCGCGCCCTCCACTCGCCGCTTGCGGTTCTGGGCGACGCGGAAGATCTGGGCGGCGTTGGAGTTGGTGAAGTACGCCGCGCCGTCGGGGCCGATCGCGACGTCGTTGAGGAAGGCGTTGTCGACGCCGGTGCGCAGCGCGGCCAGCAGCCTGCCGGTCCTGCTGTAGACCCACAGGTCGGGCTTGCCGTTGTCCACCGGCGCGGGGGCGGTGCCGATGCCGTTGGGCCCGCCGGCGACGTACACCCGGCCCTTGGCGTCGGTGGTGATGCCGCGCGCGGTGCCGCGGTCGTCGGCGCCAGCGGGCTTCCACTCGCTGGCGCCGCTGCCGCCCACGCGGCCGCGGTGGATCTCGCCACCGGTGACCTCGGAGACGTAGAACCACCTCTCGTCGGGGCTGACGCCGATGCCCTCGAACTTGGACCCCTCCGGGTCGCCGGGGAGCGGATAGGTGGCCGGCTGGGGATCGCGCTCCGGAGCAGCCGCGATCGTGGGCGTCGCGAGGGCGACGGTGGACAAGGCCAGGCCGGCGATGGCGGTGGCCGCGGCCACTCGGTCGACACGGAGGTTCCTCGGGTTCATCGGGCTATGCATCCTTCTCGTCGGGCGTCCCGGTCGGAGTCCCCGCCGGGCTCTCGTGGGAGATACGTCGCCACTCTCGCCGTCCTGGCACGCCCCGCACGACGGGCATCCGGCCACCTTCCGATAGCCGAATGGATGATGCAGGGGCCACGGCCGACCTCACTACGCTCGTTGCCCATGACCGTGGAGGAGCGCCGACTGCTGGCACCGGCCGGCGCCCTCGAGCCGTGGCTGCACGCGTCGGTCGTGGTGCTGCTGCTCGCCTCGACGGCCCGCTACCTCTTGGTGCACGGTCCGACCGACCTCGCGGGCCCCATCGTCGGGTCCGCGCTGGTCTTCCTGGCCGCGTGGTTCGCGCCGGCCGGCACGCCCGTGCGCCGTACGGCCCGCGCGGTGTGCATCGTGGTGCTCTTCGTGGCCCTCGCGGGGCTCGCGCCGTCGTTCTCGTGGCTGGCCGCACCCGTGGCGTTCCTGGCCATGCGCGACCTCTCCTACCGGGTCGCGATGTGCGCGGTGGTGTTGATGGTCGGGGCGGTGGCCGCGAGCTGGACCCGGGTGCGCGGCGACCTCGACCCGACGGTGGTCGTCGGCCCCGCCTGCCTCGCGGTGCTCGCCGTCGTCGCCTACCGCGCGCTGGCGGCCGAGACGCAGGCGCGCCAGCGGCTGCTCGACGACCTGCGCGACGCCCAGAGCGACCTGGTCGCGGCCGAGCGGCGAACGGGAGCGCTCGCGGAGCGCGCCCGGCTCTCCCGCGACCTGCACGACTCGGTCGCCCAGCAGCTCTCCAGCATCAACCTGCTGCTGCAGGCCGCCGAGCAGGACTGGTCGGCCCGCCCCGCCGCCGCTCGCAACCACGTCCCCAGGCCGCCCTCGCCAGCCGCGACAGCCTCGGCGAGGTACGGCGGGTGGTCGCCGACCTGGCGCCGGAGACGGTCGGCGCGCTCGGTTCGCACGATGCGGGCGACCGCGCGGGGTCGACGCGATGGCGGCGTTGGCGGAGCTGGCGGCCTCGCAGCCCGGGCTGGTCGTCGAGGTCCACAGCCACGGCGAGCCCGAGGTCGCGGTCCGCGCCGAGGTGGCGACCGCGCTCGTCCGCACGGCGCGCGGGGCGCTCGCCAACGTGCGCGAGCACAGCGGCGCCGACCGCGCCTGGGTGACCGTGACCTGGGAGACCGGGACACCGGGTGCGGGCGAGGTGCTGCTCGACGTCCGCGACCAGGGTCGGGGCTTCGATCCGGGCCTGTCGGCCGCCGGCTCGCGGCGGGCCGGGCGGGGCTACGGGCTGGCCGGGATGCGCGACCGGCTCGCCCGGCTCGGTGGGACGCTTGCCGTCGAGTCCGAGCCCGGCGAGGGCACGGTCGTCGCGGCCGCCGTACCGTTGACGCCCCCGACGTCACCGGAGTCCCCATGACCATGCCCACGCCGAGCGGGCAGACCGCGCCGATCAGGGTGGCGCTGGTCGACGACCACCCGGTCGTGCGAGCCGGCGTACGAGCGCTCCTCGAGGGCCAGGACGACCTCACCGTCGTCGGCGAGGCCGTCGACCTCGACTCCGCGCTGGCGATGGTGTCGTCGGCGCATCCGCAGGTGGTGCTGATGGACCTCAACCTCGCCGGCCCTGCCGGTGGCGCCGAGGTGACGGCCCGGGTGCGCGCGCTTCCCGAGCCGCCGGCGGTGCTGGTGCTCACGACCTACGACACCGAGGCCGACATCCTGGCCGCCATCGACGCGGGAGCGGGCGGCTACCTGCTCAAGGACACCCCGCCCGCCGACCTCTTCCGGGCGATCCGCGGCATCGCGGGCGGAGAGACGGTGCTCGGACCCTCGGTGGCCGCGACCCTGGTACGCCGCTCCACCAGGCCCGCCGACGCACTCACCGAGCGCGAAGTGTCCGTGTTGCGGCTGCTGGCCCTCGGCATGGCCAACAAGCAGCTGGCCAAGGAGCTGCTCGTCAGCGAGGCGACCGTGAAGTCTCACCTCGGTCACATCTACACCAAGCTCGGCGTCGACTCCCGCGCCGGCGCCGTCGCCGCGGCCATCGAGCGGCGGATCATCCGGCGGAGCTGAGGCCAGGCAGGTCAGGCCCACCTCGTTGTCGATCTCGCGCCGCCCCGGACGTCACCGAGATGACAGATCCGACGAACCCGAAGGAGCCCAGATGTCCACCACCTACGCGATCCTCCTCCCCGGCGACGAGGCCGCTTGGGACAGCGCGAGCCAGGCCGAGCGCGAGGCCGTCTACGCGAGGCACACCCGCTTCGCCGAGCAGCTCGCCGCCCGCGGCCACGTCGTCAAGGGCGGCGCGGAGCTCACCCACTCCAGGGAGGCACGCGTCGTACGCCGTGTCGGCGGCAAGCTGCGGGTGAGCGACGGCCCGTACGCCGAGTCAGTCGAGCAGCTGACCGGCTTCTACCTCGTCGAGACCGACGACCTCGACGACCTGATCGACTGCATCGGCATCCTCGAGGAGATCGGCGACGGCGCCGTCGAGGTCCGCGCGACCACCGCCGGCGGGTGAGGGCTTCGGGCAGAGATCTGCGGACCTGCCTGTCGGCCGGCCGCCCGCTCGTCATCTGCTCAGACCGGCAGATCGCCGGCCAACGCCGAGCGGGCACCTCGCCCGATAGCGTCGGCGCTGAGAGCGGACCCGCTCGGGTACGGCGGCGTACGTGCCGCTCGACGATCAGGACCCGGCGACCTGGGACCGCGATGTCATTGCCGAGGGCGTCGACCTCCTGCGGCGCGCCGAGCGGCCGGGGCAGGCGGCGGGGGAGGATCGGCGCTCGTCGGTCGCCGGCGGAGGTTGAGCTGCGCCCGGCGCGCTCTCACGAGGCAGCGGCGATCAGGTGTGGGCTGAGGCCCAGCAGTTCGGGAACGCGTTCGATGGCCCGGGCCGCGTCGAGGAGCACGTTCCAGGCGATGGGATCATCGATCCGCGACCGCATGTCTGTCGCGGCCAACGGGAGGCCTTCCACACCGACGAGATCATCGAGATGCAGGCCGGCCGCGGAGATCTCGTCAGCCACGTCGCCCGGCCGGTGGGTGTAGCCCACGAATCCGTTCGGTACGACCGGCGGGAGCTCCCCATTGCCTTCGACCTCGGACAGCAGCGACAGGAAGCCGGGGTTGTCCTCGTAGATCCGTTCCTGGAGGACCCCGTCGAGACGTGGCGCCCACCTGGAGATGACCGCGATGAAGATGGGGCCGCCGGCGCGGACGATCCGGCGGGCCTCTCTCAGCGTCTGCAACCGATCCTCACGCTCGGACAGGTGGTAGAGCGGACCTAGCAACAGGACCGCATCGACCGACGAGCCGGGCAGGTCGAGGTCACGAGCGTCACCCACTGCGGTTCGGATCAACGGGTTGCCCGATGCCCGAAGCTGGTCGACATGAAGGCCCATCAGGTCACGGTGCTGCACGGCGTATCCCAGCTCGGCGAGCCAGAGAGCGTAGTGGCCGGGCCCACCGCCGATGTCGGCGACGACCGCTGGAGCCGGGGGCATGCGCGGTTGCAGGATCTCCTTGGTCCGCGCGGACTCCAAGGCTCCCTTCGAACCGAGGAGCCGGTCTCGTTCCTTGCCTTGCTCGTAGTAGGCCTTCATCTGGCCATCCGGGGTAGCCACGAGACCGAGCCTGCCCGAGGTAGGCACGGATGCGCACTTCGATAGGGCCTCGGGCTCTCGGTAACCCGCGGGAGGCTGAGAGGCGGAGTCGTTGAGGGCCCTCAGCCAGCCGCAGGTCACGATCTGGTAACGGTCCTGGAAACCCTTGTGGATAAGGCCTTTTCGGCGTCCTGACTGTCGGAGGTCCCTGCTTGAGTGGGCTCATGAGCGAAGCCGTCACTCTCGTCCCGACCGGGCCGGTGGACCTTGCCGGCCTGGGTGCGGTGGGTGTGCTCGAAGCCGCCTCGGCGGGGGTGCGTGCTCGGCGGTTGGCGGAGGTTGCCGAGATGAGGCTGGCGGCGCAGTGGGCGGTGCTCAACGGCCACCCGCTTGACGGCCGGGATCCGATGGTCACGCCGGGTGGCGAGGGCACGCCGTCGGTGCGGGAGTTCGCACTGCCGGAGCTGGCGATGGCCCGGGAGACCCACACGGTGACGACGCGAAGCCTGCTGGCCGACGCCCTGGACCTGATGCACCGGCTCCCTTTGACGTGGTCCAAGATCGTCGCCGGCGTCGCCGAGCCGTGGGTGGCCCGCAAGGTCGCCACCAAGTCACGCGCCGTCCCGCTCGCGACCGTGGGGATGGTGGACCGCGCCGTCGCGAGCGCGATCACGGGGCATGCGCCGTCCACGGTGCTGGAGATCGCGGACGCGAAGGTGATCGCTGCGGACCCCGAAGGGTATGCCGGGCGGCGGGAGTACGAACGGCGTCGCCGGTACGTGCACCTGTCGCGGTGTGACGAGTACGGCTACCGCCACGTCATCGCCCGCGTCACCGCGGGCGATGCGGTGTGGGTGGACGCGATGGTCGACCAGGTCGCCGACATCCTGGTCCTCACCCACGGCGAGGACCACAACCGCGACGAGCTCCGATCGCTGGCCTTCGGATGGCTCGCCCGGCCCGCGGACCTGCTTCGGTTGCTGCTCGACCACACCGACCAACCCGACACCGTCGACTCAGACGACCCGCCCGAGAAGCGACGGCCGGTGTGGGCGCCGTCCGACCTGGACCGGATCGTCGGCCGACTTTCCGAGATGTCGACCCGCCAGCTCGCCTCGCTGCGCGGGAAGGCCACCGTCTACGTCCACGTCACCGACCGGTCGCTGTCCGAGGGCGTCGGGGTAGCGCGGGTCGAGGGCCAGGGGCCGCTGTGGGTGCGCGATCTGGCCGACCTGATCGGCCACGCCGACATCCGCCTCACGCCCGTCCGAGACCTCGCGCAGCGCAGGCGATCCGATGCCTACGAGCACGACGAGGACCTCAAGGACCAGGTGTGGCTGCTCACCGGCGGCGACGTCTTCCCATTCAGCCCCCGCACCGCCACCCGCGACCGGGTCGACTTCGACCACCCCACTCCGTACGACCCCACCGGGCCACCCGGCCAGACCGGCCCCCACAACTCCGGCCCTCTACGCCGCCGACACCACCGATGGAAGACCTTCGCCGGCTACCGCTGCAGGTCGGCCGGCGGCGGCCGCCACCTCTGGCAGACCCCGCACGGGCTGACCTTCCTCGTCGACCAGCACGGCACCCGCCGCCTCGACAACGATGAGGCCGACATCATGGTCCACGCCCCACCCGGCATCGACCTCTACCTCACCGACGCGCGCCTCGAGTACGCCGGCGCCTGACCAGCGCGGTCGATGGCGTGAAACCGTCGCGACGCGCCACGACCAGCGCCCATTTGTCCAAGCCGGATGTCGCCAGGCGGTCCTAACCTGCTGCCGTGGGCATCGCGACGTACGCGCCGAGGAAGACGCCGGCGTGGCAGCTCTTCAGCGCGCTCACCCGCGCCCTGCCAGCGCTGGCCGGGGCGTGGTGGGTGCTCCTGGTGACTCGCTCGCTGGTGCCCGCGGGGCTGGCGGTGACGACCGGCTGGCTGGTCGGCCGGGTGCAGAGCGGCGGCGAGCCGAGCGGTCCATTGGTGGGGTTCGGCGTCGTCTTCGTTATCTCGCAGGTGGTGCCGCCGCTTCACGAGGTGGTCGGCCAACTGCTCGGCCACCGGTTCAGCTCGGTGCTCAACGAGCGGCTGATGAGGGCCACCCTCGATCCCGACGGCATCGGCCACCTTGAGCGCGGCGACCTCGCCAACGACCTGACGACCGCGCGCGACTTCGACCTCGGCATGACCGGTCCGCCGATGTTCCTCAACATGGAGTTCATCGCGACCGGTCTGGTCACGCTGCTCGGCGGCATCGTCTCGGCGCTGCTGCTCGCCGGGTTCGCCTGGTGGGCGCCGCTGGTGCTCCTCGCGGCCTGGGTCTCGACCCACCTGCTGCTCCGCGAGAGCGGGGTGTGGAAGGACCGCAACACCGCGGAGGTCAAGACCGCCCGCCGCCACACCGACTACGCCTACGACCTGGCCACCGAGCCGACCGCGGCCAAGGAGGTGCGCCTCTTCGGGCTCTCCTCCTGGCTGCTCGACCGGTTCACCACCCACCGGCTCCGCCTCCACGACCTGCAGTACGACGCCACCCGGCTTCGCGAGCGGCCGCTCGGGCTGGCGCTGGTCATCGTGCTCGCCGCCAACGTGCTGCTCTTCTGGGTCCTCGGCTCCCGCGCCGCGGCCGGCGAGCTCGGGCTCCAGGGCCTGGTCACCTACGCGGGCGCGGCGTTCGGGGCGAGCTCGATCGCCTTCGGCGGGCTCAGCTGGGCTCTCGACGGCGCCGCCGCCCCCGTGGTCGCGATCAACAAGCTGGAGCCGGAGATGGCGGCGGCGGGAGCGTTGAGTGGTCTCGACACGGTCGCTCGTTCCTCGCGACCGGCTCGACCACCGAGCAGGGAGGCGGGCGGCCCGACCACCCACGCACCCGAGATCCGGTTCCGCGACGTCACCTTCACCTACCCGACGGGCACCCGGCCGGTCCTGCGCGGGCTCGACCTGACCGTCCCGGCCGGCTCGAGCCTGGCGGTGGTCGGCCAGAACGGCGCCGGCAAGACCACCCTCGCCAAGCTGCTCTGTCGCCTCTACGACCCCGACTCCGGCTCGATCGAGGTCGACGGGGTCGACCTGCGCGACGTCGACCTCGCGGAGTGGCGCAGCCGCGTGGCCGCAGTCTTCCAGGGACTTCGTCCGATACGAGCTCTCGCTACGCGACAACGTCGCGCCACCCACCTCCCCGAGCCGAGCCGACCGGCCCGACAGCAGGCTGGACGCGGTCGTGGAGAGCGCTCTCGTCAGCGCCGGCGCCCTCGGCCTGGCGCCGCTCGACGCGCCGATGGCCAAGGGATACCCCGGCGGGCGAGACCTCTCGGGAGGGCAGTGGCAGCGGGTGGCGCTGGCCCGGGCCGTCGCCCGGGTGCACTCGGGCTCCGGTCTCGTTCTCCTCGACGAGCCGACCGCGATGCTCGACGTCCGCGGCGAGTCGGAGATCTTCCGCCGGCTGCTCGAGACCACGGCCGACGCCACCACCGTGCTGATCTCCCACCGGTTCTCGACGGTGCGGCAGGCCGAGCGCATCTGCGTCATCGAACACGGCCGGGCCATCGAGATCGGCAGCCACGACGAGCTGATGGCGCTCGGCGAGCGCTACCGCACGATGTACCCCGGGCACCGACCGGCTGGTCCTGCGCGATGTCGACCTGGCCCTGCCCGCCGGCTCGGTGGTCGCGGTGGTCGGCGAGAACGGCGCCGGCAAGTCGACCCTGGTCAAGCTGCTCGCCCGGATGTACGCCCCCACCGCCGGGCGCATCACCGCGGACGGCGTCGACATCGCACGCATCGCCAGCGAGGAGTGGCGGCGACGGCTCGCGGGTGCCTTCCAGGACTTCGCCCGGCTCGAGTTCATCGCGCAGACGACGGTCGGTCTCGGTGACCAGCCGCAGATGGGCGACCGCGACGTCGTGCTGGGCGCGGTCGACAGGGCCGGCGCGACCGCCGTGGTCGACCAGCTGACGGCGGGCCTCGACACCCAGCTGGGCCCGTCCTGGGAGGGCGGGGTCGACGTCAGCTTCGGGCAGTGGCAGCGACTCGCGCTGGCCCGCGGCTACATGCGCTCGGAGCCCCTCCTCCTGCTGCTCGACGAGCCCACCGCCGCTCTCGACGCCGAGACCGAGCACGCACTCTTCGAGCGCTTCGCCACGGGCGCGCGAGAGGGCGCCAACCAGGGCCGGGTGACCGTGCTGGTCTCCCACCGCTTCTCGACCGTCCGGATGGCCGACCTGATCGTGGTCCTCGACGGCAGCCGGGTCGCCGAGGTGGGCAGCCACGAGGAGCTGCTGTCCCGCGGCGGCACCTACGCCGAGCTCTACACGATCCAGTCGCGCTCCTACTCCTGACCGGGTTGACTCCCCGGACGTCATGCCTTCTACCAGGTATCGCTGGGAGAAGGTATGACGTTGCGCGACATGCCCGTTCGCCCTGAGCGATCAAGGAAATATCCGCGTGCCGGCCGGCCTTGAGTCGGGAGCGCTCAACTTCGAGTGCCCTTGAGCTAGGAAGGCAACCGCTGTGGCCGACAACACGCAGCTCCCCATCCTCTTCCTCACCGACCAGGTCGTCCTGCCGGGGATGGTCGTGCCCGTCGAGCTCGACGCCGCCGCCAGCACCGCGGTCGACACCGCTCGCGCCCACTCCGATGAGCGGCTGGTGGTCGCGCCGCGCCTCGAGGACCGCTACCCGTCGTACGGCGTGGAGGCGACCGTCGTGCAGGTCGGCCGGCTGGCCAGCGGCGAGCCCGCGGCCGTGCTGCGGGCCGAGCGACGTGTGCAGATCGGCTCCGGCGTCGCCGGACCCGGCAGCGCACTCTGGATCGAGGCTGGCCCGGTCGACGACCCGGGCTATCAGAACGGGGAGCCCACCGAACGGGTCAGGGACCTGACGAACGAGTACCGCGCGCTCGCCGTGGCGACCCTGCAGCGCCGAGACGCGTGGCAGGTCATCGACAATGTCAACAAGATCACCGACCCCTCGACCCTGGCCGACCTCTCCGGCTACACGCCGTGGCTGAGCGACGCCCAGAAGCGCGAGCTGCTGGAGACCCCAGACGTCGCCGGGCGACTCACCCTCCTGATCGAGTGGACCACGGCCCACCTCGCCGAGGTCGAGGTCAACGACAAGATCGCGGACGACGTCCGCGACGGCATGGAGAAGTCCCAGCGCGAGTTCCTCCTCCGCCAGCAGTTGGCCGCCATCCGCAAGGAGCTCGGCGACACCGAGCCCGAAGGAGCCGACGACTACCGCTCCCGCGTCGAGGAGGCGGACCTGCCCGACCACGTCCGCGAGGCCGCCCTCCGCGAGGTCGGCAGGCTCGAGCGAGCCAGCGAGCAGAGCCCCGAGTCGGGCTGGATCCGCACCTGGCTCGACACCATCCTCGAGCTGCCGTGGCACGTCACGACCACCGACTCGACCGACATCGACGCGGCGCGCGAGATCCTCGACTCCGACCACCACGGCCTCGACGACGTCAAGGACCGGATCGTGGAGTACCTCGCCATCCGTGCCCGCCGGGCAGAGCGCGGCCTGCAGGTGATCGGCGGCCGCGGCTCCGGGGCCGTGCTGGCGCTCACCGGCCCGCCCGGCGTCGGCAAGACCTCACTCGGCGAGAGCGTCGCGCGGGCGCTCGGCCGTAGGTTCGTGCGTGTCGCGCTCGGCGGCGTACGTGACGAGGCCGAGATCCGCGGCCACCGGCGCACGTACGTCGGCGCGCTGCCCGGCCGGATCGTCCGGGCGATCAGCGAGGCCGGTTCGATGAACCCGGTCGTCCTGCTCGACGAGGTCGACAAGCTCGGCTCCGACTACAGGGGCGATCCGTCGTCCGCGCTGCTCGAGGTGCTCGACCCGGCGCAGAACCACACCTTCCGCGACCACTACCTCGAGGTCGACCTCGATCTGTCCGACGTGCTCTTCCTCGCCACCGCCAACGTGATCGAGCAGATCCCGCAGGCGCTGCTGGACCGGATGGAGCTCATCTCGATCGACGGCTACACCGAGGACGACAAGGTCGCGATCGCCCGCGACTTCCTGCTCCCGCGGCAACTGGAGCGGGCCGCGCTCACCGCCGACGACGTCGAGATCACCGAGGCGGCGCTGCGCGAGATCGCGGCCGACCATACCCGGGAGCCCGGCGTTCGGCAGCTCGAGCGGCTGATCGCCAAGGCGCTGCGCAAGGCGGCCACGAAGCTGCCCGCCGACCCGAGTGCGTCGGCCGAGAGGCTGGTGATCGACGAGCCGGACCTCAGGGACTACCTCGGCCGTCCGCGCTTCACACCGGAGAGCCACGAGCGCACCTCGGTGCCCGGCGTGGCGACGGGACTCGCGGTGACCGGCCTGGGCGGGGATGTCCTCTACATCGAGGCCTCCACCACCGACGGCGAGGCGGGGCTGACCCTGACCGGGCAGCTCGGCGAGGTGATGAAGGAGTCCGCCCAGATCGCGCTCTCGTATGTCAAGGCCCATGCCACCGAGCTCGGCATCAGGGACCGGAGCGTGCTCGACCGGCACCTGCACATCCACGTGCCGGCCGGCGCCGTGCCCAAGGACGGCCCGTCCGCCGGCGTCACCATGGTCACCGCGATCACCTCGATGGCGCTCGGCCGACCGGTCCGCTCCGAGGTCGGCATGACCGGCGAGGTCACGCTCAACGGGCGGGTGCTCCCGATCGGCGGCCTCAAGCAGAAGCTGCTCGCCGCCCAGCGGGCCGGCCTGACCACCGTGTTCGTGCCACAGCGCAACGAGCCCGATCTCGACGACGTACCCGCCGAGGTGCTCGCCGCGATCGACGTGCAGCCGATGACCGATGTCGCCGTCCTCGTACGTCGAGCGCTCGGACTCGAGGACGGGACGGCTAACGCCGAGGCAGCCTGACCGACGGTGACGGGCGAACCCGCCGAGCAGTGGATGGACAGACTGTTGATTGTTGACAACTCCCGCCCTTAGTGTTGACGAGACTTCCACAGAAGGAGCAGCTTCGATGAGGCTCGCGAACAGCACGGCGCTGATAACCGGAGCGAGCAGCGGCATCGGGACGGCGGTTGCATCCCACTTCCGTCGCGAGGGGGCACGCCTGCTCCTCACCGGCCGTAGGGAACGCATCGACCACGGCCTGATCGACCCCGGCCTGGGCGGCGCAGAGTACGTCTCCGGAGACGTCAACGACGAGGGGTTCGTCAAGGCGCTGGCCGGCCAGGCCGCCGCAACCTACGGCACGGTGGACGTGGTCGTGCTCAATCATGGGCTCCAGGTCAGCAGCCCGTTGACGGAGATGGCCTACCAGGACGCGAAGAACGTGCTCGAGACCAACCTGCTCAGCGCGTTCCTGGTCATGAAGCACTTCGCCCCGCTGATGCCCGACGCAGGCGGCTCGATCGTCTGCGTCGGCTCACGCCTCGGCATGGTCGGCAAGCCGGAGGAGGTGATGTACTCGGCGGCGAAGGGCGGCCTCATCATGCTCGCCCGCGGAGCTGCGATCGAATGGGCTCCGCGAAATATCCGGGTCAATGTCGTCGCTCCCGGACTGACGGCAACGCCGATCATCGAGGCTTCCATCCAGCGGCGTCCCGACCCGGAGGCCTACCGCCGGGAGCGCGAGTCGTCGATCCCGCTCCAGCGGCTCGCCTCTCCTGAGGAGGTGGCCGACGCCGTCCTCTTCCTGGCCTCGCGCGAGTCCTCCTACATCACCGGGGCGGTCCTCCCGGTCGACGGCGGCTACACCGCCTTCTGAGCCGTCAGGTCGATCCACCAGGCACGATCCGGGCGGCCCGACAGCACGCGTACGTCGTCCGCGCCGGGAGAGAGCTCGACGGATCCGAAGGTCGCCGTGGGGTAGTCCGGCGAGCCGACCATGCACACGCCCGTGTCCGTGTCGGCGAGGACCCGCGAGACCGGGCCCGCTGCGCTCGGTGCCGACGTGAAGGACTGCAGCGCGGCGAGGCGTCGGACCGAGGAGTCGAGGCTGAGCCAGGTGATGCCCACGGAGTCGGGCGGCGAGACCACCGTCGGATCGCTCCACAGCGGATGGTTGGTGTGCGCGAGCCAGCCGTCGCCGTCGAAGCGGCGGAGCGACGTACCGACCGCGGAGCACTCGATGCCCAGGATCGTGCGGGCGTCGACCACGGCGTAGTGCTGCCCCGAGGCGTGCGGCAACGCGGCCAGGTAGCCGGCGGCCGACTCGGCGTCGGCCCGCTCGAGCGCGGAGCGCAGCGCGAACGCCACCGGCAGACCGTAGGTGCTTCGAGGCAGCTGCAGCAGGGTATTGACCCCGATGGCCACCCCGCCGCGACGCATCCCGACCAGCCCGATCATCCCGGCGGCGGACAGCACGACCCGCTCGGTCTCCGCACCCTCGCCGGGGTTGCGGATCCGGAGCACCGTCTGGAGCCCGTCCATCCAGATCGGCAGGTCCATGTTCTGCGCCAGCATCGGCGTCCCGTCGGCCCGCGGCCCTGCGAGGACACTGCAGCCGGCCTCCTCGCCCTCGCGGAACCACCACTCCTCGTCCATCAGGTTGAGCAGCAGCGCCTCGGCAGAGGTGATCGCGGCGCCTACCGCGACCCCCCGGACCTCCTCGAGCAGCTCGGGGCATCGGGACGCGACGGTCGCCGCGTACGGCGAGCCGCCGGCGAGGGCCTCGACGCGAGACGTGGGGTCGATGCCGCCGGCCGCCACGACCGCTCGCCAGCGTTCCAGCCCCAGACGGATCTCGTCGCGGAGGCTCTCTCCGTGGGCGAGGCCACGTTCCCAGGGCGTGCCCTCGAGCACGAGCACCCTCAACATGCCGCCCTGCTCCTCAAGCGCTCCGGTTGATGGCGATGATCTTCGGCTCGGTCATCGCGTCGACGGCGAACGGCACACCTTCGCGCCCGATCCCGGATCGCTTCGCGCCCCCGAAGGGCATCGCGTCGATGCGGTAGTCGCCGGTGTCGTTGATCATCACAGCGCCGACTCGGAGCATCGACGCGACCTCCAGCGCGGTGTCGATGTTCTGGGTGAAGACGCCGGCCTGCAGCCCGAAGTCGAGGTCGTTGATGGTGCGGATCGCCTCCGGGCGGTCCGAGAACGTCTCGAGCAGGACGACGGGGCCGAAGATCTCCTCCTCCAGGACCCGAGCGCCGACCGGAACGTCCGTGAGCACCGTCGGCCAGTAGAAGGCACCGTCACGCTTGCCCCCGACCAGCACGCGGGCACCGGTCGCCACCGCCTCGTCGACCCAGGACTCGACGCGACGCGCGGAGTCGACGTCGATCAGCGGACCGACATCGGTGGCATCGTCTCGCTTGGTGCCGACCACGAGCCGCCCGGTGAGCTCCTCGATGCGCCGGGTCATCGGCTCGGCCAGCTCCTCGGCCAGGAAGACCCGCTGGACCGAGAGACAGTTCTGCCCGGCGTTGCCGAAGGCGCCGTCGACGATCGCGTGCGCCGCCGCGTCGGCGTCGCCGTCCGGGAGCACGAGCACCGCACCGATGCCGCCCAGCTCCATCGACGTCTTCTTCGCGCCGGCCGCACGGGCCACCGCGTCGCCGGTCGCCCACCCGCCGGTGAACGAGACCATGTCGACCTGAGGGTGGCCGACGAGGGCGACACCGGCGGTCGCACCGACGCCGGGGACGACCGCGATCCGGTCGGCTGGGATCCCGGCCTCGAGCAGCACCTCCAGGAACGCCAGGGCCGTCAACGGTGTCGCCTCCGCGGGCTTGAGGACGACGCCATTCCCACCGATCAGGGCGGGGCCCAACTTGTGCGCGACCAGGTTGAGCGGGTCGTTGAACGGCGTGATCGCACCCACGACACCCACGGGCTTGCGCGTGTACCACCCGACCCGCATATCCCCTCTCGGGGTGTTGCCGAAGGGGAGGGTGCGTCCTTCGAGCCGATCCGCCTGCTCGGCCGAGAGTCGCACCGTCTCGATGGCGCGCTGCGCCTCGCCACGCGCCGAGGAGATCGGCTTGCAACCCTCCGTCGAGATCAGGCGCGCGAAGTGCTCCCGACGCTCGTCGAGGAGCTGCGCCGCTCGATACAGGGCCTCACGACGCTGCCAGATCGGCCACAGCGGCCCGGTCTGGACCGCGTGCGCCACACCGCGAACCGCCTCCGACACCTCCTCCGCCGAGCAGTCGCGCACCGCTCCGACGACTCTTCCGTCCTCCGGGTCGAGGACCGTTAGGGAGTCGCCGTCGGACTGCCAGCGACCTCCCCAGAAGGCGTCACCAGGAGGAGCCCACGAGGTGGGCCGGACTCGCTCACTCATCTCCGTACCTTCCCCCACGAGCCTGTAGATAGTCAATTGCAGGTTGTTGACAATCTCGGCCACGACTGGTTCGCTTACTGTCGTCCAGATCACAGCCAGCCGAAGGGCCCGCACATGACCCAGCCTCGCCTCTCTCGAACCGTCGGCGCGGGTGCCGCGGCCGCCCTCCTCACGATCGGTCTCGCCTCCTGTGGGATGGGAGGCTCCTCCGACCAGGGTGGAGGGGGCTCCTCTGACGGCGGCGGCGGCGACCATCTGGTCTACGACACCGAGTGGACGCCGGCTGCGGCGTGGGCGCTCGAATCCAACGACGCGATCCTGCTGTCCCGCGCGGGTTGCCTCGAGACGCTCCTGCGCTACGAGGTCGACGGCGACCTCGCGGCCGGCCTTGCGACGGAGTGGGAGCAGAAGGATCCGAAGACCTGGTCGTTCACGCTGCGCGAGGGCGTCACCTTCCAGGATGGCACGCCGATGACCTCGAAGGAGGTCGTCGGCGCGCTCCAGCACCTCCTCGACGCGAAGACGCCGGCCCTCGCATTCAATCCCGACACCATCAAGAGCGTGAAGGCGGCCGACGAGACGACCGTCGAGATCGCGACGCCCGCTGTGGACGTGCTGCTCCCCTACCGGCTGTCGAGCCCGAGCACCGGCATCTTGGCCCCCAAGGCGTACGCGGGCGACAAGACCGTCATCGAGGGCACCTGCACAGGCCCGTTCACCGTTGCGAGCGAGACCCCTCGCCAGTCGATCGACCTGGAGCGCAACGAGGACTACTGGGGCGAGAAGGCCGAGCTGGCGACCGTGCAGATGCGCTTCATCGTCGACGGCGCGACCCGGGTCACCCAACTGCAGACCGGCGAGGCGCACATCATCGAGTCGGTGCCGGCAGCGTCGCGGGCGAGCCTCGAGGGTGACGACGCCGTGACGCTGCAGACCCTTGCCCTTCCGCGCACCACGGCGATGCTGTTCAACGACGGGAGGGCACCCTTCGACAACCCCGAGGTACGTCGCGCCTTCCAGCACGCCATCGACATGCAGGCCATCGCCGACACGGTCTACGAAGGGGCGGCCGTTCCCGCGATCGGGCCGTTCTCGCCGGACGACCCCTGGGCACCCCAGGACGCCGAGCCGCCGACCTTCGACCCGGACGAGGCCACGAAGATCCTCGAGGACGCGGGCGTCGACCCGGCGGACCTCGGCTTCGACCTGATCGCCTACAACGACCGCCCCGAGTTCGCTGACCTTGCCGCCGTGATCCAGGAGCAGCTCCGCAAGATCGGCGTCACCGTCAAGATCAAGCCCGGGGAGTACGCATCCTTCGAGCCCGCCCTGCTCGAGGGCGACTTCGACGCCGTGCTCCTGGCTCGCGGCTACCTCGTGGACCTCGGCGACCCGGCCGGGTTCCTGTCCTCCGACTACACCTGCGACGGCGGCTACAACATCGCGCACTACTGCGACGAGGAGACCGACGCGTTGATCAAGGAGGCTGCCGTGACGGAGGAGACCGAGGCTCGCCAGGCGCTCTACGCCGACGTCGCCGAGCGTCTCCAGGAGCAGGCGGCCGGCGTGTACCTCGTCCACAACACGGCGGTCAGCGGCGTGCGCTCCGAGGTCGACGGCTACGAGATCCACCCGATGAACTTCTACGGCATCACCGCCGATCTCAGCCTCGACTGATCCCAGCGGCCGACCCACCGACACAGCCCGAGCCAGAACGCTCCGAGAGGTAGGAACAGACCACCCATGCTCGACTTCGAACCGAAGTACATCACCTTCGACTGCTACGGCACGTTGACCCGCTTCCAGATGGGAGACACGGCGCGGGGCCTGGTGGGCGACCTGGTTCCCGCGGAGGCGATGGACGCTTTCGTCGTCGACTTCGCCAACCAGCGCTTCGACGAGGTCCTCGGACCATGGATCCCCTATCCGGACGTGGTGCGCAACTCGTTCCGCAAGACGCTCCAGCGCTGGGACCTTCCCTACCGGGAGCCCGACGGGCAGGCTCTTGTCGACGCCGTCCCCACCTGGGGCCCGCATCCCGACGTACCGGCAGCACTGCGCAAGCTCGCCACCCGGTTCCCACTGGTCATCTTGTCGAATGCGTCCAACGACCAGATCGGCTCCAACGTCGAGAAGCTCGAGGCGCCCTTCCACGCCGTCTACACGGCCGAGCAGGCGCAGGCCTACAAGCCCCGGTTCCAGGCCTTCGACTTCATGTTCGACATGTTGGGCTGCGCGCCCGGCGACGTGCTCCACGTGTCGTCGAGCCTCCGCTACGACCTGATGAGCGCCGACTACCTGCGGATCACCAACAAGGTCTACACCAACCGAGGGTACGAGCCGTCGAACCCGGCCTTCGGGTATCACGAGGTGAGCGACCTGGCCGCTGTGCCTGGACTGCTCGGGATCTGATCCACGCACACGAGATGAGGAGACGATGAAGTTCACGCCCTACTGGCTCGACACGTCGACGCCAGGGCCCGACCGCACCCGGACCGAGCTGGGCGGGAAGGTCGACGTCGCCATCGTCGGCGCGGGCCTCACCGGCCTGTCCACGGCTCTGCACCTGGCACGTGGCGGCGCGAGTGTCGCCGTGCTCGAGGGTCAGCGGGTGGCGTGGGGTGCGTCCGGTCGCAACGGCGGGATGGCCACCACGGGTCTGGCGATCGGCTTCCGCAAGGCGATCGCCAGGTACGGCTTCGAGTCCGCGAGCAAGTGGTACCTGCTCTACACCGAGGCCATCGACACGGTGGAGAAGATCGTCGCCGACGAGGGGATCGACTGCGACTTCGACCGCACCGGCAAGATGAACCTGGCGGCCAAGCCGGGGCACTTCGACGGCCTCCAGAAGACCCACGAGATCCTGGCGGAGCGCCTTGGCTACGAGACCTTGATGGTGTCGAAGGGCGACATGCGGGCCGAGGTCGGGTCCGACGCCTACCACGGGGCGATGATCGACCCCCGCGGCGCCGGCCTGCACGTCGGCAAGTTCACGCGCGGGCTCGCCGAGGCGGCCGCCCGGCGCGGCGCGCAGATCCACGAGAACGCGCCGGTGACGAAGGTACGCCGCAGCGATGGCGGGCACGAGCTCGTCACGCCCCGCGGCAGCATCCGGGCGGACCGGGTGCTGGTGGCCACCAGCGGCTACACGGGCAGGCCCTTCCGCTCGCTGCAGCTCCGCCTCGCGCCCGTGGGGAGCTTCATCATCGTCACCGAGCCGCTCGGCAAGGACGTCTGCGACCAGCTCCTCCCCAACCGCCGGATGGCCTCTGACTCCAAGAACCTCCTGTACTACTTCCGGATCACACCCGACCAACGACTTCTGTTCGGCGGCCGGGCGCGTTTCGCGATGTCCAGCCGAGAGTCGGACGAGAAGAGCGGGCGGGTCCTGCACAAGGGGATGACCTCCGTCTTCCCCCAGCTCGCCTCGGCCGAGGTCGACTACTGCTGGGGCGGACTGGTGGACATGAGCTTGGACCAGATGGTCCATGCCGGCGAGCGCGACGGTCTCCACTACTCGCTCGGATACTCCGGCCACGGTGTCCAGATGGCCACCCACATGGGCCGGCAGATGGCCGAGGTCCTCACCGGCAACCCGGCGGCCAACCCCTGGGGCGACCTGCCCTTCAAGCGGATCCCCGGACACGTGGGTCCGCCCTGGTTCCTGCCCTTCGCGGGTGCCTACTACAAGGCGCTGGACATCGTCAGCTGACCGAACCCGGCTGGCGTCCGGCACCGAGAGCAAGAGTGAGAGGAAGGAGGAGGAGATGGTCGGATTCCTACTGCGGCGTGGCCTGATGCTCGTGGTCACCCTGCTGGTGGTCTCGGGGCTCGCGTTCCTGATCCCCTACGTCGGCGAGGGCGACCCCGTTCGCAAGATCCTTCGGGCCCGCGTCAACGACCCAGCCCTCGACCCCGCCCAGGTCGAGGCGCTCACCCGTGAGCTCGGGCTCGATCGCCCGGTCTTCGTGCAGTACCTCGACTGGCTCAAGATGGCGGCGACCGGCGACTTCGGCAACTCCTTCACCAGTCGCACTCCGGTGGAGGACATGGTGCTGCCCGCCCTCGGTGTCTCCACGACGCTGGCCCTGGTCGCGCTGTTGCTCGCGCTGGTGATCGCACTCCCCCTCGGCTCGCTGGCCGCCACCAGGCGAGGCGGCATGATCGACAACGCGGTCACCTTCGTCGCCCAGAGCTCGGTCTCGGCCCCGGAGTACTGGATCGGCCCGGTCCTGATCCTCGTGTTCGCGCGATATCTGGGCTGGCTGCCGTCGGGAGGGTGGGTGACGCCCGCCGACATGGTGCTCCCGGCCGTCGCCCTGGCGCTGCGGCCGCTGGGCTACTTCACGCAGGTGATGCGAGCCGCGATGACCGATGTCCTCAACGCGCCGTACATCACCGCTGCCCGGAGCCGAGGACTCAGCGGCACACGCACGATCGTGCGTCATGGGCTGCGCAACAGCCTGCTGCCGGTCATGACGCTGTTCTCGTTCTGGTTCGCCGGGCTGCTCGGCGGATCGGTCGTCATCGAGGTGATCTTCAACATCCCGGGTATGGGACGCCTCCTCTACACGGCGGTGGTCAACAACGACGTACCCGTCATCCAGGGAGGGATCCTGTGGATCCTCGCACTCGCGGTGGTCATCAACACCGTCACGGACCTGCTCTACGGCGTGCTCAACCCGGCGATGCGAGTGGCCAATGCCTAGCGCGCTGAAGGAGCCGCCGAAGCGCGGCCAGTACGAGACGGCATCGCTGAAGACGCCGGCCAAGGACTATCGCCCCTCGGTCGTGAGCCTCTTGGCCCGCGGCGTGTGGGAGCAGCACTGGACGTTCAAGGTCGGCATCACCCTGCTCACCCTCGTCCTCGCCATCCTCGTGCTGACGCCGTGGATAGCCCCGTACGACCCGGCGACGCAAGACATCGCCAGCCGCCTTGCCGGGCCCTCGGGAGACCATTGGCTGGGCACCGACCACCTCGGCCGCGATGTGCTCTCCCGGCTGATGTGGGGCGGCCGCTTCTCGGTCACCATCGCGGCGATCACCCTGGTCATCTGTGTCGCGCTCGGCGTGCTCATCGGGGCGCTCGCCGCCCGACGCGGCGGATGGGTCGACGAGGTGGTGATGCGCGTCGTCGACGTCCTCATCTGCTTCCCCGACGTCGTCATCGCCCTGTTCCTGATCTCGATGTTCGGCACCGGCTACGGGACCCTGATCGCCGCCCTGACGATCACCGGCTGGACACCGTTCGCGCGCCTGATGCGAGGACTGGCGCTCGAGATCAACGCCAAGGACTTCGTCGAGGCCGCCGACATCCTCGGCAGCCCGAAGTACTACATCATCTTCCGCCACGTGATCCCCAACGCGATGCGACCGGTGGTGGCGATGAGCTTCCTCCGGTTCGGTCACAAGCTGATCACCGTGGGTGCGCTGTCCTACCTCGGTCTGGGCGTTCAGCCGCCCGACTCCGACTGGGGTGCGATGCTTCTCGATGCCCAGCCCTACATGGAGCGGGCTCCCGAGCTCGGGATCCTCCCGGGCGCGGCCATCTTCGTCACGGCTCTGAGCGTGACGATGATCGGTCAGGGGATCGATCTGAAGAAGAAGAGCCGCCGGCCCCCTGGACCGGGAGCGGCCTCGCCCGCACCCGCAGCCGCGGGCGAGGAGGAGACAGCACGATGAGCTCGAACCGGGTCACCGGACGAATCCCCCGAGCGACGTACGCGTCCCAGGTGACCGAGCGCCTTCGCCAGAGCATCATCGACCGCGAGATCGAGCCCGGCGCCCAACTGGGCGAGGTCGAGCTCGCCACGAGCTTCGGCGTCAGCCGCGGACCGGTCCGCGAGGCCCTCCAACGGCTGGTCCAGGAGGGACTCGTCCGTAGCGAGCCACACCGTGGCGTGTTCGTCCCCGTGCTCAGCGACGAGGACGTGGTCGACGTCTATCTGGCGCGTGACGCCCTCGAGTCCGCGGCGGTCCGCCGAGTGATCGCCTCCGGCCGGGCCGGACGCGCGGCCGACGTGCTCGACTCCCTGGTCCGGGCGATGACGGGCGCCGAGCGCGCCGGGGACTGGGCGGCGGTCAGCGAGCACGACCTAGAGTTCCACACCGCCCTGGTCCAGGCCAGCGGCAGCAGCCGCCTGATGCGCATGTTCAGCACCGTCATGTCCGAGACTCGTCTGTGCCTAGGCGCACTGACCGAGTACCCGCAGCGCGACGACCTCGTCGACGAGCACCGCCTGATCAGCGCCCACATCCGCGACGGTGACGTCGGTGGCGCACTCAGCACCTTGCGGAAGCACTACGAGGACGCGATAGAAACGCTTCGGGAGCACGGTAGGACCGACCCGGGAACCGACCAAGAGCGCGAGTGAGGAGCCCAAGATGGCCGAACAGCAGACCTTGTCCGATCCCCGGCAGCCGACAGGGGCGGAGGATTCGCCCCTGCTGACCGTGCGCGGGCTCAAGGTGGACTTCCCGGAGACCCCCGGTGGACCGGCCATCGACGGGATGGACCTGACCGTGGGCCGCGGCGAGATCGTCGCACTCGTCGGCGAGTCGGGCTCCGGCAAGAGCCTCACCGCCCTCAGCATCCTGGGCCTCCTGCCGCCCGGCGGCAAGATCATCGGCGGGAGCGTCGACCTCGACGGTGACGATCTCGTGGCGATGTCCTCGCGGCGCCGAGACGACGTGCGCGGACGCAAGGTCGGCATGATCTTCCAGCAGCCGAAGGCGATGCTCGACCCGACCGCGCGCGTCGGAGCACAGGTGGCGGAGGCGTTGCGGCGCCACCACAAGGTCGGCCGCGGCGAGGCGAAGCGTCGCGTCGTCGAGATGCTGCGCGATGTCGGCATCCCCGAGCCCGCCCGGCGTGCCTCGGCGTACTCCTACCAGCTCTCGGGCGGCATGGCCCAGCGCGTGATGATCGCCGCCGCGCTGAGCGCGGACCCGCAGCTGCTGATCGCCGACGAGCCGACGACGGCCCTCGACGTGACGGTCCAGGCGCAGATCCTCGACCTGCTCAGGCACAAGCGCGACACCCTCGGCCTCTCCATCCTGCTGATCACCCACGACCTCGGCATCGTCGCCACCATCGCCGACCGGGTGGCGGTGATGTACGCCGGCCGGATCGTCGAGGACGGCACGACCGAGGACATCCTCAGGCGACCCGAGCACCCCTACACCGACGCCCTCATGCGGGCGTCGCTCCTCGAGGCCGAGCGGGGCAAGCTCTTCTGCATCCCCGGCAACGTCGTCGAGGCCCGGGCGATGACCACGGGGTGCCGGTTCCTGCCACGGTGTGCCATGGCGACGGACCTCGGCATCGAGGACCAGTGCGCAGCACACGAGCCCGAGCTCCACACCTGTGAGACGACCGAGCATCACTGTCGTTGCTACGGCTCGAGCCACGAGGCGGCAGCAGTATGAGCGCCGAGGCCGTGACGACCCCGGCCCCCGACGCCGCGGAGCGCCCGTTGCTCGAGCTGAACTCGGTCGTCAAGCACTTCCCCGCGTCGAAGGGACGGAAGGTCCACTCGGTCGACGGCATCTCCCTCTCGGTCCGCAAGGGCGAGGTGCTCGGCCTGGTCGGCGAGTCCGGCTGCGGCAAGAGCACGCTGGCGCGGACCATGCTCCGCTCGCTGAGACTGACCTCCGGGAGCATCAGCTACGACGGTCAGGACATCTCGACGATCAAGGGCAAGAGACTCCACGAGTTCCGGAGCACGATCCAGTTCATCTTCCAGGACCCGTACGGCGCCCTCGACCCGAGGATGAAGCTCGGGGTGAGCCTCGAAGCCCCCCTCCGCCACCACGGGATGCGTGACAAGGAGGACCGGCGCGCGCGCATGCTCGCCATGCTCGATCGGGTCGGGCTCGACGAGGGCGCCCTCGACAAGTACCCGCGCGAGTGCTCGGGCGGCCAGCTCCAGCGGTTGATCATCGCTCGCGCCCTCCTGCTCGAACCGCAGTTCCTCATCTGTGACGAGCCCACCTCCGCCCTCGACGCATCGATCAGGGCACAGATCCTCAACCTCCTCGTCGAACTCAAGGACGAGCTCGGGTTGACCCTGGTGATGATCTCGCACGACCTCCGCGTCATCCGATATCTGTGCGACCGGGTGGCCGTCATGTACCTCGGCAAGATCGTCGAGGTAGCCACCCGGGACGAGATGTTCTCCAACCCTCGCCACCCCTACTCGAAGGTGCTCCTCGCCGCGGCCCTGGCCGAGGACGAGGGCGCAGCCGACACCGCGGCGAGCCGCCTGGAGGGCGAGCCCCCGAGCCCGTTGGACCCGCCGGCGGGCTGCCATTTCAACCCGAGATGCCCGATCGTCCAGGACCGCTGCCGCAGCGAGGAGCCGGCCCTTCTTCCCGCCGGTCCGCAGCACACGGTCGCGTGTCACTTCTGGGACAGCTGACCGGTCGTCCGACCGTAGCTGAAGGCCTGTCACAGATCACCTGCAGCTCGAGAGTCGAGCTAGGAAAGGCAACTGCATGAATCCCACGTCCCCCGACCCTTCGACCCCGGACGCCTCGGGCGACTCCGGACATGGGCACGGGCACGGGAACGGGGACGGCGGCCACGGGCATGGTCACGGTGGCCACGGGCACGGTCACGGACTCAGCGGGCTGGACGCCGTCAATGCCGGCGCGCGGTACCGGCGCCCGCTCTTCATCGCCTTCCTGCTCACCGCGTCTTTCGTCGTCGCCGAGTTCGCGGCCGGCATCATCTCCGGCTCGCTCGCCCTGCTCTCCGACGCGGGCCACATGCTCTCCGACGCCGGCGGGCTGGCGATGTCGCTGGCCGCCATCACGCTGGCGACCAAGGGCTCCGAGGCGATGCACCGCACCTACGGGTGGTACCGGCTGGAGATCCTGGCATCACTGGCCAACACCGTGCTGCTCTTCGTCGTCGCCGGCTACGTGATGTATGAGGCGATCCACCGCCTGCAGGAGTCTCCCGAGGTCGCCACCACCCCGATGATCGTGGTGGCCGCGATGGGCCTGGTCATCAACCTGATCTGCTTCAGGCTGCTCGCCTCGGGAGCTCAGGAGAGCCTGAACATGCGCGGCGCCTACCTCGAGGTCGTCGCGGACGCCGTCGGCTCGGTCGGCGTGCTCGTGGGTGCCGTGATCATGGCAATGACCGGTTGGGCCTGGGTCGACTCCTTGATCGCAGTCGGCATCGGGCTGTTCATCCTCCCCCGCGCCTACAAGCTGGGCCGGGACTCCCTCCGGATCCTGATCGAGTCGGCACCGGCACACATCGAGGTCGAGGCCGTCGAGGCCGATCTCCTCGCACTCCCTCCGGTCGAGGAGGTCCACGACCTGCACGTGTGGACCATCACCTCGGGCATGGATGCGGTCAGCGTCCACCTGGCGGTGCGGCCGGGGAGCGACATGCACGCGGTGCTCGACCAGGCCCGAGCGCTCCTCCGCGATCGCCACCACGTCAGCCACGCGACCGTGCAGGTGGAGCCGTCCGACCACGAGGGCTGCAACCTCGTCCAGTGGTGAGGCGGGCACTTGCCCGATACCCCCGATGGGTATAGTCTGAGCCTTACCGGTACCCCCTTCTGGTACCCCGACTCCTTCTACGGAAAGGCGCCATCATGACAACCACCGAGTACCAGGTCACCGGAATGACCTGCGGGCACTGCGAGTCGTCCATCCGCGAGGAGGTCGGCAAGGTCGCCGGCGTCGAGCAGGTCGAGGTCAGCGCCCAGACCGGTCGACTGGTGATCACCAGCACCGACACCCTGGCTGACCAGGACGTCCTCGAGGCCGTCGACGAGGCCGGATACTCCGCGGCCCGGGCCTGATGAACCCCGCCGCCCGCCTCGGCATCTACGCCCTGGGCCTGGCCCTGGCGTTCGGGGCCTCCGCAGCCATCGCCAACGCAGTCGTCCCCGACTCCGCGGTCGACTCGTGGACCAAGTCGGTCCAGGAGAACGACATGGACCACGGGGAGCGCATGTCCGAGGGCGAGGAGATGGGGATGGAGAGCGAGGCCGGCGAAGGTCACGGCGGGCACGAGGCGGAGGCGGCCTCCACCGGCGTCCGTGGCCTGGGCATCGCGCAGGACGGCTACCTGCTGAGCCCGGTCGACGCTCCGGCGAAGGTGGGTCGCCCCGGCCCGCTGTCCTTCAGCATCCTGACCGACGACGGCTCACCCCTCTCCGACTACGTCGAGTCGCATGAGAAGCGCCTGCATCTCATCGTGGTTCGCGCGGACGGAGACGAGTTCCGCCACGTCCATCCCGAGTTCGCCGAGGGCACCTGGTCGATCCCGTGGACCTGGCGCGAGCCCGGCAGCTATCGGATCTTCGCCGACTTCGTTCCCGCGGACACCGGTGAGCCGGAAGACGCTCCCGACGTCACCCTCTCCCGCACCGTCGACGTCGCCGGGCGCTTCGAGCCGTCGCCGGCCACGAGCACCAGCATCGTCTCCCGAGTCGAGGGCTACAAGGTCCGCTTGGACGGAGCACTCGCGGTCGGTGCGAGCTCGGCGCTCACCGTCTCGGTGAGTCGCGACGGCGAGCCGGTGACGACGCTCGAGCCCTACCTCGGCGCCTTCGGCCACCTCGTCGCTCTCCGCGACGGCGACCTGGCCTATCTGCACGTGCACCCCGAGGGCGACGAGCCGCAGGCAGGGGAGAAGTCCGGCCCCGACGTGGTGTTCATGACCGAGGCGCCGACACCGGGCCGCTATCTGCTCTACCTGGACTTCAAGGTGGACGGAGAGGTGCACACCGCCCGGTTCGTCGTGGACACCACCGGCGAGGCCCTCGACCCGGACGACGACGGTGGCGATGACGGCGGCGACTCACACGAAGAGGAGCACTGAGGTGACCGAGACCAGCGCTGGCACTCCGATCGAGCTGCTGATCGGCGGCATGACCTGTGCCTCCTGTGCGATGCGGATCGAGAAGAAGCTCAACAAGCTCGACGGCGTCTCCGCGAGCGTCAACTACGCGACCGAGAAGGCGACCGTGCAGGCCCCGGCCGGCACCGACATCGAGACCCTGGTCGCCGAGGTCGCGAAGGCCGGATACACGGCTGCCCTGCCGAAGACGGAGGAGAAGCCGTCCGACGGTGACGAGCCCCCCTCCGATCCCGAGCTGGAGGGCCTCCGGCACCGGCTGATCGGGTCTGTCGTGCTCGCCGTCCCGGTGATCGCGATGGCCATGGCGCCGGCCCTTCAGTTCACCAACTGGCAGTGGGCGTCACTGACCCTCGCCGTGCCGGTGATCACCTGGGGGGCGTGGCCCTTCCACAAGGCCGCCTGGACCAACCTCCGACACGGTGCCGCGACCATGGACACCCTGATCTCCCTGGGCGTCAGCGCCGCGCTGGCCTGGTCGGCGTACGCGCTCTTCTTCGGCACCGCGGGCACGCCGGGCATGACGCACGCCTTCGAGCTGACCGTCACCCCCAGCGACGGGGCCGAAAACATCTATCTCGAGGTCGCCGCGGGCGTCACGATGTTCGTGCTCGCCGGCCGCTACTTCGAGAAGCGCTCCAAGCGGCAGGCCGGAGCCGCCCTCCGGGCCCTCCTGGAGCTCGGGGCGAAGGAGGTCGCCGTCCTGCGCAACGGCGAGGAGGTGCGGATCCCGACCGCGGAGCTCTCCGTGGGCGACGAGTTCGTGGTCCGCCCGGGCGAGAAGATCGCCACCGACGGAGTGATCACCTCGGGCACCTCCGCTGTCGACGCCTCGATGCTCACCGGCGAGTCGGTGCCGGTCGAGGTTCGCGAGGGCGACTCGGTCACCGGCGCGACCGTCAACGCCGGCGGCCGGCTGGTGGTGCGGGCCACCCGGGTGGGCACCGACACCCAACTGGCGCAGATGGCGCGCCTCGTCGAGGACGCGCAGTCGGGCAAGGCGGACGTACAGCGCCTCGCCGACCGGGTGGCCGGCGTCTTCGTGCCGATCGTGATCGCCATCGCCGCCGGCACCCTCGGCGCGTGGATCGGCGCGGGCTTCCCGCTCAGCGCTGCGTTCACCGCCGCGGTGGCCGTCCTCATCATCGCGTGCCCCTGCGCACTCGGGCTGGCAACGCCGACGGCGCTGCTCGTCGGCACCGGTCGGGGCGCCCAGATGGGTGTCCTCATCAAGGGTCCCGAGGTGCTCGAGTCGACGCGCAAGGTCGACACCGTGGTGCTCGACAAGACCGGCACGGTCACCACCGGGAAGATGGCGCTCGTCGAGGTGATCACGGCCGATGGCAGCCCATCGACGTTGCGCGCCGACGTACTCCGGTTCGCCGGTGCCCTCGAGCACGCCTCCGAGCACCCGATCGCTCAGGCGATCGCGAAGGGCGCGACCGACGAGGTCGGCCCGCTGCCACCGGTCGAGGACTTCAAGAACGTCGAGGGTCTCGGGGTCCAAGGAATCGTCGACGGACATGCCGTCCTGGTCGGACGCGAGGCCCTGCTCGCGGAGTGGTCCCAACACCTCGACCCGGAGCTCGCCGCCGCCAAGCAACGGGCCGAGGGCGAGGGAAGCACTGCCGTCGCAGTCGGCTGGGACGGCCAGGCACGCGCCGTGCTGGTGGTCTCCGACCAGGTCAAGCCGACCAGCCGCGAGGCGATCGAGCAGTTCCGAGCACTCGGCCTCACCCCGGTGCTGCTGACCGGCGACAACGCGACGGTCGCGAGGCATATCGCTGCCGAGGTCGGCATCACCGAGGTGTTCGCCGAGGTGCTGCCGCGCGACAAGGTCGATGTGGTGAACCGGCTCCAGAGCGAGGGCAAGGTCGTCGCGATGGTCGGCGACGGCGTCAACGACGCCGCCGCGCTCGCGCACGCGGACCTCGGCCTGGCCATGGGCACCGGCACCGACGTGGCGATCGAGGCCGCCGACATCACCCTGGTGCGAGGCGACCTCCGCAGCGCCGCCGACGCCATCAGGCTGTCCCGCAAGACGTTGTCGACCATCAAGACGAACCTCTTCTGGGCCTTCGCCTACAACACCGCCGCCATCCCCCTGGCGGCCCTCGGCCTGCTCAACCCGATGCTCGCAGGGGCCGCGATGGCGTTCTCCAGCGTCTTCGTCGTCGGCAACAGCCTCCGGCTGCGCTCCTTCCGGAGCCAGGCCACGACCTGATCTCTCAACCCCAATCGAACGACCCAGCCCGAACTACCCAACCCGAAAGGAAAGCCAGAATGAGCGAAGAAGCCACCGACTCCTGCTGCGGACACGACACCTGCGCCACCCCCGCACCGGCGGACACCGCCGAGTGCCCGGTGATGCCCGGCAACACGGTCGACAAGGCGAAGGCGGAGGCCGCCGGCCTGTTCCGCGACTACGAGGGCACGCGCTACTGGCTGTGCTGCGCGGGATGCGGACCGAAGTTCGACGCCGACCCGGCCAGGTACGCCACCGCCGGCTGAGCACAACCCCAGGCACAACGAGTCGGGCCCCACCAGCGGTGGGGCCCGACTCGTTCGTCTTCTCGGGCGCCCTCAGGAGCGGACGAGGCGCGAGATCGCGTCGGAGGCCTCCTTGAGCCTGCCTTCCGCTTCGCCTTCGCCGACCTGGACGGCCTCCATGACACAGTGCTCCAGGTGCTCGTCGAGCAGGCCGAGGGCCACCGACTGCAGCGCCTTGGTCATCGCCGACACCTGGGTGAGGATGTCGATGCAGTACTGCTCCTCGTCGACCATGCGCTGGAGGCCACGCGCCTGACCCTCGATCCGCCGAAGTCTCTTCAGGTAGTCGTCCTTGCGGCTGATGTACCCGCGCGGCTCAGCTTGGCCTGCCATCGGTTCCTCCTGACGGGACCCACCCATGGGTCTATACCCCCGCATGGTATCTCATCGGAGCATCACGGCAGGGCGGCGATGACCGCGCGGGTGACGGCCTCGGTGTCGGCGGTCCCGGCGAGATCGGCGGTCCTGGTGCCGGGGTCGCGCAGGGTCGCCTCGAGGGCGTCCATGAGCTCCGCCGCCGCGAGCGGCCTCCCGTTGTGCTCGAGCAGGAGCGCCGCTGACCACAGCATGCCGATCGGGTTCGCGATGCCGCGCCCCGCGATGTCCGGCGCCGACCCGTGCACGGGCTCGAACATCGACGGAGACTCCCCCGTCGGGTCGAGGTTGGCGGAGGGTGCGATGCCGATGCTGCCCGTGACGCCGGCCGCGAGATCGCTCAGGATGTCGCCGAACAGGTTGCTCGCCACGATCACGTCGAACGACTCGGGCTTCAGGACCAGCTTCGCGGCCAGGGCATCCACGTGCTCCTCGGTCAGGCTGATCTCCGGAGCCCGGGCGGCGCGCTCGCGGACGACCGCGTCCCAGAACGTCATCGAGTGCACCAGTCCGTTGGACTTGGTGGCCGAGGTCAGCGCTCGGCCACGCGTGGCGGCCAGCTCGAGGGCATAGTCGGTGATCCGGCTGATCCCACGCCTGGTGAAGATCGCCTCCTGGCATGCGGTCTCGTCCGGGCCACCGACGTTGAAGCGACCGCCGACCTCGCTGTACTCACCCTCGCTGTTCTCCCGCACGATCACCAGATCGATGTCGCGCCGGCGCGCGGACAGCGGACTGGGCACGCCCGCGAAGGTGCGGACCGGCCGCAGGTTGACGAACTGCCCGAAGGCCCGGCGGATCGGGATGAGCAAACCCCACAAGGAGACATGGTCGGGGACGTCCGGCCGTCCGACCGCGCCGAGCAGGATGGCGTCGTAGTCTCGCAGCGTCGCCAGCCCGTCCTCGGGCATCATGGCGCCCTCCTCGACGTACCGCTGACATGACCAGTCGAACTCGTCGATCCTGAGCCCCAGGTCGTGACGGCGGTCGAGCTCGCCGAGGATCGCTCGGGCCGAGGCAGCGACCTCGACGCCGATGCCGTCGCCCGGGATGAGCGCGATCCGGATCCCGTCGCCACTCATGCCTGTCCCCAGGAGCTGCTCGCGATCGCGACGTACTTGGTCTCGAGGAACTCCTCGATCCCGACGCGACCGCCCTCACGACCCAGACCGGACTGCTTGACGCCGCCGAATGGCGCCGCGGGATTCGACACCACACCGCGGTTGAGGCCGATCATGCCGGTCTCGAGGCGCTCACACACCCGCAGCGCACGGTTGAGATCGCGGGTGAAGACGTAGGAGACCAGGCCGAAGTCGGTGTCGTTGGCTAGCGCCACCGCCTCCTCCTCGGTGTCGAAGGAGACCACGGGGGCGACCGGGCCGAAGATCTCCTCGTGTCGCATCCGAGCCGACGAGGGCACGCCGACCAGCACGGTCGGCGGGTAGAAGTGCCCCGGCCCCTCCGGCAGCTCCCCACCGACGAGCACCTTGGCTCCGTGATCCACCGCGTCCGCGACGAGATCGACGATCTTCCGGCGGCCGTTCTCATCGATGAGGGGGCCGACGTCGACGCCGTCGTCCAGGCCGTGACCGACCCGCAGCGCGCCCATCCGGTCAGCGAGCCGGGCCGCGAACTCGTCGGCGATGGACGCGTGGGCGTAGATCCTGTTGGCCGCGGTGCACGCCTCGCCGATATTCCGCATCTTCGCGAGCAGCACCCCCTCGACGGCCTCGTCGAGATCGGCGTCCTCGAACACCAGGACCGGGGCGTTGCCACCGAGTTCCAGGGAGGTGCGCAGGACCTTGCCCGCCGACTGCTCCAGCAACAGCCTGCCGACCTCGGTCGACCCCGTGAACGACAGCTTGCGCGCGCGGCCGTCCCGGAGGATCGGGCCGACCACCTCGCCCGGCTGGGAGGTGGTGACCAGATTGAGCACGCCGTCCGGAAGCCCCGCCTCCTGCAGGATCGCCGCCAGCGCGAGCATCGACAGAGGCGTCTGCTCGGCCGGCTTGACCACCATGGTGCATCCGGCGGCGACGGCCGGGCCGATCTTGCGGGTGCCCATCGCCATCGGGAAGTTCCACGGGGTGATCAGGACGCATGGCCCGACCGGCTGGCGCATCACCAGGAAGCGTCCGTTGCCGTCCGGTGCGACCGAGTAGCCCCCGTCGATACGCACCGCCTCCTCGGAGAACCAGCGGAAGAACTCGGCGGCGTAGGCGATCTCACCCTGGGCCTCCGGGTACGGCTTGCCCATCTCGAGGGTCATCAGCCGAGCGAGCGAGTCCTTTCGGGCCAGCAGGATGTCGTGGGCACGACGCAGGACGTCGGCGCGGTCACGCGGAGAGACCGCGGACCAGGCGGCCTGGGCCGCGCTCGCCGCGGACAGCGCGGAGAGCGCGTCGTCGGCGTCGGCGTCGGCCACCCTGGCCAGGGTCTCTCCCGTCGCCGGGTCCTCCACGACGAACGTGGCACCCGAGCCGGCGGGCCGCCATTCGCCATCGATGAGCAGGCCCTTGGGCACCGCTTCGATGACTTCGTCGCTGAACGTCGAGGCCGCCTGGACCACCAGATTCACTCCCTGCCGATTGTGATAAGTTGATTGTCAACAATCTACCAAGGAGAAGGCGATGGCGCACCTGTCCCCCTTGCTCAAGCAGGCGACCCCCGTCGTCGCGGCTCGAGGGGAGGGCGTCTATCTGTTCGACGAGGACGGGCGGAGACACCTCGACTTCACCGCCGGCATCGGCGTGACCAGCACCGGTCACTGCCATCCACGGGTCGTCGCGGCGGCGCAGGAGCAGGTCGGCCGATTGATCCACGGGCAGTACACGACGGTGATGCATCGCCCCCTCCTCGACCTCAGCGAGCGCCTGAGCGAGGTGCTTCCGGCCGCCCTCGACTCCGTCTTCTTCAGCAACTCCGGCAGCGAGGCGGTCGAGGCCGCCATGCGCCTGGCCCGGCAGGCGACCGGGCGTCCGAATATCGTGGTGTTCCAGGGTTCCTTCCACGGTCGCACCGTCGCGGCGGCGTCCCTCACCACCTCGGGCACGAAGTTCCGATCGGGCTTCGCGCCGCTGATGGCCGGCGTGGCGGTCGCGCCCTTCCCGGCCGCCTTCCGCTACGGATGGACCGAGCAGGTCGCGACCGAGTTCGCGCTCGCCGAGCTCGACTACCTGCTGGCGACGACGAGCGCTCCCGACGACACCGCCGCCTTCTTCGTGGAGCCCGTCCTCGGGGAGGGTGGCTACGTGCCGGCGAACTCGGCCTTCCTCGCCGGCCTTCGTGAGCGTGCGGACCGACACGGCATCCTGCTCGTCCTCGACGAGGTACAGACCGGCTGGGGCCGGACGGGTGATTTCTGGGGACACCAGCACTTCGCGGTCTCCCCCGACGTACTCATCACCGCCAAGGGGCTGGCCAGCGGCTTCCCGCTCTCCGCGATCGCCGCATCGGAGGACCTGATGCGGAAGGCCTGGGCCGGATCCCAGGGAGGCACCTACGGCGGCAACGCCGTGGCCTGTGCCGCCGCCCTGGCGACTCTCGACGTCATCAAGGACGAGGCGCTGGTGGACAACGCCCGGAAGCAGGGCGAGCTGCTGCGTGCCGGCTTGGAGCGGGTGGCCGCGGGCGAGCCGGCCATCGGCGACGTACGAGGCCTCGGCCTGATGCAGGCGAGCGAGTTCGTCACCCCGTCCGGCGCACCCGACCCCGCCACGGCCGGCCTCGCTCAGCGGCTGGCAGGCGAGCGTGGCCTGCTGCTGCTCACCTGCGGCGCGCACGGCAATGTCGTTCGGATGATCCCTCCCCTGGTGATCACCAGCGAGCAGGTCGCGGAGGGCCTCGACATCTGGGTGGAAGCGGTCACCCAAGCCACCGGCTAGCACGATTCCGGACCCCGGGAACTTGATCGAAGCGAAACAATATATTAGAATCTATGCATGAATGCAGGTTCGAAGGTGCGGTACCAGCCTTCAGGCCGAGAGGTCGACCTGGCCGTCGAGGTCTTTCGGATGCTCTCCGACGCGACCCGCGTCCGGCTGCTCTGGCTGCTGCTCGACGGGGAGCGTGCGGTGAACGACCTGGCCACCCGGGTCGGCAAGCCGGCGACGGCCGTGTCTCAGCACCTCGCCAAGCTGCGGCTGTCCGGCCTGGTCGCGACGCGCCGCCAGGCCAACCAGGTCTACTACCGCATCGAGAGCGAGCACATCCTACGGCTCGTCGAGGACGTGATCTTCGAGGCCGAGCACGCCGCCAGCGCCCGACCGGCGCATCACCACCGTGACCGAACAGAGAGCGAAGCGCGATGACGACAGACCAGCACCCCCACGACCACCCGCACGGCGACCACGGTCACGGGCACGGTCACGGGCATGGCCACGGCGGGGGTCTGCTCGGCGCCCTCAAGGAGGTCTTCGTCCCGCACTCGCACGACAGTGCCGACAAGGTCGACTCGGCGCTGGAGGCCAGTCGAGAGGGCATGCGCTGCCTCAAGGCCAGCTTCGCCTTCTTGATGCTCACCGCGGTGGCGCAGACCGTGATCGTGATCTTCACCAACTCGGTGGCGCTCCTGGGCGACACCATGCACAACTACGCCGACGCCCTCACCGCCATACCTATCGCGATCGCGTTCGTCCTCGGCCGACGGGCGGCGACACGCCGGTACACCTACGGCTACGGCCGCGCCGAGGATCTGGCCGGCATCGTGGTCGTCGTCCTGATCGCGCTGTCGGCGTTCATGGCCGGCTACGAGGCGGTCAAGCGATTCGCCGACCCCGTGCCGCCCCAGCACCTGTGGGTGCTCGGCGCGGCTGGTGTGATCGGCTTCCTGGGCAACGAGGTCGTCGCGCAGTACCGCATCCGCGTGGGTCGCAAGATCGGCTCGGCCGCGCTGATCGCCGACGGGCTGCACGCCCGCACCGACGGATTCACCAGTCTCGCGGTGGTCCTCAGCGCCGTCGGGGTCGCACTCGGCTTCCCGATCGCCGACCCGATCATCGGCCTGCTGATCACGATCGCCATCCTGTTCGTGCTGCGTGACGCGGCGCGTGAGGTCTACCGCAGGCTGATGGACGCGGTCGACCCGCACCTGGTCGACCAGACCGAGCAGGTCATCACCAGCACCGAGGGCGTGCTCGGGGTCGAGGACGTGCGGCTTCGCTGGCATGGTCACAAGCTCCTCGCCGAGGCCAGCGTGACCATCGAGTCCGACACCTCCCTCGTCGAGGCCCACGAGCTGAGCCACCGCGTGGAGCACGAGCTGATCCACCAGGTGCGCCGGCTCAGCTCGGCGACGATCCACGCCCAACCACGACCCATCGACGCCGCGGGCGCGCACGAGCTCGCCGCACACCACAACTGATCCCGACGACCCGACCGACGAAACCCTTAGGAGAGAGACCAACCCATGATCGACTTCTCACCGAAGTTCATCACCTTCGACTGCTACGGCACCCTGACCGCCTTCGGCATGTCCGCCCTGACCCGCGAGCTGCTCGCCGACCGCATCGACGGTGACCGGATGGAGGACTTCCTCGACGACTTCGAGGCCTTCCGGGGCGACGAGGTCGTCGGCGCCTACCAGCCCTACGACCAGGTGATCGCCGCGGCGCTTCGCCGGACAACGAACCTCTGGGGAGTCGAGTTCAGGGACGCCGACGCCCGCACGATCTACGAGTCGGTGCCGTCCTGGGGTCCGCACCCAGACGTACCGGAGCCGCTCGCGGCCATCGCCGAGCGCTACCCCCTGGTCATCTTGTCCAACGCCGCGGACGAGCAGATCATGTCCAACGTCGAGAAGCTGGGCGCACCGTTCCACGCTGTCTACACGGCCGAGCAGGCCGGTGCCTACAAGCCTCGGCTGCAGGCGTTCGAGTACATGCTGGAGCAACTCGGCTGCGGTCCGGGAGACATCCTGCACGTCTCCAGCAGCCTGCGCTACGACCTGATGCCGGCCCACGACCTGCGGGTCACCAACAAGGTGTACGTCAACCGTGGCTACGAGCCCAGCACGCCCTTCTACGGCTATCACGAGGTCGGCGACATCCGCGGCCTCGCCGACCTGCTCGGCATCTGAGTCGCCGGGACCCGAGTCCGGCTCGCTCAGCGGGAGTGAACGTGCTCGGCGTGGTCGACGGCCTGGAGGATCAGCTCCGCGACGTGCTCGTCGAGGAGGGAGTACCTGACCTGGCGTCCTTGGCGCTCCCTCTCGACGAAGCCGAGGTCGTGCAGGATCCTGAGCTGGTGCGAGACGGCCGGCTGCTCCATGCCGACTTCCGCGACGATGTCGCTCACGGTGCGCGGACCTTCGCCCAACGACGCCAGGATCAGCAGTCGGCTGGGTGCCGCCAGCGCCCGAAGTGTTGCTGCAACGGACGAGGCCTTGGACTCGTCCAGCCTGGCGCGCAACGAACGGCCATCCACTCCGTGTCCCATTGCGCAAACCTAGTCGTGCAATCCGGCGGTCATCGTCGTCGACCTCCTTGTATCGTCGGCAGGCGACGACGAGAGCCGAGGAGGGCGGTGCAGGATGAGCGCCAAGCTCGAATGGCCGGGCCAGCGGACGACCACGCCGGGCGGTGTCTACCAGGTGCTGCGGACCGCGATCCTCGACGGGAGGCTTCCTCAGGGCGGGCAGTTGCGTGAGGCCCATATCGCGGCGGACCTCGGGATCAGCCGGTCCCCGCTTCGCGAGGCGCTCACCAAGTTGGAGGAGGAGGGCCTGATCCGGAAGATCCCCTTCCGCGGTGCCTTCGTCATGGAGGTGAGCGCCCGGGATATCGCCGAGATCTCCTCGATCCGCCTGCTCGTCGAGCCGTACGCCGCAGAGCTGTCGGGCGACGCCATCCGCGGCCCGGGCCGCTCGACCATGGCGCGGGTCATCGAGGATCTTCACCGGGCGACGGACGAGAGCGACGTACCGGCCAGCATCGACGCACACCTGGCGTTCCACCGGCTGTTCTACGACCTGTCGGGGCACGACATCCTCCGCGGCCTCTGGAACGGCTGGGAGACCAGGCTGCGCCTCTACCTCACGGTCGACCATCGGTCCTATCCCAACATCCACGAGATCGCGGTCGAGCACGAAAGGCTCGCCGCGCTCGTCCTCGACGGCGACTCGGAGGGCTTCCGACGCGAGCTCGAGCACCACTTCGAGTCGGCGCTCTCGGGGCTGGGCGACGGTCCTGACCTGATCGGCGTCCAAGGGGCGCCCGCGGGCGACACCTTCCCGAGAGCTTGAACGCTGGGTTGGTGCTTGACTGTCTGCACGAGATCGTCGACAATCGACAATGCCGATAACCAGAGCCCGAGGAGGAGCATTGGCACTGCCAACGCCGAAGTTCGTGACATTCGACATGAACGGGACGCTGATCCACTACCGCATGGACGACGCCGTCCGTCGCGTGCTCGGAGACCGGCTCCCGCCAGACATCGCCGAGGAAGTGACAGAGACCGCCAGCCGGTTCCGGACCGACGAGTGCATGGGCGAGTGGAAGCCGTTCCATCAGGTCATCGATCGTGCCCTGCGACGGGCGATGCAGCGATACGACCTGGAGTACCGCGAGGGCGACGGCATGGCGATCTATGACCAGATCCCCGCGTGGAGCGCCTACCCCGGCGTGCCGGAGGCGCTGCGGCGAGTCGCCGAACGCATCCCGCTGGTCATCGTGACCAACACCGACGACGCCCAGGTGTCGGAGCTGGTGTCGCATCTCGAGGCACCGTTCGAGGTTGTGATCACGTCCGAGCAGATGGGCGTCTACAAGCCTCGCCTCGCGGCGTTCGAGTTCCTGCTGGACAAGCTGGGAGTGGCGGCCGACGAGATCGTCCACGTGTCCGCCAGCCCGGAGTACGACCTGCGGCCCGCCTCCGACGTCGGGATCAAGCACAAGGTGTACCTCGATCGCGGCTTCGAGCCCGACCAGCCCTGGCTCGGGTACGAGCGCATCACCGACGTCGCCGACCTGCCCGCCGCGTTGGGGCTGTGATGTCAGGCGACGACGCCGAGGCCGGGCCACTCGCCCGGTTGCGTGCCCAGGGCTTCGAGCTGCCGCATGTGCCGCCTCCGAGCGGACGCTCCTACTCGGAGTACCGCGAGGTCGGCGCAATCGTGCACGTGTCCGGCCAGCTGCCCACGGTCGACGGGGTCTGCCAGGGGCAAGGGCTGCTCGGCCGAGACGTCGACGTCGAGGAGGGGCGTCGCCTCGCCCGGATCGCCGCGGTCAACTGCCTCGCTGCCGGCGCGGCCGCGGTCGGCGGCCTCGACCGGCTCCGGCTGGTTCAGGTGCTCGTGTTCGTCGCCTCCGCTCCCGGCTTCGGCGAGCAGTCGAGCGTCGCAGAAGGCGCCACTGCGCTGCTCCTCGACGTGCTGGGCGAGGACGGCGGGCACGCCCGGACGGCGATCGGCGTGGCGGGGCTGCCGCGCAACAGCCCCGTCGAGATCCAGATGGTCTGCACCACGAGAGCGGACGGGGCAGCGTGAGGAGCGTCGGCGACCGGTTCCTGCGAGTCGCGGCCGGCGTGGACGGTCGCATCGACACGCCGGCTCCGATCGTCCTCTTGGACGTGATGGAGCGCAATATCGAGTCCATGCAGGCCTTCGCCACGGCGAACCAGCTGGATCTCCGGCCGCACGTGAAGACGCACAAGTGCCTCGAGATCGGCCGCCTTCAGCTGGCCGCTGGGGCGGTCGGCATCACCGCCGGCAATGTCGGCGAGGCCGAGGTCTTCGCTCAGGCAGGCTTCGTCGACGTCTTCCTCGCCTACCCTGTCTGGCCCGCCGGCACGAAGCCGGCCCGAATCCGCCGCCTCGCCGAGGCGATCCGCCTGCGTGTGGGGGCCGACAGTCCGCGGGCAGTCGAGCTGCTGGCGGACGCGATGGGCGATGCCCCGGAGCGGCTCGAGGTCGTCGTCGAGGTCGACTGCGGCGCCCGCCGGTCCGGGGCGCCGCCCGAGGATGCGGGCGACCTCGCCCGGCTCGCCCGCAACCGTGGTCTGCGACCGGTCGGCGTCTACACCTACCCAGGTCAGGGCGGCACGAGTCCAGCTGCTCGCCAGCCCGCCGCCAGCCAACAGCGCGGGGCCCTCATCACCGCGGCGCACAGCCTGGAGGCGGCCGGCATCGCTGCGGAGGTGGTCAGCGCGGGCTCCACGCCCACGGTCGAGTTCTCCACGGGCGATCCGATCACCGAGATCCGACCCGGCGAGTACGTCTTCGGCGACCTCGACAACCTGCGGCTCGGAGCGTGCTCCGCCGAGCAGGTCGCGCTCTTCGTCGCCGCGACGGTCGTGAGCGACCGAGTACCCGGCCAGGTCATCCTCGATGCCGGCACGAAGGCGCTCGGCCGCGAGGGCAACGCGGAGAAGGGCTTCGGCCGTGTGGCCTCGGCCGAGGGGTCGCTGCTGGACGGGCCGGCCCTCTTCCGGCTGAACGAGTACCACGGCTACCTCGGCCTCCCAACCGGCCACGTGACGCCGGCCCTGGGCGCCGTACTGCCCGTCGTCCCGAACCACGTCTGCCCGGTCGTGAACAACTTCGACGAGCTCCTGGTGTTGACCCCGGACGGCGCCACGCAGAGCTGGCCGGTCGCCGCCCGGGGGCGTCTCGGCTGAACGCGAACGCGCCGGCGGAGCGCGCCCGCGAGAGCGGGATCCGCATCGTCCCCGGCAGCCGCGCCGCATGGCGTCGATTCTCCGGCCTCTTACGCGTCATCGAGGTGACAGACTCACCCCACCGAGGAGGCAACCATGGAATTCGTCGTACTGCTCACCGAGCCGGACAGCTACGGCCGCTGGGAAGTGATGTCGGAGGAGGAGCAGAAGTCGTTCTTCGCCGACCTCGAGGCGTTCGAGGCGGCCGTGTCGGCGCGCGGCCGCGTAGTCGCCGGGGCCGGCCTCGCCCACCCGTCCGAGGCACGCACCCTCGGCCCGGGCCCGGATCGGTCCGTGACCGAGGGACCGTACGCCGAGGCGGCCGAGCAGCTGGGCGGCTTCTACCTGATCGACGTCCCCGACAGGGATGCGGCCCTCGAGGTCTCGGCGCTGCTGCCCGCCCAGGTCACCGTCGAGATCAGGCCGACAGCCAACGAGTGACGCCAACCCTCGATGACGTCTGGCGCGCCGACTGGGGGCGCCTGCTGGCACTGCTGGTGGCGCAGTTCCGCAGCCTCGACCTGGCGGAGGACGGGCTGGCCGATGCCTTCGAGCAGGCGGCCCGGCACTGGCCGCGCGACGGCGTACCGGACAACCCGCCCGCGTGGCTGCTCACCACCGCCCGCCGCAAGATCCTCGACCGGCTGCGCGCAATGTCGGTCGCGGCTCGCAGGGAGCGGCTGCTGGTCGTCGACGCCGAGCTGCAGGAGGAGGGACGGCGGACCATGGCCGACCCGGGCGACGAGATCCGTGACGAGCGGCTCCGGCTGGTGCTGCTGTGCGCACACCCGTCCCTCACGCGCGAGGCGGCGGCAGTGCTCACCCTGCGCCTGGTCGTCGGCCTGCCCACCCAGGACATCGCCCGCCTCTTCATGACCAGCCAGGCCACGATGGCCGCGCGGCTGACCCGCGCCCGCAAGCGGCTCGCCGGCGCGACCTTCGCGGTGCCGCCCCCGGAGGAGCTCGCCGAGCGGCTTCCGGTCGTGGCCGACGTCTGCTACCTCGCCTTCACGGCGGGCTACGCACCACGCGGCGGCGACGACGTCCTCGACGCCGAGCTCGCCGGCGAGGCGGTCCGGCTGGCGCGAGTGCTCCGCGAGCTGCTGCCCGGGCGGGTCGAGCTCGACGCGCTGCTCGCGCTGATGCTCGTCCAGCACTCCCGTCGCGACGCCCGGGTCCGCGATGGCCGGCTCGTGCTGCTCCCCGACCAGGATCGATCCGCCTGGCACCACGACGAGATCGCCGAGGCGCTCACCCTCCTCAGCGGGTGGGTGACGGCTCCGGCCTCGCCGTACCTGCTCCAGGCCCTGATCGCCGCCGAGCACGCGATCGCCCCGACGGCGGCCCACACGGACTGGCCGCGCATCGTCGAGCGGTACGACGAGCTGCTCACGCTGGGCGACTCCCCCGTCGTCCGGCTCAACCGCGCCGTCGCGGTCGCCGAGGCCGACGGACCGCTCGCCGGGCTCAAGGCAATCGACGAGGTCGACCTGCCCGGCCACCGCCTGCCGGCGATCCGGGCCGAGCTGCTCGCCCGGGCGGGTCGGCACGCCGACGCGGTCACGGCGTACGACGCTGCGATCGCCCTGTGCGGCAACAGCGCCGAGGCCGCCCACCTCAGGGAGCGACGGAGCATGCTGACCGGAGCGGGCGGATTCAAACAGGCATAACTGGTCGCCTCCGACGGATCCCCGCCTCGGTGACCGGCCGACTCGAGCGGCACCTGCACTTATGCCTGTCCGGCTACGAGGATCTCCGGCTCGTGCTCCACGGGAAAGCTGACCGACGCGGCGATGAAGCACGCCTCGCTCGCCTCATGGTGGATCCGCCGGGCGGTCTCGACCATCTCCGCGCTCGCCACGGTGACCCGGGGGCGCAGCAGCACCCGGGTGAACCGGCCGCCGATGCCGTCGGTGACCATCGTGCCGACCGGGCTGTCGGCGTACGCCGTGACCACGACGCCGTTCATCACGCAAACGTGCAGGTAGCTGAGCAGGTGGCACTGGCTCAGCGCGGCGACCAGCAGCTCCTCCGGGTTCCACCGGGCCGGGTCGCCTCGAAACGGCTTGTCGGCCGAGCCCTCGAGCGCGGGCTTGCCGTGGGCTTCGAGGAGGACGTCGCGCGCGTAGTCGCGGTAGCCGGTCGTCCCCCGCCCGCGGTTGCCCTGCCAGGTGACCTCGAGCCGGTAGGTGTGCTCCATGCGACCAGTCTCGCCGAGATGCCGGAAGCACCCCACCGAGATGCCGGAAGCTCAGCCGCCGGCGACCGCCGGGATCACCGAGACCTGCACCCCGTCGGGGGTCGCGGTGGCGAGGTCGTCGAGGAAGCGCACGTCGTCGTTGCCGACATACACGTTGACGAAGCGACGGAGCTTGCCCTGGTCGTCGAGGATGCGGGCGCGGATGCCGGCGTAGTTGGTCTCGAGGTCGTCGAGCACGGCGGCCAGGGTGTCACCCTCGGCCTTAACCTCCGACTCGCCACCGGTGTAGGTGCGCAGGATCGTCGGCACGCGGACGGAAACACTCAACTTGGACTCCTCATGTCGGCGGACTCGTGAAACTATCCACGGCTGGAAACTACCCACGGGTCTGCAGGTCAGACGATGCCAGCCGCGGCGAAGGCGCCGTACGACGGGTCGATGGTCGCCGCGGGACCGACCCGGTCGGTGATCGCGTCGAGGGTCTTCAGGCCGTGGCCGGTGTTGATCACCACGGTCTCGAGCGAGGTGTCGATCTGGCCGGTCTCGACCAGCTTCTTGAGGACGCCGACGGTGGTGCCACCCGCGGTCTCGGTGAAGATCCCCTCGGTCCGGGCGAGCAGCACGATCGCGTCGCGGACCTCGTCGTCGGTGACGTCCTCGACGGCGCCACCGGTCTGCCGGCAGATGTCGAGGACGTAGATGCCGTCGGCCGGGTTGCCGATGGCCAGGCTCTTGGCGATGGTGTCGGGCTTGACCGGGCGGATCGCCTCGGTGCCGGCCTTGTACGCCGCGCTTACCGGCGAGCAGCCGGTCGCTTGCGCCCCGAATATCCGGTACGGCTTGTCCTCGACGAGCCCGAGCTTGATCAGCTCCTGGAAGGCCTTGTGCACCTTGGTGAGCTGCGAGCCGGACGCGACCGGGATCACGATCTGGTCGGGCAACCGCCAGCCGAGCTGCTCGGCGATCTCGTAGCCGAGGGTCTTGGATCCCTCGGCGTAGTAGGGGCGGACGTTGACGTTGACGAACGCCCAGCCGTCCTCCTCGCCGGCGATCTCGGAGGCGAGCCGGTTCACGTCGTCGTAGTTGCCGTTGACCGCGACCAGCGACTCGGTGAAGATCGCCGAGTTGACCTGCTTGGGCGTCTCGAGGTTGGCGGGGATGAACACCACGGTCCTGATGCCCGCGCGAGCGCCCGCCGCGGCCACGGCGTTGGCGAGGTTGCCGGTGCTGGGGCAGGCGAAGACCTTCGACCCGAGCTCGCGGGCCGCGCTCAGCGCACAGGCGACGACGCGGTCCTTGAAGGAGTTGGTCGGGTTGGTCGAGTCGTCCTTGACCCACAGGTTGTCGATGCCGAGCTCGCGGCCGAGGTTGTGGGCCTTGAGCAGCCGGGTGAAGCCGGGCTCGGTGTTTGGCGACTGCTCGATGTCGGTCGGCACCGGCAGCAGCGCCTTGTAGCGCCAGATGTTGCGCGGACCGGCCTCGATCTCCTCGCGGGTCACCTTCGGGAAGTCGTAGGCGATCTCCAGAGGACCGAAGCACTCCGGACACGCGTAGAACGGCCCGAGGTCGACGCGGTGGCCGCACTCGCGACAGGCGAGGGCGGTCGCGTGACCGAAGGCGCCCTCGCGCACGCCGCTTCCGGTCGTGTCGGCTGCCGGCTCGGCTGCGGTGACGCTCATGGGGGTCTCCTCCCTCATCTACCCCGCGAGCACCCTGCTGCGGGTCGGATTTGGCACCACTTCCGCGGCTGCGACGCAGAACGCGTTCACAGGAGGTTCGCGGCGGTTGCCGGGACTTCGTCGGGCCGTTCCCTCAGTCCCTCGTGATGAGCGCTCCCCACTGTACGGAGCGGCGCCGGGCGGCTCGAAATCGAAATCTCAACTCCCGAGACACGCATCCACGATCTGAGACGCGCCCGCCAATCGGGCAGCGGCGCGGCAGGCGGGTGGGGGCATGGCATGGTGAGACGGTGCACTTCACCTCCGCCGAAGCCAAGGCACGGTACGACGCCATCGGAGCGCGGCTCGCCGAGACGGTCGTCGGGCTCGACTTCGACGGCGTGCTCGCGCCGATCGTCGACGACCCGGCGGCCGCCACGATCCACCCCGACGCGGCTTCCGTCCTGATCGGCCTGGCCGTGCGGGTGCGCCGGGTGGCCATCATCACCGGCCGCCCGGCCCGGCAGGCGGTGGCCCTCGGCGGCCTGGACGAGATCGCCGACGCGATCGCCGAGTCGGGGCGCGAGCTGCACGTCTACGGGCAGTACGGCAACGAGCACTGGTCCTCGGCCGGACGGCGGATCATCTCGCCGCGACCGCCGACGGGTCTCTCCTCCTTCGAACGCGAGCTGCCCCGGCTGCTCCGGGAGGCGGGAGCCGGAGCGGCGACCTTGGAGGACAAGGGCCTCGCGGTCGCCGTGCACACTCGACAACTGCCCGACCCCGCAGGCACCACCCAGCTCCTGCTGCCCACCCTCGCGAAGGCCGCGGAGCGGCACGGCCTGGCCGTCGAGCCGGGTCGCGCGGTGATCGAGGTGCGTGCGAGTGGCATGGACAAGGGTCAGGTCGTGCATCGCCTAGTCGACGACCTCGGGGCGGGCGGCTTCGTCTTCGCCGGCGACGACCTCGGCGACGTCGCCGCGTTCGAGGCCGTCGCGGAGCTTCGCGACGAGGGACTGGCCACGCTGTTGGTCTACTCGGAGTCCGACGAGCAGTCGGCGCTCCGTCCGCTCGCCGATGTCGTCGTACCGGGGCCTGACGGCGTCCTGGCGCTGCTGCGCGACCTCGGCTCGGCCGGCTGACGGACCGGCTCGCCGGGTCAGCCCAGCTCGGCCGTCAGCACGACCGTCAGCCGGTCGAGCTGCATCGATCCGACCGCCGGCTGGACCCGCTTGATGCCGAGGTCGAGGGCGAGGGCGTGCGCGGCCGGCTTCAGCCGCTTGGGGAAGTAGACGGTGGAGGCCGGCACGGTGCCGACCCAGTTGTCGGAGCCGACGACCTGCCAGCCCGCGCCGATGGCGCGCTCCGCGGCCCGGCCGGCCAGGCCCTGGATGCCGGTGTTGTTGAAGACCTCGACGTAGATCCTCCCCTTCTTGATCGGCGGCGGCGGCTTGGTCGGCTCGGCGGTCGGCGTTGTCGGCGCCGCGGTCTGGGTCGGCTCGGACCTGGCGGCCGGCGTGATCTCCCGCTCGGTCGGCTCGCCGCCCCGGGTGGCGACGAAGGCGACCGCGGCCATGGCGATCGCGATGATGCTCAGCATCACCAGGGGCGAGGGGTAGGCGACACCGCGCTCGTCGCGCGCATGAGCAGGGCGCTCGTTGCGGGCCCGCCCGCTGAGGCGCTGGGTGAAGACTGACCTGAGTGCCTGGGGAAGGAGGCGCATGAGGTGTGTGGCCCTTCGGGGTTGGTGGTCTAGATCTCGAAGCCGAGTCGGCGGGCGGAGCGCTGGCGCTGGCGCTGGGACCGCAGCCGCCGGAGCCGGCGGACCAGGAGCGGGTCCTCCTCGAGAGCCTCCCGGGTGTCGATGAGCGCATTGAGCACCTGGTAGTAGCGCGTGGAGGACATGTCGAACTTGTCGCGTACGGCGGTCTCCTTCGCGCCGGCGTACTTCCACCACTGCCGCTCGAAGGCAAGGATCTCGCGGTCGCGCTCGCTCAGACCCGGCTGTTGACCGGGGGCGGGCAGCGCATTGGCGGCGTCCATGGGGTCACTCCCTGAGTGGTGTCGAGGTGAATGCCATTACTGTAAGTCACGAACCACAACGGTGTCATTCGCGTGCGGCGTGTCGGACCACCCGGCCGACTTGCCTCCCGGCATCGGCCGGGACATCCATCGACTCAGGCCGGTTGACACTGCCGTGTTACTACGCGCGGCCGCACCGCAACGACAAGGGCAAGCACGCGATCATCAGCCCGAGCGAGAACGTCCAGGTCAAGCTCGCGGCGTACAAGAAGGTCGTCGACTTCCAGGTCGCCGCGACCTCGGTCGGCGCCTGCTGACCCTCCCGGGACGCCGGCGCGTCCGCCGACCGCCGACGCTCAGCCGCCGGCGCGCAGGAAGCCGAGGACGGCGAGGACCCGGCGGTGGGCGCCGTCGTCGGGGTGCAGGCCGAGCTTGGCGAAGATCCGCTGGGTGTGCTTCTCGACGGCTCCGAGCGTGACCACGAGCGCTCCGGCGATCGCCGAGTTGGACCGACCCTCCGCCATGAGCGAGAGCACCTCGTACTCGCGGGGGGTGAGCGTGGCGACCGGGTCCTTGCGGCGGCCCATCAGCTGGCGCACCACCAGCGGGTCGAGCGCCGTACCGCCGTCGGCCACCGAGGCAAGGGCGGTGAGGAAGTCGTCGATGTCGCTGACCCGGTCCTTCAGCAGGTAGCCGACGCCGCCGTCGCCTGAGGCGAGCAGCTCGTCGGCGTAGGACACCTCGACGTACTGCGAGAGGACCATGATCTTGGCCTCCGGCCACTGTGTGCGGCAGGCGACGGCCGCACACAGGCCCTCGTCGGTGTGGCTCGGCGGCATCCGGACGTCGACGATCGACACGTCGGGGCGACGCTCGAGCACGGCCGCCAGGAAGCCCGGCCCGTCGCCGACCGCCGCGACCACCTCGTGCCCGGCGTCGGCGAGCAGCAGCTGGAGACCCTCGCGCAGCAGCACCGAGTCGTCGGCGACGACGATCCGCATCCGTTCCTCCCTGCCGCTCACGCTCGGCCCAGAGGGACCGAGGCCAGCACGATCGTCGGCCCTCCGGCCGGCGAGTCCACCACCAGGGTGCCGTCGACGCCGCGGAGCCGTCGCTCCAGGCCGGCGAGGCCGGTGCCCTTCGCCGGGTGGGCCCCGCCGTGGCCATCGTCGGTCACCGACGCCTCGACGAAGTCACCGCGCCTGCCCACCGCGACGGCGACCCGCGTCGCTCCGCTGTGCTTGGCGACATTCGTCATCGCCTCGGAGACGGTGAAGTAGAGCGCGGTCTCGACCTGAGGCGGCAGCTGGGCGGGCAGGTCGACGCTCACCGTGACCGGCAGCTCGCTGCGCTGCACCATCTCCTGCAGCGCCGCCTTCAGGCCGCGGTCGACGAGCAGCGGCGGCGCGATCCCGCGGGACAGGGAGCGCAGCTCGTCGACCGTCTCCCTGGCGCGGCGGAGCGCGTCGTCGATGGTGACGGCGGCGCGCTCGGGGTCGTCGGAGAGCTGCTTGCGGGCGCGGCCGAGATCCATGGTCAGTCGCACCAGTCGCTGCTGCGGTCCGTCGTGGATGTCGCGCTCGAGCCGACGCAGCGACTCGGCCTCCGCGCGCTGGGCCGCGTCACGTGTGCCGACCACCCGGCGTACCTCCGACTGCAGCTCGGCACGGCTGTTGAGAAGGACGTCGGAGAGCCCGGCGTGTACGGCGGCCGCGGCGCGCGCGACGAGCGGCAGGGTGATCAGCGCGACGAACCCGAGGACCAGGTTGAGGGAGATCTCCGCCTCGCGGCCCTCGCCGAGCCCGATCAGGCTCGCGAGTGTCACGTCGCCGCCCTCCTCAGGGAGCCACCGCTGCCAGAACCAGAAGGTCAGCCCGCCGAGCGCCGCCGCGACCCAGGTGAGGGCGAGCACGAAGGCGAAGACCGCGGTCACCAGGCTGCACGCCACCCACAGCCAGTCGAGCCACGCCTGTGGGTCGCGCAGCGGGGTGAGGGCCCGCCGGACCGGACCGGCCCCCTCGCGCGGCCGTGCGTAGGTCGCGGAGGGCGACCGCCGGCCCTGCAGCCGGCGCAACCGGATGCGCTCGAGCTGGGCGAACGGTCGGCAGACCAGGAGGGTCACCACCAGGACCGGCAGCCCGACCCACACCACGACGGTCGCCAGGCCCGCCGCCAGACCGGCGATCGCGAGCGGAAAGGCCGCCAGCGTGATCGGCAGCGAGGTCAGGGCGTAGGCCAGGTCACGTACGAGCCGCCGCCCGACACCCGGACGCACCGCAGGCGCGCCGTGCGACTGGGCGGACATCGGCATCTCCGTCGTCTGGTCGGTCTCGTCGGGCAGCGTCGTGCTCATGCCACCGAGTCTCCTGGGCCGTACGCCGCCACCACGATCCTGCCAGCCTGACTCGATCACTCGGGCTGACCCGACAGCGCTCGCGGCACTAGGGTGCCGATATGCCCTCGGACCTCGTCATCGTCGCCAACCGGCTCCCCGTCGACCGGGTGTACGAGGCCGACGGCACACCGGGCTGGCGACGCTCTCCGGGGGGCCTGGTGACGGCGCTCGAGCCGGTGCTGCGCCAGAACGACGGCGCCTGGATCGGCTGGCCGGGCGGCACCGAGGAGGTCGGACCGCCATTCGTCGAGGACGGCCTCCACCTCGTGCCGATCCGACTGGACGAGGCCGAGGTCGAGGAGTTCTACGAGGGCTTCGCCAACGGCACCCTCTGGCCGCTCTACCACGACCTCGTCGCCAAGCCGGAGTTCCACCGGGAGTGGTGGGACTCCTACGTCGCGGTCAACCAGCGGTTCGCCGCCGCGGCCGCCGAGACCGCCGCAGAGGGCGCGACGGTCTGGGTGCAGGACTACCAGCTCCAGCTCGTCCCCCAGCTGCTCCGCGAGCTCCGGCCGGACCTGCGGATCGGCTTCTACCTACATATCCCGTTTCCCCCGACCGAGCTCTTCCTCCAGCTCCCCTGGCGCCGGCAGATCCTCGAGGGTCTGCTCGGCGCCGACCTGATCGGCTTCCAGCTCGCCGGCGGCGCGTCCAACTTCGTGCGGCTGGTCCGCAACCGCATCGGCCACAAGACGGTGCGCAACACGATCCACCTGCCCGACGGGCGCACGGTCGTCGCCAAGAACTACCCGATCTCGATCGACTCGGCCGGCTTCGAGGAGCTCGCCCGTTCCGACGTCGTACGCGACCGCAGCGCCGAGATCCGGTCCGCCCTCGGCAACCCGGGGAAGCTCTTCCTGGGGGTCGACCGGCTCGACTACACCAAGGGCATCTACGCGCGACTGCGCGCCTTCGGCGAGCTCATCACCGAGGGCAAGCTCGATGTCGGCGACGCGGTCTTCGTCCAGGTCGCGACGCCGTCTCGCGAACGCGTCGAGCAGTACCGCAGGCTGCGCGACGACATCGACCGCCTGGTCGGCCGGCTCAACGGCGACCTCGGCCGCATCGGCGAGCCGATCATCAGCTATATGCACTCGTCCTACCCGCGCGAGGAGATGGCCGCCCTCTACCGCGCCGCCGACGTGATGGTCGTGACGCCCTATCGCGACGGCATGAACCTCGTCGCCAAGGAGTACGTCGCCTGCCGGTACGACGACGACGGCGCACTGGTGCTCTCCGAGTTCGCGGGTGCCGCGAGTGAGCTGCGGCAGGCGTGGCTGGTCAACCCCTACGACCTCAACGGCATGAAGGCCGCGATCCTGGCGGCCGCGCGCGCCGACGAGCGCGACCTCTCCCGCCGGATGCGGGCGATGCGCAAGCAGGTGATGGAGCACGACGTCGCCTTCTGGGCCGACAGCTTCCTCGCCGACCTGCACGGGCGATCCGACACCGGCGAGCACCTGCGGTTCAGCCGGGGTTGGCGGCCATGATCTCGGTGATCTCCCTGGCGATGCGCTCTCCGGGGCTGCCCCAGCCGGGGCGGTAGTCGTAGAGCTCGCGGAGCGAGCGGCCGCCGTGGAGGCCGTCCATGATGTCGACGTCGTCCGCGGTGATCAGGCCGGGGTGGACAACGCCGACGGCCTCGGCGATCTTGAGCAGGTCGCGGCGGAGGGTCTTGACGTAGTTGGCCGCGCGCACGCTCTTGGACTCCGGGTCGAGCCCCCTGACGAAGCGCGGGTTCTGGGTGGCGACGCCCACCGGGCACTCGTCGGTGTGGCACTTCTGGGCCTGGATGCAGCCGATGGAGAGCATCGCCTCGCGACCCACGCCGACCATGTCGACGCCCATCGCGAAGGCGACCACGGCGTTGTCCGGGATGCCGAGCTTGCCACCGCCCATGAAGACGACGTCGTCGGTGAGGCCGGCGTCGGCGAACCGCCGGTAGACGTGGGCGAACCCGGCCCGGAAGGGGTAGCTGACGGCGTCGGCGAAGATCAGCGGCGCGGCACCGGTGCCGCCCTCGCCACCGTCGACGTTGACGAAGTCGACGCCCCGCTGGCCGTCGCCCATGAACTCGACGAGGTGGTCCCAGAACTCCAGGTTGCCGACCGCGGACTTGATGCCGACCGGCACCCCGGTCTCGGTGGCGACCAGCTCGACGAAGTCGAGCATCGAGTCCACGTCGGAGAAGACGGTGTGCCGACTAGGCGAGGCGCAGTCCACGCCGGGCTCGATGCCGCGGGTCCGCGCGATCTCCTCGCTCACCTTGGCCGCCGGCAGCATGCCACCCAGGCCGGGCTTGGCACCCTGCGAGAGCTTGATCTCGATCGCCTTCACCGGCGTGCTCGCCACCAGCTCCTTGAGGATTGCGAGGTCGAAGGCGCCGGACGCATCGCGGCAGCCGAAGTACGACGTACCGATCTGGAAGACCAGGTCGCCGCCGCCGGCGAGGTGGTACGGCGACACCGCGCCCTCGCCGGTGTTCTGCAGACAGCCGGCGATGGCCGCACCCCGGTTGAGCGCCTCGATCGCGTTCTTGGACAGGGCGCCGAAGCTCATCCCCGAGATGTTGACCACCGACGTCGGCCGGAAGGCCTTCTCGCGTCCCCGCGAAGCACCGAGGACCTTGGCGCACGGCAGTGGCGAGTCCTCGTGCGCGTGGCTGGCCGTCGGCGCACCGGGACCGGCAAAGGTGCGGTGCTTGATGATCGGGTAGCCGGACGCGTTCTCGTAGTCGTTGTCGGTGCCGAAGCCGAAGTAGTTGTTCTGCAGCTTGGAGCTCGCGTAGACCCAACGCCGTTGGTCGCGGCTGAAGGGGCGCTCCTCGTCGTTGGAGGTCACGATGTACTGACGGAGCTCGGGACCGAAGCGCTCGAGGGTGAACCGCAGGTGTCCGACGACCGGGAAGTTGCGGAGGATCGCGTGCTTCTTCTGGGTCAGGTCGTGCGCCGCGAGCGCACCGACCGCCCCGACGGCCGCTGCACCTGCGGCGGCAGCCTTCCTCTTCCAGATCATCACCGGTCTCCCTCCGTGTTCCCTGTCTGCCTCTGCGTGTCCAGGTGGTAGGGGGCCATCCTGTCGAGGGCCTCGGGCGTAGGACGTCCGCCGGTCGAAGGATCTCACCCCTCGGGTAGCGTCGCGGCTATGGATCTGGTGCCGACTCCCGGCCAGCTCGTCAGCGCCGCGGGCAACCTCGCTCGAGGCCTGCTCGGCGGCCACTTCGCGGACCTCACGCCGATGGCTAGAGCCCTTGTGGACAAGGGAGATCGCCGCTCCGTCCATGAGTACCACGCGGTCGCCGACCTCCACGGCGACCCGGTCCTGCTCGTGTCGCCGCTGGTGGCGCCGGCATCCTGCTACGACCTGCGTCGCGGTGGCTCCCTCGTCGAGCACCTGGTCGCCACCGGGCGCCGCACCTTCCTGGTGGAGTACGGCGACCTGTCACCCGACGCACCCGACGCTCTCGCGCACGTGGTCCGGCAGGCGCTCCCCGCCGCCGTACGGGCCGTCTCGACCCGCAGCGGCGGTCGGCCGGTCCACCTCGTCGGCTGGTCGCTCGGCGGGATCGCCGCGATGCTCGCCGCCGCCGACGGGTCGCTCCCGCTCGCCTCGCTCGTCGTCGCGGGCGCGCCGGTCGACGCGGCCAAGGTGCCGCTCTCGGCGTCGACGCGCTCGCTGGTGAGCCTCCCGATCCCGGGCGTCGTCACCCGTGCCGTCGGGCTGCTGGGCGGTCTGCCCGACGACCTCGCGCCACTGCTCGCCCCTGCGATGGTCGTGCGCCAGCTCGTCGACCGCCCGATCGCCCAGGTCGTCAATCTCGACGACGCCGACTTCCTGGCCCAGGTCGAGGCGGTCGCGGCCTTCCAGGAGAGCCTGCGTGTCCCCGGTCGCAGCTACGGCCGGCTCTATCACCGGTTCCTGCGTGACAACGCGCTCGTCGACGGCCGGCTCGAGGTCGACGGCACCGACGTGCGTCTCGCCGACGTCGACGTGCCGGTGCTCGTCATCGCCGGCGCCGACGACGTCATCGCACCGGTCGCCTCCGTCAGCGCCGCCGCGCCCCTGCTGACCGGCTCACCCGACGTACGCGTCGAGGTCGTGCCGGGCGGGCACCTCGGCCTGCTCACCGGTCGACGTGCCCGCAGCGCGACCTGGCCGGTGCTCGACCGCTGGTTCGCGGGGCTCGACGAGGCCGAGCAGTCGCCGGTCAGGAAGCCGTCCGTCAGGTCGGTCAAGAAGGCAGCTGCCAAGAAGACGCCCGCGAGGAAGGCACCCGCCAAGGAGGCAGTCGCCAAGAAGACGCCCGCGAGGAAGGCACCCGCCAAGAAGGCAGCCGCGAAGAAAGCACCTGCCAAGAAGGCGCCCGCGAGGAAGGCACCGGTCAAGAAGGCGGCCACCGACAACACCATCGGCGCCAACCCCAGCCGCCGCTACGGATCGGCCGGCTCCCGAGCCCTGCGCCGTTGACGCCTGCTCCCTACTCGGCCAGGCCGCGCTCGGCGAGCCACTTCCGGGCCGCCGTCCTGGACGCCCGCGCCAGCCAGGCGTCGTACACGAGCTCGGCGAGCTGGTCACGGTCGAGCTCCCCGACCCGGCTGGCACGGAGCAGCACGGACGGGTGGCCGTCGAAGTGCGGGGTCGTGAAGAGCGGCAACGAGTGGTCTGCCAGGAGCTCCTGCTTGGTGCCCTCGTCGGCGACCCAGAGGACGACCACGTCGCGGTAGCGCTCCCCCGTCTCGGGGTCGACGGCATCGGGACGGGGGTTGCGGAAGAACACGAAGCTGCGCCGGCTGACCTGATAGATCGCCTTCTCGTCGTCCGCCCGGGTCGCCCCCGGCATCGACCCGGCCAGCTCGTGGATGTCCGCGACCGTGGCCTTCCTGCGTGCGGCCATGGCGTCACTGTACGGCGACCGCCGCTGTAGCGTCGGGCCATGGCTGCCCTCGCCGGACTCGTGGACAAGGGACTGATGGCTCCCGACTGGGCCGAGGCGCTCGCGCCGGTCGACGATCGGATCGCTCTGCTCGGCCGGTTCCTCCGCGAGGAGATCGCGGCTGGCCGGTCCTACCTGCCGGCGGGTGAAGCCGTCTTTCGCGCCTTCGAGCGCCCACTGGCCGACGTCCGGGTCCTCGTCGTCGGCCAGGATCCCTACCCCACCCCGGGCCACCCGATCGGGCTGAGCTTCGCGGTGGCGCCCGGCGTACGACCCCTGCCCGGCTCGCTCCGCAATATCTACCAGGAGCTCGAGTCCGACCTCGGCGTCCCGCCCGCGCCGCACGGCGATCTCACCCAGTGGCGCGACCGCGGAGTCATGCTGCTCAACAGGGTGCTGACGGTGCGCCCGGGCGCCCCGGCGACCCACCGCGGGAAGGGCTGGGAGGAGGTCACCGGCTGCGCCATCGACGCCCTCGCCCGCCGAGGCGGCCCGCTCGCGGCGATCCTGTGGGGCAAGGACGCCCAGTCCCTCAAGGGCGCGCTCGGTCCGGTGCCGTGGGTCGAGTCGCCGCACCCCTCCCCGCTCTCCGCCTCCCGCGGCTTCTTCGGCTCCCGGCCCTTCAGCCGCGTCAACCGGCTCCTGGTCGACCAGGGCGGCCAGCCGGTCGACTGGTCGCTCACCTGACCCGAGCGGGCTGCGGAGACTCTGGCGGAGCGGGAGCGACGTTTGGCGCCAAACCGCGGCTGGGCACGACCTGCACTGTGGACCCTGGTGACCCCTCCGCCACGCTGACCGGGGCCATCAGGGGTCCACAGAGTACGAGCGTTCCCGACCAGTCACCATCGAGCAGTCGGGCGCGTACGTCGCTCAGAGGTGGGCCGCCCGGTACGCCTCCGCGATGTGCCGGGGCACCCGGCCGCGGTCGGAGACGCCGTACCCGTTGGCCGCCGCCCACGCGCGAAGATCGGCGGCGGTCGGCTCCGCCCGCGGCAGGGCGTGGGCTTCGGCGAAGCCGGCGACGGCGGCCGCTCCGGACGCGTCGAGGTCCGCGGCCACCAGCGCCGCACCCAGGAAGCGATAGGCCCACTCCTGGGCGAGCTTGCGGTTCTCGCAGAACATGATCGGCACGTTGGGGAACGCCACCTGGCACTCGGCGAGCCCGTCGGCGATCACGGACGCCCGCACGATCTCGTGCTGCAGCGCCCGCGAGTAGCGCTCCTCCACGACCACCGCTGCCCGCGGACAGGCGGCCAGTTCGGTGAGCTGGTACTTGAGCTTTCCGGTGGTCAGCGACGTGACGAGGTCCCCGACACTCTTGCGTTCGACGACGGCCAGGAGCCGGCCGTCGTCCACGAGGCCGTAGTCGCCGCAGGGCAGCCTGGCGCGCCGGGTCGTCGCCTGCTGCGCGGAGAAGCCCCAGGCATAGCGCTCCTGGGAGTCGACGACGATCTCCAGGTCGGCCACGCCGAAGGCGCGCGCCGTGGAGGTGGTCGTCCGTGGCCGCGCCTGCTTGGCGGTCCGGGAGGTCTGCCAGAAGACCGCCTGACGTCCGCCGCGCAGCGTGGTGATCACGAACTGGGAGCGGCTCTCCCGGGCTCGGTCGAGCACCAGGTCGATCGCCGCGCCGCGACGTACGCAGGACCTCACCGGAACCCTCACGATGACCTCGGCGTCCTCGGGCCACTCCTCGACGCGATGGCAGTAGACCTTCGCGGTGCGCGGCCAGGTCTCCCTCGCCTTGAGCACGATCGCCCGGTCGGGCAACGGGATCCGCAGCACGTACGGCAGCGTCGTGCCCGGCTCGGTGTTGCGCGCGATCACGAAGTCGTCGAGCGCGGCGGTGCCGATCGATGAGTGGTCGACCACGAAGCCGATCGTGCCACTCGCCGGCCGCTCACTGGTCGAAGAGTCCGCGGATGTCGTCCGCGGAGAGACCGGTCGCGGTCGCGACGTCACCGTCGACGACCTGCTCGAAGAGCGCGGCCTTCCTGGCCTTGAGCTCCATGACCTTCTGCTCGATGGTGTCGGTGGCGACGAGACGATAGACGTTGACGGAGCGGGTCTGGCCGATCCGGTGCGTGCGGTCGACGGCCTGTGCCTCGACGGCGGGATTCCACCACGGGTCGAGCACGAAGACGTAGTCGGCCTCGGTCAAGGTCAGCCCGACGCCGCCGGCCTTGAGGCTGATCAGGAAGGCCGGCGCATCGCCCGTCTTGAACCGATCGATGACCTTCGCCCGGTTGCGGGTGCGGCCGTCGAGGTAGACCCATCCGATGCCCTCGCTGTCGAGGCGCCGCTTCACCCGGGCCAGGTACGTCGTGAACTGGCTGAACACCAGGGCCCGGTGACCCTCCGCCGCGAGCTCGGCCAGATGGTCGGCGAGTACGTCGATCTTGGCCGACCCGACGCCGTCGTACTCCTCGTCGACCAGCCCGGGGTCGAGACTGAGCTGCCGGAGCCGGGTGATCGCCGCGAAGATCGCGACCCGGTTGCGGTCGAAGTCGTCGACGAGCCCGAGCACGCCCTGCCGCTCGCGCTGGAGGTGGGTGTCGTAGACGCGGCGGTGCTTGGGAGAGAGCTCGACGTCGAGCACCTGCTCCTGCTTCGGCGGCAGGTCCTTGGCGACGACCTCCTTGGTGCGACGGAGCAGGAACGGCCGGATCCGACGCCGGAAGCGCTGCAGGGACCGCTCGTCACCCTGCTTCTCGACCGGACGCACGACGAGCTCGGTGAACTGCCTGGGCCGCGGGTACAGACCGGGTGCGACCACCGACAGCAGCGACCAGAGCTCCATCAGCCGGTTCTCGAACGGCGTGCCGGTGATGGCGAGGCGGAAAGGCGCCTCGAGCCGGCGCACCTGCTGGTAGGTCTTGCCCTGGTGGTTCTTGATCGCCTGGGCCTCGTCGAGCACCAGTCCGCCCCACTCGAGGGCGTGGTAGTCGTCGGCCTCGAGCCGGAAGAGCGTGTAGCTGGTGACCAGGACGTCCGCGCCGTCGGCCAGCTCGGCGAGCTTGTCGGGCCGGCGGGCCACGGACGCGGAGACCGCACGTACGACGAGGTGCGGGGTATGCGTGGCGGCCTCGCGCTGCCACGCCTGGACGACGCTGGTGGGCGCGACCACCAGGAAGGGGGCGCTGCCGCGCTCACGCGCATGGGCGATCAGGGCGAGCGTCTGCAGCGTCTTGCCGAGGCCCATGTCATCGGCCAGGATGCCGCCGAGCCCCGACTCCCACAGGAACGCCAGCCAGCGGAAGCCGGTCAGCTGGTAGTCGCGGAGCGTGCTGACGACGCCGGTCGGGTCGACCTCGGGAAGGCCGTCCATCTCCTGCAGCCGGCGGGCCGCGGCGATCCACTGCTCGGCCTGGGCATCGACCACGCCGAGCTCGTCGAGCGCCGCCCAGGTGCCGAGGTCGCCGCGCCCGACGCGCAGGTGGTCGTCGGGCGCGCGCTCGTGGAGGTCTCGCGCCGCCTCGATCAGGTCGGCGAGCCGGGCGAACTCGGGCAGGTCGGTGCGCAGGTACCCGCCACTGGGCAGGAGCAGGAACGGCTCGCCCAGGGTCAGGGCGGCCAGGACGGCGGGCAGCGGCACTCGCTCCCCGGCGACCTCGATCACCACCTCCAGGTCGAGCCAGTCGGTCGGTCCGCCGTCGGGCTCGTCGGGCTTCGCCGCGTCGAACCGGACCGTGGGGGACTGGTCGAGCTCGTGGTAGTCGACCTGCTCCCCCGTCTCGTGGACCTCGACCCGCTCGCGCAGATCGGGCAGCACGCCGCCGGCGAAGAGCACGACCTCGAAACCGGTCAGCCTCGGCCGCACCCGCAGCGCGCCACGGTCGTCGGTGAGCAGGTCCTTGCCGAAGTCGTCGAGCTCGAGGTCGGCGAGCAGGTCGCGCTCCACCTCCGGGCGGCGTACGTCGCGCAGGCCGTCGGCGGAGTCGAGGTCGTAGACCCGGTCGCCGTCGCCGATCCGGTAGCGCCACTGCCACGCCAAGCCGACCTGGTCGTGGCCGCGCCAGCTCACCTGCAGGGCGAGTCGGGGCGGTGCCGGCTCGAGGATCTTCACGGTGTCGTCGGACGACCCGACCGGGAGGTGCCGAGCAAGACGCGGCAGGTACGTCGTGGCGAGCTGGTCGCGGTCGCCCTCGGGTACGACGAGCGCCGCACCCTGTCGAAGCCGGGCGGTGAGCAGCTCGGGCAGCACTCGGGTCAGGGGCATCAGGTGCGCGACGTGCCTGTCACGGACCTCCGCCGGCTCGAGGACGACCACCCCGTGTGCCTTCTTGCCGACCAGCAGCAGCTGCTCGCCGCTGACCAGCCGGCCCCCGAACTCGACACCGAAGTCGAGCCAGACCTGCCCGTCGGGCCGGGTCGTCGCGTCGACGCTCAGCTCGACGGGCTCGGCGTGCTGCTCGATCCCGACGAGTCGGCCGGCCGGCACCAGCGTCACCCCCGCGGTGGACAGGCCTCGCAGCATCGGCCAGACCCCGGCGGTGGTGTCGCGGAGGTCGGGGAGCTGGGAGCCGTAGTAGTGGTTGCGCGCGTGAGCCGCGGCGAAGCTGTTGAGCGCGGCGAGCTGCTCCTCGTCGTAGGTTGCCCGATAGCCGGCGTAGGCGAGATCGCTCCAGGAGATGCCGCTCTTGATCCAGTTGTCGCGAGCACCCTGCTGGAGCGGACGATAGGTGAGCCTCCAGGACGGACCGTCGTAGCGGGTGTTGTGTCGTTTCAGCTCGAGCTGGAGCGCCAGCGCCTTGTGATCGCCCCGCGGGCGCGCGGACTCGTCCAGGTCGCCGACCATCTGGTCGAGCGCGCGCGCCCAGGCCGGGACCGGCGCGACCCCGCCACCCACCGGCCGGCCGACCGCCAGCAGCGTCAAGGCGATCGCCGCCGCGTGCTTGCAGTCGTCACCGACCGGACAGGCGCAGTCACCGGACAGCAGGATCCGGCCGTGGCTCTGCTCGACGGTGAGCGAGCACTCGTAGTAGAAGGTGCCGGCGACGTAGGCGGACACGAGCACCACGTTGGCATCGATGCACTCGATGTCGAGGTCGTCGACGGCGTCGAGGTAGCCGCCCGCCCGGCTCAGCGTTGCCGGGTCGAAGGCGCGCTTGACCGCGTCGTAGGTCAGCTGCGCGACGAGCGGGTGCACCCGGTCAATCCTGCCCCGAGTCGGACGTCGATGCCGACTCGGTCTCCGGGGCGATCTCGATCACGGTCACCAGCTCCTCCAGCCCGGAGAAGTCGTCGACATTGCGGGTGATGACCGGGATGTCCAAGTCTGCGGCGGTCGCGGCGATGAGCAGGTCGAACCCGCGCGTGCGGGGCTGTCGCCCGCTCGCCGCCACCGTCGCCGCCAGCGCGCCGAACATCCGAGCCGCGCCGAGCGACAGCTCGATCGGCTCGTACGTCGCCAGCACTCGTTGGTATCGCTGCTCCCGTCGGACCCGCTCGAGGGGCTGCACCGTGTGCAGGCCGTACGCCAGCTCGGCAAGGCTGACCACGCTCACGGCCACCCGGTCCGCGATCGTCGCGAGCGCCGCGGGCGGCGCGATCACCACCGACGTGTCGAGGAGGACCAGCGGGTGGGTCACCGCTCCCACGGGTCATCGATCCCCTGGTCGACGAAGGTGTCGAGCTCCGCGCGGCGATCCAGCCAGTCGTCCGCCTCCACCGGCGGGAGGTCGGCGAAGGCCGCCAGGACGCCGGCGGTCTCGGGAAACCGCGGCGGCCCGCCAGCAGCGCGGTGAGGCACGAGATCGGCGATCGCCTCCCCTCTGCGTGTGACGACGAACGACTCACCTGCCACGACCCGGCGGATCACGCTCGCGTTGTCGTTGCGCAGCTCCCGCTGACTGATCTCCTCCACGCCCCCAATGTAGCCTTTCATGTGCTACGCACCGCCTCCCGTCGCGCCTGAGCCGTCGACCGCAGACTATGGAAGGGCACGGACATCGAGACCCGCCATCAGCGCCCGCCGGCTGGCGCGGACGTGCTCGCGCATGACCCGCTCGGCGGTGTCGCCGTCCTTGGCGACGATCAGGTCGAGGACGTGGTGGTGCTCGCGGTCGGACTGGAGGGGCCGGCCGGGCTGGTTGAGGGAGGTGGTGACGAGCCGCGCGTAGGCGAGCTGGTTCATGAGGGTGCGGTAGTGGGCCTCGAGCTTGCTGTTGTCCGCGCCCGTGACCAGCAGGTCGTGGAACTCCTGGACGAGGTCGGCGTAGCGCTCCTTGTCGTTGGCGGCGACCGCCATGTCGGCCTCGCGGAGGTTCTCCTCAAGGCGGTCGACCTCGGGAACCCGGCCGCGCTGGGCGAGCAACCGGGCCGCAGCGCCCTCGAGCAGCTCCTTGATCTCGAAGAGCTCGGTGATCTCACGTCGGGACGGCGCTGTGACGAAGGTGCCGACCCGGGGCCGGATCTCGACGAGGCCCTCGGTCTGCAGCTGCTTGAGCGCCTCGCGGACCGGCGTACGGCTCACGCCGAACTCGTCGGCGAGCGCGAGCTCGGACAGGTTGATGCCCGGCAGGACCGCTCCGCTGATGATCCGCTCCCGCATCTCCGAGATCACCCGGGCCTGGATCGACCCCGAGGAGGCGTTGCGCGTCGACGCCACTGATTCCCTCTCACCGCTTCCGGACATGGACAGATCATCCCAGGGGTGGCAGCGCCCCACCGTCGTAGAAGCGGCCCGCGCTGTAGACCATCGCCGGTGCGTCGGTGGCGACGGCGTGGACGACACGGCAAACGCAGATCGTGTGCGTGCTGGCCTGGAGCCGCTCGCGGATCTCCACCTCCATCTGGGCGCTGCTGCCGGCGATGAGGGGGCTTCCGTGCGGGCCGGGTGCCCAGTCGAGGTCCGCGAACTTGTCGCCGCCCCTGCTCGCGAAGGTGCCGACCACGTCGAGCTGGCCGGTGGAGAGGATGTTGATCGCAAGATGGTCGGCGGTGAAGAGCGAGTCGTGCGTGGACGATGAGCGCTGGATGCAGACCAGCACCGTCGGCGGCTCGAGCGAGATGCTCGAGAAGGCGTTGACCGCCAGGCCGCGCGGAGTGCCCTCGTCCATGACCGTCACCACCGTGACGCCGGTGATGAACTGCCGGTTGACCTGCTTCATCACGTCCAGGCCGGGCACCGACTGCGGCTGCACGACCTGGTTCGTGCCCTCTGCCATCTCAGACGTCCTGTCCGACCGTGATGATCCCGAGCCCGGCCAGCAGTGCACGCGGATCCCAGGTGACGACCTCCTCGACCACCAGGCCGTCCTCGAAGCGGGCGAACGTGGATCCGAAGACCTCGACCTGCTTCTTCGTGGGCGGCACCCCGAGGAAGGAGCGCAGGTGGGTGCCCTTGCTGTGCCAGCGGATTGCCGCCCGGTCACCCTCGACCAGGATCTCGTCGATCGTGGTCACCAGGTCGGGGAAGGCAGTGCGCGAGCTGATGATGGAGGCCTTGAACGCTTCGAGGTCGATGCCCTCCTCGTCGTGCCTGCTGCGCCGCCGGTACGACGGGTGGAGCAGTTCGTCGAGCGCCTGGACATCGCCCTCGTCCCAGGCCGCCGTCCAGGCCAGCTCGATCTGGGCCTTGCGCTCAGCCGTCATCGTCCACCTCTCTCAGTCAGAGCCTGCACGGGTCGCCAGCGCGGCCTCCCGCTCGAGTCGAGCCCGCTGCTGATCGAACATCAACTCCTTGGAGAAGGCGAGCGTAAGGCCGGCGATGATCACCAGGAATGGCAGGGACGTCACGATCACGGTGTTCTGCAGGGCGTTGAGTCCACCGGCGAGCATCAAGACCATCGCGGTGAGGCCGGTGAGGACACCCCACAGGATCAACACCCGGCGGGGCGGAGTCAGCGAGCCCCCGGTGGTCATCATGCTCAGCACGTAGGTGTTGGCGTCGGCACCGGAGACGAAGAACATCACCACCAGGATGATCGCCACCACCGAGGTGAGGGTCGCGAGCGGGAAGTAGTCGAGTGTCGCGAAGAACGCGCTGTTGATGTCGGCCATCGTCTGCTGGGCGATATTGCCGCCCTCGAACATGTCGACATGGATGGCGGTGCCGCCGAAGACGGAGAACCAGGTGAAGAACACGACGCTCGGCACCAACAGGACGCCGAGGATGAACTCCCGGATCGTGCGGCCGCGCGAGATGCGGGCCAGGAAGACGCCGACGAAGGCGCCCCACGACACCCACCAGGCCAGCATGAAGTAGGTCCACCACTGCATCCACTCCAGACCGCCGAAGGCGGTGCCCTGCAGGCTCATCCGGAAGAAGTCGGTCGCCCACATGCCGAGCGACTCGACGTACAGGTTGGCGATGAAGATCGTCGGGCCGACGATCAGCATGAAGATGAACAGCAGGACCGCGAGCACGGAGCTGCCCTGGCTGAGGTACTTGATGCCCTTGCTGACCCCCGTGACCGCGGACATCGTGAACACCGCGGTGACGGCGGCGATGATCAGCACCTGCGAGACGTTGTTGACGGGCATCCCGAAGATCCGCGCCATGCCGTTGTTGACCTGAAGCGCTCCGAGGCCCAGCGAGGTGGTGGTGCCGAAGAGGGTGCTGAAGACGGCGAGCACGTCGATGGCCTTGCCGATGGGCCCGTTGACCCGGTCACCCAGCAGCGGCACGAAGAGCTGGCTGACGAGGGTACGGCGGCCCTTACGGAAGGAGGAGTAGGCGATCGCCAACCCGAACACCACGAAGATCGCCCAGGCGTGCAGGCCCCAGTCGAAGTAGGAGTACTGGAGCGCCCTCACGGCCGCCTCGGGCGTGCCGGGATCGGCGAGTCCGTGCGGCGGCGTGGCGAGGTGGGATATCGGCTCGCCGACGCCGTAGGAGATCAGCCCGATGCCCATCACGGCGCTGAGGATCATCGCGAACCAGGTGATCCTGCGGAACTCCGGTCGCTCGTCGTCCCTGCCGAGCCGCAACGACCCGGCCGGGCTCAACGCCAGGAAGATCAAGAAGACCAGGATCCCGAGCGTGATGACCAGGTAGGCCCAGCCGAACGTCGCGGTCACCCAGTTGAGCGAGGACGTCGTCACCTTGTTCAGATTGTCGGTGAAGGCGACCGACCAGATGACGACGACCAGGGAGACCCCCACCGAGGTCCAGAAGACCGACCCGAGGCGGCCCGGGCCGTCCCCGCCGGTTGGCCCACGGCCGGCCGGATCGGGACGGGCCACGTCACCGACGGCGGAGCCGGCTCCATCGGCTGGCATGAGGTCCTCGACGGACACCCTCGACTGACTGGGCATGACGCTCCTCCATGAACGGCGCGGACTGACCCGAGGCTGTTGTATGCAAGAGCACGTTAGAGACATCACATTGTCCGTGTCAATAGGTCGGGGGCAACTTCGCCGATCCCTGGATTGGCCCGCCCTCATAAGTAGATCTCTGCGGTTCCACCTTGACGCGCCAGGAGCGCACTAGTACTTTCTGTGGCATGCAAGAGACCACCGTGATTGCCGTGGCACCCTCGACGGCGCCGGCCGCGCCACACCATCCCGAGGCATCGGAGCCGGCCGCCGCCATCGGCCTGCGCAAGCTCGTGATCTACCGCGAGGAGCTGCTCACCGAGAGCGGGGTCGCTCCGGCCCGGCCGGCCCAGCAGGCGACCGTCGCGGCGGTGATCGCCAACCCGTGGCTCGGCACCTCGCCGTCGACCGACCTGTCCGAGGCGGTCGAGCGGGTCGCGCCCACGCTGGCCAGGTTGCTCACCGACCGGCTGATCGAGACACTGGGCAGCATCGAGGCGATCGAGGCGTTCGGCAAGGCCGCGATCGTCGGCACCGCCGGCGAGATCGAGCACGGCGGCGCACTGATCCACACGCCGTACTTCGGCAATCTGATGCGTGAGTGGCTCGGCGGCGAGTCGATCATCTGCTTCGCCGACACCCGCGCCGAGGCCGGCGAGCCGCTCGTCGTACCGATGTGGCACAAGACCGCCGCGGCCACCCGCAGCCACTACCAGACCGTCGCCACCCGCGTCTCCGACGGCCCGCGCGCCGACGAGATCGTCGTGGTCGCCGCCGCCTCCACCGGCCCCCGGCCGCACCCCCGCATCGGCGACCGGTCCACCGACCCGGTCATCACCGCCCGATCCGTCAGCCAGACCAGCCGTGAGTCAGCAGCCCACCAGGAGAGTGCCCAGTCATGAACGTCCGCAAGATCGTCACCATCGTCGAGGAGATCCACAGCGAGGGTGGCCGTGAGGTCTCGCCGGCCGCCCGCGTGGCCGTCGTCGCGGCCGTGTTCGACAACCCCTGGGCCGGCCAGGGCTTCGTCGAGGATCTCGGCCCGGGCATCGACGCCACCGCCTCCGACCTGGGCGCACTCATCGCTCCCCGTGTGCTCGAGGCGCTCGGCGCTCCCGCCGAGGCCTACGGCAAGGCCGCGATCGTCGGCCTGGACGGCGAGGTCGAGCACGGCTCGGCGCTGATCCACACGCTCAAGTTCGGCGACCACTTCCGCAAGGCCGCCAACGCTACGACCCTGCTGCCGGCCGTCGAGAAGCGTGCGGCCGCCGGCACCGTCTTCGACATCCCGCTCAAGCACATCACCGACGCGACCATCCGCTCGCACCACCAGACCATCGAGGTCCGGGTGGCCGACGCGCCGCACCCCGGCGAGCTCCTGATCGCACTCACCGCCGCGGCCCAGGGGCGCCCGCAGCAGCGCCTCGCGCCGCTCTCGACCGAGCAGTGAGCATCCCGCCATGACCGAGCTGCGTCCGACCGGCAGGCCGACGCTCGTGCTGCTCCACGGGGTCGGACTGTCGCGTGAGATGTGGGCGCCGGTCGCCGAGATCGTTACCGACCGGTACGACGTGCTCGCGCTCGACCTGCCCGGGCACGGCGACCGGCCACCCCTCGACGGACCGGTGACGCTGGCCGGCCTGGCCGAGCGGCTGGCGCCGGAGATCCCGACCGGCTCCCACCTGGTGGGGTTCTCCCTCGGCGCACTCGTCGCCCAGCACCTGACCGCCCACCGGCCGGGGCTGGCCGCCAGTCTGACCTCGGTCAGCTCGGTGTGCCGGCGCACGCCCGCGGAGCGCGAGTCGGTGCTCGCCCGGCTGCGGGTCGCCGAGGACGACTTCGCCGCCAGCGCGGCGGCCTCCGTCGAGCGCTGGTACGCCGGCACCGACCTACCGGTCGGCGTCGTGCGGCGTACCGAGGAGACGCTGCTGGCCAACGACCTCGTCTCGTTCCTCGCCTGCTACCGGGTCTTCGCCACCGGTGACGCCGACATCGCGCCGGACCTCGGCCTGATCACGGTCCCGGCGCTCGCCATCACGGGGTCCGAGGATCCCGGCTCGACGCCGGAGATGACCGAGCGGCTGGCCGCGGCGATCCCCGGCTGTCGTGCGGTCGTCGTAACCGGTGCCCGCCACATGCTGCCCGTCGAGCGGCCCGGCGAGCTCGCCGACCACGTCACCCACTTCATCGAATCGAGCACGACCGTCGAAGCAACCACGTCCATCGAAGAGATCACGTCCGTTGGAGAGGAAGGCCATGCCTGAGACCCCCCGCCTGCAGCACTTCATCGGCGGCGAGCACACAGCACCCGCCTCCGGCGAGTACTTCGACAGCATCAATCCCGCCACCCGCGAGGTGCTCTACCAGGCCGCTCGGGGCAACGCCGACGACATGGCCAGGGCAGTGGGCGCCGCGCAGGCTGCGTTCGACGATCCGCGCTGGCGCGACCTGAGCCAGACCCGCCGGGGCAAGCTGCTGCACCGGCTCGGCGACCTGATCGGTGAGAACGCCGAAGAGCTCGCCCGCACCGAGAGCCTCGACAACGGCAAGCTCCTGCGGGAGATGCGCGGACAGCTCGCCACCCTCCCGGAGTACTGGTACTACTACGCCGGCCTGGCCGACAAGATCGAGGGCTCCTTCATCCCGACCTCCGACCGGTCTGTGCTCAACTACACCACCCGCGAGCCGCTCGGCGTCGTCGGCGCGATCACGCCGTGGAACTCCCCGCTCACGCTCTCCACGAGCAAGCTGGCGCCCGCCCTGTGCGTCGGCAACACCGTCGTCGTGAAGCCGTCGGAGTACACCTCCCGCTCGATCCTGCTGCTGGCCGAACTCGCCCTGGAGGCCGGATTCCCGCCCGGTGCCTTCAACGTGGTCACCGGCTTCGGCGCCGAGGCCGGGCAGGCGCTTGTCGACGACATCCGGCTCGCCAAGATCTCGTTCACCGGCAGCACCGGCACTGGCGCTCGTATCGCCGCGGCGACGGCGAGCCGCTTCATCGGCTCGACGCTCGAGCTCGGCGGCAAGTCGCCCAATATCGTCTTCGCAGACGCCAACATCGCCAACGCGGCCATGGGTGTCGTCGCCGGCATCTTCGCCGCCGCCGGACAGACCTGCATCGCCGGCAGCCGGGTGTTCGCGCACCGGTCGGTCTACGACGAGCTCCTCGAGCGCGTGGCGGAGCGCGCTCGGTCGATCCGGATCGGCGACCCGCTCGCCGACGACACCGAGCTCGGCCCGCTCGCGTTCGAGGACCAGCGCGACAAGGTGGCGTCGTACGTCGACATCGGTCGCGAGGAGGGTGCCCGGGTGCTGACCGGTGGCCGGCCGAGCGACGCCGGTCTCGGCGGGTTCTTCTACGAGCCGACGGTGCTGGTCGACGTCGACAACGACATGCGCGTCGTCCGCGAGGAGATCTTCGGCCCGGTGGCCGCGGTGATGCCGTTCGACAGCGAGGACGAGGTCGTGACGCTGGCCAACGACACCGAGTACGGGCTCGCCGCAGGCGTCTGGACGCAGAACCTCTCCCGGGCGCACCGGATGGCCGCGCGGCTCGAGGCCGGCACGATCTGGGTCAACACCTACCGCGCGATGTCGCCGATGTCGCCACGCCAGGGCTTCAAGAGCAGTGGCGTGGGTGTCGAGCACGGCACCGAGACGATCAAGGAGTACACCCGCCTCAAGAGCGTGTGGATCAACACCAGCGAAGAACCGGTCGCCGACCCCTTCATCATGAGGAGCTGAGGAGCAGTCATGAGATTTTCATTGTTCGCGCACATGGAGCGCTGGGACGACCAGGTCAGCCATCGGGAGCTCTTCGACAACCTCACCGACCTGACGCTGCTCGCCGAGTCCGGCGGCTTCTCGACGGTGTGGGTGGGCGAGCACCACTCGATGGAGTACACGATCTCCCCCAGCCCGATGCCGATCCTGGCCTACCTCGCGGCCCGTACGACGACCATCAGGCTCGGCGCGGGCACGATCATCGCGCCGTTCTGGAACCCGATCCGGGTCGCGGGCGAGTGCGCTCTGCTGGACGTCATCAGCGACGGGCGCATGGAGGTCGGCCTGGCCCGCGGCGCCTACCAGTTCGAGTTCGACCGGATGGCGGGCGGCCTGGCCGCGAGCGACGGCGGCAAGCATCTGCGCGAGCTGGTGCCCGCCGTACGCGAGCTGTGGCAGGGCGACTACGCCCACGACGGCGAGATCTGGCAGTTCCCCACGTCGACCAGCGTGCCCAAGCCGGTGCAGCAGCCGACGCCGCCGATGTGGATCGCCGCCCGTGACCCCGACTCCCACGACTTCGCCGTCGCCAACGGGTGCAACGTGATGGTCACCCCGTTGATGAAGGGTGACGAGGAGGTCGTCGCTCTTCGCGACAAGTTCGAGACCGCGGTGGCCGCGCACCCCGACGTACCGCGGCCCGACCTGATGGTCCTGCGCCACACCCACCTCCACTCCCCCGACGACCCCGAGGGCTGGCGGCCGGCGGCCGAGGGCATCAACCGCTTCTACCGCACCTTCGACGCGTGGTTCGGAAACAAGACGGCGCCAGTCGGCGGCTTCCTCGAGCCGAGCCCGGAGTCGAAGTTCGAGGGCCGCCCCGAGTTCGAGCCCGAGTCGCTGCACCGCACCGCGATGATCGGCACCCCCGGCGAGGTCATCGACCGGCTGCGCTACTACGAGGAGCTCGGCGTCGACGAGTACTCCTTCTGGATCGACAACAGCCTCTCTCACGAGGAGAAGCGCAGGTCGCTCGAGCTCTTCGTCGACGAGGTCGTCCCGGCCTTCACATGACCCGCATCGTCCGCTGATCGAAGCGGGGGCGGACTTGCTGGATCCGGCCGTCGGGTCTTGGAGCCGTCGAGCTGGCAGGGCCGGGGGGTCGCTTCGGTGGTTGTCTTTGACCACGTGGAGTAATCAAAGACAAGCGCCGGGAGGGCCAGGGGCGAGAAGGCCGCACTCACGGTGAACCGACGGCCGCCCGAGCCTCGTCCATCGCGAACTCCCAGATCATCTTCGCGATCGCCCGCATCAGCTCGTCCACGCCTGCGCCGTCCTCGAAGAAGTAGCCGGCGCGCTTGTTGTGGGCGCTCTGGTCATCGGCAGGATCACGTTCCCGTACTGGTGCGGCTTGTAGACCCCACGCAACTGGTCCGCGATGCCCAGCGCCCTCCGCCGGCGTCGGTACTCGTGGGCAGACCGGCGACCACGAGGTGATCGCGCTCCCTCCGCCGAGTCCAGGAGCGTCGCGACCCTCGCCTGCCGCGGGCCGCCTCTCCAGACCTGCGCCACGACACCAGCCACCACCTGGACCTCGCGCTCGGAGCCGATCGCTGCGCGGAGCAGGGCGCGGACCCTCCCCTCGCCCTTCTCGAGCGCGATCAGCGCACCCGCGTCGAGCGAGTCCACGCCACTGTTCATTGTCACGCGGCCGCTCATTGTCACGCGGCCGCTGCGGACTCACCGCTCGCCAGGGCCTGCACTCTGCCGCGCGCCGGCATGGGCACGAGCTCGACGTAGTCGGCGAACGCGTCGCCGCCGAGTCGTTTGCGGCGCGCCTCGATCGTTCCATGAACCCTCGGCGAGCACGCCGCCTAGTCGACTGTGCGGTGGAGAGGGCCTCGGTCGACCACGGCCTCGAGCATGTCCACGTAGGTCGCGACGTCGTCGTGCACGGGACGCGGCTCACCACCGCGGTAGCCCAGCAGCGCCCGCACCTCGGGGCTCAGGAAGTAGGCGCCGGAGGTGAGTGTGGTGAGCGCGGCGAACTCGACCGGGTGCTGATCGGCCAGGGTGTCGAGGGCCTCCTCCGCCGGCTCGATCCCGGCCGCCAGGTCGAGCGCGGCGTCGAACGCCGGCCTCAGGTCCGGCCGGTAGCTGAGGACCTGGTCGATGAGCGCTTCGGGCACACCCGCTCCCGAGGCCGACGGCAGCCGGTGGCCGGCCGGGACGAGCTCGTCGGCCAACCCGGCGTACGTCGCCCGGGCGTGAGTGCTGAGACCGTCGCCGCTCACGCCGGCACCACCTGCTCGCTGCCGGCGAGGGCGAGCCGGCGTGCGGCACGCAGCGCGACCGCCATGATCGTCGCGGTCGGGTTGACGCCCGACGAGGTGACGAAGACGCTGGCATCCATCACGTAGAGGTTGGGTACGTCGTGACTCCGCCCGTGGTCGTCGACCACGGAGGTCTCGGCGTCGAAGCCCATCCGGGCGGTTCCGGTGAGATGCCAGCCGCTGTCGCGCCCGAGACCGACGACGTGGGTAGAGATCGCTCCCGCCGCCTCGTGCGCCTCGACGGCCCGGGCGGTGTGGAAGTCGAGGAGACGGCGGGTGTTGTCATCGACCTCGTACACGAGCCTGGGCGCCGGGATGCCGTCGGCGTCGGTGAGCTCATCGTCGAGGACCACGCGGCTGTCCTCGCGGGGCAGGTCCTCGGCCACGATCCCCCACTCCGCCGAGCAGCCGAGGAACCGCTCGGTCGTGGGGTGGAAGCCCGGACCGTACTGCTCGCGCCACGGCGTGCCGGGCTCCCAGAGATGCCGGGCGACGGGCCCGCCGGTGGGCTGCAGGTGCCACTTCGCGCCGCGGACGAACCCGCGGGCGGGATCGGTCTCGTAGAACTGCATCGACTGAAGGGACTGGCCGAGCGGCCCGAGCCAACTCTCGAGGTCCTCGTCGTAGGTGCCGATGACCGAGGCGTAGGGATGCATCATGAGGCGCCTGCCCACCAGCCCCGAGGAGTTGGCCAAGCCGTCGGGATGGCCTGCCACGCCGGAGTTGAGGAGCAGCCGCGGCGTGCCGATGGTGCCGGCCGCGAGGACGACCACCCGTGCCGCCTGGTGCTGCAGGCGGCCGTCCCGGTCGACGTACTCGGCACCGGTGGCAAGGCCGCGCGCGTCGGTCGTGATCCGGGCGACGCGCGCACCGGTGACGAGCCGCGCACCGTCGGCGAGCGCGGCGGGCCAGTGGGTGAGGTCGGTGGTGCCCTTCGCTCCCGACGGGCAGCCCTGCTCACAGGAGCCGAAGCGCTGACAGGCGTCACGGTTGCGGTAGCGCCGTGACGCGATGGCGTTGGGCGCCGGCCACCAGTGCCAGCCCAGCGCGTCCATGCCGCGGGCCGCCCGGAGTCCGTAGCGCCCGATCGGCAGCGGTGGCATCGGGAACTCGTGCTCGTCTGGGTACGCCGGGTCGCCGGCGAGGCCGGAGACGCCGACGTCCCGGGCGACCTCGTCGTAGTAGGGCCGCAGCTCGTCGTAGGTGATCGGCCAGTCGTCGGCGACGCCGTCCAGGCTGCGTACGCGGAAGTCCGACGGGATGAAGCGGCACCAGTGGCCGCTGTAGAGGATGGTCGTGCCCCCGACGCCGTTGAACAGCAGCGGGTTGAACGCCGAGTTGTCCACGGCCACCGGGTAGTCGGCGGGGGCCTGGCGCACGTTGGGGTCGGAGCTCCACTGCTTGAGCCTGGCCAGCTCGATCTCCGGCTTGTTGCCGACGAAGTCGTCGGGCCGGTGCCAGTCGCCCTGCTCGAGGCAGACCACCGAGAAGCGCCGAGCCGCCAGCTCACGCGCGGCCACGGCACCACCGGCGCCGGCGCCGATGATCAGGACGTCGGCCACCGAGTCCGTCACAGCGATGCTCGAGCAGGCTCGGCCGGGGCCTCCCGCCGGAAGCCGAGCAGGGCCGACAACGAAGGCAGTCGCGAGAGCGCCAGATAGAACGCGGCGGCGCCGAGCGCGCCGACGACGTACGTCAGGTCACCCCACTCCGGGTGTGCCGCTGCGAACGGGCCGGTCCACCTCGTCCACACCCAGAAAGGCATCGAGACCAGACCGCCGAGCAGCCAGGCCACGAATCCCCACTCCACGGCTCGGGTCGGGTCGAAGAGCTCGCCGATCCTCGACACGTCGCGTCGGCCACCGAGCCAGTAGTCGAGGGAGAGCACGGTGATGAACGGCGCGATGAAGTACCCCGACAACAGCAGGAAGTCGTAGAAGGTCGAGTAGATGTTGTCGTGCATGGCGATCGCGACGAGCAGCGCGATCACCGAGATGACGATCGAGCCGATGTGTCGTGGCACCGGGATCCGCAGAGTGAGGATCGAGAGCGACCCGCCGTACACGGTCAGGCCGTTGGTCGGGATGCACGCGAACACCAGCGTGATCATCGCCAGCCACGACCAGTCGCCGGTCAGCTGCGCCAGGGCCTCGACCGGCGAGTAGCTGCCGGCGAAGTTGGCCACCAGGATGCCGGTGCAACCGAGCCAGACCGACGGCACGAAGCAGCCAAGCGCGGTCCAGCCGAACACGCTGCGGTTGGAGGTCGACTCCGGCAGGTAGCGGGCGAAGTCCGAGGCGAAGGGCGCCCAGGCCAGGAACCAGGCGAAGAAGTAGCCCGCCGCCGTGATGAAGCCGCCCGCGGTGCCGAGATAGAACGGCGCGTCGGGGTTGGCGCCGTAGGACCAGTCCGCCTGGCCCATCGCCATCGCGGTGATGACCAGGAACAGGATGCAGAGCACGATCGTGGCGATCTTGTTGATCAGGTGCAGCAGGTTGTAGCCCCAGACCGCGAGCGCCGCAACGAGCACGAAGAGGACCGAGCAGCCGACCCAGAAGGGGATGTCGACGAGCTCCTGCAGGGCCTGCGTCGCGAAGACGGCGTTGACCGACGCCCACCCGACCGCGGCGAAGACGTTGACGAAGGCCACCGGCACGAAGTTGCCGAAGAACCCGAGGCCACCACGTGCCTGGATCTGCTGTGGGACACCCAGTCGGGTGCCCATGGTCGCCAAGCCTCCGGTCATCGCGGATCCCAGGGCGGCACCGAGTACGGCGGCCAGGAGCGACTGCTTCACCGACAGGCCAAGGATGCCTGGGAAGAACCCGACGACCAACAGGCTCAGCGTGAGGTTGGCGGCCATCCAGGTCGTGAACTGGTTGACCGGCGTTCCGTGCCGCTCCGCTGCCGGGATGTGCTCGATCCCGTACGGCTCCACCTTCGAGACCTGATCGCGGTACCCGCGATCGTCGACCGAGCCCGAAGCTTCCTGACCCATGACGCTCTCCTCGATAGCCGCCTGTTGCATGGCAGAAGACATCGTGCACCCGGAACCGGTAGGTGTCAACGAGCCTCGGACACCTACCGGAACACCCTGCCTTATAACGCGCCACGGCCGAGATGGCCGCTCATGTACTGCCGAAGGGCCAAGGACCCCTCGTCGTGAACTGCACCCCGCCTCACCCTTGTACCATGCAACGAACAAGGCGGGCAGTCTGCCCGAGTCCGCGACCCGTTCCCGACAACGCAAAGGCGCCGGAACTCCGACCCGCCTCCTCGTCTGCGGCGGCGGCGAGGATGGAGTCGCGGGAGGTCGGGGCTCACGAAGGAGGTGTTGCACGGTCGCCTCCTGGATCGGCTGGCGGAAGTCGGGACTGGCTCGCCGAGGAGTCGATCTGACGGCCCGAACCGCGACTCGGAGGCTGTCGCCCACGGGCGCACCGCAGGCGCGCAGAACGCCAGAGAAAGTCGCGGAAACCCTTGTGCCGTAAGCGGAAAACCACGTGTAATCGAGCACATGTTCGAGCCGATGCCCAAGGACCGACAGGGTCGTGGGCTCGGACACCAGGTCGGGCTCGCCCGTCGCGAATCGCCCTGGCGCGGCAACCGGCACATCCAGCTGGCGCAGGTCGCGGTCCGCGAACTCCCCTACGCGTTGGCGGCGCCGAGGGCCGGTCGGATCACCGAACAGCACTTGACCGTGCTGACTCGGGAGACCACCTGCCTGACTCGCGAGCACCGCGAGCGCGTCGACCGGCTCCTCGCGGCCGACCTGGACGCCGTAGAACGGCACACCCCGAAGACCCTCGCGACGGAAGCCGGAAGGTTAGCCGCCTTGCTCGACCCCGAGGCCGTGGTCGCGAAGCGCCGGATCGCCGAGTCCGAGCGCCACACCGGTCTCCGCCCGGCGCCGGATGCGATGACCTGGTTCTCCGCCGTCCTCCCCGACCGCGACGGTGTCGCCATGCACGTGTCGCTGGAGCGGGCCGCTCTCCGGGCGCAGCGGCTCGGCGACCCCCGGTCGAAGGGGCAACTGATGGCCGACGTCCTGGTCGAGCGGGTGACCGGCAGATCAGCGCAGTGCGCGCCGTAGCCGGAGGCTGGGTCCTCTCGGGCTGGTCTCGACAGGACGCTCGCCTGTCCTGAGGAGCCGAGGGACGAGGCGTCTCGAAGGGTCCCTCGCGTCGGCTCGACCACCGAGAGCGATGCGTCTTCCTCGGTGGTCGAGCCCGCGAGCGCAGCGAGCGGTGTCGAGACCACCACGCCTTCCTCGTTGGTCGAGCCCGCGAGCGCAGCGAGCGGTGTCGAGACCACCACGCCTTCCTCGTTGGTCGAGCCCGCGAGCGCAGCGAGCGGTGTCGAGACCACCACGCCTTCCTCGTTGGTCGAGCCCGCGAGCGCAGCGAGCGGTGTCGAGACCACCACGCCTTCCTCGTTGGTCGAGCCCGCGAGCGCAGCGAGCGGTGTCGAGACCACCACGCCTTCCTCGTTGGTCGAGCCCGCGAGCGCAGCGAGCGGTGTCGAGACCACCACGCCTTCCTCGTTGGTCGAGCCCGCGAGCGCAGCGAGCGGTGTCGAGACCACCACGCCGGGCAACGACGCTGCTGGCGGCATCGTCATCAACCTGGTCATGGCCGACACCCAGCTCTTCGGCACCGGCGAGGACTCCGAGGCAAGCGCCCACCTCGACGGCTACGGTCCCATCGACGCCGACCTCGCCCGACAACTCGTCAAGGAGTCCGAACGGGTGTGGCTCCGCCGGCTCTACACCGACCCTGAAACCGGACAGCTCGTGCAGATGGACTCCCGGCAACGCTGCTTCCCCGAGGGCCTCAAGACCCTGATCAGGCTCAGGGACCAGACCTGTCGGACACCTTGGTGCGGCGCGCCCATCCGGGAGACCGACCACATCGTCGAGTACGCCCACGCCGGCGCGACGGCCTACCTGAACGGGCAAGGCCTCTGTCAGGCCTGCAACCACTCGAAGCAGGACAACTGGTGGGCCAGACCCGGACCCGACGGGTCGATCGAGATCACTACGACGACTGGACACGCCTACCGGTCGTATCCACCCCAGGCGCCCGGTCCTTGCCTACTCGACGATGGTCTCGACACGGACTCGCTGCGCTCGCCCGGCTCGACCAACGAAGGAACGTGGCCCGCGCCGGCCTGGGTCGCCCAAGACCGCCAACAGCTCCTCGCCGACGGCTGGACCGAGACCACACCAGTCGACGAGCACTGCCCGACCTGTGGCGACCTCCGGTCCGGCAGCGCCGCTCGGGCTCAGGTGGCCGCGGGCTCGATATGCGCGTCCGGACCCGGATAGGTCAGCCCCTCGTGTCCGTCAGACCAGCGCACGACGTACGGCGGTGCGCCGTCCTTGCCCTGCACGCCGATCACCTCGCCCTCGCGACGTGGTGAACCGACCTTCGCGCTCTCGACGACCAAGCGGTCGCCCACGTTCGCCTCCATGCCTTCCCTCCTGTCACGGGAACCGCTGTCTTCGGCCTCCCTCCAGATTGCTCCTATGGTGGCGATCCGGCAAGGCCTCGCCGCCGTCCGGAGCGAGCTCGGTCGGGTCGGGCACGTCCTGACACGCGCTGGGGAGAGGCTGATGCACCGCAAGCGATTCCGCGCAACACTGAACACATGTCTCGGGCGAGCGGTCGCGACCAAGCGCGGGCCGATGGAGCGACTCATCAGGTTGACGACCGTGCTTCGGCACGCGGGCGACCGGGGAGTGCCCACCGACGAGCTGGCCAAGGTCGCGGGCTTCGAGAGCGGCAGGGACGCCGGCAGCCAGCTGGCGCTGGGAGATCCGCAACCTGAAGGCCGTCGGATGGCAGATCGACAGTATCGCCGGCAAGGGACGCCCGGCCGTGGGTCGACCCGGTCGAGATCGCACCGCGGCCGCGGCTGAAGTCCTTCGCCTGTTGGAGGGCGAGCACGGTCTTGCCACTGCCGGCACCGCCGCGCACGTCGACACGGTTGAGCAGCCGGGTCACACACACGCAGGATCCTCGCCCGCTCCGGGGTGAGCCGGTCCGCGGTCGCCCCGCGGTCGTCGGCCTCCGCGTTGCGGTCGTAGGTCGAGCAGTACCCATGTCGACCCCACCTTCCGTGCTTCGCTCACGGTAGTCGGGGCGTCCGACACAAACTCCTGCCACCGTGCTCTTCTCCCTTGCGCTCGAGACCGGGGATGCCGATCGCGCGGCCGCGCTGCAGGCAGAGCCGCTGGCGATGTCACGAGCGGGCGCCCTTGAAGCACCCGAACCACAAGCACATCGGCGAACATCTCGCCCAGGCCGGACGCCACCGCGGGGCCTATCGCTGGTTCACCATCCCGCTGCGAGGCGGCCGCCACGCCGCGCGGGAGGCGTCGAGGCCGCCGTCATGGGCCGAGCGAGCCGTTCCGCCGCTTCAAGGACGCGCTGCACGACGGCACGCCCGAGCTGCAGTCGGCCTGGCACGCCGTCAGCGCTCGGCGACGCGGGTCGCCACGATCGAGTCCTCGGTGGCGTAGAGGTAGATGCCGTCGTCGGCCTCCGCGGCGCCCATCACCAGGGCAGGTGCCGACGGCGCCCGCTTCGTCGGGCGGCCGCTCGCCGTGCACGGCTCGACGATCCGTCGGCTGCGGTGGGTGGCGAAGGTGCCTGTCGAGTCGGTCGGATAGTGAAGGTCCGCCTCGGCCTCGCACAGGTACCCGTCTGTCGGGTCGACCTCCGCGGTCGAGCCGTCGGCGAGGGAGACCAACCGCGGACCGTCCGGCGTGATGACCGTGGTGAGCATCTCGGAGTCGGCCACCCGCCCCTTCGGCACCGGGAAGCTGCTGTCGGCGTACTCCGTGCGCACCACCGACGGCGCGAGCGACCGCGACCAGGTGGCTTCGCCTGTCTTGGGGTCGAAGCCCTCGAGGGTGAGGCTGGCGTTGCGATAGCGGGACCTCTTCCAGCGCTTGTTCATCTGCACCTTGCCGCCGACACGGCAACGCACAGCGGCCTCCTCGACCCGCGCGCCCTGGCAGACGAAGTTCGCACCTTCGTCGCGCCAGAGCACCTCCCCGGTGCTCGCGTCAAGGGCCACCATCAGCTGCCGCGAGCGGTCGTCTGTGTAGGTCTCGCCTCGGTCGAGCACCCGCTGCATGGCTCGTACGACCGGGACGGAAGGAAGCCCACGACGACGACGGCGTCGTCGAGGTACGTCGCGACATCGGCGGAGGCCCACTTCCTCGGGTCCACGATGTCCGCGAAGTCGACCCGCCACGGCCGACCACTCCCCCTGGCACGACCGACGTACGTAGCTCGCCGACGACTGCGTCCAGGTCGTACCCGGTGTAGAAGTCGCCGTCGCGGAGCGGGTAGGCATTCCGTCCCGGCGTGCCGAAGCGAGCCGGTTCGATTGCTCTGCTCCCGGGCCGCCAGCGCTGCTTCGCGTAGCCGGCGCCGATGGTCAGGCAGGCATCGGCGTCGGGGCAGGTGATCGCCGGGAAGGCGGCCACCACGGGCCTTGAGCGGCCGAGGATCTTGCCCGTCGCCGGGTCGGCGGCGAGGTACGGCGTACGGGCGCCCGCCGCGAGCGCGCTCCCGGTCGCGGCGCGCTGGAAGAGGACGTACGGCCGGCCGTCCTCGCTCTCGTAGACCAGCGATCCGATGTCGGGCGATCCACCGCCAGCCGGGTAGTAGGGATGGCTCCACCGCGTCTTGCCGGTGCGGACATCGAGGCCCGCGATGTCGAGCTCGTCACCCCTGGCAGAGACGACCACGATCGCCGTGTCGTCGATGACCTCGGGCTGGTAGAACGACTGGCCGAGCTTGCGCTGCCAGAGCCTTTGCGGCTCGGTGCGGGGAACCTTGTCGACCTCCGGCACCGGAGCGTCGGAGGTGGACTGCTCGGCTCCGTCCGCCCGCGTGGAGCCGTTGCCCTCCTCCTTCGAGTCCTGACAGGCCGTGAGCAGCAGGAGGACGATGAGCGACAGCGTCCCGAGAGTCGATTTCATGTCAAGGGACGCTAGCCACTGGTCGGAACGCGCGACACCCCCAGTTCTCTCGGCTGTGGATAACTCTCGACGGCCCGTGGGCATGTCGGCCGAGGTCGTCCACCGTGGGCTCATGGCGACCTTCGAACCGATCATTCGCACGCAGTCCGACCTCGAGGAGGCCTGGCGACGAGGCGCCCGATACGAGTGGACCGGAGTTCGGGGAGATCCTCCGCACCCCAACCGACGACTTCGGGCGAGCCTCCGCGCCTGGCACTCGCGCCGAGGTCCCGACATCGTCACCGAGCAGGACCGCGCCTGGGCTCGCGGTCTGTACGCCGTCGCTCACCAGGCTCGCCTCCCATGCGAGGTCGTCCATCTCGCGTCCCAGGGCCCCGTCGGCGCCCTCCCACCCGACGAGGTCGGCCTCCATGCCCGCTTGGCGTGAGCGCGGGTTATCCACAGGTCTGGCGCGGTCTGCGCCGAGGCGGGTAGGTTGCCTGGGACTCAAGTCGACCCACTCGGGAGGCAGGATGATGCGCGGACGAACCATCGCCGGGGTCGTTGCGGCGCTCCTTCTGCTCGCTTCTTGCGGAGGGGACGACGAGCCCGAGGCGAAGCCCACGGTCAAGCAGAGCGCTCCGACGGAGGACACTCCTCCCGTCACACCGACCGCAAGCGAAGGTAGCCAACGGAAGCCACTCGAGGCGTTCGTCAGTGAATGGATCGATGCCTGGAACCGAATGCAGAAGACCGGGTCGACTCACGACTTTCGGTCAATGGTTTCTCCGGACTGCGATTCATGCAACAACTTCATCGAACGCGTAGATGACATCTACTCAAACGGGGGTTGGGTCAGGACTGAGGGTTCCTTCGTCAAAGGCATCTCCGGTAAGAAGCACGCCGCCAACGGGATTGCCGAGCTCCTCCTGACCCTCGACACCAAGCCCACCAAGTTCAAATCGTCAAGCACCGCACCCGCTGAATCCCTGCCCGGCGGGATTGAGACGCTGAGCGTGACCGTCAAGAGGAAGAAAGACTCATGGGTCGTCCTCGAGTACTTGCGCACCTGATCGTCCCTGCCCTGACACTGGCACTGAGCACTACGCCCGGCAATGCCACCACGGTGACCAGCTTGCTGTCTGGCCGCCCAGCGAGTTCTTGCTCGGTAGGGGTGGGGCTCGGCACGGTCGACGCGGGTTGCGATTGGACATCGACCGACCTCCGCGCCACCTTCGCCTCATCTGGCGGCTCGCCGTATGAGTACTTCCTCCGGCCGGCGTGCGAGGTCCGAGGAAGAGTGCTGTGCGTCGAGGCGTACGACTGCGTAACGGAGCAGGGCGAGGAGGGGACGTTCGTGAACGTGTTGAGGAGGCTCCGACCCAACGGGACCTGGGAGGACGTCGGCGACTACTGCCTTGGGGCGAACGAGTCAGAGGAGTTCCAGGTCCTGACGATCCGATGGGTCATCGAGCAGTTCAAGGACCTCGACTGGCCCTCGGCGGCCCTGACGATCGAGCCTCCCGACGGCAAGACCCTCGTCAACTTCCCCACGAACTACTTCACCGACCTCACCGACCCCCGCGAGCAGCACGTCAACGGACCCGGCGGCATCCGGGTGTCGGTGCGCGCGATCCCGACGACGTACACCTGGCACTGGGGCGACGGCACGCCGTCGAAGACGACCGAGGAGCCGGGCGCGCCGTTCGAGTCCGGTGTGGAGCTCCAGGTCAGCCACGAGTACGAGCACCTCGGCGACTTCACCCCATCGGTCGACGTCACCTACACCGGCTGCTACTACCTCAACGGCGACTCCGACAACTGCGAGACGCTCGTCGGCCAGTCGGTCACCGTGCCCGGGCAGCCGGTCGACCTCCGGGTGATCAGCGCAGAGCCACGTCTCGTCCAGTAGCAGAGCGGGCAACCGCCCGACCGCAGGCTAACGCTCACCAGAGCAGCTCGCCCGAGTCGAGCTTGGCCTCGTCCGCGGCCTGGCGGCCGAGGGCCTGCCCGGCATAGTCGTACCCGCCGCGCACGCCGCTCTCCCTCAACGAGCCACCGAAGTGCGCGTCGAACAACTCGTCGACGGCGGCCTCACGGGCCCGCAGCACCGGGAGCGCGTCACCGCCGGCCGACTCGACCACGTCGTCGCTGACCCCGCGGAGCCGATCTCCGATCCGATGCGCGAAGGCGATGAAGAACGACGACCGGAAGGACGCACTCCGCCCCCGGCGCCCGAACTCGGACGCGTGGGCGGCGCGGCGGAGCGCCTGGTGCGCCTGGACCAGCAGTGAGGTGAAGAGCAGCTCGACGACCTCCAGGTCGTCCGCGTGCCCGGCGACGGTGCTCATGTCGAGTCCGGAGAGGAACACGGCGCGGCAACGGTTCGCCTCGGCGACGGCGGCCAGCAGCAGAGACTTGGCGTCGGCGTACGGCGCGTCGACCATGACCCGCGTCAACCTCGGCCTGTCCCCTTGGTCGACGTTGCCCACGAGCGCCTGGTCGATGGCATACCTCGTCATCAGCTCCTGGGCCTTGGCCGTGAGCGACTCGGCCTCTTCCTCGAACTCGGTGGACTCCGCCTTGGCGAGCAGCCCCCGAATGCGCCGGAGCGCGGGATCGGCCTTGACTCCCTGAGCGTCCGGTATGCCGAGGGGCGCCGAGCCCGCCTGCGCGCCGGGTGGAGGGATGAGCAGGTCGAGCCGCGGCAGAGAGGTCAACGTCCTGACCATCCGCGCGATCGCGACATATGCGGTGTCGGGCTCGATCGCCTCACGACGCCGCCAGTCGGCCACCCAGTCGCCACGCGTCGACAGGTGGCGCTGGGTCAGCTCGGCCAGCTGGCTCGCCCAGCGCGGATCGACACCTTGCGCGGCAGGGCGGTGGTGGTCGGCGAGAATCGCGATCTCGATGAGACGCGCCGACGCAGCCGTCGTACGCCGCAGCACCTCGCGGCGTACCTCCACGGGCTGCCAGCCCTGGGCCCACAGCTGTGGGACCAGGTCGAGCAGGAGCGTCCGTGCGAACCCGTCGGCCAGTACGACGGACGTCGTCGCGAGCCGCCCGGCGACCTGCTCGGCGTAGGGCCGCTCGTGCCGGACCGCCAGCTCTAGCTCGAACCACAGCGAGGCCACAACCTGCTCGGGTGACGGCGGGAACACGTCGTCGTAGGCGGAGCGCGGCTGCTCCCCGCGGCTCCGCGGCGTGCCCCGTCGGCTCCGTGCCTTGGACCTGGCCGCTCGACGTGCCCTGTTGTTCTTGCCCATGGCGCCTCCTCTTGCTCGGCCACGATTGTGCAGCGCCCCACCGACAGCGACGCCGTGGCGAGACGTTCGCAGATCAACTGTCTCCACAGGGGTATCAACCGCGTGCTCCGTGAGCGATTGCGGCCGTACCCCGAGACCCGGACGAGGGCAATAGTCGCTCATCCTGCACACGAGCTCCGGGTCTTGGTCGGTCGGCCCGTCCTGACCGCCGACCGACCGGTCCGGAGCCGTCAGCTGCAGCCGGAGGTCGACCCGCAGCCCTCGCAGACGTAGCAGGAGCCGGCGGGGCGCATCTTGGTGCCGCAGGTCATGCAGAGTGGGGAGTCGACGGCGGTGCCGGTGATCTTCTCCAGGAGCTCGGCGCTGGTGTGCACCTCCCCGGCGGTGGTTTCGAGGCGGCTCGCTCGACCCTCGCGGGCCTCCTCGACCACCGAAGGCTGCGCGACCTCCTCGATCACCGGTGCCGTCTCCTTGGCAGCCGGCTCGGAGAGGTCGCCGATGACCTCGGCGGCCGAGCCGAGCGCCTCGATGGGCTCGTAGGAGCCGGTCTCGAGGTGGCGCTGACGCTCCTCGGCGGAGTAGATGCCGAGCGCGGCGCGCTTCTCGAAGGGCAGGTAGTCGAGGGCCAGCCGGCGCCAGACGTAGTCCATGAGCGACTGCGCCATCCGGATGTCGGGGTCGTCGGTGAGGCCGGCGGGCTCGAAGCGCAGGTTGGTGAACTTCGAGACGTAGGTCTCCAGCGGGACGCCGTATTGCAGTCCGATCGAGACCGCGATCGAGAAGGCATCCATCACCCCGGCCAGCGTGGAGCCCTGCTTGCCGAGCTTGAGGAACAGCTCACCGAGCTCGCCGTCGTCGTGCGCACCGGAGGTGAGGTAGCCCTCGGCACCGCCGACCGTGAACGACGTGGTGCGCGAGACCCGCGACTTCGGGAGCCTCTTGCGCGTCGGACGGTACTCGATGACCTTCTCGACAACCGGCTCCAGCGAGGCAGCGGACGAGAGCCCCTGGTCCTTCTTCGATGCCTCGGACTTGGCGTCGGCGAGCGGCTGGCCGACCTTGCAGTTGTCGCGGTAGATCGCGGTCGCCTTGAGGCCGAGCTTCCAGCTCTGCAGGTAGACGTCCTCGATCTCCTCGACCGTCGCCGACTCCGGCAGGTTGACGGTCTTGGAGATCGCGCCGGAGAGGAACGGCTGCGCGGCCGCCATCATCCGCACGTGGCCCATCGGCTTGAGCGAACGGGCGCCCATCGCGGTGTCGAAGACCTCGTAGTGCTCCTGCTTGAGGCCGGGAGCGTCGATCACGTGGCCGTGCTCGGCGATGTAGGCGACGATCGCCTCGACCTGCTCGGGCTGGTAGCCCATCTTCTCCAGCGCCCGCGGGATGGTCTGGTTGACGATCTGCATGGAGCCGCCGCCGACGAGCTTCTTGAACTTCACCAGGGAGAAGTCGGGCTCGATGCCGGTGGTGTCGCAGTCCATCATGAAACCGATCGTTCCGGTGGGCGCGAGCACGGAGGCCTGCGCGTTGCGGAAGCCGTTGGTCTCCCCCAGCGCGACGACATCGGCCCAGGCCTTCGTGGCCAGCCTGAGCACCTGCGCGTCGGCGACGTGGAGGGTGCGGACGGCGTCGTTGGCGGCCTGGTGCTTGCGCATCACCCGCTTGTGGGCGTCGGCGTTGCGGGGGTACCCGGCGTACGGGCCGACGACGCCGGCGATCTCGGCGCTTCGCCTGTACGACGTGCCGGTCATCAGGCTGGTGATGGTCGCCGCCATCGACCGGCCGCCGTCGGAGTCGTAGCCCAGCCCCATCGCCATCAGCAGCGCGCCGAGGTTGGCGTACCCGATGCCGAGCTGCCGGTAGTCGCGGGTGGTCTCGCCGATCGCCTCGGTCGGGAAGTCGGCGAAGCAGATCGAGATGTCCATCGCGGTGATGATCACCTCGACCGCCCTGGCGAAGCGCTCGCCGTCGAAGGTGTCGTCGTCACGCAGGAACTTAAGTAGATTAAGTGAAGCGAGATTGCACGATGAATTGTCGAGCGACATATATTCGGAGCAAGGGTTGCTTGCGGTGATGCGGCCGGTCTCGGGGTTGGTGTGCCAGTCGTTGATGGTGTCGTCGTACTGCAGGCCGGGGTCTGCGCACTCCCAGGCCGCCGTGGCGATCTTGCGCCACAGGTCGCGTGCGTCGACCTCCTCGATGACCTCACCGGTGCCGCGGGCCCTTAGCCCGAACGACGTGCCGTCCTCGACCGCGCGCATGAACTCGTCGGTGACGCGGACGGAGTTGTTGGCGTTCTGGTACTGCACCGAGGTGATGTCGGCGCCGCCGAGGTCCATGTCGAAGCCGGCGTCGCGCAGCGCGCGGATCTTGTCCTCCTCGCGCGCCTTGGTCATCACGAACTCCTCGATGTCGGGGTGGTCGACGTCGAGGACGACCATCTTGGCGGCGCGGCGGGTCGCGCCGCCCGACTTGATGGTGCCCGCGGAGGCGTCGGCGCCGCGCATGAAGGAGACCGGGCCACTCGCCGTACCGCCGGAGGAGAGCAGCTCCTTGGAGGAGCGGATGCGGGAGAGGTTGAGGCCGGCACCCGAGCCGCCCTTGAAGATGAAGCCCTCTTCCTTGTACCAGTTGAGGATCGAGTCCATCGAGTCGTCGACGGAGAGGATGAAGCAAGCCGACACCTGCTGCGGCGACTTGGTGCCGACGTTGAACCAGACGGGTGAGTTGAAGGAGAAGTACTGGTTGACCAGCAGCCAGGTCAGCTCGTCGGAGAAGACCGCGGCGTCGGCTGTGGTCGCGAAGTACCCGTGCTCGATGCCGGCCCGGGTGTAGGTCTTGACGACGCGGTCGACGAGCTGCTTGAGGCTCCACTCCCGCACGTCTGAGCCGAGGGCGCCACGGAAGTACTTGGTGGTCACGATCGTGGAGGCATTGACGCTCCAGGACTCGGGAAACTCCACGCCGCGCTGCTCGAACACGGTCTCGCCGGTCTTCCAGTTGGTCTGGACGACGTCGCGACGCTCCCAGGTGATCTCGTCGTACGGGTGCACGCCGGCGGTGCTGAAGACGCGCTCGACGGTCAGGCCCGGGCTGGTGCCCGTGGTCGCGTCGGGCCCTGCGTGATCGGGCCCTGCGTGATCGGGCTCAGCGTGATCGGCCCCTGCTTGATCTGCCTGGGGGCGAACCGTCTCGGTCATGCGCATCTCCTCGGTACTGCAGGTGGTTGGGTCTGCTTCAGCTGTGCTGCTCGGCGTACGGGGTGGGGAAGGGTGGTATGCCCGGCACGCAGCTTCCCCACTACGTGCCGGGCAGTCTGTGGTTATCCCGCGGGTAGGGCGGTCGCGGCCCGCTCGTGGCGCAGCATCGAGATCTCGGCCTCGAAGTCGTCGGCCGACTCGAAGCTGCGGTAGACGCTCGCGAAGCGCAGGTAGGCGACCTCGTCGAGGGCGCGCAGCGACGGCAGGATCGCGAGCCCGACCTCGTGGGCGGGCACCTCCGCCCATCCGTGGCCGCGAAGGTTGTCCTCGACCTCCTGGCCGAGGCAGGCGAGCTGGTCCTCGGAGACCGGTCGGCCCTTGCAGGCCTTGCGGACGCCGGCGACCGACTTCTCGCGGTTGAAGGGCTCGGTCGCACCCGAGCGCTTGAGCACCGTGAGCTGCATGAGCTCCACAGTGGTGAAACGCTTGCCGCAGCCTCCGGATTCCGTCGGGCAGGTACGGCGACGCCGGATCGAGCCGCCGTCGTCGGCGACCCGGGAGTCGAGGACCTTGGTGTCGGTGTGGCGGCAGTAGGGGCAGTGCACGTCGACGGTCCTCCTCTCGTGGTACGCCGTCTCGGGCAGCGCTGAGCGGGCCCAGGTCGGGCCGGCACCAGAACTGTGGAGAGGACGTCTGGATCTGTGGACATCTGCGCCCCACCTGTGTGCGTTCCCCACCCGCCCAGTGGACTAGATGTGGATGAACTACAACGGTGTAACACAAGATGTAGTGGTAACGCTACGTCGGGGCGGACGGGTTGGCAAGCCCCGATCGCAGACGGATTTCCGAACGGCTCGCCTCGCGAGGACAAACTCGCAGGTCAGTACGTCGATCGCGGGTCCAGAAACGGCGGTCGACTCGGCGTGTCGGTGCCGACTCCGCCTCCTCGGACCGCATCGGCCACAATGGGCCCCGTGGCTGGCGCGAGACGGGGAAGGCGAAAGGCGGCGCCGAGATCGCAAGCGACCGGGCCACGGATCCCTAAGGGCCCGGTCCTGCTGCTCTCGGCGGGCGCGACGCTCTCGGTCGTCGCGTGGGGCTACCTCGTCTTCATCGCGATCGAGTTCGGAAGCGCCGCCCGCGGCGGCGAGGACCAGGCGTGGCTCTTTCTCGCGGTGGCGTCGCTGGGTGCCGTGGCGTGCCTCTTCCTGGCCCTGATGCTCGCCGCCCGCATCCTGCGCGCGATGGGGATCACCGCCCCTCTGCCTGACGCCGACGAGGACCAGGAGGCCGTGACGTCGGCCCGGCAGCCGGGTGGCCGCCGGGCAGCACGCTGATCGCGACTCCCCGACGCCGCCCGGGCGACCCGAGGGACGACGGCGCGAGGGGCGGGCACCGTCGCTGCGGTGGCCCGCCCCTCGTCTTCCCCATGTCCCACCGGTCGGGGTCGAGGCGACCGGCAGACGTGTATTCAGTTGTGGACTCGTGGGGCCCGACCGGTCGACGTCCGTCCGCTCACTCGCCGGCGAACGGGACCCGCAACCGCTGACCGGCCGCGAGGGCGGAGCTGTCGAGGGCGTTGAGGCGCTTGATGTGGAACATCGTTTCGCGTACGTCGTCACCCTCAGGCGTCAGCTCACTGGCGATGCTCCAGAGCGTCTGGCCGGACTCGACCTGCACGATCGTGGTGGCCTCGGGCGTGCCGGCCCGCTGGCTCGCGACCGAGCCGGCGCCGAAGAAGAACCCGACGGCGAGCACGGCGCACAGCGCCACGAGCAGGATGACGGCGCGGCCGCGCCGGGTCAGCCGGACACCGCGTCGCGGTGTGGACGCGGTGGCCGCCGACCGGCGGGCAGAAGGGCGGCGTAGCTCTCGCGGCGCGAGATCGGTGATCGTGATGGTGCTGTTGCTCATCTTGGGAACCTCCGGGGAAGTGCCGGCCCTGTGCCGGCTTCTCGGTCTCCTTGCTAGATGGGATGTCTACCGGTCACCGCCGACAGTCGGTCCTGCGCCGGCGATCGATCAGACATTCGATCGAACATAGGTACGATGCTAGAGTGCCTGTCCGAAGGATGTCAAGAGCCGAGACGAACACATGTTCGATCGATCGAGTGCGGCGTGGTCGCGCGACACGCTTCGAACAGATGTTTGAAGTTCGCGGCGGGACGTGGCAGGCTCGGGACATGGCGAAGAAGACCGTGACCGAGCTTCCCGACGGACCTCCCGATGCGACCGGGCTGACGCCGCGTCAGCAGAAGGTGCTGGCCACCATCAAGGAGTCGCTGGAGGCGCGCGGCTACCCGCCGAGCATGCGCGAGATCGGGAAGGCCGTCGGCCTGACCAGCTCGTCGTCGGTCGCCCACCAGCTCAAGTCGCTCGAACAGCTCGGGTTTCTCAAGCGTGACCCCAACCGGCCGAGGGCACTCGAGGTCTTCCTTCCGGAGGTGATGGCCGCCCGGCGGGCGATCGGCAACGCCGAGGAGGCGTCGTACGACGAGACCGGGGCCGGCGATGCGACGCCTCCCGCGTCCTACGTGCCGCTGGTCGGCCGGATCGCCGCCGGCGGGCCGATCCTGGCGGAGCAGCACGTGGAGGACGTCTTCCCGTTGCCCAAGAGCCTGGTCGGTGAGGGCCAGCTCTTCCTGCTCGAGGTCAGCGGCGACTCGATGATCGAGGCCGCGATCTGCCATGGCGACTACGTCGTGATCCGGCAGGAGCAGACCGCCGAGAACGGCGACATCGTGGCCGCCATGATCGAGGGCGAGGCGACGGTCAAGACCTTCCAGCGTCGCGACGGCAAGGTCTGGCTGCTGCCGCACAACCCTGCGTACGAGCCGATCGACGGCACCGACGCGACCATCCTCGGCATCGTCACGGCGGTCCTGCGCCGGGTCTGAGCGCACGCCCTGTCGACCGTCGGCGGCGAGTGGCACGATGGCGCCCATGACCTCGACGACCGGCACGGTTGGCAGCGGCACGGCCGCGCTGACGTACGACGTCCATGGCGACCTCGCCACGGTGACTCCGGAGCAGCCTGCGCTGTTCATGCTCGGCTCACCGATGGCGGCGGAGGGCTTCGACTCGCTGCGCGCCCACTTCGGCGACCGGGTCGTGGTGACCTACGACCCGCGCGGCTCCGGGCGCAACCCGGTCGACACCACGCCGATCCCGCCCGAGGAGCACGCTGCCGACCTGCACGCCGTGATCGCGGCGCTCGGGGTCGGCCCCGTCGACGTCTTCGCCACGAGCGGTGGCGCGGTCAACGTGCTCGCGCTCATCGCCGCCCATCCCGACGACGTACGGCGGGTGGTCGCGCACGAGCCGCCGACCGCTGCCTTCTTCCCCGACCGGGAGCCGGCGATCGCGGTCTGCGAAGACATCCGCGCGACCTACGACGCGTCCGGGAGCGGGCCGGCCATGGCGAAGTTCATCAGCGTGGTCATGTTCGAGGGCGAGCTCACCGCGGACTATCTCGCCCGCGCCGCGCCCGACCCGGCGATGTTCGGCCTGCCGGCCGACGACGACGGCTCGCGCACCGACCCACTGATGCGCAACATGCCGTCCCTCAACACCTACTCGCCCGACCTGACCGCCCTCGCCGCGATTGGCGACCGACTGGTGATCGCCGCGGGCGTCGAGTCGGGCGAGACCTTCGCCGCCCGCGGCGCTCGCACGGTGGCCGCGGCCCTCGGGGTCGACGCGGTCGAATTCCCCAGCCACCATGGCGGCTTCCTCGGTGGGGAGTTCGGCCAGCAGGGTGACCCCGACGCCTTCGGCCCCCGCCTCCGCGAGGTCCTCGGCTACTGACCGGACGTCACCTCGTCGAGTGAGACCGCAAGGTCATCCGATCTCCCAGCAATAGCTGGGAGAAGGTATGACGTCCGGGGCCACCGGGTAGGGCAGCCGAGGATCAGGAGGCCGCGAGCCGCTTGAGCGCGTTGCGGACGAGGGCGGGGTCGGAGGTGGTCCACATGGGCGGGAGGCTGGCGCGCAGGAAGCGGCCGTAGCCCGCCGTGAGGACGCGGGAGTCGAGGATCGCCACCACCCCGCGATCGGTGGTGTTGCGGATGAGCCGGCCGCTCCCCTGGGCGAGCAGCAGCGCCGCATGGGTGGCGGAGACCTCCATGAAGCCGTTGCGACCCTCGGCGTCGGCGGCGCGGGACCGGGCGCTCATCAGCGGGTCGTCGGGGCGGGGGAAGGGGATGCGGTCGATCATCACCAGCTGGCAGGTGTCGCCGGGAACGTCGAGCCCCTGCCACAGCGAGAGTGTGCCGAACAGGCAGGTGTGCGGATCCTCGAGGAACTGCCGCGACAGCTCGGGCAGCTGAGCATCGCCCTGCGCCAGGGTGGTCAGGTGCGGCAGCCGCTCGCGGACGACCTCGGCGGCCCGGTCAGCCCCTCGGCGCGAGGAGAAGAGCCCGAGCGCCCGCCCGTCGGCGGCGTCGACCAGCTCGACGATCTCGTCGAGCGCGCGGTCGGACAGCCCGTCGCGGCCGGGCCTCGGCAGGTGCCGGGCGACGTAGAGGATCGCCTGCCTGCCGTAGTCGAACGGCGAGCCGACGTCGAGCCCCCGCCACGGCACGACGTCGTCGCTGGTCTCGACGTTGCCTCGCTTGCCCTCGGCCGGCTCGACCCCCGCCGAAGTCTCCTCGGACGGCTTGAGCCCCAGCGACGACGCGACGGCGCCGAAGTCACCGCCGAGCCTGAGGGTCGCCGAGGTGAAGACGACCGTCTTGTCGCGCAGCAGCTTGTCGCGCATCGGCCCCGACACCTGCAGCGGCGCGACATGCAGCCGGGCGGGGATCCGCTCGGTCGCCTCGCTCAGCCAGAGCACATCGTCGTCGGAGTCGGCCGCCATCCGCTCGGCGTTGACGAAGACCTCCTGCACCAGCCCACGAGCCTGCTTGCGACCCGCGTCGACATCACCCCCGTCGGAGTCCTTGGGGTACGCCGAGACGAGCGCGCGGGCGGCATCTCGAACCTGCGCCAGCGACGTGGCCAGCTGCTCGGGGATGGTGTCGAAGCGACCCGGTCGGGCCGCCGAGACCGCATCGGCCAGCGCATCGGCCGCCTCCCCCAGCCGCTCGGCCTCGTCATCCTCGACATGGCGGATCGACCGCTGCGCCGCGCGCTCGACGTCGGCGACGCCGAGCTCGTCGGTCGCCGCCTGGGTGATCCGGCTGACCACCTCGTGAGCCTCGTCGACCACCACCACGTCGTACTCCGGGATCATCGGCACGTCCTCGATCGCGTCGATCGCGAGCAGGGAGTGGTTTGTGACGATCAGGTGGGATCGGTGTGCCTTCTCTCGCGCGCGCTCGGCGAAGCACTCCTCGACGAAGGGGCATCTGTTGCCCAGACACTCGCGGTGGTTGACCGACACCTGTCGCCACACCCGGTCGGTGTGCCGGGGTGCGTTGTCCTTCTCCCCCGAGCCATGGTCTTCCGCCTCGGCCTCGGCCCACTCGCGCAGCTTGAGGACCTCCGCGCCCATCGAGCCGGCGGGCACGTCGACCAGGACGCCCTGGTCGTCGGGCACGCCGGCCCGGACCCGATGCAGGCACGCGTAGTTGGAGCGGCCCTTGAGGACGGCGTACGTCGCGTCGACGCCGGGCATCGAGCCCACCGCCTCGACCAGCCTCGGGAGATCGCGCTCGACCAGCTGGTGCTGCAGCGCCAGCGTGGCGGTGGCGACCACGACCCGGTCGTCATGAAGAAGGGCAGGCACCAGATAGCCGAGCGACTTGCCGGTGCCGGTGCCGGCCTGGACGAGCAGGTGCTCGTGGTCGTGCATCGCCCTGGCGACCGCGTCGGCCATCTCGACCTGGCCCGGACGCTCCTGACCGCCCAGCGCCTCGACCGCAGCGATGAGCACCTCGCGGACGGGTGACGGGTCGGGCACCCGCCGCACTCTAGACCGCGGCGCCGACAGTCAGGCATCCTCATCAGCGCTCGCCGGCGACCTCATCATGCGGTGCGCTGAACGACCTCCAGCCTCCCGCCGTCAGCGCGGCCCGGGCGAAGCCCAGCAGCCACGGGAAGGGCAGAGCGAACCCGAACCAGAACACGGCCTCGATAGGGAGAAGCAGCAGGCTGAGCACGGCGCCGGTCTTCGAGCCGTTTCGCACGAGCCGGGCCAACCACGCCGCGACCATGACCACCATGAAGAAGGCGATGAGCAGCAGTACGAACTCGTCCTGGTCGAACCGTGACGACCACGGGCCCCCGTACATCTCGAAGAGGTCGAAGAACGTCGGGAGCGCGCCCCGCTGGCGAAGGTACACAGCGACCGGGATGGCGGGGATCCCGAAGCCGGCGGCGTAGATCCACGTCACGACGGCGGCGGCCCGGGCGAACGTCGTCGCCAACCCGGTGCCCGTGCCCTCGACTCGCCGCATGTAGCGGGCGTACTTGCGCCGGCCGGCGAGTCGCCACATCAGCTTGATCGGGAGAGGGAGGTCGCCGAGGAACCATTTGGCCTCCTCAGGGGTGGCGACCTCCTCCAGGGTGCCGGTGGCAATGAGCTTCTCGTGGTTCGAGAACTTCTCGAACGCCTCCTGACCGAACCGCGTCCACTCATCCGCGGTGATATGTGCCCTCATCAATGGCACGACTTGGGCCTCCTCCTCGTCGAGGTGCACGACGAGGGCGGCGGTGAACTGGTCCAACTCCGTCGCCAATGCCTCGCCGTCGACAGGGGTCCGCCGCCAGGTCTCCAACCGGCTGCGCACCCGCTCCGAGCGCTCCGCGACCACCTCGTGCTGGTTCTCCATCCGGGTGATCAGCTCCGCCTGGAGTGCAGCACGTTCGAGCAGCCGTGGCCAGATGTTCTCGTCCTCGCCGCTGTGGTGGTTGTGGAGCCCGTTGAGCAGGAAGTCCAGATGTGCCGCGATCGGCTCGGAGCGCGCGGCCGCGCCCGTCGGGGTCCGTCGAACGAGCTCGGCCATCATCGGGAAGCCGCGCCGGAAGATTCGGTGGATCACGGCCATCTCTTCGGTGCGTGCCGGAGCGGCGGAACGGGCTGCTTGTGTCTCCATGCGTGGCGCCTCTCTCCACGGTGGTGGCAGATATACTAAGGTATACCTGATAATCAGGTATACCTGAAGGATGCGGGATGGCGCAAGACCCTCCGGCGCAGGCCGACAACACGATCGCGATGCTCGGCCACGCCTACAGCCTGCTCGGGTTCCGGATCGTCGACGGAGTGGTGGGTGCGGGGTTCCCGCAGAAGCCGTCGCACTCGGCGGTGTTCTCCCAGATCAGGCCGGGGGGCAGCCGCCTCACCGAGTTGGCTCGGGGGGCGAATATGACACCGCAGGCGATGGGGGAGCTGGTCGACGAGCTGGAGGCTCTGGGGTACGTCGAGCGACGGCCGGATCCGACCGACCGCCGGGCAAAGCTGATCGTGCTCACGCCGCGGGGGCGCGAGTGCATCGCTGCGGGCATCGCGACGATCCAGGGCATCGAGGAACGGATCGACCACATTCTTGGTCCCCGAGGACACGCCCAGCTCAGGCGCCTCCTGGGCGCCTTGCTTACGGCGGGATGACCCCTCTCACACGGGCAAAGTCGCGCCGACTCGCGTTCAGATGACCGCGCCGTGGTTGTCGGCCGCTCCGGTGTCGCGGACCATCTTCACCTTGGGGGCACGCGACAACGGCCACTTCTGCTGGAAGTAGGTGAGCAGCGGGGTGGCGGTGAAGACCGAGGAGTAGGTGCCGATGATCAGACCTACCAGCAGGGCGATGGCGAAGTCGCGGAGCGAGTCGCCGCCGAGCACGGCCAGGGCGGCGAGGATGAACATCGCGCCGAGGCCGGTGTTGACCGTCCGCGGGATCGTCTCCACGGCGGCCCGGTTGGCGACCTCGTTGAAGGGTTGGCCGGAGCTGCCGAACCAGCGCTCGCGGACGCGGTCGAAGACCACGACCGTGTCGTTGACCGAAAGGCCGATGATCGACATGGCCGCGGCCAGGAAGACACCGTCGATCGGCTTGTCGAGCCAGGCGAAGAGACCGACCACGATCACGACGTCGTGGAACATCGCGAGCACCGCCGCCGTACCGAAGGTCCACTTGAAGCGGACCGCGAGGTAGAGGAGCTGGGCGAGGAAGGCGACCCCGAAGGCGATCAGCGCCTTGTTGCGCAGCTCGTCGCCGAGGGAGGCGCCGATCTTCTCGTCGCGCTCCTTGGTGGCGCCGCCGGCCGCGTCGCCGATGGCCTCCTCGATCTCGACGGCCTCGTCGTCGCTGATCTGGCCGACGCGGACCGAGATCTTGTCGTCGTCGGCCTCCTGCACGGTTGCCTCGGGGAAGCCGGCGTCGGCGACGACCTCGCGCGCGTCGTCGGCGGAGATGGTCCTGGCCGTCGAGTACTCGAGCACCCGGCCTCCGGTGAACTCGACGCCGAGGTTGAGGCCCTTGACGAAGATGCCCGCGAGCGCCACGACGAGCAGCACGCCGGAGATGCCGAGCCAGAGGGTACGTCGCGACATCAGGTCGGGTGTGCTCCTCTCGAGCCACTTGCGCACCGACCCGGTGTTGGCGATGCCGGTCATCCTCGGCCGTCCGGCGACCCAGCGGCTCGACACGGCGACCTCGGTCAGCACCCGGGCGATGATCAGCGCCGAGATCATCGAGGCGATCACACCGATCGAGAGCGTCACGCCGAAGCCCTTGATCGGCCCGGAGCCGAGGAAGAAGAGCAGCGCCGCTGCGAGCAGCGTGGTGACATTGGAGTCGATGATCGCGGTCCACGCCTTGTTGAAGCCGATCGTCAGTGCACGCTTGAGCCCGCCGCCCGGCTCGGCGGCGTACTCCTCCCGTGCTCGCTCGAAGACCAGCACGTTCGCGTCGATCGCCAGGCCGATGGCGAGCACGAAGCCGGCGAGGCCGGGCAGGGTCAGCGTCGAGCCGAGGCCGACCAGCATCGCGTAGGAGAGCACCGCGTACGACGCCAGGGCGATCGTGGCGAGGAAGCCGACGAACCGGTAGACGAGGGTGATGAACAGCAGCGTGAGGACCAGGCCGATGACACCGGCCTGCCACGACGCCTCGATCGCGGCCTTGCCGAGAGTGGGGCCGACGGTCCGCTGCTCGATGACTTCGACCGGCACCGGCAGCGCGCCGCCCTCGATGAGGATGGCGAGGTCCTTGGTCTCGGCCTGGGTGAAGCCGCCGGAGATCTGGGTGGTGTCCCGGATGGAGGAGCCGCACGGGACCTGCACCTCGGGCGAGGAGATGCTCTCGCCGTCGAGCACGATCGCGATCCGCTTCGCGTCCCCCTGGGCGCAGGCGGCGGCCTTGGAGAGCTCGCCGAATGCATCGGAGCCCTTGGCGCTGAAGTCGACGTTGACGACCCACTCGAGGCCCTGCTCGATCTGGGCCGACTGGGCGCCGGTGATGTCCTCACCCTCCAGAGCCGTCGGGCCGATCTCGATATATCCGCCGCCCTCGTCGGGAACGATCTGGTTGCGCTTCCTGCTCGGCTCGGCGTCGGCGCCGGTCGCCTGCGCGATGACCGGGTGCACGGTGAGCTGGGCGGTCTTGCCGATGGTCTCGACGGCCTGGCGCGGGTCCTGTACGTCGGGCAGCTCGACGATGATCCGGTTCTCGCCGGAGCGGGTGAGCGTGGGCTCGGAGACGCCGAGGGCGTCGACACGGCCACGGAGGACCTCGATGGCACGGTCGGTCGCCTCGGCGTCGGCCTCGACCCGGTCGGTCGACTCGGCCTGCAGGGTGATCTGGGTGCCACCCCGGAGGTCGAGGCCCAGCCGCGGCTCCTTGTCGAGCGCCAGCGCCGCGCACCCCGCCAACAGGCCGATGACGAGGAGGACACGCACGAGAACACCGCGGGACATGCCGTGCATCCTCTCCCAGCGTGCGACCTCACCCAACTCGGCGGTTAGCTCCCGGTTAGCTCAGACCACCTCGGCGGGCGGGATGCGAGCGACCGCGACGGCAGCCATGCCGACGAGGGTCACGCCGGCGCACAGGACGAAGATGCCGCGCTGGCCCACCTCGGTGCTCGACCCGATGGCGATGATCGCGCCGGACAGGATCGCGCCGACGCGGTAGGTGTTCATGTGGAGGCCGGTTGCCAGCCCCGGGCGCTCGACGATGCGCTGGAAGAGCGTGAGGCCGGTGCCCGCGATCGCCGCGAACGACCACGCGTTGAGGATCTGGATGCCGAGGAGCATCGCACCGGAGTCCACCGCGGCTAGCGCTGTGTAGTAGGCGACGCCGGCGACGCAGCCCGAGGTGATCAGGGCAAGGTCGGAGAATCGCCCGTCCAACCGTCCGATGATCACCAGCGCCGGGATCTCCAGTCCGGCGGCAACACCGAGGGCCACGCCCGCCCACCCGACCTCGAGGCCGATGGTCTGGGTGGTGTAGACGATCAGGATCGAGGTGGCGGTGGCATTGCCCGCCTGGAGCAGCACGAACGCCACCAGCACGCTGCCGATGCGACGCCGGGACAGCAGGGGCCGCTGCTCGTCTGCCCAGTTGCTGCCGCGATCAGGCTGCCCGGTCTCGGCTCCCGCGTCGAGCCGGGCCGCCGTGGCGACGCCGAACGCGGCCATGGCGGCGACGACGAGCAGGATCGCCCGGTCACCGAAGAGGCCGATGACGAGCGTCGCAAGCGGGGGTCCCGCGACCCACGCGCCGGAGACGATCGCCCGCGTGTTGAGGATCCGCGCCGGGCTCGCTCCTGCGTGACGCAGGTGGGAGAAGAGCAGCGTGCTCCCGACGCTGGCCGGCCCACCGAGGACGATCAGTGCCGCGACCGCGAGGGGCAGCGATCCGGCGAAGGCCAGCGCAAGAGCCAGGGAGACCGTCAGCGCGCCCGTGAGGAGCATCGGGCGCAGGTACTGACCGGCGCGATCGGCGCGTGCCGGGATCACCAGGGACGCGATGAACGCGCTGGCGTTGTAGAGAGCCAGACTCCAGCCGACCTCGTTCGTGCTCGCGTCGTAGAGCGCGGTCAGGATCTGTGCCAGCGCCGGGCTGAAGAACGCCATCTGCAGGCCCCAGGACAGGGCCGTGGTCGACTCGAGCGCCCGCCTCGTCGTGGTGGTTCGGGTGATCAACAGCGGAAGCGGACCACGAAGTCCTGGCCCGAGTCGTCGATCGTGACCCGGTGATCCACGACAGGTTGGTCGAGGCCGTCGACCTCGACCGTCGACGGCTCCGAGCCGTGGATGACGAGCTCGAAGCGCTCGCGCGCGAACTCCGGGTATCCACTGCCCGCGGCCGTCGCCCTCACCGACACCTCGTCACCCGCGCGGATGACCTCGAAGCCGGTACGCACCCGGCCCTCCCCGAGGGCGTCGTAGGTCAGGCCGTCGTCCTCCTGCAGGAAGGACTCCGTCGTGCCGTCGTCGACCGGCGCGAACAGGTGCAGCTCGGTGCTGGCCGGCGTGTGGCCGCTGGTCGACGGCGGCGCCTCGGCCCACATCGGGAGCACGGCACCCGCGCGGGCGTACAGCGGGATGCGGCCCATCGGCGTGTCGGCGATCAGGTGACGTCCGCCGTCACACAGCTCGTCGGAGGACCAGTCGTACCAGGCTCCTCGGGGGAGATAGACGTTGCGTGCGGTGACCCCGGGCGCCAGCACGGGGGCGACGAGCAGGTGCCGGCCGAGGAGGTACTCGTCGTCGATGCCGACGGTCAGCGGGTCGTCCTGGTGGTCGAAGACCAGCGGACGCAGCACCGGGGCACCGGTCTCCGACGCCTCCACGAACGCGGAGTAGATGTAGGGCAGCAGGCGGTAGCGCAATTGGATGGCGTCGCGGACGTACTGCAGCGTCACCTCGCCGAACGACCACGCGTACTGGTCGGCGCTCCCGAGAGTGGAATGGTTGCGGAAGAAGGGCGTCAACGCGCCGTACTGCATCCAGCGGACCAGCAGCTCGGGCGTGGTGTCGCCCATGAACCCGCCGACGTCCGCGCCGACGAAGCTCTGCCCCGAGAGGCCGAGTCCGGCCGACATCGGGATGCTCATGGCGAGGTGGTCCCAGCGTGCGAGGTTGTCGCCCAGCCAGTTGGCCGCATAGCGCTGGATCCCCGCGGAGCCGGCGCGGCTCAGCACGAACGTACGGCGACCGGGCATCGCCGTGCGCAGGCCATCCGTGGTGGCCATCGCCATGAGCGTCGCGTACTGGTTGTGGAAGCGCTCGTGCGCGTGCTGCCCGCGGCCGAACCGCATGCCGACCGGCGAGATCCGCCCCGTTGCGGGCTCGTTCATGTCGTTCCAGACGCCGACGAGACCGGACTCGACGTGGCGGGCGTTCAGCTCCCCCCACCAGGTCCGGGCCTCCTCGGTGACGAAGTCCGGGAACGCCGTGTTGCCCGGCCACACCTGGCCGACGTAGTGGTCGCCCCCCTCGGTACGGCAGAGGACGTCGCGCTCCCGGGCCTCGTCGAACACCGGGTTGCCGGGCTCGAACTTCACGCCCGGATCGACGATGGTGACGACGCCGAAGCCGTCCTTGCCGAGCCGGTCGATCATGCCCTCGACGTCGGGGAAGCGCTCCGGGTCCCAGGTGAACACCCGGTAGCCGTCCATGTGCTCGATGTCGAGCCACAGGGCGTCGCACGGGACCTCGAGCTCCCTGTGACGCTGCGCCAGCAGCTCGACGTCCCCCTGCACGTACGAGTGCCAGCGGCACTGGTGGTAGCCGAGCGACCAGAGCGGCGGCAGCGCCGTCCTGCCAGTCAGCCAGGTGTATGCCTCGACGATCCGGGGGATGTCCGGGCCCGCGAAGACGTACTCGGTGTACTGACCGCCCGAGAAGTGCACCGAGTAGAGCCGGCCGGCCGTCAGGTCGTAGTGCCCGCGATAGCCGTTGTCGACGAAGGATGCGGCGACGCGTCCGGTCGCGTTGTCGCGGTGGTAGAGCAGTGGGATCGAGATGTAGTAGGGGTCGAACTCCACGCTGGTCCGGTCGGAGCGTGGATCGCTCCCGTCCCGGCCCGCGGTGAACTCGCCGGCCGCGGTGGGGTTCAGGACGTCTGTGTTCCAGAGCGTGAAGTCACGGCCTCGCCGGTTGTGGGCGCCAGTCTTCTGCCCCAAGCCGAAGAAGGCGTCGTCGGACCGGCAGACCCGGGAGAACGTGAAGGCGTCGTTGAGGGTCGCATACGTGGCCGGGCGACCCGCCGGGTCGAGCGCGGTCTGGAGTACGACGGACCCGTCGGTGCGACGGATGTCGAGCCGGAACGGGTCGTACGCCAAGGACACCACGAGCTCCGTCGTCTCGAGGCGTGCTCCGTCGGAGTCGATGTCGACGGAGAACGGGGCGGCGCGGGTGGTGTCGGCGCAGACGGCAACCGTCGGCGACTCGTCGAACCGCCCGCCCCTGCTGATCTTGAGCCGGATCAGGTCGGGCCGGATCACGTCGACGCGCAGCTGCTCGCCATGGAGCTCGGCCAGCAGGCCCGATCCTGTGACCGCTGCCGAGTCGACGAGGTCGAATCGTATGTAGTTGGAGGTGTCCATACCGGTCTCAGCCGCGGGCGGACACCCAGGCGGTGGCGTCACCGGCCAGGAGGCCGTCCACCGGAGCCACACTCGCCACCACCACCTCACCGTCGGGGAGCGGCACGGGATCGGGTCCGAAGTTGGTCACGCAGTGCCAGCCTCCGGGGCGCACGAAGTGGAGCACGTCGGCTCCGGCGTCGACCCACTCCAGCTCCTCCGACGACTGAAGGCGGCGCCGGGCCTCGAGTGCGTCGCGGTAGAAGGAGAGCGTCGAGTCCGGGTCGGCCTCCTCCTCTTCGACCGATACGTCGGCGAACCACTCGGGCTGGGGCAGGTGCGCACCGCCGGCTCCGAACCCGTACGACGGGCCGGAGCGCGTCCACGGGAGCGGCACCCGGCATCCGTCGCGACCCTTCTCGGCACCCTGGGTGCGGAGGAAGGCCGGGTCCTGCAGCACCTCCTCAGGCAGGTCCGCGACCTCGTGGAGGCCGAGCTCCTCGCCCTGGTAGAGGTACGCCGACCCCGGCAGTGCAAGCATCAGCAGCGTCGCCGCCCGCGCCCGCCGAAGACCGAGGTCCTGGTCCAGCTCCGGCTCCTTGCCGTCGGAGAGCAGCCAGTCCCTGGCCACCCGGCTGGTCCCGACCTCGGCGTCGTCGGGACCAGGCGACGGCAGCCCATAGCGGCTCGCGTGCCGCACGATGTCGTGGTTGGAGAGGACCCAGGTCGACGTAGCCCCGGAGGTGCGCGCCAGTGCAAGGTTGTCGGCGATGAGCCTGCGGAACGCCCCTGGATCCCACGGCGCCATCATCAGGTCGAAGTTGAACGCCTGGCCCAGTCCCTCGGGGCTGGCGTAGCGGTGGATGCGGCTCGGGTGCACCCAGGCCTCCGCGACCGCGGTTCGCGGCGGGTCGTACTCGTCGAAGACCTTGCGCCACTCGGCGTAGATCTCGTGCACCTCGTCACGGTCCCACCAGGGGTGACTGCCGAACCCTTCCAGCTGAGGGGGAAGGGACGCAGCGGGCGGCAGCTCCTCCGGGAGGTCCTTCGTGAGGGCGTGGGCGACGTCCACCCGGAAGCCGCTGACACCACGGTCCGACCAGAACCTCAGGGTCTTGAGGAAGTCCTCCCGCACGTCCGGGTGGTCCCAGTTGAGGTCAGGCTGCTCGGGCGCGAAGATGTGGTGGTACCACTGCCCGTCCGGCGTGCGCTCCCAGGCGGGCCCGCCGAAGACCGACATCCAGTCCGATGGCGGCTGCGAGCCGTCCGGACCGAGACCGTCGCGGAAGATGTAGCGCTGCCGGGCCGGCGAGCCCGGCGGGGAGGCGAGGGCCTCCTGGAACCACGCGTGCTGGTCCGAGGTGTGGTTGGGGACGATGTCGACGATCACCTTGATGCCGGCCTCGTCCAGCGCCGCCACCATCTCGTCGAAGTCGTCCAGGGTCCCGAGCCGGGGGTCGACGTCCCGGTAGTCCGCGACGTCGTACCCCCCGTCCGCCAGCTCCGACGGGTAGAAGGGGCTGAGCCAGACCGCATCCGCGCCCAGCTGCTGCAGGTAGCCGACCCGCGACGTGATGCCCTGCAGGTTGCCGATCCCGTCGCCATCGCTGTCCGCGAAGCTCCGCGGGTAGATCTGGTAGACGACGGCCTGGCGCCACCAGTCCGGATCGGAGGTGCGGCGATCGTCGTGAGTGGCGCTGATGCCGGTGCCGGTGCTGGTCATGGGCGAGGAGACTCCCGGTTCTGGAGAGGACGTCAGGTCCGACGCGAGCGACCCGTGTCGCTGTCGGTGAAAGAGCAGGGTGGGGGCGTCCGCGACGCCCCCACCCAGCGGTGGCCTACTTGATGGCGCCGCGCATCACGCCGGCGATGATCCAGCGCTGACCGATCAGGTAGCCGATGATGGCCGGGATCATGGCCAGGGCGTACGACGCGAAGGCCACGTTGAGGTCCGTCTGAAGCGCATCGCGATATGACGCCTGGACCACCGGCAGCGTCTGCTGGGTGACGTCGGCGATGATCAGCGACGGCATCATGTAGTCGTTCCACGATCCGAGGAACGCGAAGATGCCGACCGTCGCCGCCATCGGCATCAGCAGCGGGAAGACGACCTTGCGGAAGATCTGGAACGGGGTGGCCCCGTCGATGGCGGCGCTCTCCTCGAGCTCGACCGGCAGGTTGCGGATGTAGGCGGAGAACATCAGCGAGTTGAAGGCCAGCCCGAACATGATGTGCAGGATCGCGACGCCGAACGGGTTGTCCAGCCCCAGTTTGGCCATCAGCTTGATCTGCGGCAGCACCAGCACCACGAACGGGATGAACATCCCGGCGAGCAGGCCCATGAAGCTGAACCGGAAGAACCTGTGCTCCCAGTTGCGCACCACCGCCCAGGCGAACATCGCCGGGATGAGGATGTTGCCGGCCACGGCGATGGCGCTGATGACCACGCTCCAGGTGAAGGCCGTGGGCGCGTTGACCATCTCCCATGCCTTCGAGAAGTTGCCCCAAGCCGCATCGGAGGGGAATGCGAACCCGGCGCCGGCGTCGCTGTTGGCCCCCGTCTTCAGTGACATCGCGAGGATGAAGTAGAGCGGCACCAAGATGACCAGCGAGCCGACGGCGAGCACCGTCGTCGTGGTGAGGTTGTAGGGCCGCGGTGGCTTGACCGGAGGACCGGCCTCGGTGTCGTCGACCTGGTCGGGCCGCTCGGTGATCGTGGTCATGACTTCCTTCCCATCAGCTTGACGACGCCGAGCTGCAGCAGCGACAGCAGGATCGTGACGACGAAGAACACCATCGCCTGGGCGGTGCCGTAGGCGACGTCACTGTTGGTGACGGTGCCGGTGATCGACATCGCGATCGACGTCGTCGCGTTGCCCGGACCGCCGCCGGTGAGTCCCCAGATGATGTCGTAGGCGTTCAGCAGGCCCTTGAGGCCCAGGACCGTGTTGATGACGACGAACGGCGCCAGCAGAGGCAGGGTGAGATACCGGAACTGGGTGAATGGCTTGGCGCCGTCGAGCTCACCGGCTTCGTAGACGTCTGCGCCGATGGAGGACAGCCCGGCCAGGTAGATGATCACGGTGCCGGGGAAGGTGGCCCAGATGGTGACGACCACGACGCCGATCCAGGCCCAGCCGGGGTTGGTCAGGATCCCCTCGCCGAGGACGCCCCAACTGACGATCTTGGGGAGCGACACGTTCAACAGTGTCTGGAAGCAGTAGGCGACCACCAGGCCGGAGAGCACCATCGGGATGAAGTAGACGCCCTTCCACAGGTTCGGCCACCGGGCCTTCCCGTTGAGCAGGACTGCCAGGTACAGCGCCACCACGTTGAGCAGCACCGTGGTCACGGCGGCGTAGAGGATGGTGAACTTGTAGGCCTGCCCGACGTTGGGGTCCTGGAACATCGCGGCGAAGTTGGCAAACCCGATGAAGTGCCACTCGCCGTAGCCCGCGTAGTTGGTGAAGCTGTAGAACACGCCCTGGATCGTGGGCACGATGATGAAGACGAAGAAGCCCAGCAGGGCGGGCACCACCATCAGGTAGTGCGTGAGCGACGGCTTCTTGCGTGGCAGGCCGGGGTCGACTTCGTCCGGGACGGCCTCGTCGAGTGCCTCCGTTGCGAGGGCCGACAATGGGACTTGTGAGCTGGACATGGTGTGGCTCCTTCCTGTTGTCGGCTCAGGCGGCCAGCCGGATGGCCAGCCGCTGCCAATCCCTGTCGAGCTTGGCCGTGAACACATCCACGTCTGCGCCGTAGAAGTACTCCTGGATATAGGCCAGCTTCGGGATCGCGAACGGGATGTAGAGGCTCGCCCCCTGCACGTACTTGCCGCCGAGGATGTAGTCGTTGAGGTCGGAGACCAGTGGGCTCTCCTGGCGGGGCGCTTCCTTGTCCGTGGAGAAGGCCAGCGTGTCGGTGTTGTACTTGTGCATCACCTCGGGCTGCATCAGGTACTCCAGGAACGCGAGCCCGCCTTCACGCGCGGCTCCGGTGGCCGAGGCCGGGGTGAACGCTGTCAGGTCGAGGTTCGAGATGCAGAAGAGGCGATCGGGGTCGTCGGTCATCGGCAACGGGAACATCCCGCCCTGGAAGTCGGGATTCGCCGTGCGGATCCCCTCGTAGGCCCAGGGTCCCTGGATCAGCATCGCCGCCTGGCCGTCAGCCATGTTTCGGTTGCCCTGATCGTAGGCGATGTTCTTGGCGTCCTTGTTGAAGTAGGGCAACAGCTCTGCGGCGCGTAGCAGCGGCTCCCGGAAGTCCTTGCTGAAGGACACCTCTGCGTCGGGCCCGGTGTCGGTGCCGAGCGCGTTGAGCCTCTCGAAGAACGCCGGGACGTCGAGTCCACCGCCGGCGGCGTGGTTGAACAGGGCGAACTCCATCGTCCACTGGTCGACGAAGGTGCCCATCAACGGCGTGATCTGTTTGGACTTGAACAACTCGCACACTTCGACGAACTGCGTCCAGGTCGTGGGCACCTCGGCCCCGACCTGGTCGAAGAGCTCACGGTTGAAGATCACGCCCTGGCCGGCGATGGAGTAGGGCAGCGAGCTGATGTGGTCCTCGTAGATGCCGAACTGCTGAGAGAACTCGATCGCGTCGGGGCGCAGCATGTCCAGCGCGGGGTTCTTGCTCTGGTCGGCGAGCACGCCGGTCTTGACGAAGCCGCCGAACTTGATGTCGAAGCCGGCGAACCCGATAGGCACCGGCGTGTCGCGCACGAAGTCCGCCACCAGGTTGGTGCTGAGCTCCCGCCGGATGCTGTAGTCCTTCTGACTCGCGTTGTACTCGGCGACGACATCGTTCCAGTACTTGACGGTCTCGCGCTTGGTCGCGGAGAACCGGATCGGCACCGGTCCGCCGCTACCGCCGCACGCCGACAGGGAGGCACCGCCGGCCGTAGCCAGGGCCATGGCGCCCGCGCCGCGCAGGAAGGCCCGGCGGCCGAATGCGGCCGCCACCTCAGAGCTCCCCACCGGGCAGGGCATCACCGGTGCCGTCGTAGTCCGGCAGCCGCAATCCGGTGGCCTGGTCGAAGACGTGCATCGCCGATCGCGACGGCCGCAGCGTCAGACCCTCGCCGACGTGGTGCACCGACCCGGCCGGTCGGCGCACGGTGATCGAGTGCGGATCGGCGCCCTCCGTGGTGAGGTAGATGTACACGTCGTTGCCCAGGTCCTCGACCGCATCCACCTTGGCGTGCACCCCGGGCTGGTCATGGTCGAGGATCCGGAAGCCCTCCGGGCGGCTGCCGACCACGACCTTGTTGGACGTCAGGGCCGCCTTCTGAGCCGGGCCGAGCTCGATGCCGAAGTTGCCATAGGCGATCTTCCCGTCGCTGGTGACGTCCTCCTCCAACAGGTTCATCGACGGGGAGCCGATGAAGCCGGCGACGAAGACGTTGGCGGGCCTGGCGTACATCTCGGGGGGTGATGCGTACTGCTGAAGGAAACCGTCCTTGAGGACCGCGATCCGGTCGGCCATGGTCATCGCCTCGACCTGGTCGTGGGTGACGTACATCGTGGTGACCCCCAGCTTGCGCTGGATCTTCGCGATCTGCGTGCGGGTCTGCACCCGCAGCTTGGCGTCCAGGTTGGACAGCGGCTCGTCCATCAGGAACACCTGCGGGTGGCGCACGATCGCCCGGCCCATCGCGACGCGCTGCCGCTGTCCACCGGAGAGGTTGGCCGGCTTGCGGTCGAGGAACTGCTCGAGGTCGAGCATCGATGCGGCCTCGCGGATCCGCTTGTTCATCTCGTCCTTGGGCGTCTTCTGCAGCATGAGATGGAAGCCGATGTTGTCCGCAACCGTCATGTGCGGGTAGAGCGCGTAGTTCTGGAAGACCATCGCGATGTCGCGGTCGCGCGGGGCGACGGCGGAGACGTCCTTGCCGCCGATATAGACCCGGCCCCCGGTGATGTACTCCAGCCCGGCGAGCATCCGGATGGTCGTGCTCTTGCCACACCCGGACGGTCCGACGACGCAGACGAACTCCCCGTCGTTCACCTCCAGGTCGAGCTTGTTGATGGTCGGGCGGTCGAGGGTGGGGTACTTCAGCGTCGCCTTGCTGAAAACGACGTTGGCCATGGTTGCGCTCCTGACAGTCGATCTGAGCCGATTGGTGCGGATGGGCGGACGGCGTCGGAGGCGAGCCGCCAGATGACCCTGTAGTTGATTCGAGTAGAAGATCTAGTGCGTCGAACAATATCGAGGGTTGGGATATTGTCAAGGGGTGCAAGAGGGCAGTGGCACCACCTCACCGAGCCAGGTCAGGCGGGCCAACGCCCACGCCGTCCTCGACACCGTGTGGGACGGCCGGCCGTTCACCGCCAGCGACGTCATCTCGGCAACCGGGCTGTCGCGGTCGACCGCACTGGGGCTCTGCGACTACCTGGTCCGGCTGGGTTGGGTGGTCGAGCTACGGGACGCCCGGTCGGCCGGTGACTATCGTCTGGGCCGGCCGGCGCGGCGCTATGCCTTCGACGCCTCCGCGGGCACGGTCCTCGGAGTCGACGCCGGCCAGAACCGGGTCACCGCCACCATCGCGGACCTCGGCGGCACAACCCTCGGCCGGGCCTCGGTCTCGCTGCCGCGCAACTCGACGGACCGAGCGACCCGCCGACGCGGAGTGCGAACCGCCGTCGCCCGGGCCATGCGAGCGGCAGATGTGTCGGCCGAGAGCATCCTGGCCGCCGTCGTCGGGGTGCCGGCGCCGGTGGACGAAGCAGGTGTGTCACCCGATGAGGGCAGCAGCGGCTACTGGGCCAGCATGAACCCGGATCTCCGGGCGCTCGTCGCGCACGGATCTCGTGCGGTCGCGGTCGAGAACGACGCCAACCTGGCCGCGGTCGCGGAACGCTCGGTCGGCGCCGGCGTCGGGTGCGCATCGTTCGCCACCCTGCTCGCCGGCGAGCGCTTCGGTGCCGGGGTCGTGGTCGACGGCCGGTTGCTGCGTGGTCGGTCCGGAGGAGCCGGCGAGCTGCGGATGCTCGGCCTGGTGGACGGCGTGCACACCTCGCTCGGGCTCGGGGGCATCGCCCGCCAGTTGATCGACGAGGCCGCGCAGACGGGGGAGATCGAGCCCGACAGCCCGATGCTCGACGCCAGAAAGGGGGTGACGGCGATGTTCGCCGCCGCCGACCTCGGCGAGGATGTGGCAACCCGGATCGTCGATGCGCTGGTCGACCGGCTGGCCAGAGTGTGCGCCGTCATCGCGACCTTTCTCGACCTCGAGCGGGTGATCGTGGCAGGTGCCATGGCCGACGCGTTCGCCGGCTTCACCGACGACGTGACCGAGCGGCTGGCTGCGCACACACACCAGCCGCTCCCCCAGGTGGTGTCCTCCACGCTCTCGGCCGATGTCGTCAGCATCGGCGCGGTCCACCACGCAATCAGCCTGGTGCGTGCCAACCCCCTCGGCTTCGACGTACCGGCGGCGCGTTAGGCCCCGACACGGGCTCGACCACCGATACTCCGCTGGTCGAGCCCGCGAGCGCAGCGAGCGGTGTCGAGACCTAGTTCTTCGGCTTCTTCTCGATCGCCAGGGCCGATCCGCCGCCACGGCGGGTGGGCTCGGCGACGGCGACCATCTTGCCGTTCTTCTTGAACTCGATCGCGGTGGCCGCGCCGATCTCCGCGGCGCTCGTGAAGGCGTCGCCCGCGGGCACGAGCACGTGGCCGTAGGGCTTGAGCAGCGCGTCGTAGCGGGCGATGAACTCGGGCTCGGCCGTGGTGTTGGGCGTGTTGCGGTTGGTGGCGCGCGGCGCCGCGATGGCCCTCGGCAGAGACATGCCGAGGTCGATGCGGTTGACCATCATCTGTAGCACCGTGGTGATGATCGTCGACCCGCCCGGCGAGCCGAGCGCGAGGAAGGGCTTGCCCTTCTTCAGCACGATCGTCGGGCTCATCGAGGAGCGCGGCCGCTTGCCCGGCTGGATGCGGTTGGGGTCGGCGGGGTCGTAGACGGTCGAGAAGTCGGTCAGCTCGTTGTTGAGCAGGAAGCCGCGACCCGGCACCACGATGCCGGAGCCGCCGGTCTGCTCGATGGTGAGCGTGTACTCCACGACATTGCCCCACTGGTCGGCGACGGTGAGGTTGGTGGTCTCGACGTTCTCGGTGTCGGAGGCGTCCTGCCCCTTACCCTGCTTGGCAGTGGCACATGACCCGTCATAGGCAGCGGGATTCCCCGCGGGCACCGGCTTGGTCGCCGCGACCGCCGGGTTGAGCTGGCAGGCCCGCTCGGCGGCGTACTTGTCGTCGAGGAGCGCCCTGGTCGGCACGTTGACGTACGCCGGGTCGCCGACGTACTTGGCGCGGTCGGCGTAGGCGAGGGCGGAGGCCTCGAGGTAGTGGTGGAGGGCGTCCTGCGGCGTCATCTTGGCGAGGTCGTAGCGCTCGAGGATGTTGAGCACCTCACCGACCGTCGTGCCGCCACTCGACGACGGCGCCATGCCGTAGACGTCGTACCCGCGGTAGCTGAACTTCGTGGGCTTCTGGTTGGCGGTGCGGTAGCGGCGCAGATCGGAGGTCTTCATGTGGCCGGGCGGGATGGGGAGCGTCGTGGTCGGCGTCCGGGGTGGCACCCGGACGGCGCTCACGATCTCGCGCGCGAGCTGACCGCGATAGAACCTCCGGGTGCCCTTGTCGGCCAGCAGCTGGTAGGTCTCGGCGAGATCCTTGTTCCTGTGCTTCGACCCGACGGCGGGGGCGTCGCCGCCGGGCAGGTACAGCTCGCTGGTGCTCGTGAACGCCGCGAACCGGACCTTGTTGTCCAGGGTCTGCTGGCGGAAGGTCTCGTCGACCCGGAAGCCCTTCTTGGCCAGCTTGATCGACGGCTCCAGCGCGTCGGCGAGGGTCGTCGTGCCCCACCGCTCGAGCGCGTTCTCCCAGGTCGCCGGGGTGCCGGGGACGCCGACGGAGACGCCACTGGTCACGAGCTCGGGGGTGAAGTTGTAGGGGTTGCCGGTGGCGGGATCGATGAACGCGTCGGTGGGCATGCCCAGCGGCGCGGTCTCACGGCCGTCGATGGTCCTCACCTTGCCGGACTTGGCGTTGTAGTAGACGAAGTAGCCGCCTCCGCCGACGCCGGCGGAGTAGGGCTCGGTGAGGCCGAGAGCCGCGGCGGTCGCGACCGCCGCGTCGACCGCGTTGCCGCCCTTCTTGAGCACCCGCAGCCCGATCCGGGTGGCGGAGGGATCGACGCTCGTCACCGCGCCGCCCTTCCCGACCGCGGTCGCCTGCTTCACCTTGGCACTTATCGGGGCGCTGACCGGCGCCGAGGACTCGTCGGCTGCTGTGCTGCCCGGAGCGCCCGCGAGCAGGCCGGCGGTCAGCGCGGTGGCCGCGGAGGCGGCGAGAACGGTGCGACGCATGGGTCCCTCCCGAGTCGTTGGTCGTCCCCATACCCAACCGCGCCCGGCCCGCTTTGTCGAGCCACCGCTCCGGGGTTACGCGGTGGTAGCAGGACTTCGCGCGTCGCATGCGGCGCGCGGAGCGGTGGTACTTCCGCGTAACCCCGGGAGGGGCCGGCATCAGGCGAGTCGGTCCAGGAATCTGGCTCGCGCCTCGGCGTACCTCGCCCGCACCTCTGGCGTCGGGTCGGCCGCGAACGTCCTGCTCTCGCCAAGGGTCCAGGCGGGTGGAGAGTCCGCGCCGCTCAGCGCCCAGGCCGCCTGACGGCAGGCGCCGTCTGCGACGTACTCGCCCGGCTCGGGGACCTCGACAGGCAGCCCGAGGATCGTCGGCGCGATATGGCGTACGGCGGGCGAGGCGGCCGCGCCACCCACCATCAGGATCCGACGCGGCTCGAGGCCGCCCGCGATCAGTGCGTCGAGACATGTGGCGAGACCGCACAGGAGGCCCTCCACCGTCGCTCGGGCCAGATGGGCAGGGGTGGACGTGGCGAGCGTCAGCCCGTGCAGGGAGCCGGTCGCGTCGGGCAGGTTGGGGGTGCGCTCGCCCTCCAGATAGGGCACGAGGACCAGCCCGCCCGAGCCCGCCGGGGCCGACAGCGCGAGCTCGGCGAGCCTGCCGTGGTCGACACCGAGCAGCCGGGTCGCTGCGTCGAGGACGCGTGCGCCGTTGAGCGTGCACACCAGCGGCAGAAAGGCGCCGGTCGCGTCGGCGAAGCCGGCGACGATGCCGGTGGGGTCGGCGGAGGGTACGGCGGTCACGGCGCTCACCACGCCAGACGTACCGAGGGAGACGACCACGTCGCCCTCTGCCGCACCGAGGCCCAGTGCGCTGGCGGCGTTGTCGCCGGTGCCGGCGCCGAGCACCGCGCCCGATGGCGTCGTGCCGGCCCGGCCGCTCGGGACCAGAACCCTGGGCAGCACCGGCACCCGCCCGAAGGCCCGCTCCACGAGGTCGAGCCGGTAGTCACCGGTGGCCGCGGAGAAGTAGCCTGTGCCGCTGGCGTCGCCCCGGTCCGTCGCCAGGTCGGCGATGTCGCCGGTGCCCCGGAGCCGCCAGGTCAGCCAGTCGTGCGGCAGGCAGACGGCCGCCGTCCGCGCCGCGTGGTCGGGCTCGTGCTCGGCCAGCCAGCGCAGCTTCGTGACGGTGAACGAGGCGACCGGGACCGACCCGACCGCGTCCGCCCAGGCTTGTCGGCCCGCCGCTCCCCCGCCGAGCTCGGCTATCAGTTCTGTCGCCGCTGATGCCGATCGGGTGTCGTTCCACAGCAGTGCCGGACGGACCACCGCGCCGTCCTCGTCGAGGCAGACCATGCCGTGCTGCTGCCCGCCGACCGCGACGGCCGCCACATCGTCGATGCCGCCCGCGTCGGTGATCGCCTGCTCGAGGGCGACCCACCACGCCTCCGGGTCGACCTCGGTGCCTTCCGGGTGTCTCGCTCGCCCGCGGCGTACCAGCGTGCCGGTCTCGGCGTCGCGGATCACGACCTTGCACGACTGGGTCGAGGAGTCGATGCCGGCGACGAGCCGCTGCGGTGTGCCCATGACTGGCATGGTGGCAGACCCCAGGACACCGAAAGGGCCCCGCGTCCTTCGACGCGAGGCCCTTCGGAGAGGAACCGGCGATCAGTACGACGTGTGCTCGAGGTACAGCTTGCCGACGGCCGCGGTGGCCAGCGGGGCATTCGGTGCGTCGGGCTGGTCGTTCTCCACGATGTACTCCTCGACCTTGTGGTTGGCGAAGATCCGCGGGAAGTCGATCACGCCGACGCCGAGGTCGCACATCTTCTGGGCGACCCTGCCCGAGTAGCTCGACATGTCCTTCACGTGGTACTGGCGCACCCGGTGCCGCGAATCGTTGATCACGTCCATCGCGAACTGGTGCGGGTCGGCGGCGCCGGTCTCGACGCCGGCGCGGAAGGCCCAGTAGAGGTCGATCTCGAAGTGCACGAGCCTCGGGTCGAGCTCCGCGCTGAGGATGTCCCACGGCGTCTTGCCGTTGGGCAGCACCGTGGTGAACTCGTGCGCGTGGTTGTGGTAGCCGTAGTACAGGCCTCGCCTGCGCGCCGCGCTCGCCTCGATGTTCATCTTCTCGGCGTTGGACTTCCAGTACCCCACGGGGTCGGTCGAGTCGGTAGGGGCATTCAGGAACGGCACGTTGATGTAGCGCTGCTCGAAGGTGTTGGCGTCGTCGAGCTTCTTCTGGAACGCGGTCCAATCCGCGCTGATGCCGTCGTGGCTCGAGCTTGCCCAGATGCCGACCTCGTCGAGCTTCGCCTTCTCCGTCGCCGCCGAATCGGTGAAGAGGCCCAGGGCCCGCTCGATGCGCGGGTAGCGGTACTGGGCGAGCCGCTCGAGCACCTTCTCCCAGCCGATGTACGGGGATGGCGTGGTGCCCTCCGGCGGCGGCCAGTCCGTCCTCGAGGCCCAGCGCAGCGTCCACATCTGGATGCTGATCCGGTCCTCCGGGACCTGGCGGCCCCTCCCGTGGCGCCCGTTGTCCGCTGCCGTCGCGGCTGCAGCCGGTGCGCCGATGCCCGTTGCGCCCGCCACCGCCAAGCCGGCGGTCCCGGCCATCGCTCCGCGGAGCAGCCCCCGGCGGCTGGCCCCCCTCTTCTCAAGGGACGCGCGCAGCGCGCCCCCTCCGTCGAACCCGTAACACATTGGCGTGGTTCCCCTCTCGGTTGTTGTGATGATCAGGGTCCGCGGCCCCCACCGAGTGGGCCGCGGACTTGGTGATCGAGCTGCCGGCCCGAGCCGGCACGCTCTAATCCGTCGGCTGGAGCACGACCGAGGCGAGCCCGGTCAGCGGGACGCCTGGACCGCTGTCGGTGTACTGCGCGATGAACACGCCGTTGAGCTCCTCCAGCTCCGGGTCATGCCCGCCCGGCACCGAGGTGACCAACTGGCCCGTGCATCCGTTGGCCGTGGTCATCGGGTGTCCGTGGCTGTCATGGCCGATGACGAAGCTGACCTCGACCTTGCTGCAGTCGACGGGCGTGTCGTCGGTGACCGTGACCTCGTACGTGACCGTGTCGCCGAAGTGGAAGGCCTGGCCACGGACCGGCGTGACGAACTTGACGACAGGGGGCTGGTTGCCCACGAGGATGTCGAGATCCGCCGAGGCCTGCTTGCCCCGGTGCTTGCCACCGCGGTCCTTGACGGTGAGCGTCGCCCGGTAGGTCCCGTTCGCCCGATAGGTGTACGTCGGGTTCCTCTTGGTGCTGTCCACCCGGCCGTCGCCGTCGAAGTCCCAGTAGTAGCTCAGCTGGTCGCCGTCGGCGTCGACGGTGCCGTCGCTGGAGAACTGGACGGTCAACGGCGGCTGTCCGCCGGCGGGGACCGAGCTGATCTTGGGCTGGGGCGTGTGGTTGCCTCGAGGACCGATGTAGTCGATCCGGCTCAGCTGGGCGTCGGGGTTCTCCGCGAAGAAGCCGTCGCCGTACTCCAGGACGTAGAGCGCCCCGTCGGGACCGAACTCCAGGTCCATCGGGTTGTCGACGACGATGCCGGGCACGACGCTCTCGATCTCGGAGACGCCTCCCTCGCCGTCGAGGTGGATGCCCTTGATCCAGTCACGGGTCCACTCGGCGAGCAGCGGCAGGTCGTCGTAGTGCCTCGGCCACCCGATCGGGTGCTTGCCCTTGCGGTCGGCCGGGTCGAACTGCAGCGCCGGGCCGGACATCGGACCGATGCCTCCGGTGCCGAGGCCGGGGAACTCGGCCGATGGGCCGAACTCGTACCAGATCTCCGCCGGCTCGGTCGGAGGCAGTTGGGTGAGCCCGGTGTTGTGAGCGGAGTCGTTGACCAGGTGCGCGCAGTCGTACTTCGGGCCGGACATCTCGGTGGCGAAGTCGTAGTCGTTGTACGGCAGGACGTCCGTGGCGCAGAAGGGCCAGCCGTAGTTGCTGGGCTTGCCCACCACCACCCACTTGCCCGTGCCGGCCGGACCGCGATCCGGGTCGGAGACGCGTGAGTCCGGTGAGTAGTCGGCGACCCAGACGTCGTCGGTGTCGGGGTCGATCTCGATGCGGAACGGGTTGCGGAAGCCCATCGCGTAGATCTCAGGGAGGGTCTTCGCGGTGCCCGGCGGGAACAGGTTGCCCCTAGGGATGGTGTAGCCACCGCCAGGCTTGACCTTGATCCGCAGCAGCTTGCCGCGGAGGTCGTTGGTGTTGCCCGACGTACGCCGTGCATCGAAGGCCGGGTTGCGACCAGGCCGGTCGTCGAGCGGCACGAAGCCGTCGGACTGGAAGGGGTTGGTGTCGTCGCCCGTGGCCAGGATCAGGTTGCCGTCGGAGTCGAAGACGATGTCGCCACCGACGTGGCAGCAGATGCCACGGTCGATCGGCACGTCGAGGACCACCTGCTCGGTGTTCATCCGGATCGTGCCGTCGAACTTGAACCTGGACAGCCGGATGACGCCCTTGTACGGCGCGAAGTCGGCCGCGGTGCCCTCCTCTGGCGCGTCGCCCTCGTTGATGCCCGGGGTCGTCGGGTCGTCCTTCGGCGTGTTCTGCGGCGGTGAGTAGTAGAGGTAGACCCACTTGTTGGAGCGGCCGTTGTAGCCGGGGTCGAGCGCGATGCTCTGCAGGCCCTCCTCGTCGTGCTGGTAGACGTCGACCCTTCCGACGATCGAGTTGACCCCGGTCGAGGCGTCGTTGTGCCAGATCACGCCGGACCGGGTGGTGTGGAGGACGCTGGAGTCGGGGAGGACCGCGAGGTCCATCGGCTCTCCGGGGCGGTCGTTGAGGGTGACCTTCTGGAACTCGGCGTCAGGGAAGGCGCCGGCCGCTTTCTTTCCGCCGGCCCCGCCGTGCCCTTCGTGTCCGGAGGCGGGTAGTGCGGTGCTGAGTGCCAAGGGGATGACGAGCGCGCCTACTGCGAGCCCGACAACGCCCGATGTGGTACGTCGGAGCATGCGGTTCTCTTTTCGTCTCAATGATCGGGGATGTCGAAGAAACGTAGAACCGTGACGCTCGTCACGTCAATAAGATCTCAACTTTCGAACATTGGTTTCGAAAGCATGGACATCGGCGGCCGTTCGCGCTATCGAGAACGCCGTACACCCGCTCAGCCGCGGGAAGGGTCCGAGTACGGCGCGTACACCGAGTCGCTGATCAGGCGCGCCGCACCGATGAGGCCGCCGTCGTCCCCCATCTCGCTGTGAACGATCGGGAGCTTGCCCGTGGCGAGGGGCAGAGAGCGCCGGTATGCCTCCCCGCGGATCTCGGCCAACAGGGTGTGACCCAGACCGGCGACCCGCCCGCCGATCACGACCAGTCCGGGATTGAAGAAGGAGATGAGGGAGGCCAGCACCTGACCGACGCGCCGCCCCGAGGCTCGGAGGAGCTCCACCGCCTCGGCGTCGCCGCGAGTTGCGGCCAACCCGACGTCCTCGGCCCGCAGCTCCCCGGTGTCGGCGAGCATCGCCGCCAGGGCCGGCGATCGACCGCTCCTCGCCAGCTCGCGCGCCGACCGCGCCAGCGCCGAGCCTCCGGCGAAGGCCTCGAGGCAACCGGTGTTGCCGCAGACGCAGACCGGGCCGTCATCGTCTATCCGGATATGCCCGATGTCGCCGGCACAGCCGTCGACGCCGCGGTAGATCTCGCCGCCGATCACCAGCCCGCTGCCGATGCCGGTGCCGATCTTGACGAAGAGGAAGTGCGGGGCGCGCCGGGCGACGCCCGCATGCATCTCACCGATCGCCATCACGTTGACGTCGTTGTCGAGCACCACCGGGCAGCCGAGATCGCGCGCCACCGCGTCACGAACGGGGTAGCCGTCCCAGCCCGGCATCAACGGCGGCGCCACCGGCGTCCCGCGATCGAAGTCGACGGGCCCCGGCACGCCCATGCCCACACCGGTCGGACGATCCACACCGAGCTCCGCGAGCAGATCGCGGACCAACCCCAGAGCGGTGGCCAGCACCGGCTCCGGCCCCATGCGGACGTCGCAGTCGATCTGCCGGATCGCCAGCACATTGAGCCGGCCGTCGGTGATCCCGACCGCCAGCCGCGTCGCGCCGAGGTCGATGCCCACGAACCGGATGCCGTCGGCGAGGTCGAGAAGCGTCGAGCGCCGCCCCCCGCGGGACTTCGCCGGTCCCGCCTCCTGAGCCAGCCCGAGCTCCGCCAGTCGGCTCGCCTCGGCTGCCACCGTGGTGCGGGAGACCCCGAGCGCATCGGCGATCTGCGGCTTCGACAGCGGTCCCTCGTCGCGCAGAAGGGCGAGCAGGCGGGCCTGGATCAGGCTCTCGGCTCGGCCGGCCAGGGAGTGCAGCACGCGCACGATCCTTTCAGACCTACGCGATTTCGTGACGCAAACTCGCTATCGAGCGATGACTCTCGCTCGCCTCACTCGCTCACGGCGTTCAACTGCTCACTCGGTCGCGCGCTCGTACCTCGCTCGACTCCGTCGCTCACGGCGTACGCCGCGAGCTCACCCGCCAGCGCCTCGATCGCGCGGCCGGAGACGCGGGTGCCCTCGCCGGTGTGCTCGAGCTCGTCGATCTCGCCCTGGCGGTGCAGGCGGTCGAGAAGGTCGCCGCGCGCATAGGGCAGCAGCGCGGAGAACTCGACGCTGGGGCGAGGCAGCTCACCCTCGATGACGGAGAGCGCCTCGGCGATCCCCTCGCCGGTCTTCGCCGAGACGACGACCGCGTGGGGCTCGCGCGCGAGCAGCCGGCCGATCACCAGCGGGTCGCCGACATCGGCCTTGTTGACCACGATCAGCTCGGGCACCTTGTCGGCACCGATCTCGGCGAAGACCTCGCGCACGGCGGCGATTTGGCCCTCCGGGTCGGGATGGGAGCCGTCGACGACATGGAGCACGATGTCGGCGTCGGCGACCTCCTCGAGCGTCGAGCGGAAGGCCTCGACGAGCTGGTGGGGCAGGTGTCGCACGAAGCCGACCGTGTCGCTCATCGTGTATACGCGGCCGTCGGTGGCAGTGGTCCGTCGCGTGGTGGGGTCGAGCGTGGCGAAGAGTGAGTCCTCGACGAGCACGCCGGCGTTGGTGAGCCGGTTGAGGAGCGAGGACTTGCCGGCGTTGGTGTAGCCGGCGATCGCGACGCTGGGGACCTGGTTGGCCTTCCGTGACTGCCGCTTGGTGTCACGGGTGCCCTTCATCTCCGCGAGCTGGCGGCGGAGCTTGGCGATCTTGGTGTTGATGCGGCGCCGGTCGGTCTCGATCTTGGTCTCACCGGGCCCGCGGCCACCGATGCCCTCACCACCCGCGGCGCGGCCGCCGGCCTGGCGGGAGAGGCTGCCGCCCCAACCGCGCAGTCGCTGCTTCATGTAGTTGAGCTGCGCGAGCTCGACCTGGGCCTTGCCCTCCTTGGACTTCGCGTGCTGGGCGAAGATATCGAGGATCAGGGCGGTGCGGTCGACGACCTTGACCTTGAGCCGGTCCTCCAGGTTGCGCAGCTGACTCGGCGCGAGCTCGCCGTCGCAGATCACGGTGTCGGCGCCGGTCGCCCGGACGATCTCGCCGATCGCCTCGACCTTGCCGCGGCCGACGTACGTCGCGGGGTCGGGGCGGTCGCGCCGCTGGTAGATCGCGTCGAGCACCTCGGAGCCGGCGGTCTCGGCGAGCAGGGCGAGCTCCGCCATCGAGTTCTCGACATCGGTGGCGGTGCCTTCGGTCCAGACGCCCACCAGGACGACGCGCTCCAGGCGGAGCTGGCGGTACTCGACCTCGCTGATGTCGGTGAGCTCGGTCGACAGACCGGCGACGCGCTTGAGGGCGTGCCGCTCGGCGAGATCCTGGGCGCCGGTGGTGAGGCCGTCCTCCGGATCCCGGTCATCGGCGCCGTGGTCGGCGTACCCGGACTCCCAGCCGTCGTCAGCGGCCGCTTCCGTGAAGTCGTCGTCCGGGTCGTCCCAGCCGGCCGTGCGGGCGAGCTCGGCGTCGAGGTCAAAGGTCTGACCGTTGGTCTGAGGTACTTCGTGTGCGTTCGTCATACGCCTTCAAGGGTACGGGGTGGCGCGTCGCCGGTCATCCGAGTTACCGCGGTGCGCGAGAATGAGCCCCGATGATCACCGTTCACCGGGCCGAGCGCCTCGACTATCTCCTCCGTGGGCAGGGCCGCCCCTGGATTCCAGGCGCGGGCGATCGGTTCGTGATCCCCGGCCGCGACCTCGACGAGGTCTTCGTGATCGCCGACATGACGATCGAGGTCGCCGACCTGCCGTCGGGGCGGCTCATCCATTTCAACGGCACCACCGAGTGGGCGCTGGACAGCATCGCGGCCGCGGAGGTGCTGTGGCTGCCGTGGGAGCACCAGCTCCGCAGTCTGCTCGGCGACGAGTTCGTCTCGCTGACCCGCCGGGTGGGCGGTGACGGGTGACGCGTCGTACGTCGTGGGGCTGGTCGACGGGTCCGAGCACGTCGGCCCCGAGCCCGAGGACGCCTACGTCGCTGCCCTTCTCGAGCGCGCCACCTGACCTTCGGCGGCACGTGTCGGTCGACCCCCTGGACCCTGGCGGGTGGGCAAGATCGACGAGGTGCGCGACCTTCCTCGGTGGTCGAACCGGTCGCGTGGGAGGAGCGACGTGTCAAGACCACCTACCAATCGAAGGAAGCCCAAGAAGACCTCCGGCGCCGTTGACGTACTCAACGATGCGATATGCGCGAGGTGTGTCGGAGGGTTAGGCCGATATCTGGAGCGTTGTCGAGATGCCGGTCAGCAACGGTGAGCCCCGCCGCTTACCAGGTGAGGGCGAGGTAGTCATCTTGGCGTTCTCGCACCAGCGTGAGCGTGGCACCCTCGGCTTGGCCGAGCTCGCGGCGAAGCAGGCCGCGGTGAAGCCGGCGATCACGGCCTCTGCATCGGCGACCAGCTCCCAGTCGAAGGTGGCCACGAGTGCACCGCCGGACACCGCAGCGTTGCCGGAGTACCAGTCGGCATGACCCACGACCACCTCTCCTGCGGCGCGGTGGGCGAGGACTTGGTCGGCCGCCGCCGCGGCGAACGCGTCGAGCCAGGCGTAGCCGTCAGGGGTGGAGCTGAAGTCCACGATCGGGTCATGGGGCACTGGCCACGGCCCTGCCTGGTATCGACACCAGGAGGGCCCCGGGCCGGTGCCGTGCAGCAGGTCAGGCCGACCCCGGAGCAGCGCGATGTGCCGGGCAAGTCCTCCGGCCAACAGCCGCCGGTTGCCCGGATCCCGCCCGTCAGGGGTCTGCCCGTCGCCCATCAGAGTCTCGAGTGTGAGCACGCGGCCTTCGACCGCGTCGGGACCGGACAGGGGCTCTGGGCACGGAAAGTCGGCGGCCCTCAGTACCCGCTGTGCCTCCCGGGCGGCGGCGATGCCGTCGACCTCGACCGGCATCCGGTGACTCTTGATCACGACCTCACGTCCGTCTTCGAGCGCGACCCCCCATACGACGTCGATGCGGCCGGCGCGGAACAGGATCCTCGCGATCGGGCTGTCGAGACGGTCCCGGACGTAGGCGCTGAAGAAGGCCCTCACCTCGGCCACCGAGACCGGGCCCAGGACAGCGCGTTCGGTGTCGTCGAGCTCTCTCACCACGTCGATCGGGTCGACTTCGGACGCGCTCGAAGGAGATCCCATGGTCGAAGTATTCACGGCCCGCCGACCCGGTGCTTGCCTGCTCACAGGTGAGTCGAGCAGAGGTGGCGGCGGTCAGTCCGCGCAACCAAACGTCCGCTGTCGCGAGTGACGAGCGCCCTCCTTCGGTGGTCGGGCCGGTCGCGAGGGACAAGCGACCGTGTCGAGACCACCCACCAACCGAAAGAAGCTCAAGACAACCCCACCAAACCCTTGACTCGAACAGTTGTTCGAGAGACAATTGGGGCATGACCTCCCCCGTCGCGTACGCCGCCCCAGAGCCGGCTCACACGCGCGAGGGCGTCCCGGCCGGGGAACTGGACGCACCCGGCGTGCTCGACGCGGCTACGGCCGCGTTGCGGGCGCGGCGGCTGGCCGAGGTCGCCGAACTGGAGGTCGCCGCCCAGTGGGCGGTCCTGCACGGCCAGCCACGTGACGCGCGGGATCCGATGGTGACCCCGGCCGGTGAGGGCACACCGGCTGTGCGGGAGTACGCGTTGCCGGAGCTGGCGATGGCCCGAGAGACCCACACCATCACCACCCGGGCGCTGGTCGCCGATGTGCTCGATCTGATCCACCGGCTGCCGGCGACCTGGGCGAAAGTCCGGGCCGGGCAGTGCGAGCCGTGGGTGGCGCGGAAGGTCGCGACGAAGTCGCGGTCCGTGCCGCTGGCGACGGTCGGGGTGGTCGACCGGGCGGTCGCGGGCGCGATCGGCGGGCATGCGCCGTCGACGGTGCTGCAGATCGCCGACGCCAAGACCATCGCGGCAGATCCGGAGGGGTATGCCGGTCGGCGGGAGTACGAACGCCGCCGCCGGTATGTGCACCTGTCGAGGTGTGACGAGTACGGCTACCGGCACGTCATCGCCCGGGTGACCGCCGGGGACGCGGTGTGGGTGGACGCGATGGTCGACCGGGTCGCCGACATCCTGGTCCTGACCCATGGTGAGGACCACAACCGCGACGAACTCAGGTCGCTGGCCTTCGGGTGGCTCGCCCGGCCCGCGGACCTGCTCCGACTGCTGCTGGACCACACCGACCAACCCGTCGCCGACACCGACGAGGCCGAGCCCGGCGACCCCGACGCCAGCGACCCCGTCGACACGGGCGACGTCGGTGACCCGGAGTCCGCTGAGGGTTCCGCTGACGGGGCCGCGCCCGACAACGACGACGCCGATGAGGCCGTGGGCGGTGGGTGCGGGAGGCGGCGTCCGGTGTGGGCGCCGTCGGACCTGGACCGGATCGTCGGCCGGCTGGCCGAGATGTCGACCCGCCAGCTCGCCTCGCTGCGCGGGAAGGCCACCGTGTACGTCCACCTCACCGACCGGTCGCTGTCCGAGGGCGTCGGGGTCGCGCGGGTCGAGGGGCAGGGGCCGCTGTGGGTGCGCGACCTGGCCGACCTGATCGGCCACGCCGACATCCGCGTCCTCCCGGTGGCCGACCTGGCGATGCGCAGACGCTCCGACGCCTACGAGCACGACGAGACGCTGAAGGACCAGGTGTGGCTGCTCACCGGCGGCGACGTGTTCCCGTTCAGCCCCCGCACCGCCACCCGCGACCGGGTCGACTTCGACCACACCACGCCGTACGACCCGACCGGGCCACCCGGCCAGACCGGCCCCCACAACTCCGGCCCGCTACGGCGCCGACACCACCGGTGGAAGACCTTCGCCGGCTACCGGTGCAGGTCGGCCGGCGGCGGCCGACACCTCTGGCAGACCCCGCACGGGCTCACCTTCCTCGTCGACCACCACGGCACCCGAAGACTCAACGACACCGAAGCCGACATCATGACCCATGCCCCACCCGGCATCGACCTCTACCTCACCGACCTACACCTCGAGTACGCCGGGCGCTGAACCGCGAGGTAGTGGAACGACGGGCTGCCCGTCACGTCACACCATCTAGAGCAGGCCACGCTCGGCGAGGTCGCGGGCGAGCGTGGGGGCATCGGTGAAATGCACGGCGTCCCAGCCGGCGGCCCGGGCGCCCTCGACGTTGGCCGCGCTGTCGTCAGTGAACACGATGGCCTCGGGGGTGAGCCCGAAGCGCGCCGCGGTCAGGTTGTAGATGCGGGGGTCGGGCTTGATCATGCCCACGGCTCCCGACACCACGAGGTCGTCGAAGAGCCCGAGTTCGGGGATGCGCTCCTGCGCCAGGGGGAAGGTCTCGGCCGACCAGTTGGTCAACGCGTACACCGGCACTCCGCGCTCGCGCAGACCATGCACGATGTCCGCCGTACCCTCGACGAGGCCGGTCAGGCTCTCCACGAAGTTGCGGTGGTACACCCGTCCGTGGTCCTCCCACTCCGGATGGTGGGTGGCGAGCCAGGCGAGCGCATCGGCCCAGCTGCGGCCGGCTCGGGCTCCCAACGGATCAGCACGTTGCCCAGGTCGAAGACGACGGCGCGCTCGAGATCCTCAGTCATCCGCTCGACCGTACCGCCCCACGTCTCCTTGAGCCGCGCGGGTGGGCCTCGCGGTCGCGACCAAGGCCCGTCCGACGGACACGTCGTTGCCGGGAAGGCCGGACTCACGCTCCCATACGTGGTGGCTCACATCCCACCAAGCAGCCGGGCCGCCCGCCAGATAGTTTTGCGCCCCGTGGACCTCCGTCAACACGATTCGGCCCAACACGAGTCGGCCCAACACGAGTCGGCCCAACACGAGTCGGCCCGGCGCGCACGGGTCGTCGTCATCGGCGGTGGCGTCATCGGCTGCTCGGTCGCCTACCACCTCGCCCACCAGGGCTGGACCGACGTGCTGCTGCTGGAACGCGACGAGCTCACCAGTGGTACGACGTGGCACGCGGCCGGCCTGATGACCTGCTTCGGCTCGACGTCGGAGACCAACACCGAGATCCGGCTCTACTCTCGCGACCTCTACGCCCGGCTGGAGGCCGAGACCGGCGTGGCCACCGGCTTCAAGGCGGTCGGGCTGATCGAGGCGGCGGCGGACGCCGACCGGCTGCACGAGTACCGCCGCGTCGCGGCCTTCCAGCGCATGCACGGGCTGGACGTCGAGGAGATCTCCCCGACCGAGATCGCCGATCTCTTCCCGTGGGCGCGCACCGACGACCTGCACGCCGGCTTCCACGTGCCCGGCGACGGCCGGGTCAACCCGGTCGACCTCACTCGGTCACTCGCCCGCGGCGCGCGCGATCTCGGCGTACGGATCGTCGAGGGCGTCACCGTCGACGACGTGCTCACCGAGCCGTCCGGCCGGGTCGAGCAGGTCACCGGCGTCCTGGTCTCGACACCGCTCGCTCCGCTCGCGGGCTCGACCATCGAAGGATCCGCTGGTCGAGCCGGGTCCGCTGGTCGAGCCGGGTCCGCTGGTCGAGCCGGGCCGAGGGACGAGGCCCGTGTCGAGACCGCCGAAGGATCCGCTGGTCGAGCCGGGCCGAGGGACGAGGCCCGTGTCGAGACCACCGAAGGATCCGCTGGTCGAGCCGGGCCGAGGGACGAGGCCCGTGTCGAGACCACCACCATCGAGTGCGAGTACGTCGTCAACTGCACCGGCATGTGGGCGCGCGAGCTGGGCGAGCGCAGCGGGCTGATCATCCCCAACCAGGCGGCCGAGCACTACTACCTGATCACCGACACGATCGAGGGGCTGGCGTCGGACACGCCGATCTTCGAGGACCCCGCGGCGCACGGCTACTACCGCGAGGAGGGCGGCGGGATGATGGTCGGCCTCTTCGAGCCGCGCGCCGCGGCATGGTCGGTCGACGGCATCCCCGGTGACGCGAGCTTCACGACCCTCAAGCCCGACTGGGACCGGATGGCGCCCTTCCTCGAGACCGCGATGGCGCGGGTGCCGGTCACCGAGGAGGCCGGTATCCGCACGTTCTTCTGCGGCCCGGAGTCGTTCACCCCCGACCTCGCGCCCGCGGTCGGCGAGGCGCCGGGGATCCGCGGCTACTTCGTCGCCGCCGGCATGAACTCGGTCGGCATCCTCTCCGCCGGCGGCCTCGGCCGGGTGCTCGCGGAGTGGATGGTGACGGGACGGCCCCAGGTCGACGTCACCGGCTTCGACGTCGCGCGCTTCCGCCCGCACCAGCTCGACCCGACGTACCGGCGCGAGCGCACCGTCGAGATCCTCGGCACCGTGTACGCCGCGCACACGCCGGGCAAGCAGCTCACCACGATGCGTGGCGCGCTGCTCTCCCCCGTGCACGACCGGATGGTCGCCGCCGGTGGGTATCTGCGCGAGGTCTCCGGGTGGGAGAGCGCCGCCTGGTACGCCGGCCCGGGCGCCACGCCGTCGGCCACACCGTCGTGGGGGCGCTCGGAGTGGTGGAGCCACTGGGAGGCCGAGCACCGCGCGGTGCGGGAGACCGTGGGGCTGATGGACATGAGCTTCATGGCGAAGCTCCGGGTCAGTGGCACCTCGGCCGGCGCGGTGCTCGCGCGAGTGTCTGCCGGGCTGGTCGACGGCGACGACGACCGGATCACCTACACGCAGTGGCTCGACGACGGCGGCCGGATCCGGGCCGACCTGACCGTGACCAAGGAGTCGGCCGACTCCTACCTCGTCGTCGCCTCCGACACGGCGCACGGCTCAGCGCTCGACTGGCTGCGACGTGCCTGCCGGCCCGGCGAGGACGTCCGGATCGTCGACGTCACAAGGGATCTGGCCCAGCTCAACCTGCAGGGACCGTCGTCTCGCCAGCTGCTCTCAAGCCTGACGGACGCCGATCTTTCGACCTCGAACTACCCTTTCCGCACGTCGCGCGTCATCGACATCGCCGGCGTCTCCGTGCGCTGTGCACGCATCACCTACGTCGGTGAGCTGGGCTACGAGCTCTACGTCCCGGCCGACTCGGCGCTCGCCGTGTGGGACGCGATCGTCGCAGCGGGTCCGGCGTACGGCCTTCGGCTCGCCGGCCTGCAGGCACTCGCTTCGTTGCGACTGGAGAAGGGATACCGCGACTTCGGGCACGACATCGACAACACCGACTGCCCGCTCGCGGTCGGTCTCGGCTTCGCGGTCGACTGGGACCACCACTTCAGCGGACGCGAGGCCCTGCTCGCCCGCCGCGGCCGGCCGATGCCGGGCCGGCTCGTCTCACTGCGACTCGCCGACCCGGGGCCGCTGCTCTTCGAGGCCGAGCCGGTCCTCCGCGACGGCGAGGTCGTCGGCGACGTCCGCTCCGCGTCGTACGGCTGGACCGTCGGCGGCGCCGTGGCGCTGGCATTCGTGAAGCGGCCGGACGACGAGGATGCCGACCCGGCCGGTGCCACGAAGGAGTGGCTCGAGACGGGTTCGTGGACCGTCGACATCGCCGGCGAGCAGCACGACGCCGCCGTGTCGCTGCACCCCTTCTACGACCCCATCGGCGCGCGAGTGCGGTCCTGACCGCGCGTCACCGTGCCGTCGTCACCTCACTTGCAACCCCACCGGCCGACATGCCACCCCGGGCGCGCTGCTGCAGTGGGGCCGACGGGTTGCAAGTCGGCGCAGCGGATCGACCGCGTGGATCGGGCACCGCGCGGTCAGAGGGTCAGCACCTCCACCGAGGTGGTGGCGGCCTCGAGCGCCTCGGGGTCCGGAGCGATGCCGATGCCCGGACCGCTCGGTACGGCGAGGCGGCCGCCGTCGAGCACGAACGGCTCGGTGATGTCACGCGTGTAGTAGCGCGCCGTAGCCGAGATGTCGCCGGGCAGCGTGAAGCCGGGCAGGGCGGCGAGCGCGAGGTTGGCGGCGCGGCCGAGGCCGGTCTCGAGCATGCCGCCGCACCAGACCGGCACGCCGGAGGCCTGACAGAGGTCGTGGATGCGGCGCGACTCGAGGTAGCCGCCGACCCGGCCGGGCTTGATGTTCACGATCGAGCACGCGCCGAGGCGCAGCGCCATCGCGGCGTCGCGCGCGGAGCGGATCGACTCGTCGAGGCACACCGGGGTGTCGACCCGGGCGGCGAACCGGACGTGGGTGTCGAGGTCGTCGGGGTCGAAGGGCTGCTCGATCAACACCAGTCCGTAGTCGTCGAGCCTGCGCAGATAGGGGATGTCGGCGGGTCCGTACGCCGTGTTGGCGTCGACCTGCAGCGGTACGTCGGGCCCGAAGGTCTCGCGCACCAGAGCCACCGCCTCGAGGTCCCATCCGGGCTCGATCTTCAGCTTCACCCGCGCGTAGCCCGCCGTGAGATAGCCGTCGACCGCGGCGACCAGGTCGTCGAGGGTGTCCATGATGCCGACCGAGACGCCGACGGGAACCGAGTCGTGCACCGCACCGAGGTGGTCGGCCAGCGAGACGCCGAGACCACGGAGCTCCGCGTCGAGCACGGCCATCTCGACGGCGGCCTTCGCCATCGTGTGCCCGCGCACCGGACGCAGCAGCTCTCCGACCTTCGCCGCCCGGAGGGCTGGGTCGGCGGCGAGCGTCGGAGCCAGCCAGCGCCGGATGACCTCCCGCTCACCGGAGAGGTACTCGGCGAAGTAGTAGGGGTCGTCTTCGGCCACACACTCGCCCCAGCCGACGGCGCCGTCGGTGGTGGTCACCTTGACCAGCAGGGCATTGCGGTGGTCCTGGCTGTCCACCGAGGTGCGGAACGGCGTGACGAGCGGGAGGGCGACCTCGCGCAGCTCGACGCTCTCGATCTTCATCTCGTGCCTCGATCTCGTTGCGTAGTAGGGGTTTCAGGGACGGTGCAGGAGGTACCAGCCGGAGCGGTCGAAGCCGGTGACCCGATAGCCGGCCGACATCGCGCCGTACAGTCCCTCGCGTACGGCCATCCGCCAACTGTGGGCCGCGTCGGGGTCGTCGCGACGCAGGGCCTCGATGTCGGGCGGTACGGCGCAGCGCAGGGTCGGTGCCCAGTCGGCAGGCGCTCCGGTGGGCGGCACTGGACGGCCGTCGGCGTCGGCGTCCACGACCGGCTCGGCGTCCTCGAGCACAGTCAAGTGGGCCGCGTCCCGCTCGGCGACCGGCCAGTCGACGTACAGCCGGTCGGTGAGGTCGCCACTGTTGATGCTGTCGTTGATGACGCCGTAGAAGTCGGGGAGGTACTCGACCGCCACCGCGCCCAGACGGTTGAGGTTGAAGTAGGCGTTGCGCCGGATCAACGGGTCGTATGTCCAGGAGACCGAGGCGATGCCGTGCTCGCCCGCCCACGCGCGTTGGTGCTGCTTCATCGCCAGCCCGATCCCCCGGCCCTGCTGGCCGGGCAGCACGCCCGCGACGTGCGAGTGCAGCGACCCCGAGATCGCGTGGAAGGCACCGGCGACGCCCACCATCTCGTCGTCAACGAAGGCCGCGGCCACATAGCCGCCCGTGTGCGAGAGTGCGCGCATCGTGTCCACTGTGAATGGCGGATCGTCGCCCGGAGCCGCGCCCCACACCGTGCGCAGGAGAGCGTCGGCCTTCCGCATCTGGTCGATCTCGGTCAGCATCCGGACCTCGACCCCGCCACTCCTCACATCGCTCACCGCCCGATCCTCTCAGCCAACCCCGATTCGTCCCGGTTACGCAGCGTGCAACTACATGGGAGGTCGCAGACCCTTCGAGACGCCTCGTCCCTCGCTCCTCAGGACAGGCCGAGTCGGTGTCGGGTCATTTCGGGGGCATGCGGATGCCACCGTCGATGCGGATCGTCTCGCCGTTGAGGTAGGTGTTGGTGAGGCAGGCGAGCACCATCTCGGCCACCTCGTCGCTGCGGCCGAGCCGCTTGGGGAAGAGCACCGACCGGCCGAGGGTGGCCTTGAACTCCTCCGGGTCCGGAGCGAAGTCGTAGATCGGGGTGTCGACCAGCCCGGGCGCCACCGTGTTTACCCGGATCGCGGCCGCCGACAGGTCGCGGGCGAGCGGGAGCGTGAGGCCGACCACGCCGCCCTTCGACGCGGCGTACGCCGCCTGGCCGATCTGGCCGTCGAAGGCGGCGACGGACGCGACGTTGACGATCGCGCCCCGCTCGCCCGAGGCGTCGGGCTCGTTGCGGCTCATCGCGGTGGCGGCGAGCCGCACGGTGTCGAACGTGCCGATCAGGTTGACCGCGACGACCTTGGTGAAGGCCTCGATGCTGTGCGCCGACTCGAACTCTCCGTCTCGGCCGATGGTCCGCTGTGCCGATGCGATGCCGGCAGAGCAGACGAGCGCGCGGAGGGTGCCGAGCTCGGCGGCCCGCCCCACGGCGGCCAGGATCTGGTCGGTTCGGGTGACGTCGACCGCCACGAACGCACCGCCGATCTCGGCGGCCAGCGCCTCGCCCTTCTCGGCGTTGAGGTCGGCCACGACCACCCGAGCACCCTGCGCTGCCAGCGCGCGGGCCACCCCCGCGCCGATCCCCGACGCGGCTCCGGTGACGAGGGCTGACGCTCCGTTGAGGTCCATATCGCGGAGCCTATTCAGCGGGTACGCCGGACCCCGCACCGACTGCCCCGGTTGTGTGTAGGAAATGCCCGGACTGTCGGTGGCATGTCCTACACATAGTCGGCCGGAGTCAGGCCGCCCGCCCTGCGAGGACCGCCGGCGCAGGACATCCGGCTGCGCACGCCGTCGGCGCACCGCACCATCCGGCCGCGGACAGCAGACGGGAGACCTTGCCGGCGGTGACACACGGCCGGTCGAAGACCTGACCCCAGGACAGCCGGGTGGTCGCCTTGCCGTCCAGGCTGGCGTCGAGGTCGCGCTCGAAGTCGCGATCGCGCTCGACAACGCTGGTGTGTCCGAGGAGCCCGTCGAGCTCGACGACCCGCTCGCCGTAGTCGGCGTCGCGGTAGACGACGCCGGACCTCGAAGCGGCCCGGGCCTGGTAGTCGGCCTCCGGCAGACCGTGCGCCCTGGCGACGAGGGTCCGGTAGCCCTGCTCGAGCACCGAGCAGCTCCCCGACCCGATGTCCGCCAGCACGCCGACCAGCCAGGCGCGCTCGGTTACCCGGAGCCGCGCTTCGAGGGCTCCGACGAGCCGGTCCGCACGGGTGCGCCGTGCCCCGACCGCGCGGGCGAGCACGCCGACGGCGTCGCGGTAGCGGTCGGTCTGCCCCCTCCTCAGCCGTCGCACCGCGAGATCGAGGAGCGCGTGCTCGTAGCGCTCACGCGGTGCACGCGCACGCCCGGCTGTGGCACCACCACGCGGGCGCGGTCGACAGCGATATGGACGTCGTCGACTTCGGCGTCGGTACGGCCCGGCCCCTCGTGGAGGCGGACGGCTGAGGTGCCGCAGAGCGCTACGGATTCGAGGTCGGTCCCTCGTGCGCCGTAGAGGATCGCCCCCCAGGCGCGCTGCAGCCAGGTCGGCTCGCCGACGTGGTCGGCGTACCCTCCGGGCAGCAGTGGATGCAGCAGCAGGTTGCGCCGGCAGGTCTCGATCGACCGCCGCGAGAGCCCCAGCTCGAGCAACTGCGCGGAGGAGATCACCGCGGCCTGGTCGGCGAGCACGCTCGCGACCGGCTCGGGGAGCGACCTGGAGCGACTGGGCATGCGGGGACCGTGCCCACGCTCGACGTCCGGTCCAGGCCCGATCGCGGCACATGTGGATGTGAGCGTGCAGGATCTGCTCTGTGTAGCAATAGCTACCCGGATCACAGAGCGGTGGTGCCCTCGGCGACGATCTCGGCCGGTCCGGTCAGCAGCACCCGTCCGGCGGCGGTCCAGGTGACGGTGAGGGTGCCGCCGGGGACGTCGACCCGGTACGTCGAGTCGTCCCGCGGCGTCGTCGGGTTGCGGTCTGGCGCCAAACCGTGAGTCGCCCCGTCGGTGAGCGCCACCGCCACCGCGACCGCACCGGCGCCGGTGCCGCAGGAGCGGGTCTCACCGGATCCGCGCTCGTGCACGCGCATCGCGACGTGGCCCGGTCCGCGGCGGGCGACGAACTCCACGTTCACACCGTGTGGGTAGACGGCGTGGTCGTAGGCCGGCTCGTCGAGGAGGCGCCCGGCCTCGGACAGGTCGTCCACGAAGGCGACCGCGTGGGGGTTGCCCATGTCGACGTGGGTCGCCGCCCACTCGCGTCGGCCGGTCGGCGAGTCGTGGACCGACACCGGCGACTCGCCGTACACGACCGGCTCGCCGAGGTCGACGGTCGGTTCGCCGGTCGCGGGGTCGCCGGCGAAGGCGACGCGCTTGATGCCGTCGCGCGTGCCGATCAGCAGCCCGTCGGCCGACGGCACCGCCAGGCCGGCAGCGACCAGGTGGCGGGCGAAGACGCGCACGCCGTTGCCGCACATCTCCGACACCGAGCCGTCGGAGTTGCGGTAGTCCATGAACCACTCCGCCCCGGCCGCGTCGGCCTCGGGGTCGACGTACTCGGACCGGACCACCCGCAGGACGCCGTCGCCGCCGATGCCCGCGCGCCGGTCGCACAGGGCCCGCACCCGGTCGGCCGAGAGGTCACCGTGCACCGTGCCGTCGGGGTCGGGGAGCAGCACGAAGTCGTTCTCGGTGCCGTGGCCCTTGAGGAACGGGTAGGTCGGGACGGCGGGAGCTCCCTCAGCCATACATGCCCTTCTCGTACGACGCTCCGTAGTACTCGTCGAGCTCATCGACCGACCGTCCGTCGTGCTCGACCTCGTGAGCGATGATGGCGCGGCGAGGCACGACCGCGTCCGGCGCCCAGGTCTCGGGTCGCCAGATGCGGGACCGCAGGAAGGCCTTGGCGCAGTGGAAGAAGATCTCGTCGACCTCGACGACGACGGCGAGCACCGGCCGGTGTCCCTTGACGAGCATCTCGTCGAAGAACGGTGCGTCCGTCACGAGCCGGGCCCGCCCGTTGATGCGCAGGGTGTCGCCGCGGCCGGGGATCACGAAGTTCAGCCCGACGTGCGGGTTGGCCAGGATGTTGCGGTAGCCGTCGGCCCGACGGTTGCCCGGGCGCTCCGCGAGGGCGATGGTCCGGTCGTCGACGACGTACACCAGCGAGCCGGCCGGGTCGCCCTTGGGCGAGGTGTCGCAGGTACCGTCGGGCGCCGAGGTCGCCATCATGCAGAAGGGCGTCGCCGCCAGCCACTGCCGGTCGACCTCGAGCAGCTCCGCGCGGACCTTGTCCCTCACCCGCGCGGTCGGCTTGCCCAGGAGCTCCTCGAGCTCCTCGACACTTCGCACCTCGGGCCAGGCGGTCGCCGGCTTCTCGGTCTTCTCGGTGTCGGTCGTCATGCCCGCCATCGTCCCACGGTCGTGGTCTCGACACCGCTCGCTGCGCTCGCGGGCTCGACCACCGACAGGTCGGTGGTCGAGACCCACTGCGTCCGATGACTCAGGTGGTGAGCGGCCCGACCACGGCGTACCGGGCGCAAATGAACGCCCTGTTCCGGGTGACCTCGGTCAGCTCGAGGTCGAAGCGGCGTGGGAGGAGCGGCCGCCCGGCGCCCAGGGTGACCGGCGCGATCGAGACCAGCACCTCGTTCAGATGCCCGGCCTCGGCGAACTGCGCGGCCAGGTCGCCGCCTCCGACCACCCAGACGTCCTTGTCGCCGGCCGACTCGGCGATGGCGTCCCAATGGTCTCCGACGGAGCCCGAGACGACGCGGATGTCGGCGTCGACCGGCTTCACGTCGTGGTGCGTGAAGATCCAGGAGGGCTGGGAGTAGGGCCAGGAGTCACCGAGGCCCTCGATGCCCGTGCCGAGCCGATCGCGGATCCACCGGTACGTCGTCGCGCCCATCACGATGGCGCCCACGCCGGCGATGAAGTCGTCGTAGCTCATCGGTCCGTCCCGGTCGATGTCCTGTTTGAAGAGCCAGTCGAGCGAGTCGTGCTCGTCGGCGAGGAACCCGTCGAGAGTGGTCGCGGTGTAGTAGACGGCGCGGGTCATGAGTCCTCCCCCAGCTGACGTCGCAGCCAGTTGATCGGGTCGCCCTCGTCGATCTCCCTACCGCCGGCGCGAATCAGCTGGCGGGCGAGCTGCCTGCGGGCGATCGAGTAGGTCAGCACGTGCGCGACGACGCTGCTCATCACGAAGCTCTCCGGCGGCTCGCAGAGCGCGTCGATCAGCCGGTCGTCCCAGGCTCCGCGGCGCTCGATGTCGGCCACGATGGCGCGCCAGCGCGGCGCGACCGCCTCGTGGCGCTCGATCAGCGTGGCCGGGTCGTCGGCGCGGTCGGGCGGGAAGTCGGTGCCCTCGATCGCCGCGAGCCAGACCTCCTTCGTGAACACGACGTGGGTGAGGACGTCGGCGACGGACTCGTCCGGGCCGTCGAAGCCGAGCATCGAGCTGCCGGGCAGGCGGCGCTCCCGGTACTCCTCGTCGGGGATCTGCTTGGCCCGATCGAGGAGATCTCGGGTGTCGTCGAGGTCGTGGGCGATCAGCTGTTCGACGAGTGGGCTCATGGGCTGCTCCGTGGTGTGCACCCACAGGGACGTGGGTGGGTGGAAGTGGATGCCGTTGGGCGCCGGCAGCCAGGTGCCGGGGGTCGCGGAGGTGGTGACCGCGCTGGGCGGGTGCCCGTAGGCGCGGGCGAAGGCACGTGAGAACCCCTCGACCGACTCGTAGCCGGCCGCGAACGCCGCGTCGGTGACCGAGGCTCCCTGCCTGATCTGCCAGGCGGCCCGCTCCAGCATCACGCGGCGCCGCATCGCCACCGGAGGCTCGCCCGCGTCACGGCTCAGCCGGCGACTGAAGTGAAACGGCGAGGAGTACGCGCCGCCCGCCATCTCGTCCAGGGTGCGGTGCTCCTCGTCGAGGACCGCGTCGAGCAGCTCCCTCAGCCGGTCACGGTTGCCCGGGGATGAGGAGGGCGGCGCCTGGTCGTCACTCACCCTCACAGTGTGGACGGCCGGCCCCGATGCCCGCTTGACCGATCTTGCTCGCCCGAGCGCGAGCGCGAGCGGAGCGAGCTCACCGCTCCTCTGCCGAAGGCAGGGCACGAAGCGCCCGGTCGGCGAGATCGGGGGCGTCCCAGGGGAGCCATACGATCCGCGGGTCCTTGCGGAACCACTGGTCCTGCCGTCGGGCGAACCGCCGGGTCGCCGCCGCGGTCCGCTCGATCGCCTCCGCCCGGGTCAGCTCGCCGGCGAGGTACGCCGCGGCCTCGCGGTAGCCGATCGCGGTCGCCGCGGTCCGGCCCAGGTCGCTCCAGCGCAGCTCCGGCCGGGTCCGGCCCCGGTGGCGAGCGAGCAGAGACGCGACCTCCTCGACCAGCCCGTCGGCGTACATCTGCTCGACGCGTCTGTCGATCCGCCCGACGAGGGTCTCTCGGTCGATGTCGACGCCGAGCTGGATCGTGGCCCGGTCGGCGTACTCCTTCTCCGGCAGGGAGGCCGAGAAGGGCCGGCCCGTGAGCTCGACGACCTCGAGCGCGCGGACGATGCGGCGGCCGTTGTCGGGTCGGATCCGCTCCGCGGCGCTCGGGTCGGTCGCGGCGAGCCGGGCGTACATGACCGTCACACCCTGCTCCGCCAGCTCGCGCTCCAGGCGCTCGCGCACGGCCCGGTCGGTGCCCGGGAACTCGAAGCGGTCCAGGATCGCCCGCACGTAGAGAGCCGACCCACCGACCAGCACGGGCGTGCGGCCGCGCTCCCGCACCGCAGCGATGACCTCGCGAGCCCGCCGCTGGAAGTCGGCGACGCTCAGCGGCTCGGTGACGTCGAGCAGGTCGAGCAGGTGGTGCTCGATGCCCCGGCGCTGAGAATCGGGGAGCTTGGCGGTGCCGATGTCCATGCCCCGATAGACCTGCATCGCGTCGGTGTTGACGATCTCGCCGTGCAGCCGCTCGGCCAGGTCGAGCGCCAGCGAGGACTTCCCCGCCGCGGTCGCGCCGACAACGGCCACGATCGGTGCGACGTGAGGATCATTCACCCGACCGGCGGTCGCACCGGTGACCGCCGACTCCATGCGGCTCAGTCTCCCAGCCTTCGGGCTAGGCTCGGGCGTCACAGCGGTCGCGACCGGCGGCCGCGCTCACGGGAGAGGACCGCCATGGGTTTCCTCGACAAGGCCAAGGACCTGATCGGCAAGAACGACCAGAAGATCGACGACGCCATCGAGAAGGCCGGCGACGTCATCGACGACAAGACCGGCGGCAAGTTCGAGGACAAGGTCGACAAGGCCCAGGACTTCCTGAAGGACAAGACCGGCGAAGGCGACACCACTGCCTGACCCGGCCCCGCCGGACCGCTTCGTCGTGGTCCCGGCCGCGTACGTCTTCCTCGTCCGCGGTGGTGCCGATCCCGCCGGTCCTTGTCAGCCTGGCGGCTTGGCGCCCGACACCGAGGTCCTCCTGCAGCTGCGGCAGAACACCGGCTACATGGACGGATACTGGGCGGCGGGCGCGGCGGGCCACGTCGAGCGCGGCGAGATGGCGTACGACGCTGCGCGCCGCGAGACGCGGGAGGAGCTCGGGGTGACCGATCCCGAGCTCGCCTTCCACGCGACCGTCCACCGCACCCAGGGTGCGGCCCCCATCGACGAGCGCGTCGACTTCTTCTTCACCGCCCGCGACTGGTCGGGCGAGCCGCGGATCATCGAGCCCGAGAAGTGCGCAGAGCTGCGCTGGTGCCGCCTCGACTCGCTTCCCGAGCCGGTCGTGCCCCACGAGCGGGTCGTCCTCGACGGCCTGCGCGGCGGTGACCTGCCGGCGTACGTCGCTCTCGGCTTCCGAGCCCGCCGGGCGGCTACTTGACATACTTGACGCACGTTGACATGCTTGACGCATGACCGTGGATGAGTTGGAGCGCGCGATCCTCGACCGGCTGACCGAGGGCGTCCGACAGCGGCTCGGCCACATCGACCCGTCCGAGGCCGAGCGCATCGACCCTGCGTGGTTTGCGAGCGCGATGCTGGACGCGATCCCGACCGAGCACCCGTTCACGGGGCTCGGCCCCTTCTACGACACCGCCGGGCTGGCCCGCTGGCTCGGCGTCTCCCGGCAGGCTCTGCACCAGAAGGCGAAGGCTCGGCAGGTTCTCGCCTGCGTGACCGGCGACGGTCAGCGGGTGTACCCGGCCTGGCAGTTCACTCCCGACGCGCGGACGCTCGCCGGGCTCACGCCCGTGCTGCGCGTCCTGCTCTCGGCCACCGATCCCTGGACGGCGGCCATCTGGCTGACCACTCCCGACGACCGACTCGGTGACAGATCCGCGATCCAGTGGCTGCGCAGCTCGCACGACCACCGGCCGGTCCTCGACCTCGCGGCCGACGACGCGGCTCGGTGGGCCGCGTGACCGATGGCGAGGAGCCGGGAAGACAACGAGTCGCCCTCGCCGCGCCGCCCGACGACCTCACCGGCTTTCCCACCTCCGCGCTCGCGGGCGAGTGGTACCGAGCACACACGGCCCAGCTTGCGCCCTGGTGGTTCGCCCATGACGGGCACGGGCGCTTCGATCTGCGCGAGCCGCACGGCACCTGCTACCTCGGCTCACACGTCATGGTGGCGGTGCGGGAACGACTCGGCGAGACGCTCTCCCGGGCGGGGATGATCTCCGCGATCGAGGCCGACCGGATGGTCGTCTCCCGCCTCCCCGTCGAGGCCACCGCCGCCGATGCCACCAGGCAGTCCGCGACCCGCTACGGCGTCACCCGGGAGCTCGGCACCGTGACGCCCTATCAACTGCCCCAGCGGTGGGCGGCTGCGCTTCATGCAGCGGGGCATGCGGCGATCCGGTACTGGGCGCGCTTCTCGGTCGGGTCGCTGCTCTATGCGGCCGGCCTGTTCGGCGCGGCCGGCGCCGACCCGGCCCGGCCTGGTGATCCCGATCCGCTCGGCGGGCGCGATGCGGCCGCCGCAGCCGGCGTCATGGTGGTCGGCGTGCCGCGCAGCCTGGCGACCGTGCAGCCGCCCGCCTGAGCCTCGGCCACCGACAGGCTCACCCGCACACGGGCGCGGGCGACACCGGCGCGGGTACGCCGACGGCGGGCATACCGAGCGAGACGCCGGCCTGCCTGGGTGCCGACGTCCGCGCCTCCCATGCGTCGCCCGAACGGGTCCGGCGTACGCCGAGCAGCGGGCCGTCGGCGACCAGATGGTGCGGCGCGGCCTTGGTGATCTCGACGGTCACCAGGTCTCCGGGGCGTGGTCTCGACTCGGCGCTCGTGCCTCGCGCCGGCTCGACCAGCGAGTCGTTGGTCGAGCCCCCTTCTTTGGTCGAGCCGGGCGAGCGCAGCGAGACGGTGTCGAGACCATCGACGCGGAAGTGGACGAGCCGGTTGTCGGGACCGCGGCCGGAGAGGCGATGGGTGGCGGCGTCCTTGCGGCCTTCACCCTCGGAGACGAGCAGCTCGACCCGGCGTCCGACCAGCCGCTTGTTCTCCTCCCAGGCGATGTCGGTGACGAGGTCGGCCAGCCGCTCGTACCGGTCCTGGACGACCTCGCGCGAGATCTGGTCGGGCAGATCGGCGGCCGGCGTGCCGGGACGCTTGGAGTACTGGAAGGTGAAGGCGCCGGAGAACCGAGCCCGGCGAACGACATCGAGGGTGCCCTGGAAGTCCTCCTCGGTCTCGCCGGGGAAGCCGACGATGATGTCGGTGGTGATGGCGGCCTCGGGTATGGACACCCGGACTCTGTCCAAGATGCCGAGAAAACGAGCCTGCCGGTAGGAGCGGCGCATCGCGCGCAGCACCCTGTCGGAGCCGGACTGCAGCGGCATGTGCAGCTGGGGCATCACGTTGGGCGTCTCGGCCATCGCCTGGATCACGTCGTCGGTGAACTCGGCCGGGTGGGGCGAGGTGAAGCGCACCCGCTCCAGCCCGTCGACATCGCCGCAGGCGCGCAGCAGCTTGGAGAACGCCTCCCGGTCGCCGAACCCGACGCCGTAGGAGTTGACGTTCTGCCCCAGCAGGGTGATCTCGCAGACACCCTCGGCGACGAGCGCCTCGATCTCGGCGAGGATCTCGCCTGGGCGTCGGTCCTCCTCCTTGCCCCGCAAGGACGGGACGATGCAGAAGGTGCAGGTGTTGTTGCACCCGACGCTCACGCTCACCCAGGCGGCGTACGCCGACTCGCGGCGCGTCGGCAGCGTCGAGGGAAAGACCTCGAGCGACTCGAGGATCTCCACCTGTGCCTCGTCTGCCACCCGCGCCCGCTCCAGCAGCACCGGCAGTGATCCGATGTTGTGGGTGCCGAAGACGACGTCGACCCAGGGTGCCTTCTCGGTGATCGTCGCGCGGTCCTTCTGCGCGAGGCAGCCGCCGACGGCGATCTGCATGCCCGGTCGCTTGGCCTTCACCGGCGCGAGATGACCGAGGTTGCCGTAGAGCCGGTTGTCCGCGTTCTCCCGCACCGCGCAGGTGTTGAAGACGACGACGTCCGCCTGATCACCCTCTGTGGCCGCGACGTACCCCGCCTCCTCCAGCAGGCCGGACAGCCGCTCGGAGTCGTGGACGTTCATCTGGCACCCGTAGGTGCGCACCTCGTAGGTGCGCGGCTGGGTGGATTCCGGGGTGGCTGGCAGGGCAGACATGGCAGTCGTCAAGGGTACGGCGAGCACGACCGTGTCTCCCAAACCCCGGGGCGTCGCGGCCTCGCGACTCAGCCCCGTCGGCCCTCGACCCGTGGCGTCTTCGCGCTGGTGCGGGTGGTCGGCTGGAAGGTCGGCCTGGTGCCCGTGACACTCACCCGGATCCGGCCGCCGCGGTCGGCGCGACGGATCCGGTAGTGACGCCACGTGGCGCCATGGATCCTCTTCCCCCCTCACGAACCAGGTGAAGGAGAGGGTGGTGCCGACCGCCCACTTGCCGGTGACCACCTTCAGCGCCGACCCCACCCGGGCCCGGCCGGTGATCGTCGGCACGGGCGAGGGGACGATCGTCCCACGCGTCAGCGGATGGCTGACCGAGCAGACGGGCGTGCACGTACCGCCGACCGTGGCCGGAGCCGCGACGGCAACGGCGACGGCTCCACGCGGACGCAGCTTCGCGGTGGCCGTGAAGTAGGCGCGGATGAAACCACCGGGCGGCACCGACGGCACGGCCCAGGTGAGCGTCGTGCCGGCCAAGGTGACGCCCGCGGGCAGCTCGCCGATCGCGGCATCGTCGACGAGGTCGGCGATCTCGACGTTGACGAGCGCACCCTCGACCGGGTCCGAACCGACGTTGACCACTCGGATCACGTAGGTCATCACCTTGCCGGGCTTGACCTTCGAGCCGTCCTTCGGCGCTCCCGTCAGGTCGACGGTCCAGGTCCCGGCCGCCGCCGTCCGCTCGGCGTACGCCGGCCCGGTGCCGGCGGCCGCGATGAGAATGCCGGTCACGGCGCCCGTGACGAGGCGCCTTGCTGTCGCGTTCATGAGTGGATCCCCTATCCCCTCGCCCCACCTCCAACAGTACGGCGCACACGGCAGGGCGTGTGCGTTGTTTCGGCGACCGCTGCTTTGTCACGAGGTGGTTACGTTGCCGGCCTCACGGCGAAGTGTGATGGCCGATCGTCCCGGTTGCGGGTAGGTTCCCGGACATGGCGATGCACGATCGGGCGTCAGCCGCCACGGGGGATCCGCTCGTGGTGCTGGCCGGAGTCCAGAAGCACTTCGGTCAGTTGCACGCGCTCAAGGACATCGAGCTGACCGTCAGCCGCGGCGAGGTCGTCGTGGTCATCGGCCCGTCGGGCTCGGGCAAGTCGACCCTGTGCCGCACCATCAACCGGCTCGAGACCATCGACGAGGGCACCATCGCCCTCGACGGGCAGCCGCTTCCCCAGGAGGGCAAGGCGCTCGCGGGGCTGCGGGCCGAGGTCGGCATGGTGTTCCAGAGCTTCAACCTCTTCGCCCACAAGACGATCCTCGAGAACGTCACGCTCGGGCCGATCAAGGTGCGTGGCCAGTCGAAGGCCGACGCGGAGAAGCACGCTCGGGAGCTGCTCGACCGGGTGGGCGTCGCCCAGCAGGCCGACAAGTACCCCGCCCAGCTCTCCGGTGGCCAGCAGCAGCGCGTGGCGATCGCGCGGGCGCTGGCGATGGACCCCAAGGTCATGCTCTTCGACGAGCCGACGTCGGCGCTCGACCCGGAGATGATCAAGGAGGTCCTCGACGTCATGGTCGACCTCGCCAAGCAGGGCATGACGATGATCGTCGTCACCCACGAGATGGGCTTCGCACGTACGGCGGCCCACCGGGTGGTGTTCATGGCCGACGGCGCCATCGTCGAGGAGGCCGACCCGGAGACCTTCTTCACCAGCCCGCGCTCCGCACGCGCCAAGGACTTCCTGGGCAAGATCCTCAAGCACTGACCGACCCAACCGACCGCGACCGGACCGAGAAACGAAACAAGGAGACAGCAATGCGTAGAGGGCGAATCACGACGCTGGCAGCGGCTCTGCTGCTCGGCATCACCCTGGCCGGCTGCGGCGAGGCCGGCGAGGACGAGGGCACCGACGACACCCAGGTGGAGGTCGAGGAGGGCGCGGCCGACGCGTTCGAGGACGGCACCCGGATGAAGGAGCTGGCCGAGGCCGGCGACATCACCATCGGCGTAAAGTACGACCAGCCCGGCATCGGCTTCAAGCCGGCCACCTCCGACACACCCGAGGGCATCGACCCCGAGATGGGCAAGATCCTCGCCGGCTCCCTCGGCATCGAGCCCGACGACATCACCTGGAAGGAGACGATCTCCGACAACCGCGAGCCGTTCCTCCAGGAGGGCGAGGTCGACCTGGTCATCGCGTCGTACTCCATCACCGACGAGCGCCGCGCGATCGTCGGCCAGGCCGGCCCCTACTACGTCACCGGGCAGCAGCTGCTCGTGGGAGCCGACAGCGACATCGCCAGCCTCGAGGACGTCAAGGGCGCAGAGGTGTGCTCGGTGACCGGCTCGACCTCACTGGAGAACATCAAGGCCGAGGGCGCGAAACCCCGCGGCTTCGACACCTACTCCGAGTGCGTCGACCAGGTCCTCGACGGCACGGTCGACGCGATGACCACCGACGGCGCGATCCTGCTCGGCTACGCCGCCGAGCACCCCGACGAGCTCAAGGTCGTCGTCGAGCCGTTCTCGGAGGAGCGCTACGGCGTCGGCTACAGCCTCGACCACCCCGAGATGTGCCAGTGGATCGTCGACACCATCACGGCCGCCGAGGACGACGGCTCCTGGGCGACGGCGTTCGAGGCCACGCTCGGGCAGGCGGGCGTCGAGACGCCGGAGCCCCCTGCGATGGACGAGTGCCCGGCAGCCTCGACCTGACCTGACGGTTGCGGTGCCGGCGGCGAGACCGCCGGCACCGCGACGCGGGTCACCGACACTTCCGACCTGGACGACGAGAGGAGGCGCCGCCGTGGACGCCGTGTTCTCCAACTTCGACGAGTACCTCAAGGCGTTCGGCCTGACCCTGGCGCTGTTCGTGGTCTCGGGAGTCCTCTCCCTCGTCTGGGGGACGATCCTCGCGGTGTTCCGCGTCGGCCCGGTGGCGGTGCTCAACAAGGTGGCCGCGGTCTACGTCACCCTGTTCCGCAACACGCCGCTGCTGATGATCTTCATCTTCATGATGATCGCGATGCCAAGGCTCGGCTACAACTTCAAGTTCATCGAGGACGTCCAGGTCGGCGGCTTCCACATCTCGGCGTTCTTCTTCAGGTCCTGCATCGCCCTCACGCTCTACACCTCCGCGTTCGTCTGCGAGGCGATGCGCTCCGGCGTCAACGCCGTGGCCCTCGGGCAGGCCGAGGCGGGCCGCGCGATCGGCCTCACCTTCGCCCAGTCGATGCGACTCGTCGTGCTGCCGCAGGCGTTCCGGGCGGTCATTCCGCCATTGACGAGCGTGCTCATCGCGCTGGTGAAGAACACCTCGGTCGCCGCGGCGTTCGGGATGGCCGAGGCCACCGCGACAATGCGCGCCCTGACCAACAACAACGCCGACCAGCGCATCGGCATCTTCCTCACCTTCGCGGTCGGCTACATCGTGATCGTCGAGGTGATCTCGATGGCCTCCTACGGAGTCGAGCGGAAGGTGCGGGTGGCCCGATGAGCAACTCGGTCCTCTTCGACGCACCTGGACCCCGCGCCATTGCGCGCCATCGCCTGCTCGGCGTGCTCAGCGTGCTCGGCATCGTCGCCTTCATCGCCTTCGCGCTCTACCGGATGTCCGAGACCGGCCAGCTCGAGTACGAGAAGTGGGAGTACTTCGTCACCCCCGACTACGTGCGGGTCCTCCTGGTCGACGGCCTGCTCACGACGCTGCAGATGGCGTTCTTCTCGATCGTCTTCGCCGTCGTCTTCGGCCTCGTCTTCGGCATCGGCAAGCTCTCCGACCATGCCGTGCTGCGCTGGCCGTGCTGGGCGGTCGTCGAGTTCTTCCGCGCCGTGCCGGTGCTGCTGCTGATGGTCTTCACGTACTACCTCCTGTCCATCGGCGACGGCCCCCTGTCGCCGTTCTGGTGCGTGGTCATCGCGCTCACCCTCTACAACGGCTCCGTGCTCGCCGAGGTGTTCCGGGCCGGCATCAACGCCGTCCCCCGCGGCCAGGCGGAGGCGGCGTACGCGATCGGCATGCGCAAGACCCAGGTCATGGTCAACGTCCTGCTGCCGCAGGCGGTCAAGATCATGCTGCCCGCGCTGATCAGCCAGATGGTCGTGGCGCTCAAGGACACCAGCCTGGGCTACTACATCGTGGCGCCGGGTCTCACGGCGGTCGGCAAGGCGATCTACACCGAGGCCGGCAACCAGGTCCAGACGGCCATCGTGGTGACCACCCTCTACGTGTCGGTCAACCTGCTGCTCACCTGGGTGGCCACCTGGGTGCAGAGGAAGTTCGTCGGCGAGAAGAAGATCCTCGAGGTCGGCGCCGTCGCCGGGGCCGGCACGCTGACGGGTGGCGCGAACGCCTGACCCCCGATTCGTCTGCGACCTACCAGGTAGTTCCCCGCTCGGCGACCGGGACGAATCGGTGTCCACCCGAGCCAGGCGAGGATCCGCGCGGCCGCGTCCCGGGGTGGGAGGTCGGTGGTGTCGAGGCGCAGGTGGGGGTACGTCGCGAGGACGGCGTCGGCGGGAAGGGGATCGGCCGTCGGGTCGCGGCGGATGATCACCAAAGGCGTCTCCTTCAAGCGAGCCCTCATCGACGCGATCCGAGACGGCGCGAGCGGCCGCGTCGACTACGTGTTCTCCACCACGACCTACGAGATGGGCGCGCCGACCGTCGATCTGGACCAGGCGAACCGGCTGGCCGCCGATCTCGAGGACGCCGAGCTCGTCGAGAGACTTCGGTCGGGTCGATGAGACTGGTCGACACCAACGTCCTCGTCTACGCGACCAATAGCTCCTCGATTCACCATCACCCCGCCCGGCGCTGGCTCGATCACGCCCTGTCCGGCGGGGCGCCGGTCGGTTTCGCGTGGCTGTCGCTCTGCGCAGGAGGAGGAGGAGGAGGAGGAGGAGGAGGAGGAGGAGGAGGAGTGGCTGGGGTCTGCTCCGCGGAGAGGAGCAATCACCACCGGGGCGGGCGTCTGCTCCGCGGGCGAGGATTCCACGCTGACGCCCGCTCGACTCACGGGCGGCTCACCAACTCCACCCGGTTGCCGTGCCCGTCGAAGGTGTGGACACGGAGGTAGCCGGGGAAGGTCGCTCGTTCGGTGTGGTCGACGTCGAAGCCGAGACTCTCCAGCCGCGCCGCGGTGACGTCGAGGGTCTCGACGGAGTCGAGCAGCAGGGCGGGATGCGCCTTGCGGGCGGGAGCGAACGAGTCCTCGACGCCGACGTGGATCTCCGCCGTGACGGTCCCGGCCGAGCCGAACGAGCCGTCGTCGTACGCACGGAACCAGACGCCGCCCCGACCGCGGAGCGACTCGGGCTTGTCGACCTCGACGAGACCGAGTCCCTCGGCGTAGAAGCGCCGCGCCGCGTCCTCGGCACCGGCAGGCATCGCGACCTGCACGTGATGGAGGCGCATCACGACGGCACCCGCGCAGGGCGCTGGGCCACGACGAAGATCCGGCGGAAGGGCAGCACGACTCCGGCCGGGCCGGGCGGGTACGCCGCGCGCAGGCGCGCCTTGAACTCCTCCTCGAACGCGGGACGCAGGTCGCCCGGCAGGGCCTGCAGGGTGGGGCGGGCGCCCGTGCCGGAGACCCAAGTGAAGACCGGGTCGTCACCGGTGAGCACGTGCAGGTACGTCGTATCCCACGCGTCGACCGCGCAACCCAGCTCCGCCAGCGCCTCCAGGTAGGCGGCAGGGTCGCGGCTCGACGGCACCGCGACGCCGCGGGTGTGCTCGGCGTACGGCGCCTCGGCCGCGAGATCGCTCCGGATCGTGTGGCTCGGCTCGCCGAAGTTGCCCGGCACCTGGAAGGCCAGCCAGCCGCCCGGAGCGACCGAGTCGACCAACCCGGGCAGCAGGTCGAGGTGGCCCGGCACCCACTGCAGGGTCGCGTTGGAGACGAGGACGTCGACCGGCCGCGCCGGTCGCCAGTCGCGCAGGTCGCCCACCTCGTAGCGGACCCCTGCCGACCCACGCTCCCGAGCCGCCGAGATCATCTCGCGGCTGGAGTCGATGCCGACCACCTCGGCCTCCGGCCAGCGCTCGGCGAGCAGGACGGTGAGGCTGCCCGGCCCGCAGCCCAGGTCGACGACACGGGCGGGCGCATCCGCGCCGACCCGCGCGAGCAGCTCGACGTACGGTCTCCCCCGCTCGTCGGCGAAGGTCAGGTAGCGATCGGGGTCCCAGCTGTGCGTCGCCGTTCCCGGCATGACGGCATCCTCTCCGGAGGGGTAGTCCGCGACCTTTCGCACGCATTGGATCGATAAAACCGTGCGAAAGTTCGCGGACTACCTCGGTATCTTGACATCAAGATATATCGCAGCACGCCATTCTCTTGATGTCAAGATTCTTGAGCCACCGCTTACGATGACCCCATGCGGGACGAGGTCGACGAGCTGGTCGAGGCGTGGGCGCGCGAGCGCGACGACCTCGACCTCGGCCCGGTCGAGATCTTCAGCCGGATATCCCGGCTCGCCCGCCATCTCGACCTGGCCCGCCGCGAGGCGTTCACGGCGCACGGTATCGAGGCCTGGGAGTTCGACGTGCTCGCAGCGCTGCGTCGCGCCGGTACGCCGTACGAGCTCTCCCCCGGTCGCCTGCTCCGCGAGACGCTCGTGACCAGCGGCACCATGACCAACCGCGTCGACCGGCTCGCCACCCGCGGCCTGGTCGACCGCCTCCCCGACCCCCATGACCGGCGTGGGGTCCTCGTCAGGCTGACGGAGGAGGGCAGGTCCAAGGTCGACGCCGCCTTCGGCGAGCTGCTCGACGCTGAGCGCGGGCTGCTGACCGGCCTCAGCAAGCGCGACCGGCAGCAGTTGGCGGGTCTGCTGCGGCCGCTGCTCGCGCCCTTCGGCGAGGCCTGAGGGCGGCCGGCTCAAGCAGGCGGACGACTTGCGTCGCCCGTGTCAGCGGCGGGTCACCTGGACGACGGTCGGACGCGGGCCGGCGAACTCACCGGCCACGGCACCGTCCTTGGCGTAGTCGGGGAAGTAGGACTGCGGCACGGCCCAGGAGCCGTCCTCGCCCGGGTGCTGGACCGACACGAAGACCGTGCCGTCCTGGTCGTGGATCACCGGGCCGCAGGTCTCGGCGCCGGCCGGCACCGACAGGAACTGCTGGACGTGTCCGCGCTCGGCACCCTCGAGCGGCACTTTGAACAGGCCGTCGGCCAGCTTCAGCGCCGACGGCTGGCCGTCCGTGGAGACCCACAGGGTCCCCTCGCTGTCGAATGCCACGTTGTCGGGGCAGGAGATCGGCGAGACCTGGCCGGTGTAGCCACCGAAGTAGGTGCCGGCGGTGGCCGGGTCGCCGCAGATGAGCAGCAGGTTCCAGGCGAAGGTCGTGCCGGTGTGGTCGCCGCGGTCCTCGGTGATCTCGACGACGTGACCGTCCTTGTTGGCCGCCCGCGGGTTGGGCTCGGTCGGGCCCTCCTTGCCCTCCTTGCCGCGGTCGGTGTTGTTGGTGCAGGCCACGTAGATCCGGCCGTTGAGCACGTTGGGCTGCACGTCCTCGGGGCGGTCCATCTTCGTCGGCTGGACCTTGTCCGCGGCGAGCCGGGTGTAGACGAGCACCTGCTCCACCGACATGCCGGGGACCATCGACTTCCCGTCCTTCGTCAGCGGGATCCACTCGCCGGAGCCGTCGCTGATGCCGTCCTCGAGTCCGTCGCCGGTGAAGCGGGCGACGTACAGGTCACCTTCGGACAGCAGGGTCAGGTTGTGGCGGCGGGCGCTGCTCCCGGGGCGGGAGTCGTAGCGCTGCTTCGAGACGAACTTGTAGACGTAGTCGAAGCGCTCGTCGTCTCCCATGTAGGCGACGACGTGACCGTTGCCGGCCACGATGACGTTGGCGCCCTCGTGCTTGAAGCGCCCCATGGCGGTGTGCTTCACCGGCGTCGAGCGGGGATCCGAGGGGTCGATCTCGACGATCCAGCCGAAGCGGTTGGGCTCGTTGACGTAGTCGGGGTTGGTCGCGTCCCAGCGCGGGTCGAAGCTGCGCCAGCCGCGGGTGTCCTGGGTCGGAGCCAGCCCGTACCGCTTCTCCTCGGCGGAGGTACCGGCGGCGTAGAAGTACTGGTTGAAGTTCTCCTCGCCGGAGAGCACCGTGCCCCACGGCGTCGTACCGCCGGAGCAGTTGTTCATGGTGCCGCGGACACGACGACCGGATCGGTCCGCGCCGGTCTTGAGGAGGTCGCTGCCGGCCGCCGGGCCATCCACCGCGAAGAGGGTCGTCAAGGTGATCCGGCGGTTGCGCAGGGCGCCCGGACGGTACTGCCACGGCTCACCGGCGCCGCGGCGACGCAGCTCGACGACCGACATCCCGTGCGCCTCCCACGCTGTGCGCGCCACGGTCTCCGCCGGGGTGCCGGGTGGGAACATGATGCCTTCGTTGGTGTACTCGTGGTTGGCCACCAGGAAGGCCGCCCGTCCCGACGGCTGCACGATGATGTCGAGATAGTCGCAGTTGTAGCCGAACTGACCGGCCTGGGTCCTCGGAGACTGCGCGGCGGGGTCGAACGCGCGAGCGTCGTGCAGGATGGGGTCGCCCCAGCGGATCAGCGGCTCCCAACGGTAGCCGGCGGGCACCGTGACGTCGTCGACGGACAACGGCACCGGCGCGATCGCCGCGAACGGCAGACCAGGGACCGCGCCCCCCGACGGAGTCGGGTGGAGGGGCGATGCGGCGACGGGGTCGGCAAGTGCCGTCGAGGCCGCGACGGAGAGCGTCACCGCGCCGGCCGCGCCGAGCAGACCGCGTCGGCTGAGAGCACCGCTCGCCACCTCCCGGAAGGTGGGGTTGTCGGTGGAGTTGGGCACCGGGAGGGAGCAGGCGTCGCCGCAGCGTAGGTGACAGGTGACGGCGCTGCGGTTGCCGTGGGTCTGGCCGAGCATGGGCAGGTGTCGCTGGGGAGTGACGGTCATGGCGATGGTCTCCGGGGGAGTACGAGCGTGCGGACGCTCGCGACGCTAGGGCGTACGCCGTACCCACCAGGGGGCTCGAAGGTGACGGCGAGGTGAAGAGTGGGCGGCGGCCAGCCTTCCGCGTCACTCGACGCGCTCGGCCCGCTCCAGCCACTCCATCTCGAGCTCGTCCTTCTCCCCGTGCACGGCGGCCAGCCGCGCGCCAAGGTCGGCGAGCCGCTGGTAGTCCTGGCCCGCCGAGGCGATCTGCTCGTTGAGTGCCCGCTCCTGTTCGGCCAGCCTCGCCAGCTGCTTGTCGATGCGCGCGATCGCCTTGCGGATCGTGCGCTCCTCGGCGCTGCCGGCTCGCACCTTCCCCGTGACGTCATGCGATGTGGTCGCTCCGGCAGCCGCCTCGGATGACGTTGTCGCGGTGCCCTTCGGGGCAGCCACAACGGAGGACGCTGCGGAGGCGCGGCGGCGCTCGAGGTACTCATCGACCCCCCGCGGGAGCATCGAGATCTGACCGTCGCCGAGCAGCGCCCAGGTGGAGTCGGTGACGCGCTCGAGGAAGTAGCGGTCGTGGGAGACCACGACCAGAGTTCCCGGCCAGCCGTCGAGGAAGTCCTCGAGCACCATGAGGGTCTCGATGTCGAGGTCGTTGGTGGGCTCGTCGAGCAGCAGCACGTTGGGCTCGTCGAGCAGCAGCCGCAGCATCTGGAAACGGCGCCGCTCACCGCCCGAGAGGTCGCCGATGCGCGCGGTCAGCCGGTCGCCGGTGAAGCCGAAGCGCTCCAGCATCGACATCGCGCTGATCTCACCGTCGAGCGTGCGGGTCACCGGCCGGATCGACTCCACGGTGGCCAGCACCCGGGCATCCGGGTCGACCTCGTCGACCGCCTGGGTGAGATGCGCGAGCGCGACGGTGCGGCCCTGGCGGACCCGGCCGACGTCGGGCGGCAGGTCGCCGGTCAACAACCGGAGGACCGAGGTCTTGCCGGCTCCGTTGACGCCGACGAAGCCGATCCGGTCGCCGGGGCCGAGCCGCCAGGTGGCGTGGCTGAGCAACTGGCGCTCACCCCGCGCGAGGTCGACGTCCTCCAGGTCTATGACGTCCTTGCCGAGCCGCTGGGTCGCGAACCTCTGCAGCTCGATCCGGTCGCGCGGCGGCGGCACGTCCTCGATCAGCGCGTTGGCCGCGTCGATGCGGAACTTCGGCTTCGACGTACGGGCCGGCGGTCCACGACGCAGCCAGGCGAGCTCCTTGCGGGCGAGGTTCTGTCGGCGCGCCTCCGCGGCGGAGGCGATGCGCTGCCGCTCCGCGCGCGCCAGCACGTACGCCGCATAGCCGCCGTCGTAGACGTCGACGGCGCCGTCGTGGACCTCCCAGGTCAGCTCGCAGACCGCGTCGAGGAACCAGCGGTCGTGGGTGACGACGACGAGGGCGCTCGACCGGCCGCGGAGGTGCTCGGCCAGCCAGGCGACCGCCTCGACGTCGAGGTGGTTGGTGGGCTCGTCGAGCACCAGGAGGTCGTGTCGCCGGAGCAGCAGGTGCGCCAGCGAGCAACGCCGCCGCTCACCGCCGGAGAGGCCCTGGGCCGGGCGGTCGAGGTCGATGCCGGCGAGCAGCTCGGTGACGACCTCGCGGGTGGCGGGCTCCGCGGCCCAGACGTGGTCGGCCTTGCCGTCGATCACCACCTCACGCACGGTGTGGGTGTCGGAGAGGACGTCGCGCTGGTCGAGGTATCCGATGGTGAGTCCGCGGGCCTGCGACACCCGGCCGAGGTCGGGCTCCTCGCGGGCGGTCATCACCTCCAGCAGCGTGGTCTTGCCGTCGCCGTTGCGGCCGACGATGCCGATGCGGTCGCCCTCGCCGACGCCCAGGGAGACGCGGTCGAGCAGCGGCCGCACGCCGTACGACTTGGAGACGCGCTCCAGGTTGAGCAGGTTGGCCATCAGACCACCAGGTGCGCGCCGGGCGCGGGCCCGGTCGCGACGAGCACGACGTCGTGGTGGGCGCCGAGGTCGCCGGCGACGGCGCGGGCGTGCGGAGCGTCGGCGCACAGCAGGACCACCGTCGGCCCGGAGCCGGTGAGGTGGCCACGCAACGCACCGGCGGCCTCACCGCGGGCGATGACGTCGGCGAGGTCCGGGCGCAGGTCGAGCGCAGCGGGCTGCAGGTCGTTGTGGAGCGCGGCGGCGAGCCCGGCGGCGGCGCCATCGGCGAGCGCCCGCAGGACGGGTAGGGACGGCGTGGGGACCGGGTCGGCGTCGGGGCTCAGCTCGTCGAAGTGCCGGTACACCGCAGGGGTCGAGAGGCCGCGCCGGTCGGGTACGACGACCCACCACCAGGGCCCGGCGTCGGGTACGGCGTGCACGATCTCGCCGCGCCCGGTGCCGTGGCCGGTGCCACCGAGAAGGGCGAAGGGCACGTCGCTGCCGAGCTCCGCCGCGAGGGCGAGCAGGTCGTCGTCGGGTGTCTCGCAGCCCCAGAGCCGGTCGAGCGCGACGAGGGCGGCGGCGGCATCCGCGGAGCCACCGGCGAGTCCGCCGGCGACCGGGATGTCCTTGTGGATGGCCACCTCGGCGGCGAGGTCGCAGCCGTGGTGGGCGGCGATCAGCCGGCCCGCCCGGGCGACGATGTTGTCGTCGCCGAGAGGGACCTCGCCCGCCACGACATGGCCGGCGGCCTCCAGTGTCAGCTCCCAGCCGTCGCCCGGCGCGGCCGTGACGTCGTCGTACAGCGTGATCGCCTGATAGACGGTGTCGAGCGGGTGGAAGCCGTCCGCACGCGGCGCCCCAACGCCGAGATGGAGGTTGATCTTGGCCGCGGCCCGCACGGTGAGCGCCTTCGACGTGCGCTTCATCGGCCCGCCTCGACGAGCGCCTCGGTGAGTCGCACGTATTCGTGGACGTCGAGCATCTCGCCACGCACCCGCGGGTCGATGCCGGCAGCCTCGATCGCGCCTTCCAGGCGGCCGATCGGGATGTCCGCCGGCCCGCTGCTCGCGCCCTTCAGAGCCGAGCGGAGGGTCTTGCGGCGCTGGGCGAAGGCCGCGTCGACGACCGCGAAGACGTCCGCGCGACTTGCGACCGTCTCGATCGGCTCGCGCCTGGTCCAGGCCACGAGCCCGGAGTCGACGTTGGGAGCGGGCCAGAAGACGTTGCGGCCGACCGCGCCGGCCCGGCGCAGGTGGGCGAACCAGGCCGCCTTGACCGACGGCGCGCCGTACACCTTGGAGCCGGGCCCGGCCACGAGCCGGTCGGCCACCTCCGCCTGCACCATCACCAACCCCCGCTCGAGAGTCGGCAGGAGTGCCAACAGGTGCAGCAGCACCGGCACCGAGACGTTGTAGGGCAGGTTGGCGACCAGCGCGGTCGGCGGCGGCCCCGGCAGCTCGGTGACCCGCAGCGCGTCCGCAGGTACGACGATCAGCCGGTCGGCGTGCTCGGGTGCGAACTCGGAAACCGTGCCCGGCAGGCCGGTCGCGAGGATCTCGTCGACCTCGATCGCGACCACCCGGTCCACCTCGGCGAGCAGCGCCAGGGTCAACGACCCGAGACCCGGACCGACCTCCACGACGACGTCGCCGGCGCCGACCCCGGCCTCCCGCACGATCCGGCGGACCGTGTTCGCGTCGATGACGAAGTTCTGCCCCCGCTGCTTGGTCGGCCGCAGCCCCACCTCCGCCGCCAGCCGCCGGACGTCGGCCGCGCCCAGGAGGCGGGCCGCCCCGGGCGTCGGCTCGGGCGCGCGGGTCGTCACGGCGGCAAGGCTATCCAGCCGACCCGGCGCTCGTTGTCCCGCCGAGCCACTCGACCCGGCGCGGGTTGCGAAAACAGCGCCGGGTCGAGGGCTCCGGAAGGACAATCCGCGCCGGGTCGGCTCTCGCGGGCTTCGACCTGCTACTGGGGCAGGCCGAGGGAGCGCGAGCAGGCGGGCCAGGAGCCGTAGCCGCCGGTGGCGGCGCGGAGCCGCTCGGCGATCATGATCTGGTACTCACGGCTCTGCTGGTGGGGGTAGCCGGCGCCGCCGTACGCACGCCAGGTGCCGAGGTTGAACTGCAGCCCGCCGTAGTAGCCGTTGCCGGTGTTGATCGCCCAGTTGCCGCCGGACTCGCAGCGCGCGAGGGAGTCCCAGACAGTGCTGCCGCCGGCGAAGTTGGGGCCGGACTCCTTGGTCCCGACCTCGACGACGCGGGTGACCGGCTTGCGGAGCCACTTCGCCTTGACGAGCTTGCGGTCGGCCAGCTCGCCGTTGCGGAAGGTGAGCCTGTACGTCGCGTTGCGAAGGCCGGCGCGCCCCTCCTCGACGACGTTCTCCTCGCCCTCGTAGGACTCCGCGTCGTCCCTCTCGACGGTGCTGTAGTCGACCTGCTCGCGGCCGACCTTCTTCGTGACCACACGCATCTTGGTGTAGACGAGCTTGTCGCCGTCCTCGACCGCCTTGCCGGCGGCCGGCTTGACGATGTCGTCGCGGTCGACCTCCACGCCGAGCTCGGCGAGGGCGTCGCCCGCGGTGAGCGCGACGACCTTGCGCTTCTGGGCCTTCCTGCCGGCGAGGCTGACGATCAGCTGCTTGGGCGTGACCACCTCGAGTCGGGCGCCGCTGCGGGAGATGTCGGCGCTGCGCGAGAGGGAGAGGTCGGCATGGCCGTAGCCCGCGCCCACCTGATCGAGCGCGTCGGCGACGTTGGTGGCGGTGACCCAGTGGGTCTGCTGCTCACCGTCGACGGTCAGCTCGAGCGGCCGGCTGTACTGGACCGAGATCCGGGTGCCGTCGGCGACGGCCTCGTCGAGCCCCGGCGCCACCAGGTCGCGGGGGCCGATCTCGACGCCCTCGGCCTCGAGGACCTCGTCGACGGTGTCGGCGATGGCGCTGACGTCACGGCTCTTGCCGTCGACGGTGACCGTGACGTCGGTCTTGAGGGTCGTGTAGGCGAGGGTGCACGCGGCGACGGCGAGAGCAACGAATACGCTCAGTGCGGCGACGAGGACTCGGCGGTGGGCAAGGCTGTGCATACGGTTTAGCAAGATGCTCCGAACGTCGTGCTTCCCGGCTCCCCGAAACCGGCCAACGGTCACAAGACGATAACGACGTACCCACTGGTTGCAAATCGAACGACCCACCCTGTGGGCTGGGTCACGCCCTTTCCGCAACGCCTGTGGCTGCTGTAGTCCGGAGTGATCTCATGGGTCAGAAGGGGTTTACCAGGACCCCCCGAATGCCCGCTCGGTGTTGGCGTCGATGGCGGCGCAGAGCTCCGTGAGGTCCTCGCCGCGGGTCCGTGCCATCGCCCGCACCGTGACCGGCACAAGATACGACGCATTGGGGCGTCCGCGGTAGGGCGCCGGCGTGAGGAACGGGGCGTCGGTCTCGACCAGGATCCGGTCCTGCGGAGTGACCACCAGCGCATTGCGCAGAGACTGGCTGTTCTTGAAGGTCACCGGCCCGGCGAAGCTCAGGTAGGCACCCCGCTCCAGGCAGGCCCGGGCGAGGTCGACGTCGCCGGAGAAGCAGTGCATCACCCAACGCTCCGGCGGCGGCTCGCGATCGAGCACCGCAAGCACGTCCGCATGCGCGTCGCGGTCGTGGATCACCAGCGTCTTGTCGAGTGCACGCGCCAGCCTGATGTGCGCCTCGAAGCTCGCCACCTGCGCGGCGCGCCCCTCCGGCCCGGTGCGGAAGTGGTCGAGCCCGGTCTCCCCCACGGCCCGCACCTTGCCGTGGGCGGCGGCCAGGGTCGCGATCTCCGCGAGCGCCTCGTCGAGCAGGCCGGCCTCGGCCAGCCTCGGCGCCTCGTTGGGGTGGATCGCGACGCCGGCGACCAGGGCGTCGTACGACGCGGCCGCCTCCACCGCCCAGCGCGCACCGGGGAGGTCGCAGCCGATCTGCACGATGCGGGTGACGCCGACCGATCGCGCCGCCTCGATCGCCTCGCCGGTGCTCAGCCAGTCGCCGTCGGCGATGTCGAGGTGGCAGTGGTTGTCGACGACCGGCGAGGGCAACGGCTCGGGCAGCGGCGGCCGCTCCCGGTCCCTCCGCGCGCCGTCCTCGGTCGTCGCGGCGCGCGAGCGGAGGGGCTGGTCCATGGAGTCGACCCTAGTCAGCCCGGTGGACGGCGTCGTAGACCTCGCGCTTGGGGACGTCGGCGAGCTTCGCGACCTCGCCGATCGCCTCCTTGCGGGTCCTGCCGGAGGCCTCCAGGTCGGCGACGGCGGCGCGGTACGCCGCGGGGTCGGCCGGCAGGGCGGCTGCGGCGGGGGCGCCGGCGACGACGAGGGTCACCTCGCCGCGGACGCCGCCCGCGGCCCACTCGACCAGGTCGGCCAACGGTCCGCGGACGACCTCCTCGTGGGTCTTCGTGAGCTCACGGCACACCGCGGCAGGACGGTCGGCCCCCAGCGCCTCCGCGAGTGCGGCCAGGGTCGCCTCGGTGCGGTGCGGCGCCTCGAAGAACACCATCGTCCGCTGCTCCCCGGCCAGCGGCGCCAGCCGGCGCGTCCGATCCCCTGCCTTGCGCGGCAGGAAGCCCTCGAAGCAGAACCGGTCGACCGGCAGGCCCGACACGGCGAGGGCGGTGAGGACGGCGGACGGCCCGGGCACGGCGGTCACCTGGACCCCCGCCTCGACGCACGCCGCCACCAGCCGGTAGCCGGGGTCGGAGACGCTCGGCATGCCCGCGTCGGTCACCAGGACCACCCGTTCGCCAGCCTCGAGGGCCTCGACGAGCGCCGGCGTACGACTGCGCTCGTTGCCCTCGAAGTAGGACACCACCCGGCCACCGAGGGCGATGCCGAGGTCGCCACAGAGCCGGCGGAGACGACGGGTGTCCTCGGCCGCGACCACGTCGGCGCCGGCCAGCTCCTCGGCCAGCCGCCGCGGCGCGTCGCCCGCCTGCCCGATCGGCGTGGCCGCGAGGACGAGGACGCCGGTCATGCGGCGATCATCGCAGGCCGATTCCGTAGACAGGCCGGTTCCGTAGAGTGGCGCCCCGTGACGGCCACCACCGAGCGCACGCCCGAGCGCGCCGAGTCGCTGTCGCGGACGGCGGGGGGCGAGCCGGTGCCCACGGCGAGCGAGCGGGCGCGGCGTACGTCGTTGCTCACCGACCGCTTCGCCGGCTGGTTCTGGTCCTTGTCGATCGCGCTGATGGCTCTGGCGCTGCGGCTCTGGCACCTCTCCGCGCCGAAGGTCTTCGAGTTCGACGAGACCTGGTATGCCAAGGACGCGTTCTCGCTGCTCAGGTTCGGCTACGCGCGGGACTACGTCGAGGACGCCGACAAGCTGATCCTCGACGGCCAGCGGACGGACCTGTGGACCGGCAGCCCGTCGATGGCCGTCCACCCCGACGTCGGCAAGTGGATGATCGCCCTCGGCGAGAAGGCCTTCGGCCTGGACCCCTCCGGCTGGCGCATCTCCGCCGCGATCACCGGCTCGCTGATGGTGCTGGTGATGTGCCGGTTCGTACGCCGCATCACGGGCTCGACCCTGCTCGGCTGCCTCGGCGGACTGCTGCTCGCCCTCGACGGACTCCACCTCGTGTTGTCGAGGCTAGGGCTGCTCGACATCTTCCTCGCGTTCTGGCTGCTCTGCGCGGTGCACTGCGTGGTCGCCGACCGCGACTGGTTCCGCCGCCGCCTGGCCGACCGCGCCGACCTCGACGAGCAGGGCCGGGCGACCGGGTGGGGGCCGCTGCGGGGGACCGTCCTCCGGCCCTGGCTGCTGCTCGGCGGCATCTGCTTCGGTCTCGCCGTCGGCACGAAGTGGGGAGCCCTCTATCCCCTCGCGGTCTTCGGCGTGCTCGCCTTCGCCTGGAGCGCCGGAGCCCGCAGGTCCTTCGGGGTGCGGTGGCCGTGGCTCAAGGCGCTGGTGGCCGACGCTCCGATCGCCTTCGTCCACCTCGTCGTGATCGGCGGTCTCGTCTACACGGCCTCCTGGACCGGCTGGCTGATGCACGCGGACGCCTACGAGGAGCACCTCTCCTACAACAGCTACACCCAGGCGCGCGGCGCCGAGAAGTGGCCGACCGCGAAGGAGGCGGACGCCGACGGCCTCGGCGAGGTCAGCCAGTCGCTCCGGTCGCTGTGGCACTACCACCGCGACGTCTACGAGTTCCACACCAACGGCCTCGAAGGAGCGGACCACCCCTACAAGTCCAAGCCGAGCGGCTGGCTGCTTCTCAACAGGCCGGTCGGTGTCGACGCGCAGAACGACATCCAGCCCGGCGACCAGGGCTGCGACGCCGAGGCGGGCTCCACCTGCATGCGCCAGGTCCTCCTGCTCGGCAACCCGCTGATCTGGTGGGCCGGCTGCGCGGCGCTGATCTTCGGCCTGCTCGCCTGGCTCGGCGGTCGCGACTGGCGGTGGAGCGTCGTGATCGGCGGCGTCGCCTCGACCTGGCTGCCCTGGTTGCAGTACGACGACCGGCCGATCTTCCTCTTCTACGCGATCGCGACCCTGCCCTTCCTCGTCCTCGGCCTGACGCTCACACTGGGCCGCATCCTGGGCGCGGAGACCGTCCCGAGCGGCCGCCGCACCGCCGGCGTGATCGTCGTCGGCAGCTACGTGGTGCTGACCGTGATCGCCTTCGTCTTCTACTGGCCGATCTGGACCGACGTGCTCATCACCTACGACGAGTGGATACAGCGGATGTGGTTCAAGCGCTGGATCTGATCCGCCTGCCGAGCCTCTCGGCGCTCCGAGGGCGGCCACGACCTAAACTCGCGCGCGTCACGAACTCATCGGGGGACACGCGCCTCTCACAGTGATGAGTCGTCAGCCAGCCGAGAAGGATCGCCGATGCGCCGTACCACCCCCGCCCACCTGGTCGTCGCCGTCATCGCGGCGCTGTTGGTGACCTGCGGCCTCCTGAGCGTCACGACCGCGGCCCAGGCGGCCGGCTCCGGGACCGACAACGCGGCATCGTCCTACGCGGCGGAGACCCGGCCCGACGCCAAGCCCGACCGGAAGTACCGACCGAAGGTCGGGCCGGTCTTCAACAACCCCTTCGGCGGCCGGGCTGCCAAGGACCGCGGCATGGTGCACGTGCGGAAGGCCGTCAACAACGCCCGCAAGCACTCGATCGTCCGGATCGCGCTCTACTCGTTCAACCGCGCCGACCTGGCCACCGCGATCATCAACGCCTGCCGGCGCAAGGTCACGGTGCAGATGGTGCTCAACAACAACACGATCACCCGGCAGATGCTCCGCGTCCGCCGAGTGCTGGGCACCAACCAGAAGCCGCACGTCAGCGACGCCTGCCACCCGCGGAAGGCGAAGAAGAAGCCCGCGAACAACAACCCCTACGAGGACCCGAGCTTCTTCAAGATCTGCAAGGGCGCCTGCCGGGTCGACGCCCCGAAGGGCAACCAGCACCTCAAGATGTACCTGTTCTCCAAGACCGGCCGGGCCGAGAACGTCGTGATGTTCGGCAGCAACAACCTGACGACGTACGCCGCCCACACGCACTGGAACGACCTCTACACCCTGCGCGAGAAGCCGCAGATGTTCGCCGACTACTCCGCGATCTTCCTGCAGCTCGCCAAGGACAAGGCACTGGCCGAGCCGTACGCCACATCGGTCGAGGCGCCGTACATCACCGAGTTCGGCGCCAAGGCGAGCTCGTGGGGCGCCAACGACCCGGTGATCCAGCGTCTCGGCCGGATCGGCTGCCGGCCGGACCCGGCGTGGGGCGTCGGCTACAAGGGACGAACGGTCATCAAGGTCACCATGTACGCGTGGGCCTGGAAGCGCGGCACGATGGTCGCGACGAAGATGGCCGACCTCAAGCGCCGCGGATGCAGGGTCAGGGCGATCTTGAGCGCGCCCGGTGCCCGAGTCGTCGGAGTCCTACGTCGCGCGGGCATCACGATGCGGACGGCCGACCGCAACCTCGACCACAACATCGAGACGGGCTTCGACGAGACCCCGTTCGAGAAGTTCACGCACGAGAAGTGGATGACCGTCAACGGCACCTATGACGGTCAGCCGGCGCGCATCCTGTGGACCGGTTCGGAGAACTGGTCCACGCTGTCGCTGCACAACGACGAGCTGACGGTGCAGATCCCCGACGGCCGCGCGGTCAAGGCCTACACCAACCACTTCGACTATGTCTGGCGCCACCACACCGTCCCGCTGCGGCAGCGGTACCTGCGGATGCTGGCCGACGCCGACATCTCGATGCGCTCCACACTGGAGTAGCCGGGTCATGCTGGTCCGTCGCGCCCAGGCGGCCGGTCTCGGCGGAGAGGCCCTCCACCGTTACCGGGCCCGGCTGGCACAGCTGACCCCCGAGCAGCTCTCCGCCCTCGACCCGGCGAGCCTGGTGTCGGCCGATCCCGGCAGGCAGGGCGCCGCGACGCAGCCCCACGGCACGACGTGCGGGTCGGCCTCGCTGGTGATGTCGCGGATGCTCAACAACCCGGCGTACGCGATGTACGTGATGACCGGCTACGACCCTGCCACCGGCCGGACCGACACCCGGTCCGCGCAGGCGCGCTTCCACGAGGAGTCGCTGACGATGCACGAGCGCACCAACCGCTGGCGCGACCGCGACGGCAACCTGCAGGTGCGCTGGCCGCTGGGTCTCGGCACGAGCCCCTGGGCGGTGGCCAACGAGATGAGCTCCCGCGGCGGCTCGGGCGTCCCGGGTACGGCGTACGAGGTCGACTGGACCTGGAACGACAGCCGTGGGGCCTCCTGGGACAAGATGGCCACCGCCAGCCGGGCCGGCCACACCGTGCCCGTGTACGTCGGCGGCACGGTGAGGGATGGAGGCGTGCCGCGGCACGTCGTGCTCGTCACCGGTCACGGCGACGGCACGCTGACCTTCTACGAGCCCGGCGAGAGCCGCTCGGTCACCGTGAGCCGCCAGGAGTGGCTCGACGGCACCTTCTCGCTCGGCGGCTGGAGCAGGCCGAAGGCGATCATCGTCCCCGCGGACTGACCGCTCGCGGGTCGAGCCGCCGCGCGGGACGAGCGGCGTGTCGAGACCACGACGTCATGCGCAGCAGACCGGCTCCGCCGAGTCACCACAGCAGGCCGGCTCCGCCGCCGTACCACCGAAGGTCTCGCTGTCCTCGAGCACCGTGTAGATCTCCCAGCGCTCCCCGTCGGGAGCGCCCTCGACCCAGAACTTGTCCTGCTCGGCGTAGCAGCAGGTGGTGCCGCGCTCGTCGATGGACGCGAGGCCGGCCGCGTGGAGACGGGTCTGCTCGGCGTCGACGGTGTCGGTGTCGACGACCTCGACGCCGAGGTGGTTGACGCTGCCGCCCTGACCGGGGTTCTCGATCAGGACCAGCTTGAGCGGCGGCTCGGCCACCGCGAAGTTGGCGTAGCCGGGGCGGGTCTTTGCGGGCCCGACGCCGAAGAGCGTCGAGTAGAAGGCGACCGAGACGTCGAGGTCGTCGACGTTGAGGGCCAGCTGCAGACGGGACATGCTCACTCCTTACATAGATGACTGTCTATGCCTGAGGTTGCCACGACGCATAGACATCTGTCAATATCGACGGGTGTCGAAGTCCTTGCCGGTGATCGAAGCGGCTGCCTGCTGCTCGCCCCTGACCTCCGCGCCTCTCTCGGCCGAGCAGGCCGAGCAGGTCGCTCCACTGCTCAAGGCGATGGCCGACCCGGTGCGCCTGCGGCTGCTCTCCCTGGTCGCCGCCCATGCCGACGGCGAGGCGTGCGTCTGCGAGCTGAACGACGCCTTCGACCTCTCCCAGCCGACGATCAGCCACCACCTCAGGGTGCTCCACGAGGCCGGCCTGCTCGACCGGTCCAAGCGCGGCGTGTGGGTCTACTACCGGGTCCGCCGAGATGCGCTGGCCGACCTCGCGTCCCTCATCGGCGGCGGCCTGTGAGGGAGTCCCGCAACGGGGCCGCCCGAGTGCCTGTCCCGGCCGACATCGGGCGGAAGGCGCTCGCCGAGCTCCTCGGTACGGCGTTCCTGGTCGCGGCCGTGGTCGGCTCCGGCATCATGGCCAGCCGCCTCTCTCCCGACGACATCGGTTTGCAGCTCCTGGAGAACAGCGTGGCGACCGGCGCCGTGCTCGTCGCCCTGATCCTCGCGCTCCAGCCCGTGTCGGCATCGTTCAACCCGGCCGTCACCCTTGTCGAGGTCGGCCTGCGACAGCTCGCCGCGCGCGATGCGCTCGTCATAGTCCTCGCGCAGATCGCCGGCGGCGCCTTGGGAGCGGTCGTCGCCAACCTGATGTTCGATCTCGATGCGGTCACGATCTCGACCCGTGACCGCAGCGGCTCCGGCGTCTGGCTGGCCGAGGCGGTGGCGACCTTCGGCCTGGTGCTCGTGATCTTCGCGCTCGCCCGGGCCGGTAGGGAGCACGCGATCGCGTACGCCGTCGGCGGCTACATCGCGGCGGCGTACTGGTTCACCTCCTCGACGAGCTTCGCCAACCCGGCGGTCACGATCGCCCGCTCCCTCTCCGACACCTTCGCCGGCATCGCGCCGGCATCCGTGCCGGTCTTCGTGCTCATGCAGCTCGCCGGCGGCGCGGCCGCGCTCGTCGTCGTACGCACGCTCTGTCCCGCACCCACCTCCGAAGGAGCGCTCCCGTGACCGCCACACCCGAGAAGCCCACCGTCCTCTTCGTCTGCATCCACAACGCCGGTCGCTCCCAGATGGCCGCCGGCTTCCTTCAGCACCTGGCCGCCGAGCGGGTCGAGGTGCTCTCCGCCGGCTCCCAGCCCGCCGACCAGGTCAACCCGTCCGCCGTCGCCGCGATGGCCGAGGTCGGCATCGACATCGCCGCGGCGCGGCCCAAGGTCCTCACCACCGAGGCGGTGCAGGAGTCTGACGTCGTCATCACCATGGGCTGCGGCGACGCGTGCCCGATCTTCCCCGGGAAGCGTTACGAGGACTGGGCTCTCGACGATCCTGCCGGCCAGGGCGTCGACGCCGTCCGGCCGATCCGCGACGAGATCGAGCGCCGCGTGCGCGCCCTTCTCGACGAGCTGGGCATCGCCGTCACACCGATGCCCGGCTGACGATCGGGCAGCTGATGACGTGACGCAGTGTTCCCCGGGCTGTTCGGGCGCGACACCGAGGAGGCTCGAACCGCGCGCACGCCGATGTCGTAGTGAGGCAGCGCGACGGTGGTCAGCGGAGGACGGAGGTGCCCGGCGATGATCTCCTGGTTGTCGAACCCGACGACCGCCATGTCGGACGGCACCTCCAGGCCGCGGGTGCGCAGAGCGTCGTAAAGGCCCATGGCCACCCGGTCGTTGTAGCAGAACACCGCCGTAGGTCGTGGGTCCATGGCCAGCAGCTTCTCGCCCGCGGTCCAGCCGCACTCCTGGTGGCTGCCGAGGGTGAGCACGAGCTCCTCGTCGAATTCGATGCCGTGCACCTCGAGAGCGCTTCGGTAGCCCTCGAGCCGTCCGTGCGTGGCCGGCGCGTCCTCGACCGAGTTCACGAACGCGACCCGGCGATGCCCGGCCGCCAACAGCACCTCCGTCGCGGACCTGCCGCCCTGGACCTCGTCGGGGACGACGCATGGCAGCCGCGAGCCCTCGGCGAAGCAGTTCGCCAGGACGACCGATGCGTTCCGAGGTCCTGCGGCACCTCGACCTCACGGTGGTAGTAGGTCGAGTAAAGGATTCCCATGACCTGGTGCTCGAGGAGCATCCGCAGAGCCTGGATCTCCACCTCCCGCTCCTCGTCGGTGTTGGCGACGAGCAGCACGTAGCCGCGGCGCCAGGCTTCATCCTGGGCGCCCTGGATGCAGCGACCGGCGAACGGTGTGGTCGCGATGGCGTCCGCGACCACACCGATGAAGCGCGAGCTGCCGACGCTCAGGCCCTTGGCCAGCGCGTTGGGCCGGTAGCCCAACTCGCGCACCGCGGCCAGAACCCGCTGGCGGGTCGTCTCCCTGATCCGCGCCGCGTGCTTGTCGTTGATCACGAACGAGACGGTCGCCGAGGACACCTCGGCGAGTCGGGCGACGTCGGCGATCGTTGCACGCCGGCCGTCCTGGCCGGATTGGCCGCTGGCCGCCTCCGCCGGCACGTCCGACTGCGTCATCGCGGTGCCCTCCCTGCTCTCGGGACGATTCTGGGATCATCCCTTGCTCGCGCCGCTCTCCAGCCCGTAGATGATCGCCTTGTTCAGGACGAGGAAGACGAGCAGCAGCGGGGTCACTGTGACACAGACCGCCGCGAAGGTGGCCGTCCAGTCCATCGAGCCCATCGCGCCCATGTAGTTCTGGAGGCCGAGCGGGATCGTCTTGAGGTCCTCGCTCAAGCACGAACGTGTTCGCAAAGACGAAGTCGTTCCAGATGAAGATGCTGTTCACGAAGACGACCGTGATCATGGTGTTCGCCGAGAGCGGCGCGGTGATCTTCAGGAAGACCCGATAGGGCCCGGCGCCGTCGAGGGCCGCAGCCTCGTAGGTCTCTCGTGGGATGTACTCGTAGAACGTCGAGAATAGATAGACCGACATCGGCAGCGAGAAGCCGGCGAGCGGAATGATCATCGACGCATAGGTGTCGAGCAGGCCGATCCGTGAGTAGTTGATGAAGAGCGGCACCAGCGCCACGTGCACCGGCACGATGATGCCGATCATGAACACGCCCAGGACAACCTTGCTGCCGCGGAACCCGAGCACCGTCAGGGCGTACGCGGCCATCATCCCGAGGCTTACGATCAAGACGTTCGACACGACCGTCACGATCAGGCTGTTGAGGATGAACCTGGGCAGCGGAGCCAGGTCCCAAGCGCGTTGGAAGTTCTCGCAGTGTCAGCGCTGTGGGCAGCGAGAACGGGTTTCCCGAAGCGAACTCGTCGGCGGGCCGGAGACTGGTGAGCAGCACCCAGACGAGCGGGTAGATCTGCACCAACACGATCGCCACGACCAGCAGAGGAACGGCTCGACGAGCCAGTTGGAGTCGTCGAGGCGGTGGTGCTCCCGCCGGTCGACCGTGCCGGCGGCGCAGTGCCAGGCGGCGGTGGGTTGAGGGGGCTGCGGCGTCGAAACTCATGACACGTCCTTTCCGGATCGGCGAACACGAGGATCAGGAGCACCGCGGCGACGCACTGCACCACGATGAAGACCGAGAGGGTGCTGGCGTAGCCGAAGTCCGTGCTCGTGAACGCGGTCTTGTACATGTACGTCGTCAGGAGCTCGGAGGCGTGACCGGGACCGCCGTTGGTGAGCAGGTAGGGGATGTCGAAGCCGCGAAGGCTGTAGGTCGCCGCCATGATCGCGGTGGTCAGGAAGACCGCTCGGATGTAGGGGAAGCGGACCTGCGTGAAGACCCGGAACTCCGAGGCACCGTCGAGCCGCGCCGCCTCTTCGAGCTCCTTCGGCACCGCGATCAGCGCGGCGTAGAGGATCAGCATGTACAGGCCGGCGAAGCGCCAACCCTCGGGTGCGGAGACGGCGACGAGCACGGTGTCGAGATCGGAGAGGAAGGGACGCTGAAGGCCGTCCAGATCGACCGCACCGAGGGCGGCGTTGACGAGACCGAGCGGCTCGAGGGAGTAGATGCGCCGGAACATCAGCGCGATCGCGACGGTCGAGACGATCGCCGGCAGCAGGTACACGGTCTTGACGAGCTCGCGGCCGCGCTTGATATAGGTCAGCAGGTTGGCGAGCATCAGGGCCACGAAGAGCTGGAAGAACAGACTGACGACGAGGTACACCAGCCCGTGGCCGGTCGCCGTCCAGAAGATGTCGTCGTGGAAGAGCATCTGCCCGTAGTTGTCGAGCCCGACGAACTGCATCTCGGACAGGCCGTCCCACTCGAACAGGCTGAGCACGAGCGAGTAGAGGATCGGACCGACGACGGCGATAAGGTACAGCCCGAGCGGTGGTAGCAAGAAGACCATCACCGCCGAGCGGGAACGGATACTGAGCATCGTTTGTTCCTTGGGGTCTGAGCGATTCTTGGTTGTCCCGCGGCCCTGGGTCGAGCGGGTTGTGTCCGCCCGACCCAGGGCTCGGGCGGGCTACTTCGACGCGTTCTCCGAGATCGTCTTGCCGACGACATCCAGGAACTCGTCGGGCGTGATCTCACCCTGGGCGAGGAGTGTCAGTTCTTGCTGGAGTCGCGAGTTGGACGTGGGGTCGAGCTGGGTGTCCCACGGCATCGCGGTCTGGTCGCCGAGGTTGTCGAGCTCGGCGACGACCTCGTCGTACAACGGCGAGGCGCCTTCGGGCTTCTTGGCTTCGACGTCCACCGTCGGGCTGAAGCGCCCTTGCGCGGCATAGCGAGCCGGGTACTCCTCCACAGGTAGGTCACGAAGTCCTTCACCAGCGGGTCGAAGGTCCGCGAGTTGATCGCCGTGCCGATTCCCGAGACGACGGTGTAGTCGTTGTCGTCGGTCACGGCGCCCTCGGTGGTGGGTAGCGTGAAGAAGTCGATCGCGCCGGCGGTCTCCTCGGGCAGCTCACCTGCCAGCGTGGGCAGCTCCCACGTGCCGATCTGGTAGATCGCCGCCTTCCCCGTCGTGAACAGGTCGCGGGCGTCGGTGTAGCCCGTCGACGAGAAGCCGTCGGGGAAGCACCCCGCCTGACCGAGCGCGTAGATCCACTCCGCGGCGGCCCGGCCGGGCTCATCGGTGATCGAGGCCTCTCCCGTCTTCAGCTCCCTGATGTAGTCCGGCCCGGCGAGTCGGAAGGGCTGGTAGGACATGTAGCGCTCCAACGGCCACTGGTCCTGGCCGTCCAGGGCGATGGGGACGACACCCGAGTCGCGCAATGGCCCGCACACGTCGACCAGCTCGTCGAGGGTGGCCGGCACCTTGACGCCAGCCTCCTTGAAGAGGTCGGTGTTGTACCAGAAGAACTCCGCCTCGAACTCGAACGGCAACATGTTGAGGCTGCCGTCGTCGAAACGCTGGTAGTCCAGTGCCAGGGGCCGGTAGTCGTCGAGCATTCCGAGCGAGTCGAGCAGCTTCTCGACGTCGACCATGTCGCCGCGCTTTCGAAGCTTGTCGGCGAACGGTGTGGCGTCCGTGTCGAAGAAGTCCGGCAGCTTGTTCGCGGTGGCGAGCGTCTCGAACTTCTGCAGGTACGACGGCCGGTCGGGCGTCGTGATCAGGTTGAGCGAGAAGCCCGGGATGCTCCTTCTCGTAGTCCGCGGCGATGTCCTGCACGGTCGCGATGACCGCGCCGTCGGCGGGCCGGGAGAGCAGCCAGGAGACCTCCCGCGGCTCGATCTTGCCTTCGACCTTGGTCGGATCGGTCTCACCGCCTCCGCCCGTCCCCCCGCATCCCGAGAGGACCAGGGCCACTGCGACCCCCGTGACCCATCTTGTGTACCTCATCTTGGTTTCCTCCATCGATTGTCTTGTTGCAAACACGCCTTGCCGGCGTGCGGCCGGGAGCTAGGGGCGAAGCCGGATGCTGACGTCGGCGAAGGTCGCCCGACCCTCGGTGACGAACAGGCCGAGCCCGCCGCCGCGTCGGTCGTACATCCGGCCGCACATGGCGACCCGGTCGTCCAGGTAGGCAGCGAAGGCCGTGTCGTCGACGAGGACGTCGAGCCGGTGGCTGCCGTGCGCGAGGTCCGCGGCGCGCTCAAGCGCGACGTCGTGAGGGACGTCGCCGCTCACCTGCCACTGCCCGTCGCCGGTCCGTCTCCTCGGCCAGCGGTCGAAGGTGATCCGTCCTCTGCGTGGCTCGAGCCGGACGGCGTACCCCTCGTCGCCGTCCTCACCCGACCGAAGGACGACGCCTACGGCAGCGGTTCCCTCGGCGATCTCGATCTCGGCCGAGAGGAGGAACCGCACAGGAGCTCGCGCCGACAGCGGCGGCATGGCCGACCAGAGTGGATGCCGCGCGAACCCAGGTCCGACCATGACGAGAAGGATACAAAGCGGGTCGGCGAGGCGCGGTGGTGAAGACTGCGATGGTCGCGGGAAGCTTGCGTCGCGGGTCCATCGGGACCTCGCGATCTCGTCCGACATTCCCCGAACCCTCCCACTCGCCGTCGTCGCTCTCGCTCGCCCGGGTCGGGATCCAGCCGACGGCATATCTCGTCCCTCGCTCGTCGGCCGCCGTCTTGGCGGCGTAGAAGGCACGCCCGTCCAGGGAGCCGTCACCCTCGTCCGGAAGCCGCCAGGGTCCGAGCGGGCCGCGACTCATCCGGTACCGGGTGGAGAAGCGCTCGGAGAACTCCGAGTAGACCAGGTACCACCACTCGCCCATCCGGAAGACGTCCGGGCACTCGTGCGCGATGTAGAGAGCCGGATCCCAAAAGGGCTCGACGACCTCCCAGCTTCGCAGGTCCCACGAGACGCACTGCGCTATCAGCCCCCGCCGCCGACTGGGCCCTGCAAGCCCTCGGCCCGTGACCAGCATCCGCCACGGACCGTCCGGATCCGGGCGGAAGACGAACGGGTCGCGCCAGTCGGCAGGGTCGTACCGGTCGCCCGGCGCCGAGAAGGTGTCCTGAGGCTGCTTGTCCCAGGTCGCCATGCCGTCGTGGCTCACCGCATGCATGACGACCTGCAGCGGGAGGCCTGTGGCCTCGTCGAGGAGCTTCGGGTTGAGGCCGGTGTAGAAGACGTGATGCGCCCCGTTCGCCTCCACGACGCTGCCGGTGTAGGCGTTGAAGTCGTCGGCCGCCGCGTCACCGTTCGGCAGTCCGATACCTGCATCCGTGAAGGTGACGAAGTCCCGAGTGCGGGCCAACCGCCACGGCGTCCCCTCCCCGGGATGCCGGTCGAGGAGGTAGTAGAGCCAGAACCCTCCGCCATGCCGGACCGGGATGACGTCGCCGACGAAGCCGTCGGGCGGTGAGTAGAAGACCGGCTGATCTTTCTCCGACAACGTCACTCCTCTGTTTAACCGATTTACTAAATCGCTTAAGCAGACGATAGGGCAGGCTGGAGGTGACGTCAACCACGCGACGAGACTCACGGAATACGGTCGCCGGCTCGGACGGACCGGCGAAGGTGACCGCGGCGTCTGGGATCATCGAGACATGACCACCGACGCTCAGCCACGGCTCCGCGATCGCGTCGTACGGGCGGCCGAGGCGGCGCTGGCCGAGCGCCAGGTCGTGAGCCCGATCGACGTGCTCACCGGCATCGGCTGGATGGCGCAGTCGGCGGTCGACAGCTGGCGCCAGGGGCGGGTCCCCTACCTGGAGGACGCCGCCCAGGTCGACGAGACCAAGCTCGCGAAGGCGATGGAGCACTTCGGAGCCTGGGCCCGCGAGGGTGGCCTACGGCCGACCGAGACGGCGTACGTCGCCCGCACCCGCGACCGACGAGTGCTGCGGTTCACCAAGGGCGGCGCCATCGAAGTCGAGCGCGCCTATCGCACCCACTGGGTCTCCCCGGACCTGCCGGAGAAGAAGCAACAGCGCGTGGTCGAGCGACAGAGCAAGCCGCCCGACCTGGTGGTGATCTCGCCCCGCAGATCGTTCACCTGCACGGAGTGCGGCGAGAACAGCGACGGCTTCCTCCTCATGGAGGGCCCGGGGCCGCTGTGCCTGGAGTGCGCGGACCTCGACCACCTGGTCTTCCTGCCATCCGGGGATGCGGCGCTCACGCGCAGGGCCAAGAAGGACAGCCGGCTGAGCGCGGTGGTGGTGCGGTTCAGCACGGCGCGCAAGCGGTACGAGCGCCAGGGCCTCCTCGTCGAGGAGGACGCACTCGCGGCAGCTGAGAAGCAGTGCCTGGCGGACGAGGATGCCCGGGCCCTTCGCCGCGCACGCGAACAGGAGCGCCGCGCGGAGCAGGATCTCGACCTGCAGGCGCGGATGGCCGAGGAGATCCGGCGACTGTTCCCGGGCTGCCCGCCGGAGCGGGCGGAGGCCATCGCCCGACACGCCGGCCAGCGAGGCAGCGGCCGGGTCGGACGCACGGCGGCCGGACAGGCGCTGGACCCCGACGCGATCACTCGCGCCGTGGTCGCCTCGATCCGGCATCGCGACACGGCGTACGAGGACCTGCTGATGACGGGCGTCGAGCGCGGCATTGCCCGGCAAGAGGTGCACGCCGACGTGCAACGCGTCCTCGACGCCTGGCGCTGACCGCCGGCCGTCGGCAGCTCCGGTCAGATGAGCCCGAACTTCAACAGCAGCGCACGGTCGAGCTCCGCGAGCTCGTCACCCTCGAGGCCGCCTGCGAACTCACCCAGCCTGCTCGGGTCGATCGAGAAGACCTGATCGGTCAGGAGCGCGTCGTCACACCGCCGACCTCGATCTCCGGTCGGTAGATCGCCGGAGCCGCTCGGGTCCGGGTCATCGCAACTGTGATGGTGCTGGTGGCGAAGCGATCGGACTGGATGATCACCGCGACCTGGTCGCGGGTCGTGGCCGGGGATGCCGAGCCGTGGGTGGCCCGGAAGGTCGCCGTCGCCTCCCGGGCACTGCCCGCTGGATCGGGTGGGTGTCGTTGACCGAGCGGTGGCAAAGGCGATCCGTGGGCACGCGCCGTCGACGGTGTTGCAGATCGCGGCGGCGAAGGTGATCGTCGCCGACCCGCAGGCCCACGCCGAGCGGCGCGAGTACACCGCCCGGGAACGCTACGTCCGCCTCTCCCGCTGCGATGAGTACGGGTACCGGCACGTGATCGCGAAGGTCACCGCCGGCGACGCCGCCTGGATCGACGCGATGATCGACCGGGTCGCCGACATCCTCACCCTCACCCACGGGGCCGATCACAACCGCGACGAGCTCCGCTCCCTGGCCTTCGGGTGGCTGGCCCGACACCGCCCTGGCCTCCGGGACCGGCGTCGCGCGGGTCGAGCGCGACACGGCGGGCCCGTTCCTGGTCCGCGACCTGACGGATCTGCTCGGCCACGCCGACATCCGCCTGGTCCCGGTCCGCGACCTGGCGATGCGCCGCCGGGTCGATGCCTACGAGCACGACGAGACACTCAAGGACCAGGTGTGGCTACTCGCCGGCGGCGACGTGTTCCCGTTCAACCCGCGCACCGCTGCCCGTGACCGGGTCGACTTCGACCACTCCACCCCCTACGACCCGACCGGCCCACCCGGGCAGACCGAGGCCCACAAACTCCGGACCACTACGCCGCCGACACCACCGCTGGAAGACCCACGGCGGCTACCGCTGCCGCGCCGCCGGCGGCGGCCGCCACCTCTGGCAGACACCCCACGGCCTCTGCTTCCTCATCGACCACACCGTGATCGGGGAGTCAGAGCTCAGCTCAGGACGGTCGTGTCGGGCCCGCGGCGCTCGCCGACGTCACGCAGGGCTGCGTCGTTCATGCTCACGTCCTTCTCGGTTCGGCGGGAGGTGGTCGGTCCCGCTCACCGGTCAGCCGGGCCGTCGCACACGGCCTCGACGTAACGCTTCAACGAGACGGCCATCGCCATGCCGAAGTCGCCGGCCCGATCCGTGTGCTCCTGGTCGTACTCGTCACGCCAGGTGATGGTGAAGGGGCGATCGGCCGGTGTCCATCGGGAGGCGACCTCGCAGTCCCGTACGGCGATCCGGAGCCTGACCGGCCGCAGCCGAGCCGTCGGTGTGACCGTCACGGGCAGCGCTCGGATCCGGACCACGAGGCCGCGGCCCGGGGTGTCGATCGTCAGGACGGTGGAAGCGACCACACCGGACAGGAGGAGGGCGCCGTCCACGTGCAGCGGGCTCGCCTCGGACTCCGCCCCGGTCCGAGGCGTCCGCGGCGGATCGGTCTCGAGGAGCACGAGCTCGACGGCGTGCTCGTCGGCACGAAAGGGAGCCGGCTCGGGTCGGCCCATCCACGACAGCACCGCTCCCCCGCCGGTGGCGGCACCGAGGACGAAGGCGATGAGGACGATCCCGCGTTGCCGCCGCGTCGTAGGGGCGACCTGGAACGACGGTGGCCGAGTGGGGCCGACCTGCAGCGTCTCAGCCTGCGGTTGCGCTGTGTGATCGTCGCGATCGCGCACCTGCCCACGATAGGCGCGACCTGGCGCCGCAGCCCACCGACACCGAGCGCCAGGCCTTGTACTGTTCGCCGACCTGTCCTAGTGACCCCGCCCCAGCCCGGCGTCGCGCGCGACGACGGCGGCTTGAGCCCGGTCGGCGAGGCCGAGCTTCGCCAGGATCGAACAGCAGCTCTCCGCGCGCGACGCCTCGGACCGCCCGGGCGATGTCGTCCTGCTCCGCACCCTTGAGGAGGTAGCCACGGCGTCGAAGCGTCCACCAAGCTCCGTGACACGCTCACGCACGCCGATCAGGCCGACTCCCGCGCGCCACGCCTGGGACGGCATGCCGTCATCGAGCACTTCGATGAAGAGACTGTCCGAGCAGCCGAGCCGGACAACGACCGAATCGGCCTCGGAGTGGCGCACGACGTTGGTCATCGCCTCCGTGGCGATCCGGAAGGCTGCGACCTCGACCGCGGCCGGTAGCGAGGGCAGCTCGTCAGGTGCCTCGACCGACGCGCTCAACGGCGTACCGTCCGCCCGCCTGACCGTCTGCCGGGCGCGGTACCGGAGCGCTCCGACCAGGCCGAGCTCGTCGAGCGCCGGGGGCCGTAGCTGATGCGTCGCACCTCGCTCAACGCCCGGCGGGTCTGGCTGCGTACGTCGCTCAACAGGTCGGTCGCCTTGGCGGTGTCGCGGGCGACCAGGTTGGCCGCGGCGTCGGACGACATCGCGACACCGGTCAGGAGCGGGCCGAGCCCATCGTGCAGGTCCCGGCGAAGGCGACGTCTCTCCTCCTCGACGCTGGCCAGGAGGCGTTCGCGCGAGGCCTGGACCTCCTCGGACAGCTGCGTGGCGCGCAGCGCAATCGCGAGTGGGCCGACGAGGAGCTGAAGGACGCGCTCATCGGCGTGCGACAGCCGCCGTTCACCGGAGCGCAGACCGACCACGAGCTCACCGTCGAGTCCGAGCGGCAGCGATGCCGTGCCGAGCGTCGGACGACCTGCGGAGGCGACCGTCTGACCGCGCACCCGGACCGCGACCCAGGGCAGCCGGAGGGCCTCGCGGACTTCCTCGAGGGTGCCGGCCAGCCCGCAGCCCAGCCGGCCTCCCACCCACCCGCGACGCGACCCGCAACGGGTCGGCCCGGTGTCCGCAGAGGAGGTGGTCGACCCGGCGTTGCAAGCCACGCGCGCAACGGGAGCGCGGCCAGGGCGACCAGCAACGCCGACGCGACCCCGGACAGCACGAGGACGAGCACGGCATAGGCGCCCAGCACCACTCCCGACAGCAGGGCGTAGGTCACTCCGCGCGCGACGACGGGGCGAATGTCGAACAGCCGGTGTCGCAGGATGCCGATCGTGATGGCGATCGGCACCATGGGGATGGTGAACAGCACCACGCGCGGCGTGCCGGCGACCAGTGCCCACGGCGTCACCGCCAGCAACACCGTGGCCGCAGCGGCGACGAGCCACAGGACCTGGCGGCGCAGCGTCTCGTCGCCCCTTCGGTAGCGCACCGCCAGGGCGAGGACTCCGACGGCGAGGCTGATGACCCATCGGGCCTCGCCCCTCGGCCACGAACAGGGGGCTCGTCACAGCGACGAGTACGGCGACCAGGCGCCACCGTGGCGAGGGGAGCCGGCCGTCCGGGAGGAGAAGGAGGGATAGCGGAAGCACGAGTCCGATGTGCCAGGGCCACGACCACGCGAACCCCGTGAGCAGCATTCGCGTGAGCTCGACGGAGCCGCCAGCGTCATGGAGCAGCTGGGCCACCGGCACGGTCGCGGCCGAGAGGAGCTGCAACGCGCCGCCGGCGGCGTACGACCAGCCGACCGGATGCTGAGGCAGGTCCACGGCGACCACGGTGCCGCACAGGCCGAAGCGGAGTCCGATGACGAGGTTGCTCACCCCTGCCCTGGACCGCGCACGCAGCAGGGCAGGACGTCGCCAGCTCCGCAGCCCTCTACCAACACCAGCACCCGGCGATCCTGGTGGCGACCGTGGTGTTCGTGATCGGCCATGTGGTCGGCACGGTCCTGCTCGGTCTGGCGCTGCTCAGGTCGGGGCAGGTACCCGTGGTCCTGGGCTGGGCGTTGGTCGTCTCGACCGCTCGACTCGGAGCGGAGTGACCAGCGTGAGCAGCCGCGGTGACGTCGCGGTCGCACCCGTCCGCTGACCTGATGTTTCGGTGGCCCTATCGAGTGTTGATACAAACAAATGGGCGCCTCTGTTGGCGCGGGACTGGGATCCCTCCCCGTCGGCTCAACCTGCGCTTGACTATGAACGAAGAGGCCCGCTTCGTCAACGGCAAAATCGCCTGACCCCTGAGCAGGTTGCCGCGATGGCCGAGCGCTACGTCGAAGGCGCCACCGTCAACGAGCTCGCCGTCGAATTCCGCTGCGCGCGGCAGACCGTGGCCCTTCGCTTGAAGGCTCACGGCGTCGTCATGCGGAACCAGCCTGCGACTCCTGAGGAGATCGCGCAGGTCGTTGAGCTGTACGGGTCAGGCCTGTCGTTGGTCGGCGTGGCAGCGCTGACCCGGTTCTCCGCCAAGTCGGTGTTGAATTACCTCCGGGCCGAGGGCGTCCAACTGCGGGACACTCACGGCCGCGTCCGCTGACCCGTCAGCCCAGTTCGGCGGTGGCCCCTTGATACTCAGCCCACATTCCACGAAGCCGCGCTCCGTTCTCGATTACTGCGGCCTGCAGGTCTCGCACCTTTTTTGCGCTCAGGCCCTTCGGGACAGAATCCATGAGCGCACCGGTCACGAGATTGATGCGGAGCTTCACTCCGGGGTGGGATCGCAGCTCGATGTGTGCGTGAGGCGGATCATGATCAGCGGGTTGACGCGAATCTTCACACCGCACTCAACCGAGATGCTCCCGGCGACGAGCGAGACGACAAAGCCCTCGTCGTCGAAGCCGATCGCCCCCTCCTGCCCAAAGTGGTGGGTCGCGATGTTCTCGAGCCGCGAGATCAGGTGCTCCGGGGTGATGTACCCCTGGGCCAGCGCCTTGTCCCACTCCTCGCGCGTCTGAATCATGATCGGCTGGTCGTGGTTGTCGCACCAATAGGGGTTGTCCGGATAACGACTCAAGCTCAACTCCTCAGGTATCGACGGTCGCCAGCTTCAACGTCGCGGCGACGGTGCGCATTCCTGCTGTCGCAGCGCTACGGGTGCGTGAGGTCGACGACGCTAGGTGCAGTGAGGACAAGGTCGTTGGGTTCGACGCCGACTACCGAGCAGAGACCGGCGAAGTGGGCGGGGTCGAGGGCGTTCATGAAAGTGAACACTGCGGCGATGATCGCCCCTATTTCATCAGGGCTAGCGGTGAGGTCGGTCTCCGGAGACTCCGCATGGGAATTAGCATGCGTGAACCGCGTCAAATGTAGGCGCAGGGAATCCGCGTCGCCTTGATATCCGGCCGACTCGAGTGCGGCGCCGTGCTCCCTCATCGCCGTGGTGAAGTTGCCGACCGTGGCTGGGCTTTTGAACGCCAGGAATGTCTCAAGCATGCGACGCAGGACGTTTGGATACAGGAGTTGGGCGTCAAGCTTCTTCTCCATCGTCGAGTCAGCGGCGAGAGCAATGTGCGCTCGCGCAGCTGTGATAAACGCGTGGTGGTACGCCGACCTGACCTTGACTCGCGTGTCCTCGCTCGGCGGCCAGAGGATGAATGCGGGGACTCGCTTGGGCGTTCCATCGAGATCGCGGTGCGGCGCGATCAATTCGTAGCAGTTGGAGGTGAACCCGCGATTGTTGGACGCGCCTCGTCGCGCTGGGCCACCTGGCAGCCCATCGATCTGAATGTCCCATTGCCGGAAAAGTTCAAAGTTGTGTGTCAGAAGGAAGACCTGCTCGATGTGGCTCTTCGAGACGACCTCACTCCAGATGTAAGTCGAAATCCCCATCGCGGCGCCGCCGTCGAGGCTCGAGACCGGGTCGTCGATCACCACGATCGGCTTCGCCTGACCGGTATCGGCGCGCTTCACGCTTTCAAGGAAGTGGATGAGGGTGATGGCAGTTCGCTCGCCCGTACTCAAGTCCCTCGCGGGTCGACCGTGACGGGTCACTCGGTAGTGCTTGCCGTCGGGCAACAACTCAAAGGACAGCTCGCTGCGTCCGAGGATTCTTGTGAGCTCGCGAGCCATGACCCCGGCGCTCGGAAGCGGGTCGCCCTCCACGTTTTCGAGGGCCGCAACCTCCTCGCGGTTCTCGGCCAGCCCCTTCTCAAGCTCGCGCTTCGCCTTCGCTGCGTCGGCCACTGCAGTCACGAGGCCTGCAACCTTGGTTTCAGATTCTTTGAGCAGATGGAGCTCGACCTTTTTCGCGGCCGCCTGCACCAGAGTTGCGTGCTGCGCGACTCGCTCGTTGTGCGCATGGATGGCTGCCTCCAGCGCCGAGCCATCGACCGAAGGAGCCGTGGCCACTTCGAATGTGAGGGAGGAAACGACATTGGCTCGCTTGGTTTGGAGCGCTCGCAGCACGCCCGTCAACCATCCCGATACCTGTTCCGCTTCCGCCTTTGCGCCGTCGTGTGCCGTCTGGAATCCGGCTCGAAGGTCCTCGAACAGCAAACCGGCAACGGCGCCATCTCCAAGAAGCTGCTCCACGGCGGTCTGCGCTGCCTCGACTTCTCGAATCAACCCGTCGACGAGCCGCTGAGCGGCCTCAACTTCGTCGGAGAAGTGCTGCTCGATCTGCCGCTTCCGCTGATCACTCAACGACCCGCCACAGAAAATGCATTGGTCAATGCCTTCGTGAAGGTGTCGCCCTTGCTCAACCCAGCTCGCCGCAGCTTGATGCGATTGCAAGGTGTCGAGCACGACGGACACAGGCGACAAGGTCAACGCGTCGGCGATTTCCTGCGCGAGGCCGTCCCTGACGCTGAAGGAGTAGGTCTTCGATGGCACCCTGGCACGCTCGTCGGAGTTCACCGTCGCGAGCGCAGCATCCTTGTCGGCGTCGGAGAGCAGCACCCAGTCGGCGTGGGACCCCGAGAACTTCGCCCTCGCCTGAGCCTTGCTGTAATTGCTGTTTGAAGCATATGAACCGCCCGCCCTGTGCAGTGCGGTGACGATGGCTTGAGCAACCGACTTGTATTCGTCGTCGAGCGCCTTCTCGGCGCCGCGGTCAGCCTTGGTGGCCTTGCCAAGGTCTACCTCGGCAGCCTCGATGAGTTCCGTCAGATCGGCAACCCGCTTCTCGTCCTCGACGGTTCGCTCGCCCAAGGACAGCACCGCCTCGACCTCGGTGTCGCCGCCGAAGTCGTGGCTCCGATTCACGTAGCCGTCGCTGAAGACGAAGATGCGGTTGAACTCAGGGTCGTGGACCCTGCCGCTCACGCGATCGTTGGTCTTGTCCGCGTCGCTCATCCGAATTGACACATTCGCGATGCCGGAACCGTCGGAAGACAACGCGTCAAGGGCTCGCGACAACGAGGTCTTGCCCGAGCCGTTCGTGCCGTAGATAAGGTTGATGCGCTCGAAATCAGGGACAGTCGAGTTCCATTTGTAGTCCTCAAAGATCCCACAGCTCTTGATTGAAGCGAAGCACCTCAGCATCAAAGGCTCCAACTTCCGGGATCGGCCTGTTTGATGAACGCCCACTCCGGTTTGTGTGCCCCCACGGGCGACTTGCCCGAAGGACTGGTCGACAGCTGATGCTCCTGAGTGGCACTCATGCGCCCTCCCGTTCCTTCATCCACCGCTTCGCCTTCGCGGAAAGCTTGCCGGGGTACTGCTGCTCGATGTACTCGAGGAACGGGAGCATTCCGGCTTCCTGATCGTTGCCGTAGGAGTCGACAGTCGGCAGCTCGAGGAGCCGGTCAACGTCGTCCTTCGTGAGCTCGGCCGCCACGAGCTCGAGCTGCATCAGAACCACGTTGCTGTGGTCGTAGCTCCGCGTGAAGTCGGCATCTTCGAGCCACTTCTTCTTGAGCACCTTGCGTACAGATGACGACTCGAGGTTCACCGGCAAGTCGATGGACTGCAGCCATCGTCCTTCTCGAAGTCCCGATAGAACGCCGAGGCCGATCGATAGCCTCGCCGCTTCGCCAGCACGATCTCCTCGATCTCACTGATCGTGTCCTCGCTGACGTAGCGGGTGATGAGGTCATAGGCGAGACTCGCGAGCGAGACGTAGTGGATCGCCAAGTTCGGCTCCATCGGAGTTGCTGGCGTGTGGGCCTTCTCGTTGCGCAGGTGCTGGACGCCCAGGTGGAGATAGCCGATGCCCCGGAAGAAGTCTGCTTCAGCAGCAGTGGATGGCTTGGCCTTGCCGAACAACGCTTTGTAGTGCGCGTCGCTCTGTGCGCTGTTGGTGAAGACGTCGGAGGCCTTCTCCTTGCCCGTGATCTCGCGGAGCTTCTCGCGGACCAGCTTGTAAGACTCTTCGACAGCGTGGAAGTAGTCGCCGGTCGCGAGGTACTGGCCGATGTGGTTGTAGATGTCCTCGTGGATCTCGATCTGGATCTTGTTCGCCGTGACCGACGCCTCGGTCGTGAACGTCACCGGAGCACCGCTCTCCTGCTGAGCTGAACCGGCAGCCGCCACCATCGGCGTGAAGAAGTCGATCAGCTCCGTACGCAGTGTCTCCTCAGATGGAGTGGGCTCCGACCCGGCGAGCAGCTTGGTCACGCGCCAGTGCTCGAGTAGGTCGAGGTTGAGCTTGGCGACCTCGGCTGCAGGCTCGCCCTCCCAGATCGCGCGGAGCAGCTTTGCTTTCGACAGCTCGTCGCCGTACTTGTCATAGGGGTCGAAGCCGATCGAAGTGCGGACGAACGTCGCGAAGGTTGCATTGGTCAGGTCGAGGACGTAGCCGCCGCCCATGTCGAACAACGACTCCAACTTCAACCTGGCGGTGTTGTCGAGCGCGGCCACGCTAGTCACCAGATCAGCGCTCAGCCCGAAGAAGCGCTCGAAGAACTCGCCGAGCGCGTCGAGCACGCGCTGCTTCTTCTCGCCGTGGCCGCCGCCGGCCGAGAAGCGGGAGGCGGGCGGCAGGATCTTGGTGATGGCGGTGCCGGTCGTCTGGATCGCGCCGTCGCGGAAGGCGTGGTCGACGAAGGCTCGGTCTCGTCGGGCTTGAGGTTCTCGTCGGCGATGATTCGTCGAGCTCGGCGGTCGCTTGGCTGCGACGAACGCCCGCCACTCCTCGTCGATCTCGCCCGCTGGCGGAGACGCGAGTCGACGAAGTCCATGATGAGGTCCTTCTTGTTGCGCAGGGTCGGGCTGGAGTCGACGGCGCGCTGGATGTCCGTGGCGCGGAATCTCCTTGTCGTCGCCGTCGCCCCGCGCGTCGCGCTACTTCTGCGACGAGCATCAGGATGTAGTCGACGTTGATCTCGACCTGCTTGATCAGCTCGATCTCGAAGACGACGTCGTCGTTGATCGACTCCTTCTCGGCGTCTGCCGTCCTTGCGGAACTCGGCGTAGAGGTCGAGGTAGACGCTGCGGTAGTCCTGCCTCTGGCGCTCGGTGAGGATCTCGTTGCCGGCGAACTCGTCGAACGAGGTCAGGATGTTCTGCAGCCGCAGGATCGCGCCGAACAGCGCGATGAACTCCTTCTGCGCGCTCTCGCCGACGATCGGCTCGTCCGAGCGGGAACTGCTGCAGCAGCTCGGTGACCTTCTCGGCGTACTCGTCGTAGTACTCGCCGTACGGCTTGAGCAGCACGATGCCGCGGGCGTCCTTGTTGCCGAACAGCGCGATGGCGTCGTTGGTCTCTTCCTCCAGGTCGCGGAAGGAGACGATGTTGCCGTAGGTCTTGACCGAGTTCAGGATGCGGTTGGTGCGCGAGTACGCCTGGATCAGGCCGTGGTGCACGCAGGTTCTTGTCGACCCACAGCGTGTTGAGCGTCGTGGCGTCGAAGCCGGTGAGGAACATGTTGACCACGATGACGAGGTCGATCTCGCGGTTCTTCAGCCGCAGCGACAGGTCCTTGTAGTAGTTCTGGAACTTGTCGGCGGAGGTGTCGAAGCTGGTGCCGAAGAGTCGCGTTGTAGTCCTGGATCGCGTCCTCGAGGAAGTCGCGCGAGGACTGGTCGAGCGCGTCGGTCTCGAAGCCCTCCTCGTCGAGGCAGTCGTCCTCGACGTCCTCGTTGGCGGCGTAGGAGTAGATCGAGGCCGACCTTCAGCGGCTGGTCCGGCGTGTCGGCGCGCTCTTGAACTGCGTAGTGCCTGCTGCTTCTTGAACTCGGTGTAGTAGCGCTTGGCCGGCCGCCGATCGAGGCCGTCGCGAACAGCGCGTTGAAGCCGCGCGACGCGCTTGCTCGCCGAGCGTAGTAGTAGCTGGGCGCGCTTGGTCTTCTGGTCGAAGTGCTCCAGCGTGTACTCCACGACCTGGCGGACCCGCTCCGGGGCGAGCAGCGCCTCGCTCGGTGTCGATGGCCGAGACCTGCTTGTCGCCGACGCCGTCGGGCACCTTGATGGTGTTGACGTAGTCGATGCGGAACGGCAGCACGTTCTTGTCGTTGATCGCGTCGACGATCGTGTAGGTGTGGATGCCATCTGGTGCTCGGCCGGACACTTGCTCGGTCGCCATGCAAGTAGCAGCCGAAGGCCTGCGCCGTGGTGCGCAGCTCGCGTTGCCGCCGTCGTGCGTTGACGGCGAAGATCGGCGTGCCGGTGAAGCCGAACAGGTTGTAGCGCTTGAACGCCTTGGTGATCGCGGTGTGCATGTCGCCGAACTGCGAGCGGTGGCACTCGTCGAAGATGATCACGACGTGGCCGTCGTAGATCGCGTGGCCCTTGTTCGGCGGCGATGAACGTCGCGAGCTTCTGGATCGTCGTGATGATGATCTTGGCGTCCGGGTCCTCGAGCTGCTTCTTCAGCACGCGCGGTCGAGGTGTTGGAGTTCGCCGCGCCCTTCTCGAAGCGGTCGTACTCGCGCATCGTCTGGTAGTCGAGATCCTTGCGGTCGACGACGAACAGCACCTTGTCGACGCTCGGCATGCTTGAGGCGAGCTGCGCGGTCTTGAACAGGTCAGGGTCTTGCCCGAGCCGGTGGTGTGCCAGACGTAGCCGCCCGCCGCGACGGTGCCGAGCTGCTTGTAGTTGGTCGAGATCTCGATCTTCTGCAGGATCCGCTCGGTCGCGACGATCTGGTACGGCCGCATCACCAGCAGCATCCGGTCAGCGGTCAGCACGCAGTACCTGGTCAGGATGTTGAGCAGCGTGTGCTTGGCGAAGAACGTCTTGGTGAAGCCGGTCAGGTCCTGGATCGGCTTGTTGGTGGCATCGGCCCACCACGAGGTGAACTCGAAGGAGTTGGAGGTCTTCTTGCCCGCTTGGCGCCGGTCGCCTCGTTGATGTGCTGGCGACGCGGTGGTGTTGGAGTAGTACTTCGTCAGCGTGCCGTTGCTGATCACGAAGAGCTGCACGTACTCGAACAGGCCGGAGCCAGCCCAGAAGCTGTCGCGCTGGTAGCGGTCGATCTGGTTGAACGCCTCGCGGATGTCGACGCCGCGCCGCTTGAGCTCGATGTGCACCAGCGGCAGGCCGTTGACGAGGACGGTCACGTCGTAGCGGTTGAGCGCGCTGCCCCGCCCTCGCCCTGGCCGATCTCGTACTGGTTGATGACCTGCAGGCGGTTGTTGTGGATGTTCGGTCTTGTCGATGAGCTTGATGTTCTTGCGTCGAGCCGTCGTCGCGCTTCAGGAGCTGGACGTGGTCCTCTTGGATGCGCACGGTCTTCTCGACGATGCCGTCGTTCGCGCCGGCGATCTTCTCGGTGAAGAACCGCTCCCACTCGGCGTCGGAGAAGGTGATGCCGTTCAGGCCTCGAGCTGGGTGCGCAGGTTGGCGACGAGCTGCGCCTCGGTGGTGATCGGGAGGTACTCGTACGCCTGCGACTGCAGGAGCTTGATGAACTCCCGCTCGAGCTCGGCCTCGGACTGGTAGGCCGTCTCCGCAGCCGCGTCGGGGACGAACTCGGCGACGACCGTGCTCTCGGCGGAGACCGCGATCGGCTCGTATCGCAGGGCGCTTCGGCCTCGGTCACGCCGCCACCTCCTCGAAGGTCAGCAGCCTGTCGCGGTAGTACTCGTACTGCTTGCGACGGGCTGCAGTCTCGGCCGGGAGACCGACGGTCAGGTCGTTCACAAGGGCGTCGAACTTGTCGAGAATCTCGACGATGCGCTTCTGCTCTCGATCGGAGGAACCGGGACGACGACTGACTTCACGATGTCAGCATTGAGGTTCTGAACGGTCCCCGCTACCTGCACGCCGCGTCGAACTCCGCCTGGACCGTCTGGAGCGAAGCAGGTGATAGAGAAAGTCCGGCACGAACGACTCGTCAAAGTCGCTGATCGCGAGCCAACCGTCGTGAATGCATCCTTCGATCTTCGAGATGTAGGGCCGCCCGAAGCTCATCGAGTTTGAGAGCACGAAGTCGCCTGGCGACACGACGCGACTTCGGCGCATCGCCGGCGTGACTTCGCTGCGCAGTTCTCGTGATCGTACTTCCCGCCCGCAGGCACGTCGCCGATCTTGATCCATGGAACACCATTCTCGCCTTCGGTGAGGAACGCCTGGATCGGACGAGGCGATGCACCTCGAACGATCGTCGCGAGCTCACCCATCGGAACCGTCCGTCCGCGACCCGCTTCGGCGAAGGTCAGGAGAGAGTCCCGGTAGTGGCGCATACTGCCGTCGCCTCCAGCTCCGCTTCCAGCTCCGCTTCCAGCTCGGTGAACGGTCCAGGATCTCGACGATCTCGCGCTGCACCTCGAGCGGCGGCACCGGGATTCGCAGAGCCTTCAGCGACGGTCTGCGTCTGAGACTCGGGAAACCACCGGCTTGGTTCACTCCGCGCAAGATGCATACGTCAGAATTGATGAAGCAGACGAACTGTGGCTCGACGCAGCGTAGGTGTCGATCATCGGTTCGAAGATGGTGTCAACGACGCCATGAACGGTCACGTCTCGACCGATCAGAAGCATCGTATGCCCAGAGATCCGCTTGCGCTGGGACCACGAACCGATGGGCTCGTCAGCAGCTCGCCGTAGTCGGCATACGCCCGATGACTGCCGCCGCTGCCGTAGAGACGGGATGACGCCGTCAGCGACATCGTCCTTGTGAAGCGCTTGCCGTTCGGTTGATCTGGAGCCGAAGTCGCCGAGCGACCGGTACTCCACCCCGTTCGGGCACAGTTCCGCGATCAGGTCGTCGATGCGACTCACGAGCACCCTCCAGGTCGGCGACGATCGCATCGATCTGGTGCGCAGCTCGGCCTGGCGGGCGACGATCCGGGCGATCTCGGCGTTCAGCGCCACGATGTCGACCGCCTCGCTGGTGTCCTCGGCCTCGACGTAGGAGGAGACCGAGAGGTTGTAGTTGTTCTCGGCGATCTCGTCGGTCGGACCAGCTTCGCGAAGTGGTCGACGTCTTCGCGGGCGGTGAAGGCGTCGAGAATCTTGCTGCTGGTTCGCTCGGCATGAGCTTGTTCTTGTTGCCGACGCGCATGAACTCGGCGGAGGCGTCGATGAAGAGCGACTGTTGTCCGTGCTTGCGACTTCTTCAGCACGAGGATGCAGGTGGCGATAGTCGTGCCGAAGAACAGATCGGGCGGCAGCTGGATGACGGCGTCGACGTAGTTGTTGTCGATCAGGTACTTGCGGATCTTCTGCTCTGCGCCGCCGCGGTAGAGCACGCCGGGGAACTCGACGATCGCGGCCGTGCCGTTGACCGCGAGCCAGTTGAGCATGTGCATCGTGAAGGCCAGGTCGGCTTGACTTCGGCGCAAGCACGCCGGCCGGCGCGAACGCGCGGGTCGTTGATCAGCAGCGGGTTGGCGTCGCCGTCCCACTTGATCGAGTACGGCGGGTTGGAAACGATCGCCTCGAACGGCTCGTCGTCCCAGTGCGCCGGGTCGGTGAGGGTGTCGCCGTGGGCGATGTCGAACTTCTCGTAGTTGACGTCGTGCAGGAACATGTTGATCCGCGCAAGGTTGTAGGTGGTCAGGTTGATCTCCTGGCCGAAGAAGCCCTGCCGGACGTTCTCCTTGCCGAGCACCTTGGCGAACTTCAGCAGCAGCGACCCCGAGCCGCAGGCCGGGTCGTAGACCTTGTTGACCTGTGTCTTGCCGACCACCGTGATCCGGGCGAGCAGCTCGGACACCTCCTGCGGCGTGTAGTACTCGCCGCCGGACTTGCCGGCGCTGGAGGCGTACATCCCCATGAGGTACTCGTAGGCGTCGCCGAAGGCGTCGATGGTGTTGTCGGTGAAGCCACGTGCCGAAGTCGAGGTCGCCGATGGCGTCGAGCAGCTTGACCAGCTTCTCGTTGCGCTTGGCGACGGTCGGGCCGAGCTTTGGGCTGTTGACGTCGAGGTCGTCGAACAGGCCCTTGAGGTCGTCCTCGCTGTCGGTGCCGACCGCCGAGCCCTCGATGTTGGTGAAGACCGGCCAAGCGTCTCGTTGAGGTTCTCGTCGCGCGCGCCCGCTTGCGGACGTTGGCGAACAGATCGCACGGCAGGATGTAGAAGCCCTTCTCCTCGACCGTGTCCTTGCGGCCGAACTCTGCGTCCTTGTCGCTGAGCTTGCCGTAGTCGAAGTCGGCGTCGCCGGCCTCGCGCTCCAGCTCGTTCAGGTACGCGGTGAGGTTCTCGGAGATGAAGCGGTAGAAGAGGATGCCGAGCACGTAGGACTTGAAGTCCCAGCCGTCGACGCTGCCGCGCAGGTCGTTGGCGATGCGCCAGATGGTCTTGTGGAGCTCGGCGCGCTGCTGTTCCTTGGTCATTCGAAAAAGTCCTCGTCTACTTCAACGATGTGGAGCGTGCGCTTGGCCTGCACCCCAACTCGGTAGCGGATCATCAGGTCGGCCAGGCGCTGCCCATCGATGAGCACGACCCGCGTGGAAACGCCTGCTGCGTACTCCACCGCACCCGTGCTGAAACGGCCGGTGGTAATGAAAACCCCCTGGTTCGCCTGCTGGCCGTGAAGCGCCCCGACGAACGACTGGATGTCGGGCCTGCCGACGGCACTGTCGGGGGCGTAGCGCTTGGCTTGGATGTAGACCCGGTTCAGGCCAAGCGTGTCCTGGTCGATGATTCCGTCGATGCCGCCGTCGTTCGATAGTTCGTCCGGGTGGCCTTGGCGTCGGCTCCCCCGTAGCCCATCGCGACGACGAGGTCGACCACTGCCTGCTCGAAGAAGGCCGGTTCGCGCTCGTGCAGTCGCTGGATGAGTTCCGTGGCGACGCCGTCGTTGATGCGTGAGCTGCCATCTCGTCCTGTTCGATCGGATCGAGGTCACTCGCAGGGACCTCGATCGCTGCCTCAGCCAGCACCTTACGCGCCTGCCGACGATCGCGTGGGCTCTCGTAGCCATCTACGGTCCGAAGGTCGCGTTCGACGAGACCGTCCGGGTACTTGTGCAGCAGCTCCCGCCCTGCGTCGGTGATGGACTGCTGGCCGCGGCTCGGTCGATAGATCGCCTTGGCCTTCGCCAAGTAGGTCACCGCCCAGCCGATGCGGTTCTCATACTTGGCCTGACCTGAGTCGAGGTTGATCGCCTTCTGCTCCTGGGTCAGGCGCTCGGCAGCCGCGACCTCGTCGTAGAGCTGGCGACGGCTGCGGACTTGCCCGTCAGCGAGGACCTTGAGAACCGGGATCATCAACTGATCCCAGGTCGGAAGAGCCGCGGACGCCATCAAACAACCTCTCCGAAAGAGCCACATCCGGTTGGAGAGTGGATGGCGATTTGCATGCGTACCCCAATTTTATCAAATGTCGACATTTCGGCATAGGTGCAAGTTGCCGACACCAACGGCCACCGCCCCAGCCGAAGTCTGTCAGCAGGTGCCGACGCTTCGCGGGACTTCGCGGTCACCAGTCCCAGGCAAGACCACAGCTGAGCCCGCCGTAGAGGTCACCGAACTCCGCACGCACCGTCTGCTGCCCGTCAAGGTGAAGGACCGTGTCGCGGGTTGGTTCGCCCGGAGCGGCAACGTCGGTCAACCTGTCGACTCGCCAGATCATCCTGGGCTGCTCGCCGATGAACGATGCGGTGAAGCGGGCAAACCTCGTTGGCTCGTGGAAGGCCATCCATTCTCCGGTCAACACATGCTCATCGCGCGAGGCGTTCCTGATGAAGTAGCGAAGGTCGTAGCTCTTCCCTCGCATCATGGGCTCGTCGGGCCAGAACTGGAGCTGCTGACCGTTGTCGTAGAGCTCCATCCGGAGGGAGAAGTCTTCGCTGATCAACCGTGGTGCGTCTCAATTGCGGGTGTCGATGCGGAAGCAGTCGACCCCGTCGGTGAGGCCGACCATCTGGAACCGGTAGCGAGTCTCCTCGTGGCGGCGGTCGCGGACGATCACGTGGATCCCCATGCCGTAGATGGCAACGCCGCTGTGGGACTCGGCGATCCTCGTCGGGATCGGGGACTTCGGGTAGCGGCCACTCACGAGCACCGCAACGAGCTCGTCGATCGCAGTCGGCGCGGTCGGCCACGGCCTCCGGTTGGATGTGCGGGTCCTGCAGGAGTCGGTAGATCTTCCGCCGTTCCTTCAGGGAGTCGACCTCCCAGGTCCGCGCGGTCAAGCAGAGGGAATCTCCAAGGATCTCCGCGGTCGGGCCACCGATCGCGTTGATCGCTGCGACGAACCGCTCCCGGAGCATCTCCGGGTCGGTACTCGGCCCGCCAAGCACGTTCACGAGGGCGCTCCGGGTCGCCAGCCGCTTGTCGGTGAAGCCCTTGTTCTTGCAGAGGAAGACGATCGCATCCCGGACGTCAGAAGGGGTCGACTCCAACTTTTCCTCCTCCTGACTCCAACTACGTGCCGTCCCGTTTCGGCTGTCTCCTGCGTCCCTAACGTGAAATCGCCAGCCCAGATCGGGCCGGTGATTCAAGGCTAGAGGAGCCAAAGGATGAGCGAAATCGTCCCCTTCGGGGCCTTCAACGGAGCCGCGCGTGACCAGCGGCAGGCGTCGCGTTCGCTGGAGCGCACGCGGATGCAGAACGAGCTGAGCTTGGAGCGTGCACGGCTGCGCAACGAGATCAGCCTCAGCGACGTCGACAACGCAGTCGACCTGTCGATGGCCAAGACCGACGCCGTCACGACCGCGACCGGCGCGGGCATGACCGCCATCGCCCGCGTGGCGCAGGCCCAGACTCAGCTGGAGCTGATGAGTCCACAGGCCTCAGCTCGCCTGAACATGCTGGCCGACGCGCACAGCATGGTGGTGCTGGATCAGCTGGTCGACCTAAGCCGGAAGGTGCGTCGACTGTGAACGAGCTGCTGCACACCTACTCCACGCCCGACATCGTGCCGGTGATCCTCGTGGTGATCATCGCCGTGATGGCCATCTGCTGGCCCGTCCGGACGCCGCCGCGGCCGACCCCGCGCGACGCGCAGGTTCGCGCTCGGCAGCAGATGGATGCCGCGACCCGGGAGGCCGTGCGCCGGATGCGGGAGGCCGCGGGCGATTTCGACGACGGCGATAAGTGGCGCCTGTGAGCCGAGTTGTTGCAAACCGCACAACACCGGCTAGCGATGCCACAGGCGCCGACCTCTGGGCATCTGTCGGCCTCTGGCGGGGTCACCCGTCGGGGGCCGACAGGTCGGTGATCGAAGCCGATCTCGGGGTCTTTATCTCCCGAACGAAAAGGCGCATAACAGGGCCAGAACTGCGAACAAGCGCAGCGATATCAGCCCAACGAAAGGAGGCACACCCCATGAGCATTGAGACATCAACCAGTAACGGTCCAACCGGCAAGTTCGGCGTGATCTACGCCGACTGCCCGTGGATGCCGGGTCAGACCGGCAAGCGCGGAGCAGCCGAGAAGTACGACCTGATGACGACCGAGGACATCTGCAGGATGCCGGTCGCCGACCTAGCTGCGGACAACTCGGTCCTGCTCCTGTGGGTGGTGAACAACGGCCTCCAGGACGGGCTCGATGTGATGAGGGCGTGGGGCTTCCGGTACGTCACCAACGCGGTCTGGGACAAGTACTACATGGGCCTCGGGAACCATTTCCGTGGCAGCCACGAGATCTTGCTCCTGGGCGTCAAGGGCTCGGTAACGCCGAAGTTCCGGGGCCAGAAGTCGGTCTTCCAGGAGCCCCGTCAGGAGCACAGCCGGAAGCCGCAGGAGATCATCCAGAAGATCGAGCGCATGTACGACGGCCCGTACCTGGAGCTCTTCGCCCGAGAGCGTCCGAACTCGCGTCGGGACTGGGCCGTCTTCGGCAACCAGATCGCCAGCGACGTGTACCTGCCGGGCTACCCCGTGCCGGAGTACACCGAGCGCGGCCTCGCCCACAAGGCGCTGGTGGAGGGTCGTGATGCGTAATGGCCGATACTCCGACCTCCCTCCTTTCGAGAGCATGGGGCGCCGTCATATCCCTGCTTGGGATCGCCGTCACGCTGGCGTTCATCGTCAGCATCATCCAGAGCATCTGGCCGTGGCTGGTCTCCATCGCCGTCGCCGTGTTCGTGATGACCGTCGTCGTGCTGCTGCTTCGTCGCTGGTGGGAGCGCGGGCGCTGGTAGCGCTGGAGGTGTGGTCATGAGTACCGCACCGAAGCGCGGACGAGGACGACCACGCTCGTCGAAGAACTTCCGGCTCGTCGCCGTCCCCCACGCCAAGCCCGAGCACCGAAAGATCGGCCAAGCCCTGCTCGCGCTGGCAATCCACCAACAGGAGCAGGCAGATGCCACCGGGAAGGAGGCACGCGATGAATAGCCGACACATCCACTGGGAATGGCGGCAGGTGTGGTGGCCGAGCCGCTTCGACCCTGACCTGGGGTTGGAGCTGCTCGACCGCATCTGCGCCGACCACAACCTCGGCCCGATCGTGTTCGAGGCCCGCTCCCACAACGCCAAGGTCAGCTACCTCGTCGGCGTGCACCGCAGCCACGTCAAGAAGATCGAAGGCCTCATCGACTCGCTCGTTCCCGGCGTGCGTCTGACCGAGCCGAAGCCGAAGGCCCGCAAGCCGGTCGGGTTCGCTGGGCACCTGAAGGCGTCGCACAGCTCGCTGGCGCTGAACGTCGACCGCGTCACCGCCGTCACCCGATCGGTGCTCGCCGGATTGGCGACCACCCAAGGTGCCCGCGAGGATCTCGTCCTCCAGGTTGTGCTCGGCGGACGTCTCGCTCCGCACTTCGTCAGCCCTGACGCCAAGCAGTCGACCGATACGTGGTTCGACCTCGCGTGGCGTGGCCAGCGCACCGCCAGTGCCGAGACTCGTGCCAGCTTGAAGACCCGAGCCTCGATGCACGGGGCGAAGGCGACCATCCGGGTCGGCGCGAACGCCGAGACCGCTGGCCGCATCAAGAACCTGATCACCCACACCCTCGGCGGGCTTCGGGTCGCGCAGGCTGCTGGTGTGCGGATCAACTTCGTCCGCGAATCCGCCAACCACCTGAACCAGACGTCCCTGCCGTGGCACTACCCGCTGTCGATCTCCTCCAAGGAGCTCATCGCCCTGATGGGCTGGCCGCTGGACAAGACCGGCGACGCCGCGCTGCCGGGGCAACCTGCCAAGCACCCGCAACTCCTCGCGCCGAAGGGCACACTGTCGGCGTCACGGCGCCCCTTCGCCGAGACCACGGCACCGGGCCTGACGACCCAGGTCGGTATCGGCGCCCGCGACTCGCTCCACCACACGCTGCTGCTCGGCCCAACGGGTTCCGGCAAGTCGACCGCGATGCTGAGCCAGATCATGGACGCGATCCGGGACGGGCGCAGCGTTCTCGTGATCGACCCGAAGGCCGACCTCGTCAACGACATCCTCGCCCGCATTCCTGAAGAGCGCGCGTCCGAGGTCGTGGTCATCGACCCCACCAGCTCGAGGCCCGTTGGCCTCAATCCGCTGCGCAACTCGGGGAGACATGCAGCCCTGACGGCGGACTCGATGCTCGGCGTGTTCAAGGAATTGAGCGGCGAGTCGTGGGGGCCTCGCACTGCCGACGTCCTGACGAGCGCCTTGATGACGCTGGCGCACCATCATGGCGCCACCCTCACGATGCTGCCCGCACTGTTGACCGACACGAAGTTCCGGCACCGGATGCTGAAGGGCATCGACGACCACCTCGGGCTGTCGAGTTTCTGGACGGCGTACGACGCGATGAGCCCGCAGCAACGCGCGCAGGTCATTGCCCCCGCCATGACGCGGCTGCGTCAGTTCCTCCTGCGCCCGCAGCTCCGTGCAGTTCTTGGACAAGCTGAGCCCGAGTTCGATCTGTCCGACCTGTTCAACAAGCGGCGCATCGTGCTCGTCAGCCTCAACAAGGGCCTGATCGGCGCCGAGGGCGCCCGGCTCCTCGGGTCGTTGATCGTCGGCCAGCTGTGGCCGCTGATCCTCGCTCAGGGCAACAAGCCGCCCGAGCGGCGCCGGATCGTGAACCTGTTCATCGACGAGGTGCAGGACTACATCGCGTTGCCGACGAACCTCGAGGACGCGCTGGCCCAGAGTCGTGGCCTCGGCGTCTCGTGGACGATCGCGCACCAGTACCGGCGTCAGCTCCCGCCAGATCTCAGGTCTGGAGTGGACGCCAACACGGCGAACAAGGTGATCTTTGGTCTCAACGCTGAGGACGCTGGCGAGCTCGCCAAGCAGGCCCCGGAACTCGGAGCCGCCGACTTCATCTACTTGCCCCGGTACAGCGTCTACTGCCGCCTCCTCCAGAACGGCGAGTCGACCGGTTGGTTCTCCGCCCGCACGCTGCCGCCGGAGGCCGCGATCCGCATGCCCGCAGAACTGCGTGCTCGCTCCGAGTCCATCTACGGGCGCGACGCTGCTGAGGTCGAGCGAGAAGTCATGGATGCGATCGGCATGAACACCCACCAGAAGCTTCGCAAAGACGACCCAGATGAGCCGATCGGTCGGCGCCGCAACGGTGGAGGTCGGTCATGAGTGCCCATCAGATCGCCCCTCAGGTCGGGTCGAGTGGCCGGGCCGCATTCGGGCAGGTCAGCGCCCCGTGCGCGCCCCTATTGGAGGGGACTGTGCGTGCATTCCTGCCCGCACTCCGCAGCCGCATGGCGTCCTTCACATCTGGAGGCTCGTCATGATCCGCCCCGATATCAGCCGCCGGTTGTCGGAGAGGGATTGGCAGATTCTCGGCACGGTACGAGCTTTCAGGTTTCTCACCACGCGCCAGCTTGCTCGTCAGCACTTCGCCCTGCGCGATCCGCATGCTGTGATCCCGCGCAGCACTAACAGCGCGCTCCAGCGGCTCCGCGACCTGGGCCTGTTGATCAACCTCGAGCGACGCATCGGCGGAGTCCGCGCAGGTTCTGGTGGGCACGTCTGGCAGGTCACCGACCTCGCCAACCGGCTGCTGGTCGACCATCTCGGCGAAGAGACCGGCCCTCGGATCAGGCCGTCAGAACCATCGACGACGTTTCTCGACCATACGCTCGCCATCGCCGAGCTCGTCATCACCCTGCAGAGCACCAGCCGCCACGGTGTCGAGCTCCAACGGCTCCAGCTCGAGCCGGACTGCTGGCGCACCTACCTCGGCTCGGCTGGCGAGACCCGAACGCTCAAGCCTGACCTGGCGTCCACGAGCCAGACCGACGGCTACACCGACTTCTACTTCTGGGAGGTCGACCGGGCAACCGAGGCACCGAACCGAGTGGTCCGCAAATGCCTGCAGTACCAGCAGTACCGCGACACGGGCGCCGAGCAACGAGCTCACGGCCTATTTCCGGCCGTCGTGTGGGTCGTGCCGAACAAGCGCCGATACGACCAGCTCGTCCGCAGGCTCGCCGCCGAGCCCGACATTGACCAGCGGCTGTTCACGGTCATCGAGCTCGACCAGGTCGGCCAGCTCGTGCAGTTGGGCGCCGACGAATTCAAGAAGCGAACGGGTGGGCAGGAAGGAGGAGACCCCTCATGAATCGCGAACAACCCAAGCACCCCAGCGAGCGAGAGCCGCTGATCGGTGACCACTTCATCAACCACCTGATCGAAACCGCACCGAACGCCGAGGCAGCCGAGCGGATCCGCGACGCCTACGAGTACCACGGCACCTCGATGGCCGCGTTCCTCGGACTCGACGACATCGACCCCTACGGCGAGCACATCGCGCTGGACTTCCTCAACTGCTACCACGGCAAGTACGCCCGCATGAGCGACCTCGTCGATGAGGTCATCGAAGAGCGCGGCTGGCTACAGACCCTGGAGAAGGTCTACGAGGAACACCCTGAGCTGGAGTTCCTGCTCACTCTCGACCGCGAGGGGGTGCGTGACCTTGTGGAGATGCGATACGACGTCGTCGATCTCGGAGAGCTGTATGTCTTCGAGAAGTGAGATCGACCCCGCCGACATGACACCCGAGGAACGACAGGCCGACTGGAAGCAGCGCACGCTGATCCGCGAACGGATCAAGCACGGCGGCCAGATGTTCGGCGCCGACCGCTTCGACGCGTTCCTCACCCTGCCGGACGTCGACATCGAGTCCGACACACTGCACGACGACTTCATCTGCCGCTACAACGGCAGCTACCGAAGCATGCAACGCGCTCTCGAAGGCTTCCTCGACTGCGCACCGCTGGCCGTGGCACTCCGCTACTACGTCCGCGTCAACGACGCCACCGCCAGCGGGATCGGCCTGAACTACGAGGCCGTGACCGTCGACTTCGAGCGGATGATGCATGCCGTGGAGATGGGAGGTCGGATCCATGCTTTCTGGCGAACCGACACCGACGACGAGTAGCCCGGACGACCCTCGCGAGTTGTCCACAGCTCCACCCCCGATGGCTGCTGACGACGCCCATTTCGCTCTGGACTCGCCCGGCGAAACGAGCGTCAATGGAAGGAGTAATCGAGGAGAGGAACCTATGAACCCAGCCACCGTCGCCAACCCCATCAACGCCTTCGCCGAGGCACTCACCCCCAAGGTCGCCGTCAGCTACCTGCGAGTGTCGACCACCGGGCAGGCCCGACGCGGAGGTGGCGACGACGAAGGGTTCTCCATCCCCGCGCAGCGCGACGCGAACAAGCGCAAGGCTGCGAGCATGGGCTCGATCATCGTCAAGGAGTTCGTCGACCGAGGCGCCTCCGCCAGGTCCGCCAACCGCCCCGAGCTCCAGCGGATGCTCGAGTACGTCAACGACCACGACGTCGACTACGTCATCGTCCACAAGCTCGACCGCCTCGCGCGCAGCCGCAGCGACGACGTTGAGATCGTCCGCGCACTCGAAGCCGCCAACGTGCAGCTCGTCTCCACCACCGAGGCCATCGACGCCACCCCGAGCGGCATGCTCCTCCACGGCATCATGAGTTCGATCGCGGAGTTCTACTCACGCAACCTCGCCGCCGAGGTGACCAAGGGCCTCACCACCAAGGCACAGCGCGGCGGCACCGTCAGCAAGGCCCCGATCGGCTACCTGAACCACCGCACCGTCGACGACCAAGGCCGCGAGCTCCGCACCGTCATCATCGACGAGGAGCGTGCTCAGTTCGTGAAGGACGCCTTCGGCCTCTACGCCACCGGCGCATGGACCGTCGCCGCACTCGCAGACTGGCTCGCGGAACGCGGCTTCACCACCGTCCCGACGCCCAAGGTTCCATCGAAGCCGATGAGCGAGAAGTACCTCCACCGTGTGCTGACCAACCCGTACTACCGGGGCATCGTCACCTACAAGGGCGTCCAGTACGACGGGCGCCACGAGCGGCTCGTCAGCGACGAGACCTGGCTCAAGGTCCAAGGCATCCTCGACAGCCACTACAACGGGGACCGCGTCCGTAAGCACAACCACTACTTGAAGAACAGCCTGTGGTGCGGGCAGTGCGGCGAGCGGATGCTCGTGACGAACTCCCGCTCCGCCCGCGGCGACATCTACCCGTACTTCTACTGCGCCGGACGGCACTCCAAGCGCACCAACTGCAGCCAGAGTTCCGTGCTCATCTACGAGATCGAGCGCAAGGTCGAAGACCTCTACCTGCGGGTCCAGCTCGACGCCACCTTCCGCGACCACGTCGAGGCGCAGATGCGGGCCGAACTCAGCGACGCACGGAGCGAGGTCGAGCGGCGACGTATCGAGCTCAAGAAGAGGCAGGAACAGCTGAACCGGGAGCGCGGCAAGCTGATGGAAGCCCACTACGCCGGGGCCATCCCGGTCGACCTCCTCGGACAGGAACAAGACCGCATCAGCAAGGCACTCGCCAGCATCAAGACCGAGCTCGACGCCACCAACGAGAAGTGGGAAGTCATCGAGCGCAACCTCGGGCTCGCGCTCGACCTGGCCACCGACACCCACGCCGCCTACCTCAGCGCTCCCGAGCACATCCGGCGCCTGTTCAACCAAGCCTTCTTCGAGAGGATCCTGATCCTCCCCGACGAAAACGACCGCGTCGGCGTACGACTCGAAGCCGAGCTCGCAGAGCCGTTCGACACGGTCCTCACAAATGCCAAGAGGCCCGCCGGTCATCCCGGCGAGCCTCTTGACTCTTCTTCAATCCACTCGGCGGCACTTACTCAGTCCATTTGTTTGAGTAAGGACACCGTGGTGGAGCTGAGGGGACTCGAACCCCTGGCCTTCTCATTGCGAACGAGACGCGCTACCAACTGCGCCACAGCCCCAGGCGCACCCGTGGCCAACCACTCGGATCGGCGGATGCGGGCGCCAACTTAGCATCCACCGGCCCGGTGAACCCAATCGGGTTGTCGGCGCCGACGCCACGGAGGTACGGCATGCGGAGGGGAGATCCGGAGTGCGGTTCTGCACGCGATCTGGGCGTCAGAGGGTGCAGGATCGCACTCGATCGCCGCCTCGGCGGCCGGGTGTCAGGAGCCGACGGCGCGCTGGTCGTCGCCCTGGGAGCCGCCGGCGTCGGCCTTGCGGGCACGCTCGGCCTCCTCGGCCTCGCGGGCGAGGGCGCTGTCGACCTCTGAGCGGCCGGAGGACCAGACGCCGCTGTCGTCGATGTCGATGGTCCGGACGGTGCGGCGGACGCTCGCCTTGCCGACGTACGTCGGGAGCTGCATCGGGACCGGATCCCACACGTTCGGGTCGCGCGGCTCGGCGCCGGCGACCTCGGCCTCGATCGCGGGGTGGGAGGCGGTGTCCTCGATGAGGTCGACGTCGGCGGCAGCCGCGGGGGCCTCGGCACCTGGTCTCGACTCCGCTCGCTGCGCTCGCGGGCTCGACCGGCGAGCCAAGCCGCGCTCGGAGCGGACCATCACCCTGCAGAGCACCAGCCAGGCCAGCAGCAGGCCGGCCGGGATGGCGGCGTACCACCAGGAGAAGACGTGGAAGCCCGCACAGGTCGCGACCGCGACATTGGCGAGCAGCAGCAGCACGAGCACGCGCCGACGGCGCTTGGTGGCCTTACGGTTGCGGGATCGGCGTACGTGGGGGGGCGTGGTCTCGACACGACGCTCGTCCCTCGCGTCGGCTCGACCACCGGAGGGGGCGTCGGCTCGACCACCGGAAGACGTCTCGGCGGCGACGAGCGCTTCGGCGTTGGCGCGAGTCTCGGCGACCTTTGCGCGCACGGAGTTGACCACGAACTTGGCCTTCTTGGACGAGACGGCCTCCCGGCGGGCGAGCACGCGCATCGAGGCGGAGAAGCGCTCGACCGGTCTGCTGCGCCGGTGCTCGTCGTGGTGTTGAAGCGCCTTGGGGATCAGGTAGACCGCCCACGCCACGGCGAGAGCCACGAAGATCAAGCCGCTGAGTTCCACGCTTCGTAAGGCTAGGTTGACCGGGTCAATCGCAAGCGCAGGCGCGCGCGTGTGTCGCGAAACAACTCGTGTGACTCATGTGATTCGCGCGCGCATCCCCTCCGGGCACTCCTCCACGGTGACCGCGAAGACCCGGTGGTCGCGCCACTCGCCGTCGATGTGCAGGTAGCGCGGGGCGTAGCCGACCTCGCGCAGGCCGAGCTTCTCGACGACGCGCAGCGAGTTGGAGTTCTCCGGCCGGATCGCGATCTCGACACGATGCAGCCGGCCGGTGATGAAGCAGTGGTCGATCGCCATGGCCACCGCGCGAGGCATGATCCCGCGGCCCGCGGCGGCGTGGTCGATCCAGTAGCCCATCGAGGCGAACTGCGCGGACCCTCGCACGATCTGGGCGACGGTCACCTGGCCGGCGAACCGACCGTCGACGTCGAGCGCGAACGGATAGCAGGTGCCCGCGCGGGCCTGCCGGCGCATCGCCCGCACCAGGCCCGCGAAGCCGACCGGACGGGTGTCGGCCCCGGGTGGCGGGGTCGGGTCCCAGGGGCGCAGCCAGTCGGCGCTGCGCTGCCGCGCGGCCCGCCACGCGTCGGCGTCGGAGCGCTTCAGCGGCCGCAGCCGGATCTCGTCCCAGCCCAGCACCACCGGCCAGCCGGTGCCACCGAGTGATCCGAAAGCACCATGGGATCCGGTCAATGGTCGCTCCCGACGACCTGCTCGACGGCATGCCGCAACCAGGGCTCGAGCACGGCCAGGCCATCCTTGACACCCCCACGCGAGCCGGGCAGGTTCACGACGAGGCACTCACGCGCGACCCCGGCCAACCCTCGCGAGAGCACCGCGGACGGCACGCCGGCAGCGACGCCCGCCGACCGGATCGCCTCCGCGATGCCGGGCACCTCGCGGTCGAGCAGAGGCCGGGTGGCCTCGGGCGTGCGGTCGGTCGGGGTGAGCCCGGTGCCGCCGGTGGTCAGGACGACGCGGGCACCGGCCTCGACGTACGCCGCAATCGCCTCGCCGACAGGGTCGCCATCGGGTACGACGCTCGGGCCGGCCACCATGAAGCCCTGTGCGGCGAGGAAGTCCACGATCAACGGGCCGGTGGTGTCCTCGTAGACGCCCGCCGCGGCGCGGTTGGAGGCGACGACGACGCCGGCGAGCAATGCCTCGGTCATCGGCGAAAGTCCCCGCTCTTGCCGCCGGTCTTGGACTCGATGCGCACGTCGGTGATCACGGCACGCTTGTCGACGGCCTTGACCATGTCGACGACGGTCAGCCCGGCGACGGCGACCGCCGTGAGCGCCTCCATCTCCACGCCGGTGCGCTCGCGCGTGCCGACCGTGGCGGTGACCTCGACGGCGTCGTCGGCGACGACGAGGTCGACGCTCACCTTCGACAGCATCAGCGGGTGACAGAGCGGGATCAGCGACGGCGTCCGCTTCGCGCCCATGATGCCCGCGAGCCGGGCCACCGAGAGCGCATCGCCCTTGGGCACCCCCTCCCCGCGCAACAGCCCGACGACCTCCGGCGAGACGAGCACCCGGCCGCTCGCAACCGCCGTCCGCGTGGTGACGTCCTTGGCCGACACGTCGACCATCCGCGCTGCGCCGGACTCGTCGAGGTGGGTCAGCCGCTGCTCTTCCACGGGCTCACCCTCTCAGATCCTCGGCGCCTGCGGTGTTCGGATCCGGGCGGGGTCACACGCAACCCAGGTTCACCTGGGATGTTGCCACTTGACCCGGCGTACAACCATGGTGAAGTGAGGACATCCCAAGTGAACCTGGGATACCTGAGGTCCGCGGGGCCTGCGAGCTCAGAAGGGCTGATCGAGCCGGATCACGGCGACCTCGTCGCCGGCCGCGAGCGAGGTGACGTCCTCGCCGACCACGATGAGCGAGTCGGCGTGCGCCAGGTCGCCGATCAGGTGCGAGCCCGAGCCACCGACCGGGGTGACCGTGGGCGCGGAGCCGTCCGAGTACGTCGCCCGGACCAGCTGCCGGCGACCCTGCATCGACCGCCACGGGGTGGTGATCCGCGCAGCGACCTCCGGCCGGACGACCGACGGGTGGCCCATCATCCGGCGCAGCGCGGGATGCACGAACATCTCGAAGGACAGGTAGGACGACACCGGGTTGCCCGGCAGCGTGAAGATCGGCACGCCGTCGACCCGACCGAAGCCCTGCGGCTTGCCCGGCTGCATCGCGATCGGGCCGAACCAGACGGTGCCCAGCGGGCTCAGGGCCGCCTTCACGACGTCGTAGTCACCCTGGGACACCCCTCCGGAGGTCACGACGGCGTCGACGTCGGCGAGCCGGCCGCGGAGCGTCGCGAGGAAGTCGGGAGCGGAGTCGGACACCCGCCCGATCCGGACCGGCTCGGCGCCGGCCGCCCGGACGCACGCGGCCAGGAGGTAGGAGTTGCTGTCGTGGATGGCGCCCTCGTCGAGCGGCGTACCGAGCTCGCGCAGCTCGGACCCGGTCGAGATGACGGCCACCCGCGGCCGCGGCCGGGCGGGCACGGTCGCGAACCCGACAGACGCGAGCAGGCCGACCTGACGGGCGCCGAGCACCCTGCCCGCGGTCAGCAGCAGGTCACCGCGGCGTACGTCGTCGCCGGCCGGGCGCACGTGCGCTCCCACCTCAGGCGCCTGCGAGATCACGACGCTGGACCCGCCGCGGTCGGTCCACTCGTAGGGGACGACCGCATCGGCGCCGGCCGGCATCGGTGCACCGGTCATGATCTTGGCGACGGATCCCGAGGAGACCGACGACGGCCCGAGCTGACCGGCGCCGATCGCGCCGATCACGGGCAGCGTCACCGGGCTATCCGCCGAGGCACCGACGAGATCCGCCGCCACGACGGCGTACCCGTCCATCGCGGAGTTGTCGAAGCCGGGCAGGGCCACGGGCGCGGTCAGGTCCGAGGCGAGGACCAGCCCCTGCGCCTCCTCGAGGGGGCAGTCGACCACGGCCGCCGGCTCGATGGCGTCGAGGACGCGCGCACGGTAGGCGTCGACGGAGAGTGGTGTGTCGCTCATGGCGAGCAGGGTCTCAGATGAACGCCTCAGACCGGTCGGCCGCCGTCTCGCAGCACGGTATCGGCGGGGACCCGCTGCGCCGCACCCTCGTCGCTCAGCTTGACGGCGCCGACGACCTTGACGCCGTGGCCGAAGGTCCAGTCGCCGTCGACCTCCAGTGAGCTCGCGCGGCGGAGCGACGGCGCGCCGTCGGGGAAGTGCTTGTCGAAGTCGGCGACCACCTTGAAGAAGTCGTCGTCGAGGTCGACGTAGGGCAGGTCGTCGGCGGCCAGGTCGAGGACGAAGTCGCGGTCGAGGTCGTAGACGTCGCTGCGCAGCACGAGCAGGTCGTTGGTGGTCTTCACCGGCACGAACCGGGCCCGGGTCACCTCGACGGTCTGCGCGCCCTCGAAGACCTCGATCGCGGCGCCCATCGCCGTCTCGACCTGGATCACCTTCGGCGTCGACGGGTCGGCGGGGTCGAGGGTCTTGACGTTGCGGATCAACGGCAGACCGAGCACGCCCTCGCGCTGCCGCAGCGTCTCGCGCATCGCCTCGAGGTCGAACCACAGGTTGTTGGTCGAGCAGAAGCGGTGGCGCTCGAGGTCGGCGAGCGCCGCCTGGTCCTCGGGCAGGGTCTGCGCCGTCTCGCGGAGGACGATCCGCCCGTCGCTCTTGCGGCGGGCGAAGTGGCCGCCCTTCTTGTCCGACGGCGTACGCCGCACCGCCTCGATCGCGAACGGCGCTCCGGAGCCGGCGAACCAGCCCGCCACCTCGGGATCGGGCGTGGCGCCGAGGTTGTCGGAGTTGGAGACGAAGCAATAGCGGTAGCCCGCCTCGATCAGCCGGTCGAGCAGCCCGGTGCCGAGCATGGCCGTGTAGATGTCGCCGTGACCGGGCGGACACCACTCCAGGTCGGGGCTCTTGGGGAAGGACGCCGGCGAGAGATCGGCCTCGAGCAGCTTGGGCTCCTTGTTCTGCAGGAACTCGATCGGCAGCCCCTCGACCGGCAGGTCCTCGTAGCGCGCGAGCGCGGTGAGGGTGTCGTCGGAGGTCCGGAAGGAGTTCATGAAGATCACCGGGAGCGGTACGTCGTACCGCTTGCGCGCCGACAGCACCTGCCGCGCGATGATGTCGAGGAAGCTCAGCCCCTTGCGCACGCAGAGCAGCGACTTGGCGCGCTCCATGCCCATCGAGGTGCCGAGGCCACCGTTGAGCTTGACGACGGCGGTCGCGCGGAGAGCCTCGATGCCGTCCTCAGCCGACACCGCCGCGTCCGCGAGAGCAGGCGAGTCGAGCGGCTCGATGGTCGCCTCGGCGACCATGCCGGTCTCCCCGTGCTCCAGCAGCCGGAAGTAGTGGGCGAAGACCTCGATCGCCACCGGATCGACTCCGGCGTCCTGCATCTTGGCCACGGCACGTCGAAGCCCTGGGGAACCCATACCTCGATCGTAGGCCCCGCCCATAGGCTCGGCTCATGTCCGTTCCATTCAATGGCACACAGCGTGCCGCCCCGGGCGACGGCGCGGACGTCAGCGCCCGCAAGCTGAGCCTCCGCGACCAGCTGGTCACCGCGCGCAACCGGCGACGGCCGGCCGAGCTCCAGGAGGAGGGCGCCGAGCTGGCCGCTCGAGCGCTCGCCCTGCCGGAGGTACGCCGGGCGGCCAGCGTCGCGGCGTACGTGTCGGTCGGCACCGAGCCCGGCACCGGCGCGATCGTCGACGGGCTGCATGCCGCCGGCAAGCGGGTGATCCTCCCGCTGACCGTGCGCCGCGACTACGGGCTCGACCTCGACTGGGCGGCGTACGACGGGCCCGGCTCCCTCGCCACTGCCCGGTACGGGCTGCTGGAGCCCACCACCCGGCCGCTCGGCCTCGACGCGATCGCAACGCCCGACGTCGTGCTCGTGCCGGGGATGGCGGTCTCCGTCGACGGCTACCGGATCGGCAAGGGTGCCGGCTGCTACGACCGTGCTCTCGGCCGGGTGCCGCGGGGGACGCCGACCGTCGTGCTGCTCTACGACGACGAGATCGGCCGCGACGTCCCCCACGAGCCGCACGACCTGCCCGTCCGCGCCGCCCTCTCCCCCCGGCGACTGGTCCGCTTCGCCTGAGTGGTCTCGACACCGCTCGCTACGCTCGCGGGCTCGACCACCGGGAGGGGCAGGCTTCGGTGGTCGAGCCGGTCGCGAGGAACGAGCGACCGTGTCGAGACCACAGCTACGGACGCAGGGTGAGCTCGTCCTCGGCGGCCTTCTCGACGGCGTTGCGGGTGTGCGGCCAGGGGAGCGTCTCGCCGTCGGCCCAGAGGCCGGTCTGGTCGACGTAGTGGGGGGAGGCGGGGTGGCCGGAGACGCCGGTGAGGCTGATCCAGCGTGACGCGTCGAGGTCGGCGAGGTCGACCACCATCCGCATCGACGGCACCGTGGTGATCTCGTAGCCCTCGGCGGCGTTCCACCCGGTCGCGTCGACGGTCGACGACCCGCCGCCGGCCTCGAAGCCCTCGCGGTTGACGAGCCTCTCGACCGGCCCGATGCCGGACTCGCCCAGCGTCGTCGTCCTCAGGTTGAGCTCGTGCAGCGCACCCCACCGCCACTTGTCCGGGTCGAGGGCGAGGTGCTCGGTGAGGTCGTCGCGCGCATCGCGCATCGCCTGCCGGAGGATGTCGTCGCGGGTCTCGACGACGTCCTCCGTGCTCTGGTCGTCCCACCAGCTCGACGTCGGGTCCTGCAGCAGCCCCGTCATCGCGCCGAACCAGCGGTCGCCGCCGTCGGGCCACAGCGACTCGCGAAGCTCGTCATGGAAGGTCAGCCGCAGCAGGGCCCGCCAGACCGCGTTGTAGTACGCCGCGGGCGCACTGTCGACGCCCTGCCCGAAGTCCCAGTCGCGGAGCAGGCGGCGCCCGTCCTCGTAGTAGCGCGAGCCCAGCGACGACGTGTCGAGGAGGTACGGCACCAGGGTCGGCGCCATCGGGTTGCGGTCGTCGAGCTGGATCGACGCCATCTCCTCGGCAGACAGCTGTGGGTCGGCCTCGATGCGTGCGCGGATCCGCTGCGAGCGGTAGCCCTGGTCCCAGTCGCGGGTGAGGTGGTAGGGGTAGTCGTCTCCGATCACCGCCTGGTTGGCGGTGACGATGAAGCCCTCGTCGGGGTCGAGCTCGTTGGGCAGGCCCTCGAAGGGCACGTAGTCGCCCGTCCAGTCGTTCTCCGGCCGCCAGCCCTCGGACGGCACGGTGCCGTCGTTGCCGGTCTGCCGGATCGGGATCGAGCCGGGCGCCTGGTAGCCGATGTGGCCGTCGCGGTCGGCGTACACGAGATTCTGCGCGGGCACGGCGAAGGCGGCCGCCGCAGACCGGAAGGACTGCCAGTCGGTGGCGAGGTTGAGCGCGAAGATCGCGTCGGCCGTGCGGCTCGGGCGGAGCGCCGTCCAGGCGAGCGAGACGGCGTACCCGTCGGCCCGACCGCCCGCCGAGCCCGACGAGCCCGACGGGGCCGCGTTGGCACCCACCGAGCTCAGCTCGGCGGAGACGTCGGAGAGCAGCGGTCCGTGACGGGTCTCGCGGACGACAAGCTCGAAGTCCTTGCCGTCGCTGACCTCGATCGTCTCCCGGCGGACGCGGAGCGGGCGCCACCTGCGGTCGTAGCGGTAGTCGGCGCCGCGCACCTTCTCCAGGAAGAGATCGGTGACGTCGGGTCCCAGATTGGTGAAGCCCCAGGCGATCTGGGAGTTGTGCCCGATGATCACGCCCGGCACGCCGCTGAAGGTGAAGCCGGAGACGTCGAGCGGGCACTCCGGCGACACCGAGCGGCAGTGCAGGCCCATCTGCATCCAGATGCCCGGCAACGAGGTGCCGAGGTGCGGGTCGTTGGCCAGGATCGGCGCGCCCGTCGTGGTGCGCTCGCCGCCGACCACCCAGGAGTTGCTGCCCAGGCCGTCGCCGCGGCCGAGCATCTCGGGGAGCCGGTCGAGCCCGCGCTGCACGGCCGCGAGGGGCGCCGTACGTCGCTCACCCCACGCCGGGCGCTGCGGGTTGCGGGTGCCGCCGGTGGCGTCCTGGTCGAAGACTCCGTCGACGACGGCACCCTGGCCGACTATTGGGGCGTGCTCCTCGAAGGGGTACGGCGGGTAGAGCTGCTCGACCTCCGTCGCGGTGTGGCCGACCCGGGCGAGCACCCGGCCGATCTCCTCGTCCATGTTGCCGCGCAGGTCCCACGCCATCGCCTTCAACCATGCGAGCGAGTCGACGGGCGACCAGTCCTCGGGCCGGTAGTCGAGCCCACCGAGGCCGAGGATCGTGTACTCGACGGCGAACTCCGAGGGGCCGCCCGCGTCGAGGTAGGCGTTGACGCCGTCGGCGTAGGCCTGCAGGAGGGCGCGCGTCTCGGGCCGGAGGATCGCGAGCTCCTGCTCGGCCACGCGTCGCCAGCCCATGGTGCGGATGTACTTGTCGGTCTCCAGCCCGTCCGCGCCGAACATCTCGCTCAGCCGGCCCGCGGTCATGTGTCGACGTACGTCCATCTCGAAGAAGCGCTCCTGCGCCTGGACGTAGCCCTGCGCCGTCACCAGGTCGGCCATGCTGGCACCGTAGAGCTGCGGGATGCCGTTCGCGTCGCGGAGCACGTCGACCGGTTCGTCGAGCGCCGGTAGCCTCAGCTCGCCGGTGGTCTGCGGGAGCGGGCGGCGGACCACGGTCACGCCGACCGCGACCAGAGCGACGGCGACCAGCAGCAGCGCGAGGGCGCCGTAGGCCGTGACCCGCACCCAGCGCGGCAGGCCGCGGAATGCGGCCCACCAGCCCCGTCGGTCCGTCGGTGCGTCGGCGCTCGCGTCGGCAGCCTGTGCCTCGGGGTCGGTCATGGTGCTCGCCATTGTGCCGTAGGATTTGGCAGTCCCGATCAGGGAGTGCCAGTCGGCGGGAGGTGCGCCGACGCAGGTGCTCCCAGCCGCGTGAAAGCGAGCTCCGCCCGTGCCGACCTACCAGTACGCCTGCACCCATTGCGGTCACGAGTTCGAGCAGTTCCAGTCCTTCAGCGACGACGCCCTCACCCACTGTCCCGAGTGCGACGGCCGGCTTCGGAAGGTGTTCAACGCGGTCGGCGTGGTGTTCAAGGGGTCGGGCTTCTACCGCAACGACTCGCGACCCTCCGAGAAGAAGGCGGCCGCTTCGAGCGGCTCGTCCGAGCCCTCGGGCGCATCGTCGGACGGCTCCGACAAGTCCTCGGGCGGCTCGTCCGGGGGCTCCGACAAGTCCTCCGGCACGACGTCCTCCGGGTCCGGCTCCTCGTCCGGGTCGGGCTCGTCGTCCGGGGCCGGCTCATCGTCGGGCTCATCGGGTTCGTCCTCCGGGCCGTCGGCCGGTTCCTCGGCCTCGTCGTCGTAATCGCCTGACGGTCGGCAGGTCCGCCGGCAGGGGGGCGGTCAGCCGGTTTCGCACGTTCGCGCACGCCGTTCACGCGGGGATCCGGGAGCCTGTGGATCAGCTCTGCACGACGCTCCTCGACGTGTCTAGCCTGCGACGTCATGGAACCTGCAACGCACACCTCGGATCGGCCCGGGTGGCCGGCACCCACCCACCGGGCACGGCTGGCGCGGCGGATGCGCGCCGTACGCCGCTCCGTGCTCGCACACCGTCGTCCGCTCGCGGCGATCCTGGCGGCGGGAGCGGTGCTGGCCACGGTCAGGGTGGTGGCTCCCCCGCCAGACCCGACGGTCGAGGTGCGGGTGGCGGCGCGTGACCTGCCGTCGGGCACGCGGCTCTCGGTCGACGATCTGCGCACTGTGTCCTTCCGACCCGAGAGTGTGCCCTCCGGCGTGACGAGCCGGGTGCTGGGGCGCATCCTCGCCGCGCCGGTGCGCCGCGGCGAGCCCGTGACCGACGTACGACTCGTCGGGCGCTCGTTGACCGCCGGGCGTCCCGGCCTCGTCGCGGCGCCGGTGCGGCTGCCCGACTCCGACAGCGTCGCGCTCCTGAGCGTCGGCGACCGGATCGACCTGGTGAGCGCCGACGGGCAGAGCGCGACCGCCCGCACGATCGCGGTCGACGTGCCGGTGCTGGCCCTCCCCGGTCAGGACGTCGCCGACGACTCGATCGGCGGGGGGAGGGCGTCGGCGGGGCGGCTGGTGGTGGTCGGGATCAGCGCCGTCGACGCGGTCGCAGTGGCGCAGGCCACAGTCGGTGGGTTCGTCACGTTCACCTTCAGCGATTAAGGTACCGCTCCGGTCCACTACCTGAGGTGTCCAAACGGAAGGACACCACCGCTAGGAGAAAAGAATGTCCGGGTTCAAGAAGTTCATCCTGCGGGGCAACCTCGTCGACCTTGCCGTCGCGGTCATCATGGCGACCGCGTTCGGCGCCGTTGTCACGACCTTCACCGCATGGCTCACCGCGCAGCTGCCTGACAGCGCCCAGGAGGTGTTCGGCAACACGCCGAACTCGTTCGGTGCGTTCCTCAACGCCGTCATCTCGTTCGTGATCCTGGCTGCGGTCGTCTACTTCTTCGTCGTGGTGCCCTACACCACGGCCAAGGAGCGCTTCTTCCCCGAGCCGGAGCCGGGCGAGGACGAGCTCGCCGTGCTCGGCGAGATCCGCGACCTGCTCGCCACGAAGGTCTGAGGAACGCCGCCTGCGCCGGCTCAGCAGAGCCCGGCCTGCTCATTGGCCCGCTCGGTCTCCTCGTCGATCGACGGCGAGTCGGTCGGCTCGGCGGGTGAGGTGCCGGTGCTCGGCTCCTCGCTCGGCCGATCGCTCGGCTCGTCCGTCGGAGAGGACGTACCACCGGCCGACGGGCTGCCCGGTACCTGCCCGGCCGAGATCGAGCCGCTCGTCTGCTGCCTGGTGAGCGCCTGGTCGTTGCGCAGTCGTTTGAACACGGCCTCCGCCTCCGGCTGGAGCAGCCTGATCCGGTTCGGGTCGTCGGGCGCGGGCTGCCAGGGTGCCGTGACGAACTGGATCCTGTTCAGCCCGATGCCGCGGAACTGGTAGCCGAGGTCGGCCAGGTTCCTGAGCGAGCCGATTCCCTCGTCGAGGGTCACCGACTTCGTGGCGGCGTTGAGGAACCGGTAGAGCTTGGGCGGACTGGAGAAGGTGTCGGCCGCGAGCACCTCGGCCGACATCGAGGCCAGGAATGCCTGCTGCCGGCGGATCCGTCCGAGGTCGGAGCCGTCGCCGACATGCCGCACGCGGACGTAGCTGAGCGCCTCCTTGCCGGTGATCCGGCGCTCACCCTTCTTCAGGAAGATGCCGTGCTCGCGGTCGTCGATGTCCTCCGGGATGCAGACGTCGACCCCGCCGACGGCGTCGACCATGTCGCGGAAGCCGGCGAAATCGACGACGACGGCGTGGTCGACGGCGATGCCGGTCACCTGCTCGAGCTGGGCGATCGTGCAGGACGGGCCGCCGACGCTGTACGCCGCGTTCCACATGGCGTCGCGGGCGGGCGGCAGCTCGTCGCCGTCCTCGCCGGTGCACCTCGGCCGGTCGACCAGGGTGTCGCGCGGGATGCTCAGCCCGTACGCACGCTTACGATCCGCCGACAGGTGGATCAGGATCGTGGTGTCGGAGCCGCCCCCGCCCTCGCCGTCGATGCTGTTGCCGGCACCCGCCCTGGTGTCATCGCCCAGCACCAGGATGTTGAGCTGCTCGTGCGGCCCGCCGACGTCGACCTTCTCGGGGCGCTCGATGAGGATGCCGGCGCCGAAGTCCTCCGTCGTGAGGTTGCCGGCGAGGTGCTTGTACGCCCACGTGACGCCGACAGCGGTGATCACCGCCAGGGCGACGGACGTCGCGAGGACGACCTTGAGCACGACGTGCCGATGCTGGGCCCGCTGATCCGACGTCGACTCGCTCTGCACCGGCTGGTCCGACACGTCAGCTCTCCTCAGGTCAGGAGCCGTGGTGCGGCGGGACCTGCGCCCGCAGCCAGGCTTCCCCGGCATCCTCGCCGGTCAGGGACGCTCGCGGGTCGACCTCGCGCTCGTCGCGTGTCGTGTCGGGCAGGGTCTCACCGAAGACCGCGGCCAGCCGACGGCGTCGCTCCCACTCGGTCTCATCCGGTACGGCGGACGGGTCGCCGGCCGTCTCCGACGCTCCGCTCACGAGCACAACCCGGCCCGCTCGTTGGCCTCTCGGGCCTTCGGGTTGATCGTCGGTGTCCGCGTGGGGGTCGCCTTGCCCGTGGGTGTCCGGGTCGGCGTGGGCGTCGCGCTCGGTGTCTGGCTCGCAGGGCCGGACGGGGACCTGGTCGCGCCGTCGGGCACGTTCTCCGCCGAGATCGCCTCGCCGGTCTGCCGCAGGGTCAGCGGCTCGTCGTGGCGCAGCCTCTTGAAGACCAGGTCCGCCTGCGGCTGCAGCAGCCGGACGCGGTTGGGGTCGTCCGGGGCGTACTGCCACGGGATCGTGACGAACTGGATCTTGTTGAGCCCGATGCTGCGGAACTGGTAGCCCAGGTCGGCGATGTCCTTGAGCGAGTCGAGCCCGTCGTCCAGACGCACCGATCGGGTCGCGGCGTCGAGGAACCTGTAGAGCTTGATCGGGTTCGCGAGGGTGCCGGCGGAGACGACCTCCTTGGCCATCGAGGCCAGGAACGCCTGCTGGCGCTTGATGCGCCCGAGGTCGGAGCCGTCGCCGACGTTGCGGACGCGCACGTAGCTCAACGCCTGCTTGCCCGTGATCTCACGGGTGCCCTTCTCGAGGAAGATGCCGTGCTCGCGGTCGTCGATCGTCGCGGGGATGCAGACCTGGACGCCGCCGACCGCGTCGACCATGTCCTGGAAGCCGTTGAAGTCGACGACCACGGAGTGCTCGATCCGGATGCCGGAGAGGTCCTCGAACTGCTTGATCGTGCAGGCCGCGCCGCCGACGGTGAAGGCGGCGTTCCACATCTGGTCCGTCGCCGCCGACGAGACGTCGCCGCCTTCGCCCTTGCACTCGGGCCGCGGCACGAGCGTGTCGCGCGGGATGCTCACGCCGTACGCGCGCTTGCGGTCCGCCGAGAGATGGACGAGCAGCGTGGTGTCGGACCGCTCGCCGAGGCCGGTGAGGCCGTCGATATTGTTCTTGCCGGCGCGTGAGTCGCTGCCCATCACCAGGATGTCGAGCGGCTCCTGGGGGCCGGCGACCCTGACGTTGTCGACCCGCTCGCCGATGATGTCGGCGTCGATGTCGTCGGTCTGCAGGTTTCCGTTGAGGTGGCGGTAGGCGTAGACCACCGACAGCCCGGTGACGAGGGCCATCACGACGGCGGTCGCGCCGACCACCTTCATGACGGTGTGCCGCTTCTTCCCCCTGCCACGCCGCTTGGGCCTGTCGGGGTGCTGCTCCGACAAGTGGTGCTCCTCAGACAGGGGACGGGATCTCTGCGCGCGGGGTACGACGACCCGACTCGGCCCTGGGCTGGTTCGGCCTGGGTTCGCCTGCGAACCTAGCCGATCTCGGCAAATTGTGGCGGCTCGGCGGCCGGGCCGCCGGACGTGGTGGGCCGAGCGGACCCGGCGACTCCGACCGGGACCGGATCCCGTGGCAAGATGACCACCGTTTCGCCCCAGTAGCTCAGCGGATAGAGCAGCCGCCTCCTAAGCGAAAGGTCGCAGGTTCGACTCCTGCCTGGGGCACCGCTCGGACCCGCGCGAGGTCAGGGCTCCTCGACCACCTCGAAGCGCATGCCCGCGGCCTGCAGCCGGGTGAGCAGGTGGGCGCCCATGGCCTGTGCGGTGGTGACCTGGCCGGCGGTGGCCGGGTTGTCGTCGTACACGAGGCAGAGCGCCGACTCCGCCAGCATCTTGGCGGACTCGGTGTAGGGGTCACCGCCGCAGACCCGGGTGTGCAGCGTCGACCCGTCAGCCTCGGCGACGAAGTCGACCGTGAACCACGCCTTCGCGCGGCGCGACTCCGGCGGCCCGTCGCCGGGCTCCAGCCGACGCTGGATGCGCTCGCGCAGCGGCCCGATCCGCGACGCACCGGCCAGGAAGGCGACGGTGGCCGCACCGCCGACGGCGTACCGGAGGGTCTTGGTGCCGGCGTAGTGGGAGTAGCGGAAGCGCGGACCGTAGGCGTCGAGCGCGGCAGCGCTGCGCGCGACGACGACCGGGTCGATCGTGGGCAGCGGAAGCAGCCAGTAGCCCAGCATCGGGTCGCGGTGGGGCTTGCCGGCCACCGAGCGCGCCGAGCGGGCATCGTCGACGTACGCCGCTTCGAGCTCGCGCCGTGCCCGCGCCGTCTCCTTGGCCGCTCCGAGCCGCGACATCGCACCGAGCGCGGAGTGGAAGGTGCCGCCCGATGGCGATCCGGTCGAGCGGACGACGCCCCGCAGCGCGATCGGCAGGTCGGCCGGCAGATGCGAGACGGTGAAGAGCGCGCCGAGGTCGTGGGGCACGGAGTCGAACCCGCAGGCATGCACCAGCCGCGCACCGGTCGCGACAGCGCGCTCGTGGTGACGCAGGTACATCAGGTCGACGAACTCGGGCTCGCCGCTCAGGTCGACGTAGTCGGTGCTGGTCGCCGCGCAGGCGGCGACCAGCGGCTCGCCGTGACGGAGGTACGGGCCGACGCTCGTGGCCACCACTCGGGTGCGGCGGGCGATGTCGGCGAGACCGTCGAAGTCGTCGGCGTCCGCAATGAGCAGCGGAAGGTCGGCGCAGCGCGGCGTTTCCGCGGCCAGCCTGTCGCGTACGGCGAGCAGCCGGTCGAGTGACCGCCCGGCGAGCGCCCACCGCAGCCCGTCCGGCGCGTTGCCGGCGAGGTAGTCGGCGGTCAGGCCGCCGGTGAAGCCGGTGGCTCCGAAGAGGACGAGGTCGAGGTCGCGGTCGGTCATCGCCGGACAGTCTTGCCGATGTCCGGGCTGCCGCCGTCCACGGCCTGCCACCGCAGGGAACCGGAGGGTCAGGCCGGCCGTCCCATCGCCAAGACCGGCCGCCCTCGTGACCAGAGGCGACCGGGAGGCGATCGGTAACGGAGGCGTGGCATGGGCACCAGCAGGTTCGGGTTGGGAGTCATGGCGGCGGCCGCCGCGGGCGCGGTGTTCGTGGCCGGACTCGCCGTGGGCAATGCCCTCGACGGCGGCGCGGCACCCGGTCGGCCGGTGGCCGCCGGACCCGGAGGCGTGGCGCTCGCCAACGGCGACCTCACGCGAGCGGCATCCTGCGACGCGCTGCTCGACTGGTACGTCGAGCGCGGGCTCGACCTCGTCGGTCCCTACGGTTGGGGCGGTGGTCCGATCATGTACGCCGCCGAGGACGGCGCGATGGAGTCGGGCGAGTCGTCTGCCAAGGCGCCGGCCCCGACCACCGCGTCCGGTGTCGATGAGCAGTCGAGCAGCGAGACCGGCACCAACACCCAGGAGGCCGGCGTCGACGAGGCCGACAGCGTCAAGACCAACGGGGAGATCCTGGCTCGGGTCAACGGCAACGACGTGCTGATCTACGACGTCACCGGGTCGGAGCCCGTGCTGATCAGCACGACCACGCTCGACGGGATCGCCGAGGCGCAGCTCCTGCTGGCCGGCGACCGGCTCGTCGCGATCGGCTTCGACACGACGGACGACGGCTCCTCCTCCAAGGTCGGGCCCGACATCTACTTCGCCGGCAACGGACGGACTCGCATGGCGGTACTCGACATCGCCGACCCCGCCGCGCCCACCGTCGTCGAGGACTACGGCTACGACGGCACGCTGGTGACCGCCCGGCAGCACGGCACGGTCGTCAGGCTGACTCTGAGCAAGGGCCTCCCCCAGCTCGACTTCACCCAGCCCGGTGGACTCAGCCCGGAGGGGGACAAGAGCGAACGCGAGGCGCTGAGCCGGAACCGTGAGCTCGTCGAGGCGACCACGCTGGAGGACTGGCTGCCCGGCCTCACGTCGTACGGCGACAGCGGTGCCGGCGACCGGCAGGATCTGCTCGACTGCGCCGACGTGGCGATCCCCACCGACGAGCAGGGTCTCGGCACTCTCGCCGTGGTCGGCTTCGACACCGCGACACCGGAGACCTGGGATGCGTCCGCAGTGGCCACCGACAGCCAGGTCGCCTACGAGTCTGGCGACCGCCTGGTGCTCGCGAGCAGCAACTGGCAGATGTGGGGCGGTGGCTGGCCCGTCCCGGAGTGCTTCCGCTGCGTCGTCGGCGACGCGATCCGCGGCCCACTCGGCCTCCAGTCCTCCCGCGACGACAAGGAAGGGCTCACCACCCTCTACTCGTTCGCGCTCGACGGCACCCGTGCGGCGTATGTCGCGTCCGGGGACGTCGAGGGCACGATCCGCGACCGATGGGCCATGGACGAGGCCGGCGGCTCGCTGAGGGTCGCGGTCGGTCAGTCCTCACAGACCGGCAACTTCAACTCAGTCATCACCCTGCGCGAGGAGGGCTCGGCCCTCGTCGAGGCCGGCCGCGTCGACAAGCTCGGCATCGACGAGGAGATCAAGTCGGTGCGCTGGTTCGACGACCTGGCGATCGTGGTGACCTTCCGGCAGACCGACCCGCTCTACGCGATCGACCTGAGCGACCCGGCCGCGCCGAGGCTGCTCGGAGAGCTCAAGATCCCCGGCTTCTCGGAGTACCTGCACCCCATCGACGGCCAGCGGCTCCTCGGCCTCGGCCAGGACGCCGACGTCAAGACCGGCGCGACCAAGGGTGCCCAGGCGGCTCTCTTCGACGTCACCGACCTCGCCTCGCCGCGGCGACTCGCCACCGTCGCCTACGACAAGGACTCCTACGCCCTCGCGGGTCAGGACCCGCGCCAGTTCACCTGGCTGTCGGGCAAGCAGATCGGCCTCGCCGTCATCGGCGACGGCTGGTCCGGCACCACCGGCTGGGTCTCGGTCCTCACCGTTGCCGACGGCACCCTGCGCAACCGGATGGTCGAGGTCGAGTACGGCACCGACGTCTACAAGGTGCGCCTCACCCCCCTCCCCGACGGCCGCGTCGTGCTGGTCACCGGCGACGAGGTGTCGTTCTTCGACGTCTGACCGGCTCCTTCCGGGAGGTCGAGTGCTCAGGTGGCTGCACCCGCCGCATCGCCCAGCACTCGACCTGCGAGACGATCCGGCCGCCGATGGGGTCGAGTGCTCAGGTGGCTGCACCCGCCACATCGCCCAGCACTCGACCTCGGAGCGCCGGCGGAGGGACGGCGTACGCTCGAGGCATGTGCCGCAACATCCGCCAGCTCCACAACTTCGAGCCGCCTGCGACCAACGACGAGGTCTCGGCCGCCGCGCTGCAGTACGTCCGCAAGGTCAGCGGGTCGAGCAAGCCCTCGCAGGCCAACCAGGAGGCCTTCGACCGGGCCGTCGCCGAGGTCGCCCATGCCACCCGGCACCTGCTCGACGCGCTCGTCACCAACGCGCCGCCCAAGGACCGCGACGTCGAGGCCGCCAAGGGTCGAGCCCGCGCCGAGGCGAGGTACGCGCGCGCGTGACGGCGACGGCGCCCACGACGGCGCCCGCCCTACCGGTGGTCGAGCCGGCCCGTGAGGGACGAGCGGGGGGTGTCGAGACCACTTCGTACGCCGAGGCCCTCGCGCTGCTGACGGGACGCCGGCTCGTGGTGCTCACCGGCGCCGGCCTCTCGACCGACTCCGGCATCCCCGACTACCGCGGCCCGGGAGCGCCGGCGCGGACGCCGATGACCTTCCAGGAGTTCCGGTCCGGGCCGCGGGCCCAGCGGCGCTACTGGGCGCGCTCGTACGTCGGGTGGTCCCGCATGCGCGACGCCGCGCCCAACGCTGGGCACCGGGCCCTGGCCGAGCTCGATCCGGAGCTGCTGATCACCCAGAACGTCGACGGCCTCCACGAGGCCGCCGGCTCCCGCCGGATGGTCGCCCTGCACGGCCGGGTCGCCAACGTGGTCTGCCTCGACTGCCACGCGACCGGCTCACGTGCGCGGTTGCAGGAGCGGCTCGCGGCCGCCAACCCCGGCTACGCCGAGCGGCACGGGCTGGTCGAGGCGCGGCCCGACGGCGACGTCGAGCTCGACGACACCGCGGGCTTCGTCGTGCCCGGCTGCGTCGACTGCGGCGGGCTCCTCAAGCCCGACGTGGTGTTCTTCGGCGAGAACGTCCCGCCGCAGCGGGTGGCCCGCTGCTACGCCGCCGTCGAGGCCCTCGGCGACGACGGCGCCCTGCTCGTGGCCGGGTCGTCGCTCACGGTGATGAGCGGGCTCCGCTTCGTCCGCCGGGCGGCGAAGCTGGGCACACCGGTGGTGATCGTCAACCGCGGTGCCACCCGCGGCGACGAGCTGGCGACGTACAAGCTGGAGGCGGGGTGCAGCGACCTCCTGACCCAGCTGGTCTCGACTCCGCTCGCTGGCGCTCGCGGGCTCGACCAGCGAGGGAGCGTCAGGCAGGCGAGCGGCTGACGAAGATGTGCTCGGCGGCGTCGAAGTCGACCTCGACCGTCTCCCCACCGGAGCCGATGAGCACCCCCGCGGGGGTTGCCGCGACGGCGACGGTCTTGCCGGGAAGGCCGCCGGAGCGGCGCAGCCCGGCCATCAGCTCCTCGTCCTTCTGCGTCTCCTCGGAGATGCGGCGCACGTGGACCATCGTGGCGTCGTCGCCGGCGATGTCGGCGAGCGCGACCACGCCGTGCATGAACTCCTCGGCGTCGGCGGCCTCGCCGAGCTCCTCGAGACCGGGGATCGGGTTGCCGTAGGGCGACTCGGTCGGGTGGTCGAGGAGCTCGACGAGCCGCCTCTCGACGTTCTCGCTGATCACGTGCTCCCACCGGCAGGCCTCGGCGTGGACGAGCTCGAAGTCGAGACCGATGACGTCGGTGAGGAGCCGCTCGGCGAGCCGGTGCTTGCGCATCACCCGGGTGGCGAGCTGTTGGCCCTCGGGGGTCAGCCGAGATGCCGGTCGCCCTCGACGGTGACCAGGCCGTCGCGCTCCATCCGCGCCACCGTCTGGGAGACGGTCGGCCCGGACTGGTGCAGACGCTCGGCGATCCGCGCCCGCAGGGGGACGATGCCCTCCTCGACGAGCTCGTAGATCGTCCGCAGGTACATCTCGGTGGTGTCGATCAGGTCGCTCACCCCTGCATTGTGACGCATGCCGCAGACCTTGACCCGACCGGATGACCATGATCGGCTGGGACAGCACTCCCAGACACCCGAGGCGAGCAGGAGCTCCCCCACCAGATGATCGATCCGGCAGCTGACCTGGTCGTACCCCGTCGGTTCCGCGGCCCGCGGCGCTCCGGCAACGGAGGCTGGACGGCAGGCGCGCTCGCCGGGTTGGTCGCACCCGGGCCAGGACGCGATGACGGCGGGGCCGGTCGGCCGGCGATCGAGGTCATGCTGCTGATGCCGCCGCCGCTCGACACCGCGCTCACCTTGAGCGCGAGCGACGGGGTAACCGTGGCGTCGTACGGCGGCCGGCCCGTCGCGTCGGCGCGGGTGGTGGAGCGCGCGCTGCTCCCCGCCGAGCCGGTGTCGCCGGAGGTCGCCCGGCGGGCGTCGGCCCGCTACCCGGGGCTGCACACGCATCCGTTCCCGACCTGCTTCAGCTGCGGCACGGGCCGCGACGACGGCCTGCGGATCTTCCCGGGCGAGGTCGACCCCGCCGCGAGGCCCACCGTCGTCGCCGCGACCTGGACACCCGACGGGAGTCTCCTCGACCGCCCCGGGGCCGACCCCGACGACGTCACGACCTCCCTCGCCGTGGCCTGGGCGGCGCTCGACTGCGCCGGCGGCTGGGCCGGCGACGTCGGCGAGCGGCCGATGGTCCTCGGGCGGATCACCGCCCGGATCGACGCGCTCCCCCGGATCGGCGAGGAGCACGTCGTCGTCGGCGAGGCGCGCGGGTCCGAGGGCCGTAAGACCTTCGCCGCCACCTCCCTCTACGACGCGGACGGACGCCTGATCGGCACCGCCGAACAGGTCTGGCTCACGGTCGACCCGTCGGCGTTCAACGCTCTGGGGGCCTGACTCCTCGCGGGATTTCAGCGCATGCCGGGCCTGCCTCGTAGCATGGCCGCATGCGTGATTTTAACGATCCAAACTGGTGGCGGGAGGCAGTCATCTACCAGGTCTACGTCCGTTCGTTCGCCGACTCCGACGGCGATGGGGTGGGCGACCTGCCCGGCATCACCGGCCGGCTGCCCTACCTCCGCGACCTCGGCGTCGACGCCCTGTGGATCACGCCGTTCTACACCTCGCCGCAGAACGACCACGGCTACGACGTGGCCGACTATTGCGACGTCGACCCGCTCTTCGGCCGGCTCGCCGACGCCGACGTACTGATCGCCCGCGCCCACGAGCTCGGCCTGAAGGTCATCGTCGACATCGTGCCCAACCACACCTCGTCCGAGCACGCCTGGTTCCAGGCAGCGCTCGCCGCCGGGCCCGACAGCCCCGAGCGCGCCAGGTTCCTCTTCCGCACCGGCAAGGCCGGCGGCGAGGAGCCGCCCAACAACTGGCAGTCGGTCTTCGGCGGGCCGGCCTGGACCCGCGTCGCGGACACCGACCAGTGGTACCTCCACCTCTTCGACAGCACTCAGCCCGACCTCGACTGGCGCAGCCCCGACGTGGCCGCGATGTTCGAGGACGTGCTCCGCTTCTGGCTCGACCGCGGTGCCGACGGCTTCCGGATCGACGTCGCGCACGGGCTGTTCAAGGAGGCGAGCCTTCGCGACCGGGTCGAGACGCCCGCCGAGGAGACCCACTCGATCTCCGACGGCGGGATGGTCGAGATCGCCGTCGGCGGCGACGAGCCGATGTGGCACCAGCCCGAGGTGCACGAGGTCTACCGCTCGTGGCGCAAGATCCTCGACTCCTACGACCCCCCGGGCATGGCCGTGGCCGAGGCCTGGGCGCCCACTCCCGAGGCGGTCGCGGCCTTCGTCCGGCCGGACGAGCTCCACCAGAGCTTCAACTTCGCCTGGCTCCTCGCCTCCTGGTCGGCGAAGGACTTCGAGGCGGTCATCGCCGAGACGATCGCGACCCTCGCGCCGGTCGGCGCCTCGGCGACCTGGGTGCTGAGCAACCACGACGTCACCCGGCACGTCAGCCGGTACGGCGGCGACGCGCAGGGGCTGGCTCGGGCCAAGGCCGCGACCCTGGTGATGCTCGGCCTCCCCGGCTCCTCCTACATCTACCAGGGCGAGGAGCTCGGCCTGGAGGAGATCGACGTGGCGCCAGAGGACCGCCAGGACCCCGCCTGGTTCCGGACCGGCGAGCCGGGGCGCGACGGCTGCCGCGTGCCACTTCCCTGGTCCGGCGTCGAGCCGCCCTTCGGGTTCGGTCCGGCCCCTGCCGGGACCCAGCCGTGGATCCCCCAGCCGGCCTCGTGGCGCGGCCACACGGTCGCCGACCAGGACGCCGACCCCGCCTCGACGCTGTCCTTCTACCGCGAGGCGCTCGCGCTACGCCGGAAGTACGCCGTACCGGCCGGCGCGGCCGTCGACATCACCGTCGACGGCGACCTGCTCAGCATCCGCCGCGGGCGGCTCGCGGTCGAGCTCAACTGCGGCGACGAGCCGACACCGCTGCCGGCCGGGAAGGTGCTGCTCAGCAGCGGTGCGCTCGCCGACGACGGCACCCTCCCCGGCGACACCGCTGCCTGGGTCCTCGTCGGTTGAGATGAGCCGTCCGAAGCAGTGGCTGGTGGTCGCCGCGACCCGCGCCGAGGCGGCGTACGTCCCCGGCCACCTGCCGCTCGTCGTCACCGGCATCGGCAAGACGGCCGCCGCGGTGGCGGTGACGCGCGCCCTCGCGTCGTACGCCGACCACGCCGGCCTGACCGTCGTCAACATCGGCACCGCGGGCGCCCTGCGTGACGACGTGAGCGGCCTGCACGAGGTCGGCACGGTCGTCAATCACGACATGAACGCCGCCATCGTGCGCAGCCTCGGCTACGACCCCCAGGAGCGCCTGATGGTCGGGACCGGGCCGGTCGTCCTCGCCAGCGGTGACGTCTTCGTCTCCGAGCCGGCCCTCCGCGCACGGCTGGCCGAGACGGCCTCGCTCGTCGACATGGAGGGGTACGCCGTCGCATACGCGGCGCGCGCGTTCGACGTACCGGTCGTCCTCGTCAAGCACGTCTCCGACAACGCCGACGAGACCGCGCTCGGCTGGGTCGCCATGGTCGACCGATCGGCCCGGGCGCTGGGCGGGTGGCTCGCCGAGCGTTGCGACTGAGCCGGGAGGTCACGGCCTCGGCGGTCCTCTCGCGCGCGGTTTGGCGCCAAACGGCGGCCCGGAAATGGATGCGGCCCGCAGGCGTGGCGTTGGGTACGCCGATCTCCGGGGGACGATCCCGGAGCGCCTGCGGGCCGGGTGACTGTGGATGATTCGCCAGCGGCGGTCTCTTCGCCTGCGACGAACGAGTCCTTGCTAGCGGACAGCCACCTCACGCGTCCGATAGAAACTCATTCCTTGGACCACCTCCTTTCCCGTGTGCGACAACGGTAGGACCCAGCGTCGTCGCGCACAACGGGAAATCTTCGCCCGGGCGCCACCAGGTCTCCGCATCAGTAGGGTCGCCCACGTGTCCGACCTCGCAACGGCGCTCGCGCCGACCGGGACTCTCCGGGCCGTCATCAACCTCGGCAACCCGGTGCTCGCCGGCGGGTCTGCTGCCGCGCCGAGCGGGGTGAGCGTGGACATCGCCCGTGAGCTCGGCCGCCGGCTCGGCGTGCCGGTCGCTGTCGACTGTGTCGATGCCGCCCGCAAGTCGCTCTCAGCCCTGACCTCCGGAGCGGTGGATCTGGCCTTCCTCGCCGTCGAGCCCACGCGCGCCGCGGAGGTCGCGTTCACCGCGCCGTACGTCGTCATCGAGGGCGTGTACGTCGTGCCTGGCGACTCGCCCGTGCGGACCCCGGCCGACGTCGACCGGCCGGGCATGCGGATCGGCGTCAAGGAGGGGTCGGCGTACGACCTCTTCCTCACCCGCACCCTCCGGCACGCCACACTCGTGCGCGGGGCCGAGGGCGTCACGGTCCTCGAGGAGCAGGGCCTCGAGGCCGCGGGCAGCATCCGCCAGCCCGCGGTCGCGTACGCCGCCGCGCACCCCGGCATGCGGGTGATCGGCGAGCGGTTCATGGAGATCCAGCAGGCGGTGGCCGTCGCACCCACCCACTCCCCCGAGACCCTCGCCTTCGTGCGCGACTTCGTCGAGGACCTCAAGGCATCCGGCTTCGTCGCGGACTCCCTCACCCGCTCCGGCCACGACCCCTCCCTCGTCGCCGACTCTTGATCGTCGGTCGAGCCGGTGACGACAGCGCGCTGGACTCGATCGTGGACATCCTGGACGCCGTCCGCGCCACCGCCGCCGTCCCCGGCGGCTCTACCGTGGCCTGAATGTCTGTCAACGAACACTCTGGGGAGCAAATGTTCGTGAAGTGCCTGAAGGGTGACATTGTGGCGCGGCGATGTTCGGGAAGTCAGCATCCGGGGGCCTTGTCCGCACTTAGACGGTGACCTCCTCGACCGCGTCGGCGAACTGCGACCGGTAGAGCCGCGCATAGACGCCGCCGGCGCCGACGAGCTGGTCGTGGGTGCCCTGCTCGACGATGGCGCCGTCCTCCATGACCAGGATGAGGTCGGCGTCGCGGACGGTGGAGAGGCGGTGGGCGATGACGAACGAGGTGCGGTCGGTCCGCAGCGCCGCCATCGCGTGCTGGAGCAGCAGCTCGGTCCGGGTGTCGACCGACGAGGTGGCCTCATCGAGGATCAGGAGCTCGGGCGCAGCCAGGAAGGCGCGGGCGATGGTGATCAGTTGGCGCTCACCCGCGGAGAGGTTGGCCCCCTCCTCGTCGATCATGGTGTCGTAGCCGTCGGGCAGGGAGTGGACGAAGCGGTCCACGAATGTCGCCTGCGCGGCCTCGAGGATCTCCTCCTCGGTGGCGGTCGGTCGGCCGTAGGCGATGTTGTCGCGGATGGTGCCGGCGAACAGCCAGGTGTCCTGGAGCACCATGCCGATCTGCGAGCGCAGGGCCGAGCGCGGCATCGACGCGATGTCCATGCCGTCGAGGGTGATCCGGCCGGCGTCGAGCTCGTAGAACCGCTCGACCAGGTTGACCAGGGTCGTCTTGCCGGCGCCCGTGGGGCCGACGATGGCGACGGTCTGGCCGGGGTGCGCGACGAGCGAGAGGCCCGAGATGAGCGGCCGGTCCGCGACGTACGAGAAGGACACGTCCTCGAACCGCACCTCGCCGCGCCGCTCGCCGACAGGGACGGGCAGGCCCGTCGCCTCGGGCGACTGCTCGGCCGCGTCGAGCAGCTCGAAGACGCGCTCGGCCGAGGCGACACCGGACTGCATGAGGTTCATCATCGAGGCGACCTGGGTCAGCGGCTGCGTGAACTGGCGGGTGTACTGGATGAAGGCCTGCACCTCGCCGAGCGACATCGTGCCGCTGGCCACCCGGAGGCCACCGAGGACCGCGATCACGACGTAGTTGAGGTTGCCGACGAACATCATGATCGGCATGATCAGCCCGCTCACGAACTGAGCACCGAACGACGCCTTCCACAGCTCGTCGTTCTCCTCCGCGAAGACCCGCTCGGCCTCGCCCTGGCGGCCGTACACCTTGACCAGCGCATGCCCGGTGAAAGTCTCCTCGATGTGCGCGTTCAGACGTCCGGTACGTCGCCACTGCTGGACGAACATGCCCTGTGAGCGCTTCATCACCTGGCCGGTCACGACCATCGAGACCGGCACCGAGACCAGCGCGACGAGCGCGAGGAGCGGCGAGATCCAGAACATCATCGACAGCACCGCGAAGACGGTCAGCACCGACGTGAGCAGCTGGCTCAGGGTCTGCTGCAGGGTCTGGCTGACGTTGTCGATGTCGTTGGTGGCGCGGCTGAGCAGCTCGCCGCGCGGCTGCCGGTCGAAGTAGCTCAGCGGCAGCGCGTTGACCTTCTCCTCGACCTCGTCTCGCATACGCCGTACGGTCCCCTGCACGACGTCGTTGAGGAGGTAGCCCGCCGCCCAGGCGAGCACCGAGGCGCCGACGTAGATCGCCAGCACGATCAGGAGAACCTGCCCGACCGCATCGAAGTCGACCCCCTGGCCCGGCACGAGGTCCATGCCGGAGACCATGTCCGCGACCTTGTCGTCGCCGCGTGCGCGCAGCATCTCGACGGCCTCGGCCTTGGTCATGCTCGCGGGCAGGTCGCCACCGATGAGGCCGTTGAAGATCAGGTCGGTCGCACGACCCAGCACGCGCGGGCCCACGGCGTTGGCCAGCACGCTGATGACCGTGAGCGAGATGACCGCGATCGTCTTGACCTGGTACGGCGACATGCGCGCCATCAGGCGCCTGATGGACGGCCAGAAGGTGTTGGCCTTGCCACCGACCATGCCGCCGCCCATCGGGCCGCGACCGGGACCGGGACCGGCGACGACGCGCTCGGTCTCCTTGAGCTCGGTGGCTGCCAGCTCCGCCGACGTGGGCTTGGCGGACGGTTGGGCGCTCATGCCGCTTCCTCTGCCGTGAGCTGGGACTCGACGATCTCGCGATAGGTCTCGCAGGTGTCGAGGAGTTCGTCATGGGTGCCGCGACCGACGACGGCGCCGTCCTCGAGGACGACGATCAGGTCCGCGTCGCGGATCGTGGAGACACGCTGGGCGACGATCACGACCGTGGCTTCGCGGGTGACCGGACGCAGCGCGGCGCGCAGCCGCGCGTCGGTGGTGAGGTCGAGCGCCGAGAACGAGTCGTCGAACAGGTAGATCTCGGGCCTTCGGATGACGGCCCTTGCGATCGCGAGCCGCTGGCGCTGGCCGCCGGAGAAGTTGGTGCCACCCTGGGCGACCGCGGACTGGAGGCCGTCGGGCAGCTCGGCGACGAAGGCCCGCGCCTGCGCGATTCCGAGCGCCTCCCACATCTGCTCCTCGGTGGCGCCCGGCAACCCGTGCTGCAGGTTGCTGGCGATGGTTCCGCTGAAGAGGAACGCCTTCTGCGGGATCAGACCCAGCTTCGACCAGAGCAGGTCCGGCTCGAGCTCGCGGACGTCCACGCCGTCGACCAGAACGCGGCCGCTCGTCACGTCGAAGAGCCGCGGCACGAGGTTGAGCAGCGTCGTCTTGCCGGCGCCGGTGGAGCCGATGATCGCGACCGTCTGCCCGGGGTGCGCATCGAGGTCGACGTCCTTCAGCACCGGCACGTCCGCGCCGGGGTAGGCGTACGTCACGTCGTCGAGCACCACGGTGCCGCGCTCGGAGACCGAGGTGACGGGACTGGCGGAAGGGACGACGCTCGAGTCGGTGTCGAGCACCTCCATGATCCGGTCGGCACAGACCGCCGACCTGGGGATCATCATCATCATGAACGTCCCCATCATCACGCTCATGATGATCTGCATGAGGTAGGACAGGTAGGCCGTCAGCGCACCGACCTGCATCTCGCCCGACTCGACGCGGTGTCCGCCGAACCACAGCACCGCCACCGAGGCGACGTTGGCCACGAGCATGACGACCGGGAACATCCCGGCCAGCCAGCGGCCGGCGCGGATCGAGACCTGCGTGAGGTCGGCGTTGGCCTCGCCGAACCGCTGGGTCTCGTGCTCCTCGCGGACGAACGCGCGGACGACCCGGATGCCGGTGATCTGCTCGCGCAGCAGCCGGTTGACCTCGTCGATCTTCTTCTGCATGACCCGGAAGCTCGGCACCATCCGGGTGACGATGAACCCGATCAGGCCGCCGAGGACCGGCACCGTGACGACGATCAGCCACGACAGGCCGACGTCCTCGCGCGTCGCCATCACGATCGCGCCGACCATCATGATCGGCGCCGAGACCATCATCGTGAAGCCCAGCAGCACCAGCATCTGCACCTGCTGTACGTCGTTGGTCTCCCGCGTGATCAGCGACGGGGCGCCGAAGTGGTTGACCTCACGGGCCGAGAACGACCCGACCCGCTGGAAGATCTGGGCTCGTACGTCGCGACCGAAACCCATCGCCGTACGCGCGGCGAACCAGACCGCGACCACGGAGCACGCGGCCTGGGCCAGTGAGATCGCGAGCATCAGGCCACCACGCTGCATGATGAAGTCGGTGTCGCCGGTGACGACGCCCTTGTCGATGATCTCGGCGTTGATGCTCGGGAGGTACAGCATCGCGAGCGTGCCGATGAGCTGGAGCGTCACGATCACGGCGATGGGGCGCTGGTAGGGCGCGAGCCGGGTGCGCACGAGGCGAAGGAGCATCAGGAGTCCCTTGAGTGCAGGCCGTCGAGGACGGTGGTGACGATCTCATCGGTCGTGAGGATGCGACCGTCCGAGAGGTGTGGGTGGCTGCCCGAGAAGGTGAGCAGCCGGGTGATGTGGACGAACTCGGAGACGGGTACGGCGAGCTCGTGCGCGTGCGGAGCCAGGAGGAGCCCCATGATCGCGGCGGCCTCCTCACGATGGTGGTGCATGTGCTTGCGGGCGGCCGGCGGACCGACCATGCCGACGACGGTCATCAGCTCGAAGATGCCGCGGAACCGAATCTGTAGGTGCGTCACCAGATCGGAGACCAGCGCGCGCAGCGGTTGGTCGGGCTCGATCCGGCGCAGGTCGTCGAGGAACGGCTGCATGTCGAAGGCGTGGTCGAGCGTCGCCGCGACGAGGTCGTCCTTGGAGTCGAAGACCCGGAAGATCGTGCCCTCGGCCACGCCGGCCGCCTCCGCGATCTGCTTGCTGGTGACGGTCCGGCCGTGCTCGAGCAGCAGCGGCAGGGTCGCCTCGATCAGGGCGGTACGCCGATCGTCGGCCGACATGCGGGTCGCGCGAGGAGTCACGAGGACCAGCGTAAGTGAGTGAGCGCTCACTCACAACTGGGATAGTCCCTAACGTTCTGGTTGTGTTCGCAGCCAGAACGTTAGGGACTATCGCGAGCGGTGCGACCAGAACGTTAGGGACTATCTCTGGGGCGACATCAGGGGGCGAGGCGCTCGATCGACCAGGCGCCGCCGACACCGCCGTCGAGCGACGTCGTACGGCGGTAGGCGAGGCGGTCGTGCATGCGGCCGGGGCGGCCCTGCCAGAACTCGACGTACGTCGGACGGACGAGGAAGCCGCCCCAGTGCGGGGGGGTCGGCACATCGGCGCCACCGAAGCGTGCCTCCGCCTCGGCGTACCGCTCGTCGAGCTCGGTCCTCCCCGCGACCGCGCGCGACTGCGGCGAGGCCCAGGCGCCGACCTGGGACCCTCGCGGCCGCGAGGCGAAGTAGGCGTCGACGCGGCCGCGCGACAGGACCTCGGCCGCGCCCTCGACCCGGACCTGCCGTTCGAGCGGGTGCCAGGGGAAGAGCAGCGCGCACGCCGGGTCGGCCAGCAGCTCGCAGCCCTTGCGCGACTCGAGGTTGGTGAAGAAGCAGAAGCCCTCGTCGTCGAAGCCCTTGAGCAGCACCATCCGCGACGACGGCGCACCGCCGGCACCGACGGAGGCGACGACCATCGCGTTGGGCTCGTGCAGGCCGGCCGCGACCGCCTCGTCGTACCAGCGGCCGAACATCGTGATCGGGTCGGCCGCGAGATCGGCCTCCGCCAGCCCGCCTGCGGCGTACTCCTGTCTCAACGCCGCGATGCCGGCCGGCGGGTCGACATCGCTCACGAACGGTCGGGAAGCTTCTCCGAGATCCAGCGAACGCCGGACCCGAGGCCGTTGGCCGCACCACCCAGCGCGCCGGCCAGGTGGGCGAACGCGCCGCCGACCCTCGAGTCGTCGTCGCCCAGCTTGTCGGCGACGCCGCGAGCCTGGGCGCCGGCACTGTCGAGCCCGCTTGCGAGCCTGCTGAGAACTTCGTCGATGTTCATGGGCCGACACTACGCGGCCGACCCGCACGCCCACCCCGTCGCCAGGGTGCAGAATGCCTCCCATCGACGAAGGAGGAGCCATGACCGAAGTCCACGAGGGCCTGGAGGGCGTGGTCGCCTTCCGCACCGAGATCGCCGAGCCCGACAAGGAGGGCTCGGCGCTCCGCTACCGCGGCGTCGACATCGAGGAGATCGTCGGGCGGGTGCCCTTCGAGAAGGTCTGGGGGCTCCTCGTCGACGGCTCCTACGACCCGGGCCTGCCGCCCGCGGAGCCCTACAACATCTCCATCCACACCGGCGACGTGCGCGCCGACGTGCAGGCCTCGGTGGCCATGCTCGCGCCGATGCTGGGCATGGGCCAGACCTACGACATCACCGCCGAGCAGGCGCGCCTCGACCTCTCGCGAGTCGCGGTCATGGTGCTCTCGTACGCCGCGCAGGCCGCACGCGGACTCGGCAAGCCGGTCATTCCGCAGCATGACGTCGATGCCGGCGCCACCCTCGCCGAGCGCTTCCTCATCCGGTGGCGCGGCGAGGCCGATCCCAAGCACACCAAGGCGATCGACGCCTACTGGAGCTCGGCCGCGGAGCACGGCATGAACGCCTCCACGTTCACCGCACGGGTCATCACCTCGACCGGCGCCGACGTCGCCGCGGCCTTCTCCGGCGCGATCGGCGCGATGAGCGGCCCCCTCCACGGCGGCGCGCCGTCGCGGGTGCTGCACATGATCGAGGAGGTCGAGCGTCGAGGCGACGCCCCGGCGTACGTCAAGGAGCTGCTCGACAACGGCGAGCGGCTGATGGGCTTCGGCCACCGCGTCTACCGTGCGGAGGACCCGCGCGCCCGCGTGCTCCGGCGTACGGCGCGCGAGCTGGCCGCCCCTCGCTACGAGGTCGCCGAGGCACTCGAGCAGGCCGCCCTCGCCGAGCTGCGCGCCCGACGCCCCGACCGGGTGCTGGAGACCAACGTCGAGTTCTGGGCGGCCATCGTCCTCGACTTCGCCGAGGTGCCGGCCAACATGTTCACCTCGATGTTCACCTGCGCCCGCACCGGCGGCTGGTCGGCCCACATCCTCGAGCAGAAGCGCACCGGCCGGCTCATCCGGCCGTCCGCCGTGTACGACGGTCCGCCCCCACGCCCCGCCTCGGACGTGCCGGGCTGGTCGGAGGAGTGGGCGCGCTGACCCCAGCAACCCCAAGCCTCGGCTCGAGCCGGTGAGCCGGTGAGCCGGTGTCGGCTGTCGGCTGTCGGCCGCCACGGTGCGCACTGGGGCACCGGTCGGCCAGACGCGCCCTGAGTGGAGAATCGGTGCCAATCCTTGGCGCCGATGTTCCACAACGTTGTGGCCTGGCTGACCTGGCAGCAGCGGGCCTGGGTGGCCGTGCTCTACGCACACCACGACACCGACTCTCGAAGCGCCGCGCTGTGTGGCTCATCCGCGACCCGAGCACACGAGGGCCCGGGCAGATCGGGTGCCGACCCGACGACGATCGAGGTCGCGATCGCCCGGCACCGCCGAGTCCGATCGCAACCGGGCGTGACGATCCGCCGGGTCGGATGGCTGGACGACGATCATGTCGTCTGGACCACCTCGCCGCCGCGGCAGCGCTACGAGCACGCAGTGCTCGAGTTGGCGATCGAGGCGTTGCGCCGGGGCCATCACCTCGACGCGGTCGGGGTGCTCACCAAGGCGGTGAGCGCTCGCCGTACGAGGGGCGAGCGCCTCACCGACGCGCTCGCCGCCCGGCTGCGCACGACCGAGCGGGCCTGGCTCGCCGCCGTGCTGGCCGATATCGCGAACGGCACGTGCTCGGTCCTCGAGCACGGCTACCGAACCCTGGTCGCGGAGATTCATCACCTGCCGCCGGCCGACTATCAGGCCAAGGCTCCCTCGAGCGCCGGCGTGATCTACCGCGATGCCGACTACGGCGAGCGGATCGTCGAGCTGGACGGCAAGGTGGGTCACACGACCACCGGCGAGCGCGACCGAGACTTCGACCGCGATCTGGACTCGGCGCTCGACGGCAAGGCGACCACGCGGCTCTCCTGGGGTCAGGTCTTCGACCGGCCCTGCGTCACCGCCGGCAAGGTCGCTCGGCTGCTGGCATCCGATGGCTGGCCCGGCCGGCCGAGCGCCTGCTCACCGACCTGCTGCGCACCCGCCGTCTTCGCCGGACGAGCCGCCTGAGCCACCCGCCACATCGACTGAGTGGAAACTCGGCGCCAACCCTTGGCACCGACTTTCCAAACAGTCGCGACGACCGGGCTCAACCGGCGTTGGGTGGCAGCGCGCAGGACGGGGCGCCACCGGGGAGCAGGTGGCGGTGGGTGCTGACCCACCGATAGACGCGGGCGGCGACCGGGTTCACCACCCGGGACGTCATCGCGCGGCCGGCGAGCCGGCACGGCCAGGGGCCGGTGCGCAGGACCTCCGCCCAGGCGACGTGACCGTATGTGACCTCGCCCCTCTCGTTGACGTAGGGCATCTCCCGCGCGGCGCGCAAGGCATCGACGCCGTACGCCGCCAGGTCGACCGACTGCATCGACGCGATGTCGACGTCGACACGGAGCCTCGGCACCAGGGCGGCCGAACGCGTGCAGAATCCGCAGTCGGCGTCGTAGAGCAGCAGGCCGCGAGCGGAGCTCATGTCAACATCTTGCCGTAGCACCGGTTGTCGTCGGACCACGCGTAATGACCGAAGCCGGCGATCGACTCGTAGCCGGACGACTCGTAGAGGGCGATGGCCTCCGGCTGCGCCCGGCCGGTCTCGAGGATCACCGCCTCGGCGCCGCCGGCGGCCGCGGTCGCCTCGAGATGCGCGAGCATCAGCCGGGCGAAGCCACGACCGCGCACGCGTGGCACGACGTACATCCTCTTGATCTCCGCGCACACCACGGTGCCGCGGAAGGCGACGTCCGCCCGGCGCCGCCACGCTCCCGAGGCGACCGGCTCGCCGCCGAGGCGACCGACGAAGAAGGTGCCCGCCGGGGGTGAGAGCTCGGCCAGGTCGAGCGGCGTGTCGTCGCGGCCGCCGTACCGCACGACGTACTCGGCCTGCACCGCCTCGATGAGCCGCAGCGCGTCGGGATGGTCTGCGGGGACGCGCGAGATCGCCAGGTCCGCGATTTCGCGCATCGGGCCCCTCTCGTGGTGCGGGCGGTCGTGCATGTCAGGATAGAGCCGCTGACACCGCAGTCAGGACCACTCTCTGCGCCACTCCTGGCGGACCGGTCCCCGACCGCGCCTGTACACCCGAAAGAGCATGACGTGACCGACGTGCAGATCCCCGCCGACCTCAAGCCCGCCGACGGCCGCTTCGGCGCCGGCCCGGCGAAGATCCAGACCAGCCACCTCGACGCGCTCGCCGCCACCGGCGCGTCCCTGATGGGTACGTCGCACCGACAGGCGCCGGTCCGCAATCTCGTCGGCCGGGTGATCGAGGGGCTGACCTCGCTCTTCGAGCTGCCGGACGGCTACCGGGTCGTGCTCGGCAACGGCGGCGCCACCGCCTTCTGGGACATCGCCAGCTACGGCCTGATCCGCGAGCGCAGCCAGCACCTGTCGTTCGGCGAGTTCTCAGCGAAGTTCGCGAAGGTAGCCCAGAGCGCGCCGTGGCTCGGCGAGCCTTCGGTGGTGAAGGCCGAGCCGGGGTCCTTCTCCCCCGCCGTCGCCGAGAACGGCATCGACGCCTACGCCTGGCCGCACAACGAGACCTCGACCGCGGTGATGGCTCCGGTACGCCGCCCGGAGGGCGCGGCCGACGACGCACTTGTCCTGATCGACGCGACCTCCGGGGCCGGCGGCCTGCCCGTCGACATCACCGAGGCCGACGTCTACTACTTCGCCCCGCAGAAGTGCTTCGCCTCCGACGGCGGACTGTGGATCGCCCTGATGTCGCCACGTGCGCTGGCCCGCGTCGAGGAGATCGCCGCGACCGACCGCCACGTCCCGGCCTTCTTCGACCTGCCGACGGCTATCGACAACTCGGGTAAGAACCAGACCTACAACACCCCGTCCGTCGCGACCCTCTTCCTGATGGCCGAGCAGCTCGACTGGATGCACGGCCAGGGCGGGCTCAAGGGCATGGTCGGGCGCACCACCGCATCCTCGGATGCCCTCTACGGCTGGGCCGGACAGTCGTCGTACGCAACGCCGTACGTCGCGGAGCCCGCGCACCGCTCGCTGGTCATCGGCACCATCGACTTCGCGGAATCTGTCAATGCCGACGCCATCGCGGCCACCCTGCGCGCGAACGGGATCGTCGACACCGAGCCCTACCGCAAGCTCGGGCGTAACCAGCTGCGGGTCGCGATGTACCCAGCCGTCGACCCGGAGGACGTCGCCGCGCTCACCCGCTGCATCGACTACGTCGTCGAGCAGACCGGCTGATCGCCCCGGCGCCCATGCGGTGCCGATCGACGACCGCCGGGTCGAGGATCAGTCGCGGCGGAAGAGGATCGTGACGATCACGATCGCCGAGAGCACGACGGAGATCGCCGCGCCACGGCCGTCCGGGAGCAGCAGCATCGGCGCCGAGCTGAGCAGAGCGACGTCGAAGCCGCGCATCAGGGCGGCGACGGCGCCCGACGGTACGGCGCCGGCGGGCGTGGAGACCATCGGCGCGCGGTAGTTGGCGGGCCGGCCGGAGATCCAACGCACCGCTGCGGCGAAGCCGCCGACACCGACCGCGGTCGCCAGCCCGAGGCTCTCGGCCCAGGTGGTCGCCAGTGCCTCGTGGATCGCCGGCGCCGTCGCCACACCCGCGCACAGGCAGGCGAGACCGGGCACGAGCATCGTCAGGCCCCGGCTCACCCAGTCGCGGTAGGGCAGCAGGCCGAGCACCGACCGTCCGCGGGTCAGCACCCGGAGGGCCAGCAGTTGCGGCGCGGTCGCCGGCCAGAGCGCGAGCACCGCGACGAGGATGGTCACGACACCGCCTCCCGCCCGGGCCGCGGCGTACGGCGCCACGACCGAGCCGAAGAGCAGCAGCAGCGCCAGCGGAGCCCGGCGTATCCGGACCAGGTCGCGGCGTGGCAGAGCCCACGCGCCGCCCGGCCCGCCGCGGACGGGACGGACCCCGCCGCGCTGGCGGCTCCGGTGGGCGACCACGACGTCGTAGGCGAGGGTGAGATCGAGCCCGGCCAGGGCGCCGGAGAGGTTGACCGACAGCCGGCCCCCCGCACTGAGCTGGCGGCTGTCGAGTGACGAGACCCCTTGCCACGCAAGGGATACGGTGGTCGCTGCCGCGGCTGCCGCGAGGACCAACGCGCCGATGGAGAGCCCGGCCGACCCGGCGGGCCGCAGCTCCGGCCACCAGCCGTAGGCGAGTCCCAGCAGTGCGACCCAGACCACCGCGACCAGGAGCATCGCCATCGCCCGGGAGACGCCCGACTCACGCTGCTGGGAGCGGGCGGCGATCGCGACTGTCGCCACTCCCGCCAGCGCGCACGCGGTGGCGAAGCAGGCGACCGCCCACGGCGCGAGGCCGGAGAGCACGGCGACCGGCAGTCCGACGAGGAGGGTGATGCCGGCCCCGGTCGCCAGGACCGCCCCCAGCCGCGGACGGACGAGCGCCGTACGGTCGGCCGGGCTGCTCAGCAGCCACGACACGACAGCGGGTGAGGCCGACACCGGGCCGAGGAGCCGGGCCAGGCCGAGCACGATCGCGACGGTCGCGCCGACCACGAGCCAGGGCAGCCACGAGCGTGCGCTCACGCAGGCCGCGCCCACGCAGCCCTTGTCGGCCTGCCGGCTCAAGGTCAGGACGACGTTGCCGAACATCGCACCGAGCATGACCACGGCCAGCACGCCCATGTAGTAGTCGGAGAGCACGTCGGCGATCGACGCGGTGGCCCGGCCCTTGCGCCAGTCGCGGATCAGCGTGCTGAGCTCTCGAGCCTCGTCCCGCGCGGTGACGGCGTCGCTCACGACTCCCCTGCCGGCGCCGGTTCGGGTGCCGGTGGTCCGTCGAGCACTCTCACCTCGTCGGCAAGTGCATCCACGAGCGCCGGGGAGTGGCTGGCGAACAGGATGGCGAGCCCGCCCGCCTTCTCGGCGATGAGCCGCTCGGCGAGCCACACGCCGCCCTCGGTGTCGAGGCGGGCCTCGGGCTCGTCGAGCACGAGCAGCCGGCGGGGTCTCACGAGCGCGCTGGCCAGCGACAGCCGGCGCTTCTGGCCCGAGGAGAGTGTGGTCGGCAGCTGCCCCGACTGCGGGATCAGCTGGAGCTGGTGGAGCAGCTCGTCGACGACCGCCTCGGCGTCCGGGACTCGATGCGCCTGCGCGAGCAGGTCAAGGTGCTCCACGACGCTGAGGTCCGGGAAGAAGTCGAGGTCGTCGAGCACGGCGGCCACTTCGCGCCGCACCCGCGGCGACCGCTCGTCGTACGACCTGCCATCGAGCTCCACCTTGCCCTCGTCGGGCTTGTCGAGCCCGGTGATGCAGCGCAGCAGAGTGGACTTCCCCGAGCCGTTGCGTCCCCGGAGCGCGATCGCCCGGCCGGGGGCGAGGTCGAGGTCGATGCCGTCGAGCACCACGAACTCGCCGTAGCGCTTGGTCAGCCCCCGCACCCGGAGCAGAGGTGTGTCGTCCACGCGGGCGATCCTGCCAGGCTGGTGATGGGTGGCTTCGAGACGGTCGCTGCGCGACCTCCTCAACCACAGTGACCGGCAAGGCGGGCCGAGATGGCGTCGTACGCCGCGTCGCCGAACGCGACCAGCCTGGCCTCCGTCACCTCGGTGGCCGTCTCGCGGAGAGTGTCGACGGCCGCCGCGACAGCGTCATCGAACGGCCAGCCGTAGGCCCCGGCGCTGACGAGCGGGAAGGCGACCGTGCGGGCGCCGATCTCGTCGGCGACCTCGAGCGCGCGGCGGTAGCACGAGGTGAGCAGCGACCGATCACGCTCGCCGGCGTTGTGGTTGGGACCGACGACGTGGATCACCCAACGCGCGGCCATCTCGCCCGCGGTCGTCCAGCCGGCCTCGCCGGTGGCTAGACCGTGGGGGAAGCGGCGGCGACAGTCCTTCAGGACCGCCGGCCCTCCGGCCCGGTGGATCGCTCCGTCCACGCCGGCTCCGCCCCGCATCGCCCGGTTCGCGGCGTTGACCACGGCGTCGACCCGCTGTGCTGTGATATCGCCCCTGACCACGGTCACCTCGATCATGACGCCATCATCCCGCGACCAGGTTGACACCCACCCGACCCTGGCCCGGTGCCGCCGCCACGCCCCCATCCCCGCCGCTCGGGCTTGAGTCTCGACCGGACTCAAGGATCTCCGGCGACGAGATGGTGGCTGAGTCTCATCGAGACTCAGCTGCCGGCAGCGACGTCGTGGGGTCTGAGTCTCCCCACGACTCAAGGCCCACCGGGCCTGGCGATGCGGGGTGAGTCTCGACCGGACTCAACGCGCATCGAGCCCACCCGATCGCTGATGAGTCTCGTCGAGACTCACCCGACAGCGACCGCATCTGCGCAGGGTCAGCGGGGGCGCAGGGCGCGGACGCCGAAGGCGAGCGCTACCAGGAACATCAGCCCGCCGATGATCCAACCGGTGTGGCCGGCGTCGACGACCTCACCGCCCACATCTCCACCCGCGTCGGGGTCGCCCTCCACACCGACGGCCTCCGGCTCCTCGGAGTCCGCCGGGCCCGACGATGGCGACTCGGACGGCTCCGGAGGGGCCATCGCCGTGCGCAGCCTCCCCGGCAGCTCCACCTCGAGCAGCGGAGCGTGGCGCCCCTCGGAGCTGAGGTAGAGCCGGTCGTCGGCCCCCACCGCGATGCCCTCCCCCTGCTCCTGCTCGGGCAGGGAGAAGTCGCCGACAGGGTCCAGCGACGGCCAGGCGTGGACGAAGGCGCGGGTGTAGCTGCGCAGCACCAGATGCCGCCCATCGGGGAAGAACGCGCCGTCCGTCACCAGGGCGGTGACCGACCCGACCCGCTCCAGCCGGTTGACCCGGTCGGCGCGAAGGTCGGCGGGCGCGGCGTAGACACCACCGCCGAAGACCACCTTGCTGACGACGTACAGGCGCCCGGTCGACGGCTCGGTGAGCAGCGTCTCGGCGTCGCGGGCGCCGTCCGGGTAGCCCATCCGGTACGGCGTCGCCTCGACCTCACCCGCCACGAGCGGCACCCGCCAGAGGGTCACGTCACGTCGGGACGCCCTGTTGTCGCCGATGTCGCCGACCCACACGGCTCCGTCGCCGGCGGGAGCCACTGCCTCCACGTCACGAACCTCGGCCGCCCAGCTCGTCACCGCCGCGGTCGACCCGTCACCGGCCACCGCGAACACCCGCGCCGTGTCGCCGGAGTCGTTGACCGTGAGGAACCGGTCCCCGTCGACCACCAGTCCGCTCGACTCGACGAGCTCGGGGTCGGCGAACCGCAGCACCTCCCCGCCCCGGTCGTCGTCGGACCGTGACATGAGCCCGGAGGTGAGGCCGAGACCGAACGGGGCCGCCACCGACACCAGCGCGAGCGACGCCACCGAACTACGCATCCGGGAGCACCGCGCCCGGACCGGTGTGGGGCGCGGCGTCCGGCTCGCGATCGAGCCGGTCGAGCAGGACGGCGAGCCGCGGCCGGAGCGACCACGCCGCGACCAGCTCGTCGTACTCGCGTAGCGACTCGGCCCCGCCCGCGCCGGTAAGCACCGCGCGAAGCAGCGTATTGCGAGGGGTGTGCCTGCTCTCCACGAACTGCATCACGTCGACCCGGTAGCCCTCACCCCGCATCAGGCTGGCACGCAGCGCGTCGGTGAGGGTGTCGGCGAGGCGCTCACGGAGGATCCCGTGCCGGGTGAGCTCCGAGTACGGCGCCGGCGTGGCCGCCGCGCGCAGCTGAGCGGCGATGTCGTGGTGACAGCACGGCGCCGCGAGCACGACCGCGCTGCGCCAGCCCACCGCCCGGGCGAGCGCCTCGTCGGTGGCGGTGTCGCAGGCGTGCAGGGCCAGCACGACCTCGGGCGCCGGCGACACCTCCGCCCCGTCGATGCTGCCGACGACGAACTCGGCCCGGATGCCGAGCCGGTCGGCGACCGAGGAGTTGTGCTCGCGCGACTGATCCTTGACATCGACCCCGGTCAGGACGACCGGGAGCCCGCGCACGGAGGTCAGGAAGCGGTGTGCGGCCAAGGTGAGATAGGCGTTGCCGCATCCCAGGTCGACGATCCGGAGCGGATCGTCGGCGCTGGGCGTGCGCAGCCGGCCCTTCTCGATCGCCTCGGTGAGCGTGGCGTCGAGAATACGAACGAACTCCTCCACCTGGCGGTACTTCGCCTGCCGCGACGGCTTGAGCCGGCCGGTGTGGTCGGAGATGCCGAGCTCGACAAGCACCGGGTCGTCCTCGCGTAGCAGCCGCTCCTTGGCCCGGTCGTGGACCCGGCCCGGCACCGCCGCACCCGTCGAGCGAGCCGCGGTGTGCACGACGGCATCGAGCCGCTTCGTCACCCGCACCTGCCGAGTCTCGTCGCTAGAGTCGAGGTGCCAGTTGCCGAAAGGCTCCGCGAGAAGGGCGTCGACCGCATCGGCAGCGGGCTCGCCGACGGGGTGGTTGGTCGTGTGCGCCTGGGTGTCGTCGTACGCCGTGACCTGCAGGTGCCCGCCGGCCTTGAGGTCGACGTAGCGGAGCTCGACCCGGCGCCAGCGCGGCGTCTCCCGGCCACGTTGCCTGCCGGAGCCGATCGCTCTCACGAGGCGAGCCTCGTCGAGGAGTGCCGACCGGACCGAGGCGAGCGCGTCGGCGAGCGACTGCTTCACCGCAGGACTGCCGCGACGAGCACGATCAGCAGGATCCCCGCCAGCGCCAGCGGGATGACCATCCGGCGGCGACGAGGGTTCATTGGTAGTCAGGGGCGCGGTGTCGTTGCCGACCCGTTTCCCCATCCCCCTCTCAATCCGTGCGTGCGGTTTTCCCGCACACGGCTTACCGATGATGCTCTTGACATGGTTACGCAGCCTTCGGGTAGCGGATGGTGCCGCGGAGTCGATACAACCCCATCTCGTTAAACCAGTCCTCAGTCCACTGAGCAGCCACTCCAGCGCGCAGATTGCGGCCCCGCTTCTTGATGAGCAAGCGTTTGAGCCGCCACACGACGTAGCGGTCGACCTGGCGGAACTTGGTGGCGGCGTTCCCCGCAAGGATCTCTCCCAACGACCGGAGCCTGCTACCCGGCGCTCCGACCCCTACCGGAACGGGACTCACACCCGCCGGCCTGACACAACTTGCAGGACACACCACCCAGCCATCCTAGGAGCCGGGCCGCAGGGCCAACGCGTGCCGGACGACCTCGAGAACCGGCACCCGGCCGGCCATCACCTCCGCCACCGGAACCCAGTCGACCGCGTCCGTCGTGCCGCCGACCTCGACGACCCGCGGCACCGCGTCTTCGGCCACCGTGACGGCGAAGATCAGGTGCACGCCGTGGAAGTCCTCCAGACGCCCGGTCGGCGCCACCCCCGTGAAGTGGACGTCGTGAACGCCGAGGAGGTCACCGACCTCGGCCTCGATGCCGCACTCCTCGGTGATCTCCCGCGCGAGCGCGGTGGCCGGCCGCTCCCCGTGGTCGACCCCGCCGCCCGGGAGGGTCCACGAGCCCGCATGGTGGCCGAGCGGGGAGATGCGGGTGAGCAGGATGTCGTCACCGCGAGCGATCAGGGCGTACGCCGCGAGCCGCTGCCGCTGGAAGGGAACGTGGTCGGCGAGCGACTCCTCGACGATCGCGGTGACCCTGACCTTCCCGGTGCGGACGTCCTCCAGGTCGATCCAGGCCGCCTCGACGGTTGAGCCGTCGATCTCCTCGACGCGGGGCGCGGGCGCGTCGACCGGCACCCATCCGTCGAAGACGATCCTCAGCGCGTGGTAGTCGGCGAGCCGGCCCTGCCGGATCGAGTCGGGATGGTGGGCGCTGTAGACCCGTGGCCGTTCGCCGACCTCTGCCGACAGCCCGGTCTCCTCCTGGACCTCGCGGAGCACCGCGGCGCGGGGATCCTCACCGTGCTCGACCCCGCCGCCGGGCAGGTTCCACAGCGCGTCCTTGGAGATGTGGTCGGCCAGCCGGCTCAGCAGGATGCGGCCGTCCCGCACGATCACGGCGTACGCCGCGACCCGGAGCGTGCGTGGTGCCGACCGGTCTCGCGATCCGCGCCGACCCCCAGCGCCGCGCCCCGACCGACCCGACGACCGACCCGCCGGCCGGCCGGCCGAGCCCGCGCCGGACCGACGGCGCCCTTCTCGTGGGCGGCGCGGGTCCTCGGAGCCGTCGCGTTCGTTGCCTGTCATCGCCCAAAACCTAGTGCCGGGCGCGGCTGCTGGACAGCCGCCGCGCAGCCGATAGGTTGTCGGACGTGGCCGGGCGGGATCCTTGGATCGACAACATCAAGACGGTCCTGATCGTCATCGTGGTGATCGGGCACTCCATCGTGCTGCTGCCCTCCACCGGCCTGCGCAGTCACGTCTACGACTTCGTCTACTACGTCCACATGCCGGCCTTCGTGCTCGTGACCGGCTACCTGTCGCGCAGCTTCCGCTGGAGCCCCCGGCACCTGCTCTCGCTGGTGACCACGCTGGCGATCCCGTACGTCGTCTTCTCCTACCTGATGGCGTGGTGGCGCACCGACGTCACCGGCGAGGTGAGCTCGCTCGACCCGATCCTGACCGACCCGCACTGGCCGATGTGGTACCTCACCGCCACGATCATGTGGCGGCTCGCGACGCCGATCTTCAAGCTGCACTGGGGGATGATCGCGGTCGCCGTGGCGCTGAGCCTGTGGGGTGGCACGCAGAACATCGAGCTGTTCGACGTCAACCGCACCCTCGGCTTCCTGCCGTTCTTCGTCATCGGGCTGCACCTGCCGGAGCTCGTGCTGAAGGCGGCCCGCTCGTCGTGGTCACCGGTGTTCGGCGCGGCGTACGCGCTCTGGCTGTGGTTCTGGATGGCGCCGCGCACCGACCACTACTGGTCCACGCCGTGGCTCTTCTTCCGCTCGCCGTACGACGCCTTCGGCGTCACCGCCGCCGAGGGGATGCAGATCCGGGCCTGGCTGATCCTGATCGGACTCGGCGGCACCCTCGCCCTGGTCACCCTGGTGCCCCGCACCGAGAACCGACTGAGCTCGGTGGGCGCCTACACGCTGGTCGTCTACCTGTTCCACGGCTTCCCGATCCGCTGGGCGAACGAAGCGGGCTACGCCGACTGGATGCCCGCGAGCGACCTGCTCGCCCTGCTGATCACCATCACCCTGGCTATCTGCTGGGCACTCCTCCTCGGCTCGCGCCCGGTGGCGAGCAAGCTGATGTACGTCGCCGACCCGATCAACTCGTTCTTCCCGGGTCTGACGAAGAAGAAGTCAACGCCGAGGAAGGCATCCGCCGCCGGCTCCTCCACAGGTGGTTGAGGAGTCCCGCGAGGAACGAGCGGGGAGTCTCGAAACCACCGCGACCCGACCTGTTCGTGGTCTCGACACGGTCGCTCGTCCCTCGCGACCGGCTCGACCACCGAGAGCGACCTACGAGAAGGGTGGGCGGGCGTCGAGCACCGTGGATCGGCGGCCGGCCCAGCGCCAGACCCGGGCCGCGCTGTCGCGGTCCTCGTCGGTGACCAGGTTCCCCATCCAGCGCAGGGCGAGCGTCATCAGCCAGCGCGACCGCATGCCCGGCGGGCCGAGGGTGCGCAGGACGCCGGGCACGGTGACCAGGCCCGCCAGTCGGCGGGCGATCGAGAACGCCTCGCCGTAGTGCTCGCTCAGCAGCGCCGGCCACACCGCACCCAGATCGGCGGAGGGGGCCGCCGCGAGCACGTCGGCCACCAGCCGGCCGGTCTCCATTCCGTAGTCGATGCCCTCGCCGTTGAGCGGGTTGACGCAGGCCGCGGCGTCGCCGATCAGCGCCCAGTTGCGGCCGGCCACGTTGCTGACCGCGCCGCCCATCGGCAGCAGCGCGGAGGTCGGCATCCGCAGCTCGTCGCCGAGGCCGAACGCCTCGCGCTGCTGTGCGGCGTACAGGTGCATGAGCGGCTTGATGGCGACGTCCGCCGGACGCTTCGCGGTGGCGAGGGTGCCGACGCCGACGTTGACCTCGCCGGTGCCGAGCGGAAAGACCCAGCCGTAGCCCGAGAGCACCTCGCCCTCCTCGCTGCGCAGCTCGAGGTGGGAGCTGATCCACGGGTCGTCGCTCATCGTCGAGGTCGCATAGCTGCGACCCGCGACGCCGTAGACGGTGTCGCGGTGCCACTCCCGGCCGAGCAGCCTGCCCAGCGGCGACCTGACCCCGTCGGCCACCACGAGATGACGACACCGGATGTCGAAGTCTCCGTCGTCCCCGCGGAAGGTGACGGCCGAGACGCGGTCCGCGTCGCGGCGTACGGCGACCGCCCGCGCGCCGCCGATGGCGGTCGCGCCGCTCTTGATCGCGGTCGTGCGCAGATGGTCGTCGAGCTCGGTGCGGGCGACCGCCGAGCCCCAGGACGGCAGCTCACCACCCGGCCAGGGCAGCAGCAGCGTCTGGCCGAAGCCGTGGGCGCGCAGCCCGAAGTTGACGGTGTGTGCACGCAGCCAGTCCTCGAGTCCGAGCCGCTGGAGCTCGGCGACCGCCCGCGGCGTCAGCCCGTCGCCGCACGTCTTGTCGCGTGGGAAGACCGCGGCGTCGACCAAGGTCGTCTCCAGCCCGGCCCGCGCCGCCCACGCCGCCGCCGCGGAGCCCGCCGGGCCGGCGCCGACGACGAGCACGTCGGTGGAGGTCACGGTCGGCGCGGGCACCCGCCGATTCTCCCCCAGCCCGAATCCCCCGCTCCAATCCTGACTCGCCCCTAGCGTCGGCACGTGTGCGCGGGGCCAGGGTTCAGGCCCCAGTCACCCGCCTCGTGACTGGTTGTCTCTGACCGCGTGGGGCTTTCAAGAGCAACCCGCCCGGGCGGCCGACCCTGTCAGGCGCGAAGAGATCTCGACGCGCTGAAGCCCCGTCCGGCTGGCGCCGGACGGGGCTTCGCTTGCTCGATCTGTCTCCTTCAACCAGAGCTGAGGGCGGAGCCCTCAGCTCTGGTAGGAGCCAAAGTCGAAGTCGTCGAGAGCGACGGCCTGGGTGGCGCTGGCGTCACCGAACTCGTAGTCGTAGGACTCGTAGCCGGTGACGGCGTAGGCCGCGGCGCGGGCCTCCTCGGTCGGCTCGACCCGGATGTTGCGGTAGCGCTCCAGTCCGGTGCCGGCGGGGATCAGCTTGCCCAGGATCACGTTCTCCTTCAGACCCCGGAGCGAGTCGGAGCGGGCGTGGATCGCGGCGTCGGTGAGGACCCGGGTGGTCTCCTGGAAGGAGGCCGCCGAGAGCCACGACTCCGTCGCGAGCGACGCCTTGGTGATGCCCATCAGCTCGGCACGCCCCGAGGCCGGCTTGCCGCCCTCGGAGACGATCCGGCGGTTCTCGGCCTCGAACCGGCCGCGGTCGACCAGGTCGGACGGCAGCAGGTTGGTGTCACCGGACTCGATGACCGTCACCCGGCGCAGCATCTGCCGGACGATGATCTCGATGTGCTTGTCGTGGATCGACACACCCTGCGACCGGTAGACGGCCTGCACCTCGTCGACGAGGTGCTGCTGTGCCCGGCGGATCCCGAGGATGCGCAGGACCTCCTTGGGGTCCGGCGTACCGAGGATGATCGGCTCACCGACGGCGATGTGGTCGCCGTCGTGCACCAGCAGGCGGGAGCGCTTGGAGACCGGGATCTCGATCGGGTCGGACCCGTCGTCGGGGGTGATGATGACCTTGCGGGACCTGTCGCTGTCCTCGATCTGGACGCGCCCGTCGACCTCCGAGATCGGCGCGAGGCCCTTGGGCATCCGGGCCTCGAAGATCTCCTGGACACGCGGCAGACCCTGCGTGATGTCGTCGGCCGAGGCCACACCACCGGTGTGGAAGGTGCGCATCGTCAGCTGCGTGCCGGGCTCACCGATCGACTGGGCCGCGATGATGCCGACCGCCTCGCCGATGTCGACGAGCTTGCCGGTCGCCAGCGAACGGCCGTAGCACTTCGCGCAGGTGCCGGTCTTGGCGTCACAGGTGAGCACCGAACGGCAGGACACCTCCTCGATGCCCGCGGCCACGAGCTCGCCGATCTTGACGTCGCCGAGGTCCTCACCCGCGCGGACGAGGATCTCTCCGGTCTCCGGGTGGGCCACGTCGACGGCCGCGCTGCGGGCGTACGCCGAGGTCTCGGCGTTCTCGTCGCGCACAACGACGGAGCCGACACCGTCCTCGTCACCTCCGACACGAACACCGATGACCTTGGGCAGGCCGCGCTCCGTGCCGCAGTCGAACTCGCGGATGATGACGTCCTGCGAGACGTCCACGAGACGACGGGTGAGGTAGCCGGAGTCGGCGGTCCGCAGTGCGGTGTCGGCCAGTCCCTTGCGGGCACCGTGGGTCGAGATGAAGTACTCGATCACCGAGAGACCCTCGCGGAAGTTGGCCTTGATGGGCCGCGGGATGATGTCACCCTTCGGGTTGGCCACCAGACCACGCATGGCCGCCACCTGACGGATCTGGGTCAGGTTTCCCGATGCCCCGGAGTCGACCATCATGTAGATCGGGTTGGTGCGGTCGAAGTTCTTCTCCATCGCCTCACCGACCTCCTTGGCCGCGAGGTTCCAGATCTCGATGAGCTCCTGGCGACGCTCCTCGTCGGTGACCAGGCCGAGCTCGTACTGGCTCTCGACCTTGGCGGCCTGCGCCTCGTACTTCGACAGGATCTCGGCCTTGTCGGCAGGCGTCACGACGTCGTCGATGGAGACGGTCACACCGGAGCGGGTCGCCCAGTGGAAGCCGGTGTCCTTGAGCGCGTCGAGCGAAGCGGCCACCTCGACCTTGCTGTAGCGCTCGGCAAGGTCGTTGACGATCGAGCCCAGCCGGCGCTTGCCGACCTCCTCGTTGACGAACGGGTAGTCCGCCGGGAGGGTGTCGTTGAAGAGCGCGCGACCGAGGGTGGTCTCGAGCGTGATCTCGTCGCCGTACCCGCCGTCCACTCCGGCCGGGGGAACGATGTCGTCGAAGCGGATCTTCACCTGGCTCTGCAGGCTGATCTCGCCACGGTCGAAGGCCATGATCGCCTCGGCGGCCGAGGTGAACGCGCGCCCCACGCCCGGCTGGTCGTCGCGGTCGGTGGTCATGAAGAACAGGCCGATGATCATGTCCTGCGTCGGCATCGTGACCGGGCGGCCGTCGGAGGGCTTGAGGATGTTGTTGGTGGACAGCATCAGGATCCGGGCCTCGGCCTGCGCCTCCGCGGACAGCGGCAGGTGCACGGCCATCTGGTCACCGTCGAAGTCCGCGTTGAAGGCGGTGCAGACGAGCGGGTGGATCTGGATGGCCTTGCCCTCGATCAGCTGCGGCTCGAAGGCCTGGATGCCGAGGCGGTGCAGGGTGGGCGCACGGTTGAGGAGCACCGGGTGCTCGGTGATGACCTCCTCGAGGACGTCCCACACGACCGGACGCGCGCGCTCCACCATCCGCTTGGCGGACTTGATGTTCTGCGCGTGCGAGAGGTCGACCAGGCGCTTCATGACGAACGGCTTGAACAGCTCGAGCGCCATCTGCTTCGGCAGACCGCACTGGTGCAGCTTGAGCTGCGGCCCGGAGACGATCACCGAGCGGCCGGAGTAGTCGACGCGCTTGCCGAGGAGGTTCTGGCGGAAGCGACCCTGCTTGCCCTTGAGCATGTCGGAGAGCGACTTGAGCGGGCGGTTGCCGGGGCCCGTCACGGGGCGGCCCCGACGGCCGTTGTCGAAGAGGCTGTCGACCGCCTCCTGCAGCATCCGCTTCTCGTTGTTGACGATGATCTCGGGGGCGCCGAGATCGAGCAGGCGCTTGAGGCGGTTGTTGCGGTTGATGACCCGGCGGTAGAGGTCGTTGAGGTCGGAGGTCGCGAAGCGGCCACCGTCGAGCTGCACCATCGGGCGCAGGTCGGGCGGGATGACCGGGACGGCGTCGAGGACCATGCCCAGCGGGCTGTTGTTGGTCTTGCGGAACGCGTCGACGACCTTCAGCCGCTTGAGGGCGCGGACCTTGCGCTGGCCCTTGCCGTTGGCGATGACGTCGCGCAGCGACTCGACCTCGGCCTCGATGTCGAAGCCCTCGAGGCGCTTCTGGATCGCCGTGGCGCCCATGTAGCCCTCGAAGTACTTGCCGAACCAGTTCTTCATCTCGCGGTAGAGGAGCTCGTCGCCCATCAGATCCTGGATCTTGAGGGACTTGAAGGTGCTCCAGACCTCGTCGAGACGGTCGAGCTCGCGCTGCGCCCGGTCGCGGATCTGCTTGAGCTCGCGCTCGGCGGCGTCGCGGACCTTGCGCCGCGCGTCGGCCTTGGCGCCCTCGTCCTCGAGGACCTTGAGGTCCTCCTCGAGCTTCTTGGAGCGCTCCTCGAGCTGGGAGTCGCGGCGCTTCTCGAGGCGCTCGCGCTCCAGGCCGACCTTGTTCTCCAGGGTGGGCAGGTCGCGGTGGCGGGCGTCCTCGTCGACCGAGGTGATCATGTACGCCGCGAAGTAGATGACCTTCTCCAGGTCCTTCGGCGCCAGGTCGAGCAGGTAGCCGAGGCGTGACGGGACACCCTTGAAGTACCAGATGTGGGTGACCGGCGCAGCGAGCTCGATGTGGCCCATGCGCTCGCGGCGCACCTTGGAGCGGGTCACCTCGACGCCGCAGCGCTCGCAGATGATGCCCTTGAAGCGCACGCGCTTGTACTTGCCGCAGTAGCACTCCCAGTCGCGGGTGGGGCCGAAGATCTTCTCGCAGAAGAGGCCGTCACGCTCGGGCTTGAGCGTGCGGTAGTTGATGGTCTCGGGCTTCTTGACCTCGCCGTGGCTCCACTGGCGGATGTCTTCGGCCGTGGCCAGGCCGATCTGAAGCTGATCGAAGAAGTTCACGTCGAGCACGATGGCTGCAATCCTTCGTTAGTTCTGAGGCTGTTTCGAGCTGGGAGTGAGGTTTGGTCTCGACTCGGCCTCGCCTGGCGGCTCGGCCGGCTCGACCACCGATCTCGGTGGTCGAGCCCGCGAGCGCTAGCGGAGCGGTGTCGAGACCACCCATCACACTTCTTCGACGGAGCTGGGCTCGCGGCGGGAGAGGTCGATGCCGAGCTCCTCGGCCGCCCGGAAGACGTCCTCCTCGGCGTCCTTCATCTCGATGGCCGTGCCGTCCTGCGACAGCACCTCCACGTTGAGGCAGAGCGACTGCATCTCCTTGACGAGCACCTTGAACGACTCCGGGATGCCGGAGTCGGGGATGTTCTCGCCCTTGACGATCGCCTCGTAGACCTTGACCCGGCCGGGGACGTCGTCGGACTTGATCGTCAGCAGCTCCTGCAGGGCGTAGGCGGCGCCGTACGCCTCCATCGCCCAGACCTCCATCTCGCCGAACCGCTGGCCACCGAACTGGGCCTTACCGCCCAGCGGCTGCTGCGTGATCATCGAGTAAGGGCCCGTGGAGCGTGCGTGGATCTTGTCGTCGACGAGGTGGTGGAGCTTGAGGATGTACATGTAACCCACCGAGACCGGGTCGGGGAACGGCTCACCGGAGCGACCGTCGAACAGGTCGGCCTTGCCGGTGCGGTCGATCATCCGGACACCGTCGCGGTTGGGCAGCGTCGCACCCAGCAGCCCGGTGATCTCGTCCTCACGCGCACCGTCGAAGACCGGGGTCGCGACGTCGGTGTCGGGCTCGGCCTTGTCGGCGTGGATCGAGATCAGCCGCTGCTTCCAGTCCTCGTCGGATCCCCCATCGGCGAGGCTGAGGTCCCAGCCCTGCTTGGCGAGCCAGCCGAGGTGCAGCTCGAGGATCTGGCCGATGTTCATGCGTCGCGGAACACCGAGCGGATTGAGGATCACGTCGACCGGGGTGCCGTCCTCCATGAAGGGCATGTCCTCGATCGGCAGGATCTTGGCGATGACGCCCTTGTTGCCGTGGCGTCCGGCGAGCTTGTCACCCACCGAGATCTTGCGCTTCTGGGCGACGTACACCCGGACCAGCTGGTTGACACCCGGCGGCAGCTCGTCGCCGTCCTCGCGGTCGAAGACCCGGACGCCGATGACGGTGCCGGACTCGCCGTGCGGGACCTTCATCGAGGTGTCGCGCACCTCGCGCGCCTTCTCGCCGAAGATCGCGCGGAGCAACCGCTCCTCCGGGGTCAGCTCGGTCTCGCCCTTGGGCGTGACCTTGCCGACCAGGACGTCACCCGTGGTGACCTCGGCACCGATGCGGATGATCCCGCGCTCGTCGAGGTCGGCCAGCATCTCCTCGGAGACGTTGGGGATGTCGCGGGTGATCTCCTCCGGACCGAGCTTGGTGTCACGGGCGTCGACCTCGTGCTCCTCGATGTGGATCGAGGTCAGGATGTCCTCCTGCACGAGGCGCTGGCTGAGGATGATCGCGTCCTCGTAGTTGTGTCCCTGCCACGGCATGAACGCGACGAGCAGGTTGGTGCCCAGCGCGATCTCGGCCTGGTCGGTGCACGGCCCGTCGGCGATCGGGGAGCCGACCTCCACCCGGGTGCCCTCGTCGACCAGCGGACGCTGGTTGATGCAGGTGCCCTGATTGGACCGGCGGAACTTCGCCAGCTTGTACGTCGTGTAGGTGCCGTCGTCGTTCATGGTCTCGATCGAGTCGGCCGAGACGTCCTTGACGACTCCGGCCTTGTCGGCCACGACCACGTCACCGGCATCGACGGCGGCGCGGTACTCCATGCCGGTGCCGACGAGCGGCGCGTCGCTGGTGATCAGCGGGACGGCCTGACGCTGCATGTTCGCGCCCATGAGCGCGCGGTTGGCGTCGTCGTGCTCGAGGAACGGGATCAGCGCCGTCGCCACCGAGACCATCTGCCGCGGGGAGACGTCCATGTAGTCGACGTCCTCGGGCAGGATCTCGGAGACCTCGCCGTTGCGCTGGCGGACCAGCACCCGGTCCTCGGCGAACCTGTTGTTCGCATCGAGCACGGCGTTGGCCTGCGCGATGACGTAGCGGTCCTCGTCGTCGGCGGTGAGGTAGTCGATCTTGTCGGTGACCACGCCGTCGACGACCTTGCGGTAGGGCGTCTCGATGAAGCCGAACGGGTTGATCCGGCCGTAGGAGGCCAGCGACCCGATCAGGCCGATATTGGGGCCCTCAGGGGTCTCGATCGGACACATCCGGCCGTAGTGCGAGGTGTGGACGTCACGGACCTCCATGCCGGCGCGGTCACGGGAGAGACCGCCGGGGCCGAGCGCGTTGAGGCGCCGCTTGTGGGTCAGGCCCGAGATCGGGTTGGTCTGGTCCATGAACTGCGAGAGCTGGGAGGTGCCGAAGAACTCCTTCAGCGCCGCCACCACGGGACGGATGTTGATCAGGGACTGCGGCGTGATCGCCTCGACGTCCTGCGTCGTCATCCGCTCGCGCACCACGCGCTCCATCCGGGCCAGACCGGTGCGGAGCTGGTTCTGGATGAGCTCACCGACGGTGCGGATCCGCCGGTTGCCGAAGTGGTCGATGTCGTCGGAGTTGATCTCGATCTCGCCCTGCGGGGTCTGCAGGGTGGTCTCCTCGGCGTGCAGCGCGACGACGTACCTGATCGCGGCGACGATATCGTCGACGGTCAGGGTCTGCTGGTCGAAGGCCTCCTGCTGGCCGAGCTTCTTGTTGATCTTGTGGCGGCCGACCTTGGCCAGGTCGTAGCGCTTGGGGTTGAAGTAGTAGTTGTTGAGCAGCGTCTGGGCGGCCTCGCGCGTCGGCGGCTCGCCCGGACGGAGCTTGCGGTAGATGTCGAGGAGCGCGTCGTCCTGGGCCTGGGTGTGGTCCTTCTCCAGGGTGAGCATCATCGACTCGTACTGGCCGAACTCCTCGCGGATCTGCTCGTTGGTCCAGCCGAGGGCCTTGAGCAGCACCGTGACGTTCTGCTTGCGCTTGCGGTCGAGGCGTACGCCGACCATGTCGCGCTTGTCGATCTCGAACTCCAGCCAGGCGCCGCGGCTCGGGATGACCCGACAGGTGTAGATGTCCTTGTCGGAGGTCTTGTCGGCGGTGCGCTCGAAGTAGACGCCCGGGGAGCGAACGAGCTGGGAGACGACCACCCGCTCGGTCCCGTTGATGATGAAGGTGCCCTTGGGCGACATGAGCGGGAAGTCGCCCATGAAGACCGTCTGGCCCTTGATCTCACCGGTCTCGTTGTTGGTGAACTCCGCCGAGACGTAGAGCGGCGCGGAGTAGGTGAAGTCCTTCTCCTTGCACTCCTCGACGGTGTACTTGGGGTCGTAGAAGACCGGGTTCTCGAACGAGAGCGACATCGTCTCGGAGAAGTCCTCGATCGGGGAGATCTCCTCGAAGATCTCGTGCAGGCCCGACTTCTCGGAGACGTCCTCACCCTTGGCGCGACGAGTCTCGACCTGAGCGTTCCACGCCTCGTTACCGATCAGCCAGTCGAAGCTGTCGGTCTGGAGAGAGAGGAGCTGAGGGAGCTCGAGCGGTTCGGTGATCTTCGCGAACGAGATGCGGTTCGCCCGAGAGTTGGGCACAGAGGAGATGGGTGCAGCAGAGGTGCGCGCGGCCAAGAGTTGTCCTTCGACGAAACGCCTGTGAAAACACGCCGTCTAACCACCTGTGATCGGCCACCGGGCAGGCTGAAAGGCATCTGAGAGAGGGCGGAACGACCAAGGTAACACAAACATGGGCGCGCAACAACCCAGAGGTCGAAGAACCTTGCGGAAGATCATGGGCGATGCCGCGCCGTTAGTCAAGGACCCACTCAGCGTGGTCTCGACACCGCCCGCTGCGCTCGCGGGCTCGACCACCGAGGAGCATCGCTGGTCGAGCCGGTCGCGAGGGACGAGCGACCGTGTCGAGGCCGCGCACCATAGCCGAGATGCGCGAAGGGCGGCCACCCCGCATGGGTGACCGCCCTCCGGCGCGATCAGACCCGGCCGATGACCGGGCACGAGATCACTTGAGCGTGACGGTGGCGCCGGCCGCCTCGAGGGCGTCCTTGGCCTTCTCCGCGGTCTCCTTGTTGGCGTTCTCGATCACGGTCTTGGGGGCGGCCTCGACAAGCTCCTTGGCCTCCTTCAGGCCGAGCGAGGTGAGGGCGCGCACCTCCTTGATGACGTTGATCTTCTTCTCGCCGGCGGCCTCGAGGACGACCTCGAACTCGTCCTTCTCGGCAGCCTCGGCGGCACCGGCGTCGCCGCCCGCGGCAGCCGGGGCGGCCGCGACCGCGACCGGAGCGGCGGCGGTGACGCCGAAGGTCTCCTCGAACTGCTTGACGAACTCGCTGAGCTCGATGAGCGTCATCTCCTTGAACGCGTCGAGCAGTTCGTCGGTGGTGAGCTTCGCCATGGTGGGCGTTTCCTTCCGTTCTGGGACCGGGAGGTCTCCTCGGTCCTGGGTTTCAGGTGGTGTACGTCGGCCGTGCGGCCCGGCTTGCGCCGAACCGATCAGGCGTCGGTCGACTCGGTCTCCGCGACAGGCTCCGCGCTGGGAGCCTCCTCGGCGACCGGGGCGTCCTCGGCAGCGGGCTCAGCCGGCGTACCGGCACCACCTGCGAGGATCGAGGGGTCCTCCTGCGCCTTCGCCTCCAGGGCGCCGGCGAGCCGGGCAGCCTGGGCGAGCGGGGCGTTGAGGAGGTAGACGGCCTGGGAGAGGCTCGCCAGCATCGCGCCGGCCAGCTTGCCCAGCAGGACGTCGCGCGACTCGAGGTCGGCCAGCTTGGCCACCTCGCTCGCGTCGAGGGCCTTGCCGTCGAGATAGCCACCCTTGATGACCAGGGTGGGGTTCGCCGTGGCGAAGTCACGCAGACCCTTGGCCGCCTCGACCACGTCGCCGTTGATGAATGCGATTGCGGTCGGGCCGTTGAGGAGGTCGTCGAATCCTTCGACGCCCGCCTCCTTGGCGGCGATCTTGGTCAGCGTGTTCTTGACCACGGCGTAGTTCGCGTTCGCACCGAGCGAGCGCCGCAGGTCCTGCAGCTGCTTGACGGTGAGACCGCGGTACTCGGTCAGCACAGCGCCGGCGGCACCGTTGAACGAGTCAACGATCTCCGCGACGGCGGCTGCCTTGTCTGGCCGCGCCATAGGGCCCTCCTTCGGACTGTCGTCTCTCAGTGGAGCGAGACCCCGGCCCTTGCGGCCCGGGCCGACGAACGAAACGCCCCGGGCGCAGGGCCCAGGGCGCGAAGGGGAGCTTCTCACTCTGATCACCTGCGCGGGCCGTCCGCTTGCGCGGCACCTTCGGTCCGGGCCTCACGGCCTGGACCACCAGCGGTCTCTGGTTACGACGGACACGGTACGGCGGGTGGCGTAGCCGCGCCAAATCCGGACGCAGGTGCCCGGCCGGGATGGATCAGTCGGCGAGGATGACCGACAGGTCGAGGGCCGCCCCTCCGTGATCGCCGACCACGACCGTCGCGGTCGGCTGCCCGTCGTCGAGGTGCGCGAGCAGACGCCAGCCGCCGTCGTGGAGTTCGTGGACGTCGATCGTGCGGTGCTCTGGATCCACAACCCAGAACTGCCCGATCCCGGCGGCAGCGTACTCAGCCGACTTGACGACCGTGTCCTCGATACGGGTGCTCGGCGAGAGGATCTCGACGACCAGGACCGGGGTCCGCTCGATCCTGCGCTGCTCCGGCGGTCGGTCGACCACCGTGACGTCGGGAACGCGCTCGATGTTGCCGGGTAGGGCAACGCCTGTCTCCTGAACCGCCTCCAGACCAGCCAGTGACTGCTCGAGCAGATTCGCGATCCTGCGCGATGCGCGCATGTGTCGGTAGCTTGCGGGCGGGCTCAAGACGGCCTCGCCGTCGACCCACTCGGACCTGGGTAGGTCAGGCAGCCGCAGCCATTCGTCGTACGACGCTCGTAATCGGTACTGCCGGCGGCCCGCGACAAAGCCCGGGTCGAGCAGCCACGGCTGCTCCTCTGTGACGGCTGCGTGCGACACATCGCTCACCCTTCCAGTCTCCCCCCGAGGCGATCCCGAGGGAAGCGAGCGTGCCAGCGGCCACCGACGCCGGGCGCCGGCCTGTGGAAAGGCCGAGAGCCGGCCACCCGCGTGGGTGACCGGCTCTCGGCGTAGGTGATCGAGGGGCGGGGGTCAGGCCTCGTCCTCCTCGGTGAGGTTGCGCGTGCGGTTCGGGTCGACCTGGATGCCGGGGCCCATGGTGGTCGAGAAGGTGATCTTCTTGACGTAGCGCCCCTTGGAGCTCGCCGGCTTGAGCCGGAGGATCTCGTCGAGCGCCGTCGCGTAGTTCTCGGCCAGCTGCACCTCCGGGAACGACGCCTTGCCGATGATGAAGTGCAGGTTGGAGTGGCGGTCGACCCGGAACTCGATCTTGCCGCCCTTGATGTCGGTGACGGCCTTCGCCGGGTCGGGGGTGACCGTGCCGGTCTTGGGGTTGGGCATGAGGCCGCGAGGACCGAGAACCCGGCCGAGGCGGCCGACCTTGCCCATCATGTCGGGCGTGGCGACGACGGCGTCGAAGTCGAGGTAGCCACCGGCCACCTTCTCGACGAGCTCGTCGGCACCCACCTCGTCGGCACCGGCCTCACGGGCGGCCTCGGCCTTGTCGCCCTGCGCGAACACGAGCACCCGGGCGGTCTTGCCGGTGCCGTGCGGCAGGTTGACTGTGCCGCGGACCATCTGGTCGGCCTTGCGCGGGTCGACGCCCAGACGCATCACCACGTCGACGGTCTCGTCGAACTTCTTCTTGCTGGTGGACTTGGCGATCTTGATCGCGTCCAGCGGGGCGTAGAGCTCGTCCTTGTCGATGCCCTCTGCCGCCGCACGGTAGGTCTTGCTGCGCTGCATGTCTGGTCTTCTCTCTTCCAGGTCGTGGTCTCCGGGCTAGCGCTGCCCTGCCACTGGTTGCGGTTGACACCGATTCGTCTGTTCCGCGCCTCCGTGAACTACATGGGAGGCCGCAGACGAATCGGTGGTCAGTCGGTGGTGACGCCCATCGAGCGGGCGGTGCCCTCGACGATTTTCATGGCTGCGTCGACGTCGTTCGCGTTGAGGTCGGGCAGCTTGGTCTGCGCGATCTCGCGCACCTGGTCCTTGGTCAGCTTGCCGACCTTGTCCTTGTGCGGCACCGACGAGCCCTTGCTCAGACCGGCGGCCTTCTTGATCAGCTCGGCGGCAGGCGGGGTCTTGGTGACGAAGGTGAACGAACGGTCCTCGTAGATGGTGATCTCGACCGGGATCACGTTGCCGCGCATGGACTCCGTCTGGGCGTTGTACGCCTTGCAGAACTCCATGATGTTGACGCCGTGCGGACCGAGCGCGGTGCCGACCGGCGGGGCCGGCGTCGCGGAGCCGGCCTGCAGCTGCACCTTGACCAGCGCAGCGATCTTCTTCTTCTTGGGAGGCATCTTCTATCTCTTCCTTCTCGTGGTCATGACGGGGGCTACCCCTGCCACTGGTGTTGCTGGTGTCTCTGCAACATTGTCCGGGTTCTCGACCCAGTGCGCGAAATCTGCGGCGTACGGCGCCTTGGGCTCGGTTCGCGTTCGTCTCACCGGGTCTCGACCCGTGGTCGCGGCTTCGTTCCTCAGCCGCGCACTCGCTCGACCTCGCTCCGCGCTGGGTCTCGACCCGTGGTCGCGCTCGACCTCGCTCGGTTGTGACGGGCAAGCCCGTCACACTCGCTGAATCTGGCTGAAGCTCAGCTCGACCGGGGTCTCCCGGCCGAAGATCTCGACGAGGGCCTTGACCCTCTGCGACTCGGCGTTGATCTCGGTGATCGTCGCGTGCAGCGTCGCGAACGGGCCGTCGACCACCATGACCGAGTCGGAGACGTCGAAGTCGGCGACCTCGATCGGCTTCTTCGCGGTGGTGGCCGATGCCCGGGTCGGCGTACCGGCCGCGGCGGCCTCGGCCTCGGCGGCGGCGACGACGGCGGGGGCCAGCATCTTCTCGACCTCGTCGAGGCTCAGCGGCACCGGCTGGTGCTGGTGCCCGACGAATCCGGTGACCGACGGGGTGTGCCGGACCGCGGCCCAGGACTCGTCGGTCAGGTCCATGCGGACGAGGACGTAGCCGGGCAGCGCCGGCTTCTTGCGGGTGCGGCGCTGGCCGTTCTTGATCTCCACGACGTCCTCGATCGGGACCTTGATGTCGTGGATGTAGTCCTCCATGTTGAGCGAGGTGATGCGGCTCTCCAGGTTGGTCTTCACCCGGTTCTCCATACCGGAGTAGGTGTGGACCACGAACCACTCGCCGGGAAGCTCACGAAGCTCGGCGCGGAACGCCTCGAGCGGGTCGACCGGCTCGGTGGCCTCCTCCAGCTGCTCCGACTCGTCTCCGAGGTCCTCGGTCAGCTGCTCGTCGACCGCGGCCTCCTCCTCGACGGCCAGCACCTCCCGGTCGGCCTCGTCGTCGGCCGGCAGGTCGAGCTCCGCGGCGGACTCGGCCGCGGGGTCGTCCGGCTCGGCGTCCTGGGCGGCGTAGTCGACGTCGTCTGCGCCGGGACCGTCGGCGGCAACCTCCTCGTCGGCCAGCTCCTCGTTGGCGAGGTCGCCGACAGCCAACTCGTCGGCGGCCGACTCCTCGGCGGGCTCGTACTTCTCAGTCACGTTGAAAGCATTCCTCGAAAGACGGTCGGGCCGCGAACGACGTACGTCGTCCGGGCGGAGCGGCGGTCAGCTGCCGCCGGTGAAGACGGCGAAGACGAGCTTGCCGAAGCCCAGGTCCAGCACCGTCACGATGGTCATCATCACGATCACGAAGAACATGACGACGAAGAAGTAGGTGACCAGCTGCTGCTGGGTCGGCCAGACGACCTTCCGGAGCTCGGCCATGACCTGGTAGAGGAAGGCCGCGGGGCCGGTGCGCTCCGGCTTGTCGTCGGTGCGCACAGTGCTGCGTTCGGACACGTCCTCCTACCTTTCCTGGTCCGGTGCTTCGGCTGGATCTACTTCGGCGGCACCCGAGCCGGGGCCGCTTGCAGGGCACGAGGGACTTGAACCCCCAACCTTCGGTTTTGGAGACCGATGCTCTGCCAGTTGAGCTAGTGCCCTCCGATGGCCCGGCCGCGTCGTACAGCACTCGACCCGGGCTGCCGGCTGCTGCTCGGGAGACAAGGTCGGGGCATGCGAGATCGTGGCGCGATCCACCAAACGGGAAGCATACGGGCCCCACCCTTGCCGCGTCGAACCGGCGCCTACGATTGTGCCATGACCTCCTCCGACTCCGCCGCTCCATCGTCACCCCGCGCCCACCGGGTCTCCGCACGCGTCGGCGCCATCGCCGAGTCCGCGACGCTGAAGGTCGACGCGAAGGCGAAGGCGCTGAAGGCCGAGGGCCGGCCGGTGATCGGCTTCGGCGCCGGCGAGCCCGACTTCCCGACCCCGGAGTACATCGTCGAGGCGGCGGTCGATGCCTGCCGCGACCCGAAGAACCACCGCTACACCCCCGCCGGCGGGCTGGTCGAGCTCAAGCAGGCGATCGTCGAGAAGACCAGGCGCGACAGCGGATACGAGGTCGAGCCCGCCCAGGTGATCGTCACCAACGGCGGCAAGCAGGCGATCTACGAGGCGTTCGCGGCGATGCTCGACCCGGGCGACGAGGTGATCGTCCCGGCGCCGTACTGGACGACGTACCCGGAGGCGATCACGCTCGCCGGGGGCGTCGCGGTGCCGGTGCTCGCCGACGAGACCCAGGGCTACAAGGTCACCGTCGAGCAGCTCGAGGCGGCACGCACGGACCGGACGAAGGTGCTGCTCTTCGTCTCCCCCTCCAACCCGACCGGCGCGGTCTACACCGCCGACGAGATCCGCGCGATCGGCAAGTGGGTCGAGGACAACGACCTGTGGGTGCTGACCGACGAGATCTATGAGCACCTCGTCTACGACGACATCGAGACCGGGTCCATGCCCGTGCTCTGTCCCTTCCTCGCCGACAACTGCGTGATCGTCAACGGCGTCGCGAAGACCTACGCCATGACCGGCTGGCGGGTGGGCTGGATGATCGGCCCCAAGGACCTCGTCAAGGCCGCGACCAACCTGCAGTCGCACGCCACCTCCAATGTCTCCAACGTCTCGCAGCGTGCGGCCATCGCCGCGGTGAGCGGCGACCTGACCGCGGTGGACGAGATGAAGGTCGCCTTCGACCGGCGCCGAAAGCTCATCGTATCGATGCTCAACGAGATCGACGGCGTCGAGTGCCCCACTCCGGGAGGCGCGTTCTACGCCTATCCACAGGTCTTGGGCCTGCTCGGCAAGGAGTACGACGCCTCCGACGGACCGAGACTGATCGAGGACTCCGCGGCCCTCGCCGAGTACATCCTCGACCAGGCCGAGGTCGCGGTCGTGCCCGGTGAGGCGTTCGGCTCGCCAGGCTACCTGCGACTCTCCTACGCCCTGGGTGACGACGACCTGGTGGAAGGCGTCTCCCGGCTGCAGAAGCTCTTCGGCTAGAGGTCGTCGCGACCTGGGAGTCAACGAGCCAGGCCGAGGAAGACCACCAGCGACCGCTCCAGCGCGACCATCTTCTCCCGCTCGAGCACTCCGATACGCTTGCCCAGGCTCGCTCGACGCACGGTGACGACCTTGTCGACCTGCACTCGTGACACGGCGTCCAGTCCGTTGTCCACCGTCGGCTCGACCTCGATCCGAATCAGCGGCGCGTCGGTCGGGTCGGACGTGAACAGCGCGACCGTGATGGAGCCGGTGTTCGCGAACGCATCGTCTTGGAGGATGACGACGGGCCGAGGTTTCGAGGCGTATCCGCCGGCGGCCGCGGTCCAGATCTCACCGCGACGCAACGCTCAGCGGTCTTCCCAGTCGGCGATCGCATCTGCGAACGCCTGGTCGTTCTCGGCGTGTGGACTGGCCGCGACAAGGCGTGACTGCCGAGCGGCCTCATCGTCGAAGCCAGGCGCGTTGACGTCCGGGACCCAGATCTGGATCGGCCGCAGACCCTGCGCGCGCAACTTCTCGCGGTGCTTGCGCACTCGCGCGCTGGTTGTCGCCTCTACCATACGACCGATGTTACATGAAACGGTCAGCGTGCGAACCCTGCGACGCAGGAGGCACTTGAGGCGGCGGTAGCGTGCCGTCCCGTGACCGCACTGCGCCGCGACCTGCGTTCTCTGCCGAAGGCGCACCTGCATCTGCACTTCACCGGCTCGATGCGCCACGAGACGCTGCTCGAGCTCGCCGAGCGCGACGGCATCGTCCTCCCCGACTCGCTGGTCGAGGAGTGGCCGCCGCGGCTCTCGGCGGCGGACGAGAAGGGGTGGTTCCGCTTCCAGCGGCTCTACGACGTCGCGCGCTCCGTCCTCCGCACGGAGGGCGACGTACGGCGGCTGGTGCTGGAGGCCGCGGAGGACGACGTCCGCGACGGCGGCAGGTGGCTGGAGATCCAGGTCGACCCGAGCGGGTACGCCGCCCGCTTCGGGGGCATCACCGCCTTCACCGACCTCGTCCTCGACTGCGTGCGCGACGCCGAGGAGCGCACCGGTCTCGGCATCGCCCTCGTCGTCGCCGCCAACCGCACCCGCCATCCTCTCGACGCCCGCACCCTCGCTCGACTGGCCGCGCAATACACGGACCGGGGTGTCGTCGGCTTCGGTCTCTCCAACGACGAGCGGCGCGGCCGCACCGCCGACTTCGCGCCGGCCTTCGCGATCGCGGAGCGTGCCGGCCTGGTCCTCGCGCCGCACGGCGGCGAGCTGGTGGGCCCGGCGAGCGTGCGCAGCTGCCTCGACGACCTCCGCGCAGACCGTGTCGGACACGGCGTCCGCTCGACCGAGGACCCGGATCTGCTCGCCCGCATCGTCGACGCCGGCATCGCGCTCGAGGTCTGCCCGGTCAGCAATGTCGCGCTCGGCGTCTACTCCGACCTCACCTCGGTGCCGCTACCGCAGCTGATGGACGCCGGAGCGACCATCGCCCTCGGCGCCGACGACCCGCTGCTGTTCGGATCGAGACTGGCCGGCCAGTACGCGACGATGCGGGCCGCCCACGACCTCACCGACGACGACCTCGCCCACCTGGCGAGGTCGTCGTTCGCCGCCTCCCGCGCACCCGCTGACCGGGTCGCCACCTGGCAGGGCGAGGTCGACGACTGGCTTTCGGAGACCGAGCTCGGCGGCGCCACGGTTGGGGCCGCTGCGCCTGGGGCACACTGAGGTCATGACGTCACCGCAGGACCCGTACGGCGACCGTCCCGACTCGGGTGATGCCGCCGACCGCGAGACCAGCTTCATGGGTGGCTGGTGGCGAAAGGAGAACGAGGATCCCGTCGCGGGCTACCGGCCCGGCGACGTCAGCGAGGCGCAGTGGTCCGTCCAAGGGCCGCCCGCTCAGGGGCCGCCCGCTCAGGGGCCGCCCGCTCAGGGGCCGCCCGCTCAGGGGCCGCCCGCTCAGGATGGCAACCCCACCTACGCGCAGCCCAACCCCTACGAGGCCGGCAGGTCCGCGCCCGAGCAGTGGGGTCAGGACCCGGCCGGCCACGGATCGGCGTACCTGCTCAAGCCGCCCAACGACGGGCTGGCGATCGGGTCGCTCGTCGTCGGCATCGCGTCGTTGGCGCTCATCTGCTTCTACGGTCTCGGCCTGCTCGGCTCGCCCTTCGCGATCGGTCTCGGGGTCATGTCAAGGCGCCGGATCTCCCGGAGCCAGGGCCGCCTCGGCGGCCGCGGCTTGGCGACGACCGGCGCGGTGCTCGGCGCGATCGGCACCGTGCTGCTGGTCGGCCTCGTCGTGCTGGTCGTCGTCGTCCTGGCCACCGGCGACTGGGACTCATCGACACCCAACGCACTGCTCGGCTGAGGGATCTCGACACGCCGCTAGTGGGTATCGCCGTTAGTTCGTCGGGGGTCGGTGAGCCAGGCGGTGGGGTCGCCGAGGTAGAGGCCGCAGGCGGTGTCGAGGGCTTCTTCGGGGGTGCCTGAGGGCCAGCCGTTGGGGAGGGCGGCTTGCTCGTAGTCGTCGTGGCTGGCGCGGTAGATCGCAAAACCCCAGCGGCTGGCTGACCCGGCGTAGCGCAGTCGGAAGAGTTTGAGCTGGTCGCCGTCGGTCAGGGTGGCGTCGATGTAGGCAAACCCGGCGCGGTAGCGGGTGTGGATCATCTCGAGCTGTGGCCAGCGTTCCTCGGCTCGGGCCAGGAGCCGTTGCCGCAGCGACGTCTGGGTCGAGTCGGGGATCTTCGCCATGTTCCTCATCATCGGGCATCACCGATCGGCCCAACCTTGCCGCTGCGGCGTGGCGACTTGGCCCCCGGCTGCTGGATGCGCCAGGAAATGGATGTGACTCCAACCTGTGCTGATGTCGTGGTCCTCACCGACCAGGAACGTCGTGTCCTGACCGGGCGTGCAAACGCCGCCCGCTGCCCGCACCGTGACGTGCTCCGGGCCCGGATCGTGCTGGCTGCCGCCGACGGCGTCCCGAACGCCCAGATCGCCCGTGACGTCGGGGTCTGTGAGGACACCGCCCGGCGCTGGCGACACCGATTCTGCGCCCGGCGTCTGGACGGTCTCAAGGACCGACCGCGGTCGGGTCGACCACCGGTGTTCACCCCGGTCGAGGTCGCCGAAGTCAAGGCCTTGGCGTGCACCCGGCCGGCCGACCACGGTCTGCCGCTGACCAGGTGGTCGACCGCCGAGCTCACCGCGCACGCCGTCGCGACTGGGCTGGTGCGACCCGTGTCGACCTCGACGATCGGTCGTTGGCTGGCCGCAGATGCGATCAAGCCGTGGCAGCACCGTTCGTGGATCTTCCCCCGTGACCCCGACTTCGCGGCCAAGGCCGGACGGGTGCTGGACCTGTACCAGCGTCGCTGGAACGGGGTCGACCTCAGCCAAGACGAGTACGTGATCAGTGCTGATGAGAAGTCCCAACTGCAAGCCCTCCGACGCCGTCACCCCGAAACCCCTGCTGCACCGGGGCAGCCACGGCGGGTCGAGTTCGAGTACCGCCGCGGCGGCACCCTGGCCTACTTCGCCGCCTACGACGTCCACCATCCCCGCGTGCACGGGATGACCGCGCCCAAGACCGGGATCGAGCCCTTCACCCAACTGGTCGAACAGGTGATGACCCAAGAACCGTACGCCTCGGCGAAACGTGTGTTCTGGATCGTCGACAACGGCTCCTCCCACGCCGGGCAAGCATCGATCGACCGGATGCGCGAAGCCTGGCCCAACACCGTCCTGGTTCACCTGCCCGTGCACGCTTCGTGGCTCAACCAGGTCGAGATCTACTTCTCGATCTTGCAGCGCAAAGCCATCACCACGGGCGATTTCGCCGACCTCGACGACCTCGCCCAACGGATCCACGCCTTCGAGAACCGCTACAACCAGACCGCTGAACCGTTCGGCTGGAAGTACACCCGCCACGACCTCAACCGCCACCTCGCCCGCCTCAACAACGACGGCACCCTCACGACAGCGGCCTGACCCCCGACGAACTAGCGGCGATACCCACTAGTCCCTCGCGGCGGCTCGACCACCGAGAAGGTCGGCCGAGGGGTCTCGACACGCCGCTCGTCCCTCGCGGCGGCTCGACCACCGAGACTACGGCAGGGCGCAGCCGACCAGGACGGGCTCGGGCACGAGGGAGATCCCGAACCGCTCGCTGACCCCGTCACGCACCTCGGCGGCCAACCCGACGAGGTCGGCGGTTGCCGCGCCGCCGCGGTTGGTGAGGGCGAGCGTGTGCTTGGTCGAGAGGCTGACTCGCGCGGGTGCGCGATCGAGGCCGTAGCCCTTGCCGAAGCCGGCGTGCTCGATCAGCCAGGCGGCGCTGGTCTTGACCCGGCCGTCGCCGGCCGGCCAGCGCGGCGCACCCTCCGGCAGCGCCTTCGCCGTGTCCGTCGTGAGGATCGGGTTGGTGAAGAACGACCCCGCGCTCCAGGTGTCGTGGTCGGCCGGATCGAGCACCATGCCCTTGCCCCGGCGCAGTCCGAGCACGGCGCGGCGTACGTCGGCGAGCGGGGCCCGCTGGCCCGGTTGCACGCCTAGGGTGCGGGCGAGCTCGGCGTACGTGATCGGCGCGCTCAGTTCGCCCTGGCGCAGCTGGAAGGTGACCTCGAGCACGACGTGTCGACCGGGGTCGGCCTTGAAACGGGAGTGCCGGTAGCCGAAGCCGCAGTCGGCCGCGGCGAAGGTGCGGCTCCCACCCAGCAGCCGGTCGTGCACGCGCACCTGGGCGATGGTCTGGCTGACGTCCTGCCCGTAGGCGCCGACGTTCTGGATCGGGCTCGCCCCGACCCTACCGGGGATGCCGGAGAGCGCCTCCACGCCGACCCAGCCCTCGGTGACGCAGCGGTGGACGAAGGCGTCCCAGTCCTCGCCGGCGGCGACCTTGACGAGCACGCCGCCGCAGGAGACGCCATCCTCGACATCGGGTCGTACGCCGACCGTGGCGATCTCGACGACGCGCCCGGGCACGCCCTCGTCGGCGACGACGACATTGCTGCCGCCGCCGAGGACGAGGGCGGGTGTGCCGGTCGCGTCCGCGGTCGTGACAGCCTCGACGATGTCGGCCTCGGCGTCGGCGACGACGTACTCCCCGGCGGGGCCGCCGATCCGGAGAGTTGTGTGGTCGGCCAGCCGCTGTCGGGTGGCGGCGACGACGCGCTCGGCCACCGGCTCAGCCACGCAGGACGGCCCTCGGCATGCCCAGGACCTTCTGCCCGTCGCAGGTGACGGTCAAGGAGACCGTGGTCAGGCCGTCCTCTGCCGACTTGGCCTCGCCGGCGACCTCGATGTCGGCGCCGCCGTCGGCCGGGACGATGACCGGGTTGGTGAACTTGCAGCCGATGCTCACGACCTCCCGCCCGGGGAACCAGGTCGCGACCGCGCGGGCGGCGAGCGCCATCGTGTACATGCCGTGCGCGATCACGCCGGGCAGCCCGACGGAGGTGGCGACCCGCTCGTCCTGGTGGATGGGGTTGTGGTCGCCGCTGGCCGCGGCGTACCGGACCAGGTCGGCGCGCGTGACGGTGTACGACTGCGTCTCGAGCTCCGCGGCCCGGTTCGTGGGTGCGTCGGTCATCAGGCTTCCCCTCCCGCGGCTCCGCCTCGGTGGACCAGGGTGGCCTTGGCCGTGCAGACCAGCTCGCCGGCGGCGTCGGTGAAGGTGCTCGACGTGCCGATGATGTCGTTGCCGCCGATCTGGCGCAGCGTGCTGACGGTGAGCGTGGCAACAAGGGTGTCGCCGGGCACGATCGGTCGCTCGAAGGCGAACCGCTGCTCGCCGTGGACGATCCGGTGCAGCGCGATCTGCTCGGACTCGAGGAAGGCGTTCATCGCGTCGAAGGCGAGCACGATCGGGTACGTCGCCGTCGCCGGTCCCCCGTCGTAGGAGCCTCCGGTGGACTCGGCGAAGGCCCGGATCCCGTCCTCGGTCACGGTGAGGGGCGCCGTGGGCGGGAAGGACCGGCCGACGAGGCTCGGATCAACAGGCTTGGGGTCGACTGGCATGGGGCCACGTTAGCGACTCCCGGGCCGGCGTCGACGGCGCCTCATCCTCCGGGCTCCAGGGAGGACGCCAGGTTGGCCAACGAGGAGTTCATCCCCGCCAGGTGGTCGGTCGCGGAGATCCCGACGGGCACGTCATCGGCGCGGAAGGTGACCATCGTCCCTGCGTCGACCGTGGCGACCTCCCAGGTCATCAGCATGGTGCCGGAGAAGGCCGGATCGTCGGAGACGAAGTCGACCGCCTGTGTCACCCGGGTGCCCGGCACCAGGTCGGTGAAGCGGGCCTCGACGATGTCGGACTCCCCCGTCGCCTTGCCACCGGTGGCGGGCGGGTCGTCGTAGGTGAGCACCAACCGGTAGCCCCCACCCGGGCGGAGCTCGAAGTGCTCGAACCTGCCGGTCATGCCCTTCGGCGGCAGCCACGCGAGCAGCGCGGCGGGGTCGACCAGGGCGTCGTACACGCGCGCGGCCTCGACCGCCATGAGCCGAGAGGCGACATCCGTGCGACCCATGGCTGCCACGGTAGCCCGACCGGCCCAGTGACCCCGCGTCCCCGCTTGGGGTTGAGTCCCGACGAGACTCAACGCTCTCCTCACTCGGGGACTGGCAGCTGAGTCCTGACGAGACTCAGCCCCACCGCACGCACCCGGGCCGCCGGACAGGGGTTGAGTCCGCAGGGGACTCAACAGACACGAGGGCGGTCACCCCAGTGGGTGGCCGCCCTCGGACGTCTGCAGGCCGGAGATTCAGCGGGTCTCGCGGTGCGCCTGGTGCTTGCGGCAGCGCGGGCAGAACTTCGCCAGCTCCAACCGGTCCGGGTCGTTGCGGCGGTTCTTCTTGGTGATGTAGTTGCGCTCCTTGCACTCGGTGCACGCGAGCGTGATCTTCGGGCGAACGTCGGAGCTCTTGCTGGCCACGGGAAGTCCTCTGGTAGTGCGTTGCTGGGATGCGGGTCGATCTGGCTGATTCGATCTGGGTAGCGGGGGCGGGACTCGAACCCGCGACACCACGATTATGAGCCGTGTGCTCTAACCACCTGAGCTACCCCGCCAAGGGCACTTGGAGCCTCGATCGGCTGGCCCCACCCAGAGCCCCTTTACGGAATCGAACCGTAGACCTTCTCCTTACCATGGAGACGCTCTGCCGACTGAGCTAAAGGGGCAGGCCGCCGCCCACGCGCGAACGGCACCGAGCGAGAACAATACACAGCGCCGCGGCACCGTAGGAAATCGTCAGCCGGCATCGCACAGCAGCGGCCACGGGTGGCGTGCAGGCGCGTCATCACGAGCGGCGGCCGCCCTCGCTCGGTGGTCGAGCCGTCGCCGAGGGACGAGGCGACGTGTCGAGACCATCCCGGTCTGCGCCGCCCCGCCGATGACATCCCGCCAGGTGGTCGTCGACCAGCCCGATCGCCTGCATCAGGGCGTACATCGTGGTCGGTCCGACGAATACGAAGCCCCGCTTCTTCAGCCCCTTCGACAACGCGGTCGACTCCGCCGTCGTGGTGGGTACGTCGCCGGCGGTGCGCGGCGCCGGGCGCGGCTCCGGCCGGAAGGACTCGACGAATGCCGGCAGCCCACCCCGGTCGCGCAGCGCGATCGTCGCCCGGGCGTTGACGATGGCCGCCTCCACCTTGAGCCGGTTGCGGACGATGCCGGCGTCGGCGAGCAGCCGGGCGCGGTCGGCCTCGTCGTACGCCGCGACCGCATCGGCGTCGAACCCGGCGAAGGCGGATCGGAAGCCCGCCCGCTTGTTGAGGATCGTCAGCCAGGACAGCCCTGACTGGAAGGCCTCGAGCGTGAGCCGCTCGAGGTAGGCGCTCTCGCCGGTGACCGGCGCGCCCCACTCGGTGTCGTGGTAGGCACGGTTGACCGGGTCGCCGGCGCCCCACGGACAGCGCGGGACACCGTCGTCGCCCATGATCACCCCCGATGTCGCTGCCACAGCCGGGACTCTAGCCGCGCCCGGCGACATTCCGGCCTACCCTGGTGACCGACGCCCCCCGCCCGCAGAGGAGCACCATGCGGTCCCCCAACCGCCGAGTCCGTCGACCCACGCGCACGCCAGCCGCCGCGGCCGGTGCGCTGCTCGCGACCACACTCGCGCCCGTCCTGCTCACCCAATCTCCGGCGTACGCCGCCTTCGGCCGCCTCAACCCACCCTCGGCGACCCCGATCGCCGGCGCCCCGTTCACGATGGACGGCTATCAGACGCGCAGCTCGAAACGACGCACCGTGCTCCTCCAGGTCAAGCAGGGCAACCGCTGGAGGAGGCTGGTCCGCACCAAGGCCAGCCGCCCGGGCAAGGTCGTCTTCCGGGGCGTCGTCCTCCAGCAGCCGGCGACGCTGCGCATGCACTCCCCAAAGACGCGCAACAAGTGGGGCAAGCGGCTGCCTCGCATCACGAGCAAGCCGGTCCTCGTCGAGCCGGTTCCGCAACGGGCGAACGCCGCTGCGCTGCCTCCGCTGGCCCAGGCGGGCCCGGCGCCGGCCGACCCCGCCACCGGGTCACTGGTGTCGGTCGGCTTCACGCCCCCACGCCCGGGACGCGCGGTGATCCTGCAGCGGCCCTCCCCCGCGGGCTGGGAGACGGTGGGGCAGGTCGCCCAGGACCAGTCAGGGTACGCCGTGTTCGACGTACCGCCCGGAGGGACCTATCGCGCACTCGGTCCGGCAGCCGGGGACGCGCCCGAGGTCGTGTCAAACGAGGTGACGTCGCGCGGCTTCACCCTGGACTTCGACGAGCGCTTCGACGGCAGCACCCTGGCCGCGCCGTGGGCAGACCACCTCAAGGGGCTCAACGCCGAGGGCGGCCGGAGGTGCTCGCGACCCGACCCGAGCGTGCGGACGGTCGGCGGCGGCACGCTCAACATGGGCGTGGGGATCGACGCCTCCCGCGCCGGCGAGTCATGCTCGTACACCTCGAAGCGCTACGGAAACGGCCAGAGTCCCTACCTCCTCAACACCCAGGTCACCACCGAGGAGCACTACGCCTTCACCTATGGGTACGCCGCGGCGCGGATGAAGCTGCACCGGACGAAGGGGATGCACTCGTGCTTCTGGTTCATCCAGCGCGGGCCGAAGGTACCCGGCAACCCAGGGATGGGGACCGAGGTCGACATCGCAGAGTGGTTCGGCGACAACGGGCTGCCGGGCCGGGTCGGCTTCGGCTCGTTCATCTGGGATCTCACCCCCGAGAACAGGCTGCGCAAGACCGGCGAGATCTTCCGGCAGACCGAGCAGATGCTGGCTCCCGGCGACTCCTGGTGGGACGCCTACCACGTGTTCTCGGTCGAATGGACGCCGCAGGAGTACATCTTCCGTGTCGACGGCCGCGAGTACTGGCGTACCTCGCACGCGATCTCACACGCCCCCGAGTACCTCGTGCTCAGCCTGCTCACCTCCGACTGGGAGCTCGGCGCCCCCAACCGCAACCTCGACGAGAAGGTGCAGGTCGACTGGGTGCGGGTCTGGAAGCACTGATCCTCACCACCAGCGAGCGCGGTCAGCCCCTGGGTTTGAGGCGGGAGTGGGGCATGGGGGGTGCGGGGATCGGCGCGAGGTCGCTCACGACTCCGAAGCGGCCGTCCTCATGACGGCCCGCCTCGATCTGACGCTGCCACTCGTCGCGGTAGCCGACGACCTCCTCGTGGGTGCGGCCGACGAAGTTCCACCACATGACGCTCACGCGTAAAATCCGCATCCAGAACACATTTTGACAGGTTTTTTGACAGGTTGGCTCATTTTCGATGTGTCACTCCCCTGCTGCTTCGTGCCTGCCATCCATCGTATGCGTCGACCAGCGTTCAATGGCTTCCTAACGACACGGGAGCACAATGAACAGCGTGAGCAACCCTGACCGCAAGCCTGATCCCGTTCTCTGCGAAGAAGGTGCCAGCGGCATGCCCGAGGTCATCAGGCCGCGCGACGTTCCTTTGGGTGGCCTACGAGCAATGAACGTGCGCCGCACCCTTCCCAGCAAGCAACGAACCCTCATCGGTGCATGGTGCTTCGTTGACTCCTATGGGCCCGACAACATCGCTGCGTCAGGTGGCATGCGGGTTGCTCCTCATCCCCACATCGGGCTGCAGACCGTCAGTTGGCTCTACCAAGGCGAGATCCAGCATCGGGACTCGGTAGGCACAGTGGCGATGGTGCGTCCCGGCGAGTTGAACCTGATGACGGCAGGCGTAGGCATCTCCCACTCGGAGAACTCGACTGAGACCGTTGAGGTCCTGCACGGGGTGCAGTTGTGGGTCGCTTTGCCTGAGGATGCGCGGTCCACTGCCCCCACCTTCGCTCACTACAAGCCCGATGCAGTCAAGGGTGATGGGTGGGAGGCACGAGTCTTCCTCGGTTCGCTGCTTGGGCAGGCGTCACCCGTTGCAACGCATACCCCTCTGCTTGGTGTTGAGCTCCTCCTTGAGCAGGAAGCGGTCATGGAGTTCGCCGTGGATGAGGGCTTCGAGCACGGCGTGCTCATCGACTCTGGCGAGGTTCAGGTCTCAACGGACCAGTGCGAACCGTTCACAGTCCGCAAGGATGAACTTGGCGTCCTTCCCGACCGCTCATCACGAGTGAAGTTGAAGGCGATCGGTGACACCCGAATGCTCCTGCTTGGTGGTCCGCCCTTTGGCGAGAAGGTCATCATGTGGTGGAACTTTTTAGCTCGGACGCAGGAGGAGGTCGTGGCTGCTCGCAACGAATGGCAGCGACAAATCACTGACCCCTCTGGCACGGTGATGACGAGTGGCCAGGACGTGGTCGAAGGTCAGTTCGGCGTAGTCGCCGGCGACCTCGACCAACCCATCCCCGCGCCCGCGCTCCCCGACACCTTGAGCTGTTGCCTCGGGCTTGAGGTTGCAGCGTCACGTTCCTACGTCGCCGCCGCGGACTGCCGTTAGACCGCGGCTACTGTCGATGGTCCGCAAGGACTAGCGGCATCCCTCGACGCAACCTCCACGGCAGTGCAGTGATGAGCACCAGGGCCACGAATCCGCTGATGAACTTGTCCGCTGTCGAGGTCAGCAAATTCGAGGCGCCGACCGAAGGAACCAGTGGCCATCCAAGGTCGAGGAAGGCCTGATTGATGGCGTTGTTGCTGTCTCGGAGGTCGTTGCCGAAGAGCAGCAAGATGATGGGGACGGCGAAGAGTGAGCAGACGGCAGCCACGAGCAAGTTCAGGCTGAAGAAGCGCGGCAAGGTGCGGCCCATGCCGTACCTGTGCACTCCATAGCCCCACACGAGCGCGCCAGCCACGTTGACGATGGCGAACGGAAGCGAGACCCAAGTGCTCCCGATGACTCCGACGATGTTGGTAGCAGCGCCGACGGCTGCGCCTCGCCATGGGCCAAGCAGGATGGCGGCGATGGCCGTGCCCCACATGTCCAGGTAGAGCGGAAACGGCAGCCAGTCCACGAGCACTCGGCCAACCATGTTGAAGGCCAAGCAGCCGAGCATGATGAACAGGACGAACTTGAGCGTCATTGGCGCGTCAGGCTCTGACTCCTCCGTCAGATCGGACACCGGCTTGTAGGTAGCCCTGATCCAGACGTCCACCTGCTCAGGCTTCGCTCCGAGCGCCTGGGCAATCTCCCTCATCAGCGGAATGTTGACTCGCGAGCGCCCCATTCGGAAGGCGTCGTAGACGGATGAGCGCGCGATGTGGGCCGCGTAGTCAGGTGCGCCGCGGTCCATGCGGTCCTGCTTGATGCGGTCAGCAATCTCGCCGTAGGAGGGGCTTCCCACGCTCTCGCGGTGGGCTTGGAGCCGCTGAATGAGCACGTCCCAATGAGCGCCCTCGGTCACCTCTTCCACGCTTCGTGCTCCTTGGTCGGCCTCCGGTCCCCCAGTGCGGAGGTCACTCGAACCCTAATCGGTGGCAACAGTGGACCGGCGCATCTTGTCGTCGCCTCGTGTCCTGAAGCCTGTCCGACTCGTCCGAGATGCCCAAGCGGTGCCCAAGTCCGTGTCCGAGGCGTCCAAGAAGGCTGTTCGTGCGTGCGCGATGCCGCCCGACTCCGCTGAGGTAGCTGCAAGGCCAACCAACCAAAGGAGTCTCCGTGACCAAGTTCGTTCCATCACCCGTCTACACGCGCACCAAGGGCGGCATCAGCTACTACAGCCTTGATGCTCTCGACGCCGATGCTGACTACAAGGCGAAACTCGCCAACATCACCAAGGGTCTGGAAGCTCGGCACCTGACTCAGGAGGAGTTTGACGGGAAGCGCACCATGCTGGACGCCTCTGCTACCAACGATGCCCAAGAAGCCGCCGCCAGCATCACCAACCTCAGCGCGGTCACGAAGCGTGCCGAACTCCTGTCCCCGCTGGCCACGGACACTCGCAACGCCCGCGTCGCCATCGGACTGACACTCCTCAACGAGAGTGTGAGCGATCTCGCCTCCCACCTGAAGGCAGTCAAGGATGCGGCTGACGAGAGTTGGTCCACTCTCCAGACCTGGGCACAGGAGCCCGCTCAGTGGGTCGAGGGCGCGGACGGTAAGCGCAAGCTCGCGAAGAAGTCGGGTGCCTATCGCGTGCCCACCGACGTTCAGCGCTATCTGGACGACCGCGTCAAGGAGGACAAGGCGGCGGCTGAGCAGCGCAAGGCGAAGGCTGAAGCAAACAAGGCTGCCAAGGCCATCGCGGCTGCTGCGGCGAAGTCCTGACCCGCATCATGACCGAGACGACCGTAGGCGGACTTCAGCGGATGGGGTCCGCCTACGAGTCCGTCAACTGGGAAACAGACGAACGCCCCGACTGGTGGATAAGCCACACCCTCATCTGGGAGTTCCGCCTACCAACCGAGACAACTTTCGCCACAAGCAGCCTCGAGGACGCCGCCTACCGCCTTGCCAACCGCCTGCGGCGCCCGCTTGAGGAAGCGCGCAGGGCAGTGTTCACAGGCATCCCGCTCGAACCAGGCCAGCAGGCAACGCTCACTCTGGATGGCACCGCCGTTGCCTGCCATTGGCGCCGCCCCTACTTGCGGACTCAAGTTGCGCGGTTGGCGCAACTTCAGGCGTTCCTTGATGCCTTCCGCGAGGGCGTCATCTCCGACGTGCTGGTCGACTTCACCAACGCCAGCGAGCGGGGTGAAGCGGACGCACTCATGGACGAGAGCGACCGCACCCACTACTTGGGCGTTAACGCCCGAACCCTCAAGCAGTGGGCGTTGGAATACCAGGCCTATGAGGTCACGGACTTCCTCAAGCATTACCGCAAGCCAGAGGCGGCGTCCCAAGCGGTAGAAGCGGTGGTGGCTGACCCTGACGACGGGCACCTGGCCCTTGTCAAGAAGCACAGCTTCGACATCACGCGCTTCGGCAACTACTTCGACGCCGCGGACTTCACGCCCCTCAACGACCACAGGCAACTGCGCTCGCCATCCACAAGCAGATGCGCGGCGCACCGTCCGCCGCTGAGGAGCAACGCCTCCTCCGAGAGCGGGACACCTACCTCATTAAGCACGTCTTCTAGGAGCGACAACATGCAAGCATTGCCGCGCCCTCGCGGGTGGATCCCCGCCCTCTTTCAGGGTGCCATGGACGTGCAACGCATCACTGCTAGCACCGGCCTTAAGCGCGTCAACCCGGACACGTGGCGCAAGGTAGCCAACTGCGTCGTAGAACTGGGCGTCGTCACACCCATCGTGCTCGACCCAACCCACACCGTCATTGACGGCAACATGCGGCTGCGGTTGGCGCTCGAACTTGAGATGCCGACCGTGCCAGTAATCGTCTACGACACCACGCCCGAACAGGCCACCTTCCTGCGCCTCGTGCTCAACCGCAGCTCTGAGTTCCAGTCATGGCGGCACGAGGAGGCGGGCGAGGTGGTGGACGCGCTACCCAACCTGCAACCCCTCCTCGAACCCCTCGGCTTCTTCGGCACACGGCTACTGCCTGTCTCCTACTTCTCGAAGAACCTCGTGGACTACTACATCGATGGAGACAGCGCGGCTCAGCAGCGCTACTCGCAGGACTTGGGCCTGGCTGAGTGGGCACGCCTTCAACGTGAGCGCATCAGTGAGCAAGAACGCGCGCGGCAGGCGAAGCCCCTCATGCCGAAGCACAAGATGCCGAAGTTGTTCGACCTCCCGCCGCCACTTGTTGAGGACTTCCTCAGCACCTATGACCCCAACGAGGAACTGGAAGCCTTCGTCACCGAAGCAACCAGGTCGCCTTCACGGCCAACCGCCTCAACGACCAACAGGACGAATCGTGAGTCGTCTGACGAGCTTCCTCAGCAAAGCCAGTGGCCTATCCGCCCACTGAACCGTGGCGCGAAGAACTCTACGAAGGCGCTGGTCAGTTCTTCACGCCAGAAGAGGTGGAGGTGGCAGACGCGAAGTTCCGTGGGGCCAACGCGGCTCCCATGGACGCCATCAGGAGAGATGGCTTCATCTCCTTCCCCATCTTCCACCGCAGCGTTGAGGGCGAACTTGTGGAGAAGGAAGCGTGGTTGACCCCGACTTCGAACCCTCATGCACCGATGGCTTCTTCGAGCGGCATCGGATGGAGACCAACATCGACGTGCCCTCGTACCAGCGTGCAGGGACGGCGGATTCGCCCAAGATGTTCGATGCCTGGGGTGTTAAGAACTACTACCTGCTCATCGACCCGAGCCAGTACCCCGCCTATCGCGAGCACTACCCCTTGCAGCGCCTCGTGGTGCGTGACATTGGCTTCCGCGAACCCTCGCTCCTGCAAAGCCACAGCGCGTTACGGCAGCCCATGCACATGGCGGGACACGCTCCCCTCTGCAACTTCACCCTCGCGCTCTCGCGCTCGTTGGGGGAAACGCACTTCACCTTCGCGGACGATGACATCCGCAAGCTGGTGCTCAAAGCGCACAAGCGCTTCACGCCGTTGGTAACCACCGACCGCTCGAACTACTACGACGCGACACGATTGGACGCTTCGGTCGGCTTCGACTTTCAGCGCTTCTGGCACCGACTTGAGAGCCTGATGAAGCGACTGCGCAATCCGGGCTTCGTTGGTCCCGAGATGTATGGCACTGCCTTCAACCAACCGGTCTGCTTTCGCACCGGGACTCGCGTCTACTCCTTCTACCTGACCAGCAACGCCACGCAGGTCGCCCATGCGGGAGTCCTAAACAACGATGTCATCAGGAGCATCGTTCTATCCTCGGCGCGGGCTGGTGAACCTACTTCTTGAGGGCTTCTTCTACGACAGCGCGCCGACCCAAGGCGGCGGTGGCCAGACCGAGCTGTACCAGACCTTCGGGACGTTCCATAAGTCCACAGTCCTCGCCATCGCGCAGCCCGCCGTGGGTCGCATCATCTACCGCGACTCGCGCATCCATCACCACTGCGACTTCCGTCGCCATGTTGGCGTGCGACTTGTAGGGGCACCCAAACCCAACCGAGAAGGAGTCTCATGAGCAAGGCAGGCAAGAACGCTGCACGTGAGCGAGAGATTCGTCGTCGCCAGCAGCAGACCCAGAAAGGTCGCGCGGCGACCGCGGCACCCAAGAGAGGTGAAACGCTCACCTCCGTCAAGCGGCGAGCGGATGGGTTTTGGAACGCCTTCATGACGCAGGTACCGCTCTATGAACCGGATGCCAGCTTTGGGAAGAGACAGGCATCTACCCGTTTGAAGCGTGGTTCTACGTCGGCGGCCGCGACTTCCTCATGGAGCAGTACCAAGCGGGCGGGGCCATGGATCTTGGCCTCTGGTTTGACGAGGTGATGAAGCTTCAGCCCGAGACGGCCTACCTCAATCACCGGAAGCTCCTCTACTCCTTTGGGTACGAACTCGACGGCAGCGTGAGTCCCTCATCGGGCATGCAGACCGAGAGCACCACCTACCTGTTCGCGGAGAACCGCTACCTGTTCAACAGGGAGCAGGAGGTCTCGCTCGCCAAACTTGGCGCAGAGCGGATGGCTCAGTTGAGGGCGGTCGATGCTGTCTTCTATGAGCACTTCGTCAAGGAGGAGTTGTGGAGGCTTCAGGTCCGCACTTCCCAAAGAGGATCGGCGTGAAGACGAGGTCCCGCTCGACGTAGATGGGGAACCCGTCCTTCACCACGTACAGCTCCCCAAGCTCACGAAGCGAGAAGTAGCCCCACTCGTCACAGGATGGCCCGAGCCCGAGCGAGACCCAGCCAAAGGCCAGGTCATGGCCGTCGAACTCGGCTAGGAGCCACTCCGCCGAGCCAACGTTGGTGAAGAAGCGGGCGTGGATCACCTTCCTGCCCAAGGCCAGACCTACCGTCTCGTAGAGGCGCGGCACATCGCTCAGGTCATCGGGCAGGAAGTTGACGGCCGCGCAAACTTGTCGACGGGGTTCAACAGGAGCACTCCCTGTCCTGAGCACTCACCACAGAGGACCGGCGTCACACTCGCCACCCGCTGACCCCTTGCCCAGCAGGTGTCTCGGTTGACCTCCACCTTGCAGACGGAGCACGTGAAGGGTCGGTAAATGTGTCGGCCGCAAACACTCGTCATGTGCCGGACACTCGTAGGAGCGCTCGGCCCATGCCGCCTCCGCTTCGGGAGTCACGGCCTCACTCATGAGACGGCCACTGTCGCCATGACGGTCTGAAGCAGGTGGTCGTAGTCACCTGAGGTGGCATCACTGAAGAACTGGGAGACCTCGGTCTCTGCGACACCAGCGGCACGCATGGCGCGCTGCACGGTCCCGAGAATGGCGAAGGCATTGCCGTCGCTTCCGACCAGCGCGACCTCGACGTAGGGGAACTTGGTGGCCATCACTCGCTCACCACCTTCACGGTCATGACGGTGCGGTGGTGTTCCAGGTCGTCGAGCAAAGTTTCGCGCTCGTGCTCCGACCACAGCGTCACCTCAAGGACGAGCATCAAGGGCTTGGGGCTTGTTCATCACTTGCCCGCCTGCTCAAGCGGACGAGCCGACTCTTCAGCGAGGCGCACCCACTCGCCGTAGGCCTTGATGAGCGCCTGTGCCTTGTGCAGCCGCTTCCTCAGGACTCTTGCTTCCCTTCGGAGTCTTCAGGCGAGCGTCATACAGAACGGCGTGGAGTGCGTCCGTGCCCCGAGCCTTGAGGTCACGGTACAGGTCGAAGTCGTAGGGCAACTCGGCCTTGACCTTGGCCGGTGCCGCCTTCTTGGCCGGTGCCGAAGCAGCCTTCTTCGCGGCAACGGTCTTCTTAGCGGCGGGAGCCTTCGGTGCGGCCTCCACATGCTTCTGCTCAGCGATCACCACGCCCTCGGGAGTGACGACGGTGGAGCCCTTACTGGTGCTGGATGCGGCCTTCTTGGCGGCGGCGTTGGTGTTGGTCATGTTGGCCAACGATGACAAGAGCTGACCCTGGAGTCAATGGGCTCACGGAAGACCGTCTGAGGCTTGATACCGCGAGTGGGTCCGAGGGGATTGCGGATGGCAACGGGCGCGGCGCACCATCGAATGCATGGCAACGAAGACCGTGATGGAAGCGCTACCCGAAGGTGTCTACAGCGATGGCGAGCACCTGTGGCGGGCAACGCCAGGAGCCACCTCCACGTTTGAGGAGAACCTCGCTGCCCGCAAGCTCTTCATGGACCTGCACCGCGACCAGTTCTTGGCAACCCCTGGCGCATGGAGGAGCAGGCCGAGGAGTTGGCGCACGCCCAGAAGATCATGGAGGAGTGGGAGCGGGCCGAACCCGGCTTCCGACGCATGACCAAACGCCAAATGGATGCGCGCTTCGCTCGCATGGACCGGGAGAACGAGAAGAAGCGAGTGCAGGATCAAGCCCAGCGAGAGGCGAACCGCACGCGCTACGACCCCAAGCGCGAGGAAGCGCGTCTTGCTCTCCTAGAAGCCCGTTGCGTGTTGAAGCACTTGGAGAAGGGACTTGCGGGCCTTAGGTCAGGAGAGAGTTTCCCCGCTAGATGGACTCGAACCGTCGTGCCGAACAGGTCGCGGAGTGTGAGGCGTCCATCAAGCGTCACAGGACAACAGTCGAGCGCCTCACTCCCGTCGTTGGTGACCCCGAGGATGTCCCGGATGAGGCTGGGCGCCTTCCGAAGGACCGCCGCTGGTGGACGCTCTACCGCTACACCGAGCGCCGTATCGCTGAGGTCAGGGGACTCAAGGCCGAGCTAGCGGCCCTCGATACGCAACTCAAGGCCACGCCGACCTCGGAGCGCTCAGCGCGCTCCAAGTTGCGCTCAGAGCGTGACGTGAAGAAGTGGCGCCTCGACAAGCTGCCTAGCGGTGCCCCGGCAAGAGCAGGAGGACATGTGCGCCGACTGCGCGCTGCCCCTCTATCAACACGGTTACGTGACTCCGCCCTACGTGGGGCCGTGCCCTGCATGGCCTGGGCAGCGCGCCATTCGCGCGAGGGTGATGGAGATGCTTGAGGCATCGAGGAAGAGCCAGCAAGTACAGCGGGCGATGGCCCCCAAGCCGCAGCCGCTTGCGGTCATTCCCTCTGGCCTTCCCATCAATGAAGTGGTGGAGCGCTTGAGCCAGTTGCAGAAGGAGTTCCCTGATGCCGAGGTCCGACGGGGTCGAGCGAGCCGATGGGAGTTGTGGCCCGGGAAGAACCCAGAGGCGTGACGCCTTCCGCCGTGTGCTTCTAAGCCGTGGCTCCACAGCACCCGCTGGGCCTCATCAGTCAGTGTCTTTCTAGAACCGATAGTGCTTTCACGGACACTTCCGGAAGGACAACTAAGACGATGAAAGACACTCGCGGACAACTCCTCGCCTACATCAGGACGAGCACCGAAGACCAGAACAGCGCCCGACAAGAGGGCCTCAGAGAAGGGGCCAACAAGGTCTACGAGGAGAAGGAGTCCTCTGGCCGCAAGCGCCCTGTGAAGGACACCCTCATCTCCTACGCCCGCGAGGGCGACCACATCAGGGTGTGGAGCATCGACCGCTGGGCTCGATCGCTTCTAGAACTCAAGTCAGACGTGTTCGGGCTGACCCAGCGCGGTGTCTCCATCGAGTTCGTCAGCGAGGGCCTGACCTTCACGCCGAAGGAGGAAGAGAACCTCTACAGCGACCTCATGCTCAACCTGCTCTGATGGCGCTCACCGAAATTCCCCAGTGTTGCTCATCGAAATTCCCCACCCGTGGGCGTGGTCAGTTAGGGGTCGGCGGGTGCCGGTGGTGGTGCGGCGGAGTGTGTCGGTGCGGGCGTGGTGGTCGCGCAGGCGGTAGGAGTCGCCGTCGAGGTTGAGCACGACGGAGCGGTGCAGGAGCCGGTCGAGCATGGCGGCGGCGACGGTGGTGTCGCCGAGGATCTCGCCCCAGGCGCCGACGCCGCGGTTGGTGGTGAGGACGATGGAGGTCTTGAGGTAGCGCTGGGCGACGACCTGGAACAGCGCGGAGGCGGCTTCGGCGGGCAGCGGCAGGTAGCCGAGTTCGTCGATGACGAGCAGCGTGGGGCCGGCGAAGAACCGCATGGTGGTGGCCCAGCGTCCTTCGATGGCGGCGCGGTGGCAGCGGGCGGCCAGGTCGGCGGCGGTGGTGAAGTAGGTGCGGTAGCCGGCCTCGGCGGCGGTGCGGGCCAGCCCGACGGCGAGGTGGGTCTTGCCGACGCCGGGCGGGCCGATCAGCAGCACGTTGGTGGCGGTGTCCAGGTAGCGGCAGGTCGCGAGTTCGTTGATCAGGGCGCGGTCGACGCCGGGTGGGGCGTCGTAGTCGAAGTCCTCCAGGGTGCGCCGGGGTGGGCAGGGAGGCGAACCGCAGCCGGCCGGCGAGGCGGCGGGCTTCGGTGGCGTCGACCTCGAGGGCGAGCAGCCGCTCCAGGGCGGCGGTCAGGGACAGCTCTCGGCGGCGGCGCGGCCGAGGACGCGCGGGAGGTGCTCGGCGGCGGCGGTGAGCTTAGGTCGGCGAGGTGGCCGCGGAGCTGCTGGTAGAGGCTGGCCTGGCGGCGGTGATCGGCTCGGCGCTGAGGTGGGTCGGTCATGGGAGGGTGTTCCTTCCCTGGGCTGCTCCGGCGTAGGCGGTAGGTCGATCACGACGTCGCGTGGTCGTCGCTGCTGCTGTGTCGGGTCGGGCTGCTGCGGTCGCGCAGCTGCTCGGCGGCCGCGCGGGCGGCGGGGCCGGGTGGGATGCGTTGCTTGCGGCGGTGCGGCGGCGGTGTCGTGGCCGGCCAGCGCCGGCTGTTCGAGGGCGATGACGTGGCCGTGGTCGCGGACCATCACCCCGGCGCCGTCGGGCGCGAGCCGGTGGCGGGCGATCACGATCCCGCCGAGCGGTGGCGATGTCGAGGTGCTGGGCGCCGAGCCGCTGCGATGACCGTGACCTGGGCGCGGGCCAGTTCGGGCGGCACCGAGTAGCGGTTCCCCCGGAACGCGACCAGCGCCTGCGCGGTACGCCCGCTAGCTCGGGACCGGCCGGGAACGGCTCGCCGGCACCGGTGCGAGCGGCTCGGCGTCGGCGATGGTCGGCCACGGTGGCCTTGCCGTCGCGCCTGGTGACCGCAGCCGGGTGTCACCGCGCAGCTGGCGCACCACCGGTCCAGCGAGCCTGGGCCTCCTCGACGGTGACGTCGTCGGGCAGGGTGCGCCACCAGCGTTGCGCGGCGGTGTGGTTGGCCTTCTCCACCACGCCCTTGCGGTTCCCGCGCCGCGGCGGGCAGATCGCCACCGACACGCCGTAGTGCTTGGCGACCGCGGCGAACGAGGCGGTGACCCTGCCCGCTGCGGGGTGGCAGACGGTGGCCATCCGGTCGAACCGCCAGGTCCTGCGTCACCCCGCCCAGCGCCGAGGCACCGGTCGAGCCCGTCGATCAGGTGCGGCTGGTCCTCGACTCGGCCAGCACGCCCGCCACCGGCCCGAGTGCGCCAGCGCCCCGACCAGCAGGTACGCCTTCTTGCCCCACCCCCACGCGCGGGCGGGTCCGGCAGCTCGAGCCAGTCCCACTGGGTCTCCTCACCCGGCGGGTGCTCGATCACCGCGACCGGCCGGCCCTTCGCGGCGCGGCACGGCTCGCACGCCGGGCGCAGACCCCGGGCCGGAGCTGGCGGGTGAACGTCGGATAGGAGCGGTCGAAGCCCAGCTCGACGAGCTCGTCGAACAGCGTCGTCGCCCACAGATGCGGATCCTCGCCCAGCCGGGCCCGGACGTAGTCGACGAACGGCTCGAACGGATCGTCGCCGGCGGGTCGCGCACGCCGGCGACCCGGTCGCCGGTCGAGATACGCCCGGATGGTCTTGCGGTCACGGCCCAGATGCCGGGCGATCGCCGAGATCGTCCACCCCTTGCGCGAGCGCGTGAGCGTCCATGTCTTCCTCCCGTGTGAGCATGAGAAGCGGGGCTCCTTCGCTAGCTGGTGGTGGTCAGAGACCGCCAGCTTCGAGGGAGCCCCACCCGCTTGGGTGGAGCCACGAGGTGGGGAATTTCAGTGAGCAGCTCTGGGGAGATTCACCTGAGCGCCATCAGCTCGGCTCCATCTACGAGTTCGAGCGCAAGATGATGCTTCAACGCCAGCGGGAGGGCATCGCTCGGGCCAAGGCCGAAGGCAAGTACAAGGGCCGCAAGGCCATCACCCTCACCGCTGAGCAGAAGGCGAACATGCAGACGTGGCTTGAGGCGGGTGTGCCGAAGGCTCGCATCGCGCAGAAGCTCGGCATCTCGCGCTCGCGGCTCTACGAGGAGTTGCGAACCATGCAGGTGCCAGCCGGCGCATCAACGGCCTAAGACAGTCGAAACTCGCGTGAGGTGTCGGTGATTGCAGGCACACTTCTCATGTGCCGGTAGCGACTGATCCCGACGAGCCCGAGGACGGGGACGACATCGAGCTGACCCCTGCCCAGCGGGAAGCGCTTCGCAAGTCCATGGAGTCGCTGCGCAAGCTGGTCCTACCGAAGATCGACCTCCCCAAGTTCGTACTGCCCGAGTCCACGCTTAGGGAGCTTCGCCGCCATCTCGGGCATTGCAGATCGACAGCAGTCGATCTTGCGGAGCGCCATGAAGCCCATCCTCGACTCGCAGGGGCTTTGGCAGAAGCAATTCGCGGTCATCGACAGTGACATCTTCAAGCGCACGGCGTTGGCGCCATCAGAGAACCTCGACGCCATCACGGCACACCTCCGGAGAACGTGGACTTCGGGCTGAGCGACACCTTCACCAAGCTCGCCCAGCAGGGGAAGCCAAGCAGCAGTCCGCGTGACTCAAGACAATGGGGATTACCGCGTTCGTCCCTCAAGCTCTCCTTCTACCCGCCCAACCTGCGCAGGATCGACGGGCTGCGGTGGGAGGAGGTCGAGTCGGTGGTGATGGTCGACGGCATCGCTCTCTACGGCGTGCCGCGCAGCTCCATCGCCGAGGCACTCATTCGCGCCGACACGGCGGCCAAGCGGCGAGACCTTCTAGGGCACCGATGGAAGGCCATCTCAGCTGACTGCCGTGCAGCACTGGAGGGACGTGAGAAACGGAGGCGGTTGCGTCCTATGTCCCCATGGCCCTGGCTGCGCTTGACGCACTCGACGCTGGCCACTCGGCAGCGGCTCAGGCGCTGGCGGGGGCGCTGCTGGACTCGATGGTGAACTCCTACCTCGGCACGGATAGCTACGGCTACGCGCCGGACAAGCACGGTAAGCGAACCAACGCGGCCTACGACGAGTTCACCGCACATGAGTACATTGCGCTTGCTCCGATCTGGCAGGCGTGGCAGAAGTACTTTCCTGATGAGGGCCTGCCCATCCCGCATACGTTCAGCCGCAACGCGACTGCACACACCGTCAGCGCGAAGCAGTACACCAAGAGGAACGCTGTGCAGAGCCTGATGATCGCGAGCAGTCTGATGTACTTCTTCGACCGCGAGGCACGCCGCCTGGAAAGCTTCGGAGTGACCGCCAGGCGCCAGCGCGCAGAAGCGTCTTGGGCGTGTCGCCCACGAAATGATCGCTTGGCGGCGCACATTGGAGTGCTGCCATCGAGAAGAAGGGAGGCGGTGACGTGAATGTCCATAAACGTGATGCTCGACCGCGTCCCGACGCCGATCGACCGCGGAGTGTTCGAAGCGCTCTTTGAGCAGTCGGTCGTCCGCAGCTAGCGCCAAGGTCACGAAGGCACTTGACTCGGGCACCATCTCCTTCAGGGAACTGGTGAAGCACGCCCGCAAGGCGGAGATCCCCTCCCGCTGTTCTTCGCCCCCCGCGACGTGGTGGACGAACAGCTGCGCATCAAGCAGAAGCGCTCCTGGAGGGCTTCAGCGCCAAGAGGGAGTTCTCTATGAACTCGCGGCACCACGTCGACTGGCTCAGGTGGAGCTCATCGTCAAGAACCTCCAGTTCAAGCAGGACTGGATGAAGAAGGACAAGTCGCTCGACCGAAACCCCATCGTCGGGCTGCTCAAGAAGCCCGGGCGCCCATGCGAGGACGCCGCGAAGTTGATGGCGGCGCTCAACCTCGACCCGCACGGAACTCCGTACACGAAGAACAAGGACGATGCCCTCGGCCTTCTGGTCGACAGGCTTGAGGCGCAGAACATGCTCGTGGCGCAGAGCCCAGGACCTCATGCCGCAGCAGATGCCAAGGGCAAGATCTTCAGCGGCATGACGGTGAAGGACACCAAGGTTCCCTTCATCTTCATCGCCAGCGGAGACGAGGGCGAGGAGTTCGAGCCCACTGGCCGACGGATTTTCACCTTGATGCTGCTGGCGGTGCTCGTTGCCCGTGGCACGTTCGCCACGGTCACCTACAACGGCCACACCACCGAGGAGAACGTCCAAGCGTGAGTACGAGATCACTGCAGAGATTCTCATGCCCGAAACCGATTTCCGTCGCGCGGACCTGAGCGACCTCAACGCCATCCGGGACGGCATCGGACGTATTCAAGGTGACTCCGAGCGCAGTCGTGATGCGCGCCCAGCGCCTGAAGCTCCTGACCCGCGAAGAGGCCGAGAGCACCTCACGGCTCTCAAGGATGCCTTCGACAAGATCGAGAAGACGCCCCGCAACAGGATGCTTCCCATGAACGCCCTCAGGAAGTTCAACGGGCATGAGTGCTCGCGGCGCATGCTCGCCCTCTACGACTCGGGCACCATCGGACGGCGACTTCTGCCGTGTCATGTTCTCCAACGCCTACCGCGGTGACCGGGCCATCAATGATTACCGGGCGGGGCTGATGACCGTGACCAAGTACCTCATCGACAACAACGCGCTCGGCCCCCTCGGAGACAGGAAGAAGTCCGCCTTCTTCCGCGAGCACTGTCGCGTGCCCGCCGAGGTCGCCCACGAGTCGCGTCGCGCGAAGCACGCCAAGCTGCTGGAACCGCTGACCATCGAGATGACACCTGCCATGCTCGCGCAGCTCACGGACGTGATGAAGACAGTGCCCGTGGGCCACACGAAGTTCATCGACCTCTACAACTACAAGGGCACAGCCGATCCGATCCTCGTTGCCTTGGCCGTGGTGCTCAGCAGCGAGGATCTCTTCTCGGATAACTGGGTGATCGTCACCAAGGACAAGGAAGATGCAAAGGCGAAGGAGTTCTCCATCGAAACGCTGACTCCCACAGAATTTGCTGACCTCATCGACGCAGCCCAGCCCTGATCCTTGCCCTGAAACCGTCGCCCTCGACAGGTTGCGCAGCAGGTGGGTTCCCCCTCGAAACATGCCGTAGATGCTGCGAGACGTCAGCGCCAGCCGTGTGGTGGGCGCGGCTGTAGCCGTTGCGCTCAAGGTGCTGCCTGACGAGACATTGAGAGCGCTGGCGGAAGACGTCCAGGAATGAGTCCCGCTACAGCAGGCCCAACATGACGAGCACTTGGGCCTCTCTCCCGGAGGCAGCGAGACTCCAGTAGTCCTCGGAGAGGTTCCCCCAGCGAGTCAGCCGGTCAAGGAGCAGTTGCTCAGGTTGCGCAACTCCAAGGAGACGTTGCTCGTGGGCCGCGAGGATGGCCAGCGCGGGGACCTCAAAGTAGAGCCCTGCGTCGATGAGCACACTCCAGTTGTGTAGCGCAGAGGAGACCTCGCCTCTGGCTCGCCAGCCGCCTTCCTCTCGAAGAAGGCGCGGCCCCATCGCAAGTGCCTGACACAGATCCCGCCACAGAGGCCGGAACAGGGAAGCGTCCTGATGAATGCGGTAGACCTCAATGCCATCAACCTTGTAGCTGCTGAACCGCCTATGGGAGTCAATAGTCCTTTCCATCCTCAGAACCCCTGATTGAAGCGCTTCATGTGAGGCTTCTCCTCGGCCATCGGCTCCGTACCCGGAGACGGCAGCGCAGGAAGTCCTTCCTCGAACCGGTTGTAGGAGACCTGCTTCGCCTTGCGGGCGTCCTTCAGCGCCTTCCCCTCACGGAGCGCCTCCCGCAAGGACGGCTCGCTGCGGTGCAAGGCCACCACGCGCTTCGCCCATTCCCGCTCTTCCGGAGTGAGGGAGTCTCGGCTCGCCAGATCCCGAAGCTTCATGGCGAGCAGGTCAAGATCCTCTTCACCTTCGTCCAACGCGGTGAAGGTGAAGCCACCATCCTCCTGCTCCTCACTGTCGCCAGATTCAACGCCGACTTGTTCCTCCTGCTGAGGATTGAAGGTCTTGCCCACGCCGTAGGCGGTGTTCTGCGCGACGGATTCAGCGATGATCGGCGCCAAGGCCGCAGCGGTCATTTCGGCCACGAACTCCATGGGAGGCGGTGCCACCTCCATGCGGAAGGAGCCGTCCCCATCGTTGGAGGAGACATAGTCCGGCACAACCGCCTCTACCTTCACCGACCTGCGCCCCGGATGCTTGGGGTCCGCACTGTTCTTGGTGATGTAGAAGGCCTCGGGAGCCGAGCCACTCGCCTTTCGAGGACCGCGCAACTTGGTCAGGCTCGTGGGGTCAAGAACCCACGCCTCTTGGCCAGCCGTCTGACTTGCCTTGGCGTTGCCACCGGCATCTCCGAGATGTTGGAACTGCCATCCGGCCTTGACCTCCTTGCCGAAGATGTTGCTCATGAACTCAGCGGTGGAGTAGTTGATGCCGGAGTGGATGATGAAGTTCGTCATGGTGTCGATGTACCCCTGAAGGAGCGCCTCGCCGGCCTTCTCCGCAGCGGAGACCACTTGCTGGAAGGACTGCAAGGACAGGGTCACACAGGCCTTGGCCGAGCGCCCTCGCTCAAGTAGGTCCTTCACAGTCAGGGGATTCACGACGGCGAACTCATCCACGTAGATGGCCAGGTACTGGTCACTCACCCGCTGGCTCTGTCGCCAGCCGGACACGTTGGTCATGTGCTGGAGAATCACGCTTCCTAGCGAGGCGGCGAGCATCTCAGCGCCCCCCGACTTGATGCTGAAGAGCACCACGCCCGGCGTTGAGGACAACTTGTAGAGGTCCAGCCCCGTGTGCCGCTCATCCACCGCAAGCCATCGGCCAAAGCCGCTCTGGGTGATGTTCCGCATCTGCACGCGCAACGTGTCGTAGGCATGCTTCTGGTCGTTACTTCGGCCGGTGGTCACCGCTTGCACGAAGTTGTCGAACTCGGCGTACTTAAGCGAGGTGGGCGGCAGGACCGTCAAGAGGTCATGGAGGGCGCTCTCCGTCCCGATGATCGTTTCGAAGCGCTTGAGGTCTCCCAACCTGTGCAAGTTCAGCTTGCTCACCTTGGGATCCGTGAAGAAGGGCTCAACCTCTTCCAACACGTTGAACAGGAGCGTGAGGGCGGCCTGCATGTGGCTGCGATAGACGTCCGCTGCCGTGTCCCACTTCCGCAGGTTGAGGATCACGTCGGCCTTGGCATCTGCATCCAGCCCCGCGAGAGGGTCGTAATAGGACGGGCCGGCGGGATTGCTCTTCACCCGGTACTCGTTGTTGGGAGTGTCAATGACGTGGGTGAACTTCACACCAAGCTCGGCGCACCAGCCAGCCAGCTTCTCGGCCAACTCAAGGTCACGCTTGAAATCCACCACGAAGACCGGCACCCGCGCCAGCAGATCGTTGTAGATCAAGTTCCGCATGGTCACCGACTTGCCGGAGCCACTCGCGCCCGTGATGAGTGTGTGCGTGTTCGCTTCCTCGTAGTAGCGGAAGACGGGACGGTCCTCAGCCTGGCCGAGACCGAGGGGTGCCTTGTTATCGTCGTAGAGGTTGCCCACGGACAGCGCTTGGCGAGCCTTTCGTGCGCGGCGGGAGCGAAGCAGGCTCTTGCCAGGGCGGTAGCGGGAAGCCCAGTGGGTGATGTCGTGCTTCAGCCACGGCTTCTTCACACCTGACAACTGCCACGTCCAGTAGGCGCAGATGAGGAAGCCCCACACGAGGCCGAGAGCCACCCATAGCGGGACGAGTATCTGCGGTTGGACAGCACTGGGGATGGCGGTGAAGGCGTTCCTGTGCAGGACAAGCCAGCCACTGGTGACTGCGGCCAAGGGCAGCGTGAATAGGGCGATGTTGCCCAAGGGTTGGTGGAACTTCTGGAACAGACGCGCCCGCTGGAAGACGGCCCAAAGTAGGTAGGCCATAAGCATGCTTGGCAGGAAGGCAAGGCCCAGCAGGAGCAGGCCCATACGGGGATCAAGCTCGACGCCTTCCTTCTCCTCAACGTCGGTGCTCATAGCGCTAGACCTCCCCCGCGCTCGATGTAGGAGATGAGGTCACCTGAACCCCAGTTCTTCTCAGGGATCATGAGGTCACGCACCAACAGAGTGCCGGTGGTGTCACACCAGTTGATGACCTCCTTCTCCTTGGCGTTCTCCCTCGTCGGTTTGGCCTCCCGCATCTCGCGGAGCATGCCGACAAAGTTCTCGCGGTTGGTCTTGTCCGTGAAGACGTAGACGAGAGCGTCGAAGTAGGGGCGGCCCGCCTTCCCGCCGATGCTGAGTCGCTCGATCCGCTCGTTGTGCTTGTAGTAGGCCCACAGCTTCTCCCACCACTCGGCTCGCACCTTGGGGGAACGCTCAACCTCAAGCGCTACCCGCCCGATGCGCTCATCGAAGAGGACGGCATCCGGCTCGAAGATCTTCGCCCTCCCGGAGAAGGAGTCGAGCCTCGTGATCGGCACGCCGGCCATCCATGCGTTGTGGCCCACTGGATGGAGGTAGGAGTGGCCAGTCACCGCGCTGACGTCAAAGAAGCCCTCGGCGGATGCGGCGAGCGCTCGCTCCTTCATCTCATTGAAGGTCTTGGCAATGGCGTCGAGCGTCAGTTCCACGTCACTGTTGCGAGCAGCACGCTTCAACTCCTCCTTCTTCAAGTTGATGCCGCTCTGGATCTCTCGGGTGAGCGCCACGCTCCCCAGACGCTTGCGGCGCAGTGCATCGGCTTGGGCATAGTCCCGCTGCGTCACCGCCTTCTTCTGACCCTTGGCCAGCGGCGCATCCGTCAGAAGCTTCTGAAAGATGGGGGCCGCGGGTGTGTCAAAGAAGCCGAAGTTGTCCGTCACGCCGCCCACCCACTCGGCAGCCAGGTATGCCACGATTTGGTCATGCTCAAGGCGAGCCAAACTCATGGGCGTGCTGTTGTAGAGATGGCGGACTGAGGAGAAGTAGACCTCTCGCTTGCCGTTGGCTTGCCACAGCGGGGGTCCGTAGGTGAACTCAAGGAGCGTCAGGTAGCCGTTGTCCTTCAGCCATCGAAGCTTCCGGTAGGTGCTGTTGCGCCCCTGCTGGTGAAGGCGACTGATGGTGTGGGTACTCGCACTCCCGGCCTTGAGGATGAAGTCCACATAGTCCTTCTCCTTCTGAGTGGGCAGCCGAGTCTTGCCGTCCGTCCCGGCCTCCCGAGCGGCCTTGGGCTTCACGAGGTCGAAGGGCGCGTCCTCTCCAGCCTCATCATCTAGTTCGCTGTAGCCGTCCACCTCTTCTTCGGTGGGGTCGAGCAGCGGCAGGGCCGGACTGGGTAGAGGTCGGTCCTGCTGAGCCGGAGTCTGCGACGGATTGGGTGAGACGGCTGGCGCTAGCCCTCCGGCGGGCAAGTTCAGCTTCAGGGGTAAGGCCATGGGGGTGTGCTCCTCGATTGATGGGTGAGAAGCACTATCGGAGTGGGGTGAGCGGGTGTGGCATGGCCTGTGTGGTGAGCCTGTAGCCAACGGTCGTGTGTACGCCTGTGGCGTGCCCGGTACGCAGTTCTTCCCGCGCTATAGCCACCCCGGCAGCGGCACGAGGGGGAAAGCAGGGCGCGCTAGCGCGCTGAAAAGGACTGCCAGCGAGCTGTCAGAAGATTGAAACCCGACCGCCAACCATCGCCCCAAAGGGGCTCCACGGGAATGTAGTGCCCACCACGCAAAGACAGTCATGGGCTCCGCCCCCAACACCCCCGCCAAGACGCCCGGTGTCCGGCCACTTGGATGACCTGACCCGTGCTCCGAGACTCGGGGAGTCTCAGTGAGCTACTCCCTGGGGGCTGTCCGAAGGCTTCAAGCAAGCTTCACCAAGCTTCCGATACACAGGGACCTCGGAGGCCTCTCCTTCACTACAGCCCATTCTGGGCTGCGCTGAAGGTATGTAACTGAGCCACAACAGATTCACCTCCCCAAAGGGCGAGGCGAAGCCGAGCCCGAGTATCAAGGCGGAGGCGGCCGTGCGCCCGGTCCGCAGCGCTAGCGCTCAGCACGTCAGTGGCTGTTTCTTTTTTTCGGCTGAGATCCGTGAAGACCGAGGGCTGCCGTCTGGCCGAAACTGAAGACAGTTGCTCGCTCGGTTTCAAGAGTGAGCTGGCTTCCGCCCCTTCGGAGGGCCGTCTGGGGCTGGCCCAACTTCTTCCACCTGGTGAAGCCGCTTGCACCCGCTGACACCTCCCGGAAGTTGCTCACACTTGAGGGCGCCAGGCCCAATGAGCCGTGGGTAGCGCTGTCTCACCACGGAGCCGGGGTGCAAGAGTCTGCGACGGACTTGGAGGCAGATCGAAGCCCACCCCTGACGGTCTGAGGGCATGACCGGTCCACGGTGGCGCAGCCGGTGGGCGGCTCGTCATGGCGAGAGTCTGCGACGGACCGCCTACGCGAGAGCAGTGGCATCGGCCCCTGTTGCCTTGCACATGCGCTCGAAGTGCTGCACATCAGCCGACCTCATGAACTCCATGCAGCGACGGATCTGCCCGTGAATGGCCCTACCGTCCAGCACGTCCACACTCTCGCTTCCCTCGCCGTGGGAGTACCTGTTGCAGAAGTCGTAGACGTCTCTGAACGGGTTGTTACTCAGGTCGCCTCCCATGAGGTCTTCCAAGCGCTGATCGAAGGTTCCGAGATGAGGTGCCTTGTAGCTGCTGAAAACCTCGAGGACTCGGCGGGCTGCATTGGGCAAGAGGAAGAGGCGGTCGTGGTCCAGACCATCCGTCACCCCGTCCATGACCTTGGAGAACAGGTAGGCGTACTCCGTGGTGTGCTTCACCAACATGGGAGGCAGGGGCGCAACCTGCGTCCGACGCTTGTCGTCCTTGGTGGCGGCGTACATCTCCAAGAAGGCCACCTTGGGGAAGCGCGCCTCGTCCGCATCGCCCTTCGTGATGTTCTTCCGGGATGTGTTCCATGCGTTCCCCAGAGACTTGAGGAAGAGGCGGAGGAGGCCGAAGTCGTGGGTAAGCACGATGTACTGCCCGAAGCCCTTGAGGGTGTCCACCAGCCACTGATGGGTGGCGAAGAGTGCTTCCCGGTCGAGCGAGCTGGAGGGGTCATCAATGACCACGATGCGCGCTGACTTGTCCCCACTGATCGTCTCGTCCTCCAGCTTCCGAAGGAAGTAGAGCAGTGACAGGGTGGTCCGCTCACCATCACTGAGATGGGTGGCGGGCTCGGTCCCTCGACGGCATGCGTAGGACTTGCCATCGTTGGTCACCGTGACGCTGAGGTGATCCTTGCCGTAGACCCGAGCGAGGTCCTTGGTCAACGTCTCAGCCATCTTGCTGTTGGAGAACTGCTTCTGCCGAAGGTCAGTGAGAGTGCGCTCGGCCAGGTCGGCACCGTCCTTGGCGGCCTTGGCCTCAGCCTGTGCACTCTTGGCAGTTGCCTCATGCTGCCGGAAGGCCTCAGCACGCGAGCCGATGATGTGGTCCAGCACGGTTTCGTAGCGCGCCTCCACGACCGTGTTGTGGTCATCCACCTGCTTGTTGTGCTCGGTGATCGCCTGCTGCAAAGGCGCGGCAGACAGGTCGCCGGCAAGGAGCGTCCAATCGAGGGGCTGCGGCGTGGCTGCTGGATCCTCAGCCTTCTCCTTAAGAACTCGCTCCAAGCCCTCCATCACTTCAACTCGCGCCGCCATCTGCTCCGCTGTGCTGTGGAGGTTCGTGGCATACCCGTCACGGAGTTCGGGGGCTAGCACTTCGGGTGCAGGCACGGCAGCCAGCCAGCTACTCGAGGCCGTCTTCAGGGTCTGAACCTGCTGCAGGAGCGACTGGGCGCGCGACCGGATGTCGAACCAGCTCTGGTTGAAATGCTTGGCCAGCTGCTGGCGCCGCTCAGCGGTCACCGGGTTCGCACAAAAGAGGCACTCATCCAAGCCCTCGTGCAGGCGCATGCCCTCCTCCGCCCACTTCTGTCGCTCCTGATCTGCTGCAAGCGACGCGAGCGCGACGCTCGTGGGCGTCTCCGCAAGAAGGCCATCCAGCCCGGCTAGCACCGTGGCCAGTCCGCCGGGCACCTCCGCGAGTGGGGAAACCTGCTTAGGGGCAGACTCACTCAGGCGCTTGAGTGCCTCCACGCTCTTGTTCTCGTCAGGGAACTCGCCCTTGTACTTCCGGAGCTTGTCCTCCACCACGGGCAGGGAGTACTTGTTCTTGGTGAAGCGCTGGTAGTCGAAGCTCTTCAGCTGGTCAGCAATGCTGTCCTGAGCTGCCCGCGCCAGCTTCTGACCCTTGGCTGTTGACTCCTGACTCCGCTTGCTCGCCGCTGCCGCCTCGCCACGAAAAGCCTCGATGTTCTTGGCGAGTTCCACCTCCTGCTCCTTGGCCTCAATGGCTTCCTCGCCGAGCGTGACGATGGGCGAGGCGGTGTCTCCGTCAAGGAACTGGCTGAGGTTGCGCCGCACCCACTCCTTGGTGAAGACCGCCATGGCCGGTGAAGGACAACCCTGGCCCACCTGAAGAGCGTGACTGGTGCCCGCGTCGTCCTCCCAGGTCACCCTGGTGGATGCGTTCTCCGACGCGATCTCCAACAGAAGGGAGGCGAACGATGACTTGCCGCTTCCGTTGTGGCCGTAGATGACTGACCGCCGCCCGAGCGGCAGGTTGGTCGGCCAGTACCCCTTGCTCAGCGAGCGGTAGTCGAGAACAGGTTCGAGGCGTCGCAGCATGGGAGAAACCCTACGCAGCACTTCCGACGGATGAGGGTTAGTTATCCGAGCCAGAGGTGGACGAGAGTCTGCGACGGTCTCCGATAGCCATTGCCATGAGCAACAAAGGCACGCTCCACAGGAGTGAAGACGGGGAGTGATGCAAAGTGCGTGGCCACGAGCCCCGAGAAATGTTGGTACAGCGGCCACATCAAGCAGCCGCAGTACGCCCAAGAGGGTGGAGGCGACTTCTACGACGGCAAGAAGGAGAAGACCGTCTCCCCCATGATGAATGAGGGCTACGTGGTCGTCGCCGGTCAACAGACCCTCCGCCGCATGTATGACAAGGAGGGAGGCTCATGCGCGGCGCCCAGCGGCGTTCATGGCTCAAGTCCCTCAGCGAGAAGCTTCGGAAGGCGTGGGGACCGCCCGAGCGCAAGCGGGCGGTGCCGAAGAAGTGGCAGCAGGCCAGCGGCGATGACGACTCCCTCTGAGTTGGTACAAGGTCACCAAGTAGGTAGGTGTGCCGGTGAGTGAGGAAGAGGTCCGCGTAGAACAAGCGCAGTTCTACGCAGTCGTGAATGAGGGCGCACTCGTGAGCATCCATCCGAGCGCCGAAGCCGCATGGGAAGCCGTGCATGCCGCAGTGGCCGAGCTGGCATCCCGCTACCCCGCTCTCGGTGAGGAGCACTTCCGCGAGGACTTCAGCGTGAGTCCCTGCGAGTTGGAGCTGGCGCCGGAGGCCGGGATGAAGCGAGTGGGCTGGGCCATCCGCTCGTAGAGCGTCGATAGATAAGCCATGCAACCGCGAGCAACAAGGAGGCGGTTTCCATGGCTACTTTCATGTACCACTACTCCCCCAAGACGGGGAACACCAGCCAGTGCAGGGCTCAAGATCCCAAGAACTGCCCCTTTGGTGGCCACGCGCTCGGCCAGACGGCCGAAGAGGCCTTCGACAAGTCCCGCTTCGCCTACGAGGCGGTCATGGCCGACCTGACCTTGACCTCCCTCTCGAAGAAGGACGGCAAGACTGTTCGGGTTTATGACCACAAGGTGGCGGCTGCTCGATGAGCGCCCGCCTTCATGCGAGCGGCACGGTCTGCAAGGCAAGTGTTCGAGCCTGCCCATTGGGTGACAGCGAGCACTTCACCCCGGAGGAGTTCGCGGTACGGCAGATGGAGGAAGACCTCGCCGCTATGGAGGGCAGTGACTACTCGTGGACCAGTGAGTCCATGGACGAGCAAGCGGCCTACCTCGAGGAACAGGACGAGTTGGAGCGGCGGCTCGCAGAGCACGATGCCTACGAGCTTGAAAGCACTGGGCGTCTACCCGCTGACGTGATGGCCCTCCTTCACCGCAACGGCATCAGCGAGGGCGAGGTGACAGCGGTGAGTGACTGTTCCTGACCCCATGCCAGCGCCGGGCGAGTACGCGCAGCAATCCAGCGGTGGGTACGCGGCAACCAATCCTGACGGCGACCATGCCTCCTGCCTTCGGTGGCAGGGCGAGGCGAAGCTGTGGGCACAGGGCATGGAGGTTGCTCCGCACGAGTACATGGAGGGTGAGGGCTACTCCATTCGGCGCAAGGGGCGTGAGGTTGCGTCGGTGACTCCGAAGTATGAGCAGTGGCTCTTGGGGACACGGGACACGGACCTCAACTGGCGGCCCGTGCCCCGCACCATCGGCGCCTATTCCACCGAGGACGATGCCCTGACGGCCTACGCCGAGGGTCGCCGCTGAGGCCTTCCCACGCTCGCCGGGTGTCCGAGAACTGTCCAAGAACCCGGGAACTGCGTCCGAGTCTTGCCCATGAACCGATACCCCTCGCTGAGGCACGTTGTGGACTCTCTGTGAGCCCGTCATGGTGCCAACCACGCGGCGCGATAGCCGTTGGTACAAACCGGACGAAGGACACACATGTACCTCAGACCCATCGTGGCGCTCATCGCCGCACCGCTCCTCGCTCTAAGCCTTGCGGCTTGTGGAAGCGACAAGCCCGCGAGCAAACCCACCAAGGGATCCGACTCGACTGCCTCGCCCACTGAGGCCGCACCGGCTGCCTACTTCGACGGGCTGCCCCGCTTCAAGTTCAGCGAACCGCTCAACTGCTCCCAGTTGGCCCAGTCCCTAGATCTGACCCCGCTTGCAAAGCGCATGTTTCCAGAAGCCTCGGGCGTCCGAGCAGGGGTTCTTTTCTCAAAACACCGGCTCTGACCGCGCGTGCACGTGGTTGACCGGGATGTCGGACTCGCTCAACTTCGCGACGGGGCCAAGTCAGGACGTCATCGGCGACTTGGATCTCGACAGCAATCTGTCCACTTGCTACGAAGCACACAACGCTGCGGATCAACTGGAGACCGGGGGGAAGTTCACCGCCGCCTGGATCTACAGGGGGTACGCATTCTGCACGGGCAGTTCGATGCTTTACGCCGTGGCACTTTCGGAGGACGAACAGTCCGCTGCCCTTTGCACGTATCACTTTCACGGGCGGAACACGGACATGGGTGAGCAGCCCATTGTGGACCTCCGAGATGACCCTGAAGCCCACACCATCTTCCTCCAACTTTGCGGAGAAGTCTTCGCCTCCATCAAGTCCTAGCGGACACCCATCCCCCAACGTCTGAAGGGACAACCATGAAACCGAAGCTTGACTGTGGCGATGATCGCCGCACCCCTACTGGCCCTCGCCCTCACTGCCTGCGGTGGTGGAGACGACTCCCCAAAGCCCGGCGGGGGCAACACAAGCGAAGGTGGGGACGCGGCTCCAGCCGTCCTCAAGTGCGGTGACTTCAACACGGCCATCAATGAGATGGCCACGGGCTCGGAGACCGGCGGGCCGAACGTACCGTTCAAGTCGGCATTCGGCCCGGACTGCCGCTTTGAGGGCACGGCGCTCGCCGACGGCATCACCCTCGACCTTGACAAGGATGCCCCCACGAGGGACTCCCTCGAAGCGGGCACGGACGGTTGGGACTTCAGCACCACCGAAGGCACCCACTCGCTTTACAAGCAGATCCGTGAGGGCGAATGGCTGGAGTGTGAGGTTCCCGATGAGTACGACGCAACCGGTCGAGGTGACTGGCAACCTCACACAGCAGCCGACATCGCAAAGGCAACCAGCTTCTGCGCCGATGCACGGGACCTCCTGGCCGACGCTGCTCCCCAGCCGGAAGGCTGGTGACGAGCATGAAGCACTCCAAACTCGCCGCGCTCACCGCAACCCCTCTGCTCTTGATGAGCCTGGCCGCTTGTGGCTCAGATGACTCCTCAGGTGGGAGCGGAGACAACGCCACTGGCTCCGGCAAGCTGGTGACGGAGCTTGATCGCACCAAGATCTACGAGTTGGACGCTCGCCCTGTGCTTGACACGGTGGCAGACACTGGCGGCGCCTCGGGTGACGAGTGCTCGCTCGAAGGCCCTGACCTTTTCGATGGCGAGCACGACCAACTCACGGTCGAATTGACGCAGTCACCGGACACCATCGAAGCCCTCCTCAGGATCTACGCGGAGAAGGACGAGGTCGATTCTTATGAGGTTGACACGGACCCGGAAGCCAACCGTGAGAAGTACCTCGGTGCCGGCTTCGCCGATGCGAGCACTGACGGCATCACCGGGATCATCTACCCCAACCGGCCCGGCGTAGACGATGACGCGATGCGGGAGCCAGATGGCTTCACGGTCAAGGCCGATGGCTGGACCTACGCCCTTGAGTTCACCGACGAGAACCTGAGCTTCTACTTCGTGCAGGAGGACGGCAACAGCCTCCGTTGCAACTATGACCACAACGGCAAGGGTCATGGCAAGGCTCACTCCCAACCACAGGAGGACGGCCTTCTCTTCTGGGAGCAGGCCAAGCAGGCCGAAGCCCTCGCATGGTGCAACCAAGCGTTGGCCGCATCCCGCGACTAGTCCCCGAGCGGCTCGGGCCTGTCGTGAGGCCCGAGCCGCTTGTGCATCAATGCCCCATCCCAAGAACGGCCTTGACTCGGCAGTGGCTGCGGCTCAACAGCAGGCGAGGTCAGACATGAGGTATCACCGCACCCCCACCGGGAGCATCGCGCGCTGCACGGCACCAGAGGCCTGCACCCACCCTGATCCGGTCGCTTGGACAAGCGATGAGGCGCAAGCGGGCCTCCCTGATCCCGAGAACCGCATGCCCATTGAGTGGAGTTTGGATCGTCTGCCGCTCGCCGAGTTGCTACTCACCTTCCGTCGCCTTCGGGCCGTGGCTGATGCATTCACCCAGCTTGGGCCTGAGGGCGCAGTCCATGCCCTTGAGTCTGGCCTTGAGCATGCACGTGAAGAGTTCCCTCACGCTGGCTGGGCGAGTACCGGTGAGGAGGAGGTTCGGGGGTACGTGCGGGCGCTCATTGCTGAAGGCGAGGCCTCGCCCACCATCTACTTCCGTCACTTGGTCTACCTACTTGGACGGGGAAGAGGGCAAGCCCCATCGAGCCCAAGAGCGCTCTGGGATGGCGTAATTGAGCTGGTCGACGGCTAACTCCAGCCGCCGTTTTCCTGCTGGAAGCGTTCACTCCTGATGAGCGTTGCAGGACTCGGCTTTCTCAGATGAAGTTCGTACGAGGCGAGAAATTGTCAGTGGTAGCCGAACCGGCTTCGCGGCTGTAGCCCGTGGGCTCAGGACGGGAGTAGAGGCTCCTCAGGTCTGCTTGACTTGACCCATGAGCGAGGACAAGGAGCGCGAGCCCTTCACCAACGTGTTGTGGAACATGGACGAGAAGACGCTCATTGAGAGGTTCATTGCTCATCGGCAGCAACGAGACTCGGGAGACGCCCACACCGCGCTCACCATCCTCCAGGCGAAGGCCACCATTGCCTCGCGTGAGTCGGCGGACGCAGCCAAGGAGGCCGCGCGCCAGTCGGAACGGGTAGCCAACTCCACCAAGTGGCTGGCCTGGGCGACAGGGGCCATGGCTTTGGCCACGGTGGCGCTGGTGGTCCTCACTGCCTGCCAGAAGTGAGCATCCCGGTCGCGGCTGCCTCGCGGGCGCGCGTAGAACAACGCTCCCGCTACTCCTTCTTACAACTGGCAATCCCGCTTGCGGGGCTTACAACTTCTAGAAGAGTGGCGCTCGCTGAGAGCCCCGCTCTCAGGAGCCGCCACAACAATTTCTCGAAGGCAGTAGCTGAGCCTCGCTCAGCCAAGAAGCTTTAGACAGGCGGGACGGGCTGTTGCCCTCAGTGCTGTTGCACTGCCGCAGCTCGCCTCTGTTGAGGCTCACTTGGTTCTAGGTAGTTGTTCCTTCGGAAGCCGCTGGCGCGGCAGGGCGGCTCACGCCGCAGTGCCATTACTTCAAGGCAGGGCAATGGCGTCCCGCCTCCCAACTGTCACGGCACAGGGATTGCTGGCGAGTGATCCCGCTCGGCATAGCGAAGCCCCTTCCAACAGTCCCGAGCCTCAGCGAGGGTGTCTGAAGTGTGTGCACTTCTAATTACAAGCACCGTTAGCGCCGACCCACGCGGGAAAGCCGTAGAGATGGAGCACCGTTAGCGGGAGATGGAGCACCGTTAGCGCAGGCAAGTGGAGCACGGACTCAACGGGGGCTCCTCCGAAACTAAGAGCGATGGAGGCTGAACTTGTCAGCGGACCGGCGCACTGATGAAGAACTGGTTAGAACAATGGTGGTAAGTGATAGTTGCTTACACGGAAGTTTTTGGGGCGGGCCGCTAACCCATCTCAAAGATTTAGTTCCCCAAAGGTTTCCGGAGCCCCGTGTTCGTTCTGGTCCACGGGGCTCCGTTGCGAGAGCAGTGGTTCCGATAGTCCTCTCGTCTCTGTAGCAGGAGACGCAACGAACCCGAATGACCATGAGGACCAGAACTCCATGAACACATCCACGCCCACAAGAAGCACGCCGCTCTGGCGTCGCGCCTTCATCCTCGACACTGGCAAGGTCTACGAGGGCTGCAAGACCCGGCGCACCTCTCAACTCGCTGATGACTGCCACCTCATCGCCGAGGAGTTCCTCCACTTCCACGCGCTGCGGGGCAAGGAGGACTTCATCCTCCATCACAGAGCCATTGCCCTCGACCTGCGCGTCAGCGAGGGTCGGGTGCGAAAGGCCATCAACCGCCTCTCCCAAGCAGGGGTCATCGTCCTGACCAAGCGCCAGTCACTTGGTCACTCGTCTCAGTGGAAGGTCAACCCCGACTTCGCTCACAAGCAGGAGACCAACTCGCTTCAGCAGGAACTTCGTGAAGCCACGCGCGGCGCCCAGCGGGACGTGCTCAAGCGTCATCGCCCGAGCATCAAGGCCTTCTGATGAACTTCCACACTCCCTCCGCCGAGGCCCTTGAACGGCTCGCCAAATACCGAGAGATCATGGGCGACTCGGACCACTACTGCGCCTACTTCCGACTGACTGATGCCGACGAGCAAGCAACCACGTGGGCCATCGCTGGCCACCTCTATGAAGTCTTCGTGACCCACGAGGGTTGGCCTCGAGGCGAGTACCTGCAAGCACTCGACGCGGTCATCAAGAGCAGGAGGCCCCTGACCCGTTCGCGTGTGGAGAAGGCCCGCCCAGCCTGACGCGAGCCTTGGTGTGCATTCCTGCACCGACCGACTCGACTGCCGTCTCACTGCAACTACTGACCGCTCACCCGCATGGCACGGATGCTGCACACACCGATCTATACGTTGACCGGCTCGGCAAAAAGTCGGGCATGGTTGACAGAGCTCCCTGAGCCTGCGAGCGTTGCCTCATGACGACGAAGCAGGAGGTCCGGTGATGACAACAAGGGCGGGCTGGGTGAGCCTCGACGGCTTTGTCCCCGTCCTTGGCCAGTGGGACCCCAACAGGCGATGGAACGGCTGGCTTTGCCCCTCCATTGATGCCGTCTCCGTTGTGACGGTCCTCGATGCCATCAATCGTGACAACGGCGATCCCCTCTACATGTACGACTGGACTGACGAGGGCTACCTAATGCTCATCGAGTTGCAAGACGAGGACAACGGCGTCGAGCTCATTGAGCCGGATGACGACGGCCTCTATGCCCTCGGCTACATGGGGTGGATCTGGTCCGAAGAGCGGCGAGTGGTCGGCACCTTCCATGCCGTAGTCACCCGTGACGGCGCAGCACTTGCCCGGGACGGTCAGCCCTACATGGACATGAACCCCCTCGATGAGTCCGACCCGTCCGGCATGGCTGAGGGCGGGCAGTTGATCGAGATTCTGTTCACTGATGGTCAATGGATGCTGGCCCGGGCCGCCGACCTCGCCTCGGCATAAACAGGGTTGGCCGGCGGAAACCAGTCTTTGGCACATCCGAGTCAGTAGCCTGGGCGAGTGGCAAATGCGCACTCGACAGCACCAGCACGGCGACGTATCGCCATCGAAGCTCTAGGCGCGGCGAGCTTTCCAGCGACCCCGGGTCAGCGTCGATGCTCCTTGCCGGCATGCTCGGTCACTCGCGACCCATGATGGTGAGTGCTGACATCGACGGGCTCGCCTCAGCCACCATGCTCGGATCGGTTGCCCCCAACTTCGAGATCGTCGCTCTCTCGATCGGCTCAGCCTCTTGGCTCGTTCACCCGAGCGTGCAGACCGGTCCGCCGCATGACCTTTTCGGCGTGGACGTCTTCTCCGCCAATCACGACAACGTGAGTAACCACGTCATCAGTTGGGGTGACAGAGAGCTCCAACTCCTTCCCGTTCGTGAGGCCTTCGAGCGCTGGGACCTGCTCGTGGCGACCATGAGGCAGAAGAAGTTGCTGGCTGTACCGGCGCTGTGGGCCAATACCCAAGGAGGACGAGAGGACGCCGGCAGAGCTGATGCGGCGAAGTACAAGTACCCCTTCGGTTCCGCGCAGATCACCCTCGCGATGCTGGAGGCTGTTGACCACCCGCCGAAGTTCTTCGACCGCACCTTTCTGCCGTGGCTTGTCGCCAACGGCGTGGACGGAGGCGCCACGTCCTTGCAGGAGTTCGCCTATAACGCCACTGTCTGGTGGCCGAGCCATGGCGGGGGTTGTTGGCCCCAGCGAGCATGACCGAGCGCATCTACCCACCAGCGCGTCGAGTCGATGCGCCCCCACTAGAACTCCGGGCCGCGATCAACGGACTCAAGCCTGAACGGGCCGCAGAGGGAAAGCCTGAGGTTCTGAGGGACAACTGGAAGTTGACCAAGGAGTCAAAAGCATCGCCCGCGGCCTCCAGGAGGGGGATCCGGTGGTTGTGCGACCTTTCAGTATGGCCCGACCCCATCGCTGGGGGAGTGGACCTCGATAGTGAATACCTTTGGGTGGTACTCGAAGCCGAAGGATTCAGCCCCACTTGTGTACATCGAGAATCCGCCGCCGATCGAGGCAGGCGCCTGGGCGAAGGTTTCCACGATCAATGCCAAGTGGCCAACCCCACAGCCGCGGTGGCTGCGATCAAGAAGGCGCAGAACGCGGTCAACGCCAACTTCGCTACGGGGGTGGAGTGACAGGCAGTCGCTTCAACTGGATCGGCGGTTGGTATGGTGGGCTACAAAGAGGCGGGTCTGTGCTCCCGGCCAGTCGGGCTGCGACATAACAGCCGGGCTGAGGTCGAGTCTCAGCAGGGGAGCGTCAAGGGAATCCTCGAGGGGCTCGACCCCGTCCTCGGTCTGCTTCAGTACGTCCTCGTCTCAGCACGTGCTCGCGGAGGACGTGCCAGACGGCGCCGACGTTCACGCCGTTGCCCATCTGCTTGTAGGTCGCGGCCGGGGGCTGGTCGCCGAAGTCGAAGCAGTCGGGCAGGCCCTGAAGTCGAGCGGTCTCGCGAGGGGACAGCCGACGTTCCCGAGGGCCGACGATGCGAGGTCTGCGTGATCGCGACGAGAGCAGGCAGGTAAGTCGGGCGCTTCGCGCGGATGCCGGACGGGCGGAAGTGCATGACCGTGTCCCACAGGCGAGGCGTGTCCTGCGCCTGCCACTCCAACTTGCGGCGAGAGGCGGGAACATGTCCGTGAAGAGGCCCCACTTCTTCGCCCAGCGTCGAGCATGTCCTGTGTGCCGGCGTAGAAGGTCGTAGTTCTTGCGGAGGTGCGCAGGTCGCTTCCAGGCCGGGCAGTCCCGGCGGGGATCGGCTTGTCGGTAGTCCGCCACGAGTCCGCCCAGAGCGGGAAGCCCGGCAGGCGACGTCCCTCGCGGCGCTCCCACATCATCTGCACGAACTCGTCCCAGGCGTTGATCCACAGGCGCTCGGACGTCGGTCAGGTTGCACCCCGGAATGTTGTGGGAGTCGTCGAGCAGGTTCTCGAGGTGCCACTCCTCCTTGGGCTCCCAGCCGTCGATCTGGTCGCTTGGGCAGCGCGACGGGGTCGGCACAGGTCACTCCGCCGATCCCCGTCGGGTTGTAGCGTCGCAGTGATGAAGACGCGCTCCCGGACCTGGGGGCGCCCGCCGCGCTCGGGCGGCAGGAGGTGTGGCGAGAAGATCGCCGGCGTCTCGGAGACGCGGTAGCCCTGCGTCGCGCAGCGTCTCGATGATGACGTCCCACTCGTGCAGGTGGCGGGGCCAGCGAGGTTCCGGACGTTCTCAAGCAGGACGACCTTCGGGTGGTGCGCCTCGATGATCGAAGCGATGTTGAAGAAGAGCGTGCCGCGAGTCTCGTCCATGCCGCGCTGAGCGCCGGACTTCTGAACGGCTGGCAGGGAAAGCCGGCCGCGAGCACCTCGTGGGCCGGGACGTTCATGAGCCGTGTCGTCGTCGGCGTCCTTGGTGATGTCGCCGAGCGCCGTCATGACCCCAGTTGCGCTCGTAGACCGCAGCGGCAGCCTTGTCGATCTCGACCGCGTACACGCACTCGCCGCCGTATGCCTTGAGGGCCGCGTGGAACCCGCCGACGCCGGCGAAGAGGTCGATGAAACGGAAGGCGGGGCGGCTCGGTCATGCAGCTAGCTTATGTCGGCGGACGCCGAGCTGGCATTGGCTCCGGCGTGTCGTCGAGCTTGTCTTCGAGCCCGCTCGTCAACCTCGTTAGCCCAGACCGTACCAGCTGCGGCAGACTCTGTGCTGTGAGTGAGCATCCGCAGCAGGAAAGATCGTGGGCGCCAAGGTCATCAAGAGGCCTACGAAGCTGGATCTCGCGCAGGCACGGCCGTCGCGCTGGACATCCCGCGTCCGGAGCAATCCAGCGGTTCGTCGGTGGACAGCACCTTCCTCGATCGAGTCCACACGGCGCTAACGGGCGACCAGAGCACCAAGGCCGACGCCTACCGCAAGGCGGAGCGCGTCCTCCAGGACCTAGGCCTGACCTACGACCCCTTCTGGGACACGAGCGAGTCCGTCGGCGATACGGGTGGCTCTACGGTCACCAACCGCGCCTACTCCCGCATCCTGTCAGCGGTCACCCGCACCCCGCGTGCTTCATCATCAACGTCAACGACGCGGAGGCCGGCGCCCGGTGGGAGACCGATCACGAGTTCCGCTATGCCTACGACACCACCGTGAGCGGACGCGCAGACTTCAACGATGCTGGGCCTGGGTCGCGGGTGATCTACTACGCGACCCGAAGTCACAAGAAGAACCCAATGCACTTCATCGCCCATGCCGAGGTGACGTACATCGGCCCCGGGTGGGCGGGTCCCTGGGAGGCGACCATCGCCAACTACACGGAGTTCAAGCGACCTGTGCCCGTAAACGAGTTCGAGATGGAGGGCTGGAACCGCCAGATCTCCATCACCGAGATCACCTTCGGTACGTACCTGCGCCTTCTGAACGCGGCGGACAGCCTGGACACCGCCGCGTCCGAGGACGCACTCCGAGACCCGGGCGGCGAGGTAGTCGCCAGCGGGTCATCGAAGAACTCCCACTCCCTGACAAGGCCCCGGACCTAGCCGTTCCCCACTACCTGCCCTTCGGTGAGGTGACACTGCGGCCGGCTCGTGAGCCCGTCTACGCGGAGTCTGAGGCTCGCAGGCAGTCACCACCGGCGACCTCCCCACACCCAAGAACGCTGTACGCAACAAGCTCGCGGAGACACGAGCGGTCGAGCTAGTCACCCAAGCCCTCGAGGCTCAGGGCTGGACCATGGCCATGGACTATCAGAAGTTCGGCGTCGGCTACGACCTGCTGTTCCAGAAGGACAACCGCAGCATCCACGCTGAGGTGAAGGGCATCATCAGCAGCACGCTGGCCTTCAACCTCACGCCCAAGGAGTCCTGGCGGGTGGAGACAGACGACGACTTCGCCGTCATCGCCGTGACCAACGTGCTGTCCCCTACTGCCTACGAACTCAACTTCCTCACGCGTGAGGATCTGGCTCACGCGGAGCGCATCATGACCGGCTACCGCCTCAGGTTCTGAAGGCGACGCTGACAGGAATGCGTCTACTTCGCCGTCTTGCGAACAACCTTGAGCGCCTTGCCCAGGGACTCCATGGCCTCGGTCTTCTCTTCCGTGGACAGGAGCGTGTCGATGCGGTGCACCTCTTCGCTGGAGTGACCGGCGATCTCCATCACCGTGGCGATGGGAATGCCGATGCGGTGGGCAAGCGAAATGGAGATCTTCCGCATGAAGTGGGGGCGGAAGTACTCAGCGCCGAGTTCCTCGCCCGGTGATCCCTTGCGGATGTAGTCCGTGAGGCACTTCCGCCAGATGGCGTAGTAGTTGTCGTACCGCAGGAACCTGCCCTGCTCATCAAGGAACACGAGGTCCTTGCTCACCTCATCTGTTGCCAAGGCGTTCAAGCCCTTCTCCTGCTGCTCCGCGAGCATCTCCCGCCAGATGGCGGGCGCCGGAATCGTGCGGGGCTTCTTGCCCTTCGTCCAGTGAGCGACGAAGTACTTGCCATCGGCCTTATAGTTGCCGGTCGATGGTGATGGAGCAGGACTTCTTCCCCAAGTTGGAGATCTGGTCCCAGGGGAGACCCAAGAGCTGGCCTCACCAAAGGTCAAGGGCGAGGAACGCGAGCATGGGGAGGTGTGGACGGTTCGGGTGGTTCGGGTCAGCCGCAATCTCGTCCAGCATGTACTTCACGATGGAGGTGCGCTTGCCGATGTACTTGGTGTCCTCTTTGTTGACGGCTGCAGGCTTACGCACTGAGTCCTCACGGATGGCCGCCAAGGGGTTGAACTGCATGGCGTTCTTCTTCACGCAGTAGTTCAGATAGGCCTTCAGGTTGATGTAGGCATTCACCCGTGCGGAGTCGCCACAGCCGTCTTCCTCAAGGTCAGTCCATAGCCACTTCTCTAGGTCGTCTTGAGTGATGCCGTTGACCCTTCGATCCTCGAAGTAGGGCGTAACCCACTTGAAGGAGGTCTCGATGGCACGCCGGAGTTGGGCGCACGCTTCGGCGGACGGTTGAGCCACTCGTCGTAGTGGTGAAGGAACCTCACACCGAGGGTGACAGCGCTGTGCTTGTCACGGCTCAAGGCCTTCTGAAGGTTCTTATGGCGACGACGCACTGCCTCCTGCGGGCTGTACCTACTCCAACCCGTGATGCGGTATGCCTTGCCATCGTCATCCGTGCCGGTGATGACTGCCAGCCAACCCTTGTAACCGCTTTGCGTGGTCTCGAACACTGACCCTTCGCCATTGGCGCGACGTGTCCCTTTAGAGTTGCCCACACGCGACATTTTGACAGGTTCTTTGACAGGTTGCAATCATCCCAACCTGTCAAAATTATGCGACGTTATGCGTAGATTGATGTGGGATTGATGTGGTGTTGTGTTTCCACCACATCAGGATCTGCTCACCGAACGGTGGCCCACCGAGCAGCAGGACGCGCGCTCCGTCGTCGCCGGCCGTCAGGTCGAGGAACCCTGCGCCGGGAGCGGCGTACCCGAGCTCGGACCACTTCACCTCGTGGTGGCCGGCATCGCCCTCCCGCCCGAGCGTCACCACGCCGGCGTCCACCAGGATGCCGTGCTCGAAGGCGGGGTCGACCTCGAGGCCGACCCGGACACCGGGCTCGAGGATGATCTCGGCGCCCAGCAACGGAGTCGCCGCACGGACCGGGGAGACCTCGCCGAGCAGGCTGCCCAGGAAGACTCGTGCCGTGAGCCCGTCGAGGATCAGCGGCTCGGGTGCATAGTGCTCGAAGGCGGGGTCGCAGTCTCGCTGGTCGGCCGGGAGCGCGACCCACAGCTGCGCGCCGTGGAGCGTGGTGGTCTCCGGTGTGCTGATCTCCTGGTGGCTGATCCCACGCCCGGCCGTCATCAGATTCACCTCACCGGGGCGCACCTGTGCATGTGTGCCGAGGCTGTCGCGGTGCTCGATCTCGCCGGTGAACAGCCAGCTGACCGTCGCGAGTCCGGTGTGCGGATGCGGGTAGACACTCATCCCGCCGGAGTCGGCGACGTCGTCGGGACCGTAGTGGTCGGCGAAGCACCACGCACCGATCAGGGAGCGCTCCCGCGACGGGAGGGTGCGCCGTACCGTCATCGCCCGAGGCCCGCCCAACGGCACCTCGCGTGCGCCGATCACCTCAATCCCGGCGCAGGGCGCATCTCCGCCGCATACCTGCTCGTTGGGCTCCGCCTCCGGGTTGCTCATGTGCTTAGTGTGCCCCGTGGCACAGTAGGTGGGTGTCCGCTTCCGAGTCCCCTTCGCCGGCCGGCGGCGTCGGGCCGATCTGGGCAGGTCTCCTCGACGACGCGGCGACGTTCCCGCCGGGCAACGCGCCCATCGCGGACGCGATCGAGGCGTACGGCGCACGGCGCTCCGAGTGGTACGGCGGGCTGATCGGGAGCTTCGTCGTCAAGGACACCGACCTCTCCTCAGTCCCCGTCGACTACGAGGCCTCGGTGGTCGTGACGGGCGGGGCGGGGGCCGTCGCGGGCGCCCTCCGCCTGGCGCAGCGTCGCGGCCACCGCATCGCCGGTGTGGAGATCGCGCTGCGCGACCTCGACGACCTGCCCGGCAACGCCCGACGAGTGGTCGCCGCACTCGATGCCGCCCGGGACGAGGGGCTCCTGTCCGACACTTCGGGGGACGGCGAGGTGCCCGCCTACGTCGAGATCCCGGGCGGTGCGACTCCCCACGCCTGGCTGTCCGCGGCCGACGAGGTGGCGGCGGCCGAGCTGCGGCTGAAGTTCCGCACCGGTGGACTCGACTCCATGCTCTTCCCGACCCCCGAGACTCTCGCGTCGTGGATCGACGGAGCGCTCGACCGGGAGACGCCCTTCAAGTGCACCGCCGGGTTGCACAACGCCGTCCGGCACGTGGACCCGGAGGGCCGTTGGTGGCATCACGGCTTCCTCAACGTCCTGCTCGCGACACTCGCCGCCTGGGACGGCGCCGGTCGAGGGTCGGTCGAGGGCGTGCTCGCCGAACTCGATCCGGAGGTGCTCGCGGAGGACGCTCGCGGTCACGCGTCGAGGCTGGCGACGGCGCGCCGGTGGTTCACCTCGTTCGGCACCTGTTCGATCGCCGAGCCTCGCGACGACCTGATCGCGTTGTCCCTGCTCCCGAGAACCTGACCGAGACGCACCGATGGAGAAGCCCTGAATGTCCACATCGTCCGGCCCACCCGACTCGCGTTCCTGGGTCGTCGGCACAGACGACTCGCTCTTCGGCATCGACAACCTGCCCTACGGCATCTTCACCCGCGCGGGTAGCGCGCCCGCCGTGGGCGTGCGGATAGGCGAGTGCGTCCTCGACCTCGCGGGGGTCGCGGGCGCCGGGCTGCTAGCGGTTGAGTCCGGGGGCGACTCAGGGTCGGCGGTTGAGTCCGGGGTCGACTCAGCCAAGGATTGTGAGTCCCCTGCGGACTCAGGCCTGTTCGCGCAGGACACACTGAACCCGTTCCTTGCGGCCGGACGCACAGTGTGGGAGTCGACCCGCGCACGGCTGATCTCGCTGCTGAGCGCCGACGCTCCTGAGCAGGCCAAGGTCGCGCCGCATCTGGTCCCGCTGACGGAGGTCGCCCTGTCGCTGCCGTTCGCTGTCGGGGACTACGTCGACTTCTATGCCTCGGAGAGCCATGCGAGCAACGTCGGCCAGATCTTCCGGCCGGGCTCGGAGCCGCTCACGCCGAACTGGAAGCACCTTCCCATCGGCTATCACGGTCGGTCGGGCACGATCATCGTGTCGGGTACGCCGATCACCCGGCCGCGGGGCCAGCGGAAGGCGCCGACGGACGAGCTGCCGACGTACGGCGAGTGCCTCAAGCTCGACATGGAGGCGGAGCTCGGGTTCGTCGTCGGCGCCCCGTCCAACCTGGGCGAGCCGCTGTCCGCCCGCGGCTTCGCCGACCACGTCTTCGGCGTGGTGGGCGTCAACGACTGGTCGGCTCGTGACCTGCAGGCCTGGGAGTACGTGCCCCTGGGCCCGTTCCTCGGCAAGTCGTTCGCGACCTCGATCTCCGCGTGGGTGACGCCTCTCCAGGCACTGTCCGCGGCATGGGTGGATCTGCCCCGCCAGGACCCGACTCCACTCTCCTATCTCGCCCCAGGCGAGACGAGAGGCCTGGACATAGATGTCGAGGTGGACGTCAACGGGACGGTCGTGTCGCGGCCGCCGTACGCATCGATGTACTGGTCGCCCGCGCAAATGCTGGCGCACATGACCGTCAACGGAGCGTCCGTCCGCACCGGCGATCTCTACGCATCGGGCACGATCAGCGGTCGCTCGCACGACGAGCGGGGCTCGTTCCTCGAGCTCGCGTGGAACGGCACCAAACCGTTCGAGATTGGCGATGGTGCGAAGCGCGCGTTCCTCGAGGACGGCGATGTCGTGACGCTCCGGTACGCCGCTCCAGGTGGGACCGGTGGGCGGATCGCCCTCGGTGAGGTGATCGGCCGCATCGAGCCGTCCCGCAACGACACTGCCTTCCACGACACGCTCGAGGGCCGCTCGATCCAGTAGCTCGCTCAGCTGGCGATCGGAACCGATCCCTCCGGCGGGTCGAGGCCGTAGAGCCGCAGCTCGCGCCATCTCTCGAAGTCGCCGGCCGTGTGTGCGTCGACCATCGCCTGGAGCGCGGCCTGCGTCGGATGATCGGCGGGGAAGCCGAGGAGGCTTCGGCGGATCAGCCCCATGAGGCCGGTGAAGTACTGGCCGCGAGGGCGGTTGTCACGTTCGTGCACCTGCCGACGGAGGGCAAGCCACCACACCTCGGCACCAGCCCAGGTGTCCGTGGCGTCGACGTCGAGGTGCGCGGGGAACCTGCGCCCGCCGCGGTCTCGCGCTGCGTCGGGTCGCATCGGCTCAACGGCTTGACCCTCAGATGTGACCAGCCGCAACTCCAGACCCGCCATCCGGGCCAAGCACTGGAGGTCCTCGACGCGCGGCCGCGTGCGCCCGGTCTCCCACTTGGCGACCCGCGACTGCGAGACCCTGAGACGGGCGGCGAGCGCACGCTGCGACACACCGAGCCGCCTGCGGATCCGGCGTATGTAGTCCGACACCTTCCATTCCTCTGCATCGGACGACACCGGATCTCCCTCCGGCATTGTCGAGTCGCCGAGCGCCGGCTCCTCGGTCCCGCGGTCCTTCTGCATCGGCCACCCCCTCTGCTCATCGGCCTCGTGCGTACCTGACCAAGGAACACCGCCCCACCGACACCCGTCCGGCCGCTGTGGATAACCCGGGGTCCCGCGATGCCTGTGGAAACTCGGGCGCCTGGAGCAGGGGTCGAGCAGAGGCACCTGAGTCCAGGCGGGACTCAGCCTCGAGCGGCAGCCTCGCGCCTCGGAGGCGGTCCCTGAGTCCTGGACGGACTCAAGGACCAGCGACCGCGAGGACGCTCCACGGTCACACACCGCGCTCCCGCTCGCCGATCCCTGGATGCACGAACCGCGCGTCCGGCTTCATCGACTCGACCGCTCCCGGATGGACCGGAGATGCCCTACGTCGTCATCCCGCACGGCTCACGGAGGTCGAGCACCGCCCCGACGAGCGCCATCGCGTCGCCCGCGCCGAGGACCGCCCGACGGAGGTCGTGCCGCGTCGTCCGGCCCGCTCGCGAACTGAGCCCGCAGGTCGCCCATCTGCCGGGCGATCTCGAGTGTCTGCGCGAAGGGCACGAGTGGGCTCTCCGACAAACCCGCCGCCAAGCACTCCTGCACATGCAGCGCCTCGTTGCCGAGCCCGGTGCCCAGCAGCGGCGCGTCGCCGACGACCGGCTCCGGATCGCCGGCGATCGGATGCCAGATGACCTTGTCGGGGTGGTGGAAGGGTGCCGCCAACTCGATATGGCCCGCGTCGGTGGCGATCGACGCCGTCCGTGAGGACTGGCTCGTCATCGAGGCCGTGAGCGAAGCCAGTGCGCCGTCGTACTCCGCCACGACCGCCACGTCGACGTCCACCGATCGCTCGTCAAGTACTGAGCGGCCGGTCACCCGTCGCGCCGGACCGAGCATCAGGTACGCGAAGGTGAGCGGGTAGATCCCCATGTCCAGCAGGGTGCTCGCGCCGAGGGAGGGATCCCACATCCGGCTGCCCGGATCGGGCGGTACGACGAAGCCGAGGTCCGCGTGGATCTGCCGGGGCGTGCCGAACCGCCCCGAGTGAAGGTCGTCGCGGAGCCGGACGATGGTCGGATGGCAGGCCATCCACATGGCCTCCATCAGGAACCGGTCGGCCGCCCTGGCCGCCGAGATCATCGCGGCCGACTCGGCAGCGTCCATCGCCAGGGGCTTCTCGCACAGGACGTGCTTGCCGGCGGCGAAGGCGAGTCGGGCATGGTCGAGGTGCAGGGCGTGCGGGGACGCGACGTACACGATGTCGATGTCGGGGTCGGTGACGAGGTCCTCGTACGACGCGTGCGCTCGCCCACCGCACTCCTTGGCGAACACCTCGGCCGACGCGCGGCTGCGCGAACCCGAGGCGACCAGCTCCGCGCCCGGCACCTCCCGCAGGTTGGCGGCGAAGGAGCGCGCGATCCGACCTGTTGCGAGAATCCCCCAGCGCGTCGTCGTCATAGTCCGACCAGGGTAGGGGTCACCCGGAGAATGAGCGACGGCCGGACCCGTGGGTCCGACCGTCTCGTCCGTGGACGGGGGTGGCAGGTGCAGGATTCGAACCTACGTAGGCAATGCCGGCTGATTTACAGTCAGCTCCCTTTGGCCACTCGGGCAACCTGCCAAGCGTCGGAAAGGATAGCGTGAGGATGCCCCACCCCGGAAAATCGGGGACAGCCAACCACGACCGCCGGAGGTACTGAAGAACATGGCCGACTCGTCGTTCGACATCGTGAGCAAGCTGGACCGTCAGGAGGTGGACAACGCGCTGGGGCAGACCGCGCGCGAGATCGCCACCCGTTTCGACTTCAAGGGCACCGGCGCGCGCATCGAGTGGAAGGGCGAGCAGGCGATCGAGATCTCGGCATCGGCCGACGACCGGGCGACCGCCGTCCTCGACGTGTTCAAGCAGAAGCTGATCAAGCGCAACCAGAGCCTCAAGATCCTCGACGCCTCCGAGCCGCGCCAGTCCGGCCAGGAGTCCAAGATCGGCATCGCCCTCAAGGAGGGCATCTCCTCGGAGGACGCCAAGAAGATCTCGAAGCTCATCCGCGACGAGGGCCCCAAGGGCGTCAAGTCCCAGATCCAGGGCGACGAGCTGCGCGTGTCGTCGAAGAAGCGCGACGACCTCCAGACCGTCATCGCCCTGGTCAAGGCACAGGACTACGACGTCGCCCTCCAGTTCACCAACTACCGCTGAGCCGGCCGGGGCCGCCATTGAGTCTGCCCCGGACTCAACGCTGTCCCGAGGGCCACACGCGTGCCGCTGGCACTCTGAGTCCTGGCGAGACTCAGCCACCAGCGCCGGGTCGGCGACCCCTGGGACGGTGGAAGGAGGCAGCCGGAGACATTCGGGTGCCCCCGGCGGGGACCACTACCTGGCGGCGGTCAACCCGCGAGATCCATCCTCGGTACGACGCGCGCACCATCGGCCGGCGTGAGCCAGACGGTGGCGCCCTCCACGATGTCGAGGGATCGGGCGTGGGCATGGGTGAGGGTGACCGAGACCTGCTGGCCCTCCACGGTGAGGACCGTGAGCCGCACCTCGAAGCCCACCCGGAGCAGCCGCGCCACCTGACCCTCGATGCCGCCGGCGAGCACGGGCCTCGTGCTGACGTCGACATCGTGCGGGCGCAGGCTGTGGTCGCCGAGCTGGGTGACCTCGCCGAGGAAGGACATCACGAAGTCGTTCGCCGGCTCGTCGTACAGGTCGTCTGGTGAGCCGACCTGTTCGACTCGACCCTCGTTGATGACCACGATCTCGTCGGCGACCTCCATCGCCTCCTCCTGGTCATGGGTCACGAACACGGTGGTGACCGGCACCTCGTCGTGGAGTCGGCGCAGCCATTCGCGCAGCTCCTTGCGGACCTTCGCGTCGAGCGCTCCGAACGGCTCGTCGAGGAGCAGCACCGACGGCTCCACCGCGAGCGCGCGCGCCAGCGCCATCCGCTGTCGCTGGCCGCCGGAGAGCTGCGAGGGCAGCCGGTGACCGAACTGGGAGAGATGCACGAGCTTGAGCAGCTCGTCGACTCTCTCCGCGACCCGCGCCTTCGGCTGTTTCCTGATCTCGAGGCCGAAGGCGACATTGCGCGCCACGGAGAGGTGTTTGAAGACCGCGTAGTGCTGGAAGACGAAACCCACGTTGCGCTTCTGCGCCGGGAGCCTGGTGGCGTCGGTGCCTTCGATGACCACCGTGCCGGTGTCGGCGCGCTCGAGCCCGGCGATGATCCGGAGCAGGGTGGACTTCCCGCCGCCCGAGGGGCCGAGCAGGGCAGTGAGCTGACCGGTCGGAAGTCTGACGTTCACGTCGTCGAGCGCGACGAAGTCGCCGTACGACTTGTTGACTCCGGTGACTTCGATGCTCATGACACTGGCTCCATTGCTAGTTGGGCTCGTTGGGACGCAAGAGCGAGACGATGACGATGCAGACCACCGAGACGAGGGCCAGGATGAAGGCCACGGCGTACGCCGAGGACTGCTCGAAGTTCTGGTACTTCTGCTCCACCAGGAGGGTCGCGGTCTGGGTCTGGTCGGTGATATTGCCCGAGACGACCTTCACCGCTCCGAACTCACCGAGCGAGCGGGCCAGCGAGAGTACGACGCCGTACACGACCGCCCACTTGATCGTCGGCAGCGTGATGCGCCAGAACGTCTGACGGGTGTTGGCACCCAGTGAGCGGGCGGCCTGCTCCTGGTCGTCGCCGACCTCCTGGAGCACCGGCACCACCTCGCGGATCACCAGCGGCAGCGCGACGAAGCAGGTCGCCATGATCATGCCGGGGGCGTCGAAGATGACCTGGAAGCCCGCGGACTCCAGGCCGGGCCCGAACCAGCCGGTGCGGCCGTTGTAGACCAGCAGCAGCGCCAGGCCGACGACGACGGGCGACACCGACAGCGGGAGGTCGATCAGCGCCGATAGCACGCGCTTGCCCGGGAACTCGTAGCGCACGAGCAGCAGCGAGATCGTGACGCCGAAGACCAGGTTGATCACGACGGCGGCACCCGCGACGTACAGGGTCAGCATCAGCGCGCGCTGGACCGAGGGGTCGGCGAAGGCCTCGCTGATCGTGCCCAGCCCGTCGGCGAAGGTGTGCTTGACGATGAGGGCGACCGGCCAGGCGACGAGCAGGACGACATAGGTGACAGCGATGCCGCGCAGCGACCACTTGACCGGCGTGGTGGGTTGGAGCCCTTGCTGGCTAGCCACGCCGCGACACCCTTCGCTGGACGATGTCGAGGGTCACGATCACGATGAGCGCGACGGCCAGCATCACCGAGGCGAGGGCGGCGGCCTGGGCCTGGGCGCCGTTCTCGACGAAGGTCAGCACACGCACCGAGACCACCTCGGTGTGGAAGGGCAGGTTGCCCGAGAGCAGGACCAGTGAGCCGTACTCAGAGATGGCCCGGGCGAAGGAGAGCGCCGCGCCGGCGGCGATCGCGGGCGCGAGCGACGGCAGCACGATGCGTCGGAACACCGTGATCCGGTTGGCCCCGAGGGAAGCGGCCGCCTCCTCGGCGTCCACCTCGAGCTCCTCGAGCACTGGCTGCACCGTGCGGACGATGAACGGCAGCGTGACGAAGGCGAGAGCCAAGAAGACCGCCATCCGGGTGTTGGCCCAGTCGAGACCGAGCGAGCCGCCCTTGCCGTAGAGGCCGAGCAGCACCAGGCCGGCGACGATCGTGGGCAGTGCGAACGGGATGTCGATGACGACGTCGAGCAGCCGCTTGCCGGGGAAGTCGTCACGCACCAGGACCCAGGCGATCACGGTGCCGACGACGACGTTGATGATCGTCACGAGCGCCGCCTGGCCGACCGTGAGCCGGATCGCGGCCAACGTCTGCGGGTTGCGCAGCGCGTCGGCGTACGCCCCGAAGCCGTCGGACGTCGCGGTGACGACGACGGCGGCCAGCGGGATGAGCACGAGCAGGCTGAACCAGGTCATCGCGACGCCGAGCGCCAGGCCCGACCCGCGGGTGAGGGTCGACCGCGGGGTCGTACGGCGTGATCCGGCGCCCGGCCGGAGGGCGAAGGCCGGCCGGGCGCTGGAGTCTGTGTCCCCATTCAGCGGGGGTGGTGGAGGAACCGCCCTGACAGGCGCCGTACTCATCGGGGAGTCACTCCTCGCCGAGCTTCCCGGTGTCGGACTGGAGCTGCGGGATCAGGCCCAGCGGCTCGCCGTCCTCGCCGTCGGCGAAGAACTTCTCGGCCGCTTCGGCCCAGCCGCCGAAGTCCCCGTCGATGGTGAGCAGGGTCTCCGGAGTCGGGAAGGGCTCTGCGGGGTCGTTGGCGCCCTCGATCTCGGGCAGCTCGACGCCGTCGACGACCGGCCTGAAGCCGCTCTTCGCGTAGTCGGCCTGGGCCTGCGGGGTCAGCAGGAAGTCGAGGAAGTCGGTGGCCGTCGGGTCCGCCTTCTCCAGCACGGCGCCGGGGTTCTCGATGAGCAGGGTCTGCGGCGGGATGACGTAGTCGACGTCCTCACCGTTCTGCCTTGCCAGGATGGCCTCGTTCTCGTAGGACAGCAGCACGTCGCCGTTCCCCGAGGTGAAGGCCGTGGTGGCCTCGCGACCGCTGCTCGGCAGCGCGATGGTGTTCTGGAGCAGCTTCTTCGTGAACGTCGTCGCCTCCTTCTCGCTGCCGCCCTCGGCGAGGGTGTGGCCGTAGCCGGCCAGGATGTTCCAGCGCGCGGAGCCCGAGGAGCCGGGGTTGGGCGTGATCACCTCGACGCCCGGCTTCACCAGGTCGTCCCAGGTCTTGAGGTTGTCGGGGTTGCCCTTGCGAACCACGAACACCACGATCGAGGAGGTCACGATGCCCTTGGTCGGACCGCTCTTCCAGTCGTCGGCCACCAGCCCGGCGTCGACGAGGCGGGTCACGTCGGTCTCCAGCGAGAAGTGCACGTAGTCGGCATCGAGGCCGCCCTCGACGGCGCGCGACTGGTCACCCGAGGCGCCGTACGACGTCTTGAAGCCGACGCCGGCGCCCTCCTCGGTGGCTCGGAAGTCGTCGAAGACCGGCTCGTTGGCCGCTTCGAGGACGGAGAAGGCGACGACACTCACCTGCTTCTCGTCGCTGTCCGCGCCGCCGGCGACCGAGCAGGCCGAGAGGCCGAGCGCGGTGACGAGCAGGCCCGCCACCAGGCCGGCGCCCCTGCGGCGTCCGCGAGATCGGCCGGCCGGGGTCAGAGTCTTGGTGTGCACAGGAGGGTCCTTCCAAACGTGCTGGGTCGGGACCGCCGAGAGAGTCGCCCAGGTCCTAAGTGATTGATACTGATTACTCCTAGAAGATTACGTGACTTAAGTGAGGTACTGCAAAACGTCTCACGGCGTGGCGCCGCCGGATTCCGTGTGAGTCCCGCCACGACTCAGGCCACGTCCGGGCGCACCACGCGACGCGGCAGCCTCCTCGCCCGGCCGCATCCCAGCGGTTGACCGAATCGGGGTCGAGCGCGGCTGCGGACTAGACTGGAGGGTCGGAGTCGACCAGGCAGAACAGGCAGAAGATCGGACCGGCCGATCAGGCCGGCCCATCAGAGAGGCGAGGGACAGCCCAGCGTGAGCAAGCAGGTCCGACAACTCGACCGCGTGATCATCAGGTTCGCCGGTGACTCCGGCGACGGCATGCAGCTGACCGGCGACCGGTTCACCCAGGAGTCCGCGATCTTCGGCAACGATCTCGTGACGCTGCCCAACTTCCCAGCGGAGATCCGGGCGCCCGCCGGCACGCTGCCCGGAGTCTCGTCGTACCAGGTGCACTTCGCCGACCACGACATCCTGACCGCGGGTGACACCCCCGACGTGCTCGTGGCGATGAATCCCGCGGCGCTCAAGGCGAATGTCGGCGACCTGCACCAAGGCGCCACCATCATCGTCGACACCCACGACTTCACCGCGCGCAACCTCACCAAGGCCGGCTATGAGGTCAGCCCGCTCGACGACGGCTCGCTTCTCGAGTACGACGTGCACGCGCTCGACCTCAGCGGCATGACGATCGAGGCGGTCAAGCAGTTCGGGCTCACGCGCAAGGACGCCGCGCGCGCAAAGAACATGTTCGCGCTCGGCCTGCTCTCCTGGCTCTACGGCCGCCCCACGGAGGCGACGCTGTCCTTCCTGGCGAGAAGGTTCGCGAAGGTGCCCGGCATCCGCGATGCCAACATCACCGCCTTCAAGACCGGCTGGAACTTCGGCGAGACGACCGAGACCTTCGTCGTCCAGTACGAGGTCAAGCCGGCGGTCCTGCCCGCGGGCACCTACCGCAACATCTCCGGCAACCTCGCGCTCGCCTACGGGCTGGTGGCGGCCGGCGTCCGCTCGGGCCTTCCGGTGTTCCTGGGCTCCTACCCGATCACCCCGGCCTCCGACATCCTGCACGAGCTGAGCAAGCACAAGTCCTTCGGCGTCACCACCTTCCAGGCCGAGGACGAGATCGCCGGTATCGGCGCCGCCATCGGTGCGTCCTTCGCCGGCAGCCTGGGGATCACCACCACCTCCGGCCCGGGCATCGCCCTCAAGTCGGAGTCGGTCGCCCTGGCCGTGATGACCGAGCTCCCGCTGCTGGTCATCGACGTCCAGCGCGGCGGCCCCTCGACCGGGCTGCCGACCAAGACCGAGCAGGCCGACCTGCTCCAGGCGATGTTCGGCCGCAACGGTGAGGCACCCGTGCCGATCGTCGCGCCCCAGTCCCCCGGCGACTGCTTCCATGCGGCGCTGGAGGCCGCCCGCATCGCGGTCACCTACCGCACGCCGGTGATTCTGCTCTCCGACGGCTACCTCGCCAACGGCTCCGAGCCCTGGCGCATCCCCGAGCCGGCCGAGCTGCCCACGATCGACCCGGCGTTCGCGACCGAGCCCAACCACGAACCCTCGGTGGTGGAGCCGGCGCGAGGGACGAGCGCCGAGTCGAGACCCAAGGAGTTCTGGCCCTACCTCCGCGACAACGAGACCCTCGCCCGGCCCTGGGCGATCCCCGGTACCGCCGGCTTGGAACATCGAATCGGCGGCCTGGAGAAGGAGGGCATCAACGGGGGCAGCGGCAACATCTCCTACGACCCGGCCAACCACGACTTCATGGTCCGCACCCGTCAGGCCAAGGTCGACCGCATCGCCGACTCCATCCCGCCGTTGAAGGTCGACGACCCCGGTGCCGAGGATGGGCGGGGCGCCAAGGTCCTGGTGCTCGGGTGGGGCTCGACGTACGGACCGATCGGCGCCGGAGTACGACGGGTGCGCAAGGCCGGCTACCAGGTCGCGCAGGCACACCTGCGGCACCTCAACCCGTTCCCCAGCAATCTCGGCGAGGTGCTGGCGGCGTACGACAAGGTGCTCGTCCCCGAGATGAACCTCGGTCAGCTGTCGATGCTGCTCCGAGCGCGCTACCTGGTCGACGCCATCGGCTACAACCATGTCCGTGGCCTGCCGCTGAAGGCGACCGAGCTGGCGCACGCCATCGCCGACCTCGTCGCAGCCGCCGAGGACATCGAGGTCGACCTCGGCGTCTACGGCCTCGCGACCCAGAAGGAGACCCTGTAGATGAGCATCGACCAGGGTGCCGACAACGGCCAGGCGGATCTGGGCCTGCCCGGCCTGCGGTCGGGGGTCGACTCGGTCCCGGCGGCCGGCGGCCCGCAGACCGCGAAGGAGTACACCTCCGACCAGGAGGTCCGCTGGTGCCCCGGGTGCGGCGACTACGCCGTCCTCAAGGCCGTGCAGGGCTTCCTTCCCCAGCTCGGGCTGCGCCGCGAGAACATCGTGTTCATCTCGGGCATCGGCTGCTCGTCGCGGTTCCCCTACTACCTCGACACCTACGGCATGCACTCGATCCACGGCCGCGCGCCCGCGATCGCGACCGGCATCGCGACCGCGCGCGAAGACCTGTCGGTGTGGGTCGTCACCGGTGACGGCGATGCGTTGTCCATCGGCGGCAACCACCTGATCCACGCGCTGCGCCGAAACGTCAACATGACGATCCTGCTGTTCAACAACCGCATCTACGGCCTGACGAAGGGTCAGTACTCCCCCACGTCGGAGGAGGGAAAGGTCACCAAGTCCACGCCGATGGGCTCGCTCGACCACCCCTTCAACCCGGTCTCGCTCGCGTTGGGCGCCGAGGGCACCTTCGTGGCCCGCACCATCGACTCCGACCGCAAGCACCTCACCGCCGTCCTGTCCGCGGCCGCCGCGCACCGCGGTACGTCGTTCGTCGAGATCTACCAGAACTGCCCGATCTTCAACGACGGCGCGTTCGACGCCCTCAAGTCGCACGAGACCAAGGCAGACGCGATCATCCCGCTCGTGCACGGCGAGCCGATCCGATTCGGCGCCACCGGCGAGGACGGCCTGGGGGTCAAGGGGCTGATCCGCGACCGCGCGACCGGCGGCGTCAAGGTCGCGCTGGTCGTCGACGTCGGGCCGGAGGCCGTGCTCGTCCACGATGCGCACAACCCCGACCCGACCGTCGCGTTCGCGATCTCCCGCCTCACCGACTCCGGCTACCTCAACACCTCCCCGATCGGCATCTTCCGCCAGGTCGAGCGTCCGACGTACGACGACCAGGCCCGCGAGCAGCTCGTGACCGCGGAGGCCGAGACCGGCGACACCCGAGAGGAGCGGCTGGTCTCGCTCGTCAACGGCGCCGACACCTGGACGGTGGTGTGACCGACGGCTCCCCCGCCGACCGACCGTCCCTCACCGGGGACGTCTCCACGAGCCGGTCCTGGGCGGGCAACGGCCTGCTGTTCGGCGCCTCGGCGTACACGATGTGGGGGGCCTTCCCGCTGTACTGGCCGCTGCTCGAGCCGGCCAGCGCGGTCGAGATCCTGGCTCACAGGGTGCTGTGGTCCTGCGCGACCATGGCACTGCTGGTCCCGCTGTTCGGCCGGTTCGGGCAGCTCAAGGCCCTCTTCCGCGACCGCCACCGGCTGCTTCTGCTGAGCGCCGCCGCCGCCGTCATCACGGTCAACTGGGTGACCTACATCTGGGGAGTCAACAATGGCAGGGTCGTCGAGACCAGCCTCGGCTACTTCATCAATCCGCTCGTCACCGTGCTGATGGGAGTCTTCGTGCTCGGGGAGCGGATGCGCCGGCTGCAGTGGGCCGCGCTCGCCGTCGCGGCTCTCGCCGTCGCCGTCCTGACCGTCGACTACGGTCGGCCGCCCTGGGTGGCGCTGACGCTGGCCTGCTCCTTCGGCACCTACGGCCTGCTCAAGAAGCTCGCCTCCGTGGAGGCGGTCGAGTCGCTCGCCTTCGAGACCCTGTTGCTGGCACCCCTAGCCGCGGCGTACCTCGCGGTGCTGACCGCCCGCGGCTCCGCCGACTTCGGTGCCCACGGGGTGGGTCATGCCCTGCTCCTGATGTCCACCGGCCTGGTCACCGCGATCCCGCTGCTGTGCTTCGGCGCGGCCGCCGTACGCATCCCCATGGTGACGCTGGGTCTCCTGCAGTACCTGGCGCCGGTCCTCCAGTTCCTGCTGGGAGTCCTGTGGTTCCACGAGGCGATGCCCGCCGGGCGCTGGATCGGGTTCGTGCTCGTCTGGGCGGCCCTGGCGCTGTTCACCTACGAGGCGCTGCGCCACCACCGGCGGCGCCAGCTCGGGCTCGCGGCCGAGGCGTGCGCGCTCTGAGCTGAGTCTCGTGGGGACTCAACGTCACGTTGCAGGAGGAGGGCAGCCACAGGACTCCCGCACCACGAGCGTCGGGTCGGTTAGGATCTACAGCGGTTCCCCCGGTTCGTTGATCTGCCTGAGCAGCGTCTGCGCAGCGATCTCGCCGAGCTCGAAGCTGTGAGTGGCGACCGTGGTGAGCGGCGGCTCCCAGAGCGCGGCGGTAGCGATGTCGTCGTACCCGATCACTCGAACGTCGCGATGCCGCCCGTGGATGCGGAGGGCTCGGTAGACACCGAATGCCACGTTGTCGCTGTGACAGAGGATCCCGTCGGGCAAGGGGCCCCGTGCCATGAGCTCCTCTGCCGCTCGCTAACCGCCCAGACCGCTGGTCTCGGAGGGCACGTCGATGAGCGTGTGCGGATCGAGATCGTGCCGAGCGTACGTCTCCCGTGCACCCTGGATCCGGTCGCGACGTGAGAGCACCGTTGCCGGGCCACCGAGGTAGGCGGCGGACTCGATCCCGTGCGACCAGGCAAGTGTGGTCGACCTCGCCGAAGGTGTTGATCAGCGCGGTGAGAAGCTCCCCGAAGAACGGGTTCGCGGGATTGGTAACGACCACGCCGATCGTGTCGGCGCGAGCACGCCGCAAAGATGCGGCGCCGCCCAGCTCGTCGAGCCAACGGATCCGCCTGCCGCCGGGTCCAGTGCGAGGTGAGTTGAGTCCTGCGGCGACTCAGGTGGCAGCGGTCTCGGCCTGGGTGAGATCACACTTGAGTCCGCGGAGGACTCAAACCACATGGGAGTCTGGGGTGAGTCCTCGCGGGACTCAGGCCGTACGCGTCGCGACGACGTCGGCGAAGGCGTCGAGGGCGGCGCGGACGGGGCCTTCGGGGAGTGCCTGGAGGTGCTTCTTGGCCTCGGCGGTGCGGGCCAGCACGTAGGCGCGAGCCTGGTCGAGGGCCGGGTGGGCGCGGAGGAGCGCCAGCGCCTCGGCATGCTCGGCGTCGTCGATGATCGGGCCGGCGAGCAGCTGGTGGAGGCGGGCGTCGGCGGGGTCGCCGGAGGCCAGCGCCATCAGGGACGGCAGGGTCGGCACCCCCTCCCGCAGGTCGGTGCCGGGGGTCTTGCCGGACTCGTCCGAGTCGGAGGCGACATCGAGGATGTCGTCGCTGAGCTGGAAGGCCGCGCCGACGACATCGCCGTACGCCATGACCGCCGCCTGCACCTCCGGTGAGGCACCGCCGAAGAGGGCGCCGTAGCGGGCCGAGGTGGCGAGCAGGACACCGGTCTTGCCGTCGACGACGTCGAGATAGTGCGCGAGCGCGTCGTCGCCCGGACCGGGCTTCACGGTCTCCATGATCTGGCCCTCGACCAGCCGGGCGAAGGTCTGCGCCTGGATGAGCACGGCCTCCGGCCCGAGGCGGGCGGTGAGCTCCGACGACTTGGCGAAGAGGAAGTCGCCGGTGAGGATCGCGACCAGGTTGTCCCACCGTGCGTTGGCGGAGTCGGCTCCCCGCCGCAGCTCGGCCTCGTCCATCACGTCGTCGTGGTAGAGCGAGCCCATGTGGGTCAGCTCCACCACGCAGGCCGCGTCGACCACCTGCGGCGCGTCGGGATCGTCCCCGAGCTCCGAAGTGAGCAGCACGAGGAGGGGCCGGAAGCGCTTGCCGCCGGCGGAGTAGAGGTGCGAGGCCGCCTCGGTGATGTACGGCGTCCTGCTGCGGACGTGCTCGCCGAGAGCGACCTCGACCTGGGCCATCCGGTCGGTCAGCCTTCTCGCGAGCTCGGGGTCACCCACGGGCAGGGCGAGCCCCTGGTCACCGGGGTCGGTCACCGGATGAACTCACCTGCCCGCGCGGCCAGGTCGAGCACCGGACCGGGCAGCACGCCGAGGACCACCGTGAGCACGGCGCACGCGGCGACCGTGCCGGCGGTGAGCACGGAGGGGTAGGTGACCGCCAACGCCTCGGTCCCCTCGGGCCGCTCGGTGAAGTACATGATCTTGATGACCCGAACGTAGAAGACCGCCGTGACGAGGCTGATCAGCACCGCGATCACCACGACCGGCCAGGCGCCGGCCGCGAGTGCCGCGGCGAAGACCGCCCACTTGCCGATGAACCCGGAGGTGAGCGGGATGCCGGCCATCGCCAGCAGGAAGAGCGCGAAGACCCCCGCGAGGACCGGCGACTCCTTGCCGAGACCGGCCCACCGGTCGAGGGAGGTGACCTCGCCACCGGCGTCGCGCACCATCGCGACGAGGGCGAAGGCCCCGAGGGTGGCGAAGGCGTAGGTGACCAGGTAGAAGAGCACCGCCTGGAGAGAGGTGATCTCGCCGCTCACCAGGTCGCCGCTCGCCTGGAGGCCGAGGACGCCGGTGAGGATGAAGCCGGTGTGCGCCACCGACGAGTAGGCCAGCAGCCGCTTGACGTCGGACTGGCTCAGCGCGAGCACCGCGCCGACGACCATCGACAGCACCGCGATCACCCACAGCATCGGCTGCCAGGTCCAGCGCTCGGCGCCGAAGGCGACGTAGAAGAGCCGCAGGATCGCACCGAAGGCGGCGACCTTGGTCGCGGCCGACATGAACGCGGTGACCGGCGTCGGCGCGCCCTGGTACACGTCGGGCGTCCACGCCTGGAACGGCGCGGCGCCGACCTTGAAGAGCAGGCCGACCGCCAGCATCGCGATGCCGACCATGAGCAGCGCCTGGTTGCCCACGTCGTTGCGGACGGCCTCGCCGATCGCGGCGAAGTCCATCGAGCCGGCGTATCCGTAGGTCAGCGCGACGCCGTACAGGAAGAAGCCGGAGGAGAAGGCACCGAGGAGGAAGTACTTGAGCGCGGCCTCCTGGGACAGCAGCCTCCGGCGACGGGCCAGCCCGCTGAGCAGGTAGAGCGGCAGCGAGAGCACCTCGAGGGCGACGAACAGGGTCAGCAGGTCGTTGGCCGCGGGGAACAGCAGCATGCCGCCGACCGAGAACAACAGCAGCGGGTAGACCTCGGTGTGGTCGAGCCCGCGCGCGGACGCCTGTCGCTCCGCATCGGTCCCGGGCAGCGCGGCCGCCTGGCCGGAGAACGCGGAGACCCCGCCCTCGAGCTGACGCTCGGCGAAGAGCAGCACGCCCAGGAGCGCCAGGATCAGCACCAGCCCCCAGATGAAGACCGTCGGGCCGTCGACGGCGATGGTGCCCATCGCGCCGATCAGGCCGCGGGCGACCGACTCGCCGTCGACCACGTGGTCGTCGAGACCGGTGGCGACGACGACGGTGAGCCCGAGCGCGGCGGCGAGACCGACGAAGGCCACGACGCTCTGCAGCAGGTAGCGCGCGCGGCGCGGCGCGAAGGCCTCGATCAGCACGCCCAGGCACGCGACGCCGAAGACCACGAGCAGAGGGGACAGCTCGAGGTACTCGATGGTGGGCTTTACGAACTCGTTCATTCGTGAGTCCCCTCCTCCGTTGAGCCGGGGCCGGTCAGGACCGTCGGCCCTGGCTCGGTGACGCCGACATGCGACAGGGTGGCGTCGACGTACGGGTTGATGACCTCGAGCAGTGGCATCGGGTAGAAGCCGAAGACCACCAGCAGGGCCAGCAACGGTGCGACCGCGCCGACCTCGAGGCGGGTCAGGTCCTTGACATCGGCAGGCGCCGGGCCGGTCATCGTGCGCTGGTACATCCAGAGCACGTAGATCGCCGCGAGCACGATGGCGACCACCGCCACGCTGCCGGCCCACCACGCATGGTCGAACGCGCTGATGATGACCAGCGCCTCGGAGACGAAGGGCGCCAGACCCGGTAGGCCGCAGGCCGCCAGGCCGGCGACGAGCAGGAGGCCCGCGAGCACGGGCGCGGCCTTCTCGACCCCGCTGATCTCGCTGATCTTCTGGGTCCCGGTGCGTTTGATGAGGTAGCCCGCGATGAGGAAGAGCGCGGCGGTGCCGAGGCCGTGGTTGACCATGTAGAGGATCGAGCCGCTGCCGCCGTTGGCGTTGAAGACGAAGATGCCGAGCACGATGAAGCCGAAGTGGCTCAGCGACGTCAGACCGATCAGCCGGAGGATGTCGTCCTGGCCGATCGCCACCAGCGCGCCGTAGATGATCGAGATCAGGGCCAGGATCACTACCACCGGCGTAGCCCACTGCGAGGCATCGGGGAAGATCCCGAGGCAGAAGCGCAGCATGCCGAAGGTGCCGATCTTGTCGAGGATGCAGACCAGCAGGACGCTCACGCCCGGCAGGGTCTTCTCGGTGGTATCGGCCAGCCAGGTGTGCACCGGGAACATCGGCGCCTTGATGGCGAACGCGACGAAGAAGCCGAGGAAGAGCCACTTCTCGACGGTCGGGTCGATGTCGAGCGCGGCGAGGTCGCTCAGCAGGTACGACGGCGTGCCGGAGTCGGCGGACACGACGTAGAGGCCGATGACGGAGGCCAGCATGATCAGGCCGCCGGCGAGCTGGTAGATCAGGAACTTCAGCGCCGCCCGCGACCGGCCCTCGCGCCCGAAGCCGCCGATCATGAAGTACGCCGGGATCAGCGTGGCCTCGAACACGACGTAGAAGAGGAAGACGTCGGTGGCGGTGAAGACCGCCAGGCTCATCGCCTCCATCGCGAGCGTCCAGCCGACGAACGCCTTGGCGTTGTCGACGACCTCGGAGCCCGCGGACAGCAGCACGACCGGCACGAGCAGCACGGTCAGCAGCACCATCAGCGCACCCAGCCCGTCGAGACCGAGAGCGAAGTGCACACCGAGCGGGCCGATCCAGGTGACCTCCTCGGTCAACTGCATCCCGTCGCCGGTGTTGAACTGGGTCAGCGCGACCACGGCGACCAGCAGGGCGATGCCGGAGAACCCGAGCCCGATGGTCCGCACGGCCTTCGGGTCGGGCGTGAAGGCGGCGACCACCGCTCCGGCGAGCGGGACGACGATCAGCAGCGTCAGCCAGGGGAAGTCGGTCATGAGAAGTTCACCACCAGCAGCGCGAGGGCGATCAGGAGGGCACCGCCGAGGACGGAGACGGCGTAGCTGCGGACGTAGCCGTTCTGGGCGAGCCGCAGCAGCCCTGAGAGACCGCCGACGAGGCTCGCGCCGCCCTCGACGGCACCGTCGACGCCCGCTCGGTCGAAGGTCGCGAGCCCGGAGGAGAGGGCCTTGCCGGGCGCACCCACCAGGGCGTCGTTGATGGCGTCACCGTAGAGGTCGGCCCGCGCCGCTCTGGTCACGAGCGAGACCTCGGCCGGTGCCACCCGCGGGATCTCGCGCTTGCCCACGAGCAGCCAGGCGACCGCGACACCCGCCGCGACGACCAGCACGGCGAGAATCGTGACGACGATGGGCGCCAGCGGCGGCTCGTGGTGTGGCGCCTCGCCCACGACCGGTGCCAGGAAGTCGACGATCCAGTTGCCGGCGAGCAGCACCCCGCCGAGCACGGACAGGGCTGCGAGCACCACCAGCGGGGTGGTCATCACCGACGGCGACTCGTGCGGATGGACTCCGTCCGCCCAGCGCTTCTTGCCGAAGAACGTCATCAGCATCAGCCGGGTCATGTAGAAGCCGGTGATGCCGGCGCCGAGCAGGGCACAGAGCCCGACGATCCAGTTCTCGGCAAGCGCGGTCTCGATGATCTTGTCCTTGGACCAGAAGCCCGAGAAGAGCGGGAAGCCGATGATCGCGAGGTAGCCCATCGAGAAGGTCAGGAAGGTGACCTTCATGTAGTTGCGCAGGCCGCCGTAGTGGCGCATGTCGACGTCGTCGTCCATGCCGTGCATGACCGAGCCGGCGCCGAGGAACATGTTGGCCTTGAAGAAGCCGTGGGTCAGCAGGTGGAAGATGGCGAAGGCGTAACCCGCGACGCCGAGGCCCGCCGCGAGCATCATGTAGCCGATCTGGCTCATCGTCGACCCGGCGAGCGCCTTCTTGATGTCGTCCTTGGCGCAGCCGAGGACCGCACCCCAGAGCAGCGTCACCGTTGCCACGATGACCACGACGGTCTGGGCGTCGGGCGCGTGCTCGAAGATGAAGTTGGAGCGGATGATGAGGTAGACGCCGGCGGTGACCATGGTCGCGGCGTGGATGAGCGCCGACACCGGTGTCGGGCCCTCCATCGCGTCGAGCAGCCAGGCCTGCAGCGGCACCTGTGCCGACTTGCCGCAGGCGCCGAGGAGCAGCAGCAGGCCGATCGCGGTGAGTGTCCGCTCCGACGCCTGCTCCGAGGCCACCGAGAGCACCGTGAACGACGTGGTGCCGAAGGTGACGAACATCAGCGCGATCGCCAAGGACAGGCCCATGTCACCGACCCGGTTGAGCACGAACGCCTTCTTGGCGGCCTTGGCGGCGGAGTCCTTGTACTGCCAGAAGCCGATCAGCAGGTAGGAGGCGAGACCCACGCCCTCCCAGCCGAGGAACAGGCCGAAGTAGTTCTCGGCGAGCACCAGCATCAGCATGGCCGCCACGAACAGGTTGAGGTAGCCGAAGAACCGCCGGCGCCGCGGGTCGTGCTCCATGTAGCCGATGGAGTAGACGTGGATGAGGGAGCCGACGCCGGTGATGAGCAGCAGGAACAGTGCCGACAGCGGGTCGTAGAGCAGATCCATGCCGACGGTGAGCGAGCCGGTGTCGAACCAGGTGTACAGATGCTGGCCGACCTGACGGGCGCCCTCGTCGCGTCCGATCAGCGCGATGAACAGCACGAGGCTGACCGCGAAGGACGCCGCCGACATGGCGGTGCCGATCAGGGGGCCGGCCCGGTCGAGGGCACCGCGGGCCATCGGCGCGAGCAGCAGCAGGATCACTGCGCCGAGCAGAGGCAGGGCGATGACCAGCCACAGGAGGGAGAAGACGCCGTCGGCCTCCGCCGGATGGATCACCGGTACGACGGCACCACCCTCGGAGGCGAGGATCGTCACTGACTGCAAGGACATCTCGTCTACCTCAGTACTTCAGCAGGCTCGCGTCGTCGACCGAGGCCGAGCGCCGGGTCCGGAAGATGGTCATGATGATGGCCAGGCCGATCACGACCTCGGCAGCGGCAACCACCATCACGAAGAAGGCGGCGACCTGTCCGTCGAGGTTGCCGTGCTGCCTGGCGAACGCCACCAGCGCCAGGTTGCAGGCGTTGAGCATCAGCTCGACGCACATGAACACCACGATCGCGTTGCGTCGGGTGAGGACGCCGACGCTGCCGATCGTGAACAGGATCGCCGAGAGCACGATGTACTCGGTCACTTCCGGCCCCCCTCGTAGGTCGGGCCGTCCTCGGCTTCGTCGATGCCGAGCTGGCGCTTGACCGCGACGATGTCGCTGGCGAGGGCCGGTGCGGAGCGGACCGTGCCGCGGGCGGCCAGGACCCGGGAGACCGACGACTCGGCGGGCGTGCCGTCGGGCAGCAGCGCGGCCGTGTCGACCGCGTTGTGCCGGGCGAAGACGCCCGGGGACGGCAGCGGTCCGAGGTGCTCGCCGCGCTCGGCGTAGGCCTTCATCCGCTGTCTGGCGTGCTCGGCCTGGCCGGCTCTGGGCGTGAGGCGCTCGCGGTGAGCGAGCACCATCGCGCCGACCGCAGCGGTGATTAGCAGCGCCGAGGTGACCTCGAAGGCGAAGACGTAGCGGGAGAAGAGGATGTTGGCCAGTGCCTGGACGTTGCCGCCCTCGTTGGCCTGCTCCAGGCCGACGGCGGCCCCGAGGCCGATCTGGCTGAGCGTCACGACGAGCAGTACGCCGAGTGCGAGCCCGCCGAGGATCGCGAGGACGCGCTGACCGCGGATCGTCTCCACCACCGAGTCGGAGGCGTCGACTCCGACGAGCATCAGCACGAACAGGAAGAGCATCAAGATCGCACCGGTGTAGACGATGATCTGCACCGCGAAGAGGAACGGGGCCTCCAGCACGGCGTACAGCACCGCGAGGCTGATCATCACCACCGAGAGCAGCAGGGCCGCGTGCACGGCCTTGCGGACGAACAGGATGCCGAGGGCGGCCGCCACCATGATCGGCGCGAGGATCCAGAAGGTCACGACTCGGCTCCTTGTCCGCTGCCGGACCGCCCGGCGGGCTGCTGCGAGAAGTCACCGCGGTAGTAGTCGCCCTCGTCCTCGCCCAGGCGCAGCGGGTGTGGCGGCGCCTCCATGCCGGGGAGCAGCGGCGCGAGCAGCTCCTCCTTCGTGTAGATCAGGTCGGCGCGGTTGCTGTCGGCGAGCTCGTACTCGTTGGTCATCGTCAGCGCCCGGGTCGGGCAGGCCTCGATGCACAGGCCGCAGAGGATGCAGCGCAGGTAGTTGATCTGGTAGACGCGGCCGTAGCGCTCCCCCGGGCTGTAGCGGTCGTCATCGGTGTTCGATGCCCCCTCGACGTAGATCGCGTCGGCCGGGCAGGCCCATGCGCACAGCTCGCAGCCGACGCACTTCTCGAGGCCGTCGGGCCAGCGGTTGAGCTGGTGCCGGCCGTGGAACCGCGGGGCGGTCGGCATCTTCTCGAAGGGGTACTGCTCGGTGACGACCTTGCGGAACATGGTCCGGAAGGTCACGCCGAAGCCGGCGATCGGGTCCCAGAACTGCTCCTTGAGGCTCGGTCCCTTGGCCTGGGTGCTGTCGGCCATCAGCTCTCCTCCCCGGTGGGCGCAGCCCCGTCGGTGGTGGTCGAGTCGGTCATGGTGGCGCCACCCGCGGTTGCCGCCGTCCTGGTTCCTGAGGAGGCGACGGAGGAGCCGTCTCGAAGGGGCAGCGGGGGCGCCGCGAAGACCAGCGGCCGGGCGGCGCCACGGATCGCGCCGCCCTCGGGCATCGGCGGGACGGGGAACCCGCCGGCATACGCGTCCTCGTCGGGTACCGCGTCGGCGGCGGAGGTCTCCTCGCCCCTACCGCCCACGAAGCTGAGCAGCAGCAGGGCGACGAGGATGACCCCGATGACGATCAGGCCGGTGCGGCCAAAGATCGCGTCGCGGTCGATCGCGCCCTCCTCGCGGGCCATCCGGATGGTCGCCACCGCGACGATCCAGACCAGCGAGATCGGGATCAGCCGCTTCCAGCCGAACGCCATGAACTGGTCGTAGCGCAGCCGGGGCAGGCTGCCACGCAGCCAGATGAAGAAGAAGATGAAGAGCAGCACCTTGCCGAAGAACCACAGCAGCGGCCAGTAGCCGGAGTCGGCGCCCTCCCAGACGTTGATGATCGGCCACGGTGCGTGCCAGCCGCCCAGGAAGAGCGTGGTCGCGAGCGCGGAGACCGTCGCCATGTTGATGTACTCGGCGAGGAAGAACAATGCGAACTTCAGCGAGGAGTACTCGGTGTGGAAGCCGCCGACAAGCTCGCCCTCGGCCTCCGGGAGGTCGAAGGGGGCGCGGTTGGTCTCGCCGATCATCGAGATCACGTAGATGACGAAGCTCGGCAGCAGCATCAGGCCGTACCAGAACTGACCGTCGCCGTTCTGCGCCGCCACGATCTCCGACGTCGACATCGAGCCGGCGTGCAGGAAGACCGCGACCAGCGCCAGGCCCATCGCGACCTCGTAGGAGATCATCTGGGCGCTCGAGCGCAGGCCGCCGAGGAGCGAGTACGTCGACCCGGACGACCAGCCGCCCAGCACGATGCCGTAGATGCCGATGCTGGCGATCGCCATCACGAACAGGACGGCGACCGGCATGTCGGTCAGCTGAAGCGGCGTCTGGACCCCGAAGAGGTTGACCTCGGGGCCGAACGGGATCACCGAGAACGTCACGAACGCGGGAACCGTCGCGATGACCGGCGCCAGCAGAAAGACCACCTTGTCGGCGGCCTTGGGGATGATGTCCTCCTTGAGCGCGAGCTTGACGCCGTCGGCGAGCGACTGGAGGAGCCCGAAGGGCCCGTGCACGTTGGGCCCGATGCGGTGCTGCATCCGGGCCACGACGCGTCGCTCCCACCAGATGTTGAAGAGCGTCAGCACCACCAGGACCACGAAGACCAGCACGGCCTTGATGAGGATGATCCACCATGGGTCTTGGCCGAAGGCCGAGAGCGAATCGTTCACGACTGAGCGCCTCCCGCCTGTCCTGAGGTGCCGAGGGACGAGGATTCTCGAAGGGTCTGTCCCGAGGTCACGTTGACCCGGCTGCCCGGCGAGGCGACATCGGCGAGGACGCCGCGGCCGAAGGAGTTGGCCGGCAGCCACACGACCCGGTCGGGCAGGCCCACGCCGACCTCGGCAGGCAGCGTCACCGAGCCGCGGTCGCCGGTGACGGTGACCCGCCCGTGCTCGTCGACCAGGGCGTCGTACACAGTGCGGCTGAGCCGCACGACCGCGGGACGGGCGGTCTCGCGCAGGTGGCGCGCGCCGTCCTGCATGCGACCGAGGTCGATCATCTGCTTCCAGGTCGAGAGCGCGAAGCCTGCGGTCGGCGCGCCGCTGGTCACGGGCCGGACCGCGGCGGGCTCGACGCGGTCGCCGTCCCAGGTGCCTAGCTGCTCGATCTCGGCGCGCGCCTCGGCGATCGTGCGGATGCCGAGCGCGGCGCCGGCTCCGAGCGCCGCGAGCTCCTCGGAGACCCCGGCGAGAATGCGCACCTCGGGCAGGCTGCTCGGGTTGCTGAAGGCGGCGGCGAAGGGGCGGCGACGACCCTCCCAGTTGACGAAGGTGCCTGCGCGGTCGGACACCGGCGAGGCCGGGAAGACCACGTCGGCGACGGCGGTCACGTCGCTGATGCGCAGGTCGACCGCGACCACGAAGCTCGCGGCCTCGAGTGCGGCCCGGAACGCCTCGGGGTCGGCGGTGTCGTCGGGATCGACCCCTGCGACCACCAGGCCACCGAGCTCACCGGCGGCGGCCGCCGCCACGATGGCGTCGGCGTCGCGGCCCTCGGCGGCGGGGAGACTCGCGACGCCCCAGGCGGTTGCCGCGTCGACCCGCGCGGCCGCGTCGGCGACCGGCCGGCCGCCGGGCAGCAGCGTGGGCATGGCTCCGGCCTCGACCGCTCCGCGGTCACCGGCGCGGCGCGGCACCCAGGCCAACCGGGCACCGGTAGACCCGGCCAGCTCGCGGGCCGCGGTCAGTGCGCCCGGCACGGTGGCCAGCCGCTCGCCGACGAGGATCACGGCCGTGCCGTCGAGCTTGGGGTCGCCCGCGGAGGCGAGCCCCCGCAGGGCGCCGACCTCGTCGCCGGGCGCAGTGGCGACCAGGCGACCGTGCATCTTCTCCAGGCCGCGGGTGAAGAAGGGCGCGATCGCGACGACCTTGGTGCGACCCTTGGTCGCGGCCTTGCGAAGCCGCAGGAAGATCGTGCCGGCCTCGTCCTCGGGCTCGAGGCCGGCGAGCACGACGACGGACGCGGCCTCGAGGTCGTCGTACGTCACGCCGCCGGAGCCGGGCAGGGTGCCGAGGAAGCCGGTCTCCTCCGCCGACAGCGGCCGGGCGCGGAAGTCGATGTCGTTGGTGCCGAGCGAGACGCGCGCGAACTTGGCGTAGGCGTAGGCGTCCTCGAGGGTGAGGCGACCGCCGGTGAGGACTCCGGCGCCGGTCGCCCCGGCCCCTGTGCACCTGGCCAGCCCCCGCGCGGCGACCGCGAAGGCCTCGGGCCACGACGCCGGCCGCAGCTCGCCGTCTCCACCGTCCTCCACGCGGTCACGCACCTGCGGGTAGTGGATGCGGTCCTCGCCCTGCGCGTAGGCGAAGGCGAAACGGTCCTTGTCGGTGATCCACTCCTCGTTGACCGCAGGGTCGTTGCCAGAGAGCCGGCGCATGACCCTGCCGCGCCGGTGGTCGACACGGATCGCGGACCCGCAGGCGTCGAGCTCGCCGACGCCCGGCGTGCTGACCAGGTCGAAGGGGCGCGAGCGGAAGCGGTACTCCGCGCTGGTCAGCGCGCCCACCGGGCAGATCTGGATGGTGTTGCCGGAGAAGTAGGAGTTGAAGGGCTTGCCCTCGGCGGTGTGGTCGGCCGGCACGCCGTCTCGGCTGGGATCGAAGACGCCGACCTGCTGCTGCGCGCCCCGCTCGATCAGCGCGATGAACGGGTCGCCGGCGATCTCCGCCGAGAATCGCGTGCAGCGCGCGCAGAGCACGCAGCGCTCACGGTCGAGCAGCACCTGCGCGGAGATGTTGATCGGCTTGGGGAAGGTGCGCTTGACGCCTCCGATGGCCAGGAAGCGCGACTCGGCCGGCCCGTTGCTCATCGCCTGGTTCTGCAACGGGCACTCACCGCCCTTGTCGCAGACCGGGCAGTCGAGCGGGTGGTTGATCAGCAGGTACTCCAAGATGCCCTGCTGCGCCTTGTCGACGGCCTCGGAGGTGATCTGGGTCTTGACCTCCATGCCCTCGGACGCGACCAGCGTGCACGACGCCTGCGGCTTCATCCGGCCGGGCGGGCCCTGCATCTGCCGCATGCTGCCGTCGGGGCCGGGCAGCGCGACCTCGACGAGGCACTGCCGGCAGGCGCCGACCGGAGCGAGCAGCGGGTGGTCGCAGAAGCGCGGGATCTCGTGACCGATCTGCTCGGCGGCCCGGATCACCAGCGTGCCCTTGGGCACGCTGACGGTCACGCCGTCGATGGTCAGCGTGACCAGGTCGACGGCCGTTGCCGCTGGGGCCCTCTCGGGAGTCGTCGTCATGAGGAGGCTCCAACGGTGGCGAAGACTGTGGAGGCGGCGGGGTCGAACCGACAGCCACCCTGGTGGAGGTGCTCGAGGAACTCCTCGCGGAAGTACTGGATCGAGCTCTGGATGGGGCTCACCGCACCATCGGCCAGGGCGCAGAACGACCGGCCGAGGATGTTGTCGCACTGGTCGAGCAGGGTGTCGAGGTCGGCCTCCGTGCCCTCGCCCGCCTCGAGGCGACGCAGCGACTGCACCAGCCACCAGGTGCCTTCGCGACAGGGCGTGCACTTGCCACAGGACTCGTGCTTGTAGAACTCCGTCCAGCGCAGGGTGGCCCGCACGACACAGGTGGTCTCGTCGAAGATCTGTAGCGCCCGCGTGCCGAGCATGGACCCCGCAGCGGCAACACCCTCGAAGTCGAGCGGGACGTCGAAGTGCTCGGCGGTGAGCATCGGCGTGCTGGACCCGCCGGGCGTCCAGAACTTGAGCTCGTGTCCGTCGCGCATCCCTCCCGCCAGGTCGATCAGCTCGCGGAGGGTGATGCCGAGCGGCGCCTCGAACTGGCCGGGGTTGGCGACATGGCCCGACAGGCTGAAGATGCCGTAGCCCTTGGACTTGTCGGTGCCCATGGAGGCGAACCAGTCGGCGCCGTTGCCGACGATCGACGGCACGGAGGCGATGGTCTCGACGTTGTTGATGACCGTGGGACTCGCGTAGAGGCCGGCGACGGCCGGGAAGGGTGGGCGGAGCCGGGGCTGTCCGCGCCGACCCTCCAGCCCCTCCAGAAGCGCGGTCTCCTCGCCGCAGATGTAGGCACCTGCGCCGGTGTGAACGATGACGTCCAGGTCATAGCCGGAGCCGTTGATGTTCCTGCCCAGGTATCCGGCTGCGTAGGCCTCGGCGACGGCGTTCTGCACGCGGCGGATGACGTGGGCGACCTCGCCGCGGATGTAGATGAACGCGTGCTTGGCCTTGATGGCGTAGGAGCTGATGATCACGCCCTCGACCAGCACGTGCGGGTTGGCCATCATCAGCGGGATGTCCTTGCAGGTGCCCGGCTCGGACTCGTCACCGTTGACCACGAGGTAGCGGGGCGGATTCTTCGACGGGTCTTCCGTGTTCTCCGGAGGCAGGAAGCCCCACTTCATGCCGGTCGGGAAGCCCGCACCGCCACGGCCACGAAGGCCGGACTCCTTGACCATGGCGACGATCGCCGCGGGCTGCATGCCCAGCGCCGTGCGGAGGGCGGTGTAGCCGCCTTGCGTCTCGTACGCCGCGAGGGTCCAGGCGCGCGGCTGGTCCCAGTTGGCGGTGAGCACGGGGGTCAGCGTGTCGACCATCAGCTCTCACCCTTCTCGATCGCGCTCGTCACCGGGGCCGGCGGCGCCGTCCAGTCGCGCTCGTTGGCGATGTCGAGCCCGAGGACGCTGGCCGGTCCGGCGGTAGGGCCCTCGTTGGCGAGTCCGTCAGGGAAGCCGGCGAGGACGCGCTCCACCTCGCGGAAGGTGCACAGCCGCGGGCCACGGGTCGACTGGACCTCCTTGCCGGCGCGCAGGTCGTCGACCAGCTGGACGGCGGACTCTGGGGTCTGGTTGTCCATGAACTCCCAGTTGACCATCACCACAGGGGCGTAGTCGCAGGCCGCGTTGCACTCGACGTGCTCGAGCGAGATCCTCCCGTCCTCGGAGGTCTCGTCGTTGCCGAGATCGAGATGATCCTTGAGCCGCTCGAAGATCGCGTCGCCGCCCATGATGGCGCACAGCGTGTTCGTGCAGACGCCGACGAGATAGTCGCCGACCGGGCGACGCTTGTACATCGTGTAGAACGTCGCGACGCCGCTGACCTCGGCCGTGGAGATCTCCAGGATCTCGGCGCAGGCCTCGATGCCCGCGGGCGTGACGCGGCCCTCGGCGCTCTGCACCAGGTGGAGCATCGGCAACAGGCCGGAGCGCTTCTGCGGGTAGCGAGCCGCGATCTCCTCGAGCTCTGCGTAGGTCGTCGGGTCGATGCCGTGGGACTGGTCGGTCGTCATCGGTCAACGCCTCCCATCACCGGGTCGACGCTCGCGATCGCGACGATGACGTCGGCGACCATGCCGCCCTCGCTCATCACGCTCGTGGCCTGCAGGTTGGTGAACGACGGGTCGCGGAAGTGCACACGGAACGGGCGCGTGCCGCCGTCGGAGACGACGTGCGCGCCCATCTCCCCTCGCGGGGACTCCACGGGCACGTAGACCTGCCCGGGCGGGACCCGGAAGCCCTCGGTGACCAGCTTGAAGTGGTGGATGAGCGCTTCCATCGACTCGCCCATGATGTGGCGGATGTGGTCGAGGCTGTTGCCCATCCCGTCGGAGCCGATCGCGAGCTGGCTCGGCCAGGCGATCTTCTTGTCGGCGACCATCACCGGCGCTCCCTCGAGCCTGGCCAGCCGGTCGGCGGCCTGCTCGATGATGCGCAGCGACTCCCACATCTCGTTGAGCCGGACCCGGAAGCGGCCGTAGGCGTCCGCGGTATCCCAGGTCTGGACGTCGAAGTCGTACTCCTCGTAGCCGCAGTAGGGCTGGGACTTGCGGAGGTCCCAGCCGTAGCCGGTGGCCCGCAGCGGCGGGCCGGTGAGGCCGAGTGCCAGGCAGCCGGCCAGGTCGAGGTGGCCGACGTCGACGAGGCGGGCCTTGAAGATCGGGTTGGCGTTGCACAGCGCGGCGTACTCGGGGAGGCGCTTCCTCATCAGGGCGATGAAGCCGCGGATCTCGTCGAGGGCGCCGGGCGGCAGGTCCTGGGCGACACCTCCGGGGCGGAAGAACGCGTGGTTCATCCGGAGCCCGGTGATGAGCTCGAAGAGGTCGAGGACCAGCTCGCGCTCGCGGAAGCCGATGGTCATGACGGTCAGGGCGCCGATCTCCATGCCACCGGTGGCGATGCACACCAGGTGGCTGGAGATGCGGTTGAGCTCCATGAGCAGGATCCGCATGACCTGGGCCTTCTCGGGGACGTCCGCCTCGATGTCGAGAAGGCGCTCGACGCCGAGAACGTAGGAGATCTCGTTGTAGAACGGGCTGAGATAGTCCATCCGAGTGCAGAAGGTCACCCCCTGCACCCAGGTGCGGAACTCCATGTTCTTCTCGATGCCGGTGTGGAGGTAGCCGATGCCGCAGCGGGCCTCGGTCACGGTCTCCCCCTCGAGCTCGAGGATCAACCGGAGCACGCCGTGGGTCGACGGGTGCTGGGGGCCCATGTTGACGACGACGCGCTCCTCCACGCCGTCGCCCAGGCCGTCGGTGATCGAGTCCCAGTCCTGCCCGGAGACGGTGAAGACCCTGCCGTCGCTGGTCTCGGCACCGGGCGCGTAGAAGTCATGTTCGGTTGTCATCAGCTGTAGCTCCTCCGCTGGTCCGGCGGTGGGATGGTCCCGCCCTTGAACTCCACGGGAATGCCCCCGAGGGGGTAGTCCTTGCGCTGCGGATGGCCCGGCCAGTCGTCGGGCATCAGGATCCGGGTGAGGGACGGGTGGCCGTCGAAGACGATGCCGAACATGTCCCAGGTCTCGCGCTCGTGCCAGTCGGCCGTCGGGTAGATCGAGACGACGCTGGGGATGTGGGGGTCGCCGTCGGGTGCGGAGACCTCGACCCGAATCCGGCGGTTGTAGGTCATCGACAGCAGGGAGTAGACGGCGTGCAGCTCGCGCCCCTGGTCGCCGGGGTAGTTCACCCCACTGACGCTGGCGCAGAACTCGAAGCGCAGTCGCTCGTCGTCGCGCAGCATCGAGATGACGAAGAGCAGGTCCTCGCGACGGACGTGGAAGGTGATCTCACCGCGGTCGATCACCACTCGCTCCAGCGCCTGCTCGAGGTCGGTCTGGCGGAGCCGGTCGAGCAGCGCGTCGGCCACGTCGTCGTACCACCCGCCGAAGGGGCGCTGGGCGGCGCCGGGGAACACGATGGGCGCCACCAGGCCGCCGTACCCACTGGTGTCGCCGCCCTGTGTCGAGCCGAACATGCCGCGCCGTACGCCGACCGCCTGGTCGATCTGGGCGTGCTCGGGGACGAGCGCCTTGTCCTCGCGGGCCGTGCTGTCCTGTGGCCCGGTGCCGTCGGCCGTCACCTCATCAGACCCTTCATCTCCGACGTGGGCAGGGCGGCGAGCGCCGCGGACTCCTGCTCCTCGATCTCGACGGCGCGGTGCGCGCCGAGCTTGGCATGCTGCACCTGGTCGTGGAGCTTGAGGATCGCGTCGATCAGCATCTCCGGGCGCGGCGGGCAGCCGGGTAGGTACATGTCGACTGGCACCACGTGGTCGACGCCCTGGACGATCGCGTAGTTGTTGAACATGCCGCCGGAGCTCGCGCAGACCCCCATCGCGAGCACCCACTTCGGGCCGGGCATCTGGTCGTAGATCTGTCGCAGCACGGGCGCCATCTTCTGACTGACGCGGCCGGCGACGATCATCAGGTCGGCCTGGCGTGGGCTGGCCCGGAAGACCTCCATGCCGAAGCGGGCGAGGTCGTACTTCGGACCGCCGGTCGTCATCATCTCGATCGCGCAGCACGCGAGACCGAAGGTGGCCGGCCAGAAGCTGGCCTTGCGGAAGTAGCCCGCGACGCCCTCGACCGTGGTCAGCAGCACGCCGCTCGGGAGCTTCTCCTCCACACCCATCTCAGTTCCCTCCCGTTGAGAGCCGCGGGGCGCGTGCAATGTCAAGGCGGAGGAGCGAAGGCGACCTCCAGGGCGAAGCGGTCGTCGAGTGACGACAACGCAGGGATGGTGCGTGCATCGTGGCTCTCAATCCCATTCGAGTCCGCCGCGGCGCCAAACATAGGCGTAGGCCACGAAGACAGTGCCGATGAAGATGACCATCTCGACCAGTCCGAACCACTTCAGGTCGAGGAACTGGACGGCCCACGGATAGAGGAAGATGATCTCGATGTCGAAGACGATGAACAGCATCGCGGTGATGTAGTACTTCACCGGGAAACGGCCGCCCCCGACCGGCTGCGGGGTGGGCTCGATGCCGCATTCGTAGGAGTCGAGTCGGGCCCGGTTGTAGCGCTTGGGGCCGATCGCCGCGCTCATGATCAAGGAGAAGACCGCGAACCCGGCGGCTAGGAGAGCCAGCACCAGGACCGGCGTGTAGAGCTCCATCGCTCGTCCTTCCTACCTTCGGCATGTGACCTTGTGAATGCCTTCACGAGTGATCCGCGGCACAGTCTAGGGGTCCCTCCGCCTCAACGTCACGCCGAGGGTGGACGTGTCCTGACCTGCGCATTTACGTCATCGAGGCGTTGCGTTATTCGGGTCGCTGCTCATCTCGCCGAGACGGCGTGACTCTAGCGCCCTGAGGGCGCCGCTTCAGGACCTGGTGGCGCGGTGGAGGGCGACGACCCCGCCGGAGAGGTTGCGCCACTGGGTACCCCGCCAGCCGGCCTCCCCGATCAGGCCCGCGAGGCCACGCTGGTCGGGCCACGCCCGGATCGACTCGGCAAGGTAGACGTAGGACTCCGGATCTGAGCTCACCCGCCGGGCGACCGCGGGCAGCGCGCGCATCAGGTACTCGACATACACGGTGCGGAAGGGTGCCCAGGTCGGCTGACTGAACTCACAGACCACCAGCCGGCCACCCGGCCGCGTCACGCGCAGCATCTCCCGCAGACCGGCCAGTGGGTCGACGACATTGCGCAACCCGAAGGAGATCGTCACCGCGTCGAAGCTGTCGTCGGCGAAGGGCAGCCGGGTGCCGTCGCCGGCGACGAAGGGGAGATCGGGCTGGTGTGCCTTGCCCACCCGGAGCATGCCGAGGGAGAAGTCGCACGGCACGACGTAGGCCCCGCGGTCCTTGAACGGGCGGCTCGAGGTGCCCGTGCCCGCGGCGAGGTCGAGCACCCGGTCGCCGGGCCGCGGGTCGACCGCCTCGAGCACGATCCGGCGCCAGCGCCGATCCTGACCGAGCGAGAGCACGTCGTTGGTCAGGTCGTACCGCTTGGCCACCGCGTCGAACATGCGCTGGACGTCGGCGGGCTGCTTGTCGAGATCTGCGCGGACCATGGGCGATGAGCCTAGATGAGTCTCGATCGGCGCCGCGGGTACGCTGTGCCGTCGTGACGACCGGTACGACGGCTCCGCCCGCGGGCTCCACGCCCGAGCCGGGCGCACTGGCCGTCCGGACCAGCCTGCTGCCCGACGGCGCGGTGCCCGATCTGCTGAGCGTGCTTCCCGACGATCAGCCGGTCACCTGGCTGCGTCGCGGCGAGGGCCTGGTCGGCTGGGGCGTCGCCGCCTCGATCCGGACCCAGGGCAGCGCTCGCTTCCGCGACGCCGGCAAGTGGTGGTCCGAGCTCGTCGCCCGCGCCGACGTCGTCGACGACGTGGTCGATCCGGGCACCGGCATCGTCTGCTTCGGCGCGTTCGCCTTCGCTGCCGAGCCGAGCGCCGATGAGACGGGCGACTCTGTGCTCGTGGTGCCACGGGTCGTCGTCGGACGGCGCGGCGACCGCGCCTGGCTCACGACCGTGGGGCCGGTCGACGTACCCGAGGTGCCGCCGGCCGTGGACCTGCCCACCGCGCCCGTCGGCGTCGTGTTCGCGGACGGGGCGCTCAACGGCGACGAGTGGATGGCGGTCGTCGCCGACGCCGTACGCCGCATCGGCGAGGGCGACCTCGAGAAGGTGGTGCTCGCACGCGACCTGCTGGCCAGGGCCGAGACCGATGTCGACGTCCGCTGGCCGCTCGCCAGGCTCGCCCACGAGTACCCGACGTGCTGGACCTTCCACGTCGACGGGCTCTTCGGTGCCACGCCCGAGCTGCTGGTGCGCCGCGAGCGCGGGCTGGTCACCTCCCGCGTGCTCGCCGGCACCATCCGCCGCACCGGCGACGACACCCACGACCTGGCGCTCGCCGCCGCGCTCGCGCGGTCGTCGAAGGACCTCGAGGAGCACGAGTACGCCGTCCGCTCCGTCGCCGACGCCCTCGAGCCGCACTGCTCGTCGATGAGCATGCCCGAGGCACCCTTCGTGCTCCACCTGCCCAACGTCATGCACCTGGCGACCGATGTCGCGGGCGTGGTCCACGACGCCGGCACGGTGTCGTCCCTCGACCTCGCCGAGGCGCTGCACCCCTCCGCCGCCGTCGGCGGCACGCCGACCACCGAGGCGGTCGAGCTGATCGCGGAGATCGAGGGGATGCCGCGCGGCCGCTACGCCGGCCCGGTCGGCTGGATGGACGCCAGCGGCGACGGCGAGTGGGGCATCGCCCTGCGATCCGGGGAGGTGTCCGGATCCTCGGTGCGGCTCTTCGCCGGCTGCGGGATCGTCGCCGACTCCGATCCGGAGGCCGAGCTCGCGGAGTCGCAGGCCAAGTTCGTCCCCGTGCGCGACTCCCTCACCACCCCCTGAACGATCTATCGCCCCGGGGTAGTCCGCTAACTTTCGCACGTTTTGATCGTTCCAATGCGTGCGAAAGTTCGCGGACTACCCCAGGCAGGGAGATCAGGGGAGGTCGGCGCCGTCGGGGAGGCGGAGGTAGGACTGGGTCTCGGGGAGCAGTCGCTGGAGGTGGCCGTCGACGATGCTCAGGCCGGCCTCGGAGTAGGTGCGGTCGTGGATGGCCAGATTGCGCGGAGCGCCGACCAGGCGCGCGAAGTCGATCGCCTCGCTCGCCTTCATCCACGGTGCCGAGACCACCACACAGAGCAGGTCGACGGGTACGCCGGGCGGGGTGAGGGCGTCGCCGGGGTGGAAGAGGGTCGTCCCGCCCGCCGCGATGACATACCCGCTGTTTGCCACGCGCGGGATGTCGGGGTGGATGATCGCGTGCTGCTCGCCGACGGCCCTGACCGGAAGGCCAACATCGAGATCCTCACCCGGCAGGATCTGCGTGACCCGCTCGGCGAGGTCCGGCTCGAAGGCGGCCGCGACCGCGGGGGCGGTGACGATCCGGGCGTCCGTACGCCGCAGGTGGTCCGGGAAGTAGTGATCCGGATGCTCGTGGGTGATGAGCACGACGTCCGCGCCGTCGACCGCCTCCGGGTCGGTGAAGACGCCCGGGTCGATGACCAGCGTCGCCCCGTCGTGCTCCACTCGGATGCAGGAGTGGCCGAACTTGGTGAGCCTCATGGGCCCAAGGTAGCCACCTCGACCAGGGGCCGAGAGGATGTGGGAGTCCATGCAGGTCCCGATCAGGAGGGTTCGCCCATGACCCACACCGGCTACCTCGACCTCGCCGATCCGTCGTTCGACGTCACCTCGGATACGGTGCACGACGCCCGCGAGGAGCAGTGGTGGGCGGAGACGTCGTACGGCGTCGCGGTGCTGCGCTACGAGGAGGCCGCGGAGCTGCTGCGCGACCGCCGCTTCCGCCAGGGCAACGCCCAGTGGCCCGCGCAGAACGGGATCCACTCCGGGATGTTCAGCGACTGGTGGCAGGAGACGCTGCTCAGCCTGGAGGGCGAGGACCACTCACGGCTGCGCCGCCTGCTCAACCCGGCGTTCAAGCGACGGACCATCGCGGCGCTGCAGCCCCGGTTCCAGGCGCTCGCGAACAAGCTCATCGATGCCTTCGAGCCCGCCGGGCGCTGCGAGTTCATCGGCGACTTCGCCGAGCCGTACGCCGCCCGCATCATCTGCATGCTCCTCGGCCTGCCCGAGTCCGAGTGGCCGCAGGTGGCGCACTGGGCGGACGACCTGGGCAGGTCGTTCGGCGTCAACGTGGCCGCGGACCTGCCGGTGATCGAGGCCGCCCTCGACGGACTGCGCGCCTACTGCGACGAGGTGATCGAGGACCGCACGGCCCACCCGCAGGACGACCTGGTCAGCACGCTCGTGACCGCGCAGCAGGCCGACGGGCTGTCCCGTCGCGAGCTCAGCGTGGCGCTGGTGTTCCTCGCCTTCGCCGGCATGGAGACCACGCGCAACCAGCTCGGGTTGGCGCTCCAGACACTGCTGAGGCACCCCGACCAGTGGCGACAGCTCGGCGAGCGGCCCGAGCTGGGTCCGCAGGCGGTCGAGGAGGTCATGCGGGTCAACCCGACCGTCACCTGGGTGACGCGCGAGGCGCTGGAGGACCTCGACTTCCACGGGCTGCACGTGCCGAGGGGCGGCATCGTCCAGGTGCTCTCGCACGCGGCCGGCACCGACCCGGCCGCGATGCCCGACCCGGTCTTCGACATCACCGCCGCCGCCTCCCGGCCACCCCACCTCGGCTTCGGCTCGGGCGTTCACCACTGTCTCGGACACTTCGTCGCACGCACCGACATGGCCGTCGCCCTTCCTCTGCTGGCCCGCCGCCTTCCCGACGCCCGCGCCGACGGCCCGGGCGAGTGGCTGCCGGTCTCCGGCAACACCGGCGCCGTCCGCTTCCCGCTCGTCTTCTAGCCAGCACCCCGCGCGACTGTGTGGTGACTCTGCCCGGACTGTCGGGGCAGAGTCACCACACAGCGCGCCCTCACCCGGTCGCTTGACCGATACTGGTCGCCCACCAGCAACCGCCCGACGGAGCCGACGATGCCCCTGCCCCGCCTCGACACCTGGGACGACGTTGCCGCGCACCTCCGCCGGCTGCGCTCCGGCGCCGGCAGCCCGACGTACCGCGAGCTGGTGCGACGGGTGCGCGACCTGCGCGCCGGGCGCGGGCTGGCGGAGGCGGACGCCCCGGGACACAGCACGGTGCACGACTGCTTCCGGGACGGTCGGCGGCGGATGGACCTCGACCTGCTCGCCGACCTCGGCCGTGCGCTCGGGCTGGGTGTCGCCGAGGCGCGGGAGTGGGACTCCTCCTGCTTCGCGGTCCAGAACCGCGTCGACTCGGCCAGGGTCGTGTCCGTCAGCGACGAGGCGCACCGCACGCCGTCCTTCGTCGGGCGGGCCGACGAGCTCGCGCGGGTGCGAGCGGCGCCGGGCACGTGGGCGATCACCGGTCTGCCGGGGGTCGGCAAGTCCCAGCTGGCGCTGCGGCTCGCCGACGCCTGGCTCGCCGACGGTACGGCGGACCGGCTGGTCGTCGCGGACCTCCGCGGCTACCACGAGGACCGGGCACCCGCTGACGGTGAGGCGATGCTCGCGGAGCTGCTGCGGGTGCTGTCCGGGGCCGTGATCACCGACCCCGACGCCGCCCGTCGCCGGCTGGGCGACGATCTGGCGTCCGCTCGCTGCGTGCTCCTGCTCGACGATGCGGCCTCCCAGGAGCAGCTCGCCGCGATCCTCCCGCCCGCGCCGACGACCCCGATCGTGATCACCAGCAGGCGCCGGGTCGACCTGCCGCACGTCGCCGGCCTCCGGCTGGCACCGCTCGACCGGCACGACGCGCTCGGCCTGCTCGAGACGGTCGCGGGCAGCGATCGGATGTCGGCCGATCCCGAGTCGGCGACCCAGATCGTCACCGCCCTCGGCGGCCTCCCCCTGGCCCTCGACGTCACCGCCCGACGCATCGCGTCCAGCCCTTCCTGGACGCTCGACGACCATCGCGCAGCCCTGGTCGAGCAGGCAGATGTGCTGCGGCTGCCAGGACCGTTGGAGCCTGCCTTCACGCTCTCCTATGAACGACTCTCTCCCGGCGCTCGACGGATCCTGCGGCTCCTCGCCCAGCAGCCCGGGTCGTCGTACGCCGCACCCGAGATCGCCGTCCTGGTCGACCTCGAGGTCGAGATGGTCGATGCGCTCCTCGCCGAGCTTGCCGCCGCCTCGCTCGTCAACGATGCCGCCGGGCGGATCGGACTGCACGACCAGATCCGTACCTACGCCTCCGCGGCCTCGCTGACCGAGGACCCGCCGACCCAGCGCGAGCAGGCTCGCGGCCGGCTGCTCGACCATTGCCTCCGGATGGCGGCCGAGGCGGTGGCCGCCTGCGGGCTGACGCCGCTGGTCAGCCGGCGCGACTACGAGCCACCGGAGACCGTCCTCGGCCATGAGGAAGCGCTGACCTGGTTGGCCGCCGAGCGGGAGAACCTGCTGGCACTGGCGGACCCGAGGCTCTGTGCGACCCGTCCCGACTACCCGGTCCGGATGTCGGCGTGCCTGTGCAAGCTGTTGGACGTGCAGGGCCAGTTTCGAGAAGGGGCACACCTTCATCGCCAGGCCCTGGCCGTCACCGAGCGATCCGGCGACCTGGCCGGCCAGGCCCGTTCACACACCCTGCTCGGCCAGCTCCTGCACCGCTTCGACCAGACGGCCGCGGAGGCACACCTGACCCGCGCGCTCGCGCTGGTCGACGTCGAGTCCGATCCGGACTCGCACGCCTCGGCCGCGATCGCCCTGGGCATCCTCGCCTCCCAGGCCGGGGATTTCGACACTGCCGAGTCGTACCAGCGGCTGGCGCTCGAGACGGTCCTCAACCACGACACCACCCGGCGCCCGGGCCCGATCATCGGCAACCTCGCCACGATCCTGGTGGCCAAGGGCGACCTCGAGGGCGCAGCGCGGCAGCACCGGTTGGCGCACCGGGCCGCCGAGGAGGACGACGACCGCGAGTCCGCGGCCATCGCCTTGAGCAACCTGGCCTCGGTCCACTTCGAGCTCGGTGACCATGCCGCGGCCAAGGAGGCCGCGGAGGCCGCGGTCGGCATCGCCCGCTCCATCGGCTCGCAGACTTCCTACGCCGTGGCCCGCATCAACCTTGCCGAGGCGATGACGATGCTCGGCGAGTACGCCGAGGCGCGCGGCATCTTCGAGGCGGTGCTGGCCGACGTACGACGAGATGGCCACCTCCTGTTCGAGGTGGGTGGGACCATCGCCTACGGCGACCACCTGCTGGCCACCGCGGACGACGGCGGTGCGCGAACGGCCTACGAGCACGCCGGCCGCCTCGCCGAGGGCAACGGCTTCCGCTACTGGGTCGGCCGTCATCACCTCTCCCTCGGTGACCTGGAGAGCGCGCTAGGCGACCCGGCAGCCGCCCGCTCCCGCTATCGCGAGGCGCTCGGCATCTTCGATCAGCTCGGCACCGGCGAGGCCGACGAGGTACGTCGCAAGCTGTCCGAGGTCAGCGACGAGCGCACGCTCAGCGCCGGATCGTGACCTTCGTCCTGACCACCGGCTGCCCCTTGGCCTCGAGCAGGGCGAGCGCCTTGGTGGTCCTGCCCTTCCGCAACGCGTTGGCGCCCTTCCTCGTGAGCTTCAGCTTGACCTTGGCCGACCGGCCGGCGTCGAGCCTGTAGCGGGACGCCTTCGTGATCGGCTTCGACCTCTTGCCCTTGGTCCTGAGCCGCGCCTTGCCGGCGCAGCCGGACGTCGCGGTGGCGGGGCAGGAGATCTTCAACGCGATCCGACTCCTCTTCACCCGCAACGGCTTCTTCGACTTCACCACCTGCCCGGGCGCGGCCGCGCCGGGAGGCGCGGCGCCCTCGGGCACCGGGCCCCAGGTCGGGTGCATCCCAGCGACGAGGGCGCGGGGCGCGCCACCGGCGGACGGGACGACGTACAGCATGTTGTCGGTGCCCTGGTAGACGATCTGTCTCCCGTCGGGCGAGAACGACGGGCTGAAGCCGTTGGCCGCCACCTGGACGATCTTCGCTCCCGTCGCGCCGTTGTAGAGGTTGATCCGGGGGTTCTCACCCGTCGGGTTGTCGACGATCCGACCCTGCTGCTGGGGTACGTCGCCCAAGGTCGCGGCGATCACGCTCCCGTCGGGTGAGCCGACCGGGTCGGAGATGTTGATGCTGGGGCCTCCCGGAGCCTGCGGGCTGGGCTCCCTGACGCGGATCGCACAGGCCGCGTTGTCGTCTGCCGGGCTGGCGACCACGCAGACGGTGTCGTTGTAGGTCCAGGTCTCATAGTCCTCCGGGTCGGGCTTGACGGTCTCGGAGTCGGTGCTGAGCAGACTGCTGCCGAGGTAGCCGACGCCCGAGCTGCCGACGTGGACGGCGCCGACGTCCTGGGGAGCCGTCCAGGTGTTCGTGGCGTTGTAATGCTCGATCTCGAGGCAGGTCGGACCCGGATAGCAGTATTTGTACTTGAGCTCGGTGTACCAGTAGGAGGCCGAGACCTGTTTGCCGTCCGGGGAGATCGCCGCGTCCTTCAACCCGCGCACGGCGTTGGCCCAGGTCTCTGCGAGATTGCTCCCGAAGTCGCCGGCGACCAGCGCCGGACCGGCGCCGACGGTGTTCTCCCCCCAGGCCGCGGCGGCGAGACGAGTGCCGTCGGCGGAGATGCTCGGCCGCTCATAGCCTCGGCCGTCGGTGGTGATCTGTACGGTCGCGCCGGTCGCGGGGTCGACGGCGCACAGGTTCGGCCAGCAGACGTACACGATCCGGGAGCCCGCCGAGGCCGCCTGCGGCCCGCTCGCCGTACCGTCGCCGGCGGCTGCCGGCGCCACCAGCGCCGCACCCACCATCGTCGCCGCCACCACGGCGGCACCCAGCGCCGTTCGGATCCGACCTCGCATCTGCTTCCTCCCCAAGGACAAGGCTGTCTCGAGCCTCGACCGTACGGCGGGCAGACGCCCCGCGGGCCGACTCCGGACAACCCCGGACAAGCCCGGACGTCATCACGATCGAGGCTCTATGGGCCCCGTTCCTGATGACGTCCGGATGGGGACGCGCGGGAGGTTTGGATCCGGCGTGATCAGGGTAGGACGCGCGCGTGACCGGACCGGACCATGTGCATGCGCATCGCCCCGCACTCACGCAGGCAGCCGATGACCTCAAGGACGCGGCCGGGCGGATGAACCAGGACCGGGCCTTCCTGGAGCGGCGGGTCGAGGAGCTGCTCACCAGCGGCTGGCAGGGCGCGGCGGCGGCGGGGTTCCGTGACGGCTGGGCCACCTGGTGCATCGGCATGAAGGACGTGGAGGAGGGGCTGGCGGCGATGAGCGAGCTCGTCGGGGCGACCGAGGTCGAGTTCGGCGAGACGGATGCGGAGAACGACGCCCAGATCCGCCGAGTGGCCTCCCGCATCGTGGAGCGCCTGGGATGACCGGGCCGGAGAAGCGCCCCGGCGCGACGGGCGACCGCGAGAACTTCCTGGTCGACCTGCCCAAGCTCGACTCGGTCATCCGCCGGATGACCACCTCCGAGCGGACCCTCGAGGACCTCACCAACGAGATCGAGGGTCATGTCGCCAACGTCCAGAAGCAGTGGGACGGGCTGGCGGCGGATGCTCAGAGACTCGCCCATCTCGAGTGGGAGAAGGGGCTGCGCACCATGCGCGACGGGCTGAAGGTCGCCAGGGAGGCCGCCGAGCTGGCCCACGAGAACTACAACGCTGCGATCGTCGCCAACCTCGACATGTGGGAGCAGACCAGATGAGGCTGGAGGTCGAGGGCGGCGGCTACAAGAGCGCCAGCGACGCCTTCTGGACGGCGAACAACGTCGGCGCGTCCAACTACCGCACGTTCATCTCGGCGCTCAGCGGCTACGGCTCCGTCGCCGGCTCCGACACGACCGCCGAGAGCTTCGCGAAGGACTTCGACCCGGCGGCCAAGAGCTGTGTCCAGGCGTACGCCGACGTCATCAAGGCGCTGGGCAACCTCGGCAACCTCTGTCACGCCTCGGGCGCCAACCACAAGGCTGCCAACCTCAACAGCATCGTCGGTGAGCCGGTCCCGATCGATGCCACTACGCCGATGCCCTGGGGTCGCGCGGTGCAGGTGACCGCGACGACCCCGCCCAGCGTGCTCGGCGGCGACGGCGCCGGCCCGGACTGGTGGCACTGGATCGCCGATCACGTGGGCGGCTACCTCTGGCCCGACGCCGACACCGACAAGATGCGCGCCCTCGGCACGCTATGGGACGACGAGGCCGACCGGATCGACCGGTTGACGGGCAGTGTCGACGTCGCGATCGGGATGCTGCGGCGCCAGAAGAGCCCCGAGATCGCCTCCGCGGTCAAGACCTGCAAGGACGTCAAGCAGAGCCTCACCGACCTGGCAACGGCCTTCCGCAGCATGGGCGAGGCCTCCACCGGCTACGGCAACGACGTCGACGAGCATCGCAAGCAGATCCTCGACGAGCTCAAGTCGTTCATCGCCTGGACGATCGCCATCCAGGCAGCATCGCACGGGCTCGCGATCATCACCGTCGGCCTGTCCGAGCTCATCGGCCAGAGCGCACAGCTCGCCAAGATCGCCGCGGCCGGACTCAAGGTGCGGAACATCCTCGCCGCCCTGGCCATCGCAGCAAGGCTGAGGCTGGCGCCCGTCGCGAAGGTCGCCACCTCCACCGCGCGGATATCGATCTACTCGACCAAGCTCTCCGCGGTCGCCACCAAGATGGCGAAGGTCCGTGCTCTCGGGGCCGTCGGCGAGAAGACCGCCAAGATCGTCAAGAACACCAAGCGAATCCCCTCGGCGACCGCCAAGGGCGGCTACCGGATCCCCGACGAGCTCGACGACGTCGCGAGGGTGCTCGGCGAGGTCAAGAACGTCAAGAGCATCTCGCTGACCAAGCAGCTCAAGGAGTTCATCGACTACGCCCGGTCGCAGAACCCGCCGTACGCCTTCGTGCTCTACGTCCGGAAGAATGGCGGCACACACGTCACCGGGCCGCTGCGCGAGTACATCAAGAAGTACGGCGGCAAGATCGAGGAAGTCCTATGAGCGAGGCTCCGTACGGCGAGGAGGCGGCCCGCCTCATGGCCGATCTCGCCGCCGCCGGCTATCCCGTCGACACACCCGCACGGCTGACCGGCAAGTACGTCGAGGCGGTCCCCGTCCTGGTCGACTGGCTCGACCGCGCCCAGGCCGTCAACATCCGCCAGGCCGTCGTACGAGCGCTCAGCGTGCCGTTCGCGCGCAAGCTCGCCCGGGACCCACTGCTTGCGGAGTTCGAGCGCGTGACCGATGACGATGACCCTGACGGGCTGGGGCTCCGCTGGATCGTCGGCAGCGCGCTCGAGGTGCTCTATACCGACAGCGCGTACGACGCCTACGTGCGGCTCATCGAGCAGCCACGCTTCGGGCCGGCGCGGCAGATGCTCGTGCACGCGCTCCGGCGCTCGAAGCGGCCCGAGGCGGTGCCGCTGCTGCTCTCGCTGCTGAACGACCCCGACGTCAACGGGCAGGCGACGTTGGCGCTCGCCCGCATCGCCGACCCGGCCGCCGCCGACGGGCTTCGCTCGATGCTGGATGACCGGACCCCGTGGGTCCGAAACGAGGCACAGAAGGGCCTGGCCAAGATCGCGAAGGCCGGCTGACCGCCGGCACCGATCAGGGCCAGATCTCGGCGACTCCCCGAGCCGCCGACAGGACCCCGGGCTCGACGCCGTTGCGCCCGCGGGCGAATGGCATCAGCAGAAGCAGCGCCGGCGCCGTGGGATCGGCATGCTCGATGTGGACTTGCAGGCCGTCGCCGCCGCTCGGCGCCTTGACCTCCCAGACCAGCGCCGCGCCCTGCAGCGCCGATCGCTCGCTCCGGAGCCCGGCACGCAGCTCGTCGAGCGCGCCGAGCACGTCGTCGGCCTCAGCGCCCCTGGCCTCGAAGTCGCCACGGCCGGTCAGCACCACGGCGAAGGGCACCGAGGAGTCCGCGCCGACCTGTCCGAGGCCGAGGTCGAGCCCCCGGCCCAGCAGCTCGTCCATCTGCTCCTGTACGGACGGCGTCACGCCGTCCCGCCACGATGCCATCGCGCCGCGCTCCTCTCGTCGACCGGAGCCCCGAGCCTATGCGCTCACGGTCAACGGCGGAGGGCTCGGATCCGCTGGTCGAGGGTGCGTCTGTCGTCGCGGCGGCAGTGCGCCTCGACGACCTCGATGCCGCCGTTGGGGGTGGCCAGCGCCTGTTCGAGCTCGGGGAGGCTGGTAACCCGCAGGTGCGGGGTGTGGGTTGCGGCGCAGGCGGCGGCGAGGTCGACGCCGTGGGGGGTGCCGAAGAGCTTGTCGAAGCGGTCGGCGTACGCCGGAGCACCCTGCTCCAGGGTCGCGAAGATGGAGCCGCCGTCGTCGTTGGCGACCACGACCGTCAGGTCGGGACGGGCCTCGCCGGGGCCGACGACGAGGCCCGTGAGGTCGTGCAGGAAGGTGACGTCGCCCATCAGCGCCAGCGCGCGCGTGGAGCCGGCTCGGCCGAGCGCAGCACCGACCGCCGTGGAGAGGGTGCCGTCGATGCCGGCCAGACCGCGGTTGGCGATGACCTTGCGCCGATCGCCGACGCCGTAGCGCGGCACCATCAGGTCGAGGTCGCGGATCGGGTTGGACGCACCGACGTGGAGCAGGCCGCCGGCCGGCAGGGCGCGGGCGACGGCACCCGCCACCTCGTACGGCGTGAGCACGGGCTCGGCGCCGAGCAGCAGGTCGAGCTGACGGCCGACGCTCCGGTCCGCGTCCTTCCACTCCTCGAACCAGCCGCTCTCATCGCGACCGTCCGGATCCACCGACTCCAGAGGACGGTCGACTCGGAAGGGCCGCTCGGCCCAGACGCCCGCGGCCGGCGCGGCGACGATCTCGATGTCGTCGCGGGCGAGGAGCCGGAGGACGGGTCGGGAGAGGGTCGGGTGCCCGACGACGACCACCCGCTCGATGCGCCCGGCCAGGGTGTCGTCACCGAGCAGCAGCCGGTAGGTGCGGATCGCGTGGTCGCCGGTGCGCGAGCCGCTGGACGGCTCGGCGAGGAGCGGCCAACCGGCGCGCTCGGCCAGCATCCGCGCGGGCGGGCCGGCGTCGTCGCCGGCCACCACGACGGTCCGCGGCCCCACACCCAGCCGGCCCTCCCCCCAACCGTGGGTCCGCGGTCGCCGGGGTAGTCCCGCACGTTCTGGCTGCTGGCGGGTCGACTCTTGCGGGACCGCCCCGCGGTGGAGAACCACTTCGTTAGGGACTATCCCTGCCGGAACAACCACTTCGTTAGGGACTATCTCGGGGGGCGTGAGGTCGGTGGCGACGCCGGACCAGGGCCCGTCGGGGACCAGGGGGTCGTCGAAACGGACGTTGAGATGGGTCGCGCCCTCGCCGACCTCGACCTGATCGGGGGTCACGACGTCCAGGGTCGCGACCACGGGGGCGAAGATGCCGACCTGGTCGGTCGTCTGGTTGGCGTTGGTGCCGCGCAGGCGCGCGGGGCGGTCGGCGCTGACGGCGACCAGCGGGACACCGGCGTGGGCGGCCTCGAGCATCGCCGGGTGCAGGTTCGCGACGGCGGTGCCCGACGTGCAGACGACCGCCGCCCGCGGACCGGTCTTGGCGAGCCCGAGCGCGAGGAAGCCGGCGGTCCGCTCGTCGAGGCGGGTGTGCAGGCGCAGCACGCCGGCCGCCGCGGCGTCGTACAGCGCGAAGGAGATCGGCGCGTTGCGCGATCCGGGGGCGACCACGACCTCTCGTACGCCGGCCCGGACGAGCGCGGTGACGACGGCGCGGGCGAGCGCGGTGGAGGGAGTCACGACCCCTGATCCTCCCGCACCGCCAGAATCTCAGCGAGCCTGCCCTCCCAGAGCGCGACCCGATCCTCCGACGCCGCGAGCCGGTCCATCGCGGCCTCGTCGACAACCGGTACGCCGACCGGTAGCTCTCCGTCGACCGGCAGCAGCGGCTCGGTGACCACGTCGTCGGTCAGCAGTTGCACGGTCGCGAGACCGCAGGCGTAGGGCAGCTCCGGCAGCGCCGCGGCAAGCGCGACCCCGGCCGCGATGCCGATGCTCGTCTCCAACGCCGACGAGACGACGACCGGCAGGCCGATCTCCTCGGCGATCCGCAGGCAGGCGCGCACTCCACCGAGCGGTTGCACCTTGAGGACCGCGATGTCGGCGGCGTCGAGATCCCTTACACGATAAGGGTCCTCGGCCCCGCGGATGGACTCGTCGGCCGCGATCGGCACGCCGACCGAGCGGCGCACAGACGCCAGCTCCTCGACGGTCGCGCACGGCTGCTCGACGTACTCCAGACCGCCGGCCGCCCTGTCCAGTACGGCGATCGCGGCTACGGCCCGCTCGACGGACCAGCCGCCGTTGACGTCGACCCGGATCCGCCCGCCAGGCCCGAGCGCGTCGCGGACCGCCTCGACCCGCGCCTCGTCGTCGGCGAGGGTCTGCCCGGGCTCGGCGACCTTGACCTTCGCGGTCCGGCAGCCGCCGGCGCGGACGATCGCGTGGGCGCGCTCGGGACCGACGGCCGGCACCGTCACGTTGACCGGCACCGTCTGCCGCAGCGGTGCGGGCCAGTCGCCGGCGGCGGCCTCCTCCGCGCAGCGCAGCCATGGTTCGGCGACCTCGGGCGGGTACTCGAGGAACGGGCTCCACTCCCCCCAGCCGGCCCCGGCACGGATCAGTGCGCCCTCGCGCACCTCGATGCCGCGGAAGCGGGTGCGCAGCGGGATCGACCAGACGATCACGCCGGATCCTCGCGGGCCTGCGCAAGAAGGGCCCGCCGGTCGGTTTTGCCGTTGGCCAGCAGCGGGATCTCGGGCAGGACGACCAGCTGGCGCGGCGCCCACGCCCGCGGATGTCCCTCGGCGACCCAGTCCCGGGCGGCGGCGAGGCCGATCTCGCCCACGACGAACGCGACGATCCGCTGACCCCACTCCTGGTCCGGTACGCCGAGCACCTCGGCCGCGCGGAGGTCCGGATGGGCTCGCAGTCGTTGGGCGACCACGATCGCCGGCACGTTGACGCCGCCGCTGACGACCATGTCGTCGACGCGGCCGAGCACCTGGAGGCGGCCGTCCTCGTCGAGCCGACCGGCGTCGGAGGTGACGAACCAGCCGTCCACCAGCGCCCCTTCCGTCGACAACGGGTCTCCTTCGTAGCCGTCGAAGACCGTCGGGCCGCCGAGCCGGATCCGGCCGTCGCTGCCGACGATCACGCCGACGCCGTCGAGCGGGTAGCCGTCGTAGACGCACCCTCCCGCGGTCTCTGCGGCACCGTAGGTCGCCACGACCCGGACCCCGGCCTCCACCGCGCGTGCACGCAGCGGCGGGTCGATCGGCCCGCCGCCGAGGAGCACCGCGTCGAGGCCGCGCAGCTTCGCGAGCTCCCCCGTCTCGTCCGGCTGGTCGAGGAGGCGCCGCAGCTGCGTCGGCACGAGGGAGGCGAACCGCGCGTCGGCGAGGTCCGTGACCGGCTCGTGTCCGGCCAGCAGCGACCGCACCACCACCTGCAGTCCCGCGACGTACGCCGTCGGGAGTCGCAGGGCCCAGGCACCCGCGCCACCGAGCCTGCGCTCGGTCGCACGGGCCGACGCCAGCACCGCGGCACGCGACAGCACGACCCGCTTGGGCGCACCCGTGGAGCCCGACGTCTCGACCACCGCGGGCGCTGGATCGTCCGCGGCCAGCCACCGCCCTACCGCCCTGACCGTCGCCGCCACATCGGCGCTCGGTCGCAGAGAGTCCACGCAGCGCAGGCTAACGCGGGCCGGTGCGCCGGCGGCTCGCCGGCCGATCCGAAGGCCGATCCGACGGCCGATCCGACGGCCGGTTCCGGAAGGTCACGACCTGCCCGGGTCGCGCCTGGGCGAGGAGGTCGAGGCTCTCCCGGTACATCACCGCGATGACCGGATAGCCACCGGTGACCGGGTGGTCGTCGAGGAAGACGATCGGTCCGGACGGCGGCACCTGGACCGCACCGACGGGCATGCCCTCGCTGGCCAGTTCACCCTCCACGAGCCGGTCCAGGGTCGGCCCCGTGAGACGGACACCCACCCGGTTGCTGTCGGGGCTCACCCGCCACTCCGACACGACGAAGCGTGCCTGTGCCTCCGGTGTGAACCAGGCGTCTCGCGGTCCGGGCAGGACGTCGAGGATCAGGCGCTCCGCGCGCCACGGACATCCCACCGGAGCGCTGCCGACCTGCGGGAACCGTTCCGCTGCCTCCCCGACGGGAAGGGCGACGCCGGCCGCGACCGGCGCGGGACCCAGGCCGGACATCGTGTCGGTCGACCTGGACCCGAGGACGGGGTCGACCGCGATCCCGCCCCGCACCGCCAGGTAGGCGCGGGCGCCCGAGCGAGGCGGCCCGATCCGGACCTGCTGTCCTGGGTGCGCGCCCACAAGGCTGTTGGGCGGGTGCACGACGCCCCCGACCACCAGGTCGCACTCCGCACCCGCGACCGCGATCCAGACCTGATGTGACGGCACCATCTCGAGCTCGCCGAAGGTGATCTCGAGCGACGCGGCACCCTGCGCGTTGCCGACGAGGCGGTTGGCCAGGTCGTGGCTGGTCCGGTCGGCCGCTCCGGAGACGCCCACCCCGATGGCCGCGTGGCCGACCCGCCCCTGGTCCTGCACGGTCACCAGGCCGGCGGTCAGGGTCACCCGCAGGACCCGGTCACTCGCGGTCATGATCGCTCGACGAATCGGACCGAGCGACCCGGGGTGAGGGTCGCGGCGGGCACACGACGGGGGTCGAAGAGGTCGGCGGTCGTCGTGCCGATGATCCGCCACCCCCCGGGGGATGCGACCGGGTAGATGCCGGTGAACCCGTCGGCCATCGCGACCGAGCCGGCCGGGACCCTGGTCCGCGGCTCGGGAAGCCTCGGCACCGAGCGCAGGTGCTCGGGGGACACGAGGTAGCCGAATCCCGGCGCGAAGCCCGTGAAGGCCACCCGCCACCGCACCCGGGTGTGCCAGGCCACCAGTTTCTCGCGGGACATCTCCATGACCTCGCAGACCGCGTCGAGGTCCGGGCCGTCGTACGTCGCCTCGATGGTCACCGCCTGCCGAGGCTCGGGCTCCGCGCGATCGAGGTCGACCGAGGCGGCCAGCCGGCCGATCTCTGACTGCGAGGTCAGCTCCGGGTCGAACTCCACGAGCAGGGTCCGAGCGGCGGGTGTCACGTCGACGATGCCGGTCGGTCGGGCCGCGCGACTCGCCTCGAGCCCGCGGTAGAGCGCCAGCATCTCGTCGAGGCCGGACACCTCGATCAGACAGGCCCGCGCGCCGGCGGGCAGGACGTTCATGTCGCCGGATTCTCCCGGTCGCCGCCATTGGATCGTCGAACAATCCTGCACCACGGACGTCCCCGACGCCGGCTGGCCTCGATGACGTCGCCCACGGCTGGTTGAATTCTCCGGTGCCGACCACCCAGGACTGGATCGCTGGGGCGCGGCCGCGCACGCTGCCCGCGGCCGTCGCCCCGGTGCTCGCGGGCACCGCGGTGGCGGCGTACGACGGCGGGCTGGTGTGGTGGAAGGCGCTCCTCGCGCTGGTGGTCAGCCTCGCCCTGCAGGTCGCGGTGAACTACGCAAACGACTACTCCGACGGCATCCGTGGCACGGACGACGATCGCGTCGGGCCGATGCGGCTGGTCGGCTCGGGCACCGCGTCACCCCAGGCGGTGAAGGCGGCGGCGTTCGCGTCGTTCGGCGTCGCCGGCCTGGCCGGCCTCGTGCTCGCCGCCACCACGGCCTGGTGGCTGGTGGCGATCGGGCTGGTCTGCATGGTGGCGGCCTGGTTCTACACCGGCGGCAAGGTGCCCTACGGCTACCTCGGTCTCGGCGAGGTCATGGTCTTCGTCTTCTTCGGGTTGGTCGCGGTCGTCGGCACCTCCTACGTCCAGACCGAGCGCTGGCTGTGGAGCGCGCTGTACGCCGGCATCGGCGTCGGCGCGCTGGCGTGCGCCATCCTGGTGGCCAACAACCTCCGCGACATCCCGACCGACGCCGTCGCGGGGAAGCGGACCCTGGCCGTGCGGCTCGGGGCCGAGCGCACTCGCGGCCTCTACGCGCTGCTCGTCCTCGCCGCCGCGGCTGCGGTCGTGGCGGTTGCCGCGGCCACGACCTGGTGGGCGCTCCTCGGCCTGCTCTTCATCGGGCGGGCGACCGCACCGGTGCGCGCGGTGCTCGCCGGCGCCACCGGCCCCGCCCTGGTCCCCGTGCTGCAGCAGACCGGCGTCGCGGAGCTCGCCTGGGCGGTCTGCACCGGTGTCCCGCTCTTCGTCGCCGCGGCCCTCGGCTAGATCCGGCAAGATCCCCGTTAGGTGGCCGGGCATAGGCTCAACGCATGTGGCTCTTGATCCTTCTGGTGCTCGTCGTCGCCGGCGTGGCGGCGTACCGATACCGCGTGCAGCTCCTGGCCAAGGTCCTCGGGCAGCCGGAGCGGCGAGTCGAGCGGCGGCTCAACAAGGGCAGGTAGCACAGGGCCTGGTCTCGACACGGTCGCTCGTGCCTCGCGACCGGCTCGACCACCGATGGAATCAGGCTCGCTCGTGCCTCGCGACCGGCTCGACCACCGATGGAATCAGGCTCGCTCGTGCCTCGCGACCGGCTCGACCACCGATGGTGTCCGGCTCAGTCGGAGTCGGGCTTCTCGTGCCGCCGTCTGCGGTCTAGCGAGCGCAGGAACTCCGGGTCGTCGTCCGGAGCCGAGGGGCGGGCAGAGGAACGCCGCCCGCCGGCCGGATGGCCGCCTCGCCTCGAGTCGCCGCGGCCACCGTCGCGCAGGCCCAGCCCCTGCCGGTCGATGACCCGGAAGAGCAGATAGATCGCGACGACCATCACGATCAGCAGCACCAGGAACCTCACGCCTCAAGATTAGGTCGGACCTGGTCGTCTTCCTAGGGTGGGGGGCATGAAGGAGGCGTCGTGAAGGAGTTCGTCGTCTACACGCTGCTGCGGATCCTGCTTTTCGTCACCGCGGTGGGCATCGTCGGCGGGATCTGGGCGCTGGCCACCGGCAGCACCCAGGTGCCGGCGCTCTGGGTGATCGTGATCGCCTTCCTGATCAGCGGTGTCGCATCGATGTTCCTGCTCGACAAGCAGCGCGAGGCCTTCGCCCGTCGGGTCGAGACCCGCGCGACCAGGGCCAGCGCGAAGCTCGACGAGATGCGGTCCGCGGAGGACGACGACAGGCCCGCGGCCGGCTGACCGCTCGGCTGCCGTCGGCTACCGCTGGGCCAGGAGCTCGACCACCGGAGCGGCGTACGAGTGCTGGCTCGTCGAGGAGAAGTAGTTGATGCCGATGAAGTTGAACCACAGCGTCGCCGTGCCGAGCAGCGCCAGGTAGGCCGCGCGCCTGCCCTTCCAGCCGGCGGTGGTGCGGGCGTGCAGGTAGGCCGCGTAGACGACCCAGGTGATGAACGCCCAGACCTCCTTGGGGTCCCAGTTCCAGTACGACGACCACGCCTCGTGCGCCCAGATCGGCCCGGTTATCAGGACCGCGAAGGTCCAGACCGGGAACGCGAAGGCGTGCACGCGGTAGGAGAGCCGGTCGAGGGCGAGCAGCGACGGCACCCGCTGCCACCAGCCGGTGTTGGGGCGGGCCTTCGCCTCCCTGCGCGCCTTGACCAGGTAGACCATCGAGAGGATGCCACCGAAGGTGAACGCGCCGGTCGCGATCACGGCGGAGATGACGTGGATGACGAGCCAGTAGGAGTTGAGCGCCTCGGTCAGCGGCGCGACCTCGCCGTGCAGCCAGATCGCGGCGACCATCAGCACCGACACGACGACGGCCAGCACCAACGGCGCCAGCCAGTCGAGCCTGAACCGACGGTAGAGGGCGACGTACATCAGCACGAGCACGAAGCTGCCGGAGACCGTGAACTCGTACATATTCCCCCAGGGCACCCGGTTGGGGTCGGCGGCCAGGCCGCGCCCGACGAGCGATACCAGGTGGATCGCGACCCCGATCACGGTGAGCAGGAAGGCCAGCCGGCCGAGGAACTCGGTCCGCTGACCGGGCCTGGAGGCCGTGGTCTCGACACCGCTCGCTGCGCTCGCGGGCTCGACCAACGCGACACCGCTCGCCGCGCTCGCGGGCTCGACCAACGGGACACCGCTCGCTGCGCTCGCGGGCTCGACCAACGCGACACCGCTCGCTGCGCTCGCGGGCTCGACCACCGATGGAGCCTCTCCTCCCCCGACCACCGAGGAGACATCGTCGGTCGAGCCGGGCGAGCGCAGCGAGCCCGTGTCGAGACCCCCGGCCCCGACGAGCGCCGCCTCCTCGGCCCTCAGCGCCTTCGGCTGCCGCAGTGACGCCCACTCCAGCAGCGCCGCGACCAGCGCGAGGAAGTAGACGATCCCGGCCGCGGCCAGCGCCTGGTTGCTCAGCGTCTCCCACGCCGTGTCGGTCATCTCTCCTCCGCTTCCGATCGTGGCTCGCCCATGTCCGGCGCTCCCTCTATCTGGGTCTATTCTCCCTCCATCTAGGCCCCTCCATCTAGGCCCCTAGTGTGCCCGACACCCCGGACGATCGTCGCAGCCGCCTGACGCCGCTACGACGCTGGGTGCGTCGCCTCCGGAGAGGGGGGTGTTCCTTGGCGACGCACGGTGCGTCACGTCGGTTGACCCCGTAGGGCCGCGGCAATCGCCGCGACCTCCTCCTCCGTGCCACCGCTGCCGGAGCGGTCGAGCCCGCCGATCTCCACCAGTGTGCCCTCTTCCCCGTCCGGGTCGTCGCCCCGCGGGTGGCGCCGGACGCGTACCCACACCCGGCGCGGCCTGACGAACAGCGACAGCAGCAGCCCGAGCAGTGCGAGGGAGACGCCCGTGAGCGCCACCAGCTTCCCTGGCTGACGGCTGATCTGGAGTCGGTTCCACCGCTCCAGACCATCGAAGGTCACCGAGCCGAGACCATCCGGCAAGTCGGCGGTCTCACCGACCCGGAGGTTGACGAGGAAGGGCCGCTTCGGCGACTTCATCACCGGGGTCGCCTGCTTGGTGTCGAGGCTGTAGACGGAGGTCGGGGTGCCGTCGTCCTGCCCGAGGTCGCCGGTGTAGAGGCTCATCGAGATCGCCGGATCGAGCGCATCGCCGAAGTATGAGAACGGGCCACGCTCGTCGGTGAAGGCGTACGACGGGTAGAGCTCCCCGGTCAGTCCGATCTGGCCCGGCCGCGCGAGGTAAGCCTTGATGACCCCGAACGAGCGGAAGGACTGGTCCACCGGCAAGAAGACCGTCGGCCCGCTGTAGGCGACGTGGCCCTCGCCGTCGCGAACGGTGATCACCGGCGCGTAGCCGTGGCCGATCAGGAAGACCTCGGTGCCGCCGATCTGGAGCGGGTGGTTGACCTTGAGGTCGTACTCCTCGGGCTCCGCCCCCGGCGACGTCTGATAGGTCAGGTGGCTCACGAACTTGCGTGCCTGCCCCGCCGCCGGGCCGCCGGTGATCCACTCGACGTCGAAGTCGTCGATGTCGAAGGAGAAGGGCTCCATGCCTGCGGGATCGAAGAGTGCACCGGGCACGTAGTCGTCGTAGTTGAACTTGGTGTTGGCGAAACCGCCGCCGACCATGACGATCGCGCCGCCGCGGTAGCCGAACAGGCTGCCCATCGCGAAGCCCACCAGCACCACCAGGATCGAGAGGTGGAAGAGCAGGTTGCCGGTCTCGCGCAGGTGTCCGCGCTCCGCCGCGACGTACTCGTCGGTCACCCGGACCCGGTAGCGCCGCCTGCGCAGCTCCGCCGCGGCTCGGGTCAGGACGTCGTGGTCTCGACTCGGTCGCTCGTCCCTCGCGACCGGCTCGACCACCGATCGCTGGTCGAGCCCGCGAGCGGAGCGAGCGGTGTCGAGACCAGCCTCGTACGACGCATAGGCCGGCAGGCGGGAGAGGTTGCGGGGAGCGGCCGGTGGCTGCGCGCGCAGTGCGCGCAGGTAGACGAGGGTCCGCGGCAGGATGCAGCCGACCAGCGACACCACGAGCAGCAGGTAGATCGCCGCGAACCACGGTGTGTCGTAGACCGAGAAGAGCCCGAGCCGGTCGTAGACGGGCGTGAGGGTCGGATGCTGGTCACGCCAGCGCGAGACCGCGAGCGCGTCGACGTCCTCCTGCGGTACGACCGAGCCGGGGATCGCCGCGAGGGCGAGTAGGAGCAGCAGGATCAGCGCGGTCCGCATCGAGGTGAGCTGCCGCCACAGGTATCGGAGGAGCTCGAGCGGACCGAGGTCGGGCGCCCGCTTGGGCGCCTTCTTCTCCGGAGCCTCGGTCACCGTCATGCCGTCACCGTCATACCGGCGGCTCGAAGCCGAGAATCACGCTCGTCTGGAGCCAGCCGACGAGGTCGGTCCACCAGCCGGAGATGAGCGCGACGCCGACCGCGATCATCAGCAGCCCACCGACGCGCATCACCCAGACCTGGTGCCGGCGGACGAACCGGACCGCGCCCAACATCCGCTCGTAGGCGACCGCGGCGAGGATGAAGGGCAGTCCGAGGCCGAGAGCGTAGATCCCCGACAGGACGGCGCCGCGGGTCACCGTGCCCTCGAGAGCGGACAGGCTGATGATCACCTGGAGGGTCGGCCCGATGCAGGGCGTCCAGCCCAGCCCGAAGAGGAAGCCGAGCAACGGGGCCGCCGCGATCCCGACGGCCGGCACCTTGTGCACGCGCAGATCACCCTGAAGGAAGGGCACGGCGCCGAGGAAGACCAGCCCCATCAGGATCGAGAGGACACCGAGGCCCACGGTGAGCTGCCGGTTGTACTCGATCAGCCAGTTCCCGACGGTGCCGGCCGCGGCTCCCACCAGCACGAAGTAGGTCGCGAAGCCGACCACGAACAGCGATGCACCGGCAAGCATCCGTCCGCGCTTGGCCCGGGTGACGTCGGCGTCGGCGAGATCGGCACCGGACAGCCCGGTGGCATAGGAGAGGTAGCCCGGCAGCAGCGGGATCACGCAGGGCGAGAAGAAGGACACCAGTCCGGCAACCAGCGCCACCGGGATCGCGAGAACCATCGACCCTGAGAGGGCCTGCTGTTGGAACCAGTCAGCCACTCGCGTCTCCTGAGTCGCTGTTGTTGAGGTCGCCGTCGTCGGCGACGTCCTCTACGACCTCCACCAAGGTGAGCTTCGACGGGATCCTGCCGTTGCACACGGCCGCGATCCGCCCCTCCTTGTCGAGCACGAGGGTGGTCGGGATCGCCCCGGCGGGCACCTGGCCCTGGAAGGCGAGCAGCGCCTTGCCGTCGGGAGAGAAGAAGGACGGGTAGCCGACGTCCTTGGCCCGCACGAACGTCCGGGCGTTGGCCTGTGACGCGTCTCGGATATTGACGCCGACGAACGCCGCCTCCCCCTCGGTCTCGGCCGCCGCACCCACGAGATCGGGCATCTCGAGGTTGCAGGGCTCGCACCACGATGCCCAGACATTGACGACCGCGACCTTGCCGCGTAGGTCGGCGAGGTCCAGTGCGTTGCCGTCCAGATCCTCACCGGCGTACTCCACCGGCGGCTTCCGGTCGGCCGGGTCGATGCCACGCAGCACCCCGTCGGCGGAGATGAAGCCCTTGTCGCCGGTGCCCTCGGCGTCGGAGCAGCCCGTCAGCGCCAGCAGCGCGACGAGGGCGAGGGCCGCCGCGGCAACTGCCCCCGGTGGTCGAGCCGCCGCGAGGGCCGCCGCGGCGACTTCCCCCGGTGGTCGAGCCGCCGCGAGGGCCGCCGCGGCGACTGCCCCCGGTGGTCGAGCCGCCGCGAGGGCCGCCGCGGCAACTGCCCCCGGTGGTCGAGCCGCCGCGAGGAACGAGCGGCGTGTCGAGACCAAGAACCTCACGGCTTGTTCGACTCCGGGGCGTTGCCGGCCGAGAAGGGCGCGTGCTTGTCCTTGCTCGGAATCAGGTCGGCAGCGGGCTCGGAGTAGGAGACGCGAACCAGCCGGCCGGCGTCGAAGTGCAGCGAGGTCAGCGAGCAGAGGGTGCACTGTCGGCGGCGCGGGTCGTGGAGGAACGGCCGGCCCTCGGCGGAGAGCCGGCTGATCCAGATCGGCAACTGGTGGGAGACGACGACGGCCTCGTGGCCCTCGGCTGCGTCGCGCGCGTCGAGTATGGCGGCGCGCATCCTGGCCGCGACCTCACGGTAGGGCTCGCCCCAGGAGGGGCGGAACGGGTTCCACAGGTGCCGCCACTTGCGGGGGTCGAGCAGGGTCTTGTTGCCTGCGCCGAACCGCTCGCCCTCGAAGACGTTCTCCGACTCGATGACCCGCTCGTCGATCACGGGCTCACCGGACAGTCGGTTGGCGAGCCGCTCGGTCAGGGGGGCGGCGGTCTCACGCACCCGCTCCAGCGGCGATACCCGCACATGAATGACATCGCGGTCGCCGACCGTGTCGGCGACCCGCTGGGCCATCGTGCGGCCGAGGTCGGAGAGGTGGAAGCCCGGCATCCGCCCGTAGAGCACGCCGCCGGGGTTGTGCACCTCGCCATGACGCAGGAGGTGGACGGTGGTCTCAGCCATGGCCGCCGTCCTCGGTGGTCGAGGAGGTTCGCGAGGGACGAGCGGACCGTCTCGAAACCACCGCGGCGGCACGCGCAGCCCCGGGGAGAGCATGCAGCACGTGGTCGACCGCCCGCTCGTCGTGGGCGGCGGAGACGAACCAGCCCTCGTAAGCCGACGGCGGCAGGTGGACGCCGGCGTCGAGCATCGCGGTGAAGAAGGCCGCGAAGGCCCGCGTGTCCTGGCCGGATGCGCCCGCGAAGTCGCGCACCTGATCGTCGGTGAAGAACACCGACCACATCGTGCCGGCGCTCTGGATGCGGTGGGGCACACCCGCCTCCGTCAGCGCGTCGGTGACGCCGCGCTTGAGTGCCTCGCCGACCTTCGTCAGCGTGGCGTAGACGTCGTCGTCGGCCAGCCGGAGCGTGGTGAGGCCGGCGGTCGTGGCGATCGGGTTGCCGCTCAGCGTGCCCGCCTGGTAGACAGGCCCCTCCGGAGCGAGCATCGCCATCACGTCGGCGCGGCCGCCGAAGGCCGCGGCCGGGAAGCCGCCGCCCATCACCTTGCCGAAGGTCATCAGGTCGGGCACCCAGCCCTCCACCTTGCCGTCGAGCTCCCAGTGGCCGGCGCGGGCCGCGCGGAAGCCGGTCATCACCTCGTCGGAGACGAACAGCGCGCCGTGCCTGCGGCAGGTCTCGGCGAGGAAGGCGTTGAAGCCCGCCTCGGGCGGGACGACGCCCATGTTGCCCGGGGCGGCCTCGGTGATCAGGCAGGCGATGCGGTCACCGTGCTCGGTGAAGGCGGTCGCGACGGCCTCACGGTCGTTGTAGGGCAGCACGATCGTCAGCGCGGCGGCCGACTCGGGGACGCCCGGCGTGCCGGGCACGGCGAGGGCGGTCCCTGAGGAGCCCGCGAGAGACGAGCGGGCGTCTCGAAGGGTGGCGAGTCCGGAGCCCGCGCTGGCGAGCAGCGCGTCGACGTGTCCGTGGTAGCAGCCGGCGAACTTCACAACGATCTCGCGGCCGGTGAAGCCGCGGGCCAGCCGGATCGCCGACATGGTGGCCTCGGTGCCGGAGGAGACGAAGCGCACCCGGTCGACCGGCGTACGGGCGACGATCTCCTCGGCGAGCAGCACTTCCGGCTCGGTCGGCGTGCCGTACGACGTACCGCGCGCGACCGCCTCGGTCACGGCGGCCGTGACCTCGGGATGGGCGTGGCCGAGGAGCATCGGCCCCCACGAGCCGATCAGGTCGACGTACTCACGCCCGTCGACGTCGGTGAGCCAGGCACCCTTCGCCGACCTGATGAAGCGCGGGGTGCCGCCGACGGCTGCGAACGCGCGGACCGGCGAGTTGACCCCGCCGGGGGTGACCGCCCGCGCCCGGGCCATCAGCGCCTCGGAGGCGGGAACGGCGGGCTCGAAGGTCACCGCGGCATTGTCGTGAACCAATCTGAACGCCTCCTGAGTGTCTCGACCACCGATTCGTCTGTGAGCAGCCTCCGTCAACTACATGGGAGGGCGCAGACGAATCGGTGCTAGCGCAACAACCGGGCCGCCTCGGCGGCCCAGTAGCTGAGGATCATGTCCGCGCCGGCTCGGCGGATCGACATGAGGGTCTCGAGGATGGCCGGCTCCCGGTCGATCCAGCCGCGGATGGCGGCGGCCTCGACCATGGCGTACTCGCCCGAGACGTTGTAGGCGGCGACCGGCACGTCGACCGCGTCGCGCACCTGACGGAGCACGTCGAGGTAGGCCAGCGCCGGCTTGACCATGACGATGTCGGCGCCTTGCTTGACGTCAAGCAAGGCCTCCCGGACGCCCTCCCGGGCGTTGGCGGGGTCCTGCTGGTAGGTCCTCCGATCCCCCTGCAGCGACGAGTCGACCGCCTCGCGGAAGGGGCCGTAGAAGGCTGAGGCGTACTTGGCGGAGTAGGCCAGGATGCCGACCTCGTCGTGCTCGTGGGCGTCGAGGGCCGACCGGATCACCGCGACCTGCCCGTCCATCATCCCGCTCGGGCCCACCATGTCGACGCCGGCGTCGGCCTGCGCGAGCGCCATCTCGGCGTACGCCGCGAGAGTGCGGTCGTTGTCGACCTCGCCGTCGGGGGTGATCACGCCGCAGTGACCGTGGTCGGTGAACTCGTCGAGGCACAGGTCACTCATCACGGTGAGCGCGTCGCCGACCTCGCTGACCACGTCGGTGATGGCGAGGTTGAGGATGCCGGCGGGGTCGAACGCTCCGCTGCCCTCGGCGTCCTTGTCCTCGGGGATGCCGAAGAGCATCACTCCACCGAGCCCCAGCTCTGCCGCCTCGAGCGCGGCCTTCACCAGCGACTCACGGGTGTGCTGGACGACGCCGGGCATCGACGAGATCGGCTGCGGACGGTCGACCCCCTCGCGCACGAAGAGCGGCAGAACCAGCTGGGCGGGCCGCAGCGACGTCTCCGCGACCAGCCGCCGGAGCCCCGGCGTACGCCGCAGGCGGCGCGGCCGCACGACCGGGCCGGCCACCGGCGGCCGCTCACGGGTCGCGACCGGCTGGTCGGGCAGCGCCGCCGGCTCAGCGGTCAACGGCTGCGGACCTTGCCACGCCCCGTCGCCCCACGCCTCGGGGGCCGGCGCTCCGACGGCTTGGTGACCGGCTCGCCCGCCTCGATCAGCGCGGCCCGGCGCGAGGTCCCGAAGGCGGCGAGAGCGTCGACGAGCGCGTCGACGTCGGGCTTGGCGGCCAGCACGTCGACCGTCAGGCCGTGCTCCTCGGCGGTCTTGGCGGTCTGCGGCCCGATCACGGCGATCACGGTCGACGGGTGCGGCTTGCCGGCGATGCCGACCAGGTTGCGCACCGTGGACGACGAGGTGAAGACGACCGCGTCGAACTTGCCGGTCTTGATCGCGTCGCGGGTCGGCGCCGGCGGCGGCGCCGCCCGGACGGTGCGGTAGGCCGTGACGTCGTCGCATTCCCAGCCGAGCTCGACCAGGCCCGCGACGAGGGTCTCGGTGGCGATGTCCGCGCGGGGCAGGAAGACCCGGTTGATCGGGTCGAGGAGGTCGTCGTACTCGGGCCACTCGGCGAGCAGGCCGGCGGCGGACTGCTCACCGGTCGGCACCAGGTCGGCGCGCAGACCCCAGTGGGCGATGGCCGCGGCGGTCTTGTCGCCGACCGCGGCGATCTTGAGGCCGGAGAAGGCTCGGGCATCGAGACCGTACTCCTCGAACTTCTCGCGCACCGCCTTCACCGCGTTGACCGAGGTGAACGCGATCCACTCGTAGCGACCCTCGACGAGACCGCGGACCGCCTTGTCCATCTGCAGCGGGTTGCGCGGCGGCTCGACCGAGATCGTCGGCACCTCCTCGGGCACGGCCCCGAAGCCGCGCAGCCGTGCGGACAGCGAGCCGGCCTGCTCCTTGGTGCGCGGGACCAGCACCCGCCAGCCGTAGAGCGGCTTGGTCTCGAACCAGGACAGCACGTCGCGCAGCCGGATGATCTCGCCGACCACGACGACTGCCGGCGAGGTGATGCGCGCGACGCGAACGTCCTCGGCGACGCTGTCGAGCGTGGACACGATGGTCTGCTGCTCGGTGGTCGTGCCGTGGCGGGTGACCGCGACCGGGGTGGCGCCGTCGCGACCCGCGGCAACGAGCGCCTTCGCGTGCTCGGCCAGCCCCTGGTTGCCCGGCCCGGTCAGCGCCGAGAGCAGCACGAGGGTGTCGGTGTTGCCGTAGTGGCTCCAGTCGACCCTCTCGCGGCAGCTCACCACGGCGAGCTCGCGGTGGCCCTTGGCGGTCAGCGGGATGCCGGCGTACGCCGGGACCGCGGTCGCCGCGGACACGCCCGGCACGATCTCGAACCCGATGCCGGCCTTGACACAGGCCTGCGCCTCCTCGGGGCCGGACGCGTAGACGAACGGGTCGCCGACCATGAGCCGGACCACCCGCGCGCCCTTCTTGGCCTCGCGGACCACGACCTTGGCGCGGGCGGCGTGGGTGAGCAGTTGGCCGTCCTGGCCGAACCCGCCGTCGACGAAGGCGGGGCCGTCGGCCATGCCTGCCTCGGCCGGGGGGGACTCGTCGCCGTGGCGGTGGTGCGTCAGCGCCTGCTGGACCATCGCCTCGTGCTCGGGGGTCTCGGTGACGATGACGTCCGCCTCGACGAGGGCGCGAACGGCGCGCACGGTGAGCAGACCCGGGTCGCCGGGCCCCCCGCCGACGAACGTCACCCAGCCTGCCTGGGTCCTCTCGACGGACCTTGCGGATCTGGGGGTCGCCTCACCCACGGCGCTGCCGCCGGAGGAGGCGGAACCCGACGAAGGGGAGCCCGAGGAGTTGGACCCCGAGGAGGTGTGTGGAGTGTCATTGCGTCGCGTCATGCGTGTTGCTTTCTCCCTGGTTCGTCCATGAGCTCGGCGGCGCCGTCGGCGAGCAGCTGCTCGGCTAGGCGGGCCCCGACGCCGAAGGCGTCGCCGAGGGGGCCGGTGGTGGAGCGACGTACGGACAGGGCGCCGTCGAGCGAGAGCGCGACCGCGCGCACCCACAGCTCGAAGACCGGCCGGCCTTCCTCGTCGAGGTCGGCCTCGACGATGTCAGCCAGAGCGCCCACGGGTGCGCTGCAGCCGGCCTCGAGTACGGCGAGCACCGCACGCTCGGCGGTGACCGCGGCCCGGGTGTGCGGGTCGTCGAGCATCACCAGTCGCCCGGCCAGGTCGGCGTCGGCCGACCGGCACTCGACGGCCAGCGCGCCCTGACCCGGGGCCGGCAGCATCTGGAGCGGGTCGAGGATCTCGGTCACCTCGTCGAGCCGCCCGAGCCGGGCCAGGCCGGCACGGGCGACGACCACCGCGTCATACTCACCGGAGCCGACCTTGTCCAGCCGGGTGTTGACATTGCCGCGGACGTCGCGGATCTCGAGGCCGAGGCCGAGCGCGTGCAGCTGGGCGGCCCGGCGGGGTGAGCCGGTGCCGACGACGCTGCCCGGCGTGAGCTCACCGAGCGTCATGCCGTCGCGGGCGACGACCACGTCACGCGGGTCCTCGCGGGTGGGCACGGCGGCCAGGGTGATGTCGTCGAGCGGCTGGGTCGGCAGGTCCTTGAGGGAGTGGACCACCAGGTCGACATCACCGGCGAGCAGCGCCTCGCGCAGGGCGCCGGTGAAGACGCCGGTGCCGCCCATGCCCGCCAGTGGTGCCCGGTTGACGTCGCCCTCGGTGGCCACCTCGACGAGCGCCACCTCGACACCGAGCCGCTCGCGAAGCGCACCGGCAACCTGCTCGCTCTGGGTGCGGGCGAGCAACGAGGCGCGGGTGCCGAGCCGGAGGGCGGTCATCGCGCACCCTCCCCGGTGGTCGAGGAGGGCTCGTGAGGTACGAGCGATCCCGTCTCGAGACCCCCGGCGCGGGTGACCGCGTCGACCGCGTCGGGGTCGAGGGCGAAGAGCTCGGCGAGCGCAGCGGCGTAGGAGACCGCGCCCTGGGTGTCGGCCAGCTCGCGGACCCGCACGGTCGGCTGGTGCAGCAGCTTGTCGCTCACCCGGCGGATCGCGTGGACCAGCTCGTCGCGGACGGCCGGCTCGAGGCCGGGAAGCCTCGCGTCGAGGCGGGAGACCTCGGCCTCGACGACCTCCGTCGCCATGCTCCGCAGCGCCACCACCGTGGGGGTGACGCTCGCCTTGCGGCGTGCGGAGAGGAAGGCCGCCACCTCGCCGGTGACGATGCTGCGGACGTCGTCGATGGGGTCGTCCTCGCCGAGACGGTCCGAGCTCGTGGACGAGACGGTGCCGGCTCCCGACTCGGCCGGGGCGTGGTCCTTGAGTCGTGCGCCGAGCTCGGCGAGACCGAGCAGGGTCACGCCGGGTACGGCGGCAACGGCGGGGTCGACGTCGTGGGGCATGGCCAGGTCGATCACGCTGAGGCGGCGCCCACCGGCGACGGCGGCCTCGACCATGGGCGGGGTGACCAGCAGGGCCTGGGATCCGGTGCAGGTGATGAGGATGTCGGCGGCGGACAGCTCGGCCGGGAGGTCGGTGAGCGCGACTCCGCGGGCGCCGTACTCCTGCGCGAGCCGGTCGGCGTTGGCGGCGGTGCGGTTGACGACCGCAACGTCGGCGGCGCCCCAGCGGGCGACGGTGGCGACCGCGAGACCGGCCATCGCACCGGCGCCGAGGATGATCACCCGGCTACCGCCGACGCCCCGGCCCTCGGCGCCGCGTCCGGCGGCGGCCATCCGCTCGAGCGCGGCGGTCACCAGCGACGGCGCGGCACGGTCGATGTCGGTCTCGGCGCGGGTGCGCTTGCCGACCCGGAGCGCCTGCTGGAAGAGGGTGTTGAGCGCCGGTCCCACGGTGCCGAGCTCCTGCCCGACGCGCAGCGCCGCCCTGGTCTGGCCGAGGATCTGGCCCTCGCCGAGCACCATGGAGTCGAGGCCGGCCGCGACCTGGAAGAGGTGGGCGACCGCGCCGTCGTCGTAGTGGACGTAGAGGTGGGGCAGCAGCGACTCGGTCGTCTCGCCCGAGCGCTCGCCGAGCAGCCGCGACAGCGCCTCGACGCTGCCGTGGAAGCGGTCGACCTCGGCGTACACCTCGAGCCGGTTGCAGGTCGCCAGCACGGTGGCCTCGCCGACGTGCTCCTGGGTGGTCACGTCGGCGACGAGCTTCTCGACGCCGTCGGCGTCGAGAGCGAGCCGCTCGAGCACCGCGACGGGTGCGGAGTTGTGGGAGACACCCACGACGAGGACGCTCATGACGCGGCCTCCGAGGTCGGGACCGTCCGGGTGGTGCCGTTCTTGCGCTGCTCGTGGTAGGCGAGGATCTGGAGCTCGATGGACAGGTCGACCTTGCGTACGACGACCCCGGCGGGGACCGTCAGCACGGTCGGTGCGAAGTTGAGGATGCTGCGGATGCCGGCCGCGACCATCCGGTCGGCGACATCCTGCGCGGCAGCGGCCGGGGTCGCGATGACACCGATCGCGACGCCGTGCTCGGACACGATCTCCTCGAGCTCGTCGAAGGCGCGCACGACGATGCCCGCGACGGCCTCCTCGTGACGCGCCGGGTCGGCGTCGAGGAGTGCCACGACCCGGAAGCCGCGGCTGCGGAAGCCGGAGTAGTTCGCGAGCGCGTGGCCGAGGTTGCCGATGCCGACGATGACGACCGGCCAGTCCTGGGTGACCCCGATCTGCCGGGCGATCTGGTAGCGCAGGTACGCCACGTCGTACCCCACACCCCTGGTGCCGTAGGAGCCGAGGTAGGAGAGGTCCTTGCGCAGCTTGGCCGAGTTGACGCCGGTGGCAGCGGCGAGCTCCTCGCTGGAGCAGGTGGAGGTGCCCTCCTCGGCGAGGGTCGTGAGCGCCCTGAGGTAGACCGGCAGACGCGCGACCGTGGCCTCGGGAATGTCCCGGGCCTGCTCGGCGGGAGTCCTGGTGCTCACTGACGTCGCTTTCCAGCTCGACCCGGATCGACTGCGGTCTCCGTGGCTCGGGATCGACATCCTCCAACCGGCTCGGTGGTGGCCGGTCGTCGGTGAATCAGGTCGGCTCAGCCACTGTAGAAGTTTGTGAACGTGAGAACCAAAATGACGGGCCTACGGCCGTCACGGCCCGGACCTCGCTTCGCTCGGCACCACTTCTGTTTCGCCGTCCAGGGCGAGCCCTCCTCGGTGGTCGAGCCGGGCGCGAGGCCGTCAGGGGTGTGCCCCGAGTGCCGCGCGGAGGCGGGCTTCGGACACCCGCCAGAAGTCGTGCTGCCTGCCGTCGACGAGGGTCACCGGGACCTCGTCGGTCCACCGGGCGAGGAGCTCGGGGCGCTCCTCGATGTTGATCTCGTGGTAGGTCGTGCCCACGTCGGCGCAGACCCGGCTGACGATGTCGCGGGCGACATCGCAGAGGTGACACCCCGGCCGGGTGATGAGGGTGACCCGGGCCTCCTCCGGATCGGTCGGGCTCACGGTTCGAGCAGCTCCAGCGCGCGGCGCCGCTCCAGGCCGCGCAGCCGGCCCTTCTGTACCTTGCCGGTCACCGACAGCGGGAGCACATCGACGACCTCGATCCGGCTGGGCTGCTTGAAGCGGGCCAGCCGGCGCTCACACCGTGCGCGCACCGCGGCCTCGACGTCGCTGCCCGCCCCGTCGGCGGACACGACGTACGCGACGACCTGCTCGCCGGTCTCCTCGTCGGGTACGCCGATCACCGCGGCCTCGGTCACGCCCTCGACCTCGCGGATGACGGTCTCGACCTCGTGCGGGTAGACGTTGAAGCCGGAGACGATGACGAGCTCCTTGAGCCGGTCGACCAGGACCAGGTTGCCGTCGGGGTCGAGGAAGCCGACGTCGCCGGTGGCCCACCAGCCCTCGTCGTCGGGGCCGTCGTCGCCTCCGGGCCAGTAGCCGCTGAACAGGTTGGCTCCGCGGACCTGGATCTCACCCGGGTCGTCGCCGTCGACGACGAGGCCGTGCTCGTCGACCAGCCGGAGCTCGACGCCCGGCAGCGCGATGCCGACGGAGCCCTCGATCGGCCGTGGCGCACCGAGGGTGGTGGTGACGACCGGCGCGGTCTCGGTGAGGCCGTAGCCCTGGTGGACCGCGACGCCGGTCTCCTTGCCGAACCGCTCGATCACCTCGGCGCTCAACGGCGCCGAGCCGGACAGGACCAGGCGCACGGGGCCGAGCCGGTCGGCGAGGTGATCGAGGCCGAGCCAGTGCGGGAAGACGGCCGGGGCGACGGGCACGACGCTGATCGCCTCGTCCTCGATGAGGTCGAGCGTGCCCTGCGGGTCGAAGCGCTCCTGCAGCACGACCTTGGCGCGGTGCCGCACGGCATTGCCGAGCACGGCGTTGAGGCCGTAGACGTGGAAGAGCGGCAGCACCCCCAGCACGACGTCGTCGCCATGCATCATCGGAGGCTCGACACGAGCGGCCTGCTCGACGTTGGCGAGCAGCGCGCGGTGGGTCAGCATCGCGGCTCGCGGACGGCCCGACGTACCGCTGGTGTAGAGGAGGACGGCGAGCTTCTCGGGGTCGGGCAGCGGAGGCGGCGGGGCGACATCGCCACCCAGCTCGGCGTACGTCGACTCGCCGTCGGCGGCCTCGGTGTCGACGCAGACGAGCAGGCTCGCCTGCGCCCGTCCGACGACCCCGGGGTCGAGATCGCTGGCGCCGGCGTCCTCGCGCGCCTCCGCGACCATGTCACGAGCCGACCGGAGCGCCTCGACGGTGGCCGCGTCGCCGATCGCGACGCGGGAGCCCGAGTCGGCGAGCATGCGCGCGAGCTCGTCGACCGTGGAGGTCGGGTTGACCGGCACCGCGACCGCCTGCAGCCGGAGGACCGCGAAGTAGGACACCACGAACTCCAGGCGGTTGCCGAGCGCGACGAGCGCGCGTTGACCGGCGACCAGGCCCGCCGCGGAGAGTCCGGAGGCGACCCGGTCGACCTCCGAGTCGAGCTCGGCCCAGGTGAGACTGCGTCCGGCGGCCTCGACGAAGGCGAGCTTGTCCGGCGCGACCTGCGCGGCGTCCTGGACCAGGGCGGCGATGTCCGACGGTGCGTGCTGTTGGGCACCCATGTGCGTCCGCGCTGCCTGCTGCATGAACGGATCCTACGCAGCCGGAGTCACACTAGGGTTGGGTATGTGACTCCTCCGCCGCCCGAAGGTCGTCGCCCGTGGCTCGACCTCCAGCAGCGATCCAAGCTCGCCGGAGAGGCCGCCGCGGCCAGCGCGGAGGTCGAGAGCGCGCTGTCCACGCCGGGCGACCCGACGGCCGCCGCGTTCTTCGACGTGGACAACACGGTCATCCAGGGCGCCAGCATCTTCCACCTGGCCCGCGGGCTCTACAAGCGGAGGTTCTTCACCACGCGGGAGATCGCGAGCGCGGCGTGGAAGCAGGCCTACTTCCGCGTCGCCGGCGTGGAGGACCCCGAGCACGTCGCCGACGCGCGCAACTCGGCGCTCTCCTTCATCGCCGGCCACACGGTCGACGAGCTGCGCGAGCTCGGTGAGGAGATCTTCGACGAGGCGATGGCCCACCGGATCTGGCCCGGCACCCGCGCGCTCGCGCAGATGCACCTCGACCAGGGGCAGCGGGTCTGGCTCGTCACCGCCGCTCCGGTCGAGATCGCCCAGGTCATCGCCCGCCGGCTCGGCCTCACCGGCGCTCTCGGCACCGTCGCCGAGCACGAGGGCGGCGTGTACACCGGCAAGCTCGTCGGCGACATGCTCCACGGGCCGGCCAAGAGCGAGGCCGTCTCGGCGCTGGCCACCCGCGAGGGCCTCGACCTCGCCCACTGCTCGGCGTACTCCGACTCCTACAACGACCTGCCGATGCTGACCATGGTCGGCGATGCCTGCGCCATCAATCCCGATGCCAGGCTTCGCGCCTACGCGAAGGAGCAGGGCTGGCGCATCCGCGACTACCGCACCGGCCGCAAGGCCGCACGCGCCGGACTCGCCGTCGCGGGCCTCGGTGGCGCCCTCGCCGGCGCCGCGGTCGCGACCGGCTCCTTGGTACGCCGCCAGCGCCGCGACGACGCCTGACCGGGCCGAGTCGGCATGTCTTCGCGCGTGAGAGCGCTCGGTCAGCCGAAGACGGACTCGCGGTCCATGAGCAGGCGGTAGAGGGTCTGCTGGATGGTCTCGCGAACTTGGTCGGTCACGTTGAAGACGAGCATCGGATCCTCGGAGGCACCGGGTCCGAGCTCGTCGGTGCGGATCGGGTCGCCGAACTCCATGATCCACTTCGACGGCAGCGGCACGAGGCCGAGGGGGCCGAGCAACGGGAACGTCGGCGTGACCGGGAGATACGGCACACCGAGCAGCCGGGCGAGCGCGGGCACATTGCCGACGAGCGGGTAGATCTCCTCGGCACCGACGACGGAGAGCGGAATGATCGGTACGCCGGTGCGCATGGCGGCCGACACGAAGCCGCCGCGGCCGAACCGCTGGAGCCGGTAGCGCTCGGAGAAGGGCTTGCCGATGCCCTTGAAGCCCTCCGGCCAGACCCCCACGAGCTCGCCACCCGAGAGCATCCGCTCGGCGTCCTCGTTGCAGGCCAAGGTGGCGCCGGTCTTGCGGGCGATCGCGCTGATGACCGGCATCCTGAAGACCAGGTCGGCGCCGAGCGGGCGCAGGTGGCGGCCGGTGTTGTCGTAGATCGTCGACATGGTCATCAGCCCGTCGACGGGCAATGTGCCGGAGTGGTTGGACACCACCAGCGCGCCCCCCTGGGCGGGAATGTTGTCGAGCCCTCGCGTCTCCAGGCGGAACCACTTCTGCGCGATCGGGCGGAGCGCCGCCATCACGAACCGGTCGGTGACCTCGGGGTCGAAGCCGTAGTCGTCGATCGGGTAGTCGCCGGCGACCCGGTGTCGCAGGAAGCGGACGAACCGGGCCAGACGGACCTCCCAGTCGTCGCCGAGCACCTCCTTGGCGCCGGTCTCGAGCGCGGCGAGCCAGTCCTCGATAGGGATGCCGCGCAGTCCGCCGCGGTCCCCCGTGACGGTGTCGCTGGTCGCCGCCGTCGGCTCGGAGGCGCCGGCCGGCTCGCGCGGCGTACCGGCAACGTCATCAGGATCGGGGGGCGTAGGCACCGATCGTGATGACGTCCGGGGCTTGGGAGCGAGGTTGCGGGCTGCCGACGACGGACGGGACCGACCGGTGCCCCGGCCGGGTCGGCCGCGGGTGCCGATCGGGATGACCTCGGCGTCGTTCACCGGTGAGCTCCGGCCGGCTCGGACGCCCTCTCCAGCGTCGTGAGCAGCCGCTCGCGTACGCCGGGCCCGAAGGCGTTGACGGCCGCGAACTCCGCGAACGCCTCGTCCGTGGTGTACCTGGGCTCGAAGCCGAGCTCGGCCCTCATCCGGGTGGTGTCGACACCGCGCCCATAGGTGAGGAAGTCGAGCTGCTCCGGCGAGAAGTCGGCCATCCGGGCCCGCCGAAGCATCGAGCTCAGCTGACCGACCGCGAGACCCGGGAGCATCACGCTGGGCCGCTGGAGGCGGCGGACCGCCTGCGACAGCAGCAGGACACCGTCGCCCGCGACGTTGAAGGTGCCCGCCACGTCGCTGGTCACGGCGCGGGTCAGCGCGGCGTTGAGGTCGTTCTCGTGGAGGAACTGCAGCCGCGGGTCGAAGCCGAGGACCGTCGGGATCACCGGGAGCCGGAAGTAGGACGTGATCGGGCTGTCCACGTGGTGGCCGATGACATTGGCGCACCGCAGCGTGGTCACCCGGACGTCGGGGCGTCGACGCGCGAAGCCACGGACGTAGCCCTCGATCTCCCAGACGTCCTTGCCGTAGCCGGAGCGGGGCAGGCGCTTGGGGCCCATCTCCTCGGTGAACATCGCCGGGTCGCGCGAGGTGGCGCCGTACACGGTGGTCGTCGACTTGACGACCAGGTGGCGCACACTGGCCGCCTGCTGCGCGGCCGCGAGGAGCTGCATCGTCCCGATGACGTTGAGCTCCTTCATCGTGTTGCGGCCGCCGGCGCTGCCGGGGGTCGCGATCACGCTCGCGTGGACGATCGTGTCCACGTCCTCCTTGGCCAGGACCTTGGCGATGATCGGGTTGCGGATGTCCGCACGCTGGAAGGACACCCGCCCGATGTCACCACGCGGCGGGACGGCGTCGACCCCGATGACCCGATCGACGCCGGGGTGCTCGGCGAGCGAGCGAGCATAGCGGCGCCCGATGTCTCGGGAGACGCCGGTGACCAGAACGGTCCTGCCCATGCGGCCGAGCCCTCCGCCCGAAGGCCTACTTGCCGAGCTTGCGACGCTGGACGCGCGTCTTCTTCAGCAGCTTGCGGTGCTTCTTCTTCGCCATACGCTTGCGGCGCTTCTTGATGACGGAACCCACGGATCACCTTCTGTAGTCGACAGCTTCTGGCCGTCGATGCCAGGCATGACCCGAGCAGGTGGCCCGGTGCCAGTTATCCAGCGCCCCGACGGAACCTGGACAGCCTACTGGCAGGCCCGTCGTACGACGGAATCGCCCGCCGACAGCCAGCCGGCCCTGTCAGCCGGCGCTGTAGAAGCTCTTGCGGAGGTACTCCTCCACGTCGTCCTCGCGCACCCGGAAGGAGCGGCCAACCCGCACCGCTGGCAGCTCGCCGCCGTGGACGAGGCGGTAGACGGTCATCTTGGACACGCGCATCATGGCCGCGACCTCGGCGACCGTCAGGAACTTCACCTCGGAGACGTCTCCGGGGGTCTTCGCGTTCGCAGCCATTGGGTGCACCGATCCTTAGCTCAGCGCATCTCCGCCGGCTTCCCCACCGGCGACCCAGATGCGCGCATTAAGCGCGAGAATAGAGCCTGGAGTGACTGTTGGGGAAGGCTGAGACCAAAGAAACTTTTGAGATCCGGCGTGTCGAGTTGATTTGCTGCGATCAGCGGTGGGTGTCGTCGGGTTGGGCTCGACGGCGTGCGACGCGAGCGGGCTACGGCCCCGGGTCCAGCCCGTGCAGCGGGAAGACCGCGTCGCGGGTGGCCTTGATCGACCGATCGAGCCAGGTGTCGGGGTCGTAGCCGGAGTCCCAGTCGCGCCAGGCCGGCGTGCGCCCATCGGTCATCCGGTACGGCGCGTCCATGCCGATGCGCTCGTGGACGAGCTCTCGCCACGCGGCCGGGGTCTCCGTGGCGGGGTCGAGGGGGCGGCCGCTCGCGATGGCCAGCAGGTGGGTCCACGCTCGCGGCACCACGTCGACGATCGCGTAGCCACCACCACCGGTGGCGACCCACCGGCCCTCGCACACCTCGTGCGCCAGGTCGTGCAGCGCGGCGTAGCTCGCCCGCTGTCCGTCGACACTCAACATCAGGTGGGCCAGCGGATCCTCCTGATGGGAGTCGCAACCCTGTTGGGTGACGAGCACCCACGGCTCGAACTCGCGCACGAGCGGCGGCACCACGGCATGGAACGCACGCAGCCAGCCCGCGTCGCCGGTGCCCGGCGGTAGCGCGAGGTTGACCGCGGAGCCTTCCGCTTCAGGCCCCCCGGTGTCGCTGGGAAAGCCGGTGCCGGGGAAGAGCATCTGACCGGTCTCGTGAACAGAGATCGTCAGCACCCGCGGGTCGTCGTAGAAGATCTGCTCGACACCGTCGCCGTGGTGGACGTCGATGTCGACGTAGGCGACCTTCTCCACACCTTGGTCGAGCAGCCACTGGATCGCGGCGGCGACGTCGTTGTAGATGCAGAAGCCGGAGGACCGGTCGCGCATCGCGTGGTGCAGTCCACCGGCGACGCTGACACTGTGCAGGCTCTCGCCCGAGTGCACCTGGCGTGCGGCTTCGATGGTCGCGCCCACGACGTGCGCGGCGGCGATGTGCATGCCGGCGAAGACCGGGTCGTCGTCCGAGCCGAGGCCGTGTCGGAGGTCGACGTGCCCGGGGGTCGTGCCGCAGGCGGTGACCGCGGCGATCAGGTCGTCGCTGTGCACGGACAGGAGTTGATCGTCGGTGGCGAACGGCGGCGCGACGAGTCGCAGGCCGTCGAGGACGCCCAGCTGCTCGGCCAGCCGCATCGTCAGATCCACGCGGATCGGTGCCATCGGGTGGGTAGGCCCGAAGTCGTACTGGGTCAGCGACTCGTCGAAGATGACGCTCGCCTCGCACTCGGCCATGCGCTCACGCTATCGCCCAACCCGTGCCGCGTGTGACAGCATGGCGCCGTGCGCACCCTTCACACCCTCTGCTGGTGGGCCGCCTGACGGCGGACCACCCGGTGCTTCACGCGCACGACACGGCCGCCCGACGGGCGGCCGTTCGCATGTCCAGGCCTGTGACGTCCGTCCCGACGGACCACGAGCGATCCAAGAACAAGGACACGACATGCGACACCTCTCCCTGCTGACCCGAGCGGACACCTGACGCTCGGCAACCTGCTCGGCGCACTGATCCCGATGGCCGCCGAGCAGGACAATGCCTTCTACGGCGTCGCCGACCTGCACGCCATGACGCTCGCCCACGACCCGCACGAGCTCGCCGTACGACGCCGGGAGCTGCAGACCCTGCTGCTCGCTGCCGGGCTGGGCGGCGACGCCGGCGCGGCGACCGTGTTCTGCCAGTCGGACGTCCCCGCCCACACCGCGCTCGCCTACCTGCTCGAGTGCACGGCGTACACCGGTGAGCTGTCGCGGATGATCCAGTACAAGGAGAAGGGAAGAGGTCGCTCGACCCGTGTCTCGCTCTACACCTATCCGGTGCTGATGGCGGCAGACATCCTTCTCTACCGGCCCGAGGTGGTGCCGGTCGGCGCCGACCAGCGCCAGCACGTCGAGCTCACCCGCGATCTCGCGGTGCGCTTCAACGCGGCGTACGGGCCGGTCTTCACCGTGCCGGAGCTCGCGACGCCGGCCGCGGGAGCGCGGGTGATGGACCTGACCGACGCCACCAGGAAGATGTCGAAGTCCGCGGAGTCTCCCGGCTCGATCTACCTCCTCGACCCACCGGAGGTCGTCCGGCGCAAGCTCGCGCGCGCCGTCACGGACTCCGACGTCGGGCCCGACGCGGTCCGCGCGGATCGCGCGGCCAAGCCGGGCGTGACCAACCTCCTCGACATCCTCGGCGCGTGCGGCGGGTCCGCCGGTCGGCGGGACGGCATCACGACCTACGGCGCGCTCAAGTCCGCCGTGACCGACGCCGTGGTCTCCGTGCTGGAGCCCCTGCAGAAGCGGTACGCCGACCTCGCCGCCGACCCGGCCCACGTGGACCGCGTCTTCGCCGACGGCGCGGCGCGCTGCCGCGAGGCGACCGAGCCGGTGCTCGTCGCCGCACGCGCCGCCATGGGGCTGTGAGGGCGGCCGGCCGCGTACACGGACAGGCAGAACCCGCCGGCGGGCGGCCCGCCGAGGCTCGGCACCCACGCGGACCCGGGGTTGTGCCTGTTCGGCTACGCGATCAGCGGATGGCGAGGATCCGGTGCTCGCGGATGGACATCACCAGAGCGACGATCCAGCCGATGACGGTCCAGCCGAGGAGCAGGTTGATCCAGAAGACCGGCCAGGTGTTGGCGTTGCCGCGAACCGCGGCGATCGCCCAGGGCAGCAGGTAGCCGCCGGTCACGATCGCCAGGACGACGGCCAGCACGGCGGAGACGGGGCGGTCCTTGCGGTCGGTGACGATCTGGCTCATACCTGTGAATCTAGCCGTGCCGTGGCTGCCACGGATCAGGGTCGGACCCTGGTCGGGCCCTGGTCATGGCGAGTCCGGGTCCGTCAGCCGGCGGGGCCGGCGAGCTCGCGCGATCGGTCGCGGGCGGCCTCCATGGCCGCGAGGAACGCTGCGCGCACCTTGTGGATCTCGAGCTCGCGCAGGGCCGCCGCGGTCGTGCCGGCCGGCGAGGTCACCTGCTCCCGGAGGACGGCCGGGTGGGTGCCGGTCTCGCGCAGCATCTTGGCGGACCCGACGAGGGTCTGGACGACCAGGTCGGTCGAGGTGGCGCGCGGGAGGCCGAGGTGTACGCCGGCCTCGATCATCGACTCGACGACGAAGAAGATGTAGGCCGGCCCGGAGCCCGAGATCGCGGTGACGGCGTCCTGCTGGCGCTCGGGGATCCGGAGGACCTTGCCGACCGATGCCATCAGGCTCTCCGCCTCGGCGAGGTGGGACTCGTCGCAGTGCGAGCCAGGTGAGATCGCCGCCATGCCTTCGTCGACCAGCGCCGGCGTGTTGGGCATGACCCGGACCACGGCGACGCCGTCCGGCACGTGCGACTCGATGAAGCTCGTGGTGATGCCCGCCGCCAGCGAGACGAGGAGCTGACCGGGGCGCAGGTCGCCCGCGATCTCCTTGAGCACGTCGCCCATGTCCTGCGGCTTCACCACCAGGGCGACGGTGTCGGCCTTGGCGGCCGCCTCGCGGTTGGACACCACGGAGACGCCGTACCTCTCCTCGAGCTCCGCCGCCCTCTCGGCCCGCTTCTCCCCGACAAGCAGGTCGTCCACGCGCTTCCCCGCGCGCACGAGCCCGGAGAGCAACGTCTCGCCCATCACACCGGCGCCGATGATCGCAGTCGTCATGGTGCCAAGACTCCCACGGGCGTACGCCGCCCTGCACCGCGGTTTCGCCCATCGGCGTCGTCACACGCATCTCAGGTTCACCTGGGATGTCGTCACCTCACCCAGCCTGCAACCAGGGGAGGTGAGGACGTCCCAGGTCAACCTGGGACGCGAGTCAACTCGACGAGCAGCCCCGAGCCTCCGGCACCGGCTACTTCTTCGAGACGAGGGAGCGCAGGAAGAAGGTGAGGTTCTGGGGACGCTCGGCCATCCGGCGCATCAGGTAGCCGTACCACTCCTGGCCGTAGGGGATGTAGACGCGCATCGTCTCGCCGTCCGCAGCCAACCGACGCTGCTCGTCGGGACGGATGCCGTAGAGCATCTGGAACTCGTAGGTGCCCTTGACCCGGCCGTACTTGCTGGCGAGCGACGAGGCGATCTTGATCATCCGCGGGTCGTGGCTCGCGATCATCGGGTAGCCCCGACCGGCGAGCAGCACCTTGAGGCAGCGGACATAGGACTTGTCGACGTCGAGCCGGCCCTGGAAGGCCACCGACTCAGGCTCCTTGTAGGCGCCCTTGCACAGCCGCACCCGCGAGCCCTCGTGCGCGAGCGCGCGGCAGTCGGCCTCGGTGCGGTGCAGATAGGCCTGGAGGACGGCGCCGGTCTCGGGGAAGTCCTCGCGCAGCTCGCGGAGGATCGCCAGCGTCGAGTCGGTGGTGGTGTGGTCCTCCATGTCGAGCGTGACCGTCGTGCCGGCGTTGCGCGCGGCGCGGCAGATGCTGCGCGCGTTGTCGAGCGCGATCTGGTGCCCGGTGCCGTCGGCGGACTGGGGCAGCGCCTGGCCGACCGCCGACAGCTTCACCGACACCTCCGCCTTGCGGGCGAGGCCCTTCGCACCGAGGGCCTCGAGCAGCTCGACGTACGCCGCGACGGTGGCGTCGGCCTGCCCCTTGTCGAGGGTGTCCTCGCCGAGGAAGTCGAGGGTCACGTGCAGCCCCTCGTCGGCGAGCTCCTGGGTGGCGGCGACGGCCGACTCCGTGGTCTCGCCGGGGACGTGCGAGCGGACGATACCGGCCGAGACGGGCATCGCTGAGACGAGCTTCTTGACGTGCTCGCTGCGGGAGAGGAAGAGCAGCGGCTCACGGAGCAGTGACGGCATGGCTGCAGGCTAGTGGTCGCGATCCGTGGTGACCATGCGGCCTGCGCACTCGAAGGGTCGCCAACGGCACTCACCAGAACCTGCTGACGACCTTCAGTGTGTCCTTCGATCCGCTCTTCTCGTAGTTCACGATCACCCAGCCGTCACCGCCGCACTTCTCGTACTTGCGGATCTCGCTCTCCAGGGCGGACGAGACCGTCTTGCCCGACGTGCCGAAGGTGCGGGCCACCCGGGCGGCGGTCCAGCCGCTCTCCACCTGCTTGAACTCCCTCTTCTTCACGCAGCCCTTGGCAGACTCGGACGCCGGTGAAGGCACCGCCGACCCCGGGATCGAGGCGAGGGCCGCCGGGGGGAGAGCGAGCGTCGCCAGCAGGAGGCTCGCCACAACCGAGCCGGAGCGCCGCGGGGTCAGCATGTCGGCACCGACGCGACGGGGACGATGCGCTCGTTGCAGATCCCGACCTGTGAGCCGGCGAGGAAGTAGATGAAGCCGGCGGTGGGGAACTGCCCGACGATCTCGGGACCGACCGACCCACGGTCGGCCGTCGAGTAGGTGTGCCCCTTGACGTTGAAGCCGGCCGTAACGGTGCCGAAGCCTCCGGAGCCGTTCTTGGTGAACTGCATCTTGGTCGCCGGGTAGTTGCGGCCATCCCAGAACACATGGACCTCCGACGTGACCGCATCCACGTCGATCCGGCAAGCCTTGGTCTTGCCGCCGTTCCACTTCGCGACGGTCTTCCAGCCCGCGCGCTCGGCGAGCCGATCGGTGACATCGGCGCCGGTCGCCCCACCCGGCAGCTCGGCCTGCGATGGCACGGCGGCCACTGCGACGACGCAGAGGGTGGCCGGCACCGCCAGTGCCCGGATGATCCTCCTGAAGTGACGCATCATGCTCCGTCCCCGGACGAGGCCGTCTCGCCCGCTGTCGGACTCTCCTACCCCACGCCGGTCACCAGCAAACCGCACGGCGCGAACCGGTGCCGGAATCACGGCGTACGACGCCGCAGGGTCGCCGCACCGACGGCGAGGGCCACGACGGCGAAGGCCGCGACGATCGCGACGTCGCCCCAGACGGCCGCCGTCTCGGCCGCGCGGGTGAGCTCGGTCATCGCGTCGATGGCGTAGGAGAGCGGGAGGACGTCGCTGATCGATCCGAGCACGTCCGGGAGCGCGTCGCGCGGGACGAGCAGGCCGCAGAGCAGGATCTGCGGGATCACCAGCGCGGGCATGAACTGCACGGCCTGGAACTCGGTCTGCGCGAACGCGCTGACGAACAGACCGAGCGCGGAGCCGAGGACCGCGTCGACGATGGCGACCACCGTGAGCAGCCAGACCGGTCCCTGCACCTCGAGGTCGAGCAGTCCGACCGCGAGCGCGACGGCGAGCGCCGACTGCACGGCCGCGACCAGGCCGAACGCGAGCGCGTAGCCGCCGAGGAAGTCGAGCTTGCCCATCGGCATCGCCAGCAGCCTCTCCAGCGTGCCCGAGGAGCGCTCTCGCAGCGTGGTCACGCTGGTCACCAGGAACATCACGATGAACGGGAAGAGCGCCAGCAGCCCCGGGCCGACCCGGTCGAAGACGGACCCGCCCGGGCCGGCCGGAGTGTCGCTGAACATCCACCAGAGCAGGGTGATCAGCAGGCATGGCAGGACGAGCAGCATCACCAGGGTGCGATGGTCGCGGCGGAGCTGGGTGAGCACGCGGCCGGCCACCGCAAGGGTCACGCGCGGTGTCATGCGGGATCACCTCGGCGTTGGTCGGGAGAGCGGAGCGGAGGAGGGGAACGTCGTGGGGTGCTCACGCCGCCACCTCCTCGACGATGTGCAGGAAGGCCGTCTCGATGTCGCCGGCTCCGGTCCGGTCGCGGATCTCGCCAGGGGTGCCGTCGGCGATGATCCGCCCCGCGCGCATGAGCAGCAGCCGGTCACACCTCTCGGCCTCGTCCATGACGTGACTGGAGACGAGGACCACGGTGCCGCTGCCCGCGAGCTCGTGGAACAGCGCCCACAGGTCGCGTCGCAGCACCGGGTCGAGGCCCACCGTGGGCTCATCGAGGATCAGCAGGTCCGGCGCGCCGAGGAGGGCGACCGCGAGGCTCGCGCGGGACAGCTGCCCACCGCTGAGCTCGCCGACCACCGCGTCGGCGTGGTCGGTCAGGTCGACGGCTCCGATGCAGCGGTCGGCCTCGTTGACGTCGACGCCGAGGACCCGGGCGAAGAACCGGAGGTTCTCGCGCACCGACAGGTCCTCGTACACGCTCGGTGCCTGAGTGACGTATCCGACCCGATGTCGCAGCGGGGCACTCCCCGCCTCCTCCCCCAGCACCGTCACCGTGCCCCCCTGGATCCGCTGGACGCCCACGAGGGAGCGCATCAGCGTCGACTTGCCGCACCCGGATGGGCCGAGCAGGCCGGTGACCCCGGCGCCGATCGTCAGGTCGATGCCGGGCAGCACCGTCCGCGGGCCCCGTACGACGGTCAGCCCCGTCACCTCAACCGCGTTTTTCATCATGCGTTGAATTATGCGCCGATACGGCCGCTCTTGCAATCCCCTGGGCCGACCTGCCGCGGCGCACGCCGGGTGGCAGGTCGGGCTGCCAGGTGGCAAGCCCGGCGCCGCCCCGCTCTTGCAATCCCCTGACCTGACCTGCAGCACCGCATGCCGGGAGGCAAGCCGCGCGGACGGGTTGCAGCGCCGGCGGACGGCCGAGGCAGACGACCTGTCAGGGCAGGTCGCCGGTGAGGTATCGCTGGATCGTCGGGGCGTACGTCGCGACGACCTGATCGGCCGGCAGCGAGGCGATCGGCTCGACCACGAGCACGTAGCGCAGCAGGATCAGACCGACGACCTGGCTCGCGACGAGCGGCATCCGGAGCTCGGGTCGGTCCAGGCCGAGGGCCTGCCCGAGGGGCACGACCACGACGGGGATGAATCCCTGACTCACCAGCCGCTGACCGGCCGGGTCGACGATGCCGCGTGCCACGGCCAGCAGGGCCGGCTGCTTGACGGGGTCGTCCCAGACCGAGAGGAACGCCCTGAGGAACCGCTCGCCGGCCTCCTCGATCGGCCCCACCGCCGCGGCCGACAGGACCTCGCGCGGGTCGATGGGCAGCTCCAACGCCGCCAGGAAGAGGTCGTCCTTCGTCCTGAAGTAGTGGTGCACCAGCGCCGCGTCGACCCCTGCGTCCGCTGCGATCCCACGGATCGTCGTACCGGAGAATCCCTTGGCGGCGAACGCCTCACGAGCTGCCCTCAGGATGGCCGCCCGGGTGTCCGGAGCGCCCGGCCGTCGACCGCGAGGTGCCTTCGCCATGCCCCGATCATGCCCTCCCGACCGACGACAGGACCCCTCGCACGCGCCTCGCCCTCACCGGGAGACTCCCGCACGTTCTGGCTGTTCTGCGACCGGTTCGTGCGGGACCACCCGGTCGGGAGGCGACCAGTTGTGCGGACTACCCCGGCGGGAAACCAGAACGTGCGGGACTATCCAGGTGGGGGAATACGCCGCCGACCCGCGGCGTAGGGGCTGCCATGACGATTCCCGACATCGCCCTCAACGACGGCGCGTCGATCCCACAGCTCGGCTTCGGCGTCTACAAGGTGCCGCCGATGGAGACCGAGGCCGTGACGAGCCGGGCCCTCGATGCCGGGTACCGCCACATCGACACCGCGCAGATGTACAAGAACGAGGAGGGTGTCGGCAGAGCGCTCGCCGCCTCCGGACTCACGCGCGACGAGGTCTTCGTGACCACCAAGCTCAACAACGACAACCACCTGCCCGACGAAGCGAAGACGTCGTTCGCCAGGTCGCTGGAGCTGCTCGGGCTCGACCGGGTCGACCTCTTCCTGATCCATTGGCCGCTACCGACCCTGTACGACGGCGACTTCGTCTCGACCTGGCGGACCCTGATCGCGCTCCGCGACGCCGGTCTCACGAGGTCCATCGGCGTCTCAAACTTCCAGCCCGACCACCTGCGTCGAATCATCGACGCGACCGACGTCGTGCCGGCGGTCAACCAGATCGAGGTGCACCCCTACTTCGGCAACACGGCGGCGCGCGCCGCCAACAAGGCGTACGGCATCGCCACCGAGGCATGGGCGCCGATCGCACAGGGCGCGATCGTCGACGATCCGACGGTGTCGGCGATTGCCGAGCGGCTGGGCGCGACGCCCTCACAGGTCGGTCTCGCCTGGCACCTGCAGCGTGGCGACATCGTCTTCCCCAAGACCGTCAGCCCCGACCGGATGCGGGAGAACCTAGCCGCGGTGGACGTCGTACTCACCGACGACGACATGGCCTCGATCACCGCCCTCGACCAGGGCGAGGTCGGCCGCCGCGGGCCTGACCCCGACGTCTTCGACCGGGTGCGGTAGCTCCCGATCAGCCCGAGTGCGTCCCACGTCAGACGGATCGGGGGGCGACGAACCGGCGATGTCGCCCTAGGCTGGCCGCGTGGCGACGCATCCGACGACCGTGGTCCTCTTCGGCGCGACAGGCGACCTGAGCCGGCGAAAGCTCCTGCCGGGCCTTCTGCACCTGTACAAGACCGGCCTTCTGCCCGAGCTCCAGATCGTCGGAACCTCGCTCGACCCCTACGACCAAGAGTCGTTCGTGCAGTTCACCAAGGAGTCCGTGCACGAGTTCGGCGGCGACGACGGCGACACCGAGGCGTGGCCCGAGTTCGCAGAGCTGCTCCACTGGGTGTCGGGCTCGGATGGTGCCGCCGCGCTACGGGCGAAGGTCGCCGAGATCGAGGACGGCTGGGGAGACCGAGAGTCGCGACGACTCCACTACCTGAGCGTGCCGCCCAAGGCGGCTCTGTCCGTGGTCCGCGAGCTCGGCGAGGCCGGCTTGGTCGACCGCAGCCGGATCATCATGGAGAAGCCGTTCGGCACCGACCTGGCCTCGGCCAAGAAGCTCAACAAGCAGCTGCACGAGGTGTTCGACGAGAATCAGATCTTCCGCATCGACCACTTCCTCGGCAAGGAGGCCGCGCAGAACATCCTGGCCTTCCGCTTCGCCAACGGCCTGTTCGAGCCGATCTGGCACCGCAACCACATCGACCACATCCAGATCGACGTGCCCGAGGAGCTCGGCCTCGAGCAGCGCGCGGACTTCTACGAGTCCACCGGCGCCTATCGCGACATGGTCGTCACCCACCTCTTCCAGGTGCTCGCCTTCACCGCGATGGAGCCACCGACCTCGCTCACGCCCTTTGCGATCAGCGAGGAGAAGAACAAGGTCTTCAGGTCGATGACCTCGATCGAGCCCCACGACGTCGTCCGCGGCCAGTACATCGGCTACCGCGACATCAAGGGGGTCTCGCCGGAGTCCGACACCGAGACCTTCATCGCGCTTCGGTGCTATGTCGACAACTGGCGCTGGGCCGGTGTGCCCTTCTACCTCCGCACCGGCAAGCGGTTGGCCGAGGGGGCGCGCATCATCTCGATCGCCTTCAAGGAGCCGCCGCGGTCGATGTTCCCGCCAGGGTCCGGCGTGGGCGACCACGGTCCCGACCATCTCACCTTCGACCTCGCCGACAAGGCGAAGATGTCGCTGTCCTTCTACGGCAAGCGACCCGGGCCCGGGATGCACCTCGACAAGCTCTCCATGCAGTTCGCGATGCAGGACACCGGCTGGGCGGGCTCCGTGCTCGAGGCCTACGAGCGGCTCATCTACGACGCCGCGCGGGGGGACCGTACCTTGTTCACCAGCGCCGACGGCATCGAGCGGCTCTGGGAGATCTCGACCCCGCTGCTGGAGAACCCGCCGATCGTTCGCCCCTACCCCAAGGGCTCCTGGGGTCCCAACCAGATCCACCAGCTCGTCGCCCCGTTCGCCTGGCGGCTGCCCTTCGAGCGGGTCTGGCGCGATCCCAACGCCACGGGTGGCTGAGCCGCACCAACCCGAGCGGTCCTTCCGTTTCCGCGACATCGCGCTGCCGGCGTACGGGCCGACGGCCGTCTCGTCCCTCGGGTACGGCGCGCTGACGCCGGTCCTCGCGCTCCGCGCCCGTGACCTCGGGGCCGACGTGAGCATGGCGGCCCTCGTCGTGTCCCTCTTCGCCGTCGGCATGCTCGTCTGCTCCTTGCCGTCGGGTGCAGTCGTCGCGCGCCTCGGCGAACGGCGCACCCTGCTGTACGGCGGGCTGGTCGACGCGGCTGCGATGGTGGCGGCGTACCTTGCCGACTCCGTCCTCGCCCTCGGCATCGCGGTCGCCGTCAGCGGCATGGCGTGGACGGCGTTCCTCATCGCGCGACAAGGCTTCATGATCGACGCGGTGCCGGCGCCCTACCGGGCCCGCGCCATGTCGACTCTCGGCGGCACCTTCCGAATAGGGATGTTCCTGGGCCCTCTCGTCGGTGCCGCGATCATCTCGCTCTGGGGGCTGGCCGCGGTGTTCCTCCTCTCCGGCGCGACATCCGTCCTGGCAGGCCTGATGGCGATGTCGATGCCCGACTTCGGTCGAGAGCGCCGCGGCGCCGAGCGCTCCGCTGGCGTCGCGTCGGTGTGGTCGGTGCTGCGGGCACACCGTCGAGTGCTCCTCACCATCGGAGCGGGCGTCGTGATCATCGGAGTGTCCCGCTCGATGCGGCCCTCGCTGCTGCCGTTGTGGGCCGACCATGTCGGCATCTCGGCGTCGACGACCTCGCTCGTCTTCGCTCTCGCCGCCGCCCTGGACATCGTGATGTTCTACCCCGGCGGCTGGCTGATGGACCGCCGCGGCCGGATGGTCGTCGCGGTGCCGATCGTCGTCGGCGTCGGCATCGCCTGCCTGCTGCTGCCGCTCGTCCACTCGGCCCTCGCCCTGGCCGCCGTGGCCGGCCTCATCTCCCTGGCCAACGGGCTCGGCTCGGGCATCGTGATGACCCTCGGCGCCGACTCGGCGCCGCGCGTCGGCACGTCGCAGTTCCTCGGCGGGTGGCGACTATGCGGTGACATCGGCAACACCGGCGGCCCCCTGCTGGTCGGTGGCGTCGCCGCGGTCGCACCGCTGGCCGTCGCGTCGTTCACGGTCGGCGTCCTCTGCCTGCTCGGCTCGGCCTGGGTCGGCTACTGGACCCGCGACCTCGACCGCCGCCGTACCTCCCCGGACCTCAGCCGATGGTGACGACGATCTCGTTGGACGTCTCCTGGGAGGTCGTGTCGAGCATCCGGAATCGCGTCTTTCCGATCTGGCCGGTCTGGATGTACGTCGAGAACTGGCCGCCCTGCACGATCACGTCGACCTGCGCGAAGTCCTGCCAGGCCCCGCCCTGGAATCGCTGCACCTGCAGCACCGCGCCGTCCTTGCCCGGGTAGCTCCCGCTCAGGTCGATCTGCTGCATCGGGGCAACCTGCGTCTGGGCCGCCTGGAGTTGGATGGGGCTCTTCGGCTTGCCGGACGAGGCGGCCGCGGTCGGGGCCGGCCCCAGCGAGACCAGCGGGCCAACGGTGTCCTCCGTGGGCTCGGGCTTGGGCAGGTACATGCTCTGCCGGGTGCCCGGGGTGTCGATCGCGGTGTCGGACTCACCCAGCCCGAGGCCCCAGCTCGCCACCAGCGCGCCGAGCCCGAAGATCAGGCCGATGCCCACACTGACCGCCACCAGGGCGGTCAGCCCGGAGAGGATGGGATGCTCGCGTCCAGGCACGCCTCCATTGTGCGGGACCGGCCGGGAGCGCACCAAACCCGCTCGACGGTCATCCACCGCGGTGGCCGGCCGGTTTTGCACGTTCACGCAGGCGCTCCGAGGCGGTCGTCCACAGGCCGGAGAAGTCGTCGTTTCGGAGGTGCGCGAGGCGCCCAGGATGGCCCCATGGACATCGACTACTCCGAGATCTCCCGGTCGATCCGCCGGCTCGGGCGGGCGGCCGGCGACGTGTCGGCGGCCGCTCAGGTCGGCGAGCCGGACACGGGTACGACGAACCGCGGCCTGGCGCGCGTCCCACGCGCCGCGACCGACTGCGCCGACCTGATCGACACCCTCCGCGACCGCGTGCAGGGGTTGCTCTTCGCGGCCGACCGCACCGACGAGGGCACTGCCGGGGAGTGGCGTGACCTCGCCTGCCGGCTCGGGTCCGACCCGACGGCGGGCGGATGATGACCGCGTCCCCGCTCGCTGCGACCGACTCGCTGTCGCTCCTGGTCGACGGCGACGCGACGTCGTGCCGCGAGACTGCCCGTCGGCTGCGCGACCTCGGGCTCGAGGTGCGGGCCGCCGCCACGACCCTCGAGCGGCAGCGCGACCTGCTCCCGTCGACTCTGGAGGGCCGCGCCGGCACGGCGTACCGCGACCGCGCCGGCAGGCTCGCCGAGGCCGCGGCGGCGTTCGCGGTCAGGTGTGCCGCGCTCGGAGCCGCGCTCGGCCGCCTGGCCGAGTCCCTCGAGCGGTCCGACCGGCTGCTGGCCGCGGCGCGCGAGATCGGTGCGCCGCACGGCCTGGTGCAGGGCGATGACCTGGTGCGCCCGGGGTCGACCGAGTTCGAGATCCCGTTGCCGGGCGAGCTCGAGGCCTGGGAGCGCGCCAGCGCCAAGGCCGGCGAGGCCCGGATGTACGAGCGCGCCGCACAGGGGGCGTGGGTCGAGTCGCTGCGTGCCTACGCCGAGCCCTTCGGCAGCCTCGTCACACCCCCGCCGGAGTGGGAGCTGCCTCCGCGTGGCCCCGTCGAGTCTCCTGAGCCGGGCGAGCGCGGACCGACCACCGGCGGCAAGGAGCCACGCCCCCCTCAACCGCCCGCGAACGGCGGGCCACCGCACCAGGGCGGCCCGATCAGCAGCTCGATCAGCAGCGGTCGGGAGCCGGGGAGCTCCGGCCATGCTCCGCACCACACCGGCGAGCCTCCCGGCCGGCACGGAGGCGGCGAGGAGCGGGGTCAGCGCTCCCGGTTCATCGAGACGAAGCCCGTCGAGCCGGTCTGCGGCGAGCCGCCGGGCTCCTCCCAGCTGCCGCCCGGCTTCTGGTTCCCGCCGGTCGATCCGGGTCCGATCATTCCGACCCCCGTCGTCCCGTCCCCGGTGCCGGTCGATCCCGTCGACCCGATCGAGCGCGGCCCGCAGCCGATCCCACCGGTCGAGCCACCCGACGTCGGACCGCCGGACCCGATCGAGCGCGGCCCGCGTCCGGTCCCGCCCTTCGAGCCACCGGTCGAGGTCGCCCCCGTGATTCCGCCCGACCCGGGCGGCCTGCCGCCGATGTACCCCACCGAAGGAGACGCGTGATGACGACCGACCTGCTCGTCCTGCCGACCGGCTGGACGACCCACCGGAGCAAGAGCGAGGGGGTGCTCCTGAGCACCCGCGCACCGGCGCCCGGCCCGAGTGGTCGAAGCCCGTCGATGTGCCTGATGCGCGACCGGGTCTCGGGGTCGGCCGCCCACTGGGCGCAGGGCGTCGTCGCCGACCTCGCGCGCCGGCGTACCGACTTCGACCTCGACGACGAGGACGTCTACCTCATCGGGGCGACCGACGCGACCTACCGTCGCTACGGCTTCCGGCTCGGCGACGACGACCTCCTCTGCGAGGAGTGGTCGTGGCTGATCGACGGCTCGGGCTACACCCTGCGCTGCACGGCCGCCCGCGAGGACTACGAGACCTTCTGCGACCTGTTCGAACAGGTGGCCGAGACCTTCGAGCCGCCGCTACGGCTGTCCGCCTGACCGGTAGCCCGCCCGCCTCGGACGGGTGAGGCTCCATGGGAGTCATGATGGCGACCATCGACGAGCCCCGCGGCACGCCGACACCGATTCGTCTGCGACCTACCAGGTAGTTCCCCGCTCAGCGACGGGGACGAATCGGCGTCAGGCAGCTGCGCGCCGTGGGTACTGCCAGGTCAGCCACAGACTGAGCGCGGTGTAGTAGGCGAGGTAGACCACCGAGGCGACGACGACCCAGCCGGCAGGGTCGGGCAGGCCGGCGGTGATCACGGCGTACGTCGCGAACCACGCGGCGGTGAGCGCGAAGGTGAGCTGCCACATCGGCTCGGTGCGCGAGGGGTAGACGTACTTGATCGGCACGAAGACCAGCGCGGCCAGCACGAGCAGGACCACCGTCGTGACGGTGACCCCGAGCCCCGTGGCGATGATGTAGAAGGCGGCGATATTCCAGTAGGACGGGAAGCCCAGGAAGAAGTGGTCGTCGGTCTTCGCGTCGCTCCGGCAGAACTGGTAGCAGCTGGCCAGGATCGGCACCGAAGCCACCACCCAGCCCCAGGCGCCGCCGGGGAGGTATCCGTTGGCCCACAGCAGCGCCATCGGCGCGAGCGTGTAGGTCATGTAGTCGACGATGTTGTCGAGCAGCGAGCCGTCGAAGCCCGGCAGCACCTCCTTGACCCGGAAGCGTCGCGCGAGCATGCCGTCGGTGCCGTCGATGACCATCGCGACGAGGAAGAGCCAGAGGACCGCCTCGACGTCGCCCGCGTAGGAGTAGTGCAGCATCGCGAGCGCGAGGACGGAGCCGACGGCGGTGTAGACGTGCACCGAGGCGGCGAGCAGTCGCTCGCCCATGCTCGGTCTCACCCCTGGGGCGGACTCGGCCGGTCCGGTGGGGGCGGCCAGGTCGGCGTCCATGGACAGCCACCCTACCGAGCGGCCACCTCGATGGGTCATTCCTCGCCGTTGGGGTAGTCCGCGAACTTTCGCACGCATTTGATCGATCAAACCGTGCGGAAGTTCGCGGACTACCCCAACGCGACGGGGCGGCCGGCCCTCCAGACGCCGGCGACGAGGGGTACGCCGGGGCGGTAGGCGAGGTGGCGGTGGCTGGGGGCATCGAGGATGACGAGGTCGGCCCGCCGACCGGCCTCGATGACGCCGACGTCGTTGCGCCGCAGTGCCTCGGCGCCACCCGCGGTGGCTGCGCGCAGCGCCTCCCCGGGGGTGAGGCCCATCTCCCGCACGGCCAGGGCTATGCAGAACGGCACCGAGCTCGTGAAGCAGGAGCCCGGGTTGCAGTCGGAGGCGATCGCGATGCGCACGCCCGCGTCGAGCAGCCGGCGGCCGTCGGGGTAGGGCTGCTTCGTCGAGAACTCCACGCCCGGCAGCAGGGTGGCGATGGTCCCGCTGTCGCGAAGGGCCGCGACGTCGTCGTCGCTCAGGAATGTGCAGTGGTCGACGGCAGCCAGTCCCTCCTCGCAGGCCAGCTGAACCCCCTCGCCGTACGTCAGCTGGTTGGCGTGCAGCCGGCCCTCGAGGCCGCGCGCACCGCCCGCGCGCAGGATCCGTCGGGCCTGGTCGACGTCGAAGGCACCCTTCTCGCAGAAGGCGTCGATCCAGCGGGCGTACGGCGCGGCGGCGTCGAGCATGTCGCCGCAGACCAGGTCGACATATTCGCCGGGGTCGGCCCCGGCGGGGACGACGTGCGCGCCCAGGTAGGTCGTCTCGTCGGTGAACTGCCTGGCGACCGCCAGCGAGCGGGCCTCGTCGTGGATCGTGAGCCCGTAGCCGCTCTTGATCTCCAGCGTCGTGGTGCCCTGGCGGAGCATCTCGCGGACGAGACCGGCGACGCGGGCGGTGAGCTGCTCGTCGGTGGCGGCGCGGGTCGCGGCGACCGTCGTCCGGATCCCCCCGGCGGCGTACGGGCGGCCGGCCATCCGGGCCTCGAACTCCTCGGCCCGGTCGCCACCGAAGACCAGGTGGGCGTGGCTGTCGACGAACCCTGGGATCACGGCCCGCCCCCCCGCGTCGACGACGGAGTCGGTCGCTGGCGCCGCCGCCCGCTCGCCCGCCCACGCGACGCGGTCGTGCTCGACGGCCACCGCAGCGTCCTCGACGACCAGCCGATCGTCGGCGCCGGTGAAGAGCTCGCCGATATTGGTCAGGAGCAGCGAACCCCGATTCGTCTGCGACCTCCCATGTAGTTCCCCGCTCAGCGACCGGGACGAATCGGTGTTCATGCCCAGAGCCTCCTCAGTACGTCGTCCAGCTCGCGGCCCACGTCGCCGGCGCGGTCGGCGGTGAAGACGACCCGGCCGTCCGTGATCACCTGCAGCACATCGGCGGCGGAGGCGGCGAAGACGACCGCCTGCTCGTCGGCGCCGGCTCCCGCGGTGCGAGACGATGCCGGGTCGATGGTCACCATGTCGGCGCGCCGGCCGACGGCGATCGCGCCCGCGTCGGCGAAGCCGAGGCTCCGGTGGCCGTCGACGGTCGCGGCGTTGAGCAGCTCGGCGGCCGACCAGTGCCCGCGACGCTCCGTGGCGAGCCGCTCGTCGAGCTCGACCGCGCGCATCTCCTCGAAGGGGTCGATGACCGCTTGACTGTCGCTGCCGAGGGTCAGCGCACTCCCGGAGTCGTGCAGGCGCCGGCTCGGGCCGATGCCGTCGCCGAGGTCGCGCTCGGTCGTCGGACAGAGGCCCGCATAGGTCGCCGTGGCGCCAAGGTGGGCGATGTCGTCGTCGGTGAGGTGGGTGGCGTGCACCGCTGTGGTGAGCGGGCCGAGCACCCCGTGGTCGTTGAGCAGCTGCGTGGGGGTGGCGCCGTACGCCGCGACGCAGGCCTCGTTCTCGGCGCGCTGCTCGGAGAGATGCACGTGCAGCGGCAGCCCGGCCGCGGTCTCCGCGACGGCGACGAGCTGGTCGTCCGGCACCGCCCGGACCGAGTGAATGGCAGCGCCGATCACGACGTCGTCGGCCCCGTCGAGCTCTCGCACCCGAGTGGCCCATGCCTCGGCGTCGCCGTCGCTGTAACGGACCTGGACACCCTCGGGCCGGGCGCCGAAGCCGCTGGAGAGATAGACGGTGTCGAGCAGCGCGATCCGCAGCCCCGCCTCGCGAGCCGCGGCGACGAGCGCCGCCCCCATCGCGTTGGGATCGGCGTAGGGACTGCCGTCGGGCTGGTGGTGGAGGTAGTGGAACTCGCCGACACAGGTGATGCCGGCCGCGACCATCTCCCGGTACGTGGCCCTCGCGAGCGCGAAGTAGGAGTCGGGGTCGAGCCGCTCGGCGACGGCGTACATCTGCTCTCGCCAGCTCCAGAACGTCCCTCGCTCGCGTTGCGTGCGGCCTCGAAGTGCCCGGTGGAAGGCGTGGCTGTGCGTGTTGGCGAACCCAGGGACGGTCAGGCCGGCGATCCGCTCGGCGCCCGCAGCCCGCTCGGCGCCGGCGCCGGGCACGACCGCCGCGACCCGGCCGTCGACGATCTCGACGAGCACGTCGTCGCGGGTCGCACCGTCGACGTACGCCCGCTCCAGCAGGTAGGAACACCGATTCGTCCCGGTCGCTGAGCGCGGAACTACATGGGAGGTCGCAGACGAATCGGTGCTCATGAGGCGAGCCGCTCGAGTGTCGTCGCCAGCGCCTCGACCCCGACGAGGCAGTCGGCGGTCTCGGCGTGCTCGGTCGGCGAGTGGGAGACACCGCTCGGGTTGCGGACGAAGAGCATGGCGGTCGGAACGCCGGCGAGCGACATGATCCCGGCGTCGTGGCCGGCCTGCGTCGGGATCATCGGCCAGTCGCCGACCTCGTGACCGATCGCGATCCGACGGGCCAGGCCGGCGTCGAAGACGACCGCTCCGGAGACCGACTCGGGCGTCATCGTGAGCATCGTGCCGTCGCGCTCCGCGCGGTCACGCGCGTGCCTCGCGACCTCGGCCACCAGGGCGGCGAGCGAGGCGTCGGAGTCGGCCCGGGCGTCCAGCCACGCGGTGACGTGGGACGGGATGGCGTTGGTGCCGCCCGGTAGGACGTCGAGCCGGCCAAAGGTGGCTCGCTGGTCGGCCAGCCTGGCCTGCTTGTTGGCCGCGAGGGCGGTCACGGCGTAGGTGAGCATGGGGTCGCGACGGTCCTCCATCCGCGTCGTGCCCGCGTGGTTCGCCTCGCCGGCGAAGTCGAAGCGATAGCGGCCGTGCGGCCAGATCCCGCTGGCGACACCGATCGCCGCGCCGCGGTCGATCAGGTCGCGGCCCTGCTCGACATGCAGCTCCACGAAGCAGCCGACGCGGTCGGTGATGCCCAGAGAAGACGCCTGCGGATCCAGGCCGGAGCGTTCGAGCGCGTCGGCCAGGGCGATGCCGTCACTGTCCCGCCGCTCCCGTACGTCGGCCCACCGGGTCGCGCCCGTGGCCAGCCGGGAGCCGAGACAGGCCAGCCCGAACCGCGAGCCCTCCTCCTCGACGAAGACACCGATCGCGATCGGTCGAGCGGGGCGGAAACCCATGGCTAGCAAGGCGTCCACGGCGGCCAGTGCGGAGACCACGCCGAGCGGACCGTCGTACGCTCCCCCGTCGAGCACCGAGTCGAGGTGCGAGCCGGTGAGCACGGCATCGCCTGCTTCGGGCCGCTCGGGGGCGTCCCACCAGGCGACCTGGTTGCCGAAGCCATCGGTCTCCAGGCGAAGTCCCCGCCGGGCCGCCTCCTCGGCGAACCAGGCGCGCAGCTCATACTCCGCGCTAGCCCATGGCTGCCGGAAGTATCCGCCCGATCGTGCCGACCGTCCCACCGGCTCGATCGCCCGCCACATCGCCTCGAAGGTCACGGACCCAGTCCACCGGTCCGGCCTCCCGCGAGCAACCGGTCGAAGAGGCCATGAGTCTGGGATCCGAGACGTCGCCGTCGGATCCCGCGCTGCGGGCCCTCGCCGAGCGCGACGCCGTACAGCACGAAACCCGGGTGACGGGTCGCGGGGCCCGTGCCAGAGTCTGCTCATGGCACTCCACCACCTTGTCGAGGGTGAGGGTCCGACCGTCGTCATGGTCCACGCCGGCGTCGCGGACCTGCGGATGTGGGATCGGCCGCCCGCCGCCCTGGTCGCCGCGGGCCGTCGCGTGGTGCGCTGCGACCTGCGTGGCTTCGGCTCCACCCCGCTGGAGCCGGGTGCGTCCTACAGCGACGCCGGGGACGTCCTGGCGCTCGTGCAGGACCTCGGCCTGACCTCGTTCGCGCTCGTGGGGGCGTCGTACGGCGGGTATGTGGCTCAGCAGGTGGCGACCGCCATGCCTGACCGGGTCGAACGCCTGGTGCTGGTGTGTGCCGCCGGTGACCTCGTCGAGCCCGACGCCGGCCTGCGTGCCTTCTGGGAGGAGGAGGGCCGACTCCTCGAGGCGGGTGACGTCGACGGTGCGACCGAGCTCAACGTCGCGACGTGGCTCGGCCCTGACGCCGACGACGACGCCCGGTTCCTGGTCCGGACCATGCAACGCGCGGCCTTCGACCTCCAGCTCGCCGCGGGTGAGGTCGATGACCGCGAGCTGCCGGTGACCCCGGAGGCGCTCCTCATGCCCGTCACGATGATCGTGGGCGCCCACGACTTCGACTTCTTCCGTGACACGGCCCGAGCACTCGTTGCCCGGCTGCCGCGGGCCGAGCTGGTCGAGCTGGACTGGGCCGGCCACCTGCCGACCCTCGAGCGCCCGGACGAAGGCTGGAGGGCTCTGCTCGGCGCGCTCACCGATGGACCCTGAACCGCGTGCGTCAGGCGCCGGCCTCGATCGCGACTGTGCGCAGCGGCGCGTAGGCCGCCCGATAGCTCCTCGGGCCGAGGATGGGTGCACTCACATCGCGCAGCCGTCCCGGTAGCGCGGCCAACCGCGACATCTTGTCGGTTGCCGACTGGACATGTTCGACCCGGGGGCGCCTGAGCCGTTCGAACTCGGCCCCAACTCCGGTCCAGTGCTCGGCAGGGGTCCGGGCCAGCAGCGCACCGAGGACCAGTGCGTCCTCGAGGGCCATCGCCACGCCCTGCGCCCACACCGGTCCGGTCGCATGGGCGGCATCACCGATGAGCACGAGCCGCGCATCGTGCTATCGCTCGATCCGCACCTCGCCGACGGGGGCATGGTGAAGCTCACCGCCGTCGAGTGCTTGGGCGACGGCCGCGCCGACCGGCTCGGGGAAGCCGTCGGCCGTCTGCGCCAACCAGGAGCGGTCGGCTCCTGTGGTGCCGCCCCGAGTGCGGGCGGCGTACCCGTAGACGCGACCCTCCTCGACCGGGATCAACACGGTGGTCGCGTCACGGCCGGACCAGGCAGTCCAGCAGTCGACACCGGGATTGTCGGTGATGAAGCGCCAACTCGACGCCGGCGGGCGTGGGTCGAGCGGCTACCGCCTGTGCGTGCTCGAGCGTGGCCGCCTCCGGAAGCGCGAGGGCGTCGAGCAGGGCGCCGTGGCGCACACAGACAGATCTCCCCACGTCGCGCCAGAAGCGATCCTCGTCCACCTTGAAGAGCAACCGTCCGCGACCGTTGCGATACTCCCGCCGTCGCACCGGTACGCCGCCGGCCAGCGCCTGGTCGGGGACGCCCAGGTCGGCCAGGGCTCGTACACCGTTGCCCGGCAGGTTGACGCCCATCCCCCGCTCGAGGGACCCACGCCGCTCGACGAGCGTGCAGCCCACGCCACGCCGCGCCAGGACCCGGGCGACGGCTCGTCCCGCGATACCGCCGCCGACGATGAGGACGGATCCGGTCACGCGCGGTCGGGCTTTCGGCCCCAGCCGATGTTGAGGGGGCCGTGAGTACGGCGACACGGTCGGCGTCCGCGCGGTCGCGGATCGTCGTCTCCAGTGCTGCGCGCATCCTCGCCCGATCTGGCTCGCTGGCGCCGACGTCGTCCAGGATCAGCTCGGTGATCGGGTTGCTGAAGACCATCCAGTCCCACGCTTCCTGGCCCGTCGACAGCTCGAGTCGTTCCTGCTGCGTGGTGTCGACCCGCACGTCGATCAGGCAGGCGTCACCCAGACGCGCCCGCATCACTTCTGGGTCCGAGACCTGGAACTCCAGCGGCGGCGGGTCCGGCAGCCCCTCGAAGTCGGCCGCGAGCTGGGCGCCACGCCAGCCGCCGAGGAGGCCGAGCACCTGCTAGCCCGGCCGGCCGTCCGGGCGGACTGACGGAGCGCGAGGTCGAGGTGTTGCGTCTGGTCGCCTCGGGCCGGAGCAACACCCAGATCTCCGAGGCGCTGGTGCTCAGCGAGAAGACGGTCGCTCGCCACCTCTCGAACATCTTCGCCAGGCTGGACGTCGGCTCCCGCACGGCGGCGGCGGCCTTCGCCTTCGAGCACCACCTCGTGTGAGGCCGCCGAGAGATCCGCAGTGGAGCGACCGGCGTCACGGCACCCGGACCGCGACGAGCCGGGGAACCGTTGGCCGCCCGACGGTGCCAGCCTTCCCACACGTGCCCGCGAGCGCGGTGACGGCGTACCTGCTGAGGAGCTTCTCCTGCCGCCTGGCCTGGGCGGGCCGATAGCCCCGCCCGGTCATCGCGACCGTGACCTGGCGGCTCTTGCCGAGCCCGACCGAGAAGCTGAGCGTGCCCCATGAGCCGCCGTTGTGGCCGTTGACGTACGCCGGGCCCTTCTTGCACGGGCTCGGGAAGCGGAAGCTGCCGAGGCCGTAGCCGACGGCCTGACCCGGCAGGGCCGGTGTCTGCATCTGACGCACCAACGGCTTGCCGACCAGCCGACCGCGCCCGAGTGCGCGGTGGAAGAGGTTGAGGTCGTGGCCCGTCGAGACCAGCGCGCCGGCCGACGAGAACATCGACGGCTGGAAGCGCTTCAGGTCCACGGCCTCTCCGGGGAAGCGGGCGTACTCGCCGAGCCTCGGCCTGGGCATCCGCGGGCCGGTCGCGAAGAAGCTGTCCTGCATCTTCGCCGGCTTGAGGATCCGCTCGGCTATCAAGGACCTGATCGTCTGGCCGGTCGCACGGCGCAGCATCTGGCCGACGACGATGTAGTTGGTGTTGCTGTAGGCGAAGGTCGTGCCCGGCGCGCTCGTGGCGGGCAGCGGCCGGACGAGCGCGAGGATCTCCTCGTCGGTCCAGCGCTTCTCGACCACGGTGAGGAAGTCCTCGGTCGAGACGATGCCCGCCAGGAGCGCCTGGAGGTAGTCGGGCAGCCCGCTCGTGTGGCTGAGGAGCTGACGCACTGTAACGGCCTCCATGCCGGGCCACAGGCCGGGCGCGGCCTCGCCGATGGTGGTCTCGAGGGTCCAGGCGCCCTCCTCTACCAGCTGCAGCGCGAGCACGGCGACGAGCGGCTTGGTGATGCTTGCCGCCCGGAACCTGCTCCCCGGGGCCGCCGGCTGCCGGGGATCGAGGCTGGCGAGACCGGAGTCGGTCGCCCACACCCGGTCGCCCCACCTGGCCTCGGCCGTCACCCCGATCGCACCGGCCTCATGGAGCTTGCGCACGATGCGCTCCAGCTCGGGCGAGGGGGGCTCCGGAGCCTGTCTCGTCGGTGCGATCTCGGCCCCGCGAGCCCCTGACGGCAGCCGTTCTCCCGGCAGGGCAGCCGTCGCCGGCGTGGCCGCAAGACCGGACAGCAAGGTGGTGAGGGCAACGCAGGCGATACGTCGAACGGCGGGGATGCGCATGGGGTTCCTTCCCGGGCAGGAGCTCTGACACCCCTGGCCTATCACAGCGACGTTGGCGTCGGGAGGCGCTCGGAGCACTAGCGTGCGGCCATGACCCGGTCGACGGTGGAAGGGCTGGCTGGCGTGCCCTGGTCGAGGGACCTGCTCCGGTCCTTCTCCTGGTCGCCGTCGCCGCCCTCGCGGGTGCGGTCCACGGTGGCCTCACCGACCTGCTCGTCTACCAGTACGGCGGTCGCGCGGTGCTCGACGGCCTGTCGCCGTACGACGCGCGCGACCCCGCGACGGACCTGCCCTTCACCTATCCGCCCTTCGCGGCGGTCGCCATGGTGCCCTTGGGCGTCCTGCCGCCCTGGCTCGCGGCCGGGCTGTGGACCGGGGCCTCGGTGGCCGCCCTGGCCGCGACCGTCCTGGTCGTCCGGCGAGCACTCCGCCGGCCCGCGCCCGGGTGGCTGGTGGCAGCCCTCGCGGCCGGCGCGGTCGTCATGGAGCCGATCTGGCAGAACCTGACCTTCGGCCAGGTCAACCTGTTGCTGATGCTGGCGGTGTCGTTCGACCTGATCCGCGCTGACCGGCGCTGGTCCGGCGTCCTCGTCGGCGTGGCGGCCGGCGTGAAGCTCACGCCGCTCGTGTTCGTCGTCCTGCTGCTGATGGTCCGCCGACGCGCTGCCGCCGCGCGCGCGGCGCTCGCCTTCGCAGGCACCCTCGCCGTCGGCTGGGTGGCGCTGCCGTCGGCCAGCGCCGAGTACTGGACCGACCGTCTCGTCGACGCGGACCGCGTCGGGCCGCCGGCGCTGGCCCACAACCAGTCGCTGTACGGCGTGCTCACCCGGCTGCTCGACGGACCGCCTCCGGTCTGGATCTGGCTCGTCGTCGCGGTTCCCCTGAGTCTCGCGGTCCTGCTCGTCGGCGCCGCCTGGTGGCGTCGGGGCGAGCGGGTGCTCGGCACCTGCCTGGGTGCGGTGGCCATGCTCGTCGCCTCCCCCGTCTCCTGGACGCACCACTGGGTGTGGTCAGTCCCGGTCGCCCTCGCCCTGTGGGAGCGGAGCAGATGGGCCTCCGCCGGCTGGGCGGCGGTCTTCGTCGCCCGCCCGGTCATCTGGCCGCCGTACGGTCAGGGCCGCGAGCTCGCCTGGAGCCCGCCCGAGCACCTGCTCGGCAGCGGCTACCTGCTCGCGGCGATCGCGATCGCCGGCTGGGCGGCCGTCGCGGGCCGGGCTCCCCCGCAGCGAGCGAGTGCCCGACGCCGCGTCGTAGGCTGAGGTGATGAGCGATCCGGAGCCCCGGGACGAGCAGCGCGACGAAGGGCGTCGTACGCCGTCGCCGGATCGGTCGACCGCGCGCGACGCCCGCACCGGCCGGAGCGCCGCGGCCGCCCGGATGCACCACCAGTCGCAGTGGGTCGACCTGCAGATCCGGGAGGCGATGGCGCGCGGCGACTTCGACGACCTGCCCGGCTACGGCAAGCCGCTCGAGGGGCTCGGCCACGACCACCACCCCGACTGGTGGCTCAAGCAGCTCATCGAGCGCGAGCAGGTCAGCGGCGTCCTGCCGCCCGCGTTGCAACTGCGCAAGGACGACGCCGCGTTAGACGACGAGCTCGACCACCTGGGCTCCGAGCCTCAGGTGCGCCACTCCGTCGACGACTTCAACCTGCGCGTGCGCGAGGCGAGGCGACAGCTGCTGGGCGGCCCGCCGGTCATCACCCGGGAGCGCGACGCCGACGCCGAGGTCGAGCGCTGGCGCGCCCGCCGCGCCGCGAGGACGGTCCAGCGGCAAGAGACGGTTCGGAAGCGGGAGACGGTTCGGACGCGGGAGAGCCACGACACCGGCAAGCGCCGCTGGCGCTGGAGGCTCGGCGACTGACGCCCCTGAGATAGTCCCTAACGTTCTGGTTGTTGAACAACCAGAACGTTAGGGACTATCTCGGGGGCGGGAGTGGAGTAGGTCATAGGCCGGACGGCGTACGGCGAGTAGGTTCCGGGCCATGCGACCCGCCAAGGACTTCTTCCGACCGCTCGCGGTCGGGGCGCCGCAGCCGTTGCGTGAGATCGCGGCGCGGCCGAGCCGGGCGATCCACTTCTTCGACCCGGGCAATCCCAAGATGGCGGCGAAGGTGCCCGGCATGGTCGGGAAGGTCGACGTACTGCTCGGCAACCTCGAAGACGCGGTGAGGGCCGAGAACAAGGAGGCCGCTCGGGCCGGGCTGGTCGAGATCGGCAGGTCGGTCGACTTCGGTCCGACCCAGCTGTGGACCAGGATCAACGCCCTCGACAGCCCGTGGGCGCTCGACGACCTGACGACGCTCGTTTCCGAGATCGGCGAGAGGCTCGACATCATCATGGTGCCGAAGGTGCAGGGCGCCGAGGACATCCACTACGTCGACCGGCTCCTGGCGCAGCTCGAGGCGAAGGCCCGGCTGACCCGCCCGATCCTCGTCCACGCGATCCTCGAGACCGCCCGCGGCGTCGCGAATGTAGAGGAGATCTGTGCGGCGTCACCGCGGATGCAGGGCCTCTCCCTCGGCCCGGCCGACCTCGCCGCCGACCGCCGGATGAAGACCACCAGGGTCGGAGGAGCTCACCCGGGGTATGTAGTGCGCGCCGACCCGGACGTCGACAACCCCGGCGCTCCTCGGCCCCCGTACCAGCAGGACCTGTGGCACTACACGATCGCGCGGATGGTCGACGCCTGCGCGATGAACGGGATCTACGCCTACTACGGCCCGTTCGGCGACATCGCCGACGCGGTGGCCTGCGAGGACCAGTTCCGCAACGCCTACCTGCTCGGCTGCGTCGGCGCATGGAGTCTCCATCCCAAGCAGATCGCCATCGCCAACAAGGTCTTCTCCCCCAGCGACGACGACGTCCGCCACGCGCGCCGGGTGATCGCGGCCCTGCACGCAAACGGGGGCGACGGCACCGGCGCGGTAATGCTCGACGGCAAGATGGAGGACGACGCGTCGGTCAAGCAGTGCCAGGTGATGGTCGCGCTCGCCGGCGAGCTCGCCGAGATCGACCCGGAGCTCAAGCAGCGCTACGACGCGATCGAGATGTGAGCCGATGGCCGAGCCGACGGCACAGATCTTCACACCCCTCCGCTCCGTCCTCTACGTGCCCGCCGCCAATGAGCGAGCGCTGGAGAAGGCGAGGGCGATCGCGTGCGACGGCCTGATCCTCGACCTCGAGGACGGCGTCGCGCCCCATGCCAAGCCCGCGGCTCGCGCCGCCGCCGCGGCGGCGGCGGCCTCCGGTGACTACGGGCGGCGCACCGTGACCATCCGGGTCAACGGGCTCGGCACGCCCTGGCACGACGACGACGTCGCCGCGGCGGCTGCCGCCGGGCCCGCCGTGGTCGTCGTACCGAAGGTAGGCTCCGCCGACGAGGTACGCCGCCTGGTCGACGCGCTCCAGGAGGCCGCGGCACCCGAGCACACCAAGCTCTGGGCGATGGTCGAGACGCCGCGCGCGATCCTCGAAGTCGCCGAGATCGCCACCGCCTCCGACCTGCTCGCCGGCTTCGTCATGGGCACCAACGACCTGGTCAAGGAGCTGTACGCCGAGCACGTCCCCGGCCGTGCCCCGCTGCTGACGGCGCTCTCGCAGAGCGTTCTCGCCGCCCGAGCTGCCGGCATCGCGATCCTCGACGGCGTCTACAACGACGTGAAGGACCTGGACGGCTTCCTCGCCGAATGCACGCAGGGGCGGCAGCTGGGATTCGACGGCAAGACCCTCATCCATCCGGGGCAGGTCGACGGAGCCAACGCGGCCTTCGCGCCCGACGAACGGGCCGTCTCCGACGCGCGGGGGGTCCTCGAGGCCTGGGAGGCAGGTGCTGGAGCAGGCGTCGTCACCCATGAGGGCAGGATGGTCGAGTCCCTCCACGTCGACTCCGCACGCCGTACCCTCGCGATCCACGAGGCGGTCCTCGCCCTCGCCGACACGTAGTCGGACAGGCACAACCCTCGTCCGGCGTTGGGGCTCACGCTGCGCCGGGCACCCGGCCACGACTTGTGCCTGTCCGGCTACGCATCGAGCTCGGCGACCAGGCGGGCGGGCGCGGTGAGGCGGAACGACTCGGTCACCAGCTCGGCCACCTCGTCCCAGTCGGTGTCGCCGTCGAGGTCGAGACCGAGCCAGCCGCTGGGACCCAGGTACGCCGGCACGAAGGTGCGCGGGTCCTCCAGCAGCCCCGCACGGTCGACCTCACCCGGCAGCACCATGACGCACCGCGCGTGGTCGACCCACTCGCCGTCGACGCGCACCGATCCGCCGTAGTAGGCGAAGACCTTCCTGGTGAAGAACGCCGGACGACCGTGCGAGACCTTCATCTGTGCGTCCGGCAGCGCCAGTGCGAGCTCCTTCACCCTCGCCAGCACCGGGTCGTCGTCCCGGAACATCTTGGGGTGCGCCATCCCGCGACCCTACCCAGGGAAACTACCCACGGGTCGGGCTCAGGTGACGACGATCACCGGGACGGGCGAGGCGCGGACGATCCTGGTGGCGTTGGAGCCGAGGAAGAGTCGGGTGGCCAGGCCCGCCCGGGACGAACCGACGACGATCACCTCGTCGCGCTCCCACTCCAGCCGGTCGAGCGCCGACTGCCAGCTGCGTCCGTGCACGACGACCGTCTCGGCGTCCCGCGCCACCGACTCCGGCAGCTCGGCGAGCACCTCGCTCTGCAACCGCTCGGCCTGCTCCGACCAGGCACTGAGGACCATGTCCTCCGCGCCCAGGCCCACCTCGGGCGGATACATCGTCCGGCCGCGCACGGCGAAGGTCGCGATACGGAGCCTCGCGCCGACGCGAGCGGTGATCTCGGCGGTGCGGACGAGGGTACGGCGAGACGCCTCGTCGCCGCGGACCGCGCAGGTCACCCGGCTGACCGTCGCGTCGGGAAGCGTGGAGTAGCCGCGCGGCGCCAGGGCCACCGGGATCTCGGACGCGTGCAACAGCACGTCGGCGGTGGAGCTGACGTGCACGTGGCCGTAGGCGCCCCCGCGGCCGGAGCCGACGACGATCAGCCGGGCGTCGAGCTCCTCGGCCTTCTTCAGCAGCCCGCTCGACGCCGACTTGCCGGCGTCCCACGACGCGGTCACCGTCACGCCGGAGCAGATCTCGCCGGCCAGGGCCTCCGCCTCGGCGACCGCCTCCTCGCCCGTGGAGCGCGACCACTCGGCGTACTCCCTGTCGGCGCCGCCCATGAGCGGCGTCGGCCACCAGGCGGGCACGACCGTGTGCAGGTGGACGTCGTCGCCCTCGCTGCGGGCGAGGAGCGCAGCGAGTTGGAAGGGTGCCTCGTCGTCCTTGCCGGGCGCGAAGCCGACCAGGAGGGTCATGAGTCGATCCCGGCCGGGGTGCCGCCCGAACCTCCGAGACGCGACCGGTGCCGCCCGTAGAGGAAGTAGAAGGCGAGCACGGCGGCGAGCCAGGTGCCGAAGATGGCCCAGGTGATCAACGGCAGGCTGTAGAGGACGTAGGCGCAGATGCCGATCGTGATGACCGGGGTCACGGGGTAGCCCGGGACCTTGAAGGGGCGCGGGAGGTCGGGTGCCGTGCGGCGCAGGATCAGGACACCGAGGGCCACGACGGAGAACGCCATCAGCGTGCCGATCGACACGGTGTCCCACAGATAGTCGGAGGGGACGAAGCCGGCGATGAGGGCGACCACGATGCCCACGACGATGGTGTTGAACGTCGGAGTGAGGGTGCGCGGGTTCACTGCCGCGAAGCGGTCCGGGATCATCCGGTCGCGGCCCATGGCGAAGAGGATGCGCGTCTGGCCGTACATCGTCACCAGGGTGACCGAGAAGATCGAGATCACCGCGCCGGCCGCCAGGAGCGTCGCCGGCACGGAGGAGCCGGTGATGTTCTCCAGGATCACCGCCAGCCCGGCGCTCTCCTGCTCCTTGCTCGAGAACTCCTCGATCGGCTGCGAGCCGACACCGGCGATGGCGACCAGCACGTAGATCGTGATGACGATGGCGAGCGCACCCATCAGTGCCCGAGGGATGGCCTTCTGTGGATCCTTCACCTCCTCACCGGCCGTGCTCACCGCGTCCAGGCCGATGAACGAGAAGAAGATCGTGCCGGCTGCGAGGCCCACCCCTGACATGCCGTGCGGCAGGAAGTCACCGAAGCGGTCGCCCTCGAAGGCGGTCAGGCCGATCACGACGAACATCAGGAGGACGGCGAGCTTGATGATCACCATCACGTTGTTGACCAGCGCCGACTCGCTCGCACCCCTCATCAGCAACACCATGCACATGAAGACCAGCACCACTGCGGGCAGATTGATGAGGCCGGTCGTGTTGTCCTCGTAGGGGACCGGGGAGTAGGAGAGTGCCTCGGGCAGTGCGAACCCGAAGAGGTTGTCGGTGAGCTCGTTGAAGTAGCCGCTCCAGCCGACGGCGACCGCGGCCGTCGACACGCCGTACTCGAGCAGAAGGCAGGCGGCGATCACCATCGCCATCAGCTCGCCCATCGAGTGGTATGTGAAGGAGTAGGTCGAGCCGCTGACCGGGATAGCGCTGGCCAGCTCGGCGTAGCAGATGGCCGAGAGCCCGGCCGCGACACCAGCGAGGATGAAGGACAAGATGACGCCCGGGCCCGCCTCGGGCACGGCCTCCTGGAGCACGAAGAAGACGCCGGTGCCGACGGTGGCGCCGACACCGAACATCGTCAGGGTGAAGGTGCTCAGCCTTCGCTCGAGCTCGGGGCCTTCGTGTGGACCGCGTTGCAGGGTGATGGGCTTCTTGCGCAGCAATTGGTCGCGCAGGCTGATGGTGCCGGCCATGGGTTCTCTCCCCGGTCGCGGAGGCGGTGTGATCTGCGAACCATAGTGTCGGTCCAACTCCCGCCGCTACAGGTTGTCCGACAATTTAACCTGCCGGTCACATCTCGGCGCCCGTGAAAGCATCGGGGGCATGACCGCCACGGACGTGCCCGCGCCCGAGCGAGCCGGCCCCATCGGAGGGGGGCCCGACGACCGCAGCGCCGTGGTCAGGCTGCTGGTCGGCAGCTTCTTGATGCTCTTCGTCGAGCTGGCCCTGATCCGCTGGCTGGGCGCGAACGTGGTGCATCTGAGCTACTTCTCCAACTTCGTCCTCCTGGGCTCGTTCCTGGGGATCGGGTGCGGCTTCCTGATCAGCCGCAAGCGTTGGTCGATCTGGCCCTTCTCCCTGCCCCTGCTGGCGATCCTGGCCTTCTGCGTGCGCGCATTCCCGGTCACGATCGAGCGTCAGGGCTCCGACGTCATCTACTTCACCTCACTGGCCGTGTCGGGCCCGCCGGCGGCGGTGGCCCTGCCCGTCGTGTTCGTCGTCGTGGCGGTCGTGCTGGCCGGGCCCGCCGAGATCGTGGGCCGCTGCTTCGGCAGGCTGCGCCCGCTGTCGGCGTACCGCTACGACCTGCTGGGCTCGCTCGCCGGCATCCTCACCTTCACCTTGCTGTCGTTCCTCCGGGCCCCCAGCGTGGTCTGGGGGATCATCGCCGCCGTCGGCTACATCGCGCTGTCGGGTACGCCGCTCAGGCGCTTCGTCACGCTGGTGTCGTCGGCGGTGCTCGTCGGCGTACTCGCGGTCGAGTCGTCGGCGGCCGGGGTGGCGTGGTCGCCCTACTACAAGATCGAGACCAAGCCGCTCACCAACGACGCGGGAGATCCCTACCCCGGCTACCTCACCATCTACGCCAACGGCGTGCCCCACCAGCTGATGGCCCCGGCGAAGTGGAAGGCCGAGGTCGCCGAGGAGATCTACCGCGCGCCGTACGAACGCCTCCCGGAGAACTCCCTCGGCGACGTGCTCGTCATCGGCGCCGGGTCCGGCTCCGATGTCGGCATCGCGCTGCGAGAGGGTGCGCGACGCGTCGACGCCGTCGACATCGACCCCGAGATCATGGAGATCGGCCGGCGCGAGAACCTCGATCGGCCGTACGCCGACCCGAGGGTGCACAGCCACGTCAACGACGGGCGGGCCTTCCTCGAGTCGACCGACCGCAAGTACGACCTGGTCCTCTTCGCGCTCCCCGACTCGCTCACCCTGGTCAGCGGAGCGTCGCAGATCCGGCTCGAGTCGTTCCTCTTCACTCGCCAGGCACTGGAGTCGGTGCGCGACCACCTCAAGCCCGACGGTGCGTTCGCGATGTACAACTACTACCGCGAGACCTGGCTGATCGACCGCCTCGCCGGCACCGTGGACGACGTCTTCGGCCACCCGCCCTGCGTCGATACCTTCGCCGGCAACCAGGCGGCCGTGAGCGTGGCGATGGACACGGCCGACCAGGCCTGCGCCACCACCTGGACTGCGCACGGTGACGTGATCGCGCCCGCCACCGACGACCGACCGTTCCTGTACTTCCAGGGCGGCCGGATCCCGACGCTCTACCTCGTGACCCTGCTCGGCGTCCTGCTCTGCTCGCTCGTCGCGGTCCGGGCGCTCGGCGGCCCGCTGCGGTCGATGCGCCCGTACGCCGACCTGTTCTTCATGGGTACGGCGTTCCTGCTGCTGGAGACCAAGAACGTCGCCACCTTCGCACTGCTCTTCGGCACGACCTGGTTCGTCAACGCCCTGGTGTTCGCGGGCGTGCTGGTCGTCGTGCTACTGGCGGTGGAGACGACGAGGCGCCTCCGAACGCCGCCGCTGCCGGTCGTGTACGGCGGGGTCGCCGCGTCGCTGCTGCTCGCCTGGCTGGTGAAGCCGGCGTACCTGCTCGGCCTCTCCTTCACCCCACGCCTGCTGGTCGCGACCCTGCTCGCGTTCCTGCCGATCTACCTTGCCAATGTGGCGTTCTCGAAGCGGTTCGCCGCGTCCACCGACGCCCAGGGCGCGTTCGCGGTCAACCTGCTCGGCGCCATCGTCGGCGGCTGTCTGGAGTACGGCGCGCTCGTCGTCGGCTACGACAACCTGCTGGTCGTGACCGGCGTGCTGTACCTCGCCGCCTTCCTGCTGCTGCCCCGAGGCCGGCTCGCCCCGGGGTAGTCCGCTCGGGGTAGTCCGCTCGGGGTAGTCCGCTCGGGTAGTCCGCGAACTTTCGCACGGTTTTGATCGATCCAATCCACCGAAAGTTCGCGGACTATCCCAGCGAGAGGTCACGGGCCGCGGTTCTCGCCGGGGCGATCAGGCGGAGTCGCGGCCGCCGAATCGCTGGTCGAACCAGACCTTCGCGGAGCCGAGCCAGCCGGCGGCCTCGTGGACGAGCCGGCCGAGGGCGTCCTGGGTACGGCGAAAGGCCTCGGCGTAGCTGTCGGCGGCCTCCCTGGCCGCCGTACTCATCTTGGCGTCCTTGTCGTCCTCGCGCCGGGGGTAGCTGCCGGCGAGGACCTCGGTGTAGGCGCCCGACTCGGTCCAGCGGCGCAGCTCGGCGGCGCGCACGACGGCGAAGGGATGGGTGCGGTTCTCGACGAGGAAGAGCTTGAGCACCGAGTCGCGAAGGTCCTCGGTCTCGGCGTACTCGCTGGCCTGTGCGAAGAACGAGGTGGCGTCGAGGTCGTCGAGGTGACCGCCGGAGGCGAGCTTCATGTGGACGCGGGTGGCGACGGCGGGGTTCTGGATGGCGAGGAGGCCGGCACGGTCGGCGGAGACCTCCGCCTTGCGCGACCACTCCATCAGCGCGGCGGTGATGGCGCGGATGCCGATCGCTCCGCCGGGGATGGCGTAGAAGATGCCCGAGAGTGCGAGCAGGCGCATCAGCAGGGTCTGGTAGACGGCGTGACCGCTGAGCACGTGACCGAGCTCGTGACCGACGACGAAGCGGAGCTCATCCTCGTCGAGCAGGTCGAGGAGGCCGGAGTCGAGGACGATGACCGGCTTGTCCATGCCGATGCTGACCGCACGGAAGCCGGGGCTGGCTTGGACGTAGATCTCCGGCAGCTCCTCGGTGTCGAGGATCGCGCCGACGTCGCCGAGGGCCCGGTGGACCTGGGCGAACTGCCGGTCGTCGGCGCGGATCGCCGAGCCGAGCAGAAGCAGCCGCAGCTGGCGCTCGCTGATCAGCCCCGACATCGCCTTGAGCAGGGCGTCGAAGCCCTTGAGCTTGCGGAGCGCGACCAGCGCCCCCCTGTCGGCGGGGTGCTCCCAGGCGCGCGAGCTGACTCCTGGGAGCGGCGTACGCGGGCGGATCGGAGGCTGACTCGGTGGCTGGGCCATGCGCACATCCTCACCCATCTCCGGTTGCCCGGCCGGCGCTCGATTTCCACAGCCGCCCGCGGTCCCGGGGTTATCCACAGATCCGGTTCCGGGCTCGCCCACCACCCACGACCCCGCGTAGGGTCGCTCCCATGTCGACGAGCCCCGAGATCACCCGCAAGGTGGAGCAGCTCGACAACGATGTCCAGGACATCTACGTCCTGCTGCACACGATCAACACCACCCAGGGGCGGCACACCAACCGGTTCGAGGAAATGGGGCGGCGCCACGACCGTTTCGACGAGCGCCTCAGCCGGGTCGAGGCCGGGCTCGGATCGCTGGACACCAGGATGGGCTCGCTCGAAAGCAAGGTCGACTCGCTCGAAGGCAAGGTCGACTCGCTCGAAAGCAAGGTCGACTCGCTCGAAAGCAAGGTCGACTCGCTCGAGAGCAAGGTCGGCTCGCTGGCGGGCAAGATCGACGAGGTGCTCGACATCGTGCGGGGGCTCAAGCCCGAGCAGTAGCGCCCTCTCGCATCGGGATGCGCACGTCGCGCTCGCCGGCGACCTGAGCGGCGAGGTCGTAGCCCGCGTCGACGTGCCGGATCACGCCCATGCCGGGGTCGTTGGTCAGCACCCGCTCGATCTTCTGCGCGGCGAGGTCGGTGCCGTCGGCGACGGTGACCTGGCCGGCGTGCAGCGAGCGGCCCATGCCGACGCCGCCTCCGTGGTGGAAGGACACCCAGGTCGCGCCCGACGCGGTGTTGACGAGCGCGTTGAGGATCGCCCAGTCGCCGATCGCGTCGGAGCCGTCGAGCATGCTCTCGGTCTCGCGGTAGGGGGAGGCGACCGAGCCGCAGTCGAGATGGTCGCGGCCGATCACGATGGGAGCCTTCAGCTCGCCGCTCGCCACCATCTCGTTGAACTTCAGGCCGGCCAGGTGCCGCTCGCCGTACCCGAGCCAGCAGATGCGCGCCGGCAGCCCCTGGAAGTGGACGCGCTCGGCGGCCATGTCGAGCCACTTGTGCAGCCGCGCGTACGCCGGCTTCTCCTCGGCGGGGAAGAGCTCCTTGATCGCGCGGTCGGTCGCGGCGATGTCGGCCGGGTCGCCGGAGAGCGCGGCCCAGCGGAAGGGTCCCTTGCCCTCACAGAACAGCGGCCGGATGTACGCCGGCACGAACCCGGGGAACTCGAAGGCCCGGTCGTAGCCGCCCTTGCGGGCCTCGTCGCGGATCGAGTTGCCGTAGTCGAAGACCTCGGCGCCGGCGTCCTGGAACTCCACCATCGCCCGCACGTGGGCGGCCATCGCCGCCTGGGCGTCCTTGGTGAAGCCCTCCGGGTCGCGCGCCGCGTCGTCGTGCCAGTCGTCGAAGGAGACGCCGATCGGCAGGTAGGACAGCGGGTCGTGGGCCGAGGTCTGGTCGGTCACGATGTCGATCAGCGGGCCGTTGCCGCTCTCGATGCGGTCGTGGTGTCGCTGCAGGAGCGCCGGGAAGAGCTCGGCGGCGTTGCCCAGCAGGCCGATCGAGAGGCCGCGGGGCTCGTCGCGGGCGGCGAGTGCCAGCTCGATCGCCTGGTCGATGTCGTCTGCCTGGACGTCGAGGTAGCGGTGCTCGATGCGGCGGGTGATGCGCGACTGGTCCACGTCCACGCAGATGGCGACGCCGTCGTTCATGGTGACGGCCAGCGGCTGGGCGCCGCCCATGCCGCCGAGTCCGGCGGTCAGGGTGATGGTGCCGGCGAGGGTCCCGTCGTACTTCTTGTCGGCGATCGCCGCGAAGGTCTCGAAGGTGCCCTGCAGAATGCCCTGAGTGCCGATGTAGATCCAGGAGCCGGCGGTCATCTGGCCGTACATGGTGAGGCCGAGGTCCTCGAGCCGTCGGAACTCCTCCCAGTTGGCCCAGTCGCCCACCAGGTTGGAGTTGGCGATGAGCACCCTGGGCGCCCATTCGTTGGTCCTCATCACGCCGACCGGCTTGCCGGACTGGACGAGCATCGTCTCGTCGTCCTTCAGCGTCCTGAGGGTGCGCAGCAGGGCGTCGTACGCCTCCCAGCTGCGGGCGGCCTTGCCGGTGCCGCCGTAGACGACCAGGTCCTCCGGGCGCTCGGCGTTCTCGGGGTCGAGGTTGTTCATCAGCATCCGCATCGGCGCCTCGGTCTGCCACGAGACGCAGCTGAGGTCGGTGCCATGCGGGGCATGGATGGGGAGGCGAGGGTTGTCGGCCTTCTCGCTGGTCGAGCCTGTCGAGACCATCAGCTGAGTTCTCCAATCACATTCTGTACGGCGGCTAGGACGGCCCCGGAGGCGACGAGGGCGACCGCCGCCTCGATCTCGGGGGAGAGGTGGCGGTCCGGTCCCGGGCCGGCGACGCCGCCGTCCCGGAGGGTCTTGATCGCGGCCGCGGTTGCGGACGAGGGGGCGAGCGGGGCGCGCATCTCGAGGGCGCGCGCGGCGGTCAGCAGCTCGATCGCGACCACCCGGGTCAGACCGTCGACCGCGCGGCGCAGCTTGCGGGCGGCCGACCAGCCCATCGACACGTGGTCCTCCTGCATGGCGCTGGAGGGGATCGAGTCGACCGACGCCGGCACGGCGAGCCGCTTCAGCTCGGAGACGATCGCCGCCTGGGTGTACTGGGCGATCATCAGGCCCGAGTCGACGCCGGGGTCGTCGGCGAGGAACGGGTTCAGCCCGTGGTTGCGGGCCTTGTCGAGGAAGCGGTCGGTACGCCGCTCGCTGATCGAGGCGACATCGGCGGCGACGATGGCGAGGAAGTCGAGGACGTAGGCGACAGGGGCGCCGTGGAAGTTCCCGTTGCTCTCGACCCGCGCTCCGTCGCTGGTGGAGCCGCGAGCGCCAGCGAGCGTGTCGACACCAACATCCGGCAACAGGACCACGGGGTTGTCGACCGCGCTGGCCAGCTCACGCGCGGCGACGGACTCGGCGTGGTCGACCGTGTCGCGGGCCGCGCCGTGCACCTGCGGCGAGCACCGCAGCGAGTAGGCGTCCTGGACACGGTTGCAGTCGGGGCCGCGGTGTGAGGCGACGATGCCGGAGTCGCGCAGGATCGCCGTCAGGTTGGCGGCCGACGCGGCCTGGCCCGGGTGCGGCCGGATCGCCTGCAGCTCGGGTGCGAAGACCCGGTCGGTGCCGAGCTGGCCCTCGACGCTCATCGCGGCGGCGATGTCCGCCGTACGCAGCACGAGCCGTAGGTCCTCGATCGCCATCACCAGCATCCCGAGCATGCCGTCGGTGCCGTTGATGAGGGCCAGGCCCTCCTTGGCCTCGAGCTCGACCGGCGCTAGGCCGGCGGCCGCGAGGGCGTCCGCCGCGGGCATGAGCGCGCCCGCCGCGTCGCGGACCTCCCCCTCCCCGATCAGCGCGAGCGCACAGTGCGACAGCGGTGCCAGGTCGCCGCTGCAGCCGAGCGAGCCGTACTCTCGCACGACCGGCGTGATGCCGTGGGAGAGCAGATCGGCCATCAACTGGGCGGTCTCGAGCCGGATGCCGGTGTGCCCGGTGGCCAGGGTCGAGAGGCGCAGCAGCATCAGTGCGCGCACTACCTCGCGCTCGACCTCGGGGCCCGAGCCCGCGGCGTGCGAGCGGACGAGGCTCCGCTGCAGCTGGGCCCGCATGTCGTTCGGGATGTGCCTGGTCGCGAGCGCGCCGAAGCCGGTGGAGATGCCGTACGCCGGCCGCTCGCCGGCGGCGAGCTCCTCGACGACCGCGCGAGCCTTCTCGATCGCGGCCACCGCGTCATCTCCGAGCCGGACGCCGGCACCCTCCCGGGCAACCTCGACGACGTCCGCGAACGACATCGCCCCGCGCCCCACGCTCACCCACCGATTCGTCCCGCTCTCCCCGCGGGGAACTACATGGGAGGTCGCAGACGAATCGGTGGTGGTCATGACTCCATGCAACTGCGCCGATCCGCGCCCCACCAGGGCAGCCCGGGCGACGTCGTCTCGGATCCGAGACTTGGCGCGGGCGCAGTCAGTCGCTCAGCTCGACCGGCCGCACGACGGCGTCGACCAGGGCCCCGTTGCGGAGCACCGTGATCTCCATCCGGGCCCCGATCGCATCGGCGAACATCCGCCTCTGCAGCGACTGCGCGTCGCCGAGAGGGGTCCCGTCGATGGCGAGGATCAGGTCGCCGCGGTGGAGTCCACTGTCGTCGGCCGGGCTCTGCTCGACGACCTCGACCACCCGAAGCGCGGTGCGCTGGCCGGTCCGCTCCGCCCACGGCGTGGGCAGCGGGGCCGGGCTGCTGACCAGGCCGAGGTAGGCCCGCCGTACCCGGCCGTCGTTGATCAGCGACCCGATGATCCGGTGCGTGGTCGTGTTGATCGGGACGGCGAGGCCGAGCCCGATCCCCGCCACCGCGGTGTTGATCCCGACCACGCGTCCGCGCGCGTCCGCAAGCGCCCCACCAGAGTTGCCCGGGTTGAGCGCCGCATCGGTCTGGATCACGTCCTCGATCAGCCGGGAGGCGTTGCGCGTGCGCGCCGGCATGCTCCGGCCGAGAGCCGAGACCACGCCGGCGGTGACGCTGCCGGCAAGACCGAGCGGGTTGCCGACCGCGACGACGAGCGAGCCGACGAGCAGGTCGTCGGCGTCGCCGTACTCCGGAGGGTCGGGCACCTCGCGGTCCGCCCGCACGATCGCGAGGTCCGACAGTGGGTCGCGGCCGACCACGTGGAAGCGGGCCGTCGTGCCGTCGGCGAACGCGGCCTCGCCGTCGGACATGTCCCCGACCACGTGGGCGTTGGTGACCAGGTGGCCGTCGCCGGTGAGCACCACGGCCGAGCCGGCGGACTCCCCGCGGCGCGCGCGGATCCGCAGGGCCGCGACCCGCGGCGTGAGCCGCGCCGCGACACCGGTGACCACGGCGGAGTAGGCGTCGAGCGGATCGTCCATCGTGTGGTGAACGCACGGCGAGGACGCAAGGATTCCGGCGTTCGCCGTGGGCGGACGACGACGCCGGTTAGATTGACTCGCGTGGTGACCGGCCGATGAGCAACGTCCCGGCTGCGACCCGCACCCTTCGCGTCCTGCGTTTCCTGGCGACCCAGCCCGACCCCGTGTCGCTCGAGCGCATCGCCCGCCAGTGCGACCTCCCGCGCTCCACGGCGTACCACCTGCTCAACGCGATGATCGCCGAGGGCTTCGTGACGCACCTGGCCGACGACCATCGGTATGGACTCGGGGTCGCCGCGTTCGAGGTGGGCAGCGGTTACACCCGCCAGGCGCCGCTCCAGCGGATCGCCCGGCGCCCGCTCGCCGAGCTGGTCGACCGGCTCGGCCAGTCCGCCCACCTCGCCACCCTCCACGGGCGTGACGTCCTCTACGTGCTCGAGGAGCGCGCACCCGGCCGGCCGCCCCTCGTCACCGATGTCGGCGTCCGCCTGCCCGCCCAGCTGGCCGCGAGCGGCCGGGCGATCCTGGCCGCGCTGCCGGCGGCCCAGGTCAGGGCTCTCTTCCCCGACCGCTCCGCCTTCGTCGACCGGCACGGCGGGGGACCCACCCGGCTGAGCGAGCTCCGCTCGGTCCTCAGCGAGACCCGGCAGCGCGGCTACGCCACGGAGGACGGCGAGATCACCCCGGGGTTCGCCAGCGTCGCGGCCGCCGTCCTCGATCACAACGCTCACCCCGTCGCCGGTCTCGCCGTCACCTACCGCCCTGACGACGACCCTGACGTCGGGCTCCTATGCCGCGCTGTCCTCCGCACCGCGCGCACGCTCTCCACGCGGCTCGGCCACCGCTGACCTCGCACAACGACGTCTCCCGCGCGGCGAGGGCAACGAGCGCGCCGCATCCGCCCCCCGCCTGACCGGTGCTCGGCAGATATCTCACACCCTGATCGGCGCATCGACGGCAGCGGACGCCGTAGGCTCGGCTGGTCCACGATTGGTCGTGGAACAGCCGTCGACCAGAGCGGTGCGGCACGGGTGCGAGGAGCGACGAAGAGTGACCTGGGTACTGATCATCGGCCTGGTGATGTTGGCGATCGCGCTGCCGATCGTGGGGCGACGGGTGGTGTTCCTCTATCGCCTGATCTCCTCGGGCCAGCCGGCTCCCGACCGCATCGAGGGCGTCACCGAGCGACTCGGGCTGGCGGTCAAGACCCAGCTCGTCGAGGTCTTCGGGCAGAAGAAGCTGCTCAAGTGGACGATCCCCGGGCTCGCGCACTTCTTCGTGTTCTGGGCGTTCGTGATCCTCGGCTCGGTCTACCTCGAGGCCTTCGGCATCATGTTCAGCCGCAACCCGGAGTGGGCCATCCCGCTCATCGGGCACTGGGACCTGCTCGGCTTCGCGCAGGACACCATCGCTCTGCTCGCCCTTGCCTCCCTGGTGCTGTTCTGGCAGATCCGGATGAGGAACTCGCCGGAGCGGCTCGGGCGCAGGTCGCGGTTCGCGGGCTCGCACCTCGGCGGCGCCTACCTGGTCCTGTTCATGATCTTCAACGTCATCTGGACGATGTTCCTCTTCCGCGGCGCGGCCGCGGCGGCCGGCAACCTGCCCTACGGCAACGGGGCGTACTTCTCGCAGTTCGTCGGCAACCTGCTCGACGGCCTTCCGCACACCGGGATCGAGTCTCTCGAGCATGTCGGGCTGCTGCTGCACATCGGCGTGATGCTGGTGTTCCTGGTGGACGTCGTCCACTCCAAGCACCTGCACATCTTCATCGCACCGATCAACGTGCTGTTCGGCCGCCGGCCGGTCGCCCTGGGCGCGGCGAAGCCCCTGATCTCCGACGGCAAGCCGGTGACGCTCGACGACATCGATGATCTCGACGAGGACACCACATTCGGCATCGGGTCGATCGAGGACTTCACGTGGAAGGGCCTGCTCGACATGGCGACCTGCACCGAGTGCGGTCGATGCCAGTCCCAGTGCCCGGCGTGGAACACCGAGAAGCCGCTCTCCCCCAAGATGCTGATGCTCAACCTGCGCGACCATGCGTTCGCCGCGGCGCCGTACAACCTGGCCGACGAAGCCGGGCGCGCCGCGCTGCCGGACGCCGTACGCGCGGAGGCGGAGCGTCCACTCGTCGGTGCGACGGAGGGCGAGGCGTGGAATCCCACCGGCGGCGGCGTCATCGACCCGGACGTGCTGTGGTCGTGCGTGACCTGCGGTGCGTGCGTGCAGCAGTGCCCGGTCGACATCGAGCACGTCGACCACGTCATCGACATGCGCCGCTACCAGGTGCTCGTGGAGTCCAACTTCCCGGCCGAGCTCAACCAGCTCTTCAAGGGCATGGAGAACAAGGGCAACCCGTGGAACATGTCGGCTACGGCGAGGATGGACTGGGCCAAGGGGCTCGACTTCGACGTACCCGTCGTCGGCGAGGACCTCGACTCGCTGGAGTCGGTCGACTGGCTCTTCTGGGTCGGCTGCGCCGGCGCGTACGAGGACCGGGCCAAGAAGACCACCCGCGCGGTGGCCGAGCTGCTCAATATCGCCGGCGTCAGCTTCGGCGTACTCGGCAACGGCGAGACCTGCACCGGCGACTCCGCACGCCGGGCGGGCAACGAGTTCGTCTTCCAGGGGCTGGCTCAGCAGAACATCGAGACCTTCAAGGAGTACAAGGTCAAGAAGGTCGTCTCGACATGCGCGCACTGCTTCAACACCCTCAAGAACGAGTACAAGGAGCTCGGCATCGAGCTGGAGGTCGTGCACCACACGCAGCTCCTCAACCGGCTCGTGCGCGAGGGCAGGCTGACGCCGGTGCCGTCCGGCGTCGGCGCGGCCAAGCGGTCGATCACCTACCACGACCCGTGCTACATCGGCCGCCACAACCAGGTCTACGAGCCGCCGCGCGAGCTGCTCCAGGTGCTTCCCGGTGCTGACCTCGTCGAGATGGAGCGCAACTCCGAGCGGTCCTTCTGCTGTGGCGCCGGCGGCGCCCGGATGTGGATGGAGGAGCGCATCGGCTCCCGCATCAACGTCAACCGCACCACCGAGGCCGTCGGCACCGGCGCCGACCAGATCGCGGTCGGCTGCCCCTTCTGCCGGGTGATGCTGTCCGACGGCCTGACCGAGCTCCAGGATCGCGGCGAGGCTCGCGCCGACGTCGAGGTCCTCGACGTGGCGCAGATGCTGCTCGCGTCGGTCAAGGGCGAGGCGGCGACGCGGCCGACGTCGGGGGCGGCGTCGGGGCGGCTCGGGGGCGGGCTCCGGGGCCGCTGCGGTGGCCGGTACGGCGGCCACTCCCGCGGCGTCTGCCTCCGCCTCTGCTTCGGCTACCGCGGTGGTCGATGCTCCCGCACCGCCGACACCCGCGGCACCTGCCGCGGCGCCCATCGGCGGCTCGTTGTTCGACACGCCAGCGGAGGGGTCTGACGGCGGCGGCTCGCTCTTCGGCACACCGACCCCGTCGACACCGGCCGCCGGAGGCTCGTTGTTCGACACCCCGGCCGACGCGCCGGCCGATGCGCCGGCCGATGCGCCGGCCGATGCGCCGGCCGAGGTTCCCGCGGCCGATCGTCCGACCGGCTCGCTCTTCGACGTGGCTCCCCCTTCGGAGCCTGCTGCACCGGCTCCGTCCGCCGGCGGATCGCTGTTCGACGTACCGGCCGAGTCGCCCGCCCCGGAGACGCCGGCGGCGAGCGGCTCGCTCTTCGATGTGGCTCCCCCGTCGGCGCCTGCTGCACCGGCTCCACCTGGCGGCGGGTCACTCTTCGACATCGCCGCACCCCAGCCGGTGGCGACTGAGTCCCCCCAGGACTCAACCCCCTCCGGGGCCCCGGCCCACGCCGTAGACGCTGAGTCCACCCGAGACTCAAGCCCCAGCACCCCTCCGTCAGCGGCCCCGATCCCCGCAACCGGATCGCTCTTCGACATCCCCACACCGGAGCCGGTCACAGCTGAGTCCCCCCAGGACTCAACCCCCAGCGCACAGTCGAACGACGACCCCGAGACGATCCTCGACACCGACTACGCCGAGCCGGCGGCCGAGGAAGAGAGTCAGGCGGGGGGCGCCGGAGAGCCGGCGTCGGAGCCCACGGACGGCCCGGCACATAGGCCGCGCACCGACGTGGACATCAACGAGTCCGGGTCGCTCTTCGACCTGTGAGTGCCGCCGGCGGATGGATCACCGGCCAGGTCCTCTACAGCAACGGCGGCTTCAAGACGAGCCGCTAGTGGGTATCGCCGTTAGTTCGTCGGGGGTCGGTGAGCCAGGCGGTGGGGTCGCCGAGGTAGAGGCCGCAGGCGGTGTCGAGGGCTTCTTCGGGGGTGCCTGAGGGCCAGCCGTTGGGGAGGGCGGCTTGCTCGTAGTCGTCGTGGCTGGCGCGGTAGATCGCAAAACCCCAGCGGCTGGCTGACCCGGCGTAGCGCAGTCGGAAGAGTTTGAGCTGGTCGCCGTCGGTCAGGGTGGCGTCGATGTAGGCAAACCCGGCGCGGTAGCGGGTGTGGATCATCTCGAGCTGTGGCCAGCGTTCCTCGGCTCGGGCCAGGAGCCGTTGCCGCAGCGACGTCTGGGTCGAGTCGGGGATCTTCGCCATGTTCCTCATCATCGGGCATCACCGATCGGCCCAACCTTGCCGCTGCGGCGTGGCGACTTGGCCCCCGGCTGCTGGATGCGCCAGAAATGGATGTGACTCCAACCTGTGCTGATGTCGTGGTCCTCACCGACCAGGAACGTCGTGTCCTGACCGGGCGTGCAAACGCCGCCCGCTGCCCGCACCGTGACGTGCTCCGGGCCCGGATCGTGCTGGCTGCCGCCGACGGCGTCCCGAACGCCCAGATCGCCCGTGACGTCGGGGTCTGTGAGGACACCGCCCGGCGCTGGCGACACCGATTCTGCGCCCGGCGTCTGGACGGTCTCAAGGACCGACCGCGGTCGGGTCGACCACCGGTGTTCACCCCGGTCGAGGTCGCCGAAGTCAAGGCCTTGGCGTGCACCCGGCCGGCCGACCACGGTCTGCCGCTGACCAGGTGGTCGACCGCCGAGCTCACCGCGCACGCCGTCGCGACTGGGCTGGTGCGACCCGTGTCGACCTCGACGATCGGTCGTTGGCTGGCCGCAGATGCGATCAAGCCGTGGCAGCACCGTTCGTGGATCTTCCCCCGTGACCCCGACTTCGCGGCCAAGGCCGGACGGGTGCTGGACCTGTACCAGCGTCGCTGGAACGGGGTCGACCTCAGCCAAGACGAGTACGTGATCAGTGCTGATGAGAAGTCCCAACTGCAAGCCCTCCGACGCCGTCACCCCGAAACCCCTGCTGCACCGGGGCAGCCACGGCGGGTCGAGTTCGAGTACCGCCGCGGCGGCACCCTGGCCTACTTCGCCGCCTACGACGTCCACCATCCCCGCGTGCACGGGATGACCGCGCCCAAGACCGGGATCGAGCCCTTCACCCAACTGGTCGAACAGGTGATGACCCAAGAACCGTACGCCTCGGCGAAACGTGTGTTCTGGATCGTCGACAACGGCTCCTCCCACGCCGGGCAAGCATCGATCGACCGGATGCGCGAAGCCTGGCCCAACACCGTCCTGGTTCACCTGCCCGTGCACGCTTCGTGGCTCAACCAGGTCGAGATCTACTTCTCGATCTTGCAGCGCAAAGCCATCACCACGGGCGATTTCGCCGACCTCGACGACCTCGCCCAACGGATCCACGCCTTCGAGAACCGCTACAACCAGACCGCTGAACCGTTCGGCTGGAAGTACACCCGCCACGACCTCAACCGCCACCTCGCCCGCCTCAACAACGACGGCACCCTCACGACAGCGGCCTGACCCCCGACGAACTAGCGGCGATACCCACTAGCCGGTCGTGAAGGTCCAGCGGATGCGCGAGCGATACTCCTCATCGGGACGCAGGACCGCGCTCGGGAAGTGTGCGTGGTGGGGAGCATCGGGCCAGATCTGCGGCTCGAGACAGATCGCGTCGCCCTGCCGGTAGTGCTCCCCGTTACGGCCGGGTGGCGTGTCGGGGGTGCCGAGGAAGTTGCCGGTGTAGACCTGCAGTCCGGGCTGGTCGGACTCCACCGTCAGCGTGAGTCCCGAGCGGGGTGAGGTCAACGTGGCGGCGAGGTGGAGCTCCTCCGTCGGGGCGTCGGCTATCACCAGGTTGTGGTCGACGCCCTGGCACGGCACGACCTGGGGATGGGCGACGCGGACCCGCTCACCGACGCGCGCAGGGGCGCGGAAGTCGAACGGCGTGCCGTCCACCGGGGCGATCTCGCCCGTGGGGATCGACAGCTCGTCGGTCGGCGTGTAGCGGTCGGCCGGCACGGTCAGCAGGTGGTCGTCGACGCCGTAGCCCGGCGTACCCGCATCGAGGTTGAAGTAGGTGTGGTTGGTCATCGCTACCACCGTGGTCGCGTCCGTTCTCGCCGTGTGATCGATCTCGATCACAGAGACTGCGGAGCCATCCGCGGTCTCCCCGCTGCTCATTGCATAGCGGACCTCCACCCGAACCTCACCCGGGTACCCCGCGTCGCCGTCCGGCGAGATCAGCCCGAAGGTGCACGAGTCGACGGTCCGGTCGCGGACGGTCCACGCGCGGGAGTCCCAGCCTTCCGGTCCCCCGTGCAGGTGGTGGCCCCGGTCGTTGACCGGCAACCGGTAGGTGACGCCGCCGATGTCGAGCTCGCCACGTGCGATCCGGTTGGCGTACCGCCCGATGGTCGCCCCGAACTGGTTGGGCGTCAGCACATACTCCTCGGCTGTGCGGTGCCCCAGTACGACGTCGCGCGGCCGACCGTCCGCGTCGGGTACGACGAGCCGGTGCACGCGGGCGCCGCTGCGCAGCAGCTCGAGCCGGGCGCCGTTTCCGGCCGTGAGTCGGACCGGGGCAGAGGCTTCGGGATCTGTGCGGGCCACGGGCAATAGCCTCCCGGCCGTCCGGCGAACGGCACCTGGTGGCGTCACCTAATACCACTCCTGACATCACTGCACTTGACAATGATGTCACTTTGACGTCATAATGGTGCGCATGGACATCACGCCGTACATCGAGAGCCTCCGCCGCGACCTCGCGGCGGCCGCCGAGGCGGGCGGCCCGGAGGTCGCGCGGGCGGCCGAACGGCTGGCCTACGCCCTCGAGCCGAGCAGCCGGCTGGCCTTCATGGAGGCCATCTCGCAGGCCGCCGCCGAGATCAGCACCGAGCTGCCGAGCGGAGGGGTCGACGTACGCCTCAACGGGCGCGAGCTCGACTTCGTCGTCTCGACCCCTCCGCTCACCCCGCCCACGCCGCCGGCCCCGCCCACGCCACCGACGCCCGACGCAGAGCCCGACGAGGGCGGTCTCGCGCGCATCACGCTCCGCATCCCGGAGTCGGTGAAGGCGAAGGCCGAGGAGCGGGCCGCCGACGCCGGCCAGAGCCTCAACACCTGGCTCGTCAGCGTCGTCCGGGCCGCGACCCGCGACCGCGCCATCAACGTCGACATCGACCTGTCGAGCCTGGAGTCGACCCTCGACAGACTCGAGGGCAACGACTGGTTCCGCGGCCGACACGGCAGGAGCACCCGCAAGATGACCGGCTGGCAGTAGGCCGGGCGCCCACCAACCCAGGAGATGTCATGACCATCGAGCACAGCCAACGACGCGAGACACCCGCACACACCTTCGAGACGCCCGGCCCGATCGGTGCCTTCGTCGAGATCCAGGCCGGACTGGTCAACCTCAACGCCCAACCCACGACAACCACCACCGTGCACATCACCGGCCGGAACGCCGAACAGGTCGAGGTGGGCTTCAACGGCAACGCCCTCAGCGTCATCGGCCCGAAGGACCGCACCGTCTTCGGCCTTCGCGACAAGGGCATAGTCGTCACCATCAGCCTGCCCGAGCACTCCGACGTGTCGGTGCGGACCGGCAGCGCCGACCTCAGCGCGGCCGGCACACTCGGCGACCTGCGGGTCAAGACCGGCTCGGGCGACGTGATCCTCGAGGTCCTGTCAGGGGGCGGCAGCATCGAGACCGGCTCGGGGGACTTCGCCGCCGACGAGGTCCACGGCGACCTCCAGGTCAAGACCGGGTCGGGTGACATCGTCGTACGACGCTCGGCCGGCGGCGTGAGCGCCTCGACCGGCTCCGGCGACGTCCAGCTAGGCACCAGCGCGGGGCCGAGCTCCGTGCGCACCGGTTCCGGCGACCTCGTCGTCGAGGAGTCGCTGGGCGACCTCGGCTACTCCACCGGCTCCGGCGACCTGGTGGTCCGCGCCGCCCGTCGGGGTCGCGTCGAGTCGAAGGGCGCCTCCGGCGACGCCCGGGTCGGCATCCCAGCCGGCACTCCCGTCTGGACCGACATCCACACGGTCTCCGGCAGCATCCGCTCCGGCCTGGAGAGCGTAGGTGCGCCCACCGAAGGACAGGACCACGTCGAGCTCCGCGTGAAGACGGTGAGCGGCGACATCGAGCTCCGCCAGGTCTGACCCCGAGCCGGGTCGCCGGCGGCGTCGTACGGCGCGCCGTCAGCCGCCGCTCATCACCCGGCCGACGCGCCAGTAGCCCATGAAGGCGACTTGTCGCCGGTCGATCCCGAGGTCCTTCACGAGGTGTCGGCGCAGCCGGGTCACCATCGCCGCCTCGCCCGCGATCCACGCGTAGAGGTCGCCCTCGGGTCGGGCGTCGGGCTCCACATCCTCGCCGGACGACGAGTAGCCCGGCGTCTCCCACAGGTCGGGGTCGACCTCCTCGAGCGCGACCAGCTCCGGCTCGTGGCCACCGAAATGGTCGACGACCGCGTCGTGGACGACACTGCCCGGCTGCCTTCCGTTGCGGGGCAGCCACACCACGTCGAACCCGGCCGGTGCCTCCAGCGGCAGTTCGTCGGCCGCGTAGGGCACCTCGAGGTACGCCGTGCCCACGGCGTCGGCGGGCAGGTCGCGCAGGATCCCGGCGACTGCGGGCACCGCGGTCTCGTCACCCACGAGGAGCAGCCTGCTGGCCGCCCCGGGCTCGAACTCGATGCCACCCCACGCATGCCCCTTCCGCGGACCCGCGAGGATGACCCGGTCACCCGCCTTCGCGCCGAGCGCCCAGTCCGCGCCGGGGCCAGAGGCGCCGCCGCCCTCATGGACGACGATGTCGACGACCAGCCGCGCCTCGGGCCCGTCGCCGACCACATCGCGCACGGTGTAGGTGCGCATGTCGCCGCGCTCCTCCTCGGGGAGCTCGCGCCAGGCGGCGTACCAGCTCTCCCCCGCGGCAGCCAGGTCGGGAAGCCCGGCGGAGCGTGGGAACACGAGCTTGATGCGCTGGTCGAGCCACGGGCCGTCGACGCCGAAGTCGGCCAGGCACTCCCCCGCCAGCTCGACGCGGACGAACGACGGAGAGAGCCGGCGTACGTCGCGCACCTCGACGATGTCGACGATCAGCGGGAGCTCGGTGCTCGAGGTGGTCATGAGGTAAGCCTAACCTCATCCGCGCGGCTCTCGGTGGTCGAGCCGGGCGAGCGCAGCGAGCCCGAGTCGAGACCACCACGGGTACCGGGTGCACACTTAAGTAGGGTGCCGATCGTGCTTCTCTCCGACCGCGACATCCTGGCCCAGATCGAGGCCGGCCGGATCGCCCTCGACCCCTTCGACGAGACGATGATGCAACCGTCGTCCATCGACGTCCGGCTCGACCGGTTCTTCCGGGTCTTCGAGAACCACCGCTACCCCCACATCGACCCCGCGGCCGACCAGTCCGACCTCACCCGCCAGGTCGAGCCGGAGGGCGACGAGCCGTTCATCCTGCACCCGGGCGAGTTCGTGCTCGGATCGACGTACGAGGTCGTGACGCTGCCCGACGACATTGCCGCCCGCGTCGAGGGCAAGTCCTCCCTGGGCCGGCTCGGCCTCCTCACCCATGCCACCGCGGGCTTCGTCGACCCCGGCTTCTCCGGCCACGTGACCCTCGAGCTCGCGAACGTCGCGACACTGCCGATCAAGCTCTACCCGGGCATGAAGATCGGCCAGTTCTGCTTCTTCGGACTGTCCTCGCCGAGCGAGCACCCCTACGGCTCGGAGAAGTACGGCTCCCGCTACCAGGGCCAGCGCGGCCCGACGCCCAGCCGCTCCTTCCAGAGCTTCCACCGCACCCCGATCTGACCTCCCGATCCCAACGGTGCACGCGGTGTTGGCTACTATGTGCCCGCACCTGCGGATGTAGCTCAGTTGGTAGAGCGCGACCTTCCCAAGGTCGATGTCGCGAGTTCGAGTCTCGTCATCCGCTCAACGGCGAAGCTGCAACTATCACCGACCTTGGCGTTTCCACGCACCGCCGCCGTCCGGGCTATCGTCGCCCGGGTGAGCTTCACCGGCTTCCCGAACACTGCCCTCGACTTCTACGACGACCTCGAACTCGACAACACCAAGTCCTTCTGGCAGGCGAACAAGGCGGTGTACGACGAGGCCGTGCGCGCGCCGATGGTCGCTCTGCTCGAGGCGTTGGCGCCGGCCTTCGCGGCCGAGGCCGACGCGACCAAGGTCTTCCGCCCCTATCGCGACGTGCGCTTCGCGCGCGACAAGACGCCGTACAAGACCCATCAGGGCGCGTTCGTGCGGATCGGACCGGCGACGGGTTGGTACGTCGAGCTCTCCGCGCGCGGCACCCGCGTCGGCGCGGGCTGCTACGAGCTCTCGGGCGAGCGGCTCGCCCGGGTACGCCGAGCGATCGACGACGAGGTCCAGGGCAGCCGACTGGAGTCGCTCTTCGCCGAGCTCGCCGCGGCCGGCTTCGAGATCGGTGGCGAGCGGCTGAGGACCTCGCCGCGCGGGTACGGCGCCGACCACCCGCGGATCGACCTGCTCCGGCACAAGCAGTTCCTCGTCAGTCGTGACTACGGCTTCGACGAGGCAGGGATCGGCCCTGGCCTGCTCGGCCGGGTCCGCGCCGACTGGCAGACCGCCCGCCCGCTCGTGGAGTGGCTCGCCGAGCGCTGACGTCAGCCGAGCACGGCGACCAGGTGGCGCTCAAGTCCGAGCCGGTGCGCCGGGTCGGCCAGGAAGAAGCGGCCGCCCGGTGGCGGGAGGAAGCCCACGATGTCCAGCACATCCCAGTAGCGCTGGTCGGGCGGCGCATCCGCCCGATCGCCGTACGCCGCAAGGAACCGGTCGGCGACCTCGGGGCTATGGCGGAAGGCGAGGTTGGTGCGGCAGTGCGCTAGGTCGAGGGCGGCCGGTCCGGTCGACGTCTCGACCCAGTCGACGACACCGCCGATGGAGTCGCCTGCCCACAACACGTTGTTGGGCCCGAAGTCGCGATGGATGAACACCGGCTCGTACGCCGGCCGCTCCTCGCGCAGCAGGTCGTACGCCGCCGCCCAAGCGACCGGCTCCGTCGCCCAGTCGGGAATGACGTGCTTGGCCGGCCACGCCCACGACTGATAGGTCCGCGGCCACTTCGCCGGCCGGATCGCATGGATGTCGCGCAGGACGAGCGCGAGCGCGTCGAGCGAGGAGTCGTCGACCCGTGTCACGTCGTAGACGCCGGGCACCCGCGTCATCAGGTGCGCCGGGTGGCCGCAGTGCGCGCCGGACGAATCGAGGGCGAGGGACCGCGGGGCGGGCACCGAGCTGTCGGCGAGCAGTCTCTGCACGTCACGCTCACGCGTGGTGAGCCGGGCGCCATGGGTGCGCCACGGCTCCTCGGTGACCATGCGCAGCACGCACTCGTCGCCGGCCTCGTCGGTGAGCGCCAGGATCGCGGAGGTCCGGCCACCCGCCAGCCTCTCGACGGCGCGCCACGCACGACCGGTCCGCTCGCCGGCCCACGCCAGTGCCGCGGCGTACCTCGCCTCCAGGTCGGTCAGGTCCGGATCGGACACCGTCAGTGCGGCTGCCAGGCGTCCTCGTCGGCCGTCCGCGAGGTGACCGCGTCGGGGAGGGTGCCGGTCGCGAGCTGCGCGATCGACACCTCCTCGAAGACGTCGCGCAACGACCGGCGAGCGGCGATCCAGACGTGCTGGAGGACCTCAGCGGACTTGTTGTAGACGACCGCCTCCGGCCGGAGCCCGTAGACGGATACGAGAGGTCCGTCGACGGCTCGGATGACGTCGGCCACCGACACCTGCTCCGGTGGCCTCGCCATCCGCCAGCCCCCCGACTGCCCCCGTTGGGAGACCACGATCCCGGCCCGGCGGAGATCGGCAAGGATCGCCTGCAGGAAGCCGTGCGGGATGTCCTGACGACGCCCCAGCTCCTCGGCGCTCACCGGTCCGGTGTCGGCCGTGGTGTCCGCCATCTCCAAGAGCGCCCGGAGGGCGTAGTCGGCCTTGGCGGAGACGCGCATGGCCCTGATTCTGTCAGAAGTCCACCGAAGAACGCGTAATACCCTGCGCATCCGTCGCGTGGCAGTGCCTACGCACGCGCCGCCATCAGTGGCCGCTCACTGGCCCGTTCGGGTCATTTCCGAGCCGACGTCGGCAACCGAGTGTCGGGTGTGGCCGCTGCGAGGTATGATTATGTTACTGGCGAGTAATACCTCGCGCCGACAGCCTCCGCATCGAAGGAACGGGTGGGATCGTGAGCCACTACAAGACCAACCTCCGCGACATCGAGTTCAACCTCTTCGAGGTGCTGGGTCGCGACCAGATCCTGGGGCACGGTCCCTTCGGCGAGGTCGACGGCCAGACCGCTCGCGAGATCCTCAGGGGGGTCGAGCGGCTCTCCCGCGAGGAGCTCGCCGCGTCGTACGCCGACGCCGATCGCAACCCCCCCGTCTTCGACCCGCAGACCCACACGGCGCCGCTGCCCGAGTCGTTCAAGAAGAGCTACCGGGCCTGGATGGATGCCGAGTACTGGCGCATCCAGATCGTCGAGGGCCTCGGCGGCACGCCGGCTCCGCCGTCGCTCAACTGGGCGGTCGCCGAGATGGTCCTCGGCGCCAACGCGCCGGTGTGGATGTACGCCGCCGGCCCGGCGTTCGCGAGCGTGGTCCATCGCAACGGCAACGACCGCGACAAGCGGATCGCCCAGCACATCGTCGACCGCGGCTGGAACACCTCGATGGTCCTGACCGAGCCGGACGCCGGCTCCGACGTCGGTGCCGGTCGCACGAAGGCGACCCCCAACGACGACGGCTCGTGGAACATCCAGGGCGTCAAGCGGTTCATCACCTCCGCCGAGTCCGACCTGTGCGACAACGTCATGCACCTGACCCTCGCCCGCCCGGTCGGCGTCGACGGCGCCGGTGGTCCCGGCACCAAGGGCCTGTCGATGTTCCTGGTCCCGAAGCACCACTTCGACCATGAGAGCGGCGAGCTCACCGGCGAGCGCAACGGCGTCTACGTCACCGGCGTCGAGCACAAGATGGGCATCAAGGTCTCCAACACCTGCGAGCTCACGTACGGCGACCCGTCGGTCGGCGGCGGCGAGCCCGCCCGAGGCTGGCTGCTGGGCGAGGTGCACGACGGCATCGCCCAGATGTTCCAGGTCATCGAGAACGCCCGGATGATGGTCGGCACCAAGGCCATCGCGACGTTGTCCTCCGGCTATCTCAACGCTCTCGAGTACGCCAAGGAGCGCGTGCAGGGCGCCGACCTGACGCGGGCGGCGGACAAGACTGCGCCGCGCGTCGCGATCACCCACCACCCCGACGTACGCCGCTCGCTCATGACGCAGAAGGCGTTCGCCGAGGCCATGCGGGCGCTGGTGCTCTACACGGCGTCGTGGCAGGACGAGGTGCTCATCAGCGAGCGCGCCGGTCAGCAGGACACCGACGAGGGCCGGCTCGCGGCGGCGGTCAACGACCTGCTGCTCCCGATCGTCAAGGGCTACGGCTCGGAGCGATCCTGGGTGCTGCTCGGCACCGAGTCGCTGCAGACCTTCGGCGGCTCGGGCTTCCTCATCGACTACCCGCTCGAGCAGTACGTCCGCGACGCCAAGATCGACACCCTCTACGAGGGCACCACCGCGATCCAGGGCCAGGACTTCTTCTTCCGCAAGATCGTCAAGGACCAGGGCCGAGCGTTGGGCTTCCTCGCGAAGGAGATCGAGTCGTTCATCGCCACCGATGCGGGCTCGGCCGACTCCGACAGCCGCCTCAAGAACGAGCGCGGCCTGCTCGCAAGGGGGCTCGAAGACTGCCAGGCGATCGTCGGGCACATGATCAACGACCTGATGTCGGCGCAGGACGACGTGCGCAATATCTACAAGGTCGGGCTCAACACGACCCGTGCGCTCATGAGCCTCGGCGACCTGGTGTGCTCGTGGCTCATGCTCCGACACGCGGAGGTCGCCCTGCAGGCGCTCAGCGGCGACGTCAGCGACAAGGACAAGCTCTTCTACGAGGGCAAGGTCGCGGCCGCGCAGTTCTTCGCACAGCAGATGCTGCCCAAGCTCAGTGCGGAGCGCGCCATCGCGGAGCAGACCGGCCTCGACCTGATGGACCTCGACGAGGCAGCGTTCTGACCGCTCACCATCGGTTGGTCACACTCGGAGCATGACTCCTGACGACGCCTACACGGACGCCCTGGTCGCCGGAGCCGCGACCGCGGCGATCGGCCTGCCGATGCTGCTGGCACCGGTCAAGACCCGCAGGCTGACCGGCATCCTCGACCCGAAGGTGGCGCGCATCATCGGCATCACCGACCTCGCGATCGCGCCGGGGCTGCTGCTCGCCGAGCGCAAGTCGCCCTGGCTGCTGGCCAGGGCGGCCGCCAACGTCGTCGCCGGTGTCGCCCTCCTGCGGCAACCCACCTGGACCGCTCGGCTGGCCGCGGTCACGCTGGTGGGCCTCACGGTCCGCGACGTGCAGGGCGCGGTCGCCCTCCGCTCAGCGGGTCGTTAGCCCGTGTGCCGCTGCGGCGTGGACTGCCGCGGTGAGCCGGTCGAGCGCCGGGGAGTCGAGGCGCCAGCGCTGCCAGGAGAGCGGTACGGCGAGCCACCCCGCCCCGGGCAGGGGCACGAGCGTGCCCTCGGCCAGCGCCGGCGTGAGCTGCGGCTCCGGGATCGCTCCCCAGCCGAGGCCGCAGACGACGGCGGCGAGGTAGTCCGAAGAGGTCGGCACCCGGTGCGCAACAGTCGGCGGGTGCTCGACGCCGCGCTGCTCGAGGATGCGCTGCTGGAGCCGGTCCTTCTCGTTGAAGACGACGACCGGCATCGCCGCCCAGTCGACCCCACGTCCGCGGCGCCAACGCTCGACGAAGCCGGGGCTGGCGGCCGGCCGATACCGCAGCCTGCCCAAGGGCTCGACGACGCACCCCTGGATCGTCGTCGGCTCGCTCGTGACCGCGGCCAGCACCTCACCCGAGCGGAGCAGCCGGGCGGAGTAGGCCTCGTCCTCGACGTGGAGGCGCAGACTCGTCCTCCGCCAGCCGGCGACGATCTCGAGGAGCGGGCGCAGCCAGGTCGCCAGGCTGTCCGCGTTGACGGCCACAGCGAGGTCCACGACGTGCCGCTCGTCCTCCGAGAGCTCTGACCGTGCCTCCTCCCACAGCAGCCGGCTCTGGCGCGCCAGCCGCAACAGGGTCTCCCCGGCCGGAGTCGGGCGACACGGCGTACCCCTGGTCACCAGCACCTGCCCGGCAGCCGACTCCAGGGCGCGGATTCGCTGGCTGATCGCGCTGGGCGTCACATGTAGCTCCTGGGCGGCGGCGTCGAAGGTCCCTCGGTCGACGATCGCGGCCAGCGCGGCGAGGTGCGCGGGGCTCGGCTCCATTGCACGATCTTAAGCAGAACTCATGGTCAGGAAGAAACATTCTCTGGTCTCATGATCCGACGTCTCCTAGCGTTGTGACGTGCTCACCCACCTCGGCGCCGGTCTCCTCACCGGCCTCTCCCTCATCGTCGCCATCGGTGCGCAGAACGCCTACGTGCTGCGACAGGGACTCCGTCGCGACCGGGTCGGGCTCGTGGTCGCGATCTGCGCGGTCTCCGACCTCGTCCTCATCGGCGCCGGGGTCGCCGGGATAGGCGTGGTCGTCGAGAGCGCGCCGGCGGCGCTCGACGTCGTTCGCTGGCTCGGTGTCGCCTTCCTCACGGCGTACGGCGTCTCGTCGCTGTGGCGCGCCCGGCGGCCCGGAGCACTGTCCGTGGGGAACGGCTCGACCTCCTCGACCAGGGTCGCGCTCAGGGGCCTCGCCCTCACCTGGCTCAACCCGCACGTGTACCTCGACACCGTGGTCCTGCTCGGGAGCATCGCGGCCACGCACGGATCCTCCGGCAGGTGGACCTTCGGCCTCGGTGCGATGCTGGCCAGCGTCCTGTGGTTCGCCGGTCTCGGCTACGGCGCCCGGCGCGCGCACCGGCTCCTGGCCTCGCCGCGCGCCTGGCAGGTGCTCGACGTCCTGATCGGCCTGACCATGCTCGCCATCGCCTGGAGCCTCGCCAGGCAGGCAATAGCCTGACTGCGTGCGTGAGTCGTTCCTCGGGGTCACCCCAGGGACGATGGCCGCCTGGATTCGCGCAGAGCTCCTGTCGTAACCGGACAGGCACAACTCCCCCGGACGCTCGTCACCCCGCCTGAGAGGCCGGGCCTTCCCGCGGTTGTGCCTGTCCGACTACGCGTCGTTCTCGTCGGTGGATCGGGCGGCGCCCCGGCTGCGTGACTCCTCCTGCTTGCGGCGACGACGGACCTCGCCGCGGGCGACGACGAACGCGACGAGCACTGGCGCGACGTACTTGACGTTCTGGAGCACCCACTTCAGCCAGGCCGGCAACGTGATGTCGGGCCAGGGAATGGCCGGGAGGTCGACGTCCGGCCAGGGAATGCCCGGGAGATCGATGTCGGGCCACGGGATGTCCGGCAGGTCGACGTCGGGCCAAGGGAGGTCGAACGAGAACACGAAACGTCCGACCAGCCAGACCAGGACCAGCGGAAGGATGACGCCGAGGGCCGCACCAGCGGTCTCCCGCAGCGTGTGCAGCCTGGGGTGGTCGACGATCCGCTGCTCGCGGCGAGCCGCGCGCGAGCCCGGCTCGGGCCGGAAGTCGACCCCGCCCGCGGCCAGTCCGATCTCGGCCAGCTCGGCCGGCTCCTCCAACCAGGTGACGCGTCGCGCGGGCCCGATGAGCTTGGGCAGCTTGACGAAGACTGCCCCTTCGCGGTCGGACTTCAGCTGGAGCCGCTCGTCGTGCGACTTCTTCTCGGCCACGACCGTCCCGTCGACCGTCCACACCACGCGCCGCCCGAGCCCGGCGTCGGACAACTCGACCTCGTGCCGCCGCCCCGCCTTGTCCAGGTGCCAGATCTCCCGAGCCATGACGGCTATATTACCAGAGTGACCACTCGATTAATGGGCCGGGCAACCCATGGCTAGGCCGGTCGACCCCGTCCGGCACGAGCAGCGACGGCTCCAGATCATCGACGCCGCACTGACCCGATTCGCCGAGGACGGCTACGCCGGCGCCACCACGGCCGCGATCTGCCGCACTGCCCGGATCGGCTCGGGCACCTTCTTCCACTACTTCCCGACCAAGGCAGAGCTGCTGGTCGCGATCCTCCAGTACGGCACGGCCGAGGTGGAGGGGTGGTTCGCCGCCCAGCGCGACCGCACCGACGCCGTAAGCGTTCTGCGCGACTACGTCGCCTACTCAGCGGACCAGCTGACCGACCCCCGGCTGCCGGGCTTCGTGCGTGCGGTGGTCTCGGTGATGAGCGAGCCGGCGGTCGCCGCCGCCCTCGCCGCGGACGAACGAGCTCAGCAGCGCGGCCTCACCAGCTGGGTCCGCCGCGCGCGGCGCACCGGAGAGATCCGCACCGACCTCTCCGCCGTGCGGCTCGCCGCCTGGATCTTCCTGCTGGTCGACGGCTTCACCGGCCGCCTCGCCACCGACCCGACCTTCTCGGTGCGCCGCGAGCGCGCCGTACTCCTCGACGCCCTCGACCGACTCCTCGCCCCCTGAGATAGTCCCTAACGTTCTGGCTGTGCGCGACCGGACGAGCGATTACTGCCCGCTCCCATCCACAGGCCCGGTCTCGCCGACAAACCAGAACGTGCGGGACTATCCCGGCCCCGCCCGCGGAGCCCGACAACCAGAACGTTAGGGACTATTCCAGGGAGGTGGCGGGGGTCGAGGAGGTGAAGAGACCGGCGTAGGCGTTGAGGGCCGGCTGGCCGCCCAGGTGGGCGTAGAGGACGGTGGAGTCGCTCGCGATGTCGCCGCCCCGGACCAGGTCGAGGAGGCCGGCCATCGACTTGCCCTCGTAGACGGGGTCGAGGATCACGCCCTCGAGCTGAGCGGTGAGCCGCATCGCCTCGAGCGTCGAGTCGACCGGGATGCCGTAGAGATCCCCCGCCCAGCCCGCGAGGACGGTGATCTCGTCGTCGCGCAGGTCGCGGCGCACGCCGATCTTCGCGGCGGTACGGCGAGCGATCCGCTCGACCTGGTCGCGGGTCTCGTCGAGCTTGGCGCTGGCATCGATGCCGATCACCCGGCGAGGCGGCCCGCCGGCCTCCTCCAGCGCCGCGAAGCCGGCGACCATGCCCGCCTGGGTCGACCCGGTCACAGCGCACACGACGATCGTGTCGAAGAAGACGCCGAGCCGCTCCTCCTGCTCGGCCACCTCGTACGCCCAGCGGGCGAAGCCGAGCCCGCCGAGCTCGTGGTCGGAGGCCCCGGCCGGAATCGCGTACGGCGTGCCGCCGCGGCGGCGCACGTCCTCGAGCGCCCGCTCCCACGACTCCTTGAAGCCGATGCCGAAGCCGGCGGGGTCGATGCGCACCTCGGCCCCCATCAGCCGGCTGAGCAGGATGTTGCCGACACGGTCGTTGGTGACATCCGGCCAGTCCACCCAGTTCTCCTGGACAAGCACGGCCTTGAGACCGACCGCCGCCGCCACCGCGGCCACCTGACGGGTGTGGTTGGACTGATAGCCCCCGATGCTCACCAGGGTGTCGGCCCCCTGGGCGAGCGCGTCGGGCACGAGGTACTCGAGCTTGCGGACCTTGTTGCCGCCGTATGCGAGGCCGGAGCTGACGTCCTCACGCTTCGCCCAGATCCGCGCACCGCCGAGGTGGGCGCTGAGCCGCGTCAGCTCGTGGACGGGGCTCGGACCGAACGTGAGCGGATGGCGCGCGAAGTCGTCGATCCTCATGTCTGCTCCTGGTCCGTGGGTTGGAGGTTGTGCCAGATGTCGAAGGACAGGGCCGCGGCGCCGTCGGCGTCGCCAGCTGCGCAGAGACGGATCAGCCGGTCGTGCTGCCGGGCCGACGCCGCGCCGTCCAGGCTGACGAACCGATGGAGCGCGGCTCGGCGTACGACGGGCTCGAACTGGTGGATCACCCGGGCGACGGCCACGTTGTCCCCTCGTGCCAAGGGGATCGCGTGCAGCTCGTCGTCGGCGGCGAGGGCGGCCTGACCGTCGCCGGCCCTGACCGCGGCTCGGAACGCTCGGTTCGCCCGGCGCATCCGGGTCAGGTCGTCCGCGGTCAGCAACCGGACGCTGCCGCGCACGGCGAGGGCGTGCATGGCGGCCAACACGTCCCGCGCCTCGGCGACCGCCACCGGATCAAGCAGGCTCACCGTCGTCGAGCGCCCGGGGGTCGAGCCGACCAACCCGGCCTGGCCGAGCCGGAGCAGTGCCTCCCGGACCGGCGTGCGGCTGACGCCGAGCCAGCGGGCGAGCTCGATGTCCCTCAGCTGCTCGCCCGGCTCGAGCGTCCCGTCGACGATGGCGTCCCGCAGCCGGCGGTACACGCCGTCGCGAAGCAGGGTGCGCTCCAGTGACTGACCGGCGTGCGGAATGGGCATGCAATATATTGCACGTCGGCCGCACCGCTAGGCAAACTCGTCTCCAAGCCCGCCGATCCCCCCTGCCTCGGAGCGTGCCCGTGCACCGGCGACCGAGCTCAGGTCTGGTCGGAGACCCACAGATCGAGCAGCCCCCGGAAGTGGGCCAGGAACTGGTCATGCTCATGCGCCGGGTAGGTCGCCCGCACGGTCTCGACGAGCAGCCGGTCGAAGTCGGGGCCGCCGACCCAGTCGACGACGGCCTCGTCGAGATGGGGCAGGTGCTCGTCGCACCACTCGCGGTACCGGTCGTCCTCGAAGTGTGCGTCGGCGAGCTCGAGATAGGCGGTGAGCTTGTCTTCGTAGGAGCGGTCGGGGTCGTCGGCGATGTCGAAGTACGCCCGCGTCTGCAGGTCGACCGCGCTCCTGCGGCCGGTGACGGCGCAGTACGCCGACCAGCGCACCAGGGCCTTGATCGCCCACGGGAAGTAGTAGTGCAGCGAGGTGACCGCGACGTCGGGGCAGGCGTTGGCGTAGTCGATCGGGTAGACCTCGTCGCCGGCCACCAGCATCTCGGCGGAGTTGAACTCCCAGCAGAAGAAGGCGTTGACGATCCGCGAGATTGCGTAGGCCTCGCGGCCCGCCTTGTCGTTGAGGAAGCCGTGCGAGACGGCGTACCGGTTGTGCATCGGCTCGTCCGGGCGGAAGTCCATCACCATCGTCTCCGCGCCGATGGACAGCGCGCGGGCGAAGTGGTCGTAGTCGACGGTGGCCTGCAGGTGCATCAGCATCTCGTCGGACTCGTCGTACGCACGATGGAGGTCGTCGCGGTCGTTGATCCGCGAGACACCCCGCCAGCCGCCGCCGTCGAAGGGCTTCATGTACAGCGGGTAGCCGAGGTCGTCGGCGATGGCGTCGAGGTCGAAGGGCTGGTTGTACTTCTCGCTGGTGTAGGCCCAGCGGACGTTGTCGACGGGGTTCTTGTAGGGCACGAGCACCGTGCGCGGCACCTTGAGCCCGAGCCGCACCATCGCGCAGTACGCCGAGTGCTTCTCCATGGACTGGAAGGTGAACGGGCTGTTGAGCAAGTAGGTCCCGTTGACCAGCGACGCCTTCTTGAGCCACTCGCGCGGGTGGTAGTACCAGTACGCCAGCCGGTCGATCACCAGGTCGGGCCTGGCCGCGTCGGTGAGCTCGAACGGCTCGATCGTCAGCCGTTCCGAGCTCAGCGTGTGGGTCTGCCCGCCCGCCTTGAGGGGGCCGACCATCCGCAGGATCGCCTCGAACGCCTGCGGCCAGTCCTCCTCCGCTCCCAGCAGGAGTCCGATCAGGTGGTTGCGCTCACCGGTCATAGGGGGCAGCCTAGCCAGGCCGCCGGCTGCGTCGGTCGAGTGCTCGGTCATCCGCAGAAGACAGCCATCTCAGCACTCGACCTGGGCCGGTCAGCAGAAGCGGGGCAGGTGGTGGGCGATCTGCTTGCGCCACCACGGCCAGTCGTGCGCGGAGTCGTGACCCCACACGTCCAGCTCGTGCGGGATGCCCTTGCCGGCGAGGATCTCGGACATCTGCCGCGCCTGCGGCAGCGACTCGGTCGGGTGGGTCTCCCACGCCCCCTCCCCCACGAGCAGAAGCACCAGGAGGCGCGACCGCAGCCAGTCGAGGTGCTCGCCGTGCAGGTTGGCGACGTAGTCGGTTGGGTTGGTGAAGTACGCCGCGTCGCCCCGCTCACCCCACGCGTGCCACCGGCTCGGATCGTAGGAGCCGGACTGGCAGATCGCGACCGGGAACAGGTCGGCACGGCTCAGGCCGAAGTTGAGGGCGTGGTAGGCGCCCATCGAGCAGCCTGTCGCGATCGCGCCCATCTGGTCGAGTCCGCCGGCGGTGTCCTCGCGGACCCAGCCCATGACCTGGTCGTTGATCCACGCGGCGTACCCGCTGTGCCGCTGCGCCCGCTCCTCCAGCGGGATGGACCGGTCGGACCAGGTGAGGTGATCGAAGGAGTCGACGCAGTAGACCTTGACCCGGCCGTCGTCGATGAGCCCGGAGATGGCCCCGATCATCCCGTTGTTCTCGTAGTCCCACGCCCGGCCCTGCTCGGACGGGAAGACCACCACCGGCCGGCCGTAGTGCCCGTAGCGGATCACCACTCCCGGCCGGTCGGCACCGGGGACGTCGAACTCCTGCTGGTAGCGCTCCATGGGACAACCCTTCCAGATGCGCCGGTCCGCGAACCGGCGGCCGGACATGTTTCCTCGCGGATCAGGGCGCGGCCTCGCGCGGCCGGATCCTGATCGCGCGCGACGCCTGGTCGGGCGGGGGCACGACCAGCGCCTCGGCCCGGGCGGCGATGTCGTCGGGGAACGCCGCCGCCCGCTCGTCCACGACGTACACGGCGAGGATCTCCTCGGTCGCCCGCAGCCGGCCGTCGAGCCACATCTCGTGCCAGATCCACAGCAGCTTGCCTGTGCGCCCGATCAGCTCCGACCTCACCTCCAGGTCGGCGCCGGCGGGCACCTGGTCGAGGTAGCGGACGTGCGCCTCGACCGTGTAGAGCGAGGCTCGGTGCGCTTCGCGGTGCCCGGGACCGATGCCGACGGCGGCCATCACCTCGTCGGTGGCGTGCCCGAAGACCAGCACGTAGTACGGCTCGGACAGGTGTCCGTTGTAGTCGATCCACTCGTCCCTGACCTGCTCCCGCCAGAGGACGGTCACGGCGCGCGCCCCAGTGCACGCAGGACGGCGATCACGCCGGCGTCGCGCTCGGCGATGAGCTCGTCCATGGTCCGCCCGGCGGCCTCGAGGGCACAGCCGTCGACTGCGGCGTCGCGCAACGACCCGGTGAGTGGTGGCGCTTCCAGACGGGTCCACGGCGCCAGCAGCGACGGACCGAAGTGGTCGAGCATGTGCGCCATCCCGCCCTGCCCACCGGCGAGATGGAATGTGAGCATCGGCCCGTGGACCGGCCAGCGGAGCCCCGGACCCTCGGTGATCGCCCGGTCGATCTGCTCCACGGTCGCCTCGCCCGCGGCGAGCATGTGCAGGGCCTCACGCCAGAGCGCCTCCTGCAGCCGGTTGGCGACGAACCCGGGCACCTCGCGCTCCATCCGCAGCACCGACTTGCCCGCCTCGGTGAAGAACGCCGCCGCCCAGTCCACCACCTCGGGCTCGGTGGCCTCGCCCCCGACCACCTCGACCAGCGGGATGAGGTACGGCGGGTTGAACGGGTGCCCGACCACGGTGCGGCCCGGCCTGGCGCACTCGGTCTGCATCTCGGTCATCGAGTAGCCCGACGTGGACGACGAGATCACCAGCCCCGGGGCCAGTACGTCGTCGATGGCGGCCAGCACCGAGCGCTTGAGCGAGAGGTCCTCGGGGACCGACTCCTGCACGAAGTCGACCGCGGCCATCGCGGCGGCCAGATCGGCCTCGAACCTCAGGCGCCCCGGGTCCGCGCCGTCGGCCAGCCCCAGCGACTCCAGGGCCGGCCAGGCGACCTCGACGAGCTTGCGCACCCGGCTCTCCGCATCGGGACCCGGGTCCCACGCCACCACGTCGTAGCCGCGGGCCAGGAAGTGCGCGGCCCAGCCGCCGCCGATGACTCCGGCGCCGACGCAGCCGACGACCCGGACGTCGCCGGGCTCGGGCCTGCCGCTCACACCGACCTCGGCTTCAGGTCGAGGATCTCCCTGGCCTCATCGGGGGTCGCGACCTGGGAGCCCATCGCCTCGATGATGGTGCGCGCCCGCTCGACGAGCTGGGCGTTGGTCGCCTTGACCCCGCGCGAGAGATAGAGGTTGTCCTCGAGGCCGACGCGGACGTGGCCGCCGAGCAGCACCGACTGGGCGACCCACGGCATCTGCATCCGGCCGAGCGCGAACGACGCCCACTGCGCGCCGGGCGGCAGCTGGTTGACCATGCTGGCCAGGAGCGCCGGGTCGGCGGGAGCGCCGTACGGGATGTCCATGCACAGCTGGAACAGTGGGGGTGGGTCGATCAGCCCCTCCTCCACCAGCTGCCGGCCGAACCACAGGTGGCCGGTGTCGAAGATCTCCATCTCGCACCGGACGCCAAGCTCCTGGATCCGCCTCGCGCCCTCGCGCAGCATGTCCGGCGTCGAGACGTAGACGAGCGACCCCTCGCCGAAGTTCAGGCTGCCGCAGTCGAGCGTGCAGATGTCCGGCAGGAGCTCCTCGACATGCTTGAGCCGCTCCAGCCCCGACACCAGATCCGTGCCCTCGACGAAGCTCGTCGGGTCGTGCGGGTCCAGGACCAGGTCGCCGCCCATGCCGGCGGTGGTGTTGATGACCACGTCGACGTCGCTGGCCCGCAGCCGCTCGACCGCCTCCCGGTAGAAGGCCACCTCGCGCGACCCCTGCCCCGTCTCGGGGTCGCGCACATGCACGTGCACCACCGCGGCGCCGGCGCGCGCCGCGGCGATGCCCGACTCGGCGATCTGCTCCGGCGTCACGGGCACGTGCTCGGACCTGGCGGTCGTGTCACCCGCACCGGTCAGGGCGCAGGTGATGATCACCTTGCGGTTCGGGACGGTCAAGGTCCTCCTCCTTCGGTTGTCGGTGCTCCGCTCCCGATGACGGCGCCGAGGGCGCGGAGTCCCACACGAACTGGCTTCACGGATTCGGCCGAGATCGCACCGACAGGCGGCGTACGATCGGATCGTATGTTCACCATGCGAGCACCTTTCGAACGATGTGAACGATCGTAGCGGTGTCCGTCGTACATCAAGGGCCAACAGGAGCCGCGAGGGGGGAGGCAGGATGACCCACGGCGTGCAATCGGTGGAGCGTGCCGTCGCGCTGTTGCGCGCGGTCGCCCGGACGACGGGCGGCCGGTTGACGGTGGCGGAGGCGGCGGAGACTGCCGGGCTCAACCGGGCCACGGCATGGCGCCTGCTGGGGACGCTGGAGCGCGAGGGGCTCGTCTCGATCGACGACTCGGGTCGCTACGGCATCGGCTATGCCGCCGTCGAGATCGCCGCCGCCGCCGACCTGTCGGCGCTGATGCGCTCGGCCCGGCGGGTGCTTTCCGACCTGAGCCTGCAGACGGGCGAGACGGCGTCGCTCGCGCTGGCCGGCCGGGGCGCGCCCGAGTATGTCGACGAGATCACCCCGTCCGCGTCGGTGGTCTCGGCCAGGTGGGTGGGGAGACACGTGTCGTGGCACGGCACGTCCACCGGGAAGGCCGTCCTGGCTTTCGCCGACCCTTCCCTCCTCGAGCAGCTCCTGGCGGGTCCGCTCGAGGCGCACACCTCGACGACCATCGTGGATCCGGAGGTCCTGACCCGGGAGCTGGCCGACGTGCGCGCGGCCGGCTATGCGGTGTGCCGCGGCGAGTTCGACGCCAACGCTTGGGGGGTCTCCGCTCCGATCCTCGACGCGCGCCGGCGTCCGGTCGCGGTGATCTCCGTCTGGGGCCCGGCGTCCCGGATCACCGAGGAGCGGTTCACCGCCCTGGGGCAGATGGTCACCCAGGCCGCCGCGGGGCTCCGCCCGCACTGAGCCGATCGGGGCTCAGCGCTCGAGTGCCGCGGCCCGGCCGAGCAGGTAGCGGCGCTCGGGGTCGCTCCGGGTGAGGCGGGCGGACTCGCGGTAGTCCGCGACGGCGGTGTCGAGCTCGCCCAGCCGCTCGCGCAGGTGCGCGCGAACGGCCGGCAGGCGATGGCGGCCGGCGAGCGCGGGGTCGGATGCGAGACGGCCGAGCTCGTCGAGGGCCACGCGTGGGCCGGCGACCTCGGCGAGCGCCACGACCCGGTTGAGCTCGACCATCGGCCCCGGCGCGACCTGGCGGAGCAGGTCGTAGAGGCCGAGGATCTCCCGCCAGTCGGTGTCGGCGTACGACGGCGCGTGGGCGTGGGCCGCGGCGACGGCCGCCTCGAGCTGGTAGGCGCCGATCGGTCCCTCGCGCAGCACCCCCTCGACCAGCGCCGAGGCCTCCTCGATCAGTGCTCGGTCCCAGAGCGAGCGGTCCTGCCGGTCGAGCGGGACCAGGGCACCCGACGCGTCCGCGCGAGCCTTGCGGCGCGAGGTGGTGAGCATCAACAGCGCCAGGAGCCCGGTCACCTCGTCCGCCGGCAGCCCGGCCAGGCTCGGGTCGGCGGCGGCCCGCGCGTGCAGCATCCGGGTCAACCGGATCGCCTCGGCAGCCAGGTCGAGGCGTTGCAGGCTCGTGCCGGAGCTCGCCGTGTGGCCCTCGGTGTAGATCAGGTAGAGCACCTTCGAGACGACGGCGATCCGCGCCTCCAGCTCGTCGGCTGCCGGCAGCTCGAACCGGGCACCCGCCTTGCGGATCCCCGCCTTCGCCCGGCTGATCCGCTGACCGACGGTCGCCTCTGGCAGCAGCAGGGCGCGGGCGATCTCCGCGGTCGTGAGCCCCCCGACGGCGCGCAGGGTGAGAGCGACCTGGGACGGCGCGGTGAGCGCCGGGTGGCAGCAGAGCAGCAGCAGCTCCAGCGAGTCGTCGTACGGAGCGTCGCTCGGGTCGGGGGGTACGACGTCCTGGGTCACGCGGACGCGCTCCTCGCGAGCCCGGCGGGCCGAGTCGCTGCGCCAGAGGTCGACGAGTCGGCGGTGGGCGACGGTGACCAGCCAGGCCCGCGGGTCCCGTGGCAGTCCGCGCTCGGGCCAGGTCGTCGCGGCCTCGAGGAGCGCCTCCTGGACGGCGTCCTCGGCGCCGTCGAAGTCGCCGTACCTCCGGACCACCACGCCGAGGACCTGGGGCGCCAGCCGGCGCAGCAGATCCTCGGCGGGGGGGCCTGCCATCTCCCTCAGACTCCGAAGTCAGCGGTCGAGTAGTCGAGGACCGGGCGCACCTCCACGCCGGCCGCGCCCGCGGACACCTCGGGGATCGCGGCGGCGATCTCGACGGCTCGGTCGAGCGACTCGACGTCGACGAGGTAGAAGCCGGCGAGGAGCTCCTTGGTCTCCGCGAACGGGCCGTCGGAGGTGACCACCGACCCGTCGCGCAGGCTGACCACGGTTGCCGTGCTGTCCTCGGCGAGGGCTTCCGAGGCGACGTACTCCCCGGACTCGCGCAGCGACTCGTTGAGGTCCTGGTAGGCCTGCAGGCCTGCGGCGACGACCTCGGCGGGCAGGTTCGCGAACTGCTCGCGGGCCGACCGGTTCTGGTGGATGAGGATGAGGTACTTCATGCTTCTGCTCCTTGGTTGCCCGACCGCCCTCCTGGCGGCCTCACACCCTGAGGTCGGAGCCGCCCGACGGGTTTCGACACCCAGCCTGAAGACTTCTCAGCGGATCTTCCAGACCCTCCGCAGCAGGCCGGTGAGATGCGGGTCGAGCAGGTCACGCCAGCAGGTCCAGGTGTGGCCGTCGCGCACCTCGCCCCAGGCGACGTCGACGCCGATCGTGCGGAGGTGGTCGGCGAGCAGCCGGTTGTTCTCCACGTTCTCCTCGGCGCTGCCGCAGACGATGCCCGTGACCGGCGCCCTCGGCGAGGCGCTCTCGGCCGCGAGGACGGTCGCGACGAAGCCGGTGATCTCCTTGAAGTGCCTGTGCTCGGACTCCTGGGGGTCGAGCACGGGCGTGAAGAACGAGCCCGACTGGCAGAAGATGCCCCCGAAGAGACCCGGGGTCGTCCAGGCGGCGTGCAGGGCCGCCAGCGCGCCGAGGCTCTGGCCCATCAGCACCAGCGGCTGCTCGGTCGGGAAGTGGTCTCGCAGATGCGGGACGACGTCTTCGGTGAGGGCCTTCGTGTACGCCGGGTTGGCGGCGTACCGCTCGTTGCGTGCGCCGGGCTCCAGCAACGCCACCCGGAAGGGCGGCAGGGTGCCGGCCGCGACCATGGCCGATGCGTAGTCGACCAGGCCGCCGTACGCCGCCATCTCGGGGCCGTCGTGGGAGATCAACAGCGGCGCGGGCGCACCGTGAGCAAGGGAGTCGGGGCTCCACACCTGCAGGTCGACCGGACCGACCGGGGTCCTCTCGAGGGACGCCGGCACCAGGCTCCCCGGTGCGCGCTCGCCGGCGAGCCAGGCGGGCTCGACGTACCCCGGCAGCGGCAGCCAGGAGTGGGCGCCGAAGGCACCCGTCACCACCCGCGGGTTGCCGGGGTCGACGAGCAGGTCGCCCTCCACGTCGAAGAGGTACTCGAGCCGGTCGACCGGTGGGTGCGGGATCCGGAGCTCCCAGCCACCCTCGACGGCGGCGAACGGCGCGGTCGACAGGTGCAGGTCGGTCCAGAGCGACACCGCCTGGTCGTCCTCCTCGCGCCCGGAGGGCGCCGCGGGGGCGGCCAGCCGGAAGACGATCTCGTCGTCCTCGACGGTGGACACAGCGGGCTCCGGCACCCGCAGAGGATAGTTGCTCGGCCGCCGGCCACCTCCGGTAGTCCCTAACGTTTCGGTCCCAGGGGAACCGAAACGTTAGGGACTATGGCGGGGGCGAAAACCGATCGCGGACGGTCGTCGCCGACACGTACCCTCGAAAGGCCATGCTGGACTATCCACCGAAGACTCCGGCGTTCATCCGGGACGACACCAGCGCGAGCGCCGACAGCGGTCAGGTCCTCGTGCCGGACCTGCGTACGCCGGGCGCGTTCCTGCGGTGGAAGCTCGGCCGTCAGCGGCCGCTGATCGTCGCCTCGATCCTGGTCGGCTGCCTGTGGCAGCTGCCGTTGACGGTCGGCCCGCTGCTCGTCGGCAGGGCGGTCGACCGGGGCATCCTCCCGGGCGACAACGGCGAGGTGCTGCTGTGGGCCGGGCTGCTGCTCGGCGTCACGCTGGTCGGTGCGGCCTTCGGCATCGTGATGCACACGATCATCGTGCGGAGCTGGCTGATCGCCCTCTACGGCACCACCCAGATGGTCACCCGCAAGAGCGTGCAGCTGGGTCATGTGCTGCCCCGGCGCGCGCCCACCGGCGAGGTGCTCAGCGTCGCCGGCAGCGACTCCGACGAGTTCGGGGCGCTGACCGAGATCACGGCGCGCGCGAGCTGTCAGCTCATCGCCTACCTGGTCGTCGCGGTCATCGTGCTCGACACGTCGCTGCCGCTCGGGCTCATGGTGCTCGTCGCGGCTCCGATCCTGGTCGGCATCGCGCTGCCGTTCCTGCGCCCGTTGCATCGGCGTCAGGCACTGGAGCGCTCCCGCAACTCCGACCTCACCTCGCTGGCCACCGACATCGTCGCCGGCCTGCGGATCCTGCGCGGCATCGGGGGCGAGCGCACGTTCGGCCGCAACTACGACCGGCAGTCCCAGCTCACCCGCAAGGCCGGCGTCTCCGCCGGGGTGTGGCAGGCCGGCATCGAGTCGCTCGGCGTGCTCTTCTCCGGCGGCTTCATCGTGCTGCTGGTGTGGGCCGGCAGCCGCGAGGTGCTGGCCGGCGACCTGAGCGTCGGCGAGCTGATCAGCTTCCTCGGCTACGGGCTCTTCATGATCGGCCCGATCCAGACCTTCTTCGAGTTCGCGCAGAAGCTCACGCGTGCGCTGGTGTCGGCGCGCAAGGCGATCGGCATCTTCGAGCAGGAGCCGCCCTGGTCCGACCCGGCCGACCCGCAGCCCCTGCCCGAGTCGGGTGACCTCGTCGACGCCCGCACCGGCCTCGTCGCCCACCCCGGGGAGCTCACCATCGTGGTGAGCGCCGTACCGGAGGACTCGTCGGCGCTCGCCGACCGGCTCGGCCGCTACTTCCCGGCCGACGACGAGGCCGTGCCGATCGCCGACGACGAGGAGCTCAGCGGTCGCGCCGCGCGACGGGCGCGCGCCGAGCGGCTCGCCGAGCGCCAGCGCATCGCCGAGCGCGAGGCCGCGCACGCCGCCGGTCCCTGGGGGGTCACCTGGGGCGGTGTCGACCTCAACCGCGCGCGGTTGAGCGAGGTACGCCGCCGGATCGTCGTCAGCGACACCGGCAGCCAGCTCTTCGCCGGCACCCTGCAGGACGCCATCGACCCACACGGCGTGCTCACCCGCGAGCAGGCCGAGACCGTGGTGCGCGTCGCCAACGCCGAGGACGTCTACGACGCCCAGCCCGGTGGCTGGCAGGGTGTGCTCGAGGAGCGCGGCCGCGGCCTCTCGGGTGGCCAGCGTCAGCGCGTCGTACTCGCGCGTGCGCTCGGCGCCGACGCGCCCGTCCTGGTGCTCGTCGAGCCCACCTCCGCCGTCGACGCGCACACCGAGGCACGCATCGCCGAGCGCGTCGCGGCCTTCCGCCGGGGGCGCACCACGATCATCACGACCGTGTCGCCCCTGTGGCTGCACCACGCCGACCGCATCGTGCTGCTCGAGGGCGACCGCGCGGTCGCCGACGGCACTCATGAGGACCTGCTGATCGACAGCCCTGCCTACCGGCGCGTGGTCTCCCGCGCCCTCGACGAGGTCGCCGCACCATCGATGGTCGAGCCCGGCGCGAGGGACGAGCGGCGGAGTCGAGATCAACCCGATCCCGGGCAGGTGGACTGATGGGCACCACCCGCACCGAGGAGTTCGCGGTGACGGGCGATCTCCTCGCCTCCTCGGCCGCCAGCTGGCGCGACCGGGCCGCCGAGCCGCCTGCCGTGCCCGAGGACCTGCTCGTCGATCGCAGCCTGCCGTGGGGTGCGCGGCTGCGGGCACTGCGCCGCCGCCACCAGCTGCGCACCGACCGCGCCGACGCGACGTACGCCGACTCACGCAACCCGGAGCGCGGCTGGCCGGTCGCCGACAACGCCGCGGTCTGGGCGTTCTTCGTCGACCTGCTGGCGCGTCGGCGCGGCCGGTTCACGGCGATGGTGCTGCTCAACGCGCTCGCGGCCGGCTGCGCGCTGCTCGTGCCGCGACTGCTGGGCGGGCTGATCGACCGCACCGTTGCCGGCGACGTCACCACGTCGTCGATCACCGCGCTGGCGCTGGTCATCGCGGTCGCAGTGTGCGGCCAGGCGCTCTTCACCTTCCTGGGGCAGCGCACCTCGACGCTGTTCGGGCAGGATCTGCTCGCCTCCGCCCGCGAGTACATCATCGGCGTGATCATGCGGCTGCCGCTCGGCCAGGTCGAGTCCGCGAGCACCGGCGACCTGGTCACCCGCGTCACCCGAGACGTCGGCACCATGAGCCGGTCGGTCCAGTACGGCGTGCCGATGGCGATCATCTGCGCCCTGACCGTGTCGCTGTCGATCGTGGCGATGGTGGTCAACTCGCCCCTGCTGGCCGCCCCCGCGCTGGTCCTGATCGGCTTCTCGATGGTCCAGGTGCGGCGCTACCTGCGCCGGGCTCCGCGCGGCTATATCACCGAGGGCTCGACGTACTCGCGGATCAACACCTCCCTCACCGAGACCGTCGAGGGTGCGCGCACCGTGGAGGCGCTCGGGCTCGGTGCCCGCCGGGTGCAGGTGGGCGAGGAGGACCTCGCCGTCTCGGCGCAGGCCGAGCGCTACACGATGACGCTGCGCAACCTGCTCTTCGCCGTCATCGACGTCGCCTTCAACGCGCCGCGGGTGCTGACGGTGCTCGTCGGTGCCTACGGCTTCAGCCGGGGCTGGGTGACGCTCGGCCAGATCACCGCCGGCGTCCTGTACGTCGAGGCCCTGAGCGGTCCTCTCGACCGGCTGATCGGCGAGGTCGACCGGCTGCAGGTCGGCGCCGCCTCGACCAGCCGCCTGCTCGGCATCGCCGAGGTTCCGCCCGACCGCGCTCCCGGTCGCGATCGGCCCGCGGGGCCTGAACTGCGGGGGCGCGACCTGCGCTTCGCCTACCGCGAGGGGCACGACGTACTCCACGGCGTCGACCTCGACCTCCACGTCGGTGAGCGGCTGGCGATCGTCGGGCCGAGCGGGTCCGGCAAGTCCACGCTGGCCCGGCTGCTGTCCGGCATCAACGCGCCCCGCACCGGCTCGGTGACCGTTGGCGGAGTCGACGCCGTCTCGCTGCCCCTGGAGGAGCTGCGCACCCAGGTCGCCCTCGTGACCCAGGAGCACCACGTCTTCAAGGGCAGCGTGCGCGACAACATCCTGCTGGCGCGTGAGGAGTCCACCGATGCCGACGTGTGGGCCGCCCTCTCCGCGGTCGGCTCGGCCGACTGGGTCGAGCGGCTGCCGGCCGGCCTCGACACCCTCGTCGGCTCGGGCAACCTCGCGCTCACGCCCGCCCAGGCGCAGCAGGTGGCGCTGGCCCGGCTGATCATCGCCGACCCGCACACCCTCGTGCTCGACGAGGCGACCTCCCTGATCGACCCACGCACCGCACGCACCGTCGAGGGCTCGATCAACGCCCTCCTCGAGGGCCGCACGGTCGTCGCCATCGCCCACCGCCTCCACACCGCCCACGACGCCGACCGCATCGCGGTCGTCATCGACGGACGCGTCGCCGAGCTCGGCAGCCACGACGAGCTCGTCGCCCACGACGGCGAGTACGCCGCGTTGTGGCGCGCCTGGACGAGCTAGCGCGGAGCCCGCAAGCCGAGCGCCGCACCTGGCAGCGGTGCCGCGGAGCACTCGGAAGCCCTCACCGCCAGGGGGCGACACTCACCTGCCCGCAGTCACGGATCGCCGCGTCCTTGGTGATGAGGGTGAGCCCCTCGAGCTGTGCCTGGGCGACGAGGATCCGGTCGAAGGGATCTCGGTGTGGCCAGTCCAGCGCGCCCGCCCGGGCCAGATGTCTACTCGTCGCCGGGAGGTCGTCGGCGATCATGTCGCGCAGAAGGCGCTCCCAGGCGTCGAGGATCTCCTGCCCGCGTGGCAGTCGCCCCAGCCGCGCCTTGTAGGAGATCTCGTAGGCACTGGCCGCCGAGATGACACGGCGATCGGCGGCCTCCAGCAAGTCCCTGACCCCATCGGGAACCAGCTCCGGCGAGATCGCGAGCCACAGCAGCACGTGCGTGTCGAGCAGCGCCTTCACGCGTCGACCGGATCGGCGGTCGCCGAACTCTCCCAGGCCGCGATCTCGCCGTCGGGCAGCGGGTCGGAGAACGACTCGGGCACCGCACCCAACCCGGCCAGCGTCCCCCAGCGCGGGCGCGGCTTGTCAACCGGTCGCAGCTCCGCCACGGGCTTGCCGCCTCGGGCGATGATGATGTGCTCTCCGGCCTCAGCACGCTTGAGAAGCTCGGAGAGCCGAGTCTTCGCATCCTGCACGTTCACGGTCGTCACAGGAAAAGACTATCTGGTCTGGTCAACCTGACCAGACCAGGGTGGTCCCGCGCCGTACTCCGGCCGACTCGCCCGTCCGGGTCCGGTCCGGTCGGTGAGGGTGGCGGCGAGGACCTTCGGGAAGGCGAGGGTCCTCAGCCCCTCGAGGGAAACCGGAGAGCCGTCGGGGCCGGCGAGCGGGAACCGCCAGTTGGGGTACTCCTCGTCGGTGCCCGGCTGGTTGATGATCCTCGAGTCCTGGACCAGGTCGGCGAGCGCGACTCCGAGCATGCGGGCGGGCGTCATCGCCAGGTAGCGGTGCAGGGCGACGACCTGGTCGGCGACATCCTGGTCGCCGGCCGTCGACTCGAGCAGGCCGCGCTTGACCAGCGCGGAGCGGATGCGATCGAGGGTGGCCACTTCGTCGGCCCGCTCCTCCTCGACGGGCCGGCTGAGCAGGCCGAGCCGCTCACGCAGGTCGACGTGGGCGAGGGCGAGATACCCGGCTGTGGGCGGCAGGTCGTGGGTGGTGACCGAGGCGAGGCAGAGCTCGCGGTAGTCCTCCGGGGGCAGCGGCTCCCCGCCCTCCCACTCGAAGAACAGGATCGACGTACCGAGCACGCCGCGGTCACGCAGGTAGTCACGAACGGCCGGCTCGACGACGCCGAGGTCCTCGCCGATCACGACCGCATCGACGCGCGACGCCTCGAGCACCAGGATCGACAGCAGCGCCTCGTGGTCGTAGCGCACGTAGGTTCCCTCGGACGGCAGCGCGCCGCGCGGGATCCACCACAGCCGGAAGAGCCCGATCACGTGGTCGATCCGCACGCCTCCGGAGGAGGCGAAGAGGTGCCGCACCATGTCACGGAAGGGCGCATACCCCTGCTCCGCCAGGGCCCTGGGATGCCATGGGGGTTGCGACCAGTCCTGGCCGCGCTGGTTGAACTGGTCGGGCGGAGCGCCGACCGACACGCCGGGCACCATCGCGTCGCGCAGCACCCACGCGTCCGCGCCCGCCGGGTGCACGCCGACCGGCAGATCGTGGATCACGCCGAGTCGCATGCCGGCGGTGAGCGCCGTGCCATGCGCGTCGGCCAACTGACGGGCGAGCAGCCACTGCAACCAGGCGTGGAACCTGATCCGCCGGGCATGGGTACGGCGGAACTCGGCCGCCTCCTGGTCATCCTCGGGCGGCTCCTCGCCGCGCTCGACGGCGGTGCACCACACCGCAAAGTCGGCCAGCGCCTGTCCCTGACGCTCCCTCCACGAAGTGAAGTCGTCGGCCATGCGCGCAACCGCGTACAGGGCCTCCAGCGCCGCGAGCTTGTGCTCCCATACCGCGTCGCGGTCGATGATGTCGCCCTCGTTGAGCCGCCTCGCCCGGCCGGCCAGGTCGAGGATCCGGGTCCGCGCACCCGCAGGCGCGACGACGTACTCCGGCGTGTCCTCGACGCGGATGAACAGCGGGTTGGCGAATCGGCGCGAGCTCGGCAGGTACGGCGACGGCTCGAGCGGTGCGACCGGCTCGGCGGCGTTCATCGGGTTGACGAGGACGAAGTCGGCGCCGAGATCGCGGCCGGCCCACTCGGCCAGGCCGGCGAGATCGGCCAGGTCGCCGACGCCCCAGGAGCCGTGCGAGCGCACCTGGTAGGCCTGGGTGGTGACTCCCCAGACCCGGCCATCGGCGAGCGCCTCGGGCAGCTCGAGCCGGCCAGGGCTGACGATCAGGGTCGCGGTGTGACGGCGGCCGTCGGTATCCGCATGGAGCAGGTGCCAGCCGGGCGGCAGGTCATCGGGGATCGCGAAGGTAGCCTCTCCCGTCAGCACCCCCTCGACCTCACGCGGCTCGACCCAGTGGTCGACCTGGGACACCTCGCGAAGAGTGCCGTCCTCGAGCTCGAGCGTGACCGTGACCGTCGCTCCGTGCGGCACGTGGACGGGCACCCATGGCGCGGCGCCGACCCGCACGACCACGGTCGGCGGGAGCGCGTCGCGCCAGCCACGCAGCTCGCTCTCGGCCAGTGCCGCCTCGATCTCGTCGTCATCGCCGGCCGGCACGCCGAGCCCGGACAGCACCGCGACCAGCGTGTCGCGGGAGACCTCGGTGCGCGTCCCCTTCCAGTCCCAGAACTCCGTCGCGACCCCGTGCCGGGTCGCCAGCTCGCCCAGCGCGGGCGACGGGGCGGCGTACGACATGCGCCGAAGTCTCCCGCACGCCTCCCGACCCGGCGTACTCCGCCCACAGGTTGAGTGCTGGGCCGAGCGCGAAAGACGACCGGCTGAGCACTCGACCTCGCGGCGCCCTCGGGCCGACCGAAACGTCGAGTGCCGGCCCGCGCGGCCAAAACAGCCACCTGGGCACTCGACCTCGGCGGCGCCCGCCGACATGATGTGCCCATGCCCTCCAATGACACCGTCTCGCGCGCCGGCACACCGGCCCAGCCCAGTGACCTCGTCGACCTGCCGCACCTGGTGACGGCCTACTACACCGGCATGCCGGACCCCGAGGATGTCGGCCAGCAGGTCGCCTTCGGCACCAGCGGCCACCGCGGCACGTCGCTCAGGACGAGCTTCAACGAGGCGCACATCCTGGCCACCACCCAGGCGATCTGCGAGTACCGCAAGGCGCAGGGGTACGACGGTCCGCTCTTCATCGGCCGCGACACGCACGGCCTCTCCGAGCCCGCGTGGGCGAGCGCGCTGGAGGTGCTCGTCGCCAACGACGTGACCGTGCTGGTGGACGCCGACGACCGCTACACCCCGACGCCCGCGGTCTCCCACGCGATCATCAAGGCCAATCGGGGGAAGGCCGCCGACGGCCCCGGCCTGGCTGGATCGGGATTGGCCGACGGCATCGTGGTCACCCCGTCGCACAACCCGCCCACCGACGGCGGCTTCAAGTACAACCCGCCGCACGGCGGCCCTGCCGACACCGACGCGACGTCGGTCATCGCGGCCCGCGCCAACGAGCTGATCCGCGACGGACTGGCGGGCGTCGCGCGGGTCCCGTTCACGCGTGCCCGCGCCGCCTGCTCGCCGTACGACTTCATGGGCTCGTACGTCGAGGACCTGCCGTCCGTGGTCGACATCGACGCGATCAGAGAGGCGGGCATCCGGATCGGCGCCGACCCGCTCGGGGGTGCTGCGGTCGACTACTGGGGCGCGATCGCCGAGACGCACAAGCTCGACCTGACGGTGGTCAACCCGCTGGTCGACGCGACCTGGCGCTTCATGACGCTGGACTGGGACGAGAAGATCCGGATGGACTGCTCCTCGCCCTCCGCGATGGCGTCGCTCATCGCGCAGAAGGACAAGTACGACATCGCCACCGGCAACGACGCCGACTCCGACCGGCACGGCATCGTCACGCCAGACGGCGGCCTGCTCAACCCCAACCACTTCCTCTCGGTCGCGATCGAGTACCTCTTCGGCGGCGCCCGCCCCGGCTGGCCCGAGACCGCGCGGATCGGCAAGACCCTTGTCTCGTCGTCCATGATCGACCGCGTCGCCGCGGGTCTGAACGACGGACGGGGCAAGCCGATGGTCGAGGTGCCGGTCGGCTTCAAGTGGTTCGTGCCCGGCCTGGTCGACGGGTCGTTCGGCTTCGGAGGCGAGGAGTCGGCCGGCGCGTCCTTCCTGCGCATGGACGGCACCTGCTGGACCACCGACAAGGACGGCATCATCCTGGCCCTGCTCGCCTCGGAGATCCTCGCCAAGACCGGGTCGTCGCCGTCACAGCGATACGCCGACCTGGTCGCGCGCTACGGCGACCCGGCGTACGCCCGCGTCGACGCCCCCGCCAACCGTGAGGAGAAGGCGAAGCTGGGCGCGCTCTCGCCGGAGGATGTGACCGCGACCGAGCTCGCCGGCGAGCAGATCACCGCCAAGCTCACCCGGGCTCCGGGCAACGACGCCCCCATCGGCGGCCTCAAGGTGACGACCGAGTCCGCCTGGTTCGCCGCGCGACCCTCTGGCACAGAGGACGTGTACAAGATCTACGCCGAGTCGTTCAAGGGTCCCGAGCATCTCGCCGAGGTGCAGTCGGCGGCGCGCGACGTCGTCTCCGCCGCGCTCGGCGGCTGAGGCGACCAGGACCGGCAGTGACCAACGAGCAGCCCACCGCCCCCTATCTCGATGCAGTCGTCGCCTACTCCTTCCGTGGAGCAGCCCGCTACCACGTGCCCGGCCACAAGGGTGGCCCAGGAGCCGACCCCGCACTGCGCAAGGCGATCGGCAACGACGCCCTGGCGGCCGACATCCCGCAGGACGTCTACGGCGTCGACCTGGGCGAGCACCCCACGGCGTACGAGAAGGCGGAGATGCTGGCCGCCGAGGCGTTCGGAGCGAAGCGGTCGTTCTTCCTGACCAACGGAGCCACCCAGGGCAACCACGCGCTGTGTCTCGCGCTGGCGCCGCTCGGCGCCAGGATCGTCGCGCAGCGCAACTCGCACGCGTCGATCGTGGACGGCCTGGTGCTGTCGGGTGGCATCCCGAGCTTCGTCGCGCCGGAGTACGACGAGGAGCTGGGCATCACCCACTGCGTCACCCCCGACGCGCTCGCCGAGTCCCTCGACAGGGCGCCGGAGGCGAGGGCGGCGTTCGTCGTGTCGCCGACCTACTACGGCATGGCCGCCGACATCGCCGCGCTCGCTGAGGTCGCCCATGCCCGCGGCATCCCGCTGGTCGCCGACCAATCGTGGGGACCGCACTTCGGGTTCAACGAGCAGTTGCCGCCGACCGCACTGAGCCAGGGCGCCGACGCCATGCTGACCAGCACGCACAAGATCGCCGGCTCGCTCACCCAGAGCGCGATGCTGCACGTCTCCGACTCGGGCCGGGTCGACGACGAGGCGGTCGCTCGCGCCCTGCGTCTGCTGCGTACGACGAGCCCCTCGTCGCTGCTGATGGCCTCCCTCGACAGCGCACGACGGCAGCTCGCGATGCACGGCGAGCAACTGCTGCACGAGACGCTCGAGGCCATCGACGTCGCGCGCGAGAAACTGCAGTCGACCCGGGGCATCGAGCTGATCGACGACCGGCTCATCGGTCGGATGGGCGTCGCCGGCTACGACCCCCTGCGCATCGTGCTCGACGTGCGCGGGACCGGCCGCACCGGCTACGAGATCTCCGACGAGCTGCGCCGGGCGTACGACGTACACGTGGAGCTGCCCATGCAGGCCACCGTCGTCCTGGTGGTCGGGCTCGGCGAGTCGGTGGCCAACCTGCGCCGGGTCGCCGGCGACGTCGAGGAGGTCGTCAAACGGCTCTGGGAGCCCGGCCTCACCGCGCCGATCGTGCCTCCGGCCGCCTCGTTGGGCTACGAGGTCGCGATCCCACCCCGCGACGCCTTCCTCGGCGAGGCGGAGAAGGTCGCCGTCGACGACTCGGTCGGCCGGATCTCGTGCGAGTCCATCGCCAGCTACCCACCCGGCGTACCGGCGCTGCTGCCCGGCGAGCGCATCTCCGCCGAGACGATCGACTACCTGCGCCGGCTCGCCGACAGCGGCGCCCGCCTCCACGGCGCCAGCGACCCCGCCTTCCACACCATCAACGTGCTGCGGTCGTGACCGGTCGGCCCATGACCGAGGGCGGCGCGGGCGGGGGTGCTTGTGGCGCCCCCGCCCGCGGTCCCACGCTCCCCTGGGTGACCAGGGGAGCGTGAGGTCACTGGCCCGCGAGGTCAGCAGGCCAGGAGTCAGCGGCCAGGCTCAGGCCGCGAGCGTGGGCTCGGCGGCAGCCTTCTCCATCGCGGCGACCTCGTTGTTGATCGAGCGCTGGAGGAGGCGGCGGGTGCGGCGGTCGCCGGTCGCCATCTTGTAGAGCTTGGCGAGCTGCGTCGGGAGGTTCTTGGCGTTGGTCGTGGCCAGCCAGCCGTTGGGCAGCGAGAGCCGGACCACCTTGTGCCAGGCCGAGTAGACCTGCGGGACGAGGGGACGGGCGCAGTAGTTGAGGTCGTACTTCTCGAAGAGCGCCTGCACCTTCGGCGCGATCTCGGCGTACCGGTTGGAGGGCAGGTCGGGGAAGAGGTGGTGCTCGATCTGGTGCGACAGGTTGCCGGTCATGATGTGCATGAGCTTGGAGCCGGAGATGTTGGCCGAGCCGAGCATCTGCCGGACGTACCACTGGCCCTTGGTCTCGCCCTCGATCGAGCGGGTCTCGAAGGTCTCGACACCCTCGGGGAAGTGACCGCACATGATGACGCTGTGCGACCAGATGTTGCGCACGACACCGGCGGTGAAGTTGGCGGCCAGCGTGGGGAGGAACGAGCCGGTGGGCGCCGAGAGCAGCGGGTGGACGACGTAGTCCTTGGCCATCTGCTTGCGGACCTTCCTGAGCACGATCTTGGCGCGGGCCCGGAACTCGGGGTCGTCGAGCTGCTTCCTCTTCATGGTCGCGCCGAGCTCGAGGTCGTACGCCGCGATGCCGTACTCGAAGAAGCACGCGTTGAGGAAGTTCCAGAACGGCTGGACGAGGTACGCCGGGATCCACGGCTGGTCCTCGTCGACTCGCATGATGCCGTAGCCGAGGTCGTTGTCCTTGCCGATGACGTTCGTGTAGGTGTGGTGGAGCTCGTTGTGGCTGTGCTTCCACTGCGCGGCCGGGGTCGCGGAGTCCCACTCCCAGGTGCTGGAGTGGATCTTGGGGTCGCGCATCCAGTCCCACTGTCCGTGCAGGATGTTGTGGCCGATCTCCATGTTCTCCAGGATCTTGGAGATCGAGAGACCGGCCGTGCCGATCACCCACGCCGGCGGGAGGATCGAGAAGAGCAGCACAGCGCGTGAGCCGAGCTCGAGCGAGCGCTGGGTCTTGATCATCCGGCGGATGTACGCCGCGTCGCTGGCGCCCCGGACGTCGATGAACTCCTGGCGGATCGCGTCGAGCTCGATCCCGAGCTGCTCGATGTCCTCGGGGGTGAGGTGGGCGATCGGGTTGTCGGCCTTCTTCTGGATGACGGTCATGGTGTGACCTCTCTCGGTGAGTGTCGGAATGTCTGGACGGTTTCGGAGGGCGGGGTCGACTCGGCTAGTGGTCGAGACGGCACGCGCCGGCGGCGGCGGAGATGCAGGTCTGCACCTTGATGCCGCCCGGGTTGGTCTCGCCGGGGACCGCGGTCGTGACCTCGCCGTTGCGCAGGTCGCGGACCGAGCCCTCGACCAGTGGCAGGACACAGCCCATGCAGATGCCCATCCGGCAGCCGCTCGGCATCAGGACGCCGGCGGCTTCGGCGGCGTCGAGGATGGGGGTGGCTCCGTCGGCCTCGACCTCGTCGCCACCCTTGGCGAAGCTGACGGTGCCGCCCTCGCCCGCCTCGACACGTGCGGTGCGGAACTGCTCGGTGAAGAGCTCGAGGCCCTGTCGGTCGTGGTGGTCGGCGAGCGCGTCGAGCAGGCCCGCGGGGCCGCAGGCGAGGGTGAGGCGGTCGGCGAGATCGGGCACGAGGCCCTTGAGCTCGTCGACGTCGAAGAGTCCGTGCTGGTCGTCGTAGCGGGCGACCAGCTCGATCGCGCCCGCGCTGGCGAGCGCCTCGAGGTCTCGGACGAAGATCGAGTCGGGACGGCTGGGTGCGAGGTGGACCACGGTGACGTCGTACGCCGCCGAGCGGTCGAGGCGCAGCACGCCCTCGTCGGTCACGGGGAAGAGGTTGCGCAGCATGCCGATGACCGGCGTGATCCCGGAGCCGGCGGTGACGAACAGGAGCTTGGTGGTCTCGACACCGCTCTCGGCGGTCGAGCCGGCCGCGGGCTCGACCGACGATCGGTGGTCGAGCCGGCGCGAGGTACGAGCGCCGAGTCGAGACCCCGGCAGCGGGAGGACGAACTCGCCCTCGGCCTGGGCGAGATGCACGAGCGTGCCGGCGCGCGCCTCGAAGACGAGGTGATTGCTGACGAGCCCGTCCGGGACCGCCTTGACGGTAATGGAGATATGGCCGTCCGGGCGCGGCCCGTGCGTCAGCGAGTAGGCACGCCAGTGACGGACGCCGTCGATGTCGATGCCGATGCGCAGGTACTGGCCGGGGTGGTGGCCGGCCCAGTCGGCGCCCGGCTTGAGCACGATGGTGGCGGCGTCGCGCGTCTCGGGCAGCACCTCGACGATGCGCCCCCGCAGGTCGCCACCGGAGCGGAGCGGGTGGAAGAGGTCGAGGAAGTCACCGGGATCGCGCGGATGCGTGGCCGCCGCGGCCAGTTGCCACACCCGGTCGCGCCAGCCGCGTCCAGGTCCCTCAGCGCCTGGAGGAGACATTAGTGCGGTCATGCCATCCATCATGTCTGCCCCCACGGGGTAGGTTCATGACATGTCGGCGTGAATCGACGCCGGTGACTTGTTCGCAGGAGACAAAATGGCCGATCGGCTGGACCCGAAGCTCGTGGAGATCCTGCGTTCGCGGCTCACCGATGTGGCCTCGCACACGATCCAGGGCGTCACAGACGAGGTGCCGTCGTACGCCGGGGCGTTCGGCGGCCCGATGGGTGCCACCATCGAGCGGGCGGTGGAGGGGGCGCTCGCGGGCTTCCTCCGGCTGGTCTCTCGCGGCCAGGCCGGCGAGACGCCGCAGTCGGTCGGCCTTGAGGGCGCCTACGCGCTCGGCCGGGGCGAGGCGCGCAGCGGGCGGACCGTCGATGCGCTCCTGTCGGCGTACCGGGTCGGCGCCCGGGTGGCCTGGCGTGAGATGGCGCAGACGGCGGTCGAGGCGGGCATCGACGCGGCGACGGTGGCGCGGTTCGCCGAGCTGGTGTTCGCCTATATCGACGAGCTGTCCGCGGCCAGCGTGGCGGGGCACACCGACGAGATCGAGACGACCGGGCGGGTGCGCGAGCGCTATCGCGACCTGCTCGCCCAGGCACTGCTCCGGGGCTCCGACGCCGCGACCGTCGACGCGGCCGCCGACCGCGCCGACTGGAAGCAAGCCCGCACGCTGACCGCCGTCGTCGTCTCCCGCGCCCAGGTGCGACCGGTGCTCGGTCTGGTGAGTCCTCTCTCCCTCAACCCGACCGGCGAGCTCGCGGGCCTTCCCGAGGACCACGGCGTGATCCTCGTCGCCGACATGTCCGGTCGTTCACGGCTCCGGCTGCTGCGGCTCCTCAGAGGCCGGCACGCGGTGGTCGGTCCGGCCCGCCCGTGGCGCGAGGTGCGGACGTCGTACGGGCGGGCGCTCCGGGCGCAGCAGATCGTCGGCCTCTCGGCCGGCGCGGAGCCGATCGACACCGAGGCCCGACTCGCAGAGCTCGTGCTCAGCGCCGACCCCGAGGCACTCGCGGATCTCCGCGATCGGGTCCTCGCGCCGCTCGCCGACCTCAAGCCCACCGCGCGCGACAAGCTGGTCGAGACGCTTCGCGCGTGGCTCCTGCACCACGGTCGCCGCGAGGAGATCGCCACCGCGCTCTACATCCACCCGCAGACGGTGCGCTACCGCATGGGCCAGCTGCGCGAGCTCTTCGGCGACCGGCTCGAGGACCCCGACTGGGTCCGCGACCTCACCATCGCCCTCGCCTGAGTCGGCACACCACGCTCTGTGTGTAGCAAGTGCCCCGACTGTCAGTGGCACTTCCTACACACAGCCGGATGAGTGACCGGGAATCAGGTGCGGGGCGGGGTGGTCTTGCCGAGCAGCCAGGCGTCGAAGAAGCCGGTGAGCTCCTCGCCGGTGAAGTCCTCGATCCAGTCGAGATACTCCCGGCGGGTGGCGTTGCCGCGCGGGTGCTCCTGCGGCCAGGCGCGCACCATCCCCCAGAAGGCGTCGTCGCCGAGCCGACCGCGGAGCTCGTGCCACATGACCGCCGGCAGGTAGTAGACGTTGCTGTCGCCGAACATGTCGGGGTCGAAGGCGCCGGGAGGTCCGGCCAGGTCGCGCAGCGCCTCGTCGGCGCCGGCCCACTGGTCGATCGTGGCGAGGAGCCGCTCCTCGTCGCCGCGCGCCTCGTAGACCGCCTGCAGGTACATCGTCATGCCCTCGTTCATCCACATGTCGCGCCAGTCGGTCGGGCTCACCTCGTTGCCGTACCAATGGTGGATGAGCTCGTGGACGATGACCGGCTTGGACAGCGCGTAGTCGTTGTCGCCCAAGGTGACCATGGTCTGGGTCTCCATCCCGCTCTGCCCGGCCACGTGCACGATGCCGGCGGTGGAGAAGGGGTAGGGGCCGAGTCGCTCCTCGATCCACTCGAGGGCGGGCTTGGCCTCCTTCAGCCTCCCCATGACGTCGGGACGGTCGGCCAGCGCCCACAGGGAGATGGGCGTGCCCGACGACGTCTCGAGCTCGACGTGGTCGTACGGCGCGATCGCCAAGGTCGTCAGGTACGACGACATCGGGGCGTCTGCATGCCAGGTCGTGGTCGTCGTGCCCGCGGACTCCTCGCGGGAGGTGAGCTCGCCGTTGGCGACGCCCACCATGGGGCTGGGCGCGGTGATCGTGAAGTCGTAGAAGGCCTTGTCTGCGGGTTGGTCGTTGACCGGGTACCACGTGTAGGCGCCGAACGGCTCCTGCATCGTCCACACCGTGCCCTCGGGCTCGATGGCGAACCCGAGTGTGTCGATGTCGGCGCGCTCCGTCGGCGCGTCGACGGGCTCCGGCCTGCCGGAGTAGTCGATCCGCAGCACATACGTCTGCCCTCGGGTGACCGGCGCACGCACGATCAGGTCCTTGCCGCGCTCCCGCGTCTGGACCGGCTCTCCGTCCAGCGTCGCCGCGTCGACCGTCAGCGGCTCGCCGAGGTCGAGCCGGAAGCGGCGGGCGTCGACGGTGGCCGCGAAGGTGAGCTCGTCGGTGCCGGTGAGGGTCTTGGAGCCGGGGTCCCAGTCGAGGGTCAGGTCGTGGTGTAGGGAGTCGACCCCCGGGTCGCCGGCCTCGGGGTAGTAGCTGTCCTCGACGGTCCGGCTGGCAGCGTCGGCGTACTCCCCGTGGACCTCCACCTCGGGCTGGGGCACGGGCTCCGACGGCGGCTCGACCCGATCGACCGGCGTGGGGGACCCCGCCGGCGGCAGCTTCTCGCCAGCCGCGTCGTCTCCGCGACCGGCGTACGCCCACACCCCGGCGGCGGCGAGCAGCGCCAGGGCGAGCACGACCGCCAAGGCCCTCGCCCACTTCATGCTCGCCACCTCACGGCTGGTCCCGCAGCTCGGTGGAGAGACCGGTGAAGGTGGCCACCAGCCGGCCGCCGGCGTGTACGTCGACCTGGTAGCGGCCGCGGCGGCCGTCGCGCTCGATCTCGTCGGCGGTGGCGGTCAGGAGTTCGCCCTCGTGGACGGGCGCGAGGAAGCGGATCTCGGCGCTGTGCGCGACGGTCACCGGTCCGCGGGCGTTGCACGCAAAGGCGAACGCGCTGTCGGCCAGGGCGAAGGTCAGGCCGCCGTGGCAGATGCCGTGGCCGTTGGCGAAGTCGGGTCGCACGACCATCTCCAGCACGGCCCGCCCGTCCGCGACCTCGAGAAGCCGCATCCCGAGCGAGCGGCTCGCCAGATCCTCAGCCCACATCCGCTCCACGTGCGCCGGCCACGTCATGGCGTGAGGGTAGACGAGCGGGTGCCACGCGGCGCCGGCTCAGGTCAGGTCAGGCAGCCGGTGACCGCCATGACGCCGGCCGTGGTGATGTCGGCGTCCGGAGCGACGACGTCGTCCTCGTTGATGGTGTGGTCCGCATTGAGCACTTTCGCCTCGACGAGCCGATCGAGTCCTACCGAGTCGATCCAGGCCTCGGCCGCGCAGCGGGAGACCTCCTCGGTCTGGCCCTGGGCGACGAACGCCTCGGTCAGGGCGTCCTCCGCGGTCGCCCGGCCACCGATCGACTCGGGCTCATCGGTGGAGTCGGTGGATCCGGTCGTCGAATCGTCCGTCGGCTCCTCCGTTGACCAGTCCGTCGGGTCTGTGGTGGCCTCCGGGGTCGCGGTCTCCGGGGTGGCACCCCTCCCGGGGTCGCGACCGGCCTCGCCACCGTGGTCACCGACGAGCCCCGGCACCACCAGCGCCGCGGCAACGGCCAGAGAGGCGACCAGAGCCGCGGCCGCCCACCACCAGCGCGTGCCGCTGCGCCGCTCTTCGGCCCGGGGCGGCGCCGCGACCGGGCCGGACGGCGTCGGGCCGGACGGCTCCGGGCCTGTGGGCGTCGCCGCCGATCCGCCGGAGATCACGGTCCGATCGACCTCGACCCGCGGCGCGTACGCCGGCCCCGGCAGCGCGGCGGCGCGGCGTACGTCGTCGCGCATCTGGGCCGCGGACGGATAGCGGGCGGACGGATCTTTGGCCATCGCCCGAGCAAGGATGCGGTCGACCTCCACGAGCCTGGGGCTCGGGTCGCCGGTCGCCGGCGGCGGCTGCTGGAGATGGGCGTTGACGAGCTGATAGTCGGTCGCGGCGGTGTAGGGCGGGGCACCGGTCAGCGCCGCCCAGAGGAGGCAGCCGAGGGAGTAGATGTCGCTCGCCACTCCGGCGGGACTCCCGGTGTGCAGCTCGGGCGCCATGTACGTCGGCGTGCCGATGGTGACCGTCGTCCCGGTCAGCTCGGAGTCGCCGGACCGAGCGATCCCGAAGTCGGCGAGAAAGGCGGCGACCCCGGCGTCGTGGTCGCGGAGCAGCACGTTGGCCGGCTTGATGTCGCGGTGGATGAGCCCGCGCGCGTGCGCCTCCGCGAGACCGTCGGCGACGTCGGCGACGACCCCCAGGCCGACCGCGACGGGCGGCGGTCCGTCACGGTGCAGCCGGGCGGCCAGATCGCCGCCCTCGATCAGCTGGGAGGCGATGTAGAGCCGGCCGTGGTCCTCGCCGTAGGCGTAGACGTGCACGACGTGCGCGGACTGGAGCCCTGCCTGCGCGCGGGCCTCACGCTCGAAGCGGATCCGGAAGGACTCCTGCTCGGCGACCGTGGGCGCGATGATCTTCAGAGCCACGTCGCGGCCCAGACCGGCCTGCTCCGCGCGATAGACGATGCCCATCCCGCCGCCACCGAGGCGCTCGCGGACGACGAACCCACCGATGACGTCGCCGTCCTCCGGATACCGCGCACTCACACCGTCCTTCCTACCCCGATCCGGCCGGTCGACACCCACCGGGGCCTGTGGCTTGCGATCGGATCCTCGGCACCTGACAATCCCGGCATGCGCTTGCTCGGCCGGTTCGCGGCCATCACCGTCGCCGCCTGTCTCGCCCTGACCGGCGTCGTGTCGACCGACCTGCCGGCCTACGCCGCCGGCGGCAACGTGACGGTGAGCGGAAGCACGATCACGTACAACGGCACGACGGCGAGAGACGCCGTCACCCTGGACACGGCGTGCGCGGCTCCGGCCGGTGGCTCCTGCGTCCGGCTGCGAGCCGCGGGCTTCGGCACCGTCCAGCCGCCCTGTACGGCGTCCACGACGTCGGTCGTGTGCCCGTTGCCCGGGAAGGCGATCGTCGGTCTCAACCTCGGAGCCGGCGACGACGCCTACGCGACCGAGGACAACCCGGTCGTCACCCGCGCCTGGCTGACGAGGATCAGCGTCAACGGCGGTCCGGGCAACGACACCCTCTACGGCGCCGGGCCGACCGAGTACCTGCTCGGGAGCGACGGCAACGACCGACTGACTCCCGACGCGGACGCCAACTCGCTGAACGTCGGGTTCGACTACCTCTCCGGCGGACTGGGCGCCGACACGGTCGACTACCGGGTCAGCGCCGGGCGCTACGTCTCGGGCGTCGGCGTCTCCCTCGACGCCGTCAACAACGACGGCACCAGGGCCGCCGGCGACGTCGACAATGTGAGCGCCGACATCGAGACGTTCTACCTGACCAGCGCGGCCGACGTCTTCACCGGTGACGACGCGGCCCAGCGGGTGTACGGCGTCGAGGGTGACGATGTCCTCTCTGCGGTCGGCGGGGCCGACACGGTCGACGCCGGGCCGGGAGTCGACAGGGTCGATGGCGGCACCGGCAACGACAGCCTCATCGGCGGATCCGGAGACGACACGACGACGGGCGGCCCCGGCCTCGACAAGATCTGGGGCGACACGGCCGACCCCGCCATCTCCGGCAACGACGTCATCCTCAGCCGTGACCAGGAGGCGGACCACGTCTCCTGCGGCCCCGGCGCCGACCATGTCGAGGCCGACGCCATGGACCTCATCATCGACGCCTGCGAGGCCGTGTTCGTCGAGGCTCCCCCGCCGCCGATCCCGCTCACCGCGGTGCTCGACGTACCGAGACAGCGGCTCGACGCGAACAGGAAGCGCAAGGCGGCCCGGCTCCGGCTCTCCTGCTCCGGCGGCCTCCCCTGCGCCGGCAGGGTGCTCCTCAAGTCCCTCAAGGGCAAGTCACGGCGGCTGGTGGGCAAGGGGCGGCTCGGCCAGGGCAGGTACGCCGTCGCGCCCGACTCGCAGGGCAGGGCGAAGGTAAGGCTCGACAAGGACGCCCGCCGGCTCCTCCGCAAGACCCGCAAGGCGAAGGTGCGCGTGGTCATCACCATCGACGCGACCCGCGCGACCGTGCGCGCCAAGCTGGTGCTCAAGCGCTGAGAGTGGTCTCGACACGTCGCTCGTGCCTCGCGACTGCTCGACCAGCGGAATCACGTCGCTCGTGCCTCGCGACTGCTCGACCAGCGGAATCACGTCGCTCGTGCCTCGCGACTGCTCGACCAGCGGAATCACGTCGCTCGTGCCTCGCGACGGCTCGACCAGCGGAATCAGGTCGCTCGTGCCTCGCGACTGCTCGACCAGCGGAATAGGAGTCACTCCGGGGCCGACCAGGCGCTGCGCAGAGTCACCCGCCCCTGGGTCTGGAGCAGCGAGCGCCGGTAGAGCCGCTCGGCGACCGGGATGACCGCCAGCGTCGCGACGACGAGCAGGACGAGCGAGGCGACCGGCTCCCACCACTCGGCCGTGCCCTCGACGAGCCGCTGCGGCATCACGACCGCCGACAACGGCGGGACGTACGACGCCACGGTGCGCCAGGTCCCCTCGACGAAGAGCCCGCCGAAGAACACCACCAGGGTGAGCATCGACAGCGGCATCGTCGTGGACTGCAGGTCCTCACTCCGGCTGGCGAGGGACCCCGCCACCGCCCAGAGGCTGGCCAGGAGCACGAAGCCGACGAGGAAGAAGGCGAGGAACCAGATCAGCGACGCCGACGCGGCGGGCAGCAGGTCGGAGTACTCGGTGAACGAGAGACCGACCAGGCCGATCCCGACGAAGAGTGCCGTCTGTCCCATCGCCAGGGCGACATTGCCCAGGATCTTGCCCGCGAGCAGTTGCCGCACGGGGATCTTGGTCGTGATGATCTCGACGATCCGTGAGGACTTCTCCTCGACCACGCTGCCCGCGATGATGAAGCCGAAGCCGAGCGCGGCGAGGTAGAAGAGCATCACCATCGCGAAGCCGAGGGCGTCGGCCAGCCCCTGTCGCTCGGCGTCTCCCTCGAGCAGGTTCTCCGAGACGGTGCTCCCCGCCTGCAGCAGGTCCACGGTGGTGCCCACGTCGGATGCGTTGTCCGCGAGCACGGCGTCACGGATCGACTGCGACGCCACCGACATCATGTCGCCGTCGACCTCGATGAGGCCGGTCAGGACCCATCCGTCATCGCCCTCGCCCAGCCACGCATCGGCGTCCTCGGCCTCGAGGGCGGCCCGCGCCGCCTCCGCGTCGGCGACCTCGCGGACCTCGACGCGCACCTTCTCGTCGAGGTCGGGGGCTGCGGCGGAGACCGTCTCGGCCATCGTCACCGCGTCCGGCGTCGCAACCACCTCGTAGGTCGAGGTCCGCTCGCTCAGGATCCCCTGGACGGCGAACAGGCCGACCATGATGGCGATCGTGATCAGGGTGCCGACGATGAAGGCCTTGTCGGTGAGTCGGACGACGATCTCGCGCAGTGCGACGACGGTCCATGGAGCGGCCGTCCGTCTCGGCTCCTGTTTCGGCTCGGTCTCCGCGCCGGAGGCCCGGTCCTGCTGGTCGGTGAGGCTCATGCCGCTCGAACTTCCATGGTCAGGTCGCGATAGATCTCCGACAGGGTGGGGACGATCCGCGCGAACTCTCTGACCTCGCCCCTGCTCATGGCCTCCCGCAGCACCCGCTGCGCCGTGGCCTGCGCCGCCGCGTCGTCGCTGCCGGCGAGCTCGATGAGCGCGTCGGCGCCGTCGACGTCGACGACGTGCAGGTCGGGGACGTCGCGCAGCCAACCCGCGTCGCGATCCATCGCGAGTCGGTAGCGTCGCGGTCCCCCGGCCCGCAGGTCGTCGACCGCGCCGCTGGCCACGACCTGACCCCTCGAGAGGATGATCAGGTTGTCGCAGAGCCGCTCGACGAGGTCGAGCTGGTGGCTGGAGAACAGCACCGGCACACCGCGCGCGGCGTGCTCGCGCACGAGCGCGGCCATGGCGTCGACGGCGCGGGGGTCGAGCCCGGAGAACGGCTCGTCGAGGATGAGCGCCTGCGGGTCCGTCATGAGGGCGGCGATGATCTGCACACGCTGCTGGTTGCCGAGGCTCAGCTTCTCGACACGGTCGCGCTCACGGTCGGCGAGATCGAAGCGTTCGAGGTGCTGCCGCACCACCCGCTTGGCGTCGGCCGCCGTCATGCCCGACAGCTCGCCGAGATAGACCAGCTGGTCGAGGATGCGCTGCTTGGGATAGAGCCCGCGCTCCTCGGGCATGTAGCCGAACAGCCGTCGGTCGGCGTCGGTGATCGCCCTGCCCCGCCATCGAATGTCGCCGCCGTCCGTGGCCAGGAGGCCCATGATCATCCGCATCGTGGTGGTCTTGCCCGCCCCGTTGCCTCCGACGAAGCCGGTCAGCTGTCCCGCCGGCACCGGGAAGGTCACCCCGTCGACGGCGACGACGTCGCCGAACCTCCTGGTCAACTCGTTCACTTCGATCATGCCGACGACGCTAGGCCGACGACCCGTGACTGCGGATCGGCCGCGAGGAGGAGATCCGCGGACGGCGTACGGCGGCTACTCGTCCGCGCGGACGAGGCCGGCCTGGTAGGCCAGGACGACCGCCTGCACCCGATCACGGAGGTGGAGCTTGGCGAGCACGCTGGAGACGTGGGTCTTGATCGTCGTCGGGCTGAGCGTCAGCCGCGCGGCGATCTCGGCGTTGGAGAGTCCCGCCGCGACCAGCACCAGCACCTCCCGCTCCCGGTCGGTCAATGCGTCGAGCGCAGCGCTTCGTCGCGGGTCGGGCAGCGTCGTACGCCGCTCGTCGGCGGTCGCGGCCGTCGCCTGCTGGATCACCCGACGGGTCACCTCCGGAGCGAGTAGGGCGTGGCCGTGGCCGACGGCCCTGATGGCCTCCACGAGCTGTTCGGGATCGGCGTTCTTGAGCAGGAAGCCGCTCGCTCCGGCGGCCAGGCCGTCGAAGAGATAGTCGTCGCGGTCGAACGTGGTCAGGATCAGCACCCTGGCCAGGTCGCGTTCGACGATGTGCCGGGTGGCCTCGATGCCGTCGAGGCCGGGCATCTCGACGTCCATGAGCACCACGTCGGGTCGCAGCCGGCCGGTGACGTCGACCGCCTCCTGGCCGCTCGCCGCTTCGCCGACCACCTCGATGTCGGGCTCTCCGGTCAGGATCATCCGGAAGCCGGAGCGGACGAGATGCTGGTCGTCGACCAGCAGCACGCGCAGCGCCTCAGGCATGCGATCCCCCCGTCCGGCCGACTCCCAGCGGGATCCGCACCCGCACCCGGTAGCCGCCGGTGACCCGCGGGCCGATCTCGACGACGCCGTTGTGGGAGGCGACGCGCTCCCTGATGCCCAGCTGTCCCAGTCCGGAGCTCTCCAGGGACGCGGCCCTCGGCCGGCCGTCGTCGAGCACCTCGAGCTCGACGTACTGCCGGGGCCGGACGCGTAGGACGAGGCTCGCACTGGTGGCGGTGGAGTGCTTCGCCGTGTTCGCGAGCGCCTCCTGCGCGATCCGGTAGACGGACCGACCGACCGAGGCGCCGACGGCGCCGGCGGCACCGGGTGTCTGCTCGACGAGCGTGTACGTCGTCGGCAGCCCGGTCCTGCTCCGCTCCTCGGCGAGGCCCGGGAGGTCCGAGATGTCCTGCCCGGGGTCCCGGGTCGCCGGAGTGCCGGGGTCGGGTGAGACCTCGGGGTCGCGCAAGGTGCCGAGCAGGTGGCGCATCTCTGAGACGCCCTCGCGGGAGGCCTCCTCGATGCGGGTCAGCGCCTCGGCGGCCTGTTCCCGGTCGTGCTCGATCACCTTCCTGGCACCCGCCGCCTGGATGCCGATAACCGAGACGTGGTGGCCGACGACGTCGTGGAGCTCACGTGCGATCCGCAGCCGCTCGTCGACGACGGCCCGGCGGCGCAGGTCGTCGGCCTGGGCCTCGATCGTTCTCGCCTGCTCCTGGAGGCGAGCGCGCTGCCGGGCTCCGCGCCAGGCGACCTGGCCGCCGATCACGGCTCCGACGAAGTACAGGGTGTTGACGACGAACGCGATGGCCACCGCCGACGGGATCGGCGCGAACCAGCCCTCGCGGCTCGTCAGCTCGCCGGGTCCGCCGCTGGCCGCGTCGACGTACCGCTGGGCGGCCGAGCTGTTCGCAAACTGCCAGGCCACCCACACCAGCATGAACAGGACGATCCCGCTGGCCACGACGAGCGCGGCGCGGCGATGGCGTGCCCACGCCACCGCCGAGAGCAGAGCAACGAAATAGCAGATCTGCAGCGGCAGCTGACCCATCACGCCCGGCATCAGCAACCCGACCACGAACATATGGCCGGCGGACAGCGCCCCGACCATGAGCGGGAAGCGCCGCCGCCAGCAGAGCATCGCTGCCCCCGACACGACCGCCACCCGCTGCGCCCACGCCGGATCGTCCACGTCGACGAACCCGCCGACACTACGGATCAGCTCGAGCATCACGACACCCAGCACGGCCAGGAACCCGGCCAGGAACAGGTCCGCCCAGCCGACCCGGGGCGTCGGCCGCTCCCAGTCGTCGTCGAGGGCGAAGAACTCGCGAGTGGTCCGGCGCACCCGGGCACCCGGAGATGTCCCGTCGCGCTGTCCGTCGCGGCCCGCCACATCAGGATCCTAGAGACCCGATCACGCGACCGGATGCCTCGCCTCTGACCTGCGATCGGGCATCCGGTCCGCTCACCGGCGTCATCGACGGACCCCGCCGACGTCTCACCCGAGAGACGCGCCACCTCCGAGGCCTCATGAGTGGCGGGAGTCGGACCCTCCGGCTCCGAGCGAATCTCCGTTCGGGAGGAAACCAATGCTCACAACCAACCACCCACTGGTAATCGACTGGGAGAGCAGCTTCACCGACACCCTGAGCTCGGTGCTGCGGTTCATACCCAAGCTGCTGGTGTTCCTGGTCGTCCTGTTCATCGGATGGCTCATCGCCAAGGCCGTGGCGAGGTTCCTCGGCGTGCTGCTGCAGAAGGTCGGCTTCGCCAAGCTGCTCGACAAGGCAGGAGCCTCCGACATGCTCCGCTCGGCGTCCCTCGACCCGGTGCGGCTGATCACCAAGCTCGCCTACTACTTCGTCCTGCTGATCGTGCTGCAGCTCGCGCTGACGGCGTTCGGCAGCCAGAACCCGGTGAGCCTGATCGTCAACGACATCATCGCCTGGCTACCGCGCGCCCTGGTCGCGATCGTGATCGTGATCATCGTCGCCGCCGTGGCCAACGCGGTCCGCGACCTCCTCGGCCCCGCATTGAGCGGCCTGTCCTACGGCGCCCTGCTGACCAGGATCGTGCACGGGTTCATCGTCGCGCTCGGGGTCATCGCCGCGCTCAACCAGATGGGCATCGGCCTCTCGGTCACCATGCCGGTGCTCGTCGCGGTCCTCGCGACCGTCGGAGGCATCCTGGTCGTCGGCGTCGGTGGCGGTCTCGTCGGCCCGATGCGGCGGCGCTGGGAGGGCTGGCTCGGCCAGCTCGAGACCGAGAGCCGCACGGCGAGCCCGACGGACGCGCAGGCCGCCCCGGCAGACGGACATCTGGCCGGGAGGCCCTGACCCGAGACGAGCCCCGAAGACCAGGCGGTGGCGGCGGCCACGGGGGTTGCCGCCACCGTCGTCCGACCGGGCCGGGGGAGACTCGGCCCTGGGTCACCTCAGAACAGCAGTGCGGAGGCGGGGTCCTCGAGGATGCCGGCGACGTCGGCGAGGAAGCGGGAGCCCTTCTCGCCGTCGATGTGCCGGTGGTCGAAGGACAGCGCGAGCGTGGTGATGTGGCGGATCGCGATCTCGTCGCCCTCGCCGCCACTCACCACCCAGGGCTGCTTGCGGATCGCACCGAAGCAGATGATCGCGGACTCACCCGGGTTGATGATCGGCGTGCCGGCGTCGACTCCGAAGACGCCGACGTTGGTGATGGTGAACGAGCCGCCGCTCATCTCCGCGGGCTGGGTCCTGCCGTCGCGCGCCGTCGCCGTGAGCTCCCCGAGCGCCGCGGCGAGCTCCACCAACGAGAGTCCGTCGGCGTCCTTGACGTTGGGTACGACGAGGCCACGAGGCGTCGCGGCCGCGATGCCGAGGTTGACGTAGCCCTTGAAGACGACCTCCTGGGCCGCCTCGTCCCAGGTCGAGTTGACCTCCGGCGTACGCCGCATCGCGAGGATGACCGCGCGGGCCAGGATCAGCAGCGGGCTGACCTTGAGATCGCGGAACTCGCGACGCTTCCTGAGCCGGTCGACGAACTCCATCGTGCGCGTCGCGTCGACGGTGATCCACTCGGTGACGTGCGGCGCCGTGAACGCGGACTCGACCATCGCCGAGGCCATCATCTTGCGCACGCCCTTGATCGGCTCCCGCCGCTCGCGGACACCAATGGTCTCGACACGGCGTTCGTCCCTCACGCCGGCTCGACCGGCGAGCGAGCCGGTGGTCGAGCCGCGAGCGCCAGCGACCGTCTCGGTGGTCGAGCCGGGCGAGCGCAGCGAGCCCGTGTCGAGACCACTTCCCGCCGCCTCCACGTCGGCCCTCGTGACGACGCCGCCCGCACCAGACCCCACGACGGAGGCCAGGTCCACGCCCAGATTCCTGGCCAGCTTGCGCACCGGCGGCTTGGCGAGCGCCCGCACCTCCTGGTCTCGAGACGTTCGCTCGTCCCTCGCGAACTCCTCGACCGGCGGAGGCCGCGCCGCCTCGGCTTCTCGCTCGGCACCGGTGAGGACCGTCGACACGATCCGCTCCACGACCTCGTGCTGCTGGGGTGCGCCGGCGTTGTAGACGTCGTGCACGTCGGCCCGTGCGGCGATCTCGCCGGCCACCTCGAGGCCACCCTTGATCCGAGGGTCGGGCTTCTTCCGGGCTCGTCGGGTCGGGCCTCGCTCCGCCTTCATCCGCCCGACGAGGGACTCGCCCTCGCCGCCACCCGAGGCGGCGGGATTGGAGAGGTCGATGGTCATCGGCGTGGTCTCGACACGGGCTCCTTCGTCGCCCGGCTCGACCCCCGACGGTGTGGCCACCTCGCCGGGCTCTCCGATGGCGATGATGGGAGTGCCGACGTCGACCGTCTCCCCCTCGGGCACCAGGAGGCCGGTGACGGTGCCGGCGTACGGTGACGGCAGCTCGACCAGGGACTTGGCCGTCTCGATCTCGACGACGATGTCGTTGACGGCGATGACGTCGCCGACCTTGACCTTCCACCACACGATCTCGGCCTCGGTGAGGCCCTCACCGACGTCGGGCAGCAGATACTCGGGCATTCAGTGGCTCCTAGATGATTGATTCCCGGGGATGTGACTGGTGTGGCGCGTGTGAATTGGTGCGAGGGTGCCTAAGAGTCGGTGTTGCTAACCCAACCGAAGCTCTGGAGGCCTCGTGGACACCGATCTGGACACCCTCGCGACTGCACTCTATGTGACCACCGACGATCTGCTCCGCGCTCATCCCGAGCGTGTCCCGCACCGGCCGAAGGGCTCCTTCGAACCGGCGACCAGCGACGCCGAGATGCTCACCCTGGCGGTGATGCAGGCCCTGCTGGGCTACACCAGCGAGTCCCGCTGGCTGCGCTACGCCCATACCCGTCTGCTCGGCATGTTCCCGACAATGCCGTTGCAGCCGGGCTACAACAAGCGGTTGCGCAAGCTGTCGAACACGATGGTCTGGTTGATCGGCGAGCTCGCTCGCCAGACCAGCACCGTCACCGACGACGTCTGGGTCGTCGACTCCACACCCGTGGAATGCGCACGCTCGCGAGAGACCGTGAAGCGCTCGGACCTGGCCGGGTGGGCCGAGTACGGCTACTGCGCCTCCCACAGCCGGTTCTTCTGGGGACTGCGTCTCCACCTGGTCTGCACCCTGGACGGGCTGCCCGTGGGATGGGCCCTGACCGGAGCCAAGGCCGACGAACGCGAGGCTCTCGAGGCGATCCTGGCTGCCACACCCGGCCTGGCGCGGCCCGGCCGGCAGATCGTGATCGCCGACAAGGCCTACTACGGCCGTGAGTTCGAAGCAGGGCTCGATCACGCCGGGATCGACCTGCTCCGCAAGGCACGCAAGGGCGAGAAGCCCCGTGCCGGCAGGGAGTTCTTCAAACCACTGCGCCAGATCATCGAGTCCGTTAACGCCACGCTCAAGGGACAACTCGACCTAGAGCACCACCGCGGCAGGACCCCAGCCGGAGTCTGCACCCGCATAGCCCAACGGGTCCTGGCGCTGACCGCAGCGATCTGGCACAACGACGCACTCGGCCTCACCACCCATCGCTCATTGACTGCCTACGACCACTGAACCCGGGAATCAATCATCTAGAGGGTCTCGAGACGCCGCTCGTACCTCGCGGCTCCTCGACCAGCGAAGAACGGTCAGTATTCAAGGGAACGGTCGACGGCGTCGAGCACGCGGTCGAGATCGGGGAGGTAGTCCTCCTCGATCCGGGACGGGGGGTAGGGCGTGTCGAACGCGCCGACGCGGAGCACCGGCGCCTCCAGGGAGTAGAAGCACTCCTCGGTGATGCGGGCGGCCACCTCGGCGCCCATGCCGAGGTTGACGTGGGCCTCGTGCACGGTGATCGCGCGGCCGGTGCGGCGTACGGAGTCGTAGACGGGCCGCATGTCGAGCGGCGACAGGGTGCGCAGGTCGATGACCTCGAGCGACCGGCCCTCGCTCTCCGCGGCCTGGGCGGCCTTGAGGCAGGTCTTGACCGTCGGCCCGTAGGCCAGCAGCGTGGCGTCGCGGCCCGGCCGCACGACCTTCGAGGTGAAGAGCGGCGCGACGTCGGCCAGGGTCACGGACTCGTCGAGCTCCGCCTTGTCGGCGTGGTACTGCCGCTTGGGCTCGAGGAAGATCACCGGGTCGTCGGAGGCGATGGCCTGCTGGATCATCCAGTAGCCGTCGACCGGGTTGGAGCAGGCGACGACCTTGAGGCCGGGGGTGTGCGCGAACTGCGCCTCCGGTGACTCGGAGTGGTGCTCGACCGCGCCGATGCCGCCGCCGAAGGGGATCCGGATGACCATCGGCATCTTGAGCTTGCCCTGGCTGCGGAACTGGATCTTCGCGACCTGGCAGACGATCTGGTCGTACGCCGGGTAGACGAACCCGTCGAACTGGATCTCGACCACCGGCCGGTAGCCACGCATCGCCATGCCGACAGCCGTGCCGACGATGCCGGACTCCGCGAGCGGGGAGTCGATGACGCGGTCCTCGCCGAAGTCCTTCTGCAGGCCGTCGGTGATGCGGAAGACGCCGCCGAGCTTGCCGACGTCCTCACCCATCAGGAGCACCTTGTCGTCGGCCTCCATCGCCTTGCGCAGGCCGAAGTTGAGGGCCTTGGCCAGGGTCACCCTCTGGTCCTTGGCGCTCATCGCCGGGCCCCCTCGAAGGAGGCGAGGTAGGCGGCGTAGCCGTCTCGCTGGGCGGCCAGCTCCTCGGTCTGCTCGCTGTAGACATGGTCGAAGATCCCCAGCGGCTCCGGGTCGGGCAGCGCCCTGCAGCCGGCGCGGAGCTGCTCACCCAGCTGGTCGGCCTCGGCCAGCAGGACGGCGAAGAAGTCGTCGTCGGCCAGCCCGTTGCGCTTGAGGTAGACCTCGACGCGAGCGATCGGGTCGCGCAGCTTCCACTTCTCGACGTCGTCGGAGAGCCGGTAGCGGGTCGGGTCGTCGGTCGTGGTGTGGGCGCCCATCCGGTAGGTGTAGGCCTCGACGAAGGTCGGGCCCTGGCCGTCGCGGGCGCGCTGCAGGGCCGCTCGGGTCACGGCGTACGTCGCCAGCACGTCGTTGCCGTCGACGCGCAGACCGGGGAACCCGAAGCCGAGCGCCCGCTGGTAGAGCGGGATGCGGCTCTGCCGCTCGATCGGCTCGGAGATCGCCCACTGGTTGTTCTGGCAGAAGAAGACGACCGGCGCGTTGTAGGACGCCGCGAAGATGAAGGCCTCGTTGACGTCGCCCTGCGATGAGGCCCCGTCGCCGAAGTGGGCGAGGACCGCCGCGTCGCGCTCCGGGTCGCCGGTGCCGACCGCGCCGTCGCGCTGGATGCCCATCGCGTAGCCGGTGGCGTGCAGCGTCTGCGCGCCGATGACGATCGTGTAGAGGCCGAAGTTCTTGCTGTTGGGGTCCCAGCCGCCCTGGTCGACACCCCGGAAGAGCCCGAGCAGGTCGAGCGGGTCGACGCCACGGCAGTAGGCGACACCGTGCTCGCGGTAGGTCGGGAAGACGAAGTCCTGTGGCATCAGGGCACGACCGGCACCGATCTGCGCCGCCTCCTGGCCGAGCAGCTGGGCCCAGATGCCGAGCTCGCCGTGTCGCTGGAGGGCGGTCGCCTCGACGTCGATGCGCCGGGTCAGGACCATGTCGCGGTAGAAGCCGCGCAGCTGGTCGGCGGTGAAGTTCATGTCGAAGTCAGGGTGGTGGATCCGCTCGCCCTCCGGGGTCAGGAGCTGGATCAGATCGGCCCCGCCGTCGAGCTGTGCCGGGCCGAAGACCTCGGCGAGATCCGGGCCGAATCCATGAGTTGGGGACACCATGCACTCCTTGTCTGCACCGGCGGCGATGGGGTCTCCACGCCGCGCGCCATGGATGCCTCGTAGTGTGTGACCGGCACCACAGGTGGGATGCGCACAACCTACCGGCCCGACGGGCCGCCGATCCAATCGGACCGGCGGGCCGGCGAGCTCTGCTGCGCCTCGTAGGCTGGCCCTCCGCCAGCCGCCGAGAGGGACGCGATGACCAGGGCCCACCACCGACTCAGGTCGCTCGCGGTTCCCGCCTGCTCGGTCGTCCTCGCGCTCGCTGCGGGCGGCTGCACGAGCGACGATGCGGAGTCCGAGCCACCGGCCCGTCCGGCGGCGGCCGGCGCCTCGCCGTCGCCGAGCCCGGTGACGTACGAGCCGGCGCCCGGCGGCGTGGCCCGCTCCTTCGACAAGTCGCGGGAGCTGGCCTTCCCGGAGGAGGGCGTGGTCGACGCGGCCATGCCACCCGGTCAGGTGCTGACGGCCACCGCGACCACGCTGCTCACCCGCTCCTTCCCCGACCTGGGCGAGGCGTGGCGGGCCGAGCCCGAGGGCGGCCAGTACGTCGATCTGCGCGTCGAGCAGGACGCCGGCCGCGCCTACACCCTCGCCATCGAGAGTGCTCCCGGGAGCGGCACCGAGATCGGCTCCGACACCTACCACGTGGCTCGCATCGACCTCGCCTCGGGCGAGGTGGAGGCGACCGCCTCCGGCAACCTGAGGCAGAGCGGCAAGGGCGGGTCGCAGGCGGCGTACGGGCAGATCGCCGGCGTCGTCGGCGACACCGTCCTCGTCAACTCGATCTCACCGCCGGGACAGGCCGGCCAGGAGACAGCTCCCCCCACGTCACTCGCGCTCGACCTCGGCGGCGCCGACTCACGCGTGGACGACCTGGCCTGGCGTCTGCGCGACGCCGCCGTGCTGTGGGCCGGCGACGAGGCGATCCTGGTCTCGACCGCCAACACCGACCGGCCCGGCGACCTCTTCGCGGTCAGGCCGGGCAGTGGCAAGCGGCGCTTCACGATCGCCGAGTACCTCACCTCCGCCGCGCTGGTCGGCGTACGGGGCGGCACCATCACCGTCGCCACCACCGACGGTCTCCACAACGTCTCCCAGGTCGCCCGGTTCTCCCTGCGCACCGGCAGGGCCGTCAAGCCCAGCAAGCCGCGAACGGTCGGCACCTCCGTCTTCACCTGCAGCCCGGCCAACCGGTGGATCGCGGCCTGCTCCGTCGGCGACGGCACCCTCGTCGGCTGGCACCTCACCAAGAACCGTCCGTCGTGGGAGCTGCCGACGGGCAGGCGCTTCGCGCCCCACGTCACCGAGGTCAAGGACGGCCTGCTCTTCGGCAACCTCGACGACGGCACCGGCGTCGTGCTCGACGCCCGCACCGGCCAGGACGTCACGCCGTCCTCCGGCGCCGCCCCGACCGACGTCAACGAGTACGGCGGCCTCACGCTCTACCTCGGTCTCGCCGTGTTCAGCCCGCAGGGCTCGACGCCGGAGGGTGCCACCAGCCAGCCGAGCGAGCTCGGGTCCGAACAAACCCCCACGGCGAGCGCGTCCGACTGAGTGTGCGTCACTCCACCCTGTCCCTGGCCCTGCTCCTGGCGACCGCCCTCGTCGCGCCCGCGCCGGCCGAGGCGGCCCTCGTCGCGCCGGCACCGACCGAGGCCCGACCTCGACCCCTGGTGTGGACGACGAACATCGCGGACCCCGCGGTCACGACGTACGACGACGGAGGGCGCACCCGCTACGTGGTGACCGGCACCGGCCCGCTGCTGCCGCGGCTGCAGGCAAGGGGCGCACGAGCGACCTGGCGTCCCCTGCCCCCGGCGCCGGCCCAGAACCCGCTCTGGGTGACGCCCGGTGACCAGTGGGGTCCGGACGTCTTCGAGACCGACTACGGCTGGGTGCTCTACTCCTCGGCCCCGATCGCCGGGCTCGCCCCCGACGCCCGCTGCATCACCGCGTACCTCGGCGAGTCGCCGACCGGCGCGTTCTACCCCGTGTCCGAGACCCCGCTGGTCTGCCCTCCCCGGCCGTACGGCGTACCCGCGGAGGACCAGCTCGTCGACCGCACGGTCGACCAGCCGGTCTCCGGAGTCATCGACCCTTCCGCCTTCGAGACGCGCAACGGCAGGCTCTTCCTCCTCTACAAGACCCAGGGCCGGCCAGCGACGATCCGATCGCTCCCGCTCACCCCCGACGGACAGCACGCGGCCGGGCCGAGCATCGAGATCCTGCGCACGGCGCACACCGTCGAGAACCCCGCGATGGTGCAGCGCGGCAAGCGCTTCGTGATGTTCGCCTCCGAGGGCGGCTACACCGGCTGCGGCTACCGGACGACGTACCGCCGCTCACGGAGCCTGGCTCGGTTCCCCTCGTCATCGACCACCCTGCTCGACCGGGCGAGCACGGAGGTGTGCGGTCCCGGCGGCGCCGACGTCGTCCTGCGTGACCCGTCGGTCGAGCGCGTCGAGACCTCGGACACCCAGCTCTTCTTCCACGGCTGGGTGTGCCACCGGAGCGGCCAGGCATGCCCCGGCGACTTCTCCCGTCCGCGCGACGGGCACCTGCTCCCGAGCCGCGCGCTGTACGGCGTACGCCTCGGCTGGACCAAGCAGGACCGCCCCGTCGTGCTCGACGCCCTCCGCTGACGCCGATCAGCGGCCGTGGGGCGACGTCCAGCCGGACAGGTCGGGGCCGAGGGGCACGATGCCGCTGGGGTTCACGTCGGTCTGCACGACGTAGTAGTGCCGCTTGATCTGGTCGAAGTCGACGGTCTCGCCGAAGCCGGGCGTCTGGTAGAGGTCGCGGGCGTAGCCCCACAGGTTGGGCAGCTCGACGAGCTTCTGCCGGTTGCACTTGAAGTGGCCGTGATAGACGGGGTCGAAGCGCACGAGCGTCGTGAAGAGGCGTACGTCGGCCTCGGTGATCGCCTCACCCATGAGGAACCGTCGCGTCGAGAGCCGCTCCTCGAGCCAGTCGAGGGCGGACCAGAGCCGCTCGTAGGCCGCGTCGTACGCCTCCTGCGAACCGGCGAGCCCACAGCGGTAGACGCCGTTGTTGACCTCGGTGAAGATCCGGCGCATCACCTCCTCCATCTCCTCCCGCACCGCGTCCGGCCACAGGTCGGGGGCGTCGGATCGGTGGTAGTCGCGCCACTCGAAGAAGAGGTCGTGGGTGATCCACGGGAAGTCGTTGGTGACCACCTCGCCGGTCGGGATGTCGACGACCGCCGGCACCGTGATGCCGCGCGGGTAGTCGGGGTACCGCTTGAAGTAGGCCTGCTGCAGCCGCGCGATGCCGAGCACCGGGTCGACGCCGCCGGGGTCGAGGTCGAAGGCCCAACTGCGCTCGTCGTGGGTCGGACCGGCCAGGCCGAGCGAGATGACGTCGTGCAGGCCGAGCAGGTTGCGTTCGACGATGGCCCGACTGGCCCACGGGCAGGCCTTGGCCGCGATCAGCCGGTAGCGGCCGGGCTCGACCGGCCACGTCGGCACGTCGACCTCACCGCCGGCCCCTCGGGCGGACGCGGTCTTGTCGTGAGGGAAGGGGTCCTGGCTCCGACCCGGCACCTTGGTGATCCGGTCGGGGATGTAGTTCATATCCCGCTCGAAGGCCTTGCCCTTCGCGGCGTACGTCGCGTCGCTCACCGCTTCATCGTGGCACGGACCCGGCAGCCCCTGGCGATGTGGTTCGTGAGGGAGGTGAGACCGGCTTCGGGTCAGATGGTCTTGACGATGTAGACATCGCAGGGGGCATGAGCAGCTACCCCGCCGGCAACGTTCCCGAGCATGCGACCGATGCCCTGGACCCGCCGGTTGCCGACGACGATCAGACTGGCCTCGAGGCGCTCTGCCTCGTCGACAAGGGCCGACGCGGGCTTTCCGGACACGACCGCGCTTGTGACGTTGTCGAGGAGGTCGCCGAGGTCCCGAGCCGCGTCCGCCGCGACGGCCTCTGCGAGCTCGCCCGAGGTGAGGAGAGTCGCGCCGGGCCGCTCGGGAAATTCCTCGACCGTGCCCTTGTCCTCTGCTGTCACCACATGCAGGGTCGCTCCCAAGTGCGACGCGAGCTCAGCCGCGCGGCGCGCGGCCCGAAGGGATGGCTCGCCCCCATCCACTCCGACGATGATGATGTTGGCCATGTCTTGCTCCTGTTCTGGGACCGCTCGCTTCGAAAGGAAGATCGTGAACCGCCGGGATCACATCCCGCCGTCGACCTGGATGTCCTGGCCGGTGATCATGTCCGACTGGGACGTCGACAAGAACACCGAGAGGTTGGCGATGTCGACGGGCTCGATCCGGCGCTTCATGCTCTGGTTCTCGAGGACCCACTGGTGGTACTCCTCGCGGGTGTCGCCCCGGTCACGGAACTCGGCCTCCGAGAGCACTGCGCCCGGCGAGACGCCGTTGACGTTGATGAGGTGCTCGCCGAGCTCGCGAGCCATGCCCTTGACGAGGCCGTACATCGCGCCCTTCGAGGCGATGTAGGGAACGTAGCCCGCCCAGCGACCCGTCAGCGTCAGCGAGGTGATGTTGACGATCTTGCCGTAACGCTTCTCCTTCATGTGCTTCGAGCACACTCGCGAGAGGACGAAGACCGCGGAGGAGTTGATCCGGATCTGGTCCTCGTACTCCTGGATGCTCACCTCCTCGTGAGGCTTCAGGAAGACAAGAGCAGCGTTGTTCACAAGCACGTCGATGCCGCCCACCTCGTCGGCCAGGGCCGCTGCCGAGCGCTCCAGCTCCGCAAGGTCGTTGAGGTCGCAGCCGAAGTAGCGCACGCCCGAGCCGATCCCGTCGAGGGTCTCCCGAGCACCGGGCGCGTCCGGTCGGTCCAGGGCGATGACGTTCGCACCCTCCTCGAGATAGCGCGCGACCAACGCCTGGCCGATGGTGCCCAGCGCCCCGGTGATGAGGACGTTCTTGTCCTTGAGGTCTGGCAAGGTGCTCCCCTTTCCTGTCAACGCTTGCGAACGGGCGCCAGCGAAATCACGATGGACGGCCTATCCGCGCCCCCTGCCTCCCGCCAATTGAGAATGACAGAATGGTAATAGTCAGTCAATAGTAAGATAGTTCAACCTCGTCAGCGAGCGACATAACCCCCGTCGACCGGCAGGGCGACCCCAACGACGTAGCGCGCCCCCGGACTGCACAGCCAGAGCACCGCGGAGGCAATCTCCTCGGGCAGGCCCAGGCGGTTGATGGGAGCGAGAGCAACGACGTCCTTCTCGTCCAGGTCGCCGCTGTCGATCATGTCCGTAACCATCGGTGTGGCGATCGTGCCCGGGCACACGGCGTTGATGCGTATGCCTCGGGGGGCGTACTCGAGCGCTGCGCTGCTCGTGAGTCCCAGGACGCCGTGCTTGGTGGCGTGGTAGCTGGCCCGTCCCGGGTTGCCCACCAGCCCACCCAGCGAGGAGCAGTTGACGATGGCGCCGCTGCCCTGCTGACGCATCTGGAACAGCTCGTGCTTCATGCAGGCCCAGACGCCCTTCAGGTTGATCGCGGTGACCTTGTCGAAGACCTCCGCTGCCTCGTCCGCGGCGTCCGTTGCAGGGATCTGGATTCCGGCGTTGTTGAACGCGAAGTCAAGCCGGCCGAACTCGCGCACAGCCGCCTGGACAGCTGCGGCGACCTGTGACTCGTCGGTGACGTCACACACCTGACCCAGGACCTGGTGGCCCTTGGCCGACAGCTCAGCGGTGACCTCTTCGAGTTGCTCGGCCTTGACGTCGGCGAGTAGGACGGCTGCGCCGGACTCGGCGAACGCCTCGACCGTGGCCAGGCCCATTCCCTGGCTTGCTCCCGTCACCAGGGCGACCTGCCCGGTGAAGTCGTACGTGGGGTTCATGGCCTCGTCGCTCTCCTTACTGGGTTCCACTTGGTCAGGCTCAACATGCCGGTCAGAGCAGCTCGTCGTGCGCCCACTCGATCGCCTCGACCGCCGGTGCGAGACCGAGACTGGTCCCGAGCAGCAGGATCACGATCTGCTCGATCTCGGCGAGGGTCGCGCCGGCGTCGACCGCGCGCGTGCAGTGCACGCGGAAACCGCCCTCGTTCTTGGTTGCCGCGAAGCCGGTCAGGAGGGTCAGCTCGCGCTGCTTGGCGTCCAGGGTTCCGTAGCCGTCCGCGGCAACCCGGAGCTGACGGAAGGCCGTCGCCACATCCGGGGCGGTCTCCCGCAGTCGATCGAGGTTGGACACGAACGAGTCCTGCTTGCTCAGGGGATACTTGTTGCTCATCGGGGAGGCCCTTCTCGGAGGTGATGTCTTGACTTGTACGGCGCGGCCGCTGCTACACGTGCCGGTTCCAACCACCGTCGACGTAGACCCGCTGGCCGGAGATGTAGCCCGCGAGCGGGGAGCACAGGAAGGTGAGCAGGTTGGCCGCATCGGCGGGGTCGCCAAAGCGGCCAGCGGGGATCTCCTTGTCGAGCCACTCCTGCTGCTCCTGCTCGGTCGGGACGAACTGGGGGATGAAGTTGTTCTTGATCTGCTCGGTCATCAGGTAGCCCGGGGAGACGCAGTTCACGGTGATGCCGTCCTTCATGACCATGCGCGAGAGGCCCTTCGCCCAGATCAGCACCGCCGCCTTGGAGGTCAGCGAACCGCTGACATGCGTGGGCTCAGAGGTTGCCGTCATGCACAGGACGCGTCCGAATCCCCTCTTACGCATTCCGGGGATGAAGGGCGTGGTCAGCCGGCGAGGGGTGTCGAAGTTCAAGCGGAACGCTTCGCTCCACTCCTCCTCCGTGGTGTCCAGGTCGAACGGCCGCGCCTGGCCGAGATTGTTGATCACGATGTCCACGCCTCCGAACTCGGCCATGACCTTGGCGACGACGCGATCGAACGAGCCGCCGTCGAGCAGGTCGTCGACGATGATGAACGGCGGCGGAAGGCCCTCCGCCCCAACCTCGTCAGCTAGCTCCTCGAGCGCTGCCGCGTTGCGTGCAACCACGATCGTCTGCACGCCCTCGCGTGCGAGTGTCTTGGTCGTGACGCGGCCGATGCCCGCGCTTGCACCGGAGATGAGCGCGGTCTTGCCGCCCAGGTTCAGATCCACGGCGTCCCATCCTTCTCAGACTGAGGAGTTCGATCAGGCATCTGCACGGTCTTCGTCGGCGTACCACTCCGCCATCATCTGGCTCTGGTCGGCCTTCGGCCCGAAGCGATCGATCGCCCTCTGCGCGAACTGCTGCGCGAGCGTGCCGATCGGCGTCTCGTGTCCCAGCGATGCAGCGAGCTCGTTGGCCTGTCGGATGTCCTTGAGCATGAGATCGAGCGCGAAGCCCTGCGGCTTGTACGTGCCGCCGGACAGAAGGAGTGGGTAGGTGTTCTCGGTCGTGTAGTTGCGGCCACTGCCCTTGTTGATGACCTCGACGACGACGTCTTGGGTGACCCCGGCTGCCACCCCGAGACGGATGACTTCCATTGCCGCGAACCGATTGCACGCATTCAGCAGGTTGTTGACCAGCTTCATGGCGTGGCCCGACCCGACCGGGCCGACGTGTACGACCTCGCTGGTCACGTCGTTCAGCAGTGGCTGCACCTGTGCGAACGTGTCGGGATCCGCCCCGACCATCAGCAGGGCCGTGCCTTCCTGTGCGCGCCGTACGCCGCCCGCGATCGGGGCGTCGACGTAACCGATGTCGCGCTCGCGTAGTGCCTCCACGATCTCGGCATCCGCCGCCGGAGTTCCCGTCGTCGTGTCGACGATGATGGCCCCCCGGGCCAGCTTGGCCGCCAGCCCGTCAGGACCGAGCAGCAGCCCGATCACCTGGGGCGGACCCGGCAGGCAGAGGAAGACCGTCCGGCACTTGTCCGCGATCTCCTCCAACGTCGCGAACCGGGCGCCCTGGGACACCAGGTCATCCGTTGCTGCCGGGTTGCGGTCATTGACGAGGAGCTCGTGCCCCAGCAGGCGACTCGCGATGGAGGCACCCATCGCACCGACGCCGATGAACCCGATGGTGTCCAATGTGGTTGTCCCTCCGTGAGCTTCCGTGGGTGGGGGTGCCGGTTGGATTCAGACGGTCTGCCCGCCGTCGACGACCAGAGTGTGGCCGACGACGAAGGACGACGCAGCGGAGGAGAGCCAGAGGACGGCGTCGGCGATCTCCTCCGGTTGACCCATTCGGCCGATCGGCTCCTGGGCGATCACCCGTGCGCGGCCTTCGTCCGTGCCGCCGGAGAAGCGGTCCATCATGGGTGTCTCGATGATGCCGGGGCAGACGGAGTTGATCCGAATGCCTTGTGAGGCATAGTCGAGTGCTACCGCCTTGGTCATGCCGACGACGCCGAACTTCGTCGCGCAGTAGCCCGACTGCCCGGCGATGCCGACCACCCCGGCACCCGACGAGGTGTTGACGATCGTGCCGCCGCCACCCTTGAGGATCGCAGGGATCTGCTTGTGCATGCAGACGAAGACTCCCTTGAGGTTGACCGACACCAGGCGATCGAAGTCGGCGACGCTGAGCTCGGCGAGCGGACCGACGGGTTGCTCTATCCCGGCATTGTTGAACGCCGCATCGAGACGACCGAACTCATCCACAGTGGCCTGCACAGCAGCGTGCACGTCGGCCTCCTGCGTTACGTCGCAGGTGACTGCCAGCGCCTTGGCACCCAACTCGTGGATCTGCCGTGCCGTTTCGGCCGTCCCGGCTTCGTCGATGTCGACCACGGTCACGGCGGCCCCCGCGCGCGCGAAGGCGAGTGCCGTCTCGCGACCGATGCCACTCGATCCACCGGTGACGAAGGCGACCTTGTTTGCGAACGCGGGACCGGAGGCGATGCCGGCCGAAGTAGTCTCTGTCACATCTCGCATACTGTCAGACGATAGCCCTATTGTGAAGGTCAGAGTTTCTGTCGCGACCCGAGAGATGGCCACATGACTGGGGATCAACGAGACGTGTCACGTCTGATGGCGGAGATGGCTGCGTGCGTCACCCTCGATGCCCTCGACCGGCCGGCTGTCGACGCGGCGAAGATGAGCATTCTCGACACCGTGGGCGTGGCCTTGGCGGCGAGCGGGGTCGAGCCAGCGGTCCAAGGACTCCTCGACCTCGTCGACGACGACGGGGGCCGGCGTGAAGCCACCGTCTGGGGCCGCGCGAGCAGGGTGCCCGCGACAGGTGCGGCGTTCGCCAACGGTGCTCTTGCACACTGTTTGGACTTCGACGACCAGACGCCCTGGGGTCAGCACGCCGCGAGCTCCGTCGTACCGGCAACCCTGGCCGTTGCCGAGAGGAAGGGTGTCGCCAGTGGGGCCGACCTGATCGCCGCTGTCGCGGCTGGGCAGGACATCTTCGCGCGCATCCGGTGCCACGTCGGCTGGCGAAAGGACTGGAACCTCTCCAGCGTTGCCGGCGTCTACGCCGGCGCGGCAGCCGCGGGACGAGTGCTGGGCATGTCCGGCACGACCATCCACCACGCGCTCGGCATCGCCAGCCAGCAGTCTGCCGGCATCGCCGAGGTGATCGCGGGCACGGGCAGCGACCTCCGCGGCGTCTACGCGGGCTTCTCCGCACGCGGAGCCGTGACGGCCGTCCTCCTGGCCGAACGCGGCATGACGGGCGTGGAGCATCTGTTCGAGGGACCGAACGGCGTCTTCAACACCTACTTCGGCGGCCGGTACGACAGAGAGCCGATGCTCTCCGGCCTGGGCACCGACTTCCGCGGAGCAGGCACGCTCTACAAGCTCTGGCCGTCGGTCGGGACCTCGCACAGCCACATCCACGCGACGATCCAGCTCATGCGCGAACATCACCTCGCACCCGAGGACATCGCCGAGCTCCGGGTCTTCGTCGGCGACTACCACCAGCTGATGTGTACGCCGCTCGAGGCTCGACAAGCGCCCGAGACTCTTGTCGACGCCAAGTTCAGCCTGCCGTTCCTCGTCGCCCTCGCTGCGGTCCATCAGACGGTGAAGGTCGTCCACTTCACCGAGGAGGGCCTGCACGACGAACGCGTCCGGCGCGTGGCCGCAAAGGTCGCCCCCGTCCTTGACGAGTCACTCGACTGGAGGCTGGACCTTCCGCCGGGCCGCGTCGAGATCGTGACCACCGACGGACGCCGTCTCACAAGGGTTGGGTCCGGCTATCCGGGTGGTCCGCAAGCACCGACCACCTGGGACCAGCTGACCCAGAAGTTCCGGGACGGTGCCTCGATTGCCGCCCGACCCCCGTCCCAGGAGCAGGCGGAGTCCGTGATCGGCCTGGTCCGGGACCTGGAGTCCGTCGCCGACGTCACCGCGATCACCCGTCACCTCCGATGAAAACCAGAAGGGAACCATGAAGATGCCAGACACCACCTCACCCGACGCCGATCCGCTCACCGTCCTGGTCACCGGGGGGGCGGGCTTCCTCGGCTCCCGGGTCGTCGAGCTCCTGTCGGACACGACCGACCATCGAGTGATCGCTCTCGACGTCGTTGAGAACCCGCGCTCGCAGGAGCTGGCCCAACTCCCCAACGTGGAGTTCCGGGCCATGGATCTGCGCGACGTCGACGCACTCGACGAGGTTGTGGCGGATGCCGACGCGATCGCGCACCTGGCGGCCGTCCGGACGCAGGCGGCCAAGGCCCGGCCCAAGGACGCCCACGACGTGAACGTGGGCACCACCTACGACCTGCTCTCACTGGCCACCCAGCATGAGCACTCGAGATTCGTCTTCGGGTCCACCAACACCCTGTACGGCCCCTACCTCGACCCCGAGGCCGCACCCTTCAGTGAGGTGCAGCCGTGGGTGTGTCGCGGAATCAACATGTACGCCGCGACGAAGCTGGCGAGCGAGGCCTACCTCGAGGCCTTCTCCGGGCTGGGCGGACCGTCGTACCTGGCCCTGCGGATCGGCCCCATCTACGGGCCCCGGGCGAGTATGGGCTCGAATGCCTCCCTGGCCGTGGACGTTCTGCAGGCTCTCGATGCCGGCGAACCGCCGTCGCTCGCCTGGACCCCGGATTCGATCCACTCCTTCGTGTACGTCGACGACGTCGCCAAGGCGATCGTGGCCTCGCTGACGGCAGAGCAGGTCAACGTTCCCATCAACGTGGTCGGCGCACCGGTGACGACCGAAGCCTTCTGCACCCGGCTGATCGAGCTCTACGGGCACGACCCGTCGCAGATCGAGTGGCGCGGTGAGCGTGTCCGTTACCAGCGGGTGAGCCAGGACCGGATGCGGGAGGTGCTCGGGTTCGTCCCGGAGACCACCCACGACGAGGGACTCCGCGCCGTGATCGACTGGTACCGCGCGGAGAGCTGACCGGGAACGGTGGCGGTCCGGTCCCTTCCCCGGCAGGCATCGGACCGCTTCGGCGGTGGTAGCCGCGAGAGCGGCTATGACGTAGCGGGGACCATCAGCCCGAAGACTCGGTCGAGCGACGACTCGGCCTCGAGGCTCCGTAGGGTGTGCAGCAGCTCCGTCGCCTGCTGCTCCCCCAGCAACGACTCGGTCTGGCCTAGGAACTTGACCGCGAACTCCTCGTCGGTCATCGGCTTCAGCGGGTGACCCTTGGGATTCACGCCGACGAGGGTCAGCTCCTGCCCGTCCTTCAGCCGGACCTCGAACCGGCAGGCCATCTGCCACGGGAAGCTCGCGGAGTACGCCGGGTCCTCGATCAACTCGATCGTGTCGGTCACGGCAAGGACATCGGCAGCCTCGAACCGCTCCGGCTCGAAGGTGTCGTGGGTGATCGCGCCGTCCAGCAGTGACGCCGCGATCAGATAGGGCCCGCTGTGGTCCGCGGTCTCGCGGTTCGGCGGCTTCCACAGCGCCGGCTCGGCGCCACGCGCGACGACCGACTTGCTCTCCATGTAGACCCTCATCGAGGCGATGTCGAGCGCGTCGACGGTCTCGCGCAGCTCCAGGGCCATCTGCACGGGCAACTGCATCTCGTAGCGCAGTGGCAGGTGCTTGAAGTAGGTGTTCTCGACGCGGAACTGGTGATCGGGGCCGCCGAAGGGACCCAGCGCGAACTGGTGCTCCAGCTGGCGCATGAAGCCGCGGGCACCCTCGAAGGCCATCTCCGGGCCGGTGATGCCTGCCTCGGCCAGGAGGGCGGCGAACAGTCCGTTTCGGCTGCCGTTGGGGCCGGCCAGACCCTTCCAGTTCGAGATCGACCCCACGCGGGTCTGGTAGAGGCAGATGTTGGGCACCACGGCCAGACGCAGCGCGTTTGCCACCTTCTCCTGGGGCAGGCCGAGCAGCCTGGAGGCCGCCGCGGCAGTCGCGATGCTGTGGAAGATGGGGTGGTCCCAGCCGTTGCCGCGGATCACGACCTCGTCGACGAGCTGTCCACACACCTCGTAGGCGATCACGATGCCGAGCAGCGTCTCGGCTCCCGTCGCACCGGCGATCTGGGCGGCCGCCAGCACCCCACCGAGGTTGTCGCTGGGGTGCGGCCCGGTGTCACCATGGGCGTTCGACTCGTCGGTCCCGAAGTAGTCGTCGTTGAAGTCGAGACAACGGATCGACGATCCGTTGACGAACGCAGCCAGATCCGGAGTCGTCTGGATGGTGGTTCCGAACAAGGTGGCGGGGCGGGAGCTGGTGGCTGTCGAGGCGATTCCCCGCAGCGCCTCGATGACGTCGGTCTGGGCGCCGGCGAGACCACAACCCACGGCGTCGACGAGACAGCGCTTCGCCGCGGCCCACGCCGCTCCCGTCACGTCGTCGGGGGTCACCTGCGTGACGAATGAGGTGAAGTCGCGTACCACCGAGTCGGCGGCGGTCAGGGGCGGCTGGTCAACGGTCATCGGATACTCCTCTTGCAGGTGAGGCGGGAAGGGAGAGCCGGCTCTGAACGCACTGTTCGCCGTGGCCGGGTTGGGGCGGGCCGGGCGGCGCAAGCAGCCGTCGCGCCGAGGATCCACCTCATCGCCGCCCACCGCCCCCACCCAGGAGTTGGCTGTAGGCGACCCGCCATTCGTCGACCCGGATCGTGGCAAGTAGCTGCCCCGGTTCGACCGACACCCGTGTTATCCGCGCAGTTGCCGGGAGACTCACTGGCACGACCCTGGTCGGAAGCCTCCACGGCAGGCGCCAGACCCGGTTCCGCCGGCCGACGGCGACCGGACGGAGCGCCACCCGGCCACCCTCCACCTCAGGAACGAGATCCACCCAACCCCAGGTGTCATGCCGTCGAAGCCAGATCCGCGCCTGTCCCGCCTCGATGCAGGTGGCATCGATCCTCGTGGCGTACTTCGCCAGCAGCGCGGCGGCCTGCTCGCTCGTGACGGACAGGGTGAGGTCGACCGGGGAGCACACGAGCACCGGCCGAGTCGCGATGCGGGTGTGGACGTTGCCGAGCTCCGCGTACACCTTCGCGAAGTGCAGCCCCGCATACTCGACATCCTCGGCAGCGAGTTTGACGTCGTCAGCCTGGCCGGCCGCTCCTGACATCGAATCGATCTTGGCGTCGAGGTCCGCCAGGGTGAAGGCGAGCCGGTGGCCGTGGATCTCGCTCTCCACCCGCCTCCCGATCAGGGTCGACCGCACATGGGCGAAGACCGCATCCAGTGGTGTTCGAGCTCCCCACAGGGGGAGATCCTCGAAGCCCTTCGGCTGGGCGAACGGGCCGGCCATCTGCTGGAACAGGTCCGCCATCTTCCAGAACGATCCCCGCTCCTCGCCGGATTCGTGAGTCACGGGACCCCGATCGGATGGCACTCGAGCCCGGGACCGTCGAGGAGTGGATGCTCGGTCGTCATGCGTTATCGCATCCGAGTAGCTCTTCGAAGGAGAGCCGTGTGCCGGTGATGAAGAGATCGGGTTGGGTCACCGCCGCCGGGTCGATGGTGAAACCCAGCGTGCAGGTTCCTTCGTAGGAGACCAGGACGGCCATCAGGGGCACACCGGGGAGAGGACCGAATGCGAAGAAGCGCTCGACCCTCGTGCCTGCCAGGTAGACGGCACAGTCGGGACCGACGATATTGCTTGCCTGAAGGTCGACCCTGCGGGCGTAGGCATTGAGTGCCTTGCCAGCCAGCCAGGAGGGGACGTGGTGCAGCATCGGGGCAAGGCGGAGTGGGGCATCCACACCTGGCTCTGAGCGCCTCGAGGCAACCAGTTCGTGTACTGCGCGCAGCCTGGCTCGAGGGTCTTCCACAGAGCTGGGGCCGGCGATCACGGCGGCGCTGAAGTGATTGCCGCTGTCCGGAGCCGCGTCCCCGGCCACATCGATCGGAAAGGAGATGGGCAGGTCTGTCACGGGCTCAGCGAGGGCCGCGTGGTAGTTGCGCAGTCCACCGAGCAGGCCGGCCAGGAAGACGTCGTTGACGGTCGCCGAGTCGGCCTTTGCCGCGGCCCGCACATCCGCGAGTGGGAACTCCAGGGTCGCAAACTCCCGGGCCCGGCTGCGCGACCGCAGGAGAGGCGACGGATCAACTCCAACGCTCGAGTAGGTACGAACGGCAGAGCGCGCGTACGACGCCGCTGCCGACGCGGCCTCGACCGGCCGCAACGCGGTATCGAACGCTGCGCGCGCAAGGGAGTCGGTGCGTCGCTGGCCGGCCTCGATGGCCTGCGACGTTGACTTCACCAGGTGGTCGCGGACCATCGTGAAGCCCGAGCCGTGCTGCTCGAGTGCTCCCAATTCGCCCTTCGCGGGATCCGGCTCGAGATCCAGCAGGTTGGCCATCATGTGCAACGCCCGAACCCCGTCCGCGATGGCGTGGTGCACGCGCAGCAACAACACCGCCCGCCCCTTGGCCACCCCCGTCACGAGCGTCGCGTCCCACAACGGACGCGCGGAGTCGAAGGGCACCGTGGCGAAATCGCCGGCCACCCTCAGGACGGCCGCCATCGAGCCATCTCCCGGCGTCCCCACTCGGCGCACATGATCGTGCACGTCGAAGGCGGCGTCCTGGACCCACCTCGCGCGGCCCAGCGCCCAACCGGGGCCGACGACTCGCTGCCGCATGCGGGGAACGGCGCGGGTCGCACGCTCGAAGGCATCGACCAAGCGCTCGATGTCAGGGGCGCTCTCGAGGACCAGGGCCGAGCTCATGATCGCCCGGGTGGTCGGATCATCGTCACCGGCCAGCAACAGGGCGTCCAGGGGCGCAACGAGGTCCGCGAGCAGGTGAGTCATGGCCACCCTCTGCATCAGAGTCGTCAGACCTTCGAGACCTGCGGCACCTGGGCTCGCAGGGCGAACTTCTGGATCTTCCCGCTAGGCGTGCGTGGCAGTTCCTCCATCACCCGCACCGCCTCCGGGTAGAACTGCTTCGCCACGCCGTGCCCACCCAGGAACTCACCGAGCTCCCGGACCGTCAGGTCCGCCCCGGTTGCCTGCAACACCACGCAGGCGCAGGCTGTCTCACCCAGACGGTCATGCGGGATGGGAATGAGGGCGACCTCCCTGATCGCTGGATGCGTCAACAGGATGTTCTCGATCTCGACCACGGGAATGTTCTCGCCGCCGCGGATGATGATGTCCTTGGTGCGACCACTGATTCGCATGTGTCCGCGTTCGTCGAGGAGCCGGGCGCGATCACCTGTCGCCAGGAAGCCAAATCGATCGATGCTCTCGGCGTCGAGATCGGGCCGCTTGTAATAGCCCTGAAAGCGACCCGGCCCCCGGATGATCACATCGCCCTCCTCTCCGACCTGCACCGGCTGTCCCTGCTCATTCACCACCAGGACCTGGGCATGGCCGGCCGGCCGACCGTCGCTCGAGCTCGCGAGCTCCGGGTCGTCGGTGACGGAGGTAGCCGTACCGACGGGGTACTCGCTCATCCCCCACACCGCCACCACGCGGCAGTCGTGCTTCTGGATGGCTCGCTCGACGAGCGACGGCGGGATGGGGGCACCCCCGCAGACGAAGACGTCCGGGAACACCGCCTCGCCCCGCCGCTCCGCGGCGTCGAGCAGATCGCGGAGGAATGGCGTCGCGCCCATCGTGAAGGTCACGTTGTACTCCCCGAAGAGGTCGAGGGCCCTGTCCGGATCCCAGGTCTCGAGCAGGACGACCTCACCGCTGTGCCGGAGCGGCATGAGGATGCCCCAGGTGAATCCCGTCAGGTGTCCGAAGGGCGACATGACCAAGGAGGTGAGCCCGGCGCCGAAGCCGGCGTGTTGGACGAAGTCGTCGATCGCGGCATGCATGGTGGCGTGTGAGTGCATGACGCCCTTGGACTCACCCGTGGTCCCCGATGTGAAGGCGAGTACGGCGAGGTCGTCGACCGATACCGCCGCGGGCGGCACATGCTGGGACTTGCGGAGGAGGATGTCACTGCTCGGCACGACCCCCTCCGTCGCCGTGTGTCCGACGGAGACGATGACCTCGAGGTCCGGCAGATCGCCTGCCATGTCGTGCACCATTGCGGCGTAGTCGAAGCCTCGATAGATCGAAGGGAGGACGACCATCTTGCACTCGGTGCGGGCCAGGATGAAGGAGAGCTCGCGTTGTCGATAGATCGTCGTGACCGGGCAGACGATGGCTCCGAGCCGGGAGGCGGCGTAGGTGTAGATCACGGCCTCGGTCCAGTTCGGCAGCACCAGACAGACGACGTCCCCCTCGCTCAGTCCCATCGTCGAGAGATTCGTGCTCACCGTCTCGATGTCGGCCAGGAGCTCGCCGTAGGTCAGCTCCACCCACTCCTCGGCGTTCCGAAGCCCTGAGAGGGCACGCCGTCCCGGGTCGACTCCCTCCCGCGACCGCAGCAGCGACTCGAACAACGTGTCCGGTGACCTGCTCACGACCGCCGTCGAGTCGGCGTCCCGCAACCGCTCAGCCATGCTCCGTTCCTCCATCGATCACGAGGGCTCGGTCGACGACGAATGCCGCACGAGCCAGTCCACGACGCCCGGCATGGTGATCCGGCGAGCGGCAGAGCCCATCAGCGCCCCGGCGTGACCGCCCGGCACTCGCAGCACCTCGATGTCGCCCGATCCCAGGAGCGTTTCCAACGGCTCAGAGTTCGCCGGTGGGATGAACTCGTCCCGCTCGGCGATGATCATCAGGACCGGCGGCGTAATGGCCTCGAGCCTCACCGGGCGACCGCCCAGGTGGGCGGAGCCCTCGTTGAGCGCGTTCGCCACGACGTAGTCGCTGACCAACTGGAGGAACGCGGGCCCCGCCATCGCCCGATGGTTCCAGGCCCAGTGGTTCACCGCGCGGTGGGCCTCGACGTAGTCGTCGCGCCACAGGTTCTCCCACAGGGTCACGTACTGCACAACGTCCGACGTGGGCTGCAACAGGCGGAACATGGCGCGCATCGCGTCTTCCGGAACGAGGCCGGTGGTGGCGTCGATGGCGTCTTGGGGGTTCATCCGTCCGTCGCGGTAGCGATCGAGGAAGCCCGGCGCGTGGGTGTAGTCGCACGGCGGCGCGAAGAGCACGATGTTGCCCACCGGGACGTCATCACGACTTCCGAGCAGGAGGAGCAGCATCAGAGCACCCATGCAGTAGGCACCGACGGAGACTTCGTCGGCCCCCGCAACGCGGCAGACCGCGTCCACGGCGTGGATGAAGTAGCCGTCGAGGTAGGTCTCGAGCGTGTGGTCGCCCTCAGCCGCTTCCGGCCGGCCCCAGTCGAAGAGGAAGACGTCGAATCCCTCACCGACAAGCCGCTCGGCCCAGGAGTTACCGGGATGCAGATCGAAGATCGCGGGGTCGCCCACCAGCCCCAGGAAGAGCAGCACCGGCGGACCCTGGCTCACGGAGTCGCAGCGGTATCTCCAGAGCTTCGTCTTGCCAAGCGACCACACCTCGTCCTTGGGCGTCGCGCTCGTCTGCGGGGGTGGCCGCCGGGCGATCAGCTTGATGCCCCTCCTGGCTCGAAGCTGGGTGCGCTCGACCTCCCGGACGATGTCGCGCGCGGCGTCCAGCGCAGAACCCACGGGGTTCATTCCTTGCTCCGCCGCTCTCGCTTGGTCTGGACCTGCTCCCGCCGGATGGCCGACAGCTCGCGCTGCACCTCGGCCAACTGGGTGCGCAGTTCTCGAACCTCGGACGGCGAGGGCAGTCCGACCAGGTGCAGACCGAACCCGGCGACGGACTGAACGGGCCGCGTCACGAGCCCGCCAGCACGACGGATGCGTTGGGCGGTCGAGTGGAACTCCGTCGAGCTGGTCACCGATGCGAGCGGCTTGCCGACCCGCCGCTCGACGTCGTCGAAGGCCCGGCGCCACAACGGCGAGTTCGCAGGCGGCATGTCAGCTCGCCTGCCTCTGCACCGGGTTGAGCAACCGGACGAGCGTGTTCACGTACCTGAACGGGTGCCCGCTCTTCGGCGCCGTCCGCACGAAGTCGTCCATGTCGGTCGGGTTGACCGTCACAGCCTCGCTCCAGGCGGCGGTGGTCTCAAAGCTGTCGGAGCCCAAGAACTCGGCGATATCCCTTCCGGCTCCGGAGAATGCGTCCTGGAGAAGGTAGTGACCCCAGCGATCGACGACTCTCAGCCGGGCGTTCGGCAGGTACGCCGCCAGGATCGCGCCGTTCGCCAGTGGGATCAGATGGTCGTCAGTGCCTGATACGACCAGGGTCGGATGCTCCAACCTGTGCAGCCAGGGAAGGCTGTTGAACATCGACATCGCGGTCATCTGCAGGGCATAGCCGCGAACGGACGGGGGTGCCTCATGGTGCCAGGTCGTCGACAGCTCCCGGAGGACCTCGCTCTCCTTCTCCGCCGGCGCCAGGTCGATGACCTTCATGGCCACCGAGTAGCCGGACTTCGCGTAGTGCCGAGCCGGAGTCATGACAGCCATCAGCGCTCGCCAGGCTCCCGGGACCGCGCCTGCCCCACACGAGGTGCTCACGAGCACCAGGCGTCGGACCCGTTCCGGGTCCTGTAGTGCTAGCTGCTGTGCCACAGCACCGCCCAGCGAGTAGCCCAGGACGTCGACCTGCGCATGACCGAGTTCGTCGAGCAGCCGGCTCGCGACATCTGCGATCAGCGACAGGCGGTAGGGGAAGAGAGGCGCCTCGGATCGGCCGCTCCCGGGCGCATCGAAGGTGATGACCTGGAAACCCTTCAGCTGCCCGACCAGCGGAGCCCACATCGACAGATTCGCGCCGAGTCCGTTGATGAGCAGCACCGGCGGACCTTCGCCCTGCACACGCACCCGGACGCTGCGCCCCGAGACGTCGATGAAGCGGTCGACAGCCTTGAGGGATTCGCCACCGGTCATGCACTCACGCCTTCCAGGTCGAGGAGCCGGTTTCGGCCCCACTGCACATCGGTGCGATGCGTGAGCAGCATCAGGTCGTGGAACTCACCGGAGCTGTCACGTACGAAATCGGGGAGCAGCGCCTCCGGGTCGAAGCCCAAGTCCTGGAACATGTCGACCAGAGCCGCCTGCTCCGCCACGACTTCGACATAGGCATGCGTGCAGGCGAGGTTAAGCGCTTCCACCAGGGCTGCGCGGGCTAGATCGCGCCCAACGCCGCGGCCACGGCTCGCGGCAGAGACCACGACCCGGATCTCGGCGACGTGCGACGACCACCCCTCGCCCGGGAACGCGCCCGCCAGGCCGATGATCCGGCCCGCCTCATCCGCCGCCACGAGCCTCCGGGCATGCGTTTCACTGATGAATCCAGCGAACGCCGCCTCGGGGTCATCGAGATTCTCCTTGAGAAAGCGCCGTTCACCCTCGGGCACCTGAGCGACGAAGCGGACGAATTCGTCGGCATCCTGTGACGTCATCGGGCGGACCGTCGCCGGTCCATCTCCTACGAATGACATGCGATCATATTAGTCAGACATTAAGCTGATCGTCAAGGAAAGTCGGGGCCGCAGGTGATGCCCGGAGACCTACAGCGATCGGAGGATGTCCTCGACCCGGTCCTTCGCGTCACCGAAGAGCATCGCGGTGTTCTCGCGAAAGAACAGAGGGTTCTGCACGCCGGCGTAACCCGATGCCATGGACCGCTTGAACACGACCACCTCCTTTGGCGTTCCACACCTCGAGCACCGGCATTCCGGCGATCGGGCTGGCCGGGTCCTCCGCGGCGGCCGGGTTGACGGTGTCGTTCGCGCCGATGACCAGGACGACGTCGGTGTCGACGAAGTCGGGGTTGATCTCGTCCATCTCGAGCACTATGTCGTAGGGGACCTTCGCCTCGGCGAGCAGCACGTTCATGTGGCCCGGCAGGCGTCCGGCGACCGGGTGGATGCCGAAGCGGACGTCGACGCCTCTGGCGCGGAGCTTGGCGGTGAGGTCGGCCACGGGGTACTGGGCATGCGCGACGGCCATGCCGTAGCCGGGGGTGATGATCACCGTCTTTGACTCGGAGAGGAGCTCGGCAGTGGACTCGGCGTTGATCTCGCGATGCTCGCCGTAGTCCTTGTCGTCGCCCGCGCCGGCCTCGATGCCGAAGCCACCGGCGATTACCGACAAGAAGGACCGGTTCATGGCCTTGCACATGATGTAGCTCAGGAATGCACCGGAGGACCCCACCAGTGCGCCGGTGATGATCAGCAGTGGGTTGTTGAGCAGGAAGCCCGACGCTGCCGCGGCCCAACCCGAGTAGCTGTTCAGCATCGAGACGACCACCGGCATGTCGCCGCCACCGATGGAGGCGACCAGGTGCCAGCCGAGCAGCAGCGCGACCACCGTGACCACGACGAGCAACCAGAACCGCGGGTCGATCACGAACCAGACGGTGAGTGCGGTGAACACGAACAGCGCGCCGATGTTGAGCAGGTTCTTACCCGGCAGCATCAGGGGCGAGGAGCCTATCCGTGCCGACAGCTTGAGGAAGGCCACGATCGAGCCGGTGAAGGTGACCGCCCCGATGAAGACGCCGATGAAGACCTCGGCGGAGTGGATGCCGAGCAGACCCTGCAGCTCGAGCCGGTGCGCCGCGTGGCCGCCCGGCTCATGCTCGGCGTGCAGGTATCCGTTCCACCCGACCAGCACGGCGGCGAGCCCGACGAAGCTGTGCAGCAGGGCAATCAGCTCGGGCATGCCGGTCATCTCGACCCTTCGGGCACGCCATAGGCCGACGGCGGCGCCGGCCATCACGGCCGCGATCAGCAGGACGAGCGGCAGGGTGTCGAGGTCCTCCGCGATGACCAGGGCGATGGTGGCGACCAGTGCCACGGCCATGCCGAGGATGCCGAACTGGTTGCCCACCCGTGCGGTCTCGTGCCGGGAGAGCCCGGCGAGGGCGAGGATGAACAGAAGGCCGGAGACGACGTACGCCGCGTAGCTGGCGGTCTCGATGGTCATGGGTCAGCCGGCCTTTCAGGACCTGGAGAACATGCCGAGCATGCGGCGCGTGACCGCGAAGCCGCCGAAGATGTTGATGCTGGCCAGAAGCGTGGCGACCGAAGCCAGGACGGTGATGGTGGTGTCGTGGAACCCGAGCTGCACCAGCGCGCCGACGACGATGATCCCGGAGATCGCGTTGGTCACCGACATCAGCGGCGTGTGCAGCGCGTGGTGGACATGCCCGATCACGTAGTAGCCGATCACGATCGCGAGTGCGAAGACGGTCAGGTTCAGCTGCAGCTGCCGCGGCGAGGCCGCGATCAGCAGGAACAAGGCAACCGCGATCGCCGACACCAGCAGCAGCCGGCCCCAGGCGGTGAGCGCCGGCTTGGGCTCCTTCGGCTCAGGCTTGGCGGCAGGCGCTGCCGCGGGCGTGGCCGAAACCTGCACGGGCGGCGGCGGCCAGGTCGACTCGCCGTCCTTCACCACGGTCATGGAGCGGACCACGACGTCGTCGAAGTCGACGACCAGCCGGCCGTCCTTCTCCGGAGTCATCAGCTTCATCAGATTGACCAGGTTGGTGCCGTAGAGCTGGGACGCCTGGGCGGGCAGCCGGCCGGCGAGGTCGGTGTAGCCGAGGATCGTTACCCCGCCGTCCGTGAGGGTGCGCTCGTCGGCGACCGTGAGCGCGGAGTTGCCCCCGTTCGCGGCGGCCATGTCCACGATCACCGAGCCGGACCGCATCTGCGCGATCGTCTCTGCGGTGATCAGCTTCGGCGCCGGGCGGCCGGGGATCAGCGCGGTGGTGATGACGATGTCGGCGGCTCGGGCCTCCTCGTCGTACATCGTCGCAGTGGCGGCCTCCTGCTCCGCCGTCATCTCTCGGGCGTAGCCGTCCGAGGATCCAGCAGACTCGAAGACCCCGTTGTCCGGCTTCACGAACTCCGCGCCCATCGACTCGACCTGCTCGGCAACCTCCGGCCGGACGTCGAAAGCCCGCACGACGGCTCCCATCGCGCTCGCGGCACCGACGGCGGCGAGGCCGGCGACACCGGCACCGACCACGAACACCCGCGCCGGCGGGATCTTGCCCGCAGCCGTGACCTGGCCGGTGAACATCCGGCCGAACTCATGGGCGGCCTCGACCACGGCGCGGTAGCCCGCCACGTTGGCCATGCTCGACAAGACATCCATCGACTGCGCACGGGAGATCCGAGGCACCGCGTCCATCGCCAAGGCCGTGATCGGACGCCGGCCCAAGTCGTCCACGAGGTCCGGTGCGAGCATGGGGGACAGGATTGCCACCACCGTCGCCCCCGGCTTGAGCGAGTCGAGTTGCGAGGAGATGGGAGCGTTCACTCCGAGGACGACGTCTGCCCCCTCCACGAGATGTTGCCCGCCCTCTATGACGGCTCCCGCCGCCGCGTACCCCTCGTCCGCGTAGCTCGACTTCGCTCCCGCTCCGGCCTCGACGACGACGTCGTACCCGAGTTTGCGGAGTTGGGCCACCGTCGCGGGCGTGGCAGCCACGCGGGTCTCCGCGGCACGGGCTTCCCTGAGGACTGCAATGAGCACGGCGATCTCCGACCAATCAGGCGAACTCCACGTGCGTCCGGAGCGCACATGCGCGGGCGCTCACTTACCCTAACGCTAATTGCCGGACATTTTCTAGATCGTCAAGGATGCGCCTCGCGTGCTCGTTCGAGAATCGCCTCGGCACGGGCCAGGACCGGGCGATCGATCATGGCGCCGTCGACGACCGACACTCCCTGCTCGGTGGCCGCCGACAGCACCCGGCCGGCCCAGCGAAGCTCGTTGTCTGTCGGCCGGAACGACTCGTGCACCACGGGCGACCTGATCGGGCCGGGAGCCTGGGACGAAGAGGAGGGAGCGCGCGCCGGCGAGCGACCGAGGTGGGCCGGACATCAAGCCATCACCGCACAGAACAGCCAGTCGAGAACGGGAGACCGAGCGTCACCGTCCGCATCCCGAGCGGAGGTGATGACCCTCAGGTCGACGATCCCCCCGCCCTCGGCGAACGGATGCAGCGCCTCGACCGACAGGGTGGAGGTCAGCAGGTCACCTTCACGGACCGGTCCGACATGATCGCAGTGGCGCCAGCCCGCCACGGTCACCAGGTTCGGGATCGCTCGAGTGGCCTGGTGGAGCGCCAGAGCGATGGTGTGTCCGCCGTACACCAAGCGCGTCCCGCCACCCGCCTTCGCGTCATGGTGCAACGCCGCAAGGTTGCCGGTCAGCCGGGCGAGCTCTGGCCCATTCGAGACGAGGTCGGCACCCATGACGTCCCAACCCTGGCCGACGCGCAGGTCGTCGAAGTGCATCCCGAAGCACCCCGACCTGAAGCGGTCCAGACGCCAGTCCATGACCGGCTCCCAGAGCCTTGGCGTGTCGACCTCCTGACCGACGGACTCGAGGTCGTCGGCCGCGCCCGTGGGGCCGGCACCCGGCGAGAGGGGCAGCATCGCGCACCTCCAGTAGTCCAGCACCGGCTGGAGGTCCTGGTCGACGGTCTCGATGCGCAGCACGGCAAGTCCGCTGGGACGGCGGCCGGCGCGTCGCGAGTTCTCCTTCAGGGCGACCACGGTGGTCCTGGTGGACAGCGTGTCGCCGATGGTCGGGAACCTGCGAAAGCTCAGGCCACGGTAGAACAGGTTGGCCATCACATGTTGGGTGAGGGCCGTCGACTGCCCGATCGAGACATCCCAGACGAGCGCCGGAGCTGCGAGGGGGCTGCCCGTGACCTCCACCGCGAGGGGATGCTCCAGTGGCAGGCGCAAGCGGGAGCCCACGATTGACTGATGCACCGCCTGCATCCCGTCGGTCAGCGTGACGGCTGGGGCCGAGTCCAGAACCTGCCCGACCGACAGTTCGTCGAAGTAGGGCCCTCGCACCGCCATCAACGCCATCGTGAAGCCCCTGTCGCTCAGAGAGCGGCCTCGGCGCCGGTTGGGAGGCCGATCGATCGCAGCTCAGTGTAGGAGGCGAGACCCTCCGGCCCGTTCTCGCGGCCGATGCCGCTCTCCTTGAATCCGCCGAACGGTGCGCTCAGCCCGATCGGCGCACCGTTGACCTCGACAGCACCCGTCCGCATGCGACCGGCGAGGGTGATCCCGTGCTCGATGTTCGCGCTGAACACGGCCCCGCTGAGGCCGTAGGTGGTGTCATTGGCGATAGCGAGTGCGTCGGCCTCGTTCTGGTACGGGAGCACCGCAAGGACCGGGCCGAAGACCTCTTCACGCGCGACGAGCATCTCCGGACGCACGTTCGCGAAGACCGTCGGTTCGACGAACCACCCGCGGTCGAGCCCCTCGGGCCGTCCGCCTCCCGCGACGAGCGTGGCCCCCTGCTCCCTGCCGGACGTGATAAAACCCTCCACCCGCTGCCGCTGGGCGTGGGTGACCATCGGTCCGATCTGGGTGCTGTCATCGTGAGGGTCGCCCACCGGCATGGATGCCACCATCGCCTCGAGGCGCGACACCAGCTCGTCCTGTCGACGTTCCGACACCAGCACCCGAGTCTTGAGGCTGCACACCTGGCCGCTGTTTCGAAATGCCCCCATGCGGAGGGCGTCGACGGTGTACTCGAAGTCCGCATCGTCCAAGACGATCGCCGCCGACTTGCCACCGAGCTCCAGGCTCACCCGGCGCAGGTCGTGCCCACAGAGCGCGGCGATGCGCCGGCCCGCTGCGGTCGAGCCGGTGAAGGTGACCTTGTCGACACCCGGGTGCGTGACCAGCGCTTCGCTGGCGTCGCGGTCTGCTGGGACCACATTGACGACGCCCGGCGGGAAGCCGGCCCTCTCGATGAGCTCCGCGAAGAGGAAGCCGGTCAACGCGGTCTGAGGTGCTGGCTTGAGTACGACGGTACAGCCCGCGATGAGTGCGGGCACGACCTTCTGGACACTGATGCCCAGAGGCGAGTTCCACGGCACGACCGCGGCCACGACTCCGACAGGCTCACGCGTGACGAGAGCCGTGCCGGTACGGGCGCGGCGGACCTCACGGAACGGAAACGTCTCGGCCACTTCCAGATAGGCATCCACGATGTCGATCGGGGCCCCCGCCAGGACGGAGCGCGACTGCGCGATGGGGCAACCCATCTCGTCTGTCATCAGCTGGGCACCTCGCTCCCGCTCTTCGTCCAACAGACGACGGAGCTCGCGGACGAGCCGCAACCGCTCACCCAAGGGCGTCAGCGCCCACGGCCCCGTGTCGAGGGCTCGTCGAGCCGCCAGGACGGCTGTGCCGGCATCCGACACCGACGCTGCCGGGAAGCTCGCCAGGGTCTCTTCTGTGGTCGGCGAGATGACGTCCAGTGCCTCGCCCGATCCTGGAACCCACTTGCCGTCGATGAACAGGTCGGTACGGCCGTTCCACACCATGAGGCCTCTTTCGCGCGTAACCCTCGCGGGGCATGGAAATCCCCGGCGCTGATGGGCATGACGGTAGCACCGTGCATTTACAGAGACAAACAGTTGTCTGACATTAGCCAGGCGGTCAGTGGCCCCCAGTTCCGATGGACCAACGGACACCCGATTGCCCGCGGGCCGGTCGGCGCATGCTTCACGCGTAGGCGCTCGTTGCCTGTAGCCTATCTGTACGACAATTGTGCCAATCCGTGAGGACCCTGCGCCTTGCCTCCCGGATCATCCGGATGACGAATGCGAGCCGCGCCCATGCCCGAGAAGACCGCCCACAAGTTTCGCGCTCGACATGTCACCCGGCCGCGGGACCAGGTCGAGCAGCAGATTCGGGAGGCGATCCTCAGCGGCGACTTCGCCCAAGGGGAGAAGTTGCCGCCGGAGACGGAGCTCGCGGCTCTGTTCGGCGTCAGCCGCCCGACAGTCCGGGAGGCATTGGGCGCACTCGTGAGCGCCGGGCTCATCCGCAAGATCCCCGGTGTCGCCGGCGGCAGCTTCGTGAACACCGTGAACCCGGACTCCCTGAGCCAGATGCTGAGCGAGTCGATGGACACCATCTTGCGCCTGGGTGCTCTCGACGTGGCAGAGCTCACGTCCGTTCGACGGGTTCTCGAAGCCCCGGCCGCGGAGTGGGCGGCAGAGAATCGCGACGACTCACACCTGGAGACCCTGCATTCGATCGTGCAGAAGCAGCGCGAGACCACCATCAACGACCCGGCGATCCCGGCGTACGATCTCGCATTCCACACCACCATCGGGCACGCGTCGGGCAACCGGCTGTTGGCAGCCTTCATCGCGGCAGTACATGACACCACCCACCCTGCGCAGTACCTCAACGTCACCGAAGAGGTCGGCCACCGAACGGTGAAGCAGCACATTGCCATCCTCGCGGCGATCGAGAAGCAGGACGGTCTCGCCGCCCGCGAGGCGATGGCTTCTCATCTGGACTACGTGCTCCAGTACTCGAGCGGCGTAGTCCACAAGGACTGAGCCGCGCGACCCGCGCTCGTCAGGCGACGACTCCGCGATCGCGCAGTCCGGCAATCTCCTGGTGGTCGAGTCCGAGCACACCCTCGAGGACATCGTCGGTCTGCTCGGCGAGGCGAGGGGCCGTCTCTGGGCAGGACCTGTGTCCGTTCCACCGCCAAGGCTCGCTCGTCGCCAGCATCGGCCCGACACCTGGCTGGTGGACCTCATGAGCAACCGAGCCCGAGTCGCCGCGAGCGGCTCTGGCCGCCTGTTCCATGTCGAGGTACGGGCTCCACAGCACGCGCGCTTCGTCCAACAGCGCCTGAACGGTGTGGAAGTCGCGCTGCAGGAACCACGGCCGTAACACCGATGCGATCGTCTCCCGGTAGCGGTAGCGATCCCCTTCACGCCCCAGATCGGCCCCTAGAGCCTGTTCGAGAGCCACGAAGACCTGGCCCGTGTGGGTCACCTCGCGGAGTGCCTGCCACTGTCGCTCGGTGAGTGCCACGACCATGACGCGGCGCCCGTCGGACGTCGCGAAGTCGGAGCCGAACGCGCCGAACATGTGGTTGCCTTGGCGGGGTCGGGCTGCACCGACGGACTCGGCCTCGGCCAGCCACCCCATGCTTCCGACACCCGCGAGAGCGACATCGAAGAGCGCTAGGTCGACCTGCGCGCCCTGACCGGTCAGCATGCGGTTGAGCAGCGCGGCACTGACCGCGGTGGCGACCGTCATTCCAGCGATCAGATCCCAGGCGGGCAGTACGTGGTTGACCGGACAATGGACGTCCGCCGGACCGGTCATCAGTGGCACGCCGACCTCGGCATTGATGGTGTAGTCCACCGCCGGGCTGCCGTCTCGTCGGCCTTCTACGTGCACATGGATCATGTCCGGGCGACGCGCCGAAAGGTCCTCGTATGCGAGGCGCTGTCTACCCACCATGTTGTCGATGAAGATTCCCGCTCGGTCGCCCGGCGCTGTCACCAGGTCGATGAGGAGCTCGCGGCCCTCCGCCGTCCGGTAGTCGATACAGGCCGACCTCTTGCCCTTGTTCAGATTCGTCCAGAAGAAGCTGTTGCCGTTCCCTGCCACAGGCCAGCGGTACATGTCCGCGCCGCCACCCGGGGGATCGACCCGGATCACGTCGGCACCGAGTTGCGCAAGGGTCATTCCCGCTGACGGAGCGGCGACGAACGAAGCCGCTTCGATCACCCGGATGCCCTCGAGCGGCCTTCCGCTCACCGCAGGCCCGTCCCACGCAGGATGTCACGAGCGATCAGCATGCTCTGCACCTGGTTCGTGCCGTCGTAGATCTCGGTGATCTTTGCATCGCGAAGCCGCCGCTCCACCCCCATGTCGTTGCGGTCCCCGTCCTCACCGAGGAGCTCGACACAAGAAGAGCTCACCGAGACTCCCAGAGCCGTGCAGTGAAGCTTCGCCATCGAAACCTCGGCCAATGGATCCTCGGCGCTCGCATCCACCAGATCTGAGACCACGACGAGCATGGCGCGGGCGGCAGCGATCTCGGCCCGCAGCCGGGCGAGCTCGAACTGCAGATCCTGCGCGTGGCGGGAGCGCGAGGAGAGGAGGTCCCGTTCGGCGCAGTACGACACAGCGGCATCGAATGCTCCCTGGGCGAAGCCGATACCTTGGGCAGCGGCGCTGATGCGGGACTTGGTCACCGAGCGAAGGAGCAGTGGATACCCCTCACCCTCCTCACCGAGTCGCGCAGCGACGGGGATTCGGCAGTCCTCGAAGCCGAGGGTCACCGTCGAGGCGCCCTTCTGGCCGAGCTTCTTCATCGGCACACCGCACCGAAGGCCCTCGACGGCAGCCGTGTCCACCAGGAAGGCGGTGATCCCGTCCTTGCCGAGTTTGGGATCGACCGTCGCGAAGAGCACGATCACGTCCGCGACGTCCCCGTTGGAGATGAAGGTCTTCTCGCCGTTGACCACGTAGTGATCGCCATCCAGACGCGCGGCGGTGCGCATCGAGGCGACATCTGATCCCGCTTCGGGCTCCGTGAGTGCGATTGCGCCGATCGCCTCGCCGGAGCAGAGCCGTGGGATCCAGGCCACCTGCTGGTCCTCACGGCCCTGCAAGTGGATCGGGTGCGCACAGTGCATCTGAGTCATCCACACCGTGGACGTCGAGCCGCACGCAGCCGCGACGGCGGCCAGGGCCTCGGCATAGGTGGCCGTGGATGTCTCCTGGCCGCCTAGGCCCTCGGGCATGAGCAGACCTCCCACACCTGCGTCGGCCAGTGCCGCGATCTGTTCCCTCGGGAAGGTCCCTTGCCTATCGGTGTCAATCGCGCCCGGAGCTATGACTTCGGCGATGACCTTCTCCACGGTCGCGACCAGAGCACGCTCGTCGGCCGACCTGCTCCCCGCATTCGTCATCATCAGGCACTCCCCTTATGGAAGACCGGGGCACGCCGCTCCGCGAATGCCGTGATGCCCTCCTGGCCGTCGCTGGACGCGATGGCCAGTCCGGCCAACGCCGCCTCGTGGTCCAGAGCCGGCCTGGGCATGCCGGCCCGAGCGGCTTCGAGGAGGAGGGCAAGGCCGCCACGGCTGCCTGAGGCAATCAGCTCGGCTGTCTGGGCGACATGCCCCGCCAAGTCTGGCTCCGGGACGGGCGGCTCCGACAGCATTCCGATCTGCCACGCACGCTCGGCGTCTATCCGGGAGCCGGTGAGCATCAGGTGGAGGGCAGCCGGCCTTCCGACGGCGGCGCTGAGACGCTGGGTGCCGCCGAAGCCCGGGATGCAGGCAATGCGCGCTTCGGGCAGTCCGAACTTGCTCCTTGTCGAGGCGATCACCACGTGACATGCCAGCATCAGCTCGAGTCCACCGCCGAGGGCGAAGCCGTCTACCTGTGCGAGCACAGGGACATCGGACTGCTCGATGGCCGACATGACTCGGTGCCCGCGCCGAATGAATCGATGGGCCTGCTCCGCCGTCAGTCCACGGATCTCATCCAGGTCAGCACCGGCGCTGAAAGCCCGCTCGCCGGCTCCGCTGACAACCAGACAGCCGATCGAGGGGTCGCGGTTCGCATCGGCTACCTGTTCGCCGAGTTGCTTGAGCACCGAGCTGTTCAGCGCGTTGAGCCGCTGCGGTCGGTTCAGGACGACGTTCCTGACGCGCCCGACGTCCTTGACCTCGATCAGCATGGGAGCCATACCACACCCTCCTCGAGCAGCCGTTGCATCGCCTCCCCGTCGAACCCCGCCTCGGCGAGGATCTCACCTCCGTGCTGACCCAGCAGCGGGGCCGGTCGCCGAGGTTCGCGAGATGAGTCGGATCCGAGTCGCCACGGCGCCGCCACGCTTGGAAACGCCCCCGCCACCGGGTGCTGTTGCTCCTCGATCGCCCTCCGTGCGATGACCTGCGGGTCCGAGACCACCTCGGACAGATAGTTGATGGGAGCGCAGGGGACTCCGACTCCGTTGAGCACCGCGAGCACGTGCTCGGCAGACATGCTCTTCAGCACCCGGGTGAAGGCGTCGACGACCTCCTCCCGACGACCACGTCGTTGCGCGTTGGTCGCAAGTCCCTCGTCGTCCGCAAGGTCATCGAGGCCCAGCCCTCGACAGGCCCGCTGCCACAGTCGATCGTTACCGAGGGCGATGACCACGGGCCGATCAGCAGTAGTGAAGGGCTGATACACGGCCACGACCGAATCGGTTCCACCACACGGACGGGGCTCGTCGCCTCCCGCGAGGAAGCCGGCAATGCGCGGCGCCATGAGCGCTAGATCGGCCTCGAGGAGCGAGATGTCGACGAGCTCACCGAGGCCGGTCGTCTGCTGCCGGACCAGCGCAGCGGCAACGGCGAAGGCAGCGACGGTGCCCGCCGCGACGTCCGACAACGCCGTGCTCACGCGCTGCGGCACGTCGTCGACGCCGGTCACGCTCATGAGACCCGAACGTGCCTGTGCGATGAGGTCATAGCCCGGCAGCGCCGCATCCGGCCCGTCGAGCCCGAAGCCGGACAGGGCACAGACGACGAGCCGGGGGAATCTCTCCCGCAGGGCAGCGAGTCCGAGTCCGTGCTTCTCCAGCTTCGCCGGGTTCAGGTTCTCGAGGAACACGTCGGCGTCCTCGAGTAGGCGGAAGAGGACTTCACGGCCCACTTCTTGACGTATGTCGAGGCACAGACTCCGCTTGTTGCGGTTCACCGAGAGAAACCAGGCGGCTTCGCCGTTGACGAAAGGGGGCCCCCAGCCGCGCGCGTCGTCCCCACGGATCGGCTCGATCTTGACGACATCTGCGCCCATGTCGGCGAGGTACATCGACGCGGTCGGGGCGGCGTACGACGACGAGATGTCGATGACCTTGACGCCCGTCAGCGGGCCAGCGTCCACCATCATGATGCCTCGTTCCGGGTCGTGTTCGCGGTCGTCAGCGCAAGGCGAGTCGCGGCCAATGCGGCGGTCGCCGACCTGCGTCCGCCGCCGCGGGCCCGAAGGCTGACGGCATCGCGCAGCAGGCCCGCGACAGGGAACTCCTCGATGTAGCCATATCCCCCATGGACCTGGATGGCGTCCAGACAGGTGTCGACACACGCCCTACCGGTGACCGCCGCGAGCTCGGCATCACGATGACCACCAAGAGCAGCACCGAGCAGGCCCGAGATGCTCGAGACCCGCAGCCGCATCTCCACGAGGATCGCGGCGAGACCGGCGAAGCTCCCCACGGGTTGCCCGAACTGCCGGCGGTTCGCGGCGTAGGCCTCGGATGTCGCGAGGACGTGCTCGAGCAGTCCCATGCCGACCGACGCGATCAGCACATCCAGCTCGAAGAGCCCCGCGCGTACCTGCTCTTCGGACAGGCCGTCGGCAGCCGGCACCGATGCTTGGTCGACAACGCTGCAAAGGCGCGCGTCCCTGAGACCTGTACGCTCCTGAGCCGGCTCCCGATCGAGGGCCTCCATTGGCAGGATCCGACCCTGGAAGTCGACCCGTCGCAGCAGAACGACGGCCTTCGGCTCGAACAGAACCGGCACGGTGGCGCGCCATCGGGCGACACCGTGCTCGATGGCGACCGCCGCAGTCACCGCACTCTGGTCGGGCACCACCCGTTGGGCCGCGAAGCGCGTTGCCAGCGCGAAGGCGACGGACGGCGAGAACCTGGCGGAGGTGCGTACCGCCGCCGAGAGCCACTCGAGCGGGTTGTCCAATGCATCCACGTCATCAGCAAGATCGAGGGCACCGAGCCTGTCGAGGGCGTCCGTCATCGCGTGTGGATCGAGTTGGCCGGTGGCTGAGTCCTCCCGCCGCAGCGTCTCCAGCCGGTGACCGAGGTTCGAGGCGAAGTCGTGAAGATCAGCATCCGCGCTCATCGGTAGAACCTGTCGCGATCCGGACTGCGCCGGGCCTCGAACGAGGCTGACATCTCGTTCGCCTCCTGCGTTCCCCGGTAGGCGGTGAGCAAGAGGTCGTGGGCCATGCGAGCCTGTCCGATCACGCCCGTGTGGCGACTCGAGAAGGCGGTCTTCAGTGCGGAGAGCGCGAAGGGACCACGCTGCCGAAGATCCTGCGCAACCTCACGGGCGCGCTCGAGCACGGGTCGCGCCTCCACCACCTCGTTCACCAGCCCCATGGCGAGGGCCTCCGCGGCGGAGTACTTCTTGTTGAGGTACCACATCTCCTTGGCTCGACGGCGACCGATGGACTCCTCGAGGTACCACGTCCCGAATCCGGCGTCGAAGCTTCCGACGAGCGGACCGACCTGGCGGAACACCGCCGTCGATGCGGCGATTGAGAGGTCGCAGACGACCTGGAGCACGTTCCCACCGCCGACCGCGAAGCCGTTGACGGCCGCGATGACGGGCTTCGGCATCGTGTCGATGAACTCGTAGAGGTCGATCACGGGCATCACGTTCGAGTAGTCGAGGCGCGAGAGCTCTTCGTGCTCGCCGCCGATGCAGAAGAACCTCTCCCCCGCGCCCGTGAGGATCGCCACGTCAATAGCCGGATCCTCACGTACCCGACGAAGCCCATCGAGCAGTTCTCGGGCGGTCTCGAAGCGCAGCTTGTTCGCCGAGTCCGGCCGGTTGATGGTCAGCACCGCCACCCCGGCGTCAACGGTCAGCTCGATGTCTTCGTAGGGCATTGTCCCTCTGCTCTTGCTCAAGCGTTCTGGTGTGCGAAGCCGGCTACGCCGGCGGCTCGTGCGCCCATCGTCCCGCTCTCGCGCCGATGTCCCGGAGAGAACACACGTGTCGTCGGGTCAAACATTTACACACGGTACATTGTCTTACAGTACTGTACAAGGAGTTCGGGCTCGCCCCGCAGCACACCGATCTCACCGGCGGCCGCCTACGGAGGTTTCATGAACGACCAACTGAGTCCGGTCTGCGTCATCGGCGCCGGGACGATGGGACGGGGGATCGCCCAGGTTGCCGTAAAGGCCGGACACGCGGTGAGCCTCATCGACCCCGACGCCGGCCAACTGGCTTCAGCGCAGGCCGAGATCACGACGCGCCTCGGCAAGCGGGACCCTGGTGCCGCGGAGAAGGTGAGCCGGCTGCTGGGGACGTACGCCGCTCTTGCCGACGCCCCGGCGTCCCAGGGGACCGTGGTGATCGAGGCGGTGCTCGAGGACCTGGCGGTCAAGCATGCGGTCCTGGGCAAAGCCGCGGAGCACTTCGGGCCTACCTGCCTTCTCGCGACGAACACCTCCTCGCTGTCGGTCACGGCGATCGCTGCCGGCCTGCCGGATCCGACAAGAGCCGTCGGCATGCACTTCTTCAACCCCGTGCCGGCGATGAGGCTCGTAGAGGTGGTCCGAGGACTGCAGACCGATCAGGATGTGGCCGACCGGATCGCGGCTCTCGCCCAGCAGTGGGGCAAGAGCGTCGCTCATGCCCGGTCGACTCCTGGGTTCATCGTCAATCGCGTCGCCCGCGGGTTCTACGGCGAGGCCCTCCGGCTCCTCGAGGAGGGGGCCGCCCAGCCCGAGACCATCGACGAGCTGGTCCGAAGCGCCGGCGGATTCCGCATGGGCCCATTCGAACTCATGGACCTGATCGGCAACGATGTCAACGCCACGGTCACCCGGACGGTCTGGACCGCCTACAACTTCGACCCACGCTTCGCGCCCTCGCAGTGGCAGGACGAACTGGTCGCCGCCGGCCGGCACGGTCGGAAGACGGGGCACGGGTTCTACGATTACCGGGAGGGAGTCACCCGCCCCACTCCCGCTTCGCTGGTCACACCCGGTGATCAGCACGCACCCGCCTTGGACCTGTACGGCGAGGGCGGACCGCTCGAGACACTGCTGAAGCGTGCCGGAGTGTCCTTCACCAGGCATCCCGCAGACGACGGCCGGGAGCGTCTGGAGCTCGCCGGTCTGGGGACGGTCGTGATGACCAGAGGACGCACGGCACAGGAGGAGTCGCGGCTCCTCGGTCTCCCGGTTCTCGTGCTGGACCAATGCCTGGACCCTAGGACAGTCTCGGCAGTGGCGGTCGCGTCGCAGGACGACGCTCTGGTCCAGTCCCTGGCCGGCCTGCTCTCCCGGGGGGGAGCGCAGATCCATCGCGTGGCCGACCTCCCGGGCCTGGTGCTGGCACGAATCCTCGCGGTCATCGCCAACGAGGCTTGGGAGACTGCTCACCAGGGCGTGGCGACACCCACCGACATCGACACCGCGATGAGGCTCGGCACCAACTATCCGCTAGGGCCGTTCGAATGGTCGGCATCGTGGTCCAGTGGGCTCGTGTTGGCGCTGCTGGACGCGCTCTGGGAGACCTACCACGACCCTCGCTACCGGGCCAGCGTCGCCCTTCGCGCTGACGCAAGCTAGCAGGCTCGGTCCGGCCAAGCGGTGAGCGGTCCGGACCGGCGACTGCTACTCGGTGACGAGGGACTCGTCCTGGTACAGCAGGGCGAGGTCGGACGGCACCCGGACGACTATCGAGTCGCCTGCCGAGAAGCCTGATCCTTCCGCGTGTTGGGCGAACCAGGCGTGCCCTTCGATATCGACGACATACTGCTCGCGGCCGCCCTCGCCGAGGACCACCTGGGAGAGCGTCCCCTCCAGGTCGATCTGGCTGTCGCTGGGCGGCGGCGCAGTTGCACGGGGAAACACGTGGGTATCCCGAGCACGCACGAACAGGCGGAGTTGTTGTGACTCGTCGGTCACCCGCTCGGCGAGTGAGCCCGTCCCCTTGATCTGCTGTCCGGCGTGCTGAAGGACCGCTCCGGCACGGGTGACCGTGAGCTGGTTGCGCACGCCGAGGAAGTGCGCGGCGTAGGGTGAGACCGGTCGCTTGTAGACCTCAGCCGGCGGCCCGGCCTGCTCGATGCGACCCTCGCGCATCAGGACCACGCGGTCACCCATCTCCAGGGCTTCTTCCTGGTCGTGGGTGATGTGGAGCCCCGTGAACCCGAGCGAGCGATGGAGTTGGAGCAACTCGGTGCGCAGCGAGATCCGCAACAAGGCGTCCAGTGCACTGAGCGGTTCATCGAGGAGCAGGACCTCCGGTTCGTAGACCAGCGCCCGAGCCAACGCGATGCGCTGCTGTTGGCCACCACTCAGCTCGGCCGGCAGCCGGGTGGCGAGCGGCTCGCACTCCAATGTGGCGAGCACCGCGGCCACCCGCTCTTCCCGCTCGCTCCTGCCGACCTTCCGCATCTTAAGCGGGTACGCGACGTTGCTCTGGACGTTCATGTGCGGCCACAGGGCGTAGTTCTGGAAGACCATGCCCAGGTTGCGCTCGTTCACCTTGAGATCGACATGCTTCTCGGCGTCGTAGACGGTGCGTCCGTTCAGGGTTATCGATCCCGTGGTGGGGCTCTCGAGCCCAGCGATGCATCGGATGAGGGTCGACTTGCCGCATCCGCTGGGACCGACGATCACGACGTACTCACCCTCGTAGATGTCCAGATCGATCTCGCGGAGGGCGTCGACCTGACGGCCCTTGACGTCGAACGACTTGCCGACTCCGGACAAGGACGCGCTTATCTTGGTGTCGTTCGAAGGGGTCGCCATCAGACGCTCCTGATTGGTTTCGGCTGGCACGGTCATCACAGGCCTTCCAGACTGGACTTTCCGCCTACTCGGACGGTGAGGTAGAGGATCAACGTGGTGATGGCCGTCATGATCAGTGCGAGGACGGCGACGTCGGGGATGACCCCCTGCACCCCTCGCTCGTAGAGCAGGGTTCCCATGACCTGATTGCCCGGTGTCCGCACCATGATGGACACGGCGAAGTCGTTGGAGAGCAGGACGAAGGCCAGCGCCAACGCTGCGGCCATCCCTCGTCGGGCGACGGGCAGTGCGACGCTCAAGATCATCCTGAGCTGACCGGCGCCACACACGCGGGAGGCCTCGAAGAGGGAGGGATGAACGCCGATCAGACTGTTGTACTGCGAGCGGAGCGAGAACGGCAGGATGATGAAGGCATATCCGATGACGAAGAGGAGCAGCGACCCGTAGAGCGAGAACGGCGGATTGATGAACACGAACAGGACCGCCATGCCGAGGAGCGCGCGGGGAACCGCAAGCGGGGCGATGAAGATGAAGTCGAGACTCGCCCTGACGATGTGTGGCGTACGCAGGACGCCGCTCAATGACAAGGCGGCCGCGAAGCCGAGCGGGAGCACAATGATGGCGGCGAGGGCCGACGTCCGCAGTGTGTTCACGATCGCTTCTCCCACGACGGGATCACCCAGGGCGTTGCGAATGTTGTCAGTCGTGAAGGTGATGGCGCTGAGATCCCCGTTCCAGAAGGGCGAAAGCGCCACCAGCGCGATGGCGAGCATCGGCAGGCCGACAGAGACCACGCCGTAGCCGATCACCAGGGCGAGCGGCCACCTGCCGCCCTTCGCGCTCATCCCTCGACCGGTGGACGTGGTGATATAGCGCCGCTGATCCCCGACGACCCTTCGCTGCACGAGGATCGCCACGATTCCGAAGACGAGGAGTGGCAGACCCAACGCCGCAGTGACGGCATAGTCGATGGGGTACTGCTCGCGCATCCGGAAGATCACCGTGGTGACCACGTCGATGTTCTTCCTCGTTCCGAGCAACAGCGGTGCCGTGAACTGTCCGAGGCCGATCAGGAAGGCCACCACGACTCCGGCCACCAACGACGGGCGGAGCAGCGGAAAGGTGACGGTCATGAAGGTGCGGGAGGCAGAGGCGCCACAGATCCGCGCAGCCGCCGTCACCGAGCCGCTGATCTCGAAGATCCGCGCCAGGACGAAGGCGTAGATGAAGCCGGCAAGATCCAACGCAGTGATGACGAGGATTGCGGGAACGGAATAGACGTTGATCGGCCCTTCTTCGAGATGATCGAAGAAGGGTGTCATCCGCAGGAGTGCGTTTCCGTAGCCGACACCAGGCGAGAAGATGAAGATCCAGCCGTACACCATCGCGACGGGAGGAACGACAAGAGGAAGCTGCGGGACGATGGCGGCGATCGCCATGAACCGCGGGGAGACTCGTGAGACGGCCGCAGCCATCGCCACGGCGATGATCGCCCCGATCAGGGTGGACCCCGCCGCCAGGGCCACGGTCATCAGCAATGTGGAGCCCAGGTCCGGCACCTGTCGAAGTCGATCGAAGGTTCCAGATTCGAAGACGCGGGCGAAGTAGATCAGGATCGGCAGGGTGACGAGTGCGCCGAACGCGAGCGTCCCGATCAGCCAGAACGTGGATGAGATCCGGTGAGAACGTGGCGGTCTGGGTGGCCTGCCGGTGTGTTTCGACCGCGAAGTGGTGGTCTCAGTCGCTGCGGAGGTCACGCTCGTCGCCTCTCTGCAAGTGGACGGTACTCGAATGAGGACAATGTCCGTGCTGACGGTGACGGGAGGTCGTCGCCGCCCCACGGGTCACCGTCACGCCGCATCATCCGAACCGTGGCGCCCAGTTCTCTGCGATCCACGCGTCCGCCGCATCCGTCGTCCACTCGGCTGGATCGAAGGTCTCGACCTCGCCCCACGGGATACTGTCGCCTACCTGGACGGGCACAGTGGCCGGCTTGAGGTGCTCGGCGAAGGATGCGGCGCCCCGCTCACTCATCATCCAGTTCACGAGGACCTGAGCAGCGTTGGAGTTCTCTGCGGTGCGAGGAATCGCCACGTTGTAGTTGACGCCCGCCACAGCCTCACCCTCGGGTGTCACGATCTCCAGCGGAGCACCCTTCTCGATGATTGCGTTCGTGATGCTCGCGATGTCGGGATAGGCATAGTCGTAGTTGCCGGCGGCGAGGCCCTCGGTCAACTGCGGATTTGCCGGCTCGACGGTGACATTGGCGTCGGCCAGTTGGTCGAGAAACTCATCCCCATAGGCTTCCTGCAGAAGGCGGTACTGATTGCTGATGGCGGGAGAGACGCGCGGATCGACCAAGCCGATCTTCGCGTCGGGATCCGAATCGAGAATCTGCTTGAGACTTGTGGGCTTCTCCGCCGCCGTCCGGTAGGCAAGGGTGTGCGGGAATCCGTAGACGGCCGCGAAGCTGTTGCCCTCCAGTCGGCCCTCCCAGCCGGCACTCTGTGCGTCCGGACCGAGCTGAATGGCTGCGAAATCATCCGCGGCGAACCTGTCGATGAACCAGCCCGGCGAGGCGTGGAATGCGATGTCGGCGCCGGCGGCATCGACGGAGAGCTCTTGGTCGAGGCGGGCGATCAGATCCGCGGTCGGCACCTGCTCGATCGTCACATCGATTTCGGGATAGTCCTTCTTGAAGTCCTCCATGACGGGTTCAGTACCGGTCAGGGAGATATAGGCCGTGATCGTTCCCTCGGAACTGGCCGCATCCTCGATCTCCTGCCACGCAGAGTCTTGGACCGTGACCGGCGGGCCGGCCACGCTCTCCGCATCTGAGTCCGAGCCTCCACAACCCGCCAGCGTGGCAGCCAGGACGAGACCCAGGCCTCCCACGAACCCTCGGCGCCTGAACAACGGCATGGATCCTCCTCGAGAAGACGTGCGCCATGGCGCCCGTCACACCTTTACCTAGATGTGAAACATACGACAATAACCAGATTGTGTCTAGAGAGTGAGGGACTCGTCGGCCACACTCAGGGCGCCATCGAGGATCCCCAGGCCACGCCGAGCGAGATCGTCGGAGATGTTGAGGGGCGGGGCGACGTGGATGCGGTTGTAGTTGACGAACGGCAGCAAGCCCGCGTCCTTGCAGGCCGCGACGGTCGCGTTCATCGCCTCGCTGGATCCGCCGTAGGGAGCCAGCGGCTCGCGCGTCTCGGGATCGCGGACGAGCTCGATCGCCCAGAAGGCACCCAGGCCTCGTACCTGGCCCACGCACGGATGCTTCTCGGCCAACTCGAGCAGTCCGGGCCCGAACACGTCACGACCGAGTCGCTCGGCGTTCTCGACCATTCTCTCGTCCTCCATCGCCTCGATGACCGCGACGGCGGCGGCGCACGCGAGCGGATGACCCGAGTAGGTGAGGCCGCCCGGATAGTCGACCTCCGCAAAGGTGGCCGCGATCTCCGGGCTGATCGCCACGCCCCCGAGTGGGACGTAGCCGGAGGTGACGCCCTTGGCGAACGTCATCAGGTCGGGCACCACGCCGGCGCGCTCGACGGCGAACCAGCGCCCGGTACGTCCGAAACCGGCCATCACCTCGTCGGCGATGAAGACGATGCCGTACCGCGTGCACAGCTCACGGACACCCGCCAGGTAGCCAGGTGGAGGCACCATCACGCCCGACCCGCCCGGGACGGACTCCAGCACGATCGCCGCGACCGTCGTCGGGCCCTCGAAGGCGAGGACCTGCTCGAGATGCTCCAGTGCACGCTCGCACTCCTCCTCCTCGGTGGTGGAGCGGAACGGGCTGCGATAGAGGAAGGGGCCGAAGAAGTGGACAGTTCCCGCGTTGCCGTAGTCGTTGGGCCAGCGACGGGTGTCGCCGGTCATGTTGATCGCCAAGTGGGTCCCGCCGTGGTAGCTGCGGTAGGCGGTGAGCACCTTGATCCGGCCCGTGTGCAGCCTGGCCATTCGGACCGCGTGCTCGTTGGCGTCTGCACCACCGTTGGTGAAGAACACCTGGTCGAGCTCGCCGGGTGCGCGCTCGCTGATCAGCCGGGCCGCCTGCGAGCGGGATGCGACAGCGGTGGACGGCGATGCCGTGCACAGCAGGGCGGCCTGGTCCTGGATGCCCTTCACGACGTGGGGGTGCTGGTGACCGACGTTGGTGTACACCAACTGTGAGCTGAAGTCGACGTACTCCTTGTCATCGCCGTCCCACACCAATGAGCCCTCGGTGCGAGTGATGACCATCGGCGCGATCTTCGCCTGGGAGGACCACGAGTGGAAGACGTGCGCGCGGTCGAGCTCGTAGGTTCGGGCGGCGTCGAGGTCGATCATGAACGTGACTGTAGCGAGCATTTGACTGATCGTAAAGAGTCAGACATATGCATACGTCGGCGTGTCATGCACAGGGCGGTGGGCAGTTTCCCGGCGTCTAGGAGTGCAGCGGGAGGGCTCGCGCCTCCGCCTCGAAGCCGTAGACCGACTTGACCTCGAGATACTCCTCCAGCCCGAACTCCCCCATCGATCGGCCGATGCCGGACTGCTTGTAGCCGCCCATCGGGGTGAGTGAGTTGGTGTTGGCGCCGTTGAAGGAGATCCGACCCGCGCGCAAACCGCAGGCGAAGTCGTAGCCGCGCTTGCGGTCCTCGCTGAAGACATAGCCGCCCAGGCCGAAGATCGAGTCATTGGCGATCTCAAGCGCCTCCTCCTCGGTCTGGTAGGGCATCACCACCAGAACCGGGCCGAAGATCTCCTCTCTGGCCAGGGTCATGTCGCGGGTCACGTCGGCGAGCACCGTGGGCTTGCAGAAGAAGCCGCGGTCGAAGCCTTCAGCACGTCCGAGGCCGCCGGTGACCAGCCGTCCGCCCTCGTCCAGGCCGACCTGGATGTGCTTCTGGACGCTCTCGAACTGCTGGCCGTGAACGAGGGGGCCGTGGGTCGTGGCCGGATCGCGCGGGTCGCCCAGGCGCATGCGGCCGATCTCATCCACGAGGAATGGAAGGATGTCCTCGACCTGACTCTCCTGCACCAGGAGTCGACTGGGGGCATGGCAGGATTGGCCGGTGTTGGAGAAGCCGCGCTGGATGTTCCAGCGGGCGGCCTTCTCGAGGTTGCCATCGGTCAGGACGACGTTCGCCGACTTGCCACCCAGCTCCAGGCAGACGCGCTTGACGGTCTGCGCCGCCGACTCGCCGACCTTGACTCCCGCACCGGTCGACCCCGTGAACGAGATCATGTCCACGGCGGGGTGGTTCGTCAGCGCGTCGCCCACGACGCTGCCGCGACCGATGACCAGGTTGAAGACGCCGGGCGGAGTGTCCGCCTCATCCATCACCTCGGCCAGCGCCACGCCCGAAGCGGGTGAGGCGTCCGAAGGCTTCAGCACCATCGTGCAACCGGCTGCGATGCCGTAGATCACCTTGATGACGGAGGTCTGGATCGGCCAGTTCCACGGCGAGATCAGCGCGCAGACCCCGATGGGCTCGCGCCGGACGATGGTCTCGGCCAACTGCTGTTCGAACGCGTAGGCGCGGATCACGTCACGGGCGACCCTCATGTGCCCGGCGGGCCCGGTCACCTGCGCCTTGAACGAGACAGGGACGCCGACCTCTTGCGCGATCAGCTGGGCGAGACTGGCCTCGCGGCGCTCATACGCGGCGATGATGCGGTCGATCAGGGCGATCCGCTCGTCGATCGATGTCTGCGAGAAGCTAGCGAAGGCGCGCTTGGCCGCAGCCACCGCGCGCTCGACATCGGCCACACCGCCGCCCGAGGCCACAGTTGCCCAGGGCTCCTCGGATGTCGGGTCGATCAGGGTCCGCGTCCCTTCACCCGAGGGTGCGACCCATTGCCCGTCGATATAGAGCCGTCCAAAGTGCTCCACTTCATGCCTCCAAACTAGGTTCTGCGTGGGAGCTCGCCAACGCCGGGCCGGCCTCGGCCCGTCGGCTACTGAATTGCTCCATGACGCCCAGGATTCGATCCCGGACCTCGCCTCGCGCGATGAGGTCGATGTTGGCCCGCAGGCTCTCGTCCAGCGCTGCGTCGAGCTCCGGCGTTGCCGACATCCTGACCACCCTCTTGGTCCGTGCGAATGTCGCCGTCGGCCCGTGAGTCAGCTGTTCGGCGAGCGAGCAGGCGCTTGACATCAACTGGTCAGGAGCGCAGATGTTGTCGACCATGCCGATCCGGTGCGCTTCCTCGGCATCGATCAAGCGTCCCGTGGCCAACAGCATCGTCCCCGTCGAGAGACCGACGAGCGAGGGTAGAAGGTAGGCGCCGCCCGCAACGGGAACCATCCCCAGGTTCACGTAACTCTCCCCGAAGCGCGCCGTCGTCGCTGCCACACGGATGTCACAGGTAAGACCGAAGTCCAATCCCCCAGCCGTCGCGGAGCCGTTGAAGGCAGCCACCGTCGGCTTGGATGACGACCACAGTCGCCTGACCGTGTGTTGCACCGCGGGCATCCAGACCTCGCCCAGGTAGGTCATCAGCCCATCCGGGCCATCTGCCTGGTAGACCGCGTACATGTCCTGTACGTCGGCTCCCGCACAGAAGACCTTGCCCGTGCCGGTGATGACGACGGCGCGGATCGAATCGTCGGCGCACAGCGTCTCAACGGCGTCACCGAACTCAGTCACGACAGCCGGGGTGACCGAGTTTCCTCGGTCGGGCCGGTTGAGGCGGACGATGCCGATCTCTCCGGTTCGTTCGATCAGGACCTCAGCCACCAGAGCGCACCACCTTCGTCACGTGGGCCGGGATCCGCGATGGATCCGCCACCCACTCCCGCAGCATTCGCTTCATGTCGCCTCGCGCCACCTTCGCCTCGCCGGAGGCTCGTGGGATCGGCTCCGCCGAGACGAAGATGTGCCGCGGACGCTTGAAGCCGGCCAGGCGGCCACGGATCCAGCCGACGACCTCGTCGAGGTCGGTCTCGGCGAGGCGCGGAATGTGCACGAGAGCGGCCGGCGTCTCGCCCCACTGCGCGTCGGGAACACCCACGACTATCGCCTCGCGTACGTCGGCCCGCTCCTCGAAGGCGCGCTCGATCTCGACCGGTTGGATGTTCGTGCCGCCCGTGATGATCGTCTCGCTGGCGCGGCCGACGATGAAGACCCGACCCTCGTCGTCGAGGTATCCCAGGTCGGATGTGCGCCACCAACCGTCGTCGAGGAGACGGCGGCTCCTCTCGTCGTCTGCACCGATGAGCTCCGTGGTGATGCTGGGAGTGCGGATGACGAGCTCGCCCTCGCGCCCCGGCTCCAGTCCGGGAAGGACCTCCCCGTCAACCGCCACGGAGAACTCCACGCCCGGCACCGGCCGTCCGATCGAGCGCCACAAGTCGGCGGACTTCATCTCGGCGCGGCTCACGAGCGTGGTGGAAGCCGGAGCCTCCGTCTGTCCCCAGCACTGGACCAGCGCATCCGTGTAGTCCGACACCACCTCGAGGGCAGGGATGGCTGCCGGCTCGCCGGCGAGCATCAGGCACGAGATCTCGGCCTCCCGCAGCAGAGCGAGGTCGCTCGACGTGGACATGCGTCGCAGCATGGTCGGCACTGCGAACATCCAGTCGATGCCCTGGGTGGCGAGGACCTTCAGGGTCTCATCGGCATCGAAGCGGTTCAGGACCACGTTCGTGCCGCCACAGAGCAGGGTCGGGATCACGCTCCACCCCCCGGCATACACGACGGGTGCCACCTGCAGCGTCCGTGGGGACTCCGCCCGGCCGCTGCTGCTGAACACCCAGGTGTTTCCCAAGATGGCCGCACGGGCGCCGCGGTGCGAGATCGCGATCCCCTTCGGCTTGCCGGTCGAGCCGGAGCTGAACCGAATGTGATAGAGGTCGTCCGGCCCGATCGGGGCCTGCACAGGCGTCGCTGCCCCCTGAGTGCTGAGGTCGTCGAAGGCAAGCCAACCGGACCGCTCCCCGATCACCACCTTCAGGATCTCGCCGGCATCCCAGACCTCATCGAGCCCTGCGGCAGCGGCCTCGTCGGAAACCACGAGGCGGACTTCGGCAAGCTCCATGCACGACCGGAGCTCCGGCGGCGTGAGCCGGAAGTTGAGCGGCACCTTGACCAGGCCCGCCTTGACGAGCGCGAACTCGAGGACGACGTACTCGAGGTGGTTCTGGGCTACATACGCCACCCGGTCGCCTGGGGCCAGGCCGAGTCCGACGAACGCATTCGCCAGGCGGTTGGATCGCTCACGAAGGTCAGCGATGGTCAGCCGCCGTCCGCCGCTCTCCCCCGCGACGGACGAGGCGGGCCGACGCTCGATCTGCGAGAGCAGTTGGACGACCGTGCGGGCCGGGTGACTCGTGACCGTGCTCATATCAGTGACCGAAGGTGCGCGGCATGGTGGCGATCGAGAGACCACCGTCCAGGACGATCGTCTGGCCGTTGACCGCCGTGCTCAAGGGAGAGCAGAGGAAGGCCATCCACTCGGCGACATCGTCGGGCGTCGGGTAGCGCCCGGAGGGGGTCAGCGCCAACCAGTTGCGCTCGTACTCCTCCCAGTGCTCGCCGGCATAGAACCGGAACGAGTCGGTGTCGATCGGCCCGGGACAGATGCCTACGGCCGTGATGCCCTGTGGGCCGAGCTCGACCGCGAGGTACTTGACGATGGTCTCCATCGCCGCCTTCGCGGCGCCGAGGAGGCCGTGGCCGGGCAGCGCCCGGAAGCTGTCCCAACCCGAGACCGCGACGACTCGGCCGCCATTCTCCAGGTGCGGCGTCGCGAGGCGCACGAGGTCGAGGAAGCCCGTCACGGTCAGGCTCATGGTCTTCTCGACGTGGTGCGCCCGGATGTCGCCGAGCGGCTTGAACGCGCTCGCGGCAGCATTGGCGACGACCACGTCGATCCCGCCGAAGGCTTCGGCGGCGGAGCCGATGAGGCTCTCGACGTCGTCGGTCCGGGAGATGTCGGCCTGGACGGCCACGGCGTTTCCGCCGGCGGACTCGACCTCCCGGACGGTGGCTTCGGCCGCGTCGGCATCGCGGCGGTAGTTGACGACGACGTTCGACTTCTCCCGGCCCAGCCTCACCGCGAGGCGCTGCCCCATGCCGCGGGAGCCGCCGGTGATCACAACTGTCTTCGCTGCCAGGTCCATGACTACTTCCTCACGCTCGAATCTGCTGAAACAACTGACGTGCGCCGTACGACGCGTCAGGACGTCATCGTGAGCCCGCCCCCGACACAGAGCGTCTGACCCGTGACATAGCTCGCCTCGTCGGAGGCGAGGAAGGCGATGGCAGCGGCGATCTCTGCCGGCTCCCCGGCACGACGAAGCGGCACCGCCCGCACGATGCTGGACAGGATCGCGTCGCCACCCTGGCTCTCCAGGAGCGGAGTATTGGTGATCCCGGGAGCAACCGCATTGACCCTGATGCCGAACCTGGCGAACTCGCGGGCGAGCGACTTTGCGAGGGCGATGACGCCGGCCTTGGTCGCGGCGTACACGGACTCGCCCGATGTCCCGACCAGTCCCGCCTCCGAGGAGGTGAGCACGATGCTGCCGCCGCCGTTCTCCTTCATCGCGCGACCCGCCGCGGCTGCGATGTAGATGCTCGACATCAGGTTGATGTCGATCAGCCGACGCCAGTAGTCGGGTGACTCCTCGAGGAATGGTGTGATCGCGGTCCAGCCGACCGTCGTGATGACCTGATCGAGGTGACCGAACGCCGCGCACCCGGCCTTGACCATCTCGTCGCAGGCCACAGGATCCGTTGCGTCCCACTCCCGGTCACCGAGCGACACGAGATTCTCATCCTCTTCGCACAACGCGCGAACGTTGTCTGCGTTGAGGTCCGCGACCGCCGTCACGACACCGCGCTCGGCGAGGAGGAGGGCGACGGCCCTGCCGATCCCGGAGCCGGCGCCGACAACGAGGGCGTGCCGCACATCGCTGTCGCTCCGTGGCCCAGGCTCAGTCACTGGCTCGCTTCCTTTCGATTGTGGTCGGCTGGCTGCCCTCATCGGCCAGATTGGCGAGAGCAGGCAGGTGGTAGCTGTCCGCATACTCGGCCGCCGCAGACCGGATCAGCTCCGCCGGCGCCTTGGCATACAGGCGGCGACGGCTGACGAACGTGCCGGCCGCGGCGCGGATGCGGACCGCCGCGAGCGTCATCGCGAGCAGCGTGGCCGTGCCGTCGAGGATCGGAGCCCCGTCAACCTCCCGCACTCCCTGGGCGTTGAGGAACGCGGTGATGCGCCCACCCGCGGGAATGATGACCTCGGCCCCGCGGTCGAGAATGGCGCGTGCCGCTCGGCGGAAGGACTCGAGAGCGCGTTCCCGGCCGGCGTCGTCCGAGAAGCAGGCATCCAGCTCGTGCGGCGTCAGATCCATGAACTGGATCCCGGCGAGTCTCTCCTTCAGCCCGTACTTCGCGACGTTCTCCTCGAAGCGACCGCCGAAGTACGGGTTCACGCCCACGAGGGCGAACGTGCTGCCAATCAGGCACGCCGTCGTCATGCAGGTCTCACCCAGACCCAAGACCGGGATGTCGACCATGGACCGAGCGTCCCTGAGCGCCGGATCGAGAATGTTGCCGATCGCCACCGCGTCGAATCCGCGTTGCTCGGCATCGAGGACGGAGTCGAGGATGGAGACCGAGTCGAGCGCCTCCCAGAAGCGGAAGCTGTCGATTCGGCCAACCCGGGCACCCCGGATCTCCACCTCCACGTCCGGTCCCGCGAACTCATCGATGTAGGAGCGCAGGAAGGGGAAGTAGTTGGCCGAGTACTGAGTGTTCGAGAGGCTCAGGTACAGAATGCGGGTAGCGGGCTGGTTCATGACAAGACGCTCCTCATCCCCATCGCGTGAGGTCACGAGACTCTCTCGAAGATCGCGGCGATCCCCTGTCCGCCACCGATGCACATCGTCTCCATGCCGTAGGTGGCCTCCCGACGATCCATCTCCCGCAGCAGGTTCGCGAGGATGCGCCCTCCCGTGGCACCGATCGGGTGCCCCAGAGAGATGCCGGAGCCGTTCACGTTCACTCGCTCGAGGTCGCCGTCAGCCAGGCCCCAGCCCCTGAAACAGGCCAGCACCTGAGCGGCGAACGCTTCGTTGAGCTCGACGAGATCGAGGGCTGACCACTCGAGCCCGGCTCGCTGGAGCGCCTGCTTCGCGGCAGGCACCGGGCCGATGCCCATCCGATATGGCTCCACTCCGGCCAACGACCAGCTCACGAGCCGCCCGAGAGGACGAAGGCCGAGCTCGTCCGCCTTCTGCTCGGTTGTCACGATTGCCACCGCCGCTGCGTCGTTCTGCCCGCTCGAGTTGCCTGCCGTCACCGTCGCACCGTCCACCTTCCCCTGGAGGATCGGACGCAGACGGGCCAGCTGTTCGACCGTCGTGCCCGGCCGCGGGTGCTCGTCGACTGCCACCGTGACGTCCTCACCACCGCGCGGACCACGAACCGTCACCGGGACCGTCTCGTCGTCGAAGAGCCCGTCCTTCATGGCTCGAACGGCGCGTTCGTGCGACCGAACGGCCCACTCGTCCTGATCTTCCCGGCTGATCCCGAATTCGGCGCGGAGGTTCTCAGCGGTCTCGATCATTCCGCCTGGCACCGGGAAGCGACGGCCCCCCGAGTTGGAGCGTGGCTCCGCGAGTCGGTCGAGCAGCCGCGGCAAGCGGCCGTTGCCCCAGCGAGCAGCGGGCATGTAGTACTCCGCCTGGCTCATGCTCTCCGCGCCACCGGCGAGCACGAGTTCCGAACCGCCCGTCTCGACCTGCATGCATGCGTAGATCACCGCCTGGAGGCCCGACCCACACCGGCGGTCGATCTGGAGTCCGGGTACGGAGACGTCCAGGCCCGCGTCGAGCGCCGCGATCCGTCCGATCGCGGCAGCCTCGCCATTTGCGTAGCCCTGGCCGAAGATGACGTCGCCGACCTGGTCTCCGGTGATGCCGGTCCGCTCGACGAGGCCGCGGACGACCGTCGCTGCGAGCTCGGCGACCGGGACATCCTTGAACACCCCGCCGTAGCGCCCAACGGGCGTGCGGAGCGGTTCGCAGATCACAGCTCTGGGCACAGCTTGCTCCTGGATGCCTAGTGGATCGACTCGCCGCCATCGATCGCGATGGTCTGGCCGGTCAGGAAGTCAGGGGCGTCGAGGGCGAGGTAGGACACCAGACTCGCGAGCTCCTCGGGCCTGCCCATCCGTCGCGCGGGGATCCGGCGGACTATCTTCGCCATGACCTTCTCGTTCTCACGCATCTCGGCGTTGATGTCGGTGGCGAAGTATCCGGGGGCAACAGCATTCATCTGGGCGCCGAAGCGCGCCCACTCCGTGGCGGCAGCACGAGTGAAGTTGATGACGGCGCCCTTGGACGCGCCGTATGCGGTGAAGCCCGGGCGACCGAGGAGGCCGAAGACCGATGCGACGTTGACGGCCCTGCCGGAGCCGACCTTCGAGTAGTGCCTCGCAGCCGCCCTGCTGCAGAGGAACAGGCCGCGAACGTTGATGTCGAAGATGCGCTGCCACTCGGCCTCCTCCAGGTCGGTCAGTCGCACGTCGCACGTAACTCCGGCGTTGTTCACCAGTATGTCGAGGCGTCCGAACTGCTCGAGACAGGTGTCGAAGAGGTGCTGGACCGAGGCGGCGTCGGCAACGTCGGTCACGACTGCTTGGGCCCGACCACCCGCCGTGCGGATCGCATCGGCCTGCTCCTCCAACTGGGCATGGGTCCGACCAGCGAGCACCACGCCCACACCTCGGCGGGCGAGATCCTCGGCGATCGCCTTTCCGAGCCCGCGACCTCCGCCGGTCACGATGGCCACCGCATTCGTCATGTCGTTAATCTGTCTGACATCTTTCTACTTGTCAATACGCCGCTCTGCCGGCGCAAGGCCTCGGCCCGCCACACCCACAGGCCGATTCACCCTGTCAACGAGTGTGGCCCTGGCTCGACCAACTCACTCCGCCCGCGCCGGTCAAGCCGCCGGGATGCCCACGCGGACTTGGAGGACTTCGGCAAGCCGCGTGCTCCGACGCTCTTCGGCGTCGAAGTTCGGCGCGGCACAGATGAACATGGTGTGTCCATGGGAGCCTCCGAGCGTGGCGCTGAACGGCATCATGCCTGGGTCGATCCGGTCGAGGACGCGGCCCCCCTCCTCCAGTCGGATGAGCTTCTGAGAGGTGAGGTCAGCGATCCAGATCGCGCCTTCGCTGTCCATGCACATGCCGTCAGGAGTCATCACCAGGTCGGGCCACGCCTCGTCCACCGTCTTCGCTGTCGGGAGCGGGCCGAACTGGGCCCACACGCGACGATTGACCAGCCTTCCATCCTCGGTGAGGTCGAATGCGGAGATCCTGTTGCCGAATGTCTCGTTGACGATGAGGACACCGTCATCGGTGAGGACACAGCCATTGGGGAACCAGATGTCCGTGGCGACCTCGGTGATGCTTCCGTCCGGGTCCACTCGATGGATCGAGGCGAGCTCTATCGGGGCGCCCGAATCGAGGTCGAAGCCGAAGTCCCCGACGTACGCCCGCCCTTGCTTGTCCACGACGACTTCGTTGCAGAACCCCCCCGCATGGCCGCTGAGGTCCGCATGGACGACCAGCGAGCCGTCGGGTTCTCGTCGCAGGAGCTTCTGGTCCTTCATTGAGATCACCAGCAGCCGGCCGTCCGGGAGCCAGGCCAGACCGGACGGCTGCTTGGGGACGGCGGCCTCGAGCCTGAGGTCGGAACCGTCCTCGTTCGCGGAGAGGACCTGGTTGGCGTAGAGCTCGGAGAACCAGATTCGTCCCTCATGCCATCGCGGGGACTCGACGAAGGTCCGTTCACCGATCAGCGTCGTGGGTTCCGCGCCCATCTCGACTCCCTACAGTACTTCGGTCTGGGACGGTGCGTCGTCGGCACGCACACGGATCCGCGCGAGGGATGCGTAGACGGCGATGGCCAGGAGCAGGATCCCTCCGTACATGATCTGGCGCCAGGCATCGGGGATGTTCAACAGCGGCGTAACGTTGTCGAGCAGGGCCAGGAACAGAGCGCCCAGGCCGGCACCGACGAACGATCCGCGACCCCCGGTGAGGACGGCGCCCCCCAAGAACACGGCAGCGAAGCACGGCAGCGTGTAGCCGGCACCCACTGCATTCGAGCCCATCCCGGTCATCGAGGCGAGGAAGATGCCGCCGATCACCGCTCCGAGCGTGCAGATCATGAGCGCGCCGGTCTGGATGAGCGTCACCCGCTCGCCGACACGCATCGCTGCGTCCCCGTCGTACCCGACCGCTCGCAGAGCCAGACCCCGGTTCCTGCGGTAGAGCCAGTACTCCATGGCCACCGTGAGGACGACGAGGCCCATGAAGGCGAACGGGACGAAGCCGATCCCCTTCGACACGCCCAACACGAACTCCGTGGCGATGACGCCTTCGGGCTGCGGACGGAACAGGATCGCGATGCCTTGAACAATGCCCATCGAAGCCACCGTGGCAACGATCGCGGGCACCTTCAGACCAACGATCAGCAGACTGTTGAAGCCGGCGACGGCGATGACCACGCCCGCCAGGGCCAGGAGGGTCACGAGCATCGGCCCGAACCCCCATTGCGTGAATGTCATGGACATGACCACGACTGTCAGGCTCATCACCGATCCGATCGACAGGTCGAACGATCGGGCGACCATGTTGAACTGCTGTCCCAGCGCGACAAAGGCGAGCGGCAGGGTCATCAGGAGCAGGTTCGAGAGATTGAAGGTCGTCCAGAAGACGTCCGAGCGGCTACCGGCGTACAGGCTGACGATCGCGATCAGCACCAGCAGGATCGCGATCGGGACATGAGCTGCGTTGCGTTGCAGCAGACCACGCAGCCACCCACCCCCCTTGGCCGCGGGGCCTTCCGTCTCCTTCGCATCGGTGACGGCCACGAAGCTCTTGACGATCTCGTTCTCGGTCGTGGTCCCGGGCAGCTCCTTCACCACGACTCCCCGGGACATCACATAGACCCGGTCGCAGAGACCGACGAGCTCGGCGGAGTCGGAGGAGTTGACCAGCACGCCGAGGCCGCCCTCCGCAGCCTCGCTGAGGACTCGATAGATGTCGAGACGTGCGCGTGCATCGACGCCGGCAGTCGGCTCGTCGACCACGAGGATCTTCGGGCGCCGGAGGGCCGGACGCGCCAGAACCGCCTTCTGCTGGTTGCCGCCCGAAAGCGCGCTGATCGGCTGGTACGGCGACGCCGCGACGATGCCCAGGTCCTTCTTGACACTCGCGAAGGCGGGGAGCAGCTTGGTCAGGAGCGCGGTCCCGGCCGGCCCGGCGTCATCCCCCAGCTGGGCGGTCGCGTTGTCCATGACCGTCATCGGAGGAAACGTCGACTCACCCGCCCGATCGCCACTCTGGAAGCTGACACCCGCGGCCAGCGCCCTCGCGGGGTTCACTCGGCTGAGGGTCTTCCCGTCGACGCTGATGGCACCACCCCGGCGGTCGATGCCGAGGATCCCGCGCAACAGCGCGCGTTGGCCGTTGCCCTCGGCGCCGGCGACACCCACGACCTCGCCCGAGTGCACCTGGATCGACACAGGCCCGAACCCGTCTCCGTGCAGTTCGCGGACGTCCAGCCGGACCGCGTCGCCCACGGGCGCGGTGCGCTGGGGAAACTCGAGCTCGGTGGGTGCACCGACCATCAACTCGACGATCTGCTCGATCTCCCAGCCGTCGGAACTGAACGTGCCCTGGGCGATCCCGTCGCGCAGCACGGTGAGCCGATCGGCCAGGCGTCGGATCTCACCGAGGCGATGGCTGACGTAGACGATCGCCATGCCGCCGTCCCGCGCCTGCTTCACGAGCTCCTCGAGGTGCGCGGCCAGGCGCATATCGAGTGCGGCTGTCGGCTCGTCGAGCATCAGCACGCGGGGACCGCTGACCATCGCGCGAGCGACCTCGAGCAACTGTCGCGCCCCAGGACCGAGGTTGGACACGAGGTCCGTCTGCTTGAAGGGCAGGTCGAACCGAGCGAGCGTGGCGTCGAGGTCGGCGGGCTTCTCCATGTCGATGGCGTTCAAGGAAAGGGCGATGTTGTCGGCCACGCTCAGATCCGCCACGAGCGACGTGTCCTGATATGCGGTTGCCAGGCCGAGTCGCCGGGACTTCTTGACGCCGCCGCCGGTGAGCGGATGCCCCCCGATCGTGACGGTGCCGGTATCGGGCACCAGCACCCCGGACGCCACCTTGATCAGGGTCGACTTGCCTGATCCGTTCTCACCGACGAGGGCGTGGACCTCACCGGGGATGCAGTCGAAGTCGACCTCGGAGAGGGCCCGCACGCCCGGGTAGGTCTTGGTGACCCCCCGCATGCTGACGCCTTCCGTCGGCTGCTCATCGACCTGGGTCGCCACACTTCGCGGCGACGCAATCTCTTCCATCAGGGACCCTTTCGATTAGCCAGGTGTTCGGGCTCGGTCGATCAAACTGGAGGTTGACCGACCGGGCCACGTCTTCTGCGTCATGACCCGGCCCCGAGGGCCGCGGTCACCTGCTCGGCATCGAACAGTGTCGGAACCGGAGCCTGCGCCGGCATTGCGGTGTCGAAGTCCGGAAGGATCTCGTCCGCATCGACCATCGGGTAGGGAATGTCGATCTGCTGGTCGACGTCCTGGCCCAAGGCCTTCAGCACACCGGCCGTGACCCCGATCCGGCCGTACCAGACGCGGCTGTTGGCAATGAAGGCCTTGGCCTCGACGCCGTCGGCCTGCGCACCCTTGAGCTGCTTCAGGTAGGCGTAGTTGACCGCGTCTGAGAGCATCACCGGCGGGGTCTCGCCGGCCTCGAGGTACGGCTCGGCGAAGTACTCCATCGTGTAGTCGTAGGCGACGACGTCGGGGTCCTTCCCCGACGCGTAGAGGGCCGAGCCCTCCTGAGTCATCCCCTGCGGAGTCCACTGGGTGAAGCCCTCGATGACCTTCGACCAGCCGGCGCCCTCGAGGCCCTCGACCAGGCACGGCTGCCAGGCAGCGGCGCTCGCGTTGCCCGGAACGCCCGTGTAGAGACCGTAGCCACCGGGCTCGGGGATGAGGTCGGTGACGACCTTGGCTCCCTCGGTGTACGCCGCGCAGAGGTCCGACGTCGCCTGGACGTCGACCAGCTTCGCCACCTCCTCGGGAAGGGGCGTCTCCGCCTGGACGACGACGATGCCCGCCGACTTGGCCTGCTGAACCGCCGGTGCGATCGCCGAGCCGTAGATCGAGTCCATCACGATGACGTCCGGCTGCTGCGCGACCAGACTCTTGAAGTTCGCCAGCCAGCTTGCCGTGTCGGTGCCGAGGCTGTAGATGATCTTCGCGACGTCCGGGGACGCGATGGCCTGCGCCGTGAGCTCGGCGCGGAACAACTGCCGCCAGGGGTTGATGTTGTCGTTCGGAAAGGCCACCGTGAGCGAGCCGCGACCCGTCTCGCACGTGTTCCCCTTGAGGCACTCCTGGAGCTTCTCGTTCATCTCCGGGGTCCACTCCTGGGCGGCAACCTTCATCGCGTCCTGGATGGCCGGATTCAGATCGTCGACGGGGACGTCCTCGAGGAACGCCTTCTTGATGGTCTCCTTCACTGCCTCGTCGCTGACCTGCACCTCCGCGGCAGGGGTCTTCGGACGGTCCGCAGAGCCCCCTGTGTCGCCACCGCAGGCTGCGAGACTTGCCGCAGCAGCAACGACCACCACGGCGATGGTCGGTCGCAGACCGATCCGCCTACTAGTTGCCATGATTCTCTCCATTCAGGGTTGTGTGGCCGGTTCTTGCTCGTCGCCCGACACGGGCCCCGGGAAGCGACAACAGGCAAGTGCTGTGGTTCAGCGATCCGCTGCTTTCGCGCGTCGGATCTTCAGGCCGCGACTGAGGCCGGAGGCGCCGTACTGGCCCAGCGTGATGGCGCCGACCGCGACCACGAGCGCAAGCCCCTGCATCATCACCCGCGGTCCGGCACCCAGGCCGAGGATCGCCAGCGCCTGGTCGAGCAACTGCAGGAACACGGCTGCGCTCACGACGCTGGCAACGCTGGCGGGCCCGCCGCCGAACATCACGCCGGCGATGCCGACGACGGTGATGGTGGAGAGCTGGAACACCGAACCCGAGAGCACATCCGGAGACCCGAGATAGCCGGCAAGGAGCACGCCCGCCAGTCCGTACATGAGCCCGGCGATGGCGAAGGTGAGAAGCTCCGTGCTCATTACGGACTTCCCCAGCGCAAGCGAGGCTCGACGGCTTGATCCGACGGAGGCGATCCCCCGGCCGAACCGCGTCTTGCTGAGCATGAGCGCGACGAGCACGGCGATGACCACGGCGTAGATGAACACGGCGCTGACGACTGTCACGGCGGGCTTGGCGAAGGACCTCAAGAACTCCGGCGCCTCACCGGTGACCGAGAGGGCGACGCCGGTCCACAGCCTGATCGCGCCGGTGATCATGCCGAAGGTGGCCAACGTGACGATAAGCGGATTGAGCCGGAGGACCGTGATCATGACGCCGTTCACGAGGCTGAGCAGGACTGCCATCGCGACCGCGGATAGGAGAACCAGCGGCACGTTCGCACCCTCGCCGCCGTAGTGGACGACCATTCCCGCGGCCACGGAGATGATGGCGCCGACCGACAGGTCCAGCGCCCCCACCATGATGATGAGCATCTGGCCGAGCGACGCGATGATCAGTACGCCGGCGAGCGCGCTCACCAGCTTGATCGACGACCCGCCCAGGGCCTTGGGGGCGATGGGCACGACGACGACGAGCAGCACCACCAGGGCCGCCCAACTCGCCCGATAGCGGGCGGGCCAGCGGTACTTGAGATCAGTGATCCACTGGTCCGGCTTGCGCTGAGGCACAGGATGGGTCGTCGCCGTACTCATCGCACATCGTTCCGAACGTCGTGCATGTGGGACCTGCTCTCTGGCCCGGAGGCCACCCCGACAGAGTGTGGCCCCGCCACCTCACGGGAACTGTAAGACTTTATGATGTAGTGCACGTCACATTGTTACGGGCAAAAGATCAAACAGTCAAGACGGTTGAGTGCAAGTGATCGCATTCCTCCAGGAGGCCGACGTCGCCCGGGTCACCGAGCTCCCGGATTGGCGCTCCGCCAGGTGATGGTGGAGAGGGAGCGCGGTGGCAACTGCGCGTAGACGTGGGTCGTCCCGTCGCCCAGGGAGATCCTCCGCGACTCTGCGTGACCGCTCCAGACCAGGACCGCGGTCCCACCGCTGGGCGTGCGGAACGCGACGTTGAGGAGCTGGCCGTCTGCAGCTGAGGATCCGATGCGCGTCGACTCCCGGGGCACATAGCGTGCCGCATGCGCCAGCAGCGCATACTCGGCGTTCCGTCTGATCCTTCCGTCGGCTTCGATGGTGACCACCCCGGTGCACGTCGTGCATCCACCATGATGCGGGCCGCCGGACGCGTCGAGGACGAGATTCCAGGTGAGCACCCCTCGCGCGTGGTTGCGCAGAGACGGGATCAGCAGGTTGCTTGATTGCCAGGCCAGCGTGTCGGCGAAGACCTTCCGGGGTGAGTCGCCTGGTGAAGACGTCCCTGAGCATTCGGTCACCCAGATCTCGACGGTCGGGAACTGCTTCACCAGGCCGGACTGTGCCTCGGGCGAGCCGTAGTAGCAGTGGTAGGCGACGCCCAGAATCCAGGGTGCTGCCTCGCTCCGGAGCACGTCGGCCGGATATTGGTAGGCGGGGTCTTCGCCCTGTGGTGTCGATGCGGCGTCGGCGGGGTGCAGGTCCCAGTTGTGGTCGTAGGCCAGGATTCGGGTGGGAAGTCCTGCGGCCTGGAGCTTGGGGCCGAGATGATCGATGAGTCTCGCCTGTTGCCATGGTGGCATGTCCGTACCGGGGTACCCGTCAGGATGGCGGAGCTGGGGCTCGTTCTGGGGGGTGAGCAGAGCGATGTCGATGCCAGCGGACCGGTACTCCTCGATGAACCGGACCAAGTAGCGGCTGTAGGCGTCGTAGGCGCGGTCATCGTCGAGGAGCCGGCCGCCGGCAAGGCTTCCGCCGGACTTCAGCCAGGCGGGTGGGCTCCACGGAGACGCGATGATGGTCAGGCGCGGATTGATTCTCAGCACCTCCTGCAGCACGGGGATCAAGTCGACTGCGTCGGGCTGGATGTTGAAGTGGTCGAGCGACCAGTCGCTCTGACCTGGCGGAATATCGTCGAACGTGAATGCGTCGCCTGCGACGAAATCGGAAGCTCCGATCGGGATGCGGAGGGCTGAGAGTCGGACCGGACCAGCCGGATCAAAGAGCTCATCCAGAAGATCCGCCCGGTCCGCCGCACTCATCGCTCGCAGCAGAGTCGCGGACGAATGCGTCATCGCGGCGCCAAACCCCACGATCGACTGACCCCGCTCATCCGGATCGACAACGATGTCTGGCGGATCCTCGGCGGACGCTGATCGGGACGTCGTACCCATCGAGAGCATCGGCTCATGGCCATCGACGTCGGTGACAACCATCGCGGCGTCCGGGCTCCACTTGGATCCAGCGTCCCCTGGGGCCTGGGGTCCGGCGATCCACCGCAACATCACGAGGGACGCGAGGAGCCCGACGGAGATGGCCAGTGCCGCCGCAAGAGCCCGCTTCTGCATCGCGGCAAGTCCTCGGTGTGCCGTCAGCACACCGCATGCCTCCAGCCGTTGAAAACGCGGATCTCGCAGTCCCCCTCAACGTCATCGGGCAATGTCTCGCTCTGGCCCGAGAAGAGCCCACCAGCAGAGGCATCATACATATACTACAAAGAACTACTGTCTGACAGTATGAGTCGGCTGGGTGCCGGCTATGACCAAGGAGAGTGACATGCGCGGAGTCGTCTTCCATGGGGAGCGTGAGGTGGAACTGGTGACGCGCCCGGACCCGACCCCTGGTCCGGGGGAGATCGTCATCGAGGTGCACGCGTCCGGGATGTGCGGTTCGGACCTTCACCGGTACCGGGGAGCGCGCGAGGCCGCGCGGGCCGAGATCGCGGGGCATGAGCCCGCCGGCGTCGTGGTGGCGGTCGGGCCTGGAACCGATCCGGCCTGGATCGGACGGCCCGTGATGGTCCACCACTACTTCGGCTGCGGCCACTGCGACCAGTGCCAAGCGGGCTGGGTTCAACTGTGCCGGCACGGCGCTCGGGCCATGGGGAACACCGCGGACGGGTCCCATGCGGACTACATCAACGTCCCCGAGTCGGCGGTCGTCGCGATGCCCGAGGGACTGTCGTACGTAGCCGGCGCCGCCGTCGGGTGTGGCACCGGCACTGCCTGGGGCGCCCTCGAGCGGCTGCACCTGACCGGAGCGGACACGGTGGCGATCTTCGGACAAGGGCCCGTGGGCCTGGCCGCGACGCAGCTTGCGTCAGCCCTGGGCGCACGCGTCATCGCACTGGACATCGCGCCGACGCGACTGGCGCGGTCCAGGGAGTTCGGTGCGTGGGAGACAGTCAACCCGACTGCGGTCGAGTCCGTCGATCAGGCTGTCCGAGACCTCACGCGAGGCCGTGGCGTATCCAAGAGCCTGGAGACGTCCGGCGCGTCCTCAGCGGCGAACGACGCGCTCCGCGTACTCGACCTGTGGGGCTCCGCCTGCTGGGTGGGCGTCGGATCGACCGTGCAGTTCGACGTCACCGAGTACCTGTACAAGCAGGTGACGGCGATGACCTCGTGGACCATGTCGATCGAGTCCATGGCGCGCTGTGCGGACTTCGTGGCGGAGCGCGGCGTCGACGTCGACGCCATCTTCACCGAGCGCTGGGACCTGGCGGACTGTCGACGGGCGTACGAGCTGTTCGATCAGCAGGCATCGGGCAAGGGGGTATTCGTCAAGGGACCGGCTCGTGTCCAGTCGAAGTGACTGAGGGACGTTGACGGTTCAGGTCGAACAGGATCGGCCAGCCGAGCCCGGAGCGTCGTAGCCGGGTGGGTGATACCTCCACGGCTGACCTGGACCCGTACGCCGCTTCCTGCCGACCCGCACCACGAGGACCAGGCGCGTAGTCGAGGCGGTAGTCCTGGGGCTGTTCGAGGTCGTCGGTGACGGCACCTCCGAGAGTCCCGCCGACCGCGAGGTTGATCAGGAGGAAGAACTCATGGTCGAAGACCCACTCGTTCGGAGCCACCTGCTCCGGCGCCGCCTCGTGATAGGTAACCCCGTCGACCTCCCACGCGATGCGTTGAGGCGACCACTCGATCGCGACCTCGTGCCAGCCACCGGCGACCGGTGAGCCGACGTCATACTCGCCCCCGAATGACTCCCCACCCGAGTACCCAGGCCCGTGAGCCGTGCCCAGGATCTTGTTCGGCGAGTTGCCGACGAACTCCATCACGTCGATCTCACCCGCCTGCGGCCAGGCAACCGTTGCCAGATCCGCTCCCAAAGAGCCACAAAGCCGGCCAGATGCCACGTCCTGCTGGCACCTGGATGCGAGCCTCGACGCGCCCGTACTTCAGGATCCTCTTTTCAGCAGAGACGAGACGGGCCGACGTGTAGGAGCACGGCCCGTACCAGCACGAGGGAGCCGCCGAGCCTGGGTCGACCGGTCGAGCAGTGAGCACGAGGTGGCCGGCCCCGTCGAGTGCGGCGTTGTCGGCACCGTCGGTGTAGTACTGAAGGTCCTCGTTGCCCCAGCAGTCCCCTCCGGTCTCGTTGGCCCAGTTCTCGGGGTTGGCGGGCGCCCCCGCCGGACCCTGGAACTCATCGCTCCAGACCAACGCGCGTCCCTCGATCGTGTCGGAGGTGTGGGGCGTCGTAGGAGCAGGGGCCGGAGCAGGATCGGGATCGGGAGCCCGCGCCTGACAGGCGGCCGTACCGAACCACGCAAGGCCAACCATCATGGCGACACGCAAGAGAGATCGCCCTCGACGCATCATCCACCTTCCTTGTCCTCCCGAGGTGACAGTGACCGTGGAGAGCCGGCCGTCGGAAACGTCTGGTCCGAGAGCTGTGCAGCACCTCATCCGCCGGGCCGCACCGGCACTTCCGAATCCGAGCGGCTACCGCCGGCCAACGAATTGGAGCCAGTTCACGTTGACGAAGTCGTCGGGGGAGTCGGACTTGAAGACCAGAAAGACCCGGCGCCTCCCCGTCACCGCACGGGTGGAGGCCCAAGTTCGCGTCTCCCACTCCTGCCAGCCGCCGGTGTTGGCGACCTGCCCGGTCGCAACCCTCGGTCCGATCGGGCTGTCGAGGCGGACCTGGATCTCACCTCTCGTGGAAGCCCCCGAGGCGACGCGGACAAGGAGAGATGACGGGGGTACGTCGAAGTCGAGCTTGTCGTAGTAGAGGTGGTCGCCGTCGGCGATCCATCCCACGTTCTGTCCGCACTCGTTGTCCGAGCACTGCTGCAGTCGCGTTCCCCGCTGGCCACTGTAGTAGGCCGCGCCGATCGTCTTGAACGGGTCCTGGCTGTCGTCGTAGGACAGGCCGTACCCGAGTGGGTACAGCGGGTCCTGGCCGTCACCGTCGTTGATCGGCTGCTGGGCCGCCGACCTCATCCAGGTCACCGGGAGCCTGCCCGTGGGGGCGTAGTCGCCGAAGAGTACGTCGGCCACGCCTTGCCCTTCGGTCCCGGGCAGCCAGGACGCAAGCAGGGCGTCCCAGCCGGGGAGCTCGTCGGCGATGTCGAGCGGCCGGCCGGACACCAGCACCACGACGACCGGAACGCCTGATGCCTTCAGCTTGGCGAGAGTCGCAAGGTCCGTCTCGTCGAGACCCATGCCTTCGGGCCGGTCTCCCTCGAACTCGGTGTACGGCGTCTCCCCGACGACCGCGATCGCCGCCTTGTAGCTGCTGTCGATCCCGTCGCCGCTCTGGTTGAAGGTCACCTGGGTGTCGGGTGAGACGGTGTTCTTGATGCCTTGCAGGATCGTGGTCCCGGGCGTGATCGGGCCGCTCGCGCCCTGCCACTCGATCGTCCAGCCGCCGCTCTGGTGGCCGATGTTGTCCGCGCTCTTGCCGGCGACGAAGACCTTGTCGGCGGTCTTCGGCAGGGGCAGCACACCCCAGTTGTTCTTCAGCAGCACCTGTGACTCACGAACCGCCTCACGGGCCAGCTCGCGGTGCGCCGTACTCCCGACCGTCGGCGTGTAGGTGCGGTCGGTGTAGGGACGCTCGAAGAGACCCAGCTCGAACTTCTTGGTCAGGATGCGGCGGTTCGCGTCGTCGATCCGGGACATCGGGATCCGGCCGCTGGTGACCTCCTCGCGCAGGAGCTGCAGGAAGAGCTTGTAGTCGTTCGGCACCATGATCATGTCGATGCCGGCGTTGATCGAGTTGCGGACCTCCTCGGCGGTGAAGCCGCCCTGGCCGTCGAGCTGGTCGATGCCCTGCCAGTCCGAGACCACGAAGCCGGCGAAGCCGAGCTCGCCCTTGAGGACGTCGGTGATCAGGTACTTTTGGCCGTGCATCTTCACGCCGTTCCAGCTGCTGTAGGACACCATGAAGGATCCGACGTCCTTCGCGATCGCCTCCCGGAAGGGCGGCATGTGGATGCGCCGCAGCTCCTCCTCGCTGATCTGCGTGTTGCCCTGGTCGTCGCCTCCGGTCGTGCCGCCGTCACCGATCCAGTGCTTGGCCGTCGCCAGCACCGAGGCGGGAGCTCCGAGCGAGTCGCCCTGAAGTCCGGTGATGAACGACGTCATCGACGTCGCGATCTCGGGCACCTCACCGAAGGACTCGTAGGTGCGGCCCCAGCGGTCGTTGCGGGCGACGCACAGGCACGGTGCGAAGTCCCAGTCGATGCCGGTGCCCGAGATCTCCTTGGCGACGGCGCGGCCGATGCGCTGCACCAGCGCCGGGTCGCGGGTCGCGCCGAGCCCGATGTTGTGCGGGAAGATCGTGGCGCCCTTCGCGTTGTTGTGACCGTGCACCGCGTCGATGCCGTAGATCATCGGGATCCCCAGCGGCGTCGACAGGGCTGTTCGCTGGAGGCTGTCGTACATGTCGGCCCACGCGGTCGCGGTGTTCGGGCTGGGCGCGGAGCCGCCGCCGCTGAGGATCGAGCCGATCCGGTACGTCGCCAGGTCTGACTGGTCGGTCAGCACGTTGCGCTCGACCTGGGCCATCTGCCCGATCTTGTCCTCGAGCGACATCCTCGCCAGCAGGTCGTCGACCCGGGCGGACACGGGCAGCGACGCATCCTGGTACGGCGCGCCCTCGGCGGCCGCCGACAGCGCGCCGCGGGCAGAGACCGGCGAGACCGAGACCGGCGAGGCAGAGGCGCCAGCCTCTCCGGCGAGTCCTGGCAGTCCGACCAACCCGACCAATAGGACTGGGAGGACGAACCGGGTGAGGCGCCCACGGGTTCCGGATCTTCTGGTCAGCATGACTCCCTCACTGACGCCTGCCCCGACCTTCATCAGGGCAGGCGTCGATAGCGGTTTCGTGTCTGGAGATCGAGTGGTCGCGGCGAGACTCAGCCGCGACCACTCGACGTACGGGCCCGTCGCGAGACGGAGTCGATGGCGACCGCGAGGAGCAGCACGCCGCCGGTGACCATGAACCGCACGGAGGAGTCCACGCCGACGATATTGAGGCCGCTCTGGATCGCCTGGAGGACGATCATGCCGAGCAGGGCGGCGTACGCCGAGCCGCGGCCGCCGAAGAGGCTGGTCCCGCCGATCACCGCCGCCGCGATCGCGGTCAGGTTGGTGTCGGTCGTGCCGCTGCTCTGGGAGACGGAGGTGAGCTGCGCCGCAGCCATCAGGCCTCCGACCGAGGCGAGCATCGAGCACAGCGCGAACACCGAGAAGTAGACGCGCCCGACCTTGATGCCGGAGCGGCGCGCCGCCTCCTCGTTGCCGCCGACGGCGAAGACGTGCCGGCCCCAGGCGGTCTTGCGGAGGGCGAGGTCCATCAGGACGACAAGCGCCGCGAAGAGGAGCACCAGGTAGCCGATGCCCCGGCCGTCTGCCTGCTGGACGTACCAGACGAGGGCGAGCAGCCCGATCGCGAGCGCCCCGGCCCGGAAGAGGACGAGTCCGAGAGGGGGCGTGCTGAGCTCGGCCGCCTGGCGGCGGGCGCGGCCGTACATCTGGGCGACCACGTACACCGCCACGATGAGGACGACGAGCACGTACGACGGCGCTCCGGTGACGAACTTGGTGCGAGCGAACTGCACGAGCCAGGAGTCGTCGGGAAGGTTGATGGTGCCGTCGGAGCCGAGGACGTAGAGAAGCGCGCCCTGGAAGCCGAGCAGGCCGGCCAGCGAGAACACGAAGCTCGGCACGCCGATCCGCGTGTACAGCAGCGCGTAGACCGTACCGATCACGAGCCCGGTCACGACGCCGGCAACGATCCCGAGGGTCATCGACCAGCCCTGGTTGACCACGAGCACGGCCATGACGGCTGCCGAGAGGCCTGATACCGACCCCACCGAGAGATCGATCTCACCGAGCAACAGGACGAGGACGATGCCGAGCGAGATGATCCCGACCGGTGCCGCGAACTGCAGCATGTTGGTGACGGAGAACGACGAGAGGAAGCGTGGCTCGATCGAGTAGAACACCAGGCTGATCACGATCAGCCCGATCACGACGGGCAGGCTGCCGAGGTCGCCGCCCTTGAGTCGGTTCAGGAACAGGTGGAGGTAGCCGCCCAGCCCCTGACTCCGGATGAGTCGCTCGTCGGCGAGGTCGGCCGCGACCGCCGACGCGGCGGTCGGGTCGGCCTGGTCTTGTTGGTCGGTGGTCATCTCTGCCCTTCCCCCTCGGGCGTGTCTCCCTCGGTCGCGCCGGACCGCCGCTCCGCGCGTGCGGCGACCACGTTGTCGGAGGCGCCGGTGATCGCGGCGACGAGCTCGGCGGTGGTCGCCTCCTCCACGCGGAACTCGGCCGCGTTGCGCCCGAGCCGCAGCACCACGATGCGGTCGGCCACTGCCTGCACGTCGGCCATGTTGTGGCTGATGATGACGACTCCCAGCCCCTGTTCGCGGAGCCGCTCGATCAGGTTGAGCACCTCCGCGGTCTGGGCGACGCCGAGCGCAGCGGTGGGCTCGTCGAGCATCACGACCTTCGGGGAGCCGACGAGACTCCGCGCGATCGCGACGGTCTGTCGTTGTCCACCGGAGAGCGCGGCGATCGGGATCCGCACCGAGGGGATCTTCGCCGAGAGGGAGCGCAGCAGCCGCCACGACTCCTTCTCCATCGTGACCTCGTCGAGCGCGATCCCCTTGCGCTTCTCCTGCCCGAGGTAGAGGTTCGCGACCACGTCCAGGTTGTCGCACAGCGCGAGGTCCTGGAAGACCGTCGCGATGCCGAGGGCCTGCGCCTCGCTCGGCCCGGCAACCTGGATGCGGCGCCCGGCGAACTGGATGTCGCCCTCGTCGGCCTGATAGACGCCGCTGATGATCTTGACCAGCGTGGACTTCCCGGCACCGTTGTCGCCGACCAGCGCGACCACCTCGCCGGCAGCCACCTGAAGGTGGATGTCGGTAAGCACCTGCACGGCACCGAAGCGCTTGTTGACCCCGGTCAGGGACAACACGGTGTCGCCCGCCGACGAGCCGGCGGTCCCTCGCGTGGAGGGACCGCCGGTGTTGGAGGAGTCGGACATCACTCGATGCCGGCGGCCGCGCACGCGTCGGCGTACTCGCCCGTGCAGATGTCCTCTGCGGTGTAGAAGCCGTCCGCGATCACGGTGTCGGCCACGTTGTCCTGGGTGACCACGATCGGGTCGAAGATGAACGACGGAACGCCCTCGAAGTCGGTGGTCTCGCCGACCTCGTCACCGTTGGCCAGCGCGACCGCGACCTCCGCGGCCGTCTCCGCCTCGATCGGGATGGGCTTGTAGATGGTCATCGCCTGCTCGCCTGCGAGGATCCGCTGGATCGCCGCGATCTCGGCGTCCTGCCCGGTGATCGGAGGCAGTGCGTTCGCGCGCACACCCGCACCGGTCAGGGCAGCCACGACGCCGCCGGCCTGACCGTCGTTGGCGGCGTACACGCCCTGGATCTCGGAGGCGTCGAACTTGCTCAGCTGGTCGGTCGTCCACGTCTGGGCGTTGTCGGGGCTCCAGTCGGGGTTGTCGTACTCCGCGAGGATCTCCACGCCGCTCTCGTCGAGCACGCTGTGCGCCCCCTCCTTGAACTGGGCCGCGTTGGGGTCACTCGGTGCGCCGTTGAGCATCAGGATGCTGCCCTTGTCGCCCATCGCCTCGACGAGCGCCTCTGCCTGCATCTGACCCACGGTGTTGTTGTCGAAGGACATGTAGTAGTCGGCCTCGGCGATGAACCGGTCGTAGGCGATCACCGTCGCTCCGGAGTCTTGGGCCGTCTGCACCATCCCACCCGCGCCGGCACCGTTGACCGGGTCGAGCACGAGGACCTTCGCGCCCTTCGAGAGCGCCGAGTCGACCTGCTGCTGCTGCTTCGCCTCGTCCTGGTCGGCGTTGTAGTAGTCGACCGTGCAGTCCGCGCAGAGCTCTGCGACCTTGTCCTCGAAAAGAGGTTTGTCGAAGGCCTCGTAGCGGGTGGTCTTCGACTCCGGGAGCAGCAAGGCGATCGCGCCGCCGGACCCGCCCTCACCACTGTCGGCGCTGTCACCGGAGTTGCTCGCGCCTTCGTTGGCCCCGCATGCCGACAGTCCGAGGGCCGCCACGAGCGCGAGAGCGCCGATGGCCGGGATGGACCCACCGGGCCGCTGCTTGATGTACCGCATTTGTCTCTCCTTGATGTGTGGCCGTGCTTTGGCCCCGAGGGCTGAACCTCGGTGCGAGTGTCCATTGTCACCAGCTAGACGTCAAGAGTCGCAGACGAATTTGAGACTAGATGGCTTTTCTCATATTTAATGTTCGACACTTGAATAATACTGCCGACCCGACCAGAATGCCGACCATGAAGCGAGCCACCCGGCATGCGGGTCCGCCGGCATCGACCGCGACCCTCCGCTCCGCCAATCAGCGCCGGGTTCTGGCGGAGTTGCGATCCCCGAGCGCGGAGGCTCGTCCTGGGGACCTGACCCAGGCCGAGTTGGCCCGTGCCACCGGCCTGGCCCCCGCGACGATCTCCAGCATCGTCCGCGAACTCGCCTCTGCCGGCGTGGTGGAGACGCGCCCCGGCAGCGGACGCCGTGGCACCACGGTCTGGTTCTCACAGAAGGCCGGTGTGGTCGCCGGCGTCGACTTCGGCCACACCCACCTGAGCGTTGCCGTCGCCGACCTCACCGCCTCCGTGATCGGCAGTCGACGTATCGACATCGCGCCGGATCATCCCTCGGACGACGGTCTGCACGAGGCGTCCGCGATTCTTCGTGACCTGATGGCAGAGGCCAACCGCTCATCGGACGAGCTGCTGGCCATCGGCCTCGGGCTTCCCGTGCCGATTGCGCAAGGGGTGGTCCGGTCGACGGCCATCCTGCCGGGCTGGGTCGGTGTCCATCCCAGGCGCACGGCAGAAGAGCTATGGGGGGTGCCGGTGCACGTCGAGAACGACGCCAATCTCGGTGCACTCGCAGAGCACCGACGGGGCGCCGCTCGGGGTCACTCGGACGTGGTTGTCATCAAGATCTCCTCCGGCATCGGCGCCGGCATCATCGTCGACGGCCGGATCCTCCGGGGAAGCGCGGGAACGGCCGGCGAGATCGGACATCTGACCCTGAACGACCAGGGACCCGTCTGCCGTTGCGGCAGCCGCGGGTGTCTCGAGACCTACGTCTCGACCTCCACCGTGCAGAGCATGCTGGCAGGCCAGCTCCCCGGCGCCTCGCTGGAGCGGATCGTGGCGGCAGCCAAGGGCGGCAGTGTGCCCGCGCGGCGGGCGTTGGAGGACACCGGACTCCATCTCGGCTGGGGCATCGCGAGCACGGTCAACCTCCTCAACCCCGACCTGGTGGTGATCGGAGGTGAGATGGCGATCGCCGGCGATCTGCTGTTGCAGCCGGCGCGAGTTGCGCTCCGTCGACACGCTCTCGACGTCAACGCCGACACCCCCCTCGTTCCGGGTGTGCATGGCGACGGGGCCGCCCTGCTCGGCGCGGTCCTTCTCGCCGCCGAGTCCGCCGAGCTCACCGTTTGAGGATCGCGGCTTCAGCCAGCCCTTGCAGGTCGTCATCGGGTCCGCCTCCGGCTGTGACATGCCTCACCCGCAGTCGGAGTTCGCTCGCAGTCAGGTCGGGTGAACGCCCCGCCAGCTCCTGCGCGCCCGTGGGCCGCCCACCGGATCCGCACCGCGTCTGAAGACTTGTCCCCTGAGTGAAAAAGGTCGGACAAGGCTCTTGTGGTGATTGTTCTCAACTGCGTACGGTGTTTCCATCCTGTTAGTGCCAAATCGAATGAACTGACTCGCGGCGCTCGTAGCTACCGTCTTCGGCCCGCCGCATGCCCCGCCATCCGCGGGGACCAGTTCGGCGCTGAGCAGCGCACACGCTGCGGGCGCATGACTCTCTGACCTCAGATAGCTGGGACACGTCAGCCGCCGGCTCGCGCCCAACCCAGGTCGAGCGCGCTTCGACAACGGCTAGCCCCGAGACCAGCACAAGACGAGCGAGAGCGGCAGTGCCCTCGGACTTTGGACCACGTCCCCGACGGACCGCACCGAAAGGAGGTACCTCCCGAACTGTTGCATCCCGGGCGCGCACCCGCAGGCAGCGGAGAAGGCGGCCCACCCCACCAATTAAGGATCTCAAGCATGAGAAAGAGCAATACCAACCGCCGACCCGGATGGCGACGCCATGCCTTCGGGCTCGCCACCTGCTCGGTGGCCATCGCGGTCCTGGCTGCGCCTGTCGGTGCCGCCGGATCGGCCGCACCGCAGGGCAGTCGCGCTGCGTCGTCCGCCGTCCTGGCCGACCAACCCTGGATGAACACCTCCCTGTCACCTGACGAGCGGGCAGACCTTCTGCTGGCGGAGATGACGCTTGAGGAGAAGGTCGACCTGATGAGCGGCAACCAGGGCGAGGGGCCGTACGCGTTCTACAACGGCCCCATCCCGCGGCTCGGCATTCCGGCCATGGCCATGGCCGACTCCGCGTCCGGCATCCACGCCCATGGCGCGCCTTCAACCAACACCGGCGACCGGGCGACGGCCATGCCGTCTGCACAGGCACTCGGCGCCACCTGGTCGCTGGATGCCATCACGCCCTACGCCGCCCAGGTGGCCAAGGAGGCCAGGGCCACCACGCACAACGAGCTGCTGAGCCCGGTCGGCGACATCCTTCGCAACCCGTACTGGGGCCGCACCAACGAGAGCCCCAGCGAAGACCCGATCATGACGGCGAACTACCTCAGCAAGTTCACCAACGTCGTCCAGGACGAGGATGTCGTCGCGACGTTGAAGCACTTCCTGGCGTACAACCAGGAGACCAACCGCAGCAGCGGCGGCAACAACATCGTCTCTACTCGTGCGCTCCGAGAGGTTCACGCCCTCCCGTACGAGGCCGCGGTCGCCGAGAGTGATCCCGGCAGCATCATGTGTGCATTCAACAAGATCAACGACGACTACGCGTGCGAGAGCCCGTGGGCCAGCGACCTGCTCGACAACATCGGCTTCACCGGCTTCATGGGGACCGACTACGGCGCCGCGCACACCACACTCGGCTCGCTCGCCGGTCGTGTCGACATGGAGACCGGCAACAAGGACGCCTACTCAGGGCACCTGCTCGATGCGGTGAACAACGGGACCGTGCCCGAGTCGCGCCTCGATGTGTCCTGCCACCGCATCCTGCGCACGATGTTCCGGCTCAACGTCTTCGACAACCCTGTCACCAGGGGCCCGATCGATGTGAACGCCGGCAACAAGATCGCGCGGGAGACCCAGGAGAAGGCGATCACCCTGCTCAAGAACAGCGACAGGGCCCTTCCGCTCACCAGCAAGGACAAGAAGATCACGGTGATCGGCGCCGACGCCAATCACAACGCGATCGGCGGCGGCACTCCGTTCGTCCAGGCGACCAGGAAGACCACGACCCTGCAGGGAATTCTGAACCGGGCCTCGGATGCGGGCGCCAACGTCAAGTGGGTCCGGGGCAACGATCCGGCCAACGGGGCCAACATGCTGGAGACCGCTGACATGACCGCGGTCCCGTCCACGGTCCTGTCGCCGAACAACGGACAGGGCAACGGCCTGAACGCCTGGTTCTGGAAGGACAACAACTTCCAGGGCAACCCGGACGAGCAGCGCATCGCAAAGCAGGTCAACTACGACGTCGGGATCCTCAGCACCCTGGACACACCGGGACCCTCACAGGTCACGCCGCCCCCGGTGAACTGCCCGACCTGCCCCGGCTCCGCGGTCTACGAGGGCTACATCACCGCACCGAAGACCGGCGCCTACACGCTGGCCCTGACGGGTCTCGGCGACGCGGACCTCGACATCGACGGGCAGCGAGTCGCCACCATGCAGGGCACGACCAAGCGTCTTGCCCACGCTGAGACGCAGACCCTGAACTGGGTCGAGGGAGAGAGGCACAAGCTGCGCATCACCTTCAAGGGCAACCACCCGTTCGAGATCCTGAACGACGGCACCCTGCTGCTCCAGTGGAAGACCCCGGGAGGGGCCTACTCGCCCGGGATCCAGAAGGCAGTCGCGGCCGCGGAGAAGAGCGATGTCGCGATCGTCTACGCCACCACGATCGAGGGCGAGGCTCATGACCGCTTGTCGCTGAAGCTGCCGCAGAGCGCCGACCAGATGATCGAGGCCGTAAGTGATGCCAACCCCAACACCGTTGTGGTGCTGGCCAACGCCGGCCCGGTGACCATGCCGTGGCTGGACAAGGTCGATGCGGTGGTGGAGACCTACTACGGCGGTCAGGCGCAGGGCGCGGCACTGGCCCGCGTGCTGTGGGGCGACGTAAATCCCTCCGGGAAGCTCACGATGACCTACCCCACCAGTGAGGACGCTCTGCCTCCGGCGATCGACAGTCCTTATGCCGAGTCCGATGACCTGGACGTGGTTTACGGCGAAGGCGTCAACGTCGGGTACAAGGGGTACGAATCCGCGGGCATCACCCCGCTGTTCCCCTTCGGCCACGGGCTGTCGTACACCAAGTTCAGGTACAGCGACCTGAGGGTGAGGGCCACGAACGCGGCAACGTCGCCCATCCGCGTGCGGTTCAAGATCGCCAACACCGGGAAGCTGAATGGCGACGAGATCGCACAGGTCTACCTCCGGCTTCCGTCGTCGACCGGAGAGCAGAAGCGGCTGGTCGGCTACAGCCGAGTCAGCACGCAGGCCGGCAGGTCGACCACCGTCGAGGTGACCATCGACCCGGCGGCGGCCACGCATCCGCTCGGGTACTTCAACACCACGAGTGAGAGTTGGGAGATCGCGCCGGGGACCTACACGGTCTACGTCGGAGAATCCTCACAGAGGACTCCGCTCAGGGCGAGCTTCACGGTCGGCTGACGGCACGAGGTAACCAGCGCAGATCAAATGGCTGCTCCCGACCCCCGGGGGGAGGGTCGGGAGCAGTCCCTCCCGCAGGCTCTTGGTGCGGGAATCGAAAGCGGGATGTCGGCCCACCTCCGTTTCGGGGGTGGGCCGGCTCTCGGAACACTCAGCACACCAGGAGATGGCACCGTGTCCACGACTCGATCCCGTACCCGGCGTGCCGCGACCCTTGCAGTCACGGCCACCGCCGGTCTGTCGACACGGTCAAGTTCGCGACCCGCGGCGGTCTCGAGCACGTCGCCACCAGAAGGAGCTTGCGAAGCTCCGGCGCTTCGCCCAGCTCCCTGGGGCTGGTAGGAAGGGCGCGCCCGCTTCACTCTCAACCGGCTGCTGTTCCGAGCGGTCGCATCAGACGGCGCAGTCCCAGGGCAACGGCACCGAGAACCTCTGCCTTGTCTCCCAGGGCACCCTGGACGATCTCCACCTCTTGGGCGGCAGACCGAATCGTGGCGCGTTCAAGCGAGGACCGCAGCGGTCTGAGAGCGAGTTCCCCGGCGCCGGCCATCTCGCCACCGATAATGATTCGTTGGGGGTTGATCAGGTTGCACAAGACGCCGGCCACGGAACCGATGCTGTGCGCGGCATCGGCGATCGCCCGACGGCATCCAGCGTCCCCTGCAGAGGCGAGGTCGACGACAGCACGCATGGTCAGCTCATTGCCGTGGGTGGGGCGAAGGGCGTCGAGGACCGCTCCGGTTCCGGCGAGCATCTCGAGGCACCCTCGGCGCCCACAACGACAGATCGGCCCGCTGGGATCGATCTTCGTGTGACCGATCTCGCCGGCCGTACCGCCGGCACCGGTGAACGGACGCCCACCGAGAATCAGGCCAGCGCCGATTCCGGTCGACAACTTCAGGTAGACCACATCCGCACATCCTTGACCGGCGCCCCACATCCACTCGCCAAGGGCGCCGAGGTTCGCATCGTTGTCGACATGGACTCGCAGACCAAGGACGTCCGTCATGGCTCGGGCGGCGTTCACACCGACCCAGCCCGGGAGAATCGTCGACTCCCCCAGCTCTCCGGTGGGAGTGTGGATGGGGCCGGGCAGTCCCATGCCGACACCGATGACATCATCGGGCTCCGCGCCGGCCTCGTCGAGCACCTGACGGACCAGGTCCGCGGCGTCGCGGATCTCCTCGGCCGCAGGCCGGTCAGGAACCACCTGCTCGGCTCGCTCGGCCAACACGCGATGGGCTAGGTCTGCCACCGCTACGCGAAGATGGCTCTTCCCGAGGTCGATGCCCACAGCCACGCCCGCCGACCGGTGGAGTGAGAGTAGTGTCGCCGGACGTCCCCCCTTGGTCCCGATGGCGGGAACAGCTGATCCGTCGCTTTCAACGACCAGCCCCTCGCCGGTGAGTTCGGCGACGATCAAGGACACGGTCGACGGTGCAAGCGCCGTCCGGCGGGCGAGCTCCGCCCGAGACGCCGCGCCGTACTGGGTCAGAGCGTTGAGAATCCGGTCTCGCGCATCCGAGCGACCCATCAACGTGACTCCCACGGCTCAACCTTCCCATGCGCCCATGAGTCCACCCCGCCGCTCCACATGCGCGCTCCGCCATGGCTCGGGCACGTTGCACACCGGCAGATTGACCAACGATCCAGGGTGTGAGCAGCTTGCCGCTGCTCGGAGAGATCCGAGCCGGCGTCACCCGGGTTCGGTGCTGACGGTGACACGGAACGCGCCCCGCTGGTGTGGATGGTCCACAGTCGGTCGGCGAGGGCGTCCGGTGCGTAGAGAGGGTCACGGCCGCCGATCGGTCAGCGCTCGCTGCGCTCCCCGTCCGGCGAAGGCGGTGCAGTGCCGTACTCGCTCGCGGCCCACGAGGCGAGCAGCCGAAGTGCCTCCTCGGATCGCGACCCGGGCTCGGCCGTGTAGATGGTCAGGGTCAGCCCGGGTTCGGCCGTCATCTCCAAGCCCTCGTAGGCCAGCGTGAGCTCGCCGACGACAGGATGCTTGAACGTCTTGAACCCGGTGCCGTGATGACGGACGTTGTGCGCGGCCCAGCGGCGGCGGAACTCGTCGCTACGGGTGCACAGCTCGCCGATCAGGTCGTGAAGCTCCTTGTTGTGCAGGTCGCGGGCCGCCTCGGTCCGGAGGATCGCGACCGTCACGTCCGCGAATGCATCCCAGTCGGGGTGGAAGTGGTGCGCCCGGTTGTCCAGGAACGTGAACCGCGCGAGGTTGGGTGACATGCCGGGCATGTCGTAGACGTCCGCGTAGAAGGCCCGCGCCAGTTGATTGACCGCGAGGAGATCCGTGCGACCGTTTCGGACAAACGCCGGGCCGGTGATGACCGCGTCGAGCGTCCATTGCAGGCTCTGGTGCGGGGCCCAGCTCTTGGCGGTGCGCCGCACAGGCGGCCTGGCGACCGGGCTCGCGGCGTGGGCGAGATCGAACAGGTGCGCACGCTCGGCGTCATCGAGGCACAGCGCTCCTGCGAGGCTGTTCAGCACCTCCGGCGAGGCACCGCTGATCGCGCCACGTTCCATCCGGGTGTAGTACTGAACGCTTACCCCTGCGAGGGTCGCCACCTCACTACGGCGGAGCCCCGCGACACGTCGGTTCGTGCCGACAGGCAGCCCGACCTGCTGCGGCAACAACCTGGCGCGGCGCGACGTGAGGAACTCCCGCACCTCCGCTCGATTGTCCACACCACAACGGTATGCCGTGCGAGCGTGCTGGGAGAGTCCCTGGCAGTAGCTCCCTCGACAGGGACTCCCACGCGCAGTCGAGCCATGCTGTGATTGAAGCATCCGCACAACCCAAGGAGAAGCATGACCGTGGGCCCTGTAGGTGGACCGGGATCAGCTCCGCGACGACACCGAAGGAGAGACACTTGTCGACCGACGACCTCACCGACCAACCGGACCACACCCGGGGATTCACCCGGCGCACGTTCATCGCTGCCTCCGGGGCCACGACGGGCGCTGCCCTCGCGATGACTACGTCGGGCACGGTGCAGTCGGCCGCAGCCGCAGCCGGTCCGGCGAGCCGAGTCTCCCTGACGGTGAACGGCGTACGGCACGCAGTGGAGGTGGACCACCGCACGTCGCTGCTGGACCTCCTACGCGAGCAGTTCGGCCTTACCGGCACGAAGAAGGGCTGCGATGCCGGCGCGTGCGGTGCCTGCACCGTTCTGGTCGGCGGGCGTCGTGTCAACGCCTGCCTCACACTTGCGGTGCGACTGGAGGGATCCGAGGTCATCACGATCGAGGGGCTCTCTTCCGGCGACGACCTTCACCCCCTGCAGCAGGCCTTCATCGACCAGGACGCCTTCCAGTGCGGCTACTGCACGCCCGGACAGATCGTGTCCGGCGTCGGATGCATCCGGGAGGGCCACACCGGCTCGCCGGAGGAGATCCGCGAGTGGATGAGCGGCAACATCTGCCGCTGCGGCTGCTACGTCAAGATCGTCAAAGCGGTGCAGCAGGCTGCGCCGGCTGAGGGAGCCTGAAGCCGATGTACCCCTTCTCCTATCTCAAGGTCGACAACGAGGCCGAGGCCATCGACGCCGCAAGTCGCGGTGGCCGCTACATCGCCGGAGGCACCACCCTGGTGGACCTCATGCGAGAGGAGGTCGAGCGTCCCGAGGCCCTGATCGACATCAGCGGCCTGCCGATGCACCGCATCACCCCCACCCGCCGCGGAGGCGTCCGCATCGGCGCCCTGGTGAGCATGGCCCGAGCGGCCGCCAACTCACGCATCCGCTCTTCCTACCCGGTGATCTCGGAGGCCCTCGAGCTCAGCGCCTCCGCTCAGCTGCGCAATATGGCCACCATCGGCGGCAACATCATGCAACGGACCAGGTGCACCTACTTCCGCGACCTCACCGCCGCGTGCAACAAGCGGGACCCCGGCAGCGGCTGTGCCGCCCGTGACGGGTACAACCGAAGCCACGCCATCCTGGGAGCCTCGAGCGATTGCGTGGCCACACATCCGTCCGACCTTGCGGTGGCGCTCGCCGCGTTGGACGCGGTCGTTCACCTCCATGGCCCGACCGGACGCCGGGTCGTCGCCTGCGGCGACTTCCTGCTCAGGCCAGGAGACACGCCCGACCGCGAGCACGCTTTGCGGGACGGCGAGCTGATCACCGCGGTGGAGATCCCACCCCACCCGCAACCGCTCAGGTCGGGCTACCTGAAGGTCCGCGACCGGCAGAGCTATGAGTTCGCGCTGACCTCGGCCGCTGTTGTGCTCTCCATCCGCGCCGGCGTGGTCGAGACGGCGAAGGTCGCCGCCGGCGGAGTCGGCACGGTCCCGTGGCGGCTCACCTCGGTCGAACGGCGGCTAGTCGGCCGCAAGCCCTCCGCCGAGCTGTGGCGCACCGCGGCCGCTCGCGCCGCTGATGGTGCCGAGCCGCTCTCGCACAACGCCTTCAAGGTCGACCTGCTCCGGCGCACCGTCGAGCGCCAGCTCCGAGTCGTGGGAGGACAGCGATGAGCAGCCAGCCCGAGAGGGTCGTCGGTCGCCCGAAGGAGCGGGTCGAGGGTCGCCTCAAGGTGACCGGCCGGGCGCCGTACGCCGCTGACCACGGCCCCGAGCACGGCATCGAGGATGTCGCGTACGCGGTGATCGTGGACAGCAGCATCGGCCGCGGCCGGATCTCGGCCATCGACACCACGGCAGCCGGGGCCGAGCCGGGCGTGGTGAGCGTGCTCAGCTACGAGAACGCGCCCACGCTGCCCTATGAGGACAACACCGGCGGGTCGAACAATCCGCCCGGTGAGCGCCTCCGGGTGTTCCAGGACGACCGGGTGCTGTTCTTCGGCCAACCGGTCGCCGTCGTCGTCGCCGACACCCTGGAGGCCGCCCAGCATGCGGCGCACATGGTCGAGGTCACCTACGACGCCGAGGAGACCTCCACCGACCTGGCCACGGCGGCGCCCGCGGGCGAGCCCACCCGTTATGCGCGTGGCGACGCCGAGAAGGCCCTGGCCTCGGCGCCGGTCCGCCTGGACCTGGACTACGAGCTGGCCAGGAACCACCACAACGCGATCGAGCCGCACGCCACCATCGCCCAGTGGGCTGATGGCCGGTTGACGCTGTGGGACAAGACCCAGTGGGTCGGAGACGGGACCCAGGCCGAACTGGCCACGGTCTTCGGCCTGTCCCGCGACGACGTGCGGGTGATCTCGCCGTACGTCGGTGGCGCGTTCGGCAGCGGGCTGCGGGCCTGGCCACACGTGACCGTGGCCGCCTTGGCCGCCCGGGAGACCGGACGTGCGGTGAAGCTGGTGATGGGCCGGCGTCAGCAGTACTTCGGCACCGGCTTCCGTCCCGCCTACCGGTACCGGCTGCGGCTCGGTGCCCATCGGGACGGGCGGCTGGTTGCCGCCGATCACGACATCCGTCACGAGACCTCGAGCTATGAGACCTTCACGGAGGGGATCCTCGACCCGGGTCAGATGCTGTACAGCACGCCGCATGTGCGGCAGGTCTACCGGACCGTGCCGCTGGATGTGAACACCCCGATCTGGATGCGTGGTCCGGGCCCGGCCACTGCGGCGCTGGTCCTGGAGACCGCGGTCGACGAACTCGCCCACGAGGTCGGGATCGACCCGATCGACCTGCGGCGCCGTAACGAGCCGAGCGAGGACGAGGCCTCCGGGCTGCCGTTCTCGACGCGCCGGTTGCGGGAGTGCTACACCGTGGGGGCGCGGGAGTTCGGCTGGGCCGATCGTGACCCCGAGCCGGGCTCCACCCGGGACGGCGACTGGCTGGTCGGCACCGGCATGGCCACTGCCGTCTACCACACCGCACGGGCGACCGCCCAGGCACACGTCCGGCTCGGCATCGACGGCACCGCCCGCGTCCGGTCCGCCTCAAGTGACATGGGCCCCGGGACGTACACATCCATGACGCAGGTGGCCGCCGACGAGCTCGGCCTCGGCCTGGACGCGGTGGACTTCCAGCTCGGCGACTCCGACATGCCGGCCACCCCGCCGCACGGTGGCTCGATGACCATGGCGAGCGTCGGCTCGGCGGTCCACGACGGCGCCCGCCGGGTCAGAAAGGCTGCGATCGATCTCGCCGTCGCAGACCGGCGCTCACCGCTGCACGGAGCCGACCCCTCCCACATCGTCGCCACTCGCGGCCGGCTGCACCTGAGGAACGACCGGGCCACGGGCGACACCTACCGCGCGCTGTTGAGTCGCAACGGGCGCGGACACCTCGAGGCGACCGGCGAGTTCGCGCCGCCGGAGGAGGCCACCCATTCGATGAGTGCCTACGGTGCCGTCTTCGCCGAGGTCGGTGTCGACGCCCGGCTCGGACTGGTCCGGATCCGCCGCATGCTCGGCGTGTACGACGCCGGCCGCATCATCAACCCGCGCCTGGCCGACAGCCAGGCGATCGGAGGCATGGTCGGCGGCATCGGCAAGGCGCTGCTCGAGCACACCGTCACCGACCACCGCGACGGCCGGATCGTCAACGCCAACCTCGCTGACTACCTCGTCCCCGTCAACGCTGACGTCCGCAACCTACGCAGCATCTTCCTCGACGGCGTCGACCACGACGCCGACCCCATCGGCGTCAAGGGACTCGGCGAGGTCGTCATCGTCGGCGTCGCACCCGCCATCGCCAACGCTGTCTTCCACGCCACCGGCCGCCGCATCCGCCACTTCCCCATCACCATCGACTCCCTGCTCTGACGCGGACCCGCCGAGTGGTCTCCCCACGAAGCGGCTGGACCACCTCGTCCTTGGTCACTCTGCCGACCCCATCGCGAGGAACCCCCATGGGCTCGACCATTGCCAGCACCTCGCCAACGACATATCGCGCGCCGCCGTCGCGCGGCTCCGACGCCGACCTCCGCACGCTCCGTGCCTGCGCGGGCGCGCGCCGTTTCGGTCAGTGGGGGAAGGTCTGCGCCAGCCGGATGACGCGGTCGTTGGCCTCGGTCTCGCCGATGGTCACCCGCACGCCGTCACCGGCGAACGGCCGTACGACGACGCCCGCGGCCTCGGCGGCCTCGGCGAACTCGAGCGCCAGTTCGCCGAGGGGGAACCAGCAGAAGTTCCCCTGTGACTCCGGGATCCGCCAGCCCGCGTCGGCGATGCCGGCCACGACGCGGTCTCGCTCGGCGACGAGGGCGGCCACCCGCTCCAGCAGCGCGCCCTCGGCCTCGAGAGAGGCGACGGCCGCGGTCTGGGCGACCTGCGAGACGCCGAAGGGCAGCGAGACCGCCCGCAGCGCGCCGGCCAGCGGCGCCGGCCCCACGGCGTACCCGACCCGGAAGCCCGCGAGGCCGTAGGCCTTGGAGAAGGTGCGGGTGAGCAGGACGTTCTCGTGACGTGCGTACGTCGCGACGCCGTCGACCGGATCGGCCATCCGCACGAACTCGACGTACGCCTCGTCGACGATCACGAGGACATGCGTGGGCACCCTGGCGATGAACGCGTCGAGCTCGGCCTGCGTCACGGCCGGTCCGGTCGGGTTGTTGGGGGTGCAGACGAGGACGACCTTGGTGCGGTCGGTGATCGCCGCGGCCATTGCGTCGAGGTCGTGCCGGCCGTCGGCCGTGAGCGGCACCTGCACGCTGCGCGCGGCGGCGACCGTCGCCGCGATCGGGTAGGCCTCGAACGAGCGCCAGGCGTAGACGACCTCGTCGCCGGGCTCGCACATCGCCTGGAGGATCTGGTAGATCAGCCCGACGCTCCCGGTCGAGAGGGCGAGGTGCTCGCGCGGCACGCCGAGCCGGGCCGCCAGAGAGTCGGCCAGCTCGGTGGCTCCCATATCGGGGTAGCGGTTCATCCGCCCCGCCGCCTCCACCACCCGCTCGAGCACGCCCGGGAGCGGTGGGTAGGGGTTCTCGTTGGAGGAGAGCTTGTAGGTCGTCAACCCCGGGCGGGCCGCGGGCGGCTTGCCGGGCACGTACGCCGGGACCTCGCCGACGTTGACGCGTGGACGCGGAGTCGATGCTGGCACGACCTCACCCTATGAGCCGAGGTCGAGTGCTGACCCCAGCGGAGAGTGCGACCACCTGAGCACTCGACCGCTCCGGCCCCCGCCGGGCCCACCAGGTCGAGTGCTGGGCGATGTGGAGAGAACAGCCGCCTGAGCACTCGACCTGCCGAAGTCAGCCGCCGAGATCGGCGATCGCGAGCCGTTCGACGACGACCGGGGCACCATCGGAGGCGACGCTGCAGCCGGTCGCGCCCGGGGGGGTGGAGACGAGGTCGGTGATGACGGTGAGACCGTCGTCGGCGAAGACCTCGATCGAGCCGACGTCGAGATAGAGGTCGAGCGTCACCACGCCGTCGCGCGGCACCAAGGGCGCCGACTCGATGCTCGGGAACTGGTCGATGCCCTCGAGGCCGTGGACGGCGTGCGTGCGGTCGAGCAGCAGCCGCTGCTCGACGGCGTCGTACCGCAGCACGACACCGGGCGAGCCGGAGTCGTCATGGCGCAGACGCAGGGCGAACCCGTCGGCGTCGCCGAGCCGCACGGACAGCTCGATGTGGGCCGCCTCCGGAAGCGCGACATCGAGGGCGCTCTCACCCTCGACCACCAGATCGTCGTACACCGCCAGCTCGTCGCCTACGGGCACCACGGGCTCCTGCCGCAACCGCGGACGGCCGTCGACGCTGGCCAGTGAGAGCCGGCGGGGCAGCGACATCGCACCCTGCCACGGCGCCTCCGGCATGACCCGAGCGTAGTCCCAGTTGCTCATCCAGGCGATGAGCAGTTGCTCGCCCTCCGGTAGGCCGGAGAAGGTCACTCCCGCGTAGCAGTCACGCCCCCAGTCGAGCCAGTCCACGCCGACGAGCTCACGACGCGACTCGATCGGCCATGCCCCCGACGCCGGGTCCGGACGGCGCTCGGGCGGCGCTGCGTCGGGGGTGAACACCACGCCGTCGAACCGGCCGATCACCACCTGGGTGCCCCAAAGGCTCCCTCCGGCCGGCCCGATGCTGATGACCAGCACCCAGCGCAGGTCTCCCGCGTCGCCGTCGACGGCCAAGGGGAACAGGTCGGGACACTCCCAGACCCCGCCGACGGCACCCGCCGGACCGTAGGTCGACAGCAGGCTCCAGGTCTTGAGGTCGTCGGAGCGATACAGGAGCACCTGTCGGTCGACCGCCTCGACGCAGACCATCACCCAGTACGAGCCGGCGTCGCCGTCGTACCGGAACACCTTGGGGTCGCGGAAGTCGGAGGTGCCGCGGTCGAGCACCGGGTTGCCCGAGTACTTCGTCCAGGTGAGGCCGTCGTCGAGACTGTAGGCGAGCGCCTGCGACTGGTGCTGCTTGTCGTACGTCGAGTAGGTGTACGCCGCGACGAGTGGCGGTGTCCCCTTGCTCCCGAAGCCGCTGGTGTTCTCCTGGTCGAGGACGATCGACCCGGAGTAGATCTGGCCCCCCTGGTCGAACTTGATCGTGACAGGGTGCTCGACCCAGTCGATGAGGTCGGGGCTCGACGCATGGCCCCAGCTGATGTTGTCGTGCGACGTGCCCTCCGGGTTGTACTGGAAGTACAGGTGGTAGGTGCCGTCATGGAAGACGAGACCGTTGGGGTCGTTCATCCAGTTGTGCCGCGGGGTGAAGTGCAGCCGGGGCCGCAGTGCGGCGGCGGCGTCTCCCGTGGGCGCCGTAGCCTCGATGCTCAACGAGCCGGGTCTCCTCTCGTCCCGCTCCTGGGCCTACTTCCCGCTGCCGGCGGTGAGGCCCTCGCGCAGAGGCTGCTGCCCGAAGACGAAGACGACGAGCGCCGGGATCATCGACAGCACCACGCCGGCGAGGACGGTCGCGACGCTGCCCGTGCCGAGGTTGCCCTGCAGGGTCACCAGGCCGAGCGGCAGGGTGAAGTTCTCCTCGCTGACGGTCATGATCAGCGGTCTGAAGAACTCGTTCCAATGGTAGTTGAACGCGAGGATCCCGACGATGGCCAGGCCCGGGGTGGAGAGCGGGAGGTAGACGCTGAAGAACACCCGCCACGGACCGGCCCCGTCGATCTCGGCCGCCTCGGCGAGCTCCGGCGGCATCCCCATGAAGTACTGCCGCATGAGGAAGGTGCCGAAGGCCGTGGGGAGCGCCGGGATGATCAGGGCCAGCAGCGTGTCGGCGAGACCCATGCCACGGATGAGCATGAACACCGGCACGATCGTCACCTGCATCGGCACCATCATCGTCGCGAGGATGAGGCCGAACATCAGGTTCTTGGCCTTGAAGTCGTAGCGGGCGAAGACGTAGCCGGCCATCGCCGCGGAGAGCATCTGACCGCCCGCGACGAGCAGCGTGACCAGCGCGCTGTTCCAGGCGAGCAGCCAGAAGTCCACCTGGGCGAACACGTCGGAGAAGGCACCCAGACCGAAGTGACTCTCCCCCGTCTCGACGTCCTTCGGCCGCAGGGCCGTCAGGACCGTCCAGACGACGGGGCCGAGGGTCATGAAGGCGGCGACGAGCAGGGCCGCGACCTTGCCGGCGGAGGCCAGCCCCCGCAACGGCGAGGGAGAGGACACAGTTGATTCAAGAGTCGACATCTTCAGACCTCATCCGTAGAACACGAAACGCTGGCTGAGCTTGAACTGCATCGCAGTGACAAGCATGATGAGCAGGGTCAGCACGATGCCGATCGCCGACGCGCGGCCGAACTCGAGCTCCTGGAACGCGGACTCGTAGATGACCATGACCGCGGTTCTGGTCGAGTCGCCCGGTCCGCCGCGGGTCAGCACGTACGGCTGGTCGAAGATCTGCAGCGCGCTGATGATCGCCATCACCGAGGCGACCAGCAGCGTCGGGCTCACCAGCGGCAGCGTGAGCTGCCGGAACCTGTTCCAACCGGTTGCGCCGTCGATCGACCCGGCCTCGTAGACCTCCTGCGGGATCGCCGCGATCCCGCCGATGAACAGCAGGAACGTGAAGCCGAAGTTCTGCCACACGTACACGAACATGGTGACGGACTTCGCGCCGAGACCCGTCGTCAGCCAGCCGACCTCGCCGATGCCGAACCAGCCGAGGACCTGGTTGATGAGGCCGAAGTCCTGGTTGAACAGGTAGGCCATCACCAACGAGACCGACGCGGCCGAGAGGATCAGCGGGAAGAACAGCGCCGAGCGGAAGAAGCTGCGCATCCAGGTCGGCATCTTCGACTGCACCAGCATCGCCAGGCCCAGCGCCAGGCTGAGCTGGAGCACCACCGCGACCGCGACGAACCCGATGGTGTTGAGGAAGGCGATCCGGACGGTCGGGTCGGTGAAGAGGTCGCCGAAGTTCGCCAGGCCGACGAAGTCCGGCGCGGTGATGATGTCCCACCGGAAGAACGCCAGCAGGGTCGACGCGATGATCGGGACGAGGGTGAACAGCCCGAGCCCGATGACTGTCGGCGCCAGGAAGACGGGGATCAGGGTGCCGGTCTTGTGGCCGGGTGCGCCGGTCTGGGTCGGCGGCGTCTCCGCCGCGACCTCCGTCGGTGCAACCGCGACGGCCGGTGTGGGTGCTGGTTCGGGCATCACTGCCTCCTCAAGGCGAGATCGAGGTCACGTTGCATTCGTTCCAGCCCGGGCCGGACGCCGGACGGCCCGCGCGTGATCGCGGACACCACGTTCTTGATCAAGGCCGCCTCGACCGCCGCCTGCTGCGGCGGAGCAGGCATCGGCCCCGACGTCGGGAACTTGTCGAGGGTGTCGTAGAAGACCTCCCAGTGTGCCGGCCCGTCGCCGGCGTACCACTCCTCGTTGTTGAGCGAGCGCCGCGGGATGGTCGTGTTGGGAGTCGGCCACATCAGCTTCAGCCCCTCCACCGAGGCGCAGAACTTCATCCACTCCCACGCCTCGTCCTTTCGCTCGGACGTACGCATGATCGCGAAGCCGCCGACGCCGAACTGCGCGCGCTGGCTGCGCATCTTCGGGAAGTAGGTGACGTCGTACTCGTCCGGCGACATGCCGCCGTCCTCGAGCCCCTGGACCCAGAAGCCGCCCGCAGGGGTCATCCCCACCGCCCCCTCGGCGAACCGTGCCACGAGCTCGCCGCCGCCACCCTGGGCGGGACTGGCGGCGAGGCCCTCACTCACCATCTGTTCGAGCAGCGCGAAGCTCTCGACGGTCCGTTCGTTGAGCGCGTCGGCGTTCTCCCACAGGAAGCCTCCGCTACGTCCGGTCTCCTCGGGGTAGAACTCGTTCCAGAGCCACTCGCCGCCTGGAGACTTCTCCTCGGTGAGGAAGCTCGTGTCGTTGATGTAGAGCCAGGGCACCACGCCGCCCCAGAGGCGGTTGGTCCAGAAGAACGGCAGGAAGGAGCCCTCGCCGGCGCTCTGCAGCTTTCGCGAGACCTCGAGGAAGTCGTCGGTCGTCCAGTTGTCGTCGGGACGCTCGAGACCGGCCTTCTCGAAGGCGCCGGTGTTGTAGTAGATGTTGGGAGCGTTGAAGTCGGTCGGCAGCTGGTAGAGGCTGCCCTTGAACATCATCGCCTCGACCAGTGAGGGATGTACGTCGTCGAAGAAGTCCCTCATGACGTCGGCGTCCCTGCGCACGTAGTCGTCGATGGGGTGGGCCAGGCGGGAGGCGAAGAGCTGGGTGCCCTCCGTCGCCACCGCGACCACGTCAGGCGGCGTGCCCGCCGCCACCAGGGTGAGGATCTTGGCGAAGTAGTTGCTCCAGTCCGCCCCCTGGATCGCGATCATCCGGATCGGGATGTCCGGATTGGCTTCATGGAAGGCATCCAGGAGCCCCTGCCGGGCCGCGGCGTCCTGGGCGGTGCCGAAGATCGCGATCGTCAGCGCGTCCGATCCCCGACCGGGTATGTCCCGTGCGGTCAGCCGCTGCCACGAGGCCGCTGTGCCGACGGCACCGAGGCCGAGCGCGCCGATCATCGCTCGGCGAGTGAGATCAACCATTACGTTGCTCCCTGATCGATTGTCATGGCCGGCGCGGATGACGCCGGCCTCTGCGCAGACCGGGCGGATCCCGATGATCACGACCCGACTTGCAGGTGGGTGCTAAAAGCATTTAGCAGGGGACGTTAGCAACGTCGGTCTCTACATGGCAATAGGGTCCGCCAAAGAACTCTGGCGAGTCTGGGTGCGGCCGGGCGAGGAACCTCGCGCGACCTGCGGACCCTCAGGAAGGGCGCGGATGAGCAAACGCGGGCACCGGCGGCCGACTCTCGCCGATGTCGCCGAGCGCTCCGGCATGTCAAAGGCCGCCGTCAGCCTGATCCTCAACGACCGGCCCGGCTCGCGGCTTTCCGCAGAGACCGCGGAGCGGGTCCGCCGCGCCGCGGCGGAGCTCGGCTACCGGCCCGACCCCGCGGCCCAGAGCCTGCGGCTCGGCAAGACGCGCAGCATCGGATTCATCTCCGACGACGTGACCCTGACCCGTTACGCCTCCGGCATGATCCGGGGAGTGCTCGATGCCGCGAGGCAACGGAGTCATACGGTGCTGATGGCGGAGACCGGTGGCGACATCAGCAGGCTGGGGGAGGCCTTCGAGGCGCTGGTGGACCGCCGGGTCGACGGCATCGTCGTGGGCCTGCTCGGCGCGCGCCAGATCGATCTGCCGACGGCCCCCGCCAGAGTGCCGGTCGTCATCGTCAACGGCAGGACGTCGGCCGACCACCCGAGCGTGCTGCCCGACGAGCGCACCGCCGGTTACGCGATGGCGAAGGTGCTCACCGATGCGGGGCATCGCAGCATCGGCTTCATCGGCGACGTACCCCGAGTCCTGGGCAACCCGCGCCTCACCGTGACCGTCGGGGAGCGGTTCGAAGGCATCAACGATGCCTTCGAACAGGCCGGCGTCGTGTCGACCCGGGTCGACGTCGAGGACTGGCAGCCGATCGCCGGCTACGAGCATGCACATGGCATGCTCGCCGCGCACCCCGACATCACCGCGTTCCTCACCGGCAACGACAACGTCGCCTTCGGCGTCTACCAGGCGCTCGCCGAGCTGGGGCTCCGCGTCCCGGACGACATCTCGGTCGCGTCGTTCGACGACGACGAGCTCGCGGGCTACCAGCGACCCGGACTCACCACCGCCCGCCTTCCATACGAGGAGATGGCGCGTCGCGGCGTCGAGATGCTCCTCGGCGACCGCGACCCCACCCACGACCTCGTGCCGATGCCGGTCGTCCACCGCGCGTCCGTCGCGCCCCCCGGCGAGGGTCGGCTCACGGCAGGAGGACCTCACCGCCGACGACGGTCGTGAGGTCGCGTCCGATCCTGACGTCGACCGGGTTGGTCAGGCAGCGGATCGAGCCACCGCCCTTGTGCAGCTCGCTCACGTCGACGAGGACGACCTCGAAGCCCGCGGCCTCGACCTGCTCCCGCACCCGGTGCGGCATGCCGGGCGCGACGATCGTGCGGCCGACGACGACGGAGTTGGCGACGAAGGAGCCGATCGCCTCGTCCTCGGTCAGCACGATCGGCTGAGGCACCAGCGCGAGCAGGGCCTCCGCGCTCTCGTCGTCGAGGGCGGCGGGACAGACGAGGGCACGCTCGGAGTCGAGCGGGCAGAAGGCCAGGTCGAGGTGGTACATCCCGGGGTGGGTGATCCGCACGCCCCGGACCCGCACGCCGAGGTCGCCGGCAAGGTGCTTGAGGCCGAGCTCGTCGGTGCGCGGGCCGTAGCCGACCACCAGGTCACCGCGCCAGGCGAAGGCGTCGCCGGCCTCGAAGTGCGCGCCGACCCCGTCGCGACCGACGTACGTCGTGCTGAAGCCGTGCTCGGCAAGCCAGGGCTGTGCCGACTCGCCCTCCATCCGTCGCTGCGGAAAGCGCATGTGGCTCATCACCGCGTGCCGGCGGATCATCGGATCGGCGTCGCCCTCGGGCCGCTCGGCGCTCTCCACGCAGAACGCGAGGTTCATGGCGTAGACCATGTCGGGCGCGTCGGCCCGTTGCCCGAGGACGTCGACCTCGGCGCCCGCGGCGCGGATCGCGGCGACCATGCCCTCCCACTGACGCAGGGCCAGCCCGGGCTCGGGCTGGACGGAGACGTCCATGAAGGGGTTTATCTCGTAGTCGACCCGGAAGTGCTCCGGCCTCACCGCGAGATAGCGATGGCCCCATTGCAAGGTGGTGCCGTCCCCGAAGCCGGTCATGGTCCTCGCCCCCTTCGCACGCAATCTCACGGATTGCCGGATTGTCGGACAATCTCCGCTAGGTGACAGATTGTGGAGCACGCACCGGCCTCAGGGCAAGCGCGCGACAATGGGCCCCGTGACACGCCCCGAGGAGGACCCCTTCGCCAGGCTGAGCGTCAGTCTCAGCTCGACGGTCGAGCGCGTCGCCGACGAGCTCAGACGCGCGGTCTTCGAGGGCGAGCTGGAGGCCGGTACGCCGCTGCGTGAGGTCGCGCTCGCCGACTCACTCGGAGTGTCCCGGTCCACCCTGCGCGAGGCCCTCGGCATTCTCGTCGCAGAGGGCGTGGCGCTCCGTGAGCCCAACCGCGGGGTCGCCGTCGCGTCGCCCGACCCGGCGGCGATCGCCGATGTCTGCCGTTGTCGGCTGGTGCTCGAGGGCGCCGGCGTGCGTGCCTGGGCCACCGCCGACGAGGAGGGGCGCGACGGCGTGCGCCGGGCGCTCGCGCAGTACATCGAGGCCGTCGACGCCGGCGCGGGCTACCAGCTGCTCAACGAGCGTCACCTGGCCTTCCACATCTCCCTCGTCGCGCTGGCCGGGTCGCCGCGGCTGGTTGCCATGGCCGAGGCGCTGATGGCCGAGCTCAAGGTCGCCCTCGCGCAGATCGACCGGATCAAACGCAACGCCCACGACCAGGCCGACTCCCACCGGCTGCTGCTCGACCTCCTCGAGTCCGGCGATCTGGAAGCCGTCGTGGCCGAGCACGAGCGTCATCTCGCCGACGCCGAGGTCGACATCCTCGCCGCCCTCGGCGGTTGAGGGTCCCGGCGCGGACACCGATTCGTCTGCGACCTCCCATGTAGTTGCCCGCGTGCGGACCCGGACGTTTCGGTGTGCCCGGGCCGGTTAGCATGCGGAGGGTGGGAGAGGCGAGTGCTGGCCTGCCGGCCCCGAAGGTGCCCGGCCGCTACCGGATCGGGTTCGTGTGCACCGGGAACATCTGTCGCTCCCCCACCGCCGACGTGGTGCTGGCAGCCCTCGTGGCGAGCGACGGTGGGCACTTCGCCGGGCTCACCATCGACAGCTGCGGGATCGGTGACTGGCACCTCGGCAACCCGATGGACTCTCGGGCCGCGCGCGTGCTGCGCGCGGCCGGATTCCGCCCGGACGACCACCGCGCCCAGCAGCTGAGCCGCGAGTGGTACGCCAGCCACGACCTGTTGCTGGGCATGGACGCAGGCCACGTCCGCGACCTGCGCAGGCTCGCTCCGGTGGGCGTCGACGAGCGTCGCATCCGGCTCTTCGGCGAGTTCGACCCGGCCGCGCCCGGGGGCGACGTACCGGACCCGTACTACGGTGGGGACGAAGGTTTCGAGGAGGTGCTGTCGATGGTCGAGCGGACCTGTCGGGCCCTCCTTCCCGAGCTCCGGACCGTCCTCGAGAGTCCATGACCCGCCAGCCGCTGGTCGCACGTCGCGCCGAGAAGCTCCTCGGCGCGACGGTGGTCGCGACCGCGCCCGTCGCCGGCGGCGACATCTCGACGGCCACCAAGCTCCGGCTGTCCGACGGATCCACTGCCCTGCTCAAGGCCCATCCACACGCTCCTCCGGGCTTCTTCGAGGCCGAGGCCGCGGGCCTTCGCTGGCTGACCGAGGCCGGCGGTGTCGGAGTGCCCGAGGTCCTCGGCGCGGACGCCGAGTGCCTGGTGCTGCGCTGGGTCGAGCCGGTCCGGCCGGGCGAGGACGCGGCCCGGGCGTTCGGCGCCGCTCTCGCACGCACGCATCAGGCCGGGGCGTCGTCCTTCGGCGGCCGCAGCGACGGGTTCATCGGCCGGCTCCCGCTGCCCAATCGCGCGGCACACACCTGGGCAGAGTTCTACGCCACCCGCCGGGTGCTCCCCTACCTCAAGCTGGCCCGCGACCGCGGAGCGGCGACCGCCGCCGACGCCGAGCCGATCGAGCGACTCTGCGATCGGCTCGCCGGCCTGGTGCCGGAGGAGCCACCGGCCCGGCTGCACGGCGACCTGTGGAGCGGCAACGTGCTCTGGGGCGCCGACGGCTCGACGTACGTCGTCGACCCGGCCGCGCACGGCGGTCACCGGGAGACCGACCTGGCGATGCTCGCGCTCTTCGGCCTGCCCCACCTCGACGCCGCGGTGGAGGGCTACATCGAGGTGAGCCCGCTGGCCGAGGGCTGGGAGGATCGGCAGGGTCTCCACCAGCTCTTCCCGCTGCTGACCCACGCCTGCATGTTCGGGGGCGGGTACGCCGCGCGGGCCGCCGCCACCGCGCGCCGGTATGCGTGACGGCTCTCAGGACCGTTTCAGGCGTCGGTGGCAAGGTGAGGGGGTGAGCGTCGTGCAACCGAGGGAGAAGGGCGGCAGCGCGAAGGACTCCGCCGGCAGGCCCACAGTGCTCGTGGTCGACGACGACCGCGCCGTGCGCGACTCGCTGCGCCGGTCGCTGGAGTTCAACGGCTACCAGGTCGAGCTGGCCAGTGACGGCGCCGAGGCCCTCGCCGGCATCGGCCGCGCCGGACCCGACGTGGTGATCATGGACGTGATGATGCCGCGACTCGACGGCATCGAGGCGACCCGCGCCCTTCGCGCCGCCGGTCACGACGTACCGATCCTCGTCCTCACCGCACGCGACGCCGTCGGCGACCGCGTCGACGGACTCGACGCCGGCGCCGACGACTACCTCACCAAGCCGTTCGCCCTCCAGGAGCTGCTCGCCCGCCTCCGCGCTCTGCTGCGCCGCGTCGTGCCGCCGGAGGACGAGGACGGCGACGAGGTACTCGAGTTCTCCGACCTGACGATGGACGTCGCCGCGCGCGAGGTGCGCCGGGGGTCCCGCGCGATCGACCTGACCCGCACCGAGTTCACCCTGCTCGCGATGTTCCTGCGCCGCCCCCGTCGGGTGCTGGAGCGGTCGTTCATCCTCGAGGAGGTCTGGGGCTACGACTTCCCGACGACCGCCAACTCGCTCGAGGTGTACGTCGGCTACCTGCGCCGCAAGACCGAGGCCGACGGCGAGCCGCGCCTGATCCACACCGTGCGCGGCGTCGGCTATGTGCTGAAGGAGGCATGACCCTGCGAGCCGACCCGTCGGCCGACCGGCCGGACGAGCCGGAGGACCGCACGGCCGGCTCGTCGTACGACGCCTCCTCCGACTCGACGATCGGCCTCCCGGAGACGATCGCCGGGACGACGCGGGAGTCGACCGGGTCTCCGGGCCCCGAGACCCGCTGGCACTACCGCCGGTCGCTGGCCAGCCGGGTCGCGCTGCTGACCACCATCGTCGTGGGCCTGTCGATCGCGGCGGTCGCGGCAGCCGCCTTCTTCACCGCCCGCATCCAGATGCAGCGAACTCTCGACCAGACCATGCTCGACCGGGCGGAGAAGGCAGCAAGGGGCGGCGCGCTGACCGAGATCAGCCAGCAGATCCCGTCGTGGATGCTCGGAGCCGCCGACATCCGCGTCGCCGTCATCCCCGCCGACGGCCGGCCACGATCGTTGGACAAGGGCCCCAAGATCTACGTGGGCCAGCCCGAGCTCGACGTACAGCAGGGGCGCAGCGACAAGTCGGTGCGCACCATCTCGGCCGGCGGCATCCACTACCGGGTGGTCACGGTGCCTGCGGGCGAGGACGAGGCGTTGATCCTCGCCCAGTCCCTGGAGTCGCAGGAGCGGGTCCTGCGCAACATGGGCATCTCCATGCTCCTCTTCGGCGGCGCGGGGGTGATCGCCGCCGCCCTGGCCGGCTGGGGCGTCGCCCGCAACGGCCTCCGCCCGGTCCGCCGGCTCACCTTCGCGGTCGAGGACATCGCCCGCACCGAGGACCTCACCCCCCTCCGGGTCGAGGGCGTCGACGAGGTGGCCCGGCTCTCCAACGCCTTCAACCAGATGCTCCAGGCGCTGGCCGCCTCGCGAGACCGGCAGCGACAGCTGATCGCCGATGCCGGCCACGAGCTGCGGACGCCGCTGACCTCGCTGCGCACCAACCTCGACCTGCTGGCGCAGGCCGACGACGCCCGGTCGGGCGTCGCGATCCCGCCGGAGGCACGCGCCGAGCTGCTGGAGGACGTCCGCGCCCAGATCGAGGAGATGACCACCCTCATCGGAGACCTCGTCGAGCTCGCGCGCGACGAGCCGATGGCCTCGGTGGTCGAGGAGGTCGACCTCTCCGAGATCCTCGACCATGCGCTGGCCCGCGTACGCCGCCGCGCACCGCAGCTGGAGTTCACCGTCGCCGCCGAGCCGTGGTGGCTGGTCGGCGACTCGGCGTCACTCGAGCGAGCCCTCACCAACCTGCTCGACAACGCCGCCAAGTGGAGCCCTCCGGAGGGCCGGGTGACGATCTCTCTCGACGACGGCGTCCTCACCGTCGACGACCAGGGCCACGGCATCTCCCCGGCCGACCTGCCGCACGTGTTCGACCGCTTCTACCGCTCCCGCGAGTCGCGTTCGATGCCCGGATCCGGACTCGGCCTGTCGATCGTCCGCCAGGTCGCCGAACGGCACGCCGGCACCGTCATCGCGACCTCCGCACCGGCCGGCGGCGCCCGCCTCGTCCTCGCCATCCCCGGCTCGCCGGTCCCCCGGTCCCGACCCGATCGCGCCGGCCCTGCCTGACCGGAGCGCTCAGCCAGGGCCGCTCAGTGCGGCGCGCCCAGTTGGCCGCGATCGGGCGGGGGCGGCTGGTCGTCGAGGGCGACCAGGAGCCGCGCCGCCTTCCACCGCGACTCGGCGTACTCCTCGGCGACGTCGGAGCGGACCGTGATGCCGCCTCCGGTGCCGAGCGTGTAGGTCCGCGGGCCGCGCCCGTCACCGGCCGTCACCAGCGTGCGGATCACCACGCCGAGGTCGGCTCGCCCGTCGGCCGCGATCCAGCCGAACGCCCCGGCGTACGCACCCCTCGGCGTGGCCTCGACACGATCGATGATCTCCATGGTGCGCAGCTTGGGCGCGCCCGTCATCGAGCCGGCCGGGAAGAGTGCGCGCAGCGCAGCGAGCGTCGTCACACCGTCGGCGAGACGGCCACGGACCGTCGAGACGAGCTGGTGCACGGACTCGTAGGACTCGACGTCCATCAAGGACGGCACCTCCACCGTGCCGGGCGCGCAGACCGTCGAGAGGTCGTGGCGGAGGAGGTCGACGATCATCAGGTTCTCGCCGCGGAACTTGGGATCGCTGACCAGCTCGACCCGCCGGAGCTCGTCCTCCTCCGGCGTGCTGCCGCGAGGCGTCGTGCCCTTGATCGGCTTGGTCTCCAGGATCCGGTCGGCGGTCACGAGCGCGTAGCGCTCCGGCGAGCTGCTCAGCAGCCAGGCGCGGGCGCCCGGCAGGTCGTGCTGGAGATACCCGGCGTACGGCGCGGGGTTCACCGCCCGGAGTCGCACGTACGCCGCGAGCGGCTCGACGTCGCTGGCGACCCGCTCCCGATAGGTCAGGTTGACCTCGTAGGAGTTGCCGGCATGGAGCTCCTCCTGGACGGCGGCGAACGCCTCCGCGTACTCCGCCGGTGGCTCCTGGGGCTCGCGGTTTGGCGACAAACCGCAGGCCGAAGGGTCGATGGGCTGCGGTTTGGCACCAAACCGCGCGGCCGCCGGACCGCCCACCGGATGCTCGAAGAGCCGCACTCTGGACGGCCTCATCCACACCGCGTCGGGCACGCCGGACGCTTCCGTGCCGGCCGAGGCGTCCCCCTCGCGAGCCGACGCCGGGCGGGCCGGCAGGTCGGGGCGACAGGCGTAGCCGAAGTAGCCGAACCACTGGGCGTCGCCCGGTCCCTCGGCGAGCTCGGCCTCGAGGACGGAGAAGACGTCGTCGCCGACGATCTGCGAGCGGCCGGCCGAGTGTCGGCTCACCTCGCGGCGCGCGGCGTCGTAGGTGAGCGAGACGTCGTCGTCCTCGAGCCAGCCGACGATCGACCGGCGCCCGGACCACTCGCGCGCGCCACCCCCGTCGAGCCAGAAGCAGCGCGAGTGGCCGCCGGCGACCTCGGCGACGAGGTCGAGTGGGTCGTCTCGTCGTTGGTCGAGCTTGTCGCTCGTCGCGAGGGCTCGGGGAGCGAGGCTCCTCGAAGGAAGGCCGGTCATCGCGCCCCCGCCAGGAAGTTGGCGACCATCTCCGCGCCGTGCTCGGACAGGATCGACTCGGGGTGGAACTGCACACCCTCCTGGGGCAGGTCCAGGTGCCGCACACCCATCACCACGCCGTCGTCGCTCCACGCCGTCGCGACCAGCCGGCCGGGCAACTCCAGCGCCGCGAGAGAGTGGTAGCGCACCGCGGCGAAGCCCTGTGGCAGCCCGCGGAACACGCCACGTCCGTCGTGCGTCACGGTGGCCACGTCGCCGTGGGCGGGCGGGACGCGGTCGACCGTGCCGCCGTACGTCGACACCATCGCCTGCATGCCGAGACACACACCGAGCACCGGCCGGCTCGCGGCCGACAGCACCTCCCGCCCGACCGAGAAGTCGTGCGGGTCGGCGGGGTGTCCCGGGCCCGGCGACAGCACGACGTACTCGTGCGCGAGCACCTCGCCGGGCGTGGTCTCGTCATGCTGCACCACCGTCGGCAGGACGCCGGTCACCCCGGCGATCAGGTGGACGAGGTTCCAGGTGTAGCTGTCGTGATGGTCCACCACCACGACATCCGGCCTCGCCACGAGCCAGACCCTAGACGACCTGGTCTCGACACGTCGCTGGTCCCTCGCGACGGCTCGACCAACGAGGCTGTTCGGCCGCGCCCTCATCGGTGGTCGAGCCCGCGAGCGCAGCGAGCGGAGTCGAGACCACGATGTCAGCGGGTGAGGGTGCGGCAGCGCTTGGGGAGGGGCGCGTCGCGGGTGAGCTTCGCGCAGCGGTCGAAGGCCCTCAGCTTGCCCATGAGCAGCTTGACGTCGACGGCGTACCGGGGCCTGTGGAACGCGTTCCTCCTCTCGAAGCCGGCCGCCTTGTAGTCGTAGAACTCATAGACGTAGTCGGTGCCGCGGCCGTTGTCGAGGTCGAAGCGCGCCAGCAGCTGGCTGCGGCTCCGAACCGCCAGGTAGGACGGGATCTCGTCCATCTCCGGCGCCCGCCCGACGCGGTCGGGGTCGGCACCGGCGGCCGCCGCGCTCCAGGTGTGCTCGGTGAAGGCGTAGCTGCGCCCAACGACCGCCGGGTCGGCCAGGCTCGCGGCCAACGAACGGCCGGCCCGATAGCGCGGCGGCCTGACCCCGGCGAGGTCCTCGAAGGTCGCCGCCCAGTCGAGATTGCTGACCACCTCCGTGCGCCTGCCGGGCAGGATGCCGGGCCCGGTCACCAGCAAGGGCACCCGCACGTCGGTCGCGTACGGCGAGCCCTTGCCCGAGGCGAGCCCGTTCTGCCCGAGGTGGAAGCCGTTGTCGGAGGTGAGCACGACGATCGCGTCGTCGCCGACGAGGTCGAGGATCTGCTGGACCATCCGGTCGGCCGACTGGGCCATCCGCGCTCGGTCACGCAGCTGCCGCACGGCGGCGCCCGCGGGCAGCCCCGCCGGGGCCGGGTTCCAGGCCGGCCCGGGAGTGCCGTCCTTGCGGCGCGGGCGGTTGTCGCGCTGCGGGTCGCCGTACCCGCGAAGGTCCTTGGTCGTCAGGCTGCCGCAGGGCACCGCGCCGCAGTTGCCGCCGGGAGCCGCCGCGCTCGGCCGGTCGCCGAAGGCCGGCGGGAACAGCGGGTCACCCGGGTACGCGCCGGTCGGTCCGACCCGGCTGTGCGGTGCGTAGGGCGCGACCTGCAGGAAGTACGGCTGCCCTGAGCCCCTGTGGCGCCGCAGGAAGTCGAGCGCGAGGTCGGCCGTGACGGTGCCGGCGTACGCCGCATCCTTCTGCGCCGCGGGAGCGGTCGCGGGCGGCGCCGGATGGTGCTGGAGCTGCAGCCGCCCCCCGGCCAGCGAGCTTCCGTAGAAGTCCCAGCCGTCGTACGCCGAGCCGAAGAGGTAGCTCTGCTCGGTCCATCCCGGTTGGGCGGGCGGCACCACGCCGTCCTTGTACTCGAACTGGTTCATGTACTTGCCGACGTAGCCGGTCGCGTAGCCCGCCTTCTGCAGCGACACCGCGAACGACCTGCGTTCGTTGCCGTAGCCGCGGAAGGCGTTGAAGCCGCCCTGCGCCGCGGGCGGCCCCCCGGGGTTCCACACATTGGTGCGTACGCCGCTCTGGTGTGGGTACTGGCCCGTGAAGGTGCTCGCGCGGGAGACGCAGCACAGCGAGTCGACGACGTACGCGTGCCGGTAGTCCGCGCCCGCCGCACGCATGCGCTGGGCGCTGGTCATGGTCTGGGTGAGCTCGCGGGAGAAGTCGTCGAGCAGGACGAGGACGACGTTCGGCGGAGCTCCGGGCCGGAGGCTTGCGCCGTCTCGGCCGGCGCTGACGCCGTACCGGACGGAACTCGCGCCGTCCCGGCCGACACCATGCTCGACCGCGCCGCTGCCCCCGTGCATCACGGCGACCCCCACGGTGACCAGTGCGGTCAACACGATGAGACGGCTCAACAGGTGACGCACGTGATGGTCTCCCCCGGGATGTCGTGTCTTGCACTACGTCCTTGGACGCCTTGCCGTGCCGCCTGGTTCACCGGTCGCCGAGCAGGCGGCCGACGAGGTCGTGGATGATGTCGTAGCCCTGCTCGGTGAGCACCGACTCGGCGTGGAACTGCACGCCGGCGTAGTGCGGACCGTGCAGCGCGTGGATGTCGCCGGACTCGGGGTCGGCGTCGACGCGCACTCCGTCGGGCAGTCCCGTGTCGCCGACCCGACCTACGAAGGTGTTGTAGAAGCCGACGCGGCGGGTCACGCCGTCCGGGTCGACGTCGGTCAGCACCACGTCGGCCTGGGTCCCCTGGAAGACGATGTCCTTGTAGTGCAAGGGGATGCCGAGCTGATGGCAGAGCGCCTGGTGACCCAGGCAGACCGCAAGGAAGGGCACCTCGCCCTCCAGCAGGGTCGACACGGCGGCGCGCAGGTGCTGCATCTTCGGGTCGTCGTCCGCGCGCGGGTCGCCGGGGCCCGGCCCGACGATGACCAGGTCGTGGCCGCCCGGCCCGGTGTCGCTGCCGTGGGTGCGGCCCAGCGAGGCGAGCACGGTGTCGTCGATGTCCTCGTGACGGACCACCTCGCTCGTCATGCCGAGATGCCCGAGGACGTGACGCAGCATGTTGACGAAGTCGTCCTCGCCGTCGAGGATCAGCACCCGTTTGCCCTGCAGCGCAGGGTCGACGGGCGTCGCGGCCTGGTCGGCGAGCCAGAAGCGCGACAGCCGCCGGTTGCGCTCGGCGAGCGCGAGCTGGACGTCCTCGTCGCGGGTCAGCGCGAGCAGCGCGCCGTCGGGCAGCGGCCGCGCTGCCTCGGCGAGGCCGAACGCCGACAGGATCCCGCCGGCCTTCGCGTGGGTCTCGGCGACCTCGTACGCCGGGTCGGAGTCGCGCACGAGGGTGGCGCCGGCGGTGACCTTGAGCTGACCCTCCGGCGACACGTCCGCGCTGCGGATCAGGATCGGGCTGTCCATCGTCGGGCTGCCATCGGGTCCGCGACCGAAGAGCGCCAGCGCGGCGCCGTAGTAGCCGCGGCCCTCGGGCTCGTACTCCGCGATGAGCCGGCAGGCGTTCTCGACGGGCGAGCCGGTGACCGTCGCGGCGTACATCGTGTCGCGCAGCACCTCGCGGGTGTCGCGGTCGGTGCGGCCGGCGAGGAGGTACTCGGTGTGCACCAGATGGGTCATCGGCTTGAGGAACGGCCCGAGCACGGTGCCGCCCTCGGAGCAGATGTCGCACATCATCTTGAGCTCCTCGTCGACGACCATGAAGAGCTCGTAGATCTCCTTCTCGTCGCGCAGGAACTCCATCAGCCCCGGCCTGATGTCGACGACTCCGTCGATGGAGTCGTCGACAGTGGTTCCTCTGGGGAGCCGGAAGGTGCCCGAGATCGGGTTCATCCGTACGTCGCCGAGCCCGCGCACGCTGACGTGCCGCTCGGGGCTGGCGCCGATCAGGTAGCGGTCGCCGGTGAAGAGGACGAAGGTCCAGTAGGCCCCGCGCTCCCGCTCAAGCAGCCGGCGGAAGACGCTCAGCGCACGCTCGGCGTCCCAGCCCTTGAGGGTGGCACGGAAGGGTCGGCCGATGACCAGGTTGGCACCCTCGCCCTGACCGATCTCGTCGCGGATGATCCGCCCGACGACGTCGCCGTACTCCTCGTCGGAGGTGGCGAAGCCGCCCCTGTCGGCTCCGTCGGCGAGCTCGATCGGTACGTCGGGTAGCGCGGCGACCAGGTCGGGCACGGCGACCTCGGTCTCGAGGTCGATGTCGACGACCACCAGCGGGGTGTCGTCGTCGACGGCCTCGAAGCCTCGCTCGCGCACCTGCCGGAAGGGCACCGCCGCCAGCCGGTCGACGCTGCGGCCCGGCTCGGGGGCACCCGACTCGAGCGGGATGTCGAGGATCGACTCGACGACGCTGCGCCGGCCCCCGACGACACCCGCCGTCGGCTCGGCCTTGCGCCGGATGACCGCCCATGCCTCGCACTCACGCACGGCGTCGAGCGTGCGCAGGACCTCGTCGGCGGACATGGCCGAAACTCTACTGTGGGGCTTGTCTTTGCGAGCATCGGCTCGGCCCCCTCGATCGGTCGAGTGCTCAGGTGGTTGTTCCCCCACCGTCGCCCAGCACTCAACCCGGCCGCCCCTCCGCCCCTCTGCAAGGTCGAGTGCTCAAGTGGCTGTGTTCGCCACCTGCCCCAGCACTCGACCTCGCCGGCGCGACGGGTTGCAAGTCGGGACGCCGTCAGCGCAGCACGGCGAGCAGCTGGGTGGCGCGGGTGTAGACGACGTACAGGGTGGCCCGGCCGGTGGGCGACTCGTCCTCGATCTCGTCGGGCCGGACGACGACGATGCCGTCGAACTCCAGGCCCTTGGTGTCGAGGCCGGTGAGGACGACGACGCGGTCCTGGGCGGCGACCGAGTCGAGCGAGGGACGAGCGAGCGACCGAGCCGCCCCATCAGGCCGGGCGGCGACCGAGTCGGGCGCGGCGGTGCGGGCGCCGGAGGCGTCGGCGGCGAGCTCGGGCCAGCCCGCCAGCCAGGCGTTGACCTCGGCGCGGCGGGCGACCGGTACGACGATCCCGACGGTGCCGCCGACCCGTCCGGCGACGTCCGCGACCGCGGCGCGGGTCGCCGCCTCGAGATCGGCGGAGGCGTCGATCTCGACCGGCTGGACGCCGGTGGCTCGGACCGCCCTGGGGAGGTCCGCATCGAGACCGACGCGCTCGGCGTACGCGGAGGCGTAGTCGTAGATCTCGGCGGAGTTGCGGTAGTTGGTCGAGAGGTGGAAGGCGTTGACGTCCTTGCCCTCCAGCGCGGCGGCGCGGGCGGCGTCGGCCTCCTCGGGCCGCGGCCACGACGACTGGGCCGGGTCGCCGACGACGGTCCAGGTGGCGGTGCGGCCGCGGCGGCCGACCATCCGCCACTGCATGGGCGTGAGGTCCTGCGCCTCGTCGATGAGCACGTGCGCGAAGCCGTCGTCCTCGATGGAGGGGGTCGGTGGCTGCCAGGGCCTGACGGTGCCGTACTCCCGGTCCGCGGCGGTCGACAGCTCCTGCAGGTCGCCGCCGACGTGGTCGTCGAGCTCGTGGTCCTCGTCGTGACGGGCCGGCACATCTCCGAGGGCGTAGCGCAGCTCGTCGACGAGCGGGATGTCATCGATGGAGAGCGACGCGTCGTCGCTCCAGGACTTGGTGAGGAGCTGGCGCTCCTCCCCGGTGAGCAGACCCTCGGACGCCCGGCCCAGCAGCTCCGGGTCGCGGAGCCAGCCGAGCACGTCGGTGGCCGCGAGCGGCGGCCACCAGGCGACCGCGAAGTCGAGGAACGGTTGGGAGGAGAGCAGCTCGTCCTCGAACGCCTCGCGCCCGAGCTCGCGACCGCGCGGGCCGCGGACCTGGCGCCACAGTGCATCGAGGAGGGCGGAGGCGACCCGCGGCAGCTGGCGGTTTCGGCGGCCCTGGCGCATGAGCTGGCGGCGGATCTGGGCGAGCTTGGCCCGGTCGAGCCTCAGCACGTCGTCGCGCCAGAACATCCGGAAGTCGGTCGGCGCGTCGGGGACCGGCTGCCGAGCGGCGCGGCGTACGACGTCGGCCATCTTCGCGTCGCCCTTGATCGCGGCGACCGCCGGCTCGTCGTGACGCGTCGCGCGGAGTCCGTCGACGACCTCGCCCAGGGACCGGAGCGCGACCGCGGTCTCGCCGAGGGACGGCAGCACCCGCTCGATATACCGCATGAAGACACCCGACGGCCCGACGACCAGCACGCCACCGCCTTCGTAGCGGCGGCGGTCGGAGTAGAGCAGGTACGCCGCGCGGTGCAGGGCGACGACCGTCTTGCCGGTGCCGGGACCGCCGGAGATGGCGACGACGCCCTTGCCGGGCGCACGGATCGCCTTGTCCTGCTCGGCCTGGATCGTCGCGACGATCGAGTGCATGGACCGGTCGCGGGCGCGGGAGAGCTGCGCCATCAGCGCGCCCTCCCCCACGATCGGCAGGTCGGTCTCGACGGAGTCGTCGAGCAGCTCGTCCTCGACGCCGACGACCTCGGAGCCGGAGCAGCGCAGCACCCGCCTCCGCACGACGCCCCGCGGCTCGGCGGCCGTGGACTGGTAGAAGACGGCGGCGGCCGGGGCCCGCCAGTCGATGAGCAGGACGTCGCGGTCGTCGTCGCGGAGGCCGATGCGGCCGATATAGCGCGGCGCCGGGTCGAGCTCGGTCTGAAGGTCCAGCCGCCCGAAGACGAGACCTTCGTGGGCGGCATCGAGCTGGGCGATGCGTCGCGCTGCCTGGAAGACCATCGCGTCGCGCTCGACGAGGCCGCCCTCGTGGCCGAGGTGGCCCCGGCCGTAGCCCTCGCGAGCGAGGTCCTTGGCGGCCTGCGCCGAGCGCTCGAGCTGACGGTAGACGCCGTCGACGAAGTCCTGCTCGGCGGCGATCTCACGGCCCGCGACCTGCTCGGCCGATAGCTGGACGTCCTGTGCCACGTGCTGTGTTCCCTCTGTCAGTGTCCGCCGGATGCCCCGTCGCTCGCCCCGGCGGGCGAGTCGACAAGCGTACGCGGGCACGTGCCGGCGCCGCTAACTCGCGGGCTGTTCGCCGGACGGTGCTAGCCCTTGCGGTGGAGGAAGGCGGCCATCGCCTCGCGGGCGGGCCCGCTGGCGAACAGGCGCGCACTCAGCGCGGCCATCTCCTCGCCGTACTCGTCGATGCGCCGGAGCAGGTCGGCGTTGAGGATGCGCTTGGACTCGCGCAGCCCCTGCGGCGTACCCGTCGCCAGGCCGGCGCAGATCGTGGCCGCCTCGGCCTCCACGTCGTCGGCGACCATGGTGAGGAGCCCGTACGCCGCCGCCTCGGCGGCGCCGAACACCTCGCCGCCGAGGGTGGTCAGCGCCGCGGCGCGGGGATTCATCCGCTGGTGGACGGTCAGGCTGATGATCGCCGCGGCCAGGCCGAGCTTGACCTCGGTGAGCGCGAAGGTCGCGGCGGGTCCGGCGATCGCGATGTCGGCCGCGGCGACGATCCCGATGCCACCGGCCCGGACCGGACCAGCGACGGAGACGACGACCGGCTTGTCGAGGGCGACGATCCGGCGCTGGAGCGCGACGATCGCGCGGGCGCCCTGCTCCATGCCGTCGCGGCGGGCCTCACCCAGATCGGCACCCGAGCAGAAGACCCGCTCCGCCGACCGCAGCAGCACCACCTTGACGTCGCCGTCCGCCTCCGCCCGCTCCAGCCGCTCGGTCAGCTGCCCGACCAGCCGGCTGCCGAGGGCGTTCTTGTTGTGCGGCGAGTCGAGGGTGAGCGTCGCGATCGCGTCGGCTACGTCGTAGTGCACGAGCTCATCGGTCATGGGGCCCATCCTGCCGTTCACCCGGGTGCGCGAGGATGGCCGGTGGGTAGGTGACGGCGATGCGAGCAGATTCGGAGGCGCGGCGAGTGGCCGCCGCCATGCGGGCGTGGCCGCGCCGCGACTTCCTGCCCGAGGACGTGCGCGACCAGGCGGCGTACGACGCCCCGCTCCCCATCGGCCTCGGCCAGACGAACTCGCAGCCGCGGACGGTCGAGGCGATGCTGACCCTGCTGGCCGTGCCGCCCGGTGCGTCGGTGCTGGACGTCGGCGCCGGATCCGGTTGGACGACCGCCCTGCTCGCCCGGCTCACCGGACCGGCCGGCCGGGTCCGCGGCGTGGAGCTCGAGCCGTCCCTGGCCACCTTCGGCGCGGCCAACCTGGCCGGCACCGAGCAGCCGTGGGCGTCTCTCGTGCCTGCTGACCCGGGGGTCCTCGGCCTCCCCGAGCACGCGCCCTACGACCGCATCCTCGTCTCCGCCTCTCCGAGCGCCCTCCCCCAGCCGCTCCTCGACCAGCTCGCCGACCCCGGGCGGATGGTCATCCCGGTCGCCGGCCGGATGCTCCTCGTCGAGCGCGGGGGCGGTGAGGTCCGGGTCGGTGAGCACGGTCGGTACCGGTTCGTGCCGTTGCGGTAGGGGTGGCCGGATCGGGTGGCCGGATCGGGTGGCCGGATCGGGTGGCCGGAGGCGCGGGTGCGGGGTGGTCGCGGCCACGGGGGCGTGCGGTTTGGCGCCAAACCGCACGCCTCAGGACACGAGCCCGAGTTGGAGTGCGATGCTGCACGCCTAGGGGCCCGATTCGCGTGCAGGATTGCACTCCAAGCCGCCGGCCGGTCCTGCGGACCGGTTGTCCACAGGCGCCGAAGTTCAAGGTGTCGAGCGCGCCCGGTCTGGGCCATCCTCGGTGTATGGATCTCTCGGAGAAGTGGGACGGGGACGACTAGAGGCCGCGATGCGAGTCGTGGCCGAAGCTCGTGCGGCCCGTCCGGATCGACCCCACGGGCAAGACCGGACCGACGCGGGCCCAAGCGCGACACCCGCGGTGGCGGATGGCCGTGCCCGGGTACTACGTGCCCACGTCGACCGACGGCACGGTCGTCGAGCAGCGCATCCTGGAGACCAGCATGCGCTGGCAGGGATCCGGCGCCGTGACGGGGTGGGCGTCCCTGCGACTTCTCCGCGGTGGATTCTTCGACGGGACCGAGGACGACGGCCGCACGCAGTCGCCCGTGCCCGTCGTACGGCCAGGATTGACGCGCGCACCGGCGGGGACCCACCTGGTGCGGTCGCCGCTGGCTGCCGACGAGGTGACCAGCGTGCACGGGATCGCCTGCACCATTCCCGAGCGCGCCGTGGTCGACGAGATCCTGCGCCTCGGTGACCTCCGTGCGGGCGTGGTTGTGATCGACATGGCGTGCGCGGGCGAGCTCACGACACTTCGACGCCTGCGTGCGTACGTCGTCCGGCTCACCAGCCGGCGCGGGCTCACGCTCGTCGACGAGTGCCTGGCGCTCGCAGTCGAAACGAGCCGATCGCCCCGCGAGACCTTGCTCAGGCTGATCTGGGTCCTCGACGCGAAGATGGCCACTCCCCTGTGCAACCACCCGGTGTGGTCGACCGGCGGCGAGCTCCTCGGCGTACCCGACCTCTTCGATCCCGACCTCGGCGTGGCTGGTGAGTATGCCGGTGCCCACCACCGCAGCCGGGCTCGCCATCGTGCCGACGTTGGCAGAGCCGAGCGGTTCACGAACGCTGGGATCGAGAGCTTCACGATGGTCGCCGGTGACAGCATCGACACTGTCACGCGACGGATGCTCGCAGCCTGCGACCGAGCAACGGTGAGGCTCCGGGAAGAGAGAAGATGGACCCTCGTCCCTCAACCGCACTCCCACCTCCCCGGCCTGTGGGATGTGGATCTCGACGCGCGACTCGAGATGCGCGACCTGTCCCGCGAGGCTTGGGACGAGTCCGATCCGGGCTCTTGAGTGCTGTCCTGCACGCGAAACGGCCACCAGAACGTGCAGGACAGCACTCGAGCTCCGCCGTCCCACCAGCGGCGTGCGGTTTGGCGCCAAACCGCACGCCCGACGGCTCGCCGCTCAGTCCGGCGAGGATGGCGGCGTGGCCGGGCGGTGACGCAGGTCCGGGTCGCCGATGTCGGCGACCTGCTCGAGCTCGTGGGTGTCTCCGTCACGACCATCGAAGCGGACGATCACGGTCTGGAATCCCTTGTGCCGCTGCGTCTGTGCGTACATCGCATAGGCGCGCCGGTCGGCGTCGGTGAGGTCGACGTTGTCGGTGAACGGGGTGAGCAGCGCCCGGGGCCAGAGCTTGCGGGTGAGGACGACGTTGATCTCGATGCCGAGCACCCCGACCACCGCGGCGAGGAAGATCAGGCCGATCAGGCCGAGCGCGAGGGCGAAGGGCTGGTTGACCGAGCTGGCCCTGGCGAGCACCTCACGCGCGTACGTCGTGCCGGCGTACTGCAGTCCCAGCCAGCCGAGCGCCACGCAGAACGCCCCGGGCACGGCCCGGCGGAAGGTCGGCACCTGGGCCCCGGCGAGCCGGAAGGTCGAGCTGAGCACGAGGGTGATCACCAGCACGGTGCCCACCACGATGACCCAGCGGATCGTCTCGTCCACCCACGGCCGGAAGACCTCGGTGCTGCTCACCAGCGCCGACGCCACCGAGACGACGAGCACGGAGATCCCGGCGATGCCCAACAGGACCAGGCTGCGCACACGCATCAGCACGGGATTGGGGCGGCTGTTGCGGGGGACGCCCCAGGCGGTGTTCATCACGTTCTGGACCGACTGGCCGAGCCCGAGGGCGCCGTACAGGGCGGCGATCGTGCCGACGACGACGGCCGAGACCGACCCGGTCAGCCCGTCCGGGGTGGAGAGCGCGTCGCCGATGATCGGGAACTGCGCGAGCGCCGAGTCGAGCGCCGCCTCCTGCAGGTCGGGCCGCCCCTGCAACACGAACCCGAAGATCGACGAGGCGAGGAGCAGGAGCGGGAAGATCGCCACGAACGCGTAGTAGGTCAGCATCGCCGCGAGCAGGTTGCCCTGGTCGTCGACGAACTTGTAGAAGATCGCGACTGGCACGCCGAGCACACGGTGCCGGCGCTGGAACCGGTCGACGGGCCCGACTGCCATGCGCACAGTCTGCCTGTCGACTCAGCCGGGTCGTGGCACCCTGGCGACGAGCCGCTCCGGAGCGACGAGGCAGTATGACTCGGTCAGCAGCTCGGCGAGCTCGTCCCAGTCGGTGTCGTCGTCGAGCATCAGGCCGATGACATTGGCTCCCCAGGAGGCGCGGAAGTACGGCGCGCCGAGGTGCTCGAACGCCATCACCTCATCGAGCTCGCCCCGGAAGGTGATGCGGAAGATCTGGTCCTCGCCGCCGAAGACGTGCGCGACCGTCGCCCCGCCCACCCGCCAACGGGTGCCGACCCACGCCGGCTCCTCGTGGCACTTCGGCAGGCGGGAGAGCACGTCGCCGATCCGGCGTACCCAGGCCTCCGGCACCAGCGGACGCTCCTTCTTCGCCACGTCGGACAGCCTCGCACGCACCGGCGACGTTTCGATCGGTGGTCGACCGGGCACACCACGCTGACGGGACCGAAGCCGGTGCCGCAATCAACCAGGAGGAATCCATGTCCGACTACGGCAACCCGCCGAACCCCTACGGTCAGCCGGGCGGCGCCCAGTCGTACGGCCAACCCGGCGGCTACCCGGCAACCGGCTACGGCGGCTACCAACCCGCGAACGTGTACGCCCACTGGGTCAAGCGCGTCGGTGCCACGCTGATCGACGGGCTGATCTACGCCGCCGCTGCGATCCCGGCGTACGTCGGCTCGATCATCAGCGTCGGCTCCGTCGAGACCACCGTCGACCCGGCCACCGGCATGACGACCGCGAGCGGCGGCAGCAGCCCGATCGGCCTGCTCCTGATCTTCCTCGGCCTCGTTCTCTACCTGGCCGTCTTCGTCTGGAACGTCTGCCTCAAGGGCGGAAGGACCGGCTACACGATCGGCAAGGGCGTGATGGGCATCAAGCTGATCGGGGAGCAGACCGGCCAGCCGATCGGCGCGGGCATGGCCTTCCTCCGTCAGCTGCTGCACTTCGTAGACTCGCTTCCCTGCTACCTCGGCTACCTCTGGCCGTTGTGGGACCCCAAGCGGCAGACTTTCGCCGACAAGATCCTGAGCACCGTCGTCATCGAGCAACCGAAGGACTGATCCCACCCCCATGAGCGACAACACCCCCGGTCCCGACGACAGCGGCCAGCCCGACGATCCCGACCTCACCCGGATCCGGCCGAGCGGGTCGTTGCCGCCCCAGCCACCCTCGTACGGGGTGAGGCGGGGAGAGCGGTGGTCAGGACGGCCCGGGGGGTCAGGGCGATCAAGGTGGCGACCGGCCGCCGTCGTACGGTGGGCCGCCGGGTCCGGGTCCGCAGGGCCCGCCCGGGCAGCCGGGCTACGGGCAACCGGGCTTCGGGCAGCAGCCCTACGGGCAGCAGCCGTACGGGCAGCAGCCGTACGGCCAGGCGCCATACGGGCAGCAGCACTACGCGCAACAGCCGTACGGCTACTCGCCGTACGGCGCCGCGCCGGCGCCGTACGGCGGCTATCCGGCACCACCTGGCGGCTACGCGAGCTGGGGCGACCGGGTCGTCGGCTACCTGTGGGATCTGGTCTACATGTGGCCCGGCATCGTCTTGATGATCCTGTCCACGGTGCTCTTCGTCGTCGGCGCGGTCGCCGACGCCGAGGACGGCGGCGGGATGAGCGGCCTCGGTGTCACCCTCATGGTGCTGGGCGGCGTGGTCTACCTGGCGGCCGTCGTCGTGTTCATCTGGCGCTTCGTCAAGAACTATCTCCTCGACCAGGGGCGCACCGGTTACACCTACGGCAAGCGCAAGGTCGGCATCCGGCTGATCGGTGAGCAGACCGGCCAGCCTGTGGGCGCGGGTATGGCGTTCGTGCGCTATGTGCTGCACAGCCTGATCAGCCAGTTCTTCCTCATCGACTACCTGTGGCCGCTGTGGGACGACAAGTCCCAGACGCTGACCGACAAGATCCTGACCACCATCGTCGTCCGCCAGCCGGACGCCGGGCCGGCCCAGTCCGGTCAGTACAGCGCGTACCCGCAGCAGCAGTACGGCCAGCAGTACCCGGGCCAGTAGCCGTCATCCGCAGGGCCGGCCCACAGACGCCGAGGCGCTGCGCGACCTGGAGCGCGCGGCCGGCCTCGTCGCCCTCGCGCATGTCTTCCCGGCGGACGAACACCCCTTCCCCGGACGACGAGGTCCTCGTCCGCTGGCGCCGGGTCCTCGCCGACACGGCGTGCACTGTCCTGGTCGTCGAGTCTGAGCCGATGGCATCTGAGTCCCGGCGAGACTCAGCGGAAATCGGACATCGCTGAACCGGTCAGTTGCGCGGCTTCGTGGCGTACCACGCAGTGGTGCTGCGTCATCTGGCCGTCCTTCCATCGGCCTGGGGCACCGGGCTCGGCCGCTCGGCTCGTGGCGGCCTGTCGGCCGGCGCCCACCAGGCTGTGGTGCCTCGCGGACAATGGCCGGGCTCTCGGCTTCTACCGCTTGTTCGGCTGGCGGCCGACCAGCGTGGAGCGCGACGCCGAGTGGCCGCCCTACCCGGGGGAGATCGAGGACTCGTAGACACGCGGACACAACCTCCGCCAAGAGCAGCCCCTCAGGCGGGCGAGTGCGGCTACAACTGGGTTGTGTCCGCGTGTCTACGAGGCGATCGTGGTATGTCGTCGAACACCGCCGGGTCGCCCCAATCATCGCCGACCCGGGAAGGTCAGGCGGGGAAGGTCTCGCCCTTCTCCGCCATCTCCCGCAGCCGATCGGTGGGGCGGAAGCGGTCGCCGTACCGCTCGGCGAGCTCGTCGGCGCGGGCGAGGAAGGCCGCCAGACCGGTCTCACCGGTGGGCTGGCCGGCCTCGTCGCGCGCGATGTAGCCGGTCATGAACTGCGCAGCGCCGCCGGTGTTGGGCGGGAAGCCGATGCCCATGATCGAGCCGATATTGGCTGCCGCGGCCGAGGTGATCACACCCTCCTCGAAGCACTTCGCGGTCTCGAGCGCCTCCGCGAAGAGCATCCGATCCTTGACGTCCTGGAGCGGCGGCTGGCCGGCCGCGACCGGGAACAGCTCGCCGAGCCCCTCCCACAGCGTCGTCCGCCGGCCCTGCTCGTCGTAGTCGTAGAAGCCGGCGCCACGGAGCCGGCCGGCCCGCCCGGCGGCGAGCATGTCGTCGACGACGACGCTGCCGGGGTGCTCGACGTACGGTGTGTCGCCGTCGCGCTCGAAAGCGTCTCGGGTGGCCTTGGCGATCTTGGCCATCAGCTCCAGGTTGAGCTCGTCGGAGAGCTGCAGGACGGGAGCCGGATAGCCCGCCTGGGTGGTGGCGCGCTCGATCGACCAGGGCTGCACGCCCTCCTTGAGCATCGCCATGCCCTCGTTGACCATGAAGCCGATGACCCGCGATGTGTAGAACCCGCGCGAGTCGTTGACGACGATCGGCGTCTTCCTGATCTGCTGCACCACGTCGTAGGCCTTGGCGAGCGCCTCGTCGGAGGTCTCCGCGCCCTTGATGATCTCGACCAGCGGCATCTTGTCGACGGGGCTGAAGAAGTGCAGGCCGACAAATGACGGCCGGACTCCCTCGTCGACACCGGTGGCGAGCTCGGTGATCGGGAGCGTCGAGGTGTTGGAGCAGAGCAAGGCGTCGCCCGCTCCGGGAGCACTGCCGACGTACGGTGCGATCTCGGCGAAGACCCTGTGCTTGAGGGCGGGGTCCTCGAAGACCGCCTCGATGACCAGGTCGCAACCGGTCAGGTCGGCGGCGTCGGCGGTCGGGTGGATCCGGTCGAGGACCTCCTGCGCCTTCTCCTGCGTGGTGCGGCCGCGCTCGATCGCCTTGGCGTTGAGCTTCTCGGTGTAGCCCTTGCCGCGCTCGGCGGCATCGAGGGCCACGTCCTTGAGCACCACCTCCATGCCGGCGCGGGCGCACACGTAGGCGATGCCGGCGCCCATCATCCCGGCGCCGAGCACGCCGACCTTCCGCGCCTGGTACGGCGGCACGCCGGCCGGGCGAAGCGAGCCGGCGTTGATGCCCTGCAGGTCGAAGAAGAACGCCTGGATCATGTTCTTGGCCTGCTGGTGGGTCACCAGGTCGACGAAGTGGCGGGTCTCGATGCGGGTCGCGGTCTCGAAGTCGACGAGGGCACCCTCGACGGCCACCGAAAGGATCGCCCGCTGAGCGGGGTAGTCGGCACCCTTGAGCTGCTTGCGCAGCAGTGCCGGGAAGGCCGGCAGGAACTGCGCCACCGCCGGGGACTTCGGCGATCCGCCGGGCATCTTGTAGCCGCCGCGGTCCCACGGCTGCTTGGCTGCCTCGGCGTCGTCCTTGTGGTCGGCGAGCCACTGGCGCGCGGCCGGGAGGAGCTCGTCGAGGCTGTCGACGAGGTCGTCGACGAGGCCCGACTCCAGAGCCATTGCCGGCTTGAAGCGGGTGCCCTGGAGCAGCACGTCCATGAGCGCCGGCTGCAGGCCGAGCATCCGGACGGTGCGTACGACGCCGCCGCCGCCGGGCAGCAGGCCGAGGGTCGCCTCGGGGAGACCGATCTCGACGCCGCGACCGTCGACCGCGATGCGGTGGTTGGCGGCCAGCGCGATCTCGAGACCGGCCCCGAGGGCGGCGCCGTTGATCGCCGCGACGACGGGGGCGGGGTGGGTCTCCAGCCCGCGGAGCGCGGCCTTGATCTCCTGCAGGAGCTCGAAGATCGCCGGGGCGTCGGCCTCGGTGACGCCCATCATCATCCTCAGATCGCCGCCGGCGAAGAAGGTCTTCTTGGCGCTGGCGACGATGACGCCGGTGACGCTGCCCCCGGGCTCGGCGTACAGCCGCTCGACGGCTCGCGTCATCGACGCCGCGTAGAGCGCGTTCATGGTGTTGGCGCTCGACGTCGGGTCGTCGAGGGTGAGCGTGACGACGCCGTCGGCGTCCTTGTGGTAGCGGACGGCGGTCTGGTTGTCGGTCATGTGAAGTCCTCGGAGTTCAGTACGTCGCTTGATTGCGGTTGGCATTCGTCTCGCCGGGTCTCGACACGCTCCGTCGCGACCTCGTACCTCGGTCGCGGTCGCTGCTCGACCAGCATTGATCGCGGCAGTGGTCGACGCTGGTGGAGCGCTCCGCGCTCACACCAGCTCGACCACAGTCGCGATGCCCATTCCGCCGCCGACGCAGAGCGTGGCGAGGCCGCGGCGCAGGTCGCGCCGCTGGAGCTCGTCGATGACGGTGCCGAGGATCATCGCGCCGGTCGCGCCGAGCGGGTGGCCCATGGCGATCGCGCCGCCGTTGACGTTGGTGATCTCGTGAGAGATGTCGAGGTCCTTCATGAACCGCATGGCGACCGCGGCGAAGGCCTCGTTGATCTCGAAGAGGTCGATGTCGCCGACCTCGAGGCCGGCCTTGGCGAGCGCCTTGCGGGCGGCCGGGGCGGGCCCTGTGAGCATGATCGTGGGGTCGGCGCCCGACACCGCGGTGGCGAGCACCCGGGCCCGCGGCGTGAGGCCAAGGTCGGTGCCTGCCGACTCGGAGCCGATCAGCATCAGCGCTGCGCCGTCGACGATGCCGGAGGAGTTGCCGGCGTGATGGACGTGGTCGATCCTCTCCACCCAGTGGTACTTCTCCAGCGCGACGTCGTCGAAGCCGGCGTCCCGTCCCATCGACTCGAAGCTCGGCCGGAGCCCGGCGAGGCCCTCGACGGAGGTGTCGGGCCGGACGGTCTCGTCGTGGTCGAGGACGACCAGCCCGTTGCGGTCCCTGACCGGGACCACCGAGTCGGCGAAGTAGCCGTTGGCCCAGGCCTTCGCGGCACGGTGGTGCGACTCCGCGGCGTACGCGTCGACGTCCTCGCGCCTCCAGCCGCCGAGCGTGGCGATCAGGTCGGCGCCGATGCCCTGCGGGACGAAGCCGGTGTTGAGCGCGGTCTGCGGGTCCATCGCCCACGCGCCGCCGTCGGAGCCCATCGGCACCCGGCTCATCGACTCGACGCCGCCGGCGAGGATCAGGTCCTCGAAGCCGCTCCGCACGCGCTGCGCGGCCTGGTTGACGGCCTCCAGACCCGAGGCACAGAAACGGTTGAGCTGCACGCCCGCGACGGTCTCGGGGTAGCCCGCGGCGAGCGCCGCGGCCTTGGCGATGTCACCCCCCTGGTCGCCGATCGGGGTCACCACGCCGAGCACGACGTCGTCGACGTACGACGGGTCGAGCCGCGGGTTGCGCGCCTTGACCTCGTCGAGCAGACCGACCACGAGGTCGATGGGCTTGACCTCGTGCAGTGAGCCGGCTGCCTTGCCCTTGCCACGCGGCGTACGGATGTGGTCGTACACGAATGCCTCTGCCATGACCGTCCCTCGAGGTTTCACAATTCGGGTGATGCCTTGATTGTGACACTATTACTGTCATGGTCGTCAACGTGGGGCCCGTCACCCGGGGTAGTCCGCGAACTTTCGCACGCCTTGATCGATCCAATGCGTGCGAAAGTTCGCGGACTACCCCAACGAGAGATCGCATGACCCGATGAGCGACGACCTGCTTACCCTCGAGGAGCTCACCGAGCGGGTGGGGATGAGCGTGCGCAACGTGCGCTTCTACACCTCGCGCGGGCTGGTGCCGCCCCCGATCCGGCGCGGTCGCTCGGGCTACTACGCCGCCGACCACGTCGCCCGGCTGGAGCTGGTGCAGGAGCTACAGCAGCACGGCTTCACCCTCGCCGCGATCGAGCGCTACCTCGCCGGCATCCCCGACTCCGCGACGCCCGAGGACATCGCGCTCGCCCGCACCATGCTCGCGCCGTGGCAGCCGCAGAATCCGGTGCGGATGACCCGGCCCGAGCTCTCGCGCCGCGCCGGGCGCGCGCTCTCCGACGAGGACCTCGACACCCTCGTCGCGCTGGGCGTGCTCACCCGGCACGGCCATGTGTACGACGTCGCGGTCTCACAGCTGTCCGTGGGCCTGGGCCTGCTCGACCTCGGCTACCCGGTCGAGGCGGCCCGCGCGGCGGCCGAGGTGTACGCCGAGCACGGTCGCGCGATCGCCGACGAGGTCTACGACATCTTCCGCAAGCAGGTGTGGCCGCACTACCGCGACTCCGGCGCCTCGCCCGAGAAGGTGCAGGAGGTGGTCGAGCGCCTCAAGCCCCTCTCGATCGCCGGTCTTGTCGCGGCGTACGAGGCCGGCATGGACGCCACCCGCCGCGCCAACATCTCCAAGCGGGCGGGCCAGTGAGCGAAGCGCTCACGGCATCCGGCCAGCGATCCCCGAGCGCCTGGTACGTCGACAGGGCACGGCGGTCTGCGGTGGACGGGCCGCTGGATCACCGGCGGTCCACCGCTCGCCACCCCGGCTGATCACGACCGGGTCGAAGGTCGTCAGCAGTCGCTGCGCGTGCCCTCGTAGTCGATGATCTCGCGGACACTTCGCTGGGAGTGGCTGGTCGGATCGAAGACGTAGCCCAACCACTCCATCGCCAGGCGACGTGCCAACTGGAGCCCCACCACCCGCTGCCCCATCGTCAGGATCTGGCAGTCGTTGGACATGATCGACCGCTCGACGCTGAAGGAGTCGTGCGCCACGGTGGCGCGGATCCCCGGAACCTTGTTGGCGGCGATGGCCACGCCGATCCCGGTTCCGCAGATGAGGATCGCCCGGTCGGCGTCACCTGCAGCGATCTTCGTCGCCGCCGCGATCGCGACCGACGGATAGGACGCGCCCTCGAGGTCCTCGGCCGTGACGCCGAGGTCCTCGACCACCTCGACCCGGTCGTCTTTCGCCATATCGGCGAGGATCGCCTCCTTGTACTCGAACCCTGCGCTGTCGCTGCCCACCAGCAGCCTGACCTTCTTCGACACTGCTCAGCTCTCCGAATCCGTGGCGAGCGCCGCCTCGTCGAGGACCTTGCCGATGGCCGTCACGATCAGCCCCAACGAGACGGCACCGGGGTCCGCGGTTCCGACACTTCTCTCCGCCAGCGGCCGAGCGCGGCCGATCCTCGGCACCAGGTCCGCCGTCGCGTCCGCCGCCTCCCGGCACCGGTCCGCTGCAAGGGCCCACGAGGCGGCCAGCGACTCGCCCTGCCCGGTCTGTTCGACGAGTACGTCGACGAAGGGGAACAGCGCGTCGAGCATCGTCTTGTCGCCGAGCTCCGCCTTGCTGAACGCCTTCAGGTTCGTCGACGACCCCTTGACGGCCGCCACCACGCGGTCGGTGCTCGCCCGATCGGTGTTGCCGAGCCTGCTGCCGACACCGTCGAGCAGGATCCCCCACAAGATTCCGCTCGTTCCGCCTGCCTTGTCGCCGAAGGCCGCGCCCGCGGCCTTGAGCACGCTCTGCACGCCTCCTTCCGTCTGGGCAGCTGCCTCCGCAGCAGCCCGGGCTCCGCGGGCCATCCCGATCCCGTGGTCACCATCGCCGGCGATCGCGTCGAGCTGACCGAGATACTCCTTGTTCTCCTCGATCACGGCGCTGATGGCCAGCACAGCGCTGCGTGCGACCGCCGCAGCGGCGATGCTCTCGTCGCTGGCTTCCTCGGCGACCACCGCGTCCTCCTCGACCTGGACGTCGCGTCGCTCGGTGAACAGGGTCGGCGCGGCCGCGTTGCCACGCTTGAAGGCCGGCGTGTCGGCCGGCGCGGCCCAGAGTGCCTCGAGCTCGTCGTTCAGCCACGTCAGCGACAAGGAGCACCCGGCCATGTCAAGGCTGGTCACGATCTCGCCGACCTCAGGGGAGACGATCTCCACGCCGGCGTCGACCAGCAGCGAGGCGATGTCCCCGTAGAGGGCGAAGAGCTCCTCGTACTTGGTCGCCCCAAGACCGTTCACCACGACGGCTGCCCGCACGCCGCCATCGGGTCGCTCGGCCAGCACCTTCTCCACCAGCGTGGCCGCCAGGTCAGCGGCCGGCATCCAAGGGACGGAGGTGATGCCAGGTTCCCCGTGAATGCCGAGTCCGAAGTCCATCTCTCCGCTGTTCACGGAGAACAGCGGGTCCGTCGCCCCGGGGAGCGTGCAGCCGTCGAACGCCACTCCGAACGAGTACGTCGCGGCGTTGGCCGCTGCCATGATCCGCTCGACCTCGTCGAGGTCCGCGCCCCCCTCGGCCGCAGCGCCCGCGATCTTGTAGACGGTGAAGGTCCCGGCGATCCCGCGCCGCTTGTCCTGCTCCTCGCGCGTAGCCGAGGCGACGTCGTCGGTGACGTAGACGATCCGAGTGTCGATGCCTTCGGCGTTCAGGCGCTCGGCGGCGACCCGGAAGTTGAGCCGGTCGCCCGCGTAGTTGCCGAAGCCGAGGACGACTCCGGCTCCTCCGTTCGCCGCCCTCGCGATGCGGTATACCTGCTCGGCCGACGGCGAGGCGAAGACGTCACCTAGAACTGCGCCGTCAGCGAAGCCGCTGCCTACGACGCCGTTGTACGACGGATAGTGTCCGGAGCCGCCGCCGACGACCAGCGCGACCTTCCCCTCGAGCGGTCCGTCGGCCCGGACGAACCCGGCCGCGCCGTCGACCCGCTGGACGTGTCCGGGATATGCCAGGGCGAATCCACGCAGCACGTCTTCCTTGAAGTTCGCCGGATCGTTGTACACATGCGTCATTTCGGTCCTCCAGATGGTTCGATCGAGTTGATTGAGAGCACGGCAGGAATGTGGTGCCGCGCGGGTATGGGCGGCCCGAGGCCACTCTCAGGACGAGACGTTGCGAGCGGTGGAGCCGGAGAGGCTCAGCGGTCGACGCGGGCGATCTCGTAGGCGATCCCGGCGCCGGCCCAGTCCGCGAGCACGGCTGGGTCGGCGCCGTCGTCGGTGATGATCAGGTCGAGCTCGGCGAGCCCAGCGATCTTGAGGAGAGCCAGCCGGTTGAGCTTGGTGTGATCGATCAGCAGATAGCGCTGAGAGGCGGAGTTGATCATCTCCCGCTTCAGCGCGGCGACCTGTTCCTCCTGGTGGAACATGTCGGTGGTCGACACCGCCGAGGTGGACAGGAACACAGCATCGACGTGGATTCCCTCGACCTGTTGGTTCGTCTGTACACCGACGAACGAGTCGTGCGCTACGTCGTAACGGCCACCGAGGCCGATCATGGTGAGGTCGTGATGATCGCCGGCCAGCTCGCTGAGCCGGCGCATCCCGGTGACGAAGGTTGTCGCCACGTGCAGCGGCGTACGGTCCGCGAGGCCCTCGACCATGGCGAGCACGGTGGTGCTGTCGTCGAGGAGGATCGACATGCCAGGCTGCACGTACTGCAGCGCGGCCTTGGCGATCGCTGCCTTCTCGGCCGTCATCGATGCCAGCCGGTAGGGCATCTGCGACTCGAACACCCCGGACGGCTGTGCGCTCACCCCGCCGTGGAACTTGCGGACGACGCCACGCCGTTCGAGTTCGTCGAGATCGCGGTGGATCGTCACGAGGCTGACGCCGAACGTGTCGGCCAGGTCCTGAGCGGTCGCGGAACCGGAGGCGAGAACGGCCTCGGTGATGGCGCGCTTTCGGCTCTCGGCCTTGTTGCTGCGCCGTTTCAGCGGCTCCGCAGCCGGTCGAGCCGGCTTGTGAACCTCGGGACCCGCCACTCCACCTCCTGCAGCTTCCGACCGCGGCCCCTCGGCGGGATCGGGGTCGCTACCCCGATCCACGACCGAGAGGGCCCGTCGACTGATCATCGCATAACCTCAGGAACCCCAACTCGGACTAGCCGCTGTACACGAAGTTGTTGACGTCGCCGGAGTTCTCCTTCGTGATCAGGACGCAGTCGATGGCCTGCTTCTCCTCACCGACGCCGGTCTCGCCGGTGCGGATGGCGCTGTCCAACTGCTCGATGGCCTTGACGGTGCCGGACGCGATGGGCTGCAGCACCGTGGCAACCATCTCGCCGCTCTTGACCGCATCGACCGCGTCCTGGTTGCCGTCGAAGCCCAGGACCTTGACCTTGTCGAGGAGGTTGGCTTCCTTGAGCGCGTTGATCGCGCCGAGCGCCATCTCGTCGTTGCCTGCAATCACGCCGTCGATGTCCGGGTTCTTGCTCAGCAGCGACTCCATCTTCTCCTGACCCTGCTGGCGGTCCCAGTTGGCGATCTCCTTGCCGACCGACTTCAGATCCGGATACTGAGAGATCACGGCGGCATACCCATCAGAGCGGACCTGGGCATTGTTGTCGCTGGGCTTGCCGAGCAGCTCGACGTAGGTGCCCTTGTAGTCCATGGCCGCCGCCCACTCCTCGGCACCGATGGTGGCGCCCTGGGCGTTGTTCGAGACGATCTGGGACTTGGCCAGGCCGGTCTCGGTGATCTCGGCGTTGATGAGGACCACGGGGATGTCGGCGTCGACGGCCTTCTGGACCGCGGCCACGCTCTCGTCCGCGCCGGCGGGATCGAGGAGAATGCCCGCAACCTTGTCGTTGATCGCGGTCTCGATCAGCTGGTTCTGCGTCTCCGGATCGTTGTTGTTGGCCGCGACGGTCGTCGTGTAGCCGAGCTTCTCCGACTCGGCCTTGGCCGTGTCGGCCTCGGCCTTCCAGTACGGGTTGGACGGATCGACCGTGATGATGGCGATGGTGCCACCCGCCTTGCCGCCAGATCCCTCGGCATCGCCGTCTCCGCCATCTCCGCCGGAGTCACCGCCGCCGCAGGCCGTGAGGCTGGCCAGCAGGACACCGGTGATAGCGAGCGCACCGAGTCTCGTACGATTCAACATGGGGTTTCCTCTCAGTTTCAGCCATCCGAGTTGGCTCGTGGACCTGTACGGACGCCCCCCGTACGGGGTCTTGCTGGAGCCCTGCCGCCCTATCGCGTCTCTGCGCTCCCGAACAAGGCTTGCGATCGAGGCCCTTGGTCGACGGACGACGCGGCGGACGCCATCACTGCGTCGCGGGCTCCTTCGTCTTTGCCTTCTCGAGGTTCGCCTGCTTCGCGGCCGCGACGGCGCGCCGAGCACCGCGGCGGCGCTGGACGATCTGCTGGATCTGGTCGACGGCCACCGCGAGGATGATCACGGCACCGGTGATGACCTTCTGCCAGAAGGGCGATACTCCGACGATGACCAGGCCGTTGGCCAGGAAGCCGATCACGAAGGCGCCGATGATCGTGCCTCGCACCGTGCCCCGGCCGCCGGAGAGCGCCGCGCCACCGATGACCACGGCGGCGATCGCGTTCAGCTCGTAGAACGTGCCGAGGTCGGCCGTCGCGGAGCTGATGTTCGCCATCTGAAGGATCCCGACGATGCCGGCGCAGAGGCCCGCGAGCACGTAGACGCTTGTCTGCACCTTCTTGACCGGGACTCCGGCCAGCTCGGCGGAGCGCTCGTTGCTGCCCGTCGCGTAGAGCCACCGGCCGAACGGAGTCCGGGTCAATGCGATTGAGAAGGCGACTGCGAGCACGACCATGACCCAGGCGGAGATCGGCAGCCCGAGCGGACGACTGGCGAAGACGCCGAAGAATCCGGTGTTTCCGAGGGCCTCCTGACCTCGGAGCTCATTGGTGATGTTCTGGCCGTTCAGCATCACCTCGGTCAGGCCTCGGGCCACGTACAACATGCCGAGGGTGACGATGAACGGAGCCAGATTGAGTCGGGCGATGAGCAAGCCGTTGATCCACCCGACCAACATGCCGATCCCCACCGAGGCCACGACGATCACCCACACGCTCGGGAACATGAGCATGTCGGTGAAGGGCAGATTCACCCCTCTGAACATGTTGCCGGCGACGGCGGCGGTCATGCCGACGATCGATCCGACCGAGAGGTCGATGCCGCCGTTGAGGATCACCATGAGCATGCCGAGCGCGATGATCGCGTTGAAGGCGACCTGCTTGGTGATCGTGGTGAGGTTCGCCGCGCTCAGGTAGTTGTCGCTGAGCAGCGCGAAGATGACCACGATGATCACCAGGGCGATCAGCGCTCGGCCTTCGACCAGCAGCGCATTGACGTTGAGGCCGCGAGCCTTCGACCGGCTCGCCGGGTCCTGTCCCGAGGGCCCCGATCCTGACGACGTCTGCTTCGCGGTCGCGCTTGTGCTCATTCGTGGGCTCCGTTCTGGTCGTTCGCGTTGGTCTCGAAGTCGCCGGAGGCGGCCATCACCTCGTCGCGGGTGCAGGTGCGCGGGTCGAACTCCGCCTTGATCCGCCCCTTGCTCATCACGATGACCCGGTGCGACGCGGTCAGCGCCTCACCGACCTCGGAGGTGACGTAGAGGACGGCGAGGCCGCGCTTGGCCTCTCTGAAGAGGAGCGAGAAGATCTCGCCCTTCGCTCCGACGTCGATGCCCCGGGTCGGCTCGTCCAGCAGGATCACCTTGGGGTCGGTGAGCAGCATCTTGCCGATCACCACCTTCTGCTGGTTTCCGCCGGACAGGGAGGTGATCAGCGCATCGGGTCCCGCGGTCTTGACCTTCACGTCGGCGACCATCTCGTCGACCTTTCGCCGTTCGAGCGCACGGTCGACGAAGCCGCGCTTGACCCAGGCGCGCAGGCTGGCGAGTGTCATATTCGCGCCGACCGACATCATCTGGACCAAGCCGTCGCGCTGGCGGTCCTCTGGCACCAGGCCCATTCCAGCTCGTATCCGCTCCTCGATGCCGAGCCCCGCCACGTCCCGACCGGACAGGAGCACACGTCCGCCCGAGATCTCATCTCGACCCGCCAGCGCCTCCATGAGCTCGGTCCGGCCCGCTCCCATCAGCCCGAACAGGCAGACGACCTCGCCTTGGCGGACGTCGAGGGACAGGTTGTTCACGGTCACTCGACCGGACTCCGGCTCCGCCACCGTCACGCCCTCGATCGACAGGGCCACCTCGCCGAAGTCACGCGGCTCGTCGCTGAAGTCGTAGTCGGCCTCCCGGCCGACCATCTGGCGCACCACCCACGGAAGGTCGATGTTCTTCGCATCCTCGGTGGCGACCAGGTCTCCGTCGCGGAAGACGACGGCGTAATCGGCGATCTCGATCGCCTCCTCGAGGTGGTGGGAGATATAGACGATCGCGACACCGTTGGCCGTCAGGTCGCGGATCACCTTGAACAGCACCTCGACCTCCGTTGCGCTCAGCGCGGAGGTGGGCTCGTCCATGATCAGGATCCGAGCGTCCGCCGCGAGCGCCCGGGCGATCTCTACGATCTGCTGCTGGCCGACCCGGAGGTCCTGGACGAGCATGCCGGGCGTGATGGGCTCCTCCAGCCGCTCCATCAACTGGCGCGTGATCGTGCCCTCGGTCGCGTAGTCGACCGCCCCCGACCTCGTCCGCAGCTCCCGGCCCAGGAAGATGTTGTCCCGGACGCTGAGGTTGGGGCACAGGTTCAGCTCCTGGTGGATGATCGAGATCCCCAGGTCGACCGCGTCATTGGTGGAGTGCAGGTCGATCCGCTCGCCGTCGAGCACGAGGTGACCGGCGGTGGGTGTAGTGACGCCCGACATGATCTTCATCAGGGTCGACTTGCCGGCACCGTTCTCACCGAACAGCACCGTGACCTTGCCTCGGCGTACGTCGAAGTTCACGCCCTTCAGGGCACGGGTCACTCCGTAGGTCTTGCTGATGTCCACCGCGCAGAGGACGACATCACCCGCCGCCCCGGCGTCGACGCGCTCGGCATCGGCGATCACACCGGTCGACATCAGTTCACCTCGATGGCAACGGGCTGCACGTTGACCGGCTTGGCCTTCGCTTGGGGTGCACCGTTGTTGAGCACCGAGATCGCGCCGACGACCGTGACCTGCTTGCCTTTCAGCGAGCCCGGATCCGCGACGATCTCCTGGAGGCTCGCCTGCATCAGCTTCTTGAGCTCGTCGCCGACGTACTGGTATGCGGTCTGCCCTGGCGCATCGGCGAACTTGAAGCCCGCGACGTCGCGGATCACGGTGCCCTGGATGGCGTTGCCGAGGGGCACGATCACCGTGGTCCCGGCCGGGACTCCGTCGACCTTGAGACGCAGGGACTCACCCGTCGCCTCCTCGACCGTGCCCACGGCGGTCACCGGGAAGACCCAACTCGACTCGTTCGGCGAGACCGCACCGAGGGCCTCGGCCGCTGCCTCCGGGTCGGTGGTCACACCGGCGACGACGTCGCCGAGTGGCTGGGCTTGGGCGGCCATCTCCGTGGTGGCCTTCTCGAAGAGCTCGGTCGCAGACTCACCCGGGTCGAACGGCTTCGGCAGCGCCTCGGCGAGCTCATCCGGACTGTAGAAGTTCGTGCTGGCGCCCATGCCCACCACGAGGACAGCGGCCACCCCGGCCACGACCAGCCGACTCCGAGACATCTTGCGATGCGACATTGGCATCAGTTCTCCTCACGCTCCTGCGCCGCATGCTGCGAGCGCCCGCCCAGCCTCCGCTGGATGACGCAAAGTTACAGTTGATAGTGACAAGTTTGCAACCCATAACGACAAGTTTTCATTGAAAATGGGGATATCTATCATTCCAGTCAAGCCGCTCTCGATGTCGCAGCCGTTCTCATCAGGGCCAGGAAGCCCTCCGACTCCCAACCGGCTCGCCCGACGAAGAGTCCGTCGGTGCACGGATCACGGAGCAGGTCCGCCGCGTTCTCCAGGTTGACGCCACCTCCGTAGAGGAGTGCCCGTAGGGATTCCCCTCCGGCGGCCTCCGCCACCGTGTCCGCGATGCAACGCATCACGGGAGCCACCTCGGCCGGGGTCGCCGGCCGGCCGTGCTCACCGATCGCCCACACTGGCTCGTAGGCCACGATGGCGCGACCGACACCGTCCGGCGAGAGGAGCGAGAGAGCCGTCCGGACCTGGGTCCCCACGAACGCCTCCGTCTCGCCGGCCGCGCGCACCTCCCCGGGCTCGCCGACGCAGATCAGAGGGACGAGCCCGTGATCGACGGCAGCGGCCGCCTTCGCCGCGACCGTCCCGTCGGTCTCGCCGAAGTGCTGACGCCGCTCCGAGTGCCCCATCTCGATCAGCTTGGCGCCGGCGTCGGCTGCCATCCGCATCGAGATCTCGCCGGTCCACGCACCCTCGGACGCCCAGTGCGCGTTCTGCGCGCCCAGCATCAGGGCGGAGCCGGCGGGGATCCGGTCTCGCGCGGTTGCCAGTGCGGTGTGTGCGGGCAGGACGAACGGCTGAACGCCCTCGGCGCACGGCACCGCGGTAATCCGTTCGATGAAGGCCTCAGCCTCGGCCAGGGTCTTGTTCATCTTCCAACTCGTGCCGATCCACACGGGGCGCTCGCTACTCATCTGGACGCTCCCGGTGAGTGGATGCGGTCACGGGAGCAGCGAGACCTTGATGGAGTCCGTGCCGCTCGCGACCATGTCGAGACCCTTCTGGAAGTCCGCCAGCGGGAGCTGGTGGGTGCAGATCTTGTCCATCGGAAGGACTCCGGACTCCAGCATCCGAATGGCGGCCGGCCAGGTGTGCGGACCGAGGTGGGCGCCGAGGACGTCGAGCTCCTTGTCGTCGGAGATGATCGACCAGTCGACGCTCACGTCGCTGCCGAAGACGCTGTACTCGACGAAGGTGCCGAGCTTCCGCAGGATGTTCAGCCCCTGCGCGACCGCCGACGGGTGCCCGGTGCCCTCGAGGTACACGTCCGCGCCGTAGCCGCCGGTCATCTCCTTGACCAGCGCGACCGCGTCCTCCTCGGCGATATTGATCGCCACATCGGCGCCGCACTCCAAGGCGAGCCGCAGCTTCTCCGGAGACATGTCGAGCGCGACGATCTTGGCCGGGTTCTTGGCCTTGGCACCCGCGATCATCCCGAGGCCGATAGGCCCGCAGCCGGCGACGACGACAACGTCGTCGAAGGTCAGGTTCGCGCGTTCCACGGCGTGCAGCGCACAGGAGAGCGGCTCCGCGAAGGCCGCGTGGGCGGGCGGGAGGGCGGGGCTCACCTTGTGCACGAGCGCCTCGACCGGGTAGACCATGTACTCGGCCATCGCCCCCGGAGTACGGCGTTTGAAGCCGTACATGTCGTGGGGCGCGCACATGTGGTATTGGCCGCGCACGCAGTAGCGGCACTTCCAACAGGGCACGATCTGCTCGCTGGTGACCCGATCACCGGCAACCACGCCCCACCGCTCAGTGGCTTCGTCGTCGAGCTGGACGATGGTGCCCACGAACTCGTGACCGGGAATGACCTCGGTCTCCGCCCACGCCGGGCGGTTCGCATCGCCCCAGAACTTCGCCGCGCCGTGGAAGCACTTCAGGTCACTGGCGCAGATGCCAACCGCCTCGACCTTTACCAGAGCCTCCCCGGGGCCGGGGACAGGCACGGCAACCTCTTCCAGGACGTACTTCTCCGGCCCGTGACAAACTACCGCCTGCATCGTGTCCGGTATCTGCGCAGCATCGGTGGACATGCTTTCCTCCCTTACGGGTGATGGTGAGTCGGAACACTAACCGCTACCGTGCACAGACGTCCAGCACATCTGTTCAGGACTCGAGTCGCCGCCCGAAACACCGCCCACGAGAGCAGCCGTTCACCGACATGGAGCACATCCCACCGCGGGCACGCGAACGCCCATCGGCGCCGGACCAGGCGGCGCCCTGGGGTGTCTCGGTTCTCTACGCCGCCGCTCGGATGTACTACGAGGAGGACGCCACCCAGGCCGAGATCGCCGAACGTCTGGGCTTCAGCCGCGCCACAGTCTCCCGAGTCCTCTCCGAGGCACGACGACAGGGCATCGTCAAGATCTCGGTGATCGAGCCGGCCCAGGACGCCGACGACGAGCTCCGCCGAGCGGTCGAGCACACCTTGAACCTGACGCGCGTCTTCATCTCCGCTCCGTCGGCGTCCGGCTCGGATCTCGCCGTCAACCAGCTCGGGCCCATCCTCGGACCCGCCGTCGCTCGAGCGATGAGCGAGGCTGGGCTGACGCCTGGCGACGCCGTCCTGGTGTCTTCGGGACGTACCCTCTACGAGGTCGCGCGGATCCGGCTCCCACAGTTCCCCGGCGTCCTCGTGGCGCCGGCCCTCGGCGGCATCGACCAGCCGGAGGACTGGTTCCAGACAAACGAGATCACCAGGCTGTTGGCCGCGGCGATCGGTGGCCGAGCCCTTTACCTCTTCGCCCCGGCCCTGCCCGGTCCGGGCCTGTACGAAACCCTTCGACGCGATGCCACGATCCAACGCGTCCTGCGCCATTGGTCTGACGCGAAGGTGGTGCTGACCGGACTCGGGGCAGCACCTCTCACCCGAGCCCAGGTTCCCCAGTACGTCCCCCTCGATGCCAACAGCCTGAGGGACGCGGTCGGGGACATCTGTGGCAGGTTCTTCGACCGCAACGGTGAGCCCGTCGACTTCGACGGAAGCGACCGACTAATCGCGCTCGATCGCGACCAGCTCCGCCGGATTCCCATCGTGATCGCCGTTGCGGCGGGCTCGGCAAAGGTCCAGCCGATCATCACCGGAGCCCGCGCCGGCTACTTCAACCAGCTCGTCACAGACCCGATCACCGCGGAGGAGATCCTCACTCAGTCCTGAGCCGCCGATGCCGGACGGCTGCCAATCACCCGAATGCACTATGTCGGTGGGCAGGGGCGCGGGCCTAGCGTGGCGGTGAGGCGAAGGGGAGGTCGGGGATGGCCGACGTATCGACCGGGGAGGGGATGGGGCTGGCATTGTCGGGCGGCGGCTACCGCGCGATGCTCTTCCATCTGGGCACGCTCCGCCGGCTCAACGACGCGGGCTGGCTCCCCCGGCTGACACGCATTACGTCGGTCTCGGGAGGCTCGTTCGTCAGCGCCACGCTCGCTCTGGCCTGGCCCGATCTCGACTTCGACGACGACGGCGTTGGCGTTGCGAGGCGGTTCGGACAGCTCGTCGAGGAGCCGGTGCTCGCGCTGGCAGGCCGCACGATCGACGTACCCGCCGTGCTCACCGGGCTCTGGCCGGGAAGGATCTCGCGCCGCGCCCAGAAGGCGCTCGACAGGCACCTCTTCCACGGCGCCTCGCTGCGCGAGCTGCCGGATCCGGCGGCCGGCGCGCCCGAGTTCATCGTGCTCGCCACCGACCTGAGCAGCGGCACGATGTGCCGGTTCTCGCGCGCCCGAGCCGGGAGCTACCGAGGGCCGAGCACGACCCGCACCGAGACGATCCCGGTCGCTCGAGCGGTCGCCGCGAGCTCCGCCTTCCCTCCCGTGCTCTCGCCGTGCATCGTGGACCTGCCGAGCAAGCAGCGCCTGTACCTCACCGACGGCGGTGTGTACGACAACCTCGGGGTGGAGCCCCTCAAGGGGCTCCCGACCGTGCTCGTCAGCGATGGCGGCGGCACGTTCGCCGAGCCGAAGAAGCCACGCATCGGCTTCCTCCTCGGCACGGTGCGGGTCCTCGGCGTGATCGACGTGCAGGTACGCCGGCTCCGCCGCCGCGACCTCATCGCCGACTTCGCCACCGGCCGCAGGACCGGCGCCTTCTGGGCGATCAACACCGACCCCGGCAGGTACACCGATCCCAATGTCGCGCTGCCCTGCCCACCAGCGCAGACGGACGCGCTCGCGAGGGTCGGCACCCGCCTGGCCAAGATGCCGCCCGACCTCAGCCATCGGATCGTCAACTGGGGCTACGCATCCGCCGAGCACTCCTTGCGCAGCAACGGCTTGCCGGCGATCGGACTGGCGACCGGCTTCCCCTTCCCCGGCGGGGTGGGCTGAGGCTTGGCCGCGATCACGACCGAGCCGGCGCCGCTGACCGGGGCCACCCTCGACACGTGGGTGGCGGGGGTGCCGGCGGAGTACGCCGGAGCGGCGCTCGTCATCGCCGGCACCAGCCCCTGGCACCTCGCGCGCTGGCGGTCGCACGGTGCGCGGCACCGGGGCTTCCTCCCCTGGCCCGACTCCGACGCGCCGTCCCCCGCCCAGGCCGGTCAGCTGGCTCAGCAGCCGACCCGGGCCTGGCTGCTCGAGCGGACCGACCCGGACCGTTCCTATCGCTGGACCGACCGGCCCGCCCTACGACTCGCGCTCGCCGGCAACGTCCTCCCGGCGGAGGTCGCGCCCCGGCTGCTCCGTTGCCCGGCGGTCGCGTCCGTCGTCGTGCCGTCCGAGCGTACGGCGGGTGCCCTCCGCCGGCGTGCGTGGCAGTGGCCGCTCCGCATCGGGGTGTCGGACGACGAGCTGCTGGCGAGCCTGCGCGACCGGCTGGGCGGTGGGCTGCTGCCGGCCCGGCTCGTCGAGGTGCACGACGCCCGGGTGGACGCGCGGGCGACCGGGCTGCTCGTCGTAGCAGCCAATCCCCGGGCTGCTGCGGACTCGCTCGGCAGTCAGCCGCCGCTGGCCAACGCCGTACTGTGCCTTGCCGACCCGCCGGGAGAGTCCTGGGCGGTCACCAGGGCTCGACTCGGCCTGTTGCGCGCCCTGACCGGGGCGGCGGCGACCGTCGTCGCGCGACCGGCCGACGGGGAGGTGGCCGCCCAGGCGGAGGCGCTGCTCCGCACCCTGCGCTATCTCGCGCACGGGCACACCTTCGACGTGGCGGTCACCGCCGCCTTCGGCGACCACACCCTCGTCGTCGGCGAGCTCGACGCGCTCAACGACTCGGCGCTGCCCGAGCTCGCGCTGGCCAGAGCCCAGCAGTACCGGCGCGAGGTCCGTGAGCTCCGGGCATCCCGGCCGCCGGCACTACCGCCGATGTCGGCGCCGCCGCCCTTGGAGTCCATGCCCGGACCGGTGGGCGCGGAGCCGGTGGGCGCGGAGCCGCCGATGGCCGTCCTCCCGCCGGCGTCGGCGCTCGAGCACCTCTCCGACGGCGGCTTCGACCAGGAGCACCACGAGGCCACCGAGATGGCGGACCACAGCGTTGCGGCGGAGGCCGCGCTCGGGGAGGTCGAGGAGGACCGGCGCCTCCAGGCCCGGCTCGGCAAGGCCATGACGGGCGGCAGGATGCGCCGGGACAACGTCGTCCGCACCGGAGCACACCTCGTGGAGGTCTTCGTCGGTCCACCGGTTGGGGGTGCGCTGAGCGCCGGACGGCTCACACAGCACCAGCTCGGCTTCCTCGACGCCACCACGACCAAGGTCCGGCTCACCGTCGTGCTCGTGCCGATGAGCCCGGTCGGCGAACCGGTCCGGGCCGAGCTGGAGGTGCCGCGGGTGGGCCGCTCGGCCAACGCCGTGCTTCCTCTCGACATCCCGGCCGACGCCACGTCGGTGGAGGCACGGATCGTGGTGCTGCACCGCAACCGCGTGCTGCAGACCGCCGTCCTCGCCGGGCAGGTCGGCGCGGAGGCGACGTTCAAGGAGCACCTGGTGCTCTGGGACGACTGGAGCGGCCTCGACGACCGTCCGGCGTTCGACCGCTCCTTCGTGATGAACCATGACGACTCCGGTACGTCGATGTGCGCCTCGTTCGCCGGCGGCCGGTTCACCACCATCGCCTCGACGGAGGAGATCCAGGGCGTCGCCGAGCGGATCCGCGGCCGGCTCGTGAAGGCCGCGGCGATTCGCACCGGCAAGCCCGAGGACCTGCGCTCGACCTTCGCCTCCCTCGCGGTCGACGGCCGCCGCCTGCACCGGCTGCTGCAGGGCTACCTCGGCGAGCTCGACGACCCGAAGCGACTGCAGGTCGTCACCGCCCGCGCCTCCTGGCTGCTGCCTCTGGAGTTCGTCTACGACCGGCCGGCGAGCCTCGACGCGACGCTGTGCACGAGGTGGCAGGAGCGTCTCGAGTGCGGGCCGGCCTGCTTCGCGGACGCCGACGACGCGTCGGTGGTCTGCCCCTCCGTGTTCTGGGGGATGAACCGGGTCATCGAGCGCTACTACGTCGACGCGACCAGCGAGGTCGGCTCGACCTTCCGCGTCGGCGGCTCGCCGACGCTCAAGCGACCCCGGCTCGAGGTCACCCGCGCCGCACTCGCCGCGAGCCGCAAGGTCAGGGCCCCCGACGTGAAGGCGACGGCGAAAGCCCTCGGCGACGTGAGCCCGGCCAAGGACTGGAAGACCTGGGCCGCCGATCTCGCGGGCACGAAGACCGACCTGCTCGTGCTGATGCCGCACACCGACCCGGAGGCCGACACCCTCGAGGTCGCCGGCGCGCTGCTCGCCGGCGGCGAGATCGAGGACCGCTACGTCACCGGCGGTCAGGACGTAATGCCGCTGGTCGTCCTCTTCGGCTGCGACACCGCCGGCTTCGAGCGCAATCCGGCCGGCTACGCCTCGCTGTTCATGCAGGCGCGCGCCGGCGCGTGTCTCTCGACGTTCACGATGATCCTCGGCGGTCACGCGGCCCGGATGTGCCAGGCACTCGCGGCGCTGCTTGGCGACGAGGAGCGCGAGCCGGTGCCGATGGGTGAACTGCTGGCGCAGCTGCGCCGAGACCTGGTGCGCGACGGTCTTCTCGCCGGGCTGTCGATCACGGCGTACGGCGACTCGAGCTGGCGGGTTTGAGGTGGTCCGCCGCGTCTTCCGCGTCGACGTCCTGCCGGCCCAGCGCGGCGACTGCCTGTGGCTGACGTACGGGAAGCCGGGCGACCTGCGCCATGTGCTCGTCGACGGCGGTCCGCAGGAGACCATCCCCACCCTCGTGCCGGAGCTCGAGCGGCGCCTGAAGGCCTTGCCTGGCAACGAGGATCGGGTCGAACTGCTGGTGGTGACGCATATCGACGCCGACCACATCCAGGGCATCGTGTCGCTGCTGTCAGACCCGTCTCGGGTGCGGCTCTTTCGCGACGTCTGGTTCAACGGCTACCGGCACCACGTCGACGAGGAGTTCCTGGGCGGGCCCGACGCGGAGCGGCTCACGGCACCGCTGCTCGCCTCCGGTCGCTGGAACCGGGCCTTCGACGGTGGCGCGGTCGCCGTACCCGACTCCGGGCCGTTGCCCCGCATCACCCTCGCCGGAGGACTCACCCTGACGCTGCTGGGGCCGACCACCGCTGCCTTGCGCGCGCTGGCGCCGAAGTACGAGGAGGCCTGCCGGCGCGCAGGCATCGCGCCCGGTGGCGGTGCACCGATCAAGGTGCGCAGCTGGGTCCGCGACGAGTTCCTGGGCTTCGACCCCGACGTGCTGGCGGCCGCCAGGATGACCTCGGACTCCAGTAAGCCGAACCGGGCCAGCATCACCGTCGTCGCGGAGTACGACGGCCGCCGGGCACTGCTGCTCGGCGACGCGCACGCGCGCCCGACGCTCGACGCCCTCGACCGGCTCGGCCCCGGCACCCACGCCTTCGACGTGGTCAAACTGGCCCACCACGGCTCCCGCAACAACACCAGTCGAGCGCTTCTGGAGCGGATCCGATGCCGCAAGTGGATCGTGTCGTCGGACGGAGCGCAGTTCGGCCATCCTGACGGCGAGTGCCTGAGCCGGGTGATCGTCACCCAGCACCGGCCGACGTTCTACCTCAACTACGTGACCGACCGGGTCGCCGATCTCGTTGACGGCGCGGGCGACCGCTGGTCCGTGCGGCTCCCGCGACGCCGGGGCGGGGAGTACGGCACGGGCATCCGGGTGACCGTCTGACGCGGTGGCCGCCCGTCACCGCGTAGCCGGACAGGCAGAACCCCTCGGCAACGCCCGTGCCGAGCGTGTGCAGGGGCGGCCGTCCAGGGTTGTGCCTGTCCGGTTACGCGCCGGGCGGCTCGAGGTCAGCGGGCCCTGGAGCTGAACGAAGCCGCGCTGTGGCTCGACCGGCCGCTGCCCGCGGCGGGGCCGCGGCGGCCGCGCTGCCCGCTGCGTCGGCCGGCGGGCTTGCCGCCGCTGCTGTCGGCGGCCCTGCCGCCGGCCCTCCGGCCGGACCCGCTGCGACCGCCTGCGGCGGGGGTGCCCTGACCGCCACCGTCGCGACCGCCCGAGCGGCGCGGCTGGACCGACTTCGCCTGCTCGCCCGAGCCGGACCCCGAGCCCGACGGCGCGGCCGGGCGACGACGACGGCGACCACCGCCGCCCGTGCCTGCCGGCCGCGAGCCGGTGGCCGGCCGAGTGGTGGACCGCGGAGTCAGGTCGATCCCGCCGCTCACCAGCACCCGGTCGCCGGGCGCGAGCACGGTGAGGACCGGGTGGCTGGCCGCGTTGAGGCGCGTGGTCTGCGGCTTGATGCCGGCGGCCCTGGTGAGGGCGCGGACCTCACCACGCTGGTCGTCGGTCATCAGCGTGATGACGGTGCCGGCCGCGCCGGCGCGGGCGGTGCGGCCGGAGCGGTGCAGGTAGGCCTTGTGCTCGGTCGGAGGGTCGGCGTGGACGACGCGCGCGACGTCGTCGACGTGGATGCCGCGGGCGGCGATGTCGGTGGCGACCATCGTGGTGGCCTTGCCTGCGTGGAAGGCCTCGAGGTTGCGCGTGCGCGCGCCCTGGCTGAGGTTGCCGTGCATCTCGACGGCGGGCACCCCGCTGCTGTTGAGCTGGCGGGCCAGGACCTTCGCACCCCGCTTGGTGCGGGTGAAGACCATCGTCCGGCCGGGTGCGCTCGTCAGGTCGGCGAGCACCGCCAGGCGGTGCGCCCGGTCGATGTGCAGCACGTGGTGATCCATGGCCGTGACCGGAGACTGGGCCGAGTCGGCCTGGTGGGTCACCGGCTTGGTGAGGAAACGCTTCACCAGCGTGTCGATGGCGCCGTCGAGCGTCGCGGAGAAGAGCAGCCGCTGGCCGCTCCTCGGTGTCTGGTCGAGGAGGCGCCGTACGGCGGGCAGGAAGCCGAGGTCGGCCATGTGGTCGGCCTCGTCGAGCACCGTCACCTCGACATCGCCGAGCGAGCAGTGCCTCTGGCCGATCAGGTCCTCGAGCCGGCCGGGGCAGGCGAGGACGATGTCCACGCCGCGCTGGAGGCCCTTGACCTGCGGGCCCTGCCCGACGCCGCCGAAGATGGTGAGGGTGCTGAGGCCGGCGGCGTCGGCCAGCGGCTTCAGCGCCTCCTCGATCTGACCGACGAGCTCGCGGGTCGGCGCGAGCACCAAGGCCCGCGGCGCCCCACGGCGCGCCGTACGACGCGACTGCTGGAGCCGGGCGACGAGAGGGAGCAGGAAGGCATAGGTCTTGCCCGACCCCGTGCGACCGCGGCCGAGCACGTCGCGGCCGGCGAAGGAGTCGGGGAGGGTGACCCGCTGGATCGGGGTCGGGGTGGTGATGCCGCGATCGGCGAGTACCTGCGCGAGATGGGCGGGCACGCCGAGGTCGGCGAAGCTATGCGTGGACAAGTGTGGGTCACATTCCGTTGGCGTCTCACCAACGCGGCGTCCACCGGCGGTGGCCGCCCGGGCAGCCGAGCTGTCCGTGCGTGGTCCTTCGGGAAGGACGGCGAACTCTGGGTGTCGGACCCAGTCTTGTCGCACCCAGCCTTGTCGGGCCGAGTCGTTCGCGGCGAGCCCGAGGCAAGACTGGGCGGGCGTCGCTGGTGATGAGTCTATGGCCCGCGACGGTCCCGGACGGAATCCTCACCGATGCCGGGCCACCCGCCTCGGCCGGGCGGGCGCTCCGGGTGCACCGGCCGAGACCGGCGCACCCGAGGCGGCATCACTTCTTGAAGGCGTCCTTGACGTTGTCGACGGCGTCCTTCGCCTTGTCGCCGGCCTCGTCGAGCTTGGCCCTGGCCTGGTCGCCTCGACCCTCGGCCTCGAGCTCCTCGTCGTCGGTCGCCTTGCCGACGGCCTCCTTGGCCTTGCCCTTCGCGTCGGTGAGCTTGTCGTCCAGTCCCATTGCCGAATCCCTTCGTCGATGAATGGCTTCCTCGTCGAGTCAAGCACCTCGTTCCCTGCGGACAAGGACGCCGAGACCTGACCCACCACCCTCAGTACCCGGTATGTTCTGGGATAGAACGAAACCGGGAGATGGCGGTGAGCGGTGTCGGCACGGCAGGGGTGGGACGCCGGCGACCTGGGCTGCGGAGAGTTGATCCTCGAGCTCAGGACCCGGCTGGCTTCGCATCCTTCGGGTGACATCTTTGCGCTCACCGCGCACGATCAGGGCGCGATCGAGGACATTCCGGCCTGGTGTCGACTGACCGGCAACGAGTTGGTCGAGGCCGACCATCCGCTCTATCTGATCCGTCGAAGGGAAAGCTGAAGACATGACCGGCAAGCTCTGTGTCTCGATCACCAACGCCAAGAACGACACCGACCGGGCGACGGTGGGCTTCGTCGTCGCCAACGCCGCGGTGGGCTCCGAGCAGACCACGATGGTGTTCTTGTCCACCGAAGGCGTGCGGCTGGCCGTCCAGGGCTACGCCGACGACGTCCACGAGGACGGGTTCTCGCCGCTGAAGGACCTGATGACCGGCTTCGTCGACGGCGGCGGCACGATCCTGGTGTGCTCGCCCTGCTTCAAGAAGCGCGAGCTGGACGAGGACAGCCTGATCCCCGGGGCCACCATCGTCGGTGGCGCCAAGCTCGTCGAGTTCCTCTCCGACGGCTCACCCTGCATCACCTACTGATGTCGGCCCGCCGATGACGGAGCGCGCCGGCGGCGACGTCGCGTTCGGCGCGCCGCACCCCTATTCACCGACGGTCAGCTTCGACGGCGGCGATCTCGACTGCGGCAACGGCCTGCTGCTGCTGATCCGTCAGCACATCGACCCGCTCGAGCCCGGGCAGTTCCTGGAGATCATCTCGGTCGAGTCCTCCGTCGAGGAGGACCTGCCGTCGTGGTGCCGGCTCACCCGCAACGACCTGGTCAACATCCACAGGGCCGGCCGACGCCGCAGCTTCCTGGTCAGCAAGGGTCCGTTCTCGCCGCCCGTCGACGCACCCGCGACGGAGACTCCGGATCCGGTCACTCGGACGAGGAAGGATCGCGCCCGACGCAAGCCGCAGATGGCGATCCTGCAGGAGGTCGTGGCGCCGTACATCCCCGCTCGGCTGCCCGCGCCGGAGCCGGCGCCGGCCATCGAGCCGCTGTCCGTCCTCGTCGTCGGCAGCTGGCCGCGGCCACGGTGGCTGCTGCGCGCCCTGCACGAGCACCTCGAGGGACGGCTCGGCGACGCCGACTTCCAGGCCGACGCCGACGACGCCGTGCGGCTTGCCGTCGACGCCCAGGTACGAGCGGGCGTCGACGTCGTCTCCGACGGCGAGCAGCGGCGCGACAACTACGCGAGCTTCGTCGGCGGGCTCCTCCAGAACTGCCAGCTCATCCCGATCACCGACCTGCTGCCCTACGTCGACGACCCGGAGGAGTTCGAGCGCGAGCTGCGCGGCCTCGACGTACCAGCCGGCGAGGTCCGCCATCCGGCGGTCTTCGGTCCGCTGGGCCGGAAAGTGCCGCTGACCGTGCACGAGGCCGAGTTCGTCCGCCGCGTCACGGACAGGCCGGTCAAGGTGAGCCTGCCCGGGCCCTACCTGCTGACCCGCACCATGTGGATGGAGTGCGTCTCCGACCGCGCGTACGCCGACCGCGACGAGCTCGCACGCGACATCGTCCGGGTCCTGCGCGAGGAGATCCACCACCTGCTCGCGGCCGGCGTCGCCCTGGTCCAGCTGGACGAGCCGGTCCTCACCGAGGTGGTCTACGGCCAGGCCGGGGCGGGCGGCCGGACATTCATGTGCGGGGCGCTCGGCGAGCGCCGCGCCACGGACGAGGAGCTCGGCTTCGCCCGGGACCTCCTGCAGGAGGTGACCGCCGGCCTTCCCCCGGAGCGCCTGGCGGTCCACATCTGTCGGGGGAACTGGACGCCCGACGAGTCGAAGGCGCTGGCCGGCGACTATCGACCGCTGGTGCCGCTGCTCGGCTCGCTCGACGTGCACACCTTCCTCCTCGAGCTGTGCACCCCTCGCGCGGGAGAGCTCTCCGCGCTCGCCGGCCTGCGCGAGGACCAGCGGGTCGGCGTCGGCGTCATCAACCAGAAGGACCCCGGCCCGGAGACCGTCGACGACGTCGTGGCGCGCGCCCGGCGCGCGGTGAGCGAGCTCGGTCGCGAGCGGGTCCTGCTGACCACCGACTGCGGCTTCGCGACCTTCGCCGACAACCCGATCGTCACCGCCGAGGTCGCCGAGCAGAAGCTGGGGCTGCTGGCCCGGGCGCGAGACCGGCTGCGCGGCGACGACTGAGGCCGGCCTCGGCCCGAGCCCACGCTCAGCGGTCCGGCAGGACTCGCGCGAGGAACTGCCGAGTGCGCTCCTCCCGGGGAGCGGTGAAGATCTCCGAGGGCGGCCCGTGCTCGAGGATCCGGCCGTTGTCGAGGAAGCACACCGAGGTGGCGACGTCGCGGGCGAAGGCCATCTCGTGGGTGGCCAGGATCATCGTGGTGCCCTCGTCGGCGAGGGTCCGGACGGCGGCCAGGACGTCGCCGACCAGCTCGGGGTCGAGAGCCGCGGTGATCTCGTCGAGCAGCAGCAGGTGGGGCCGGCAGGCCAGCGCCCGGACCAGGGCGACCCGCTGCTGCTGGCCGCCGGAGAGCCGGTCGGGGTGGACGGCGGCCTTGTCCGCGAGACCGAACCGGGCGAGCAGCTCGTTGGCCAGGGCGGTCGCGTCGGCCGTTGAGAGCCCGTGCACCTTCCGCGGCGCGAGGGTCACGTTGTCGAGCACCGACAGGTGCGGGAAGAGGTTGTAGGCCTGGAAGACCATCCCCACCCGGCGGCGCACGGCCCCCACGTCGACGAGCGGGTCGGAGATCTCGGTGCCCTCGAGATGGATCGTGCCGTCGTCGATCTCCTCGAGCAGGTCGAGGCAGCGCAGCAGCGTCGACTTGCCGGAGCCCGATGCCCCGATCAGGCACACCACGTCGCCGGTGGCGACCGTGAGGTCGATGTCGCGCAGCACCACGCGGCCGCCGTACGCCTTGCGCAGCCCACGGACCTCCAGAAGCTCACTCACGGCCCGCTCCGAGCCGAGGTCGAGTGCTGGGCCGTGCGGCGGGAACAGCCACTTGAGCACTCGACCTCCTCCGCCAGCCGGCTTCTCACAGGGCACCCGCTCTCTCGCGTCTCATCAGCCGTCGCTGCAGCCAGTCGGTGAGCCGGGCAAGGGGCACGGTCATGACGACGAAGAAGCAGGCGACGACGACGAGCGGGGTGAAGTTGAAGTTGTAGTTCGCGTAGTCGCGGGCGGCGTACGCCGCGTCGAAGAGCGCGACCGACGACACCAGCGCGGTATCCTTCTGCAGCGAGACGAAGTCGTTGAGCAGGGGCGGTACGACGCGTCGCAGCGCCTGCGGCACGACGACGTGGCGCATGGTCTGCCAGCGGGTCAGGCCGAGGGTCTCGGCAGACGCGAGCTGTGAGGGATGCACGGACTCGATGCCGGCACGCACCACCTCGGCGACGTACGCGCCATAGGAGAGCACGAGAGCGACGAGGGCCCAGAAGAACATCGAGTTCGGCATCCCCTGCAGCCCGAGGGCCGGCATGCCGAAGGCGAGCAGGTAGAGCAACAGGATCGTAGGGATGCCGCGGAAGACGTCGACGTAGACGACCGCGAGCGCACGCACCGGGACCAGCCAGGCCGACCTCGCCTGCCGAGCGAGCGCGACCGCGAGCGCCACGAGCAGGATCAACGGCTCGGCGAGCAGGAAGAGCTTGACGTTGAGCCAGAAACCCGTCCAGATCGCCGGCAGCGACGCACGTGCGTGGTGGGCGTCGAAGAATGTTGCCTTCACCGTCGCCCAGCCCGGGCTGCTGACCACGCCGGCCCAGACGATCGCGACGAACGCCATCGTCACGGTCGCGGCGATCGCGACCGATCGGCTGCGCCGCGAGCGGCGGAGCCGGCGCCGCTCGAGCTCGCGAGCGCTGGGAGTCCAGCCGTCGGTCTCCGCCGAGAGGTCGTGAGCTCCCGGCCGGCCGGCCGCGCGGCCGGCCGAAGGATCAGTCACGAGAGCTCGGGTACGTCGACCACGTCGGAGAGCCATTCCTGCTGCAGGTCGGCCAGGGTGCCGTCGTCGGTCATCTCGGCCAGTGCGCCGTTGACGCACTCGACGAGCGGGTTGCCCTTCTCGAAGAGCATCCCGAACTGCTCCTGCTCGCCGGTGTCGGGCTGGAACTGCCCGACGAGCACCGAGCCCGGGATCTCCACGGCGGAGATGAAGAACGCGGTCGGCAGGTCGGCGAGGATCGCGTCGACCTGGTCGTTCTTGAGCGCCTGCTTGGCGACGTTGGTGTCCTCGAAGACCAGCGGCTCGTCGTCGGGCACGATGATCTCGCGGATCGCGGTGAGCGACGTCGTACCGGTCTGCGCACCGAGCCGGAGATCCTTGAGGTCCGCCAACGACGTCGCCTCCGCGCCCGCGGTGCCCTCCAACGCGACGACCGCCTGGGCCGCGTCGTAGTAGGAGTCGGAGAAGTCGACGACCTGCGCCCGCGCGGCGCTGATGGAGATCTGGTTGATGTCGAAGTCGAAGTCCTTCGGCCCGGGCTTGTAGGAGTTGTTGAACGGCACCTTGACCCAGGTCACCTGGTCGCCGGTGAAGCCGAGTCGCTCCGCCACGGCGTACGCCACCGCCGACTCGTAGCCCTTGCCGTTGCTCGGGTCGTTGCCGTTGAACCAGGGGGCGTACGCCGGCGAGTCGGTGCCGATGGTCAGGGTGCCGCCGGTCATCACCTTGTCGGCCGCGCATGACGCCGGGTCGGCGTGTGCCGTGGCATCGCCGGAGGGGATGGGAGTGGTCTCGGACCCTCCGCCCCCCTCGGTGTCGTCGGCGTCGTCGGCCGGCGCGCAGGCGAACGCGGCGAGGAGCAGAGGCAGGCTGGCGAGGGCGATGCGGCGCATGTGAGGAATCGTAGATCGGACCCGGCCCGGTTACGCGGTAGTACCACCGCTTGCCGCGCTGCATGCCGCGCTCGGAGAGCTGCGACCACCGCGTAAGCCCGGGCGGGGGCTAGGGTCGCGTTCGTGCTGCGCGACTTCACCGACGAGGAGGCCCGCAGGGCCCTGGTGCTCAAGTGGGGAACCGTCGATCCCGACGTCATCCCGGCCTGGGTCGCCGAGATGGACTTCGCGCTCGCGCCGCCAGTCGCCGAGGCGCTGCGGCAGGCCGTCGCCGACGGGGTGACCGGCTATCCGCCCTTCGACATCGGCGGACCACTGGGTGTCGCGTACGCCGGGTTCGCGGCGCGGCACTTCGGCCACGAGGTCGACCCGGGACACGTAGTGCCGGTGGTCGACGTGACCGCCGGCGTCCGGGTCGCGCTCGACGCACTGAGCGAGCCGGGGCCGATGGTCATGCCGGTGCCGGCCTACCACCCGCAGCTCGCGATCGCGGAGATCACCGGGCGCGAGCGGGTCGACCTGGTGCTCGACCCGGACGCGGAGCGGGCCGAGATCGACCCCGACCGCCTCGACGCGCTGCTGCGCGACGGCGCGCGCACGGTCCTGCTCACCCAACCCCACAACCCGTGGGGACGGGTCTTCTCGCGCGCCGAGCTCGAGGACGTGCGCGAAGTCGTCGTCCGCCACGGGGCGCGGGTGATCAGCGACGAGATCCACGCGCCGTTGGTGCTGCCCGGCTCCGAGCACGTGCCCTATCTGTCGCTGGACGGTACGGCGGACCACGCGGTCGCGATCGTCGCCGCCAGCAAGGCCTTCAACACCGCCGGCCTGCGCTGCGCGCAGATCGTCACCGGCGACGACGACACCCGCGACCGGCTGACGGCGGGGCCGATGGCACGCAACGACTCCTGGTCACCACTCGGCGAGGTCGCCGCCGTCGCGGCGTACACCGGCGGCGACGAGTGGCTGGCCGCGCTCGTCACCCGGCTCGACGAGCTCCGCGACCTGCTCGCCTCACTCCTCGAGGAGCACCTGCCCGAGGCGCGGATGCGGCCGCTGGAGGCGACGTACCTCGCCTGGCTCGATCTACGCGCCTACGACGTCGCCGACCCCGCCGCGGCGATCCTCGCCAAGGGACGGGTCAAGGTGGAGCCCGGCCACCGCTACCAGGCCGGCCTCGACGGCCACGTCCGCCTCAACATCGCCACCTCCCCAGCGCGTCTCACCGAGATCGTCCGCCGGATCGCCACCGCGCTCGGCTGAGTCGGTTGGTCAGTCGGCGGGGGTGAGGCCGACCTTGCGGGCGAGGGTGTCGGCCAGCTCGGCGGGGTCGAGGACGCCGCGGGCGACACGTGCCGTCGGCCAGTCGGCGACGTCGATGCCGGACAGGTCGGCGAAGACCCGTAGGTCGTCGGCGTACACCTCGGTCAGCCTGAGCATGTCGTAGGCCGTCGGCGGTGGGCCGGCCTGGTCGCGCGGGGTCGGGTTGGTGCGGAGCGGGGGGTGGACCCGCCAGGGCGAGACGCCGATGTGGCCGGCGATCTCGTCGAGCGCCGCGTGGTGGTCGGCGACGATCCTGCGGAAGGGCAGCAGCAGCCACTGCGACCGGTCGAAGATGGTGAGCCCGCGCCGCAGCTGTGCGCCGTACAGGCCGCGCACGACCATCGAGCGCTGTCTCAGGTCGGTGGGCCGCATGCCCGGCGGGAAGGTCTGCATCACGGACAGGTCGCCGAGCTCGGTGATCGCGTCGCTGAACGTCGGGTAGGCCTCACGGCGCTTGCTCTCCATCGACCACTGCGAGAACGCTCGCTCGATCGGGTCGCGGAAGCTCGCGATCAGCCGCATCCCGGGGCGGTAGCGGTGCATCCGCTCCAAGGCGCGTGGCCACCACAGGTACGACGGCGTCGCGTCGCCGAGCGCTCGCTCGCGCGGGTCGCGGCGAACCGCGTGGAGCCTCGTGTAGTCGGGGTCGTCCCAGTCGAGTCGCTCGTCGTCGAAGAAATGCAGCTCCTTGCGCGTCGCCCTGGGCGATCTCCGGGTGGGCGGTGAGCATCGTGTGCAGGGTCGACGTGGCCGCCTTCTGGGCGCCGACGATGGCGAAGGAGACCTCGAGCGGATCGTCGGGCGCTGGTCTCGACATGTCGCTCGTCCCTCGCGACGGCTCGACCACCGATGGGCTCGTCCCTCGCGACGGCTCGACCACCGATGGGCTCGTCCCTCGCGACGGCTCGACCACCGATGGGCTCGTCCCTCGCGACGGCTCGACCACCGATGGGCTCGTCCCTCGCGCCGGTGGTTCCTGAGGAGCCGAGGGACGAGGCGTCTCGAAGGCCTCGACCACCGATGGGCGCTGAGCGTCGAAGGGGTCAGTCATCACGCACGAACTTGCGCGCGAACTTCTCGACCAGCTCGCGCGGCGTCATCTCGCCCCGCTCGATGCGCCGCGTCGGCCAGGCCGAGATGTCCATGCCCGACAGCTGCTCGAAGGTCGCGAGGTCGGGCGAGAACCGCTCGACGAGGTAGCCGATGTCGGCCTCCGAGGGCGGGACGCCGTCCTGGTCGGCCGGTGTCGGGTTGGTGCGCAGCGGCGGGTGACCGCCAGGCAGCCCGGCGAACCGGCGCAGGCCGAGGAAGTCGGTGATGGCATCAAGCCCGGCCGCGTAGTCGGCGACGAAGTCGTGGAAGCTCAGCAGCAGCCATCGCTCGCGGGGGAAGCGCGTGAAGGCCCGGGTGAGCTGCTCCCCGTACAGGCCGCGGATCACCATCGACTGGCGGTGGACGGTCCACTTCCCCGACCCCGTCGGCACGCCATCGAAGAACTCGGGCCGGTCGTAGAGCCGGATCGCCTCGGTGAACTCGGGGTACTTGTTGGCGCGCTTGCGGCCCATCGACCACTGCGAGAAGGTCCGCTCGATCGGATCGCGGAAGCTCGCGATCAACTTCATCGCGGGGTCGAACCCGTGCATGCGGTCCATGGCGCCGGGCCAGAAGATGTACGACGGGGTGGCGTCGCCGGCGATCCGCTGCTCCGGGGTCAGCGCGCTGCCGAAGTAGTCGGAGTAGTCGGGATGCGCCCAGTCGCGCGCCTCGTCGTCGAAGAAATGCAGCTCCTTGTGGGCGAAGTGCCACTTCTCGGCCTTCGCCTCGTTGCGCTGGAAGGTCGGCGCCACCTCGGGATGCTTGCCGAGCATGGTGTGCATCGTCGACGTCGCGGCCTTCTGCACGCCGACGATGGAGTAGGTGATCGGGATGCGCGCGATCTCGGGAGGAGGTGCGGAGCTCATCGCTTCATGTACTCCCAGAACAGCTCGCGGTCGCAGTGCGGCAGCCACTCCTGGCTCACGTGGTCGATGACGTGCACGCCAGGTGGGGCCTCGATGCGATGCAGCTGCGGGACGCCCTCCCAGTCGCCGGCCTGCAGCCGCTTGAAGAGCTCCCACTCACGCCGCTTGCGGTCGGTGCGGAAGGAGTCGGCGAAGGCGTCGGGATCGGTCCAGTGCGAGAACTCGTCGGAGTCGAGCCACTTGAGCTCGATGGAGGCGCCGGCAGGCAGCCGCATGACCTCGGCGTCGTCGGGGTAGGTGCGCAGCTCCCACTCGAAGGCCTTGACGTGCGGGTAGGCCGGCCCCATCGGGTAGCCGTAGGGCTCGACGTTGGGCATGCCGAGGTCGAGGTAGCCCACCCGGTCGGACTCGACGTACAAGGAGTTGCGCGGCACGCGCAGGATCACGTCGTGCCCCGGCAGCTGCCAGGCGAGGTCGTGGAGGAGGCCCTCGGCGTCCTTGGTGAGCACCATGTCGCCGTCCCATTTCAGCGAGTACGACGTCCGCACGTGGCTGAACGACCAGTTGTAGAAGTAGACGAGCGAGTGGATCGAGTCGGCCGGGGTGCCGAGGTGCTCGGGCCCGCAGCGCGAGACGTCGAAGGGGTACTCGAAGACCCGCACCTTCTCGGCGTACCCGTGCTCCTCGGCGACCCGCATCGCCACCTCGGGGGTGCCGTCGTCGGACCGGTTGTCGACGAGGATCAGCTCGTGGGTGGTGCGGAGGAGCGGCGGCAGCACCCAGGGCAGCGAGCGTGCCTCGTTCTTCACCCGCAGCACCGAGGTCGTGCCGCGCCGGAGCCTGCGGCCCTCGCGGCCGGCGGTGGTCCACGGCCAGGTGACGTCGAAGTCGTGGTCGCCCTCGAGGTTGGTGAGGTCGCACCCGGACCCTGCGCTCACTGCTGCGGTCACTGCTGCGCCCGCCGGCGGGTCAGCCGCTCGCGCACGGCGCGCCGGGCGCCCTCGGGCACCATCGCGCGTACGCCGTGCGGGAGGCGCGAGAGGACGTCGCCGTCGGCCGCCGCCGGGTCGCCGCCCGGCCGGTCGGTCGCCGCCAGCCGGTCGCGCTCGGTGACGATGCCTGCCAGCCGCGCGGAGGCGGCCGTTGACTGCGTGATCGCCTCGGCCGTGTCGTAGAACTCGGCGTACGCGTCGCGGATCTGCTCGAGCGTCGCGCGCGCCTCGGGCGTGTCGCCTCCGGGGTCGGCGAACCTGTCGAGAACCTGCCAGGTCTCGTCGGCGAACTCACGCAGCCGCGTCGGCACCCCGAGGTCGTCCCAGTCGACCTGAACCCGGCGCAGCGAAGGGTCGATGAACGCGTGCACGCGCTGCAGGTCCTTGGGCTTGGCCCGCAGCACGGCGTCGTAGCCGAGCTGCTCGCCGAGCGCGTAGACGGGGACGGTCCAGTCGGTCAGCAGGTCGGAGTAGCGCACGAAGGCCCGGGCGCTGTCGCGGGTCGCGAGCTCGGTGTGGAGCATGACGTTGACCCACCCGGCGGCGCGGGAGACCGTGCTCTGACCTCCGGCAGCCTGCTGGCCGCCGTAGTACTTCTGCTTGCTGCCCACGACCTCGGTCGGCGGGCGGAGCATGGTGATGTACGACGGCTCGGCGTGGCAGCGGATCGCGGCCGAGCGCCACATAGCGATGAACCAGACCAGACGCGGGTCCTTGATGCACAGCTCGGAGACCCCGTCGACGTCGTCCGACTGCGGGGTCTCGGCGATCTCGAACTGCTCGGCGAGCCAGTCGTGGAGCATGTTGCGCCAGACCTCGCGGGTGCCCGGCCGGCCGGTGTCGAACCAGGCGCTCGGCCGGGCGTCGGCGGTCTGCACCCGCACCCGGTTGAGCAGCCGCTCGTGGAAGTCGACGACCCACTTCGGCTCGCCGAACCCCCGCGGGTTGGTCTCGTTGGCGCTGACCTCTGGCCGCGGGACGTACATGCCCAGCGCCTGCAGGGTGCCCGACATCGTGCTCGTGCCCGACCGCCCGGAGCCGACCACGAACGCGACCCGGCGGCCCGTCTGCCGGTGATGGTCGGCGGCGTCCTCGCGGTCGTCGGGGCTCGGCGTCGGCTCGCCGCTCTCGTGAGGGTCGGACATGGCGGCAAGACTACCGACGGCGTACGGCGAGCCTTACGGGAAGGCCGCGGCCGGCACTGCCTGGCCGAGGCGAGTCTGGCTAGGGTGGCGCCGTGTTGATCTCCGACGAGCACCGGTTCGTGTTCGTGCATGTGCAGAAGACCGGCGGGATCACCATCGCCCACCTGCTGCGCGACGTGATGCCCGACCTGCGGCAGTGGCCGGCGCGGGGCACCAAGCACGCCAAGCTGGCGACCGCGCTCACCGACGAGCCCCGGCTCGCCGACTACTGGATCACCGGATTCGTACGCAACCCCTGGGCCCGGCTGGTGTCGTGGTGGTCGATGATCCAGCGCTTCAAGACCCACGCCGAGGCGGGCCACGAGCGGTCGGCCGCCCGGCTGGCGCACAGCCGGTTCATGCGCGGCTCCGCGGCGTACGACGACTTCAGCCAGTTCGTGCTGCGGGGCAGCGAGGACTTCGACCGGCTGCGCACCCCGCAGCTCGACTACCTGCGCGCCCCCGGTCGCGACGCCGACTTCGTCGGGCGCACCGAGTCGCTCGCCGCCGACGTCGAGCGGATGTACGCCCACCTCGGCCTCCCGTACGCCGGCGAGGTGCCGCACGTCAACAGGTCACCGCACGCGCCCTACCGTGACTACTACACCCCCGAGACCCGAGACCACGTCGGGCGGCTCTTCGCCGCCGACATCGAGGCGTACGGCTACAGCTTCTGAGCCGAGGGCGATCAGCTCGACCCGAAGAGGTCGCGGGTGTAGACCTTGTCGGCCACGTCGTCGAGGTCGGCGACCATGCGGTTGGCGACGATGACGTCGGCCTCCTTCTTGAAGGTGTCGAGGTCGCGCACCACCCGGGAGCCGAAGAAGGTCTCCTCGTCGAGCTCCGGCTCGTAGACGACCACCTCGATGCCCTTCGCCTTGACCCGCTTCATGATCCCCTGCACCGAGGAGGAGCGGAAGTTGTCGGAGCCCGCCTTCATGATCAGCCGGTGGATGCCGACCACCCTCGGCGCCCGGTCGATGATGTCGAAGGCGATGAAGTCCTTGCGGGTCGTGTTGGCGTCGACGATCGCCCGGATCAGCGTCTGCGGCACGGCACGGTAGTTGGCGAGCAGCTGTTTGGTGTCCTTCGGCAGGCAGTAGCCGCCGTAGCCGAACGACGGGTTGTTGTAGTGGGTGCCGATCCGCGGGTCGAGCCCGACGCCGTCGACGATCGAGCGGGTCGACAGGCCGTGGGACATCGCGAAGGAGTCGAGCTCGTTGAAGAACGCGACCCGCATCGCCAGGTAGGTGTTGGCGAAGAGCTTGATCGCCTCCGCCTCGGTCGGGCCCGTGAGCAGCACCGGCACTCCGGGCTCGTCGGCGGCCTCGCGCAACAGCTCGGCGAACCGGCCGGCCCGCTCCGACTGCTCTCCGACGATGATCCGGGAGGGGTGCAGGTTGTCGTGGAGGGCCTGTCCCTCGCGCAGGAACTCCGGCGAGAAGATCACGTCGTCACGGCCGAGCGACTCGACGTACCCGACCGGCACGGTCGACTTGATCACCATGAAGGCGCCGGGGTTGACGGCGGCGACCTCGTCCATCACCGTCTCGATGGAGGATGTGTCGAACCGGTCGGTCACCGGGTCGTAGTCGGTCGGAGTGGCGATGACGACGATCTCGGCGTCGCGGTAGGCGTCCGCCGGGCTGGAGGTGAACTCCAGCGCGAGCCCGCCCTCGTCGAGGACGCGCTGGATGTCGTCGTCATGGATGGGGCTCGTGCCCTTGTCGAGCAGGGCCACGCGGTCGCTGTCGATGTCGAGGCCGATCACCTCGTTGCGCTTGGCCAGGAGCACGGCGATGGACAGTCCGACGTAGCCGAGACCGGCCACCGTGACGCGAGAACCCATGCCGGCATTGTGCCGGACCGCTCCCTGTCGCACACCGCGAACCGTGCCGATCGCTCCCAGCGCCGGCCGCCGGTCAGAAGGCGTAGCCGAACGCTTCGATCACCCGGACGAAGACCTCGCCGACGTGGTCGCGCGAGACCGGGGTGAACATCTCCTGGTACGGCGTACGGCCCGGCCGGGCGCCACCCTTGGCGCGTGGCAGGTCCGGCGAGCCCGGGAGGCCGAGATGTGACCAGACCTCGGCGAGGTCGGCGTCGAGCCGCTCGTACCGCAGGACGCGGTCGGCCACCAGCTCCCCGTCGATGCGGTAGCGGCGCTCGTTGCGGGCCAGGTGCTCGACCTGGTCGCCGTACACCCACTCCTCGAACGCCTCCGGCTCGGGGCGATCGCGCATCGTCCAGTAGTACGCGGACACCACGGCGTCCCAAGGGTTCCGCTCGACGGCGAACTTGAAGTAGGCGTCGAAGACCTCGGCGCCGAGCGCGACGCGGGCGCGGGGGGCGCTGATGTGGTTGTAGGCCTTGCGGGCCAGCGGCGGGCTCTCGAAGTTCTGCGGGGCCACCCCTCCCGCCTGGATGCGCAGCACCTCGTCGGCCGGCGACACCGGGGTGATGACGTCATCCGGTCCACAGTGACGCGAGAGCGCGATCTCCACCGACGTGCCGGCCGTCTTCCGGGTCTTCAGGAAGACGAACCGGTGGCGGTGCGACGCGATCACGGGCCCAGCGTAGGGCGCGGACACCGAGTCGCGGGACGTCATGCGCTCTGCCAGCTATTGGGAGAACGTATGACGCTACGGGAGGTCGGCGGGGTCCACGTCGAGGAGCCGGCTGGGGGCGAAGCCCTCGGCGGTGCCCGCGACGCGGGCCGGGTCTAGGAGGTAGTCGGCGTCGACCTGCCAGGTGTGACCGGTCGGGTTGCGCCGCAGCACGTAGCCGAGGCCGTGGGTGCGGTAGATCGCGGCACCGGCGGCCGTCACGGCGGCCAGCAGTTGCGCGTCGACGTACTTGCGGACCGCCCGGAAGCCACCGACCTCGCGGAGCAGCGGGCGGTCGAGCAGCATCGTGCCGCCGGCCACGAACCGCGCCGGGCACTCCGTGCGGTGACCGCGCCGGACCGTGACCCCCTGCTCGGTGAGGTAGTGCACCTCGGCCGGCATGCCGACCACCTCCGCGCCGCTGTAGGCGCGGGCCCTCAGCAGGTCGGCGACAAAGTCTCGGGAGTACCAGTCGTCGTCGTCCATCTTGACCACGACGTCGCCGGAGGACCGGCGGAAGGCGTCGTCGAGGACGTCGCCGAAGATCGCGTCGTCGGGCTGCGGCGCGAGCACCAGCGGCAGGTCGCCGACGGTACGGCGTACCTCGTCCTCGGTGACCTCGAAGCCGTGCGGCGCCAGCACCAGCTCGACACTCGAGACGGCAGAGCCGCCGGCCTGCCGCGCCACCTGCCGGAGCGCGAAGTCGAGCATGTCGGCTCGTCTGGTCGCGAGCACGATGCTGACCGACGGCGGCTCCGCGACCGGCAGGCCGGCGGCGCGGGCGGTGGTCCTCCGCCACGAGGTCGTGGAGAAGACGTCGAGGGCGGCCCGCCTGAGCACCAGGCTGTGCTCCTCGCGGGCGACTCGGTCGGTGAGGTCGACCGCCGCGGTGAGGGCGGACGCGACCGGCTCGCCGAGCATGTCCGCCGCCCAGGTCGGCACCGAAGGGTCGCTAAGCAGCGGCGTGCCGCTCATCGCGAGCCCGGCGACGGTGCGCGCCAGCACTGCATCGGGCTCGACCGGCCACTCGACCCGCACCCCGAGGTGCGCCCGCAGCCGCGTGACCAGCTGCTCGCCGAGGGGTGCGGAGCGATCCAGGTCGACGACCGGCTCGTCGGCGGCCACTCGGAAGCCGGTCGGGTTGATCACCCGGGCGTCGACGGGTTCGATCGCCGCGGCTCGGACGACGGCCGGCGGGTGGCCGAGCCCGAAGCCCGGGCCGGTGTCGGTGCGGTCGCGCCAGACCGCCTGCCGCGCCGTCGCCGCCAGCACCGGTGCCACCGGCACCGGCCGGTCGAAGCGCCACACCACCAGCCAGCCGCCGTCGACCCGCCGCGCCCGCAGCGACCTCGGGCGTCGTACGCCGGCCGTCGGCCGTGGCGAGAAGCCCTCGCCACCGGAGAGGGCGACGGCGATGACCGGCGCTCGGCCGAGTGCGGCGCCGAGGGACCGGCCTGCAGACGGCTGAGTCCGGTCCGGACTCAGCGGAAATCGGACATCGTCCGGGTGGTCGAGGCGGGCAGCCCAGGCGCGTAGGGCGAGCCGGTCGGCGACGAGCAGGGTGACGGCGTCCCAAGTCTCGGCGGCCCACGTCTCGGCGGCCAGGTCGGCCGCGCCGTCGAGGCCGGCGACCGTCGCCAGTCCCGGCGGCACGAGGTGCGCCAGCCGCGACTCGGTCAGCACGAGCTGCCCACCAGCCTCCGTCGCCTCGCCGCGCCAGAACGCCTGGAGCGCGCCGTCGGGCGGGGCCTGGCCGGGCATGGGCTCAGTCACGCGTCCGGCCACGCCGCAGGCTTCGGACCACGCGGCCGGCCAGCGGGCGGGCGCGGCGTAGACCTGCGGTGAGTGGTCTCGACACGACGCTCGTCCCTCGCGTCGGCTCGACCATCGGGGAGGTGGATCCATCGACCGTCCCGCCACTGGGGGGCCGGTCGCCGGTCGAGGAGCCGCGAGGAGCGAGCTGCGTCTCGAGACCCCCCTCGCTCTCCGGGAGGGCGCCGGGGTCGCGCGCAGGTCCGGCACGGCCGGGGAGGCGCGGGATCCGCACCGACGAGGCCGGCACGAAGCCCATCTCGGGTCCGTCGACCCACCACGACCCGAACACCTCGTCGATCACTCCGTCGAGCGGCTCGCCGGGGTCGGCGACCAGGTCGGCGCGCGAGCGGGCCGCCGTACGCACCAGACGAGCCTGCGACCCATCCGGCATCAGCGCGGTCCGGAGCCCGTGATGGGTCCACTCCAGCTCCCGCACGAGGCGGTTGATCGTCTTCACGCCCGGCGCCCACGACGCCGACGGGAGCTCCAGCCGCACCATCGCCGGCGAGCGGCGCTCGGGCAGCGCGGTGACGAGTCGCACTCGTGGGTCGGAGACGTAGGCCGCGTGAACCGCCCTGACATCGCGGTCGGGGTCGTCGAGCACGTTGCGCCGTACGTCGGGCAGGTCGTCCCACGGGCCGATGAGGGTGACCAGGAGGTCCGGCACGGTGGAGGCGAGGACGGAGTCGACGGTCGCGAGCACCTCCTGCCTCGGAGCGCCCATGACGTCGAGGACGACCTCGACGTAGGGCACGGCGTACGACCGCCCCGACGCCGCGCGCTTCACGCGTCCGTCGGGGATCCGGTCGGCGAGGTAGGGGAAGTTGTAGTCGTTGACGTCGTCCTCGCGGCGCATCACGTGCGAGGGGCCGAGGTGCCAGGAGCGCGCCTCGCGGTCTGGGATGAAGACCGCGCCCGCCTCGCCGAGGCGATAGCCGAGCTCGGAGTCCTCGCCGAGCTTGAGGTCGGTCGCCATGCCGCCCGAATCGAGGTAGAGCGCCCGCGGCAGGGACGCCGTCGCGCCGGCGTGGGCGCGATGGGCGCGCGGCCCCGAGGCGCGCAGGTCGTCGGTGCGGGCGTAGAGGTCCTCGATCCAGCCGTGCCCCTCGTGCGGCCCGTCGCCGAAGTAGTCGGTCAGCCGCCGTGCCGCGGCCTTGTCGCGGACCTGCTCCGGCGTCGCGTCGCCCAGCAGGGCGGGGTCCACGAACCACTTGTGGCCGAGTACGACCGCGTAGTCGATCCCGTGGTGCCAGCGCAGCTGCGCCTCGACGTGGTCGTGCTCGACGAGCATGTCGGCGTCGAGCCAGTGCACGACCTCCCCGTCGGCGGCCAGCGCCCCGGAGTGACAGGCGGCGGCGCGGCCCCAGTTGCCGGTCACCGTGCGGACGACGCGGGTGTTGTCGGGTCGCACCTCCGGCAGGTCGCCGATCGGCTCGGGGTTGTCGTCGGCCACGATCACCTCGAGCAGGTGCGCGGGGTAGGTCTGCGCGGCCAGGCCGGCGAGGACGAACGGGAGCGTCCCGTCCGCGCCGTACGTCGGGATCACCACGCTCACCGACTTCGTCGGCGACCACGCCCCGAGCGCCGGGACGGCCAGGCTCGACCAGTCGTTGCGGCGTACCCGCGGCTGGCTCATTCGGGGGCCCCAGGGCGAAGTTCTGCGGAGCGGAGCGGAGGAGAAGTACGTCGTGGGGTGTTCATGCGGCGCCCCCCTGCTCCGGTCGCTCGTGCGGTTCGTGGTCCAGCAGCCGGCTCGGCCGGAAGCCGCGCCACTGCGCGTCCACCGTGCCATGCCGCAGGAAGTAGCCGAGGTCGGGGTTCCACGTGTGTCCCGCGGCCGTACGGCGGAGCAGGTAGCCGAGGCCCTGGGTGCGGTAGACGCGACCGCCGACCCGGCGTACCGACGGCAGCAGCGCCGCATCGACCGAGCGCGGGAGCGGCCGGAAGCCGCCGAGCTCTCGCAGGAGCACGCGGTCGAGCATCATCGTGCCGCCCGCGACGGCGGACCCATAGCTCTCGGTGGGCCCCTTGCGGCGGATGGTGAGGTCGACCGGCTCGAGGTAGACCATCTCCGCCGGCATGCCCACCAGCTCCGCACCGGACCAGCGTCGGGCGTCGAGGAGATCGCGGACGACGTCGGGGCCGTACCAGTCGTCGTCGTCCATCTTGAGCACGACGTCGCCCGACGCCGCTGCGAGCGCGCGGTTGAGGACCTCCCCGAAGACCGCCCCGGCGGGCGCCTCGACGGTGGTGATCGCGAGCCCGCTCTCCTCCAGGGCCGCGGGATCCGGAGTGAAGCCGTGGGCGGCGAGCACCAGCTCCAGCCCGCCGTGACGTCGCTGCTTGGCGACCTGGGTGAGGGCGAAGGCGAGGAGGTCGGGTCGTCGCGTCGCCAGCAGGACCGACGTGGTGGGCAGGCCGGTGGTGCGTACGTCGACCCGCTCCCCGAGCCGGTCGCGCCAGGCCAGCGTGCCCCAGTGCTCCATCGCCGCTCGCCGGAGCCGGACACTGGCCTCCTCGCGGGTGAGCGGGTCGTGGAGGTCGCCCGTGTCGGTGGCGTCGAGGAGCGGCAGGGCGCTCCGGACGTCATCGAGATCGTGGCCGATAGGCCCCCCTTGTGATGACGTCGCGTGGACGAGCGGGACACCGGAGGCGGCAAGGGCCAGTACATCGGCGAGCCGGCCGTCGGCGGGCCGGCTTTCGGCGTCGACCGTCACGGCGAGCCGGTCGCGCAGGCCGGCGACAGTGGCGGGCGTGATCGGAGTGGCGATCTCGCCGAGCCGGACCGGGGCCCGCCATGCGTCGCGCCGGAAGCCGATCGGGTTGAAGAGGCCCTCGTCGACGGGTCCCGGGCCGGGGTCGGTGACGACGACCGGCGACCTGCCGGTGACCGGGCTCGGCTCGTCGTCGCTTGCGGTTTGGTGCAAAACCGCGAGCGCGACGTCGGCCGGCACCTTGACCTCACCGTCCCTCGTGGGAGTCGATCCGGAGAGCACCAGGCCGGCCGCGGTCGTCAGCCCGGCCGGCACCCCCGGCGTACCGGCATCGCGAACCAGCCCCGAGACCACCTCGTCGAGGATCGCCGGCGACGTGAACCTCAGCCTGGTCAGCGCGGCCCCGGCGTCGCGCGGGTGCGCGTCGACCTCGACCAGCGGTGGCCACTCGGGACGGACCTGCGGAAACACCGGTGGGCCCGCCTCGAGCCACAGCAGCACCGCCCGCGTGCGGAGCCCCTCGAGGCGCGCTGGCGCACCGGTTCGCAGCGTCAGCACATCGGGCAGCGCGAGCACCACGCTTCCCCACGGGCCCCCGCCCGTCACCTGCCCAGCAACGAGTCCCTTCACCGGCCACGGCGCCGCGGTCACCTCGCTCGCGAGGTCGTCGTCGATGAGCACACCCGGGTCATGGAGCAGCAGCGTCGGCCGGGCACTGTGGCTGAGCACACGGCGCAGGGAGCGCGCGGTCCCGGGGGTGACGGGAGCGCTCATCGTGCAGATGATACGGCGCGTATCGTTCGAACCGTGCCGGCCAGTGACGGGTCCCGTGACGAGGCCGTCGCCGGCGCGATCGAGACCGTGGCGGCGAGCCCAGCCTTCGACACCGAGTGGTTCGCCGCGCAGGTCGGGTGCAGCTTCCCCGACCGGCGATCGGCGATCGGCTACTACGTCGCGCGCGCCGCAGTCTCGGAGGCGTCGCCGCATCCGCTCTTCGAGGCGCGCTGGGCCTATCCGGGCGGCCGGTGGCGCCGGGAGTCGCTCGACCCGCTCAGCTACTTCCTCGGTCGCCTGGCCGCGGGCGAGCACAAGAGCCCCCACCCCCTCCTCGACTCCGGCGTCCAACTCCTCGCCCTCGCCGACGACACGGTGGTCGACGTCCCGGTCGGCGAGTCGCTCCGATACGCCGACCTGCGCACGGCGGCGCTGGCCGCCTGTCATCCGCGGTCGAGTGCTGGGCCGGGTGCCGAAGACAGCCACCTGAGCACTCGACCTCCCGAAGTCGCCGTGGTCGTCCCGGTCTTCCCCGGCCTGCCGCGGGCGTGGTGGTGGCTGCGCCAGACCTGGCGCGGGCTCGACATGCACGACGGGCAGATCGAGCTGCTGCTGGTGGCCGACCATCCTGCGGAGGTCAGGACGGCGCGGGTGGCCGCCCTCACCCTTCCCGGCGTGCGCGTGGTGCGGGGTCCGAGGGACTCGGTCCGAGAGCTTGAGGGGCCGGAGCTGGACTGGCTCCTGGCGGCGGGAAGGGCGGCCACAGCGGCGCGGGTCGTCGTGCTCGTGGACCCACGGCTCAACGTCCCGCCCGCCGAGGACCGGGTCGCCCGGTGGGTCATCGACCTCGCCGCAGCACTCGACGGCCAGGCGCTCGAGGACCAGGCACTCGACGACCAGGCACTCGACGACCGGCCCGCCGACAGCGTCGCGGTCCCGCTCCTCGTCGAGCGCGACCAGACAGTGGTGGCCGCGGGAGCGACGTACGACGCCGACGGCACCGCCCGCCCGCTCCTGACCGGCGCCACGCCCGACGACGCGGTCCGCATGGTGCGGCTGGCCGGACCCGAGGTGCCGGCCGCCTGGGGAGCCTTCCGCGCCGAGCTGGGCCCAGTCTCCGGGTCACCGGAAAACTGGCCACGGGTCGGCGGGAGCCTGGCCCCGGGTCGGCGGGTGGTGCTGGCGCCCGGCGTGAGGGTCGTCGTACCCGAGCGGATATCGGACGCAGCACCCCCCGGGACGTCATACGAGATCCCATCTATTGCCAGGAGTTGGTATGACGTCCGAGAGCGGACCGAGGAGCTATGGGCGGCGGCGGGCTACGGTCCGGACGGGCGGCCCGCGCCGACCGTCACTGAGGGACGGCCGGCACTCCGCTGGGCGATCGACACGGCCGCACCGCTCGCCCCCCGCGGACGGCGGTGGGGCGACGACATCTTCGCCCGCAGCCTGGCGAGCGCCCTGGAGCAACTCGGTCAGCGGGTCACCGTCGACCACCCCGAGACGCGCGGCCGAGCCAACCGCGCGTACGACGACGTGGTCCTCACCCTGCGCGGGCTGGAGCGGGTGCCGGTCGACCGCTCCGGCACCGACGCCCTCCGGTTGCTGTGGGTCATCAGCCACCCCGACGAGGTCACCGCCGAGGAGTGCGCCGAGCACGACCTGGTCTTCGCCGCCGGGACGGCGTGGGCGGCCGACCGCTCGCGCGCCTGGGCGACCCCGATCCGGACCCTCCTCCAGTGCACGGACCCGACTCGCTTCCACCCCGGTGTCGCCCAGCCGGACACCGGGCCCGACCTGGTCGCCGTCCTCAACGCCCGCGGAGGGACGCGAGCGGTCGTCGAGCACGCCCTCGCGGCCGGGCTGCCGCTGACCCTGTACGGCGACGGCTGGGCCGGGCTGGTCCCGCCCGAGGTGGTCGCCGGGGTCCGCGTCCCCAACGCCGAGCTCGGCGCGCTCTACGGCTCGGCCGGGGTGGTGCTGGCCGACCACTGGGAGGACATGCGCCGGCTCGGGTTCGTCAGCAACCGGGTCTTCGACGTGCTCGCCTGCGGAGGTCGGCTCTGGGTCGACGACGTCGCCGGGCTGGACGACGTGCTATCGCCGCTCGTGGATGGTCTCGACACGACGCTCGTCCCTCGCGTCGGCTCGACCACCGAGAGGAGCGTCGGCTCGACCACCGAGAAGAGGGTCGGCTCGACCACCGAGAAGAGGGTCGGCGCGACCACCGAGAGGAGCGTCGGCTCGACCACCGAGAAGAGGGTCGGCTCGACCACCGAGAGTCTCGTGCGCACGTGGCGGTCGGCGGCCGACTTCGCGCCGTACAACACGGCGAGCCTCCGCGCCGGGTTCCCCGACCTGTCCACCCGCCTGGCGATCGCCGAGCGGGTGGTCGCCGAGCACTCGTTCGCCGCACGGGCCCGCGCCCTCCTCGACGCGGTGCTCGAGCGGCGGACGGAGTGAGGTGTGGTCTCGACACGGCGCTCGTCCCTCGCGCCGGCTCGACCACCGAGAGGCCCTTCGACGAATCCAGGACCCGTCGCACACGTGCTTGAATAGCCGGCATGTCGGTCACGTCGGACGCACCACAGACGGCGTTCCCACTACCTCCGATCCCGCTGCGCATGGGCGGTGCCCATTTCCGTGAGGACGCCGACTTCGTCGCGGCCGCGGTCCGCGACGTGGCGCTGCTGCAGCAGCACGCCCGGCTCACCCGTCAGTCGCGCCTGCTCGACTGGGGCTGCGGCGCCGGGCGGCTGGCGGTGGGGGTCAAGCAGGCCCTCGGCCACGTCCGCGACTACCACGGCGTCGACGTGCAGCCCGACCTGCTCAACTGGGCCGCCGAGAACCTGACCGACGAGCACACCCGCTTCACCCTCGTCGACCAGCGCAACGAGCGCTACAACCCCGACGGCGACCACACCTTCCACATCCCGGCCGACCCCGACAGCGTCGACGTGCTCTACGCCTACTCGGTCTTCTCCCACATGCTCGAGCCCGACGTCCGCGGGTACGCCGAATCGATCGCGAGGATCCTCGCGCCCGGCGGGCGGGCGGTCATGACGGCGTTCGTGGAGAACGACGTCCCGCCCTGTCAGGAGAACCCGCCCGAATACCGCAAGCTCGCCTGGAAGGGCCGGCTGCACTGCGTACGCTTCGACCGGCAGTACTTCGAGCGGCTGCTGTGGGACGCCGGCCTCGCCGTCGACGAGTTCGTCTACGGGCGCGAGACCGACGGCCAGTCGCTCTACTCGCTGCGTCTCCGGTCGAGTCTGTGAGCTCGGGGCCGATGAGCTCGGGGCCGATGAGCTCGGGCCCGGCCGCCTCCGGTACGCCCTACGCCGGGGCGCCCCGCGACGACTACGGCTACGTCTTCATCATGACCTACGGCCGCTCCGGGTCCACGCTGGTCCAGGGGCTGCTCAACACCATCCCCGGCTACCTGATCCGCGGCGAGAACTCCGCCGCGCTGGGCCACCTGCACGCCTGGCACAAGACGATCTCCGAGGAGTCGGCCCGCGGCAACCTCGCCAACCGCCGCAAGGTCACGCACCCCTTCTACGGCATGCCCGACGTGCCGCTCGAGGCATCGCTGGCCGACACCCGGCGCCTGGTCCTCGACACGCTGCTGCGCCCCGAGCCGGACACCCGGGTCACCGGCTTCAAGGAGATCCGCTGGTACCAGCCCGACCTCGCCGAGTACGTCGATTGGCTGCGGCAGGTCTTTCCCGGCGCCCGGTTCGTGGTCAACACCCGCGACCACAGCAGTGTGCTGCGCAGCAAGTGGTGGGCCAAGAAGGACAACGCGGCGTACCTCGAGGGCATCGAGACCCGCATCCTCACGGTGGCGAGCGACCTCGGCGACTCGGCGTACCGCATCCACTACGACGACTACGTCGATCGGCCGGAGACCTTCCGCGGGCTCTACGACTGGCTGGGTGAGGAATTTGATCCTGCGGCGGTCCGGGAGACACTGAGCACCAGACATTCCGTGTGAGCCGCTCTGCGGCAGGCATGAACCTTCATAGGCACTCGGTCGTCTCACCCCCAACAGCTCCGACAACAGCTCCGACCCGACGAGAGGTAGACCCTTGTCCCATCGCCGCCGTCTGACCAAGCCACGCCTGGCTGCCGCCCTCGGCATCTCAGCGCTGCTGCTCACCATGGCCTGCACCGGCTCGACGTCCGCAACGGCCACCGCCGACAAGGCCCCCAGGCCCCACGTCGCCGAGGCTTCCAGCAAGGCCGGTGTCACCGTCCGGTTCCTGCCCGGGATCATCCAGCCCGGCAAGCGCACCGCCGCCTCCACCGCCGCCAAGGCGCTGGTCGTCGGCGAGCTCGGCAGGAGCAACAAGGGCGCCTCCGGCACGCTGGAGAGCAGCGCCGACAACGTCACCTGGACGAAGGTCGCCACCGCGAAGGCCTCCGACAAGGGCAACCTCGAGTTCGCGATCAGCCAGCCGACCTCACCGACGTTCTACCGCGTGCAGTCGGGTGGCACCACGAGCGCCGCCGTGAGCAGCGACAGCTGGCTCGCGCCGAAGTTCGACGACGAGTTCACGGGCCGCAAGCTGCAGTCCAAGTGGGCTCACCGCGGCACCGACTACAACCCGAAGGGGCTGCGTCGCTGCTCCAAGGGCTCCAAGAAGGCCGTCAAGCTCGGTGGCGGCACGGCGCAGCTCATGGTGACCGCCGACAAGTCGAAGAAGAAGCTGTGCGTGGCGAAGCGGGCCGACGGCAGGGTCGTCGGCAAGTACAAGTACCGCCTCAACGGCCACATCGCGACCCAGGGCCACGTCGACTTCACCTACGGCGTCGCCGCGGCGCGGATCAAGATGCAGAAGGCCAAGGGCCAGCACGCGTCCTTCTGGCTGCAGCCCGCGCAGATGAGCCGTGGCGCCAGCAGCGCCACGACCGGCGGCGCCGAGGTCGACATCATCGAGTGGTTCGGTGCGGGTGGTCGTCAGCCCGGCCTGACCAGCTTCATCTACGCGCCGACCGGCAAGGGCAAGGTCAAGAAGGTCGGCGGCTGGCTCAAGAACCCCGAGCAGTACCTCGCGAGCAAGTCCGACGACTGGTACAAGGGCTACCACGTCTTCTCGGTCGAGTGGACCAAGAACGCCTACGTCTTCCGCATCGACGGCCAGGAGACCTGGCGCACCAACAAGGGCATCTCCGGTGTCCCGCAGTACGCGATCTTGAGCCTGCTCTCCTCCGACTACGAGCTCAAGAACCTCGGCGGCGAGAACAAGCTGCCGCAGAAGGTCAACGTCGACTGGGTGAAGGTCTGGGAGGACCCGGCTCCGTGAGCCGGTAAGGCGTGTCTCCCTTCGAGAGGGCGCACCTAGGATCAACTTCATGAGGAACACCAGGCTGGGTCGGGTTCTGGGGGTCACGCCCCCGGAGCCCGACCCACCTGCTTCCAAGGCCCGTACGCCGGCGCCGGCACTGCTGCGCTCGCGGCTGTTCGACTTCGACTACTACTCCGCCTGCGCCGGCGAGATCTTCCCCGATCGCCGCACCGCGGCCCGGCACTGCTTCAACATCGGCATGCCCTCCGGGCTCAGCCCGAGCCCGTTCCTCTCGCGTGGTCACCTGACCCGCAAGCTCCGCCAGGCCTGGACACGCGGGCAGGTGCTCAAGGTCCTCGACCACCTCGCAGCCCCGGAGGCGTGGGACCGGCCGTTCGGGCCGCTCTTCGACCCGCGCGCCTACTTACGCGGCCTGGCCGGCGGCACGCCCGATCTCGGGGGCCTCGACCCGCTCGGCCACTTCCTCAGCCATGCCGCCGACGACACCCTGATGCCGGTGCCCGACGGCTACGCGCCGCGCCCCCCGACGTACGCCGAGGCCCGCGGCGCACTGCTCGCGCACGCTCGCGAGCTGACCGCCCAGCACCGCGACATCTCGGCGGGCGAGCTCGCGTTCCATGCGCCGGCCGCGGCGCCGTGGCGCACCCGCAACCTCAGCGCACCCGGCCTGTCCCCCGGTGGGCCGCTGGTCTCCATCATCGCGCCGCTCCCGGCCACCGAGCCCGGCGTGTTCGCGCTCGAAGCCATCGCCCAGATGCAGATGCTGCATCGCTGGGAGCTGCTCCTGGTCGGCACACCGCGCCCCGGCCTCGCGCCGTACGACGGCCGCACCCGCGTCGTGCCCCTCCCGCCGTCCGACGAGGCCACCGAAACCCAGGCCACCGGACCGCAGGCCGCCGCCGACTGGCGCAACGGCGGGCTCGAGGCGGCCGAGGGTGAGTTCGTCGCGTTCCTGCCACCCGGCCACCACTGGCGGCCCGAGTATCTGCGTGCGGCCGTCCAAAGGTTGACCGAGACCGGTCTGGAGTGCGGCCAGGCCGGTGTGTCGCTGCACGACCCCTCCGGCCGGGCGACCGTCGCGTCGGGCCCAGGCGATCTCGCAACGCTCCGAGCCGGCGGGTGGGTCGACCTGGGCGCCCTCGTCTGCCGCAGGGACGCGGCGCTCGAGACCGGCGGGTTCAGCTCGCTGCTCGGCAGCGGCACCGAGCCGGAGTTCGCGCTGCGGATGGCGAGCAGGGCCAGCATCGACCCGATGCCGTTCGTGGCCAGCGACCGGATGGTCGCGGCCCTGCCGGCGGGCTCCACCACGGCCGCCGGCGCCGACGGCGACTGGCTCGCCGTCCTCGGCGCCGCCTGGGTCGACTGGGACGAGGTACGCCGCGGGGTCCCGGGGCGCGTGGCCGGCCGGGTGTCCGTGGTGATCCCGACGTACGACGACGCGAGGATGACCGTCGTCGCCGCCCGCACCCTGTTGGCGACGACCTCCCTCATCGACGTCGAGGTGACCATCGTCGACAACGGGTCGCCGCTGGAGATGGGCCAGGAGCTGGTCGCGAGCTTCGTGGGCGACGACAGGGTGCGCTACGTCCGGCTGCCGGTCAACCTGCACTTCGCGATCGCCTGCAACGTGGGCTTCGCCGCGTCGACCGGTGACCGCGTCGTCTTCCTCAACAACGACACCCGCTCCGAGGGCGACTGGCTGCCCCCGCTGGTGGCCCACCTCGACGACCAGGAGGTCGCCGGGGCGCAGCCGGTGCTCGTCTACGACGACGGCTCGATCCAGACCGCCGGCACCGTCTTCCCGCTGGCCGGCGGGCTGGCCTGTCACTTCCTGGTCGGTCAGCCGGTCGACGCGGCCCGGGCGACCGCCGGGATGGGCTTCCGGGCGGCGACGGCGGCCGCGCTGGCGCTCAGGGCCTCCGACGTTGCCGACCTGGAGGGCTTCGACGCGCACTTCATCAACGGCATGGAGGATGTCGATCTCTGCTTGCGACTGCTGGAGCGTCGCGGCGGCGGCTTCCGGGTCGAGCCGGCCTCGGTCGTCACCCACTTCGAGGGCAAGACGCCCGGGCGGGGCAAGCGGATCCCGCAGAACCGCAGGTTCTTCATGGAGCGCTGGGCGGGACGGCTCCCCGGCCCGGAGACCGACAAGTACGACGCGGCCGGCTACGACGTCGTCGCCGTCGAGACCGACGGGCTCGCCATCCCGTCGCCCCGCCCGATCATCGTCAGGCGCGCCGGCAGCTGAGGTCACCCGGTGGTCGAGCCCGCGAGCGGTGCCGAGACCACACTCAGCGGTTTGCGGCGACCAGCGCGGCGTACCACTCGAAGGACCGCTTGGGCGTACGGACCAGCGAGTCGTAGTCGACGTGCACGAGGCCGAAGCGCTGGGTGTAGCCCTCGGCCCACGCGAAGCTGTCCATGAGCGACCCGGTGTAGTAGCCCTTGACGTCGACCCCAAGCTCGGTCGCGGCGGCGATCGCACGAAGATGCGCGTCGAGGTAGTCGATCCGGGGCTGGTCGTCGACGGTGCCGGTCTCGTCCGGGCCCATGCCGTAGGAGCAGCCCGACTCGGTGATCATGATCGGTGGGAGGGCGGCGCGGTAGCGGGCGCGGAGCAGGATGAGCAGCTCGCGCATGCCGTCCGGTACGACGGGCCAGCCGAAGTCGGTGGTCGGGTAGCCGACGATGTCCCTGAGCTCGAACGGTAGCTCCGCGCCCTCTTGCGCGGCGGCGACGCGGACGGGGTTGTAGTAGTTGATGCCGTAGAAGTCGAGCGGCTGCCTGATCGTCGCGAGGTCGCCCGGCTGCACGACCGGCTCGAGCAACGGCGCCAGGTCGGCGGGGTAGCGGCCGAGGAGCATCGACTCGGCGAACATGCCGTACCAGACCGCGTCGAAGAGCTTGCTGGCGCCGACGTCCGCGTCGTCGTCGCTGGCCGGCCACACCGGCGCATGGTTGTTGGCGCAGCCGATGCTCTTCGCGTCCGCGGCGCGCAGCGCGATCGCGGCCTTGCCGTGGGCGAGCAGCAGGTGGTGGGCGACGGGCAGCGCCTCGAGGGCGAGAGTCCGGCCCGGCGCGTGGATGCCCTGGGCGTAGCCGAGCATGGTGACCACGTTCGGCTCGTTGACCGGGATCCAGTGCTCCACCCGGTCGCCGAGCGCCTCACCCATCAGCGCGGCGTACTCGCCGAACCGGTCGGCGGTCGCGCGGTTGAGCCAGCCGCCGTCGTCCTCGAGAGCCTGCGGGAGGTCCCAGTGGTAGAGCGTCGCCATCGGCTGCACGCCGGCCTCGAGCAGGAGGTCGACGAGCCGGTCGTAGAACGCCATGCCCTTCGGGTTGGCCGGGCCCTGGCCGGTCGGCTGGATGCGCGGCCAGGCGATCGAGAACCGGTAGCCACCCACGCCGAGGCGGCGCATCAGCTCGACGTCCTCCTCGAGCCGGTGGTAGTGGTCACACGCGATCTCCCCGGTGCTGCCGTCGCGGATGGTCCCCCGTGTCTTGGCGAAGGTGTCCCAGATGCTGCGACCTCGGCCGCCGGCGGTGGCGCCTCCCTCGATCTGGTACGCCGCGGTGCTGGTGCCGAAGCGGAAGCCCTCTGGGAGCCTCGGGAGGTCGGTCCTGCCCAGCGCCAGGGGCGTTGCCTCCGTGGGAGCCGGACCAGTGGAAGCTGGGCCAGTGGCAGCTGGGCCCGAAGGTCTGGACGACGACGGGATCATCACCTCGGAAGCGTAGAACGCATACGCGCTCGGCGTGACGGGAACCGTCGATCCGGTGGCCCGATCGCACCCCGGCCGCCTCCTCGCCGTCACCGCCGGCCTACCCTGGCGAGGGTGCGGGAGATCAGGCGGTCGGGCGTTCGGTTCGAGACCCTCGCCGAGGGGCGGCGCACGACACACTCGTTCTCGTTCGGCACCCACTACGACCCGGCGAATGTCGGCTTCGGCCCGCTCGTCGCCCACAACGACGACCGCCTCGGGCCGGGTGCCGGCTATCCGGACCACGGCCACGTCGACACCGAGATCGTGACGGTGGTGCTCGAGGGGGTGCTCGCGCACCGCGACTCCTCGGGCGGGGCGGCGGATCTCGGGCCGGGCTCGGTACAGGTCCAGTCGGCCGGGTCGGGGATAGTGCACTCCGAGTTTGCGATCGGGGAGGTCGCGATCGGGGAGCTCGCGGGCGGGGCGGCCGCGGGCGGAACGACCCGGTTCGTGCAGGCGTGGGTGCGGCCGGACGTCTCGGGTGGGGCGCCGTCGCGATCGGTCGGAGTACTGCCACCCGTGGGCAGTGGACCGGCCGCCGTCGCCGGCGGGGCATCCGCCCTGCTGCCGATCGCGTGCGCCGGGGCGACGCTCTGGGTTGCGCGCCTCTCCCCCGGCGAGGCCGCGAGCCTCCCCGACGTATCCGCCCTGCATGCGTTCGTGGCGACCGGGGCGGCCGTTGCCGACGGACTGACGCTGTCCGCCGGCGACACCCTGCGGGCACACGACGAGGGCGGGCTCACCCTGACCGCCGATACCGGTCCCGGTGTCGTCACCACGGTCCTGACCTGGGCGTTCGCCTCGTGCTGACCGTTGAGTCCGCGACGGACTCAGCGGGTATCGGACATCCCCCTACCCGGCGAGGTGCCGTCTGAGTCCGCGACGGACTCAGCGGGTATCGGACATCCTTCGCGGGCACCGGGCACTTGAGTCCAGGACGGACTCAAGGTCCAGCGACTATGCAGGCGGTCACGGGATCAGGACGCCGGGGTTCAGGATGCCCGTCGGATCGAGCTCGGCCTTCACGGCGCGGAGGATGCGACTGCCCACCGGTCCGATCTCGGCCTCGAGCCAGGCCCTGTGGTCGCGGCCGACGGCGTGGTGGTGGGTGATGGTGCCGCCGGCGGAGACGATCGCGTCACTGGCGGTCGCCTTTGCACTCGCCCATGCGGCCAGCGGGTCCGCGCCCGCCTTGGCGGCCACCGTGAAGTAGAGCGAGCAGCCGGTCTCGTACACGTGCGAGATGTGACAGAGCACGAGCGCCCCCTCGCCGAGAGCGGCGGCGAGGGCCTCGCGCACGGCGGCGTACAGGGCCGGGATGCCTGACCAGAACGTGGCGGTCTCCACCGTCTCGACGAGCACGCCGGCGTCGAGCAGCGAGTCGCGGAGGTACGGCGCGTCGAAGCGGCCGGACGCCCAGGCGTGGCCCGGATCCTTACCGGCCGGCAGGCCACCGAGGTGAGCGAGCAGAGCGTCCAGGTAGCCGCGGCGGAGGGCCACGGTCTGCTCATCACCCTCGTAGCCGACGATCATCAGGCAGCCGCCCGGAGCATCCGCCGATCCCCGGACGGCCGACGGGTCGGCCAGGTCGAGCGCGGACTCGGTCTCGTCGGAGAGCCGAAGCACCGTCGGCACCACACCGGACTGAGCGATCGCCCGCATCGCCTCCGTCCCGGCGGCGAAGGAGGGCCACCGCCAGCCGTCGTACGCCGTGACCGCCGGCACGCGCCGAACCCCTACCGTGACCGACGTGATGACGCCGAAGGCCCCTTCGCAGCCCAGGAACACCTGCCGGAGGTCGGGGCCGGCGGCGCTCGCAGGGGCGACGCCGAGGGTGATCTCGCCGGTCGGCGTGACCGCCGTGAGTCCGACGACGAGGGAGTCGAAGCGGCCGTAGCCCGCCGACGACTGACCGCTCGACCGGGTCGCCGCGAATCCGCCGACCGACGCCCACTCGAAGGACTGCGGGAAGTGCCCCATGGTGAGTCCGTGCTCGGCCAGCCTCGCCTCCGCCTCGGGCCCGCGCAGGCCCGACTCGAGCGTCGCGGTCATCGACACCTCGTCGACGGCGACCAGGCGGTCGAGCCGTCTCAGGTCGAGGGAGACGACGGCGGCGAACCCCTCGTCGTCGGCGACCAGCCCACCGCTCACCGCGGTGCCGCCCCCGAACGGCACGACCGCGAGCCGGTGCTCGACCGCCACCGCAAGCACCGCTCCGACCTCCGCCGGCGAGCCGGGCCGCACCACGACATCGGGCGCGTCGGCCCAGTCGCCGTCGCGGGCACGGAGCAGGTCGGGCGTCGACTTCCCCCGGGTCCGCAAACGCCGGACCTCGTCGTCGGTCAGCACCTGCACGGGACCGACGGCGCCGCGAAGGGCTTCGGCCGCGGGCAGCGACAGCCGCGACGGCGGGGGAGCGACGTCGCGCATCGGCCGCTCGCCGACCCCGAAGACCATCTCGACGAGACCCCTCGCCGACTCTGGCAGACCGGACGCCCGCTCCGGGTCGCCCCACCGCTGCGGATGCATCTCGCGCTCACTCATGCGGTACAGTGTGACATATGTCGTCACTTCGTCACATACGCCGCGACGAGCAGACCGACGGCCGCCTCGACGGCCGCCTCGACGGCTACCTCGACGCCGCGCGCGACTGCATCCTCGACGTCGGCTGGCGGCGTACGACGCTCACCGAGGTCGCGCGCCGGGCGGGCGTCAGCCGGATGACGATCTACCGCACCTGGTCCGACATGCCCCGGCTGCTCGGCGACCTGATGACCCGCGAATGGGAACGGGTCGTCGGCGCCACGCTCGCGGAAGGAGCGACGCCGGGGGATCCGGTGAGGGTCGCCGCCGGCCAGTTGGTCGCGGCGGTGCGGGCTCTGCGCGAGGACGAGCTCTTCGTGCGGATCGTCGAGCTCGACCCCGAGCTGCTGCTGCCCTACCTGCTGTCCCGCCGCGGACGCTCCCAGGAGGCGCTCGCCGGCCTGCTCACCGCACGCATCGAGGCAGGGCAGGCGGACGGCAGCTTCCGCGGCGGCGACGCCCGGGTGATGGCGCGGGCACTGCTCCTCGCCGCGCACGGGCACACCATCTCCGCACAGACGATGGTCGACGACGACGTCGACCTGGCCGCGCTCGATGCCGAGCTCGCCACCCTCGTCGAGCGGAGTCTGCGGCCATGACCGCCCGCTTCGCCGGTCGAGCCCGGAGGCATTTCGCCGGTCGAGCCCGGACGCCCTTCGCCGGTCGAGCCAGGACGCCTTTCGACGGTCGAGCCGTCGCGAGGGACGAGCGACGAGTCGAGACCCTCCGGGCCGGCCTCGCCGACCTACCCGAGCGCGTCGACCTGGTCGTCGCGGGCCTCGGCATCACCGGAGCAGGCGTCGCCCTCGACGCGGCCAGCCGCGGCCTGAGCGTGCTCGCGGTCGACGCCCACGACCTGTCCTTCGGCACCTCGCGCTGGTCGTCCAAGCTGATTCACGGCGGCCTGCGCTACCTGGCGCACGGCCAGTTCGGCGTCGCGCACGAGAGCGCCGTCGAACGCGGCATCCTGATGGAGGTCACCGCGCCTCACCTCGTGCACGCGCAGCCGATGCTTCTCCCGCTCTCGCTTGGGATGTCGGCGAGACAGGCCCGCGTGGCCCGGGCCGGCATCTGGGCCGGCGACTGGCTGCGCCGTTCGGCACGCACCCCCGTCAAGACCTTGCCGCGCCCGCGCCGCATCCCCGCTGCCGAGGCCGCCCTGCTCGCTCCTGGGTTGCGACGCGACACCCTGAGCGGAGGGCTGCTCCACTGGGACGGTCAGCTCGAGGACGACGCCCGGCTCGTCATCACCGTCGCCCGTACGGCCGCGCAGTACGGCGCCCACGTCCGCACCCGGGCGCGGGTGCTCTTCGCCGACCACGGCGTGGTCCGGCTGCGCGACGAGCTGTCCGGCGACGTGCACACGGTGGTCGCCTCCGCCGTGGTCAACGCGACCGGCGTCTGGGCCGGCGACCTCGCTGCCGACATCCGGCTGCGGCCGAGCCGCGGCACCCACCTGGTCCTCCGCGACACCACCCTCCCCGGGCTGCGAGCGGTCGTCACCGTGCCGGTCGCGGGCCAGCCCAACCGCTACGTCATGGTGCTCCCCCAGCCCGACGGCAGCCGCTACGTCGGCCTCACCGACGTCCCCGCCGACGGCCCCGTGCCCGACGTACCCGAGCCCACCGAGGACGAGATCGACTTCCTCCTCGACGCGGTCGCCGGTTCCTTCGAGTCGGAGGTGACGCGTGCCGACGTGGTCGGGGCGTTCGCCGGGCTGAGGCCATTGCTCGACGGGCCGCCCGGATCCGGCGGCGCCACCGCCGACCTCTCGCGCAGGCATGCGGTGCATACGTCCGCAGGCGGACTGGTGACCGTCGTCGGCGGCAAGCTCACGACGTACCGGCGGATGGCTGAGGACGCCGTCGACGCAGCGATCGCGGCGGGCGGCCTGACCGCCGGCCCGTGCCGCACCCGTCGGCTCCCACTGGCCGGAGCCGCGCCCCGGGGCGAGCTCGCCCGGTCGTCCGCCCCGCCCCGCCTGGTCCGCCGGTACGGCGCCGACGCGGCGCTGGTGCTCGCCTCCGCCCGCGCCGTCACCGGCCTGACCGACGAGGAGCTGCTCGCCCCGGTGGCCGACGGCATCCCGACGACTCTCGCCGAGCTGGTCTTCGGAGTGACCCACGAGGGCGCCCACGACGTCGCCGACCTGCTCGACCGCCGTACCCGCGTCGGCCTGATCCCCTCCGACCGCGCCCGCGCCGTGCCCGCCGCCGAGCGCGCCCTGGCCCTCACCCGGCCGTCCCACCACCCGTCGGCATAGTCCCTAACGTTCTGGTTGTGGCGCTGGTCACAACCAGAACGTTAGGGACTATCTCGGGGGGTGGCCCCGGGACGGCTCCTACGATTCGGGCATGAGGGATCTGACGCATCGGCAGGCCCGGATGGGCGGACGCAGGGTCGACGAGGCGCACCGCGCCGCGACTCCGCTCGAGCTGCTCTTCGACCTGGCCTTCGTGGTCGCCTTCGGCACCGCCGCCAACGAGCTCGCGCACGCGCTCTCGGAGGAGCACGTCCGCGCCGGCCTGATCGGCTTCGCGTTCGCGGCGTTCGCGGTCTCGTGGGCGTGGATCAACTTCTCGTGGTTCGCCTCGGCCTACGACACCGACGACTGGATCTACCGCCTCACCACGATGGTGCAGATGGCCGGCGTGCTCGTGGTCGCGATCGGGATCCCCGACGTCTTCGCCTCGATCGACCACGGCGACTACATCGACAACAAGGTCATGGTGCTCGGATACGTCGTGATGCGGGTGCCGATGGTCTTCCAGTGGCTGCGGGCCGCCGGCCAGGACCCCGACCGACGGCCGACCGCGCTCGCCTACGTCGTTGCGATCCTCCTCGCCCAGGCCGGCTGGGTGGCGCTCGCCTTCGCCCACACCGGCCTGGGCCTGACTCTGGCCCTCTCCGGCGTGCTCTTCCTGGTCGAGCTCGGCGGGCCGTTGGTCGCCGAGCGCAAGCAGAGCGGCACGCCGTGGCACCCGCACCACATCGCCGAGCGCTACGGTCTGCTGTTCATCATCGCCTTGGGCGAGGGGCTGATCGGCACGGTCGCCGGCCTCCGCGGCGTCTACGTCGAGTCCGGCTGGACCACCGACTTCGTGCTCTTCGCGGTCGCCGGCGTCGCGCTCACCTTCGGCATCTGGTGGACCTACTTCGTCGCCCCCTGCGGCGAGCTGCTCGCGGCCCACCGCGAGCGGTCCTTCGGCTGGGGCTACGGCCATATCGTCATCTTCGGGGCGGTGGTCGCGATCGGCGCCGGCCTCCATGTGGCGGCGTACTTCCTCGAGCACCACTCACACCTCGGCCCGGTCGGCACCGTGCTCAGCGTCGTGGTCCCGACCGGCGTCTACACCGCCTGGCTCTACGGGATGTACGCCGTGCTGACCCGCACCTTCCACGCCTTCCACGTCCTGCTGCTCGCGCTCAGCGTCGCGCTCTGCGCCCTGGCCGTCGTCATGGCCGTCACCGGCGTCTCCGTCGCCTGGACGCTGGTCGTTGTCGCCCTCGTCCCATGGGTCACCGTGATCGGCTACGAGACCGTCGGCCACCGCCACGACGAGGATGTCCTCGCCTCCCTGGAGTGACGCGGCACCGGGGCACCCGTCCCTGAGGCCGGCCGCCGCGCGCGGAGGAGGTCCTCCTAGTCGAGGACGGCGATCGCCTCCACCTCGACCAGCAGGTCGGGTTCGCCCAGGGCCGCGACACCGACGAGCGTGGTCGGCCGCCGCAGGTCGCCCGTGAGCCGGTCGGCCGCGCGCTGGACGCCCTCCGCGAGGGCGGCGAACTTCTCGGGCGACCAGTCGACGAAGTAGAGGGTCAGCTTGGCCACGTCGTCGAAGGTCGCGCCCGCTGCGGCCAGGCCCGCGCCCACGTTCAGGAACGCCTGCTCGACCTGGCTCGCGAGGTCATCGCTGTCGAGCGGCGCGCCGTCCGCAGTACGGGCGACCTGGCCGGAGAGGTAGACCGTGCGCGATCCGGTCGCCACGCCGACCTGGGCGTAGACGTCGGTGGCCGGCAGGGTCTGCGGGTCGAGTGTCGTGATCGTCATGATCTCTCCTTGAGATAGCAGTGCTATGGATAAGACAGGTATAGCACTGCTATGCAACACTGGGCAAGTGCCTCGCGCAGCCTCCCCCGAAGTCCGCGCCGCCCTGGTCGAGCGGGCGGCCCGGATGCTGGCTCGTCGCGAGCCGGTGACGCTGCGGTCGGTCGTCGCCGGCCTGGGCGTCTCCACCATGGCCGTCTACACCCACTTCGGCGGGATGCCGGGCCTGTGGCGAGCGGTCCGCCAGGAGGGCTTCGAGCGGCTCGCCACCCGCCTGGCGGCGGTCCGGCGTACGGCGGATCCGGTGCGTGACCTGGCCGCGCTCGGAGTGGCGTACGTCGAGAACGCCCTGGCCCACCCGGACCTCTACCGAGCGATGTTCGACGACGTCGTCGATCTCGACGACCCTGCGACCGCCGATGCCGGATTCCGGGCGCTGGTGGAGCAGGCGAGCCGCGCGATCGAGGCCGGCCGCTTCCGGGCCGGAACCGATCCCGAGGCATTGGCGCTGCGGTACTGGGCCAGCGGTCACGGCATGACCATGCTCGTGCTCACCGGGGTGTTGGCCCTGGATGTGCTCCGCCAGCAGTCTCCGGCGGTCGCAGTGGCGCTGTTCGTCGCGGCCGGGGACGACCCGGCGGCCTGCCAGCGGTCGGTCGACGCGGCCTGGCGGAGCCGGCCGCGTCAGGGCTAGTCGGTGGCTTGGCCGGCGGAGGACGACGCGGGGTGCGTCGCTTGAGGACGGGGCCCTCACCGGAAGCGACGAAGGGTGCGTCGCACGGGGCCACGGCCCTCACCGGAAGGGACGCAGGGTGCGTCACCAACCGGCCGCGGTCAGCACCCGGGTGGTCGAGCGGATTCGGTCCACCTCACAGCCAGTCGAGCGTGGCCCCGTGCCCGTGCGTCCACGCGACGGCTCGACCGTCGACGCCGAGGACGAATCGCCCGGCGGGTGGCGGGAGACCGGCGCTGACGGTGAGGCCGGGCAGCACCTTCGGGCCCTCGTTGCTCACCCAGCGGCATCGTCCGTCAGCGACCAACCCGGCCATCAGCGCCTCGAGGCGCCGACGACCGGCGTCGTCGAGGTAGGCGGCCACGGCGGAGTGGAAGACGACGACCTGCCCGTGCGGCGAGGCCTCCTCGACGAGGTCCGGCAGCGCGGTGAGGACGTCACCACGGACCAGGTACGGCGGCTCGGCGCGCGCGACGGCGACCGCCTGTCGCAGCCGGTCACGTCGGTCGTCCTGCTCGGGCCAGACCAGGTTGGCCAGCCAAGCCATCGCGTCGTCGTCGGTGACGTCGAGGGGGTTGAGATCGACGCCGCCACGCCACGAGACCTCGATCGGGATCCGGGGCAGCGGCGCCGGCCCGCTCACGGTGCAGGCCAGCACCCCACCGCCTGCCGGCGCGGCGATCTCGACCACGTCCGTGGCGCTCGACCAGCGATAGCCCCAACGGTCCGGGAAGAGACACAGCCCCGCACTCGCGCCGGCCTCGACGAGCGCCAGCGGCCGGCCCGACTCCGCCTGGATCCGCGCGAGAACGGGCACCAGGATCGCCAGCCGGCCGACCTCGTTGGTCTGGGTCGCCCGGGCGAGGATCGTGGCCCGGATCGCGCCGGCGACCCGGTCGCCGCGGAGCAGCGCCGCGCGCAGCCCGTCGTACGAACCGGGCGCGGGCACACCGTGCCAGCGCGCCGCCGCGAACACCAGGTTGGGCTGCCGCTTCACCGCCGGAAGGTCGCCGATCCACCGCCGCACCTCGGGGTCGTCGACCACCCCGAGCGCCCACGCCGCGAAGCACGGCGAGTCGCCCTCGGCGTACGTCGCGAAGTCGGCGTACGCCTCCGCGATGTCGCCGAAGATCTCCAGCCGTCAGCCCTCGGGGAGGTTGACGTAGGTGACATCGAGGTACTCCTCGATGCCCTCCGCGGCGCCCTCCCGGCCGAAGCCGCTGGCCTTGACGCCGCCGAAGGGGGCGGCCGGGTTGGAGACCAGGCCGGTGTTAATGCCGATCATGCCGTACTGCAGCGCCTCGGAGACGCGGATGGTGCGGGCCAGGTCGCGGGTGTAGACGTAGGACGCCAGCCCGTACTCGGTGTCGTTGGCACGGGCGATCGCGTCCTCCTCGTCGGTGAACGTGGTGATCGGGGCGACGGGTCCGAAGATCTCCTCGGCGTTGATGCGCGCCTCGGCCGGTACGCCGACCAGCACGGTCGGGCGGTAGAAGTTGCCGGGGCCGTCGGGCGCCTCGCCGCCGGTGACCAGCCGGGCGCCGTCGTGCACGGCGTCCTTCACGAGCTGATCGACCGACTCGACCGCGTTGGAGTCGACGAGCGGGCCGACGTCGACGCCGTCGTCCTGGCCCCGACCGGTGCGCAGCGCGGCCATCCGCCGGCCGAGCCTCTCGGCGAAGTCGTCGGCGACCGACTCGTGGACGAGGAAGCGGTTGGCGGCGGTGCAGGCCTCGCCCATGTTGCGCATCTTGGCGAGCATCGCTCCGTCGACGGCCGAGTCGAGGTCGGCGTCCTCGAAGACGATGAACGGCGCGTTGCCCCCGAGCTCCATGCTCACCCGCTGGAGCTGGTCGGCGGACTGCCGGACGAGGACCTTGCCGATGGTCGTGCTGCCGGTGAAGCTCACCTTGCGCAGCCGCTCGTCGGCCATCAGCGCGCTGCTCACGGCCGAGGAGGTGGCGGTCGGCACGACGTTGAGGACGCCGTCGGGCAGGCCGGCCTCCTTCATCAGAGCCGCGAGCTCGAGCATGGTGAGCGGCGTCTGCCCGGCGGGCTTGACCACGATCGTGCAGCCGGCGGCGACGGCCGGTCCGATCTTGCGGGTGCCCATGGCGAGCGGGAAGTTCCACGGCGTGATGAACAGGCACGGCCCGACCGGCTTCTTCATCGTCAGCAGCCGCGAGCCGCCCGACGGCGCCTGCAGCCAGCGGCCCTCGATGCGCACGGCCTCCTCGGAGAACCAGCGGAAGAACTCGGCGCCGTAGGCCACCTCGCCCCTGGCCTCGGCGAGGGTCTTGCCCATCTCGAGGCTGATGATCTTCGCGAGGTCGTCGGCGCGCTCGGTGATCAGCTCGAAGGCGGTCCGGAGGATCTCGCCTCGCACGCGCGGCGGCGTGGTGGCCCACTCCCGCTGTACGGCAACCGCCGCGTCGAGCGCGTCGAGCGCGTCCCCGGCGTCCGCGCTGGCCACCTGAGCGATGATCGACCCGTCGGCGGGGTCGTAGACGGGGAAGCGCGCGCCGTTCTCCGCCTCGCGCCACTCGCCGTTGATGAAGAGATCGGTGTGCATAAGGGCCACTCTGGCACGACCCACCGGGGGCGGGGCGACCGCCGTACTGGAGTGCTCGGACCACCGCGCTTGTCCGGTCTGGAGTGCCTATCGTTGGTCGAGCCGGCGCGAGGGACGAGCGCCGTGCGAGTCAATCGGTGGTCGAGCCGGCGCGAGGGACGAGCGAATCAATCGGTGGTCGAGCCGGCGCGAGGGCCGAGCGAGTCAATCGGTGGTCGAGCCGGCGCGAGGGACGAGCGCCGTGTCGAGACCACCCGGGCAACCCTGGTCTCGACACCGCTCGCTGCGCTCGCGGGCTCGACCAGCGAGTCACCGGTGGTCGAGCGGCGCGAGGGACGAGCGAGTCAATCGGTGGTCGAGCCGGCGCGAGGGACCCTTCGAGACGCCTCGTCCCTCGGCTCCTCAGGACAGGCGAGCGCCGTGTCGAGACCATCACACCCCCCGCAGGAACGCCTCCAGGATCGGCCCGGCGGTCCGCGAACCGGAGGCGCCGACGTCGACGTACACGGCAACGGCGAGGTCGCCCTGCGCGGCGATCATCCAGGTGTGCTTGAGGCGCCGGCCGTCACGGTCGAACTCCGCGGTGCCGGTCTTGGCGATCACCGGCTTGCCGGGCACATCGAGCAGGAACTGGCTCGGTCCGTCGGTCACCGTCGTGCGCATCATCCCGCGCAGCGCGGCGGCCTCCTCCGCCGTCAGCGGAGAGGCATCGCCCGGCACCTCCACCGGCACCGTGGTGATGAGCTGCGGCACGACGGTGCGCCCGGCCTGCACCGAGGCGGCCACGGCCGCCATCACCATCGGCGAGGCCAGGACCTTGCCCTGGCCGATGCCGGACGCGGCCAGCTCGGTCGCCGAGCTCGGCTCGGGGACCTGCCCGAAGTACGCCGGGAAGCCGAGGTCGTGGTCGATCCCGAGCCCCAGGGAGGCGGCCGCCGAGGCGATCGCATCCCGCCCGAGCCGCTCCGCGTTGCCGGCGAAGGCGGTGTTGCAGGAGTTGGCGAGCGCGTCGCGCAGGGTGATGCGGCCGAGCTTGGCGGCCGGGTAGTCGCTGTAGTTGGAGATCCGGTAGCCGTCGATCATGACGCTGGGTGGGCAGTCGACCATCGAGTCGGGCGTCATCCCCGAGCGGAGCAGGGCCAGCGCACTGACGGTCTTGAAGGTGGAGCCCGGCTCCGACTGGCCGTAGGTCGCGTAGTTGGTGCCCTCGGCGTTCGTACTGTTGGCGGCCGCCAGGATGGCGCCGTCGGAGGGTCGGATCGCGACGACGGCAGCGGGCGGGCCGTCGGCGGCCGGGCCGGCGGCCGCGAGCGCCTCCTCCGCGGCCTGCTGCACGTGCAGGTCCATCGTCGTGGTCAGCGGGGTGCCGTCCTCGGCGTCGACCCGGAAGACCTCGGTCTCTCCCCCGCCAGGTGCCACGGCGCCCACCACGACGCCGTCGGTGCCGGCGAGCTGCTCGTCGTACCGCGCCTCGAGCCCGGAGACTCCCGCGACGTCGCCGATCTCGAACCGGCCCGGCTCCTCCTCCATCATCTCGGCCGTGACGGGAGCCACCTTGCCGAGAATCGGCGCGGCGAAGTCGGGCGTCGGCGCGAGCTCGGCGGTGCCTCCGATCGCGCGGGCGCCCGGGATGTCCTGGTAGCGGCGCGCGAGCCGGACGCTCACGTCCTCCTGCCGCAGCGTGATGCCCTCGACGAAGGCCTCGTCGCCCGCCCCCTCGACGGCCGCCGTGAAGGTCGCCGCATCGATGCCGAGCAGGTCGGCGAGCAGGGGCGCGGACGCGACGGCGGTGGCCTGGTCGACGGTGTTCTTGTCGATGCCGAAGCGAGTCACCTTCCGCGCGGTGACCAGCGGCTCCTTGCCATTGCCGAGGATCGGTCCGCGTGCGGCCGCGACGGGGGTGCGGTCGAGGACCGCGCCGGCGGTCAGGTTGCCCTGGATGACCGTGCGGTCCCAGGCGGCCTTCCAGCGGCCCGCGTCCTCGTCGTAGGTGAGTTGGGCGTCGGTGTTGTAGGCCCAGTGCTGGCCGTCGAGATCCCAGCTCCAGTCGAAGGTCGCCGTCGCCCTGGCCGCCTCGTCACCCTCCGGCTCGGTGATCTCCCCGACGCTGCCCACCACCTGCGGCTCGGTCTCCCCCATCCCCGCGACGACCTCGTCGTACGCCGCCTGCACCTCCGCCCCGCTGGTCTCCCCCTGGAACACGTGGCCGGCGAGGTCGCCGCTGCTCAGCCCGGACGCCAGCCCCGTGACGTACGCCGACGGGTCGGGCGCGTCGCCGCCTCCCCCCGGCAGATTGCAGGCCGCGAGCAGCCCCGAGGACAGGCCGAGTACGGCGAGAGCGGCGAGTGGACGCATGCGAACGTCCTACCAGATGTGGAACGAGGTCCCGGGACGGCCAGCATCCTCCGCCGGCCCGATCGGTGCTGAGTCCGCGCGAGACTCAGCGGAAATCGGACATGCCCAGACGGGGCGGAACCGGCTGAGTCCGCGCGAGACTCAGTCCGTACCGAACTCCATGGCGGCTGCCTCGAGGGCGGCCTCGCCCTCCTCGTCCTCGACGGCGGCGGGGTTTGCCGCGATGCGGTCGGCGCCGCCGGCCGGGAGGGCGCCGAAGAGGGTGCCGTGCTCGACGAGTACCTGTCCCTGGTCGAGCGGCTGGGCGGCGTACAGCTCGAGCATGGCGCGGGAGTCGGCGATGTCGAGGTTGCGCATCGTGAGCTGGCCGATCCGGTCGGTCGGGCCGAAGGCGGCGTTCTCCGTGCGCTCCATCGACAGCTTGTCGGGGTGGTAGGAGAAGTGCGGGCCCTCGGTGCGCAGGATCGAGTAGTCCTCGCCGCGTCGCAGCCGCAGCGTCACCTCGCCGGTCACCACCGACGCGATCCAGCGCTGGATCGACTCGCGCAGCATCAGCGACTGCGGGTCGAGCCACCTGCCCTCGTAGAGCAGCCGCCCGAGCCGCCGGCCCTCGGCGTGGTAGTGCGCGATGGTGTCCTCGTTGTGAGTCGCGTTGAGGAGCCGCTCGTACGCCGTCCACAGCAGCGCCATCCCCGGCGCCTCGTAGATGCCACGTGACTTGGCCTCGATGATCCGGTTCTCGATCTGGTCGGACATGCCGAGGCCGTGCCGGCCGCCGATGGCATTGGCCTCCATGACGAGGGCGACCGGGTCGTCGTACGAGGTGCCGTTGATCGCGACGGGGCGACCCTGCTCGAAGCGGACGGTCACGTCTTCGGCGTCGATCGTCACCGACGGGTCCCAGAACCTCACGCCCATGATCGGCTCGACCGTCTCGAGCGAGACGTCGAGGTGCTCGAGGGTCTTGGCCTCGTGGGTGGCGCCCCAGATGTTGGCGTCGGTGGAGTAGGCCCTCTCCGAGCTGTCGCGGTAGGGCAGGTCGCGCTCGGTGAGCCACTGGCTCATCTCGGCCCGGCCGCCGAGCTCGGTCACGAACTCCGCGTCGAGCCACGGCTTGTAGATGCGCAGGTCGGGATTGGCGAGCAGGCCGTAGCGGTAGAACCGCTCGATGTCGTTGCCCTTGAAGGTCGAACCGTCGCCCCAGATGTCGACCAGGTCCTCGTGCATCGCCCGGACGAGCATGGTGCCGGTGACGGCGCGCCCGAGGGGCGTGGTGTTGAAGTACGCGCGGCCTCCTGAGCGGATGTGGAAGGCACCGCAGGCCATCGCGACCAGGCCCTCCTCGACCAGCGCCTTCTTGCAGTCCACCGCGCGGGAGATCTCGGCGCCGTACGCCAACGCGCGGCTCGGGACGCCGTCGATGTCCGGTTCGTCGTACTGGCCGATGTCGGCGGTGTAGGTGCAGGGGATCGCGCCCTTGTCTCGCATCCAGGCGACCGCCACGGAGGTGTCGAGGCCGCCGGAGAACGCGATGCCGACCCGCTCGCCATTGGGCAGGGTCGTGAGAACCTTGGACATGTCGATGACTATACATAGGCATGCATATTCATGCACGTCCGGAACTGGTCACCCGCATCCCAGGTTCACCTGGGCCGCGGTCGCGGCGTACGTCGAGGGCGAGCCGATGCCCGAATGTGGAGCGAAGACGCCTCCACGGATGCGAAATCGAGGGCTGGGTGGGGCGCGAACCGCCGGTTCGGCGGTAATGCCACGATCCCAGTGGGGGTCAGGTACTGTAGATGAACGGAAGATGAACAGGAGGTGACTCACTGTGGATCAGAAGATGACCAACAGGTCGGAAGCGGATCTGATGATGATCTGGGTCGAGGTGACCGGTGGCGACGGCCGCAGCCGGCTCGAGGCGCGCTGGTTCGACCGGGCCGCCGCGCCCGTCGTCCAACAGGCCGTCCAACAGACCGCCCAACCCGCGCACACACCCAGCCACGCGGCCTGAGGCCGAGTAGGCCCTGAGGCCCGGTGGGCCCCGGCGCACGTCGCCGAGCCCGACCGACTCCGACGCGCACCATCCGGCACTGGCCGGGTGGTGCGCGTCACTCGTGTCCCAGGAATGCTCGCTCGCCTGACCTGCTTCAAGTAGTTGATACTTCAACTAACTAGAGGAGCGAACTCCCATGAGCAACTTCGACGCCCCCACCGCCGCCGTCCAGGACATCACCGGTGGCTACACGATCGACCCGACGCACAGCCGCCTCGGCTTCTCCACCCGGCACGCGATGGTCACCACCGTTCGCGGGGGTTTCACCGGATTCACCGGCGAGGCCCGAGTCGACACCGTCGATCCGGCCGCCTCCACGGTGACCGTGACCATCGACACGGCGACGGTCGACACCGGGAGCGCGGACCGCGACGCCCACCTCAGGAGTGCCGACTTCTTCGACGCGGAGGCGTTCCCGCAGATCACCTTCGCGTCCACCTCGGTGGCTCGCGACGGGGCGACCTGGTCGATCACCGGCGATCTCACCATCAAGGACATCACCCGGTCGATCACGATCGACTTCGAAGAGGTCGGCTCGGCCCGCGACCCCTTGGGCAACCTGCGCGTGGGCTTCGAGGGCGACGCCACCATCAGCCGCAAGGCGTGGGGCCTCACCTGGAACGCCGCGCTCGAGACCGGCGGCGTGCTGGTCAGCGACAAGATCAAGCTCGACTTCGACATCAGCGCGATCAAGGCGGCCTGAGCGCCCCGCGGGGTCGACTCTCAGGCCTCGCCGGGAGCGGCCCTGCGGAGCACGATCCGGGTCCAGGCGCCGAGATAGATGCGGTCGTCGCTGCCGACCTCGACCTTCTGGCCGACGGCCACGGGCCTCGTCGGCAGTACGCCGAGCGCCCCGCCCACATAGGTGCCGTTGGACGAGCCGAGGTCCTCGACGAACCAGCGACTGCCGTCGGTGGTCAGCTGCGCGTGCCGGCGGCTGATGCCCGAGTCGCTGCCGAGGTCGAGGTCGGGGTGGATCCCGCGGCTGCGGGATGCTCTCCCGATCAGGACCGAGCTGTGCGCCAGCCTCGCCACGACCGGTTGGCCCGGCGAGGGCAGCGGGTCGGTGCTCTGCTGGTCGGCGTACCAGTCGGGGTCGATCCAGATCTCCGCCACCCAGGCGTCGGCCGGCGGCGGTGAGAGGTTCTCGGCGACAGGCGGGGCGGACGCCGCGGGCGGGGCGGCCCGGGGCTCGACCGGCCGTGGCATCGCCCCCGTGGTGAAGTCGTATCCGCAGTTCTCGCAGAACAGCGCGTTGGGCGGGTTGGGCGTCGCACAGCTGGGGCACACCCCGGCGGCCGGTGCCGGCGCCGGAGACGCCGCCGGGTCCGCCGATCCGCCCGACCCACCCGAGACCGCCGCGTCGACGGTCGGCAGCGTGCCGGTGGCGTCGGGTGCGGGGGTGGCCGCGGACGGCGTACCCATCGCGACCCCGCAGGTGTCGCAGTAGTCGGTGGCCGTCGACTCGTGGCCGGCCGGGCAGGGCTGCGTCGTCGGCTGGGTCATCGATCCTTCACTTCCGGATCCGGGTGGTCTTGGTCGAGGCGGTGTCGAGCGCCATCTCGTCGGCCTTCTCGACCGCCGCCTTGAGCCGCACGGTGCCCTCGCGCTCGTCCTCGACGTCGACGACCTTCCTCAGCTTCGAGGTCGCCTCGTCGTTGCCGGTGGCGGCCGCGAGCTGCACCGCGCGGCCGAGCTTGGTGGTCGCCGTGGCCTCGTCTCCCGCGGCCTTGGCCGCCAGGCCCTCCTGGATCATGGCGGCGAGCTCGGTCTGGCCCGTGTAGTGGGCGACCTGCTGGTCGATCTTGGCGGTCAGCTCGGAGTCGCTCGACCAGGTGGCCTTGACCAGCCCCTGCGCGAGGACGTCGTCGCCGATGGCGAGCTGGACCCGGGCGGCCAGCTGCTCCTGCCCGATCGCCTTCGCCGCGACTCGGACGGCCACGTGGTAGTCACGCGACTCGTCGGCCCAGGCGCCGGTCGGGTAGGCGCCGGTGAGCGGGTTGACCTCGGTACGCCGCGCGGTGAGGTCCTCGACCGTCGGCGCGACCTGGCGCACGAACAGCACCTGAGCACCCTGCGGCGTCCACAGTCGCAGCTGCGCGTCGGGCACCCCCCGCGACATGGACGCCTGCATCATCTCGCGGAACTGGCCCTCCATCTGTTCTGCGGAGGGGATGATGTCGACGGTGCCGAGCAGCGCCTGGGCGATCCGCCGGATCTCCTGGACCTGCCAGTCGGTGCCCGCGCCGCGGCAGTCGCACTGGTAGTAGCCGGTGGCCCGACGGATTGCGGCGTCGAGCTTGCCGGCGTTCTCGCGGTTCTCGCCGTCGGTGAGGAGGATCGCGTGCCGCTGGGTGACCGAGGGCACCGAGGCGAACAGGTGTCCGGCAAGGTCGAGCCAGGTGCTGATCGCCGTACCGCCGCTGCCGACGAACTGGCCCACGGCGGCCCGTGCCTCTGCCCGGGTGACCGGTGACATCTGCACCAGCCCCGCGCCCGACGCGACGTACGGATAGGCCAGGACCGCCCGGTCGGATCCGGCGATCACACCGAACCAGGTCCCGTCGACGATCTCGTTGAGCGCCGCCTGGGCGGCCTGCCGGGCCGCGGCCATCGTCGGGGGCGCCATCGACCCGGAGGTGTCGACGATGATGACCTCGCCCGCGGCGCCGCCTCCGGTCTGGCCCGCCGTTCCGGCACCGGCGCAGGTGACGGTGACGATCGCGTTGACGTCGGTGCCTCCGTCGGGCAGGAACTCGTTCTGGTAGACGCTCGCGGTGAACTCAGCCATGGGTAAGTCCCTCTCGGAAGGGGTCGGGCGTGTCGTCATTGTGCCCTGCCGCCGGCTTCCCGACGCGGGCAAGGGCAACGGTGATGTTGTCCTTCCCGCCGCAGGCGTTGGCGTACGCCGTGAGCGCGACGGCGAGCTCGAGCGGGTCACCGACCCCCGCCGCGGCGATCTGGTCGGCTATCGCCTGGGGCTCGGACATGTAGTTCCAGAGGCCGTCGGAGCAGGCGAGCAGCCAACCGGGACCGGCGACCTCGGTCTCGACGATCCGCGGGGCGAGGTCGGGGGCGTCGAGGCCCAGCCAGCGCGTGATCGCATGACCCTGCGGCCCTTCCTCGGCCTCCTTGCGCGGCATCCCCGCTTCGATCATCTGCCCGGCGACCGAGTCGTCGACGCTCAGCTGTCGACCGGGCAGCCCGTCCGGCAGCCAGTAGACCCGGGAGTCGCCGATATTCGCGACCGCGAGGCGGGCCCCTTCGAGGACGGCGGCCGCGAACGTGGCCGAAGGCGGCGTGGTCGACCCGGCCGGTGTGAGCGCGACGATCGCCGCCTGGGCGCGGTCGACGGCGGCGGTGAGGACCTTGGTGACCGCGGCGGTGCGGCTCACCGGAGTGCCCATGCCCTGGGGCAGCGGGCTGCGGAGGACCTCACGAGCGGCACGGGCACCCGCCAGCGAGGCGATATGCGAGTTGGTGTTGGACACTCCGTCGAGGACGACCAGCACCGCCCGGTCGCCCCCGGCGAGCAGCGCCATGGCGTCCTCGTTGACCGGGTGGCGGATGCCCCGGTCGCACACGCCGGCCACCCACGGTGCGGGACGCTCCCGGAAGTGGTCGCGTTCGCTGGGCTGTTTGGCGCCGCACACCTCGCAGTAGCCGTCGGCACCCACCACGCCCCCGCACTGCAGACAAGGACGTACGCCGTCCGGACCCCCGGCCGATGCGGGCACGCGCGTCGCGACGGTCGCGTCGAACGGCGCCGCCTCCGCGGCCACCGTCACGGGTGCACTGGCGGCCGGAGCCGGCGCGCCACCGATCGGCGTACCGCACGCCTCGCAGAAGGCGGCGCCGTCCTGGACCGGCTCGGCGCAGTTGGGGCAGCTCATGGAGTCTCCCTGGGGGTGGCCTCGTCGGGTGGATGCGTCGCGATCATGGCAGCGATCATGTGAGGCTCCAGGCGCGGACGCCGTTCGCGCGGTTGACCAGCTCGATGCGCTCGGAGAGGTCCTCGGCATCTCTGGCGAGCAGCCGGTAGGCGCGCTCGATGCCTCCGCGCAGGCTGGTCTCGTCGGCAGCCACGGATCCGACCGTCGCGGCGGCACCACCAGCCCCTCGACCGGACGCACCACCGGAGGTGACGACGCCCAGTGCCTGCTCGAGGATGCGGACCGTGTAGCGCCCCAGGGCCGCCGGGTCCATCGAGGCCGACTCGATCGACCTCATCGCCTGGTCCAGCACGCGCAGGTCGCCCGAGCCCTGGCCGAGGAGCACCTCGGCGCGCAGCTGACGGCTCTCGGGGTAGCCGCGGCTCGTCTTGGGCACCAGGTCGAGGGCCGCCACGGCACCAGGGGCGTCGCCACGCTCGCTCCGCACCCGGGCGACCCCGAAGGCCGCCGGCGCGACGTAGGCGGCATCGGTGAGGGCACAGGTCTCGTAGAGGCTCTCGGCCACGGCGGGGAAGCCGCCCTTCTCGCAGGCGACGCCGAGCGCGAGCTTGGCGGCGAGCTCCCCCGGCACCTGCTGGTAGACGGCGTTGAACGCGCCCTTCGCCTGCTCCCAGTCGCGCTCGGCCATCGCGGCGAGGCCGTCGACCCACAGCGCGCGCCACTCCCAGGGATCCTCGCTCAGCATCTCGGCGGCCACGCCGTGGGCGGTCTTGGCGTCGCCGAGGTCGAGGGCGGCGCGTGCGCGCGCCAGCCGCACCTCGGCGGTCTGCTCGGGCGCCTCGTCGGTGAGGACGGCGAGCCGCTCCGCGGGGTCGGCCGCCCCGATCCCGCTCAGCCAGGCGTGCTGCGGGTCGCTGGTGTCGACGCGCAGCAGGGGCAGCTGCGACCACTCGAGCACGCCGCGGGAGGTGGTCGGCGCCTCGAACAGCGGCGAGGCGGCGGAGGTGAGGGCCGTGCCCGTGGTCCGTCGCGCGACGGTCTCGCGCAGTACGCCGAGCAGCTGGCCACGCAGCTCGTCGGCCGAGGCGAACCGATCGGCCGGGTCGGGAGCGCAGCACTTCGCGATCAGCCAGTAGAGCGAGTCGTTGTCTGCGAAGAGCGTCGTCGTCTCCGGCGGCGGCAGGGTGTTGAGGTAGGTGCCCTGGTAGCCGCGGAACTCCATGCACAGGACGACCATCGTCCGGCCGATCGTGTAGATGTCGGAGGCGACGCTCGGCCCGACCTCCGCCACCTCTGGCGCCTGGTAGCCGACCGTGCCGTAGATCGCCGAGTCGTCGTCGTCGATCCGCCGCACGCCACCGAGGTCGATCAGCTTGAGCGCGTCGCCGACCTGGATCAGGTTGTCGGGCTTGAAGTCGCAGTAGACGAGCCCGAGGTCGTGGAGGTAGGAGAAGGCGGGCAGGATCTCGAGGATGAACGCCAAGGCCTGGTCGACCGGCAGCGGGTCGTAGGCGCCGTTGTTGGCGGCCATCCGCTCCTTGAGCAGCTGCTTGAGGGAGGTGCCGCCGACGTACTCCATGACGATATAGCCGGCGCCCTCGTGGGTCACGAAGTTGTAGATCTCGACGATCAGCGGGTGCTCGACCTGCGCCAGGAACTGCTGCTCGGCGATCGCGGCCGCGAGGGCGTCGGGGTCGCCGGAGTTGAGCAGGCCCTTGAGGACGACCCAGCGGTTGGACACGTTGCGGTCGCGCGCCAGGTAGATCCAGCCGAGACCGCCGTGGGCGATCGCGCCGGCGACCTCGTACTGCCCGCCGACCAGGTCGCCCGGCAGCAGCTTGGGCTGGAACGAGAACTCCTGGCCGCACTGGGCGCAGAAGCCCTCGGTGCGCCCCGGCCTGCCGTCGTGGCTCCGCCCGACCGGGTTGCCGCACTTGGAACAGGTGCGCTTGCTCTCCGGCACCTGCGGGTCGGGCCTGATCGCCTTGCTCGGGTCGACCGGCGGGGCCGGAGGCACGCTGGTGATGCCGGCGCCGATCCGGGCGGTGCGCAGTCGTTGGGAGCCGCTGCGCGCACGTCGGGTGGCCACCGACTCACCGGCGATGCGCGCCGAGCCGAACCGGGCCGACCCGACCCGGGCGGAGGAGGTGGCCACCGATCCCCCGTCGCCGCCCGACAGCGGAGTGGCCGTCGCAGCCGCGCTCGGCGGGCTTGCCGCCGCCTCCGCGGCCATCCCGCAGGTGTCGCAGTAGCCGTCGGCGATGGATCCTGCGCAGCCGGGCTGGGTGCACGCGGCGCCGTCGGCGGCTGCCCCCTGACCGACCGCACCCTGGCCGACCGCCCCCTGACCGGCTCCGGCGGCGGTGCCGGCGGTCGCCGCGCCTGGGGCGGCGGCCATGCCGCAGACGTCGCAGTAGCCATCGGTGACGGCGCCGGTGCAGCCTGGCTGGGTGCAGGTCATGTCGGGGTGTCCTTCCCAGGGGTGAGGGCGGAGAGCCAGGTCTGGTACGTCGCGACCAGCTGGCGGCAGACCGGCATCGGGGCGGGCCGTCGAGCCAGCACCGCCCGGGCCTGGTGCTCGCTGCCGACGAGGTCGTCGCGGCCGGCCAGTCCGGTGGCCCGCGCCTTCGCGACGTAGGCGTCGAGCAGGGCCGCCAGGTCGGTGTGCTCGGCCAAGGCGGCGGCGTACCGGGCATGCGCGTGAGCCATCGCCGCCTCGACACGCCCGAGCCGCTCGAGGTAAGGGGTGAGCGCCTCGGGGGTGTTGGGCACCGGCCCGAGTGCGTCGACGTCGGGGACGGCGTAGCGGGGGGCGGGGTCGACCGTCTCGACACAGGTCCGGGCAAGGGCCTCGAGCTCGGCCGCGCGGGCCACGAGCTCGGCCCGCAGCCGCCGGGCGTCCTCGACCTGGCCGCGGGCCTCGCGGCGTCGTTGGTTGCCCACGATGAGGTCGCGCTCGAAGACGGCGGCATCCTGCTCGAAGGGCGCGAGCAGCCCGCCGACGTCGGCGCCCCGTGCGGCACGCTCGGCGATCTCGGTGAGCCGGACCATCAGGGCGGCGAGCCGGTCGACCGCGCTGTCGCGCAGGAGCGCGGGCTCGAGGGCGACCTGGTCGCGGACGCGCTCGAGCTGGGCGCGCAGGCCCTTGATCCTCGCCGCCGAGGCATCGAGGCCCGGCGTGAGGGACAGCCGGGTGCGGAGCTGACCGGCCAGGGCGTCGGAGAGCCGGCACGCCTCGGGCACCGACATCCCCTGCCGGTCGGGGCGGGCCCAGATCAAGGACGCGATCCGTTCGCGGTCCTGCTGCAGCACCCGACCGCCGTCCCAGGCCGTCCACATCTCCTGGTAGCGGTCGGAGACGCCCTTCCACAGCGACAGGGAGAGCGCCATGTCGGAGGCCACCTCGGCGCCACGACCGGCGGCCAGGGCGGCGGCGTCGAGGTCGTCGAGCTCGCCGCGCCGTTCACGGACCCAGGCCTCGAGTCCGGTCAGGTACGTCTGGAGCTCCGCGGGCGCGGGGGCACTGCCCAGAGCCCCGGGAGCCGTCGGCGTGTCGATCGCCGCCATCGGGCTCATCGGCCGTACTGCGGCTGGGGCTGGGTGCCCTCGACGTGCAGCTCACGGCGCAGCCAGCGGTCGTAGGAGTCCTGCCAGCGGCCGTCGGCGCGCATCTCCTCGAGGACCTGGTTGATCAGCCTCACCAGGTCGACGGCGTCCCGGTTGACCCCGATGCCGTAAGGCTCCTGAGTCAGGAAGTCGGTCTCGAGCACCGTCGCGTAGGGGTCCTGCGCCGCGAGCCCGGCGAGGACCGTGTCGTCGGAGCTGACGCCGTCGGCCTCGCCGTTCTGGAAGCGGATCATGCAGGCCGAGTTGTCGGGGGCGGTGACCGGGACGGCGTCGGGCTGGATCTTGCGGATGTTGTCGATGCTCGTGGTGCCGGTCGCCGAGCAGATCCGCCTGCCGGCGAGGTCCTCGATGGACTCGATCCCGGAGTCCTTGCCGACGAGCACCTTCTGCCCGGCGGCGTAGTAGACGGCCGAGAAGGCGATCTGCTCCCAACGCGCGCAGTTGATCGTCATGTTGCGGGCGACGATGTCGATGTCGCCCGACTGCAGGAGCGGGATCCGCTGGGCCGCGGTGATCACCTTGAGCTCGACGTGGCCGGGCTCGCCGAAGATCTTCTCGGCGATCGCGTTGGCCATGTCGATGTCGAAGCCCTGGATCTGGCCGGTCTCGGGGTTGCGCGCGCCCAGCAGGTAGGTGTCGGCCGCGACTCCCGCGACGAGACGCCCGCGTTGCCGGATGGCCTGGACCGCCGGGCCGTCACCGACATTGCCTCTCGGCTGGTAGGACCGCAGCTGACTGCCGTCGTTCTCGCAGGTCGGGGCGGGCGGCGGGGCCGTTGCCGCCGGGCTGGGCTCGGGCTCGGGTACGACGGTCGCGTCGTAGCCCCCGCAGCCGGCGAGCAGGGCGGCCGTGAGGAGCACGGGGACGATGCGTCTCATGAGTACTCCTGACGTCGCCGGTCGATCCCTCGGGTGGCCATCGCGGCGCCGGCAAGGGCGCCGAGGAGGGTCAGGGCGATGGCGAGGAGCCAGAGGATCGTGCCGGTGCGGAACTGGTCGGCCGCGGCGGCTCCGGACTCCGCGATCACCGACTCGGAGGCGGCGTCGAACTCGTCCAGCCGGGTCGTCGGCGACCCCGCGTCGACGCTGATCGCGAGCGCGACGGCCCGGTCCCACTGCCCGGCGTCGTCGAGCGAGCGCACCTCGGCGTGCTGATCGACGTACGCCTCCCACAGCGGCAGCGTCTCGGCCGTCGCGGTGTCCTCGACGACGGCCGCCTGCTCCGCCCAGAGCGTCTCGAAGGTGGCCCCGGACCCGCGGTTGATCAGGCCCTGGCTCTCCTGGGCCTTGGCGTCGTTGGCCGCGGTGCGGGCCGACGCCTCGTCGACCGCGGTGCGGTAGGGGCCGTCGCGGGTCGCCTCGTTGTCGTCGCCCTTGACCTTGGCGTGCCCGGCGCCCACGAGAGCGACGACGACCACGACGAGGGCCGCGCCCACGATGCCGACGTTGTAGCGGCGACGGAAACGGCGCGCGAGCTGCCCGTTGACCCAATAGAGGACCAGCACCGCGAGGACCGCGAGCCCGACCAGCCAGAGCGGGTGCTGGTCGCTCATCTCGTCGACGGCTCGCTCGGAGTTGGCGTCGACGAGGGCCTCGACGATCGGCAGTGCGTCGCCGCGCAGCGTCCGGCCGGCGTCGTTGAGGTAGGCGATGCCGATCGGTAGCTGCTGGCGGTTGTAGTCACGGGCCTGGGCGACCGCCGTGGTGTAGGCCGTGACGGTGGCGTTGAGGTCGGCAAGCACCGCTCGGTCGGCCGGCTGCGCCTCGGCGGCGTCGGCGATCAGTCGGAGGGTGTTGTCGACGGCGGCGTCGTACTCGGCTCGCGCGTCGGCAGGCTCCAGACCGCCGACCAGGTAGGAGTTGGTGGCGATGGCGTCGGCGCGGAGCAGGTTGGACTGGATCTGCTGGACCCGCACCACCTGCTCGGTGTTGTCGGCGGCCCGACCGTTGGCCTGCCAGGACAGGAGCTGGATGCCCGCCGCGAGTACGCCGAAGATCAGGCAGGTTGCCACCGCAACGGCCTGGAGCCGGTTGAGGACCCTTGGGACGTTCTCGGTGAACCCGCTCGCGGTCGGCACCGCGATCGCGTCTGCGGCCTGCTGGGAGTGCTGTGGCGGCGGGCCCGTCTGCGGGACCGCTCGTGGATCGGGAGGTGCGGGCTGAGACGCCGTCTGGGTCATGGCGACTCCTCCTCGGGTCGGGGGTCCTCGGGTCGGGGGTCGTCGGGTGCGGGAGTCGAGACGATATCGACCGAGGGAGACTCTTCCCCGTCGTCGGGCCGGTCAACCCCGCGGTCCGGGTCATCCCGGCCGACGGGCACGTCGAGATCGTCGGGCTCCAGCACCCGCAGCTGTCGCAGCGTCGGCTCTGCGATGTCGCGCAACCGCCAGGCGTGGCGGCCGATCGCCGCCTCGAGGATGTTGCGGACGAAGCGAGCGTTGCCGAAGGTCGGGCCGCGTCGGACGCCGGCGAGGATCTCACGCAGCCGCGCCACGACCGGCTCGTCGACGTCATAGTCGGCGGCTGTCGCCATCACCGCGAAGATCGAGGCGAGCTCGTCGTCGGTGTAGTCGGCGAAGTCGATAGTGGTGCGGAAGCGGCTCTCGAGCCCCGGGTTCTGCGCGATGAAGACCCGCATCGGGAGCGGATAGCCGGCGACGATGACCACGAGGTCGTCGCGCTTGTCCTCCATCTCCTTGACCAGGGTGTCGATGGCCTCGGTGCCGTACTGGTCCCCGGAGAGCGAGTAGGCCTCGTCGATGAACAGGACGCCGCCCTCGGCCGAGGCCACCACCTCCGCCGTCTTGATCGCGGTCTGCCCGAGGAAGCCGGCGACCAGCTCGGAGCGGTCGACCTCGACGAGTTGCCCCTTGGAGAGCAGTCCGAGCGCACGGTAGATGCCGGCGACGAGCCGCGCGACGGTGGTCTTGCCGGTGCCGGGGTTGCCGTTGAAGATGAGGTGTCGGGTGATCGTCGGAGCCTTCAGGCCGGCGCTCTCCCGCAGGCCCTCGACGCGCAGCACGGCCGCCTGCCTGTGGATCTCCGCCTTCACCTCCGCGAGTCCCACCAGGGCGTCGAGCTCGGCGAGCAGCTCGTCGACCGTCTTGGCGGGTGGCTCGGGCTCCGGGTCGGCGGGCCGCACCGCATCCTCGGCCGACGGCGCTTGCGCAACGGGTGGGGGGACGCCGGGTTTCGCCGATTGCCCGGCGGCGGGGTCGCCGGCCGGGGCCGGGACGAGCCCGGCGAGCTTGCGCTGGACGACCGAGAGCTGCTCGAGGAGCGAGCCGGCGACGTCGTCGCCCAGCCGGGGCACCGGGGCTCGCGCGGAGGCCGGCTCGGCCAGCTGCGCCGCGGCGGCGGTAGCGGCGTTGCCCGTGGCTCGCGGGTCGGGCGTGCCGAGGGCGGCCGCGGCCAGGGCGACCTCGCCCAGCGCTGCGGCGTACGACGGTGCCTGCGCCGAGCCGCCGGCCTGCAGCAGGCTCATCGACGCCGTCGGCGCGGCGCGATAGCGCCGCCCACGCGACGCGGCGTCGGTGTAGGCCTCGGCCGAGGTCGGCCGGCCCGTCTCGGCGCACCAGTCGACGAAGGCACCTGTCGACGGCTCGGACACGGTGGCGGCCAGCGCCTCCCCCTCACGACGCGCGATCGTGGGGTCGACGCCGGCGGCGACGGCGGCCTTCTCGAGCGCCTCGAGCGCGGCGGCGAGGGTCGTCATCGACAGGTCCTTCTACTCATACTGCGCCTGCTCACGGGGGGTCGAGCCGGAGGTCGGGGCCGCCGTCGGAGGAGTGGCCGAACTTGGCGTCGAGGAACATCCCGTGGGCGATCAGTGCCTGCGCGTCTGCCCGGTTGGCGGCGTCGAGGATCTTGTCCATCGTGGCGGCCAGCAGCTCGAGCTGCTCGACCAGCACCATCAACGACGTCTTGTAGCCGTCGATCGGCCGGGTGTCGGCCCACTCGCGTGGGAGCCGCAGGTAGGCGCCGACCGCCTCGGGGAGGTAGGTCGTCGCGGTCGCCACCACCGAGTAGCCCTCCTGCGAGCCGAGGCCCAGGTTGCGGATGCGGGGCATCGTGGCGTTGATCGTGCGGGCGATCCGGAGCACCCGGGTGGTGATGACCGGCGGCGCGTTGCCCTCGGCGAGCATGGCGTTGACCCGGTTGAGCGAGGCGAGCACGTCCCGCTCCGTCGGCGGCGCCGGCAACGGAGCCGAGTCGTCCGGGCCGGCCTGCCGCCTCGCCCACCACTCCTTCAGTCCCACCCGTCGGCGCCCACGTTGCTTGGAGACCGGGTCAGCTCAGCGGCTGGGTGGACAGGTCGAGGGTGCCCGCGGCGTTGCGCGCGTCGTGCTTCGCGACCCGGTCGAGGTAGGACCGTGACTTCTCCACCTCTGTCTCCAGGACGCCGATCGTGGCCGACATCGAGTCGAGCGCCTTGAGCTTGAACTCGTCGATGGAGTCCATGGTCGCGTAGATATTGGCGAAGGCGGCCTGCAGCTGCTCGATGCCGATCGTCGAGGACGCCGCCTGCTCCTGGATGGCCGCCGAGTTGTCCCTCAACATCTCCGAGGTGCGCTGGATCATCCCGGACGTCGTGGTGTTGAGCGCGGAGATCTGGTCGAGCACGAACTTCTGGTTGCCCAGCGCCTGCGCCACGATGACCGCCGTACGGAGCGCGGAGACGGTGGTCGTCGAGGCTCTGTCGACACCCTTGATCAGCTCGACGTTGTTCTTGATGATGATGTCGATCGCCAGGTAGGCCTGGATGGACACGGCGAGCTGGGTGAGCAGATCCTGGTGCTTCTGCCGGACGTAGAAGAGCACGTCCTGGCTGAGCGACCTGGCCGCGTCGGGGTCGCTCAGCTCCATCTCGGCGATCCGCGCGGAGAGCCTGGCGTCGAGGCGCTCGGCGACGTAGACGTACTGGTTGAGCCTGCCCATCACCGCCCACAGGTTGGTCTTCTCGAGGTTGAGGGCCACGTTGTCGCGCTGGAGCTCGTCCTGTCCGTTGCGCAGGCTGTGCAGGATGCCGTTGAGCTGGCTCTGGGCGGACTGGTACTTGCGGAAGTAGTCGGTGATCTTGTCGCCGAAAGGCAGCAGGTCGAGCCAGCGCTTCGCGCCCGTCGCCTGGCTGGGGTCGAGGTCCTCGACGGTACGCCGCAGCTCGATCAGGGTCTTGCCGACCGCGGAGCCCTGGGCGATCCCGCCCTCCTTGAGGGCGGTGACCGGCTTGTCGAGCATCCGGTTGGACGTCTCGGCCGCCTTGCGGATCTCGGCATCACCCATCGTGCGCACGTTCTCCGCCTGCGCGGAGAACTCGGGGCTGCCCGCCTGCGTGCTCGACAGGGCGGCGAGGAAGCCCTCGACCTTCGCGTCGAGCTCGGGCATGACCGCGGCCGATACCGGCGGCGCCATCCTGGGTGCGGCCGTCTCGGCCACCCTTGCCGGCGCCTCGGGAGCGGTCAGGGTGATGACGGGCTCGGGCGGGGCGAGGGGCTGGACGGCCTCGGCCGCCGGCTGCTCTGGGGTGCCTGCGGTCATGGAGCGCAGTCTGTCACGCAGGCCTCGCGGTCGCCCGACCAACGCAGGAGTCGGCGGGAGCGCTCAGGGCGGCGGCCCGCGACAAATCGGATGACGATCGGCTTCCCGGGCCGCTTGAATGACTCCTCGTGACCGAGAACGCATCCGCTCCCGATCCGACCCCAGCCGACGCGGGCGCCTTCGTCGAGCGGCCCCTGACCGTGCGCGACGCCGAGGGCGTGTACCTGGTGATGGCCGCCCAGCAGCAGGCCGACATCGGTCGTGTCGACATCGAGCTCGCCGACATCGTCGCCGACTGGCAGCGGCCGAGCTTCGACGTCCCGGACAGCACGCTCGGCGTCTTCGACGGCGACCGGCTCATCGGGTACGCCGAGCACAGCGGCCACGACCGGGGCGACGCGTCGGTCCACCCGGCGTACCTCGGCCTCGGCCTCGGCACCCGCCTCGCCCTGTGGATGCAGGAGAGGGCCCGCTCACGTGGCGCGTCGGTCGTCGGGATGCCGGTGCCGGAGGGCAGCCCGGGAGACCGGCTGCTCGCCGCCCTCGGCTATCGGGTGCGGTGGACGAGCTGGATGCTTCGACTTCCCGAGGGCGCGGAGGTGCCCGAGCGTCCGCTGCCCGAGGGGTACGTCGTACGCGAGGCGCGCGACCCCGAGCTGCCGCAGGTCCACGACGTCGTCGAGGACGCCTTCTTGGAGTGGTCGGTCCGCGACCGCGAGCCCTTCGAGGACTTCCTCTCCGAGACCGTCCGGCGACCCGGCCACCAGCCCTGGATGCTCCGGGTCGTCACCGAACCCGAAGGCGGGATCGCCGCCGTCGCCTGCGTCATCCTGTCCGACGCCGGCGAGGCGTACGTCGACCGGCTCGCGACCCGCGCCGACCAGCGAAACCGCGGCCTCGCCCAGGCGCTCCTCGTCGACGCCTTCCGCGCCGGCCGCGAGCACGGCGCCACCACTTCCGGCCTCTCCACCGACTCCCGCACCGGCGCCCTCGGCCTCTACAGACGCGTCGGCATGCTCGTCGTCGACACCTGGGTCAACCGCGCCATCGACCTCTGACCGGGGTACCTGTGCGGCTCGCCCCCACCGGGATCGGAGATCCGCCCCCGGCCCCAGGTTTTCGGGCACCCAGGGACGGGTAGAACCTCACGACGTACCCGCGGAAACGTCAACGGAGGAAGGTGCGGCATGGGAGAACCCCGAGGTCCAGTGGTCGGCGCCGAGCTCGCCGAGCTCTACAAGAAGGCACAGAACGTGATGCCCCTGGTCATCGCCGAGCTCACCACCGCCTCGTCGAAGGTCGGCCAGCTGGACCTCTACAGCGCCCAGTACCGCAGCGGCGGCTACAACGGCTCGAGCGGGAGCTCCGCCGGGACGCTCGGCGTGGGGTCCCACGGCTGCGACGCGGAGTTCAACGCCGCCGTCACGAAGATCTGTGAACGGCTGACGGGGGTGGGCAGCTATGTGGTGGGCGACGGGCTGAGCGACGCCCTGGAGGTCATTCGCCTCAATGTGATCAAGACGGTGCGAGACATGGCCGACGTCGACCAGGAGACGGCTGATGCCTTCACCAGGCTCGGCGGCTCCTTCGGCGACGGGAACTAGACATGGCGCTCCTCGACGTCGCGCACAGCCTCCAGGAGAAGTACAACAACCACGCGGGAGGCATGGATCCGGAGTTCGGCGGTTTCGTCAGCCTGGCGCTCCCGTACGCCAACATCCCCGACGGGAGTCAGCACCAGCCGACCATCGACGCGCTCAAGGACGCGATGGACTGCCTGACGACAGGCGACCTGGCCGTCGACCCGGTCAGCGACGAGCACTTCTTCAACAAGAACATCCTGCCCCGGCTCAACGAGATCACCGGCGAGCTCACCGAGTGGACCGGCAGCGCGGCGGAGACCTTCCGCGACCACGTCCAGGTCCCCTTCCCCGGCATCTGCCAGAACATGTTCGTCACGATCGGGGCCCTGCGTGGCGCCGCGATGGCCTCCCGCGATCTATGGCAGGCCGTCGACCACGACATCAACGAGATCTTCAACAAGGCCGACGAGAGCATCGACGCGCTGGGCGACCCCACCGGCGGCGCGACGCTGTCCCTGCTGCTCGTCGCGGCCGCGGCGGTCGTGACCGTGGTCGCCGCGCCCGCGGGAGTGGCGACCACCGCGGCGCTGGTCGCCGGCGGACTCTCCACCGCCGCCGAGGTCCCGCCTGTCACCGCGGACGTCGAATGCGCGTGCGACCTCTACGACAAGACCAAGCTGGCCGTCGACTCCCTCACCCAGCGGATCACCGACGACGAGACCCGGATCAAGAACGCACTGGTCGCCGTCGCCGGCTGGCCGAAGGCCGACGATCCGGGATTCGACTTCGTCAACGACATCGATCTCAGGCGCGGTCCGGGCGGTATCGGTGGAAGGCGCTGAGCGTGGGCGTGCTGGCTGATCGGATGGCGGAGCTGGATGTCCGGGTCGCGTCGCGCAACGAGCAGATCTTCGCTCGGACCAGGGGCTCCCGGAGCGTCGAGGTCACCATCCTCCCCGGGTACGCCGAGCGAGCCGGTGAGGCCGAGGTCGCCGCGCAGCTTGCGCGGGTCGCCCGGGTCCTCTTCGCCCAGCGCGCCGCCGCGGTCGCTCGGATCCGCGACGACGTGCTCCAGCCCGACCGGGCCCGGCTCCCCCGAGCGGAGGACGCCGGTTTCCGGCGGGCCTACGAGGGGCTCACCGTGACCGGCAGGTCCGCCTCCGGTGCCGTCACGGTCACCGCCATCGGCCTTGCCCAATGGGTCGTGGAGCTGCGGCCCGGGGCAGCCGGCCTCGGCAACCAGGTCCTCTCGGCCGAGGTCACCGAGGCAGCGAACCGGCTCATCGCCGCGGCGTACCCCGCCGTCACGGACCTGCGCAACGCGCACTATCCCGGGCGGCACAGCCGATGACCGCCCGTAGGCCGACCTCATCCGCCGTCGCGGGGATGGCCGTGCTCGCCGTGCTGGGCACGCTCGTGAGCGGCTGCGGCAGCTCGACCGGTCCGGCCGACACAACGACCGGGCCGGACGACCGGGCGGTGCTCGTCGCGCCCTCGGGCGATCCGACCGGTGCCGCATCGTCGGTCCAGCTGCCGGACGGGCGGGTCAGGGTGCAGGTCGCGGCCGCGCGGGAGCTCACGGACGCCGACCTGCTGCCCGGTCACGACGAGCAGGTCCCGCCCGGCGAGTACGTCGGCGTCTCCTGGGACTTCATGCCCGGCAAGGGCATCCCGGCAGACCTCTCGGGACTCCTCACGCCCGTTCGCGCCGACACCTCGGTCTCCCTCCTCGTCGCGGGCAAGGCGACACCGATCGGCGACGTCCACGGCGACGACACCACGCTCGGCGACACCTCCGCCAAGCTGGTTCCCGTCCCGGACGGCACCGAGGCTGACGACGTCGGTGTCGAGATCGTCTTCGACGGCGCCTCGCAGCGACTCACGCCGTCGACCGGTCGGCGTGAGCCCGGCCCGGCGGCCGGCCTCTACGACCTCCCGACCCGCCTCAACGACCTCCCCTGCCGGGTCGGACTCCGCCCGACGTCCGTCGGCGACGACGCGGCGTGCGAGCTGTCGACCGTCCAGCTGCCCTATCTGGCGGGAGAGGGCTGGGCGGCGTCCGGACAGGTCTGGACCGTGGTCTACGCAGTCACCTCGCTGACCCGCGTCGCGCACTCCGGGCAGCAGGTGCTGACGGGTCGCCAGTCCGGTCTCCCCACCTACGACGGACTCCCCGCGGACGTCACCGTCGAGGAGCGATCGGCCGGCAGCGGCGCCTGGCGGACCGTGACCGGCTACCTGACCTCCGGCGAGGGAGCGATCGCGTTGCGCCGGATCGTGGAGTTCCCCGACGGTGAGCGGGTGCGGCTGATCGTCGAACCCGGCACGAACTAGTGGTCGGCCCGGAAGGACTCGGTGGCGCTCACGGGCGGTAGATCCTCGGTCACACGGGCGCGTAGTGGCCACGGCGCTGGTAGGGCGCTCCGCGCCGCCGCGAGCAGCCTCCGCGCGCGAGCACCAGCCACAGCACCCCGATCAGCAGCAGCACCGGAGTCACCGAGGCGACCAGCGCGACGACGGCGACCACCAGCGCCACCCGCAGCAGCACCCCGAGGAGCACCCGCCCCGGGCGGGAGGTCCGACGCGGTTGCCGGACGGCGGCGGGGCGGCCACGAGCGGCGTACGCCGAGCGGGCGGCGGTGACCATCCAGGGCGGCACGGTGACCTGGCCCTGCCCGTGCAACGGCGAGCCACCGGGCAGGTCGGCGAAGATCGGCGGGAGGTCGCCGCGGGTGCGGGCGTCCCAGGCGGCGTCGAGCCGCGCGCGGAGCTCGTCGTGGGTCAGTCGCCCGGCGGCGTAGTGATCGCCGAGCCGGTCGGCGACCGCGTCGCGCTCCGCGTCGGAGAGCCGCATCCTGTTGGCGGGATCCCAGGTGCGAGACGCCTCCCGAGCCCAGTCGCCGGCCCGGCCGCTCACCCACTCCGCCGCTCGCGCCTGGCCACGCCGTTGCTCACTCATGCCGACCATTCTCCTCCGGGTCGTCCGCCTCGACTCCGTCGGCCAGGATGCCGTAGAGCCGTCGCCGGGTCTCGACGAGGACGTCGACCGCGGCGCGGCGCTGGGCGTCGGAGCCGTTGGTCGCGATCTGCCAGACCGCGCTCATGACCTGTCCGATCTCGGGCTTGAGGGCGGCGAACGGGTGCGCGTCGGGCTCGGCGCCGGACTGCTCGAAGGGCGCCCACACCGCGGCGAGCTCGTCACCGTGCGAGTCGACGTACTCGCGGCCGGCGTCCGTCAGCGTGAAGTCGCGTCGCCCGGTCGCCGCGCCGGCCTCGACGAGCCCCTCGTCCTCGAGCTGCTGCAAGGTCGGGTAGACCGACCCCGGGCTGGGACGCCAGGCTCCGTCGGTGCGCTCATGGATCAGGGTGATGATCTGGTAGCCGTTGCGCGGCTCCTCGCGGAGCACGTCGAGGATCGCGGCGCGGACGTCGCCGCGGCGGACCCGCGGCCCGCGGCCCTGCTCTCCCTGGGCGAGGCCGAAGAGCCCGGCCACCCACGGTGGCGGACCTCCGCGTCCCCCCGGCCGGCCGCCGGGCCAGTCCGTCGCGCCACCCCAGCCCCCTCGGCCGCCTCGGCCGTGCTGCCCCCACTGCTGCTCGGCGTACCGCGCGAACTGCCTGCCGAATCGGTGGGCGTCGAAGCCCTGCCCCTCACAACTCATGGTCGTCTCCCTGTCTCGCCGAAGATCCTCCGGCACGTTGCCGGGCGATATGTTTACGATATATCGAGATAGTACGCCGGTGAGCCCGCCGTCACAAGGCGTCCTCGCCGGGCGGTTCTCCGCCTTATGGTGTGGGCATGGTGTCGCCACGTTTCCGGTTCGCCGCCGCCGTCCTGGGCTCGGTCGATCCCGTTGGCCTGGCCGGGTTCTACGCCGACCTGCTGGGCTGGGAGCCGGTCCAGAAGGAGGGCGACTGGGTCGTCATCTCGCCGCCTGGGGGCGGCACCTGCCTGGCCTTCCAGCTCGAGCCCGGCCACGTCCCGCCGACCTGGCCGTCGGCTCCGGGCAGCCAGCAGGTGCAGAGCCACCTCGACATCGGGGTCGACGACCTGGTCACGGGCGAGGCCCGCGCACTCGCCCTCGGCGCGTCCAAGGCCGGACACCAGCCGCATGCGGAGGTTCGCGTTCTGCTCGACCCCGCCGGCCATCCCTTCTGCCTCTACACCGATCGCGGCCTCGTGCCCTGATCGCCCCGGCCGCGGGCGACATGATGATCGTTGACGGACTGTGCCTTCTGCGTGGCCGGCTGTTGCGTGGCTCCCCGGCTCAGCGGCGGATCTTGATCTTGGTCTTGGCGCCCGTCACCGTGACGGTCGCCTTGACCACGCCCTTGGGCTTGACCACCTGCGCCTTGCCCGTCGCCTTGCCCGCGTCGATCGCGCCACCACCCCAGGCCGGCGAGACGCCCTGGACGAGCTTGACCGGCGTACCCCCTCCCGCCGGCACTGCGTAGATCCAGCCATCGGCCGAGGCGTAGGCGAGCCAGGAGCCGTCGGGGGAGAAGGTCGGCGAGACGGCGTTGTCGGCCACCACGCGCGTCGGCTGAGCCGGAGCCGCGGTCCCGGCGGAGGTGCTGAACAGCTGCACCGACGACGGTGCCGGCGGCGCGCCTTCCGGCGTCTCCGGTGTCACGGTCGCCGCCACCCACTGCCCGTCCGGCGAGCTGTCGAAGGAGGTGAACGGGTTGGGACCGTTGAACAGCTCGGTGCACGGCTGGTCGGCCGCGGCCGGTACGTCGACGCGGCAGATCCCGTGCAGGTCGCGGTCGATGTCGTAGGTGCCGCTCAGCATGGCGCCCGCCCCGGTGAACGACGTACCGTTGCCGCCGTCGTAGAGCTGGCCGGTCCCCGGTGCGCCTCGCGGGGTGTAGTCGGTCTCGTTGTGCGCGACGAGCTTCGACGTCGGCCGCCACGGTGGAGCCGTCGGCGGTGACGTCGGGGGGCGGTAGCCGCGACCGTCGGTGGTGATCTGCTGCTGGCCACCGGTCGACGGGTCGACCGCGCACAGGTTCTCCCCACACACGTAGACCACCCGGCCACCGGCCAGAGCGGTCAGGCGAGCTCTGGATCGCCGTCCCATGTGTGCCACTCGACCAGCTCCCAGCCGGTCTCCGGGTCGCCCTCGATCTCGATCCAGTCGGTGTTGCCGAGTCGGGGCGCCGAGCCGAAGCGCTCCCCCTCGGGGTCGGTCGCCCGCAGTGCCAGCCAGGTGCGGATCGCGGCGCCGTGGGCCACGAGCACGGCGGACGGATGGGTGGCCGCCTCATTCACGACGGCGTCGAAGCGGTCGAGGAACTCCTCACCCGTGCAGCCGCCCGGCATGCCGGTCGTCAGGTCGCCGTCGAGCCAGCCGACGACCGTGCCGAAGTACAGTCGGTGGGACTGTTCGTCGTTGCGCATCTCGTGGTCGCCCGCGTCGATCTCCCGCAGACCGTCACGGACCTGCACCTGGAGCCCCAGCGCAGCCGCGAGCGGCTCCCCGGTCTGCTGGGCACGGACCAGCGTGCTCGCGAAGACGGCCGAGGGCCGTCGGTGGACCAGCGCCGCCGCCGCCCGTGCGGCCTGCGCGACGCCGATCTCGTCGAGGTCGGCGCCCGGCGCGGCGGTGTCGAGCGCGACCGCCTGGTTGGACGGCGTACGCCCGTGCCGGAGGAGGAAGAGGCGCATGCCCGCAGCCTCTCATCCGGACCCAGGACGCCAGAGCCCCGTGGTCTCGACACGACGCTCGTTCCTCGCGTCGGCTCGACCAGCGAATGACACGACGCTCGTTCCTCGCGTCCGCTCGACCAGCGAATGACACGACGCTCGTTCCTCGCGTCCGCTCGACCAGCGAATGACACGACGCTCGTTCCTCGCGTCCGCTCGACCAACAAACGCAGCTTGTCGGTGGTCGAGCCCGCGAGCGCAGCGAGCGGAGTCGAGACCCTAGGCTGGCCGGCATGCGGGCACTCGCGAAGACCGAGGCCGGTCCGGGGCTCGAGCTGATCGAGGTGCCGGAGCCGGAGTGCGGGCGCGACGAGGTCAAGATCCGGGTCCTGCGGGCGGGCCTCTGCGGCACCGACCTCCACCTGGAGGCATGGGACGAGTGGGCCGCGTCGGTGGTCATTCCACCACTCGTGCTGGGCCACGAGTTCTACGGCGAGATCGCGGCCGTCGGCCGAGACGTGACGTCGGTGCGGCCCGGGCAGCGGGTCTCGGTCGAGGGGCACCTGGTCTGCGGGATGTGCCGCAACTGCCGCGCCGGCCGGCGCCAGCTGTGCATCAACACCGTCGGCGTGGGCGTCAACCGCGACGGGGCGTTCGCGGAGTACGTCGTCGTGCCGGCCAGCAACGCCTGGGTGCAGCCCGACGACCTCGACCCCGACCTGGGCGCGATCTTCGACCCGCTGGGCAACGCGGTGCACACCACGCTGTCCTTCCCGCTGGCGGGAGAGGACGTGCTGGTGACGGGCGCCGGACCGATCGGCGTCATGGCGACCGCGGTCGCCCGGCACGTCGGCGCGCGGTTCATCGTGGTCACCGACCTCAGCCCCTACCGGCTCGAGCTGGCCAAGGCGGCCGGCGCGGACGTCGTACTCGACCCGCGGGAGTCGTCGCTCGAAGACGCGATGGCGGCACTCGGCATGCGTGAGGGCTTCGACATCGGGCTGGAGATGTCGGGTGCGCCGGCGGCGGCCGAGTCGATGATCTCGACGATGAACCACGGCGGTCGGATCGCGATGCTCGGGCTGCCGCACGGACCATACGCCGTCGACTGGGGCAAGGTCATCACGCACATGCTGACGATCAAGGGCATCTACGGACGGGAGATGTACGACACCTGGTACGCCATGTCGTCGATGCTGCAGACCTCCTCCGAGCTGCGCGCGGCGTGCCGAGCCGTGATCACCCACCGCTTCCCGGTGGCGGAGTGGGAGACCGCCTTCGACACAGTGCGCAGCGGCGAGTGCGGCAAGGTGCTGATCGACTGGCAGTCCGCGGACCGGGCGGACCCCGACGACTAGGAGAGCGATGTACGGCGACCTGCGCGGACGGCTGCGCGACACCCTGGCGGAGATCGACGCGGCCGGGCTGACCAAGCGGGAGCGGGAGCTCTCGACCCCCCAGCGCGCCTCGATCGCCACGGCGGGGGGTCCCGCGCTGAACTTCTGCGCCAACAACTACCTCGGCCTCGCCGACCATCCCGAGGTGCTCGCCGCGGCGAAGGCCGCGCTCGACGAGTGGGGCTTCGGGATGGCATCGGTGCGGTTCATCTGCGGCACCCAGACCCAGCACCGCGAGCTCGAGCGTGAGCTCTCGGACTTCCTCGGCACCGACGACACGATCCTGTTCTCCTCGTGTTTCGACGCCAACGGCGGTGTCTTCGAGACGCTCTTCGGGGCCGAGGACGCGATCATCTCCGACGAGCTCAACCATGCCTCGCTCATCGACGGCATCCGGCTGTCGAAGGCGGCGCGCTACCGCTACCGCAACGCCGACATCGCCGACCTGGAGGCGCAGCTGGTCGCGGCGAGCTCCGCCCGGACCCGCGTCATCGTCACAGACGGCGTCTTCTCGATGGACGGCTACCTCGCGCCGCTCGACGACATCTGCGACCTCGCCGAGACGTACGACGCGCTGGTGCTGGTCGACGACTCGCACGCGGTCGGCTTCATCGGGCCGGGTGGCCGTGGGACCCCCGAGCACTTCGGGGTGGCGGACCGGGTGGACATCTACACCGGCACCCTCGGCAAGGCGCTGGGCGGCGCCTCCGGGGGCTACGTGTCGGGGCACCAGGAGGTCGTCGACCTGCTCCGTCAGCGGGCCCGTCCCTACCTCTTCTCCAACGCCGTCGCGCCGTCCGTCGTCGCCGGCTCACGGGCCGCCCTTCGGCTGGCGCGCACGTCGTCGGAGCAGCGGGCGAGGCTGGCGGCGAACACGACGCTCTTCCGGACCCTCATGACCGAGGCGGGCTTCGAGATCCTGCCGGGCACCCACCCGATCACCCCGGTGATGTTCCGCGGCGACGACGGCGCCCGCGAGGCCGCGGAGGTCGCCGACCGGATGCTCGCGGACGGCGTCTACGTCATCGCCTTCTCGTTCCCCGTCGTCCCTCGCGGCCTGGCCCGGATCCGCGTCCAGCTCAGTGCCGCCCACACCGAGGCCGACGTGCGGCGCTGCGTCGACGCCTTCGTCGCCGCCCGCTGAGTCGGCGCACGTACGGCGACCGGAGGTACCGGTTGGCGAGTCAGGTCGCGAGTCAGGCGGGCGGGGCGACGATGTTGACGAGCCAGGAGATGCCGTACCGGTCGACGAGCTGGCCGAACTCGTCGCCCCACATCTGCTTCTCCATCGGCACCTGGATCTCCGCGCCGTCGCTCAGCGCCGACCAGTAGCCGCGAAGGCTGTCGGCGTCGTCGCCGCTGAGGCTGACCGTCGAGCCGTTGCCGCGGTCGAGGCTCGTGCCGGGCGGCACGTCGGCGGCCATCAGCGTGAAGCCCGCGTCCGTCTCGAGCTGGGCGTGCATCACCTTGTCGGCGTAGTCCTCCGGCGCCCCCGGGAACTCGCCGTACGTATTCGTCTCCAGCTCACCACCGAGCACGTCGCTGTAGAACGCCATCGCCTCCGCCGCGTTGCCGTCGAACTGGAGGTACGGATTCAGTGTCATCCCCATGTCGTCACGCTAGGGCGCTTATGCCCGTGGCAACAGGGTTTTGCGACAACTCGTACGCTGCTTCGGCTGAGCGGCGCGCGTCAGACGGCTGCCGCCGCGGCCGCTTCCATGTCGGCCTGCATCGCCTCGACCATCGCGGTGAACTCGACGTGGCTCGGTGCCGGAGGCGGCGTGGCTCCGGGTGCGCCGGCCAGCACGTCAAGGAACGAGTCCAGCGACGCGCCAGTGGCGGCGGGCAGGTGCGAGGAGAAGATCCGGCTCGGCGCGAGACGCCGTACGCCGTCGAGCACGTCGTTGAACATCTCGCGGTCGAGCATCGATGCCCATGGCGCATCCATCAGGGACCAGGCCAGCATGCCCCCGGCCAGCGCATCCCGCGGCACCTCGGCGACGTCCTGGGTGGGGCCGGGCAGCACCGCGCCGAAGGAGTCGACGCTGAACAGGTTGCCGGTCGACTCGTCGAGCAGACCGATGGACACCGGGTTGTCGTAGAGGGGCGGTGCCACCGCGCGCAAGGTGCGGTCGCCCACCCGCAGCCGGTCACCCGGGCGGATCGCGTGCACTCGGTCGAGGGGCACCGGCCACCAGGTGGACATCCGCATCGCGCTGAAGCCGTGGGTGACCAGCCGGGCCTGCGGCGCGGCCTCCAGCACACGCTGGACGGCGCCGGTGTGGTCTGCGTCGTCGTGCGTCAGCCACAGCCACATGAGCTTGTCCAGACCGACCACGTCGTCCACGGCCGCGAGGAGCTCGTCGCCGGTGTACGCGATGCCGGTGTCGATCAGGACCGGCTCCTCCGCGTCGAGGAGGAACGCGTTGACCGTGAGCACGCCCTCCGGTCCCATCGGCAGGGTCACCGGCAGCACGTGCACGTCGGATGTGGGTTGGTAGATGGCGTCCATTCGATCCTCCAGGGTGTGGGTACCTACCCCGTAGGCGTTCAGAACGGCGGCGTCCTGTTCAGTCAGGACTGAACGACCCAGGCGACCGGGTCGTCCGGACCGGGTTCGAAGGCGCAGTACAGCCCCGTACGGAGGCGGCGGTCAAGCACCCGGCCCGCCTCGGGCAGGTCGGCGGAGATACGCGCGACCGCGGTCCGCAGCGAGCGGGTGACGTTGAGCCGGGCACGCTCGGCCGCCGAGGCCGCCGTACGGCTGCGACCGGAGAGGCCGAACGCCGCGGCGAGCTGGCCGATCACCTGGTCGCACTCGTCCTGGAGTACGGCGGCCCGGTCGTCGGCGCCCGCCGCGAGGGCCTCCTCCACCTGCGCACGGAGCTCCTCGACGCGATGCCGGTAGGCCCGCCGGGAAGTGGCATCCAGGAGGTCGCCGGCATCGCCCAGCCGGTGCCGGTCGGGGGCTCCGCGGGCCGCTCCCTCGACGCAGTCGACGAGGTCGAGCACGTGCCGCTCGACACCCGGCGCCCGGACCAGCTCGGCCACATAGCGGAGCCCCTTCGTCGCCGGGAGCCGGGCGCGCACCCCGTCGCAGCTCGCGCACCAGCCGTCACGGTCGTGCACCAGGCGGGCGGTCAGGACGCGCAGCGACGGCTCGCTCCGCGCGTAGCGTCCCAGCAGCGCGCGGTCGTCCGCCGGCAGCGTGACGTCGAGCCCGGCCAGGGCACTGGCCGCCCGGCCCGCCTCGACCCTCGCAGCCGCCCGGTTGCCAGCCTGCTCATGCAGGCGAACCAGGTCCAGCGTCAGCGCGATGCGCATGAGCGGCAGGCCGCCCGGAAGGGCGTCCACGGAGCGTTCCATCGTGCTGATCGCCTCGGCCAGGTCTCCCGAGGCGGCCAGCACCCGGGCACGCATGGCGCCCGCCAGCACGCGCAGCCTCAGGACGGCGAGGCCATCGGCGCGCTCGGTCATCAGGCGGCAGGCCTGCGACGCGGCCTCTAGCCGGCCGGCGTAGAGCTCGGCCTCGACGACCAACGCGAGCAGCTCCACGCCGCGCAGCCGGTCGGCCCCCACCATGCGCAGGCCGCGATTGGCCGTGGCGAGCGCCAGCGGCAGGTCACCCCGGGCCAGGTGCAGGCGGGCGGCGGGCAGGAGCGCCTGCATGTGGCCGTCCTTGCCGACCAGCAGCGCCTCGGCGTCGGCCAGGCGACCCTGCCGGATCCGCAGGTCGGCGAGGGCGATCGCGGGATGCCAGCTCGGGATCGGCACGCACGCCTCGAACTCGGCCACGGCCCTGGTGAGCACGGCCTCGGCCTCGCTCCAACGGCCGAGCTCGATCAGCGCGGTGGCCTCGACGGCGTCGCAGTGGCTGTTCAGGAACACCGGGGAGCCCGGCGCCGCACCGACCAGGCCGACTCGCCGCAGGTCCTCCACCCAGTGGCTGGCCCGGTCGAACTCGGCTGCGTAGTAACAGGCGGTGAAGAAGGAGCAGACCCCCATGCTGGCCGCATCGCGGTCATCGGCCGGCCCGCACCAGAGGGCGATCGCCTCGTCGAGCATCCGCATGCCCTCGGTGACCTCGCCCGCCTGCACATGGGCCAGACCGCCGTCGGCGAGCGCCTTCGCCTCGAGGTTGACGTCGCCGAAGCGGCGGGCCCGGTCGAGGGCGAGCTCGGCACGGGCGCGCAGGTCGGCCGGGTCGTCGACATCGCAGCCGAGCCCGGCCAGGGCGACCCAGCCCTGTTCCACGCACTCCGGCTCGTCACGAAGCATCCGGGCGGCACGGGAGAACCACACCCGGGCAGCGGTCCGGTTGCCGGCATAGCTCTCGTACGCCAAGCCGAGGCGCGCGGCCGCAAGCGCGGCACGTCGGACGTCGCCCGCTGCGGTGAAGCTGCGCAGTGCTGCCGTGAGCTGGTCGAGGCCGGACTGGACCCTACCCGCGTTGAAGGCCGCCATGGCTCGGACGATGGCGTCGTCCGCTGCTGTGCCCGGCTCCGTGGCCACCCCCGGATTCTACGGCTGAGACGCACCTCTGACGCGGGGCTTCGGCCAAATTACCCTACGGGGGTATAGTTGACTACATGAGCCAACCTCAGCACGGCTACCTCGCCCACGGTCGCAAGGACGATCTCAGCAAACGACTCAGGCGCGTCGAGGGTCAGGTCCGCGGGATCCAGCGGATGGTCGACGAGGAGAAGTACTGCATCGACATCCTTACCCAGGTCTCCGCGGCCACGAAGGCACTCCAGGCCGTGGCGCTCGGTCTGCTCGACGACCACCTCGACCACTGCGTGGCCGACGCTGCCAGGTCCGGTGGCGACGAGGCCAACGAGAAGCTCAAGGAAGCCTCCGCGGCGATCGCGAGGCTGGTGAGGTCGTAGCGACGCGGCCACCGATTCGTCTGCGCTCCCATGTAGTTTCTGACTCAGCGACCGAGACGTTTCGGTGGCCAGGACGAAGGGGACGACCGCTGTGGGCGAGTTGAAGAAGGCTGAGGCCAGATCCGCTCTGGAGGCCGCGGCCGAGAAGCAGCACGACGACGACGACGGCATCGTTGGCGACCTGGTCGAGGTGCTGCTGCGGGTCGGCCTCGACGGCGTCAGCCGGCTGCCGTCGGCCGTCGAGCTCGCCGAGCGGGCGCGCGCGAAGACCCCGACCACGGCGGCGGCGATCAAGCGCGTACGTCGCCAGTCCACCGCCGGCGGCGGGATCGGCGGTTTCGTCACCGGCATCGGCGGATTCATCACGATGCCGGTTGCCCTCCCCGCCAACGTCATCGAGTTCTACGTCCAGGCGACCAGGATGGTCGGCGCCATCGCGACGCTGAGGGGTTACGACGTCACCGAGCCGCGCGTGCGTACGGCGGTCCTCCTCACGCTCGTCGGCGCCAACGCCGAGGAGGTGCTGAAGAAGGCCGGCCTCACCACCGGCACCGGCCGCGTCGCGTCGTACGCCCTCCAGGGTGCGCCGCCCGTCGCCCTGATGGTGGTCAACAAGGCCGTCGGCTTCCGGCTGCTGGAGTCGCTCGGCACCAAGCTCCTCGGCAAGCTCGGCCGCGGCCTCCCCCTCGCCGGAGGCTTCATCGGCGGCGGCTTCGATGCGTTCATGATGAACCGGATCGCCCAGCAGGCGCTGGAGGAGTTCCCGGAGATCCTGGCGGACGTCGAGCTCGCCACCGACGACGAGGGCTGACAACCTGGGAACATCTGCCGGCACAGTGGCGGCAGATCTTCCCAACGATTTCGTACTGGCGCCGCAGCGGTTCGTAGGAGTCCTGCCAGCGGCCGTCGGCGCGCATGGGGCTCAGGCGGCCCGCCCGCCGGCGAACACCTCGGGTGCGCGGCAGCCGAGGCCGCAGGTGGCAGGTCGGCCCGGCCAGCCCGCATCGGCGAGCAGCCGCGCGACCTTGCCCGCTGTGATGCACGAGCGGTCGAAGACCTGGCCCCACGACAGCCGGGTGGTCGCCTTGCCGTCGAGCGCGGCGTCGAGGTCGCGCTCGTGGTCGCTGTCGCGGTCGGCGGTCGTGGTGTGCCCGATCTCGCCGTCCAGCTCCACGATGCGCTCGCCATAGTCGGCGTCGCGGTAGACGACCCCGGTGCTGGTCGTCGCTCGCGCCTGCAGCTCCGCCGGAGGCAGTCCGTGTGGCCCGGCGACCCGGGTCTGGTAGCCGTGCTCGAGCACCGAGCAGGTGCCGGCGGCAATGTCATCGAGTACGCCGGCCAGCCACGCGCGCTCGGTGGCCCGGACACGACCGGCCAGCGCCGCAGCCAGGCGGGCCGCGGTGGTACGGCGACCGCCCACTGCCCTGCTCAGCACACCCACCGCGTCGAGATGGCGCCGCGGACCGGGCTGGGCGAGCATTTCGACCGCGACGTCGAGCAGCGCCGCCTCGTAGCGCTGGCGAGGCGGCGACTGGGTCCACACCACGTGGTCGTCGTCGAGCCAGCCGACCCGGCGCACCCGGACGCCCGGCTGCCGCGCCACTCGGCGCCGGTGGGCGATCGCAACCTCGATCCTCGTCTGGTCGGCACCCTTGCGGCCCGGGCCCTCGTGCGCGCGGACCGCGGACCCGCCGCACAGCGCGGCGCTGCTCAGGTCGCTCCCGTCGGCGGCGTAGAGGACCGCGGCCCACGCCCGCTGCAGCCAGGTCGGGTCGCCCGTGTGGTCGGCGTACACCCCGGGGAGAAGGGTGGCCAGCAGCCGGTTGCGTCGCCAGGCCTCGACCGCATGCCGGGAGTGCCCGAGCGCGATGATCTGCGCCGACGAGATCACCCCCGCCTGGTCGCCGAGCACCGCCGCGACCGACGGCGGCAGCTCGATGACACGGCGCGGAGACATGACCGACATGTTGCTCCGACGGAGGCGCGGCCGCCAGGCGCAGTCCGACAGCCTGTGGAGAGCCGCCCGGCAACTTTGCAGCGAGGAGCCTGGCGATCTTCCTGGGAAGGTCTGCCGCCACTGTGGCGGCAGACCTTCCCAACAGTTCGGAGCCGCTCGGAGGTCAACCCTCGTCGACCCAGACGTTGTCGTGCTCGCGCATGAACTCGTCGTACCGCTCCTCGGACCAGTCGGCGACGCCCCCGGCAAGACCCTCGAAGTACGGCTCTCGCGGGGCGCCGGGGGCGAAGTGGAGGAGCATCCTGGCCGGCCCGTCCTCGTTGCGGAAGCCGTGCAGCCCGCCCGCAGGGACGTGGACGTAGTCTCCGGCGCCGCACTTCACCCAGCCCTTGCCGTCGTAGATCGTGACGTGGCCGTCAAGCACGTAGAACGACTCGGTGATCGTGCGGTGGAAGTGCGGCGCCGGCCCGCTCACCGGCCCGGCGAAGTCCCAGTGGTAGAGCCCGTAGGTCCCGCCGGTCTCGCCGCCTCGCGCGAGGAAGCGGACCTTGTTGCCGTTCTTGTAGACGACCTCGGGCAGCGAGTCCGCCGGGCGCAGCCAGGCCGTCGCCTCGCCCGTGTCTGCGGTGTAGATCTCAGGTGGGTACGTCATTCGGCCCAGCCTGCCACGCGCGGGGAGGCTGGGCCGAGGACGTTCGGGGTGACCGCGAGGGTAGGCGTGCCTCGGCGCCGGTATTTCGCCCCGTCTCACGGCCTCGGCACCCGCCGCTAGTGGGTATCGCCGCTAGTTCGTCGGGGGTCAGGTGAGCCGGCGGTGGGGTGCCGCCGTTGTTGAGGCCGAGGTGGCGGTTGAGGTCGTCGGCGGGTGTATCGCCGAAGGTTCAGCGGTCTGGGGTAGCGGTTTGAGGCGTGGTCGTCGGGCGAGGTCGCGAGGTCGGCGAAAACGCCCGTGGGTGACCCGGCGTTGCGCAGTCGGAAGAGTCTCGACCTGGTTGAGCCACGAAGGGTGCACGGGCAGGTAAACCAGGACGGTGTCGGGTCTGGCTTCGCGCATCCGGTCGGCCAGCTTCCCGGCGTCGGGAGGAGCCGTTGCACGATCAGAACGACGTCTGGGGCGAGTCTTGGGTCATCGCCTGTTCGACCATCGTGAAGGGCTCGATCCGGTCTGGGCCCATCCTGTGCACGCGGGGGGTGGCGTCTAGGCGGCAGGTAGGCCAGGGTGCGCCGGAAACGGTAGTCGACTCGACCTGCCTGATGCCGCGGTCCTCACCGTCCGGGAACGGTGTCCGGACCGGGCGTGCAAACGGGCCCTCTCCCCGCACTGTGACGTACTCCGGGCTCGGGTCGTCCTGGCCGCCGCCGACGGCGTCCAGCAACCCCCGATCTTGGCCGTGACGTCGGGGTCACGTGGGGAGACCGCCCGGACGGTGGCTGACACGATTCTGGCCGGCGTCTCGGCCGGCCAAGGACCGAGCGTCGGGTCGACACCGGGTCGCCCCAGTCCAGTCGCGAACGGCGTTGCGCGTGCGCTCGGCCGGCCGACCACCGGTCTGCCGCTGACCGTGGTCGACCGCCGAGCTCGCCGCGCACGCCGTCGCGACTGGCTGGTGTGACACCGTGTCGACCCGACGGTCGGTCGTTGTGGCCGCAGATGCGCGCAAGCCGTGGCAGCGCCGTGCGTGATCCTCCCCCGAGACCCCGACTTCGCGGCAAGGCCGGAGGGTCTGGGCGTAATCGCTGGAACGGGGTCGGCGCAGCCAGACGATACGTGACCGGTGCTGATGAAGTCCCAGTGCAGGGCCGCGGGCGGCGTCTGCCCGAACCCCGGTCAGGGCACGACGTCCTGGTCGGTGAGGACCACGACGTCGGCACGTTGGCCTACTTCGCCGCCTACGACGTCCAGCACGCCGGGGGCCGGGTCGCCACGCCCACGGCAGGGTTGGGCCGATCGGTGATGCCCGATGATGAGGAACATGGCGAAGATCCCCGACTCGACCCAGACGTCGCTGCGGCAACGGCTCCTGGCCCGAGCCGAGGAACGCTGGCCACAGCTCGAGATGATCCACACCCGCTACCGCGCCGGGTTTGCCTACATCGACGCCACCCTGACCGACGGCGACCAGCTCAAACTCTTCCGACTGCGCTACGCCGGGTCAGCCAGCCGCTGGGGTTTTGCGATCTACCGCGCCAGCCACGACGACTACGAGCAAGCCGCCCTCCCCAACGGCTGGCCCTCAGGCACCCCCGAAGAAGCCCTCGACACCGCCTGCGGCCTCTACCTCGGCGACCCCACCGCCTGGCTCACCGACCCCCGACGAACTAACGGCGATACCCACTAGCCGCCGCTAGCCGTCCAGGATGTCGCGAAGCACCTGCGGGTAGTTGGTGATGATCCCGTCGACGCCCCAGCCGATCGCCCGGCGCATGTCCTGGCCACCGTTGACGGTCCAGGTGTGCGTCTCCAGGCCGTGGCGGTGGATCATCTCCACGGTCGCCTGCGTCATGTCGCCCAGCGCCGGATTGGCCGCCTGCGCCCAGGTCGCGGCCTCGGCGACCTGCGCCTCGGTCGGCGAGCCGCCGGCGTACAGCAGCCCGACGGGTACGTCGACCGCCAGTGCGTCGTACGCACGCAGCCACTCGTGGTTGAAGGACTGCATCATCACCCGGCCGCGCTTGAGCGCGTGGTCGAACTCGGGCAACGCACGCAGCTCCTTGTCGACGTCGACCTCGATGCCCGGGTAGAGCTCGGGAGTCTTGACCTCGAGCAGCATGCCGGCCCGGCGGCCGACCGCGTGGACCCACTCGGCCAAGGTCGGCACCCGCTGGCCGGCGAACTCGGGCGCGAACCACGACCCCGCGTCGAGCTGCTTGATCTCGGCGAGGGTGAGGTCGCGGACGTTCCAGGGCGCCCGGGTCGGGGAAGAGCTCCTCGACGTTGGTGGTGCGTGTCAGCGTGGTGTCGTGCACGATGACCAGCGCGCCGTCGGCGGTGCGCTGGATGTCGTTCTCGATGACGTCGGCGTCCTGGCGGAGCGCGAGCTGCACGGCCGCGATGGTGTTCTCGGGCGCGGCACCGCTGGAGCCGCGGTGGGCGACGACCTCGACGTCGGCCCGCGGCGGCTTCCTCTCGGCCGCGTGTGCCGTGGGCGCGGTGAGCGCGCCGTGGGTGGCGACGGCGACGGCCACCCCCAGAGCGATCCCGAGTGCGCGAAGGGTGGGGCGCATAGAGTGAGTCCTCTCCTGTCGTGGACCGGCCGGCGCCGGCCTGCTGGTCCACCACCCTCACGGCCTGACCGCGGCACTGCAACAAACCTCCGGTGACGGTGTGGCGAACGGCCGGGCCCGCGAAGAGCCGGCTCGCTCACCCCGGCACGACAGGGCTCGAGGCACTCGAAGCCCTGTTGGTGGGCGTTCCCGAGCGAGCCGGTAGCCGGCTGCCGCCACTCCGACCTTGAGAGGCTCAAGCCTGCGGCCCCAACGGGCTATCCGGCAGCCGCCGCAACAGGTCGCGTGGTCCCTCATAGACCCAGGATGCGCCCGCCTCGCGCAGACGCGACTCTTCGATCCCACCGCTGAGAAGGCCGATGCAGGGGACGCCGCACGCAGCCGCCGCCTGTGCATCCCAGATGGCATCTCCCACCACAACGGCCTTCCCGGGACCGACGCGCCCGATGGCTGCCTCGATCAGGTCCGGCGCAGGCATGCTGTGCAAGACGTCGGACCCGGCCACGACCGCACTCAGCTCTGCACGTGCATCGACCCGGTCGAGAAGCTCGTCGACCATGTCACCGTCAGTGGATGTGGCCAGCACCAGTCGATGGCCGTGATCGAACAGCTCCCTGATCAGATCCGATGCGCCGTCGAGCTCGGAGATGTCCCGGATGAACCCGCGGAAGTGTCGGTCGTGAGCCTCCCTGATCGCATCGCCCACCGCCCGCTCGGCCGCCTCGCCGGCCACCTGGACCACGAGTCGGTCACCCCCCATGCCGATGGCCCGGTGCACCTTCGCGCTGCTCACCTGGAGACCGACGCCGTGGAACGCGGCCTGCCAGGCGACGACGTGCTGGTAGACCGAGTCGACCAGGGTCCCGTCGAGGTCCAGAACCACGATCGGACGTTGGCGCTCCTCGCTCACCGGAGACGCTCCTCGCACGGCGATGTCAGAGCAGCCACCTCACGAACACCGCCCTCGGCGCCGAATGTCGGCTTGCGCGTCCCTCACAGCGGACCTCCGGTCCAGCCATCCGACCAGCAGGCCCATGGCCACGACGATGGCGAACAACGTGGCCATGGTGACGATGACGACGACGGACGGGGTCATGCCCGACTCCTCACTCCCCTGCGCGGACGTCGTAGACCCGATCGGCCGCTCCGACGACCGGTTGGACCCTCGAACGGTGGCATGAGGCTCGGTACCCAGATGGTCCGCCGTCAGTCCTCGGCGGGCCCGCGGGAACTGCATGAGAAGGCCCTGACGCGGGTACCGGCGCTGCCTAGGCGAGGAGAGGCGATGACAACAGCACGGGACATCATGAGCACCGACCCCGAGTGCGTCTACATCTACGACGACCTGGTGACCGCGGCCGGCCGGATGCGCGATCTGGGGATCGGCTCGCTACCCATCTGCAGCCACGACAACCGTCTGGTCGGGATGGTCACCGACCGAGACATCGTGGTCCGATGCATCGCCGACGGCGCCGACCCCTACAACACCGCCGTCAGCGTCCTGGCGGATGGCAAGCCGGTGACGATCGGGCCCGAGGACACGGTCGAGGAAGCCCTGCGGGTCATGACGGAGCACAGCGTTCGACGCCTACCGGTGGTCGACGGGCATGCGCTGGTCGGCATGCTCAGTCAGGCCGACGTCGCGCAACACGTTTCGGAGAGCGCAGCCGGCACGCTCGTCGCGGAGATATCCGCCGCGCCGAGCAACAACTGACTCCTCTTGCCCTACCCGGCGGTCGGACTCGCCGAGCCCTGGGGACTGTCGAGGTCGTGCTTGAGCCTGGCCAGGATGCCTCTCAGCATCCGTGACACCTGCGCCTGGGTGACCCCGATCTCCTCGCCGATCTCCTGCTGTGTGCGATCGTCGAAGAATCGCATCATCAGGACCCGTCGATCCCTCGTGCTCAACTGCCTCACGACGGGCGCCAACACCACCCGTGCCTCGACGGACCGACGCGCGGCGTCCTCCTTCCCGAGCAGCTCGCCGATGGCGGCCTGACCGTCATCCGCGGCATCGAGGGATGCGGGGGCGAAGCAACCCAAGGCAGAGTTCGCCTCCACGACGCTGCTTGTCGGCTCCTCCAGGAGCTCGGCGATCTCCTGGGGTCGGGGAGCTCGGCCCAACCGCGTCGACAGCTCCGCCTCGGATGCCGAGATCCGCGCTTGCAGCTCCTGGACCCGGCGCGGCGGCCTGACCACCCATCCGAGGTCGCGGAAGTGTCGCAGCACCTCACCGCGCATCGTCGGGACCGCATAGGTCAAGAAGTCGTGCCCTGCCGACCCGTCGAAACTGTGAGCGGCCTTCACCAGCCCGAGATAGGCGACCTGTTCGAGGTCCTCGGTGGCGATTCCACGGTTGCGATACCGCCCGGCCACAGCTCGCGCGACGGGCATGTTCAGCACGACCAGTTCCTCCCGGAGCTCGCGCTCGGCGTCCGGGGACAGGCCGACCTCGCTCAACCGGGTACAGACGTCGTGGGTCCGAGAACTGCGTGCCGAGCGGTCCGACGGCGGATCGGCACCGGCCGGGGCGCGGCGTCGAGATCCGGTGGACGGATCGTGGGCGGGCTCTCGAACTTGTGGCGGACTCGTCGCCATCTGGGTTCGCCTCGTTTGGGAGTCTGGCGCTTGCCGTTTGCTTCAGCAAGGAGATCCAGGCCAGTTCTAAGACGGCCAACTCCGACTGTAGCCGCGCATCGCGGGCAAGAAAAGAGGCAGATTCATCGACGCTCCTGCGGGACGGACTGACTCCCCGCCGCTGGGGTACCGAGCAAGCAAGACGGTGCGAAAGGCCGATGACTTCCCCCGATCGTTGTGAGCGTGGTGCAGGTGCCTCTGGCGGAGATCGTGATCCTCGATGACCTTCCGATGCTTCCGTGGATGGACGTGGCGGCCGAGGTCGTCATGGTCCCCGACCCGGACGGAAACATCTCCTGGGTCGACGTACTCGTACTTCCCGACGGCGTCCTGCTCCTGGCTGTTGGGCAGGTTTCGGGCTCGCCTCGGGCTGCTCCCGTCGTTGCCTCTCAGATCAGGGGGCTCCTCCGAGGCAGGTTGCTGGCTGGGGCCTCTCTCGCGGTCGCACTCACCGACCTGGACGGGTATGCGACCCACCTGCCTGACGGCGTGATCTCCACGCTCTGCATCGCCGAGCTGCCCGCGTCCGGCAAGTCCATGCGCTACTCCACGGCGGGTCATCCGCCGCCGGCGCTGGTTGGACGAAACGGCGTTCGCATCCTCGCAACGGCCAACTCGGAGCCCCTGGGTGCCGGGCACTCCCGCACCGTGCTGACTGCGTACGTCGGCGACGACGACATGGTCTTGATGTCCCACAACGGAGCGTTCTCGAAGCGCCCACATGGTTGGTCCCCTGCCGTGCAGGCCTGGCATCGCGCGGTCGCCGACCTCCGCCGTTCCCACGCCATGCGGCGTGGGAACGCGCTCCGCGCATGCGACGCCGGGGTGCAGACCCTGGGGTCGGCCTCCGACTTCCAGGACCAGCTGGTGACGCTGGCGGCGCACCGGATCGCCCTCCCTGTCCAGCCCCTCCATGTGGTGCGCAGGGCCGACGCTCGAGCAGCCGAGGTCGTCGACGACGTCCTCGTGCCGTGGCTCATCGACGCCGGCGTGGGCGCCGTCGACCGGATCGCCGCGCAGCGGGCGATCGAGGAGCTGGTCCGCAACGCGATCGCTCACGCGTACCCGCCGGACTCCGCCGGCCAGCTCGGGCTCGACGCCACCATCACCCGGAGCGGAGTGCTCGCGGTCTCCGTCCTCGACCAGGGTTCGTGGCAGGCACCCGACGCATCCGCCTCGAGCCAGGGGCTGGGCACCGCGGCCGCGCTGGCCGATGGCTTCGTCGTGGAGGTCGGGTCGGGTACGACGGCACGGTGGTCTCGTCGGTTGAGTCGGCCGGTTCGGGTTCGGGCGGCCGAGCCGGTCGAGGCGGCCGATGACGTGGACCCGCTGACCGTTGCCGTCGACCGGGATGAGAACCAGGTCGTCCTCAGCGTGGGCGGGGCTCTCGACGAATCCGCTGCGGAGACGCTCCGCACCCGAGTCCTGCGATCCAGCTGCGGCGGGATGCTCCCCACCGCTCTCGACCTGAGTGCGGTGTCCAGGTGGTCGGGAGCAGCCATCCGACTGCTCTTGGAGGCGACCGGCCGCAACGGTGAGCACAGGCCCGAGGAGCCGGCCGAGCTGATCGCCGCGGATGGGTCGCTTGCCGACCAGGTGCTGGGCATGCTCGGCGTAGCGCACCGACGGTGACTGGGCCCTGGCTGCGTGAGCCCCGCCGGCACACGCCCGCAGGCACACGCCCGCCGGCCCTGACGCTTGAGTCGGCAATGCCTGGGTACCGGCGCGTCATGACCGACACGTCGAAGGAAGACCAGTTTCCGGCCCAGCAGCAGCAGCCTCCGGGGCAGACCGCGGAGATGCGGCCCGAGCCCGACCACGGCGAGCAGTCCTACGTCGGGCACGGGCGCCTCGTCGACAAGGCGGCTCTGATCTCCGGTGGCGACTCCGGCATCGGCCGGGCCGTCGCGATCGCCTTCGCGCGGGAGGGCGCCGACGTGGCGATCACCTATCTCGCCGAGGAGCGGGCGGACGCCGAGGAGACGGCGCGGCTTGTCCGCGACGCCGGTCGGAAGTCGGTGATGCTCGAGGCCGACCTGCGTGATCGCGACGCCTGCGACGAGGTCGTGGCGCGCACGGTCGCGGAGCTGGGCGGTCTGGACGTGCTGGTCAACAATGCCGGCTACCAGATGGCCCGCGACCCGTCCATCGACGAGCTCACCGACGAGCGACTGGACCGCACCTTCAAGACCAATCTCTACGCCCTGTTCTGGTTGGTTCGGGCGGCGGTGCCGTTTCTGCGGGAGCGCTCGGGGTGCATCATCAACAACTCCTCCATCCAGGCGTACGAGCCGTCGACGAGCCTTCTCGACTATGCCGCGACCAAGGCGGCGATCAACAACGTCACCGTCAACCTGGCCGCCCAGTTGGGCCCTGACGGCATCCGGGTCAACGCCGTCGCCCCCGGGCCGATCTGGACGCCCCTCCAGCCCGCGACCCAACCGGTCGAGAAGGTGGTGCGGTTCGGCTCGGACACCCCGCTGGGCCGAGCCGGCCAGCCGGCCGAGGTCGCGCCCGCCTTCGTCTTCCTCGCTTCTCCTGCCGACGCGTCGTACGTCTCCGGCACGGTGCTCGGGGTCACCGGCGGGAAGCCGGTCTTCTGACGGCGCGCGCTCTCCCTACGCCGGCAGCTCGCGCTCTCGGAGCGCATACTCAGGCAGGGATTCGGGCACCTTCCCATCGACTCAGTCGACCCGCAGGCAGAAGGAGATGGTCATGCCCGGCAGGAAGACGCCTGGCCCCAGCGTCAAGGATCCCGGGCTATACGAGGAGCTTCGCGATGACGGAGCGAGCAAGGAGAAGGCCGCGCGGATCGCGAATCAGGCCGCCCGCACCTCGCGCTCGGCGGTCGGCCGCAAGGGTGGCGAGGCCGGCTCTTACGAGGACTGGACGGTCAAGGACCTCCGGCGCCGCGCACGTGAGATCGGCATCGAGGGACGCTCCTCGATGAGGAAGCAGGACCTTGTCGAGGCACTGCGCAACCACTGAGCCGCGCTGCGACCGACCGTCAAAAGCACCGTCACGGACCCGTCCAGCGTGGGTCACCGCGACCTAGAGCGCCTGGCTCCGCGGGTCACGTGAAGATGCTGACGCCACCAGGGCCGACGAGAAGACCGACGATGATCAACACCGCACCCCAAAGGACCTGGCCGCGGATCAAAGAGACGACACCGGCCACCACCAGAATCACAGCGATGATCCACAATATGAGTGCCATGACGCGTTCCTCTCGGTTACGAAGAGCGAACCGGTGTCCGCTCGCTGACACGTCCCAGTACCCACTGGATGGACAAACACACCTGACGACGCGCGGCCGTGCATGGATCCTCGCGGCCTCCTCGATGGTCAGCACCTCATCAACCGCAACAGGGACGCCTCCGCCTGCGCCTGTCGCGCGTCACCGTCGCTCGTGGGCGGGGGCACGTCGATCGTCCTACCGCGCGCGTGGAGTGCGATGACCCGCGGATCGATGTAGGCCCGTCGTGCCATGGCGGGGGTGTTGCCGAGGTAGCTCGCGACCTCCTTCACAGCCGCGACCTCCGCCCGCTTGCGCGACGCCTTGCTGTCTCCCGGCTCGTCGCTCTCGGCCAGGTCGAGGGCGGCGAGCACGGTGGCGTGCCAGGTGCGGAAGTCCTTGGCAGATACCTCGAGCCCGGATGCGTCGCGGACGTACTCGTTGACCAGGGCCGGTGTCAGGCGCTGCCAGCGGCTGCGCTCCTTGAATGCCAGGAGCTCGTCGAACCCGCCACGACGTCGCCGGAGAGCCGCGGTCGCGTCGATCGACGCGGGGTCGTCGATCACCACCTGGTGATCGACCCCGGACTTGCCCGTGAACGCGAAGACCAGCGCGCCTCGTCGCTTGCGAACGTGACGTCGGCACAACGTGGTCAGGCCGAAGCTCCCGTGCTCGTCGGCGTAGACATCGCTGCCGATCCGGAAGGCGCCCAGGTCAAGGAGCCGGACGGCGAGCGCGCAGGCGCGCGGCAGCACCATCGTCGACAGCGCGAGATCCCGCTGCACCCGCTCACGCACCTTGGGCAGGACTCGGCCGAGCGACTCGACCCTCTCGAACTTCTCCTCGTCGCGGCGGGCTCGCCACTCCGAGTGGTAGATGTACTGACGTCGTCCAGCGGCGTCGGTGCCGACGGCCTGGAGGTGGCCGTTGTCGTGCGGTGAGATCCAGACGCCCTCCCATGCCGGCGGAATCGCCAGCCCCCGCACCCTCTCCTCATCGGGTGCCGGCAGTCGAGCACCCTCCTCGTCGACGTACACGAAGCCGCGTCCGGCTCTGCGACGCGTCCATCCGGGCTCCTCCGCTGAGATCCGGCGAAGTCGAACCATGCCAGCCCTCGACAGCTCCCTCGAACGCCTGCCGTCTGCGACGTCGTCCCCGCCGCTCACCGACCGCCTCCTCGTCCACCGGCCGGTACCCGACCACCGCGTCGTCATGCCCACGGCTCAGCCGTACGGTCCAGCCGCCGGGCACGCCATAGGGTTTCCGTCTGTGGGCAGGCTGATGGCGGATACTCGACCATTGCGGCACACCCACTTCCGACGGCTCTGGGTCGCCAACATCATCACCGTCGTCGGGGCGCAGCTCACGGTGGTCGCCGTCCCGGCGCAGATCTACACCGACACCGGCTCCTCGGCGTACGTCGGCCTCACCGGCGTCTTCGGCCTGGGGCCGCTGGTGATCTTCGGCCTGTACGGCGGCGCGCTGGCCGACTTCATGGACCGCCGGACGCTGCTGATGATCACGACCGCCGGCCTGATCGGCACCAGCGCCGCATTCTGGCTGCAGGCCTTCCTCGGCAACGAGAACGTCTGGCTGCTGCTCGGGCTCTTCGCCGCGCAGCAGGCGTTCTTCGCGGTCAACCAGCCCGCGCGCAGCGCGATCGTGCCCAAGCTCGTCGGCGTCGAGCTGCTGCCGTCCGCCAACTCCCTCAACATGACCGTCCTCCAGGCCGGCGCGATCGGCGGTCCGCTGTTGGCGGGCGCGCTGATCCCGGTCATCGGATTCGAGTGGCTGTACCTGATCGACACCCTCACCCTGTTCGCGACATTGCTCGCGGTGCTCCTGCTGCCGCCGATGCCGGTGGAGGGCGCACCGGCGAGAGTGCCGGGCGTGCGCTCGGTGCTGGAAGGCGTCGGCTACCTGCGGGGCCATCCGGTGCTGCTGATGTCCTTCGTCGTCGACATCATCGCGATGGTCTTCGGCATGCCTCGTGCCCTCTTCCCCGAGATCGCCCACGAGGCGTTCGACGGACCGGCCGAGGGTGGCCTGGCCTTCGCGATGCTCTTCGCCGCCATCCCGGCCGGCGCCGTCCTGGGCGGAGTCTTCTCCGGCTGGGTCTCGCGGGTTACGGCGCAGGGCCGGGCGGTGGTCGTGTGCATCGTCATCTGGGGCGTGGCGATGACCGGCTTCGGCGTCGCGGTCGGCGTGGCCCTTCGAGACGGCTCGTCCCTCGCCTCCTCAGGAACCACCGGGTCGGCCGGCTCGATGGCGGCGCCGATGCTCGCCGTCGCCCTCGCCCTCCTGGCCCTCGGCGGCGCCGCCGACATGGCCAGCGCCGCCTTCCGGATGTCGATCCTCCAGGCGGCCGCCTCGGACGAGGTCCGCGGCCGGCTCCAGGGCATCTTCATCGTCGTGGTGGCCGGGGGACCGCGCATCGCGGACGTGGCGCACGGTGGCGCCGCGGCGGTCGTCGGTACGGCGACCGCAGCCGCCGGCGGCGGCGTCCTGGTGGTCGTGCTCACCGTCGTCGCGGCGTTCGCGGTGCCGACCTTCGTCCGCTACCGGCTGACCGCGGCTCCCTCCTCCGCGGTCGGCTGACCAGCGGTGCCACCATGGACGACATGGAGCCAGACATCGTGGAGCCGGACGTGACAGAGCCGGACATCGAGGTGCGTGACGCGCCTGAGCGACACCGGTTCGAGATCCTGGTCGATGGCCAGGTGGCGGGACACACCGCGTACCGCAGTCGGCCCCAGCCACTGGTCCGGGTCTTCCCGCACACCGAGATCGACCCGGCCCACCAGGGTCGCGGGCTCGCCGGCATCCTGATCCGCGGCGCCCTCGACGCGACCCGCGCCGCCGGCCTGGGCGTGATCCCCCTCTGCCCGGCCGTGCGGCGCTACATCGCCAGGCACCCGGCGTACCTCGACCTGGTGCCGGCCGACCGGCGCGCGGAGTTCGATCTGCCCACCGACACGGCGTGAGCTTGCCGGCGGGTCAGCGTACGTCGAACGCCGGGTCGATCGAGTCCCGTCCGCTGTCGATGAGCTCGGCGACCAGCCGTCCGGACGTCGGCGCAAGAGTCAGGCCGAGCATCTGGTGCCCCGTTGCCACGACGACCTCGGGATGCCGACGGAGTCTGCCGAGCACGGGGACTCCGTCCGGAGTCATCGGACGCAGGCCGGCGAAGGGCGCACCCGCGGCCTCGGCGATGCCGTACTCCGGCAGGAACCGCTGTGCGGAGGTGAGGATGCCGCGCGCCCGGCGCGTGGCCACCCCCAGGTCGTTGCCACCGAACCCCATGGTGCCCGCGAGGCGGATCCGGTCCGTCAGCGGTGTGACCGCGACCTTGGCCTCGGACAGATAGAGCGGCGCCTTCGGGAAGCCGGGCAGCGGCGCGAGGTCGAAGCCGTATCCCTTGCCGGCCACGAGCGAGATGCGCTCCCCGAGCGGGCGGATCACGCCGTTGCTCCAGACACCCGCGGCGACGACGAACGCGGCGGCGGTGAGGCTCTCGGACCCGGTGATCAGCTCGACCCGACCTCGGCGGCGGTCGAGACGCGCGGTGGCGTCGGTGCGCAGCTCGACCCCCCGCGCCGAGCAGCCGGCGACCAGGGCGCCCATCAGGATCCCCGGGTCGACGGACCGGTTCCCGTGGGTGCGGATCCCGCCCACGACCTCGGAGGACACCCCGGGGACCGCGGCCTGTACGGCGGCGCGATCGAGTCGCTCCGACGAGCCCAGCGCTCCGAGGCTCGCGGTCGCCTCGAGTTGCTCGGCGTGTGCCTCCAGATGGTGCTCGTCGGTGAACAGCTGCGTCAGCGGGCCCTCGCGAGACTCGAAGTCGAGACCGTCGGCTCGCAGGGCGTCGAAGTCGCGCATCGCGCTCCGGGCGAGCAGCGCCAGGGAGGCGACGCCCTCCGCGTAGCTGCCTGCGCGGCTCGCGCGGAGCAGGCTCAGCATCACCCGGGCGAACCGGGGGTCGGCCGACGGCTTCACGTACAGCGGGCTGTCCCGTCGGAGCAGCCACCGGACGATCTGGGCCGTGGTGCCTGGGCCGGCCACCGGTGTCGCCATGCTCGGCACCAGCCAGCCCGCATTGTTGGCGGATGCGCCCGACCCGAGGCCGTCGCGCTCGACGAGGACGACCCGGTGGCCTAGCCCGGCGAGGTGGTAGGCGCTGGCCAGGCCGATGGCACCGCCGCCGATCACGGCAACGTGCACGACAGGTCCTCCGACCCGGCCGGGTGGCGGGCGTCCGCCGCCGACGGCCGGAGCGTCATCAGGTGAACTCGTAGCGGTCGAACTCGGGGTACCTCCGCGAGAACTCGGCCGCGTCGAGCAGCCACGACAGGCTCGGCGCGTCGTCGCGGAGACGTGCGTAGAGGCTGCCGACGTCCTGCGGCGACCACTCCGCCGCGCCGACCTCGCGCAGCGCCGGCACCGACGCGTAGTGCGCGTTGGCGACGGCCGCCCAACCGCTCCGCGGAAAGTGGTAGGCGAAGCCGTGCGACTCCTTGACCAGACCGTAGTCGTCGGCCAGGCCTCGGCTGCAGACGTCTCCGAACACCAGCGGCCCATCACCGCCGTTGACGGACGCGTGGTACATGTACGGCGGGATCACCACCGTCTCGCCAACCTCCGCGTGTACGGCGTACACGACCGTCGCCCGCGGCCCGACCCGCAGGTCCTGGAAGAGGAAGATCGCCTTGCCACGAAGGACCTCGTAGACCTCGGGGTCTGGTCGGTCGGTCCGCCCGGGGGTGTGGACGTGTCCGTGGGTCTTCGCTCGCTCCCACCCCATCGGGCGGTCCGACAGGTAGGTCAGCGAGTAGGCGAGCGGCGCCTCGCGGAGGCTGGGATCGCGCCCGTCGTTCACCTCGACGACGGTCCAGTACTGGACGACGTCGTCGGCCAGGTTGTTCGGGTCCGCCGCGACCTCGCGGAGGCCCTGACTCAGCCGGTGGCCGCGACGAGTGTACTCGATGGTCCCGGCGAGGACCGGCTCCCCCGAGCCCTCGACGAGGTCGATCTCGAGACCCGGCGTGAGACCGGAGGCGGACATCTGTGCTCCCTTGGGTAGCAAGCGGGTTCGGTGTGGCTGCCCGACTCTAGAACGGGCGTGGTACGGGTGGGCCGGCCGCACGGGGGACCGCCGGCCCACCCGGCTAGTCGCCGACGAGCTCCTCCGTCTCCGGAGTGTCGGCGTTGGTCTCATCGATGACGCTGAAGTCGAGCCGCACGTCCTCCTCGGGGGGCTCGTTGCCGGCGAGGTAGTCGTAGGCCCACTGCACGGCGTCGGCGCCCATCTTGGCGGTCTGCTGGACGATCAGCGCCGAGATCGACCCGTCCTTGACGCCGGCGAGCAGGTCCTGGTCGATGTCGAACCCGACGAGGGTCACCTTGCCGACCAGGCCCTTCTCCTTCATCGCGGAGACGACGCCCGCGGATGCCACGTTGGCGCAGGTCGCGACGCCGGTGAGGTCCGGATGCTTCTGCATCACCGCATTGAAGTAGCGCGTGGACTCCGTCGGGTCGGCACCCTGCATGAGCTGCGGCCCGACGTACTCGATGTCCTCGTGCTTGGCGATCTCGCTCTCGAACCCGCGCAGCCGCTCGTCATTGACGGTGATGCCGGGCTGGTAGCAGAGGATCGTGACCTTGCCCTTGCCGTCGAGCTTCTCGGCGAGGGTCTTGGCCGCGAGCTCACCGCCGGCGAGGTTGTCGGAGCTGATGTTGACCAGCCGGGCGGACTTCTCGGCCAGGTCGGTGTCGACGGTCATCACCGGGATGTCATCGCCGGTGTAGGCCTGAACCGCGCCGAGCAGGGCCGTCTGCTCGACCGGTACGGCGATCAGGAAGTCGGGCCCGGTCGCCCGGACCGAGTCGAAGATGGGGATCTGCTGGGAAGGGTCCCAGACGGTCGCTCCCTGGTAGTCGAGGTCGACGCCCAGCTCGTCCGCCTTCTCCTCGGCGCCCTGCTGCATCAAGACATAGAACGGATCGTTGATCTGTCCGGTGACGAACGCGACCTTGTACTCGTCGCCGCCTCCGCCGGCCGACGACGCGTCCGACCCCGAGGACGAGCACGCCGCCAACCCCGAGGTCGCGAACGCCGCGACGACGGCCACCATGGCGCGACCACGCTGCATCTTCATCGACTGCTCCTGTTCGTTGGTTGGTTGGTGCGTGAGTTGTCTCTCTTGTCCGAGACAGGCGCTAGGCCGGCGCTAGCCCGGTCGACCCAGTGAGATCGAGCCTCGCCGCAGCTGGTCGACCCACACCGCCAGGATCAGGACCGCGCCGAGCACGAAGGTCTGCCAGTAGGGCTGGATGCCCATCAGCACGAAGCCGTTGCGCAGGACCGCGGGGATGAACGCACCCACCACGGTGCCGAGCATTCGCCCGTAGCCGCCGAAGAGGCTGGTCCCGCCGATCACCACGGCCGCGATCGCGTTGAGGTTGGTCTGGGTGTTGGACATCAACGACACCGTCGAGAACCGCGCCACCTCCATCACCGCCACCAGGCCCGCGGCCGTTCCTGCGATCGTGTACACCCAGATGTTGTGGCGTACGACGCTGACGCCCGCACGGCGCAGCGACTCCGGGTTGGAGCCCAGCGCGAACGTCCGCATGCCGAAGCGCGTGTGGTGGAGCAGGATCCACGCCCAGGCGACGAAGACCACCGTGATCGCCACCGGCCATGGGATGAACCCGAGCAGCCGGGTCTGGGTGAACCCCTCCTGGATCGGTGTCGGCACCCCCGTGATGTTGAGGCCGCCCGTCCACACCTGAGCCAGCCCGAGGGACATCCCGAGCGTCCCCAGCGTGACGATGAAGGCCGGGATGCGCCAACGGGCCACCAGATAGCCGTTCAGGAAGCCCCAGGCGGTGCCGAGCAGGAGGGTGACGACCGTGGACACCACGACGGCGAAGAGCAGGGAGGGATATCCGTCGGCGGCGGGACCGGCCAGGTCACGGAAGAACGTCGCGGCCGCGACGGAGCAGAAGACGATGAGCGCGCCGATCGACAGGTCGATGCCGGCCGCGATCAGGACGATGGTCTGGCTCGCCGCGAGGATGAGGATGGACGTGGTGTTCAGCACCATGTCGCTGAGGTTCTCCGGCGAGGCGAAGACGCCGCCGGTGGCGACGGTGAAGAAGAGGAAGAGGGCACCGAGGATGCCGAGGATCCACAGCTCACCCGCCCGGCTCGCCCAGGTGCCGAACCGTTTGGCCGAGGTGGCCGCCGCCGGTCTCGTGTCGAGGGTCATCCGCCACCACCGCTCTCGGCGTCCCTGGCGAGGCTCCCCGTCATCGCCGCCACCAGCAGGTCGGTGTCGGCGTCCTTGGCGGCGACGGTGAGCACCGACTCGCCCAGGCGGAGCACGGTGATGCGATCGGCGACGCGGAGGACCTCGGGCATGTTGTGGGAGATGAGGACGACGGACAGGCCGAGCTCCTCCTTGGTACGACGGACCAGGTCGAGGACGTGAGCCGTCTGCACATGACCCAAGGCGGCCATCGCCTCGTCGAGGATGATGAGACGCGTGGCCCAGACCGCCGCCCTGGCCACCGCGACGGCCTGCCGCTGACCTCCTGAGAAGCGCCCCACCGGGGCGTCGATCGACGGCAGGGAGATGCCGAGGTCCGCGAGGTGCTTTCGTGTCGTCTCCCGCATCCGCGGACGGTCGTAGAAGCCGAGCATTCCCGCGAGACCCGGCCTCATGAGCTCGCGACCGAGATAGACGTTCTGCGGGGCGTCGAGACTGTCGGCGAGGGCCAGGTCCTGATAGACGGTCTCGATGCCCAGCGCCTTGGCGGCCGTGGGCGAGGCCATGCGCACCGGCCGGCCCTCGACGGTGATGGTCCCCCCGTCCGGGGTCACCGCACCGGACAGGACCTTGATGAAGGACGACTTGCCGGCGCCGTTGTCGCCGATGAGTGCATGGATCTCGCGGGGTCGCACGGAGATCGAGGCCGAGCGGAGCGCCGTGACGGTCCCGTAGACCTTGGAGATCCCGTGGGCCTCCAGCACCGGCGTCCCGGCCTCGGGTCTCATCCCAGCGCCTCGTTCAGTGCCGGGCTGCGCCAGGCACCCTCGAAGGTGCAGGTGAGCGAGCCCTCCCGGGCGCCGGCGCGGAGGGCCTCGAGAACCGGTTCGCCGTCGAGGAGGGCGGCGAGGAGAGCGGCGGCGAACGCGTCGCCGGCGCCGATCGTGTCGACGACCTCGACGGCATGGGCCGGGGTCTCGATCACCTCACCGTCGAACAGCCCGACCGCACCCTGGCTCCCTCGGGTGGCTATCGCCAGTCGGGCGCCCCGGCTCGCGGCGCGTCGCAGCAGGGTGAGGATGCCGTCCAAGTCGTCGTCCTCGACGGAGTAGATGGCGATGTCCGCCGCCGCCGTACCGGTCTCCTCGTGGAAGGTCGAGTAGTCGTAGGCGGTGACGACGCCTCGGACGCGGAGCGCAGCGATGGCGGCGTCCGCCTCCGCCACGCCTTTCATGTAGACGATGCCGAAGCCCTCGAGCGCGGCCAGCTCCGGCTCGTCGAGGCGCGCGTAGTCGCAGTTGCCCTCGGTGCCCACCAGGGTCGTCGTCCCGTCCTCCGCGACCTCCAGGAACGCACGGCAGGTGGGTGCGTCGGTGACGGTCTCGCGTGAGGCGGCACCGGCCTTCAGCAGCGTCGTCGCGATGCGGCGGCCGTCCTCGTCGGCACCGACGCGCCCGAAGAACGTGGCTGGAAGGCCGGCGTGGGCCAGGTCGATGGCGACGTTCACCGCGTTGCCTCCGACGACCGTGCGACCGCTTGAGCGGTAGATGTCGACGCAGTTGTCGCCGACGGTCGCGACGCTCCGTGGCCGCCCGGCGAGTGACCTCAGCCAGGAGCGGGAGTCGTCGGGAGTCTGGGCCACAGCCGTCCTTAGTGATCGATTACCGCTAACCGGCTACAGTTTGTCACACCATAGTTGCGTGTCAAGCACCGATTCACGGTAGAAGGTAGGTCCATGCAGGTCGAGAACCTCCGCGAGCAGACCCTCGCTCTGATCCGCCAGGCCCTCGTGGCCGGCGAGTACAAGTCCGGCGACATCATCTCCGCGGCGGCGATGGCGAGTGAGCTCAAGGTCTCCAACTCTCCGGTCCGCGAGGCGATGCTCGAGCTCGTCTCCCAGGGCATCCTCGAGGTCGTCCGCAATCGCGGCTTCCGCGTCGTCCCGATGAGCGACCACGACCTCGACGAGATCTACGAGGTACGGCTGTGGCTCGAGGCGCGAGCGATGCGCGAGCTCACCGAGCGTGGGATCGACGTCGAGTCCTCGCGCGAGATCGCGCTGCGCACCGTCGGGCATGCTCAGAAGGGGGAGCTGAGGGAGTTCCTCGACACCGACCGACAGTTCCACCTGAGCCTGTTGCGCCCCCTCGGCAACGGCCGGTTGAGCCGGATCGTCGAGAACCTCCGCGACCAGACCAGGCTGTACGGCATCCAGGCACTCGCGGAGTCGGGCAAGCTGGAGACGTCGGGCCAGGAGCACGTCGAGATCCTGGACGCGATCCAGAGCGGGGACCCCGACGCCGCGGAGTCGGCGATGACACGGCACCTGGCGCACATCCGCGGCGACTGGGCATCCTGAGCGGTCCGCGAACGGCACCCCCGATTCCTCTGCCGATCCCGAGTGCGAGGCCTCGGCGTCTTCCCGGGGTGCGGCTCGGTGCGCAATAATCGGTAACCGGCTACCGATAATGAGGCCGGAACCCCCAGGGAGACTTCATGCCCAGCACCACCCGCCAGCGATCCATCCCGGTCATCGACGAGGAGACCGTCCGGCGCCTGCTCCCCCCGGCGAGCGCGGTCGGGGCGCTCAGGGATGCGATCGCCTCCGGCCTGGCCGCGACGGACCCGGCGCGCCGTACGGTGTTCGAGGCACCCACCGGGCAGGGATCCTTCCTCCTGATGCCGTTCGCCAGCCCCGAGTGGCTGGGCATCAAGGTGCTCTCGGCACTCCCCGCCCCGACCTCGTCGCGGCCGGCGATCACCGGCACCTACTTCGTCATCGATCCCGAGCTCGCCACGCTGAGCGCGGTGATCGACGGCACGGCGCTGACCTCGGTCCGGACACCGGCGGTGACGGCCGTCGCTCTCGAGAGGCTCGCCCATCCGGCCGCCGAGCGGGTCGTGGTCATCGGCACCGGCACCCAGGCCAGGGAGCATCTGCGGACGTTCCTCGAGCTCGGGCGCTTCTCCGAGTACACCGTCGTGGGCAGGGACGCCGTCAAGGCCGCGGAGCTCGCGGACGAGTTCGCGGGATCGGCTCGACCCGTCCGGGCGGGGACGCCGGCCGACATCGCCCGGGCGGACGTGATCGTCTGCTGTACCGCCGCACAGGACCCGCTCTTCGACAGCGACGTCGTCAAGCCGACGGCGGTCGTGGCCGCGGTCGGCAGCTACCGGCTCAGCGCCCGGGAGCTCGATGAGCGGCTCCTCGCGCGATCCACCGTCTTCGTGGAGTCCATCGAGACCGCGCTGACCGAGGCCGGCGACGTACACCAGGCGCTGCTGTCCGGATCGATCGCGGTCGACGACCTGAGGACCCTCGACCAGCTCGGCGCGACCGACATCGACTACGACCGGCCGCGCGTCTTCAAGAGCTGCGGGATGTCCTGGGAGGACCTGGCCGTCGCCACGGAGCTGCTCGACCGTTGGCGCGACGAGCCACCGGCGGAGTGAGCGGCGACTACGCCCAGGCCGACCGGAGGAACGAGATCGCGCGCGGCATGCTGGCCTCGTCGACGTCCTGGATGACGACGGGGATGTCCGGCGTGTGCGCGCGGTGCAGCCGTCCCACCTGGCCGTAGTCGAGACCGAACGAGGAGCTCTGCTGCTCGAGTGGATCCTTCGCCTGCAGGCAGATCGCACGAGGACCGAGCAGGTCGAAGGCCTCATTGACGACCGTGTCCGCGGACCGATGCCGTGCGCCGGGGTTGAGGTCGCCCTCGACGAGGTTCCACGGGTCGATGATGAAGCCGATCGGCGCATCGTCGCCGAACTCCTCGAACAGGGCGAGACCGTGCTCGGCGTCGATGACGACGTTGCCGCCCTCGGGCTCGATGCCCACGAGCATCCCCGTCCCGGAGGCCGCATCCAGGATCGGCTCGAGGCTGCGCAACATCTCGGTCCAGCTCTGCTTCTCCCGGTTGCGGGGGTCGAAGGAGTAGCCGTCGGCGCTGCGCGAGCCGGTGAGCAGGGTGACCGCCGTCGCGCCGAGCTCGCTCGCGATGCCGATCATGTGGCACACACCCCGGACCAGCTCCGCCCTGGCCTCGAGATCGGGCTCGATCAGGTTGAAGCTCGCCGACAGGCCCCAGGCCTCGATGCCCACGGCGTCGAAGGCCTCGCGAACCCGCCGGAGGTCCTCCGGGCGTCGATCGGCGGTGACCGTGGGCTGACCGAGCGCGGAGAAGTTCCACTGGGCCACCGTGAGGCCCTGATGCGCCATCGCCGCGGCGATCTCCGCCGCCGAGTCACGCTGCCAGATCCGGGCGAACGCCCCGAGTCGCATCTCAGAGCTCCACCGGCGACCCGGTGTCCACGGCCCGCTGCATCGCCTCGATGAGACGGACCGCGGCGACGCCGTCCGCCGGTGTCGCGCCGGTCCCCCAGTCCTCGCCGGAGCCGCCCCCGCCTCGGGAGTCCAGGGCGAAGCTCCGCAGCTGCCGCTCGTAGGCGTTCGCGTAGGTCAACGGCGACGAGTGCGTCGTTCGGTCTGCGTCGCTCTCGAGCGCGACGTCGGCCGCCCGCCACAGGAACGGGTTGTGCAGGCTCAGGGTCACCGTCCCCGTCGTCCCACGGATGTCAACGCCCTCGCCGCCGTCCCCGTGCTCGTAGCAGGTGAGATCGGCCGTGCCCACGGCGCCGCTCGAGAGCCGTACGACGGACTGCCAGGAGGCACTCTGGTCGACCCGGTGGAAGAGGGTCGACACCGACGCCACGTCACCCAGGACGTAGCGCACCGTGTCCCAGAGGTGGGAGCTGTAGGTGAAGGGCCAGTAGCGGTCCTTGTCGCTCTTGAAGGAGCGCTCGAGGGTCGTGACCGCCGGGTCGGTGATGATCGGTGCCCAGAACTCGTCGGTGTCGAAGATCGACGGCCGGTACCACGCCGAGAAGGACACCACCTCGCCGATGCTCTCGGCCACGAGGCGCCGGGCGGCCATCACGCCCGGATCGTGGCGCCGCATGTGGCCGACGCGAAGCACCCGTCCCGACTCGGCCGCCAGGCGCTCCATCTCGCGGGCGTCCTCGAGGGATCCGGCGATCGGCTTCTCGACGAGGACGTCGAGTCCGGCCGCCATCGCCTCGGCGGCCAGGTTGGCGTGCATCCGGTCGGGCACGGCGAGGACGACAGCCTCCGCCTCGACGGCGGCGACCGCGGCGCCGAGCTCCACGAAGCTGGGAGCGCCTCCCCACCTGCCGGCGACCCGCGCCCCGAGCTCGACACTCGGGTCGACCACCGCGGCGAGCTCGGCGTCCTCGATCCGGTGCAGGGCCGGAAGATGGGCGATCTGGGCGATCCGGCCGCACCCGACCATGATGACGCGCATTCATGCCTCCAAGCCCTGAGTAATCGCTTACCGGTAACCCATCATGTCCGGGTCGGCGTGACCCCGTCAAACGTGCCCGGAGGGCCGCGCGGTCGCCCCCGAGCTCAGCCGGAGGCGGCGAACAGACAGAAGGGATGGCCGGCGGGATCGAGCATCACCCTCACGTCGTCCTGAGGCTGCGCGGCGGCCCGCGTCGCGCCGCAGTCGACGGCCCATGCCTCCGCTTCGTCGAGGTCGTCGACCCGGAGGTCGAGGTGCTGCGTGGACCGCTGTCGCCCGGCCGCCGCCGGCCAGACCGGGGTGCTCCACTGCTGCTGGAGCTCGACGTGAGGGTCATCCGCTCGGTGCGGACCTGCGCCCAGCCCGGGTCGCGGTCGGCGACCTCCTCGCCGAGCAGCCGGGCGTAGAAGTCCGCCAGCGCCTGCGGATCCGGGGCCATGATCGTGATCGAGGTGGCGGTCAGACGGGGGGCCTTCCGGTCCATCCGGCCAGTCAAGCAGACTCCGTCAATCAGACTCCGTCAAGAAGACCCCCTCGGGCCCGCACGATCGTGGTAGTCGAGCGCCACGTCCATCCAGAAGGAGAGCTCGTCGTCGGTGGCGAGTGCGTCCACCGCGACGGAGATCCAGCCAGGTCCCATGGTGCGGCCGGCACCCATCTCCGCCTGCGCCGCGCCGGGACGCCCGACCAGTTCGTCGTGGCGCGCCGGATCGACGCGGACCAGCAGGCCGCCGTCGCGGTCGACGGCCACCACCATCTTGTCGTTCACCATGAACGACAGCCCGCCGAACATCGAGATCGTGCGGGTGGACGGCTCGCTGGCCAGCGCGTCACGGACGCGGTCGGCCAGCGGCATCTGATCGACCATAGCCCGCACCCGCTACTGCTGGCTCGGAGGACCGAAGGACAGCCGGTCGAAGAGCAGGACATTCTCCGTGATCACTCCACCGCGGACGGTGAAGCACTCGGCGGCGGGCGCCGTGGTGGTCGCCGCGGTGTGCGGGTAGTAGAACAGCGCCACCCGATCGCCGTCGGCGAAGCGCCCGATGTCGGTCAGGCCGGTCAGGCTCGGCGCGAAGCCGGCCAGGAACTCGCGGTAGGCGTCCTTGCCGACGAGGTCGCCGCCCGGGGCGCGACACACGATGTCGTCGGCGACCAGATCCATTGCGCGGTCGACGTCGCCGCCGGTCCATGCCCGGTGGTAGTCCGAGACGATGTCGAGTGCGGTGGAGGCGGATGCCGTGGTCATGAGGACTCCTTCTTCTCTGATGGTCGCTTCTCTGATGGTCGGGTCGCGTCGATGCGTGCCTCGAGCGGCACCCAGTCGTCGTGGCCGGCCTCGCCGCCGCTCGCGGCGACGCGAAGCCGGGGCAGGAAGTGGGTCCAGCCGTCGGCGTGCCCGTCGAGCTGGGCGTCCGGCAGGTCGGAGTGCAAGAGGTCGACGCGGGTGCCGTGGGTGGTCGGCGTGAGCGTGAACTCCACGGTCGACGCTCCGGGCGGAAGGTCGGGGCTGCCCGCGAAGCCCCAGGAGACGACCACCCGGCCCGGCCGCTCGACCTCGAGGTAGTGACCGCGAACCGGGTAGCCGGCGATGTCGACGGCGAACTCGCCGCCCGCACGCGGGTCGAGCGTGGCGTGCTGTCCCATCCACGCGGTCATCCCTGACTCGGTCACCAGGAAGTCGAAGACCTCGCCGGGCGCGGCATCGATCTCGATGGAGGTCGCGTACTCAGCCATCGACGTCGCCGTCCTCGTCCGCACGGGCGCGGGACTCGACCGCCGCCTTGAGCGCAGCGAGCCTGCTCGGCCAGAAGTCGTCGAGGTAGCCGCGCACGGCGGCGACACCGTCGGTGTCGACGGCGAACAGGTGGCGGGTGCCCGCGCGGGTGCCGCTGGCGAGCCCGGCGGCGCGCAGCACCCCCAGGTGATGGGACGTCGCCTGCTGGGACAGGCCGACCGCTTCGGCGATCTGCCCCACCGAGCGCGGGCCGGAGCGGACCGCGGCCAGGATCGCTCGGCGATTCGGATCGGCCAGGGCGCGGAGGGTCTGGTCCAGGTCGGGGACGGGGTCGGTCGTCACGGGGCTCCTCGCGGTGGGGGCTGCGGGTGACCCTAGCACAAACCTACGTTTGTACTTATCGCCGTGAGTGCTTCTCGGGCATGCGCAGCTTCACCGCTCCGCGCCCAGACGAAACCGGTCGACGCGAGGCCGCTCGCCGTACGACCATCAGAGGCGACCAGCCACGACCGAGCCGCCGGACGCGGCGCGAACAGAGGAGACCATGGTGCGCGCAGCCACGACGCCCCGACCCCTGATCCGACTCGTCGTGGAGCCGTCCCTTGCACCCCACTCACCTCAACCTGGGCATCGTCGCGCATGTTGACGCCGGCAAGACCAGCCTGACCGAGCGCCTGCTGTTCGCGGCGGGCGTCACCGACACCCTCGGCAGCGTCGACGCGGGCACGACCCGCACCGACTCCCTGGACCTCGAACGCCGGCGCGGCATCACCATCCGCGCGGCGGTGACGACCTTCCCGCTGCGCATACCCGCGGGCGAGGTGACCGTCAACCTGCTCGACACGCCCGGCCATCCCGACTTCATCGCCGAGGTCGAGCGCTCGCTCACCGTGCTCGACGCCGCGGTGCTCGTGCTCTCCGCCGTCGAGGGCGTGCAGCCGCAGACCGTCGTCATCTGGCGCGCGCTCCGCCGGCTCGGCGTGCCGACCCTGCTCTTCGTCAACAAGGTCGACCGCGGCGGCGCGGACGTCGACCGGGTCGTCGGGCAGGTGCGTCGGCGCCTCACCGGCTCGGTCGTCCCGCTCACGGCGGTCACCGGGGCCGGCCGTCGCGAGGCGACCGTACGCGCCCTCCCGTTGACCGACGACTCGGTGATCGAGTCCGTCGCCGAGGGCGACGACCGGCTGCTCGCGCGTTGGGTCGACGGCCGGCCGACGCCCGCGGGCGAGGTCCGGCGAGCGCTGCGCCGCGGCGTACGCCGGGGTGCGGTCTTCCCGCTGCTCTGCGGTTCGGCGATCACCGGCGCCGGCGTGGCCGAGCTGTCGGAGGCGGTCGTGAGCCTGCTGCGGCCGAGTGGTCTCGACTCGTGTGGTCTCGACACGTCGCCCGTACCTCGCGACGGCTCGACCAACGAAGGCTGCTCGTCGCCCGTACCTCGCGACGGCTCGACCAACGAGGGCTTCTCGGTGGTCGAGCCCGCGAGCGACGCACTCTCCTCGGTGGTCGAGCCCGCGAGCGCAGCGAGCGGTGTCGAGACCACCTCACCCTCAGGGACGGTCTTCGCGGTCGACCGCGACGAGCGGGGGCGGCGGGCGTGGGTGCGGATGTGGGGTGGCAGCTTGGGCCTCCGCGACCGTGTCACCGTCGGCGGTGGCCGACCGACACCCGTGACCGAGCTGTCGGTGAGCGCACCCGGAGGACCGCGGCCGACGCGGACGGTGGGAGCCGGGGTGATCGCCGTGATCCGCGGGCCTGCCGCCCGCATCGGCGACACGATCGGCCGGCCGCCCGAGCGCCGTACTCACCGCTTCCCACCCGCCACCCTCCAGGCGCTGGTCGAGCCCGAGGACCCGCGGCAGCGGGGCGCCCTCTTCGCCGGCCTCGCCGACCTCGCCGACGAGGACCCGCTCATCGACCTGCGCATCGACGAGAGCGCCGGGGAGGCCGCGGTCAGCCTGCACGGCGAGGTGCAGAAGGAGACGATCGCGGCGATGCTCGCCGACCGGTACGGCGTGCGGGCGCGCTTCCTCGACACGACCGTGGTGTGCATCGAGCGGGTCCGCGGCAGCGGAGCCGCCACCGACCGGATCGGCGAGAACGGCAATCCCTACCTCGCCGGCGTCGGGCTCCGGATCGACTCGGCACCGGGCGGTCACCGAGTCGGGTTCTCGCCCGGTGTCGAGCGCGGCAACCTGCCGCCCGCGTTCGTCGCGGCGACCGAGGAGGGCGTGCGTGCGGCACTCCGCCAGGGCCGGCACGGCTGGGCCGTCACCGACTGCGTGGTCACGATGACGTCGTCGCAGTACTGCCCGCGACAGAGCAAGCCGCACCAGAGGTTCGACAAGTCGATCTCGACCGTGGCGGCCGACTTCCGGCTGCTGTCGCAGGTCGTCGTCATGGCCGCCCTGGACGAGGCCGGCACGAGCGTCTGCGAGCCCGTCGAGCGCTTCGACCTGGAGCTGCCCGACGCGTCGTACGCCGCCCTCGCGGCGCTGCTGGGCCGGCTCGGCGGGACGGTGCTCGACACTCGCCCGCTCGTCGGCTACCTGGGCCTCGAAGGACACCTGCCGTCGGCCGCTGTGCCCGAGCTCGCCGCCCGGCTTCCCGACCTCACCAGCGGGGAGGGCGTGCTCGTCACCCGGCTCGACCACCACGCCCCCGTGACCGCTTCGCGGCCGCCGGGCCGTCGCCGTGCCGGCATCGATCCCCGCGACCGGGCGGCCTGGTTCCGCGAGATGAAGCGGTGACCCCGGAGTCGATTCTCAACGCGCGGTCATTCAGCGAGGACGACCCAGCCGGAACTCCCGCCGGAAGCGGACGAGCATGGCGACCCCCTTCAGCGGGTTGAGGCCGCGGTCCCGATTCGCGCCCTCGGTCGCACGCTCGTTCCTCGCTCGACTTCGTCGGGCGCGGTCGATGGTGCGGAACATCTCGAGCGTGCCCAAGGCCGGTGTGACCCGCCAGGAGGCGCGGCAGTCGGCAGCGCCGGCGTTCCACATCGCGTGGGCGGTGCGGGGCGGCACCTCGAAGGACTCGCCCGCGGCGTACACCCGGGTGGCGTCGCCCGCCAGCACGGTGAGCTCGCCCTCGAGCACCTCGAACCTCTCCGTCTGCGAGGGGTGCCAGTGGGTCCTGGGCACCGTGCCTCCGGGTGTCCACGTTGCCTCGACCTCGAGGACGTCGGGGGTCGAGCGGAGGACGGCCAGGGTCTGGTGCTCGCTCATCTCGATCTGCTCGGTCACGGTGTCTGCTCGTTCGGCGCCCCGTGGACGGACCGCCGGCGGCAACTGCGCGTTCGCCAGGCGGCCGTCGTAGTCGGGGTTGTCACCGGGCAGGTGCCTGTGCGCGAGGCCGTTGGACCGGAGGAAGCGCAGGTATCGGTCGAAGTTCTCGGGTCGTCGCGCGTTGAACGCCGAGAAGTCGGCGCGGTCGTAGAGCTCCGCCGGATCCACGTCGTCGGCGACGCCGGCCAGCGACTCGTGGGGGATGCCGTGATATTCGGCGATCTCGAGCGTGCGGGCATCGATGGCCAGCAGGTAGGCAGGCGTGCCGACCGACAGGGCGGCGATATTGCCGTGGATGCGGGTCCCGAACGCGAACTGCTGCGTGCTCATGAAGTCGTGCCAGGTCCGCGCGTCGAGGAAGTAGCGCACCCTGCCCTCGCGGTAGAGCTGGTGGTCGGTCCCGATAAGGGCCCTCGTGTCCTTGCCGGGTCGCGACGGCGGCGGTTCGCCGATGAGCAGCCTGAGCTCGTCGACGCTCTGCGGGACGTAGGTGAGTCGTGGATAGCGGCTCGCCGCCCGATCGGCGATCCGGCCGGCGGCGGGCTGCGAGTTGGTCACGTTGACCGCGATCGGGCTGTCGGTGTCGAGCTCCGAGCGTCTCTTGATCACGTCGACCTCGTCGGCGCCCAAGAGGGACGGGCAGCCGATGACGTCGACGTGCTCGTCGCCGAAGCCCAGCGCGGCCAGGCAGCGACGCGTCACCTCGCCGCGTACGCCGACCTTCGCGGACCGGTCGAGCACCGCGGTGAGGAAGGCGCGAGCGGACCCGCGTACCCGCTCGTGGAGCTCGGTGACGTTGGGGCCTCCTTGGACCCCGACACCCACGACGACGACGGGCATGTCCAGCCTGCGGATGAGGCTCGTCAGCCGGTCGAGGTTGTCGACGAAGGAGGGGCGGAAGGCGTTGGCGAGGGGTACGACGAACGCGTCGTACCCTTCGTTGATCTCGGCCACCCGATCCTCGCTCAGCGTCTGACGCTCGCCGGCGTACCGGTTGGCGACCACGTCGGTCCCGGACACCGAGAGCCCGCGGTGAACGGCCTCGGCGAAGAGCAGGTTGCCGCTGTTGCCGCCGAGCACGCCACGGGCAAGCGTCTCCTTCGGCCCGAGCCCGAGCCAGGGGTCCTTGCCTGCCCTGAGCAGGATGCGAGTCATTCGGTGAGGTCCTGTCGTCCTGGTCGCCCTCGTGCCGTTGCCTGTGGATCCCGAGGTTAATTGACGACCTGAAGGGATTCGGCGATCGGGGCACGGAGACGACCGCGAGCGTCAGGCCGCGGGGCCGTAGTTGAGGTGCACGACACCGTTGTCGTAGACGTCGGAGCCGTTGAGCTGCAGCCTGGTGCTCCCGCCCTCGCGCCAGAAGCGCTCGCCGGAGCCGAGCGCGATCGGGTAGACGAAGAGGTGCAGCTCGTCGACGAGCCCGTCGGCGAGGACGGCCCGGACCAGCTGCCCGCTGCCGGAGATGAAGATGGTGTCGTCGCGCTCCTCCTTGAGGCGGCGGATCCTCTCCGCGTCATAAGTGCCGAACTCGGTGGTGTTGGCCCACTCCTCGGCAGATGGCTGCGAGCCCACGACGAGCTTCTCGGTCTCGTTGAAGAAGGGCGCGCCCGGGTCGTCCTCGACAGTGCGGTCGCGCCAGGCCGGGGCGAACATCTCATGGGTGTGCCGACCGAGGAGGATCACTCCGGAACGCCCGGTGATCTCACCCAGGGTCTCGCCCATCGCGTCGGTGAAGCCGAACTCGAAGGTCCAGCTCGGGCTCTCGAAGACCCCGTCGGCGGAGATGAACTCGTGTACGGCGATCTTGGCGGTCATGGCACCGTCCTCTCGGGTACCCCGGTCAGAAGAGCCACCGGGTGTGGTCGATGCTGTCACCCCTTCCACGAGCGGCGTAGGGCCGACGCGACACCCGACCAGAAACTTCCCGCGAAAACCTTCCGCGAATCGCTCCGGCCTGTCGTGGCGCACTACCGTTGGGTGGTGAGCAGCGACCCCGCAAGCCCCTCCACTGATCGGCTGGAGGACCATCCAGGCGCACAGCCGGTCGAGCCCGAGACGCCCGCCACGACCTTCGCCGACCTCGGCCTCGAGGGTGGGGTGCTGACGGCGATCCGGGACGTCGGCTACGAGACGCCCTCGCCGATCCAGGCCGAGACCATCCCGCTCCTGCTCGAGGGCCACGACGTCGTCGGCCTCGCTCAGACCGGCACCGGCAAGACGGCCGCCTTCGCGCTGCCGATCCTGCAGCGGATCGCCGGCAACCATGAGAGCGGGCGACAGAAGGCGCCACAGGCCCTCGTGCTGGCGCCCACCCGAGAGCTCGCGCTGCAGGTGTGCGAGGCGTTCGAGAGGTACGCCGCCGGCCTGCGCGGCATCCACGTCCTGCCCGTCTACGGCGGCCAGGGGTACGGCGTACAGCTCTCGGCGCTGCGCCGCGGCGTCCACGTGGTCGTCGGCACCCCCGGCCGCATCATGGACCACCTGGAGAAGGGCACGCTCGACCTGTCCGAGCTGCGCTACCTGGTGCTCGACGAGGCCGACGAGATGCTCAACATGGGCTTCGCAGAGGACGTCGAGACGATCCTGGCCGAGACCCCCGCCGACAAGCAGGTCGCGCTGTTCTCCGCGACGATGCCGCAGGCGATTCGCCGACTGTCGGAGAAGTACCTCACGTCGCCGGTCGAGATCACCGTCAAGTCGACGACGACCACGGCCGACAACATCTCCCAGCGCTACCTGATCGTGGGCTATCCGCAGAAGGTCGACGCGTTGACGCGCATCCTCGAGGTCGAGAACTTCGACGGGATGATCGTCTTCGTCCGCACGAAGAACGAGACCGAGACGCTCGCGGAGAAGCTCCGCGCTCGCGGCTACTCCGCCGAGCCCCTCAACGGCGATGTGGCGCAGGCCCAGCGGGAGCGGACCGTCGGCCGGCTGCGCTCGGGCAAGCTCGACATCCTCGTCGCCACCGACGTCGCCGCCCGCGGCCTCGACGTCGAACGGATCAGCCACGTCGTCAACTACGACATCCCCACCGACGCCGAGTCCTACGTGCACCGGATCGGCCGCACCGGCCGCGCGGGCCGCAGCGGCGCCGCGATCTCGTTCGTGACCCCGCGCGAGCGCTACCTGCTCAAGCACATCGAGAAGTTCACCCGCAAGAAGCTCGTCGAGATGACGATGCCGTCGGCCGACGAGGTCAACGTCACGCGCCTTGCGCGCTTCGACGACCAGATCACCGCCGCGCTCGCCTCCCCCAAGGTCGGCTTCTTCCGCGAGGTCGTCTCCCACTACGTGCAGGAGTACGACGTACCCGAGGTCGACGTCGCCGCGGCGCTCGCCATGGCGATGCAGGGCGACACCCCCCTGCTCCTGGAGCCCGACCGCGAGCGCCCCCGCGAGCGACGCGACGACAAGTCCTCCGGCGCCCGGGAGCGCGGCCAGCGGCGCGAGGCGGGCTCCGGCGGCGGCGACCTGGCGACCTACCGGATCGCCGTCGGACGACGGCACAAGGTCGAGCCGCGCCAGATCGTGGGTGCCATCGCCAACGAGGGCGGCCTGCGCCGACAGGACTTCGGGCACATCCAGATCAAGCCCGACTTCTCGCTCGTCGAGCTGCCGGCCGACCTTCCTGGCGATGTGCTCGACCGGCTGAGCAGCACCCGCATCTCCGGCAAGCTGATCGACCTCCGGCCCGACAGCGGCCCGCCGGGACGGCGCACCTTCGACAAGAGCGGCAGGGAAGGCGGGTACGCCGGCAAGCCCGGCGGCCGCTGGGACAAGGGCGGCAAGTCCGACCGGCGTCACACCGGTGGTTGAGAAGCCGCGAGGAACGAGCGCCACACCGGTGGTTGAGGAGCCGCGAGGAACGACCGCCACACCGGCGGCTGAGGAGCCGCGAGGAACGAGCGCCACACCGGTGGTTGAGGAGCCGCGAGGAACGAGCGGCAACTCGAAACCACCGGCCACGAAGGCGCACAACTAGTCGACGGGGCGACCGTCGCGGGTCGCCACGCTGAAGCCGACCCGCACCGGGCTGCCGACCTCGAGGCCGGCCGGCGTGCGCACGCGATCCTTGAGCGGAAGCAGGTAGCCACCGTCCTTGGGCCACAGGGATGTCTCGAACTCGACCTCCTCGACCACGACGATCACCGGGATCATCCCCCAGCCGTAGGTGACATCGGTGGCGAGGTCGCGCAGGTCGTCGCAGAGATCCTCCGGAACCCGGACGAAGTGGTAGGGCGACGGTCCACGCCAGGCGATGACCTCACCGGCGAACTCGAAGTCCATCGCGCCACGCTAGCGTGAGGTCCGGACGTTCGGCGTCCGCCTCCGGGCGTTTAGGGTGCTGCCTGACGTGACCTGGGCCGGAGGGAGCCGAGATGCCACACGAGCGGCCGTTCGTGCTCGACGTACCAGGCGGGAATGTCGCTCTCGACCTCTTCGTCCTCCAGCAGCACGTGGGCGCTCTCCTCGACTCGGCGCTCGCGGAGACCGGTTTGACCGCCAGCCAGTACGCCGTCTACAGCGTGCTCGCGCGCGGCGCACAGACACCCGGCCAGCTCCGGGACGTGCTCGGGGTGCGGGCGGCCACCATGTCGGGCTACCTGTCGGCGATGGAGCGTGCCGGCCACGCCACCAAGGCGCGCCACGGCCAGGACGGCCGCAGCTGGGTGTTCAGCCTGACCCCGAGCGGGCGCGAGCTCGCGGACGACGGGCGCGCCGTGATGCGGCGGGTGATGCGCGTCGTCAACCGTCGGCTCGGCTCGGCCGGCGACGTGGCCGCGGCCCGCGCGACCCTCGGTGAGATCGATGCGGCGCTGCTCCACGCCCGGCAGCGTTTCTGATATTTCGATCTCGAAGTATCGAGTGCCGCACGGGAATGCGGCTCACCGTCGCGGGAGCGTGCGTCACTGTCGGCCTCGTGGCTCTCCTGCTGCGGGAGCGCCAACACGGGTGACCCGCCCAAGGCCCGGCACCGCCCCGACAAGGTGTCGAGACCGAGGCCGGGCGGATGGTCGACCTGGCGGCCGCGTGGCTCCGACAGGCGGCCGGCGTACGGCGCGTCGTCGGGGTCGGTGCGTCGATGGGCGGCTCTCAGGTCGTGCGGGCCGCGGCGGACGACGCCGCGATGGACGGCTGACTGAGCGGCTCGGACCCGCCTTGGGTGGGAATGTCAAGACCCGAAATGGGTGCCACGGCAGCGATTTCGGGACTACGTTCGCCCCATGGCGCCCCCAAGCCTGCGTTTGACGACGCTATTTCTCCTGCCCCTGACCATCTTCGCCGCCCTCCTCGGGCCGCCCGCCTCGGCGAGCGGCGCCGACGACAGGGACGCCGCGATCTACCAGCACGCGGCGGTGAGCGTCACCAACGCCGTCCGGGTGCGCTCGGGTCGCGACGTCCTTCGCCCCGACCGCTGCCTGCAACGCTTCGCCGACCGGCAGGCGGCCAGGATGCGCGACGCGAGGGCACTGTCCCATCAGAACCTGCGCTCGGTCATGCGGCGCTGCGGCCTCACGAGCGCCGGCGAGAACGTCGCCTACGGCTTCGGCACGGGCGCCGCGGTGGTCCGCGAGGGCTGGATGCGGTCACGCAGCCACCGTGCCAACCTTCTCTATCGGACCTACGACCTGGTTGCCGTCGGTGCCGTCCGCGGCAGCGACGGCATCTGGTACGTCGCCCAGGTGCTCGGCCGCCGCGACTGAGCACACTCTCGGTCGACCCGAGCGTGCCGTGAGCTGACCGCCGGCCGCGGCCAAGTGTCGCAACCAACGACGGCGCAACCGCGTTGTCGAAAGTCCCACCGCACCCACCTTCCCTGCCCCGACCCTCCCCACCCGTCTTCTCGGTGGTCGAGTGCCTTTTCGGTGGTCGAGCCCCGCATTCTCGGTGGTCGAGCCCTGCGTTCTCGGTGGTCGAGCCCCGTCTTCTCGGTGGTCGAGCCCCGTCTTCTCGGTGGTCGAGCCCTGCATTCTCGGTGGTCGAGCCCCGTCTTCTCGGTGGTCGAGCCCTGCATTCTCGGTGGTCGAGCCCCGTCTTCTCGGTGGTCGAGCCCTGCGTTCTCGGTGGTCGAGCCCTGCATTCTCGGTGGTCGAGCCCTGCGTTCTCGGTGGTCGAGCCCTGCGTTCTCGGTGGTCGAGCCCTGCGTTCTCGGTGGTCGAGCCGGGCCGAGGAACGAGGCCCGAGTCGAGACCACGAAACGATCGAAACGCACCTGTGGAAAACGCTCAGAACCCTTGCTGCATAAGGGCTCCCGGCGTAGAATCGAACTCAAGTTCGAGCCTGAGAAGCTCGTCCACGCCGACCTCGGGAGAGGCCCCACCGCATGCGCGACCACACCGACGACACCCGCTCCGGGGGAGGGCTGCCGCCCGCCCCGGACTGGGCGGTCCCGGGATGCGAACGCCGCTCGGTGCTGGTCGCCGGCCTGCTGGAGAGCATGGACCAGAAGGTCGGGGTGCTGCTCGACCTCGACCCCACCTACCTCGGCACCGCCGACAAACGCGACCTCCTGGTCGCGCTGACCCGTCTCGAAACGAGAGTGTCGGCGGCGAAGCTCCGGCTGATCGCCGGGTCCGGCGACGTCGCCGAAGCCGACGGCGCCAGAGATGTCGCGGCCTGGCTCACCTCCACCTGCCAGGTCGACCGGACCACCGCGCGCCGCGAGCAACGCCTCGCGCGAGCGTTGGCCACCAAACGCCCCGCTCTCGCCGACGGGCTCGCCCGCGGCCACGTCAACCTGGAGCAGGCGCAGGTGATCGCCACCGGACTCGACAAGCTCCCCACCGACGTACCCGCCAACCTGAAGACCAAGGCCGAGGAGCACCTGGTCGCCCAAGCCGCCGACCACCCGCCCCGCGAGCTGCGGATCCTGACCCGACGGGTCCTCGACGTCGTCGCCCCCGACCTCGGCGAAGAAGAAGAGCGCATAGCCCTCGAAGCCGAGGAGACCGAGGCGTTGAAGAAGACCCGACTCTTCACGAGGAGCCACGGCGACGGCACCACCTCGGTGATCGCCCGGGTCCCCGACCTCGTCGCCTCCCGACTGCTCACCCACCTGCACGCCTACCTCAACCCGCGCCGGCCCGATGGTGGGTGTGGTCTCGACACTGGCCTCGTCCCTCGGCCCGGCTCGACCACCGAAGGTCACGGCTCGACCACCGAAGGACCTGACGGTGGGTGTGGTCTCGACACGGGCCTCGTCCCTCGGCCCGGCTCGACCACCGGGGATCACTCGGTGGTCGAGCCCGCGAGCGCAGCGAGCGGTGTCGAGACCACGACCGGCGACGGCGAGCCCACCCCCTACGACGTAAGGCTCGGCCACGCCTTCTGCTCCCTCCTCGAACACCGCGACCCCGGTCGGCTCCCCATCCACGGCGGCGACGCCACAAGCGTGGTCGTCACCATCGACCACGACGCCCTCCGCACCGGCCTCGGTCTCGCCACCACCAGCACCGGCGAAGTCATCACCGCCGGCGAGGCCCGCCGGCTGGCCTGCACCGCCGGCATTCTCCCCGCGGTCCTCGACGGCACGTCCCGGGTCCTCGACCTCGGCCGCACCCAACGCCTGTTCACCCCAGCCCAGCGCAAGGCCCTCGCCATCCGCGACCGACACTGCCGCACCGATGGGTGCGACATCCCCGCCGCCTGGTGCGAGGCCCACCACGAGACCCCGTGGTCACAAGGCGGCACGACCGACCTCGACAACGCCCTCCTCCTCTGCTCCTTCCACCACCACCGCGCCCACGACCCCACCTACCAACGCACAACCCTGCCCAACGGCGACCACAGGTTCCACCGACGCATGTGAGGAGCCACACCCGCTCAGTCCAACGGGTCAGGCAGGTCACCACGCCCGGTTTGGCGCCAAACCGTGAAGACCGGCGGCACGCAGCAGCCGCGCTCGGTGACGCACCGGGAGCACCTCTTCTCCGTCGCCCGCGCACGGGCGGTCGACGACCCCACGGGCCTCCGGCCGGTGGATCACGCGCTGAGGAACACGTGGCGCATGTGCCAGTCGAGCACGTCCGGATCCGGCTGCTCGTGGCGGGTCTCGGGGAGGTTGATGACGACGCCGCGCGCCTCGCTCCGATAGAACTCGGCGCCGTTCCCGAAGTCGCTGCGTAGTCGCGGGCTGACGCGCAGCCGGTAGGCACCGTCCACGCCGACGTAGCCCTTGTCGAAGAGGCTGTGCACGTCGGACCGCAGCAGGAGCCCGTTCCGTACGACGTGTCGGCCACCGTCCGCGTAGGGCTTGATGTGCGCGGCTTGCAGGGCCGGGACGATGCGGCTCCCGGTGACCGCGCACCGGCGCTGGTACGCCTCGGCCACCGCGACCCGGAAGGAGCCCTGGCCGAGCCGATTGCGGGTCAGCACCGGTGCGCCGTATCGGGGATGGTCGGACTCCAGGTCGACCGCCTCGAGATCGACGTCCCACACCCGGTCGATGCGGGCCTCGCTCTGCAGGCTGCGGAAGACGTGCGCGACGTACTCGCCCTCGGGGCTGTCGAGGTCGTAGTTCTTCCAGGTCATGATCGAGCGCCCCCAGTCCTGCGGCTGGGGGAACTCCTGCCCCGGCGGCGCGAAGAAGAGGTTTCGCAGGATGATGCAGCCGATGGTCGGATCGGGCTGGAAGGGCCGCTTGGTGCGCTCGCGGTAGACCTGGATCCGGTCGTGGAGCTCCCGCTCCGAGGCGACGCCGTTGCCCTCGCCGAAGGCCGCCCACGCCTCGCTGATCCGCAGCTCCCAGAAGTGCACGAAGAACCCGCCACCGACGAGCTTGCGATCGGGCGCCTTGGTCTTGAAGAGGAATGGCTCTCCGGGCTTCAGTGACCGGAACGAGCCACCCGACGGCACCCAGAAGTTCGCCTCGTAGACGTCTCGGTGCTCGCGCAGGTACGCCGCCCACGCGTTGTCCGTGACCCCGAGCGTCGCGCGCATCGCTCAGCGCTCACCGCTCGCCGGCTCCACCGGACGAGTCGGATCGACGAGGTAGGCCAGCTCCAGGTCGAGCACGTTGGCGATCGCCCAGATGGCGTCGAGCTTCGGGTTGCCCGGGCCGTAGTGTCCGTCCGCGCCCTTCGTGCTCGACCGGCCGTACTCGATGTTCTGGATCGACTTGCGGTCCATCCCGGCCCGATGACCGAGCTCCTCCTGGCTGAGGTCGAGGCGCAACCTGCCGGCGCGGACCTTCTGACCGATGAGCTCCGCCAGGCGGGCGAAGTCGTCGGAGCGGGGCGGGCCAGGCACGTAGGCAACCCTCCCGACCCGAAATGGTGCGGTCTGCCCATTGCAATGCGCATCTTCTGGCAGGATCGACCCGTGCCCATTGCAATGGGCGCCACTGCGCTTCGACCATCGGGAGGAACGGGTGTCGAGACTGAGCGACCTGCTGCGGCAGGTCGAGCGGTCCGACCCCACGCTCGCCGAGGACCTTCGCGCCGAGGTGAAGGCGCTGGAGTCGCGTCGCGCCTTCGGGCTCAACTTCGAGCGGCACACGCCGGAGACCGTCGATCTTCCCGGCCGTCCGGTACGTCGCGGTGACAAGGTGCGCGTGCTTCCCGAGCGCGGTCAACCGCCGGCGAGCGTCGACCGGGGGATGTGGACGGTTGCCTCGGTCGCTCGCACCGGCAGCGGCAGGTCTGCGACTCTGGTACGCCGCGCCTCACCCGACGCGGAGCCCGAGACGGCGGCGATAGACGTCGCGGACCTGGTGGTGGTCGCCGAGTTCCGCGACTCGATCTACCCCGGACTGGTCTCCACCGGCACCGTCGAGCGCGGCGGCGACAAGCCCTTCCACACGGTGATCAACGCCGAGAACTACCACGCCCTCCAGGCGCTGCTCTACACCCACGAGGGCAAGGTCGACGCCATCTACATCGACCCGCCCTACAACACCGGCGCCCGCGACTGGAAGTACAACAACGACTACGTCGACGGCGACGACGCCTACCGGCACAGCAAGTGGCTCGCGATGATGGAGCGGCGACTCAAGCTCGCCAGGCGACTGCTCAACCCGGAGAACTCCGTCCTCATCGTCACGATCGACGAGAAGGAGTACCTGCGGCTGGGACTGCTGCTGCAGCAGGTCTTCCCTGACGCCGGCGTTCAGATGACAAGCGTGACGATCAATCCAAAGGGGACCGCGCGGTCAGATTCATTTTCGAGGGTGGACGAGTACGTCTTCTTTGTGTTCATCGGTGGCGCCAGAGTGCCGATGGTTCACGCTCAGGGCGGCGGCGATCCCGTGCGATGGCGGTATCTCCGGAGGAATGACCTTAGTTCCATGCGGGGTACACGCCCTAGGCAGTTCTACCCGGTGTATGTCGAGACCCAGACCGGTCGCTTCGTCAAAGCTGGAGTTCCTCTGGGGCCGGAGGACCCCCTCGACATCGCGCCGGAGATCGCCTCATTGACCAAGGTCTTTCCGATCAGGGAAGACGGTCGGCACATGGAGTGGGGCTTGACCGGCCCCAGCCTTGAGCGGGCGGCGAAGCAAGGTTACGTCCGCGTGACTCCTGGACCCGGCAATCAGCCCTTCACCATCGCCTACCTGACCGCCCCTAACATCAGGCGGGTCGAGTCAGGCGACCTCGTTGTAACTGGAACTCGGCCCGACGGATCCAACGTCGTCGTCAGTCCGGCTGGCCGAGCGTCACGACCCACCACGGTGTGGAGGGACAAATCGCACGACGCGGGAAGCCACGGCACATCACTGCTCGGTGTACTGATCCCGGATCGCCGTTTCCCCTTTCCCAAGTCCCTCTATGCGGTGGAGGACACCCTCCGCTTCTTCGTCGCCAACAAGCCGAACGCCGTGATCCTCGACTTCTTCGCCGGGTCGGGCACGACGGCGCATGCGGTGATGCGCCTCAACAAGCAGGACGGCGGGCGGCGGCAGTGCATCAGCGTCACCAACAACGAGGTGAGCGCGGAGGAGCAGACCAGGCTGCGCCGCGACGGCCTCCGTCCGGGCGACCCGGCGTGGGAGGCGCTCGGGATCTGCGAGCACATCACCAAGCCACGCATCGAGGCCGCGATCACAGGCCGCACCCCCGACGGCGAGCCGATCAAGGGCGACTACAGGTTCACCGACGAGTTCCCGATCGCCGACGGCTTCGAGGAGAACGTCGAGTTCTTCACCATGACCTACCAGGCACCACGCAGCATCGCCCACCACCGAGCATTCGCGGCCGTCGCTCCGCTGCTCTGGCTCAAGGCCGGAGCGGAGGGCCGCCGCATCGAGGAGCCGACAGAGGACTTCGACATCGCCGACGTCTACGGCGTGCTCTTCGACCTCGACCACACCGGCGACTTCGCGAGACGGCTTGCCAAGAGCGATCGGGTCCGCACCGCCTACATCGTCACCGAGGACGACCGCGGCTACCAGACCGTCTGCGCCGAGCTGCCCGAGCACGTCACGCCGGCGCGGCTCTACGCGTCGTACTTGACCAACTTCGAGATCAACAGCCGGATCGCCGAGGAGTCGTCGTGAGGTTCACCCTCAAGGACTACCAGGCCGACGCCGTCTCCGACGTACTCACCCGGCTCGGCCAGGCGCGAGAGCTCTATCACTCCAGGTTCGCCTCTCGGTCGGCGTTCTCCCTCAGCGCGACCACCGGCGCCGGCAAGACGGTGATGGCCGCCGCCGTCATCGAGGCGCTCTTCGAGGGCAACGACGACTACGACTTCCAGGCCGACCCCGGAGCCGTCGTGCTCTGGTTCACCGACGACCCGTCGCTCAACGCGCAGACCAAGTTCCGCCTGCTCGAGGCCAGCGACCTCCCCGCGGCGAGGCTGAAGGTGATCGAGCCCGAATTCCATGCCGACCGGCTCGAGCCGGGGATGGTGTACTTCCTCAACACCCAGAAGCTCGGCCGCAACTCCCTGCTCGTGCGCGGCGCACAGACAGGCGATGACGAGACGCTCCCAACGATGCCGGCCGCCCCCGACCTACGGGCGAACACGATGTGGGACATTCTCCGCAACACCATCGAGGATCCCCGGCTGACGCTCTACCTGATCCTCGACGAGGCCCACAAGGGCATGAAGTCGACGGCGCGGCTCGCCAACGAGAAGCAGACGATCGTCCGGCGCCTGATCAACGGCGAGGGCGGCGCGCCGGCGATGCCGATCGTCTGGGGGATCTCCGCGACCGTGCACCGCTTCGAGACCGCGATGGCGGCCGCGGTGGACCGGATCGGCCTGCCGCCGGTCGCCGTAGACCCAGCCCGGGTGCAGGAGTCCGGCCTGCTCAAGGACGACATCCGGCTCGACTTCCCTACCGAGGCGGGCCGGTTCGACACCGTGCTGCTCACCCGGGCGACGCGGCGGGTGCAGGAGGCGAGTCGCCTGTGGACCGAGTACGCCGCCAGCCAGGATCCGCCGATCGACCCGGTGGCCCCGCTGCTCGTCGTACAGCTGCCCAACACTCCGAGCGACGACCTGCTCCTGGAGGCCTTCCACGCCGTGCGAGACGCCTGGCCGGACCTGCCAAGCGAGGCGATGGCCCATGTCTTCGGCGAGCACAAGACCATCGAGCTCGGCGGGTTCACCGTGCCGCACATCGCGCCGGAGAAGGTGCAGGAGTCGACGTGGGTGCGCGTCCTGTTCGCCAAGGACGCAATCTCCACCGGCTGGGACTGTCCCCGCGCCGAGGTGCTGATGAGCTTCCGGCCCGCGGAGGACCAGACGCACATCACCCAGCTGCTCGGGCGGATGGTCCGCACTCCGCTGGCCAGGCGGATCCCCGGGAACGACCGGCTCAACTCCGTCGAGTGTGTCCTGCCGCGCTTCAACCGCAGCACCGCCACCGCCGTCGGCGAGCTGCTCCTCGGCCATGGCGACGCGGAGTCCGGTGGGTCCGGTGGCGGTGGCGGCCGCCGTGTCCAGTACGCGCCGGTCGACCTGGTTCCCAACGACGAGGTGCCGGCGCTGGTCTGGGAGGTCTACGACGCGCTGCCGTCGCAGACCTTGCCGCGCAAGGCGGGACGCCCGCCCAGGCAGCTGCTGTCCCTGGCGCAGGCGCTCTCCCAGGACGGCATCCGGGCAGGTGCGAGGAGCCAGGCGTACGACGAGCTGTGCGGCGTGCTCGCCGGCTTCGCCGCTCGGCGCCGGCGGGATGTCGACAGGGCCCGTGAAGGCATCCTCCGGATGTCGGGTGAGACGGTGGTCGTCGGACCGTCCGGCATGATCACCGGCGAGCTCTTCACCGAGGCCTCCGACGAGCCCGCCATCGAGGCCGCCTTCGCCGCCGCGAGTCGGGTGCTGACCAAGGACATCGCCCTCCGGTACGCCGAGCACGTCGCGGCCGACGACCCCGACGATCCCGACGAAGGCCTCCTCGACGCCCACCTGCACGTCGCCTCGCTCGCCCGGGTCGAGGGCGTCGCCGACGAGCTCGACCGGGAGGCCACCGCCCTCGCCGACCGCTGGTACGCCGAGCACCGGGTCGACATCAAGGGACTCGCCGACGAACGGCGAGCGGCGTACGAGGAGATCCTGGCGATGGCCCCCGAGCCGCGCCGCACGGACGTCCTCCGACCGAAGGTGCAGACCGCATCGAGTGAGGATTCGAACGGCAACATGCTGCCCACCGTGGACCGGCATCTGATGTCGACCGCGAGCGGGGCGCGTCCCGTCGACGACCTCAACGACTGGGAGCGGCTGGTGCTCGATCACGAGCTGTCCCGCCCGGACTCGGTGGCCTGGTATCGCAACCCGTCCCGTGCATCCGCCGACTCGCTCGCGATCGCCTACCAGGACGCGCAGGGTGCCTGGCGGCGCATGTGTCCGGACTTCCTGTTCTTCCAGCGTGTGGGCGGGACGGTCAGGATCTCCATCGTCGACCCCCACGGGACACACCTCCGAGACGCGCTGCCCAAGCTGCGCGGCCTGGCGAAGTACACGGGTGAGTACGGCGAGCTGTTCCATAGGATCGAGGCCGTCGCCGAGGTCGACGGCAGGCTGCGGGTTCTCGACCTCCAGCAGGAGGCCGTCCGAGCGGCAGTGGCCGAGGCGACCGATGCCGAGGAGCTCTACCGCTCGGCGGCCGTCGACTACTGATCCCGCGGCTCAGGCGCCCATGCGGCAGAAGCACGACGCGTTGATCGGCACGTCGGCGCGGGCGGTGGCGAGGGTGAGCTGTTGGCCGATGACGGCGGCTGTCTCGGTGTGGCCCGGATCGGACTCGGCCAGGCGGGTGAGGCATTCGTGGTAACCGTGCAGGCTCCACACGTTGCGCGGGTGCTGGCAGGCGCGGCCGAGGGTGGCGTCGAGGCCGAGGTCGGCGGCGTACACGGCGGCGGCCTGCTCCACCCGTCCCTGTTCGAGGAGCAGAGCACCGAGAGCATGCCGGGTCGGCTGCATCCAGCCCCACGGCTCGTCGTAGGGCAGGTTGTCGTCGCGCTCCACGGCGAGCCGAAGGTGCGCGAAGGCCCCGTCGAGATCCCCTCTGCGGTAGGCGATCTCACCGTCGAGCATCGCCGACGCGACGGAGAGGATGTCGAGGCAGGTGTTGTTGAAGAGGTAGCGCGACTCGGGCACCCGCGCCAGCGCCTCGGTGTACGCCGCCCGCTCGCCCTCGGCCTCGGCGACCCGGCCGAGCGCCGCGAAGGCGACGCCGCGTGCGTAGCGGGTGAGGGCGGTCGTGACGCGGTAGAGCTCCGGGTCGTCGGGAAGCGGCTGCGCCGTCAGCTCGTCCCACCGACCGAAGCGCACGAGCACGTGCAGCCGCATCCCGGCGAAGCTCTCCAGCCAGTCGGCCAGGTCGGCGGAGCGGGCCAGCTCGCGGGTGATGCTCTCCTCCAGGTCGGCGGCGGTCGACAGCGCGACCTGGAGACGCCCCGCGAACATCGCGCCGTAGACGCGGAAGTGCCGGTCGTGGGCGCGGTAGAGCGCGTAGAACGGCGCTTCCACACCCGCGGCCTGCCACCGCTCGTCGGCCTCGATGGCGGCAGTGTTGCCGGAGATGACGTTGTCGTAGTCGCCGCACAGCACGTCGATATGGGTCGGCATGTGCAGCAGGTGCCCCGCGTCCGGCACCAGACTGCGCAGGGCATCGGCGGCCGGCAGTGCCTGCTCGGGCGTGGGCGACATCTCCATCAGGTGCACGTAGAAGTGCAGCATGCCCGGGTGCCTCATCCCCCCGGGACGCGCGAGGCCCCCCTCCAGCAGCGCCTTCGCCTCCAGCGTGCGCGCGACGGGCGCCGGTTCGCCGCTCGCGACGTCCCAGAGCTGCCAGGGGGTGATGCAGATCAGCGAGTCGGCGAACATCGCGATCACGTCGAGGTCGTCCGGGTGCCGGGCGGCGACGCCCGCCATCGCGTCAGCGTACGCCGTCTTGTATGCCGCGACGTCCGTGTCGGCGTCCGGCGGGAACCGCCGCGCCAGCGCCTCGACCAGCTCGCGCTCGACCTCCGAGGCGCCGGCGGCCAGCGCACGCGCCGAGGCGATCTCGCTCGATGCTCGGTCGAGGACGTCGACGACCTCGCCGGGCTCGAAGGCATCCCAGTCCTTGTTGTAGTTGGGCCCGATCGCATAGGCGATCCCCCAGTGCGCGAGCGCGAAATCGGAGTCGGCCGCGAGCGCCCGTTCGAAGCAGCGCACCGCCTCCTCGTGGTGGAAGGCGTAGCTCCAGACCAGCCCGCGGTCGAACCAGTCCGCCGCCTCGGGTGAGGACGTCGAGGTTCGGCGCGTGTGGCTCCCGAGGTCGAAGGCGTACGGCGTCGTCGGCATCCTGACCTCCGGTCGCGAGCGGGGTTACCCGCCGAGCGTAGTGGCTCCTCAGGCCGAGCGATCGGCCCTGAACCTCGCCGGCGGCACGCCGTACGCGCGCTTGAACGCCGTGCTCAGCGCGAAGGCGTTGGCGTAGCCGACCCGCGCGGCGACCGCAGCCAGCGTCAGGTCCGTGCCGGCGACGAGGTCGGCGGCCAGAGCCAGGCGCCAGCGGGTCAGGTAGGTGAGCGGCGGATCGCCGACCTGAGCGGTGAACCGCCGGGCCAGGGCGGCGCGCGACAGCCCCACCAGGTCGGCCAGCGACTGGACCGTCCACGGCCGCTCGGGATGCTCCTCGAGGGCGCGGACCGCGTGGTCGACGACGGGGTCCGACCCAGGCCCGGCCGACGCCTCGATCGCATCCCGCAGACAGGTCACGACGAGCAGGTCCAGCAGCCGGTCGAGCACGGCGGTCTGCCCCGGGCGGTCCTTGACCAGCTCGGTCGCGAGCAGGCCGACGAGCGGCGAGTCGAGGCCGTGGAGCACCGAGACCGTCGGCAGCCGGGAGAGCAGGAGCGCACCCACCGACGTCTCGCGCTCGTACGTGCCGATGAGCATCACCGTCGTCTCGTCGGCCCCCGTAGCCTCGTCGACCTCGCGGGCGGCGTCCCGGCCGTGCAGGCGGGCATTGCCCCAGGTGCGGACGCCGAGGCTCATCTCCTCCGCCAGCAGCCGGCCCTCGGGATCGACGCACACCTGACCCGGGAGGATGCGGACGCTCACCTCGGTCTCCGCCGAGTCGGCGACGACGTACGGCGCGGGCTCGCGCAGGACGACCACGTCGCCCCCGCTCAGCACCTCGCTCGCCGAGGGGCCGCGCGGCGCCTGCGGATCGTCTCCCGGCGCGCGGAGTGTCGCCCGTCCGCGCACCATGACGAGGATGGCCAGGGGTGAGCGATCCTCGATGCCGATCGACCAGCTGCCGCTGAAGACCGCCTTGAGCAGGAACGCCCCACGGGCGCGCGGGCCGTCGAGCACGGCGTCGATCGCATCCATGCACGAGACGATGACAGATGCTCGTGAGCCGTGCAAACATTCCGATCGTCCATGCGACGGGCCAGGCTAGTGGCATGGAAGAGATCACCCTCGTCACCAGCCAGGTCCTCGGCGGCCTGCTCGCCGGGCTGTACGCCGCCTTCGCGATCGCGATCATGCCGGCGCTTCGAGGAGCCACCGACGTGGTGTTCGCCGAGGTGATGAACCGGATCAACGTCGCGATCGTCAACCCGCTGTTCCTGCTGCTCTTCCTGGGCGCCCCGATCACCGCGGCGGCGATGCTGGTGTGGCAGCGGGGTCCGCTGGTCGTCGTCGCGGCCGCACTCGCGGTCGCCGCCCTGCTCATCACGGCCGTGCTCAACATCCCGCTCAACAACGCTCTCGCGGACGGCGGACCCCGCAGCGCCTTCGAGAACGCCTGGACCACCTGGCACGCCGTACGCACCGTCGCCTGCGTCGCCTCGTTCGCACTGCTGTCGGTGGTCGGCACCCGGGCCTGACGTGCGCCGGGCCGGCCTCAGGCGAACCATGTGGACATGGTGGACTCGGGCGCTCAGGGCCCGAGCCAGCCCGCGACCTCGGGCAGGCCGCCCGGCCAGGTCAGGCGGGTGCCGTACATCGAGCGGATGCCGCGATAGCGCTTGCGGTGGTGGTCCCACTTCCTGCTGCCCCGGCAGGGCAGCGGTCGCTCGTGACAGGTCCAGCCGTGCAGGAAGATCATGGTCTGCCGAGCCCCGCGAGGTTGTACGACGTCGGCTCCGCCCGGGCCGCAGAGGCCGGTGTTGACCCGGTCGAGCAGCACGCCCGACTCGATCACCGACCAGTCGAGCAGGTGCGGCGAGCGACGCCAGGTGGTGCGGTAGCCGCAGCGCGTGTAGTCGCCCTCCGACGTCAGCAGCACGTAGCCCTGCTCCCGTGCCACGAGTACGGGGTTCTCCACGACACCTCGCGAGCGGAGCAGCTCCTGGCTGACCTGCCGGTCGCGGGCCCTGCGTCCGTTGGCGCTGAGCGGCAGGAGTCGGATCGACGAGGGCTTCCGGTCGGTCTTGTAGAGGAGGTACGCCGAGCCGGTCGTGTCGAGGTACACCGAAGGGTCGATCACACCCGCTCGGGGCAGGGTGCGGTCACGGGGCAGCAGCGGGTCCTCCGCGCGCGGAGTGTCGGCGTACGCCGGGCAGACCAGCGGGCGATCGCCCACGGGGACGAACCCATCGCGCGGATGATCGGAGCGGGCGACGCCGATGCACCGCCCGTCCTCGGTGATGCCGCCGACCGGGGCCGAGTAGTAGAGCAGCCAGGCACCGGCGATCCTGACGACGTCGACCGCCCAGACATGGCCACGGGTCGCCCAGCCCGGCAGCCGCTCGAGCGCCGGACCCGATCGATGCCACGCGCCCCTCTCCCATCGAGCCCAGGCCCGCGGCACCCGCTCACCGGTCGAGTAGGCCACCAGGCCACCGGCGGTCGCCACCACCGCCGGGTCCGGGAAGTCCGCGCGAAGAAGGGGGCGCGGCACCACCCGCTCGTCGGCGGCGGCGTGCGACGGCGCGATCAGCACGGTCAGCATGGCCACGACGGTCAGCAATACGACGGTCGCCGCGCGTCTTGTCATGGGGTCGCATGCTAGAGCCGCCGGGGCGGGAGCACCTCGAAGCGCGCCATCATGCCGTGGTCCTCGTGGTCGAGCATGTGGCAGTGGAGCATGAAGAGCCCGGTGTAGTCCTGGAACTTCGCGGCGACCTCGACGGTCTCGCCGGGATCCAGGCGCCAGGTGTCCTCGAGGCCGCGCTCCCATGGCGGTGGCCGCTGCCGGTTGCGGCGTACGGTGCGCCACTGCTCCGCGTGGATGTGCACGTAGTGGGTGATGTCGCTGGTGTTGCGCAGCCGCCAGCGCTCGGTCTCGCCCAGACGCACTCGGTGGTCGACCCGGCGATCCGCGTATGCCTTCCCGTTGATGCCCCAGAAGGTGCCGGTGTCCGGGTTGCCATGCAGGTCGAAGGTCCAGGTCTTGGAGACCCGTGCCGGCACCCGCGCCAGCCGAGGCGTCGGCAGCGCGGACGGCAGCCGCGAGCGATCAGCCGCACCACGCAGCACGCGGAACTCCATCAGCGCCGCCTCTCGCACGCCCGTACCGGGGCTGCCGGCGGGCAGCGGCACGGACGAGAGCACCACGCGCCGGCCGACCTCGCCGTGGAAGTCGACGAGTACGTCGGCCCGCTGGGCGGGACCCAGCACGATCTGCTGGCGAACCACCGGCTCGGGCAGCAGGCCGTCGCCGGTGCCGATCTGCACGAAGGGGCGGCCGTCGGACAGGCTCAGGTTGTACGCGGTGAAGGCGGACGCGTTGAGGAGGCGGAGCCGGTAGCGGGTCGCGGTGACGTCGCGGTACGGCGCGTAGCGGCCGTTGACGAGCACGTGCGTGCCGACCGTCGCGTCGTTGGGCGGCGCCTTGGGTCCGGTGAAGGTCGTGGTGCCGTGACCGCCATGGCCGCCGTGGTGGTGCGGGGTGGGTCCGTCGGCGAAGGGGTCGGCGAGCTGGTTGTCGTCGGTGAACGACCGGTCGGCGATTAGCAGCGGGAGGTCCCGACCGCCCCGCGGCAGCCGAAGGTCGGACGTCTCGGTGTCCGTGAGCACGAACATCCCCTGCAACCCTCGCCAGTTGTTGCGGGCCGTGCGGTCCATGCGGTGGTCGTGGTACCAGAAGAAGGAGCTCGGCTCCGGTCGCCCGCCGTAGACGAGCGGGTAGTCGTAGGTGCGCTCCCGGCCATGGCGGACCAGGTGGGTCATCGGTTGGCCGTCGTGCCGCGACGCGTGGTGGTCGCCGTGCAGATGCACGGACGTGGATCCCGCCGCTCGGGGCAGGTCGTTGACGAAGGTGACCCGGGTGTCGCGGCCGGAGCGCCGGGCGATGGTCGGCCCGGGCCAGCTGCCACCGTAGGTCCACATCCGAGTCAGCGGTCCGTCGGGCAGCACCCGGACGCCGGCCTCCCGCATCCGGATCCGAATGCGTGAGCCGTGCACCCGCTCCGGAACGACCAGCGGCTGCCTGAAGTCGGGCGGGACGGGCGTGACGCCGCCACCGCCGCCCTCGACCACCAGCCGCCCTCGCATCCGTGGGTGGAAGGTGCAGTAGAAGTCGTAGGCGCCCGCGGCGAGGAGGTCCGCGCCCGCGACCGTTGCGGTCGAGCCCGGGGCGACGCGCACATCGAAGAGCGGGTCACCTCCGGCATCGAGCGCCACCGACGTCACCGTGTGGTCGATCGAGTCGAGGTTGACCACCGTCAGCGTGCCGCCGGTGGCGAGGATGACCTCGGGCGTCTGGTAGCCCACGTGGGCTCCGTCGGCGCCGATGATCACGGTGGCCGAGGCAGGCGCGGCGAGAGCGTCGGCTCGGGTCGACCCGAGCCGGTCTCCCGACATGGGAACGGGCAGCACGGCGTACCACAGCAGGGTCGCTGCGCACAGCGGAACGAGGAACGCCCATCGGTGAAGAACCGGCCGCCGCCCCCCGGGTCGGTCGCGGGTCACCCGCTCGTTGTCTCACAATCGATCCGCGTCGGCTATGACCCGAACGGGCTATGCCCATAGCCCCATTGGCGGGTATCAGCGGGCGCCCGCTGCGAGGATGCTGAGGTGAAACCCGTCACTTCGACGGGACCCGTCACTCGACGGGCCGCATCGCAAGGAGATTCATCCATGGGGGTTCCGACATTCCTACGCACGGCCGCAATCGGCCTGTGCGTCACTTCCCTGGTCGCCGTACCCGCGCTGGTCGCGCCGTCGACCGCCAGGCCGGAGGCCGACAAGAGCAGCCACTCGCTCACCTTCGTCACCAAGGGCGACAAGATCGTGAAGATCAAGGGCACCGCCGGCCTGTCCGCGGGCCGAATCTCGGTGAAGGTGAAGGGCAATGCCCAGGGCACAGTCGGCATCGTCGCGTTCGACAAGGGCTACAGCTTCAAGAAGCTCGTGAAGGACTTCTCAGCCTTGGAGGGCCCCAACCCGGACATGAAGGCCCTCAAGACGCGCGATCAAGAAGACCGACTTCCTGGGCGGCTTCGCGCCCGGCAGCTCCGGCACGTTCGTTCTGCCGAAGGAGGGCACCTACACGGCGTTCGTCTTCGGTGACAGGCCGGGCAAGCCGGAGACCTTCACCGCCGGCGACGTCGCCAAGCGCCCCAAGCCGAAGGTCGACGGCAAGATCGTCGCCAAGACCGGCGCCCGCTGGGGCGGCACCACCCATCTGCCCGCCAAGGGCACGCTGGAGCTCAAGAACGCCGCGACCGACGTGCCGCACTTCCTCTTCCTGGTCCAGGTCGTGGAGGGTACGACGACCGACCAGGTGCTGGAGTACCTCCAGTCGGGAGTGGAGGAGCCGCCGCCGTGGGCGCTGGCAGGCGAGCTCAGCACGGACGTCCTCAGCATGGGCAACTCGATGACGGTGGACTACAAGCTCCCGAAGGGACAGTACGTCGCGCTGTGCTTCTTCCCCGACCCGAAGATGGGCGGGATGCCGCACGCGTTCATGGGCATGATCAAGATGTACCACCTCGGCTGAGCCGACCAGCTCGCTCGTGATCTGGGGGTCATCGGATTCGTCCGGTGGCCCCCGGTCCGCGTGTGGGCGGCTCGTGTGGCGTGCGGGGCGGAGTCGTGTCGATCCGGCGGCGGGCCGTTCGACCTAGGGGTGTACCTGCCTTCCACATCGCCGCCGAGGAGCACCCGTCATGTACAGCGACACCTTCCGCCGGATCCTGGTCAACACCCTGCTCGCCAACGTCACGACCGGCTTCCTGTTCTTCGCCATCACCTTCTGGGTCTACCTCGAGACCAGGTCGGTGCTGGCCGCCTCGCTGCTCACGGGCTTCTTCATGCTGGTCGGCGCGGCGAGTGGCACGGTGCTCGGCGCCTTCGTCGACCGTCACCTCAAGAAGACGTCGATGGTGGTCTCGAGCGTGGTGACCCTCGCCGCCTTCGCGGCGGCGGGTTGCCTGTACGTCGTCGTGCCGACCCGCGTGCTGACCGACTGGACGGGCGTGTGGTTCTGGGTGTTCGCCGGTCTGGTGCTCGCCGGCGGCGTCGTGGGGCAGCTGCGGAGCCTCGCGCTGTCGTGCACGGTGACACTCCTGGTCCCCGAGGATCGTCGCGACCGCGCCAACGGCCTGGTCGGCACCGTCAACGGCCTGGCGCACATGGTGGTCAGCGTCTTCAGCGGCCTGTCCGTCGGCATCCTCGGCATGGACGGCACCCTCGCCATCGCCGTCCTGCTGACCGTCGTGGTCGTTGCTCACCTGCTCCCGATCCGCATCGCCGAGCCGCCCGTCGAGCGGGTCTCCGGCGCCGGATCGGTGGCCGACCCGCGGCTGGCGTGGCGGACGCTCCGCTCCGTGCCGGGGCTCGTGTCGCTGGTCCTCTTCTCGACCTTCAACAACCTGATCATGGGCGTCTACATGGCCCTGATGGACCCCTACGGTCTGACCCTCTTCTCCGTCGAGTCCTGGGGCTTCGTCCTCGGCTTCACGAGCATCGGCTTCATCGCCGGCGGCGCGCTGGTCGCCCGGTTCGGTCTCGGTCGCAGCGTCGTACGGACCCTGCTGCTCGCCAACGTCGCGATCGCCGTGGTCGGCCTGACCACCGGACTGCGTGACTGGCAGTGGTTGCTGGTCGCCGGGATGTTCGGGTTCATGCTGGTGATCCCCGTCGCCGAAGCCGCCGAGCAGACCGTTCTCCAGCGCGTCGTGCCCTTCGAGCGGCAGGGTCGGGTCTTCGGTCTGGCGCAGAGCATCGAGACCGCGTCGACCCCGGTGGCCGCCTTCGTGATCGGCCCGGTCGCCCAGTTCCTGCTCGTGCCGTTCATGGGCTCGGCGGCCGGCCGCTCGTCCTTCGGCTGGCTCGTCGGCGACGGCCAGGCCCGCGGCCTCGCGCTGAGCTTCGTCGCCTCCGGCGCGGTCATGCTCGTCGTTGTCCTGCTTGCCTTCTCCAGCACCGCCTACCGTCGCCTCACCCGCTCGTACGAAGGCGCCGCCCCCGCAGAGGTCGACACTCAGGCAGATGTCGAGGCGGCGGTGGTCGCCGGCGCCGACCTCGCGCCGGTGGCCGCGTAGGTCGCGAGCGAGTGGTCGGCGAGGAGAAGGTCGCCGCGAGAAGGTGGAACATCGGTGCCAAGGGTTGGCCCCGATGTTCCACCTTGCGGGCTTCCACGCCTGCGCACCTTCGGCACCCCCGCGTTCTGGCGATCCCCCGATCTCAGGTGCCGCAGAAGGTCCGGTAGGGCCCGAAGTCAGGCGGTGCCGGAGCGGCGTACCGCTCGAGGCCGGGCCGCTCGTCGAACGGGCGGGTGACCGCGTCGAGGAGCCGGTCGAACGGGTCGAGGTCGCCGTCCGTCGCGGCGGCGAGGGCCTCCTCGACGAGGTGGTTGCGTGGGATGTAGACGGGGTTGACCCGGTCCATCAGGTCGGCGTCCGGGCCCAGGGCGAGCCACGACGACAGCCACGGGTCGCTGGTCCCATGGACGCCGGCGGGGAGGTCGAGGAAGAGGCCGCGCGCCGGCTCCGCGTCGCCGCGGGCGGCCGCGCCGAGGGCGCGGTAGAACGCCGTGTGGTCGGGCCGGTCGGCCCGGAGCAGGGCGAGGAGCCGGTCGATCACCGGCGAGGCCAGCGCGTCGTCGAGATCCTCTGCCAGGCCGAGCTTGGCGCGCAGGCCGGCCGACCAGGCGGCGCTGTACTGCTGGTGGAACGCGCCGAGCGACTCCATCGCGAGGGCGACCGCCTGCTCCTGGTCGTCGTCGAGAAGCGGCAGGAGGGCCTCGGCCAAGCGGGCGAGGTTCCACTCCGCGACGACCGGCTGGTTGCCGTAGGAGTAGCGGCCGCCCTCGTCGATCGAGCTGAAGACCGCGGCGGGGTCGAATGCGTCGAGGAACGCGCACGGACCGTAGTCGATGGTCTCGCCGGAGATCGTCATGTTGTCGGTGTTCATGACACCGTGGACGAACCCGGCGTGCATCCACCGGGCCACCAACGACGCCTGGGCGGCGACCACCGCGTCGAACAACGCGAGGTAGGGCCGCTCCGCGTCGGCGGCCCCGGGATGGTGGCGAGCGATCGCGTGGTCGGCGAGCCGGCGCAGGAGCTCGACGTCGCCGGTCGCCCCGGCGTACTGGAAGCTGCCGACGCGCAGGTGGCTGCTCGCGACCCTGGCGAGCACCGCACCGGGAAGCAGTCCCTCGCGGTGCACGCTGCGTCCGGTCGCGACCACCGCGAGCGAGCGCGTCGTAGGGATGCCGAGGGCGTGCATCGCCTCGCTCACGACGTACTCGCGCAGCATCGGACCGACGGCCGCGAGGCCGTCGCCGCCGCGCGCGAACGGCGTACGCCCGGAGCCCTTGAGGTGGACGTCGCGGAGCCGGCCGCCGGCGTCGGCGACCTCACCGAGCAGGAGTGCGCGCCCGTCCCCCAGGCGTGGCACGAAGACCCCGAACTGGTGTCCGGCGTAGGCCTGCGCGACCGGAGTGGCACCGGCGGGGACGAGGTTGCCGACCAGCAGCCGCACGCCATCCGCGCTTCGCAGGGCCGCCGGGTCGAGGCCCAGCTCGACGGCGAGCCGGTCGTTGAGCACGAGCAGCCGCGGGTCGGCGGCCGGCTCGGCCGACCACGCGACCGCAAGCTCGGGCAGCTCCTGCGCGAAGCGGTCGCCGAAGGCGACGCCCGGTGCCGTCGTGGTGGTCACCCACACAGCGTATGGGCGACCACCACGGCGGCGTACCGGGCCGGGTGCCGGGTCAGGCCTGCAGCTCGATCCGGAACTCCAGGTTGCCGGCCGGGTCCACGGCCGCGTCGAGCACCTTGTCGTCGAGCTGCTCGGCGGCGGTGGCGTCGAGGTAGACGGTCGCGCCGTCCTGCTCGACCACCTGGTCCTCGGGCTCCGCCTGTGTGACGGCTGCGACGGCGAACGACGCCTCCGGCTGACTGTCCCCTGCGATCCTCAAGGCCACGGCCTCGGGCTGGTCTGCGATCCTCTTCACGATCTCGGTGGCGTTCTGGCTGAGCGTCAGCATGACTGCCTTCCATCGGGTGATTCGGTCCCCTCCACCGTGACGGGTCCGGCCGCCCCGTTCAAGGGCGGCGTCTCGATCGGTGGAGAGGCAGGCGTCAGTGCGCGACGAGCACGCACCTCCCGGCGTCGACGGCGCACCGTGCCAGTCGTTGGCCACTCTCGCCGTTCTCGCGGAGCAGGAGCGCGACGAGGTGGTCGTCGTCCTCCCACACCCAGGAGCGGACGGCGAAGCCCCAGCCGGACGGCGCGTCGAGCCTCGACCTCTGGCTGCCGTCGACCGTGCCCACCTGCAGGGCACCGAGCGCGCGGACCTCGCCGCCGGTGGTGCCGAGCGGGGACCAGGCCATCCATTCCCCGTCCGGGCTGGTTGCGAGGTCGTCGTGGGCGGGGAGATCGGCGAGCCTCCTGACCGCGCCGTCCTCGGAGAGCTCGGCGAGGAAGGGCGACTCTTCGTCGCCGTCGGTGACGACCAGGCCGGCCGGAGTGGCGCGCAGGATCCGCACGCCGGGCGCGGTCTCGCCCAGGTCGACGGTCTCGCCGTCGACCAGCGGGCGCCAGAGCAGGCTCGTCCGCAGGCCCTGGACGATCACGAGGCCGTCGTCGGTCATGGCCTTGACCCCGACCGGGTCACCGTCCGCCGGGTCGCTGACCTTGATCGGCTCGGCGCCGAAGCCCTCGCCTCCGGTCGCCGTCTCGAAGCCGGTGACGACCGAGTCGGACGAGTCGACATACGCCACGTACTCGCCCCCGGGCGAGATGGCTGGGATGTCGTTCCCTCCCGCCCCCTCGATCTGCCCCGGCACCGACCCGGTGCCCCAGGACCAGGTCTCGTAGTCCGCCCCGAGCGCGATCCACGCCGCGGCGCCGGACCAGACCTGCGACCACTCGCCGGCCACCCGCTCGCCGCCGACGAAGAGGCGCTCGTCGAGCACGTAGGGAACGATCGGCGTCGTCGTGGCGACCTGGGTGGGGCTCGGCTCGGGCGGCGCAGGGGTCGGCCGCCGCCCATCGCGGGTGATCGTCGTCACCGCGACCGCGCCGGCGATGACCAGCACCACGGCGGCCGCGACGAGCACCGGCACCCAGCGCCCGCCGGTACGACGCGGCTCGCGCCTCAGTGTCTGACCGAGATCTGATTCGGGTTCGAAGGACATCTCAGGTCTCCCTTCCGCGCCCGGTTTCGTCACGGCGTACATCGTCCGTCATCACCTCTTCACTCCACTGATTCACTCCACGGATTCACTCCACTGACGCACGGAGGGGTGGTGAGGTTGCGTCTGAACGTGCGGGACCGGAACGGACGTGCTCAGGCGCTTGTCCTTGACCACTCCACGTGGTCAAAGACAAGCGGGCCAAGGGGCGCATCCGTCCGTGGCTGCACGAGAGCCCTCCGCGGGCTCAGCCCGTCGGCCGCCCCGGCACGACCAGCCCACACTCGTAGGCGGCGCGGTTCAGCGGTTGGCCGCCTTGCGGATCAGCGTGGTCACGGCGCCGGGATGGCTCATCATCACGACGTGCGAGCTGTCGATCTCCACGACCCTCGAGCCGGCCCGCTCGGCCATCGCACGCTCAGCCTCCGGCGGGATGATCCGGTCCTGGTTCGCGACCACGTACCAGCTCGGGATATCCGCCCAGGCCGGGGCGCCCGATGGCGCGAGCAGGGCTGCCAGTGCCCCCGGTCGCTGCGTTGCGGCCATGACGCGGGTCGTGCGCTGCGGAAGGTCCTGTGCGAAGAGCCGGTGGAACCACGCCGGGTCGATGTAGGCGTCGGCGTCGCCGTCGGCCGCTCCGGGGAACGGCCGCACCACCAGGTGGTCGGTCACGACCGTGTGCCCTCCGCCGAGCTGGTTCGCGGCGGCGACGCTCTCACCCTCGGCAGGCGCGTAGGCGGCCACGTACACGAGCGACTTGACGTTCTGGTTGCCCGTTGCCGCGTTGGTGATGACCGCGCCGCCGTAGGAGTGCCCGACCAGGACGACGGGGCCCTCGATCGTCGTCAGGAAGTCACGTAGGTACTCGCCGTCCGCCGTCGGGCCCCGGAGGGGATTGGCGAACGCAACGACGGGAAATCCGTGGTCGATCAGCCGGCTCGCGACCTCACCCCACCCGCTGGCGTCGGCGAACGCACCGTGCACGAGCACCACGGTCGGCCTTGTCCCGGACTTCTCGGCGGCGGTTCGCGGCTCCGCACTGGCGCCGGGGTTGCCGGACGACGATGTCGCGGCGCCGGAGCCTGCGATGGTCGCGCCGATGATGCTGACGGACACCACCAAGGTCGTGGCGATCGAGCGGGAGACGAGACTGCGCTTGTTGAATGGTTGACTGCGCTTGTCGGGACTGCGCTTCTTGAGACTGCGCTTCTTGAGACTGCACTGCATGAGGACTCCTCGGGTTGGTCGGAACTCCGCTCATCGAACGCCTGAACCCCGCGCGCCCGGACCACGCGAGGCTCGTAGTCCGCTCGCGCGGGCCTGGCACCGCTGACTTGACTCCCTTATAGTCAGGCCATGGGTGTGGACGGCTTCCTCGGCCGCGACGTCGAGCAGCGGCAGATCCGCGGGGTGATCGGGAATGCGCGCAACGGGCGCGGCGGCGCCCTGTTGGTGATCGGCGAGCCGGGGGTCGGGAAGACCGCCCTACTGGAGGCGTCCACTGCGGGTGCGACCGGATCGCGCCTCCTCCGGGTGGACGGCTTCGAGGCCGAGTCGACGATGCCGTACGCCGCCCTCCACCGCTTGACGATCCCGCTCAAGGACCATCTCGGCGCGCTGCCGGCCCGCCACCGCCAGGCCCTGCGGGTAGCGGCGGGAGTGACCGACGGCCCACCCCCTGATCGGTTCCTCGTCGGGCTGGGGGTCCTGGGCCTGATGGCCGCTGCCGGTGACGTCCGGCCTTTGGTCTGCGCGGTCGATGACGCGCACCAGTTGGACTCCGAGTCCGCTGACGTGCTGGCATTCGTGGCCAGGCGCCTGGAGGCCGAGTCGGTCGCGCTGGTGATCGCGGGTCGCGGCGGCGCGCACGTGCAGGAGCAGATGGCCGGCGTCACCACGCTCCGGCTCTCCGGGCTCGGCCCCGACGCGGCGATCCGACTGCTCATGTCCTCTCTACCCGAGCGGATCGACCCGGCAGCGGCGATGCAGATCGCGGTGGCGACCGGGGGCAACCCGCTGGCCTTGATCGATCTGGCCGACGAGCTCTCTGCGAGACAGCTCACCGAGTCCAGCTTCGCCGGCGAGCCGCTCCCGGTCGGCCATCACCTCGAGGCGTTCTACCGCCGACGGATCCGGCATCTCTCTGCGGACGTACAGCTGTGGCTGCTGGTCGCGGCAGCCGACTCGACGGGAAACCCGGACCTGATCGAGGCCGCGGTCGACGAGCTGGGCGTGCCCGGGCGCCCCGGCGAGACGGCGGAGGCGGACGGGTTGGTGGAGGCAGGGAGGACGATCCGGTTCCGCCACCCGTTGGTCCGCTCGGCGGCGTACAACGCGGCGCACGGCCCGCAACGACGACGCGTGCACGGCGCCCTCTCCAGCGCCGCGATCCGGTTGGGCCTGGTCGAGCTCGAGGCCTGGCACGCAGCGAAGGCCACGCTCGGCACCGACGCTGCGGTCGCCGGCCGGCTGGAGCGCGTGGCGGACCTGGCCGGACGACGAGGCGGACTCGCCTCGCGCGCAACCGTCCTCGCGCAGGCCTCGAACCTCACGCCCCACGGTGGTCTGAGATATGCCCGGCTCGTCGCCGCGGCGGAGGCCGCGCTGGCCTCCGGCGCGGCCCAGCTCGCGAAGAGTCTCCTCGACGACGTCGACGAGGACGCTCTCGACGCCGTGTCTCGGGGACGGCTCATCTCGACCCGCGCCGGCATGTCGATCTTCTCGGCCGACCCCGCCCTCGTGAGCGCAGGCGCCAACATGCTCGCCGCCGCCGAGCAGTTCCACGGACACGACGTCGCCCTGGAGCAGAACGCCCTGATCAAGGCGTTCGAGTACACGTTGCCGGCGGAGCGACTCGCCCGCGGCGCGACGCTCACCGAGCTGGGCAGCCGGATGCGAAAGGGTGCTGAGCTTCGCGACGGGACCGCCGCCACCATCCTCCGCGCACTGAGCGCGCACATCCTCCTGCCGTACGCCGAAGCGGTGCCGATCATGCGCGACGGGGTCGACGCGATCGGCGAGCTCGAGCCGGACCAGCTGCTGCAGTACGGCGCGATCAGCGTCGTGTTGACCACCGCCTTGTGGGATGCCCCGGCGCGGCACCGTTGCCTGGAGCGCACGGCGGCCGCCGCGCGTGACGCCGGGTCGCTGCAGCTCCTGGAGACGGCGCTGTGGATCATGTCCCTGGCAGAGCTGACGGGCGGCACCCCACGCCGGGCGCAGGAGTACATCGAGCAGGTGCGGGAGCTGCGCCGCGCGATCGGGTACGACGCGGAGCACGTCATCAACGTGGCCCTCCTGGCCTGGTCGGGCGCTCCTCGTCCTCAGGTCGAGATGATCGCCGAGGGCGCCGCGGCGATGGGCTTCGGCGGCGTGCAGGCCTCCGGTACCGCCGCGCTCGCCGTCCTCGACCTCGCCGAGGGTCATTACGCCAGTGCCTACGACCGTCTCAAGCCCCTGGTCGACAGCCCATTCCTCCAGGTCACACCGACCGAGCTTCCGGACTTCGTCGAGGCGGCCTGTCGCAGCGGGCACGGCGACGAGGCGCCGGCCCCGGTGCGGTGCCTCGAGGAGATGGCGGCGGCCAACGGGTCCGCTTGGACCCGCGGGGCGGCGCAGTGGTCGCGAGCCCTCATCGACGAGGATCCCGAGCGCCACTACCGGGCCGGACTCGCGACGCTGGAGCCGACCGGGCTGGAGATCGAGCAGGCCCGGGCACACCTCCTCTACGGCGAGTGGCTGCGACGCCGTAGGCGACGAAAGGATGCCGGAGCGCACCTGCGCCGGGCGCTGGAGCTCTTCGAGAGCGGTCGCGCACCCGCGTTCGCACAGCGCGCCCGCAACGAGCTCCGAGCCCTTGGGGAGCGCGCCCCGGCGACCGGGGACCACGGCCACCTCGACCTCACGACCCAGGAACGAACGGTCGCCAAGCTGGCGGCTACGGGTCACACCAACGCCGAGATCGGCGCGACCATGTTCCTCAGTGTCAACACGGTCGACTACCACCTGCGCAAGGTCTTCCAGAAGCTCGGGATCTCCTCCCGTCGCCAGCTCACGGACCGCCTCGACCCACCGCCGTCCGTTTCGTAGCCCCACTCCGCGGCGCCGTGGTCGTTCCGGTCGCGACTACGAAGGTCACGTGGTCCGTCCGGCGCGGCGGGAGCGCAGGCTCATGGTGACCCCAACGAGCCGAGGAGGACCGATGCCCTACGTGAGCACCGACGACGGTGCCGAGATCCACTACAAGGACTGGGGAACCGGGTCGCCGGTGCTCCTCAGCCATGGCTGGCCCCTGAACTCCGACGCATGGGAGGCCGCCGCTCGCTTCCTAGCCGAGCAGGGACACCGCGCCATCGCCCACGACCGCCGAGGTCACGGACGGTCCAGCCAAACCTGGCACGGCAACGAGATGGACACCTATGCCGACGACCTGGCCTGCCTGGTCGACACCCTGGACCTCGCCGACCTCACCCTCATTGGACACTCCACCGGGGGCGGCGAGATCGTCCGGTACGTCGGCCGGCACGGCACCGCCCGCGTGTCGAGGCTTGTGCTGGTCTCCGCGGTCCCACCGCTGATGCTTCGCACAGCCGACAACCCGGAGGGCCTCCCGATCGAGGTGTTCGACGAGATCCGAGCCGGCGAGGCGGCCGACCGGTCCCAGCTCTACCGAGACCTGGCCGACGGGCCGTTCTTCGGCCACAACCGCAGGCAGGATGTCGATCAGGGCTTCCGTGATGCCTTCTGGCTGCAGAGCATGGCGTGCGGTCACCGCGGCGCCTACGAGTGCATCGCCGCATTCTCGGCCACGGACTTCCGCTCCGACCTGGAGAAGGTCGACGTACCGACGCTGGTGATCCATGGCGACGACGACCAGATCGTGCCGTTCGAGGTCGGCGGCAAGCGGTCCGCCGAGATGATCGACGGTGCCGAGCTGCTGGTCTACCCGGGCAGCGGCCACGCCCTGCCGGACACCGATCGGGAGCGGCTCCACGCCGACCTCCTGGAATTCATCGAAGCCTGACCGAGAGTAGGACGCTGCCATGAACGACTCCACCCGTCCCGACACGATCGTCCTGGTCCACGGACTCTGGATGACCCCCCGCAGCTGGGAGCACTGGATCGAGCACTACGAGGCGAAGGGCTTCTCGGTCCTGGCGCCGGGGTACCCGGGCTTCGAGATCGAGGTCGAGGCACTGCGCGAGGACCCGAGCGTCATCGCCGATCTCACGGTGCCCGAAACGCTCGACCACCTCGCCTCGGTGATCGACAAGGTGTCGATCCCTCCCATCATCATGGGCCACTCGTTCGGTGGCACCCTGACCCAGCTGCTGCTTGCCCGTGGGCTCGGCTCCGCTGCCGTGGCCATCGACTCCGCGCCGACGGAGGGCGTCCGCGTGAACCCGCTGTCGCAGGCCCGGTCGTTGTTCCCTGCGCTGAAGAATCCCGCCAACCGGCACAAGGCCGTCGGCTTCACCCCCGAGGAGTTCCACTACGCCTTCACCAACACCCTCAGCGAGGAGGACTCCCGGGCCGTCTGGGAGCGCTACCAGATCCCGGCCCCCGGCAGCTGGGTGTGGGAGTTCGGCCTGTTCGCCAACTTCAAGCCGGGACGCCAGGACACGTGGGTCGACTACACCGCCGACCGCGCCCCGCTGCTCTTCATCGGCGGCGGAGAGGACCACATCATGCCGCCCTCTGTGAACAAGTCCAACGCCAGGCACTACCGGAAGTCACCGGCGCTCACCGAGTACTACGAGTTCGAGGGCCGCGACCACTGGACCTGCGCGGCGCCCGGGTGGGAGGCGGTTGCCGACCACGCGCTCGACTGGGCCGTCCGTCACGCGGAACTACAGTGATGCGGTGCCCATGACACTTGCCGGAGCACTCGCCGTACGAGACAACGAGCCCGTCGGTGAGTACTGTCCGATCGAACGCGCGATGGACCTGCTCAGGACCCGGTCCTCGGTCCTCGTCCTGCGCGAGGCGTTCTACGGCGCAACGCGTTTCGAGGAGTTCACCGCCCGCACCAACCTCACCGATGCCACGGCTGCGGCGAGACTCCGCGACCTGGTGCGGGCAGGCATTCTCGATCGGCAGCCCTACCGGGAGCCCGGCCAGCGGCGCCGCCACGAGTACGTGCTCACCGCTGCCGGAGCCGAGCTCATGCCCGCGATCTTCGCCCTCCTGCAGTGGGCGAACGACCACGCACCGCCGCCCTATCCGCCGGCCCTCAGCCACACGGGCTGCGGTGAGCCGGTGACCATCGCGGCTCGTTGCGCGGCTGGTCACGATGTGGAGGCTGACGACATCACGGTCACCGCAGCGGGACCATTCGGACTCGCCGACCCCGTGACCCTCGAGACCTGGGGCCCTCCCACGGAGCAACCTTCCTGAGATGGTCGTAGCGTGGCGACCATGGAGATGAAGCTGGAGCTTGTGGCGGTGCCCGTGACCGACGTCGACCGGGCGAGGGACTTCTATGTGGCGGCGGGGTTCGTCCTCGACCACGACAGGACGGTGAGCGAGGAGATCCGATTCGTGCAGCTGACGCCGCCGGGCTCGGCGTGCTCGATCGCTCTCGGCAAGGGCCTGACGGAGATGGCGCCGGGGTCGCTCGACAACATGCAGATGGTGGTCGCCGACGCCGACCAGGTCCGGGCCGAGCTCGCCGGCCGCGGCATCCCGGTCAGCGACGTCGACGACCAGCCGTGGGGTCGGTTCGTCTACTTCCAGGACCCCGACGGCAACGGCTGGGCGCTCCAGCAGCTGCCCGACTGGTCGGCCGGCGCCGGGGGGAGTGGCGAGAACCCCTCCGGCTGATCGGCTGGCGGCTCGTCGTACGCCGCCACGACCCGTCGGCTCGGCGGCAGTTGGCGAACCTCAGGCGACCGACTCGAAATGAAGCTTCAGGCCAAGAGCCTTGGCGACCTTCATGATCGTCGCGAAGCTCGGGTTTCCCTCAGCCGAGAGCGCCTTGTAGAGACCCTCCCGGCTCATGCCGACTCGGCGTGCGAGCTCGCTGATATTTCCGGAGCGAGCAATCGTGCCAAGGGCTTGGGCGACGACCGCCGGATCGTCGCCGGCCTCCTCGAGTGCGGCTTCCAGGTAGGCGGCAGCGGCCTCATCGGCGGGCCATCCGCCGGTCCAACGGCCGCTGAAGCGTTGCCACCTCGGCAGGTCACTCCTCGGGACGCTCCTGGAGGGCGCGGACCTCGACTCGGCTCTGCAGGGCCGCGGAGGCCTGCTTGGTCCACTCGACCGCCGCCTCGTCGCTGTCCGCCTCGATGATCCAGAAGCCGCCGAGGTACTCCGGCGCCTCGGTCAACCATCGATCACCTCCCGTGAAGGTCTCGACGGAGTAGGTTCTCAGCATGGTGGATCGAGGTGCCGGGCGACCGGCCTTCGTGCTCCATGAGCACCGCAGGCCGCGGCCGCATTTCGATCTGCGGCTGGAGGAGGACGGGGGGCTCAGGTCGTGGGCGATACCGCGCGGCCTCCCTGTGAGCTCCGACAAGGACCATCTGGCGATCAGGGTCGCCGACCACGGACTCGACCAGCTGGTCTACACGGACCCTGACAAGCTGATCGCGGATGCAGGGTGGTGGGAGGAGCACGACCGCAACGATCGGCGCATCCTGTTCACCTTGCACGGACGCGGTCCCGCCCGGAGCTACGCGCTGATCCGCGTTGACAAGGACTGGTTGCTGCATCTGACCAAGGACCAGCCGTGATGGCGCTCGCGGTGACCGGCGGTGGAACCTGACAGCGGTGCCGTTGCTGTTGCCGCGTGCTCGATCAGGCGGGTGAACCGGGCGGCGTAATGGGTGAATCCCCCGGCGTGGCTGGCGTCGTCGAATGTGACGATCCTCGAGCCGGCCCGGTCAGCCATCCAGCGTTGCAGTGCTGGGTCGATGACGCGGTCGGCGTCCGAGACGGCGTACCATGAAGGTAGGTCGTGCCAGCCCACCGGACCTGACGGCGTTCCCAGGATGAGGAGGCTCGTCGGTCCCTGTGCTGCTGCCATCGCGGCCGCGACCTTCGGGCTCAGGTCCTGGGCGAAGTCCTCTCGGAAGTAGACCGGGTTGATGATCGCCATCAGCGTCGGTTCGACGATGAGATGTCCGGGGGTTAGGAACGAAGCCGCCTGGTAGCCGAGTCCGAGGGTGGCGATCGCGTGACCGTGGTCGGGAACGAAGGCTGCGGTGAACACCAGGGCTCGGATGTCGGTGCGTTCTGCGGATGCGTTGGAGACCAGGAATCCGCCGTAGGAGTGGCCGACCAGGATCTTGGGCCCGCTGATCGTGTCGAGTGCATCGCGGACCGTTGCAACGTCGCCGGCGACACTGTCGAGCGCCAGCGCGGGCGTCACGACCTGGTAGCCGTCGCGGCGGAGCCTGCCCGCGACCTGGGTCCATGCTGAGGGTCCGGAGAAGGCGCCGTGGAGGAGCACGATGGTCGGGCGCTGCGGGTTGGTCCGCTGGGCGGACTGCGCGTCACCGAGCGGCGTATTGGCGACCAGTAGAGCGGCCACGAGCGCGGCAGCCAGCACGACAGCCGCACAAGACCGGCTGATCGATCTTGTGACCCGCATGAGGTGTCCCTTCGGTGGCGAGACGGCGCCTTTGGGCGCCGTCGGTGATGGCGTTGTCGGGTGTGACGTCCCGGCTAGTGCGTCTCGGTGGTGAGCCCTCCGTCGATGCGGAAGTCGGAGCCCGTGATGTTGCCGGCGAGGGTGTTGCTGGAGAGGAACAGAATGAGGTCGGCGACCTCTGTCGGCTTGGTGAAGCGACCGGTCAATGATTGGCTTGCGGCCTGTTCGGCCACCTCCTCGGGACGCACGCCGTTGGCGGTCGCGAGCGTCGCGGCGACGCCGCCCGTGCCCAGCCAGAGGGGTGTGGCGACGGGACCTGGGCTGACTGTGTTGACCCGGACGCCGCGGGGACTGACCTCCTTGGCGAGTGCCTTGCAGAGGTTGGTGAGGGCGGCCTTTGCGGCGCCGTAGTCGATCACGGTCGGATCGGGCAGGAGGGCGTTGACCGAACTGGTCGTGACGATGCTGCCGCGGCCGGCGGTGAGCATCGGGGGGAGCGCGGCGCGCATCGTTCGGACGGCGGTAAGCAGGTTGAGGGCGATCGTTGTCTGCCACTGCTCGTCGCTGATCATCAGGAACCCGTTGGTGCGGGGCGTGACTGCACCGACGTTGTTGACGAGGATGTCGAGTCGGCCGTGGACCAGCGCTGCGTCGACAAGGTGGCCGGCCGCCGAGTCGGTGGTCAGGTCGACCGGCACACTGATCACACCGAGGCCCGCTAGTTCCTCGAGCGCGGGGGTGGTCTCGCGCGATGCGGCGATGACCAGGACGTCGTTCTCGGCGAGGGCACGCGCAACAGCCAGTCCGATGCCCCTGCTGGCTCCGGTGACGATCGCGACCTGGCCGGCCACGTCGGTGTCCATCAGGATCAGAGCCCCTGCGTGCTCAACCAGGCCAGGGTCGCGTCGGCGATCTCCTTCCAGCCGCTGTCGATGGTCAGCGAGTGCCCGCGCCCCTCGAACCGTTTTAGCTCGGTGACCGCCGCGGAGTCGCGGTACTGCTTGAGGGTCGACCGGGTCACCACGTCCGGGACGGTGTGGTCGGCGGTCCCCGAGACCAGCAGCAACGGGCCGCGGTCCTCGCGGGCGGTGTTCACCGCGGCTTGGGAGTGCATCACGAAGTTGGCGGCCGCTGCCTGGAAGAGCGGTCGGGCAGGCGAGGGGATCGTCCACCGTTCGAACAGTTCGCGCGACTCCTCCTCGGACACCGCGTTGCCGAAACCGAACCGGAACTCCTTCTCGGTCAGGGAGACCGCCCGGTGCAGGTTCGCCGGGTTGCCCAGCGCGGGGAAGCCGGCACGCAGCTGGGAGAGCGGCAACGGGAGCACGCCCTTGATCTGGGCTGGGTCGATGGCGACCGCTGCCGCACCGAGGCCATCGCCGAGGAGCTTCTCGGCGATGAGTCCACCGAACGAGTGTCCGACGAGGACCGGAGCGGCGTCCAGGTCGCCGATGATCTTGGAGAAGTGCTCGGTCGCCTCGTCGATGCTTATGTCGGCGACGGCCTCGGGGTGCTCCCGCGCCGCCTGCACCGTGTCGGGCTCGCGCGGCCACCCGGGCGCGACCGCGGCGTACCCCGAGGCGTTGAACAACTCGACCCACGGGTCCCAGCTGGTCGCGTGCAGCCACAGCCCATGAATGAACACGACGGGACGGGCGCTGGTCATCTGTGCTCCTGGATTCTTTGCATGACCTTGATCAGACACCCCGGGACCGGGACCCGTCCAAGACCCGATCCGGCCGGATCGATAACCGCCGATGGACTGACCCTTCGGCGCTACTCTCCGGTGAGGAGGACCGGATGGATCTGGACATCCGCCTGGTGCGGTACTTCGTGGCCGTCGCCAGCGAGTTGCACTTCGGGAAGGCCGCCGCGAGCCTGTTCATCAGCCAGCCGGCGCTGTCCAAGCAGATCCGACGACTCGAGGACGAGATCGGCTTCGCGCTGTTGGTCAGGGACAGCAGGCACGTCGTCCTGACTCCGCGCGGAGAGGCCTTCCTCGACGATGCTCGCCAGCTGCTGGCCACCGCCGAGCGGATGGTCCACCCACCAGACGCTGACGTGGTCAGGATGGCTCACATCTTCGAGCTCGACACCAGCCGGCGGGTGGTGGATTCGGTGTTGCAGACCGCCCCTGACATGCGGGTGGTGGAGAGCTCGATGGACAGCATCCGCCAGCTCGAGGGCCTACTGGCGGGCCGGCTCGACGTCGGCATCATCCGGGTCACCGCTGCGTTGGTGGCGCGTTACCCGTCGGGCTGGCAGTACCGGCTGCTGCGACTCGAGCCGTTCTGGCTCGTCGGCCGGCCGGCCGACGAGCCGGGCGGAGCGGCTTCGTTCCACGACCGCCCGGTCGAGGTCTTCGCGGACGTCCCGGAGTCCCCGCTGTACAACGCGCACGGCCAGTTCATGACGGCCTTCGAGCAGCAGGCCGGCGTTCCCCTCTCGTGGCTGGGTAACCCCGGGACGTTCGACAACTGCCTTGCCATCATCGGCAGGAGCCGCGAACCTGCCTACCTGCTCGAGTTCGACAGCTACGCGCGACGGTACGCCGAGCGAGGGCTGCCGATCCATCGGCCGGTCGAGTTGCAGCCGGTGTACCCGTGGTCAATCGCCTGGCGCGACGAGCCACCATCCGAGGCAGTGGCGAGGTTCATCCAGGTCGCCCTCACGACCTCACGCGGCAGTGGCTGGTTGGAGCGGATGCCGGAGATGGCGCCGTTGTGGTCCCCTGCCGACGACCCGGTTCGCGGCGAGGCCCCCCAGCACCAAGCGTGAACGAACCGCCGCGGCGATCGATGGCAACACGCTGGTGATCGTCCCCGATGCGCCGCATGGGTTCAACTCACCCACAGCGAGGTCGTCAACTCCGAACTGCTGACGTTCCACGGCTCCTGACGAAGTGCGGGACCTCGAGGTGTGGATGCGTCACGCCCGGGCCAGGGGCCGAGCTCAGCCCTGATCCGCCTGGAGGAGCTCGGTGAGCAGTCGGCGCAGGGTCTCGTGGCCACGCTCGCCGAGCACCTCGGTGACCCGCTCCTCGATCCCCTCGATCGTCCGCATTCCGGCCGCGACGCACTCACGACCGCGCTTGGTCAGCAAGATCAGCTTGGCCCGCCCGTCGCTCGGGTCGGGCTCGCGTACGACGTACCCGAGGTCGACGAGCTCGTCGACGACCTCCCCCATCGCCTGCGGAGTCATATTGGCCCGGCGGGCGAGGTCGGTGAGCCGAGATCCCTCGGGGCCGATCTGTGCGAACACCGCCGAGTGCTTGGGCTTCTGCGGGTAGCCCGCGCCGACGACACCCTCGACGATCCGGAAGCCGAGCAGGCTGTAGGCCTGCCCCAGCATCGCGACGGTGTTCGGCTGCTCCTCCGTTGACATCTTGCGGCCCAGAATACTAAGGTTGCCTGAACAATTGCTGCAGGGACCACGGAGTGTCGCGGTTCCTTCTCGGGAACCGGGAAGGGGTCGAGCATGAGCAGCGAGCAGGTGACCACTCAGGCCGTCGGTCTGGTCCGAGTCCCCGATTTCGTACGGCGCGCCGGCGCCGCGTGCCTGGCCGCCGGCGTCCTGGGCGCCGCCAGCGGCGTCTTCCTCGCCGTCTACCCCGCGCAGGTGGCCGACGACCGCTTCAGCTACCCGCTCACCTCGACGGGGTTCGTCGTCATCCAGGTCTGGTTCTTCGTCCAGCACCTCGGGCTGCTGGCCGGGATCGTGGCCTGCTCACGGACGCAGGCCCTGGGGCCCGGTCGCGCCGGCCGTTGGGGCGTCTGGGCGGCGGCCGCCGGCATGGGCCTGCTCGCCGTGACCGAGCTGCTCGCGATCCGCGCGAAAGAGGTCACCTATCCCGGTCCGGGCACCGGACTCCTCGACGTCCTCTACGGAGTCTCGAGCCTGCTGGCCGGGGTAGGGCTGATCGTCGCCGGTGTCGCGGTGCTGCGCGCGCGCCGGTGGACCGGCTGGCGCGGCTGGATCGTGCTCGTCGCCGGCATCTGGGTCTTCGTGCCGATGATGCCGGCACTGGTGGGGCCGTTCCTGCTCGCGCGGCTGGCGATCACCTGCTGGATGGTGCTGTTCGCGGGCCTCGGCTACGCGCTCATGCGTGAGCGGTCGAGATGACGAGCACGCCGGGCGGCACGGCCACCGGGACGACATCGCGTGCGGGCTACCTGCTCCTCGGGGCGCTCGCCGGCCTCACCTGGGCCGCCGGCTTCCGGGGCTGGATGGCACAGCTCGCGTGGGGCGAGGGCGAGTCGTCGTACACCTGGATGACCGTCGTGCTGATCCTGATGCCCGGCGTGGCGATCGGCCTGCTGCTGGGGTTCGCCGCCCACGCGCGGAGCCGCGGTGTGCGGCCGTCGCGCTGGCTGATCTTCGCGCCGGCCCTGTTCGCGAGCGCCCTGCTCGATCCCGAGATCTTCCGGGCGCTCATCCGCAATGGTCAGGGCGGTGGCGCCCTCATGGTCGTCATCACAGCGCTCGCCGTCGGGTTCGTGCTCTCCAGACGGCGCTGGACGATCGCGCGCGTGCTCGTCGCGCCGGTGGCCGTGGCCGGCCTGCTCATGCTGACCGGGATGGGCGGCATCGCCGGGCCGATCGACACGGCCCGCGGCGCCTGGGTCTGCCTCTACGGACTGGTGTTCATGGTGCTGCTCTGCCTCGCCTCCGTGCTGCCCTACCCACCGGTCCGGCCGTCACGGGGCGCCCGGTCGTGGGTGGCGCTCGGTGGGCTGGTCGGTCTCGCCTGGGCGTGCGCCCTGCGCGGCTTCATGGCCGAGGTGGCAGGAGCCGAGTCCGGGGTCCACTGGGTCGACACCTGGGTGTTCATCCTGCTCCCCGGCCTGCTCGTCGGCTGCCTGCTCGGGTGGGCCGAGTGGCTGCGTCGTACCGGTCGGCCCATGCGGCTGCTCGCATTCTCGCCGTTCCTGTTCGCGGCGATCCTGGTGCGCGGGCTGGTCGAGGACCCGGCCGGCATGTTCGACGACGGCATCGGCGCGGGCACGATCGCCATCCCGGTGCTGTGCCTCGTCGGCGCCCATGCGATGTCGGGACGCGGCTCGCCGTGGACCCGGGTGGCCGCCGGCGTGGTGGGGGTCGCGACGCTCGCGGCCTGGCCGATCACCGCGACCGCGGTGGCCGGCCACGGCTTCTCCGTGTCGACTCCACACGGACTCTGGGGTGTGGTTCTGTACGACGGCCTGCTGGTCGTTCTCGCGCTCGCCGCCTCGGTGCCGCTGCGGGCGCCGTCCCCGAGTGCCTCGCCTCCCGTGGACGCACAGGCGACGCCGGTGCGGGAGACCCCTGAGCGACCCGTGCGGCCGACCTCGCTCCTCGCCGGCCAGCGCCGGGACCGCCCGTACGTCGCGCGGCTGCCCGGCGAGCGATGACCCGCGCGGCCTCGGTCCTCTCCGTCCTGCTGGGGCTGGGGTTCGGCCTTCCGGGCGCCTACGGTGCGTGGTACCTCGCCGAGCACCGCCGGGTGTGGACGTTCCTCGGGTTTCCGACGTACGGCGGCGGGCCGTTCGAGCGCTGGGGGCTGGCGACGAGCGTGCCGCTGCTCGCCGCCTTCGTCGCGGTCTGCGCGGCGGAGGTCGTGGTCGGGGCGATGCTCTGGAGCGGCGGCCGGGCCGGCCTGTGGCTCGCCCTCGCCCTCCTGCCCGCGGAGCTCGTCTTCTGGGTCGGCTTCGCGCTGCCGTTCGGCCCCCTGCTCGGCCTGGCCCGCACCGTGCTCGTCGTCGTCACGCTGGTCCGCGCCACCTGACGTCAGCGGGTCTTGCCCGGCAGCCTCTACACCGGCCTTGCTTGACGTCAAGCAAGGCCGGGCGCATGGCTCTTCAGCAGGGCCGACCGGGCGTGTGCGAGGGTCACTCCATGCCCACGCGTGACCTCACCGCCGAGACCTTCATGCCCACCGTCGATCAGAGCCCGATGGTGCTCGTCGACTTCTGGGCGGAGTGGTGCGGGCCGTGCCGCCAGTTCGCCCCCATCTTCGAGGCCGCATCCGAGCGTCATCTGGACGTGGTTTTCGGCAAGGTCGACACCGAGGCAGAGCGCACGCTCTCCGGGCAGGCGGGCATCTCCTCGATCCCGACGCTGATGGCCTTCCGCGAGGGAATCCTGCTCTTCCAGCAGGCGGGTGCTCTGCCGGCAGGAGCCCTGGAGCAGGTGCTCCAGCAGGTCAAGGCGCTCGACATGGACGACGTACGCCGCCAGATCGCCCTCGCCGATTCGGCCGGGCCGGGCGAGATCGGCCTCGACGACTTCGCGGCCGCCCACGCCGGCGGCGGGTTCGTGCTCGACGTACGAGAGCCCTCCGAGTACGCCGCCGGCCACGTCTCCGGCGCCGTCCACGTCCCACTGCGAGAGCTTCCTGGTCGCGTAGGCGAGCTGCCCGCCGACCAGCGGATCTACGTGATCTGCGAGTCAGGCAGCCGCAGCCGCCACGCCGCCGACGCCCTCAGGGCGCGCGGTCTCGACGCCGTCAACGTCGCCGACGGCACCGCGGGCTGGCGTCAGCGCGGCTGGCCGCTGACCTGACGTGCCCATGAGCGACCGATGAACTTTCCCATGCCTTCTCCGACTGCGACACCCCGTTTGTGGGCATAGGTTTGGCGCGGGCGCGAGGAACGTGCCCGCTCGAATCGACGAAGGAGGCAGTGATGACGGAGACCCCGAACACCGGCGACGAAGCGGTGGAGAGCGGCGGCGAGGGACCGGCGGACGGTGGTGCGAGTGGCCAGCCGGGCGTGCACGACGGAGGTGCCGACGGTGGTGCCGACGGGGGTGCCGACGGGGGTGCGGACGGGGGCGCCGACGGCGGTGCCGACGGGGGCGCCGACGGCGGTGCCGACGGGGGCGCTGACGGGGGTGCCGACGGAGGTGCCGACGGGGGCGCTGACGGGGGCGCTGACGGCGGTGCGGACGGAGGCGCTGACGGGGGCGCTGAGACCTGAGGGTTTCAGTTCCCGAATGACCACCCTCCCTCCAGGCCCGCGCGACGGGCCCGACTCGAGCAGGGTGCCCGCTCCGAGCAGCGGGCACCCTGCCCTGTGCCGTTCCCTGCGCCCGGCGATGGGCCGGCTGGTGGCGACCACGTTCGAGGAGTTCGCCAATGGGTACTGGGGGTGTGCCCCGCTGCTGTCCCGCGCTGCCGACCTGCCGCGTGACTTCGGTGACCTGTTCTCTGCCGATGCCGTTGACGAGCTGGTGGCCACCCGCGGTCTACGTGCCCCGTTCCTCAGGATGGCAAAGGACGGCAACACCCTCGCCGACCGCTCGTTCACCCGCGGAGGCGGGGTGGGCGCGGGCATCCAGGACCAGGCCAGCGACGACGCCGTACTCCGCAACTTCGCCGGCGGAGCCACCCTCGTGCTGCAAGGGCTGCACCGCACCTGGGAGCCGCTGCTCGCCTTCAGCCAGGGGCTCACCGCCGATCTCGGCCACCCCAACCAGGTCAACGCCTACGTGACGCCACCTCAGAGCACGGGCTTCGACGACCACTACGACGTCCATGACGTCTTCGTCCTGCAGATCGCGGGCGAGAAGAGGTGGCGGATCCGGCCACCGGTGCAGGCCGCCCCCCTGCGCGACCAGCCGTGGACCGACCGTCGGGCCGAGGTGGAGCAGGCGGCCGCGCACCCGCCGGCCCTCGAGGAGACGCTGCACCCCGGCGACTGCCTCTACCTGCCTCGCGGCTTCCTCCACTCGGCCACCGCCCTCGGGGCGACCAGCATCCACCTGACCATCGGTGTCCACCCCTGGACCCGGGCACACGTCGCCGACGCGCTGGCGCGCTCCGCGGCAAGGGCCGCAACTCGCGACGCGGACCTTCGGGCGTCCCTTCCGGCGGGGATCGACATCACCTCGCCCACCGCGCTCGCCGAGCACCTGAGCGAGGTCCGCGACGCCCTCCGGCGTGCGTTGGACGAGGCCCGACCGGACGAGCTGGCCAACGCCATGGCCGCGCTGCACCGTGACGCGCAGCGGCCCGCTCCGTTGCGGCCCCTGGCTCAGGCCGTCGCCGCGGCCGACCTCACCCCTGCGGACCCCTTGGTCCTCCGGGCACATCTCGCGGCCACGCTGGAGCCTGCGGCCGGGTCCGATGGCTGGGTGCTGCGCAGCCGGGCCGGCAGGCTGGCGGTCACCGCCGCGGAGCTCCCCGCGCTTCGGTCGCTTCTGGCAGACGGCGCAGCGGACACCGCCGACCTCGGACTCGATCTGGCCCGCCGGCTGTTGCTCGCGGGTGTCGTCGTCGTCGGATGACCCGCCCCTTCCGCTGCGCCGACGCCGGCCGGGAGCGTCAGGACCCCCTCGTGGGCAGCGTTGCGCCGATGTCCCGTTGGCTGCTCATCGAGTACGCCGGCCCGTGGGCCGTCCTGGCCCTCGAGAGCGACCGGCTCCGAGGAGAGGCCGGACGGCTCCTGCATGAGGCCGCGGCCGCCGTACGCGGTCGCGTCCTGCTGATACGGCGGCCGGGCCGGAGACGAACCGCGCCGACCCAGGCCTGGTGCGTCCTCGACCCGGCTCTCGGCCAGCAGTGGGGAACCTGGCGTGAGCCGTCAGATCTGCGCGAGGCCGCCGAGGTGATGAAGGCCGGGCCCGACGAGAGCATCAGCGACCGGCCAGCGCCCGGCTCCGCCGTACTCGTATGCACGCATGGGCGGCATGACGCCTGCTGCGCCATCCGCGGACGCCCGGTCGCAGCCGCGCTCTCCGAGCGCTGGCCGGACCAGGTCTGGGAGTGCTCCCATGTCGGGGGCGACCGCTTCGCCCCGAACGTTCTGGTGCTGCCCGACGGCACCTGCTACGGCCGGCTCGACCCGGATGACGCGGTTGCCGTCGTTGGCGACCACCTCGAGGGGCGCGTCGGCGTCGAGCACCTGCGTGGCAGCTCACTCGTCTCACCGCCCGCACAGGCGGCCCTGGCGGAGGCGCAGCGGCGCTTCGGGCCGGCCGCGCCGGGCGCGTTCACCGTGGTGTCGAGCGTCGAGATCGAGCCGGGCGTCACCGAGGTGACCATCACCGGAGGATCCTCGGTGCTGGTTGCCTCGGTGCAGCGCGGGCTGGAGCCGGCCGCACGGCGTACCTGCCGGGCCCAGCGGGATCTGACCGCCGTCACCTACTCCGTGACGTCTCTGCGATCTCGCTGACATCACCGGCCGTCAACCGAGGAGCTGCGAGACGAGTGCGCTTGCGAGCCATGTCTCGTAGCGGCGAGGGCTCCACCCGCGTTCGGTTACAAGAGTGCGGTACACCTCGGGCAGGGTCAGCGCCAGGGTGAGGTCGAGGGCGTCGTCCACGTCCAGGTCGGGCTCGCGAGCAGAGATCGAGGTCAGGAGCCTCCGGATCTCACGTTCGCGTGCGGCAAGGACGTGGTGCAGCGTCGCGGCCATCTGAGCGTCGGCGCGCGCGGCTTCTTGGTAGATCCCGATGACGTCCGAGCCGAGCTCGAGCTGACGGCGATTGATCGAGGCGAGTAGTCGAAGCCGCTGGTGGGTGTCCGTTTCGCGCAGTGAGGACTTCGCGAGGCTCACGGTCTGTGCCTCGTCCATCCATGAGTCGGTGATGCGCTGCAGGATCCTCGCCTTGCTGCCCAGCGCGGAATAGATCGTCTGGACGGGGATGTCGGCGGCGCTCGAGATCGCCCCGATCGTGGTCGCGGCGTAGCCGTGCTCGGCGAACAGAGTGCGAGCCGCCCGTGCGATCTGGTCCTTGGTCGCCTCCGCTTGCCTTCGGCGATGACCTTCGCCCCCCTTGACAGACATGCCATGAAAGTATCACCCTGTTCATCATAGTAGAACTATGATGAATGCGAGGGACCCGAATGACGACGCCGATCTTGTACTACAAGCCTGGGTGCCCCTTCGGCCTTCGCCTGCGGCTGTCCTTGCGGATCCATGGAGCGGAGTTCCGCGCTGTCAGGTTTCGCGATGACGAGGCAGGCGCAACCATGGTCCGGGCGGTCAACCACGGCAACGAGATCAGCCCCACCGTCCGCATCGACGACCGGTGGCTCACCAACCCAAATTGGCGTGAGGTGGTGGACGCGACGAACGACGTCGTCGCGGGCTGAATCTGGGTAGTGCCTGGAGGTCCGATCGCAGCGCAGGCGTGGAGGACACCTCCGCCTAGCGATCCTCGGTTGCTAGGTGCGTCGGTGGTAGCGGTGGTCGCCGTTGGGCAGCTTGGTGTGTTCGTACGTCGGGTCGTGGGCGCGGTGGTGGTGGAAGGAGCAGAGGAGGAGGGCGTTGTCGAGGTCGGTGGTGCCGCCTTGTGACCACGGGGTTTCGTGGTGGGCTTCGCACCAGGCGGCGGGGATGTCGCAGCCGTCGGTGCGGCAGTGTCGGTCGCGGATGGCGAGGGCTTTGCGCTGGGCTGGGGTGAACAGGCGTTGGGTGCGGCCGAGGTCGAGCACACGGGTGTTGCCGTCGAGGACCGCGGGCAGGATGCCGGCGGTGCAGGCCAGCCGGCGGGCCTCGCTCGCGGTGATGACCTCGCCGGTGCTGGTGGTGGCGAGACCGAGGCCGGTGCGGAGGGCGTCGATGTCGATGGTGACGACCACGCTGGTGGCGTCGCCGCCGTGAATCGGCAGCCGACCGGGGTCGAGGTGCTCGAGGAGGGAGCAGAAGGCCTGGCCGAGCCTTACGTCGTAGGGCGTGGGCTCGCCGTCGCTGGTGGTCTCGACTCCGCTCGACCGACCGGTGGTGGTCTCGACACCGCTCGCTGCGCTCGCGGGCTCGACCACCGAGTGATCCCCGGTGGTCGAGCCGGACCGAGGGACGAGGCCCGTGTCGAGACCACACCCACCGTCAGGTCCTTCGGTGGTCGAGCCGCATCCTTCGGTGGTCGAGCCGGGCCGAGGGACGAGGCCCGTGTCGAGACCACACCCACCATCGGGTCCTTCGGTGGTCGAGCCGCATCCTTCGGTGGTCGAGCCGTCGCGAGGTACGAGCGACGTGTCGAGACCACACCCACCATCGGGCCGGCGCGGGTTGAGGTAGGCGTGCAGGTGGGTGAGCAGTCGGGAGGCGATCGGGTCGGGGACGCGGGCGATGACCGTGGTGGTGCCGTCGCCGTGGCAGCGGGTGAAGAGTCGGGTCTTCTTGCGGGCGTCGGCTTCTTCTGCTTCGAGGGCTATGCGCTCCTGCTCTTCGCCGAGGTCGGGGGCGACGACGTCGAGGACCCGGCGGGTCAGGATCCGCAGCTCCTTGGGTGGGTGGTCGGCGGCCTGGGCGACCAGATGTTCCTCGGCCTTGCTGACGGTGTCGGCGTGCACGTCGGCGGGGAGCTTGTCGAGTCCGGTGGCGATCACCTGCGCCTGCTCGAGGCTGACCTCACCGCGGGCGAGGCCGTCGGCGAGAGCGGGGCGTTTGGTGGCCAACGCTCGTGCGAGGCGTTGTTCGCGGCGGGCGGTGGTCCGGTCGACCTGGCAGGTGGAGGTGAGCCAGGCCGCGACATCTCTGGCGCCGTCGGCTTCGGCGACGTCGTCGGCCCCGGCGATCAGGTGCAGCTTCGCCGCGGTCACCCGGGTTTCGAGACGGGTCAGCGCGACCAGGAGGTCGCGTTTGTCGGCGGTGCCGAGGTAGGTGGGGTCGAGGTCGAGCAGCACCCCGACCTTCTGGTCCATGGCCTCCAGCAGACCGGCGACCAGCACCGAGCGGCGTTCGCATCCCGGGACCGCCCAGTCCGGCACCGCCCAGTCGGGGGCGGGCGGCAGCCCTCCGCCGGAGCGGGTGTCGTCGGTGTGGTCACGCATCCGGTGGGTTCCTCCTCCCGAGGTCGGCGTGGACGAGCTTCTCAGGCTCGAACTTGAGTTCGATTCTACGCCGGGAGCCCTTATGCAGCAAGGGTTCTGAGCGTTTTCCACAGGTGCGTTTCGATCGGTTTCGTGGTCTCGACGCGGGCCTCGTTCCTCGGCCCGGCTCGACCACCGAGAAGGGCCGGCTCGACCACCGAGAACGCAGGGCTCGACCACCGAGAAGCACGCGGGATAGTCGCGGCAGGCGAGTGGTTGCGGTGGGACTTCTCGAGAAGCGTGATGGCTCGCCGTCGTGGGTTGCGGCACTTGGTTACGGCCGGCGGGCAACCTCGCGGTGCGCTCGGGTCGGCCGCAGGCCGACTCCCGGTCGCCGCGGACCTCGCCGCGGACCTCGGCGCGTCCGCCGTACTCCAGCGTCCGCATGCATCAGCCTGGCTGGGTGAACACGGTGGAGGTGGGCTGGCCTCTGGCCGCGTTTGCTGGCGACGCTGGCCCTGGGAGCGGCCGGCGTTGGGCCGCCGGCCTCGGAAACTGGCTGACGCCGCTGTCCGCCTCCGCGAGGGCTGTCGTCCAACTCGCGGCCGCGAGCCTTGCGATCGGGTTCGTGCTGCGCTCGGTGCCCTGGGCTACGAGGCTGCCCTTGCTCTCGGGCTCACCCGGCGGCAGGCGGTCGAAGTCGTGGACAGGCCGGCGGCGGCACTCGCGCTGGTTCCTGGACAGGACCAGACCCGGACGGTCGGCCTGGTCGCTCTCCCGGGCGCCTTCGTCGGCGTCCTGTTGGCGGGAGCCCCGCCGGCGCAGGCGGCCGCTGCCCAGACCCTGGTGCTGGTGGCGCTGATGGCGGTGCAGTCCCTTGCAGCCGCCGTCACGCTCGAGCTCGTCGCCGCGAACCGCGTGCCGCTTCCGGGCCGTCCCCTCGCCGCTTAGCGACGCCTCGCAACAGCGTCACCCGACGCCGGTGAAGAACCACAGCGACGACGACGCCCACACGAGCGCGAGGACGGCGAACAGCGTGCCACCCAAGACCGGGAGAGTCAGCCCCGGCAGGTTCCGCAGCCGCAGCGCGAGCATCTTCGCGACGAACACGCCGTAGAAGGCGCAGCCGAGGACCGAGTGCACGGTCGAGCGAAGCGAGAACGTGGAGAAGCCGAGCGACCACAGGCAGGTGTAGGCCACCGGCAGCGTCAGCAGGAACGCGGCGAGGCCGCTCACCTGGTGCAGCGGCGCCAGCCAGGAGGGCGACCAGCCACGCAGGCGCCCCCACATGCCCGCGGCGGTGACCACCTGGACGATGCCCAGAGCGATCGCGCCGTTGGTGAGCCAGGACTTCATGGCCAGGATCGAGTCGAAGCCGAGCAGGCTGATCGCGACGCCGGTCGGCTCGTGCAGCCGGCCGTACACGCCCAGGCTCACCGCGACCAGCCCGCCGACGGCAGCCAGCATGATCAGCGCGCGGGTCGTCCGCGGGGTGGGCTCCTCGGTCCGGGTCGGGTCCATCATGGAGTCGAATATGCCGGGGATCGGCCGCCCGGGCATCGGGTACGGCGCTCAGATTCCACCGGCGCCGCCTTACCCGTCCAACAGGTCCGCGAGCACCGTCGCCTCGCTGATGTCGCTGCGCTTTGCGCGCGCTCCTTGCTCACCCCGCGCGGCCGGAGCCGGTCGACGAGCACCCGCTGCCCGTCGTCTGGCTCGGGGTCCGCGTAGACCCTCCTGACCCGCACCCCCCGTCGACCCGTCATCCCGCGCCTCCTCAGGACTTCAGCTCGGCCAGCCGGTTCCAGGTCTCCACGACGGTGTCGGGGTTGAGCGACATCGACTCGATGCCACGCTCGAGGAGCCACTCCGCGAGGTCCGGGTGGTCGGAGGGGCCCTGCCCGCAGATCCCGACGTACTTGCCGGCGTCGCGGCACGCAGTGATCGCCAGGTCGAGCATGTGCAGGACGGCCGGGTCGCGCTCGTCGAAGCCGGCGGCGACGAGGGCGGAGTCGCGGTCGAGCCCCAAGGTCAGCTGGGTCATGTCGTTGGAGCCGATCGAGAAGCCGTCGAAGTACTCCAGGAACCTGTCGGCGATGACCGCGTTCGACGGCACCTCGCACATCATCACGACCTGCAGCCCGTTCTCGCCGCGACGCAGGCCCTGGCCGGCGAGGAGGTCGATCACCCCGCTCGCCTCGGCGAGCGTCCGGACGAACGGGATCATGATCCTGACGTTCGTCAGGCCCATCTCGTCGCGCACGTAGCGCAGCGCCTCGCACTCGAGCGCGAAGCAGTCCGCGAAGTCCGGCGAGAGATACCGGGAGGCGCCCCGGTAGCCGATCATCGGGTTCTCCTCCTGCGGCTCGTACGCCGGTCCGCCGACCAGGTGCGCGTACTCGTTGGACTTGAAGTCGCTCATCCGGACGATCACCGGGTGCGGGGCGAAGGCGGCCGCGATGGTCGCGACCCCCTCGGCAACACGTTGTACGAAGAACTCCCGGGGGCCGGGGTAGGCCGCGATGATCTCCTCGATCTCCTGCCGCAGCCCGGGCTCGACGGACTCGGGGTCGGCGGCAAGGTCGAGCAGAGCGCGCGGGTGGATGCCGATCTGGCGGTTGATGATGAACTCCAGGCGGGCCAGGCCCACCCCCGCGTTGGGGAGCCGGGAGAACGCGAAGGCCTGCTCCGGCGTGCCGACGTTCATCATGATCTTCACCGGCAGCTCCGGCATCGCGTCGAGCTCCGTGCGCTCGATCGAGAAGTCGAGCAGGCCGTCGTACACGACGCCGGTGTCGCCCTCGGCGCACGAGACGGTGACCTCGCGGCCGTCGCCGAGATCGGTCGTGGCGCGACCGGTGCCGACGACCGCCGGGATGCCGAGCTCACGCGCGATGATCGCGGCGTGGCAGGTGCGTCCGCCGCGGTTGGTCACGATCGCCGCGGCGCGCTTCATGATCGGCTCCCAGTCGGGGTCGGTCATGTCGGCCACGAGCACCTCACCGGCGTTGAACTCGTGCATGTCCTCGACGGAGGAGAGCACCCGCACCGCTCCGGCACCGATCCGCTGCCCGATCGCGCGGCCGTCGACGAGCGCCGAGGCGGCCGCCTTGACCTGCTGGGACATGGTGAACCGCTCGAGTACGCCGGTGCTCCGAGACTGCACGGTCTCGGGGCGAGCCTGCAGGATGTAGAGCTGCCCGTCTCCCCCGTCCCTGCCCCACTCGATGTCCATCGGGCGGCCGTAGTGGTCCTCGATGACCAGGGCGTGTCGGGCCAGCTCCTCGACCTCGGCGTCGGTCAAGGAGAGCAGCACGCTCTGCTCGGGCTCGACGTCGACGAACTCGGTGGTGCGGCCGACCGTCGGGTCGTCGGTGTAGACCATCTTGGTGGCCTTGCCACCGACAGCGCGCTTGAGCACGGCGGGCCGGCCGGCGCGCAGCGAGGGCTTGTAGACGTAGAACTCGTCGGGGTTGACCGCGCCCTGCACGACGCCCTCGCCGAGGCCGTAGGCGCTGGTGATGAACACCGCGTCGGTGAAACCCGACTCGGTGTCCATCGTGAACATGACACCCGAGGCGCCGATGTCGGAGCGCACCATCCTCTGCACCCCCGCGGAGAGGGCGACGTCGGCGTGCGCGAAGCCGTGATGCACCCGATAGGCGATGGCCCGGTCGTTGTAGAGCGACGCGTAGACCTCGCGGATCGCGGTGAGCACGGCGTCGATGCCGCGCACGTTGAGGAAGGTCTCCTGCTGGCCCGCGAACGAGGCGTCGGGCAGGTCCTCCGCGGTTGCCGAGGAGCGGACCGCGAAGGACGGGTCCACGGCTGAGGAGGAGGTGCCCGCTCCCGCCGCCAGCTCGTCGTACGCCGCGCGGATGCCGGCCTCGAGATCGTCGGGGAAGGGCTGCTCGACCACCGCCTTGCGGATCTCGTCGCCGACCTCGGCGAGACGCCGTACGTCGTCGGTGTCGAGTCCCTCGAGGAGGCCGGTGATCCGCTCGGCCAGCCCCGTGTCTCCGATGAACCGGCGGTAGGCGTCGGCCGTGGTCGCGAAGCCGTCGGGCACCCGGACGCCGAGCCCGGAGAGGTTCGAGACCATCTCACCCAGGGAGGCGTTCTTGCCGCCGACCTGCTCGAGGTCGTCCATGCCCAGCTCGCTGAACCAGCGCACGTTCGCGCTGCTCGGCCGGCCCGAGTCCGACCCGGCCGTGCTCGACTCGCTCATGACGGTCTCCTCTCGTCGCGGTCGGCGCGGGCGCCGGCGGCTGTGCTCGGATTCTTCATTGTCTGCAGGATATGAGTGGAGATCTCCTCCACGGACTTGGCCGAGGAGTCGACGACGGGGATGCGGTGGGCCGCGAAGAGCTCGCGGGCGCGGCGCAGCTCCCACCGGCACTGCTCGGTCGAGGCGTACCGCGAGCCGGCCCGGCGCTCGTTGCGCATCCGGTGGAGCCGATCGACGGTCGTGGTCAGCCCGAAGCAGCGCGCGAGGTAGGGCCGGACCGGCGCGGGAAGCTCGGTGGACTCCAGGTCCTCCTCGACCAGCGGGTAGTTGGCCACGAACAGACCGTGCTGGAGCGCGAGGTACATGCAGGTGGGGGTCTTGCCGCACCGCGAGGGAGCGAGAAGGATGACGTCGGCCTTGTCGAGCGCCCGCAGGCTCTGCCCGTCGTCGTGCTCGATGGTGAACTCGATCGCGGCCATCCGCTGGTTGTAGCGCTTGATGTCGCCGACGCCGTGAAGGCGGGACGCCTCGTGCACCCCGCGCATCCCGAGGACCTCCTCGACGTACTCCATGTGCGCATCGAAGAGGTCGATGATGGGCGCCTTGGTGAGCAGCAGCTCCTGGCGGACCCGGTCGTCGGCCGCCGTGCAGAACACCAGCGGGGCCACCGGGCCGGCCATGACCTCGTCGAGTCGCTCCACCACCCGCCGGGCGTCGTCGACGGACTGGATGAACGGGATGAGGGTCCGGTCGAACACGTGCTCCGGGAACTGGATCAGCAGCGCGTTGCCCATCGCCTCGGCGCTGATGCCGGTGGAGTCCGAGAGGAAGAACACCGGCACGGCCTCGCGCGACAGTGGCATCCGGTCACCATACTCAGGTTTTCGCCGTACGGACTGCGGCCACCGCGCCAAAGCAACACCTGCGAAACACGGCGGCCTTAGGCTCGGGTCGTGGATTGGGGAGACTACGCAGCCGCCCTGTTCGACCTCGACGGTGTGGTCACGCCGACCGCCGAGGTGCACATGCGCGCCTGGGAGGTGATGTTCAACGCCTTCCTCGCCGAGCGCGCGCTCGCGGAGCCCGGCGGCTCTGACCCTGCCTACGGCCCCGGCGACGGCCCCGGTGCCGGGAGCCGCTACCGCCCGTACTCGGACTCCGACTACTTCGACCACGTCGACGGCAAGCCGCGCTACGACGGGGTCGTCTCCTTCCTGGCCTCGCGGGGGATCGAGCTTCCCTACGGCGACCCGTCCGACCCGCCCGAGGCGCTGACCGTGTGCGGCCTGGGGAACAGCAAGAACGACGCCTTCGCGGCCGTCCTCCGCGACGAGGGCGTCACGGCGTACCCGGGATCCCTGCGCCTGGTCCAGGCACTGCATGCGCGGGGCCTGCCGATGGCGATCGTCTCCTCCTCCCGCAACGCCCCCGCGGTCCTGGAGGCGGCCGGAGTGGCGCATTACTTCCCGGTGGTGATGCACGGCGGCCTGGCCGAGATTCGCGGCCTGCCGGGCAAGCCGGCGCCGGACACCTTCGTCGCGGCAGCCGCCGACCTCGGCGCCCCGGTCGCCGGCTCGGTCGTGCTCGAGGACGCACTCAGCGGCGTCCGCGCGGGCGCTGCCGGCGGCTTCGGACTGGTGATCGGGGTCGACCGCGGGGTCGGCGCGGAGGCCCTCACCGCCGCAGGCGCCACCCTGGTGGTCTCCGACCTGGGCGAGCTCCTGTGACCGCGTTCGGCCGGGTCACCGGCGACCCCCTGGACCGAAGCCGCTTCCCGGTCGACGAGTGGGCGCTCGTGGAGACCCGCTTCGAGGCCTCCGACCTCGGCGTGACCGAGTCCCTGTTCAGCGTCGGCAACGGCTACCTCGGCCTCCGCGGCAACTACGAGGAGAGCCGCGACGCCTACGCCGACGGCACCTTCGTCAACGGCTTCCACGAGACGTGGCCGATCCTGCACGCCGAGGAGGCCTTCGGGCTCGCCCGGGTCGGGCAGAGCATCGTCAACGTCCCCGACCCCAAGGTGATCCGGCTGTACGTCGACGACGAGCCGCTGGAGCTCTCCTCGGCCGACCTGCTGGGCTATCAGCGCACCCTCGACTTCCGCACCGGCGTGCTTACCCGCGACCTCCTGTGGCGTACGCCGAGCGGCAAGCGAGTGCGGGTGGTGAGCCGCCGGATGGTGTCGTTCACCCAGAAGCACCTCGCCGTGATGACCTTCGAGGTCACCCTGCTCGACGGCCGCGGGCCGGTGCAGATCTCCTCCCAGCTGATCAACCGGCAGGACCGGGAGCACCAGCACCCCGCGGTCGAGTCCCCGGCAGGCGCCATGGCCGACCCGCGCAAGGGCGAGAAGCTGACCCGACGGGTGCTGCTCCCGCAGGTCTCGACGATCGACGAGGCGACCGGCCGGATCCGGCTCGGCTACCGCTGTGCCCAGAGCGGGATGACCCTGGGGGCCGTGGTCGACCATGCCATCGACGCGGCCGTGCACGTGCGCGCCCAGCCGCACATCGCCGACGACCAGGGCAAGATGATCTACCGCCTGCAGGCGGAGGCCGGGGAGACGGTGACCCTCACCAAGACGGTGTCCATCCACACCGCGACCCGGGTGCCGGCCGGCGAGCTGATCGACCGGTGCGAGCGCACCCTCGACCGGGCGGCCGAGGAGGGCCTCCACCACCAGTTCGCCGAGCAGGAGCGCTGGCTGGCCGACTTCTGGGCGCGTTCGGACGTCGAGGTCGGCGGGCAGCCCGAGGTACAGCAGGCGGTGCGGTGGAACCTGTTCTCCATCATGCAGGCATCGGCCCGTGCGGAGCAGCAGGGCATCCCGGCGAAGGGTGTGACCGGCCCGGGCTACGGCGGCCACTACTTCTGGGACACCGAGATCTACGTGATGCCCTTCTTGACCTACACCACGCCGTACGCCGCCCGCAACGCCCTGCGCTTCCGGCACTCTCTCCTCCCGGCGGCCAGGCGCCGTGCCCGCGAGCTGTGCCAGCGCGGAGCCCTGTTCCCCTGGCGCACGATCGACGGCAACGAGGCCTCCGCCTACTACGCCGCCGGCACGGCGCAGTACCACATCGACGCGGACGTGGCCTATGGCCTGAGCCAGTACGTCGGGGCGACCGGGGACTTCGGCTTCCTCGCCCGCGAGGGCATCGACATCCTCGTCGAGACCGCGCGGCTGTGGGCCGATCTCGGCTTCTGGCGCCGGCAGAACGGCGAGACGACCTTCCACATCCACGGCGTCACCGGTCCCGACGAGTACACCACCGTGGTCAACGACAACATGTACACGAACGTGCTAGCCCGCTTCAACCTGCGCCGGGCCGCCGACGCCGTGGTCGAGGTCCGGGAGGCCGACCCGGACCTGTACGAGCAGATGGTGCGGCGTACCGGCCTGCGCGAGTCGGAGCTCGTCGAGTGGCGGGAGGCGGCGATCGGGATGGCCATCCCGTTCGACGAGAAGGTGGGCATCCATCCCCAGGACTCGCGCTTCCTCGACCGGGAGATGTGGGACCTGGAGAACACCCCGCTCGACGTGCGTCCGCTGCTGCTGCACCACCATCCGCTGGTGATCTACCGCTTCCAGGTGCTCAAGCAGGCCGATGTCGTGCTCGCCCTGTTCCTGCAGGGCGAGGAGTTCAGCTACGAGGAGAAGCTCGCCGACTTCTCCTACTACGACCCGATCACCACCGGAGACTCCACGCTCTCGGCGGTTGCCCAGTCGATCATCGCCGCCGAGGTGGGCTTCCACGACCTTGCCCTCGGCTACTTCCTCGAGGCCGTGTACGTCGACCTGGACGACCGGCACGCGAACACCTCGGACGGCGTACACGTGGCCTCCATCGGCGGCTGCTGGAGCGCGCTCGTGTTCGGCTTCGGCGGCTTCCGTGACTTCGGCGCGGGCCGCTGGACCTTCGACCCGCGCCTCCCCGACTCCTGGCCCTCCCTCGCCTTCCGCCTGACGCTGCGCGGCACTCGGATGCGGGTCGAGGTGACCCACGATGCGATCCGGTTCGAGGTCGAGGACGGGCCCGGCCCGCTGCCGTTGTCGGTCCGCGGTCACGACGTGACGGTGACCCGGGGCACCCCGCTGGTCGTGCCTCTGCACGGGCAGGGACCGCGCCTGGAGGGCGCCCCGCCCAACCCGGCCGGCACCGTGCGCGCCGACGGCACGGTGATCTCGGCGACCGTGCCGCGTGGTGACTGACTCTCCGGGTCTCGGCGTCGCGGGTCTCAGCGTCCCGAGATCTCGGCGGGTTCGGGGGTCAGGATGTCGTCCACCAGATGCTGCTCGTCGGTGCGGAACCCGCGCTGCAACCGGGGCTCGCCGTCGCCGGCGAACGCGCCGGACACGGTCTTGATCGCCTGGCTGAGCTCGCCGGGGATCACCCAGAAGGTGTTCCCGCCCTCCGCCAGCTGGGGAAGCATCTCGAGGTACTTGTAGGCGAGGACCTTCGGGTCGGCGTTGTTGAGGTGCACGGCCTGGAAGACCCGCGCCAGCGCCTGCGCCTCGCCCTCCGCGCGCAGGATCCTTGCCTGCTGGTCTCCCTGGGCCTCCAGGATGCGCCGCTGCCGAGTGCCCTCGGCGGTGAGGATCAGCGCCTGTCGCTCGCCCTCCGCGTGCAGGATCGCCGCGCGCTTGTCCCGCTCGGCGCGCATCTGCTTCTCCATGGCCTCCTTGATCGGGTTGGGGGGGTCGATCGCCTTGATCTCCACCCGGTTGATCCGGATGCCCCACTTGCCGGTGGCGTCGTCGAGCACGTCGCGCAGCCTCGCGTTGATCTCCTCCCGCGAGGTGAGGGTGCGCTCGAGGTCCATGCTGCCGATGACGTTGCGCAGGGTCGTCACGGTGAGCTGGTCGATCGCCAACAGATAGTTGGCCACCTCGTACGCCGCCGCCCGCGGGTCGGTGATGTGGTAGTAGAGCACCGTGTCGATGGCGACGACCAGGTTGTCCTCGGTGATCACCGGCTGGGGATGTGAGGAGTACACCTGCTCCCGTACGTCGAGCTTGTCGCGGACCCGGTCGGCGATGGGCACGATGAAGTTGAGACCGGGCTGGAGCGTGACGCGGTAGCGGCCGAACCGCTCGATGTTGAAGCGGTGCGCCTGCGGCACGATCCGCACGGTCGAGACGATCAGGAACGCGATCACCGCCGCCACGATGGCCAGCGGAATCAAGAGCTCCATGTCCTTACCTGCCTTCCGGTCACGGCATCGGCTCGCGCGGGTAGACGATCGCCGTGGCCCCCTCGATCTCCATGACGTCGACCTGAGCGCCGACCGGGATGACCTGCTGCTCGTCGAGTGACCGCGCCGTCCACTCATCGCCGCCGAGCTGGATCAGGCCGTGGGCCTGGCTCACCTCGCGCGTCACCACGGCGCGCCGACCGATCAGCGCGTCGGTGCCGTCGCGGACCAGCGGCGGCCGGGACATGTGGCGGCGGGCGATGGGACGTACGACGAGCAGCCCGGCCGCTCCGGTCACACCGAAGGCGAGCACCTGCGCGAGCATCGGAGCCCCCGCTCCCGCAACCACGGCGGAGACCGTCGCGGCGGCTGCGAGCAGGCCGAAGGCCAGCGTCAGCGTGAAGAACTCCGCGACGCCCAGCAGCACTGCCAGCAGCAGCCAGGTCAACCACAGCATCGAACGACTCCGCGCCCACCTCGGGGCTACTCCAGCGTACTCCGCCCACTGGAGTGACGCGGGGTGCGTCGCTTCCGGACCCTCCCCCCGTCTAGGGCGACGCAAGGTGCGTCGCCGCAGAGGAGAGGGGTGCCCTAAGCGACGCAGGGTGCGTCGCTGTGGTCCTGGAGGGTGAGACGGGCTCAGTCCCCACCGTCCTCGCCGGTCAGGCGGCGAGGAGGGCGACGATCGCCAGCGCGGCCATGAAGAGCACCAGCAGGAGCACTCCGGAGAGCTCGTCGGGCGCTTGCGTGTGCGCGCCCCTGGACTGGCTGGTTCGCTGTTGCCGGATCACTGTCAACCCTCGTTCTCCTCATCGGACGAGCCGCCCATTCGCCGGGCCGCTCACTCAGAGGGACGCTGCTCGACGGCAGTCATGACGCCGTTGGCCTCGGGAGAGACCCGTCGCTCCAGTGCGTTGGCCATGACGGCGATGCCGAGAGAGCCGGCGACCATCAGCCCGACGTACGCCTCGCCGAGACCGTGGTCGAGGAGCAGCCCGGCGGCGACCGGCCCGAGGATCGCGCCCAGCTGGAAGGCGGCGGCGTTGATCGCGTTGTAGCGCCCGCGGGTGTGGTCGGCGGCCAGGTCGTTGCTCATCGCCGGGATGGTCGGCTGCATCATCGTCTCGCCCAACGCGAACACGCCCATGAAGACCATCACGCCGGCCGCGGCCGCGGCGCTGCCGGGCACCAGCCCGGCCGCGCCCAGCAACGCCCAGGACACCATCCAGACCGCCGCCATCACCAGCATCACCCGGGTCCGGCGGCGCCCGGTGATGCGGGAGAGCACGAGGAACTGCAGCAGCACGATGACCGCGGTGTTGACCGCGAACGCGAGGCCGATGGTGCGCGTGGACACCTCGGCGACCTGGCGGCCGTACGCCGGGAAGCCGGCCTCGAACTGGCCGTAGCCGACGAACACCGCGACGAAGGTGAGAGCGGTCAGCCAGAGCACCGCCGGCTGGCTCAGGATCTCCCGGTAGCTGCCGCCGGACCCGTCGTCGGGCCGGGCGGCCCGTCCGTGGACGTGGCGGAGCGGACCGAGCAGCAGGGCCATCGGGACCAGTGCGCTGGCCGCGTCGATGAGGAAGATGGTCGTGAACGTGCTAGCCGCTGCGACGTCGACGTAGAGGCCACCCACCACCCCGCCCACCCCGATGCCGAGGTTGACCAGGGCGAAGTTGACCCCGAAGTACTGCTGGCGCAGGTCGCCGCTCACGACCGCCGCGATCAGCGCGTTGAACGCCGGCCAGGAGACCCCGAAGTTGACCCCGATCAGGGCCAGCGCCACCGCCGCGACTCCCGGGGCGGTCGCGTACGCGAGGACCACATTTCCCGCGATCATGCAGAACAGCCCGGCCAGCAGCACCGCCCGGGCGCCGTACCGGTCGGTCAACGACCCGCCCGGGCCTGTCACCACCAGCCCCGAGACCGCGATCAGGCCCATCAGCGTGCCGGCGAGACCGAGGTCGAAGCCCCGCACCTCGTGTAGGTAGATGATCGTGAACGGCAGCGTGAGCCCGCGCCCGAGCGTCTGGATCGCCACCGTGGACAGCAGCCACCTCCCCTCCGTCGGCAGCGCTCCCCAGAACGACCTCATCCCCACCACGACCGCCATCCTGCAGCCCGCCACCGACGGTGGCGAGCGACTTTCGGACCTGGTCGTGCGCCGGTCGGGAAGTCCGCTTCGTCAGGCCAGGCGAGGTCCGGCGTGGCCGGCGAGGTTCTTCCAGTCCGACCCTTCGCGCACCCAGACCTGTGTCACCGGCATCCGGAAGCTCACATCGGCGCCGTCCTTGACCACCACGTCAACCGCCCTGGCGTGGAGAACCGCGGTGTCACCGACAACCACCACGTGTACGTCGAGCAGCTCCTGCGAGCGCCACACGGTGGGTCCGGCGGTGTTCCGGCGGACGTACTCCTCCCGGCTGTAGGTCTCACCCACATGTGAAGTCCACCTGAACTCCTCATGCAGCAGGTCCTCCAGCCGCTCGGCATCCGCGGCGGCGAGCGCATCGGCTCGCGACGCCGCCGCCCTCCTGACCTGCTCCGCGCTGTCCACGGGGTTCAGCATGACATCACGTCGATCGCACCCTCCGGGGCGAGCCGCGCATCGAGCAGCTCCATGATCGGCCAGGCACCGCGCGTCCAGTTCGAGATCACGGTGTAGGTGATCGACGACGAGGGCCGGTGCAGCGTGAGCAACGACACGCCCGCGTCGTACCCCTCCAGGAAGACCCCGTCGCCGGTCGCAGCGAGGTGGAAACCCAGGCCGTAGCGCCGGGACTCCTCCGGCCAGTCGCTGCGCGGTCGCACCATCTCGGCGACGAGCTCGCCCGAGACGATCCGTCCGGCGAACAGCGAGTCCCAGAAGGCGCTGAGGTCGGCAGCGGTGGTGTAGGCGCCGCCGTCGCCGTTGCCGAGCACGGGGAGATGGAAGACGTTCGTCCGCAGGCCGTCGGCCGCGAGATAGCCCAGCGCGGCGCGTCCCGGGAGCTCGTCGGAGCGCAGGTACGCCGTGTCGGCCATGCCGGCGGGCTCGCAGACCAGCTCGCCGACGAGTTGATGGAACGCCACACCGCTTGCTCGCTCCGCCATCAGGGCGAGTACGACGTAGCCGCCGTTGTTGTACGCGAACCGCTCACCGGCGAGAAACCCGGTCTCGTGCCCGCCGAGCACCCGCAGGAACTGCTCGGTGGTCGCGAGCTCGTGGACCGGCACCGGCATCACGTAGTCGCTGATGTCGTCAGCGGTGTCCTCGTCGAGGTAGTCGCCGATCCCGGACCGATGCGCCAGCAGGTGCTCGACCGTCACGTCGTCGGCGATCAGGGGAAGGTCGGCACCGAGTAGCGAACGGGCGGTTGTGCCCAGCTCGAGCGCTCCCCGCTCGACCAGACACATCACCGCCAGCGCAGTCAGGCCCTTCGACCCGCTCGCGGTCGCGAACAGCGTGTCGACGGTGTTGTGGACGGCGTGGGCGCGGTCGGCGTACCCATAGGCCCTGGCGAATTCGGTCTCACCTGCGCGATCGACGCGCATCACGCCGGAGAACGCCGTGCGCTCGGCAGCCTCGTCCATCGCGTCCGTACGTTCCATCGAGAGCTCCGGCTACTTGACCTCGACCTTCGTCACGAAGCCGAGTCCGACGGCCAGGGGGATGAGCAGCCAGATGACGCCGGTGACGGCGATGCTGGCCCACTGCTCACCCGTGAGGGCTCCGTCGAACGCGAACAGGAAGCCCTGGGCGTAGGTGACGTCCACCCACGGCTGCAGGTCCTTGAACCAGGCCTGGTTGGTGGCCAGGATCAGAGAGATCGTGGGCAGCAGGAACGAGTAGACGAAGTACGCCGCGATGGCCCCCGACGACGCGCGGATGAGGATGCCGAGCATGAAGCCGATCAACAGCCCGAGGACGCTGCCCAGGAGGAAGTAGAGGAACTCCGTGAGGCTCACGTCCCAGACCAGGGTGGCGGTGGTGAGGGCGGCGTTCAGGAGGTTGCCGAGCGCGCCGATGGCGAAGGCCAGCAGCACCGAGACGACGCCCACGACGACAGAGGAGATCGCCTTGGCGGTGATGATCCGGTGTCGGTGCGGGATCAGCGTGAACGTGGTCAGTCCGCTGCGTTGGCTCCACTCGCTGGTGACCGACAGGATCGCGACCAGCGGCAGGAGCACCGCCATCGGAAAGCCGATGGCCGAGACGAACGTCGAGTAGGTGAGCTCCTCGTTCGGGGCCCACAGGATGACCGCGCCCGTGGCCAGTAGCGCGGTGATGGCGATGCTCGCCAACAGCCAGAAGCCGGAGCGGGTGTCGAGCATCTTGCGGAGCTCGACCTTCGTCACCCGCGTCAGGGGTACCCGGTGGATGACCCGATCCGGTGCGTGGGCGCTGTGTGTCGCGACGGCGGTCATGTCGCTGCTCCTTCTCGCTGTGAGGTTGCGGTGAGCTCGAGGAACATGTCCTCGAGTCCGGCGTCCGCGGCGCGCAGCTCGGTCAGGGCCACGCCGGCCTCCAGCGCCACCTTCCCGACCAGGGCCGGGTCCACGTCGGTGCGCAGGAGACCGTCCGCGGAGGTCGTCGCGGCGATGCCCAGCTCGCCGAGCGCCCGCTCGAGGGTGGTGATGTCGGTTGCGCGTACGACGGTCCCGGCCGCGTGCAGCAGCTCGGCCTTCGTGCCCTGCGAGACGATCCGGCCGTTGCCGATCATCACGATGTCATCGGCGATGACCTCGATCTCGTGCAGCAGGTGCGAGGACAGCAACACGGTGCCGCCCCAGTCGGCGTACCCGCGGAGCAGGTCGCGCATCCAGCGGATCCCGGCCGGGTCCAGGCCGTTCGCCGGCTCGTCGAGGATCAGCACCTCGGGGTCGCCGATCAGGGCGGTGGCGATGCCGAGTCGTTGCCGCATGCCGAGGGAGTAGTCGCCGACCCGGCGGGACGCCTCGGTGGGTGTGAGACTGACCAGCTCCAGCATCTCCTCGACGCGGTTGTTCGACAGGCCCATGTACTGCTGGGCGATGGTGAGGATCTCGCGTCCGGTGCGACCCGCATGCTGGGCCGAGGCATCGAGGAGCACGCCGACCTCCAGGCCCGGGTTGGGCAGGTCGACGTAGCGACGCCCGGAGATGGTGACGTGGCCCGACGTGGCCCGGGTGAGGCCCACCATCACCCGCATCGTGGTCGACTTCCCGGCTCCGTTGGGGCCCAGGAAGCCGGTGACCCGGCCCGCCTCGGCAGTGAAGCTGACGTCGTCGACCGCGGTGAAGTGGCCGTACTTCCTTGTGACCCCTTCGACGGTGATCATGGGCTGAGCCACAGCTGGGAAGTGGTGTGCTGTGGACCTGTGGTCGCGGTTCTTCTCGGGCTCATGGCGATTCTCCTTCGTGTGGTGTGTCGGTCTAGGCCGGCACCGGGACGGGCGGTGGCACCTCGGTGGGAGGCGGAGGGAGGGAGTCGGGCTCGGGGTCCCCCTCGACATGGAGCTCGGGCAGCCAGTGCAGCCAACCGGGCAGGTACCAGTTCCAGCGGCCGAGGAGGGCCATCGCCGAGGGGACGACGACCATCCGGATCAGGGTGGCGTCGAGGAGCAGTGCGACACCCACGCCGAAGCCCATCTGCTGGAACATGACCAGCTCGCCGGCGGCGAACCCGGCGAAGACCACGACGATGATGAGTGCGGCACCGGTGATGATGCGGCCGGTGGCGGCGATGCCGTGTACGACGGCCTGGTCGGTGTCGCCCGTCTGGGCGTAGCGTTCCCGGATCCTGCTGAGCAGGAAGACGTGGTAGTCCATCGAGAGCGCGAACAGCACCGAGAACAAGAAGACCGGCACCCAGGCCTCGACGCGCTCGACCTGCTGGAGACCGAGCAGGTCGGCCGCGACCCCGTGCTGGAAGACCAGCACGAGCAGCCCGTACGCCGCCCCGACCGAGAGCAGGTTGAGGGCCACGGCCGTGGCGGAGAGGACCAGGGAGCGGAAGACCAGGGTGAGCAGGAGGAAGCTCAGCCCGAGGACGAAGGTGAGCACGATCGGCAGCCACTTGTTGATGACGTCGGAGTAATCGACGTTCTCGGCGGTGGTGCCGCCGACCAGGACGCTGGTATCGGTCCCGTCGAACGCGGCAGGCACCAGGTCGGTGCGGAGGCGGTCGAGGCCACGACGTGCCTGGGAGTGGTCGGGGTCGCCGACGAGCGGCACGCTGACCAGCGCGACCCGGCCGTTCTCCGCGACCTGCCGCTGCGAGGGGCCGAAGTCCGGGTCGTCGGCGACGGAGGTCTCGAACCGGGAGATGGCAGCGCTCACGTCGTCGGAGGCGATGTCACCGGAGACGACGACCTGGGCGGGGTCGGTCGTCGAGACGCCCGGGAAGCTCCGCTCGAGCGCGAGGGCGCCGGCCTTGGCGTGGCTGCTGTCGGGCAGCGAGTTGACCCCGGATGTGCCGGTCTGCAGGCCAAGCACGGGGAAGGCCGCGGCGAGCAGGACCAGCACGCCGGCCGCCAGGAAGGTCGCCGGGCGGCGGACCACGGCTCCGACGGCTCTGGTCCAGAAGGGGCTCTCGGCGGGGTGGTCACGGCCGACGATGGGCAGCCGCAGCGCGTTGACCCGGTCACCGAGCAGGGACAGCAGGGCCGGCAGCAGGGTGATCGCGGCCGCCATGGTGACCACACCGACGATGATCGCGCCGAGGGCCAGGCTGCGCAGGATCGTGTCGGGGACCAGCAGCAGGCCGAGCAGGGCGACGACGAAGGACGTGCCGGAGAACAGCACTGCCTTGCTGCTCGTGCCGCCGGTGGCGATGATCGCGTCGATCTTGTCGCGGCCCGCCTGCCGCTCCTCGCGGTATCGGGAGAGCACGAAGAGGCTGTAGTCGATGCCCAGGGCGAGGCCCATCGCGGTGATCATGTTGACGATGAAGAACGAGAGGGAGGTGACCTGCCCGAGGACCGAGGAGAGGGCGACGGTCACGATGATGGACAGGATCGCGATGCTCATGGGGATGAACGCCGCCACCAGGGCACCGAAGACCAGGATCAGCACGATCATCGCGGCGGGCAGCCCGAACTTCAGCTCCCCATTGGTCAGGTCGGACTCCGACAGCTCGGTGAAGTCGTGGTCGAGGGTGTTGGCACCGGTGATGTCGACGACGAACTCCTCGTTCGCGTCAGCCGCGACCACCTCGTCCAGAACCTCGACGATCCCCGTCTCGGTGTCGTGCCCCAGGACCAGCGTCACCACGGCCGCGTGCGCGTCCTCTGAGATGCCGGCCGAGCCGTGCGCATAGGGATCCCGGACGGCCTCGGTGGCACCGGTGCCCTCAATCGAGGACCGGACGTCGGCGACGAAGGACACGAACTCCGGATCGCCGCTGGTGAAGTCGGCCGAGTAGATGATCACGGCGTCGTCGATTCGATCCCCCTGGGAGAAGCTCTCGGCGAGGACCTGCTCGGCCTTCATCGACTCGGGGTTGCTCGTGATGCTGCCGTCGGAGGTGAACGCCGACCCGATCAGTCCGCCGATGGTCAGGATCGAGGCGGCCAGGACCAGCCCCCACACGGCGAGAACTCGCCAAGGACGCAGCGCGGCGACCCGCGCAAGGCGCTGGGGGATCGACGTCGCCGAGTGAGGGGCTGGGGTCTGGTGCTTGGGCATGCCGCGCCTCTTGACCTGGAATCCCGAGTCTGGGACTGCGATAAGGGACGCGCCATGACGGGCGGACACGCCTTGAAGCACCGAAGCCGGTGGGGCCGCGCCGACCAGAAAGGGTGACGGTCGGCTGCTACCCGGCACATCGGCTGACTGACTGGCTCAAGATGCTCAGGCAGTCGCCACCAAGGCGATTCGACGAAACTCGTAGCGACGAGGATCTACCTCCACGCTACTCTCGCCGGACACCAGAAGGAATGGTCATAACGGGCCCCTCCGGGCCAGGGTCGCAAGCCGGAGACCCTCAGTCGCAACGCGGCCAGTGCGCGCCCAGGTACGGGTTCGGGTTGTCGAGCAGCCAACGATGCAACATGCGGGCGAGCGCAGCCGCTTGAGCGCCTCCGGCCGGCAGGTGCCGCTTCGACACGGACACCAGAACCACATCCCGCTCCGCGGCGAAGTCGGCCACGCTATCCGTGACGACGCCCCGCTGCGCTGACCGCGCAGCATCCGTCACGAGAGCGCCGCGAATCACCCTGACGAGGTCCACGCCTGGCCCGGACTCATCACTCAGCTCCTTGATACGGCGTACAGGCCGATTGTCCTTGACCACGTGGAGTGGTCAGAGACAAGCGCACGGGCGGTCGGGTGCGGGCGGCCGTCCGTGGCTACTTCGGGGCAGGCCCTCGCGCCGCGCGTCATCGGCTCGCGCAGCAGCCGTCCCCACGGTCGGTCGCGGATGTGGTGGACGCGGGCGTCGGCACCTGGGACCCGGGGGCGCAGCAGCCCTCGCCGCGCCAGGCCTCCCGGCCCTCCTTGATCGCGACCGCGGCGATGACCAGGCCGGCGATGGGGTCGGCCCAGGACCAGCCGAGGGTGGCGTTGAGGAGAAGGCCGGCGAGCAGGACCGCCGAGAGGTAGGTGCACAGCAGCGTCTGGGTGGAGTCGGCGACCACGGCGTTGGAGCCGAGCGCGCGACCGGTGCGGCGCTGGGCCCACGACAGGAACGGCATGACCATCAGCGAGGCGATCGCCAGCCCGATGCCGACCGGCGAGGCATCCGGGTCGTGCCCGCCGATCAGGGCCCGGACCGACTCGAACGAGACGTAGCCGGCGAGGGCGAAGAACGAGATCGCCATCAGCCGCAGCGCCTGTCGCTCCCGGGACTCCGGCATCCGGTGGCGGAACTGCCACAGGATGATCAGCCCGCTGGAGACCTCGACGACCGAGTCCAGGCCGAAGCCGACGAGGGCGACCGAGCCGGCGACCAGACCGGCGGTGATCGCGACGATCGCCTCGACGAGGTTGTAGGTCACCGAGGCGGCGGCCAGGAGCTGGGCGCGCCGCCCGAGGCGGTCGCGTTCCTCTCCGCCGGTGGCGACGGCGTGGGTGTGCGGGGCGCTCATTGGCCGCTCTTCAGGGTCGCGGCTCCGAAGTTCTCGCACAGCGTCACCGCGTCCCCCGTCAGAGCCAGCAGCTGTTCTGCGGCGGCCAGCAGCTGAGCCAGGGCCTCGGGGTGGGTGAGTGCGAACACGGAGGCCCGCCCGACCGGCCGGGAGCTCACCAGGCCGCAGTCCCTGAGGCAGGCGAGGTGCTTGGACACCGTGCTCTGCGCAAGCCCGAGGTGGGCGGTCAGGTCGACGACCCGGAGCTCGCCGAGGCTCAGATGTCGCAGGATGGCGAGCCGGGACGGATCGCCGAACCCGTGGAAGAGGCACGCCGCCGCGGTGAGCGCCACCGCCTCGGAGTCCCCGGCCACCGGCGGCTTCAGGTCGGCCACTTGCTCGGCCCTTTGCATCGTCATGCGGCGATGATATCGCACCTCGGCCTGTTCTCGGCACGTGAATCTAGGTATCCTCTGGGTGCTTTGTGCTGTCAAGGGTCTTGACGACTCGGCGCCGAAAGAGAAGTTCAAGGCTTTCTGACGACCCCCCCACAGACAGAGGAGTGCATCATGCACCGCTTCAAGAAGAAGACTCTCGTGATCCTGACCATGGCCCTGGTCCTTGTCCTCGGTGGCATCGCCTTCGCGTACTGGACAAACACCGGTTCGGGCACCGGCACGGCGACGACCGGCAACAACAACGCCGTCGTGATCAACCAGACCAGCGAGATCACCGGACTCGCGCCGGGGCAGCCGGCCCAGACGCTGAGCGGCACCTTCGACAACCCGAACCCCAGCCCGGTGTACATCGGCTCGGTGACCGCGGTGGTCACCGGCACTGATATCGGCGCTGCGTGTGACGCCACCAACTACGCGATCGCCGGCGCCGCGCCGGTCAACGCGGAGGTTCCGCCCGGTGAGGACGTCGGCACCTGGTCCGGCCTGACCATCCAGTTCGTCAACAAACCGGCCGTCAACCAGGACGCCTGCAAGAACGCCGTCGTACAGATCGCCTACACCGCCACCGCTGGCTAAGTGCGCAAGCGCTACGCGGTCGCGGCCATCGTATGTGTCGCGGCCCTGTTCGGCACGGCCACCGTCTTCGGCCTGCCGCTCGGCGACGGTGAAGTGCCGGGCACGGGGAGGGACGGGCAGGCCGACGTGCGCCTGCACGTGCGCGCGTTCCGGATCGACGGCGACGCGATCAGGCCGCTGTCGCCCGGCAGGTTCGCGCCCGTCAACGTGCGGATCACCAACCGGCACGACTCCAGGCTGGGCATCACCCGGCTGCGGATGCGGTTGCGCGCAGTCGATGCCCCCAACGAAGACCGGCGTCGTCCCTGCTCCCTGCGCGACTTCGCCGTACGCCAGGCGCGCCCGGGCTTCGCGGTGACCGTTCCCGCACACGCCAGCAGGAGTCTGAGGGCGGTCGGCGTGCCCCGGTGGTCCTGGCCGCGGGTGCGCATGGTCAACCGGCCGGTCAACCAGGACGGCTGCAGGGGCGCTTCGCTGACGCTGGCCTTCCGCGGATCCGGGTCGTTGAGGCGGTGACCCGAGTGCTTCCGTATGTACGCCGTCCCGGCCGGGTGCTGGTGACCCTGCTCCTGGTCGTCGCGGCTCTCGGGGTCGCCGGGGCGGCCGCGGCGTTCTGGACCGGATCGGGCGGCGGTCTCGGATCCGGTACGACCGCGACCACGCAGCCGGTCGTCCTGACCCCGGCGACGCCCACCGCGGGCCTCTACCCCGGGGAGCGGGCCGACGTGGCGCTCACCGTCGCCAACCCCAACGCCGCGTCGGTCGTCATCACCTCCCTCCGTCTCGATACCGCGAACGGCAGCGGCGGGTTCGCGGTCGACGGCGGTCACAGCGGCTGCGCGACCTCGGCGCTGAGCTTCACGACCCAGACCAACAGCGGCACTGGATGGACGGTGCCGGGCCGGCAGGACGGCGAGGACGGCCGGCTGTCGATCACACTGCCCGACGCCCTCGCGATGGCCACCGGCGCCGCCGACGCCTGCCAGGGCTCCGCCATCACCGTCTACCTGGCGGCCGGCCCATGACCGCCGTCCGCCGGTGGCGCGAAGTCGAGACCTCGGCCGCCCGCAGAATCCTCCGCGGCTCATGCGCAGTCGTGCTGGTGCTCAGCCTGCTCGGCGGTGTGGCCTGGGCGTTCTGGACGACCGGCGCCGCGCCGGGCAGCAGCGGCGCGTCGGCGGCCGCCACCGTCAACCAGGGCTCGACCCCGTCGGTCGGCGTGTCGGGCAGGGAGGTCACGGTCGACTGGGCCGCCACCACCCTGTCCAACGGCGACCTGGTGTCGGGATATCAGATCCAGCGGTTCGACGCGGACACCCTCGCCCCGCAGCCGATCGGGGCCGGTTGCACGGGCACCGTCACCGCCACGAGCTGCACGGAGACCCGGGTGCCGGCCGGGCGGTGGGTCTACTCGGTGACCGCCGGCGGTCGGCACCAACTGGCGGGGCGCGTCGAGCGTGAGGAGCAGCCCGGTGACCGTGACCGGACCCGGCCTGACGCTGTCGACCGACCCGGGTGCGGCCGGGCACGACGATGACCGGCACCGCCAACGGGTTCCTCCCCGGCGAGACGCTGACCTACCGCCTCGACAGCCCCACCGGCCCGGAGCTGTCGGGCACACTCGCCGGCACCGCCACCCCTGCCACCGTCCCCGCGTCCGGCGGCGGGGCCGTCGGCGTGACAGTGCCCGGCGGCACCTCTGACGGCGACCACACCGTGTACGCCGTGACCTCGCCGAGCGGTGACGCCGCCGGCGCCGCGATCGTCGTCGACGGCACCCCGCCCCCGGCACCGGTCCTGACCCAGGCTCCCACCAACCCCAGTGGCGACACCGTCACATTCGCCTACACCGAGGCCGAGGCGTCGGCGACCGTCGAGTGCCGCCTAGACTCCGAGCCTTTCGCCCCCTGCCAGAGCCCGGTCGACTACGCCGGACTCGCCGAGGGCTCGCACACCTTCCAGGCCCGGGCGACCGACACCGCGGGCAACGTCAGCACGGTCACGTCACACACCTGGACCATCAACCTCACGATCCCGGTCGTCGCGATCACCTTCCCCAGGGCGAGCGGCGCGTACAACGACGCCGGCTTCGGGGCCGGCTGCGGCACGCCGGCCGGCGACGTGTGCGGCACCGCCGAGGACGACGCCGGCATCTCGGCCGTCAACGTCAGCCTGCGCCGCCTCGGCACAGGTCTCTACTGGAGCGGCAGTGACTTCTCCGCCGCGACGGAGAACTGGTTGCCCGCCGCAGGCACCACCGACTGGAGCTACGGCATCGCGCCGGCCGCCCTTCCGGAGGGCGACTACACCCTCCGCGCCCGGGCGACCGACACCGCCGGCAACCTCGACTACGACACCCGCACCTTCACCATCGACCGGACAGCGCCGACGGCTCCCGCGCTGACCAGGGTGCCGCCCAACCCCAGCGGGCGGACCGCGTCCGTCGAATTCACGAGCACCGATCCCACCGCGACCTTCGAGTGCCGCCTCGACACCGGCACATGGAGCGCCTGCGCGAGCCCGAGGCAGTACCCGGACCTGACCGACGGATCGCACACCGTGGCGGTCCGGGCCGTCGATGCCGCCGGCAACACCAGCTCCGCGACCTCGACCACGTGGACCGTCGACGCGAACCCGCCAGCCGGGGCCATGACATTCCCGACCGCCGGCAACTACAACCGGGCCCGTTGGACGGCCGGCTGCGGCACCCCTTCGGCCGGCGACATCTGCGGCACCGCCGCCGACACCGGCAGCGGGGTCGCCTCGGTCGCGGTCAGCATCCGCCGCGCCGCAACGAACAGCTACTGGAACGGCACCGCCTTCTCCGCCTCGAGCGAGACCTGGCTGGGCGCCAGCGGCACCGCCTCGTGGACCTATCCCTTCGCCGACACGGGCTTCCCGGCGGACGGCACGTACACCGTGAACTGGCGCGCGCTCGATGCCGCCGGCAATGTCACCGCCGGCGGCGTCGACGTCGTCGTCGACAACACGGCGCCCAGCACGCCGCAGATCGTCCAAGCCCCGCCCGACCCGAGCGGACCCTCGGTCCAGCTCGACTTCGCCAAGAGCGATCCGCAGGACAGCACGGAGTGCCGACTCGACAACTCGACGTGGTCGCCGTGCAGCCGGCCAGTCTCCTACGCCGGACTCGCAGACGGGGCGCACACCTTCGCGGTCCGTGCCACCGACGCCGCGGGGAATGTCAGCACCCCGGCGTCGCACGCGTGGAGCGTCGACACCAGCCTGCCCAGCATCCTCATCGGGCACCCCACCGGCGGGCGATCCTTCAACGACACGACGTACGCCGCCGGCTGCGGCACGCCGGCCGGCGACCTCTGCGGCACTGCCTCCGACCCCCAGGGCAGCCTAGCCCGGGTCGACGTGAGCATCCGGCGCGACGGCACCTCGACGTACTGGAACGGCACCGGCTTCTCCAGCGCCACCGAGGTCCTTCTGCCGGTGACCGGCACCAACTCCTGGTCCTACGCGATGGCCGCCGCCGCGTTCCCCGCCGAGGGGCAGTACACCCTGAGCGCACGCGCCACCGACGGGGCCGGCCTGACGGCTACCGACACCGTCGTGTTCACCATCGACCGGACCGCCCCCGCCGCACCCGCGATCACCTCCGGACCGACCGGGACCACCCGCGGCAACGACACGTTCACGTTCACCGGCGAGTCCGGCGCCACCTTCGAGTGCCTCGTCGACGGGGGTGCCTGGCAGGCGTGCACCAGCCCCCGATCACTCACCGGTCTCGCCGACGGCTCGCACACCTTCTCGGTCCGCGCCGTCGACCCGGCCGGCAACACCGGCCCGGCCGCGAGTCGCACCTGGACGATCGACGCGACGGCCCCTACGAGCACCACGACGTTCCCGGCTGCCGGCGGCTCCTACAACAACACCACCTTCAACGCCGGCTGTGGCACGTCGACGACGGGCGACCTCTGCGGCACCGCCGCCGACCCCGGCAGCGGCGTCGCCAAGGTGGAGGTCAGCCTGCAACGTGCAAGCACCGGCCTCTACCTGTCCGGCACCACGTTCGGCTCGGCGGGCCAGACCTGGCTGAATGCGACCGGCACCACGAGTTGGACGCATGCCGTCGCGGCCACCACCTTCCCCGCCGACGACACCTACAACCTCTCGGTCCGCGTCACCGACGTCGCGGGCAACACCCGGACGTCCACGTCGAACCTCCGCATCGACCGCACCAAGCCCACCGCGGCCGGCCTCACGACAACAAACGCCACGGGCGGGACCGTCGGCAGGCTCGAGGCCGGCGACACCTTCACCCTGACGTTCTCGGAGCCGATGGCGCCGGGCTCGATCATCGCGGGCTGGAGCGGCTCGGGCTCACGAGACGTCGTCGTCCGGGCATCCAACGGCTCCCTCCTCGGCACCGACAAGCTCACGGTCTACAACTCGGCCAACAGCTCATCGCTCCCACTTGGCACGATCGACCTGAGGAGATCCGACTTCGTCTCGGCAGCCAGGACATTCGGAGCGACCGGCACCAAGTCCACTCTCACCATGACCGGCAACAACCTCACCATCACCCTGGGCACGGCGAGCGGATCGACCGGCACCGTGTCACAAACCACGAACGTCAGATGGACTCCCAACGCCGCTGCCACCGATCTCGCCGGGAACGGCTCCACCACCACGGCCTACAACGAGACCGACAACGACCGCGACTTCTGATCTGCGGATAGATTCCTCGGGGTGACGGAAGACTCTGCGCGGGCCGGGTCCGGCGCGTCGGGCTCGGTGGCGTTCGCCGGTGTCGTCGGCGGCCTCGCCGGCGCCGCGCTCACCGGACACCGTGGGGTCCGGGCCGCCGTCGGCGCTCTGGTCGGCGCCGCCGCCCTGGGGGCATCGGAGGCTGCGGCTCGTGCGTTGCAGCGTCCCGGCGAGATTCCGCCGATCTGGCAGCGGATCGCCTTCAGCGCCGCCCTGGCCGCGCCGCTCGGCTGGGTGGCGGAGCGCGTCACCGGCGCCGGTCCACGCGCCGTGGCGGCGGTGACCGGTACGGCGGTCGGTGCGCTCGGTCTGCGTCCGCAGAAGGTGGCGATGGGGCCGCTGCTGGGCGCCGCAGTCGGGCAGGCGTTCGCCTCCCGACGGCGTACGACGCCCGCGTCGGTGGTGGCCAGCAGCACGGTGCTCGTCCACCGGACCCTGGCGGCGCTGCTGTTCCGGGACGCGCAGGTGAGCCTGCTCGCCGAGCGGGTCCCCGCGGAGGACCTGCCGTTCGTCGTACCACTGCCGTCCCGCTCCCGCTACGTCGGGACCGGGTACGTGCGCGACCTGGCGGCCGCGCTCGGTGGCACCTACGCTGCCGATGCGCCCGACATCGGCATCGTCGCCTCGATCGACGAGCTGGCCGGGCCGGGGTTCGATCCGACGGCGGTCGACCCGCGGGTGCGAGAGTTCTACGAGCACACGACCCGGTTCTCGCTCGACATCGTGCCGGAGTGGCGCATGTGGGTGCGGCCCGGCTACCTGCTCTACCGGACCCTGGTCGCCCGGCCGTTGGGTCAGGCCAACGTGCCCATGAACCAGCGTGAGGCGCTGCGCGGCGTACGCAGCCGCATCGACACCGTGGTGCCGCCCGGCGGCGACGCGGTGACGGTTCGCGGCTGGATCCGGTCCTTCGCCGACAACGACGAGCCCATCTACGTGGGCATCTACACCACCTACCGCCACGGCGGGCGCGGCTACGTCAGCGTCGGCTTCCCGCTCCCGCAGGCGAGCTTCACCGCCACGCTGCTGCCGCGCTCACTCCCCGGCGGGGGCCTGACGCTGACCAGCCGGGGCGCCGACGACCACGCCGGCCACTACCTGACCTACATCGACCCGACCGACGGCGAGCTCACCGCCCTGGCTGTCCACGGCTTCGCCGAGCACCTCGACGTGTACGTCGAGGACGACGAGGTCCGAGCCGCGCACGCCTTCTGGGTGTTCGGCATCCCGTTCCTGGTCCTGCACTACCGGATCACGCACAAGCCGACCCGCACCGACCGGTCAGGAGCGCAGGCGGAAGCGGCGTGAGGTCGGGTCAGCCGACCTCGGGACCGATTTCGTTCCCGGAGTCCGCCGGCTCCGGTCGTGGGTCCTTGAGCTCCACGAAGATCACATGCGTCGGGGTGTCCCCGATGTTCTCGCCGTGATGTTGTTGGGCCGGCAGCCAGCCGGCCACCCCGGCCGGGATCTGCACCTCCCGCTGCGCATCTCCCGACACGAGTCTTCTGCGAACGGAGCTGAGCGTGTACATGACGCTGTCCGGATGCTCGTGCGGGGTCGTGCAGTCGCCAGGCTCGTCCTTGTACTCGAGGACCCGGACCCGCTCGTTCTCGAAGACGACCTTGTAGTGCTGCGGGTTGGTGACCGCCGGATCAAGACTCATATAGGCAGGATGACAGCCCGCGCGGCTCTCGGGTGGCCGAACCGACCAACCGGCCACGCACCCGGATCGCGAGTCGATGCGCGGCTCGGAGACGGATTCGCCTCGGGGTCCGATCGGCTGGGTCGTACTCGCCCGGACCGCACCGATCCGCTGTATGGTCGGTGGGTTGGCGCCGGGGGGGCGCCGGCGGCGAGCCATTGTGGGGGTGGCGATGAACGCACAACGCGTACGGGGACATCAGGGGACGACGGGAAGCACACGTCGATGGCACCCGCGCATCGCGCCGTGGGCAGCGGCGGTCGTGTTGATCGGCCTGGTCGCCGTGCTCCCGTCGCTGCCGACCTCGGCGGCTCCGGTGGCGCCGTCCGCCGCGGACCCGTGCGGGGCGGGAGGGAACAAGATCGCCTGCGAGAACGCCAAGCAGGGCACGCCCAAGAGCATCTGGGACGTCGGCGGCGCAGGTGACTCCAGCATCCAGGGATTCAGCACCGAGATCTCGGTCAACGTCGGGCGAGCGGGTCGACTTCAAGATCGAGCGCCGCGGCGGCGTACCGGATCAGAGATCTACCGCACCGGCTGGTACGGCGGCGACGGCGCTCGTCAGATCGACGATCGCGACCGCGTCGGCCCCGGCGCAGGACCAGCCGGATGTGCATCAACGACGTGACCACCGGCCTCGTCGACTGCGGCAACTGGGCGGTCTCCGCGTCCTGGAGCGTGCCCGGCGACGCAGTCTCGGGCGTCTACCTCGCCCGGCTGGAGCGCCCGGCCGGCGAGCGCCAGCCACATCACCTTCATCGTCCGGGACGACGCGAGCCGCTCCGACCTGGTCTTCCAGACCGCCGACACGACCTGGCAGGCCTACAACACCTACGGCGGCAGCAGCTTCTACCAGGGCAGCCCGGCCGGCCGGGCCTACAAGCTCTCCTACAACCGGCCGATGGTCACCCGCACCGTCGGTCGACTGGGGTCGCGACTTCTACTTCGCCAACGAGTACCCCATGGTGCGCTTCCTCGAGCGCAACGGGTACGACGTCTCCTATATCGCCGGACCCGACACCCACCGGCGCGGCGACCTGCTGCTCAACCACAAGACGTTCCTGTCGGTGGGACACGACGAGTACTGGAGCGGGCCGCAGCGCGCCAACGTCGTCGCCGCCCGCGACGCCGGGGTGAACCTGATGTTCCTGTCCGGCAACGAGATGTACTGGCGGGTGCGCTGGGAGAACTCGTACCGCACGCTGACCGGCTACAAGGAGACCTGGAGCAGACGCCAAGATCGACCCCGCGCCGGAGTGGACCGGGCACCTTCCGCGACCCGCGCTACGCGTCGCAGTGCGGCCGGCGCCGGGCTGCCGGAGAACGCCGTGACCGGCACGCTGTACATGGCGAACTCACGTCGACCTCCCGATCACCGTCAACGCCGAGGAGGGGCGGCTTGCGGCTGTGGCGCAACACGGAGCTGGCCGGGCTGCCGGCGGGGCAGTCGCGTGCGCTCGCAGCGCACACGGTCGGCTACGAGTCCGACGAGGACCTGGACAACGGCTTCCGGCCACCCGGGCCTGGTCCGGCTCTCGACGACGACGGCGGTACACGCCGAGTACCTCCAGGACTTCGGCAACACGGTCGACGCCCGGCACCGACCAACCACCACCTGACCATGTACCGCGCAGCCAGCGGCGCGCTGGTCTTCAGCGCCGGCACCATCCAGTGGACCTGGGGCCTGGACAGCGTGCACGACACGGGCTTCGACCCGCAGCCGCCCGCCGACCCGCGGATGCAGCAGGCGCAGGTCAACCTGCTCGCCGACATGGGCGCGCAGCCGACCACGCTGATGGCCGGACTCACCCCGGCCGCACCGTCGACCGACGCGACGGGGCCGACGGTGACGATCGACTCGCCGGCGCCGGCGTCCACCCAGCCGAACGGCAGCCGGGTCACGGTGAGCGGCTCCGCCACCGACCAGGGTGGCCAGGTCGCCGGTGTCGAGGTCTCGACCGACCGGGGGGCCACCTGGCACCCCGCCGCCGGCCGCACGCAGTGGTCCTACACCTACACCCAGCACGGGTACGGCGCCACGCCCGTCCGCGTGCGGGCGGTCGACGACAGCGCCAATATCGGCCACGCGCGGAGTCGCTTCTTCTCCGTGCCCTGCCCGTGCTCGGTCTTCGGGAGCGAGGTCCCCGACCTCGCGGACGCCGGTCACACGATTCGCCCACCGAGCTCGGTCTGCGCTTCCGGCCCACCCGGGACGGCACGGTCACCGGGGTCCGCTTCTACAAGTCCGCCGCCAACACCGGCACGCACGTGGGGTCGCTGTGGACCTCCGCGGGAGAGCGGCTCGCCCAGGCCACCTTCACCTCCGAGACCGCGACCGGCTGGCAGTCGGTCACGTTCCCACAACCGATCCCGGTCAGCCAGGCGCAGAGCTACGTCGTCTCCTACACGTCGCCGTCCGGCCACTACGCCGCCGACCTGGACGCCTTCGAGCTGGTCGGCGTCGACGCCCGTCCGCTCGAGGTGGCCGGCGGGTACGCCGCCGACCCCGCCGGGCTGTGGGCCGGCGGCCGGCAGCTTCCCGTCCCAGCAGTTCCGCAACACCAACTACTACGTCGACGTCGAGTACACCCCGTCGGGCCCGCCCGACCCGTTCCCCGGCATCGACATCGCAGCGCGCGAGCCCGCTCCCGGCGCCGCCGGGGTGGCTCGTAACACGACGGTTCGCGTGGCCTTCACCGCTCCGATCGAGCCTGGCGCCACCTTGGCCGTGACCGTCGGCGGCACGCCGGTGGCCGGCGCGCTGGCCCGGTCCGGCGAAGCGACCGCACTGACCTTCACCCCCGCGGCACCGCTCCCCGCGCACACCGGGATCGGGGTCGCCCTGTCGGACGTCACGTCGGTCGACGGTGCCGAGCTGGCGCCGTCGTCGTGGTCCTTCACCACGGGGGCTGCGGGTGGCCCGCCGGGTGGCCCGCCCGGCGGTACGCCGGGCGAGAGACAGGTCACCCTATTCGGGGGAGCCAAGCCCCGGAGCGGACCGTCGGACGGCCGCGGCATCGAGGTGGGCGTCGAGTTCACCAGCCGCAGTGCCGGCCGGGTGACGGCGCTTCGCTACTACCGGCAGAAGGGCCGGCCGTCGCCGCGCTCGATCGCGCTGTGGACTGCCAAGGGCAAGAAGATCGTGCGCGTCAAGCTGCCGAAGAAGCAGGCGACAACAGCCGCCAAGCGCTCGGCCTGGCACGCCGTCGCCCTCCGCAAGCCCGTGCGTGTCCCCGCCGGGAAGCGAGTCGTGGTCTCCTACTACCTGCCCCACGGAAAGGCTCCGCGCACGCGCGACTTCTATCCGAGGAAGACGTGGAAGTCGGGCCCGCTGCGGGTCAAGCGAGCGGACAACGGCCTCTACCGTCGCGCGGGCCGCTCGCGCTTCCCGACCAAGGTGAAGAAGGGCGCCAACTTCTTCGTCGACGTCGTGTTCCGCTACCCGCCCAGCTGAGCCCCGGCGTCGCGCCGGTCGACTCGCTCCATCTTGACCAGGCCGCTCCAGCCGCGCTCGACCATCAGCTCCTCGAGTCGATCACGCAGCCGGACCATCCTGCGGACCGCCGCTCAGGACCACGGTGTCGATCAGGTCGACGAAGGAGTTGTCGGGCAGTGCCTCGTCCTGATGGTCCAGCTCACCACGGGCCGCCGCCTGCTCGGCCATCTCGACCACCAGGTCGGCCGTCTCCACCAGGCGGGCCTCCGAGTCGTCGTCGCCGCCGCTGAAGGCCGCGCCGATGGTCCGGATGAAGCGCCGCATCAGCGGGTCGTCGAGGTAGACCTCCTTCTCGGCCATGAAGTCCCCGATACTGTCCGGCCACCGCGCGGCGATCAGGATCCAGGCGTCCCGCTCCATCTCGACCATCACCTCGGGTGCGCCCAGCGAACGCATCCGGTCGAGGTAGGCGGTCACCACCGGTGGCAGCGCGAGGCTGTCGCCGGCGGCCAGCTTCGCGATCCGGCGCCGGTGCTCCTGGATCTCCTTGATCTCGTCGCGGAGTCGCCGGTCGATCTCGCCCACCGCCACTGCGAACTCCTCCTCATCCGCGTCCAGCAACTGCTGGACCCGGGAGAGTGGGACGCCGGCCTCGGCGAGGGTCCGGATCCGGATCAGCCGGACGACGTCCGGGGCGGCGTACGTGCGGTAGCCCGAGTGGTCCCGCTCCGGCTCGGGCAGCAGCCCGATCTGGTGGTAGTGCCGCACGGCGCGCGTCGTCACCCCGGAGTACGCCGCGAGCTGGCCGATCGTGAGCACGCTCTCAGCCTGCCCGAACCCTGGCGAAGAGGCGACGAGCCCAGACGTAGGAGAGGGCGGTGATCACCAGGCACCAGCCGATCGCCCACCACAGATCAGCGCCCGGGTCACGGCCGGCGAGCGAGTCACGGAGGGTGTCGATGACCGGGGTGAACGGCTGGTGCTCGGCGAACCACGCCACGACACCCGGCATCGAGTCGGTCGGCACGAAGGCGCTGGAGACGAAGGGCAGCAGCACCAGGAACATCGGGCTGTTGCTCGCGGTCTCGACGCTGTCGGCCGCCAGGCCGAGGGCGACACAGAGCCAGGTGAGGGCGAGCGCGAGCAGGGCGAGGACGCCGAGCACCCCCAGCCAGCCGGCCGCGCTCGCGTCGGGTCGGTAGCCGAGCAGGACCGCGATCGCCAGCACCACGGCGGTCGCGAGCGCGGTCTGCACGAGCGCGGCCAGCACGTGCCCGGTGAGCACCGACGCCTTGGCGATCGGCATCGTGCGGAACCGGTCGATGATGCCCTCGGTCGCGTCCTTCGCGACGTAGATCGCGGTGCTCAGCGCCACCGAGGCGACGGTGATGATCAGGATCGCCGGGGAGATGTAGGCCAGGTAGTCGGCCCTTCCGTCCCCACCCGGAAGCCCGGCGCCCATCGTTCCGCCGAAGACGTAGACGAACAGCAGCAGGAACAGCACCGGCTGCCCGATCAGCATCAGCGTCAAGGACGGGTAGCGGCGCATGTGCTTGAGGTTGCGGCGCAGCATCGTGGCCGAGTCCTGGACGGCGTACGTCACGGTGCTCATCGGATCTCCTCCGTCACTTCGTCGGTGGTCGTGCCACTGGTTGGGGCGGGCGTGGCGGTGTGGCCGGTGAGGGCGAGGAAGACGTCGTCGAGGGTCTCGCCGCCGGCCTGCGCCTTGAGCTCGGCCGGCGTCCCCTCCGCGACCAGGCGGCCGCCGTCGAGCAGGCCGACCCTGTCGGCGAGCTGGTCGGCCTCCTCCAGGTACTGCGTGGTGAGGAAGACCGTCACGCCGTCGGCTACGAGCTCGCGCACGATCTGCCACAGGTCGCGCCGGCTGCGCGGGTCGAGACCGGTGGTGGGCTCGTCGAGGAAGATCAGCCGGGGCCGGCTGATCAGCGTCATGGCGAGGTCGAGGCGGCGCTTCATGCCGCCCGAGTACGTCGCCACCCGGCGGTCGGCGGCGTCTGCCAGGCCGAAGCGGGCCAACTGCTCGTCGACCCTCGCCGTCGCCTCGGCCTTGCGCAGATGGGCGAGATCGGCCATCAGCCGCAGGTTCTCCCGGCCGGTCAGCAGCTCGTCGATGGCGGAGAACTGCCCCGTGACGCCGATCGATCGACGGACACCGTCCGGCTCCCGGCGTACGTCGAACCCGCCGACCCGGGCCTCCCCCGCGTCGGCGGTGATGAGGGTGGAGAGGATGCGGACGATGGTGGTCTTCCCGGCGCCGTTGGGGCCCAGCAGGGCGTAGACGGTGCCGGCGGGCACGGTGAGGTCGATGCCATGGAGTACGGCGACGTCGCCGTACGACTTCGTCACTCCGGCGACCTCGATCGCGGCGGTATGTGTGTTCATCTGAACAGCGTGCGGGGTTGACGCTGCGTCAAGGTCAAGCCCGGCGCGCCGGCTTCTTGGCCGCCTCCGCCAGCTCCCCGGAGGTCTCGCGGGTCAGGACGACGACATCCGCCGACGCTTGGGCGGTTGCGGAGAGCTCCACCGATGGGTGCCAAGCATGGCGGTGATCGACGACGTCGGCGGCGAGCCACACGCGTCCGGCGTTGACCTCGCCCTGCGGCCAGCGCCCGTCTGAAAGTCTCGCGTGGCGCGAGCGCGGCGGCGTCGACACCCCAATCGCGGAGGATGTTGAGGGTCCACGTGGTCGCCGTCCACGGCTGGCCCTCCTCCTCACGGCTGGCGTCGTGGGGAAGTAGGCACCGCCCGCCCACTGACCGTCGGGGTCCTGCAGCGCGAGCAGGCGGGTGCCGTACCCCTCCGTCGCGACCCGTGCGCGCCTGGCTCGCCACCATCCGGGCTCGCGTCGACAAGATGGAACATCCGCGCCAAGGGGTGCCGCCGATGTTCCAGCTTGTCCGGGTCCGCACCGAGGCGGGGCTCTGTCGACGCCACCAGTCCCTGTCCGCCGTGATCGCCGACCTGACCACCCGGGGCCTCGCCGCCCTGGGCGAGCCGGTGAAGGTGTCGACCGACCCGATCAGCGGATTCCCCTCGATGGCGGGCGGTCAGCACGTCGTCCGCCGGGACGTGCGGCTGGCGCGCGGTCGGGGCGAGCACCGAGGTGGTCACTTCGCACCCTCTGCGCGCTTCTTGATGCCGAGCAACATCTTGCGCTCCATCACGAAGTGCACCGGAGTCAGCGCGTACTTGTACATCACGCGTCCCATCAAGGTCGGGTCGAAGTCACACTGGAACCGCACCACCAGGCGGCAGTGGCCGTCCGGCTGATCGACCAGCTGGAAGGTCCAGCTCGGAAAGGGCAGGCCGGCTGCCAGGGCGGTCTCGAGCGTGCCGTCAGGGCCGAGGACCAGGACGTGTGGGGCGTCGATCCGCGCCACGGTGAAGCGGAGCGGCGGCTCGGTCCCCTCGGGCACGAGCCGGATGAGGTCTCCCACGACGAGGCCCTGGAGCGCGGGCTCGACGGAGTGGGCGCTGTGCATGTGCAGGCCGAGCAGGTTCTCCAGCCAGTCGTAGCTGTAGAGCCCGCCCCGGCCCTGGCCCATCTGCACCAGCCATGGCCACACCTCGCTCGAAGAGGCATCGATGGGGACCGCGCGAGTGCTGCGATAGCGAGCCCGCTCGATGAGGTCGTCGCCGGGCATGGCGTCCGTGACTTCTCGCTCAGTCGCGCGAAGCTCGGGCTCGGGGTCCACCGAGAGCTCGCGTAGGCCGAACGGGCGGTCGTGAAGCGGGCTGTGCGCTCGTGAGTGATCTGCATGCTGTTCATGGCTCCAGCCTCCTGGCCGGCGCGGTTCCTGCCCATGGGCGAAGGCCTCGTTCTGGCGGGTCCTTGTGCCCGAACACCTCGACAGGACCCCGTCGGCCTGGCAGCCACCACGAGTCCCGCGGACCACCCGGGGGCACGTCCGTGGGCGGGAGGCGCGAGATCGTCGACATCGTGGCCGCTGCGCGCGAGAAGCCAGGACGTGAGCGAGTTGGAGTTCCACATGTCGCCTGTTGCCTGCTCGTCGCGTCCCCAGGTGCAGACCGGGAAGTCCGGAGCGAGCTCCAGCACGCGCCGAGCACGCGCCTCGCCGCTGCTGAGTCGCTGTGCCCCTCCAACGGCCTCGGCGAGGTCGGGGATCACTCCGTCGAGCCAGCAGTGGACCTCGTAACGGAAGAGACGTGACCGGCCTAGGACCCGTGCTCCCACGGGGCCTTCGGCCACCACGCCGCGGTCCCCCGCCGGGAGGCCCCACTGTGGCGCCATCTCGATCACGGAGCGGCTTCCGTCGATGGACACCTCGAGGGCGGAGTGGAAGAGCGCACGGGGCTGTCGGTGGTGGCGTCGAGCCGACAGGCTCTCGTACGCATTCCCACTGCGGCGGACGAGGCCGGAGGAGTCGCCGGCACCGAGTGGCAGCCAGTACAGGTCGACGTACGACGACTCCAGCGGGTCGCCCATGTCAGACCGAGATGCCCTTGAGGACCGTCTCGAAGATGGGGATGTCCATCGTGGCCGCATCACCCCGGGAGCGCCACGCCGATCAGTCGCCCACCACGCCGCACTGGCGACGGCGTACTCGGCAAACGCGCCCTCGATCGAGTAGCCGCCGTTCTGCTGCTTCTCGCACAGGGTCTCGCGACCGCCGACGCAATAGCGACAGGCGCCCGCAGGCGAGGCTCGGTTGGACGGGCCAGTCGCCGCCGGCCGCGTGGATGTCGGTGCGGCCCAGCCCGCACGTCTCCAGACGCACCAGGACCTGACCTGTGGTGGGGACCGGGACTTCACGCTCGACGATCTCGAGCGCCTCGGAGAATGCGGTGACGACGGCTGCCTTCATGACAGATTCCCCTTCGTTCGGAGGTGCTCGTGGTGCCTGGCTCGAACAAGTCAGCGTCGTCCCGAGGGGCCTCCACTCCCACCTTCGTCGCCTCGTGGCGCTGCCAGCAGGGCCGGAGGTCCCGCTGGCTGCCGACCTCGGTCCCCAGTACGGCCAGCGACGAATTGGGTCCACTTCGGCCCTCGTGCCCGCGGCAGGTGCCATTTGGGCCGTGAGCTCGTGACCTTGGCCCCTACGCGTGACCGTGGTCGGCCGCGAACGTGGAAGCGGATCGAAAGCACTGGTCAACAGTCGTGAATGGAAAGGACCGTCATGAAACCGGGTCGTGTAATTGCCATGGTCGTCGGATGTCTGCTGCTACTGCCTGGGATCGGCCTGCTGGCCGGGGGAGTCGGTCTCGGCGCGGCGTACGCCTTCGACCGCGACGACGGCGGCTACTTCAGCGCGACCGTCGACCGGTTGGAGTCCCCGACCGCTGCGATCACTGCTGAGGATCTGGACCTTGTCACCGACCCCGGCTCTCCCGACTGGCTGCTGGACGCGCTGGATGCCGACGTGCGGCTCGAGGTCACGGGAGCCACTGCCGGTGCCCCGCTGTTCGTCGGGATCGGCCCTGCAGCCGATGTCGACGCCTATCTGGCCGGCGTCGCCCACGATCAGCTGATCGACTCCACCGGCGACCACAGTCCCGTATACCGCCGCAGCAGCAGCCAGAGCGTGAGTGTGATCGGGCCGCCCGACGAGCAGAGCTTCTGGACCGAGTCCGCGACAGGCAACGGCACGCAGCGACTGGACTGGACCGCCTCCAGTGGGCGGTGGGCGGCCGTGCTGATGAACGCAGACGGTTCCCCCGGCATCGCCGCCGAAGCGACCGTGGGGGCGAAGGCAGGCTTCGTGCTGCCCCTGATCATCATCTTGTTGGGCCTGGGCGCCGCCACCACAACCGCCGCGGTGCTGCTGATCGTGATCGGCGCCGTCGGCCACCGACCGCACCGCTCACTGACCGGGTCCGGCCCCGGCCTGGGCGCCATACCCGCCCGAACGCTCCCGCCCGGCTCCGCCACCAGCCCGGTCACCATCAGCGCCTCGCTGGATCCAGGCCTGTCCCGGTGGCAGTGGCTGGTGAAGTGGTTCCTGGCCATCCCCCACATCGTGGTTCTTGCCTTCCTGTGGGTGGCACTCGTCGTACTCACCGTCGTCGCCGGTGTGGCGATCCTGTTCACCGGCAGCTACCCCCGCGGCATCTTCGAGTTCAACGTGGGCGTGTTGCGCTGGTCCTGGCGGGTCGAGTACTACGCCACCACCGGCGGGATCGGCACCGACCAGTACCCGCCGTTCAGCCTCGGGCCCGAGCCCGACTACCCCGCGACACTGGACGTGGCCTACCCGGGCCGGCTCTCGAGGGGGCTGGTCCTGGTGAAGTGGCTGCTCGGGCTCCCTCACTACGTCATCGTCGCGCTGCTCGCGGGTGGGTCATTGGGTTGGGTCACCGTGAACGACGAGCGGGTCCAGCTCGCACCATTGGCTGGCGGCCTGCTCGGCCTACTGGTGCTGGTCGCCGGTGTGGTGCTGCTGTTCACCGGGCGGTATCCCATCGGTCTGTTCGATGTGATCGTCGGGCTCAACCGATGGATCTACCGGGTGATCGCCTACGCGGCGCTGATGACCGACCAGTACCCGCCGTTCCGGCTGGACCAGGGTGGTACCGAACCCGGACCGGCGCCCCCGATCCCGCCCCCGGCGAGACCCGGCGTTGCCGATCTTCGCGAGCTCGACCGCGAGGAGGTGACCCGATGACCGCCTGGCAGGACTGGCGCATCGGCGCCGGTACCGCCGTCGCCGCCGTTGCCGGCTGGGGAGTCCTCGCCGGGCTGTGGACCCCCCGCGGTCCGCTCACCACCGCCGCGGCGCTCTCGGCGATGGTCATCAGCCTTCTCGTCGGCGCGGTGGCCGGGGGATCTTCGTCGGCGAGTACAGCCTGATCGACAAGGTGCACAACTTCGGCGGCTTCGCCGTCGCCGACACCTCGGGCCACCGGCCACTCTGGGAGCAGCCCGATCAGTTCCACGACTTCATGACAAACACCGTGCTCGTCCAAACCCAACCGACCGGCTGAGAGCCAGGTGGAGGCGCCTTTCGCGCACCCGCCGCGGCCATCCGCCGCTCAACACAGGAGGTCCTACAGATGAAGGTCTTGGTCGTCGCCGCTTCGCGGCATGGCTCCACCGCCGAGATCGCCCGAGCCATCGGTGAGCGGCTACGTGACCGTGGGCACGACGTTGACGTCCTCGAGCCGACAGAGGTCTCCTCGCCCGATGGCTACGACGTGGTGATCATGGGGAGCGGTATCTACGCCGGCGGTTGGCTCAAGGACGCTCGGCAGTTCCTCGAGCTGAACGCTGATGCTCTGTCATCGAAGCGGGTGTGGCTCTTCAGCTCCGGGCCTCTCGATGACACCGAGACCAAGGCCATTCCTGACGACAAGGTCGATCGGCTGGCCTCGGCTACCGGTTCGCTCGGTCACCACGTCTTCGCCGGGCGACTCGACCGCAGCGGGCTGAACCTTGCCGAGCGACTCCTCACCAAGGTCGTTCACGCGCCCGACGGCGACTTCCGCGACTGGGTTGACGTGGCGCGGTGGGCTGATCAGATCGCCGACACGCTCGCCTGAGCAGGCGATGCGGGTATCAGTACGGCCGCGGCTTGCTCGGCGCGGCTGTGTGCGCAAGCCGGTCAGGTCACGAGGCCGGGGCTGCGGGACCAATGCCCCTGTGCCGACGTCCCGATCTGCGGTACACATGTGTGTGACCGCTATCAAGGTGTTCCTCCTCGACGACCACGAGGTGGTCCGCCGCGGGCTGCGGGAACTACTCGAGAGCGCCGGTGACATCAAGGTGGTGGGTGAGTCCGGGCTCGCGGTCGAGGCGACAAGTCGGATCCCCGCGCTGCGTCCCGATGTCGCCATCCTCGACGGCCGATTGCCCGATGGCAGCGGGATCGACGTCTGCCGCGACATCAGGTCGGTGGACCCGTCGATCCGAGCTCTGATCCTGACCTCGTACGACGATGACGAGGCGCTGTTCGCAGCGATCCTGGCGGGGGCGTCTGGTTACGTGCTCAAGCAGATCACCGGTCATGACCTCCTCGACACCGTACGACGGGTGGCAGCCGGCCAGTCCATGATCGATCCGGCGCTGACCGCGCGCGTCCTGGATCGGGTCCGCAACGGTGCCCCCGAGGCGGACGAGCTGAGCGGGCTGACCGGGCGGGAGCGGGAGATCCTCGAGCTGATCGCCGAAGGGCTGACGAACCGGCAGATCGGCGAGCGACTGTTCCTCGCGGAGAAGACCGTGAAGAACTACGTGTCCAGCCTGCTCGCGAAGCTCGGCCTCGAACGGCGTACCCAGGCTGCGGTGCTGGCGACCCGCCTCCTCGCCTAGGACCTTGGACCCCTGAGGTAGCGACATCGTCCCCTGCTGGCGCCGTCCCCAACGGAGTTGTCTGGAGGTACATCCAGCACCACCGAAGCGGGAAAGGCACTTGTCATGGCCACCTTGAACCATCACCCAACCACGGACGCCCGGACAGCTCCCACGGGACAGACCACCGATGGCACGAGCAACGGCGCCCTCCGGAAGGCACTGGCGGTGCTGCGGATCGCCTTCGGGGTGACCTTCCTCTGGGCATTCTTCGACAAGCTGCTCGCCCTCGGCTTCGGCACCGGAGCCGTGACCAACGAGGCCGGGGCCCGAACAGGCATCGACTTCTTCGCGAAGGACGGTGCCTGGGTGAATGGCGGCAGCCCCACAGAGGGCTTCCTCGCCTTCGGCGTTCCTGCACACAATCCCTTCAAAGGGATCTTCGAGGCGATGGCCGGTGACACCTGGGTGAACCTCCTGTTCATGGTCGGCCTGCTCGGGATCGGCGTCGCCCTCCTCGCCGGGATAGGCATGCGAATCGCCACGGCGTCGGGCGCGCTGATGTACCTGCTCATGTGGATCGCGAGCCTTCCGCTCGAGAACAACCCGGTGGTTGACGACCACCTGCTCGGCGCGATCGCCATGGGCGTCCTCGCGCTCGGCTACGCCGGCAACACCTGGGGCTTCGGCCGCGCGTGGTCCGGCACCAGCCTGGTTCGAAAGAACCCGATTCTGCGATGAGCGCCGTGACGCGACGCACGACCGTGATCGTCGACCGGGCATCACCCGGCGCGAGCGGTCGGGGCCGGCGTCGCGGCTCAGCTCGAGCCGAGCGCGGATGGGCTGGCGCGCCGGCCTGCGCCGGCCGCTGATCAGGGCAGCAGACCATGCGACTGACTCGTCTACACCTCGTGGCTCAGCGGAACCCGCCACTCCAGAACTGTTCCTTGCGGCTCGTTGACTGAGAGCCGCACGGTGCCGCCGAGCTGCGCGGCGCGCTGCCGTAGATTGCGCAGCCCGCTTTCCTGACGCCTCTCGGGCAGACCCCTGCCGTCGTCGGTAACCCGCATCACCAGCTCTCCTGGCGACACCTTCATCTCCACCGCGATCTCCACGGTGGTCGAGGTGGCGCAGGCATGTCGGGCCACGTTCGAGAGGGCTTCGCGCAGGACGGCGAGCAGGTGATCCGTGCTCGTGCTGTCGGTCACCGTATCGATCGGTCCCTGCGTGTGCAGCACAGGTGCGAACCCCAGCACCGCCCGGTACTCCGAGACCAACTCGAGCACCTCATGACGCAGAGAGGCTCCGTCCTGGTGCTGGAGCTCGAAGATGGTGGCCCGGATGTCACGGATCGTGGTGTCGAGATCGGCCACCGCCTGGTCAAGGCGCTCCTGCATCGCCGGCGGCGCCGCCCTTGCGCGGATGCCCTGCAACTGCAGGCCGGTGGCGAACAGGCGCTGGATCACAACGTCATGCAGGTCGCGTGCGATTCGGTCCCGGTCGGTGACGGTGGCCAGCTCCCGCTGGTCGGCGAGTGCCTGCAGCCGGTCGAGTGCCAGTGCCGCCTGATCGGCGAAGGACATCGTCAGCGCCTTCTCCTGGCTCGGTTGTCGGGTGGCGTCCTGGCGAGCGTCGACGATCACGAGGAGGACGAGGGTGGCGAGGAGCCGGGTCCTCATCGGGAGCAGCAGGACGAGCCGGTCGCGACCGAGCCGGATGTCGTCGGGCTGCTCGCCGCGGAACGCCAGGTCGAGCTGGTGACGTACCAGTTCACCTGCTTCCGCGAGCCGGTCGGCCTCCCGGCCGTCGGCCGCGATCAGATCCATGGCCCCCCTGTGGTCGAGGCGGAAGACGCCGACGGCCACGGCACCGGACACCGCCCGAGTTCCGGCGGCGATGTGAGGCAGTGCGTCGGCCAGTTGGAGGGGAGACTGCAGGGTGTCATGGAGGCGCGCGGACGCCTCGAGCCAGGCTCGTTGCCGCTCGCTGAGTGCATATGCGCGCGCGTTCTCGACCACGAAGCCGGCGGCGCTGGCGAGCGCCTGGACGAGCATCTCGTCATGCTCGGTGAAGGAGCCGCCCCCGCGCTTCTCGGTGAGGTAGAGGTTGCCGAAGACCGTGCCGCGGATGCGTACCGGCACCCCCAGGAACGAGGTCATGGGGGGATGGTTGAGAGGGAAGCCGTACGACGCCGAGTGGTCCTGCAGGCGCTCGAGGCGAATCGGCTCCGGGTGGTCGATCAGCAGCCGGAGGATGCCGCGTCCCGTGGGAAGCCCACCGATCAGCTTCCGGCCCGCCTCGTCGATGCCGTGGGTGATGAAGTCGGAGAGTGCACCGTCAGCGCCGATCACGCCGAGCGCGCCGTAGCTGGCATCGGTGAGCTCACACGAGGACACGACGATCTGGTCGAGGACGTGGTGCATGTCGCTGGCGGAGCTGATGGCGATGACGGCGTCGAGAAGCACCTGGGCGCTCGACGGCAGCGACGTCGCTGAGGTGTGCTCGCCGGCCATTGGCCCATCCTGACAGTCGGCGCGTGAACGATCAGAAGGTGCGTCGTACCGTCATCTCGTTGTCGTGAGCCCCGCCGGTGCCCAGGCGGCGGCCGCTGAGCTCGTCCCAGCGCAGGCGGACATAGAGAAGCCGGACCCCACCGGCCCACGGCCGGGGATCCCAGAACGACCGGATCGCGGCCAGTTCCTGTGCGTCCTCGACCATCGATCCGCGTCCCGTGGCGACGACGCTCCACCCGACGTGTGTCTCATAGTCGAGGTAGTCGACCTCGAACGCCAGCTGGGTGTTCCAGGCGTAGGTGCCCAACACACTGTATGGAGCGGTGCGGAAGATGATCGACTCATCGACCACTGAGTAGTTGACCGGCACGATCCGTGGCCCCGACGGCGTGCAGATGGCGGCCCGACCGACAACACTGCCGGACAGCAGCTCGCGGCACTTCTCGTAGGACAGTTCCGTCGGCTCGTTCATCCTCCCAGGGTGCGCCTCATCTCGTCGGCCCGGATGGGCCAATAGTCCCGTAGGCGTCGGGAACCCTGGACCACCACCTTCCGCGAGACGGCTCAGATCATGTCCTCGGCCTGGAGCTGCTCCACTGACCGCACCCCGCGCCCCGCGCCCCGCGCCCCGCGCGTCGAGCCGAGCCGAGCCGAGCCGAGCGACCATGTCGGACAACGAGGTACGCCGAGTCCTCCAGATGCGTCTCGTCGTCGAGGACGGTGAGCGCCCGACGACGATGCCGGCTCTGGGCGTGGTGCGGCGGCAGCGGGACACGGGGTTGATGCGGTTGCGGACTTGCTTGACGTCAAGCAGGGCGACGGGGAGGTTGCGGCGGCGAACAGGTCGGGCGTGCCAGTCGAGCCACGAGATCGACCAGCCGACGTCAGGATGGCGAGGCGGGAAGCTGCACGCTGACGCGGAGTCCACCCTCGGTCCGGGGTACGAGGGTGAGGGATCCGTCGTGGGCCTCGGTGATGCTCTTGACGATGGCCAGGCCGAGGCCGACACCGGCGTGGTCGGTGCGGACGCGCTCGGAGCCGCGCTGGAACGGCTCGGCAAGGGTGGCGACCGACCGTGAGGTCAGATGCGCGCCGGTGTTCTCGACGGTGAGCTTGAGACGAACGCTCATCCCGGGTGCTCTATCCACGTCGACCTGCCCCGCCTCCGGCGCTGATCACGCCGCCCTCGGCGCCTGCGGTCGAGTGCCCTGAGCCTGAGCACGAGCTCCCGGAGCTCGAACGGCTTGGTGAGGTAGTCGTCGGCGCCGAGCCCGATCCCGGAGGCCCTTCGCGCGATCCGAGGATGCAGTGACCAGCACGCATCGGCGAGGCGTCCCGCCGGCGACCTACTCTTCGATGGGGCTCCCGGATTCGGGGTGGTTGAGGCGGTTGGCGAGCTCGGTTCGTGAGCGGACGGCGAGCTTGCGGTAGATGCGGGTCAGGTTGGCCTCGACCGTCTTCACGGAGATGAAGAGCTCGGATGCGGTCTCCTGGTTGGAGTGCCCGGCTCCGACGAGCTCGGCGACGCGGCGTTCTGTCTCGGTGAGCCTGCCGTTCGTGGGGTGCAGGCCGACCCGGCGCGCCTCGTCACGTGCGCGCTCGGCCCACCGCGGTGTGCCCAGCGAGTCGAAGTCGTCTGCTGTCGTGCCCAGGGCTTCGGTCGCGAGGCCCTTGTAGCCGGCGCGTCGGTAGACCAGTCCCAGCGCGAGCCGGGATCTGGCTGCTTCGAACGGAGCCTCGTCGCCACGTTGGTCGACGACCCGGACGAGCTCGTTGAGGGCGGAGTCGACGTCTCCTTTGGCGGCCGTCAACAACGCTTGGCATCTGTTCGCGGCAACGTTAGCCTCCGGCCTGCCGGAAGCACCTTGGCGGCGCAGGATCGAGATGGCTTGCTCGACGTCGCTCAGCTCGCCGAGCTGGAGCGCGGCGTCGGCGTAGTCGACTCCCCAAAGCAGCTGCTCGAGGTCCACCATCCCGGTCCTGGTGAAGATGTCCGCGAGCTCGCGGAGCGGTTCGAGTGCCGCATGCCAGTCGCGGGCGGAGGCCTCGATGAAGCCGAGTTGTGCGAGGAAGCCGCCGCGCCAGTACGTCGACCCGTGGATCTCTGGGCGGGACATCGCGCGGTGGGCGACCGAGCGCGCTTCGCTCAGGTCGCCGGCGTACTCGGTGACCAGGATGCGGGCGATGTCTTGCGGGTAGCTGGATCCGGCCCATGCGGCGGAGCGGTCTGCCTCCTCCAGTGCCGCTTGCGCCGCCCTGACCTTGGACGCCCGGATGAGGACGAGCACGAGGCTGGTGTAGAGCGCGGACAGGTCGCCGTACCGACCGGTGTCCGTTGCGTGAGCGATGCCGCTGCGTGCGTGGGTCTCTGCGTCGGGGTCATCCCAGGCGGCGAAGAAGCTTCGGGTGCGCGCCATGTGTGCGGAGCGTGGGTCGAGCTGCAGGCGCTCTGCCAGTTGCTCCACGCTGCGCAGCGTCTCCTGCGGATCACCTACGCCCCAGTGGCGTTCGGTCGAGAGTCGCTCGGTCAGAGAGAGTAGCTGCACGTCGACGAGATTCATGCTGGTTGCCTCCTCCACCGCCATCCGACTCAATTGCAGCGCACGGCCGCCGTCTCCTTGCAGGCGGTGCACCGCACCGAGCATGTGGAGGAGCTGAGGGTGGGTCTCGTGGTGCGCCGGCGTCAGCTCCAGTGCGGCCTCAGCGAATCCGCGCGCGGCGGAGACGTCCTCGGTCAGGTTGAACCGCTGGATCAGGACGTGGGCCTGCTGCTCGGGTTCGGTGGCCAGCGCCGCGGCCCGGTCCAAGGCATCCTCGGCGGCCTGGGTGTCGCCGGCGCCGATGTGGGTCTCGACGGCGCAAAGCCAGCGTCCGAAGCCGGTGGCGGCATCGGAGCCGATCGGCGTTGCCAGGGCCGCTCCCTCGAACAGCTCACCGGCCAGTGCCTGCGCACCGCGTCCCCGTGAGATCTCGGCTGCATGCTCCAGCTCGCTGGCCACCGCCGCGTCGGGGGCGGTGATCGTTCTCGCGCGGTGCCGAGCGCGTTCCACAGGGTCCTCGAGCATCTCGGCGAGGACGCGGTGCGCCCGGCGCCGTTCGGCCGGCGTCGCAGTTTCGTAGATGGCCGACGCCAGCATCGGATGGGTGAAGCCGACCACCGCCCCCGCGCCGACGCTGGCGACGTCCCAGTCGGCAGCGGCGTCGAGCGCCTCCCTGACCTGGGTCTCGTCGGTGATGTCTGCGAGCTGGTCCACGGTCAGCCGTCCTGCCGCGGACACGAACAGCAGGACCGCGCGGGTGCTCCGGGGGAGCAATGAGACCTTCTCGCCGAGGATCTCGACCAGGCTCGGAGGCACGGGGAACACGGGATCGTGGCCGTCTCGGGCGCTCCACCGCCACTTGGACAGCTCCGACTGCATAGCTTGGGCGACCATCAGCGCGAGGAACGGATTCCCGCCGCTCGCCCTGGCGACCCCCGCAGTCATCGGCCGCGTCCACACCAGACCGAGATGGTGTCGCAGCAGCTGTCCGATCGCCCAGTCCTCGAGGGGCGGCAACGAGAGCCCGCGCGTCGGCTCGGGCAGGTCCCGGAGCAGTTCCCTGCCTCCGCCCGGGACAGGTCGGGTGCCAACCAGCACGCACAGCCGCTCGGCTTCGACAGGGATCCGGCGCAGCGCGAAGCCGACGCTGCCTGCACTCGCCTGGTCCAGCCACTGCAGGTCGTCGAGGATCAGCACGACCGGCTCCGCGGCGCACATCCGGATCAGGAGTCCACGTACGGCGAGAGGCACGGCCAACGGGTCGACCTCACGTCCATCGGGTGCTGCTTGCTGAAGGGCAACAGCGAGTGCGCGTTGCTGCGGCTCCGGCAGCGCCGCTGCCAGGCCATCGGGGCACTGGGCGACCAGCTCCGCGAGGCCGGCGAAGGGCAGGCCCCGGTCGAACTCGGTCGGAGTCACCGACAGCACGCGCCGCCCCCCGCGCTGCGCAACCTGGTCTGCGATCCTCAGCAAGCTGCTCTTCCCGGCGCCCGCATCGGCGGTCACGACCGCGCTCCCGCCCTCGGTGAGGACCTCGACCAGGGCGCGCAGCGCGTCCTCACGGCCGAAGAGCCCGTAGGTGGCAGCCGACACCTCATCCACGTCCCGCATCATCCACCACCCCTTGCCCGACGGCGAGGGTTCGAGAGTGCGCGCGGACGCCCAGGATGGAGGGCCGAGGGTGGAGGGCCGAGGGTGGAGGGCCGAGGCGAGGGGTTCCCCCGATGCCTCAAGGGTCCCTCCCTTCCTAGCGTCGTCGACGTCAGCACCGACACCCCGACCCAGGAGGAAGCAATGAACACCACCACCCGCCCCGCCGTCGTCCTGATCCACGGTGGCTTCGTCGACGGCTCCGGCTGGCGCGCGGTCTACGACCGGCTTCGTGCTCAGGGCCACCGCGTGGCCGTGGTCCAGCACCCGACCGTCTCCCTCGAAGGCGACGTCGACGCGGTCAAGCATGTCCTCGACGAGATCGACGGTCCGGCGGTCCTCGTCGGCCACTCGTACGGCGGCGTGATCGTCACCGAGGCCGGAAACGACCCCCGCGTGGCCGGCCTCGTCTACATCGCGGCCTTCGCCCCCGACAAGGGCGAGTCGGTCAACACCCTGATCGCCGACCCCGCCCCGGGCGCCCCGGTGCCGCCGATCCTGCCTCCGCGCAACGGCTTCCTGCACCTGGACCGCGACAAGTTCCACGAGTCCTTCGCGGGCGACCTTCCCGCCGACGAGGCCGCCTTCATGGCCGACTCGCAGGTCCCGTGGGGCCTGGAAGCGCTCGGCGGCACAGTCACCGAAGCGGCCTGGCGGACCAAGCCGAGCTGGTACCTGGTCGCTAGCGACGACCGGATGATCCCCCCGCCAGCCCAGCGAGCGATGGCCGAGCGTGCCGGCGCCAGCGTCCGAGAGGTCCCCGGCAGCCACTCCGTCTATGTCTCCCAGCCGCAGGCAGTCGCCGGCCTGGTCGGGCATGCCGTCGCCGCGGTCACCGGCTGAATCCCAGTCCGTCACCCCTTCACCCAGGAGAACTCTCATGCGCAATCCTCCCCGGCGTCGGTACGCCGCCATCCCCACCCTGCTCGCCGCCCTCCTTCTCGCCACCGACCTCTCGTCCGCGTCGGCCACTCGTACGGCGGCGCGGTGATCAGCAACGCGGCGGTCGGCGTCCCGAGCGTCGAGGCGCTCGTCTACATCGCGGCGTTCGCGCCGGACGCCGGGGAGCTTCGCCGGCGACCTGCCGCACAGGGTGACCGACCTGATGCAGGCGACGCAGCGCCCGTTCTCGGTCGCCGCCTTCGGTGAGCCGTCCGCCGAGCCGGCCTGGAAGTCCGTCCCGTCCTGGTACCTCGTCGCCACCGCCGACCACGCCATCCCGCCCGCCGCCCAGGAGTTCATGGCCGACCGCGCGAACGCCACGGTCGCCCGGGTCAAGTCCTCCCACGTCCCGATGCAGTCGCAGCCCGACGCGACGATCCGGATCATCCGCCGGGCGATCGCCTCGGTCGACTGACCCCCACCGCCGTGACGGCTTCGTCTTCACAAGGGGCGAAGGTGCTCGATCCTGATGCGGTGCTGGTCAGCCATCCGCTCGGCGATCAGCGATCGATGGCAGGCCTCCGGATCACGCTCGACGCAGAAGAGCGCTGCGGTTCCACCGCTCGGCAGCGACGACACGATCGGCCCGAGGTCGGCGCGGTCGAGGATCTCAGTGGTGTAGCGGCGGGTGTACTCGGCGGCGAGCTCGCGCCGCGAGCGCTTGCCGACCCCGCGGCGGTCGTCCTCGGCGTACTGGAGCCGACGCAGCTCGGTGGTCGGAGCGAGCTCCGGGTGGTGCTCGTAGGCGATCCGCGCCCGTTCGAGTGCGGCCTGAAGTCGGCGTGAGTTCGCCCAGGCGTACTCGGGTCCGCGGACACCGCGGCGCTGGCGTACGTCGAGCAGCAGGCGGACGTCGGCTTCCCGCGGTCGGTGCAGGAACGTCTCGCCGTCGAAGCCGTAGACGCCGATCGTCATCATCGTGAGCACCCGGACTCCCCTTCCGCCGGCTAGGGCCGTGCGGCGACGGCTTCGACCTCGAACTGGATCTCGGGCGTGGCCAGGCTCGCGACTCCGATGACGGTGTGCGTGGGAGGGGTGGCGCCCCAGCCGTCGTACACGGCCTTGCCGATGGCTCCGAGCTTGTCGAAGTCGTGGTCCACCACGTAGGTCCTGAGCTGGACGACATGGCTGAGGTCTAGACCGTGGGCCGCGAGCGCGATGCCGACGTTGTCGAACGCCTGTCGCACCTGCTCGGCGAAGTCGGTCGATACGAGGGTGCCGTCCGTGCTGGATCCCCACTGACCTGCGACGAGCACGATCTCCGTGCCGGCCGGGACGGCGGCGGTGTGGCTGTAGCCGAACGGGACCGGATCGTGCAGTCCGCCGGGATTGACGATGGTGTGGGACATGCGCGTCACTCTCCTTCTGTGTTGGTCGAGCTCTGTGATGGTCGAGCTCTGTGATGGTCGAGGCCCATCGTGCGCCGACAACCCTGACACCTCGTGTCAGTGTTGGCTCACCGGACTGGCCTCTGCCGCAACCATCGCTCGCACGGCCGCCAGAACCCTGACACCTGGCGTCAGTGTTTGTGGCTAGTCTTCTGGTGTGCGTGCGAGTCGGCTGGTCGAGCTGCTCGTGCGGCTCCAGCTGAAGGGTGGCGCGTCGGCGACCGAGCTGGCGGAGGCGCTCGAGGTCTCGGTGCGCACCGTCTACCGCGACGTCGAGGCGCTCAGCGCCGCCGGCGTGCCGATCTACACCGAGCTGGGACGCAACGGAGGGATCCGGATCGATCCGTCGTACCGCGTCGCCGGGCTTCCGCGACTCGATGCCGCCGAGGCACGTGGTGTGCTGTTCGCCGTCGTACCGGCGATCGCCGCCCAGCTCGGGCTCGACGCCACCGCCGCCGACCGAACGCTCCTGCCGGCGATGGAGTCGTCCACGGAGACGGCGGCTCGCGTCGTGCGCGACCGGCTGCTGGTGGAGCCGACCCATTGGTTCGTACCGCCGGACGACACGCCGGCGCTGGCCGACGTCGCCCGGGCGGTGTGGGAGTCCCGCGAGGTCAGGCTCGCGTATCGCGGCACCGAGACCACGGTCCAGCCGCTCGGGCTGATCATGAAGGGCTACACGTGGTATCTCCTCGGACGGGCGCGGCGCGGTGACGAGCGTCGGTTCCGGCTCTTCCGGGTCTCACGCATCGACGCCGCGGTGCTCGTCCATCGCTTCGACCGTCCGGTCGACTTCGACCTGTCCGCGGCCTGGGCCGAGCTCCGCCAGGCGTTCCTCGAGTCGATCCCCGAGTACTTCGTGACCGTGCGCGTGGCTCCGGCCGCCGAGCCGCTGCTCGCGCTCTTGGACGAGGCGACCAGACCCGAGCTGCCCCTCCCGATGGACGTCGTACGTGACGAGCACGGGTGGGCCCGGCTGCGCCTGCGGTTCGAACGCGTCGACCACGCCGCCCGGCACCTGCTGCGGCTCGGCGACGAGATCGAGGTCCTCGACCCGCCCGAGCTGCGCGAACGCATGACGGACACCGCCGCCCGGCTTGCCGCCCTGTACGGCGTTCACGCCTGATCGGGCCTTGAGACGCGTGCAGTCGAGCCCGACCGGATCGGGAGGTCTCAGGGCTTGGCCACCAGGTCGAGCATCGTCAGAGACCAGCGGTGGACCTGGTCGAGCCGCGCGGCGAACGCGGGATTGACCTGGGCCGTGCCGGTGTACCAGAGGTCGAACGCGACCTGCCGAAGCGCGATGAAGTCGTCCAGGTGGGCGACGTCGATCTCCCGGCGCGATCGGTAGCCCGCCAGCAGCGCGTCCTGGTACGCCGGGTAGTCCGGCTGGTCTCGCAGCTCCCAGAGGGCGACGGCGAGCTCGTAGAGCCGGGGTCCGGTGCCGCAGTCGTCGAAGTCGATCAGCTTGACCTCCCCACCCTGGAAGAGCGCGTTGCCGAGGTGCAGGTCGGCGTGGATGAGCCCCTCGCCGTCGACCCGTGGCATGACGTCTGCCAGCCGGGCGGCCACTGACCGGAAGCGGGCATGCACCTCTCCCGGCAGGAGTGCCCAGCACGCGGCGGCCGGTGTGTCGCCGTACACCATGACGTCTCCGAAGAACGCCTCGTGGTCCCAGCGGATCCGCACGAAGTCGCGTGGCGGCGTCCACGCATCGGCCTGGTCGTGAAGGCGGGCCATCGCCTCACCGAGCCGGCGCAGGTGGACCGGGCGCGCCGACTCCTCATGGATGCGCCCGTCCATCCAGCGCAAGACAGAGCAGATCCGGGTCTCGCCGGCCGCGGATGCCTCGACCGTAGGGGCTCCGTCGAGGGTGGCGAGCGGTTCCGGAACGAGCAGATCGCTGTCCATCCGGATGGCGCGCAGCCAGGCGATCTCGGAGCTGATGGCGGCCGCGGTGTCGACGTCCCGACCGTGGCGCTGCCTCCGATGCACCCGGACGAGGTAGCCGCCGGCCGCGCTCTCGTGCCGGAAGGTCGTGTTCTCTCCATGGTTGACGAACCTGAGCCGGCCCGCCGGCAATGGAAAGCGGTCGAGCGCAGCGACCGCCACCCGGCGCAGGCGGGCCACTTGCGCTCGTCGGGACAGCATCCCAACACCCTGGCCCTGGCACGCCTTCGGGAGCAAGCGAAGCGTCGGGACACCTGCGACACCTGCCTCCAGCCAGATCCCGCGCCGGTCAGGTACGCGCGCCCGGCTACTGAGTGGTGTTGAGGTGACTTCCTCCACATGGTCCTCATCGCCGGCAGCGTCAACCGAGACCTGCGCTTCACGGTCCCGTCCCTCCCACGCTGGGGTGAGACCGTCATGGCAGCGGAGTCGAAGCGGATGATCGGCGGGAAGGGCGCCAACCAGGCCATCGCGGCCGCCCGGGCGGGCGCCCGGGTCGAGATGGCCGCGGCTGTCGGCCGGGATGGGCACGACCTCGTCGCCCGGCTCTCCCTGGAGGGCATCGACACCCGCCAGGTCAAGCTCATCGACGCCGCGGACACCGGAGTCGCGATCGTCGTCGTGGACCACGCCGGAGAGAACCTCATCGTCGTGGAGCCGGGAGCCAACCAGTTCTTCACAGGCGCCGACCAGGGCGAGATCGAGCCCGGAACCTTCACCCTCATGCAGGGCGAGACACCGCCTTCCGCTGTCCTCGACACCGCGCGAGCCACCAAGGAGCGCGGCGGAAGCGTCGTCCTCAATGCTGCCCCGGCCGGAGCCTGGGTGCACGACCTGAGTGGGTTGGTCGACCACCTGGTCGTCAACGAAGGAGAGTTCGCCGCCATCTTCGGCCAGCACTGGTCGGACGAACCGCCGCCGTCCCTCGATTGGCCGTCCATCGTGGTAACCCGAGGCGGTGACGGCAGTGTCTGGCTGTCGGAGCACGGGTCTCACCAGGTGCCTGCCCACCCCACAGAAGCCCGGGACACCGTCGGCGCCGGCGACGCATTCTGCGGAGCACTCGTCGCCCAGCTCGCGCGCGGCCGTCCCATGCCTGCTGCCCTGCGTGCAGCGACCGTCTTCGCGGCGGCCGCAGTCGGCAGGGTCGGCGCTGCCGACTCCTACCCCACCTACGACGAGTTCGTTGCCCTGATGGACTCCGTCGGCTTCGGGTAGCAGCGCAGCTCGCCATCCGCTTGAGGGACGGCGCCGTTTGAGCCGTTCGGCGTCGTCCCGCGGTGTCGCTGCCTGGCACCCCTCCCGCAGCTCATGAGACGTGAGTCTCATACGACAGCGACCGAAGCGCGTCGCGACCCGTTGCGCGGTCGGCCGTGAGCCCCTCGCGCAGGTAGCCGAGCGAGTCGAGTCGAGCGACCAGTCCGCCCATCCCTGCCCGGCGACCGGCCGCCATGGCCCGGGCGTACGCGTCGACCTCGGGGTCGCTGATGGCGGCGGCGTGCATCGACCTCCACAGAGGCGCCGCCCGGACGTAGGTGTCCACCCCGTGCTCGACCGCCACCGCGAGCGCCCGGTCGCCGCTCTCGTCGCTCAGTGCCTCGTGTATCCAGGGCCGCTCGGCCACCGGCGGCGCGTCGCACCACTCCTCCGCGACCACCGCGACACGCGCGCCACCGTGCAGCGCGAGCGTCCACATCGGGACTACTCCGTGTCGTCCGCCGGCAACCGCTCCGGCAGCCCGAGCCGCGGGAACTGGTCGTCGTGGAACGTGGTGATCTCGGTGATCGCTCCACCGGTGAAGCGCAGGACGTCGAGCGTCAGCGGAAGGTACGCGCTCTCCTGCTCCTGCCACTGGTAGAAGGCGATGGCCGGCTGGCGGTTCACCGACGTGGGCACGGCCCGCAAGCCCGACATGTGCCCGAAGCCGCTCTCCACCCAGTAGTCGACCACCGCGTCGCGGCCGACCTGCAGACCCGGCGTCGGCGGCATCGAGCTGCGTACGTCGTCCCGCAGCATGGCGGCGAGCTGCTCGATGTCCGTGGACACGCTGGCCTCGGTGTAGCGACGTACAAGCTCGCGCGTCCCGGCGTCCTCCTCGCCACCGGTCCAGTCCTGCCGCTCGTCGGGCAGGTGCTCCCGCATGCCGGCGCGGGCCCGCTGCAGCGCACTGTTCACGGAGTTGACGGAGTCCCCGAGTAGCTCCGCGACGTCCTTGGCCGGCCAGCCGAGCACGTCCCGCAGGATCAGTACGGCGCGCGGCCGCGGCGCGAGATGCTGGACCGCGACCAGGTACGCCAGCTCGACCGTCTCCCGCGCAACCGCGACGGCTTCCGGCTCGACCGCGTCGTCTGCGGGCAGCTCGTCGAGCAGCCGGTCCGGGTAGGGCTGTAGCCACAGCACCTCGCCGCCGGTCGCGGGCTCCGGGCGGCGCTTGGCGAGCAGGTCCAGGCAGGCGTTGGTGGCGATCCGGTACAGCCAGGCCCGGAACGTCGACCGTCCCTCGAAGGTCTCCCGCCGCCGCCAGGCCCGGAGGAACGTCTCCTGCACGGTGTCCTCGGCGTCCTGGAACGACCCGAGCATCCGGTAGCAGTGCACGTGCAACTCTCGCCGGTGCCGCTCCGCCAGCCCCGAGAACGCCGGCTCGTCGAGCTCGCCCAGGCCACTCGTGCCCAGACCACTCCCACCCAGGCCGCTCCCACCCAGGCCGCTCCCACCCAGGCCGCTCGCACCCAGGCCACTCCCACCCAGACCGCTCACGCCGTGCTCCTCCAGCCGCGTGTCCGCACTCATCACGTCATCCTTCCCTCTCGTCGTGTTCCGTTGTGGGTATGACGGGTGCGGGCGCGACAACTCATCACGCCCTTCGCCAGGCGCTGACGTCCTCGCTACGGTTGCAGGGTGGAGAGCGGCACGGTGGTGGTGACCGGCGCGTCAACGGGGATCGGCGCGGCGACGTGTCGCCATCTCGCGAGCCTCGGCTTCGAGGTGCTGGCTGGTGTGCGTCGCGAGGAGGACGCCGCGCTTGTGGAGTCGTGGCCGGGCCGGGTTCGCGCGCAGCGGCTCGACGTCACCGAGCCCGTCCAGGTGACCGCCCTCGCGACCGCAGTCGCGAACGCCCCCGGCCCGCTGCGTGGCCTGGTCAACAACGCGGGAACCGCGGTCGTCGGCCCCGTCGAAGCACTCACGGTGGAGGACTGGCGCCGGCAGCTCGAGGTCAACGTGTTGGGACAGGTCGCCGTCACCCGGGCACTGCTGCCCCAGTTGATCGACGCGCGGGGCCGGGTTGTCATGATGAGCTCCATCGGCGGACTTGTGGCAGGGCCGCTGTTCGGGCCCTACTCGGCCTCGAAGTTCGCGGTCGAGGCCCTCACCGACGTACTGCGCCAGGAGGTGGGACCGCTGGGTGTCCGGGTGGTGGCGATCGAGCCCGGCGCGATCGCCACACCGATCTGGGAGCGTGGACGGATCGCCGGCGACGACCGCTGGGCGGAGGTCGAGCCAGACGTCCGACGTCGTTACTCCCAGCTCGTCGACGCGGTCCGCGCACTCGCCGAGAAGGGCTCGCGGGACGGGCTCCCCGCCGAGCACGTGGCCAAGGTCGTCGCCCTGGCCCTTACCTCGCGCCGGCCCCGCACCCGGTACCTGGTCGGGAAGGACGCCGTCGCCCAAGCATGGCTGCGCCGCCTACTGCCCGACAGGGCAATGGACGCGCTGGTCCGCCGCGCCGTGCTCCGGGGCTGACCACCGGGTGAAAGCTCGCACGAGGTCCGGGCGCGGTGGTTGGCGGGCGAACGCGCTCGCTGGTGTCGCTCTTGTGGCCTCGGTACTCATCGGGTTCGCCTTCTCCGTCCGCGCAATCAACGACCTCATCCATGCCTGTGTGCCGGCCTACAGCGAGGCGACGATCGCTGCTCCGGACTCACCTCGAGGGCGCCTGCTGTGCTCGGTGGATGACGCCGGAGAGATCGGATTCCGCGATGCTGCCGTCGTCGTACTCCTCGGCGTGCTGGTCGTCAGCGCGCTACTGGCGTCCGCCAGCTGGCTGAAGTCGCGCCGGTTCGTCGTGCTGGCGCCGTTCCTTCTGCTGGTGGCCATCGCCCCACTCGCGCTCCACCTCGCCGCGAGCCACGTGCGCGCCGGCTGCACCGAGGACGAGTGGCAGCGATACGGGGCTTCCGGTTGCGAGCGCAGCGAGGAGGAACGACCCGGCCTGGGCCAGTCCTGATGTGCTGGGGGGTGTGGACACGATGCTCAATGGGCAGGCTGTTCGAGATGCGATGCGAGGGGGGCCGCGACCCGATGACGAACGGCGACGCCATCAAGGGCGAGATCAGGGTCGATCGGAGGAAGAACGAGATCTACCTCGGCACCTGCCGGACGCCTCGACGGCCCAGGTGCGCGGGACACTCGGCGCACTCGATCCGTGCGCGCTGCTGACACCGTCCGGCGCAGACGGTGTGTGCCTCCCCTACGCCGAAGCCCGCACACCTGCGAGGGCCAACTCGACGGCGCTGCCGCGTCGTCTTCGGCGTCGGCCCCAGCCATGGCGTCGCAGTCGAGGTCGCCGATCGCTGCGGCGTCGTACCGCAGGCCGGCGACATCGTCGGTGCAGCGCTCGCCACCGACGTCGACGACCTCGGCCGTCTGTCAGGGCCGGACGAGCACAGCGCCTGCGGGTTGCTGACGAGCGCGGTGGACGATCCGGGCGCGCTCGCCGACGCGGTCGGGGCCTGTCCCAGGGCCTCGACTACTGCGAGGTGGCCACCAACCCGCCGTCGTCGGCGACCGGGCTCCAGTTGCACTACTCCGCCCGCCGCCAGGACTCCGCCCGAGGTTGACGTAAACCAGACAAGTCAAATTGTCGTAGGCGAAGCTGCAACAGCTGCATCTCGGCAGCAAGTGTCGAGACGAAAGGAAGATCGACGAACGCTCCGCGGTGAAGCTTGACGAGACGGGCCAGCTCGCTCAGTGTCGCAATGTTCGATGACCGAGCACCAAACGGTCCGCATGACCTGCTTCGCCGACTACTGGTCCTGTTCGCCGGCGAGGAGCGCGGCCCCGCCGAGCCCGACCTCGGCCATCAGATAGGCCCAGTACGTCCAGTCGGTATCCGGCCGGTCGGCTTTCAACGCACCCGCTCGGGCCACCGCCGCGCCAAGCCAGGTCGCACCGACGGCGCGACGCGCTCCAGAGGAGCGGCTCAGCAGCGCGTATGCGCCGAGCGCTGTATAGGTGCCGCCCAGCCCGGCCCGAGTCTCTGCCCGCCCGCGAGCCGATGTCGCGTTCAGGTCGAGGGCAGCGACGACGCGCTCCGGCATCAGGACCGCAGCCAATCCGGAGGCCATCAGGGCGACACTGCTCACCGTCGACATTCGCGTGTTCATCCAGTCAGAGTAGGGACTGGGTGCCGCCTGGCCCCAGCCCCCGCGACCACGCGCTGCGAACACGTGGACCCGGCGGCCGGGAGTGCGCGCCACCCCTTTCAGGGTTGGCCCGTCGGCCTGATGGTGAGCGAGCTGATCCGTTCAGCCTCAAGAACGAACCGGTATGCGAGGTCGATGATGCCGCCGGGGAAATTTCCTTCCAAGCGGTTGACCACGGTGATCTCCGTGCCGTCGCTCTCGGCGAGGAGGAAGGTTCTCGTGTACTGATACTCGCGTGCCGCCCGCTCGAGCCATTCGGAGATCGCTGCTCTGCCCTGGTGCGTCTTGCCTTCATCCTCGACCAGCGCAGAGTCCCCAAAGGCGCTGATCGCGGTTTCCGGGTTCGCGCCTTCAGATCGCTCGTAGTAGTCGAGAATTGCCTGCGGAGCTCGTCTTGTGCAAGTGGTGCGGTCATCTCCATCCTCCAAGTCTCCTGGTTCGTTGAGCTGTGACTCAGCGTCCGGTGCGACGCGATCAGAACGGGGACATGCACATCACCGTAGCCAGCCGCGTACCCAGCTGCCCGACCGAAGGACTAGCAGGTTGACGCAACTCGACAAGTCCAACTGGTCGTGGGCAAAGTCGATGTTCCTGCATCTCGACATCAGGGGTCAGCCGTCAGTGCGCCATGTCGACGAACCGGGAGTAGTGGCCCTGGAAGGCGACGGTGATGTCGCGGGTGGGGCCGTTGCGGTGCTTGGCGACGATGAGGTCGGCCTCGCCGGGGCGGGTGGACTCCTTCTCGTAGACGTCGTCGCGGTGCAGCAGGATCACCATGTCGGCGTCCTGCTCCAAACTCCCGCTTTCGCGAAGGTCGCTCATCATCGGGCGCTTGTCGCCGCGCTGCTCGGGGCCGCGGTTGAGCTGGGAGAGGGCGATGATGGGGACCTCGAGCTCCTTGGCCAGCAGCTTGATCTGGCGGGAGAACTCCGAGACCTCCAGCTGGCGCGACTCGACCTTCTTGCCCGACGTCATCAGCTGCATGTAGTCGATGACGATGAGTCGGAGGCCGTGGCGCTGCTTGAGGCGGCGGGCCTTGGCCCGGATCTCCATCATCGTCATATTGGGTGAGTCGTCGATGAACATCGGCGCGCTCGACACCTCGCCCATCTTGCGGGCCATCCGGTCCCAGTCGTCGTCGTTGAGCTGCCCGTTGCGGATGTGGTTGAGCGGCACCCGCGCCTCCGCCGACAGCAGGCGCATGGTGATCTCCGAGCGCGTCATCTCCAGGCTGAAGAACACGCTCGTCAGGTTGTTGTGGATCGACGCCGCCCGACACAGGTCGAGCGCGAGCGTCGAGTTGTGGGTGGGGACCGCGGTCGGGCCGGCGAGATAGAGGTGGTCGGGGTTGTCGACCTGCACGCAGCGCACAGGGACCGACGCGACGGCGGTCACGGACTCGACCTTCACCTCGCCGCCGTCGGGCATCGCGATGGTGGGTACGGCGCCCGCGGCGAGCAAGCCGGCCAGCTCGCCGGTTGTGTGGTGGATCTGCCGGGACAGTCGCGGCGGATCGACCACACAGTGCCGATCGGTCTCGACACGGTTCGCTCGTCCCTCGCGACCCGGCTCGACCAGCGAGTGCGGCGCGACCGCCGAGGAGCCGGTCGTGACCCATTGGTGCTCGGCGTCCGCGACGATGACGGCGCCGTCGGAGAAGGCCAACGAGAAGCACGGGCGGCCGGTCATCACCTCGGTCGCGGCGACCACGCGGGTCGGGCGACCCTGGGCGTCGTACAGGTCGTCGCCGACCGCGACCTCGCCCATCGTCGTCCAGCCGCACGGAGTGGGGAGGGGAGTGTCGAGGGCGAGCGCCTTGCCCATCGCGGGACGGGCCGCGACGATGACCATCTGGCCGGCGTGGAGGCCATTGGTGAGGTCGTCGAGGTCGGCGAAGCCGGTGGGGACGCCGTAGAGGCCCGCCTCACGGTTGCCGATCGCCTCGATCTCGTCGAGGACTCCGTCCATGATGTCGGACAGCGGCGCGTAGTCCTCCGCGGCGCGCCTCTCGGTGACCTGGTAGACCTCGGCCTGTGCGGCGTCGACGAGGTCGTCGATCTGGCCCTCGCCGGCGTAGCCGTACTGAACGATGCGGGTGCCGGCCTCCACCAGCTTGCGGAGCACGGACTTCTCCCGCACGATCTCGGCGTAGTAGCCCGCGTGGGCGGCGATCGGCACGTTGGCCGACAGGGTGTGCAGGTAGGTCGCGCCGCCCACCCGGACCAGCTCGCCCCGACGCTGCAGCTCGGCCACCACGGTGATCGGATCCGCCGGCTCCCCCCGGCCGAAGAGGTCGATGATCGCGTCGTGGACCAGCTCGTGGCTCGGCCGGTAGAAGTCGGTGCCGCGCAGGATCTCGGCCACGTCGGCGATGGAGTCCTTGGACAGCAGCATCGCGCCCAGCACCGACTGCTCGGCCGCCATGTCCTGCGGGGGGGTGCGGTCACCCGGCCGCGCCGCAGGCGCCTCACCGGGCTCGTAGGGCATCGGCCCGTCGCCCCAGCCGTCGCCCGAGAAGGCGGCGTCGCTCCGCTCGTCGGTGATGCTCACGCCTCGCCCACTCCCACACGCCCGCAGTTGCCGACCGCCCGGAACCCCGCCCTCGCAATCAGCATGAGCCGAACGCTAGGCGAGACCACCGACAGTGCCGGCGCGGTCCTGGCCCGATTGCCGACGTCCTGACCCGATGCCGACACAAGTCACGCTAAGGGCCGGACCGGCCGGCCACCACCGCCCTATGCACACCCGCCTGGGGATAACCGCCCCGGCCCCGTGGATGACCCGTGGACGACACGCGCCGCGATGTGTACGACGCTGTGGAGACCGCCGCTCGCGCAGCCACAAACACCCGCCTGACCTGCGCAAATGCCGTTCCACAGGCCGGCTCAGGAGAATCCCGGCAATGTCGTGCGTTCACCTTCTCGTCATCTGGACCTACGAGATGGCATGTCGACAAAGCGCCCGACACTCGTGGTTACTCACGAGTTATCCACATGCGTCTCATGGGACGCCAAACGGTCCCCCAGCAAAATAGATGGGAGAAGGTATGACGTCCGGGGGGACGGAGGGAGGCGAAGCCGTCAGCGGCCGACCGGGGTGAGGCCGAGCGGCCGACCCGCCAGCCCACGGCCGCGCGCAGTCAGCTTGTCGACGATGGCCAGGATCGCCTGGGCCGAAGGACTGGCAGGGTCGGAGATGACGATCGGCTCCCCCGTGTCGCCGAGCTCGCGCAGTCGCAGGTCGATCGGCACCTGACCGAGCAACGGCACCGGCGCGCCGACGGCTCTGGTCAACGCGTCGGCCACCGTCTGGCCGCCGCCTGAGCCGAACAGCTCCATGTGCTCGTCGCAGTTGGGACACGACAGCCAGGCCATGTTCTCGATGACACCGGCGATCCGCTGGTGGGTCTGCAGAACCATCGTGCCCGCTCGCTCGGCCACCTCGGCGGCCGCCTGTTGCGGGGTCGTCACGACCAGGATCTCGGCCGTCGGGAGCAGTTGGGAGACCGACAGCGCGATGTCGCCGGTGCCCGGCGGCAGGTCGAGGAACAGCACGTCGAGGTCGCCCCAGAAGACGTCGCCCAGGAACTGCTCGAAGGCGCGATGCAGCATCGGGCCGCGCCAGACCACCGGCATGTTGCCCGAGGTGAACATGCCGGTCGAGATCACGGTCATGCCGTGGGCCGTGGGCGGGATGACCATCTCCCCGACCATGGTCGGCTTCTCGGTCACGCCGAGCATCCGCGGGATCGAGTGACCATAGATGTCGGCGTCGACGATGCCCACCTTGCGCCCCTGGCTCGCCATCGCCGCCGCCAGGTTGACCGTCAGCGAGGACTTGCCGACCCCGCCCTTGCCGCTGGCCACCGCGTAGATCTTGGTGAGCGAGTCGGGCTGGGCGAAGGGAATGACGCGGGTGCCCTGCTCCCCCATCAGCCGGCCCTGCAGGTCCTGGCGCTGACCGTCGGTCATCACCCCGAAGTCCACCTTGACGCCGGTGACCCCGTCGACCTTGGCGATGGCCAAGGTGATGTCGCCCTGGAGCTTGTCCTTGAGTGGGCACCCCTGGATGGTCAGCAGGATGCCGACACGGACCTTGCCGTCAGGAGAGACCTCGATGGTGTCGACCATCCCGAGCTCGGTGATCGGCTTGTGGATCTCGGGATCGTCGACCGTCGCCAGAGCCTGGGTGATCCGGTCCTGCGTGGGTGCGCTCGTCACTGACCTGGCCAGTTGTAGTAGTGCACAGGGAAGATGATAGCCGCGCGCAGGGCGAGGACGCCGGCCAGGACGAGCAGCGGCGCCAGCACCGGCGTGTGGGTCTTCGTGCGCGTTGCGACCGCGACGCCTCCGTGGCCCTCTGTCTCGGCATGGCCTTCGGCGGCCCCTTCATGGGCGCCGACGTGTCCGTGGTCGCCGCGGTGGAACAGCGAGACGACCCCTGGGACCAGGCTGACGAAGGTGATCGCCCACAGGATCAGCCATGGGAACTCGAAGGTGAGCCCCAAGGCGCCGGTGCCGAGCAGCGAGACCACGAACAACGCGATCATCACGATCTCGAGCAGGGTGAAGAGGGACTCGGAGGTGTGCAGGAACTCGGCGCTCGCCTCGGCCCCGCGGCGGAAGCGTGACAACAGCATCAGCACACAGGTCGCAGACGACAGGCCGGAGGCGAGGAAGAGGCCGCCCAGCGTCCAGGTGTCACTCCAGATCGGCTGGTTGGAGACCGCCAGCAGGACGCCGGTGTAGCCGGCGATGAACAGGCCGAACACGCAGCCGAGGATGTTGACGAGCTTGCCCAGGCCGCCGTCGAGCAGGCCGACCGCCTTCCTCGCCAGCCCGATCTTGAGCTTGCCGTCCTTGACGAGGGTCTCGAGGAAGGAGATCGCCGCGAACGCGTTGAAGGCCAGCAGTCCCCACACACCCACCGACATCGGCGAGATGGCCTTGAAGTTCGGCATGTTGGCGCCCGGCGTCAGGTTCCACATCATGTGCCAGAACCGCAGCGGCTGACCGAGGTCGAGAATCAGCAGCGGCGGGCAGCACAGCAGGACCAGGAAGGTGACGTAGAAGCCGATCCGGACGACCGGCTCGTCGGACGGCGTACCGCGAAGGCGGAGCAGCGTCGCGATCATGTAGGAACCGCCGGCTATGCCCGCGAAGAAGAAGTAGAACAGGATGTACCAGGTCCAGTGCGGGTCCCGGACGAAGTGCTCGGCCTCGGCGAGGTACATCACTCATCACCCCCAGCGGCGCCCTCGGACCTCGTGGTGCCGGCATCGGCGCTGACTGCCACGGGCTCGCGACGCCGTCGCAGGGCGATCAGGCCGGCGAACACACCGACCACGGCCGCACCGAGCGAGCCCAGATAGCCGGGCACGTTGTTGCGCTTCGGCAGTACGGCGTTCTCCTCGCTGGGGAGGTTGTAGGCCTCCGGCTTGTCCATGAGCAGGAAGAACGCGTTGAGCCCGCCGTAGACCTTGTCGTCGGCGCCGTAGAGCTGCGCCTGGGACACACCCTGTGAGTGCAGCTCGTCGAGCCGCGTGTGAGCCATCTCGCGCAGCTCGTCGACAGGCCCGAAGTTGATCGAGTCGGTCGGGCAGGTCTGAGAGCAGGCGGGCTCCATGCCGCCCTGGAGCCGGTCGTAGCACAGGGTGCACTTCTGCGCGACGCGGTTGTGCTCGTCCATCTGGACGACGTTGTACGGGCAGGCCGACGTGCAGTTGCGGCAGCCGTTGCAGACGTCGGGCTGGACGTAGACCGAGCCGAACTCGGTCCGCGTGAGCGCGTTGGTCGGGCAGACCTGCATGCAGCTGGCCTCTTTGCAGTGCTTGCAGACGTCCGACATCATCAGCCAGGCGGTGCCCTGGCCGATCTCCATGGTCTTGTCGGCCACGTTGTCGATGAACTGGACGTGCCGCCAGTTCTGGGCGCCGAGCTCGCCGGTGTTGTCGTAGCCGTCGCCGAAGGTCGGCTCGATCTCCAGCTCGTTCCACGTCTTGCAGGCGACCTCGCAGGCCTTGCAGCCGATGCACACGCTGGTGTCGGTGAAGAAGCCGTAGTCCTTCCCCGCAATGATCTCGACCATCTCAGAACCCCATCATGTTGGGAGCGATTTTCCTCAGGCCCTGATCGGCCGCGTAAAGATCCAGCGGGATCGCCGCCAGCTCGTCGACCTCCGGGACGGCCCGAGGATCCAGGCCCAGATCGACGTCGATCAGGTAGTGGCTGCAACTGCCGCAGGCCTCGACCCGCAGGTGCGGGAAGGTCGTCTCGCCAGGCTTGCTGCGCACCAGCCCGGAGCCGGGCGCCCGCTCCGAGTGGTAGGTGAGCCGTCCGCCACGGCTCTCGCCGCAGGACGCGCAGGCGGTGCTCGAGAACGACCAGCTGTGGCGGCAGCGCACACACTGCAGCTGCCGGGCGGCCTTGGCCAGCTCGTTGCCGGTGTCGTCGCGGAAGCTCAGCTGGGGCAACCCACCGCAGTTGGGGCAGTGCCGGACCCCGGGAAGCGTGACCCCGCTGCTCTTCGCCTCGGCGGCACCGACGGCTTCGAGCGGCGCCCGCAGCGTCGCGCGCGCCAGGTAGCGCTCGACCGGATCCAGTCCCTCGCCCGCCAGCCAGGCGGTCAGCAGCTGCTCGGCGGCCACGACGTCGCCGGTATTCATCTCGAGCAGCTGCTCGACCAGTGGCTGCGGACCCGCCTGGGCGGTCGCCACCACCACCCGTGGCAGCACCCGCTCGGCCGACCAGGCCGCGATCTCGGCGTACGACGACTCCGCACCGAGGTCGGCATCTGCCGCCGCCCAGGTGTCCTCCCAGACCTCCAGCAGGGCGAGGTAGAGCCCCAGGACCTCGCCCGCGAAGCGATGCTGCTCGCGCAGCGCCTCCGCTCGCCGGCGGGGTGCGATCCAGGGACTCGTCTTCACCGTGCCCACGGTCGTCACATCTTCTCGATGTTGACCAGGAACGACTTGAACTCGGGCGTGCGCGTGTTGGCGTCGCCGACGAACGGGGTGAGCGCGTTGGCCACCCAGTGCTTGCTGGTCTTGATGCCGACGTAGCCCCAGTGGATCGGGATGCCGATGTGGTAGATCTTCTTGCCCTCGATGTCCAGCGCACCCAGCCGCTTGGTCACCACCGCCCGGCATTCGAGCTTGCCGCGCTTGGACGAGACGCGCACGTCGTCGCCGTTCTCGATGCCCAACTGCCCGGCGAGCTCGGCCGGAACCTCGACGAAGGCATCGGGCTGCAACGCGACCAGCTTCTGGACGTGCTGGGTGACGAAGTGCTCGTGCTCGGTGAGTCGGTACGTCGTCCCGATGTAGGGGAAGTCGTCGGAGGTCCCGAACGTCTCCTCGACCCCGTCGTACTTGTGCACCGCGGGGTTGTTCTGCACATCGGGGTGCAGCGGGTTGACGACCGGCGACTCCATCGGCTCGTAGTGCTCGGGGAACGGGCCGTCGTTGACCGAGGTGCTGAACAGCCGGCCGGTGCCCTCTCCGGTCATGATGAACGGCAGCCTGGAGTTGGGGCCCGGAGGCTCGTCCGCCGGATAGTCCGGTACGTCGCCCACCCATAGCTGCTGGGCCTCGTCCCAGACCAGATACGGCTTCTTCGGGTCCCACGGCTTGCCCTGGGGGTCTGCGGAGGCCCGGTTGTAGAGGATCCGCCGGTTCATCGGCCAGGCCCAGCCCCACTGGGGGTACACACCCATGCCGGTCGGGTCGTTGGTCTCCGGATCCGAGATGCCGTCGCGTCGCTTCGCGAGGTTTCCCTCCTCGGGGTACATGCCGGTGTAGATCCAGTTGCCGGCGGCCGTGTTGCCGTCGTCGGTCAGGAGGGCGAGGCTCTCCAGCCGCTTGCCCGTGGTCAGGTCCTTGCCGTTGATCTCCTGGGCGAGCTCATCCATGGTCGGCTTGCGCGGGTCCGCGTAGTCCATGGTGAGGTCGCGGATCGGGGCCCAGTACTTCCCGCCCTCCCTCTCGTACAGCTCGCGGATCCGCAGGAACAGCTCCGCGGTGAACCAGGTGTCGTGCATGGGGCCGCCCTCCTCGGGCGGGTGGACCTGTTCCTTCCACTGCACGACGCGGCCGCTGTTGACGAAGGACCCTTCCTTCGCCACCCAGTCCGTCGCCGGGAGCATGAACACCTCGGTCTGCACGTCCTCGGGGTTCACATCCGGCGACCGCCAGAACTCCGCGCCCGTGGTGGGGAGGGGGTCCATCACGCACATCCACTTGAGTCCGGACAGGGCCTGGATGACCTTGTTGGAGTCGGGGCCGACGCTCGGGGCGCTGTAGCCGGAGAGGATCATCCCCTCCATCTGTCCCGCGAGCATCCGCTCGAACATCGTCATCCAGCTCGAGTCCCCGTCGGGCTTCGGGATGTAGTCGAACGCGAACTCGTTCTTCTTCGTCGCCGCGTCGCCGTACCACGCCTTCAGCAGGCTGATCAGGAACGCGCCGTAGTTGTCGCCGAAGAAGTTGTACGCCAACGGACGCGAACGCTTGGCTGCGCTCGCGTCCAGGTAGTCGGCGATCGAGCGCTGGCCGGGAGCCGGGATCTTCATGTAGCCCGGCAGGATCTCCCACACGATCGCCATGTCGGAGTTGCCCTGGATGTTGGAGTGGCCACGCAACGCGTTGACACCGCCGCCGGGCCGGCCGATGTTGCCGAGCAGCAGCTGCAGCAGTGCGCCGGACCGGATCCCCTGGACGCCCGTCGTGTGGTGGGTCATGCCGACGGCGTAGACGAAGGTCATCACCTTGTCGGGCCGGCCCATCTCGCCCACCAGCTTCGCCACCTCGAGGAACGTCTCCTGCGGGATGCCGGTGATGCGCTGCACCATCTCGGGCGTGTAGCGGCTGTAGTGCTTACGCATCAGATTGAGCACCGACCGGGGGTGGTCGATGTCGACCTTGGCGCTGCCGTCAGGGTCCGTCTCGTACGCCCAGGCCGTTGGGTCGTACTTGCCGAGGACAGGGTCCCAGCCGTTGAACATGCCGTCGTCGAAGGAGTAGTCCTCGTTGATGACGTAGGCGGCGTTCGTCGCCCACTCGACGTACTCCTTGTGGTGCAGGTCGTTGCTGAGGACGTAGTTGATCAGCCCACCGAAATAGGCGACGTCGGTGCCGGTGCGGGTCCGGACGTGAATGTCGGAGACCGCCGACGTGCGCGTGAAGCGCGGGTCGGTGTGAATCATCTTCGCGCCGTTGCGCTTGGCCTTCATCAGCCACCGGAAGCCGACCGGGTGAGCCTCAGCCGGGTTGCCGCCGTTGATGAAGACCAGGTCCGCGTGCTGGATGTCGCGCCAGTGGTTGGTCATCGCACCGCGACCGAACGTGGCGGCCAAACTGGCCACCGTGGGACCGTGTCAAGTTCGGGCCTGTTGGTCGACGTAGGTTATCCCGAGGGCGCGCAGCACCTTGATCGAGAGGTAGCCCTCCTCGTTGGAGAACGCCGCACCGCCGGCGAAGCCGACGCCCTCGAAGCGGTTGACCGTGTTGCCGTCCGCGTCCTTCCTGACGAAGGTGCGGTCGCGCGCGTCCTTGATATTGCGCGCCAGCTTGTCGAGCGCGAAGTCCCAGGAGACCTCTTCCCACTCCTTGGCGCCCGGCTTGCGGTACTGCGGGGCCAGGAGCCTGCCCTCGGCCAGCGCCAGGTTGAGGGAGGTCGCGCCCTTCGGGCACAGGCAGCCCTCGTTGACCGGGCTGTCGGGGTTGCCCTCGATCTGGATCAGCTCGGTGTGGCCGTCGTGCTCCTTGGTGTAGGCGAGCAGCGCACACCCGGTCGCGCAGTAGGGGCAGACCGAGTGCGAGACGGTCGCGCCTTCGATCTTGAGACTCCGCTTGACCTCGGCGGCGTAGGCAACGTCGAACCCGAGCACTGATGCCCCGGTGACTCCCGCACCCACTGCGGTGGTGCCCAAGAACCTGCGCCGAGAAATCGTATCCATCGCGGAATCTCCCTTCTCGCGCCCTGGTATGCGGTGTCCGAGAGGCTGGGCACGAACGACGTGCTAACTGTCGTCCATGTCTCCCAGGCGGTCAATCACCCTTCGGGGTGAGTCCAGTATCACAATTCCGTTACTTAGGCAAACCTAACTTAGGTTGCCCTACAGCTCCGGCAGCTCCGGCAGCTGGGGCAGCTCGGGGCGTGGCCGGTCAGCCCGAGGCGACATTGAGGTCGCGCCGATCGCCCTTCGGATTGGGGTTGCGCAGGATGGCGAGCAGGACATCCTCGGGCGCCACGACGACACCGACGGCCTCGCGCGCGGCGGCCCGGACGCAGATCTCGCTCCAGGACTCGCGATCGTCCGGCGCGGCTGCGGACAGCCAGCGCTCGGTGCCGCCCGCGTCGGTCCGGCCCTCGGCGACGACGCTCTCGACGCCGTCGGGCCCGCCGGCGATCGATCCCCGGCGGATGAGGACCGGCACCTCCGCGACCGCGGCGACGACCTCGTCGCGCCGCTCGGCGGAGACGAGCAGAGTGAGTCGGTCGTGGCTCAGCCGTCGTACCGTGTCGACGATCCGCACGCCCGACACGAGCTCGGCGGCGTCGACGGACAGCACCAACCGCGCCCTGGATGTGGCGATCGCGAGCGCCGCGACCATTGCCAGGGGGTCAAGACCCGAGTCCGGGTCGAGCTCGACCCACAGGGAGTCGGCGCCCGCGGCGTCGAACGCCGATGCGACGCCCAGCCACTCGCCCAGTCGTTCCGGCACGGGTGGCAGGCCCACGCCGACCCGCACCTCGGTGGTTGTCATGGCCGCCACTGTACGGGCGGGGCGCGGTCGACGGCCGATCTGTCCAGGGGATCCGGACCTGGGTGCCGGAGGCCGATCCGCGTCCGGTTCAGGGCATGTGGAGGTCAGGGCCAGGGCCGAGCCATGAGCCTTACGTCGTCGTAGCATGACGCCATGCGCTCGAGGCTCGGCGACCAGGACCGCGAGATCCTCCGGCTCGCCGTCCCCGCGTTCCTCGCGCTCATCGCCGAGCCGCTCTTCCTGCTCACCGACGCCGCCGTGGTCGGACACCTCGGTACGCCGGAGCTCGCCGGGCTCGGCGTCGCCGCGGCCGTCCTGCAGACCGTCGTCGGCCTGTGCGTCTTCCTCGCCTACGGCACCACCGCCGGCGTCGCTCGGCTGTTGGGCGCCGGCGAGCGGCGCGGCGCCCTCTCCCTCGGCATCGACGGTCTCTGGCTCGCGGTCATCATCGGCGGCCTCGCCACCGTCCTCGGGGTGGCATTCGCCGGCCCCTTCGTCGATGCCTTCGGCGCGTCCGAGGCTGTCAGCGGCCACGCCACGACGTACCTGCGGCTCGCCTTCCTCGGCACCACACCGCTGCTGCTCATGCTCGCCGCCACCGGCGTGCTCCGCGGGCTACAGGACACCCGCACCCCGCTCGTGGTCGCCGTCGCGGGCAACGGGCTCAACGTCGTCCTCAACGTCGTCCTCGTCTACGGCGTCGGATCCTGGTCCGGGCTGGGCATCGCCGGCTCGGCGATCGGCTCCGTGCTCGCCCAGGCCGGCTCCGCGGCCGCGCTCGTGTACGTCGTGGTCCGCGCCGCACGCAGGCAGGGTGCGTCGCTCCGACCGGACCTCCCGGGCATCAGGGCGGCCGGCCGTGCCGGCGTCCCGCTCGTGGTCCGGACCGTCACCCTCCGCGCCTCGCTCCTCCTCGGCACCTGGGCCGTGCTGCTCTCGAGCTCCGAGTCGGACGTCTCCATGGCCACCCACCAGATCGCGATCACGATCTGGTCGTTCCTGGCCTTCGCGCTCGACGCCATCGCCATCGCCGCCCAGGCGCTCACCGGCCGGTCGCTCGGTGCCGGGGACGCCGACGGCACCCGCGCGATCACGCGGCGGATGGTCCGTTGGGGGGTGTGGTCCGGTGTCGTCACGGCCGCCGGCCTCGCCGTAGTCTCGCCGTTCGTCGGGATCCTCTTCACCGGCGACGCCGCGGTGCGCGACCTGCTGGTGCCGGTGCTGCTCGTCGCCGCGCTCGGCCAGCCGCTCGCGGGCGTGGTGTTCGTGCTCGACGGCGTGCTCATCGGCGCCGGCGACGGCCGGTACCTCGCCTGGGCGGGCGTCGTCGTGCTCGTCATCTACGCACCCGTGGTGCTCGGCGTCGCGGTCGGCGTCGGCGGCCTCGTGCCCGTCTGGCTCGCGATGACCTTCGTGTTCATGGGGGCGCGCGGCGCCGTCCTGCTCCATCGCGCTCGCAGCGACAGGTGGCTGGTGCTCGGCGCTACCTCGGCGCGGAGTGCCCCGGCCTCTGGGCCGGATCCCGCGCCGGCTGCTGCGCCGAACGCCGACGAGGTCGCCCGGTGAGGACCAGGGCCGGGCCGCCGGGTCGAGTGCTGGGGGATGTGCGGGGAACAGCCAGCTGAGCACTCAACCTCTCCGGCCGCCGCGCCGCAATCCAGGTCGAGGGCGGGGGGGCGGGCCGGGGATACGTCACGTGGCGCCCACAGTGGGCGGGCGGCGACCTACGTCACGCAGGGATGACGTTGAGCGCGACCGAGGCGCTGGTCTCCTCGTCGAGCTTGACGGACACCTGGTGGGCGCCGAGCGACTTGATCGGGTTGGTGACCACGATGGTGCGCTTGTCGACCGACTCACCGGAGACCGCCTCGAGGGCGGAGGCGATGTCGGTGGTGGTGACGGCTCCGAAGAGTCGGCCGCCGGCACCTGCGCGGACCTTGAGGTCGACCGGGGTGCCTTCGAGCTTGGCCTTGATCTCGGTGGCGTGCTCGGCCGAGCGGACCGCGCGCGTGGCGCGGGCCGCCTTGATCGAGTCGACCGTCTTCTGACCGCCACGGGTCCAGCGGATCGCGATGCCGCGTGGGACGAGGTAGTTGCGGCCGTAGCCGCCCTTGACCTCGACGATGTCGCCGGGGGCGCCGAGGCCCTCGACTTCCTGGGTGAGGATGAGCTTCATCTTCGTCTGACCCCCCTCAGCGGCCGGCGGACGTGTAGGGCAGCAGGGCGAGCTCACGGGCGTTCTTGACGGCCGTCGCGACGTCGCGCTGGTGCTGGACGCAGTTGCCGGTCACACGACGCGCGCGGATCTTGCCGCGGTCGGAGATGAACTTGCGGAGGAGGGCGGTGTCCTTGTAGTCGACACCGGTCGCCTTCTCCTTGCAGAACTGGCAAACCTTCTTCTTCGGCTTGCGAATCACTGCCTTGGCCATTGTGGTGCTTCCTTTCTAGAAGCCCGGCCCCGAAGGCATGCCCGGGGACGGAATGGGATTGGTTTCGGTTGGATCAGAACGGAGGCTCGTCGTTGGCGGCGCCGCCGGAGGACCACCGGTCGCCGCCACCGGAGGGAGCCCCCCAGTCGCCGCCACCACTCTGGCCGCCTTGGCCGCCCTGCGAGCCGCCGCCCTGTGGAGAACCGCCGCCCCCGCTCTGCGGAGCCGGCTGGGCCCACGGGTCGTCGGCCGGTGCGCCGCCGGTGGAACCGCCCTGACCACCCTGGCCGCCGAAGCCGCCGGACTGCCGCTGGGTGCGCTGCACCTTCGCGGTGGCGAACTTCAGAGACGGACCGACCTCCTCGACCTCGATCTCGAAGACGGTACGGCGCTCGCCCTGGGGGGTCTCGTAGGACCGGGCCTTCAGGCGGCCCTGGATGACCACCCGCATGCCCTTCTGCAGCGACTCGGCGACGTTCTCCGCCGCCTGCCGCCACACCGAGCAGGAGAGGAACAGCGCCTCGCCGTCCTTCCACTCGTTGGTCTGCCGGTCGAAGGTGCGCGGAGTCGAGGCCACGCGGAAGTTGGCCACCGCGGCCCCCGACGGCGTGAAGCGCAGCTCCGGGTCGTCGACCAGGTTGCCGACGATGGTGATCACGGTCTCGCCTGCCATGTCAGGCCTCCTTGATGAGTCTGGTGCGAAGTCGATCGGGGCTCAGCATCGCCGACGCCACCGACATCCGCCAGCCGGCGGTCAACGGCTATCCACAGCCCGTGGTACGGCGGGTACTGCGGCAGGTGGGGATGTGCGACTCACGCGGTGGGTCGCAGCACCTTCGTCCGCAGCACGGACTCGTTGAGCGTCAGCTGACGGTTGAACTCCTTGACCGTCGCCGGCTCGGCCGACAGGTTGACCAGGACGTAGATGCCCTCGGCGTTCTTCTCGATCTCGTAGGCCAGGCGGCGCCGGCCCCAGATGTCGACGGACTCAACGGAGCCACCGTCCTTGCGGACGACGTCGAGGTACTTCTCCAGGCTGATCGTCCGCTCTTCGAGACTCGGGTCGAGGATGACCATCACTTCATAGGCACGCACAGCGTCTCCACCTCCTTCGGACTCGGGCGGCCACGGACTCTCCGTGGCAGGAGGGCGTTGCGTTGACTCGGGCACGGACGCTACGTCTTGGTACGACGTACGGCGCGGGCACCGAACGGCCAACGCTAACAGCGCCCCCGCGTTCCCACAGAATCGCAGAGCCGGACCGTCGTCCACAGGCCGCCGACGGGATCCACTCGGCCGGGCGCGGCGCTGGATAGGCTGAGCGCGACATGAGCCAGGAGCAGAGCGATCTCGGGCACAGCGGTCTCGGATCGGCGACCCACCCCAGCACCAGCCATCCCCTCGCGGGTCGCTACGTCCTCGTCGACCAGATCGGGCACGGCGGGATGGGGTCGGTGTGGCGAGCGTGGGACCTGCGCACCCAGCGGTGGGTGGCGGCCAAGGTGCTGGGCCAGCACGACGGCTCGATGCTGCTTCGGTTCGTGCGCGAGCAGTCGGTGCGCATCCGGCACCCGCACGTCGTGGCACCCAGCGGCTGGGCGGCCGAGGACAACCTCGTCGTCTTCACCATGGACCTCGTGCGTGGCGGCTCGGTGCAGACGCTCCTCGGCGACCACGGACCGCTGCCCGAGCCCTTCGTGACCGTCCTGCTCGACCAGACGCTGCAGGCGCTCGACGCCGTCCACGGCGCCGGAGTCGTCCACCGCGACGTCAAGCCCGCCAACCTCCTCCTCGAGCCCACCGGCACCGCCCGCCCCCACGTCCGGCTCGGCGACTTCGGCATCGCGGCGCTCATCGACGAGGTCCGGCTCACCCGGTTCCCCGGCGCGATCGGCACCGACGGCTACATGGCGCCCGAGCAGTCGTACGGCGCGCCCCCCGACCCGCGTCAGGACCTGTACGCCGCCGGCGTCGTCGCCATCCAGATGCTCACCGGCAAGCAACCGCGAGCGCACAGCCGCGAGGAGGCCTTCGCCGCTCCTCCCGGCCGGCTCAAGGCGCTCCTCGACGCCATGGTCAGCCCCGATGTCGAGCGCCGGCCGCCGACCGCTGCCGCGGCCCTGGAGTACCTGCGCCACCTCGGCGTCCCGCCCGGCACCCCCTGGCAGTCGCTGCCGGAGCCGCCCGAGGTCTTCGACCAGCTCGGGGAGGCGGCGGTCCCGGCTGTGCCGTCCGGGCCGGTCACTCCCTCGGGTCCCGCGACGCCGTCCGGCGCCGGGTTCGGCGGGGCGGGTCCCGGGTCTGCGCCCGGGCGTCCGGCGTCCGACGGCGGCCCTCCGTCGGGCCGCCGCACCGGAGCCCCGTCCGGCGAGCTCGCCGATGGGTCGGGTGGCAACGCCGCCGACGCGTCGCACTCGCTGACGCCAGCGACGGGCGGCTCCTACGTCCCGGCCATCGCCTGCTTCGCCATCGCGCTGGTGCTCTGCGTCATCGCCCTGGTGCTGCTGCTCGCCTGACCAACCCCCGGGACGTCATCAGGCGTGGGGCGATAGGCCTCAGTCGTGATGACGTTGTGCGTGGCGGCCGGGGGTGCGGGCGCGGGCGTAGAGCACGAAGCCCAGCACGGTCACGACGATCGCCAGCCCGACGAGCACGAACACGACCCCGAGCGGGGCGTCCGCGAGCGCCCACGCGACAGCGGGGACGGCGACCAGCGGCGGCACGCCGCTCATCCTCGCGTCCCGGCAGCGCGACCGCCGGCGCGGATCCGGCCGGCGCGGATCCGCCTGGCGCGGATCCGCCTGGCGCGCGCCAACAGCACCACGCCCAGGACCGCGAAGACGCCTGCCCCCGCGAAGGACGCCATCGCCGCAACCGTCGACCAGGGCGTCACGCTCATCTCGCCCGACTGCGTCGCGCTGCGCTCCCTCTCGTCGTCCGGGCCGGCCTCCGTCTCCGTCGCCGGCGAGAGCGACGGCGGCGGGGGCGCCTCGACGTCGTAGGTCGGCTCGACCACGTCCTCGTCGCGCACCACCTGGACGGTGAACTCCACGTCGACCTCGGCCGGCAGGTCCTCGCTGGTGAGGTCGAAGGCGAAGTAGTAGTCGCCCGGCGTCGCCGCCGCGCTGGCGTAGATCCGCTCGTTGCCCCCGGGCAGCCAGCTGACGACCGGCGAGACCCAGCCCTGGACCGCGTCCGGGGTCGCCGACGACATCAGGTAGCCGTCAGGGCCGCCGACGAACTCCGTGTAGGTATCGACGGCCGCCCCGAAGGGGTTGAAGAACATGACGCCCTCGGTGGGCACGTACTCGTCGCGACCCCGGGTCACCCGGCCCTGCAGCTGCAGGTGCTCGCCGTAGTCGAGAGGCACGCGGAAGAGGCCGACCTCGCCGTTGCCGACGGTGGTCGAGTAGACGCCGTCGGTCAGCGGCCTCGCGCTCGCCCAGTCGGCACCGCCGGTGACCGGCTCCGGGTCGCCGACGGGCACGTCGTCGGACCAGACGACCTTGCCGGGCCCCTTCACCAGGGCGTCGAGGTTGCTCGGCGGCGGCTCCTCCCAGATCACCATCTGGAACGGCGTGTCGTCGGGCACGGTGTCGGAGCTGACCCGCAGCACGATCTCCTCGGCCCGGGCGCAGTCCTTCGCCACGTCGTCGCCCTCCGCGACACCGCTGATCGGCAGCTCTCCGGGGCGGTTCATGGTCAAGCTGTCGGTGCAGGGCTCGCCGGTGTCGCCGGCAATCGCATCGAACCCGACGAGCGGATAGGCACCCACGGTGGTGAAGACGTTGCCGGCGTACCAGATGCGGCTGCCCTTCCACTGCCGCACGATCTTGAAGTAGGCCTCGCGGCCATTGGCCGGAAAGGTGCTCACGTACGCGCCGGTCGCCAACTCCGTCGCCTGATTGGCGCTGACGCCTCCGGTCACCGGGGTGCCGGTCGGATCGGCGGACGGAGGCCGGTGCCCGGTCACGGGCGCGGACGAGTCGGTCGCAGCGGGCGGCTCCGCCACGGCCGGCGTCGAAGGCGGCCACGACAGCAGACCGGCGACCAGTAGCGTGGCGAGCACGCCGAGACGACGCAACGGGACCCTCCTCCACAGGTGAACCGAAGCACCCACTTTTCCACAGGTCGGCCGGCGGGAGGCCTCGCGGTCCCCGCCCTCGCATAGTCTGCTGGAGCGGGCAAGGGAGCGGAGATGGGCGCAGTCGACATGCGGACGACGGCCGGAAGGGAGGAGCGAGGCCATGGAGCCGGCCGAGCACGACGTGCGGCGTGCGGAGCAGACCCGGTTGTACGGCGAGGCGGTCGACGCCCTCTGCCGTCGCGGGCTGGTGCACCTGGGGCAGTCCGAGCGAGAGATGGCCGCGACGATCGGTGTGTCCGGCCCGATGCTCGCCCAGCTGGTCTCCGGGCGGCGAGTGCGACTGGGCAACCCGGTGGCGACCTACCGGTTGAACCGCCTGCGCGAGCTGATCGACCAGGTCGCCGACGGCATCACCGACCCCGGGGACATTCCGCTCGCGGTCGCCCAGATCAGGGCCTCGACCACGCCCCCGAGTGACCCGACGGCGGTCGCTCGGACGGTGCGGCCGCCCAAGGAGCTGACGATGAGCCGGCTTCTCGCGGCCAAGGAGGTGGTGCGAGCTCACGTGCGGCCGAGCCCGCTGCTGCACTGGCGGCTGCTCGACCGTGTCACCGGCGCGGAGACCTGGGTCAAGCACGAGGACGCCAACCCGACGGGGGCGTTCAAGGTGCGCGGGGGGCTCAACTTCCTGCACCGGCTCAGCGCGGGCGAGCCCGTGCGCGGCCTGATCTCCGCGACCCGCGGCAACCACGGACAGAGCCTCGCCTACGCGGGCGCGGCGTACGGGGTCCCGGTGACGATCGTGGTCCCGGAGGGCAACTCGGCGGACAAGGACGCCGCCATCCGCGGCTTCGGCGCCGAGCTCGTGGTGCACGGGCGCGACTTTCAGGAGGCGCGCGAGTACGCCGGCGAGCTGGCCGAGGAGCGCGACCTGCTGCAGGTGCCGCCCTTCCATCCGTGGCTGGTGGAGGGCGTGGCCACCTACGCCTCCGAGATCCACGCCTCGCTGCCCGATGTCGAGACCATCTACGTGTCCGTCGGCATGGGCTCCGGCATCTGCGCCAACATCCTGGTCCGCGACCTCCTCGGCAAGGACACCGAGATCGTCGGCGTCGTCAGCTCGGGCGCACCCGCCTACGCACTCTCGTTCCAGCGCGGCGAACCGGTGTCGACGCCCTCGGCCGACACGATCGTCGACGGCGTGGCGGTGCGGACACCCGACCCCGACGCGGTGCGCATCATCGCCAAGGGCGCGGCCCGCTTCGTCAAGGTGAGCGACGAGGAGGTGCAGCGCGCGATGGCGCTCGCGTATCGCGCCACCCACCACCTCGCCGAACCCTCCGGTGTCGTGGCCCTCGCCGGCCTCATCGCAGACTCGGCGGGCCGGTCGGCCGCGGCCGGTCGCCGCCGCACCGTCGCCTGCGTGCAGACCGGCGGCAACTGCGACTACCCGATCCTCGCCGAGGCGATGAGGAAGTACGGAACGTAGTGGAGTACTGACCCACCGCCTCAACGCCCCACCCACCCGCCCGCAACCGGGCCGCCGTACGTCCTAGAGAGCGCGCGACAGCCCGTCGGCGACGGCTCGCTAGGGTCGGACGCATGAGCGAGATCCGCATCGGCGCCCACGTCGACCAGACCGACCCGCTCGCCGAGGCGGCGGCGCGGAGTGCGCCGCTGGTGCAGTTCTTCCTGGGCGACCCGCAGGGCTACAAGGGGCCGGAGGTGCGGTACGCCGGTGGCGGTGAGGGGCTGCGGGCCGACGCCGAGGCAGCGGGAGTCGACCTGTACGTCCACGCGCCGTACATCGTCAACGTCGCCACCACCAACAACCGCATCCGCATCCCCTCGCGCAAGCTGCTCCAGCAGCACGTCGACGCCGCCGCAGCGATCGGCGCGAAGGGGCTGATCGTCCACGGCGGCCACGTCAACAGGACCGACAACCCCGACGTGGGCTTCGACAACTGGCGCAAGGCCGTCGACGCCACCGACCTCAAGCTCCCGCTGCTGATCGAGAACACCGCGGGCGGCGACAACGCGATGACCCGCCACCTCGACCGCATCGCCCGGGTCTTCGACGCGATCTCCGGGTGCGAGCAGGCCGACCTGGTGGGCTTCTGCCTCGACACCTGCCACGCCCACGCCGGCGGCAACCCGCTCGAGACCGTGGTGGCCGACGTCCTCGCCGTCACCGGCCGCATCGACCTGGTGCACTGCAACGACTCCCGCGACGACTTCGACTCCGGTGCCGATCGCCACGCCAACCTCGGCGCCGGCCAGATCGACGCCGACCTGCTGGCCGCGGTCATCCGCGACGCCGCCGCCCCCGTCGTCTGCGAGACCCCCGGCGGCGCCCCCGAGCACACCGCCGACTTCGCCTGGCTGCGCGAGCGCCTCTGAGCGTACGACCCGCCTCGCGTCGGCGGCCCTGACCGACGCGGGCACCGCTCTCGATCCGCCGACCGACCCGAACGCCCGGACCCGCCACCCCGCACCGGCCAGCACCCATCCCACCCAGGGATGGCCACATCGCCCACCACCCCACGCCCCCCGGTAGCCTCGGGCGGGTGAGCAGCCGGGGATTCGTCGTCCGCACGATCGACCCGGCCGAGCACCTGGCCTACCTCGAGTCACGGAGCTCCGCGAGCTTCCTCCAGACGCCCGCGTGGGCGAAGGTGAAGAGCGAGTGGGACGCCGAGTCGGTCGGCTGGTTCGACGAGGACGGCGAGCAGGCCGGCGCCGCGCTCGTGCTCTACCGCCGACTGCCCAAGGTCGACCGGGCGGGGCTCAAGAAGTCGCTCGCCTACCTGCCCGAGGGACCGGTGATCGACTGGGCCACCGACGACCTCGCGGCCTACCTGACGCCGCTCGCCGCCCACCTCAAGAAGCAGGGCGCGTTCGGCATCCGCATCGGGCCACCGGTCGTCGTCAACCGGTGGGACGCCGCGCTGGTCAAGCAGGGCATCGCCGACCCCGAGGTACGCCGCCTCTCCGACATCGCCCCCACCGAGCGGTCACCGGGGGGGCACCGGGTCCTCAGTCAGCTGGCGGCGCTCGGCTGGCTCCCGCAGGGGCTGGGCGAGGGGTTCGCGGCCGGACAGCCACGTTTCAACTTCCAGATCCCGCTGGCCCTGGCCGACGGCACGCCTCGCACCGAGGACGACGTACTCAAGGGCATGAACCAGCTCTGGCGCCGCAACATCAAGAAGGCCGACAAGGCCGGCGTAGAGGTCTCCACAGGCTCGACCACCGAGGGGCCGGAAGGCGACGAAGCGATCGAGGCCTTCCACGACCTCTACGTCCACACCGCGGAGCGCGACGGCTTCACCCCGAGGCCGCTGAGCTACTTCACGACCATGCGCGACGCGCTCAGCGCGGAGCACGAGAGCCGGTTCACCGTGTGGCTCGCCCACCACGAGGGCGACCTGGTCGCCGCCACCATCGGGATCCAGGTGGGTAGCCACGCCTGGTACTCCTACGGCGCGTCCTCCACCGAGAAGCGCGACGTCCGCGGATCCAACGCCGTCCAGTGGGCCATGATCAAGGACGCGCTGAGCCAGGGTGCGACCGTCTACGACCTGCGCGGCATCACCGACACGCTCGACGCCGACGATCCCCACATCGGGCTGATCCAGTTCAAGGTCGGCACGGGCGGCGAGGCGGTCGAGTACGCCGGCGAGTGGGACCTCCCGCTCAACCGACTGCTCTACAAGGCGTTCGACGCCTACATGAGCAGGCGGTGAGGGGTGAGCCTCGTCCTCACCGTCGACGGCGATCGCTGGCGCGCGCACCTAGAGGGCCTCGCCAAGACCAACCCCGGACTGGTGCCGGTCGACAAGGGCAACGGCTACGGCTTCGGTCTCGGCCGCCTGGCCCGCAAGGCTCAGTGGATGGCCGACCGTGGGCTCGGCGTCGACACCCTCGCCGTCGGGACCTACGACGAGCTCCCCGAGGTGCGTCAGCGGTACGGCGGCGACCTCCTGGTGCTCACTCCCTGGCGCCCGGCACGCTCGACCGGCGGTGACCCGGCCATCGAGGCGACCTACCAGGAGCCCCTGTCGCGCAGGGTGATCCACACCCTCAGCCGCCTCGACGACGTGACCGAGCTGGTCACCCGGCAGCCCGGCAGCCGCGTCGTGCTCGAGCGGGCGACGACCATGCACCGTCACGGCATGACCGCCAAGGAGCTGCGCGCGGCCGGGCGGGCGCTTCGCGACCTCCGCCGGCGCGGTCTCGACCACCGCCTCGAGGGCGTCGCCATCCACATGCCGCTCCCCCACGGCGACCACCTCACCGAGGTCAAGCTGCTCATGGCTGACGTCATCGGCTCCGAGCTCGACACCCGCACGATCTGGGTCTCGCATCTCACGCCTGCGGAGCTCGGCGACCTGCGCCACTCCTTCCCGGAGTTCGCCTTTCGCCCCCGCGTCGGCACCGACCTCTGGCTCGGCGACCGGTCGGCGCTGTCGGTGACCGCGACCGTCCTCGACGTACATGCGATCCGCCGCGGTGACAGCTACGGCTACCGCGTGCGCACCGCCCCCAAGAACGGCCACCTGCTGGTCGTCAGCGGCGGGACGGCGAACGGCATCGGCCTCGAGTCACCCACCGGCGACAGCTCGATCCGCTCTCGGGCGGCGACACTCGCCCGTGGCGGGCTCGACGCAGCGGGCCTCGTGCGCTCGCCGTACAGCGTCGACGGCAAGACCCGCCGCTTCGCCGAACCGCCGCACATGCAGGCGTCCATGCTGTTCCTGCCCGCGGGTGCCAAGGTGCCCGCGGTCGGCGACCGGATCCCGGTCCGGGTGCGCTACACCGCGACGACCTTCGACCGCATCGAGATCACCTGACCGCGCAACTATCCACGGTTCGGCGGGAAGCGAGCAACGGCTCGGGTGCCAACTAGCCGCGGGTCGGCGTGGGGGTGGGGTGCTCGCAGGCTGGGTCATGATCAGGCCGCAGGATGTCGCGGGCGACCACGGCGACGAGGTAGAGCTCGGCGAGGAGGCGGACGACGGTGGCGATCCAGTACGTCGGCGCGTCGTCGCCGCGGCCGGCCGCGAGGAAGCCGCCGAGGTACCACCAGACTCCGGCGAAGTAGAGGACCTCGCCGGCCTGCCAGACCAGCAGGTCGCGCCATCGCGGCCGCGCCATCACCGCGAGTGGCAGCAGCCAGAGGACGTACTGCGGCGAGTAGACCTTGTTGATGAGCAGGAAGCCCGCGACCACCAGGAAGCCGAGCTGCGCGAGCCGGGGAGTGCGTGGCGCCGCGAGGCCGAGCGCAAGCACGCCGGCACACCAGATCGCGAAGAAGGCCAGTGACACGTTGTTGATGGTGTCGACGCCGTAGCTCTTGTCGAGAGCCTGCGACAGCATCAGCCAGATCGACCCGAGGTCGGCGCCGCGACTGTCGTTGAAGGACCAGAAGTGCCTCCACTCCGCCATGCCCGACAGCATCGCCGGCGCGTTGGCCGCCAGCCAGGCGAGTACGGCGGCCACCACCACCGCCGCGAAGTCGCGGATCCGCTTGTCCCGTAGGCAGATCACGAGCACGCCTCCGAGCAGGAAGAGCGGGTAGAGCTTCGCCGCCGTGCCGAGGCCGATCATCACGCCGGTGACGGCCGGCCACCACGCGCCGGGACCCCGATTCGTCTGTGACTCGCCCGCGTGAACTACATGGGAGGACACAGACGAATCGGTGGCGCGGGCCCAGGCCCAGAGGGCGCCGGCGACGAACACGACCGCGAGCAGGTCCCAGTTGACCAGGGCCGCGAGGGCGAGGGTTGGGGCTAGGGCGAAGCCGGCGGCGTCCCACGGCCGGCGCTGCGACACCCCGGCCAGGAGCCACGTCGAGACCATCGCCAGGACCCCGAGCCCGACCGCGTTGACCACGACGTAGACCCTGGTCTCCTCGACCACGCCCTCGCTGGCGCCGATCGCACCCGCCGGCTGGATCGTCCGGGCCTCCAGATCGGGGTCGGTGAACAGGTGCGTCACCTTGGCCGTGGCCCACGCCCAGTAGGAGATGCCGACGGGGTACTCCATGACGTCGGGATAGCGGGCGCGTACCTCCGGGTCGTGGGAGTACGGCCACAGCCCTTCGGCGAATCCCCGGCCGGTGTAGAGATAGGGCAGGTCGGAGTAGCACATGTGCGTGAACCGCTGCTTCTCGTCGCCCCAGTCGTCGTTGTAGCAGTTGGTCTTCTGCCACATGCCGACCGCGAAGGTGATGGCGGTGAAGGCCAGCAGCATCGCCAACGGGGTGACCCACCGGTGTCGCCCGGCGCGGCTGCCGACCGGTCCGCCGATGCGCTCGGAGAGCGCACCCACGACGGCGTCGTCGCGCGTCGGCGCGACGACGAGGTCGTCTCCCCCGTCGTTCACCGCATCCGTCACGCGCCGGCCAGCCACGACCACAGGGCACGCAGGGTGGCACCGGTCGTGACCAGCGACTCGGAGGACGTGGGCGACTCGGTCGGCGCCGAGGTCGGCGGCGGGGGTGGGGCCTCCGTCGGCGGCGGGACGGTGGGCGCCACCGTCGTCGGCGGCGGGGGCGGAGCGACCGTCGTCGGCGGTGGCGGCGGCACGGTGGTCGGCGGCTTGGTCGGCGTGGTCGGCGTGCTCGTGGAGAAGGTCGGCGGCGGCTTGGTCGGACCGCGAGTGGTCCTACGGGTCGGACGAGTCGTCGGCTGCACCGGGGTCACGACGGGGGCGTGGCCCTCGTCGGGCGCCTCACCGTCGACGTACACCGGGGGCGGGAACTCCTCGACCTCCATGCCCTCCGACATCGTGCTCATGACGTTGGTCCAGGTGCGGGCGGGATAGGAGCCGCCGAAGAACTCCGGGAGCCAGCCGTCGAGCTGGCCGCGGCCCTCGCCTCGCACGTACATGACGGCCGTCGACAGCTGCGGTGTGGTGCCGACGAACCAGGACGACGACACCTGGCCCTTGTCGTTGGTCGCGGTGCCGGTCTTGCCGGCGACCGGCCGGCCGAGCGCCAGCGCAGCCGTGCCGGACCCGGCCTGCACGACCTGCTGCAGGGCGTAGGTCACGTCCGCGGCGATGTCGGGGTCCAGCACCGCGACCGGCTTCTCGTCCCACTCGTAGTCGGTGTTGCCGTCGAGCTCGACCTTCTCGATCACGTGGACATCGGCGCGCCGACCGCCGGCCGCGAGGCTGGCGTAGCCGTTGGCCAGGTTGATCGGGCTGACGACCGCCGTGCCGAGGGCCACGCCCACGGTCGGCACCAGGTCGCGCGAGGCCCTGGGGATGCCGAACCTGCCGGCCTCGTTGCCGGGGATGCCGAGGGAGTTGGCCATCGCGATGACCTTCTGCGGCCCGTTGTCCATCGAGTCGGTCATGTCGATGAAGGCCGTGTTGATCGAGTCCTCGGTCGCCGTCACCATGTTGACGGCACTGCCGTACGACTGGTTGCCCTGGTTCTCCACCGAGATGTTGGGCGGCAGCTCGATCGGCGAGTTGCCGTAGAAGGTGTCCCTGAGGGAGAAGCCGTCCTTGATCGCGGCGGCGTCGGCGAACGCCTTCATCGTCGAGCCGGCCATGCCGCCGGCCACGGCCCAGTTGATCTGGGAGTCGAGGTAGTCCTGGCCGCCGTAGAAGCCGCGCAGCGCACCGGTGCCGACCTCGACGGAGGCGGAGGCGACGTGCAGCTGACCGTTTTCGAATCCTTCGGGCCGCTCTTCGGCCACGCCCTGCGCGGCGGCCGCCATCGCGTCCCGCGTGAAGGTCGTGGTGACCCGCAGGCCCCCGGAGTCGACCTGGGTGTCGGTGTAGCCGAGGTCGAGCAGCTCGTCGCGGACCAGCTTGAGCATGTGGCCGCGCTGCCCGCCGTACTGGCTCTCGACCGGGATCTCGGGGAACCTCGGCAGCCGCTTGACCGCGTGGTCGGCCTCGGCCCGAGAGACCGCCTCCATCTCCGCCATGCCGTCGAGGACGTATCCGTAACGGGACTTGACCGCCCGCTTGGCCTCCTTGCCGTCGGCGGGGTCGAGGTCGTTGGGGTCGTTGAGCACCGATGCGAGGAAGGCCGACTCGCGGAGGTCGAGGTCCTTGGCCTGCTTGTCGAAGTACGCCTCCGCCGCCGCCTGTACGCCGTACGCCCCGCGCCCGAAGTAGATCGTGTTGAGGTAGCCGGCGAGGATCTCCTCCTTGCTCGTCTTTCTCTGCAGCTTCAGCGAGACGACGGCCTCCTTGACCTTGCGGGTCAGGGAGCGCTCGGAGGTGAGGTAGAGGATCTTGACGTACTGCTGGGTGATCGTGGAGGCGCCCTGCGTCGCGTTGCCCGTGGCATTGCTGAACGCGGCGCGCAGGATGCCCTTGGGGTCGATGCCCTTGTTGGTCCAGAAGGTCTGGTCCTCGGCCGCGACGGCAGCGTCCTTCAGCGTCTGGGGCATCTCCTCGAAAGGGATCGAGTCGCGGTTCTGCGTCGCGAACTGTCCGACCTCGGCCTTGCCGTCGGCGTAGTAGACCTTCGTGGTCTGCGCCTCGAAGTCCTCGTTGGGGTCGGGGATGTCGATCGCGTTGTAGAGGACGACGAACGAGCACGCGCCGAGCAGCGCGAGGACCACTCCGACGATCAGCAGCCACTTCAGGACGCGGCGGAGGCGGCTCCTGCTGTGACCCGGTGCGCCGTTCCGGCCACCCGACGGCTGCTTCGTCACGGCCGGGCCGTCTGCCCTGCGCTTCGCACTCACTGGCTCGTTCACTTCCGTTGCGTGGGGGGTTGCGTGGGGGTTCTTCGGCGCCGAGCCCGGTTCGATACGCGAGTCAGCCGGGTCCGAGCGTACTTGCCGACACGCAGCCCTTCGGAAATTCGCAACGCTTGGATATATCGCTACGATATGTCACATGGCACGTCGCGCAGAGACCATCGAGCTCGCGGTCCTCGGACTGCTGCACGAGGGCCCCATGCACGGCTACGAGCTGCGCAAGCGACTCAACCTGATGCTGGGCTGGGGCCGGGTGCTCTCCTACGGCTCGCTCTATCCCACATTGAAGAAGATGCTCCGCGCCGGCTTCCTCGAGGAGCATCCCGGCGACCTCACCGTCGTCACCCGCCGGCCCCGCATCGTCTACGCCGTCACCGAGACCGGCACGGGCGAGTTCGAGCGGCTGATGTCCGACATCGGGCCCAACGCGTGGGAGGACGACAACTTCGACGTCCGATTCGCGTTCTTCAGCAGGACCGACATGGAGATCCGGCTGCGCATCCTCGAGGGTCGCCGTACCCGCCTGCAGGAGCGGCTCGAGCGGGTCCAGGGGCAGCTCTCCCTGACGCAGAAGGAAGTCGACCGGTACGCCGCGGAGCTGCAGCGCCACGGTCTGGAGTCGGTCGAGCGTGAGGTCAGATGGCTCTCCGACCTCATCAACGCCGAGCACGCCCAGGACCGGCCCAACGGCCGGCCCAGCACCAGTCCCAACGGCTGACCCCGCGGTCGGCCCCAACAGGTTTTCGACAGAAGAACGTCAGGCGACGTCGGACAAAGGGAGAAGGAGAACCCCATGGGTTCGGTACGAGTAGCAATCGTCGGAGTTGGCAACTGCGCCACCTCACTCATCCAGGGCGTCGAGTACTACAAGGACGCCGACCCCGCCGGCGACGTGCCAGGCCTCATGCACGTCGTTTTCGGCGACTACCACGTCAACGACGTGGAGTTCGTGGCCGCCTTCGACGTCGACGCCAAGAAGGTCGGCTTCGACCTCTCCGAGGCGACCGCGGCGTCGGAGAACAACACCATCAAGATCGCCGACGTCCCGCCGCTCGGCGTGACCGTCCAGCGTGGCCACACCTTCGACGGCCTCGGGCTGTACTACCGCCAGACCATCGAGGAGTCCGACGCCGAGCCCGTCGACGTCGTCTCGGTGCTCAAGGAGACCGACGCCGACGTGTTGGTGTCCTACCTCCCCGTGGGCTCGGAGGAGGCCGACAAGTTCTACGCCCAGTGCGCCATCGACGCGGGCGTCGGCTTCGTCAACGCGCTGCCGGTCTTCATCGCCTCCGACCCCGAGTGGGCCGCGAAGTTCGAGGCCGCCGGCGTGCCGATCATCGGTGACGACATCAAGTCGCAGGTGGGCGCGACCATCACCCACCGGGTGATCGCCAAGCTGTTCGAGGACCGAGGCGTCGTTCTCGACCGCACCTTCCAGCTCAACGTCGGCGGCAACATGGACTTCAAGAACATGCTCGAGCGCGAGCGCCTGGAGTCCAAGAAGATCTCCAAGACCCAGGCCGTGACGTCCAACCTGCACGGTCCGCTCGGTGGCAAGACCGCCGACGATCGCAACGTCCACATCGGCCCGTCCGACTACGTCGCCTGGCTCGACGACCGCAAGTGGGCCTACGTCCGCCTCGAGGGTCGCGCATTCGGCGACGTGCCGCTGAACATGGAGTACAAGCTCGAGGTCTGGGACTCCCCCAACTCGGCCGGCATCATCATCGACGCGATCCGCGCCGCCAAGATCGCCAAGGACCGGGGCATCGGCGGCCCGATCATCTCCGCGTCGTCGTATCTGATGAAGTCGCCCCCGGTCCAGCTCCCCGATGACGAGGGCCGCGCCCGCGTGGAGGCGTTCATCCGCGGGGATGAGCACGCAGAGGATGCGTGAGGAACGAACGCAACCTCGTTCGCGGGCCAGGTCGAGCAAGCCCCGCGGCTGAGGAACGAGGCCGCGACGGCCGCGTCGAGATCAAGCGAGCAGGCGACCGCGAGGCACGTGCGGTCGTCGTCGCGAGACGAGGTCGAGCAGGGGTCACGCGTTTCCCAGGTTCACCTGGGAGACAGTCACCTCACCCACCGCGCAACCAAGGTGAGGTGACAACATCCCAGGTGAACCTGGGATGCCTGTGAACCCCACGAGCGCTCACAGGTTGCTGAGGAAGCCGCCACCACCGCCGGAGCCCTGGGTGGGCGGAACCCACTCGTAGGCCTGCACCACGACGAAGCCGGGGCCGTGGAAGGAGTACTGGAAGGCCTCACCGCTGCCGCCTCGGAGCAGCGACTTGAAGTTCATCGAGTTGACCACGCCGGGGGCGAGATTGGCCGACCAGCAGACCGCGGCCTGGGTGTCGACGTACGTCGGCTGCTGCGAGCAGTCGAGCACGACCGGGTTGCCGACCACGTTGATCGCGACGGTGCCGGTGCCGGTCACCGTGGTGTTGAAGAGGCCGCCGGAGACCATGCCCGCGCCCTTGGTGCGGTTGATGTCCCAGTCGAGGCTGGCGTCCATCGCGAGCAGGTTGCGCGAGTTGATGGAGACGCCCTCGTTCTCCAGGTGGAGCAGATGGACATAGCCGGCCTGGTCGGCGAAGAACACCTCGCCCTGTCCGGAGACCCGCATCAGGCTGACGTCCTCGCTCGTCATCACCTTCTTGGCGAGCTTGGCGAAGCCGCCGGACTTCTCGTGGTCGAACCTGATCTGCCCCTGGTAGGCCACCATCGAGCCCTTCGTGGCGAGCACGTCCTGGCCGAGGTGGACACGGAGCATCTGGCTGTTCTGCAGACGGAACCGGTCGGTGCTCTGCACCTCGAGGTTGCTCTGCTCGAAGAGATCGGATCGCATGCGGCCATCCTGCCCGACGGCACCGCGCACAAGCCACGGCCTCCTGCCGTGCAGGCCGAAGAGACGTCCGTCGCTCAGGTCTCGGCCAGGGGCCGGTGGGCCATGGCGGCCAGCAGATCCGTCTGGGAGACCACGCCCACCAGGAGCCCCTTGTGATCGGTGATGAGGACGGCGTGGTTCTTCCCGTTGGTGAGGGTGGGAAGCAGCGCGAGAGCCGATGACGCCGGCCGGGCGGTGGGCGGGTTGGCGAGAATGGCCACGATCGGGCCGTCGTCGCGCGCCATCTCCCGCAGCCCGATCGCCCCGAGGAGCACGCCGTCCGCGGTCACGACGGGCAGGACCCGGATGTTGTGCTCGATGAGCAGTGACCGCGCCCGCTCCCGGGTGGCGTCCGGGCCGATCGTGATGACATCTCTGGACATGATGTCCTCGCAGGACAGCTCGCCACGCGATCGGATGAGCGCCTGCAGCTCGACCTCCTCCAGCAAGCGCTCCAGATCGCCGCGGTCGATGTCATAGCTCTCGTGCAGGTGCGCAAGCGCCGCGTCCACGTCCTCGTGTCGAAAGCCCACGCGTGAGGCCGGCGGCGGGTCGGCGGTGCCGTGGATGCTGGCGGCGGGCGCGATCGGGGTGTGGGGGTAGCGGTGTCGCGTGAACCGATGGAAGACCACGCCCGTCACGACGAGAACGCAGGCGTTCACCGCCACCGGGACCAGCGGGAACAGCGCGCCCCAGGCCGCGACCGCGGGGCCACCGAGCACGGCGGTAAGGGCGGCGGCGCCGCCCGGAGGGTGGAGGGTGCGGGTGAGGGACATGACCAGGATCGCCAGCGCGACGCTGAGGGCGGCCGCGACGGACCGGTCGGCCACGACCTGCGCCACGACGTAGCCGGTGAAGGCGGAGAGGACGTTGCCCCCGATGATCGGCCAGGGCTGCGCCATCGGGCTCGCCGGGACGGCGAACAGCAGCACCGCCGACGCGCCGATCGACGCGATCAACAGCGGAAGATGAGCACCGGGGCCGAAGAAGAGACCGGACAGCAGCCCCGTCAGCGCGACGCCGACGAGCGCGCCCGCGCACGCCACGATCCGGTCACGCAGCGTGGCGCCGGCCAGGATCGGGTGGAAGAGGTGGAAGCCGGGTCGATGCGGCGTGAGTGACCCGGGACGGGGTGCGATCGACATCGGAGACCTCCTCACGCGAACGACGGGTCGGCACGGCGGCCAACCACCCACCCTACGTTTTGCCGGCCGAGGGACGACCCCTCGACTGCTAGACGATCAGGCTGGTGAGCATCACGAGGATGATGCCGACCACCGAGACGAACGGACCGGGCATCGGCACTCCCGTCAGTTGGCTGGATCCTCGGCGGGTGCGTCGTGCAGCGGCTCCAGACCGAGTGCGGCGAGTGCGCGGACCAGCACCTCGGGAGCGCGGCCCTGGACGGACACGACGACACCGGACTCGTCGGGGTCGAGCTGCTCGAGGGTGTCGTACTGCGAGTGCAGCAGCGACGTCGGCATGTAGTGGTTCTTGCGGTGGCTCATCCGGTCGGCGACCAGGTCCTCGCCGGCGACCAGGTGCAGGAAGCACACCTGTGGCCGGCCCTCCGCCAAGATGTCGCGGTAGACCCGGCGCAGGGCCGAGCAGGTCACGACCGCGCTTCGCCGCTCGTCGACCTCCGCCTGGATCCAGGCGCCGATGCTGCGCAGCCACGGCCAGCGGTCCTCGTCGTCGAGCGGATGGCCGGAGGCCATCTTCGCGACATTCGCCACCGAGTGGAACGCGTCGCCCTCGGCGAAGGTCCAGCCCATCACCGTCGATATCCCCTTGCCGACCGTCGACTTCCCGACGCCGGACGCTCCCATGACGATGACCACGCGGGTCGCGGATCCCGGCTCCGGACCGATCCGCTCAGCGCCGCCCACGCGGGCACCCTAGCGACGCCCGGAGCGACGAGGCCACGGTCACGCCGGCGGGTCGAGTGCCGGGCGCCGCGGGCGGAGCAGCCACCTCGGCACTCGACCTCTCCGTCAGCGCCGGGCCCACCACTCCCGCAGGGCCGTCTCGGCGTCGTCGCGGGACATCGGGCCGTTGTCGAGGCGGAGGTCGAGCAGGAACCGGTACGCCGTGCCGACCTCCGGGCCGGGCGGGATGCCGAGGATCGCCATGATCTGCTGACCGTCGAGGTCGGGGCGGATCGCGGCGAGCTCCTCCTCCTCGCCGAGCCGATCGATGCGCGCCTCGAGGTCGTCGTAGGTCCGCCGCAGCCGGGCGGCCTTGCGGGCGTTGCGGGTCGTGCAGTCGGCGCGGGTAAGGACATGGAGGCGCTCGAGCTCGTCGCCGGCGTCGCGGACGTAGCGGCGTACGGCGGAGTCGGTCCACTCGCCCGACCCGTAGCCGTGGAAGCGGAGGTGGAGCTCGACCAGCCTGCTGACCGCGGCCGTCTCGTCGTTGGAGAAGCGCAGCGCCTGCATCCGCCTGCGGGTGAGCTTGGCGCCGACCACGTCGTGGTGGTGGAAGGTCACCGACCCGTCTTCGAGGAACCGCCTGGTCCGCGGCTTGCCGACGTCGTGCATCAGCGCGGCGAAGCGGGAGATGAAGTCGGGGCCGGGCAGCCCCAGCCGCGGCTCGAGGTCCATCGACTGCTCGAGCACGGTCAGCGTGTGCTCGTAGACGTCCTTGTGACGGTGGTGCTCGTCGCGCTCGAGCTTGAGGGCCGGCAGCTCGGGCAGCACCCGCTCGGCCAGCCCGGTGTCGACGAGCAGGCTGAGGCCGACGCGGGGGTACGGCGCGCAGACGAGCTTGACCAGCTCGTCACGGACCCGCTCGGCGGAGATGATGTCGATCCGCTGAGCCATCGCGGTCATCGCCTCGACCACCTCGGGGGCGACGGCGAAGCCCAGCTGGGCGGCGAAGCGCGCGGCCCGCATCATCCGCAGCGGGTCGTCGCCGAAGGAGACCTCCGGGCCACCCGGCGTACGGATCAGTCGGTTCGCCAGGTCGACCACGCCGCCGTACGGGTCCTCGAAGCCGCGAACGGCGGGGTCGGTGACCGAGACCGCCATCGCGTTGATGGTGAAGTCGCGGCGGCCGAGGTCGCCCTCGAGCGAGGTGCCGTAGCGGACCTGCGGCCTGCGGGAGGTGGCGTCGTAGCTCTCGGAGCGATAGGTCGTCACCTCGACCAGCCAGGGCCCCTTGCGGGCGCCGATGGTGCCGAAGGCGCGGCCCATGTCCCACAGTGAGTCACCCCAGGCGGCGAGGATCCGCTCGGTCACGTCGGGATGCGCGGAGGTGGTGAGGTCGAGGTCGGCCAGATGCCGGCCGAGCATCGCGTCGCGCACCGGCCCCCCGACCAGGTAGAGCGTCTCCCCGGCCTCGGCGAACAGCGCACCGAGCGGGTCGATCACCGGCGCCAGCCGGTCGAGCTCGCGCCCGACCCTGGCCTGCACCTCGACCATGTTCAGCGGGGGCAGCCGCAACGGCTGGCGCGTCTCGGACACGGGAGGACATTATTCACCGACCGCCCTGCCACGGCTGCCCAGGCCGCGATGCCGCCGCCACTACCCTCGGGGAATGCCCCGCCGCCGCCCGCTGCCGCCTGCCCGGGCGCGGCTGGCAACGGTCGGCGCGATCGCCCTGGCACTGATCGCCCTGGCACCGGCGGCCGGGCCCGCGCTGGCACCGGCGGCCGGAGCCCATCCCCCGGGTAGTCCGCGAACTTTCGCCGGGATTGGAACGATCGAACCCATCGAAAGTTCGCGGACTATCCCGAAGGCGGGCATCGATCCGGGGCGGAGGCGGGCCGTGACCGACGACCCGCTGGCGGTCACCATCGACTCGCTCAGCCCTTCGGTGCTCCCGGAGAGCGGTCCCGTGACCATCACCGGCACAGTCACCAACGTCGACGACGAGACCTGGACCGGGATCAACCTCTACCCGCTGATCTCTCAGAGCCCCCCGATGACGGCCCTCGACGAGCTCAACGCCGCGGCCGCGGCCGATCCCGAGCTCCCGGTCGGCGGGCGGATCGTCGAGGTCGTCGAGCAGGTCGAGGCGCTCGCGCCCGGGCAGACCGCGCCGTACGCACTGCGCGTCTCCAGCGGCCTGCTCGACGAATACCAGGGCGTCTACCAGGACCAGCCCGGCATCTCCTGGCTCGGCGTACACGCCCTGGGCACCAGCAGCGACGGCATCGACACCCTCAACGACGGCAAGGCGCGCACCTTCGTGCCGCGACTCGACACGGAGACCAACCTCCTCGGCGGCGACCTCGGCCGGCTCGACACCGCCCTCGTCCTCCAGCTCCGCCGGCGGGTCGGGCACACCGTCGACGGGCGGGTCGCCGAGCCGGAACACTGGGGGGCCGAGCTGGCACCGACGGGGCGGCTGCGCTCGATCGTCGACTTCGGCGCGGCAGCCGGCGACCGGCCGGTCACCTGGCTGGTCGACCCGGCGGTCCCGGACGCCGTCCGGCGGCTGATGGGCGGCAACCCCGGTCGGCTGCCCCCCGCCCCCGACCCCGACGAGGAGGAGCCCTCCGACGGCCCCGGCCAGACGCCCAGCGAGGCGCCCAGCCAGACGCCCAGCCAGACCCCCAGCGAGAGTCCGGGCGAGGATCCCGGCGAGGATCCCGGTACGCCGGGCACCTCGGCCGCCGACGGCGACCCGTCCTCCGGCGACCAGCCGGCGCCGGGCGGTGCCGACGACGGCAGCGACCAGCCGGTCGACCCGGCCCGCCTGCCCGCCGACGCGGAGGCCTGGTTGACCCGGCTCACCCAGTCGCTCCAGGGCAAGCAGATCCTGGCCCTGCCGTACGGCGACGTCGACGCGTCAGCGGCGGCCAGCGAGGGTCACGGCGACCTCCTGCGCGCGGCCCAGCAGGAGGGCCTCAACGCGATCGCCGGCATGGGCCTGCAGGCCACGCCGGTCGTCGCGTCACCCAACGGCTACCTCGCGCCCGAGGCCGTCGGCACCGTCGCCGACGGCACCACCGTGCTCGTCTCGGACCGTGCGGTCGCGGAGACCGGCATGGTGGCGGTCGGCGACACCGGCCGCAGCCTGGTCGTCTCCTCCTCCACCGCGGTCGCCGGCGGGCCTGGTCCCGACGACCCCGAGGCGACCGTCGCGATGCGCCAGAGGCTGTTGAGCGAGGCGGCGCTCCGGCTGCTCTCGGGCGACGAGCGACCGTTGGTCGCCGTACTGCCGAAGACCTGGAGCCCCGACGACGTGACCTCCTTCTTCTCCGGCCTCGACCAGGACTGGCTCAACCTCACCACCCTCGACGGGATCGACCAGACAGCCGATGCCACCGTCGCTCTCGAACAGGTCGACTACCCCGAGCAGCAGCGGGACATCCAGCTCGACGAGGCCGTCTTCGACGCCGCCGACGATCTCCGCTCGGCCGGCGGCCTGCTCCAGTCGGTGCTGCCACCCGAGCTCGCGGTCGGCGCGGAGATCACCCGCGAGGCGTACGCCGACACGGCGTACGGCAACCGCACCCGCCCCAACACCGTGCGCGCGGCAGCCACCGGGTCGGCGGCCTGGGTCGAGCAGACCCTGTCCCGGATCAGTCTCACCACCCTGCGTTCGGTGACGCTCACCGGCGACACCGGCAAGTTCCCGCTCACCATCCACAACGGTCTGGACGTGCCGGTCACCGTAGCGGTGAGCGCCGACCCCGGGGGATACCTGAGCGTCGAGCTCCCCGGGCCGGTGACGGTCAACCCGGGCGAGCGCTTCCCGCTCCGGCCGGTGGCCAAGACCGAGCGCATCGGGGCCCACAACCTGGCCCTGACCCTCACCAACAGCGAGGGCGAGCCCATCGACGAGCCCATCGACCTGCCGGTCCGCTCCAACCAGGTGAGCCTGATCATCTGGCTCGTCATGATCGGCGGCGCGGTGATCCTCTTCGGCGTCGGCGGCTTCCGGTTCCTGCGACGGCAGCGCCGCAAGCGGGAAGCGGAGTGGGCCGAGTGAGCGAGGCGGGCTCCGGTCAGCTGATGCGCTCGAGCGCCGTGATGGCGGTCGGCACCATCTTCTCCCGGCTCAGCGGCTACCTGCGGACGGCGCTGCTCGTCGCCGCGCTGGGCAGCACCCTGCACGCCGACGTGTTCAACCTGGCCAACACGATCCCCAACATGCTCTACATCCTGCTGGCCGGGGGCGTCTTCAACGCCGTCCTCGTCCCGCAGCTCGTGCGCACCATGAAGAGCGACCCCGACGGCGGCGACGCCTACGCGCAGCGGGTCGTCACGCTCGCCGGTGTCTTCCTCGCCGGCGTCACGATCCTGTTGGTCGTGGCCGCGCCATGGGTCATGCCGCTCTTCCTCGACCCGGCGTACGACGCCCCGCAGCTCGCGGCAGCACGCGAGTCGATCATCGACTTCGCCCGGCTGTGCCTGCCGCAGGTCTTCTTCTACGGGATGTTCGTGCTGGTCGGGCAGATCCTCAACGCCCGCGGCCGGTTCGGCCCGATGATGTGGGCGCCGATCGCCAACAACGTGGTGTCCATCGCGGTCCTCGGCGTCTATATCCTCGCCAACGGGACCGCCTCCGAGGCCGAGCAGTGCGTCGGCTACTCCCGCGACCAGGAGCTGCTGCTCGGCCTCGGCTCCACGCTGGGCATCGCGATCCAGTTCCTGGTCCTGGTCCCCTACCTGCGGGCCGCCGGCTTCCGCTTCCGGCCGCGCTGGGACTTCCGGGGGTCCGGGCTCGGCCACACCCTGCGGCTGGGCGTCTGGACGCTGCTCTTCGTGCTCGTCAACCAGATCGCCTACACCGTCGTGGTCAAGCTGGCCTCGGGCGGTACGGCGCTCGGCTGCGGCGTGGGCGGCACCGGCGCGACGGCCGAGACGGGCACCGGCTTCACGATCTACTCCAACGCCTTCCTCATCATGATGGTCCCGCACGCGGTGGTCACCGTGTCGCTGGCCACCGCGGTGCTGCCGTCGCTCTCCGCGCGGGCGGCCGAGGGCGACCTGCGAGGGCTGGCCCGCAGGCTCACCGACACCATGCGCCGAGCCCTCGCGGTGGTGCTGCCGTTCGCGGCCCTGCTGCCGGTGGTGGCGCCGTACCTCGCCCGGGTCGTCTTCGGCACCGGCAGCGGCGCCGCGTCCTACGAGCTCTACGTCCCGACGCTGTCGGTCTTCGGAGCCGGGCTGGTGCTGTTCACGGTGCACTACCTGATGCTCCGGGGGTTCTACGCGCTCGAGCAGACCCGTGCGGTCTTCTTCGTCCAGGTCGGCGTCGCCGCCACGAACGTGGTGCTCGCGGTCTGGCTGGTCGGCATCGCCGACGCCGAGGGCACCGCCCCCGCGCTGGCCACGGCATACGGAGCCGCCTATCTCGTCGGCGCGGTCACGTCGTACGTCGTGCTGTCGAGGCGGCTGGGCGGGCTGGCGACGGCGGTGACCGTCCGGTTCCTGGTGCGGATGCTGATCGCCGTCGCGCTCGGCACCGCCGCCGCGTACGGGGTGACCGAGCTGTTGCACGCCGTGCAGGGCGATCGGCCGGGCTGGGTCGGTGCGGTCCTCGGCGCCGGGCTCATCGGGGTCGTCGACCTGCTCGTGATCCTCGGCTGTGCGACTGCGATGCACATCACCGAGTTCACCGACCTCGCCGAGCCCGTGCTGCGGCGGCTGTCTCGTCGAACCGCTGCGGGCAGCCGCGACGACCGCCGTACCCGGCGCTGAGACTGCGCGTCGGGAGGCGACGCGCAGCAGGCATGATCCTGGCCACGTAGACCCACGGATTCTTCTACGATGGTGACATCCGGCCGACGACGGGCCGGACCTACAGACGCGGGGAGGCCGAGCAGCAGTGCCCGAGGGCATCCGGCCAGGTGACCTGCTCGCAGGTCGCTACCGGGTCGCCGAGCTGCTCGACGAGAGCGGCGGCGGCCGATTCTGGCGCGCGGACGACCTCGTGCTCCATCGCCACGTCGCCGTGCACATCGTCGCGGCCGACTACCCGCACGCGGATGCGCTCCTCGACGCCGCCCGCCGCTCCACGGCGGTCCAGGACCGGCGGGTGCTGAAGGTCCTCGACGCCGCCCGCCGCGACGGGTTCTGCTATGTCGTCAACGAGTGGGGCGAGGGGGCCTCGCTCGACATCATGCTCGGGCGCGACGGGCCGATGCCGCCGCGCCGGGCCGCCTGGGTGGTCTCCGAGGTCGCGGCCACGATCGCGGCCGCGCACGCTGCGGGCCTGGCCCATGGCCGGCTCGCGCCGGAGAACGTCCTCGTCGACACCCACGGAGCCGTTCGCGTCATCGGCTTCGGCGTCGAGGCCGCGATGCACGGCCTGCCACCGGGACGTCAGTCGTGCGATATCAGCGACCTCGCCGGGCTGTTGTACGCCGCGTTGACCGGTCGGTGGGCCGGCACCTCGACCTCCAAGGTCAAGCGGGCGCACCAGCTCGGCGGCCGGGTGCTGCGGCCGCGCAAGGTGCGAGCCGGCATCCCGTGGGTGCTCGACGAGCTGTGCGACGAGGTGATCAACGGTCCCCTGGGCGGCGTGCACGTGCGCTCGGCGTACGACCTCGGCGCGGCCCGCGGCATCTGCGACGCCCTCCGCGCCTTCGTGGGCGACCCGAGCGGGCTGGCGATCCCGGAGACCGGCGAGCTGACCGCGGCCACCCATCCCGGCCTGCTCGTCCCCCCGGTCCTCTCCGACTCCTCCACCACGCTCCCCACCCTCGCGACCGGGTCGAGTGCCGGGGCCGATGCCGGGTCGAGTGCCGGGTCGCCTGCCGCGGGGCGTGCCGGGTCGAGTGCTGAGCCCCCCGGGGAGAGCGACCACCTGAGCACTCAACCGATCCGAGCCGCCGAGCCGAGCGCCGATCCCCCGAGGTCGAGTGCTGCACCCGCCGGGGAGAGCAGCCACCTGAGCACTCAACCTGCCGGAGACGAGCCTGACGAGCCCGCCGTGGTCGAGCCGGTCGATCTGCCCACCCAGGCCGGGATGCCGGTCTTCACCGACGACGGGGCCGTCGGCTGGATCAGCCAGCGGGCGGAGAAGCCGGCGCCGCCGCCGCCGTTCGAGGAGCCGCCGGAGCGACCTCTCTTCGCTCCCGACCCGCCCCCGGGCGAGCCGCTGCGCAAGCCCCGGCCGGGCGTCGTCGTCGAGCCGCCGCCCTCCCCCTGGCCGACCGGGTCCTCGGGCTCGTCGCGGGCCGTGACGGGCAGCATCCCCGGCGTCCAAGGGTCGGGCTCCGGCGTGATCGGGGCCATCCCCGACGATGACGACGGCCGGGTCCCCGGACGCACCTGGCTACGGGTCGCCGCGGTGCTCGGACTCTCGATCCTGCTCGTCGGCGCGATCGCGATCTGGTCGACGCTCGGCGGCGGCAACCCGCTCGACTTCGGGCCCGACGACGACGAGCCGACCGCCGGCACCCCGTCGCTGCGCTTGGTGTCCGACACCTCCGCAACCGACTTCGACCCGCTCGGCGAGGGCGGCGAGCACCCGGAGCTGGCCCCGCTCACCACCGACGACGACACCGCGACCGCCTGGCGCACCTCGACGTACAAGCAGCAGTTCGGGCCCGGCGGCCTGAAGCCCGGCGTCGGCGTGGTGGTCGACCTCAAGCGCGAGGTCGACGTGCGGCGCGTCTCCGTCGCGTTCGTCGGCGGGCCGACCAGGGCGAGGCTCTTCTTGAGCAGGGACCGGCCGCGAGGTGTCGCCGGGCTCAAGCAGATCGGGGCGGCGACCGGCGAGGACATGGTCAACGTCGACGTCGACGCGAACGGGCGATACCTCGTCGTGTGGCTGACCTCCCTGCCTCCCGTCGCCGACGGCTACCGCGGCTCGATCGCGGAGATCCGGGTCCGCGCATGACCGATCTCGCCACCGATCGGGCCGGCGAGCGGAGCGACCACGACCTGCTCCGCGCCCACGTCGGCGGCGATCCCGACGCCTTCGGTGAGCTCTTCGCGCGGCACCGCGACCGGCTATGGGCGGTCGCGCTGCGGACCATGGGCAATCCCGACGACGCGGCCGACGGCCTCCAGGACGGGCTGATCGCCGCCTACCGCCGCGCCGGCTCCTTCCGCGGCGAGGCGGCCGTGACCACCTGGCTGCATCGCGTGGTGGTCAACGCCTGCCTCGACCGGCTGCGCGCCGCCAAGGTACGGCGCGCGGAGGCGCTGCCCGACGACCTCGAGGAGGCGGCCTCGCGCGGCTCGCTCGCGACGGCCGCACCCGACGACCCCGCGGACTCCGCGCTCGCCGGCGAGCGACGGCGACTGGTGCTCGCCGCCCTCGCCACCCTTCCCACCGAACAGCGCGCGGCGTTGGTGCTGGTCGACATGGAGGGCTATCCGGTCGCAGAGGTCGCGCTGATGCTCGAGTGCCCCGAGGGCACGGTGAAGTCGCGCTGCGCCCGCGGCCGGGCCAAGCTCGCCGGCCTGCTCGGCGTACTCCGGCCCGGCGCCGACGTCGACCCACAATCACCGGGGAACCCGCCCGCCGCCTCGCCCGTCCCACCCACGGACCCGGCCCGCGGACCGCCGCCCCACGCCTGACCCGCCCGACCTGCCCGCAACCCGAAGGAGGTGAACCCGCCATGACCCACGACCGTCCCCTCTCCGACGCCGACCTGCCCGACCTGACGCCCGAGGAGGAGGAGCGGGTACGCCGCCTGCTCGCCGGCGCCCGCGAGACCGGGCCGATGCCGGCCGACGTCGCGGCCCGGCTCGACGACGTGCTGGCGGACCTGCGGGCAACGGCGACCCCCGTCTCAGCCGCCTCTGCGGGCGTCGCTGCGGAGGGCTCGACGGACGCTTCGGCGGACGGCGGCTCCAAGCCGCCCGTTCGCGGGGCCGTCGTGCCGATCTCGCGGTGGCGCAGGCGGGTCGCCGGCGGACTGGTCGCGGCGGCCGCCGTGGTGCTCGGTGTGGCGGTCGTTCCCCAGCTCACCCTGTCGGGCGACGACGGCGGCGACGCCACGACCGCCTCCTCCGGCGAGAGCCGCGAGGAGGCCGACGGCGGCGCGTCCGACCGAGCCTTCGCCCCCGAGGCTGCCCCTTCCGACAGCGGCGCTCCCGAGACGATGACGGAGAAGTCGCTGGCCGGCGCCGACCTCGCCCTGATCTCTCGCGCCGAGCTGCGCCGTACCGCCCGTGACCTGCGCTCCCCCGACGCTGACCGCTTCAAGGGCCCCGCCGCGGCTCCCTGCGGCACCCCGGCGGACGACGCCCAGGTCGTGACCGTGACCTACGCCGGCGCCGACGCCCTCCTCGTCTACTCCCCTCCCGCCAACGGCCGACAGCGCGTCGAGTTGTGGACCTGCCCCGGCCCCGAGGTCATCGAGACCATCCACCTCCCCGCTCCCTGAGGGGGAGCCGCGCGCCCGAGAGGTGTCGGGAGGCTCGCCGACGCCGAGCGCGAACCTTGGGGCCGGGTGTTCACTGACCTGGTGACGAAGTCGGCGGCCAGCTGCCCCACCATCCACACAGTCGGCGAGCTGCGCGCCAGCGGGCACGAGCAACGGTCGGTGCGTGCCGAGATCCGTGCCAACCTGCTGGCCAGGCTGGCAGCGGGCGAGGACCCGTGGCCGGGTCTGCACGGCTTCGAGACCACCGTCGTGCCCCAGCTCGAGCGGGCGCTGATCGCCGGGCACGACGTCGTCCTGCTCGGCGAGCGCGGCCAGGGCAAGACCCGGCTGCTGCGCACCCTGATGACGCTGCTCGACGAGTGGACACCGGTGATCGAGGGCTCCGAGCTCGGCGAGCACCCCTACGAGCCGATCACGGTCGAGTCCCTGCGCCGGGCGGAGGATCTCGGCGACGACCTCCCGGTCGCCTGGCGGCATCGTGAGGAGCGGTACGCCGAGAAGCTCGCCACCCCTGACACCAGCGTCGCCGACCTGATCGGCGACGTCGACCCGATGAAGGTCGCCGAGGGCCGCCACCTCGGCGATCCCGAGACGATCCACTTCGGGCTGATCCCACGCAGCCATCGCGGCATCGTGGCGATCAACGAGCTGCCCGATCTGGCCGAGCGGATCCAGGTCGCGATGCTCAACGTGATGGAGGAGCGCGACATCCAGGTGCGCGGCTATGTGCTGCGGCTGCCGCTCGACGTCCTCGTCGTGGCCAGCGCCAACCCGGAGGACTACACCAACCGCGGCCGCATCATCACCCCCCTCAAGGACCGCTTCGGCGCCGAGATCCGCACCCACTACCCGGCCGCGATCGAGGACGAGGTCGCGGTGATCCGCCAGGAGGCGCGCCTGGTCGCCGACGTCCCGGATGCGCTCGTGGAGATCCTCGCCCGGCTCACTGCCAACCTTCGTGCCTCCAACGCCGTCGACCAGCGCTCCGGCGTCAGCGCCAGGTTCGCCATCGCCGGCGCCGAGACCATCGCGGCGGCCGCCCTGCACCGCGCGACCCGCCAGGGTGAGCCCGAGGCGGTCGCCCGGGTGGTCGACCTCGAGACCGCCCTCGACGTGCTCGGCGGAAAGATCGAGTTCGAGACCGGCGAGGAGGGCCGCGAGCACGAGATCCTCACCCACCTGCTGCGTACGGCGATCGCCGAGACCGTGCGCTCACACTTCCGGGGTCTCGACTTCGCGCCGCTGGTGACCGCGATCGAGGACGGTGCCTTCGTCACCACCGGCGAGCAGGTGACCGCCCGCCAGTTCCTCGAGGGGCTGCCGGCGCTGCCGCCGTCCGGCCCCCACGAGGCCGATCTCTACGACCAGGTGACCGACCGGCTCGACGCGACCGGTGACGGTGCCCGGGCCTGTGCGATCGAGCTGGCGCTCGAGGGCCTCTACCTGGCGCGCAAGGTCGGCAAGGAGTCCGGCGACGGCGAGACGGTCTACGGATGAGCCGATGAGCCGTTATCGCAGGTACGACGGCGGCGACCCGCTCGCCCCGCCGGTCGACCTGGCCGAGGCCATCGACGCCATCGGGCAGGACGTGATGGCCGGCTACAGCCCCGAGCGCGCGATGCGGGAGTTCCTGCGCCGGGGTGGAGCGCAGCAGGCCGGTCTGGACGACCTGGCCCGCCGGGTTGCCGAGCAGCGTCGCGAGATCGTCGGTCGCCACAACCTCGACGGCACCCTCCAACAAGTCAAGGAGCTGCTCGACCGAGCCGTGCTGGAGGAGCGCAAGCAGTTGGCCCGAGACGTGACGATGGACGACACCGACCGGGCCTTCCGCGAGCTGCGGCTCGACAACCTCCCGCCCTCGCCGGCGGCCGCGGTGACCGAGCTGTCGTCGTACGACTGGCAGAGCCGCGAGGCCCGCGAGGCGTTCGAGGAGATCAAGGACCTGCTCGGGCGCGAGCTGCTCGACCAGCGCTTCGCCGGCATGAAGCAGGCGCTGGAGGGCGCCACCGACGAGGACCGCGCCGCCGTACGGGAGATGCTCGACGACCTCAACGCACTCCTCGAGAGGCATCGGCTGGGCGAGGACACCCCGCAGGACTTCGAGCGCTTCATGGCCAAGCACGGCCGGCACTTCGCCGGGCCCGACGGGAGCCCGCAGAACATCGAGGAGCTGCTCGACGCGCTGGCGCAGCGGTCCGCGGCGGCGCAGCGGATGCTCAACTCGATGACCGAGGAGCAGCGCCGTGAGCTGATGGAGCTCTCCGGCCAGGCATTCGGCACGCCGGAGCTGATGGACCAGCTCGCCCGGATGCAGGACAACCTGCGAGCTCTGCGGCCCGGCGAGGACTGGGACGGCTCCGAGCGGTTCGACGGCTCCGAGGGTCTCGGGCTCGGCGACGGCACTGGCGCGCTGCAGGACCTCGCCGACCTCGACGCGCTCGCCGAGCAGCTCGCCCAGGGCGGCCCGCGGGCGAGCCTGGATGACATCGACCTCGATCAGCTCGCGCGCCGGCTCGGCGACGAGGCTGCGGTCGACGCCAGGACCCTCCAGCAGCTGGAGCGCGCCATCCGTGACTCCGGCTACCTCAAGCGAGGTGGTGACGGCGAGCTCAAGCTCTCGCCCAAGGCGATGCGCCGGCTCGGCAAGGCGCTGCTGCGCGACGTCGCCGAGCGGATGAGCGGCCGCCAGGGCCAGCGCGAGCTCCGCACCGCCGGCGCAGCCGGTGAGCTCACCGGCGCGACCCGACCGTGGGAGTACGGCGACACCCGACCCTGGGACGTCCCGCGGACCATCACCAACGCCGTACGCCGTACCGCCGCCGACACCGCCGCCGACACACCGATTCGTCCCGGTCGCCACGCGGGGAACTACATGGGAGGTCGCAGACCCTTCGAGACGCCTCGTCCCTCGGCTCCTCAGCACAGGCGAATCGGGGTGACGGTCGACGATATCGAGGTACAGGAGAGCGAGGACCGCACCCGGGCCGCGGTCGCCCTGCTGGTCGACACCTCGTTCTCGATGGCCATGGACGGACGCTGGGTGCCGATGAAGCGCACCGCCCTGGCGTTGCACACCCTGATCCGCAGCCGGTTCCGCGGTGACGCCCTCCAGCTGATCGCCTTCGGTCGAGCCGCCCAGGTGATGGAGATCGAGGAGCTGACCGCCCTCGACGCGCAGTGGGACAAGGGCACCAACCTGCACCATGGGCTGCTGCTCGCCAATCGGCACTTCCGCAAGCACCCGACCGCCCAACCGGTGCTGCTCGTGGTCACCGACGGCGAGCCCACCTCCCACCTCGAGCCCGACGGCGAGGTGTTCTTCTCCTACCCACCCCATCCGCTCACCGTCGCCTACGCCGTGCGTGAGCTCGACGCCGCACGCCGGCTCGGCGCCCAGACCACGTTCTTCCGCCTGGGTGACGACCCCGGACTGGCGCGCTTCGTCGACTCGATGGCGGGTCGTGTGGACGGTCGCGTGGTCAGCCCCGATCTCGGCGACCTCGGTGCGGCGGTCGTCGGCTCCTACCTCGGGGCCCGCGGCCCCGCAGACAGGTTCGGCGGGATGCGCGGCAGCGACCGGTACGGCGGCGGCCGCGGCTTCTGGGTGGGCTGAGGGCCGGACTCCTCCTCACCCGGGCGAGACGCTCTCGGGACCAGGGACCCCTCCGGAACAACTTCCGCCTACCATCGGTTTGGCCGGCGTACGGCGCACCGCATGCGCGCCGGCTCATCACGAGAGACCACGAGGGAGCCCCATGTCCGACCAGTCCGACATCCGCAACGTCATCGTCATCGGGTCGGGGCCGGCGGGATACACCGCGGCCCTCTACACGGCGCGCGCGTCACTGGCCCCGCTGGTCTTCGAGGGCTCGGTGACCGCGGGTGGCGCGCTGATGAACACCACCGACGTGGAGAACTACCCCGGCTTCAAGGACGGCATCATGGGCCCGGCTCTGATGGAGGAGATGCGTGCCCAGGCCGAGCGGTTCGGCGCCGAGCTGGTCCCCGACGACGTCGTCGAGGTCGACCTGACCGGCGAGGTGAAGATCGTCAAGACGACCGGCGACACCTACCGGGCGCGCTCGGTGATCCTCGCGACCGGATCGGGCTACCGCAAGCTCGGTCTCCCCAACGAGGAGACCCTCTCGGGCCGGGGCGTCTCGTGGTGCGCCACCTGCGACGGATTCTTCTTCCGTGAGCAGGTGATCGCCGTCGTCGGCGGCGGCGACTCCGCCGTCGAGGAGGCCACCTTCCTGACCCGGTTCGCCAGCAAGGTCTACCTGATCCACCGCCGTGACGAGCTGCGCGCCTCCAAGATCATGCAGGAGCGCGCGTTCGCCGACCCCAAGCTCGAGATGATCTGGAACGCCGGCGTCGCCTCGATCAACGGCACCGACCAGCTCGAGTCGATCACCCTTCGCGACACCGTCACCGGGGTGGAGCGTCGGCTCGACGTCACCGGCCTGTTCATCGCCATCGGCCACGACCCGCGCTCGGAGCTGCTCACCGGCCAGGTCGATCTCGACGACGACGGCTACGTGCTCGTCGAGTCCCCCTCGACCGAGACCAACCTGCACGGCGTCTTCGCGGCGGGCGACCTGGTCGACCACCGCTACCGCCAGGCCGTCACCGCCGCGGGCACCGGCTGCTCGGCCGCCCTCGACGCGGAGCGCTATATCGCCGCTCTCGACCATGCCGCCTCCAGCGCCGGCTCGGCCGCCGAGACCGCCGCGGTGGCGCACGTCTGATCCGGGTTACGCGGTAGTAGCACCGCCTCGCGCGTTGCATGCGTCGCTTCAAGCGCTCGTACTACCGCGTAACCCTGAGCGGTCCAGGCCGTGGGAATCAATCGTCGGTCCCGTGGTGTTGACTGCCTCGTACACCGAAAACGAACCTCTTGAGGAGAGACCGTGGCAAACATCGCCGCCGTGACCGACGCCGACTTCGAGGCGCAGGTGCTGAAGTCCGACAAGCCCGTCCTGGTGGACTTCTGGGCCGAGTGGTGCGGCCCCTGCAAGCAGGTCGCCCCGATCCTCGACGAGATCGCCGCCGAGCACGGCGACAAGATCACCTTCCTCAAGATGAACGTCGACGAGAACCCGGTGACCCCGTCGTCCTACCGGATCACCGGCATCCCGACGATCAACGTCTACTCCGGCGGCGAGATCGTGAAGTCCATCGTCGGCGCGCGCCCGAAGGCGGCGCTGCTCGGCGAGCTTTCCGATCTCATCTCCACGTCGGCCTGAGCCCGACCCGACGCTACGAGGGTCGGGCCTCCTCGCGCGGCAGCGCGCCATCCTGGGGCCTGACCTTCGGCACCGGGCGCACGACACCCACCAACCGGTCCAACGCGGCCTCCACCTCATCTCGCCACCGCAAGGTGGTGCGCAGGTCCATCCGCATCCGGGGCGTGGTGCCGTGCGCCCGCTGCGTCTTGAAGCCCACCCGCGCCAGCCACTCCGCCGGCACCACGCACCGGTCCGGGCACTCCGCACCCCCGCCCCGCCGGGTGTACGCGTGACCGAAGGCCTCCACGGCCACGATATTTCCTCGGGTCGCCAGGTCACGCGCCATCCCTTGCACCAGCAGGCGGCTGAGGCCGCCTCCGCGGTGCGCCGGGTGCACCCACGCCATCGTCATCAGCACCGCGTCCTGGCTCACCGGCGCGGTCGGCAGTCCCGCCGCGCCCGCCGCGAACGCGGCCGGCACGTAGACGACGTACCCCACCGGCCGCTCGTCGAGCACGACGCCGCGGCCGCAGCTTCCCCACTCCCGCAGGACCTCCGACAGCCAGGCCTCCTTCTCCGCGCCGGCCCGGGACACCCCGGCGGCGCGGACCTCCGCCCGCCGGACCGGGTCGAGCTCCCAGAAGAGACACGACCGGCTCGGACCCGGCAGCTCGGCCAGTACGTCGACGGTGAGGGCGACCGTCTTGCGCGACATGCCGCCATCGTGGCACGCCGGACCGGCTCCGGCGAGCTTGGCGTGAGTCCCGAGGCTTGGCGTGAGTCCGCAGTACGTCGTTGTTGTGCGCGAACCGCACTCCATCGGTCACACTTGTCTCGATGACCACCCCTGCGCGACGCGGCGCCAGCACCAGGCTCGACTCCTACGTCGACCAGTACGCCGCGCGCACCGCCGGGATGACCGCCAGCGAGATCCGAGCGCTCTTCGCCGTGGCGTCCCGCCCGGAGGTCGTCTCCCTGGCCGGCGGCATGCCGAATATCTCCGGGCTCCCGCTCGACGTCGTCGGCGGGCTGATCGGCGACCTGGTCGCCACCAACGGCCCGGTCGCGCTGCAGTACGGCTCCGGTCAGGGCGACCCACACCTCCGAGACCAGATCACCGACGTGATGCGGCTCGAGGGCATCGAGGCCCATCCCGATGACGTCGTCGTCACGGTCGGCTCCCAACAGGCGGTCGACCTGGTCACCCGGATCTTCTGCGACCCGGGCGACGTCGTGCTCTGCGAGGCCCCGTCGTACGTCGGCGCGCTCGGCGTGTTCAAGTCCTTCCAGTGCGATGTCGTGCACGTGTCGATGGATGCCGACGGCCTGGTTCCCGAGGCCCTCGAGAGCGCCATCCGGACGGTGCGGGCCGCGGGCAAGAGGATCAAGTTCCTCTACACGATCCCCAACTTCCACAACCCCGCCGGCGTGACCATGAGCACCGCCCGCCGGGCCGCGGTGCTGGAGATCTGCCGACGCGAGGGCCTTCTCATCCTCGAGGACAACCCCTACGGGCTGCTCGGCTTCGACCAGGAGCCGATGCGCGCGCTGCGGGCCGACGAGGCCGAGGGGGTCATCTACCTCGGGTCATTCTCGAAGACCTTCTCCCCCGGCCTGCGGGTCGGCTGGGCGCTCGCACCGCACGCCGTACGCGAGAAGCTGGTGCTGGCGCAGGAGTCGGCCACCCTCTGCCCGCCGTCCTTCAGCCAGCTCGCCGTGTCGACCTACCTCGCGAACCACGACTGGCAGGGCCAGGTGAAGCAGCTCCGCGAGATGTATCGCGAGCGCCGCGACGCGATGATGGAGGCGCTTGACGACCTGATGCCGGCCGGCTGCACCTGGAACACCCCCGCGGGCGGATTCTTCGTCTGGGTGACCCTGCCTCCCGGGATCGACGCGAAGGCGATGCTGCCGCGTGCGGTGACGGCGCGGGTCGCGTTCGTGCCCGGCACCGCGTTCTTCGCGGACGGCTTCGGCTCGTCGTCGATGCGGCTGTCCTTCTGCTACCCCACTCCCGAGCGGATCCGTGAGGGCGTACGCCGGCTCGCCGGCGTGCTCGAGGAGGAGATGGACCTGCGCGCGATGTTCGGCGCGACGCCACTCGATCACGGCCCCGAGCGCAGCGGCTACCAGGCGCCGGGAAGCGACCTCACCTAGCCGCGCGCGCTCCGCCCACTCTGTCCCCGGACCCCGAAGGAGCCCGACGTGAACTCTGTGCTGGTGCTGGCCGGCGGCCTGTCCCACGAACGCGACGTCTCTCTGCGCTCCGGGCGGCGCGTCGCCGAGGCGCTCCGCGGCATCGGCATGGAGGTCGCCGAGCGTGACGTCGACGGTGGGCTGGTCGCGGCTCTGCGCACCGACCCGCCCGTGGTCGCCGTACCCATGCTGCACGGCGACACCGGCGAGGACGGTGCGATCCGCGAGGTTCTCGCTCTGCTCGGCATCCCGTACGTCGGCGCAACGCCGCGCGCCTGTCGGGCGGCCTTCGACAAGCCGATCGCCAAGTCGCTGGTCGAACGTGCCGGCCTGAGGACGCCGGAGTCGGTGTGCCTGCCGCAGGAGACCTTCCGCGAGCTGGGCGCCGCTGCCGTGATGGAGGCGCTCCTGGGTCGGCTCGGCCTGCCGGCCATGGTCAAGCCGGCGCGCAGCGGCTCCGCGCTGGGATGCACCGTCGTCCGCACCGCGGAGGAGCTGCCGAGCGCCATGGTGCAGGCCTTCGCGTACGGCTCGGTCGCGCTCATCGAGCGCTTCGTGTCCGGCTACGAGGTTGCGGTCAGCGTCATCGACGACGGCACCGGCCCGCGCGCCCTCCCGGCGATCGGCATCCGCGCCGACGGCGGCATCTACGACTACACCGCGCGCTACACCGCCGGGGCGACCGCCTTCGACACCCCCGCCACTCTCTCCCCCGAGATCGCGGCCGAGTGCGCCCGGGTCGCCCTCGCCGCCCACCAGGCTCTCGACCTTCGCGACCTCTCCCGCTCCGACCTGATCGTCGACGACGCGGGCCAGCCGTGGTTCCTGGAGGTCAATGTCGCCCCCGGCTTCACCGAGACCTCGCTGGTCCCGCTGGCGATCGAGGCCGACGGCGCGCAGCTGGGCGACGTGGTGGCCTCCCTCGTCCGGGCCGCGCAGACCCGCGGCTGACCCGCAGCCGACCCGCAGCGTCACGCGTCGTGATGCCCCGGGCGACGGACTCGGATGACACCCTCGGCGATTGGGACGACAAGACTATCTATCAATAGAGCGATACATCGTTTGATCGCTTTGTCGATATAGGGCCTGGCGTCGCGGGGCCACCCCTCGATGCGTTGGGGCTCCGCCGTCCTCAAATCGGCCGGTCGGTGCGGTTGCGGGGGTCCATGATGTCGACGATCCGCCGGAGGTCCTCCAGAGTTGCGAACTCGACGGTGATCTTGCCCTTGGCCCGGCCGAGGTCGACCTTGACCCGCGTCTCGAACCGGTCGGAGAGTCGCTCGGCGAGCTCGTCGAGGCCGGGAGCCTCCGGCTTGCGGCGGACCTGCCGGGCCTGCCGTGCCTCCGCGCCGCCGGTCGCGACGATCTCCTCGACGCCCCGCACGCTGATGCCCTCCGCCACGACGCGTTGGGCGAGCCGGTCCTGGATCTCCGCGTCGTCGATCGTGAGCAGCGCCCGGGCATGACCTGCGGACAGGACCCCGGCCGCGACGCGGCGCTGCACCGCCGGGGAGAGCCGGAGCAGGCGGATGGTGTTGCTGATCTGCGGCCGGGAGCGGCCGATGCGCTGGGCGAGCTCCTCGTGCGTGCAGGAGAAGTCCTCGAGCAGCTGGCCGTACGCCGCGGCCTCCTCGAGCGGGTTGAGCTGAGCGCGGTGGAGGTTCTCCAAGAGGGCGTCGCGGAGCATCGCCTCGTCGTCGGTCTCTCTGACGATGGACGGGATGGACTCCAGGCCCGCCTGCTGCGCGGCCCGCCAGCGCCGCTCGCCCATGATCAGCTCATAGCGATCCTCGCCGAGCGGACGCACGACGATCGGCTGGAGGAGCCCGACCTCTCGCACCGAGTGCACGAGCTCGGCGAGCGCCTCCTCCTCGAAGACCTCCCGCGGCTGCCGCGGGTTGGGAGTGATCGCGGTGAGGGGGAGATCGGCGAAGTAGGCACCCTCGATGGTGCTCAGCGCACCGTCGGGATCGGTCGCCGCCGTATCGGTGGAGGCTGAGTCCGCACCAGACTCAGTCGGCGCCGTCGGGTCGTGGCTCGAGTCTCCCTGAGACTCGGGCGCCGGGTCTGAGTCCCCTCGAGACTCAGCGGACGCAGTTGAGTCCACACCGGACTCAGCGAGCGCGGCTGAGTCGGCACCAGACTCAGCGGGAGCGGCTGAGTCCGGGGGGGACTCAGGCGCGGACCCCGGGGGGATGGCGGGGGGCGGACCGGTGGGGATCAGGGAGCCGAGCCCACGGCCGAGGCCACCTCGTGCCGGCTGCTTCTGGTTCATGACGGTGCTCCCTTGCGGATAATCTCGCGCGCGGCCTCCAGATAGCTGAGCGCTCCGGCCGAACCGGGATCGTAGGTCATCACGGTCTGGCCGTACGACGGCGCCTCCGATACCCGCACCGAGCGCGGGATCGTCGTCTTCAACACCTCGTCGGCGAAGTGGCCGCGCACCTCGTCGGCCACGCCCGCGGCGAGCCGTGTGCGGGCGTCGTACATGGTGATCAGGATGGTCGAGACCTGTAGCGCCGGGTTGAGGTGCTGGCGGACCATCTCGACGGTCTCGATCAGCTGTCCGAGCCCCTCCAGCGCGTAGTACTCCGCCTGGATCGGAATGAGCATCTCTCTGGCGGCCACCAGTGCGTTGAGGGTGAGCAGACCGAGGGACGGCGGGCAGTCGATGAGCACGTAGTCGAAGCGATCCTCCCCGGCCTCCTCGGCCGACCCGATCCGCGGGTCCGCCGCGAGGGCGGTCCGGAGCCGGCCCTCGCGGGCCACCACGCTGACCAGTTCGATCTCGGCTCCCGCCAGGTCGATGGTCGCCGGCACCGCGGAGAGGCCGGCGATCTCCGGGCACGGACTGGCCACCTCGGCGAGTCTGGCTCCCTCGACCAGCAGGTCGTACGTCGACGGCACGCCCCGCCGGTGCTCAATGGCCAACGCGGTCGAGGCGTTGCCCTGTGGGTCGAGGTCGATGACGAGGACCCGCTGACCCAGTTGGGCCAGGGCGGCGCCGATATTGACCGCGGTGGTCGTCTTGCCGACGCCGCCCTTCTGGTTGCCGATGACCATCACCCTCGTCGACGCGGGACGAGGCATCGGCGGGCGACGTCCCGCTCCGTCGCGGACCAGCACCGTCTGCTCGGCGGCGCGCGCCAACGGCGTCATCTCCGCGACCGGTTGGGGGAGTGGACCATCGGAGGCAAGCTCTCCCGCGGTTCGCACCGGCTTCGGTCCGGTGGTTTGCACCTGGTTGACCTCGGCGCCGCCGTCGGCCCATGTTTCACGTGAATCCATGGTCAGAACCTCGTCTCGTTGACCTTGGCGCCCGCTCTGGCCGGGCGAGGTGAATCTGTGGATAAACCAGGTACCCCTGTGGAAAGTCACGCTCCGCAGCCTCCGTGGAGCGGTGGATAACCGCCTTGCCAGACAGCTTCTCGGAGCCCCTGGGCGGCCCAGCCGCCCCCGAACCGGCCCCCCGGACGGACCCCGAGCGTGGTCTCGCCCGTCGGCGAGGCGCCGGCTTCAGCGCCTTCCGAGAACCCGCCGTCGCCTCCCGGTAGCCATCGGTCGCCGGTTGGCGAGCGAACCTACCTCCCGGATGCACCGCGCACCACCCTCACCGCGAAGGTCGGCTCGGCGAGCACGCCCACGCCGAGTGTGAGCACCTCGGCCGGGCGACAGCCGAGCCGTCGCAGGGACTTCTGGGCGTCGGCGACCTCGCGCTCGGCTGACGAGCCCTTCATCGCGAGCAGCTCGCCGCGGCGCGAGGCCAGCGGCAGGCACCATCCGAGCAACCGCTCGAGCGGGGCGACGGCGCGCGCGGTCACGACGTCGTACGTCGCGCCGCGCTCGCCGGCCTGCTCCGCGCGACCACGAAGGACCGCGACCTGGTCCTGGAGACCCAGGTCCGCCACCACCTCCTCGAGGAACACGGTCCGACGGAGCAGCGGCTCCAGCAAGGTGACGTGGAGATCCGGTCGCGCGATCGCGAGCGCCAGGCCCGGCAGCCCCGCCCCCGACCCGACGTCACACACTCGCGCTCCCTCGGGCACCACCTCACCGAGCACCGCGCTGTTGAGCACGTGTCGCTCCCACAGCCGAGGGATCTCACGGGGACCGAGTAGGCCGCGCACCGTGCCGGCGCCGGCCAGCCACGCGACGTAGGCCTCGGCCAAGGGCAACCGGGCAGACGCGAACACCCCCCGCGCCACCTCGGGCACGGGGGGTGATTCACGTGAAACGTCGCTCATGAGGGGATCACGCGGGGAGGATCACCACGAAGCGACGAGGTTCGGTGCCCTCGGACTCGGACACCAGACCGGCGGCGGCGACCGCGTCGTGCACGACCTTCCGCTCGAAGGACGTCATCGGGTCGAGGCTCACCTGCCGTGACGTCGCCTTTACCTCGGCCACCGCCTCGTTGGCCAGCTCGGTCAGGCGCTCGCGGCGCTCCGCACGGAAGCCGGAGATGTCGAGCATCAGCCTCGAACGCTCACCCGTCTCTCGGTACACCGCGAGCCGGGTCAGGTCCTGGAGCGCGTCGAGCACCCGCCCGTCCCGACCCACGAGCTGCTGGAGATCGGCGCCGACGATCGACACGGCCGCGCGGTCACCTTCGACGTCCATGTCCAGGTCGCCATCCAGGTCCGCGATGTCGAGCAGTCCCTCGAGGTAGTCGGCCGCGATCTCGCCCTCGTTCTCGAGTCGCTCGACCCGCGACACCCGCTCCGGCTCGTCCGTCGCGTCGGCCTCAACCGCGGTCGACTCTGGCGAATCCGCCGACCTTGACGGCTCCGCCGACTCCGCCCACTCCGCCTCCGATGACGCCGGCGCCGGCTCCTCGAGAGCCTCCGCCGCGTCCGGCGCCTCGGTGGCGTCGGCCACCGCCTGCTCGTCCATCTCGCTCATCTGAACCTCTCTTGGGAACCGGCTCGGGCGACGGTCCGCCCGGAGCCCCGCTCGGGCCGCCTGATCGGGCGGGCCGCCGGATGCCTGGATTGACGCCTGGATCGGCGTCCGGTTGATGCTGGGTTGATGCCTGGGTTGATGCCTGGGGTCACTTCTTCTTCTTGCGCTGCTGACGCGACTGACGCTTCGGCTGCTGACGCGGCTGCTGACGCTGGTCGGCCTGCTCGCCGACGACATCGGTCGCGGCGGTCGTGCCCGGGGACGCCAGGGGGTCGTCGGAGACCGTGCGCCCCTTCGAACGGTCGCGCTCCTGCTTGGCCTTGAACGCGGGCGTGCCCGGCGCGGGGTTGTTGCGGATCACGTAGAACTGCTGCCCCATGGTCCACAGGTTGGAGGTGGTCCAGTAGAGCAGTACGCCGATCGGGAAGGCGATGCCGCCCACCGCGAAGACGACGGGCAGGACGTAGAGGAGCAGCTTCTGCTGCTGGGCGTACGGGCCGGAGAGCGCATCGGCCGGCATGTTCTTGCTCATCAGCTGACGCTGCGTGAGGAAGGTCGTCGCGGTCATCGCCAGCACCAGGATCGCCGCGAACACCATGATGGCGGGGTCGCCGCCGGCGCTCATGAAGGTGCTCGAGATCGGCACGTGGCCGAAGAGCTCCGCCTGGCCGAACTGGTCCGCCTGGACGTTGGTCAAGATGCCCTTCGGCTTGCCGTCCGCCGCATGGTCGAGCAGCCGGAAGAGCGCCAGGAAGATCGGCATCTGCAGGATCAGCGGCAGGCACGAGGCGAACGGGTTGGTGCCCGTCTCCCGATAGAGCGCCATCGTCTCCTGGGTGAGGCGCTCCCGGTCGTGGCCGTACTTCTTCTGCAGCTCCTTCACCTTCGGCTGGATGAGCTGCATATTGCGGCTGGACTTGATCTGCTTCACGAACAGCGGGATCAGCGCAGCGCGGATGACCAGCGTCAGGCAGATGATGGAGAGCGCCCAGGCCGCGCCGCTCGCCTCACCGAACAGGCCCCCCCACACCTTGTGGAAGCCGACCAGCACCGCCGAGATGACGTAGTACAGCGGTGTCATGATCGCGCTGCCGACGCTGACGATCGCATCCCACATGTCAGGCTCCTGAGGACGAGGCCCGGCTCACGCCGGAGTTCATGGACTGGGGGACCGAGGGCGGGACATGCCCCGGCACCGGGTCATAGCCGCCGGCGGCCCAAGGGTGACACCGCGCCAAGCGGCGTACGGCGAGCCAGCTCCCCCGCAGCGTGCCGTGCAACTGCACCGCCTCGAGTGCGTACGCCGAGCAGGACGGATGGTATCGACAAACTTGTCCGTACAACGGACTGATCAGCAGTCGGTAGGCCTTGAGCAGCCCGACGAGGCCGTACTTCAATGGGTCCACCTTCTTGGGGCCTGCCTTCATCTGCCAGCACTGATCCGACCACCGGGCGCCGCCGCCGCCAACACCCGGCCCAGCAGGCCGTCGAAGTCGCGTCGCAGCCGAGCGAAGTCGGTCGTCGCGGCGGATGGAAGCGCCCGCACGACGAGTCTCGCTCCCGCGGGAAGCCGGCCGATCTGCTCCCGAGCGCACTCCCGGAGGCGCCGCTTGGTGCGGTTGCGGACGACGGCGTTGCCGACCGTCCTGCCGACGACGAAGCCCACCCGCCGCGTCGCCGCGGACGCCGACTCGTCGGCGCTCGGCACCTGCAGATGCATCACCAAGGCGCCGTTGCCCGCCCGGCGACCCTGACGGGTGGTACGCCGGAACTCCTCGGCGGTGGTCAGGCGCTGGGCCCGGGCCAACACTATGCGCGTGAGCTGGGCGGGCTCAGACGGCCAGGTCGCGGCGGCCCTTACGGCGGCGCGCGGAGAGGATCGAGCGACCGGCACGAGTGCGCATGCGCAGGCGGAAGCCGTGCACCTTGTGGCGGCGTCGATTGTTCGGCTGGTACGTACGCTTGCTCACGAGCATCTCCGATCGGGTTCCGGGCCCGACGAGACCGGGTTCCCGCTGTGGGCTGGATGGTTGGGCTGAGGGACGACGCGCCCGGACCGGTGAACTCCACCGACTCCGAGCCGGTCGGCACCGGGCGCCCACGGGTATGATCCGCAGACAGTCGCCCTGCGTGGAGCCCGTGGACATGCGGCACCGACCGGCCTTGTGTCCGAGCGGATCACGGTACGCGAGCCCGCTCGGCGGGGTCAAACTCGCGTCGCCTCCCACAGACCTGTGGATGACGGCTTGCTGCCCCTCCGCCGCCGGGGTTATCTTCGGGACCTTCCCTTCGATGTGCTCGGCTTCGCGGCCGCTCGCTGCGTCGGCCCCGCGGGACCGACGCGTGAATGGGTAGAAACAGGGTCTGACCTGCGGAAACGCCACGGTCACGACCCACGTGCCACCCGGGTGGAGAGCACGATATCCACAGGTCAGAACACAGTTCACAAGTTGTGGACGAAGCTGTGGAGAAATTTCGGGCATCCGGCGACCCGTCCCGAAGCGGGCGGTTCCGCCCCAACCCGGCGTGACCTGCGGCGACACCCATCCGAACGCGCACCAGCTAGGAAAGGCCCGGCTTATGCAGCCTGTGGACGACGGACCGGCGGCCAGCCCGGGCGGCGAGACCGCTCCCTACGAGGCCGAGCCCTCGCTCGAGACCGCGTGGCGTGGTGTCATCGGCGAGCTCCCCTCACACCAGCGGGTCTGGCTGCGCACCAGCCAGCCGGTCACGCTCCACGAACGCACCGCCATCGTCGCCGTCCCCAACGACTTCACCCGCAGCCAGCTCGAGGGGCGCCTGCGCGGCCACCTCGAGGAGTCGCTCTCCAGCTACTTCGGCAGGGACGTCCGCATCGCCGTCACCATCGACCCCGCTCTGGAGGACGACGAAGGTTCAACGAATCAACGAGGGGATGAGTCGACAAGTCGACGTATCGACGGGATGTCGTCGGACGATCGCCGCGAGTCCAACCCGCGCTTCGACGGCCTCGACCAGGGGTACGGCGGGCCGGGGGGCTCCCCGTCCGCCGTACCCGACCTGCACCTGGCCCGCCCGTCGGCCGGCATGGAGACCCGCCTCAACCCCAAGTACACCTTCGAGACCTTCGTGATCGGGTCGTCCAACAGGTTCCCCCACGCCGCGGCCACCGCGGTCGCCGAGGCGCCGGGCAAGTCCTACAACCCGCTGCTCGTCTACGGCGAGTCCGGTCTCGGGAAGACACACCTCCTGCACGCGATCGGCCACTACGTCCGCAGCCTGTACGCCGGGCTCCAGGTGCGCTACGTCTCGAGCGAGGAGTTCACCAACGAGTTCATCAACGCCATCCGCGACGACCGCCAGGATCGGTTCAAGCGGCGTTACCGAGACGTCGACGTGCTCCTCATCGACGACATCCAGTTCCTGGAGGGCAAGACCCAGACCCAGGAGGAGTTCTTCCACACCTTCAACACGCTCCACAACGCCAACAAGCAGATCGTGCTCACCTCCGACCGGCCCCCCAAGCGCCTCGAGGCCCTCGAGGACCGGCTGCGCAACAGGTTCGAGTGGGGCCTCATCACCGACGTCCAGCCTCCCGACCTGGAGACCCGCATCGCCATCCTGCGGAAGAAGGCCGCCAACGAGCGGCTCTCCGCACCCGCCGACGTGCTGGAGTTCATCGCCTCCAAGATCCAGACCAACATCCGCGAGCTCGAGGGCGCGCTGATCCGGGTCACCGCATTCGCCAGCCTCAACCGGCAGGAGGTCGAGCTCACCCTGGCCGAGATCGTCCTGAAGGACCTGATCCCCGAGGGCGGCGAGCCCGAGATCACCGCCGCGCTGATCATCGCCCAGACCGCCGCCTTCTTCGGTGTCTCGCTCGAGGATCTCACCGGCCCCTCCCGCGGCCGCCACCTCGTGCTCGCGCGGCAGATCGCGATGTACCTGTGCCGGGAGCTGACCCCCATGTCGCTGCCCAAGATCGGCGCCGAGTTCGGCAATCGCGACCACACCACGGTGATGTACGCCAACAACAAGATCAAGGACCTGCTCGCCGAGCGCCGCGCCGTGTACAACCAGGTCTCCGAGCTCACCAACCGGATCAAGATGCACGCACGTCAGGTCTGAGGCGCCCGCCGAAGAGGTCGAGCAAGCGTGCGACCGAGCCCGCGAGGTCGCAACCGCGCGTCGAGACCCAGTGACGAGCCCGCCCACCGCAAACCACACCGCCCGGTCGGAGATCTGAGCCACGTCGCCCCACTCGGCAGCTCGAGCACCTGGCGCACTTCTGGCATCTCGCCGTGCCGGGCACCAAGTGGTCTCGACAATGTCGCTCGTCCCTCGCGACGGCTCGACCAACGAGTCGGCGAACTACATCCGTGCAAGATGTGGGCGCCGTTCGGGACGGGCCCGGCGGTTCGTCCACACCGGCTGTGCGCAACCGACCGCGGCGTACCGGGCGAACCCTTGCGTGCACACGCCGGACCCGTTCGTACCCATCTGCATCCACACCCGCTGTGCACACGAATCGCCGCTCTGACCTGCACGGATCCGGGTTATCCACAGCGTGCACAGATGCTATGACGACAACTCACCTCTAGATCAGCCGGACACTCGCCAACGCCTTGCGACGTCCGCACTGGGGATAAGTCTCACCATTCGTGGGCGGCCCCCTACGCGCCGATCGCCCTGCATGGCAGGATGCACACTCCAGATCCGCGCCGATCAGCCGACCCGGGAGATAACAGAAGTGAAGTTCAGCGTCGACCGCGACGTGCTCGCCGACGCCGTCGCCTGGGCGGCTCGCAGCCTGCCCGTCCGCCCCAGCTCTCCGGTGCTCGCCGGGCTGCTGATCGACGCGAGCGACCCGTCGCAGGACGGCCTGGTGCTCTCCAGCTTCGACTACGAGACTTCCGCGCGGGCGACGGTACGCGCCGAGATCTCCGACGAGGGCAAGGCCCTGGTCAGCGGCCGGCTGCTCGCCGACATCTGTCGAGCCCTCCCCGACAAGCCCGTCACGATGGCGCTCGAGGAGCATCGGGTCGTGGTCACCTGCGGCTCCGCGCGCTTCTCCCTGCAGACCATGCCGGTCGAGGACTACCCCTCGCTCCCGTCGATGCCCGAGGCCACCGGCACCGTCAGCAGCCAGGACTTCGCGCACGCCGTGGGCCAGGCCGTGACGGCCGCCGGCCGTGACGACATGCTCCCCGTGCTGACCGGCGTCCGCCTCGAGATCGAGGGCTCCACCATCAGCCTGCTGGCCACCGACCGGTTCCGGCTCTCGCACCGCGAGCTCACCTGGTCGCCACGAACCCCTGACGAGTCGGCGGCCGCCCTCGTGCCCGCGAAGGTCCTCGGCGACACCGCCAAGTCCCTCACCGCCGGGCCCGAGGTCACCATCGCGCTCGCCCACGGCGGCAGCGGCGAGGGCATCATCGGCTTCGAGGGTCAGGGCCCGGGTGGGGTGCGGCGTACGACGACCCGCCTCCTCGACGGCGAGTTCCCGAAGGTCCGCAACCTCTTCCCGGCCGAGCACCTCACCACCGCGCTGGTCGACAAGGGCAACCTGATCGAGTCGGTCAAGCGCGTCTCCCTGGTCGCCGAGCGCAACACCGCCGTCCAGCTCGCCTTCTCCGACGGCGTGCTGACCCTCGACGCGGGCTCCGGCGACGAGGCCCGGGCCTCGGAGGCGATCGAGGCGACGATCGACGGCGACGACATCACCACCGGCTTCAACCCGCAGTTCCTGCTCGACGGTCTCACCGCGATCGATGAGCCAGTCGTCGAGCTCGCGTTCACCCAGTCGTCCAAGCCGGTTGTCATCAGCGGCCAAGCCGACCAGACTGCACCCCAGCAGACCGACACGGGCTTCCGCTACCTGCTGATGCCGAGACGGCTGCTGTCCTGAGCCTCCCGACGCCCGTGGTTTGCGGTCGCCGAGGTTCAGATCCCACGGTTCGACAACAATTGAGAGCACAAGTCCCGGAGGAACGCGCATGGACATCGGTCTGATCGGTCTCGGCAAGATGGGCGGCAACATGCGCACCCGCATGCGAAATGCCGGCGTCAATGTGGTCGGCTACGACCGCGATCCCGACGTCTCCGATGTCGGCTCGCTCGAGGAGCTGGTGGCCAAGCTGCCCTCGCCCAAGGTCGTGTGGGTGATGGTGCCGGCCGGTGAGCCGACCCGCGAGACCGTCCGTCAGCTCGGCGAGCTCCTCGGCGAGGGTGACATCGTCGTCGACGGAGGCAACTCCCGCTGGACCGACGACATCGCCAACGCCGCGCACCTGCGCGAGAAGGGGATCGGCTACGTCGACTGCGGAGTCTCCGGCGGCGTCTGGGGCCTGCAGAACGGCTACGCCCTCATGTACGGCGGCGACGAGGCCGACATCGCGAAGGTGCAGCCCGCCTTCGACGCCCTGAAGCCCGAGGGGGAGTTCGGCGCGGTCCGCGCAGGCGACATCGGCGCCGGCCACTTCTCCAAGATGGTTCACAACGGCATCGAGTACGCGATCATGCAGGCCTACGCCGAGGGCTGGGAGCTGCTCGAGAAGGCCGAGATCGTCGACAACGTGACCGAGGTCTTCCGCTCCTGGCGCGAGGGCACCGTGATCCGCTCCTGGCTGCTCGACCTCCTGGTCCAGGCGCTCGACGACGACCCGGGCCTGTCGCAGATCGCGGGCTACGCCGCCGACTCCGGCGAGGGCCGGTGGACCGTCGAGGCCGGCATCGAGCACGCCGTGCCGACGCCGGCCATCACCGCGGCGCTCTATGCCCGTTTCGTCTCGCGTCAGGACGACTCGCCGGCGATGAAGGCGGTCGCCGCGATGCGCAACCAGTTCGGCGGGCACGCCGTCCAGACGGCGCCGCCGGCCGGCGGCGACGCGCCCACCGACTAGGCGGTCGGCGACGGTCGACTTGGCGAGAGTCGTCCGGCGGGGTGTGGTCACACGCGTACCAGGTTGACCTGGGGTGTCGTCACTTCCCCCGCCGTACAACCTGGGTCAAGTGACAACATCCCAGGTGAACCTGGGATGCCTGGGACCGGGCCATGGGACCGGGTGCTGCGAGGAGGTACGACGACCCCGTGTACGTCGCGCACCTGACGCTGCACGAGTTCCGGTCCTACCCCTCGCTCGAGCTGGAGCTGGAGCCGGGTGCGACCGCGTTCGTCGGCCCCAACGGCCAGGGCAAGACGAATATCGTCGAGGCGATCGACTACCTCTCTCGGCTTGCCTCACACAGGGTCTCCTCCGACACCCCGCTCGTGCGGGCAGGGGCCGACCGCGCCGTCGTCCGGGCCGCCGTCGTGAAGGACGGGCGTACGGCGACTCTCGAGGTCGAGCTCAACCCCGGTCGGGCCAACCGTGCGCGGGTCAACCGTGCGCAGCTGCCGCGGGCCCGCGACATCGTCGGCCTGGTGCGGACGGTCGTCTTCTCACCCGAGGATCTCGCGCTGGTCAAGGGAGACCCAGGCGAGCGGCGGCGGATGCTCGACGACCTGCTCGTGCTGCGCACCCCCCGGCTCGTGGGTGTGCGCGCGGACTACGAACGGATCCTCAAGCAGCGCAACGCCCTGCTGAAGTCGGGCCGGTCGATGGGCCGCGGCGGGTCGTCGCGGCAGGAGTCGGTGCTCTCGACGCTGGAGGTCTGGGACGAGCAGCTCGCCCGCGCCGGCAGCGAGATCCTCGCGGCCCGGATGCGGCTGGTGAGGGACCTGCGGCCGTACCTCGGGTCGGCGTACGAGGCGGTCGCCCGGGGCGCGAGCCGCGAGGACGCCCGTGTCGAGTACCGGCCCAGCTTCCCGCTGCCCGCGCCCCCACCGGTGGTTGCGCCCACGGCCTCATCGGTGGTCGAGCCCGCGAGCGCAGCGAGCGGTGTCGAGACCACGCCCCCACCGGTGGTCGAGCCCGCGAGCGCAGCGAGCGGTGTCGAGACCACGCCCCCACCGGTGGTCGAGCCCGCGAGCGCAGCGAGCGGTGTCGGACCACGCTCCCCGAGACCACGCTCCCCGAGACCACGCTCCCCGACACCGCACTCCCTTCGGCGGCCGATCTGGAGACCGCCTTCGCGGAGGCTCTGGTCGAGCGCCGTCGCGACGAGCTCGACCGCGGTCTCACGCTGGTCGGGCCGCACCGCGACGAGCTGCTGCTGACGCTGGGGGCCTCCGCCGACGACCGGTTGCCGGTGCGGGGCTACGCCTCCCACGGCGAGTCCTGGTCGTTCGCTCTCGCGCTGCGGCTCGCGGCGTACGAGCTGTTGCGCAGCGAGGGCGACGACCCGATCCTGGTCCTCGATGATGTCTTCGCCGAGCTCGACGGCACCCGCCGCAAGCAGCTCACCGACGTGGTCGCCGACGCGGAGCAGGTGCTCGTCACCGCCGCGGTCGCAGACGACGTCCCGGCCGCGCTCGCGGGCGTGCGGTTCACGGTCGAGCAGGGGCAGGTGACCCGCGATGGCTGAGCCTGGACGGCGCGAGCCCCCGCGGGAGCACGTCGGGGCCGCCGGAGCCGACAGCTCTGCCCCGGAGGCCGAGCCGGCTCCGGCCGACGGGCTCGACCTGGCGCGGCAGATCGCCCGGTCGCTGCGCGGCGCCGGCGCGTCCTCGGGGCGAGCGCGCCGGAGCCGGCCCGGCCGCGCGGGTACGGCGGAGCCCGCCGGGCGGCGAGGCGGCTCCCGGTCGGCGGGTGCCCAGGTCTCCGGCGCCCGCCCCGACGACCGCGACCCGCAGCTGCTGGACTCGACGATGGACCGGTTGGTCGCCGACCGCGGCTGGGAGGTCGACCTGCGCGTGCACGGGGTCTTCGGCCGCTGGCCGCGGCTGGTCGGCGCGGAGATCGCCGAGCACGCGACGCCGGAGTCGTTCGCCGACGGCAGGCTCCTGGTCCGCACCGACTCCACCGCCTGGGCGACGCAGCTCAAGCTCCTCGCCCCCCAGCTCGTCCGCCGGCTCAACGAGGAGCTCGGCCACGACACGGTGACCCTGGTCGACGTACGGGGTCCGCTCGCGCCGAGCTGGAAGAAGGGTCCCCGCGGGCTCCGCGACGCCCGCGGCCCTCGCGACACCTACGGCTGACGGTGGCTTCGAGTGTGTCACTCGAATCCCAGGTTCACCTGGGACGTTGTCACTTCACCCGTCGTACAACCAGGGGGAGGTGACAACATCCCTGGTCAACCTGGGATGCATGAGGTGAGCTCCGTAGGGCCGCACGCAGGGCCCCTGGCAGCGGTCTGGACGTATCCGGGCCTCACCGGACCCCTCCCCGGGCCTGCGATCGGCGCTCACGGGCCGGGTACGGCGCGGTTTATCCACAGATCCCCCTCCTGGTGGACGGCGAGCGTGGAATCCGGCTCCCTGGACGGTAATATGGACCTCGGGTCGCTGGCTCGAAGAGCAGCGGCCCTTCCCATGTCAGATCGAGATCCAGGCCTCTCCCAGACGGGCATTCGAGACCACCGCCCCAGCGAGTGGTCGAGCCGGCCCCACGAGCGAGCCGACGAGAGAGCAGGTGACGCGTGCCGGAGCTGCAGCCCGACCAGGTCCCCCCGTCCGACAGCGCCACCGAACTCGTTGCGGAGATCCCGGTCGAGGCCGTCGCCGACACGCCCGTCGAGCAGTTCGTGAGCGTCACCGGCCACCAGGTCGACGCGGCGTACGACGCCTCCGCGATCCAGGTGCTCGAGGGCCTCGAGGCGGTCCGCAAGCGTCCCGGCATGTACATCGGCTCGACCGGCGAGCGCGGCCTCCACCACCTGATCTGGGAGATCGTCGACAACGGCGTCGACGAGGCACTGGCGGGTCACTGCGACCGGATCGTCATCACGCTCGCCGCCGACGGTTCGGTGCGGGTCGAGGACAACGGCCGCGGCATCCCCACCGACACCGCGCCGGGGCAGGACGTGCCCGCGGTCACGCTGGCGCTGACCATGCTGCACGCGGGCGGCAAGTTCGGCGGCGGCGGCTACAAGGTCTCCGGCGGGCTCCACGGCGTCGGCGTCTCCGTCGTCAACGCGCTGTCGTCCACTTTGGTGGTGGAGGTGAAGAACCGCGGCCACCTGTGGCGGCAGTCCTTCCGGCTCGGCGACCCCGACGGCCCGCTCGCCCAGGTGCGTCCCCTCGAGGAGGGCGAGCACACCGGCACCACGGTCACCTGGTGGGCGTCCTCGGACATCTTCGAGACGACGTCCTATTCGCTGGAGACGATCACCACCCGGCTCCGCGAGTACGCCTTCCTCAACAAGGGCCTGGAGATCGTCATCCGCGACGAGCGGCCCCAGGCCGACGAGATCGCCGAGGCCGTCGAGGACGTCACGGTCAGCAGCGACGTCGACGGCGGCGACGACGGCATCCACAAGGCGGCCGAGGGTGGTCTGGTCCAGCGCTTCAAGTACGACCGCGGCCTGGTCGACTACGTCGAGTACCTCAACCGTCGCAAGGACAAGGCCAACCCGACGGTCATCTCCTTCGAGGCCGAGACCGCCGATCGGCCCTCCGGCCGGGGGGCCGGGAGCGCCGCCTCTCATATGAGCCTCGAGGTCGCCATGCAGTGGAACACCACGTTCACCGAGTCGGTGCACACCTTCGCCAACACGATCAACACCCACGAGGGCGGCACCCACGAGGAGGGCTTCCGCGCCGCTCTCACCTCCCTGGTCAACCACTGGGGCGAGGAGTGGGGCCTGATCAAGAAGAAGGAGGACCGGGTCTCCGGCGACGACGTCCGCGAGGGACTCACCGCGATCGTCTCGATCAAGCTGGGCGAGCCGCAGTTCGAGGGCCAGACCAAGACCAAGCTCGGCAACACCGAGGCCAAGGGCTTCACCCAGCGGCTGGTCAACGACCAACTGGGCGCGTGGCTCGAGCAGAACCCCGCCGAGGGCAGGGACATCGTCCGCAAGGCGCAGGCCGCGGCCAGCGCTCGCATCGCCGCGCGCAAGGCACGCGACCTGGCCCGCGGCCGCAAGGGCCTGCTCGGCGGCGGCGGCCTGCCCGGCAAGCTCAGCGACTGCCAGTCGACCAACCCCGAGGAGTGCGAGGTCTTCATCGTCGAGGGAGACTCCGCCGGCGGCTCGGCCCGCCAGGGCCGCGACCCCCGGATCCAGGCGATCCTCCCGATCCGCGGCAAGATCCTCAACGTCGAGAAGGCTCGCATCGACAAGGTTCTGGGCAACCAGGAGGTGCAGGCGATCATCTCCGCGCTCGGCACCGGCATCCAGGAGGAGTTCAACCTGGAGAAGCTGCGCTACCACAAGATCGTGCTGATGGCCGACGCCGACGTCGACGGCCACCACATCAACACCCTGCTGCTCACCCTGCTCTTCCGGTTCATGAAGCCGCTGATCGAGCACGGCTTCGTCTACATGGCGCAGCCTCCGCTCTACCGCATCAAGTGGAACAAGCCCGCCGAGCACGAGTTCGTCTACTCCGACGCCGAGCGCGACGCGATGATCAAGGACGGCCTGGCCCAGGGGCGCAAGCTCCCGAAGGACAACCCCATCCAGCGCTACAAGGGCCTCGGCGAGATGAACGCCGAGGAGCTGTGGGAGACCACCATGAACCCCGACCAGCGCCTGATGCTCCAGGTCACCCTCGACGATGCCGCCCAGGCCGACGAGATCTTCTCGATCCTCATGGGCGAGGACGTCGAGCAGCGCCGCTCCTTCATCCAGCGCAACGCAAAAGACGTGCGGTTCCTTGATATCTAGGGCTGTGACCACGATGCCGGAGTATCGCGAAATCTAATGATGATGCTAGACAAGCAAAGAGAGTTGAATCGTGACTGACACCCCGATGGAGAGCACCGGCGGGCGAATCGAGCCGATCCAGCTGCAGACCTCGATGCAGCGGGCCTATATCGACTACGCGATGGCGGTCATCGTCGGCCGGGCGCTGCCCGACGTACGCGACGGGCTCAAGCCGGTCCACCGGCGGGTGCTCTACGCGATGTACGACGGCGGCTACCGGCCCGACCGCGGGTTCTCCAAGTGCTCCCGGGTGGTCGGCGACGTCATGGGTCAGTACCACCCCCACGGCGACACCGCGATCTACGACACCCTGGTCCGGCTCGCCCAGCCCTGGGTGATGCGCGCGCCCCTGATCCACGGCCAGGGCAACTTCGGCTCCCCGGGCAACGACGCCGCGGCGGCGATGCGGTACACCGAGTGCCGGATGGCGCCGCTCGCACTCGAGATGGTCCGCGACATCACCGAGGACACCGTCGACTTCCAGCCCAACTACGACGGCCGGTCCCAGGAGCCGACGGTGCTGCCGTCGCGCTACCCCAACCTGCTGGTCAACGGCTCGGCGGGCATCGCGGTCGGCATGGCCACCAACATCCCGCCGCACAACCTGCGCGAGGTCGCCGAGGGCGCCCAGTGGGCGCTCGACCACCCCGACGCCACGCGCGAGGAGCTCCAGGACGCGCTGATCGAGCGGATCAAGGGCCCCGACTTCCCCAACGGCGCGCTGATCGTGGGCCGGCAGGGCATCGAGCAGGCCTACCGCACCGGTCGCGGCTCGGTGACCCAGCGGGCGGTGATCGAGATCGACGAGGACAACCGCGGCCGCACCTGCCTGTCGATCACCGAGCTGCCCTATATGGTCAACCCCGACAACCTGGCGCTCAAGATCGCCGAGCTGGCCGACTCCGGCCGGGTCCAGGGCATCTCCGACGTCCGCGACGACTCCTCGGGCCGCACCGGGCAGCGCCTGGTCGTCGTACTCAAGCGCGACGCGGTGGCGCGCGTCGTACTCAACAACCTGCTCAAGCACACCGAGCTGCAGACCAACTTCTCCGCGAACATGCTGGCCTTGGTCGACTACGTGCCGCGCACGCTGACGATCGACCAGTTCATCAGCAACTGGGTGGCCCACCAGGTCGAGGTCATCCAGCGCCGCACCCGCTTCCGCCTCGCCGAGGCCCAGCGCCGGGCGCACGTCTGGCGCGGCCTGGTCAAGGCCCTCGACATGCTCGACGAGGTGATCGCGCTGATCCGGCGGTCGCCCGAGGTGGATGACGCCCGTCGGGGCCTGATCGAGCTGCTCGAGATCGACGAGATCCAGGCCAACGCCATCCTCGACATGCAGCTGCGGCGTCTCGCCGCACTCGAGCGCCAGAAGATCATCGACCAGCTGGCCGAGATCGAGCGCGAGATCGCCGACCTCGAGGACATCCTCGCCAACGAGAGCCGGCAGCGGACCATCATCTCCGAGGAGCTCGCCGAGATCGTCGACAAGTACGGCGAGGATCGCCGCTCACAGATCATCGCGGCCGACGGCGACCTGTCGATGGAGGACCTGATCCCCGATGAGGACCTCGTCGTCTCCATCACCCGCGGCGGCTACGCGAAGCGCACCCGAGCCGACCAGTACCGCACCCAGAAGCGCGGCGGCAAGGGCGTGCGCGGAGCGACGCTGCGCGGTGACGACGTCGTCCAGCACTTCATCGCGACCACCAACCACCACTGGCTGCTGTTCTTCACCACCGCCGGCCGGGTCTATCGCACCAAGGCCTACAACCTTCCCGAGGCGTCCCGCGACGCGAAGGGCGGTCACGTGGCGGGGCTGCTGAGCTTCCAGCCGGACGAGCGGATCGCGCAGGTGCTGGCGATCCGCGACTACGAGCAGGCGCCGTACCTCGTGCTCGCGACCCGCAACGGCCTGGTCAAGAAGACCAGGCTCGGCGACTACAACAGCCCGCGGCAGGCCGGCGTCATCGCGATCAACTTCCGCGAGGAGGACGACGAGCTGATCGGCGCCGAGCTGGTCAACGGCGACGACGACATCCTGCTCGTCTCGCGCAGGGGTCAGTCGATCCGGTTCAAGGCCGACGACGCCCAGCTGCGGCCGATGGGCCGGGCGACCAGCGGAGTCACGGGCATGAAGTTCAAGGACGGCGACTCGGTGCTGTCGATGTCGGTGATCCGCGCGGAGCAGGTCGAGGCGGAGGAGCGCGCGGTCGCGAAGCCGCAGTACGTCTTCACGATCACCGACGGCGGCTTCGCGAAGCGCTCGCGGATCAGCGACTACCGGCTCCAGGGCCGCGGCGGCACCGGCATCAAGACGATGTCACTGGCCAACGAGGACCGCGGCGGTCTGGTCGGCGCGTTCATCGTCTCCGACGACGACGAGGTGCTCTCGATCACCCAGACCGGCCAGGTCGTCCGTTCGCCCATCAACGACGACTTCCGGGTGACCGGGCGGTCGACGATGGGGGTCAAGTTCGTGACCCCGAAGAAGGGTGATGCGGTTGCGGTCGTGGCCCGTTCCGTCGAGGTCCGCGAGGACGAGACGGACGACGCCGAGGCGGCCGGCGATGTCTCCGATGAGGTCACCGGCGACGAGTCGGCGGAGGGGTCGGTGGCCGCCGAGGAATCGGCCGACATCGTCCCGGGTGCCACAATCGAGGCTGACGGCGTGGTAGTGGACACGCCGGATCCGACCTCGGAGGAGCCCACGGAGCGTGACGATGAGTGACCAGAGGCGCACGGACCACGACCCGACCCGCGAGCGGACGCCGACCCGGCAGACGCCGGCTGCTCAGGCGCGCCAAGCGCCGGGACAGCCCACCGGTCACCAGGCTCCCGAGCCTGGCGCGGCCGTCCGGCAGGACCCGCGGGGTCTCCCGCCGCAAGCGCCTGGACCGGCCGGCCAGGCGCCCCGGCCGGCGCAGGGCGGACAGGCCCCGCTCCCGCCGCCTCCGCCGCCCCAGGAGGACAAGCAGAGCCTCGGTCAGCGGCTCACGTCGATGATGCCGAAGGCCAGGACGGCCCACCCGGGCGACGGCTCCGGTCAGCCAGGGTCCGGTCAGCCAGGGTCCGGTCAGCCGAGCCAGGCCGCGCCCGGGCCGACCCGTGGTGCTGCTCCCGCGTCGTCGGGTGAGCCTGCGCCGCCCCGCAGGGTGTCGCGCGCGGCGCGCGTGCGCAAGGCGGCCGCCGTACAGCCGCAGCCGGCCGCCCGCCCGACCCGTCGGGCCCGCCTGCGCCTGACCCGAGTCGACCCCTGGTCGGTCATGAAGACGGCGTTCCTGCTCTCCATCGCCTTCGGGGTCGTCACGGTCGTGGCGGTGCTGATGGTGTGGAGCGCGCTGAGCTTCGCCGGCGTGTGGGACTCGATCAACGCGACCGTCCGCAGCGTGCTCGGCGACGACTCGGCGGCCAACTTCGACGTCGAGAACTACGTCGGCACCACGCGCGTCCTGGGCTTCACGCTCGTCGTGGCCGTGGTCGACGTACTGCTGCTGACCGCCATCGCCACCCTCGCCGCCTTCCTCTACAACCTCTCCGCCGCCCTCCTCGGCGGCGTCGAGGTCACCCTCGCCGAAGAGGACCGCTGACCCGATTCGTCTGCGACCTCCCATGTAGTTCGCCGCCTGGCGACCGGGACCCTTCGAGACGCCGCTCGTTCCTCGCGGCTCCTCAAGACAGGCCGAGTCGATGTTTTGGGGCGACCTCTCGCGGTGCGGTAGTGTCACCGCCGGTCCGGCCCCTGGGTCGTCGATCAAGCGGGCCTATAGCTCAGACGGTTAGAGCGCTTCCCTGATAAGGAAGAGGTCACAGGTTCAAGTCCTGTTAGGCCCACTCACACGGGGGGCTCCGCCCCCGCGGATCCCGCGGTCCGTCATCCGAGACAGACGGCGAGCATCCGCTCGAGCTGCCGCTCCAGCGCAGCCCGGGGCGACGCCGGTCCGGCCGTCGTCACCTCGCACAGGAGCAGGCCGTCGAGCAGCACAAGGAAGTCGTACGCCGCCTGCTCCGGGTCGGCCGCGCCGAGCGTCGCGAGGTGGCGCGAGACCAGTGCGCGCAGCGTGTGCTCGCCCGCGCTGAGCGCGTCGCGGAGCTCGGGCCGCCGGATCGCCTCGAGGGTGAGCTCGTAGCGGGCGAGGAGCCGACCTGCCGTACGGCGAGCACCGCCGGCAGCGCCTCGACGTCTATCAGCACCGCGGACGCCCGGCCGGCGGGCCGGTGCTCGTCTACTTCCAGGGCGGCGGATACTTCAGTGGCGGCAAGCGCCGGGAGGGCCGGGCGCTACTGCACCGGCTGGCCGCGCGCGGCTGGGTCTGCGCCAGCGCCGAGTACCGGCTGCGCCCGAGCGCGGGATTCGAGGATCATCTCCACGACGCGAAGCGGGCGATCGCCTGGGCGCACGAGCACGCGGGGGAGTACGGCGCCGACGCCGGCACGCTGGTCTGCTCCGGCAGCTCCGCCGGCGCGCACCTGACCGCGATCTCCGCGCTGTCGCCGGGCGACCCGGATCTTCAGCCGGGCTTCGAGGGCGATGACACCTCGGTCACGGCGGCGGTGTGCTTCTACGGCCGCTACTACGGGCGTGGCGAGGACGAGTGGCCGCGCTCGACACCCCTGGGGTACGACGCGTCGGCCGCGCCGCCCTTCCTGCTGGTCCACGGAGACCTGGACAACTATGCGCCGGTCGAGGACGCCCGCGACCTGTCGGCGCACCTGCGGCAGGGGTCGACGCGTCCGGTGGCGTACGCCGAGCTGCCCGGCGCCCAGCACGCCTTCGATCGCTTCCACTCCGTGCGCTACGACGCGGTCGTCGACGGCGTCGAGGCGTTCCTCGACTCTATGCTCTCGGCGACCCGTCGGCAGTCCGCCGGCTGAGGATCGGCCGGGGGGCTTTGGCCGGCGACGAGCGCCCCTCGTAGACTCGGGGCTTCGCCCAACCGCCCGGCCCGGGCTCCGTCTTCCGAACCTCTAGGGAACCGACATGAAGAAGGTCCTGCTCGTCCTCCTCGCCGCCATCGGCGCCGCCGTCGTGAAGAAGAAGCTCGACGACGGCAAGTCCGAGCAGGCCCTGTGGTCGGAGGCCACCGACCCGGTCGACCGCTGACTGACACACCCGTTCCGCCGCCCAGCCGCCCGTTCAGACGGAGGCGCGGCGCTCCACGGGGCCTTGGCGCAATTGGTAGCGCACCTGCTTTGCAAGCAGGGGGTTAGGGGTTCGAGTCCCCTAGGCTCCACCATTCTCGGTTGTCGAGCTTGTCGAGACACCGCAGGTCAGCCTGAGGCATCTTTCATCTCGGTGCCGGCCTGCCGGTCGCCGGGTAGGTGGCTGTGGGGACTGGTGGGGGAAGGAATCCAATGGACCCGCTTGAAGATCGCCCTCAACCGTCGGCCCCTTCCGTCAAGCCAGGCCGCGTGACCCTCAGGCATATCAACGTCGTCGGCGCCGTCATCGTGCGAGACGGGCGCATCCTTTGCGCGCAGCGTGGCTCGGACGGAAGCTTGGGCGGGATGTGGGAGTTTCCCGGCGGCAAGATCGAACCTGGTGAGACGCCCGGGATGCGCTCGATCCGCGAGATCGACGAAGAGCTGCGCTGCGAGGTGGTGGTCGGAGACGAGGTCACGACCACGACCCACGACTACGACTTCGGCCGCGTCACGCTGACGACGTTCTGGTGCGAGCTCGTCGAGGCGAACCAGCCCTCACCGAGCACGCCGCCGTGCGGTGGCTCGCTCCTGCCGACCTCGAGCAGCTTGAATGGGCTCCGGCCGACGTTCCGGCGGTCGCGTTGATCGCGAACCGATGACGCTCGATCCGGTTTGGTCCGACAAGCTCCGGCTCGACGTTGACTTCGGGTACGTCGGCTCCGAGGTCGATCGCACCCCGGAGGTACAACCCGCGGCTCGTGCTGAACGACCCGGTGGCACCGTGCGAGCACGCGATTCTCGAGGAGCTGCGGAGATGCGAAGCCGTTCACGTTCTCGGTCGCGTTCATCTCACCGGGGGCGATTGCACAGCTCAAGCAGCACCTCTACGACTTTCGCGGATCAGGTCGGATCATGACGTCGGACTTCCTAGCCTTCAATCAGCCGCAGGCTTTCGCGGAGTTGCTGCGGCTCCGCGAGCACGGGCATCGATGTACGACGTCACGCTGCGAAGGGGTTCCACCCGAAGGGGTACATCTTCGAGAGTGGCCGCAGCGTCACTGCCATGATCGGGAGCTCGAACCTCACCAGCCAGGCGCTGTCGCAGAACCACGAGTGGAACCTCAAAGTATCGGCAGCCGCGGGAGTGACCTGGCACATCAGATCGAACGGCTGCTCCAAGAGCAGCTCGAAGGCTCCGAACCTCTCACCGCAGGAGTGGATCGACGCATACGCCGCCCTCTATGTCGCTCCTCCTCGTCGTGGACCGATCCCGGCGCTGCCGGCGCCGTCGACCGTCCGATCGTCATACGATCCCAACGAGATGCAGCAGGACGCATTGCTTGCACTCGACCTGGCGCGAGCCGAGGGCGCCAGCCGCGCCATCATCGTGTCGGCGACTGGCACGGGCAAGACGATCCTGTCGGCGCTCGACGTGCGGGCAGCCGCGCCGAAGCGGCTGCTGTTCGTCGTACACCGTGAACAGATCCTCGACCGCACCATCGAGGAGTACCGGCGGGTTCTGGGTGGGCCCACGTCGACTTCGGCAAGCTGACCGGAGCGCCAGAAGGAGGCGACCGCCGCTATGTGTTCGCGACGATCCAGACGCTGTCTCAGCTGGCACGCTGACGTCGATCGCCCCGGACGCGTTCGACTACGTCATCGTTGACGAGGCGCATCGTGCCGGCGCCGAGACCTACCAGCGGGTGATGAACCACCTCACGCCGAAGTTCATGCTCGGGATGACCGCGACGCCTGAGCGGACCGACGGCTTCAACGTCTTCGAGCTCTTCCACTACTGCGTGCCGTACGAGATCCGGCTCAACCATGCGCTCGAAGCCGAGATGCTAAGCCCGTTCCACTACTACGGCGTCGCCGACATCACCTACGACGACGGACGACGACCACCGATGAGACAGAGCTGAGGCTGCTCATCACGCCTGAGCGGGTGGACTTCCTCGTCGAAGCATTGGAGAAGTACGGCCAGGCCGGCGTCGCCCGTGCGGCCTCATCTTCTGTAGCCGGAAGGAGGAGGCGCACGCGCTGTCAGCAGCGTTCAACCGAAGCCTCAACGGCCGAGGCCTGCGCACGGTCGCGATGACTGGTGACGATTCGGTCGCCGATCGCGAAAGGCGGGTGGCTGAGCTCGAGGCCGGCGAGCTCGGATTACGTGCTCACGGTCGACATCTTCAACGAGGGTGTCGACATTCCACGGGTCAACCAGGTCGTGATGCTCCGGCAGACCCAGTCCGCGATCGTCTTCGTACAGCAGTTAGGTCGTGGACTACGCCTGGCCGAGGGCAAGGACTACCTCGTCGTCATCGACGTCATCGGCAACTACACCAACAACTTCCTCATCCCGATCGCGCTGTTCGGAGACGAGTCGCTCAACCGCGAGTCGCTGCGCGAGAGGCTCAACGAGACCGTCGACGGCGGAGCGCTGCCCGGCTTGTCAAGCGTGAGCTTCGACGAGGTCTCCCGCGACCGGATCCTGCGTTCGATCGAGGCCACGTCCTCGACAGCATGCGACCTCAAGTCGGCGCTCGAGGCGATGCGGAACCGCGTCGGCGGGGTCCCGAAGCTCTGGGACTTCTACCGCTTCGAGTCGGTCGATCCGGTGCTGCTGGCGACGAAGGCGAGCACTATCCAGCGTCTGGTCCAGCGGCTGCTTCGGGTTGACGCCGAGCTGTCGCCGAGTGCTTCTCGCGCGCTTGAGCCTCCTGTCCCACGAGGTGCTCGCCGCCAAGCGGCTCCACGAGTACGTCGTGCTGCGGCTGCTTCGCGGACGGGCGAGTGTGACGCGTCCCGAGATCGCGGCGGCCTTCGCTGAGGCAGGATTGGCGAGCAAAGCGGGCGTCGTGCAGGCTGCCCTGGACACGTTCACCCTTGACGGATATGCGGCAGCGACCTGAAGCGGTATGCGGACCCGCTGGTCACGGTCGAGGGCGGCGATGTGCGGCTGACCGAGCGTTTCGGCGGAGAGCTGGCCTCCTCGGCGCGGCTCCGCAAGGAGCTCGACGACCTGGTCATCACGGGCGAGGCTCTCACCCGGAGCCGCTACCGGATCGACCTTCCGTTCACGCCCGGCTTACAGTATTCGCGCCGCGATGCTGCTCGAATCATCGGCTGGCCACGGAGCACTTCGTCGACGATCTACGGCTACAAGACGGACCGGAATCGTCGGGGTGTGCGCGATCTTCGTGACTCTGCACAAGTCCGACGACGTCACGCGAGCACGGCGTACGGGGACGAACTTCTCGATGAGACCAGCATGCGCTGGTTCTCCCGAAGCCGGCGCTCCTTGGCAAGCGATGAGGTCGAGGCGATCGTGGACGGAGACGTCGTCGTACACGTCTTCGTGAAGAAGGACGACGTCGAATCGGACCACTACTACCTGGGTGTTGCGACCGCTCACGAGCTGTCGAGACGACGATGCCGGAGCGATGGGGCGGCCTGCTTCCTGTCGTCGCGATGACGCTGCGATTCGAGGAACCGATCAGTCAGGGACTGTTCGACTACTTCCGACCCGAGGCCTGAGCCGATCTGTCCGCCTCGATGACGAGGAGCGAAGGCCTCTGAGGTGACGGCGACCCTGCGCGCCGACGGCCACGCCATCGCGCAGACATCGATACCAAGCGGCTCACTGTGGACCTGATCGGGAAGGGCTCCAGGCCCCGCCGACTGCCCATCACCACAGAGACCGAGGCGCACTGCCGGCGCTACGCCGCGGCATTCCACGCCGACCCCGAGACAACCCTCATCTACGCCCACGCCGACACCGAGATGAATCGTCAAGCACTCGCGAATGCCACCGGCGGCATCGCGCCGGCCCGGCAGAACGCGGCCGCCGGCCCTGCCGGTCGAACGCGCACGCTGCCTCCCTGGTTGGGTTGCCGTTATTGCAGTTACGGGTAGCATGGAGACATGGCAACCCGAGCGCACGCGACCACCCTCGACCCGGACGACCCGACCGTCCGGTCCGACGCCAAGAACCTGGCCGACCGCCTCAGCGGCGACACCCCGGTCGAGGCCGCCGTGCGTGCGATGCTCGACGACGTCGCCCACGGCGCACGCGTAGTCGTGCTGCGCGCCGAGGACGAAGTCACCCCCGCTGAGGCTGCCGACCTCCTCGGTGTCACCCGCCAGTTCGTTGACCGGCTCTGTGGGGACGGCGTACTTGCCTTCCGGCGCCTGCCCGGCAGTCGCCACCGCCGCATCCGCGTCCAGGACGTCGTGGATGTCGCCGCCGAGCGCGAGCAGCGCCGCGCCGGGGGCGACGCGATCCGCGCCGCAATCGGGGAGTAGCCCTGTGACCCGTCTGCAACGGGTCCTCATCGACACCAGCGAGCTGTTCCCGTTCACGATCATGGACGTGCTCCTCACTCTGTCCGAAGACTTCCTGTTCACCTGGGTCTGGACCGACGAGCTCCTCGAGGAGTGGGAGGAGGTCATCGTCCGCGAGGGCAATCGCACCCCGGAATCGGCTGCCTTGATGGCGCTCAGTGCGTACCCACTTCGGCCGCTCCCGCATCGACCCCGCCGTGCATCGCGACAAGATCACCGACGACCACTCGCCCGACCCCGACGACCGCGTGCACGCCGCCGCAGCGATCTACGGCGGCGTCGACGTGCTGCTCACCCGGAATCTGAAGCACCTGCGCACCAAGCCGGTCCTGGCCGCCGGCGTCAAGGTCATCACCTCGGACGAGTTCCTCTGCGCGTTGCTCACCGATCGCCGTCAAGGCGTCGTCGAGTCGTTCACCCGTGCGGCGGCCGCCAAGAAGAACCCGCCGATGACGCCTGACGAGCTGGCCAAGAAGATCGCCGCTGCGGGTGCGCCACGATTCGCCGGACGCGTACGGTCGCACCTGGCGCGCCGACGGGACCCACAGACGTAGGAACCGGTCGCCTGGACTCTCCCGATCTGCCAACGCGTCGACTCAGGTCACGGACCCTTCACGCAGGAATCGGGATAACCCGAGAGTCGGAACAATCGAGGTAGAAGTCGGGTGTCGCGGAGCGTGCTCACAACGATCGCGTGACCGACGTGCCAGTATCGTCAGCGTTGCGTTGCCCTGGGCTGCCGCGACCCGACGGCCTCGCTCGACTCGTCACGCCAAGCCGGCGAGCTTGTAGAGCACCAGGCTGCCGGCTACGGCGACGTTGAGGCTGGCGCCGACGCCGACCATCGGGATCTCCACGCACTCGTCGGCCAGCTCGAGGACGTCGTCGGGAACGCCTTGGTGCTCGTGGCCGAGAAGGAGCACGGACGACACGGCCGCGGGTTGGAGGCGGGGGAGGGGGGTGGCGCCGTCCGCGAGCTCGACTGCGACGAGCCGCTTGCCGCGCTGACGCTGCTCGGCGATCCACTGCTCCTTGCTCGGAGCGACCCAGTGCAGGCACGGTTGGCGCCGGCCGAGGGTGTCGCCACGGGCGAGGGCTTCGCGGTAGTGCGGCGTACGTGGCACGGCCAGGCAGGCGCCCACCGCGTCGCAGGTGCGCAACAGTGTGCCGAGGTTGGCCGTATAGGCGACCCAGAGGGGCGCCACGATCAGGTGGTCCCAGCAGCCGTGCTGCCGGTCGCGTCGGCTTCGACGCAGATCGTGGACGCTGGCCTTGGCGCCCGTCATCGGATCGGAGTGGACACTCCCCGAACACCGGTCGTTGAGAGAAGACGCATCACGAGAAGGGTGCCTTTGATCGGCGGCACCGGGCCATCGACGTGCCCGAGGTGGTCGGGTGGCAACACTGAGTGGCAGAGGGTACGCCGTACCCGCCGTGAGCGCGACCCGAACCGACCGCAACTTGGGCCGGCGGCAGCAGGGAGGTGCGCGTGTTCCCGATGTACGACGGGCTCCGCGCATGATCCTGCGCCGTATGGGGGGCGGTGACGGCTGCGAACTCAGTCGACTGTCGGCCGGACGTAGTAGGAGCCTCGTCGCTCACCCCGAAGCTCAAGCTCGCCCGCATCGGTCAACCGTTTCAGGACCGTGCGTGCCTGGCCGGGGCTCAGGTGGCACAGCTCGGCCGCCTTGCTTCGCGTGATGCTTCCGAACTGGTCCACGAAGGCAAGGATCATATGCTCCTGTTGGATGGGATCGGTGTCCTGAAGCCGCACGTACTCGCTTGACCGAGCTAGCCGGTAGAACGCTGCCGTCAGATGGTGTCGTCTGTTGCGTCCGGGCCCCCGCGACTCGACCAGCCCCATCTCGATGAGCCGGGCCAGGTGCGTCCGGACCGACGATTCGCTCTCATTGAGAGCCTCGACCAACTCCGGCGTAGTCTCCGGCCCCATCGCCTTCAGTTCATGCAAGATCTGCAACTGAGGAAGGAGCAGTACTCGACCATCGGCATCCTCGTACTCGAGCACGAACCGAACCATCTCCAGGTCGGCGTCGCTCGTGCTGATCTGGACGATGACGGCATTGGTATTCGTGGCCGAGTAGTCCGGGACGCCTCGACCAGTCCGAAGCAACTGGACGTACATCTCTCGGATGCCGCGGCCTGCGCGGTCGACGATCCCGGCTCGCTTGAACGCCTCCGCCAGGATCGGGCTGCGGGGCTTGGAGTCGTCGCGGAAGTTCTGCAGCGTGATGCCTGCCGGGAATCCGCCCGGGCTGCGAACGCGGAAGCGGTCCTCGCTGAGCTGCACCGACACTGGACCGACCTCGGAGTAGTCGCGGTGTACCAGCGCGTTGGCGATGGACTCTCGAATGGTTCCGTGGGGAACCCGTGGCACGCCGATCCGGTGGAGCCCCACCATCAGCTCCTGCTCGGAGTTGCGGACATCGATGAGCTCGAAGAGGCGTTCCGCGGCTCGGAACAAGGGGACCCTGATCGTCTCGTTGGTGGTGACCGTCGTGCCGCGCAGTTCTTGGAACACGGCTTCGGCGGTCGGCACGAAGCGCTCGAGGGCAGCGGGTGTGCCGAAGAGAAGGATCGCTCCCAGAGTGAGTTCGTTGTCGTGCTCCGGCAGGACGAGTCGAAGACTCCTGAGCAGCTCATGGTCACTGAGCCCTGCGAGCGTGCGGTCTCCCTTTCCAGCTGCGCACATCCGGCGGAAACGGTCGAACTCGGCAAAGTCGAGGCCTGCCATCGAAGCGCCCCGCGCGGGCGTCGCCGCATAGTCGCGCCCGTGTGCGGTCAGGCCGACCGACAACATCTCATGCAGCGGGTATGCCACGCACTCAGGCTTGCCGTCAGCTCGTAGCGAGCGCCTCAGGTGCGGCTGGCTGGTGGTGCCGTGCCGGGGCTCCAGCGGCAGTGAGGTAGCGGAACGGTGGGGTCGACGGTGGTTGACTGTCCGCCGTGGCCGAACCGACAGACATCCAGCACCTGGTGAAGCAGCTGATGGCCGGCGCCGGCCCCGAGGAGAGCCGGGCACTGGTCGATGCGCTGATGAGCGGGCAGGTCACCAGCATCTTCGAGAAGCTGCAGGTCGAGCAGGAGCCGACGGTGCGCCCGGTGCCGGACGAGGTCCGCGGGTTCCGTGTGCGTCTCGACCTGCACGGCGCCAAGCCGCCGGTCTGGCGGCGGCTCGAGCTGCCCGGCGACCTGACGCTGCCGCGGGTGCACGACGTGATCCAGGCGGCGATGGGCTGGACCGACAGCCACCTCCACCGGTTCCGCACCGGCCGCGACCACCGTTCGCCGTACTTCGTCACGCACTTCGACATCGACGAGGGCGACGAGGGTGTGCTGGAGGACGACATCCGGCTCGACCAGCTGATCGCCGAGAAGGGCGACGAGCTCTGGTACGACTACGACTTCGGGGACGGCTGGCACCACGCCATCAGAGTCGAGGAGGTGCTCGACATGCCCCCGCCGACGGTGCGGTGCATCGCCGGGCGGATGGCCTGTCCACCCGAGGACTGCGGCGGCCTCGGCGGCTACGACGAGCTGGCCACCTGGGTGCGGAGCGGGTACGACGAGGCCCTCCTTCCGGGCGTGTTCGACGACGCTGCCCATGCTCGCGACTGGCTACCCCCCGACTGGCACCCCGACCACTTCGACCTCGAGGAGATCAACGCCGCCCTCGCCGTCGCGGTCGCCGAGCCGGTCGCGGTCACCGGGGAGATGGCCGAGCTGTGCGAGCAGCTGGAGCATCGCGGGATCCGGCTCCTGCGTGAGGTGCTCGGACGACCGCTCTCCCACGGCCCGACAGACGTCACCGACGACGAGGCCGCTCGGCTGACCGAGACCTACCGGGTGTTCCTCGACGTCATCGGCGACGGCGTCAGGCTGACCGCCGCGGGGTATCTCCCGCCTGCGGTAGTCGAGCAGGTCGCCGACCGAAGCGGCATCAGCGAATGGTGGATCGGCAAGGCGAACCGGGAGGACCTCACCTATCCCGTCGCCGATATCCGGACAACGGCTCGCGCTCTCGGGTTGGTCAGCGTGCGCAAGGGGCGGCTGAGTCCGACCGCTGCGGCCACGCGCGCGCACCAGGACCCTCAGGCGCTCTGGCGGCACATCGTCGGTCGCCTGCCCTTGGGCAGCAGGGACGCCGAGCGCCAGGCGGGTTGGATGGCGCTGGCTGTCGCGGGCAGCGGCGTACCTGCCCAGGACTGGCGCAGCGAGATCGGTGATCTGCTCTTCGCGCTGGGATGGCGCAGTGGGCACGACCGGTTCTCACCGCCGCCGGCCCGCAGCCCCACCCTCGACGTCCTCGACCTGATTGCCGGTGCTGCGCGCGCCCGTTGGGGCGAGATCAAGGGCGCGGACCTCGCCGTCGCGACCACTGCGCGTGCGGTGATCCGGCGTACATGACCCGCCACGGCAGTCAGTCGTCGGCGATGAGCGCGTCAGGCCCGAAGTGCCGCGACACATCGAGGGTGCAAGGTCCATATCGCGATCGATAACCCAGGGCTACGCTGGTTGCGTGGACATACGTGCGGAACGGCTCGCGGCTGGGATGAGCCAGTCACGGTTGGCGCGTGCCGCAGGGGTGCCACAGCCGAACCTGTCGGCGTATGAGAACGGACGGCGCGTGCCGACGTCCGCTGTGCTCGACCGAATCGGGCGAGCACTCGCAGGGCGACCATCGGCTCGGGTCGCCCAACATCGGGAGTCCATCAGGGCGCTCGTTGCCGAGCATCATGCCGTGGCGCCGCGGCTCTTCGGATCCATCGCCCGGGGTGACGATGAGCCCGGCTCCGACGTCGACCTTCTCGTGGAGTTCACCGACGACGCTTCGCTCTTGGACGAGATCGGACTGCGGCTCGCGCTGGTCGATCTGCTCCAGGTCGAGGTCGACGTCGTCGCAGAGGACTCGCTGAAGGGGCCGATGCGCGACCGCGTCCTGCACGAGGCAGTGGCAGTGTGACGGATCCGTCGGCGAAGGCACGGGACGCCGCCGAACGCGTGGTTGCGGTCTGTGACGTGCTTGCGGAGATCGCGTCGGTTGACGTCGAAGCCTTCGTCGGTGACGTCCGCACCCAGTGGGCTGTCGAGATGGGGCTGATCCGGATCGGCGAGGCGGTCAATCGAATCCCCGATGACGTGCGCGCCCGGTTCTCCGAGCAGCCCTGGCGGCAGATGGTCGCCATGCGCAACTTTGCCGCGCATCAGTACGACGATCTCGACCCACGACGGGTGTGGCGCACTGCCACCCGAGATGTGCCCGCCCTGCGCGACTACCTCGTCGACACGGTGATCCCCGGCTTGAGTGCGTAGCGACTCCGGCCTGCGCCTGGCACATCGCGCGATGAAGCGCCACGCGACATCAAGCTCGCGGCTCGACGACTCGCCGCCACGCGAAGTACCCCAGCCCGATGGCGCCCAGGGCCATCGGGACGCTGGTCACGAGCCCGAGCGCACCATCGCCGGGAACGATGAAGGTGAGGACGGTGAAGAGCAACGCGATCGGCACCCACACCGGCACCACGTGGGCACGGAACAGTCCGACGCACTGAAGGACCGTGCCGAGGACCACGAGGAGCGCGCCCGGGACCAGGAACCCGAACAGGTGCCACTGGTCGTTGTTGGCCGCCTCGATGACCGCGCGGCCGATGGCCGGGTCCAGGCCGGGATCCGTTGGGTAGAAGTACGCCGAGGCCCAGCCGGCGCCTCCCGTGGCCTGCAGGCCGATGCCCATCCACATCAGGGAGCCGCCGACGGTGGCCCAGACACTCCCACGCTCCCGAACCAGGAACATGGTCGCCATCGCCTGCAGCGGAACGTTGACGACGGCCACCACCGCGAGTCCTCCCAGCAGCCCCCACCACAGCTCCCGGACGGCGGCGATCTCGGCGTAGGAGTACGTCTCACCGCCTCCCTCCGCCTCGGGCCACAGGAGACCGCCGGCGGCGGCGGCGACGGCGGTGAGGCCGAGGGCAAGGGCGAGCAGCTTCACCCGCGCGACCGTGGACCTGTCGATGGACTCGATGGCGGCACTCATGACGGTCGTCACCTCCCCGCCATGATCGCCGGCTGCCGCTGGATGATCTCGACGAGCTCGTCTCGGTGAGGTCCCTCGGCGAGCGGGGGCCGCCAACCGCGCTCGTAGACGGCGCGGGCCAGCGGCTCTGCTGGCTCCAGGGTGGCGGGGAGCCCGGTCATCTCGAAGTAGTCGGCGGCGTACGGCGCGATCCGCGGCTCGGCAGGCACCGCGTCAGCGATGAGGTCAGAGGTCAGGGATGCGCTGAGATCGATGTCCTCGCCCTGCCAGCGCCGCGCCATACCGGTGTCGATGGCGATGTGGTCGGCCACCCAGGGCCTGATGCTCTCCTCGCACCACGCATCGAAGGGGGCCGCAGCCGTGACCGGGTCGGCTCCCTCGTCGAGGAGCCGCAGCAGCGCTTCGATCTGCATGCAGGCCATGGCGACGCCGCGCCCGCGCGTCGGCGTCGTCGTGGCGACCGCGTCGCCCACCGTGATCAGACCGGGAAGCAGGCGCTGGCTGCGGTAGACGTTGCGCAGGGCACCTCCCACCAGGACGGCCGAGGTCGGGAAGGCGCGGGCAGGATCGGTCCACTCGGCCAGGACCGGGATGGCGGCGCAGGCCGCCTCGTAGGCGCGCGGCGAGTGCAACAGCTTGAGTGCGGGGTCCGCGGTGGGCCGGATCAGCACGACGGAGAAGTGGCGACCCTCGTGCAGGAAGACGAGGCTCTGGTAGCCGCTGAACTCGCCGATGAAGCCGAGGGGGGTGTTCATGGGCCCGCGTGCGGACGCATCCCGGAGCCGGTAGGTGCGGTTGACATAGGCCAGTCCGCAGTCGCCCCCGAGCTGGTCGACGCGCTCACCACGGGAGCCGACTCGTCCGGCTCGGCCGGACGCATCGACCACGAGGTCCGCTTCGACCGTCGTACCGTCCACCACCGCGCCGCGGACGCGGCCACCCTCGAGGACGAGGCTGTCGACGTGCCCGGTGCGAAGCTCGAGCCCAGCGTGCGGCTCGGCGGCTTGTCTCAGCGCCCGCTCCAAGGTCTCCCTGCGTGAGAGCATGCCCCTCATCGCGGAACCGGTGTCCATCGGTCCAGGCTCGATGGGAACGGCCCCGAGCCGAAGCCAGGCGTCGTACGCCGCCGGCCACTCCTGCAGTAGGAGTTGGCCGACCTGCTGGCGGAAGTTGTGCGCGTGCGCGAACTGCATCACCCCACGGCGTCGCCATCCGTCGGGGGAGGGGCCGCGGTCACGGTCCACGGAGGTGACGTGGTGGCCACGCCCGGCGAGGGCCGCGCCCAGGATGAGTCCGGCGGGACCGGAGCCGACAACGAGAACGTGCATGACGAGCCTCCGCTACACTAGTGATAGAATCATTACACTGAGAGTTACTCCGATGCGGAGGTTTGTCAAGTGGCAGAAGCGAAACGTTCCTACCGGTCCTCGCTGCGCGAGGAGCAGGCGCGGACAACACGCCGCACGATCGTCGAGGCGGGTGCCGCGCTCTTCGTCGAGCGCGGCTACGCCGGCACCACGGTGGACGCCATCGCGGAGCATGCGGGAGTGAGCCGCAAGACCGTCTTCACCTCGGTGGGCGGCAAGGTCGGCCTGCTCAAGCTGGCCATCGACTGGGCGCTGGTGGGCGACGACGAGCCGGTGTCGCTCGGCGCGCGGCCCGTGATCCGTGAGCTCGCGCAGGAGACGGACCCGCAGCGGGCGGTGGTGCTGTGGGCGCACATGGTCACCGGCATCGCCGCTCGGCTCGCCCTGCTCCATCCGGTGCTCACCGCGGCGGCCGACGTCGACGACCAGGCCGCAGCGCTCAGCGCGATCTCCGAGCACAACCGTCTGGGCGGAGCCAGGGCCTTCGTCGAGCAGCTCCACAGCCTGGGAGCGCTCCGCGGCGACTTGAGCATGGAGCGGGCGGCGGCCATGGCGTCACTGCTGATGGATCCGCTTGGCTACCGCCGTCTGGTCCTCGATGACGGCTGGACCGCCGACGAGTACGCCGACTGGGTGGCCCGCCTGACCGCCGCCTCCTTCCTCCCGCAGCAGCAGAGCTGAGGGCCATTCAGCCCTCTCGGGACGTCATACGTTCTCCCAGCAAAATAGATGGGAGAAGGTATGACGTCCGGGGGACGGACTCAGGCGCCGTACCGGACCTCGCCGCCCACCACGGTGCGCGCGACCCGGGTGGTGAGGAGCGAGTCGGGGCCGGCGATGAACGGGTCGGCGTCGAGGACGACGAAGTCGGCGGCCAGGCCGGGGGCGAGCCGTCCGGTCAGGTGGTCCCAGCGGCAGGCGAAGGCGGCGTCGCGGGTGGCGTGGCCGATCGCCTCGGCCAGCGGGAGCGCGTACCTCGGCAGGTTCGGCGGCTGCGTCGGGTCGATGGCGGAGCGCCGCGTCGTGGCGATGAACATATTGGGCAGCGGCGGGTGCGGCGCCGTCGGCGCGTCCGTCCCGAAGGCGACCACGCCCCCGGCCTCGCTGAACTCCGGCCACGGGTAGCCGCGCTCGACGCGGTCGTCCCCGAGCATCGCTCGCCAGTTCTCCTGGATCGCCGGATCGCTGTGCACCGGCTGCATCGAGGCGACGACGCCGAGCCGCGCGAGCCGGGCGACGTTCTGCGGCGTGACCGTCTCGAGGTGCTCGACCCGATGACGGCGATCGAGAGGCCCGTTCGCGGCGATCGCCGCCTCGAATGCGTCGAGCGCGATGCCGGAGGCCTCGTCGCCGATCGCATGGACGGCGACCTGGAGCCCAGCAGCGTCGGCTGCGATCACCACCGGGACGAGAGCCTCGCGGTCCCAGATCGGACCGGGGTGTGACCCGTCGGAGAAGGGGGCGCGCATCGCGGCGGTGCAGGAGTCGATGACGCCGTCGACCATGATCTTGATGCCGACCACCCGCAGCCAGGGCGAGTCGAGACGAGAGGAGTGGTCGGCGGCCACCCGGACCTGCGCCAGGTTCTCCGCCTCGGTGGCGGCCCGCGGGACCAGCCAGTGCCCGGCCACCCGCAGCGGCAGGCGGCCGTCGACGACGGCCCGCTCGAGCGCCGCGAGGTCGTCCTCGTTGAGCCCCATGTCCACGGCCGCTGTCACCCCGTCGGCCAGGTAGTGCGAGAAGGCCGCGGCCAACGCCGCATCGCGGTCGGCCGGTGTCACCGTCGAGTCGAGGAAGTCCCGCATCAGCCCGAGGGAGGCCATCTCCTGGAGGTGGCCGGTGGCCTCGCCGGTCACCGGGTCGCGGACGATCTCGCCGCCGATCGGGTCCGGGGTCCGCGCGTCGATGCCGAGCTCGGCGAGAGCCGCGGAGTTGACCCACGAGCTGTGCTGGTCGTTGGCGGCCAGATACACCGGACGATCAGGTACGACGGCGTCGAGCAGGTCGCGGTGCGGCTCACCGCCACCGAGCGCCGGGTAGAGCCAACCGTTGCCGAGCAGCCGCGGCGCATCCCGGTGGGCCGCGGCGTAGACGCGCAACCGGTCCTGGATGTCGGCGAGGTCGGCGGCGCCGCTGAGTGGGAGCTGGGTGGTCGCCTCGCCCATTCCGAGCAGATGGGTGTGGGCGTCGACGAAGCCCGGCAGGACCAGTGCGCCGCCGAGGTCGACGACCTCCGCAGCGCCGGCGGCCGCGGCCGCCCCCTCGTCGTCGCCGCCCACGAAGGTCAGCCGACCGTCGGTGACGACGATCGACTGTGCCCACGGGAAGGCCGGATCGGCGGTGAAGATGCGTCCGCCGCGGTACCAGACGGTCACCCCGACGCGACCGGCCGGCCGTAGAGCCTGAGGTAGAGCACGGCGTACAGCACTCCGGCGACGATCATGCCCACCGGCAACGACAGGTCGAAGCCGTCGAGTGCCGTGGCGATCGGGCCGGTGAACACCCCCGGCGCGTAGACGCACAGCAGGGACAGCACGATGGCGGTGACGACCGAGATCGCGCCGGCCAGGTTGACACCCCCGGTGTACCAGTACTTGGAGCTCGGGCCCTCCACACTCAACTCCAGCCCGTCGTAGTCGTTTCGCCGGAGGACGATGTCGGCGACGTACACGGCCATGATCGGCCCGACGAGCGTCACCATCAGCGAGAGCATCTCGCCCACCGTCGCCAGGAAGTTGGAGACCAGCAGGGCGTACATCGTCATCGCGGCGCAGATGACGCCGGTGACCAGCGCCGCCATCGCCCGGCTGATCCGGAGGCCGACGGCCTGCAGGGCGAGCCCCGCGCTGTAGGTGGTGAGCGTGTTGTTGGCCATGACACCGACGATGACGGCCATCAGGAAGACGACGTGGAGCCAGTCGGGGCCGAATGCCCGCAGGCCCTTCTCCGGGTCGCTCATGTCGACCGCGGTCGCGGCGAGCACCCCGACCGCTCCGACGACCAGAGCGGGGAGGATGGTGCCGAGCGCGGTATAGCCGGCGACCGCGAACGGGCTGGTGTCCTTGTGCAGGTAGCGGGCGAAGTCGGAGCTGATCGTGTACGACAGCGGGCCCGACGCGATGAGGGTGACCCCGGCCAGCAGAGTGGACCACTTCGCGACGCCGGTGAGCGGCTCTGGCTGGCTGAAGGAGTAGTCGGCGCCCGCGAAGACGAACGCGCCGACCGCCAGGAAGATGACCGCGAGTACGGCGGCCAGTGGACCGTAGAGCCGGATGATGGTCGCCTGCCCGTAGACCGCCAGCAACACGGTCAGCGCGGCGATGAGGGAGATGACCACGATCTTCACCGGCGCGGTCGCCTCGATACCGAATCGCTCGACGAGGGAGAACCCGGTGAACGACGCGGCCGACCAGCCGATCGCGATGTAGCACACCGAGACGAACCAGCCGTTGACGGCGATGGCGACCCGGTTGCCGCGGACGCCGTACATCGCGCGGGTGACGACCTGGCTGGGGGTCCCGGACCTGGGGCCGGTGATCGCCACGAACCCGGTCGCGATCGCGAAGAGGTTGCCGATCACCGTGACGGCGAGCGCCTGCCACAGCTCGAGGCCGAACGCGATCAGCAGGGCGCCGCTGATGATGCCGAGATAGCTGCTGACGGCGGGCGTCGCCCACAGGGTGAACAGCTCGCGTGGCCTGCCGTGTCGCTCGGAATCCGGGATGTAGTCGACCCCGTGGGTCTCGATATGACCCGGGCGGTCGCTGTCGGGCAAGGTCCGAGAGGGATCGATCGTCGGGTCGTGACTGGTCATCGCTGCTCCAGGTGACAGAAAGGCACTCCAGCTCCGAGACTGCGGGACACGATATAGAGGCAAATCGATTTGCATAAGGGGTTCACCGACGGCTTGTGCCCAACCCGTCTGCCGCGGCTCCTGGATAGAGTCCGGGTCGTGGTCGCCCATGCGTCCAGACCGACGATCCAGGATGTCGCGCGCCGCGCGGGAGTCTCCGCCACCACGGTCTCGCACGCGTTCTCCGGCAATCGGAAGGTCGCGCCCGAGACCCGCCGCGTCGTACGAGAGGCCGCCGCAGCCCTCGGCTACCGACCCGACGCACTCGCCCAGGGTCTGCGGCACAACAGGCTGGGTGTCATCGCCCTCGTCGCCCGCTCCCTGGAGGACCGGATCGATCTCGTCGCCGACGTCGACTACTTCCTGCGTCTGGCCGGCGCCGCCGCGGTCGCCGCGATGGGCCGGGGGTACGGCGTGATGCTCGTGGGCGACCCGAGCCGTCCGGGAGCCCCCGGCGCCGCGCTCGCCTGCGACGGCTTCGTCATCACCGAGCCGGAGGAGGACGACGGGCTCGTCGCCATGCTGGCCGCGACCGGCATCCCCCTCGTCACCGTCGGAGATGTCCCCGGTCACGCGCGCGACCCCCGCCATGTCATCGGCATCGATGCGCCGCGGCTCACCACGCTCGTCCTCGACCACCTCGAGGCCGCCGGTGCGCGGCGGGTGGCGCTGGTCAACGGCACCGACCGCAACGAGTGGTGCCTGACGTCGGCGGAGTCCTACCGGCGGTGGACGGCGACCCGCGGTCAGCCCGGCTGCGCGGTCGCGGTCCCGGAGGTTCAGGGCGAGGGCGGCGGAAGGTCGGCCGTCGACACGCTCCTCGATGCCGCGCACCGGGCCGACACCGAGCCGCCGGACGGCTACTACTGCGTGACGGCAGCGCACGCCCTCGGGGTGTGTGCGCGCCTCGGTGAGCTGGGGCTGAGGGTTCCCGAGGACGTGCGGGTCGTGGCCGGCTCCGACTCCGAGCAGTGCCGGACCGCCAAGCCGGCGATCACCGCAGTCGACCTCGATCCGGAGGCGCTCGCCCGCCGGGCCGTCGCGACCCTGCTCGCGATGATCGGCTCCGAAGAGCTGCCGCGGCATCCGGCGCGGGTGGGGCGGCTCGTCGTACGCGAATCGACGGTGGGCCCCGGGGACCCGACGCCGGGACGTCATCCGAATCCGCACCTATATATAGGTCCCGATTCGGATGACGTGCGGTCCTGACGCCGGCCGAGAAATCCTCGAACCGGTGTCGATCCGGCGCTGACCCGTTCGACCTTGGGGTGAGAGGGTCGAGGAGCGACCCCGGACGAACGAGGAGAACCAACATGAAGTACATGCTGATCATGCGCGGGACCGACGAGTCGGTGGCGGCATTCCAGGACGTCGACTTCACCGAGGTCATGGACGCGATGGGCAAGTTCAACGACGAGCTGATCCGCGCGGGCGTGCTCGTCGCGGCCGAGGGGCTCGACGACGCGAGCACGGGCGTCGTCGTCGACTACTCCGCCACCCCGCCGGTCGTCACCGACGGGCCGTACGGCGAGACCAAGGAGCTCTTCAACGGCTTCTGGATCCTCGACGTCGCATCGCAGGAGGAGGCCGTCGAGTGGGCCAAGCGCGCGCCGTTGTCGGGCCCGGGCGTCAAGGCGGAGATCCGCCGGGTGCCGAGCATCGACGAGTTCCCGCAGGACAACGAGTGGATCAAGAAGGAGCGCGCGTGGCGCGAGTCCACCGGTCAGGTCTGAGGCGCTCCCTCCGGCCCGGGTCCATGAGCGGTCCATGAGCGACGGTACGGCGGGTCGCGCGGCGGTCGAGGCGGTGTGGCGGATCGAGTCCGCCCGTATCGTCGGCGCGCTGGCCCGCTATACCGGCGACTTCGGCCTCGCCGAGGACCTCGCCCAGGAGGCGCTCGCCGAGGCGCTGGTGACCTGGCCGCGCGACGGCGTACCCGACAAGCCCGCCGGCTGGCTGCTGACGACCGGCCGGCGGCGGGCGATCGACGGCTTCCGGCGGCGGGCCGCGCTCGACGAGAGGTACGCCGCCCTCGCGCGCGACCTCGACGAGGGGCAGGCGGTGACGGGCGGCAGGGCCCCGGAGGAGGTGGACGACGTGCTCTTCGACCCCGACCAGATCGACGACGACCTGCTCGCGCTGATCTTCACCTCCTGCCACCCGGCGCTGTCGGCCGAGGCGCAGGTGGCGCTGACGCTGCGGGTGCTCGGCGGTCTGACGAGCGACGAGATCGCCCGCGCGTTCCTGGTGCCGACGGCGACCGCCCAGGCGCGCATCACCCGGGCGAAGAAGACCCTGGCCGCGGCCCAGGTGCCCTTCGAGGTGCCGCCGGCCGACGAGCGCGCCGAGCGTCTCGGCGCGGTGCTCAGCGTGGTCTACGTGATCTTCACCGAGGGCTCGATGGCCACGTCGGGTGCGGCGCTGGTGCGCGTCGACCTCGCGCGCGAGGCGATCCGGCTGGCTCGCATCCTGGCCCGGCTGCTGCCGGACGTGCCCGAGATCCAGGGGCTGCTGGCCCTGATGGAGCTGACCGCGGCCCGCTTCCCGGCGCGGCAGGCGGCCGACGGTGCGCCGATCCTGCTGCCGGACCAGGACCGCCGGCGCTGGGACCGTGCCGCGATCCGGCGAGGTCGCGCGGCGCTCGCGTCGGCGGGGCGAGCCGGTCGCGGGCTCGGCTACTACGGCCTCCAGGCCGCGATCGCCGAGTGCCACGCGGTGGCGTCGTCGACCGACGAGACCGACTGGGAGCGGATCGTGCTGCTCTACGAGGCGTTGAGCCGGTTGGCGCCCTCACCCATCGTGGATCTCAACCGCGCAGTCGCGGTCTCGATGGTCGCCCCGGGCCGGCGCGGCTCGGAGCGTGGACCGGCCGCGGCGCTCGCGATCACCGACAGCCTGGCGGCCGACGGCGGCCTGGCCCGCTCACACCTGCTGCCGAGCGTGCGCGGTGAGCTGCTCATCCGGCTCCGGCGCTACGACGAGGCGCGTGTCGAGCTCTCCGCGGCCATCGAGCTGTGCGGCAACGACGCCGAGCGCGGCGTACTCGAGGAGAAGCTGCACAAGCTCGCCGACCCCTGGGAAGTCACCCGCTGACCCACGGGTCGGCGGGTGGAGTCAGCGCCAGCCGAGGGCGGGGGCGACGTGCTTCAGGACGCTCTCGACGATGTGGGCGTTGTAGTCGACGCCGAGCTGGTTGGGCACGGTGAGCAGGAGGGTGTCGGCGGCGGCGATCGCCTCGTCCTCGCGGAGCTGCTTGACGACGCGGTCGGGCTCGGCGGCGTACGTGCGCCCGAACACCGCGCGCATGTTGTCGATGACGCCGATCTGGTCGCCGTCGCCTCGCTCGTGTCCGAAGTAGGCGCGGTCGAGGTCGGAGACCAGCGGCATGATCGATCGGCTGACCGAGACCCGCGGCTCGCGATCGTGACCAGCGGCCGCCCACGCCGTACGGAACGCCTCGATCTGCTTGCGCTGCTGGACGTGCAGCGGCTCGCCCGACTCGTCCTCCTTGAGCGTCGAGCTCATCAGGTTCATGCCCTGCTCCGCGGCCCAGACCGCGGTGGCGTCGGAGGCGGCGCCCCACCAGATGCGCTCGCGAAGGCCCTCGGAGTAGGGCTCGACGCGCAGCAGGCCCGGCGGGTTGGGGAACATCGGGCGCGGGTTGGGCTCGGCGAACGGCTTGCCCTCGATGACGTCGAGGAAGACGCCGGTGTGGTTGCGCGCCATCGTCGCGTGGTCGCCGTCCTCGGGGACGTGGCCGAAGTACTGGTAGCCCTCGATCACCTGCTCCGGTGAGCCTCGGCTGATGCCGAGCTGCAGCCGTCCGCCGGCGATCAGGTCGGCCGCGGCCGCGTCCTCGGCCATGTAGAGCGGGTTCTCGTACCGCATGTCGATGACGCCGGTGCCGATCTCGATCCGGCTCGTGCGCGCGCCGACGGCGGCGAGCAGCGGGAACGGCGAGGCGAGCTGGCGGGCGAAGTGGTGGACGCGGAAGTATGCGCCGTCCGCCCCGAGGTCCTCGACCGCCTCCGCGAGGTCGATCGACTGGAGCAGCGCGTCCGCAGCGGTGCGGGTCTTGGACTGCGGCGACGGCGTCCAGTGGCCGAAGGAGAGGAACCCGATTCGTTTCATGGAACTTTCAACTATCTCGTTGGCGGGATGATTCCCAAGGTACGACGAGGCGGGCGGAGGGGGGTCGAGTGCTGGGCGTCGAGTGCTGGGGGTCGAGTGCTGGGTCACGCGGGCGGGACAGCCACTTGAGCACTCGACCTGCCGGCGTCTGTCGGCGACCGGGGAGGGGTGGAGGGACGGGGCTGGGCTGGAAGCGGCCGGCGTTCTGCTGGTCGACCGCGGATCCGGGGGAGACTGTCCGGCGTGAGGTCTCGAGCTGTCGCAGCGATGCTGCTGTTCACGCTGGCCGTCGTCGGGGGGGCGGATGCGAGGAGGAGCCACGCCGGGCCTCGGGCGGCGCCGAGCCGACCTCGACTCCGTCGGCGCCCGACTCTGAGACGACGCGGGACGTGCGGACCACCCTCGACGGTGCCCTGGTGCACGTGCCGCGGTCGGCTGAGGTCGTCACGATCACCGACTGGGAGGCGATCCGCGAGCGGCTGGGCTTCGCGGACCTCGACGGGCAGAGCCCGATGACCGACCGCTTCGCCTTCCTCGAGCGGGCCGGCAAGGAGGCGGTGCCGCTCACCGACGGCGCCCTCCGCGAGGACAACTCGACGTACGAGCTCGACTACGGCTTCACCGCCGACGACGTGGAATGGGAGGTGCACTGGGTGGACGAGGGTGGCACCGGCGGCGGGCCGGGCGATGACGGTGGCGAGGGTGTCTCCGGCTTCGCGTTGAAGCTGCGCGACGGGGTGGAAGTCGACGGCGTACGCCGGGCGATCGACGATCAGGTGGGGGTGCTCGACGGCGCGCAGCTCGATCGTGCGGCCGAGCTCGTCACCAAGGGCCAGGTGGCGGTGTCCGGAGAGGCATGGGCCACCGAGCCGGCCGTCGCCGAGCTGATCGCCGAGGACGTCGAGTCGGCGTACCTGCACGCCGGCTGTATCCCGTTCGACGAAGCGCTCGGTCCGGACGCGACCGTCGAGGACCAGGCCGCGGTCCTGGCCAAGCACGACATCGCTGCGCTCGACGACGTCGACCTCGTCGCCATCTCCTACGTCGGCGACGAGGCCACCGGCTGGCTCCCGACGCCGCGTGACGACCTCGCCGAGCGGGCCGCCCTGCTCCAGGACTGGTCAATCACGGGCGGGCCGATCAAGGGCGGGTCGTCGGCCGGCGTCCTGTCGGTGGGGAAGGCGTTCGGCGAGCCGGTGATCGAGGGCGACCGGATCACGATGCACGTGAAGGACCCGATCCGCGCCGCCACGGTGACCTTCGCCGACGTACTTCCCTTCGGCGTCTGCAACGACGTCCGCCTCCTCCCCGAGCCCACCGGTCTGTAGGTGTGCTGCGCGCCTTGCTCGGTGTCGAGCAAGGCATAGCTTGGCTGGTTGGGTCTGCCGCGTCCCGGGCGGGAGCGATGAGTCGGACGAGCGAGTCCCTCAGGAGCGGAAGAGGGAGCGTGGGGTGAGGATCGCCAGCCAGCGCCGCCAGCCGGGGAGGCCGGCGCCGAGGAGGCGGACCTGCTCGAGTGACTCGACCCAGTAGGCGCGAGCTGCGTCGGCGTCGGCCTCGCCGCGGCCGTAGATCGCCGAGTCCGCGACACCGGCGAGCCGGATGAGCGGCTCGCTGCGGCCTGAGTCTCGGGGGGACTCAGCGTCGGGGGTTGAGTCTCGGGTGGACTCAGCCGCGACGCCGGCGATGGCGAGGGCCTGATCGGCCCGGGGTGGAAGTCGAAGCTGCCCTTGTGCTGGTCGTAGACGGTGACGCCGGTGACGTCCGAGGGGAGCAGGTCGGGGGTGAACTGGATCCGCGCGTGACTGCCCCGCACCGTGTTGCCGAGCGCCCGCGCGAGCATGGTCTTGCCGGTGCCGGGCAGGTCCTCCAGCAGCAGGTGTCCCTCGCTCAGCAGGCAGGTGAGGGTCAGCCGGATCACATGCTCCTTGCCGAGCAGCGCGCGCCCCATGTTGTCGGCCATCGCCGCGAAGCGGCCGGAGAACCACTCGACGTCGGTGCCGGCCGTGGCTGCCTGGGTCATGGCAGCCGACACCAGACGATCGGACCGGCATCTACCCTTGCAGCGTGCCCCGCCCGCTCGCGCCCGCCTCGGTGCTGCTTGCTCCACGGCACTGGCCGATCCACCTCCTCGCGCTGGTGTGCGCGGCGGCCGCGGTGGCGATGGGCGTCTGGCAGTACGACGCGTGGCAGACGCGTCGTGCGGAGGCCGCGGTCGACCTGACCGACAAGTCGCCGCTGCCGGTCACGGACCTGATCGGTCCCGACGACCCGTTCCCGGCCGACGCGGTCGGACGGCCTGCGATCGTCGCGGGCTCGTGGCTGCCCGACGCCACGTTCTACGTCTCCGGCCGCGAGGCCGAGGGGCGCGACGGCTACTGGGTCGTCACCCCGATCGAGGTCGAGGAGACCGGGTCGGCGCTGCTCGTCGTACGCGGGTGGACGGCCGACCCGGACTCCGCGCCGCCCGCCCCGACCGGCTCCGGAGAGCTCACCGGCTGGCTCCAGCCCGGGGAGGGCTCCACCGAGCCCGACCCCGACCGCGCCGACGACGTCGTGCCCCAGCTGCGGGTGGCCGACGCTGCCCAGCGGCTCTCTCAGGACCTCTACGGCGCCTTCGTCATCGCTGACCGGTCATCGACCGCCGGCGACGGCGCCGAGGTCGCGACCGAGGGCCTCGAGCCCGCGACCCTCGACCAGCTGCCCCCGGTCGGCGCCTTCACCTCGATCCGCAACCTCCTCTACGCCCTGGAGTGGTGGGTCTTCGCACTGTTCGCGGTCTATGCGTGGTGGCGGTGGGTGCGCGACGTGCGCGAGGAGGACGCGGACGGCGACGCCGACGAGGAGGCCGACGTACCCGAGGGCGACGGCGACGAGGGGGCCGAGGTACCCGACGGCGACGGCGCCGAGGGCGATGTCGCCGAGGGCGACGGCGATGGCGCCAAGCGGAGCACGCGCGCTGACTCGGTAGGTTGACCCGCGTGCGCAACCTCTTCACCGCCTACCGGGTGCTGGCCATGATCGTCGGCGTCCTGCTCGCCTTCTGCGGCCTGGTCGCCGCGCCGCTGAAGTACCTCGCGGCCGAGGGCGGGAGCGCGCAGTCGTTCGGCGAGGACGCCTCGATCCTGTGGGTCGCGCACGGCTGGGTCTTCATGGTCTACGTGGTCGTCGCCTTCCTGCTCGCCCGTCGCGCTGGCTGGTCGACGCAGTTCACAGTGCTGATGCTGGCGGCCGGCCTGGTGCCGCTGCTGATCTTCTGGGTCGAGCGGCAGGTCGCCGACCGGCTCCGCACCGAGCACCCCGAGCTGGCCTGAGTGGGCCGGCGATGGGTCGCCCCTCGCACACCAGGTTCACCTGGGATGGAGTCACCTCACCCACCCTGCAACCTGGGTCCAGTGCCAACGTCCCAGGTGAACCTGGGAAAGGAGTGACAGTAGGCAAGTCCCCTCGCTGATGCTAGTTGTTGCTAGACACGCTAGACGACCCTAGAGTCGGACTGTGGCGAAGCGAGTGCCCAACCCCTACCGGCCGGGATTCAACCAGACACCGCTCGCCCTCGCGGGCCGCGACCGGGTGCTCGACTCGATCGACGAGGTGCTCGCGATCGCCGCCCTCGACGGCCGGACCCCAAGGCCACTGGCGCTGACCGGCAGCCGCGGCGTCGGCAAGACCGTGATCCTGGGCGAGGCCGCGGCCCGGGCCGCCGACCAGCACTCCTGGCTGACCGCACCGGTCGAGGTCCGTCCGGATGCGTCGTTCGTCCCGCAGCTGATCGAGCGGCTGCTCGCGGTGCGAGACCTGTACCGCCAGACGAAGCCGGGAGCGAGTCTGACCGTGACCGGCGCGACCGTACGTGCCACGGTGCTTGGTGTCGGGGGAAGCGTCGAGATCTCCCGCGCCGCCCGCCCCGTCGGTGATGATCCCGTGCTGCCCCTCGAAGCGGCGCTGTCGGAGGCCTGCGAGGCCGCGGCGCAGCACGGCGCGGGGGTGCTGCTCACCGTCGACGAGCTGCAGCTGGCCGCTCGGGCCGACCTGGGCGATCTCGCAGCGACCCTTCAGCAGCACGTTCCTGACGGCTGGCCACTGGTGGTGATCCTCGCCGGGCTGCCTACGATCCGGAGCACGCACCGAGGAGTGACCTACCTCGAACGCGCCGAGTGGCAGACGCTCCGGATGCTCGACCGCGGGGCGGCGACGGAGGCCCTGCAGGCACCCGCCAGGGCGGCGGGCAGGCCGATGACCGATGACGCAGCACGCATGCTTGCCGAGGCCTCGGGTGGCTATCCCTACGCGGTGCAGCTGATGGGACATCACGCCTGGCGGGTCTCTGCCGGCAGCCGGTCCATCGAGCGGGTCCACGCCGGTCCGGCGATCGACGCGGCAGACGAGGAGCTGGCCGAAGGGTTGTACGCCGCGCGCTGGGATGACTCCTCGGAGCGGGAGCGGGAGTATCTGGCCGCGCTCGCCGCCCTGTCCGGTGAGCACCCCCGGGTGACCGGGGCGATGGTCGCGAACAGGCTCGGCAAGGCGCCGAAGGCGCTCTCCTACCTGCGCGATCGGATCATCCAGAAGGGCACCGTCTTTCCCGAGGGCGAGGCGCTCCGGTTCGCGGTCCCAGGGATGGCCGACTGGCTGCGAGAGCGCCCCGAGGTCACGTCGTGACAGGCGGCCGGCCATCCGCTCCCCGTCCCGAGGTCGAGTGCTCAGGTGGCTGCTCCGGCCACGTCGCCCAGCACTCGACCGGGTGGGCGGTTCGGTGACCACCGCGTTCGTGCTCGGGGGCGGCGGGGTGCTGGGCGCGGTCGAGGTCGGCATGCTGCGTGCACTGCTGGAGCGAGGCATCATCCCCGACCTGGTGCTCGGCACGAGCGTGGGCGCCCTCAACGGCGCCTTCGTCGCGCGTGACCCGCGCCCGTCCGTGGTGGTGCGCCTGGTCGAGCTGTGGCAGGGCGCGGCCGAGACGGGAGACGTGTACGGCGACACCGCGCTGCGGACCGTCCGCCGGGCGATGAGGCACGGCACCCACATCTACTCCGCGGGACCGCTCAAGGCCCGGCTGGTCGAGGAGCTCGGCGACATCACCTTCGACGAGCTGGCGGTGCGTCTTCAGGTGTGCGCGGCGAGCATCGAGCGCGCGGCGGAGCACTGGTTCTCCACCGGGTCGGTGGTCGACGCGGTCGTCGCGAGCGCCGCCGTACCCGGCCTGCTGCCACCGGCGCGCGTCGAGACCCCTTACGGCGTCGAGCACTTCCTCGACGGAGGCATCGTCAACTCGGTGCCTCTCGGCCGCGCCGTCGAGCTCGGCGCCGACGTGGTCTACGTCCTCCAGGTCGGGCGCCTCGACCGGCCGCTGACCGTGCCGGGCCGGCCGTGGGAGGTGGCGCGGGTGTCCTTCGAGATCGCGCGCCGGCACCGGTTCGTGCGCGAGCTGGCCGAGCTGCCGGCCGGTGTCGAGGCGCACGTGCTGCCCGCCGCCGGTACGTCGAGCCGCGACGACTCCGTCTTCGCCTACCGCGACTTCTCGCGTGTGCAGACCAGGATCGACCAGACCTACGCGGCGTCCGTTGCGTATCTCGAGGAGCACGGGCTCGGGCGGTCCGGATGACTCACCCGGACGTCCTACCTTCTCCCATCGATAGCTGGGAGAAGGTATGACGTTGCGGTGGATGCGGCGGGTGGTGCTCGCGCCCACGGTCGTCGTACTCGTCGCTCTGCTGTGGCTGACCCTGCCGTTGTGGGCGATCGCGGCCTGCGCGCTGTCGCCGCTGGTGCCCGGGCGGTGGCGGGTGCCGCGGCTGCTGTGGGTGGCGATGCTCTACGCGACGTGCGAGGCGATCCTGCTGGTGGTGCTCTTCGGCTACTGGCTGGCATCGGGCTTCGGCTGGCGGATCCGTACGCCGTACTGGGAGGGGCTGCACTACGACCTCGTGCAGGGCACGCTCTGGGTGTTCTTCCGCGAGGCCAAGCGGGTGCTCAAGCTGACCGTCGTCACGACCGGCCCCACGCCCGACGCGCATCCGGGGCGGCCGCTGCTCGTCTGCTGCCGGCACGCCGGGCCGGGTGACTCGTTCACGCTGATGAACGCGCTCATGCACGGCTACCACCGCGAGCCGCGCGTCGTACTCAAGGACACCCTCGCCTGGGACCCCGCGATCGGCACGATCCTGCACCGCCTGCCGGCGAGGTTCATCTCGCCCAACCCAAAGGAGGGCCAGGACGTCGAGTCGCAGATCGCATCCCTGGCGACCGGGCTCGACGACAACGACGCTTTCGTGATCTTCCCCGAGGGCGGCAACTTCACCCCAGAGCGCCGTCAGCGGGCGATCGACAAGCTCCGCAGGCTGGGACTGGAGAAGATGGCGCAGCGCGCCGAGCGGATGACCAACGTGCTCGCTCCGCGGCCGGGCGGCGTGCTGGCTGCGCTCGACGCCGCGCCGGACGCCGACGTGGTCCTCGTCGGTCACACCGGCCTCGACCACGTGCTCACGGTCGGCGACGTGTGGCGCGAGCTGCCGATGGACAAGAGGATCGTCATGCGCTGGTGGACCGTGCCGCGCTCGGAGATCCCCGATGGTCGCGACGCTCGCATCGAGTGGCTCTTCGGCTGGTGGGAGCGGATCGACGCCTGGATCACCGAGCAGGACGAGGCGACCGCGTAGACCGACAGGCACAACCCGCTCCCGAGCCGCGTCCCAGGCGGGCCTGCGATCCGCAGGGGCGGGTTGTGCCTGTCTGACTACGGAGACTCAGCTCCGCTCGCCGGGCGTGGCCGCCTCGTCCACGTCGACGACCTCGGCGGGGTCGTCGGGGGTGGTGGGCTGGTGGGGCTCCTCGGTGGAGTCGGACGCCGCCTCCGCTGGGTCGGCGCCGCCCGGGTCGTCGGTGGACGGCTCGTCGGTGGTCGACTCGCCGGTGGCCGGCTCGTCATTGGTCGGCCCGTCGTCCTCGTCGGCCGCCGCGGCCCCTGCCGGGGGGTCGGGGACGTACGACGCCTGCCAGTTGTCGGCCGACTTGCGCTCGAGGAGGAACCTGGCGACGGCGCCGGCCGCGGCGAGCACGCCGCTGAGGAGGAGGAGCTTCTTGAGCGTGCCGCCCTTCTTCTTGGTCGGCCTGCCGGCGTGCTCGGCGATCTCGGCGAGCTTCGCGCCGGCCACCGCCCTTCCGTGGACGGCCTGGTCGCGGGCGAGCTCGGCCGCCGCGGCCGCCTTCTCGCCGGCGAGCTGCCTCGCCTCGGCCAGCATCGGCGCGGCCTTCTTGCGCGCGTCGGAGATCACCGGCGCGGCCCTGTCTCGCGCCTCGGCGATGACGGGCACGGCCCTTTCTCGCGCCTCGGTGATGAGCGGCGCGGCCTTCTCGCGCGCCTCGGTGAGGGCGGGTCCGGCGCTGTCCCTGGCCTGGTGGATCGCCTCTTCAATAGTCTCCAGGGCGAACTCGGCGCCGGCAGACAGCTTGTCCGTGGCCTGGTCGAGGAAGGTCTTCTTCTTGCGCAAACGCATGGCGGGGGCCTCTCTGGTCGGCGTGCTACCTCCATCTCACCACGCCGGCCCGAGCGTCGGCCACCAGCATCGTGGTCGTGCGGCCCGGGGTGGCAAGATCGGGGGGACAAGCAGGCCGTTCCCAGAGACCTCCCATAGAGGACTCGGTCAGCGACGTCCGCCCAGAGAGAGTTTGCCCAGAAGCAGTTTGCCCAGAAAGGCAGCGCATGTCAGAGCAGCAGGCCACGCTCAAGACCAACCGTGGCGACATCGTCCTCAACCTGTTCCCCAACCACGCGCCCAAGACGGTCGCCAACTTCGCCGGCCTGGCTGAGGGGAGCAAGGACTACCGTGACGACGCGGGGCGGAGTGGCGAGCCCTACTACGACGGGCTCACCTTCCACCGGGTGATCGACGGCTTCATGATCCAGGGCGGCTGCCCGCGCGGCGACGGCCGCGGCGGTCCCGGCTACACCTTCGCCGACGAGATCCACCCCGAGCTGCAGTTCGACCGTCCCTACCTGCTGGCCATGGCCAACGCCGGCCCGGGCACCAACGGCTCGCAGTTCTTCATCACCGTCGGCAAGACGCCGCACCTCAACAACCGCCACACCATCTTCGGCGAGGTGGCCGACCAGGCTTCCCGTGATGTCGTCGACGCGATCGCGACGACCGCGATCGGCCCCGGCGACAGCCCGGTCGAGCCGGTCGTCATCGAGTCGGTCGAGCTCAGCGGCTGACCGAGCGACCTCGACGGCGACCGCAGCGACATCCGCAGAGACACCGAGAGAAGCCGGCCCAGCATTGACAGATCATCCACCGGTCGGGGCGCCCACCTGCTACCGGCACCCCGACCGCGAGACCTACATCAGCTGCCAGCGCTGCGGCCGGCCGATCTGCCCCGACTGCATGCGCGACGCGGCGGTCGGCTTCCAGTGTCCGTCGTGTGTCGCCGAGGGGCGCAAGGAGACCCGCTCGGGGCGTACGCCGTACGGCGGTGAGCGATCCGCCAACCCCTCGCTCACGTCGTACGTCCTGATCGCGCTCAATGTCGCCGTCTTCTTGGTGATACAGGCGACCGGGCGGGGTGCGAGCCGCCTGGTGGACCTGCTGTCGCTGATCCCGGTCGGCCGGTGCGACTCGATCGCCGAGCCCGGCAGCTACTACCCCCGGGTCGGCACCGAGGCCGTGTGCTCGTTCGGCGCGGACGGCAGCTGGGTGCCGGGGGTCGACAGCGGTGCCTACTGGCAGCTGATCACCAGTGCCTTCACGCATGTCGAGGTCTGGCATATCGCCGGGAACATGCTGGCGCTCTACTTCCTCGGCCCGCAGCTCGAGCTGGCGATCGGCCGGGTGCGCTTCCTCGCGCTCTACCTCGGCTCAGCGCTGACCGGCTCGGCGGTCGTCTACTGGTTCGCCGACCCCACCCAGCTGACGCTCGGCGCCTCGGGCGCGGTGTTCGGCCTGATGGGCGCGATCCTGATCCTGGTGCTCAAGGTCGGCGGCAACGTCCAGGGCGTCCTCACCTTCCTGGCCATCAACGGGGCGATCACGTTCGTCGTGCCCGGCATCTCCTGGCAGGGGCACGTCGGCGGCTTCGCCGGCGGCGTGCTGATCGCACTGGTGCTCCTCTTCAGCCCGCGCAACCAGCGGGCGCTGGTCCAGTCGCTGGGCATCGGTGCCGTGGTGCTGGCCACGGTCGCCGCGATCGTCCTGCGCTCGGCGACGCTCGGCTGAGCTGCTGCCCTGGCGGGGCGGCGATCGCTAGCGGGCCACCCTGGCGTAGGACATCCCCAGCGGACCGTCGTACGCCGGTGCGGTGAACGAGATCTGGGTGGAGAGGGCCCAGCCGACGCCGATCGAGGGGTCGGCGGCGTCGGCGCGGAAGTACGTGACCGCCGGGTCGGTCTCGAGTGCCGCGAGGAGCTCGGCCTGGTCACCGACGGCCGAGATCGTGTAGGGCTGGGGATACGGGACCCCCTCGAGGGTGACCGAGTTGCCCTCGCACTTGATGCCGGTCGTGGACACGATGCGCTTGCCCTGCACGGTGACGGCGCGAGCGCCGCCGTTCCACATCGCGTTGACGACGGCCTGGATGTCCTGCTGGTGCACGACGTACCGGTTGATGTCGATACTGCTCGAGTTGATGACGTCGGGCGGCGCGTCGGAGAGCACCACGGTGACCCCCGGGCCGGTCACCGGCCTCATGCCGGCCGGCTCTCCGGCCGCCCGGGCCAACCCCTCCGCCTTCTCGACCGCCGGGTCGCTGACGTCCGCGGTCAGCCGTTCGACCTCGGCCTCGAGCTCTCGTACCCGCTGCTGCTGACGCTCCACGCGCGTGCTCTCGTTCTTCACCAGCGAGGCGAGGTCGGTGTAGCGGCCGGGCCGCAGGTCGGCCCCGTCGCTGCTGGCCTGGCTGGTGATGGCCAGCACCGCCGCGATGAGCAGCACGACGGCCGACCCGAGCCGCCACTTGGTCGGGCGTCGTACGCCGCCACGATGCCCGGCGTGGCCCGCTTCACCGGCAGTGGGTGCGGGCGGGGGTGCGTCGGGCATGCGTCTACGCTAGTCCCCGCGGCAATCGCCGAACGCATGTCCACCGAGTGCAGGAGTGACCCCCGTTGTCGAAAGCCACCGCCAAGGCCGCTGATCGAGGCCCGGCCGCCGAATCGCGCTTCAGCGTGCGGTTCCTGGTCGCGCTGCTGCTCTTCGCGCTCGGCATCGCCTGGGTCGTCTACTACTACACGGTCGTCCGGCCGGGCGCTGACGGTCAGCCCGGCGGACCCAAGGTCTTCGACACGCTCCGCGACTTCAAGGGCGTCAACCTCAACTACATCCTCGGCTTCGGTCTCGCCCTCATCGGCCTGACCGTCGCCGCGCACCCGAGTACGCCGCTCGGCCGCGGCCGCGGGGTCGTCGTCAGCATGCTCTCCTGCTTCATCGTCGGCCTGTTGTGGATCTGCACCTTCTACGTCGTCAGCGACGACCCCTCCAAGGTCCCGGTCATGAATGACCTCGGTCAGTACAACCTGGTGCTCGGCATCGGCCTGATGGCCGTCGGCTTCGCCTACGCGACCCGCTGGGAGTAGCCGCTCCGAGGTCGAGTGCTGGGCCCGCCCGGAGAGCAGCCACTCGAGCACTCGACCTCGAGGCGGAGCCGGTTCCACAGCTGTGGAGAAGGCTGGGGAGAACTACAGGCGTGTGATTCGGCTCGACGGTCGTACGGCGCAACGACGTGCCGACTCGGCGCTGGAGGTCAGCGCTGGGGGGTCGCGGTGGGGGGGATGGTCGGGGTCTCTGTGGGGACCGGGGGGGTCGGCGTCGGGGTGGGCGTGGGCTCCTCGAAGGTCGACACCACGATCGTGACGGTGGAGCCGGAGTCGGCCTCGCTGCCGGGCGACGGGTTCTGCCCGACGACGGTGCCCTTGGGCTCGGTCGAGCTGCCGTCCTCGGTCACGAAAACCTCGAAGCCGGCGTCGCGCAGGATCGACTCCGCCCGCTCCTGGGTCCTCCCGAGCACGCCGGGCACCTTGGAGGGGCCGTCGGAGACGCTCAGCGTGACGACGGTCTGCTCCGGCACCGACTCGCCGGGCGCCGGAGTGCTCGAGAGCACCTGACCGCGCGGCTCGTCGGACTCCTCGGTCTGGAACCTCGCCTCCAGTCCCGCCTGCTCGAGCTGCACCCGCGCCTGCTCGCGCGGCAGGCCGATGATCGGGGGCACGCTGACCATCGGCGCGCCCGTGGAGACCGTGTAGTCGACCTCGGAGTCCGGTGGCAGCACCTCACCCTCACCCGGCGACTGGTCGATGACCCGGTCGCGGTCGCCGTCCTCGCTCTCCTGGTAGTCGACGTCGCCCTCCACGAGCTGGGCATCGGCGAGCGCGGCCTCCGCCTGCGCCTCCGTCATCCCGACCAGCCTCGGCACGGGCACGGTCTCGTCGTCGGGCGGGAAGAGCTTCGGGATCAGGAAGTAGCCCGCGACGACCAGCACGACCAGGAGCAGCGCGAGAAAGACGTACAGGCCCGTGCGGCTCCGCTCCGGCTCGCCGCGGTCCACGGGCGGAAGGGCACCGGTCGTCGAGGTGGCTGCCGGCTGCCCGGCGTACGTCTGTTCGGAGTACGCCGAGGGGCCGGCGTGCTGGCTCGGGAACGCCGGCTGCCGGGGCTGCTCGGCCGACTGCGAAGGCAGCATCGTGGTGGCGGCCGCGCCGGCGATGGGCGCCTGGATGGGCCGGCCGGCGATATAGCGATCGATGTCGCTGCGCATCGCCGCCGCCGACTGGTAGCGGTCCTCGACCCGCTTGGCCAGCGACTTCATGACGATCGCGTCGATCTCCGGCGGGATCTCGGTGTCGAAGTCGCTCGGCGGCTGCGCGGGCTCGCGGACGTGCTGGTAGGCGACCGCGACCGGGGAGTCGCCGAGGAAGGGCGGCCGCCCGGTCAGCAGCTCGTAGAGGAGGCAGCCGGTGGAGTAGACGTCGGAGCGGGAGTCGACGGTCTCGCCGCGGGCCTGCTCGGGGGAGAGGTATTGCGCGGTGCCGACGACGGCTGCGGTCTGGGTCATCGAGGCGCTGGCGTCGGAGATGGCGCGGGCGATGCCGAAGTCCATCACCTTGACGTCGCCGGTGGGGGTGAGCATCACGTTGCCGGGCTTGATGTCGCGGTGGATGATCCCGGCGCGGTGGGAGTAGTCGAGTGCGGAGAGGACGCCGGCGGTGATCTCCAGGGCCCGCTCGGGGAGGATCTTGCGGCCCTCCTTGAGGATGTCGCGCAGGGTGCGGCCGGCGACGTACTCCATGACGATGTAGGGCTGCGCCACGCCGGCGCCGCCCGGCCCCTCGTCCTCCGACCACTCCTCGCCGGTGTCGTAGACGGCGACGATCGACGGATGGTTGAGGGAGGCCGAGGACTGCGCCTCACGCCGGAAGCGGGCCTGGAAGGTCGAGTCGCTCGCGAGGTCGGTGCGCAGGCGCTTGACGGCGACGGCGCGCCCGAGCCGGGTGTCGATGCCCTTGCGGACCTCGGCCATGCCGCCGCGGCCGAGGAGCTCGCCGAGCTCGTAGCGACCGCCGACGACCACTGGATCACGCATCGGCCCTCACCTGCCTTCCACATTGCCGGTTCCCCCATGGCGTGGTCTCAACACGACGCTCGTCCCTCACGTCGGGTCGACCAACGAAGTGCAATGTCATCGCAGCACCGCTTCCATGACCGACCTCGCGATCGGGGCGCCCAGGAAGTTGCCGCCGATCGACTCCCGCGGCGTCGTGCTCGACTGGACGACGACCGCGACGGCGACCTGCGGGTCGATCGCGGGAGCGAACGCGGTGAACCAGGCGTACGGCGGCCGCGACGGTGTGCTCTGCGCCGTACCCGTCTTGGCGGCGACCTCGATGCCGGGGATCGCCGCGCCCGTGGCGGTGCCGGACTGGACGGTGTTGACCATCATCTCGGTGAGCACGGCCGCGTTGTCGGGCTCCATCGCCTTCGACAGGGCGCTCGGCTCGGTCTGCGCGATCACGTCGAGCTCCGGCGAGGTCACCGTGTCCACGACGTACGGCTTCATCACGACGCCGCCGTTGGCGATGCCGGCCGCCACCATCGCCATCTGCAGCGGCGTGGCGGCGACCTCCGACTGGCCGATGCCGGCCATATTGGTCTGCGGCCGGTCGAGGGTGTCGGGGAAGCGTGACTCGGCCTGCAGAGGGAGGTCGTCGAGGTACTCGCTGTTGAAGCCGAAGCCCTCCGCCTGGTCCTTGAGCTTGGCCAGCCCGAGCTCGTCGGCGAGCGCCAGGAAGGTCGTGTTGCAGGAGTTCTCCAGCGCCTGGCTGAACGGGATCTTGTCGCGCCCGCAGTCACGGCCCTCGTTGTCGATGAGGCCGGTGTCGCCGGTGGTCTGGGGCAGCTGGTAGGACGGGCCGCCCGGCACCAGGTCGTCGGCCGAGGTGTAGCCGCCCTCCTCGAGAGCGGCGGCGGCGGTGACGAGCTTGAAGGTGGAGCCCGGCGGCAGCGTGGTCTGGATCGCCCGGTTGAGCAGCGGCTCGGCGTCGTTCTCGTCCAGCTCCTCGGCGGCCGCGGCGACGCCGTCGGGATCGTGCGCGGCGAGCCGGTTGGGGTCGAAGCTCGGCGTGGACGCCATCGCCAGGATCTTGCCGGTCGAGGGCTCGATGGCGACGACCGCGCCCTGGACGTCCTGGCCGATCGCCTCGAGTCCCTCGTACGCCGCCTGCTGGGCGTCGGGGTCGATCGTCAGCTGCACCGACCCGCCCTTGGGTCCCTTGTTGGAGAGCAGGTCGACGATGCGGGTGACGAACAGCCGCGAGTCGTCCCCGGAGAGCACGTCGTTCTGCGACCGCTCGACGCCGGTCTGGGTGTAGAAGCTGAAGTAGCCGGTCAAGGGGGCGTACATGAACGGCTTGCGGTAGATCCGCTGGAACTTGTAGCGGTCGTCGCTCGGCACGCTCTCGACGATCGGGTCACGCCCCACCAGGATCGCCCCGCGCTCGCGGGCGAACGACGCCTCGGCCACCCGCCGGTTGCGGGCGTTCTTGTTGAGATCGTCGGCCTCGACGTACTGCAGGTACGTCGCATTGACCAGCAGGCTGACGAACAGCAGCAGGCAGAAGATCGCGACGGTGCGGATCGGCTTGTTCACGACAGCTTCACCACCTGGGTGTCCTGGCTGTCGGCCTCCGCGCCGGGGTCCTGCAAGGGGTCGAGCACCGGGATCGGCCGCCGGGCCTGGTCGGAGATGCGCAGCAGCAGCGCGATGATCACCCAGTTGGAGATCAGCGAGGAGCCGCCGTAGGACAGGAACGGCGTGGTGAGGCCGGTGAGCGGGATCAGGTGGGTGACGCCGCCGATGACCACGAACACCTGCAGCGCGAAGACGCCGGCGAGACCGGCGGCCACCAGCTTGCCGAAGCCGTCGCGGCAGATGAGGGCGGTGCGGAGCGCGCGCTCGACGATCAGGCCGTAGAGCACGATCACCGCCATCACAGCGGTCAGCCCGAGCTCCTCGCCGATCGCGGCGACGATGAAGTCGGACTCGGCGTAGGGGATGCGCTGCGGCTGCCCGTCGCCGAAGCCGCGGCCGATGAGGCCGCCCCAGCCCAGGCCGAACATGCCCTCGACGAGCTGGCCGCTGCCGGGTCGCTGGTCGTAGTACTCCATCGGGTGCAGCCAGAAGTCGACGCGATTGCGGACGTGGGCGAGGATGCCGAACTTCGTTGCCACGACGTACAGCGCCGTGGCGCCGCCGAGGAAGAGGCCTCCGCCGACGAAGAGCCAGCCGGGCCGCTCGGTGGCGACGTAGATCATCACCATGAACAGTCCGAAGTAGAGCAGGCTGGAGCCGAGGTCGCGCTCGAAGACGAGGATGCCGAGGCTGACCAGCCACATCGCGATGATCGGCCCGAGGTCGCGACCGCGCGGCAGGTCGATGAACAGCAGCCGGCGGCCGGCGAGGGCGAGCGCGTCGCGGTGGGTGACGAGGTATCCGGCGAAGGCGACGACCAACAGCACCTTGGCGATCTCGCCCGGCTGCAGGCTGAACGGGCCGATGAACACCCAGATCTTCGCGCCGTTCACGTCGTCGAAGCCGAGCGGCAGGATCAGCAGCACGATCGCGGCGAGACCGCTGGTGTAGGTGAAGCGTTGGAGGGTGCGATGGTCGCGGATGACGAGCAGGGCCCCGACGAAGAGGATGACGCCGAGCGTCATCCAGGTGAGCTGCTGCTGGGCGAAGTCGTCCTTTCGCCCCTGCACCTCGTAGGCGAGGTCGAGCCGGTGGATCACGGCGAGACCGAGCCCGTTGAGGGCGGCGACGACGGGCAGTAGCACCGGGTCGGCGTACGGCGCCCAGAAGCGCACCGCGAGATGGGCGACGACGGTGAGCCCGGCGAGCCAGCCGCCGTAGCCGAGCATGTCGGCGGGGATCTTCCCCTCGACGCCGAGCCCGACGGCGGCGTACGCCCCCAGCCCCACGGCGAGCGCGAGCACGAGCAGGAAGAGCTCGGCTCCCCGCCGGCGCCTGTGCACGAAGTCGAGGACCTTGTCGGTCGTGCTCTGCGGGTTGCCGGCCTGGGTCATGGCGCATCCTGGCGGTCGGCAAGGTTGGCGACCGTCTGTCGCGCGTCGGAGAGGGAGTCGGCATCGATGCCCTCGCGCACCTGCCCGGCGTCGTAGTCGGAGAGCCGCTCGAGTTCGACATTGGAGGCCTCGAACGGATGGGAGAGCTCGACCCCGGGCACCTCGGCGTTGAGGCCGCGGTAGATCGTGACGACCCCCTGGTCGTCGTTGACGTAGAACTGCCGCTGGCTCCACGCCCACGCGGCCGCACCGGCCATCCAGACCAGGCCCACGACGACCATCAGCACGAACAGCCGCCGCAGCCAGACGAACCGCTCGGGGGGCCGCGGTGCGTAGCGGAAGGTCTCGGGGTCGATCGGCGGGTCGGAGTCGATGGCGAAGTCGACACCCTCCGGGAGCTCGGCCTGGACCGGCTCGATCTCGCCGGTATCGCCAGTCCGGTGACCACGGAACATCCCGGCCAGGGAGCCCGACGTACGCCGCCGGGGCAGGTCCGCGGCGGCGCCGACGAGGAGCGGCTGGTCGGTCGTCGATCCGTTCTCGGCACCGGCCACGAGCCCTGCGTCGACGACATCGGCGACGACGCAGGTGATGTTGTCGTTGGAGCCCGCGTCGAGTGCGGCGCGGATGAGCTCGACCACGACGTGGTCGGGGGTGCCGGTGCCCATGATGTCGGCGACGCGGACATCGGTCAGCGAGAGCACGCCGTCGCTGCAGAGGAGCAGCCGGTCGCCGGCCTCGAGGTCGACGTAGAAGAGGTCGGGCTCGGCGTGGCTGCTGCCGTCGAGGGCCTTGAGGATCAGGTTGCGGTGCGGGTGGGTCCGCGCCTCCACCTCGGTGATCCGGCCGTCGTCGATGAGGGTCTGGACGAACGTATGGTCCTTGGTGAGCTGGGTCAGCTCGCGGCCGCGGAGCCGGTAGGCCCTGCTGTCGCCGAGGTGGCCGACGGCCAGCCGGGAGCCCGTGAACAGGCCGACCGTCGCCGTGGTGCTGGTGCCGTTGAGGGACGGGTCTTGGTCGACGATGTCGGCGATCCGGTCGTGGGCGCGTTGGAGGGCGCCGCCGACCCGGGCCAGGGGGTCGTCGTCCACCGGGGTCGTGCCGTTCGTGCCGTTCGCGCCGGAGCCCGGCGGTCTGTCGAGGCGGCGGATCCAGATGATGACCTCGCTCGACGCGATGTCTCCGCGGACGGCTCCGCCGACCCCGTCGCAGATCGCCAGCAGCCAGGGGCCGGCGTACCCGGAGTCCTGATTGTCCTTACGGACCCGGCCGACGTCGGAGAGCGCGGCGTAGCGGAGCATGAGGCCGCCGCTGCCCGGGGTCGGGGCGTCCGGCGCCGGCTCGACCGCGGGCTGCTCGTGCGTCTCGTCGGCAGGATCGATCCCCGCCCCGGCGGGCGTGTCGGGCTGGTCGGCCATCACTTCCTCAGCTCGAGGATCGTCTTGCCGATCCTGATCTGGGTGCCGAGGGTGATGGTGGTGGGCTGGGTGATGCGCGCGGCCCCGACGTACGTGCCGTTGGTGGAGCCGAGGTCCTCCACGAACCACTGGTCGCCGCTGGCCGCCACCCGTGCATGGCGGGTCGAGACGTAGTCGTCGTCGAGGCGGATCGCCGCGTCGGTGCCGCGGCCGATGAGGATCGGCGCCTGGTCGAGCTCGGCGCGCTGCCCGGCGCTCGAGCCCTCCAGGACGAGGAGGTGGGTGGGCGCCTTGCGCCGGCGGCCCGGCCGGGGCTGCTTCGTGCGCCCGCCGCGTCCCTCCCCGGCCCGGGCGGTCTCGGGGGCGCGGGCGCCGAACATGTCGGAGCGGATCACCGAGATCGCGCTGAGCACGAAGATCCAGAGGATGGCCAGGTAGGCGAACCGGATCAGCAGCAGGGTCAGCTCAGACATCGGCGCCACCGGTGCCGTCCGGGCTCTCGTCCTCGGTGACGACGACCCGGATGTCGGTCTTGCCGATGCGCACCACCGAGCCGTTTCGCACCGGCCCGCTGTCGACCTTCTGGCCGTCGACGAGGATGCCGTTGGTGGAGCCGAGGTCGCGCACGTTGATCCGGAGCGACCCGGGATCTCCCGGGAGGCTGACCACCGTGAACTCGGCGTGCCGCCGGCTGACTCCGGGGTCGTTGATCCGCAGGTGGGCCTCGGTGCCGCGCCCGACGACCAGCCCCGGAGGCTGGAGCGGGTGGCGGGCGCCGTTGACCTCGACGAAGGCGGTCGTGGTGGGCTGCTTGGTGCGGGTGTCGTCGTAGGTCACGCTCGCCTTGGCGTTGCTGCGGATCCGGAAGCGGCCGGTGGTGAGGTCGTCGGCCGGCTCGAAGTGGATGCCGACCTTGCCGGGGAAGCTGTAGCCCTGCTGCTGCGCGTAGGTGGTGAGCTGCTTGGTGAGGTCGTCGACCATCGCGTGGTCGTAGGGGCTGAGCCGGTCGAGGTCGCCCTGCGACAGCTCGACGTGGAAGTCGTTGGGCACCAGCCGCCGGTCGCGGCTCAGGATCTGCGCGTTGTTGTCCACCTCGCGCTGCAGCGCAGCGGAGATCTCGACGGGCTGTACGGCGCTGCGGAAGGCGCGGGCGAACACGCCGGAGATCAGCGACTCCAGCTTGCGTTCGAATCCTTGCAGCCTGCTCACGCGGTCGGTCTCTTGTCGCTCTCTCGGTGGTCCCTGGTCGGATCGTGTGTCGTTCAAATGGCTCCAGCGATCGTATCCATGTCCCCCTCTCCTCCGGCTCACCCGCCACGCGCGTTCGCTGGTCGGACCTCCATCGTTTTGGGCCACCCACGGCACTGGGTTAGCCTTGGCCCGCTTCTCGCGCGAGTGGCGGAATAGGCAGACGCGCACGGTTCAGGTCCGTGTGTCCGAAAGGACGTGGGGGTTCAACTCCCCCCTCGCGCACCACCACCCCATTGTGACCATCTCCCCGCGCTGTCAGTCCTCGGGTCGGCCGCGCAGCCGCTTGGTCTCGCTGTGCTTCTTCTTCCGGCGGAGGCGTCGCTGCTGGGACCGCTTCGACGGCTTGGTCGGGACCCGTGGTGGAGGCGGTGGCTGCATCGCCTCCTCGAGCATGACCGCGAGGCGGTCCTCCGCCGCGCGGCGGTTGCGCAGCTGGGAGCGGTGCTCGGCCGCGACGATCACGACCTGGTCGCCAAGACGGGTGAGCATCCGCTGCTTGAGCTCGTCCGGGAAGGCGTCCGACCCGGCGAGGTCGAAGGTCAGCTGCACGCGGGTGTCGGTGGTGTTGACGTTCTGGCCGCCCGGGCCTGAGGAGCGGGAGAACCGCCAGGTCAGGTCGGCGTCGGAGATGATGTGGTCGCGGACGGTGATCACCTCGGCTCCCTTCCCTTCGCGTCGTCGGTGACCTTCCGGTGCGCCTGGAAGTGCTACCTACATACCTCTCCACGGAAGAGGAGGCCGATGTCGAGTGGCTCGCTGCCGTACCCGTTGCCGTCCATCACGACGGTGTAGCAACCCTGGAACCACAGCGCACTGTTCTTCACGAGTCTCCTCGCCCGAGCGAATGACTCGTGTGCTGTCGGGCGAGTAGTCGACGTCGTCTTCGGGGTCGGCCACCCGGCCACCATGGCACAGCCCCCGCCCGCGCATGGTGGCCGGGCGCCGTACCTGATGTCAGCATCGGGTCTGTGCGCACGGGCCCGTATCGGTTCTCCAACCTGACCTCTGCGGTCAGGGAGAGGCACTCGCCGTTGCGGCGGTTTCTCGAGCAGCGCTTCCCGGACGTACGAGCGCTGCAGAAGGACTACCGGGAGGGCGCCGGTCCGCTGCTTGTCGAGGGCGGTAGCGCAGATCCGGCGACGCTCGGCGTGGCCTTCGACTACCTGGTCAAGTTCGCGCTGGACGCCGACCATGTCCCTGCGCCGGCTCTCGCAGGCTTCAAGGGCGACCGGTCCGCGCTGCGCACAGTGCTCGACGTCGTCGCGGTCGCTCGCGATGCCTCCCCGACGTCGGTCGAGCGGGTGCGGGCCGTGTGGGCGCTCGCCGGCTGCACCGACGTCTACCGGGGGGATCTCGAGCCCGACTCGGCCGTCGCTCGCCTCCTCGCACACGGGAGGTTCACCGGCGATGCGCTGATGTCCCTCGCACCACCCGACGCGCTGCGCCAGCTGGCGTCCCTGCGGGAGGTCGCCGACGAGCGGCTGCTGCCCGAGATCGGTCACGCCGGCCGCATGTCGCTCGGGCCGACGTTCGCGGCCTCCCGGCTCTGTGCCGCCGACGCCGACCTGATCGCCGACGGGCTGCTGCTGGAGCTGAAGACCTACCTCGGCCGGAAGAACCCGCGGTCCGGCGTGCGCTCCGACGCACTGGCCCGCACAGACGTCTACCAGCTCGTCGCCTACGCGCTCTTCGACCGACCCGACGAGTACCGGATCGACCGGATCGGGGTCTACTCGGCCCGCTACGGACACCTCGCGGAGTGGTCGCTGTCGGAGGCGCTCGCGACGATGGCCGGTACGACGGTCGACCTCGCCGCCGAGCGGATGACGGTCTGGCGCATGCTCGGCGGCCACTGACCACCCCCACTCTCCCGTGTGGTGTCTGCTCCGCTAGCAGGAGCAGACACCACCAGCAGCGCTGGTTTGCTCCGCTGACAGGAGCAGGCCGGACTCGCAGTACCGACCGCCCTGCCGACCGGTGGGTCGGCAACGGATCGGCTTTCGCTGCGGTCCCGATCCGGTGGCGATCGCGATGTCCGAGACGGCGAAGGTGGCCAACACCTCGCGGACGGTGGTGATCGACGGCGGCGGGCTGGTCACCTTGAGTGGCGGCGGACAGCGACGCATCCTCGACCGGGAGTCAGCTGATGTCCTGACGCATCGTGCGCAGGGTGCCCACGCCGGCGAGCAGGGCGGACCACGCGATGAGGACGAGCGCGGCGGCCCACCAGTCGAGGCGGATCCGGTCGGCGTCGGGCGGGGCGACGTTGAGCACGGCCTGGGTGGCCTCCGACGGCATGATCGGGGCGACCCACTTCGCCGTCACGTCCCACGCGGAGAGGGCGAAGCCGAGCAGCGGCTCGACGATCCAGGCGACACCGACGGCGATGAGGAGCGCGGCGATCTGGTTGGGGATCAAGATGCCGACCCCGAGGCCGATCAGCGCCCAGAGGCCGAGCACGAGCAGCATCAGCAGGAGGGTCCGCAGGATCCCGGTCGTCGGGAAGGGGTCGGCGTCGCGCAGGATGAGTACGACGGCCCCGGGGATGACCGACGCCACGACCGACAGGGCGCCGTACCCCGCGCCGATGACGAGCAGCGCGACGACCTTGGCGCCCATCGCCCGGGCCCGGCGAGGCAGGGTGAGGAAGGTCGAGCTGATCGTCTTGTGGCGGTACTCCATGCCGATCTGCATCACGCCGATCGTGAGCAGCAGCAGGTAGCCGACGCTGAGACCCGCCGTGTAGACGGTGTTGGCGATCTGCTCGGGCGTGCTGAACGAGCGGGCGCTCTCGCCGCCGCCCGGACCGCCGAGACTCACGTCGGAGGTGTAGAGGAACCCGAAGAGCACCGCGAACACGGCGGACGAGAGCGCCACGCCGATCGCCATGCCCCACCACAGCCGGGTGGTGAACAGCTTGAGCAGCTCGGCTCGGACCGCGCGCCCCATCACGCCACCTCTCCGCCGGAGCGGACCATCTCGCCGGCGAGGTTTCGGCTGGTGCCCTCGGTGAGCGAGAAGAACAGCTCCTCGAGGTCGGCCCGCCGCGGCGCGAGCTCCCAGACCGGCAGCCGCAGCTCGAGGGCGAGGTCGCCGATGGCTCGGAGGTCGGCACTCTCGACTTGTAAGGAGCCGTCGGCCGCGAGCTCGCTCGCGATCGAACGCTGACGCAGGCCGTCGGCGAGGGCCGTGGGATCGGACGTGCGCACGACGGCGCCGCCGCCACCGCTCAGCTCGGCCATCGTGCCCTGCCGGACCAGCCGGCCGTTGGCGATGATGACCACGTCGTCGACGGTCTGCTCCACCTCCTGCAGCAGGTGGGAGGACACCAGCACAGTCTTGCCCTGGTCGCCGCTCAGGTGGCGCAGGAAGCCGCGGAGCCAACGGATGCCCTCGGGGTCGAGGCCGTTGGCCGGCTCGTCGAGGATGAGCACCGAAGGGTCGCCGAGCAGGGCCGCCGCGAGCGCCAGCCTCTGCCGCATGCCCATCGAGTAGGCGCCGGCCCGTCGTCGCGCGAACGCCGGGATGCCGACCAGGTCGAGCAGCTCGTCGACCCTCACCTCGGGGACACCGGCCGCCGTGGCCAGCACGCGCAGGTGGTCGCGGCCGGACCGACCGGGGTGGAAGTTGGTCGCCTCCAGCGCCGCGCCGACGACCGTGATCGGGTCGGGCAGCTGCGCGTAGTGGACACCGTCGATCGTCGCCTGCCCGGACGTCGGCCGGATCAGGTCGAGCAGCATCCGCAGCGTGGTGGTCTTGCCCGCACCGTTGGGTCCTAGGAAGCCGGTGATGCGACCCGGCTGCACCGTGAACGTGAGGTCGTCCACGGCGACGAAGCTCCCGAAACGTTTGGTGAGGCTGGTGAACTCGACGGTCGCGCCGGACGCGGACGTACCAGTCATGCCCGCCAATATGTCAGACGCTGCCTCATGTCAGATGCTGCCTCATGTCAGACGCTGGCCTGCAGGCCGGGGGTCGCGCGCGAACGGACGTGGTGGAAGATCAGATTGGTCTCGGTGGCCACGACGTCCGGGTGGGCGCTGAGGCTGTCGACGACGAAGTCGCGCAGTGCGGTCGACGACGCCGCCGCGACGTGCAGCTGGAAGTCGCGTGCGCCGGAGGTGAAGAAGACGTCGAGTACGCCGGGCAGCGCGGCCAGCTCCTCGGCCACATCGAGGATCCGCGCCCGCGCATGACTGTGGACGTCGACCGCGACGAACGCCTGCAGCGGGAGACCCAGGGCAGCCAGGTCGACCTCGGCGTGGAAGCCGCTGATCACGCCCGCACTGCGCAGCTTCTGCACCCTCGCCAGACACGTCGACGGCGCGACTCCGACCGCGCTCGCCAGCGTGCTGTTGGGGATGCGGCCGTTGCCGACCAGCAGGCGGACCAGGCTCTGGTCGATGTCGTCGAGCTCCATGGGTCTCCTTGGTCCGGGTGGTCTCGACACGCTGCTCGTCCCTCGCAGCGGCTCGACCACCGAGCGTTCGCTGACGCTGCTCGTCCCTCGCAGCGGCTCGACCACCGAGTGTTCGCTGGTCGAGCAGGTCGCGCAGCGACCGTGTCGAGACCGAGCCCTCGAAGGACGTTCGCCGGACGCGCGGTTGTGCCCTGTCGTTGATGAACGAACGACATCGTATGGCCTGGGTGTACGAATGATCATCGGCGGATTGGAACTGGGACGCCGATCTGCACCACAATCTGATCAGCACACCGAATATCGAGGAAGAGGAGTACGGTCGTGGCCGACCAGACCCAGCCCGTCCTGATCCAGCACTGGCTCGAGGGGGCGCCGTACGCCGGTGTCGCTGGCAGCCAGGGGCGCACCGCCCCCGTCTACAACCCCGCGACCGGTGAGGTCACCGGAAGCGTGCTGCTCGCCGAGCAGGCCGACGTCGACGCCGCCGTCGCGAGCGCCGCCGAGGCGGCGGGGTCGTGGCGCAACGCGTCGCTGAGCAAGCGTGCCGCGGTGCTCTTCAGGTTCCGTGACCTGCTCGACGCCCGCTCCGACGAGCTGGCCGCGATCATCACCGCCGAGCACGGGAAGGTGCTGGCCGACGCCGCCGGGGAGATCGCCCGGGGACTCGAGAACGTCGAGTTCGCGACCGGCGTACCGCACCTCCTCAAGGGTGGCTACTCCGAGCAGGTCTCGACCGGCGTCGACGTCCATTCGATCCGCCAGCCGCTCGGGGTCGTCGCCGGCATCACGCCCTTCAACTTCCCCGCGATGGTCCCGCTGTGGATGTGCGCGAATGCGATCGCCACCGGCAACGCGTTCGTCCTGAAGCCGTCCGAGAAGGACCCCTCCGCGGCGCTCTTCATCGCCGAACTGTGGAAGGAGGCCGGTCTCCCCGACGGCGTCTTCACGGTCCTGCACGGTGACAAGCTCGCCGTCGACGGGCTGCTCCAGCACCCCGACGTCAAGGCGGTCAGCTTCGTCGGCTCCACGCCGATTGCGAAGTACATCTACGAGCAGGGCACCGCCGCCGGCAAGCGCGTGCAGGCCCTCGGTGGCGCCAAGAACCACATGCTGGTGCTCCCCGACGCCGACGTCGACCTCGCCGCGGATGCCGCCGTCTCCGCCGGCTACGGCGCGGCCGGCGAGCGCTGCATGGCGATCTCCGTCCTCGTCGCCGTCGGTGACGTCGCCGACCCGCTGGTCGAGGCCATCGCCACCCGGCTGCCCAAGCTCGTGATCGGCGACGGCAGCGAGTCCGGCACCGACATGGGCCCGCTCATCACCGCCGAGCACCGCGAGAAGGTGGCCGGCTACGTCGCCGCGGGCGAGCAGGAGGGTGCGACCGTCGCGTTCGACGGCCGCGAGCAGCAGCTGCCGAGCGACGGCTTCTTCCTCGGGACGACGCTCCTCGACAACGTCACCCCCGACATGACCGTCTACCGCGACGAGATCTTCGGTCCGGTGCTCTCGGTCGTCCGTGCCGAGACCTACGACGAGGGCCTGGCACTGATCAACAGCAACCAGTTCGCCAACGGCACCGCCATCTTCACCCGCGACGGTGGCGCGGCGCGCCGCTTCCAGTACGACGTCGAGGTCGGCATGGTCGGCGTCAACGTGCCGATCCCGGTGCCGGTCGCCTACTACTCGTTCGGTGGATGGAAGGCGTCCCTCTTCGGCGACTCCCACATGTACGGTCCTGAGGGCATCAACTTCTACACCCGCGGCAAGGTCGTCACCTCGCGCTGGCCCGACCCGGCCACCTCGAGCGTCGACCTGGGCTTCCCGCGGACCCGCTGACCCGGAGGGCTTGTGATGACGACGACAGACCGTGTCGCCCAGGGCGACGTTGCCCTTGAGTCCGGTCGAGACTCAGCGGAAATCGGACATGGGTCCGCCGCGCCCGTCGAGGACGCCGCCGAGCGCGACCGGGTGATCCGCGAGCGCGACCGCGCCCACGTCTTCCATTCCTGGTCGGCCCAGGCCAAGATCGACCCGCTGCCGATCGCGGGAGGCCTCGGCTCCTACTTCTGGGACTACAACGGCAACAGGTACCTCGACTTCTCCTCGCAGCTGGTCAACGTCAACATCGGCTACCAGCACCCCAAGCTGGTGGCCGCGATCCAGGAGGCCGCGGGCCGCCTGATGACCGTCTCCCCGGCGTTCGCCGAGGAGAGCCGCAGCGAGGCGGCGTACCTCATCGCCGAGCGCGCCCCCGAGGGCATGGACAAGATCTTCTTCACCAACGGCGGCGCCGAGGCCACCGAGAATGCCATCCGGATGGCCCGCCTGCACACCGGCAAGCACAAGGTGATGTCGGCCTACCGCAGCTATCACGGCGCCACCGCCGGCTCGCTGACGCTGACCGGTGACCCGCGGCGCTGGCCGTCGGAGCCCGGCATCTCGGGCGTCGTTCGCTACTGGGGGCCCTACCCCTACCGCTCGGCCTTCCACTCGACCTCCGAGGCCCAGGAGAGTGAGCGCGCGCTGCAGCACCTGCGCGACCTGATCATGGTCGAGGGCGCCTCGACCATCGCCGCGATCATCCTCGAGACGGTCGTCGGCACCAACGGAATCCTGGTGCCGCCGCCCGGCTACCTCGCCGGCGTACGCGAGATCTGCGACGAACACGGCATCGTGATGATCGCCGACGAGGTGATGGCCGGCTTCGGGCGCTGCGGCGAGTGGTTCGCGATCCAGCACTGGGACGTCACCCCCGACCTGATCACGTTCGCGAAGGGCATCAACTCGGGCTACCTGCCGATCGGCGGCGTGCTCATGAACCGCGAGATCGCCGCGACCTTCGACGACCGGGCCTACCCGGGCGGCCTGACCTACTCCGGTCACCCGTTCGCCTGCGCCTCCGTCGTCGCCTCGATAAGGATCTTCGAGGAGGAGGGGATCCTCGAGCACGCGCGGATGCTCGGCCGTGACGTCTTCGGTCCGGGCCTGGCCGAGCTCGCCGCCAAGCACCCCTCGATCGGTGACGTGCGTGGTCTCGGCGTGTTCTGGGCACTCGAGCTGGTGAAGAACCGCGAGACCCGCGAGCCGCTCGTGCCCTACAACGCTGCCGGTGAGGCCGCCGCCCCGATGAACGCCGTCGCCGCGGCGTGCAAGCAGCGCGGCCTGTGGCCGTTCACCCACTTCAACCGCATCCACACCGTGCCGCCCTGCACCACCTCCGTCGAGGACGCCCGCACCGGGCTCGCCATCCTCGACGAGGCGCTCGACGTCGCCGACGAGTACGTCGTCTGAGTGGTTTCGAGACGCCGCTCGTTCCTCGCGGCTCCTCAACCACCGAGTGCCGCTCGTCCTCGCGACCGGCTCGACCACCGAGAAGGCTCGGTGGTCGAGCCCGCGAGCGCAGCGAGCGGCGTCGAGACCACTGCGCCCGCTAGCCTCTGGGCCGTGGGGAGACGGACCAGCAGTCGAGCGTTCAAGGTCAAGTTCGGCCTCCTCGTCGTGCTGCTGTTCGTCTTCGTCAACCTCCCGCTCTACCAGTCGCTGACCGAGAGCGATCCCGACCTGCGGATCGGCACAACCGGGGTCGTGGTCATCCTGGCGATCGACGCGGTGCTGCTCCTCGTCGTGCTCGCGATCGTCCGTCCCGGCCATCGGGAAGCCGAACCGACGCGCCGGTTCGAGGCGCTCTCCGACGTCGAGCCGGTGGAGGGGGAGGACGCCGACTGGGACGCGGCGCGAGTCGGCGCCATAGCCGAGGCGACCGACGAGGGATACCTGACGCTCGTGGGCGAGGTGCTCGAGACCACCGACGACGAGGTGACGGTCGGACTGGGTGCCCTCCGCGTCGTCGTCGTCCTCGACCAGTTCGTCAACCCGGTCCCCGCAGGCCACGCCGCCCGGGTCCGCGGCCGCTGGCTCTAGCCGGCGCGCCAGCGAGATCGTGGTGGATCCAACGCACCAGGTACGACGGATCCACCACGATCATGTCGTCGCGCTGCCCGGCCACACGGAGAGCACCTCGCAGTCGTCTGCGCACCGCCCCGGTTGACCCTCCCAGCCTTGGTCGGTGAGCAGCCGGGCGATCTTGCCGGCCGTACGACAGGAGCGGGCGAACACCTGGCCCCACCCGAGCCGGACCGTTCCCTTGCCCTCGAGCGCGGCATCGAGATCGCGCTCGAAGTCACGGTCGCGCTGCTCGGCCGAGTCGTGGAAGAGCCGACCGTCGAGTTCGAGAAGGCGGTCGCCGTACTCGACATCGCGATAGACGACGCCGCACGACGCGGTGGCCCGGACCTGCCGCTCGCCGGCAGGGAGCCCGTGGGCTCGCTCGACGAGGTCGAGATACCCCTGCTCCAGCACCGAGCAGGTCCCGGCCGCGATATCGGCCAGGATCCCGGCGAGCCAAGCCCGGTCGGTCACCTTGGGCCGGAGGGCGAGTGCGTCCGCGAGCCGGCCCGCCGTCGTCCGGCGCTGCTGGACGGCGCGGGCGAGCACGCCCAGTCGCTCCATCCGGCCGGCGGCCATCAGCGCCACCTCTAGAGCGGCGTCGTCGTACCGCTGCCGTGGTGGTGCGAGGTTCCACAGGACAAGGGTGTCGAGCCTCTCTTTGCGGTGCACCCGAACACCCGTGGGGGTGCGGACGCGGCGAGGTCGCGGCACCACGCCCGTTGCTGCCAGTTGGGCTCGCCGGTGTGCTCGACGAAGACACCCGCATGGAGCCTGGCAAGCTCGCGCCGCCGCAGCCACCGCTCGAGATCAGCTGTTGACGCGACCTCGAGCAGTTGACGGCGCGCGATCACGCCTGACTGCTCCGCGAGCTTCGCGGCGACGGGTCCGGTGAGCACGACGTGATGCTGCCGCTTCGATCGGCCCGAGAAACAACGGGTTCTCGCGCCCGTGGACAACCCGCTGCCGGAAATGTCGTGGTGGATCCAACGCACCAGGTACGACGGATCCACCACGGTCGGCTGCTTGAGTGGCCTGTCAGGATGGCGGCGTGAGTGATGAGAGCTTGGGCGACTTCAAGGCCACCTCCATCGACGGCAGCGCCGTCGACCTCTCGGCGTACGACGGGCAGGTCGTGCTGGTCGTCAACACCGCGTCGCAGTGTGGCCTCACCCCGCAGTACGCCGGGTTGCAGGAGCTGCAGGAGGAGTACGGCGAGCGAGGGTTCACCGTGCTCGGCTTCCCATGTGACCAGTTCGGCCACGAGGAGCCGGGCGACGAAGCCGAGGTCGCGACCTTCTGCGAGAGCAGCTTCGGCGTGACCTTCCCGATGTTCGCGAAGGTCGAGGTCAACGGTCGCGAGGCCCACCCGCTGTACAAGTGGCTCACCAGCAAGAAGGGCGGCCTGCTCGGGGGCAGGATCAAGTGGAACTTCACCAAGTTCCTCGTCGGCCGCGACGGCCGGGTGATCGAGCGCTTCGCACCCACCACGGCGCCGGAGAGCCTGACCGGCGACATCGAGGCGGCCCTGAGCTGAGGGTCGGGCGGGAGTGGTCTCGACACGGTCGCTCGTCCCTCGCGACCGGCTCGACCGGCGAGAACGCCGCGGGTATGACTTGCCGGTAGGGGCACCCACCCGGGAGGGTGGCCCCATGGCCGCCACCGCTTCGTCGTACTCGATCACCATGCGTCTGCACACCGGGACCGATTACGCCGTGGTCGGGCAGGTCGCGACGGCGATCTCGGGGCACGGCGGCATCGTCACCGAGATCGACGTCGCCGACTCCCGCCACGACCGCCTGGTGCTCGACGTGACCTGCTCCGCGGCCGACTCGACCCACGCCGAGGAGCTCGTCGCGGCGGTCGACGAGGTGGAGGGTGTCGACGTGCACAAGGTCTCCGACCGCACCTTCCTGCTGCACATCGGCGGCAAGATCGGGGTGACCTCCAAGGTCCCCCTCAAGACCCGTGACGACCTGTCGCTGGCCTACACGCCGGGTGTGGGCAGGGTCAGCCAGGCACTGTTCGAGAACCCCGACGACGTACGCCGGCTCACGATCAAAGGCAACACCGTCGCCGTCGTCACCGACGGCTCCGCGGTGCTCGGCCTCGGCAATATCGGCCCCGGTGCGGCACTGCCGGTGATGGAGGGCAAGGCCGCGCTCTTCAAGCGGTTCGCCGACATCGACGCGTGGCCGATCTGCCTCGACAGCCAGGACACCGACGAGATCGTCCGCGCGGTCGAGCTCATCGCGCCCGGGTTCGGCGGCATCAACCTCGAGGACATCGCCGCGCCGCGCTGCTTCGAGATCGAGCGCCGCCTGCGCGAGTCCCTCGACATCCCCGTCTTCCACGACGACCAGCACGGTACGGCGATCGTCGTGCTCGCCGCGCTCACCAACGCGCTGATCCTGGTCGGCAAGGAGCTCGGGACGGTCCGCATCGTGGTCTCCGGTGCCGGCGCCGCCGGCACCGCGATCGTCACCCTGCTGCTCGCCGCCGGCGCTCACGACGTGGTGGTGGTCGACCGCAACGGCGCGTTGTCGGCCGACGACGACACCCTGCCGCCGGCCCAGTTCGAGCTCGCCGGGCGCACCAACCCGCGTCGGGTGACAGGTAGCCTTCACGAGGTGCTCGTCGACGCCGACGTCTTCGTCGGCGTGAGCGCCCCGGGCGTGCTCATGCCGGAGTGGATCGACGACATGGCCTCCGACGCGATCGTCTTCGCGCTCGCCAACCCCGACCCCGAGGTCGACCCGGCCGAGGCGGGCAAGCGGGCGGCCGTCGTCGCCAGCGGTCGCTCCGACTACCCCAACCAGATCAACAACGTGCTCGCCTTCCCGGGTGTCTTCCGCGGGCTACTCGACGCCCGGGCCACCGACGTGACCATCGACGCCCTGCTCGCGGCCGCCGCCGCGATCGCCCGGGTGGTCACCCCCGAGGAGCTCAACCGCAGCTACATCATCCCCAACGTCTTCCACGCCGACGTGGCCAGGACGGTCGCCGCCGCGATCAGCGGGAACGCACACGCGGATCCGGACCTGGACTGACCCGTCCGCCTGACGGTTACTGAGGGGCGAGCCGTGCCTCGACCTGCGAGGCTCGGCCCATGCCGACCGAGCTCGCCGTACCCCGGCACCTCGATGGCTTCCGGTCGGCCATGCTCGCCTTCGTCAGGTACGCCGAGCGGGCCGGCCTGGATGTCGCCGTGCCGACCTGCCCGGACTGGACGGTGCGCCGGCTGATCGGTCACCAGGGCATGGTGCACCGGTGGGCCGCCGCGACTCTGAGCGGCCGTCGGGTCGAGAGCGTGGAGGCCGTGGAGAAGCAGGGGCGATCGTCGCCCGACCCGGTGGACTGGCTGCGCGACGGCGCCATCGGGGTGGTGCATGCGATCACCGAGGCACCCGACGACGTGCGCACGATCGTCTTCCTCAACGACGCTCCGGGCCCGCGCGCCTTCTGGGCCCGCCGGCAGTGCCACGAGACCACGATCCACGCGGTCGACGCCCTGGCTGCCGCGCTCGGCCGCTACCCCGTCGCCGCCGATACCTGGGTCGACGAAGACCTCGCCCTCGACGGCATCGACGAGCTTCTCGCCGGGTTCCTGACCCGCAACAAGTCCCGGCTGCGGTCCGACGAGCCGCTGTCGATCCTGGTCGCGCCCGACGGCGTCGACAGGCCGTGGCTGGTCGAGGTGAGCGAGCGTCCGGCCGTGACCTCCCGCGGCCCGGCGGACCTGCTCGCCTCCCGCGCCGACGTGATCGTCACCGGCTCACCCGTCGCGGTCTACCTCTCGTTGTGGAACCGCTCCGACGAGGCTGCCATCGAGGGCGGCAGCGGCGGCGACTGGGACGTCTGGCGATCGGGCTCCGCCGTCACCTGGTGAGCCGACCGCGCCTCCTCCGACCCGCTGGTGATTGCTCCGGTGAGGGGAGCAGAGGCCACGGCAGCCGAAGGCATCGCCGCGCCGCCGCCGCTGGTCAGGTGCTCAGCCGCGCTCGACGCGCAGGGCGGTGACCTCGACGCCGTACGCCGTCTCCACGTGCGCGAGACACTCCTCGATCTCGGCCTTCCGCGGCCGCCTCGTGCGAGCGAACCAGGTCACCTCGGCCTCGCGCTTCGCACCCGAGCCGGCAAGTCGCCAGTGGCCCGTGAGCCGACCGTCGACGAGCATCGGCGCGAGCAGGAGCCCGTTGGCCTGCTGCCAGAGCACCCGATAGTGCTCCGGGTCGACGAAGCGCGTGCGTGCGGGCGGGTCGAAGGCGCACAGCAGGGCGTCGAACTCCGGCAGCAGGCGCACGCCGGTCACGTCGGCGGGGCCGGGAGCGGAGGGCAGGTCGTGGCAGACCCGGCCGTCCGGGGAGGTCAGCTCGACCAGATCGGGCTGACGGGCCAGCGCCGCGTCGACCACCCGTAGCCCGACGCCCGCCCACCAGGCCAGGTCGTGGCGGCTCGCGGGACCGTACGCCGAGAGGTGGCGCAGGACGAGCCGATCCAAGGCGGCGTCCGGGTCGGCGAGGACGGCGGACCGGTCGCCCAGGACCGACGAGGCGCTGCGATAGCCGGGCTTGCCCTGACCCTCCCAGCCACCGCTCAGCGGCCGACGAAGCAGCCCCCCGTGCCCGAAGACGAGCGCCCGTCCCACCGTGCCGTCGAGGCGCGAATCGTGCCCCGGGTCGCGGGTGTCGAGCCAGCCGACGACGTGGTCGAAGATCTCCGCGGGCGTGCGCCATCCGTCGCGCGTGAAGCCCTCGATGCTCGCCCAGATCTCCTCGAGGGTCGCATCGCGGGGCCGGAGCATGCGCTGCCAGATCGCGCGCTGACCGATCCGTGTCGCCACCTCGAGCAGCACGTGGTCGCCGGGGGTCGAGGTGTGCACCGTGCCGCGGATCGTGCTGCCGCGCACGATCCGGTGCTCGTCGTACGCCGCGTGGATCGCGTCGCGCGAGACGCCGGGGAGGCGGGCGGCCAGCGCGAGGTAGGGCGACCGCGCGGTCTGCGACTGGATCGGCCCGATCGCCTCGATCGTGGCGACTACCTCGGCCGTGCTCGGCGTACCGACCGGGGAGGCGGGGACCGGGGGCGCCGGGAACTGCCGCGCCGACGTCCGCCCCGCCAGCTCCGCCCAGCTCACCTCGCCCATGCCCGCCATTCTGCCGCGGTAGAGATGGTCTCGACACGGCGCTCGTCCCTCGCGCCGGCTCGACCAGCGAGGCCGGTGGTCGAGCCCGGGAGCGCAGCGAGGCCGGTGGTCGAGCCCGGGAGCGCGGGGGCCGGTGGTGGAGCCCGGGAGCGCGGGGGCCGGTGGTCGAGCCCGGGAGCGCGGGGGCCGGTGGTCGAGCCCGGGAGCGCAGCGAGGCCGGTGGTCGAGCCCACACGCCGTACCCTCCGAGGGGTGAGTGAGCCCGTCGCGTACGCCTCGAGGACCGGCCGGGCGGTGGTGGCGGCCGCGACCCTGGGCTCCGGGCTGGCGCTGCTCGACGGCACCGTCGTCAACGTCGCGCTGCGCAGCATCGGCACCGAGCTGGACGCGTCGCTGGCCCAGCTGCAGTGGATCAGCAACGGCTACCTGCTCGCGCTCGCCGCGCTGATCCTGCTCGGCGGCGCGCTCGGCGACCGCTACGGGCGGCGGCGGATCTTCGTGATCGGCGTGGTCTGGTTCGCGGCCGCCTCACTCCTCTGCGGCATCGCTCCCGACCCGACGGTGCTGATCGTCGCGCGGATCCTCCAAGGGGTCGGGTCCGCCCTGCTGACCCCGGGGAGCCTGGCGATGATCCAGGGTGCCTTCGCGCCGAGCGACCGCGCCCGGGCGATCGGTGCCTGGTCCGGGCTCGGCTCGATCGCCGCGGCCGTCGGTCCGTTCCTCGGCGGTGTGCTCATCGACTACGCGTCGTGGCGCTGGATCTTCCTGATCAACGCACCGCTCGCGGCCCTCACGGTCTGGCTCGCCGTGCGGGCCGTGCCCGAGTCCCGCGACCCGGAGGCACCGCCGCGCCTCGACCTCGCCGGCTCGGTGCTCGGCGCCGTCGGGCTCGGCGCGATCACCTACGCACTCATCGAGTGGGGCGCGCCCCCCGCGGTCTGGGTCGGCGTCGCCGGGCTGCTCGCCGGCGTTGCCTTCGTCGTGGTCGAGCGCCGCGAGCGCTACCCGATGCTCACCCTCGACCTGTTCGCGGACCGCACCTTCACCGCCGCCAACCTGATGACGCTGTTGGTCTATGCCGCCCTGGGTGCGGTGCTCTTCTTCCTGGTGCTGCAGCTCCAGACCGTCGTCGGGTACGGCGCGCTGCGCGCCGGGGTGGCGACCCTCCCGATCACGGTCTGCATGATCTTCCTGGCGGCCAGGGGTGGCGAGCTGGGCAACCGGATCGGGCCGCGGATCCCGATGACATTCGGTCCACTGGTGATGGCGGCCGGCACCCTGTGGCTGCGCACCGTCGACGCGGGCACGTCCTACTGGCTCACGGCGCTGCCGGGGCTCACCGTCTTCGGCCTCGGCCTGGCGCTGATGGTCGCGCCGCTCACGGCCACCGTGCTCGCCGCTGCACCCGACCGGCATGCGGGCATCGCGAGCGGTGTCAACAACGCCGTCGCCCGCGCCGGCTCGTTGCTGGCCGTCGCGGCGCTGCCGGTGCTCGTGGGGCTGTCGGGTGAGCAGTACGCCGACCCGCGCGCGCTCGACCCGGCGTACGAGGCCTCGATGCTCTGGTGCGCAGGTCTGCTGTTGTTGGGCGCAGCGACATCGTGGTTGCTGCTGCCCAACCCGCGGCGAGCGGGTCAGGACTCGTCGGCGGCGTAGAGAGCGGCGCCGACGATGCCGGCGGCGTTCTTCAGCTCGGCCCGGACCATCGGCGTCTCGATGTCGATGAGCGGCAGGAACTTCTTGGCCTTCTTGGAGACTCCCCCGCCGACGACGAAGAGGTCGGGGGAGAAGAGCTTCTCCAGCAGGCGGTAGTACTCGGTCAGCCGGATCGCCCACTCCTCCCACGACAGCGCCTGTGCCTCGCGGACCGAGTTGGCCGCGAACTTCTCCGCGGAGTCGCCATGGAGTGGGATGTGGCCCGCCTCGAAGTTGGGGACCAGGTGGCCGCGGTAGATCAGCGCGCCGCCGATCCCGGTGCCGAGGGTGGTGACCATCACCAGCCCCTGGTGGCCGTGCGCCGCGCCGTACTTCACCTCGGCGAGCCCGGCCGCGTCGGCGTCGTTGAGCACCTTGACGGGGCGCCCGGCGGCGTCGGAGAAGTAGGTGTTGGCGTCGACGTTGAGCCAGGAGGGGTCGAGGTTGGCGACCAGCTTGACCGTGCCGTCGCGGATGATGCCGGGGAAGGTGACGCCCACCGGCGTGCCGGCGTCGCCGGGGAAGGCGTCGATCACGCGTTTGAAGACGGCGCCCACGGCCTCGAGGTCGCTGGGCCGGGGTGTGTCGATGCGCACCCGCTCCGCGGCGAAGTCGCCGGCGTCGAGGTCGACCGACGCTCCCTTGATGCCGGTACCGCCGATGTCTACGCCAATTGGGTGAGCCATGACGGCACGCTACTGGACGCCAAGGGCCGCACGCGAGAGAATCCTCGTAACAGTGCGTATAACGAAACGGAGTGCGCGATGCGCAACACGAAGGTACGGCCAGGTCTGCCCCGCCGAGAGCGCGAGGCGGTCGCCCGGGTCCTCGACAACGCGCGCTTCGAGGTCCTGCCCACGGGGACGATCCTCGACAAGGTCACCGCGTCCCTGCCGATGGGTACGACGGTGACGGTCACGGCATCGCCGGGGAAGGGGCTGGAGGCGACCATCGCGCTCGCCGAGGCCCTCGCCGCCGCCGGGTACGACGCCGTACCCCACCTCGCGGCGCGGATGGTCGCCAACCCCGAGGAGCTCGCCGAGATCGTCTACCGGCTGACCCACGCCGGCGTGAGCAAGGTGTTCGTGCCCGGTGGCGACGCAACCGAGGCGACGCACTACCCCGACGCGCTGGCACTGCTGAAGGACCTCACCGCGCTCGACCGCCCGTTCACCCAGGTCGGCATCGCCGGCTACCCCGAGTCGCATCCCACCATCAGCGACGACCTGACCATCCAGTCGATGTGGGACAAGCGCGACCACGCCACCCACGTCATCTCCAACCTGACCTTCGACCCCGGCTCCCTTCGGACCTGGGTACGCCGGCTCCGCGCGCGGGGCATCACCATGCCCGTCCTGTACGGCGTCCCCGGCCCGGTCGAGCGCACCAAGCTGATCGGCATGGCCACCAAGATCGGCGTCGGAGACTCGACCCGGTTCCTGACCAAGCAGAAGGGGCTCATGGCCCGCCTGCTCGCACCCGGCGGCTTCTCAGGGGAGTGGCTCGTCAGCCAGTGCGCCGACACCATCGCCGACCCGCTTATGCTCGTCGACGGCCTGCACCTCTACACCTTCAACCAGGTCGCCGAGACGGAGGCCTGGCGCCAGGAGTGGCTGGCACGATTGCGGGGATGACGGCCCGCCGGGTCGTCGCACGAGAACCTCGCAGATCGTCTCGGACGGAGCAGTCATGAGCGCGTCACCCCGCGTCCTCCTCATCGGCGGCACTGGCGTCATCAGCACGTCGTGCGCGCACGAGGCGGTCGCCGCCGGCCTCGATGTCACCATCCTCAACCGGGGCAGCGGGGACGGTGGGCGACGCGGTGTGCCTTCATCGGCGGCGCTGATCCGCGCGGACGTGCGCGACGCCGACGCGGTGCGCGCGGCTCTGGGGAAGGCCGACTTCGACGTGGTCGTGAGCTACCTGAGCTTCACCCCGGAGCACGTCCAGCAGGACCTCGACCTCTTCGCCGGACGGGTCGGGCAGTACGTCTTCATCAGCTCCGCCTCGGCGTACCAGACGCCGCCCGCGCGGCTGCCGGTCACCGAGTCCACCCCGTTGCGCAACCCGTACTGGCAGTACGCCCGAGACAAGATCGCATGCGAGGACCTGCTCACCACGGCCTACCGAGACACCGGCTTCCCGATGACGATCGTGCGGCCCTCGCACACCTACGACCAGACGATGATGCCGCTCCTCGGCCGGTGGACCGCGGTGGAGCGGATGCGCGCGGGCAAGGAGGTCGTCGTGCCCGGCGACGGTACGTCTCTGTGGACGCTCACGCACCACGAGGACTTCGCGCGGGCGTTCGTGGGTCTGCTCGGTCAGCCGCGGACGCTCGGCCAGGCCGTGCACATCACCTCCGACGAGGCCCCGACCTGGAACCAGATCTACGACACGGTCGCAGCGGCCGCGGGTGTCGAGGCACGCCTGGTGCACGTGCCGTCGGACGCGATCGCGGCAGCAGACCCCGAGACGGGCGCGGGCCTGCTCGGCGACAAGGCGAACTCCATGGTCTTCGACAACAGCCTGGTCAAGAGCCTCGTGCCGGGCTGGCGCGCCACGGTCCCGTTCGCGCGCGGTGCGCGTGAGATCGTCGCCTGGCACGACGCCGACCCCTCGCGCCGGGTCGTCGACCCTCGCTTCGACGCGCTCCTCGACGACCTGGTCGGCCGCTTCCGCGTCGCCTCCGGCTGACCTCCGTCCCGCGGGTGGGCGGGCTTGGGCACGGGGTGGGGCTCGGGGGTGGGCTCGGGGTGGGTCTCGGGCCGTCGGGTCAGAGCAGGCCGGCGAGGGCGGCCTCGAGGCCGGCGTGGCCGGTGTCGACGACGGTGAGGGGGAGGCCGATGCGGGCGGCGGCGCGCTCGGCGAGGGCATGCAGCTCGGAGTCGCCGGGCTCCTGGGCCAACCAGACGACCCGGGTGTAGGAGCCGAAGTAGTCGTCGCGCAGCTGCGGGTAGCGGTCGAGCCCGAGCTCGCGCACGACGGTGCGCTCGAAGGACCTCACCAGGAAGTCGGTGAACACATAGGTCCCCGGCTGCTCCTCGAAGAACCTCGCCAACCGGGACGGCCCGGCATATACGTCGTAGCAGTGCAGCCCGGGCAGCCGCTCGACCCCGAGCTCCGCGCACACCTCGTCGAGGGCGCCGTACGTGCCGCAGTCGGCGTACCCGATCACGATCCGGTCGTACGCCGGGTCCCGTCGCCGCAGGCGCCCGGCCAGCTCCCGCACCTGGCCGGCGATGAGGTGGGGCTGGTTGTGCAGCAGCGGCGGCAGCGGATGTACGTCGAGCGCCCACCGCCGCCGTACCGCGATCTCCGCCGCCGGCTGCGCCAGCGCCCCGCACGCGATCAGCGCCGTCCTCCCGCGGACGTCATGCGAGGTGGTCGCTCCGGCAGCCACATCGCATGACGTTGCGAGCCGACGCCGGGGGACGTCATGCGAAGTGGTCGCTCGGGCAGCCACATCGCATGACGCTGCGACGGACGGCTCAGAAGGCGAGCTGGTCGACGAACCGGTCGTTGAAGTCGGGGCGGTCGGAGAGCTCGACATAGGTCACCTCCTCCAGCAGCGTCTCCGCGCCGGCGCGCTCGCGCAAGGAGAGCAGCGCCATCTTGGCGCCCTCCCCGGCGACGTTGCCGGCCGAGACGATCCGCATCACCGGGAGCCTGGGCACCAGCCCGATCCGGATCGCCGACGCGGGGGAGAGGTAGGAGCCGAAGGATCCGGCGAGCAGCACCTGCTGGACGTCGCCCGGCTGCAGGCCGAGCTCGTCGAGCAGCAGCGCCCAGCCGGTGGAGATGGCCGCCTTCGCGAACTGCAGCTCACGTACGTCGCGCTGCGACAGCACCACGGCATGGGCCGGGTCGGGGTCGGGGTCGCCCGCCTCGTCCTCGCCCCAGGCGAGCACGAAGACCCGCTCCTCGCCGATCTTCGTCAGCCGGTCGGCCAGGGCCGGGGCGACGGAGGGCGCCAGGTCGTCGGGGATGAACCGGCCGCTGGCATCCAACAGGCCGACCTTCACCAGCTCCGCGACCGCGTCGACGAGGCCGGAGCCGCACAGGCCGCGCGGCTCGACGTCGCCGATCACGCCGAGCTGCACGGCGGGAGTGGTCTCGACACGATCATCGAGGGGTGGCTCCCCATCGGTGGTCGAGCCGCGATCGCCAGCGAGCGCGTCGAGACCACTGGTCAGCTGGACGACCTCGATGGCGCCGTCGGCGGCGCGCATGCCGCACCGGATGGCACCTCCCTCGAAGGCCGGGCCGGCGGGGGCAGCGGTGGAGACGATGGTGTCGCCGTCGGAGAGGACGATCTCGCAGTTGGTGCCGACGTCGATGAACAGCCGGGTGCGCTTGTCGCGGTCCATGCCGGTGGCGAGCATGCCCGCGACGATGTCGCCGCCGACGTACGCGCCGAGGGAGGGGAAGACGTAGGCGCGGGCCCGCGGGTGCACACCCACTCCGAGCTCGGCGGCGAGCAGGGGCGGGAAGGTGGCCGTGCTCATCACGAACGGCGCGACCCCGATCGGCTCGGGGTCGATGCCGAGGGCCAGCGCGGCCATGGTGGCGTTGCCCGCGAGGGCGATCTCGTAGACGGAGGACGGCGCGACGCCGGCCTCCTCGCAGACCTCGGTCACCAGCGTCTGCAGGGTCTCGGCCGCCGCGGTGCGGAGCCGGCCGAGAGCCTCCGGGTCCATCATCGTGGCGGAGATGCGGGTGATGACGTCGCCGCCGAAGGGCTGCTGCCGGTTGAGCATCGACGCCACCGCGAGCGGCTGTCCGGTCGCGAGATCGAGCAGCGTCGCGACGACGGTCGTGGTGCCGAGGTCGAAGGCGATCGCGTGCCGGACTGCGGAGACATCGCCGGGGACGACGTCGATCAGCTCGGTGTCCACGATCACCGCGGTCACCTTGAAGTCGCCCTCTCGGAGCACGCGTGGCAGGGTCCGCAGGACCTCGACGCCACAGCGCAGCTCGAGGTCGTCGACCGCCTCGGTGAGCCGCACCAGGTCGGTGCGCTGGTCGGCCAGCGACGGCTCCTCGAGCTCGACGTACCGGGTCTGCACGGCCGGCCGCAGGATCACCTGACGCCCGACCCCGACGGTGGCGGCCTTGGGCCGCGTCGTCAGCGGCGGCACCTCGACCGCCAGGTCCTTGGTCGCCGACACCAGGCAGGCCAGCCGCCAGCCGGCCTCGATCTCGGCCGAGCTGAACGTGCGCTCGTCGTACCGGGTGACCGGGATGTCCCTCGCCTGGCCGACGTCGAGCCGCACCTTGCACTTGCGGCAGGTGCCATGACCGCCGCAGGTGGAGTCGATCGCGATGCCGTTCCACGACGCCGCGTCGAAGACGGGTACGCCGGGTGGCACTCGCACCTCGCGGGCCCTGGCCTGCTCGGCCCCGGCTACGTCGTTGATCGTGAAGGACAGGGTGACCCGGCCGCTGCCGTCATGGCTCGCTGGCGCGGCCCCGGGGGGCGCCATCAGCCCTTCGCGGTGCAGGACGGTGGTGTCGGTGTCGGGCATCTCGGCCTGCGTGGTCTCGACACGCCGCTCGTCCCTCGCGGCGGCTCGACCACCGAGAGGGGCGGCGCGACCAGCGGTGGGCTCGGTCACCCCGCTGCAGCCACCTTCGCGCGATGCTTCGCGATCCAGGCCATGCCCCAGTCGTCGTTGCCGAGCATCAGGTCGGCGGCCTTGACGGCCTCGACGACCTCCGGGGTGCGCGCGTCCATGATCGCCGAAGTGAGCCCGACCGTCATCGCCATCGGCAGGAAGGTCGCGTTGAGGATGTGCCGGCCGGGCATGCCGAAGGACACGTTGGACGCGCCACAGGTCATGTTGAGGCCATACTCGACGCACACCCGGCGCATCGTCTCCATGGTGTTGACGGCGGTCTGCGAGTCGGCGCCGATGGGCATCGCCAGCGGGTCGATCACGATGTCCTGGAGCGCGATGCCGTACTCGCCGGTGGCCACGTCGACGATCTTCTTGACGAGGTCCATCCGCTTGTCGGGCTCCATCGGGATCTCGTCGACGTCGTTGGGCAGCGCGATCACGGCGGCGTCGTACTTCTTGACCAGCGGCAGGACCTGCTCCATGCGCTCGTCCTCCGCGGTGATCGAGTTGACCAGCGCGCGACCGTTGTACGCCGCCAGACCGGCCTCGAGCGCCTCGACGACGGAGGAGTCGATGCAGATCGGCAGGTCGGTGAGCTCCTGGATCATCGTGACCGCCTTGGCCAGCAGCTCGGCCTCGTCGGTCAGGGGCACGCCCATGTTGACGTCGAGAACGGAGGCGCCACCCTCGACCTGCGCCTTGACGTCGCGCTCGATCGCGGACATGTCGCCGGCGCGGAGCTGCTCCTGGAAGATGCGGCGACCGGTCGGGTTGATGCGCTCGCCGATCAGGCAGAAGGGCCGGTTGCGGCCGATCACGACCTCCTTGGAGGCGGAGCGGATCACGGTCTCCTTCGGCTCGGCGGCGCCGGCGCCGCCCAGAGGCTTGGGGTCGAGGCTCATGCCGGCACCATCGCCCGTCGCTTGTTGAGCAGGTCCTTGGCGCGCTTGACGCACTGGGAGGCGTCCGCGGCGTACCCGTCGGCGCCGACCGCGTCGGCGTACTCCTGGGTGACCGGCGCCCCGCCGACCATGACGATGACGTCGCCCCGCATGCCCGCCTTCTCGAGCGCGTTGATATTGGCCTTGAACATCGGCATCGTCGTGGTGAGGAACGCCGAGAAGCCGACGATGTCGGGCTTGTGCTCCTCGATCGCCGCGACGAACTTCTCGGGCGCGACCTGGACGCCGAGGTCGATGACCTCGAAGCCGGCGCCCTCGAGCATGATGTTGACCAGGTTCTTGCCGATGTCGTGGACGTCGCCCTTGACCGTGCCCATGAGGAACTTGCCGACGGTCTCGACGCCGGTGTCGGCGAGCAGCGGACGCAGCACCTCCATCGCGCCGGCCATCGCCCGGCCGGCGATGAGCATCTCTGGCACGAAGAAGTCGCCGCGCTCAAAGCGGGCACCGACCTCCTCGAGCGACGGGATCAGGGCGTCGAAGAGCAGGCTTTGCGGCTCCATCGACATGCCCAACGCCTCGTGTGTCAGCTCCAGCACACGCGGGCCGTTGCCGATCAGAGTCTCGTCGTAGAGGCTCTGCAGGATCTCCTCGGGGGTCATGCGACGCCCTCCTTCCGCTGTCGTCGGCCGAGTGTGTCGGCCAGCTGTTCGGCGTGCTCGGTGAGCAGCGCGCCGAGGTCTCTTATTCGTTCCTCGAGCCGAGGAGTGGGGCCGGAGATGCCGATGGCGGCGATCACCCGGTCGCCGATGAGCACCGGTGCCGCGACACCCGTGAGGCCGACCTCGAGCTCGTCGATGGTCGTCGCGTAGCCCCGGCGCCGGCTGTTGCGCAGGTCGCGGGCGTACGTCGAGGGGTCGGTCATGGTGGCCGCGGTGAGCTGTTCGTAGGGCTCGAGCCACTCGGCTAGCGCGCCGTACGCCGCGAGCGCCTTGCCCAGCGCGGAGGCGTAGGGAGGCACCTCGACCTGGGTCCAGTCCGGGGGGCTCAGCAGGAAGCTCGCGTCGGCCTGGGCGACGTGGACCACGTTGTCGCCCCGGGCAACTCCGAGGTTGGCGGTCTCGCCGGTGGCATCGCGCAGCGCCTCGAGGGTCGGCATCGCGAGGCGGCCGAGCTCGCCCCATTGGTCGTGCTTGGCGGCGTACTTCCAAAAGAGCGGGCCGGCGACGTAGGCGCCGTCACCGTCGCGCTCGACCAGGTCGGTGCGCTCGAGCGCGGCGAGCAGCCGGAAGGCCGTCGACTTGGGGAGTGCGCACTCCTCGGCGAGCTCGGCGAAGGCGAGGGGCTCGTCGGCGCGGACGACGGTCGCGACGAGCTGCGCGGCCCGGTCGACGGCTTGGGTGCCGGTGGCAGGCTCACTCAAGGCCTCTCTCCTCCTCTCGCGCAGGGTCCCACCGATTCGTCTGCGACCTCCCATGTAGTTGCCCGCGGAGGGGCCGGGACGAATCGGTGTTTGGTCAGGGTCTTCCCGAGTGGTTCCATGATGTGGAACGATGATTCCATATCATGATGCCTTACGTCGAGAGCAGGAGCTGAAATGTTCATCAACGAGATGCCGCGCTACGAGATCCTCAGCGAGGACGCGCTGGCCACGTTGGACAGGGGCTGGCGGCGCCTGATCACCGAGATCGGCGTGGAGTTCCTGGACGACCGGGCGCTGGAGCTCTTCCGCAAGGCCGGCCAGAAGGTCGAGGACAACACGGTCTTCCTCGACCCCGACTTCGTGCTCGAGCAGGTCGCCAAGGCGCCGCGCGAGTTCGACGTGCAGGCCCGCAACCCCGACAACAGCATCCACATCGGCGGCAACGCGATGGCCTTCGGCGCGGTCTACGGCCCGCCGTTCGTGCGGGAGGGCGACGTACGACGTGACGCGACGATGGACGACTTCCGCAACTTCACCAAGCTCGCGCAGACCTCGGGCGTCCTCGACTCCGCCGGCGGCGTGATCTGCGAGCCCAACGACGTGCCGCTCGACTCGCGGCACCTCGACATGCTGTACGCGCTGCAGACGCTGACCGACAAGGTCTACATGGGCAACGTCGTCTCGGGCGTCAACGCCGCGGACACCATCGCGATGTCCTCGATCCTCTTCGGCGGGCGCGACAAGATCGAGGAGACGCCGGCGACGATCTCGCTCATCAACTGCAACTCGCCGCTGCGCTGGGACGACCGGATGCTGGAGGCGCAGTTCGAGTACACGGCAGCCAACCAGCCGGTGGTGCTCACGCCCTTCCTGCTCATGGGGGCGATGTCGCCGGTGACGATCCCGGCCGCGCTGGTGCAGCAGATCACCGAGGCGCTGTCGGGCATCGCGCTCTCGCAGCTGATCCGACCGGGCTCGCCGACGATCTTCGGGTCGTTCCTCTCGAATATCGACATGCAGTCGGGCTCGCCGACCTTCGGTACGCCGGAGTCGGGAGTCGGCCTGCTGTGCACCGGGCAGATCGCCCGCCACTTCGGGCTGCCCTTCCGCACCGGTGGCGGCCTCACCTCCTCGCAGGTGCCCGACGCGCAGGCCGGCTACGAGGCGCTGATGACGATGCTCCCGACGTTCCTCGCGGGGGCCAACTGGGTCATGCACTCGGCCGGCTGGCTGGAGGGCGGCCTGGTGGCGGGCTACGAGAAGTTCATCGTCGACTGCCAGATCCTCGAGATGCTGCAGGCCGAGTTCAAGCCGCTGGAGATCGACGAGGAGTCGATGGCCTTCGACGCTCACCAGGAAGTGGGGGCGGGAGGCCACTTCCTGGGCGCCATGCACACGATGGAGCGCTTCCGGACCTGCTTCTACCGGCCGTTCCTCAACAGCAGCGACAACTACGAGCGCTGGACGCGCTTCGGCGCCAACGACACCGCGGCGCGTGCCGGGAGGATCTACAAGGAGCGGCTCGAGGCCTACGAGCCGCCGCCGATCGACGAGGGCATCCGGTCGGAGCTGGAGGAGTACGTCAACCGCCGCCGTACCGAGCTGGGAGACTGAGGGAGGTGGCCGACGACCCCGACCTGCTCCCGCTCGACCTGGCGCACACGCTGACCGCGCCGGCCAGCACCCCGACCGGCGACTTCGTGCTCGTGCTGACCTGCCCGGACCGGCCGGGCATCGTGCATGCCGTGTCGGGCTTCCTGGTCGCCCACGACGGCAATATCGTCGAGAGCCAGCAGTACGGCGACCCCGCCACCGGCCGGTGGTTCATGCGCATCGACTTCACGACGGCCCGCGCCGAGACGGTCGAGTCACTGCGGGCCGCGTTCGCCGGCGTCGCCGCGCGCTTCGACATGGACGCGCAGATCTGGGACGCGCGAGCGCCGTACCGCACCATCTTGATGGTCTCCAAGCACCTGCACTGCCTCAACGACCTGCTCTTCCGGCACTCCACCGGCGCGCTGCAGATCGACATCCCGGTGGTGGTCTCCAACCACCGCGATGCCGAGCCGCTGGTGCGTGCGCACGGGCTGGAGTTCGAGCACCTGCCGGTGACCCCGGAGACCAAGCCGGCGGCCGAGGCAAAGCTCCTCGAGCTGGTGAAGGAGCACGACGCCCACCTGGTGGTGCTCGCCCGCTACATGCAGGTGCTCTCCGACGACCTGTGCCGGGCGCTCGGTGGGCGGGCGATCAACATCCACCACTCCTTCCTGCCGAGCTTCAAGGGCGCCAAGCCCTATCACCAGGCATTCGACCGTGGCGTCAAGCTGGTGGGCGCGACCGCCCACTACGTCACCGCCGACCTCGACGAGGGCCCGATCATCGAGCAGGACGTCATCCGCGTCGACCACAACCACACCCAGGACCAGCTCGTCGCCGCCGGCCGCGACGTCGAGGCCCAGGTCCTCTCCCGCGCCGTCCGCTGGCACGCCGAGTCGCGCGTCCTCCTCAACGGCCACCGGACCGTCGTCTTCAAGTAGCCCGGACGGCCGCGCCCGGGTTACGCGGTAGTACGTGCGCCTCGCGCGTCGCATGCAGCGCGCAGGGTGCCGCTACCACCGCGTAACCCGGCAGAGGGGGCGTGACAGGTTGCGCCCTGGCCGCTAGCGTTGCGCCATGAGCAACGGCTCGGGCGCTGCGGTTGATGCCACGGAGCGGGGTGCCGCGGTCCTCCAAGGCGGTGGGGTCCAGTCGGTCGACCGGGCGCTGACGATTCTCGAGCATCTGGCCCGCCACGGCGAGCTCGGCGTCACCGAGCTCGCCGGCGACCTCGACGTGCACAAGTCGACGGCCTTCCGGCTCGTCGCCACCCTCGAGCAGCACGGGCTCGTGGAGCAGACCGAGGACCGTGGCAAGTACCGACTGGGCGTCGGCCTGCTCCGGCTCGCCGGCGCCACCACCGCTCGTCTCGACGTGGTGCAGGAGGCCCGCCCGATCTGCCGCCGGCTGGCCGCGGAGACCAAGGAGACCGTCAACATCGCCGTCCTCTCCGAGGGCAGCGCCCTGTACGTCGACCAGGTCTCCGGCGCGTCGGCGCTGCAGTCCCACAACTGGGTCGGCCAGCACATCCCGCTGCACGCGACGAGCAACGGCAAGGTGCTGCTCAGCGGGCTCGATCCGAAGTCGGCGAAGGAGGCGGCGGGCGCGCTCGCCCGCTACACACCGCAGACGGTGACCTCCAAGCAGACCCTCGCCGAGGAGCTCCTCCAGGTGCGCGCGGACGGCTACGCCCTCGCCGTCGACGAGCTCGAGGTAGGCCTCACCGCGGTGGCCGCACCGATCCACAACGTGTACGGCGACGTGATCGCCTCGATGAGCGTCAGCGGGCCGACCTTCCGCATCGACGGCGAGGGCCGCGACCGGGTGCTCCGGCTGCTCCTCGCCGCGGCCGGCGAGGTCTCCCAGCGACTCGGCTACCGGCACCCCGACCACTGACCACACCGATTCGTCCCGGTCGGCGAGCGGGGAACTACACGGGAGGTCACAGACGAATCGGTGTGTTGGGCCACAGGCCGCGCACCCGGTCGGCTCCGAAGCGGGCCGCGACTGCCGCGTAGACGCCGCGATAGTGCGCGGCTACGTCGTGCACGAGTTCGGACGGGAGCGGATCGGAGGGCGGGGAGGCGTTGACGACCCGGCCGACGTCGGGCTCGACGTACTCGATGCCGAGCGCCGCGCAGATCCCCCGCAGCACCGGCTCGGTGAAGAGCTCCTCGTAGAACGCGACCACCATCTCCTCGGGAGCGAAGGCCTGCTCCAGCGAGTCGAGGGTGAGGTCGTACCGGGTACGCGACTCGTGGTCGTGCCGGGCGTAGAGCCGGCGTAGCCAGTCCGCCGCCGTCCCCGGGAAGTCGTCGGGGCGACGGTGCTGGTTCATCCGCACCATCGAGGAGATCCGCTCGACCGGGTCGCGCAGCAGGAGGACGGGTACGACGCGCACGTCGCGCGCCTCGAAGCCTCCCCGGATCGCCCGCAGCCGCTCCCCGGAGAGGAGTGCGTACGACGGCGTGATGTCCATCGTGAGCCGGACCCGGTCGGGTCGCAGCAGCCCGGTGAAGTAGTCGAAGTAGCTCTCCGGGTCGGCGTAGAAGCCTGCCTGCCGGAGCGCGTCGCCCCAACGTGGCTGGGCCGGCCGGCCCTCGCGCAGGCCCTCGACGGCCTTCGCCGCCCGGTCCATCACCCGGCGCCGCATCCACGCCTCCGACTCGAGGTCGACCCCGTCGAAGACGTGATACTCCTTCCGGAAGCCGGCCGCGGCCTCCGGCGACGACGCCAGGTAGTCGTGCAGCCACGACGTGCCGCCCTTCTGGCAGCCGACGCCGAGGGCGAAGGTCCCCATCACACGCCCATTGTCGGGCAGGCCGATCCGGCAGGCGAGGCGGGCGCGGTCCCCGGCTAGGTCACGAGTGGGTTTCGGACGGTAGGCAAGCACTTGACGCGAGCCGCACATCACAGCATGGTGGGGGAGCCGGAGTTGCGACATGAGCACCGACGTTGCTTATGACGCAACGACGAGCTTGGTGGCGGGGCGAGGCTCAACTGAAGCACAACCAGTGACGACTCGATTCATCGGAGGGGCGAATGAAGTCGTTGTACATCGACGGGGCCTGGGTGGGCGCGCGCGCGGGCGCGCGCCGCGAGATCCGGTGTCCGGCGGACGGCACCGTCGTCGACACGGTCGACGAGGCGACCGCGGCGGACACGGAGGCTGCGATCCTGGCGGCCCGCAACGCCTTCGACGAAGGTCCCTGGCCCGGTACGCCGATCGCGGAGCGCGCCGACCTGCTGCTGAGGGTGGCCGACCTCCTCCAGCGCGACAAGGCCGAGATCGCGCGGTGGGAGAGCCTCGACACCGGCAAGCGGCTGGTGGAGGGCGAGTACGACGTCGACGACGTCACCAGCGTCTTCCGTCACTACGGCGAGACCGCTCGCGAGGAGCACGAGCGTCTCGTCGACATCGGCAACGAGGGGGTCGAGTCGCGCATCGTGCACGAGCCGGTCGGCGTCTGCGCGCTCATCACTCCGTGGAACTACCCCCTGCTCCAGGTCGCCTGGAAGGTCGCCCCCTGCCTGGTCGCCGGCAACACCTTCGTGCTGAAGCCGAGCGAGCTCACCCCCCACACCGCCATCCAGCTGATGAGGCTGCTCGAGGAGGCCGGGCTCCCCGCCGGTGTCGGCAACCTCGTGCTCGGCGCGGGCGCCGATGCGGGAGCACCGCTCTCGACCGACCCGCGCGTCGACCTGATCTCCTTCACCGGCGGCGTCGAGACCGGCAAGCGGCTGATGGTCAACGCCTCCGACACGGTGAAGAAGATCGCGCTCGAGCTCGGCGGTAAGAACCCCAACCTGGTCTTCGCTGACGCTGACCGCGAGGCCGCACTGGACAACGCGATGACCGCGGTCTTCCTGCACTCCGGTCAGGTCTGCTCCGCCGGAGCGCGACTCATCGTCGAGGAGAGCATCAAGGACGAGTTCGTCGACGAGCTGGTCGAGCGAGCCGGCCGGATCCGGCTCGGCGGGCCCTTCGACGAGCGGGCCGAGACCGGCGCCCTCGTCTCCCAGGCCCACCTCGACAAGGTCACGGCGTATGTCGAGAGCGCACTCGAGGAGGGCGCCGTCCTGCGGGTGGGTGGCGAGCGGGCGACCGAGGGGGCACTGGCCGACGGCTACTTCTTTCCGCCGACCGTGCTCGACGGCTGCGACACGACGATGCGCTGCGTCCAGGACGAGTCGTTCGGGCCGGTGCTCACGGTGGAGACCTTCAAGACCGAGGAGGAGGCCGTCCGACTGGCCAACGACTCGATCTACGGTCTCGCCGGCGCCGTCTGGACCACCGACGAGGCAAGGGCGGAGCGCGTCGCCCGCCGCCTGCGGATGGGCACCGTGTGGATCAACGACTACCACCCCTACGTCGCCCAGGCGGAGTGGGGCGGCTACAAGCAGTCCGGGATCGGCCGCGAGCTGGGCGCCGCCGGCCTCGACGAGTATCGCGAGACCAAGCACATCTGGCGCAACCTGAAGCCGGCGGCGACCGGGTGGTGGAGATGAGCAACCTGTACGACTACGTCGTCGTCGGCGGCGGATCGGCCGGCAGTGCACTGGCCAACCGCCTCAGCGCCGACCCGGGGAACAAGGTGCTGGTCTTGGAGGCGGGGCACGCCGATTATCGGCTTGACCCGTTCATCCACATGCCGGCGGCGCTGCCGTTCGCGATCGGCAACCCGCTCTACGACTGGAGGTACGAGACCGATCCCGAGCCCGAGCTCGGCAATCGCCGCGTCTATCACGCCCGCGGCAAGGTGCTGGGCGGCAGCAGCTCGATCAACGGCATGATCTTCCAGCGCGGCAACCCGATGGACTTCGAGCGCTGGGCGGCCGACCCCGGCATGGAGACCTGGGACTACCTGCACTGCCTGCCCTACTTCAAGCGCATGGAGACCCGTCTCGACGACGACGGCCGCCCCATCCCCGACGACTGGCGCGGCGGGGAGGGTCCGCTGATCCTCGAGCGCGGCCCGGCGACCAACCCGCTCTTCGACGCCTTCTTCTCCGCATGCGAGGAGGCGGGCTTCCCGCTGACCGACGATGTCAACGGCTACCGTCAGGAGGGCTTCGCCCGCTTCGACCGCAACCTCCACCGCGGTCGCCGGCTCTCCGCCGCGAGGGCCTACCTCCATCCGGCCCGCAAGCGGCCCAACCTCACCATCGAGACGCTCGCCCTCGTCACCGGCATCCGCTTCGACGGCAAGCGGGCGACCGGCGTCGACTACGTGCGCGGCGCACTCGGGCGCGGCGTCTCGCGGAAGGCGTACGCCGGCGAGGTGATCCTCTGCGGCGGAGCGATCAACACCCCCCAGCTGCTGCAGCTCTCCGGCGTCGGCGACGCCGACCATCTCCGCGCCTTCGGCATCGACGTCGTCGCCGACGTCAAGGGCGTCGGGCAGAACCTCCAGGACCACCTCGAGGTCTACGTCCAGTACGCCTCCACACAACCGGTCTCCATCGCGCCGGGCCTGCGGTGGCACCGTCGCCCCAAGATCGCCTTCGACTGGCTCTTCCGCCGAAGCGGGCTCGGGGCCACCAACCACTTCGAGGGCGGCGGCTTCTGCCGCAGCAACGACGAGGTGCGCTGGCCCAACCTGATGTTCCACTTCCTCCCCGTCGCCATCCGGTACGACGGGTCGGCGCCGGCCAACCTGCCGCCCGGCGGCCACGGCTACCAGGTGCATGTCGGCCCCATGTACGCCGACACCCGCGGGCACGTGAGGATCCGCAGCACCGACCCTCGCGAGCACCCGAGCATGCTCTTCAACTACCTGTCGACGCCGACGGACCGCAAGGAGTGGGTGGAGGCGATCCGCACCTCGCGGCTGATCCTCAACCAGCCGGCCTTCGCGCCGTACAACGGCGGAGAGCTCTCCCCCGGACCGTCGGTCGAGACCGACGAGGAGATTCTCGAATGGGTGCGCGCCGACGCCGAGACCGCCCTGCACCCGTCGTGCACCGCGAAGATGGGGGTCGAGGACGGCTCGGTGACCGACCCGCTCACGATGAAGGTGCACGGGCTCGAGGGCCTACGAGTCGTCGACGCCTCGGTGTTCCCCTACGTCACCAACGGGAACATCTACGCGCCCGTGATGATGGTCGCCGAGAAGGCGTCCGACCTGATCCTGGGCAACACGCCGCTGCCGGCCGCCGATGTGCCCTACTACCGGCACGGCGCGAACATGCCGCTGTGGCTCGACAGTGACGACCGCGAGAGCGGTGGTCCGTCATGAGCGAGGCGAAGACCGAGGTGAGGTCCGAAGCGACGACCGAGCCCGCCCTGCGAGTCGAGGGCCTGTGGAAGATCTTCGGCCGAGGAGGCGACAAGGTCCTCGGTACGCCGGACGAGCAGCTGTCGCGAGGTGAGCTGAAGGCCAAGGCCGGCTGTGTGGTCGGCGTACGCGACGTCTCCTTCGACGTCGCGCCGGGGGAGGTGTTCGTGGTCATGGGCCTCTCGGGCTCGGGGAAGTCCACCCTTGTCCGGCTGCTGACCCGGCTCATCGAGCCGACCTCCGGCTCCATCGTCATGAACGGCGAGAACATCACCGCCGCCTCCGCCGCCCAGCTGCGCGAGCTGCGCCGCAAGCAGGTCTCGATGGTCTTCCAGCACTTCGGGCTGCTGCCGCACCGGCAGGTCATCGACAACGTCGCCTACGGACTGGAGATCCGCGGCATCGGCAAGAGGGAGCGGCGCGCGAAGGCCGGCGAGATCGTCGACCTGGTCGGGCTCAGCGGCTACGAGAAGTCCTATCCGGACCAGCTCTCCGGCGGCATGCAGCAGCGCGTCGGCCTGGCCCGGGCCCTGGCCGGCGACCCGCAGATGCTGCTCTTCGACGAGCCGTTCTCCGCGCTCGACCCGCTGATCCGCCGCGACATGCAGGACGAGGTCATCCGGCTGCACCGCGACCTCGGCAAGACGATGGTCTTCATCACCCACGACCTCGCCGAGGCGCTCAAGCTGGGCGACCGCATCATGATCCTGCGCGACGGCGCGATCGTCCAGATCGGCACTCCGGACGAGGTCGTCGGGGCACCGGCCGACGACTACGTCCGCGACTTCACCTCCGACGTACCGAAGTCGCACGTGCTCACCCTCAAGTGGGTCATGCACGAGCCACGGCCGGGTGAGTCGCTCGAGGGCCCGGCCCTCCCGGTCCAGACGGTGGTGCGATATGCGGCCCGCAAGGCGATCGAGTCCGAGCACCCGATCCGGGTGATGGACGGAGACCGCCTGGTCGGGCTGGTCGACGAGGACGACATCATGCGCGTCGTCGTCGCGGAGGAGGACTGAGCGATGTCCACCGCCACGGTGACCAGAGGACCCGCCCCCGTCGAGCCCGGGGCGGAGCCGCCGGTGCCCGAGGAGCGGGGTGGCATCCCGCGATGGGCCTGGGCCCTGGCCGTCGTCGTGGGCTGGGTCGTCGTGTGGAGCCTCACCAAGGGCACCGACACGCTCGTCGTGGCCGGCCAGGACACCACGAGGCTGCACGACCGGATCTCCGATTTCGGGGCGGGGCTGGGCGGCAACGCCTTCACCGAGGCCCTTGCGAACTTCCTCAACTCGATCATCGAGTTCTTCCAGGGCCTGCTGTCCCAACCGAAGCCCCCGCGGCCCGCGCCGACGATCGGCTGGCTCGGCGTGGTGGCGATCGCCGTCTGGATCGCCTACGCGGTCGCCAACGCGCGGATCGCGCTGCTGACCCTGGTGTCGTTCCTCTCCTTCGGCCTTCTCGGCTACTGGCAGGACTCGATCGATCTGCTGATCGTGACCGGCGTGTCCGTCGGCTTCTCGGTGCTGATCGGGTTCCCCCTCGCGGTCTGGATCGGGCTGAGCCCGCGCGCGGCCAGGGTGATCACCCTGCTGCTCGACCTCCTCCAGACGATGCCCACCTTCGTCTACCTGATCTTCGTGGTCGTCCTGTTCGGCATCGGGCCGCCCGCGGCGATCATCTGCACGCTCGCCTACGCGCTGCCACCGATCGTGCGAATCTCGGGCTTCGGCATCCGCGAGGTGTCCGGCACGACCATCGAGGCGACCGACTCGCTCGGACAGACCACCTGGCAGCGGCTCTGGAAGGTCCAGATCCCGATGGCCCGGTCGACCATCATCCTCGGCCTCAACCAGACGATCCTGGCGGCGTTGTCGATGGCGATCATGGCGGGCTACATCAACGGTCCCGGTCTCGGCATCCCGGTGCTGTCGGGCCTGACGCAGAACGACTTCGGTCTCAGCCTGGTGCCGGGTCTGCTGATCGTGGCCATGGGCATCATGCTCGACCGCGCCACGACGGCGGCCAGCGAGCGCTCGGAGAAGGTCGCCCGCGGCGGTGGCGAGAACCCGAGGGTACGGAGGGCGGTCCTCGCCGGGCTGCTGGTCGTCGCGGCGGTGTGCGTCTGGTACTCGCGCTACGCGATCAACGCGGCCAACTTCCCGGAGACCGGTTGGGGTCGGTCGATCGCGTTGCGTGCCGACAGCTGGATGGAGTCGTTCACGTCCGCGGTCGACGGTGTCACGGGAGCCTTCAAGGACCTGATCTCGGCGGTGCTGCTGAACCCTCTCCAGGACCTGCTCGCCAACTCGCCCTGGTGGCTCAGCTTCCTCGGCCTGTTCCTGCTGGCGGTCGTCATCGGCGGCCGCAAGGCGATCGCCCCGACGCTGATCTGCCTGACCGGGGTGCGCCTCCTCGACCTCTGGAACGACTCGATGGTCGTGCTCAACATGACCATCGTCGCCACCTTGATGGTCATGGTGCTCGGTGTCGTCTTCGGGGTCTGGATGGCGCGCAGCCGCGCGGCCGACCTGATCATTCGGCCGATCCTCGACGCGGGGCAGACGATCCCCGCGTTCGTCTACCTGATCCCGGTCCTCGCACTCTTCGGGCCGAGCCGCTTCACCGCCATCGTCGCGGGCCTCGTGTACGCCGCGCCGGCGGCGATCAAGCTGGTCGCCGACGGGGTGCGCGGCGTGAGCGACACCACGATCGAGGCGTCCCGATCGACGGGTGCGACCGTGTGGCAGGAGATCACCAAGGTCCAGCTGCCGATGGCGAAGGGCAGTCTGGTGCTCGCCACCAACCAGGGGCTGCTCTACGTGCTGGCGATGGTCGTCATCGGCGGCCTGGCCGGCGCCGGAGCGCTCGGGTACGACGTCGTACTCGGCATCTCGCACAGCGAGAAGTGGGGCAAGGGACTCGCCGCCGGCCTGTCCATCGTCCTCCTCGGGATCATGCTCGACCGCGTGGCGCGAGCCGCCGCCGAGCGAGCCGGCTGACCGACCCGGTCGCCGGGACAACGAACCATCGACGAACGGTCGCAACCAGCGACACGACAACAAGGAGAAGCAGATGCGGCAACACCTGAACCGGAGCGTTCGCCTCGGCGCTGTCGTCGCGGGAGCGGTCATCGCGCTGACCGCCTGCGGTGGCGGCAGCGTCGAGCAGGAGACCCAGGCCAACGAGGACAAGGCATCCGCGGCCGGCGGGGAGTGCGGTGACTTCAACATCATCCTCAACCCGTGGGTCGGCTACACCGCCGACGCCTACGTCGTGGGCGGGGTCGCCGAGCAGGAGCTCGGCTGCAATGTCAGCTATGTCGACCTCAAGGAGGGTGGCCCGACGTATAAGGCGCTCGCCTCCGGGCAGGGCGACATCCTCCTCGAGGAGTGGTCGCACGCCGCCGACCTGAAGAAGGGCGAAGAGGCCGGCGAGGTCGTCGACATCGGCTCGCCGGGCAACGTCGGCATCATCGGCTGGTACGTCCCCGGCTGGTTGGCCGAGGAGCACCCCGAGGTCCTGGACTACAAGAACCTCAACGACTTCGCGGAGGAGTTCTCCACCTCCGAGTCCGGCAGTCAGGGCCAGTTCCTCGGCTCCGACCCGACCTTCACGCAGTACGACGAGGCGATCATCAAGAACCTGGGGCTCGACTTCAAGGTGGTCTTCTCCGGCGGTGAGAACGCCACCGTCGAGGCCTTCAACAAGGCCCAGGAGAACAAGGAGTGGCTGATCGGCTACTTCTGGGAGCCGCATTACGTCCACGACGAGGCGTCGATGGAGCGCGTCGCGTTGCCGCCGTACGAGGAGGGCTGCGACGCGGACGCGGCGAAGGTCGACTGCGACTACGCGGAGACCGAGCTGAAGAAGGTCGCCTCGACGAAGTTCATGGAGTCCGGTTCACCGGCCGCGACGCTGGTCCAGAACTTCCAGTGGACCAACGACGACCAGAACCTCGTGGCGAAGAACATCGCCGCGGACAAGATGACGCCTGAGGACGCGGCGCAGAAATGGATCGAGGAGAACCCGGACAAGGTGGACGCCTGGCTCCAGTGACTCGCCGACCGGAGCCACGGGGCAGGGCGGCGTAAGTGGCGAGCCGACTCGTGGTACCCAACCCTTGACAGCGGGTCCGCGGAGGCGCGATTCTGACCGGTGTTCCATATTGCGCACGAGGTTGCGTAACACGCAACACTGAACGGAACTCGACACCCAACCCCGTACGTCCGCGAGGCCACGCCGTCCTCGGGTGACGTCGTAGAAGTGGATCGACCGGAGCCCAGGACAAGGTGGACGCATGGCGACAGTAACGAACGACCAAACCACGGACGGACCCGACCGGGCCGGACCGGAAGACTCGAGCAGGCTGAGCCTCGACAAGGTCGTCTTCGGTGTCGCCGCGGCGATCATCGTGGTCTTCGTCGGGTACGGCGCGCTCCGGCCGGAGGCCTTCTCCGAGCAGACCGGCACGGCGCTGGGCTGGCTGACGGGCAACTTCGGCTGGCTCTTCGTCCTCACCAGCGCGGCCTTCGTGCTGTTCTCGTTCTACCTGGCGCTGTCGCGCTACGGGAACATCAAGCTCGGTCCCGACGACTCCCAGCCGCAGTTCTCCACGTTCTCGTGGGTGTCGATGATGTTCGCCACCGGAATGGGCATCGGGCTGATCTTCTGGGGGGTCGCCGAGCCGCTTACCTACCTGACCGCCGACACACCCGGCAGCACGCCGCCGGGCCGGGTCGGGGAGCCGGGCACGGCGGAGGCGGCGCGCAGCGCGATGGAGTACACCTACTTCCACTGGGGGTTCCACCCGTGGTCGATGTACGCCGTCATCGGTCTCGCCATCGGCTACTTCGCCTACCGCAAGAAGTACGGGAACCTGATCTCCGGGTGCTTCCGGCCGCTTCTCGGTGACCGGGTCTCGGAGGGGCCGGGCAAGGCGATCGACGTGATCGCCATCTTCGCGACCCTCTTCGGCTCGGCGACCTCGCTAGGGCTCGGTGCCCTGCAGATCACCGGCGGCCTCGACAACGTCTTCGCCGGAGTCGGGGAGAAGCCGGTCCTGCTGGCGATCACGGTGATCTGGGTGCTCACGCTGTGCTTCGTAATCTCCGCGGTGACCGGCATCGAGAAGGGTGTCCAGTTCCTCTCCAACGCCAACGCGATCGCCGCCGCGCTGCTGGTGTTCTTCCTGTTCGTGGTCGGGCCGACGGTGTTCATCCTGGACACCTTCACCGACTCGATCGGCGGATATCTGACCCACCTCCCCACGATGGCCTTCCGCACCGGCGTCTTCGGTGGCGATGAGTTCATCAGCGGCTGGACGGTCTTCTACTGGGCCTGGTGGATCTCCTGGACCCCCTTCGTCGGCATGTTCATCGCGCGCATCTCGAAGGGGCGCACCATCCGGCAGTTCGTGGTCTACGTGATCCTGATGCCCAGCCTGGTGTCGTTCATCTGGTTCGCGATCATGGGCGGCTCGGCATTCGACCTGCAGCTCAACCAGGGCGTCGACCTCGGCAAGGTGCTGGTCGACAAGGGCACGGAGGGCGTGCTCTTCGACACGCTGCGCGACTATCCGCTGGCCGGGGTCACGGTGGTGCTGGCGATCGTGCTGATCGCGATCTTCTTCATCACCGGCGCCGACTCGGCCTCCATCGTGATGGGGATGCTCAGCCAACGAGGCAGGGAGGAGCCCTCCCGATGGCTCGTCATCTTCTGGGGTGTCGCCCAGGGCGCCGTGGCCTCGGTCCTGCTGTGGTCGGGATCAGGCGGTGACGACCTCGGCGCGGGCCTGACGGCTCTGCAGACGCTGGTGATCCTCGTCGCCGGGCCGTTCATGGTGGTGATCATCGTGATGTGCATCTCCCTGATGAAGTCGCTGCGAGCCGAGCCCTACGAGTCGACCCTGCCGCCACGCGTACGTCGCGCCGTCCTGCACGCGCAGGAGCAGGACCTGTTCGGGCAGCAGTCGATCGCCCTCGCGGCCCTCGGCCACGACGATGAGGCACTCGTGAAGGCACTCGCCAAGGTCAAGGCGGAAGGCGAGAGCGACTCCGCCTCGACCTGACGCACCAGCCCGGATGCTCCCTGACGTTCTCGCCCCCGCGAAGGGCGGAGACGTCAGGGAGCGTCTCGGTCGTCGTCGTGCTCGAGCAGCCAGCCGGCGAAGCCGGGGAGGGTGAAGCGCACCAGGCCGTGGCCGACGGGCTCGATGACGCCCTTCTCGATGAGCCGCTCGCGGGGCATCGAGATGGCCTGGCTCGTCCTGCCGAGGCCGGCGGCGATCTGGGCGCGGGTGACGTTGGAGCCGTCGGGTCGGGCCCGTGCCATCGACCGCAGGAAGGCCTGCTCGCCGGGGGAGGCCGAGTTGAGGCGGGCGCGGTACATCGCGTCGAGCTGCTCGCGCGCTCGCGGCGCGCCGCGGCGTACGTCGCCGGGGCCGATCGTGGCTCCCGCGCCGGGCCGGGCCGTGGCCCAGGTCGCGGAGCCGATGAGCTGCAGCAGGTAGGGATGGCCGCGCGCCTCCGCGGCCACCAGGTCGAGCGCCACGACGTCCCAGGTCACGCCGAGCGACTCCGCCGGCGCGATGACGGCCGACCGCGCGTCGGTCTCGGACAGGACGTCGAGCGGGACGAAGGAGCTGCGCTCGCCGAAGGTCGCGGCGCGGGTGATCGCCTCGGGGGTGACCGGGAGCCCCGCGGTGACCACCGCCAGCGGGTTCCGCTCCCGCTCGCCGTCGAGGTTCTGCACGGCGTTGAGCAGCACGGCGAGGTCGTCGGCGCCGGCGGCGTGGAGCTCGTCGACGAAGAGCACCAGCCCGGCGCCCCCGCGCCCGCGGACCAGGCTTGCGGCGTCGTGCAGGAGGTCCTCGGTGGCCGCGATCGGCGCCGATGCCCGGCCCGTGCCGGCGCCGCCGGTCGCGGCCGTGCCTTGGCCGGCGCCCTGGCCAGGGTCGTCCCGGCGGGCCAGGCCGGTGGTCACCTTCATGCCGGGCAGCCCGAGCTCGACCGACACCTTGTCGAGCCGGGCGCGCCAGCCGGCCCTGGTGTCGCGGTCGAGGTCGGCCCGCTGGAGCGCCCGGTCGATGCTGCGCACGACCTCGGGAAGGAAGGGCTGCTGGCGGGAGCAGGCCACCCACGCGGTCACGAAGCCGGCCTCGATCGCGTGCCGCTGTCCTTCGCGTAGGAGCGAGGTCTTGCCGAGTCCGCGCGGCGCGTGGAAGACGAGCAGCGGTCCGCCGAGCTCGCCGAAGGTCGCGACGCGTGCGAGCTGGTCGCGGATCCGGCCGAGCTCGACGGTGCGGCCCGCCAGGATCCGTGGTGTCTGACCCGGTGTGTAGGGATCGGGTAGGGACGGCATCGCGACCACCTCCGGATCGGTTGTTATATCTGAGCAAAGTATCAGAGATGATCCGCTTCGCCGTTCGCCTCGGCTTGACACGGGGCGGGCCGGGGGCGGATTCTGGAGTTGTTTCTTATTGCGCACTAGGTTGCGAATAGCGCAACAACGATCGCAACTCTCTGCACCGTCCCTCAGCACGTCCTAGGAGAGCTCCCATGGCAGAAGTCCCGGCCACGGCGAATGTCGTCGTCATCGGCGCCGGCATCGTCGGCAACAGCCTGGTATGGCACCTCGCCGACCTCGGCTGGACCGACATCGTCCAGATCGACAAGGGCCCGCTGCCCAACCCGGGCGGCTCCACCGGCCATGCGTCCAACTTCATCTTCCCGGTCGACCACTCCCGGGAGATGGCCGACCTGACCATGGACTCGGTGCGCCAGTACCAGGAGATGGGCGTCTTCACCCAGTCCGGCGGGTTCGAGGTGGCACGCACCGAGGAGCGCATGGAGGAGCTCCGCAGGCGGATGTCGAGCGCCAAGGCCTGGGGCGTCGAGGCCGAGCTCGTCGACCCCGACGCGGTCGTCGAGAAGGTGCCCTTCCTCGAGAAGGACCAGATCGTCGGCGCCTTCTGGACCCCGGGCGTCGGCGTCGTCGACAGCCTGCGGGCCGGCACGATCATGCGCGAGCGCGCGGTCGAGAGCGGCGCGCTCAAGTCGGTCGCCAATGTCGAGGTCACCGGCCTCGACACGGAGGAGGGAGCGGACGGCCGCCGCAAGATCGTCCGGGTCCGTACGTCTGGCGGCGACATCGAGGCTTCGACCGTCGTCATCGCCTGCGGCGTGTGGAGCCCCAAGCTGGCCAGGATGGCCGGCGCGGAGATCCCGCTGACCCCGGCCGTACACCAGATGATCTCCGTCGGGCCCTGCCCACAGCTGGTCGGCACCGAGGGCGAGATCACCTTCCCGATCGTCCGCGACATGGACACCTTCTGCTACGAGCGCCAGCACGGCGCCGACATGGAGGTCGGCAGCTACGCCCACCGGCCGATCCTGATGGAGCCGGAGGACATCCCGAGCATCGAGCAGTCCAAGCTCTCGCCGACCGAGCTGCCCTTCACCGAGGACGACTTCGACACCCAGCTCGAGCAGGCCTTCGAGCTGATGCCCGACCTGCTCGGTGCCGAGGGTGCCGAGATCCGCTACGCCATCAACGGGCTCCTCTCGCTCACCCCCGACGGCTTCCCCATCCTCGGCGAGACCCCCGAGGTCGCCGGCCTGTGGAGCGCCGCCGCCGTCTGGATCAAGGAAGGCCCCGGCACCGGTCGCGCGGTCGCCCAGAGGATGACCCGCGGCTGGTCCGACATCGACATCAGCCACTCCGACATCGCCCGTTTCTACGAGCACCAGCAGCGCCGCGAGCACGTCCGGGCGCGCACGTCGGAGGCGTTCAACAAGACCTACGGCATCGTCCACCCGAGCGAGCAGTACCTCTCCGACCGTCCCGTCCGCACCGCGCCGATGTACGACCAGCAGGTCGCCCAGGGCGCGGTGTTCTTCGAGGCCGCCGGCTGGGAGCGGCCGTTCTGGTACGAGTCCAACGCCGGGCTCCTCGACGAGTACGACGACGCCGCGATCATGCCGCGCGAGCACGAGTGGGACTCTCGCTGGTGGAGCCCGATCATCAACGCCGAGCACCTCCGGATGCGCGACGCCGCCGGCATCGTCGACCTCTCCGCGTTCGTGGCGTTCGACATCGAGGGCCCGGGTGCGCTCGAGGCGGTGCAGCGCGCCTGCGTCGCGCAGTGTGACGTCGCCGTGGGCAAGGTCATCTACACGCCGGTGCTCGACGCCAACGGCGGCTTCGTCTCCGACCTGACCGTGATGCGGCTCGGCGACGAGCTCTTCCGCGTGGTCACCGGCGGCGCGCACGGGATGGTGGACAAGAAGTGGTTCGCCGATCTGGTGACGGACCCCGACACCACGGTCACCGACCACACCTCGGCGCTCACGACGGTCGGCATCTGGGGCCCCCGTGCCCGCGACATCGTCTCCGCCCTGACCGACGAGGACATGTCTCACGAGGGCTTCCCGTTCGGCACCTGCCGGGTCGCCACCCTGAAGACCGGGGAGGGTGCCGTCGACGTACTCGCGTCGCGGATCTCCTATGTCGGAGAGCTGGGCTGGGAGCTCTACGTCTCCATCGACGAGGGCGCGAAGGTCTGGGCGGCGCTGCACGAGGCGGGAGCGCCGCATGGCGCCGTACCCGTCGGCATCGGTGTCTACGGCACCACCGGTCGCCTCGAGAAGGGCTACCGCGCGTTCGGTGCCGAGCTCGACGCCGAGCGGACCATCATCGAGGCCGGCATGGCGCGCCCCAAGGTCAAGGCTCACGACTTCGTCGGCCGCGAGCCCTACCTGGCCCAGCGCGAGTCCGCCCCGGCCACCGTGCTTTGCACCCTCTCGGTCGAGGACCACACCTCGGCGTCGGGAGTGAAGCGCTACATGCTCGGCGGCGAGCCCATCGTCACCACCGACGGCAAGCCGCTGGTCGACGGCCACGGACACCGCGCCTACGTCACCACGGCCGGCTCCGCGCCGAGCCTGGGCAAGCACCTGCTGCTGGCCTACCTTCCGCCCGAGGCCGCCGTGCTCGACGCCGAGTACGCCGTGTCCTACATGGAGGAGCTCTACCCGGTGAAGGTCATCTCCGTCGACGCGACGTCGGCCTTCGACCCGACGAACGAGCGGATCCGCGCATGATGACGGTGAACCGGTGGTCGAGCCGTGTCGAGACCGGAGGTGCCAGGTGACGAATGTCCTCGTCTGCGTCAAGCGCGTCCCCGACTCCTCCGGCGAGGTCGTGCTCACGCCAGACGCTCAGGCCGTCGACGGTCGGTTCGCCGGATTCACGATCTCCAACCACGAGAGCTGCGCGATCGAGCTCGCGGTGCAGATCGCCGCGGCGACAGGCGGCACGGCGACCGTGCTCACGCTCGGCGGGGAGGAGGCGGCCGAGCAGCTGCGCTCCGCCCTGGCTCTCGGCTGTACGGCGGCGACCCACGTCGTCGCCGACGCGACCGCCTTCGGGCCGGCCGACATCGCCCGTGAGATCGCGGCGGTCGTCCGTGACCACGAGGCGGCGGACCGCGGGCACGACCTCGTCCTGCTCGGCAACGACGCCGCCGACACCGGCGACTTCCAGGTCGGCATCCGGCTGGCGTACCAGCTCGAGCGGCCCGTCGCCGTGGGGGTGAACACCGTCGAAGTCACCGACGGGGTCGCGGTCGCGCAGGGCGAGGGCCCCGACGGGCTCGACACCTACGAGCTGCCGCTGCCCGCGGTGCTCACCGTGCTCGAGGGCGGCGTCGAGCCTCGCTACCCGACGGTCTCCGGCCGGATGAAGGCCAAGAAGGTCGAGATCGAGACGCGGGCTCCGGCCACGGCTCCGGTCGGCGCCCAGCGCGTCAAGCTCACGCTGCCGCCGGCCGCGCCGTCCAACGTCCAGGTGCTCGGCAACGGCGCGGCCGCCGCGCCCGCCGTGGTTGCTGTCCTCCAAGAGCTGGGAGTCTTGCGATGATCGTCGTCTACGTCTCCACCGATCCGGTCTCCGGCGGGGTCGCCGAGATCAGCCGCGAGGCGATCACCTTCGCCCGGTCTCTGTCGGCGGCCGGTGGTGGGGTGCCGGTCGACGCGGTGTCCGTCGGCGAGTCGACGCCGGGCGACGGGTTCGTCGCCGAGCTCGGTGCGTACGGCGTACGCACGGTGTACGCCGCCTCCGGGACGTCGTTCTCGGCGTACTCGGGTGCGGCCTACGCCGCCGCGACGCTGGCCGCCCGCGAGGCGGCCGGTGCGGTCGTCGTGATGGCCGGCGGCGACGAGCGCGGCACCGAGATCATGGGTCACGTCGCCGCGCGCGCCGACGTACCGATGGCCGCCAACGTGTTCGCCTTCGACGGCCTCGCCCCGTTCGTGGTGCGCAGGCAGGTCGTCGGTGGCACGGCGATCGAGGAGATGCAGCTCGCCTCCCGACCCGCGGTCTTCACCGTCGCCGGCCACGCGGTCGAGGCCACTCCGGCTCCTGCGCCGGGCGCCGCGACCGTGACGCCGCTGGCCGTGCAGGTGTCCGAGGCCGACCTCGTCGCCCGGGTCCGCTCCACCTCAGCACGCGAGATCGCCGACACCGGTGATCTCGCGAGCGCTCGGGTGGTGGTCGGCGCCGGCCGCGGCGCTGGGGGGCCCGGCGGCTTCGACGGCGTCGTCGAGCTGGCTTCGCTGCTCGGCGGCCAGGTGGGTGTCTCCCGGGTGGTCACCTCCCTCGGCTGGCGGCCACACCACGAGCAGGTCGGCCAGACCGGCACCCGCATCTCGCCGGAGGTCTACATCCCCTGCGGCATCAGCGGCGCCATCCAGCACTGGGCCGGCTGCGCGAGCTCGAAGGTCATCATCGCCGTCAACACCGACGCCGAGGCCCCGATGGTCACCAAGGCGACGTACGCCGTCGTCGGTGACATGCACGAGGTTGTTCCCGCGGTCGTCGAGGCCCTCAAGTCCCGCTGACCCGGCGCTGATTGTCCTACCAGGACTGCCCATCCGGCGCTGATTGTCCTCCTGAGGCCGCTGACCCGGCGCTGATTGGTGCAATCAGTGCCGGGTCGGAACGTCCCGGGGACAATCAGAGCCGGCTCGGCACTCCACGGCGGCAATGTGCGCCGGGTCGGCCACTCCGGGGGACAATCAGCGCCGGGTCGGCGGTGGTGGGGTGGGTGACCTAGGCTTGTCGGTGATGGCCGCACGGGACCGAGGGGCGCTCGCGCTCGTGCTGATCGCCGTCCTCTCCCTGGTCGGCTGTCGGGCCGGCTCGGGGGAGGAGGCGGGGACGCCTCGGTCGAGCGCGGCCAGCGAGCGAAGCAGGGAGGGGACCGCGAGTCCCACTGCGGAGTCGACCGAGGTAACGCCCGGGGGACGCGACGACTTCGCGGTCGAGCCGCCCGGGAGGCTGAGCGAGAAGGTCGCCGCCGACCTGATCATCTTCAGCCAGGACGTGATCCCGGACGACGTCGTCCGGAAGGTGAGGCGTCTCGACGGTGTCGACGTGGTGCAGCCGCTCGGGCTCGCCCAGGTGACGATCGAGAACCGCGCCGTCACGATCGCGGAGGTCGACGCGGCCGGCTACCGTCGCTTCACCGAGCTCTCGGTGGCCAAGAACCAGCAGGTGTGGGAGCGGGTCGCCGGCGGCGAGCTCGCCATCGGCAAGAAGCTCGGTCGCCGACTCGCCGACGGCAACGACCGGATCACCCTCGGCAACAGCGACGACTCACCGAGGATCCATGTCGGCGCCTACGCCAAGCAGGTCCCGACGGTCGACGCGGTCGTCAACACCGTGTGGGGCGAAGCGCTCGGCATGAAGTACGGCAACGCGCTGCTCGTCAACACCGGCAGGTCCGACCCCGCGAAGCTGCGCCCGGCGATCGAGAGGCTCGTCGGCAGGCGGACCTCCGTGCAGCTCATCGACTCGGTCGTGCGCTTCGGCCTCGACCGCAGCGTCAAGCAGACCGCCTTCCTCACCGGCGGCTCGGTGTCCGAGGTGGTCGGCACCTTCAACTACACCGTCCTCGGCGGCGGCCGGATCGCACCCGACCCGGGCTGGGTCGAGAGCCACATCAGCACCGAGCCGGTGCCGATCCTCGGGCAGATGACCTGCAACAAGGCGATCTTCCCCCAGCTTCGCGCCGCCCTGAAGGAGATCGAGGACAGCGGCCTCGCCGACGAGATCCACCCCGACGAGTACGCCGGCTGCTACTACCCGCGCTTCATCGCCGGCACGACCACGCTGTCCAACCACTCCTTCGGGCTGGCCTTCGACATCAACGTCCCCGGCAACCAGCGGGGCACCGTCGGCGAGATCGACCGCACCGTGGTCAACATCTTCAACAAGTGGGGCTTCGCCTGGGGCGGCACCTGGAGCTGGACCGACCCGATGCACTTCGAGATGAACCGGATCGTCGTACCGAGATAGCCACACCGATTCGCCTGTGACCTACCGGGTAGTTCGCCGCTCGGCGGCCGGGACGAATCGGTGTGATCAGTCGCGGCGTCGCTGGGGTACGCCGTTAGGGTTGGTCGCCGTGAGCATCCTCGACGACGCCCGACCGGGCATGGACCTCGACACCCGCCCGCAGGACGACCTCTTCGGTCACGTCAACGGCACCTGGCTCGCCGAGGAGGCGATCCCGGCCGACCGCTCAAGCTGGGGCCCCTTCGTGCAGCTCGCCGACGACGCGGAGCAGCAGGTGCGCGACATCATCACCGACCTCGCCGCCGGCGGCGGGGAGAGCGAGGAGGCGCGCAAGATCGCCGACCTCTACAACACCTTCATGGACACCGAGGCGATCGACCGCCTCGGGCCGGAGCCCGTGCGGCCGCTCATCGACGCCGTCGCCGGCCTGAGCGACTTACGCGACCTGGCCGCCTTCCTCGGGGAGTTCGAGCGGATCGGCGGCCTCGGGCTCTTCGGATCGTACGTCGACACCGACCGCAAGGACTCCGACCGCTACCTCCTCTATCTCGCGCAGGGCGGCCTCGGCCTGCCCGACGAGTCCTACTACCGCGAGGACAAGTTCGCCGCGATCCGCGAGAAGTACCTCGGCTACCTCACCGACCTCTTCCGGTTGGGTGGCCTCGGCAAGGGCGACGACCCGGCAGAGTTGGCTGCGCTCGCACAGCGAGTGCTCGACCTCGACACCCGCCTCGCCGAGGGTCACTGGGAGCGCGCGGAGACCCGCGACGTGCAGAAGACCTACAACCTCACGACGTACGCCGGCCTCCAGGAGCTGGCGCCGGCCTTCGACTGGGACGCCTACGTCACCAACCTGAGCGGCGCGAGCATCCCGGCGAGCAAGCTGCTCGCCGAGTGCGTGATCAAGCAGCCGTCGTACCTCGCCCACCTCTCGAGCCTCCTGACCGACGTCGGCATCGAGCAGTGGCGCGCCTGGCTGCTCTCCCGGGTGCTGCGCTCCGCCTCCCCCTATCTCACCGACGACTTCGTCGAGCTCAACTTCGACTTCTACGGCCGCACGCTGGCCGGCACCCCCGAGCTCCGGGCCCGGTGGAAGCGCGGCGTCTCGCTCGTCGAGAGCGCGATCGGCGAGGCCGTCGGGCGGGAGTACGTCGCCCGGCACTTCCCGCCGGCCGCCAAGGAGCGGATGGACCTGCTCGTCGCCAACCTGCTGGAGGCCTACCGGCAGTCGATCGCGGCCCTCGACTGGATGGGCGAGGAGACCAAGCAGCGCGCGTTCGACAAGCTCGACACCTTCCGCCCCAAGATCGGCTACCCGGAGTCGTTCCGCGACTACTCCGCGCTGGAGGTGACGCCCGGCGACCTCTACGGCAATGTCGCGGCCGCGTCGGCGTTCGAGACCGACCGCCAGCTTGCCAAGATCGGCGCGCCCGTGGACCGCGACGAGTGGTTCATGCTCCCGCAGACCGTCAACGCCTACTACAACCCCGGCACCAACGAGATCTGCTTCCCCGCCGGCATCCTGCAGCGCCCGTTCTTCAGCGCCGACGCGGAGGACGCGGAGAACTACGGCGGCATCGGCGCCGTCATCGGCCACGAGATCGGTCACGGGTTCGACGACCAGGGCGCCCAGTACGACGGCGCGGGCAACCTCGAGGACTGGTGGACCGCCGGCGACAAGGCCGCCTTCGAGGTCAAGTCCAAGGCGCTCATCGAGCAGTACGACGGCTACGAGCCGCGCGACCTGCCGGGCGAGCGGGTCAACGGCGCACTGACCGTCGGCGAGAACATCGGCGACCTGGGCGGGCTGACCATCGCGCACAAGGCGTTCCTCTTCGCGCGCGGCGGCGACGCCGACGTGGAGGAGCGGCGCACGCTGTTCAAGAACTGGGCCTACTGCTGGCGCACCAAGCGACGCGAGGAGCTCGCCCGGCAGTACCTCACCATCGACCCGCACAGCCCGGCGGAGTTCCGCGCCAATATCGTCCGCAACCTCGACGAGTTCCACGACGCCTTCGAGACCACCGAGTCCGACTTCCTCTGGCTCGACCCGGCCGACCGGGTGCGCATCTGGTAGGGCAGGGCTTGTGCCAGGGTGTCTCTGCCGGGTCGCTCTACTCGAGTCGAATGCCGTCCTCGGCCAGGTCCGCCAGCAGGCGGTCGAAGGCATCGGAGCGGCGCACGCTCGTGACCTTCCGGCAGCTGTAGCGGAACTCGACGGCAGCGCAGCGGTTGCGGCCGCCCTGACCGTCCACGGTGTCACGCCCGGTGCCGCCGTCGACCCGGTCGTGGCCGACGCCGCCGAGGATGTGGTCGTCACCCGGGTCGCCGTACGCGAGGTCGTTGCCGCTGCCGAGGTCGACGGAGTCGTTGCCGCCACTTGCGCGGATGCTGTCGTTGCCGCTGCTGCCGTAGATGGTGTCGCCGCCCGGCGAGCCCCAGAAGACGTCGTCGCCGGCGCCGCCGTTGAGGGTGGCGCCGGTCGGTGACGAGACCGACGAGGACAGGGCGACGAACTCGTCGTTGCCGGCTTGGCCGAAGGCGGTGCCGCCGTCGCTCAGCTGGACTCGGTCGTTGCCGTCACCGCCGTAGACGGTCGTCGCGTCGCAGACCAGGTCGTTGCCGTCGTTGGCGTAGACGGTGCTCCCGCCGATGACCACGTCGCCGCGACTCGTGCCGTTGACGACCTGGCCGGTGCTCGCGGTGATGCTGGGCGTCCGACCGAAGCAGGTCGCTCGCGCTCGGGAGTCGTGCGCGGCGCCCGCGGGTGTGAAGGCGACGGAGGTGGCGACGCAGGCGGTGGCGACGGCCACGGCAGCGCGCAGGTTCATCGAACCCTCCGATGGTGGTGCAGGAGTGGGACGTCAGTTTGTGACGCACCGCCACGGCGAATAGTTCGCCGTGGCGGTGAGGACGTCTCGGTCCGAGAGCGTCAGGCGCTCAGTGGCCCATCATCGCGGCGGGGTCGACCGGCTGCTCCGGCTTGGTGCGGGGCAGGAACAGAACGGGGATCAGGCACAGCCCGACGAGGACGGTCGCCACGACGAAGACGAAGGCGAAGCTGTCGCCCATGTCCGGGATCGCCTTGGCGGCCAGGGCCGCCAGCTGGTCGGGCGACAACCCGAACTTCGCCGCGATCGCGGCGATCGCGGCCGGGTCGTCGCCGGCCTCGCGGAGTGCGCCGGCGGCGGCGATCGACTGGTGCCCCTGCAGCTCGTTGGTGAGCAGCACCGAGAACAGCGCCGTGCCGATCGAGGCGGCCACCTGCTGGGTGATATTCATCAACGTGGAGCCCCGCGCGATGTTGTTGTCGCTGAGCGTGGCCAGCGCCGCGCTCATGATCGGCATCATCGTGGCGCCCATGCCGAAACCCATCACGACGAACGCCGGGAAGAAGTGGCCCCAGTAGGACGAGTCGGATTCGGTGAAGCCGAGCATGCCCAGGCCGACGGTGTCGAGGATGACACCGACGATCACGACCTTGCCCGGGCCGATCCTGTCGGCGAGCACACCCGCGATCGGCATGGTGACCATCGCCGCGAAGCCCTGCGGGGCGATCGACCAACCGGAGTCCATCGCGCCCTGGCCGCGGACCTGCTGGAAGTAGAGCGTGAACAGCAGCGACGCCCCGAAGAAGGCCATCGCGAACAGGGCCATCGCCACCACCGCGACGGTCATGTTGCGGTTGGCGAACAGCCTCAGCTCGATCAGCGGGTGGATGTTGGCCTTGCGCAGCGCCCAGGGCACGAAGGCGATGATGAGGGCGATGCCGATCACGGAGGTGATGACGACCTCGCCGGTCCACATCGTGCCCTCCTCCTGCTTCGCGCCGGGGATCGACGACACGCCGTACAGGAAGAGGGCCAGGCCCGGCGAGAGCAGCAGCATGCCGACGAAGTCGAACGACTCCGAGGGCTCGACGTCGTCCTTGGGCAGCACGATCTGGGCGTAGATGAGGGCGGCGATGCCGATCGGCAGGTTGATCAGGAAGATCCAGTGCCATGAGGCGATGTCGATCAGCCAGCCGCCGAGGATCGGGCCGAAGATCGGGCCGAGCAGCATCGGGATGCCGAGGACGGCCATCACCCGGCCGACCCGGTCGGGCCCGGCGGCTCGGGTCAGGATCGTCATGCCGAGCGGCATCAGCATGCCGCCGCCGAGGCCCTGCAGGACCCGGTAGAGGATCAGCAGCTGCAGGCTGTCGGCGGTGGCGCAGAGCACCGAACCCGCCGTGAACAGCAGCAGGGCGAGCATGTAGAGGCGCTTGGTGCCGAACCGGTCGGCCGCCCAGCCGGTCGCCGGGATCACGGTGGCCAGGGCGAGGGTGTAGCCGGTCATCGTCCAGGCGACCTCCGCGGTGGTCGCCTCGAACTCCTGCTGGAAGGTCTGCAGAGCGACCGAGACCACGGTGATGTCGAGGATCGACATGATCGCGCCGAGCACGACCACGCCCGCCACGATCAGGACGCGAGCGTCGAGCTTGTCGGAGGCCGCCGGGGCCGCCGTCGGCTCCGGAGTGGTTTGGGAGGTCACTCGATCAGGGTAGGGACGCCCACCGACAGTCGGCTAATCGTTATCGGGGAACTCGGTGTCGGCGCGGCGCGTTACGGTCGGAGGTCCGACATGGATCCGGGCCCGGGTCCGGGCGAGGGAGGTGTGCCAGCTGAGCGTGATTCCGACCAACGGTCGTACCCGCTTCGTCGCCGCCGACCCGCCCCGCGACGGCATCGTCGAGTTCAGCGACGAGCGGCGCACGGTGAGCCTGCCGGTGCGTGCGGCGATCCCCGTCCTCGCGCGCTCGCGCGACCGCCCCGACACCTCGGGCAGTACGGCGCTCCTCAGCGGCGCGCTGCTGCTCGCGATGCGGCTGGTCTCGGCCGGCCGCATCGAGCCGGCCGACTCGGGCAGGCACTGGCGGATGGCGGCGCTGACCGAGCGCGACGAGGAGCAGGTGCGCGCCTTGGCGCACTCGCGGTTGGCCGATGTCGACGATGCCGAGGCACTCGTGCGTGCGTTCCTCGACGCGGTCGCCGATGCGCTGCCGCGGTCGGCGCCGGTGGGGAGTCGACAGCGACCCGTGGACGACCCGCCGACCACCCGCCGTACCAACGAGCCGAGGGACGACTTCGTCCGCCGGCTCCAGCGCCGCATCCGAGCCGAGGCACCCGACGGCGCGGCCCGGCCCGAGCTGGTCAGCCTCAGCCTGCGGATGGAGGCCGACGAGGAGGAGCTGGTCGGTGGATCGGTCCGCGCCGTCCTGCAGGTCCACGACGAGCGGGACCCGCTCCACCTCGCCGACGCGGCCGCGCTTTGGACCGAGTCGCCCGAGGCGCACGGCTTCGGGCACCGCGCCCGCGTGCACACCCTCATCGCGCTGCGCGCCGCCGCCGAGGCCTGGCCGGTGCTCGACCGGCTGCTCGACGCGGCGGTGCCCGACCAGCTCACCCTCGACACCGACGACCTGGTCTCCCTGCTGGAGGACGGCGTCGCCGCGCTGAAGACTCGCGGCATCGACGTGCTCTGGCCACGCAGCCTCGGGCGCGACCTCACCGCCACCACCGTGCTCGACAAGGCGGACAAGAAGCCGACCGACAAGCCGTGGGAGGAGCCGCTCAAGGAGCCCATGTTCAGCGAGGAGGCGCTGTTCTCCTTCAGGTGGCAGCTGGCCATGCACGGCGAGCCGCTCACCGACGCCGAGATGGACGAGCTGGCCGCGGCGACCAGCCCGCTGCTCAAGCTCCGCGGCAACTGGACGATCGTCGACCCGTCGATGCTGCGGAGGGCTCGCAAGCGGCTCGTCCGCACGGTCAAGCCGGCCGAGGCGATCGCTGCGGCACTCACAGGGACGGTCGAGGTCGGCGAGGAGGCCGAGCAGGTCGTCGTCGGCGCATCACTGCTCGCGGTCCGAGAGCAGCTGCGGGGCGCGCCGGCTCGCGAGCCGCTGCCGCCGCCGGCCGGGCTCACCGCGACGCTGCGCGACTACCAGCTCCAGGGCTTCAGCTGGCTCGCCGAGCTCACCGACCTGGGCCTCGGCGGCTGCCTGGCCGACGACATGGGTCTCGGCAAGACCGTCACCCTGCTGGCGCTCCACCTGCACCGCGGCGGACCGACCCTGGTGGTCTGCCCGACCTCGCTGATGGGCAACTGGGAGGCGGAGGTTCGTCGCTTCGCGCCGGGGGTTCGCACCCGCCGCTTCCACGGCGACAGCCGCGACCTCGACTGCCTTGATGCCGGCGGCCACGAGATCGTGCTGACGACGTACGGCACCCTGCGAAGGGCGGTGGAGAAGGGCGAGACGCGGGTGGGTCTCGCCGGCGTCGAGTGGGACCTCGTCGTCGCCGACGAGGCGCAGCACGTCAAGAACGAGCGCACCGCGACCGCCCGCGCGCTGCGTAGGATCACCTCCCGCGTCCGGGTCGCGCTGACCGGCACGCCGGTCGAGAACAATCTCACCGACCTGTGGGCGATCCTCGACTGGGTGATCCCCGGGCTGCTCGGCAGCCGCAACGCCTTCCGCAAGGTTTGGGCGGCCCCGATCGAGTCCGGCCGCGAGCCCAGCAAGGCGGCGCAGTTCGCCGATCTCATCTCGCCGTTCGTGCTGCGACGGCGCAAGTCCGACCCGGGCATCGCTCCGGAGCTCCCGGAGAAGACCGAGACCGACCACATCCTGGGGCTGACCCGCGAGCAGACGGTGCTCTACGAAGGCTTCGTCCGAGGCACGATGGAGCGCATCGAGCGGGCCGACCCGTTCACCCGACGCGGGCTGGTGCTGATGCTGCTCACCGGCCTTAAGCAGATCTGCAACCACCCCGCGCAGTTCCTCAAGCAGTCCAACCCCCGACTCGGCGGTCGGTCGGAGAAGTTCGACCTGGTCGACGAGCTCGTCGAGACGATCCTCGCCGAGGACGGCGCGGTGCTGCTCTTCACCCAGTACGTCGAGCTCGGGCGGCTGCTCGAGACCCACCTGACCGCGCGGGGCTGGGAGCACCAGTTCCTCCATGGCGGCACACCGGTCCAGCGGCGGACCGCGATGGTCGAGGCGTTCCAGGCCGGCGGGGTGCCGATCTTCCTGCTCTCGCTCAAGGCCGGCGGCACCGGCCTCAACCTCACCCGCGCCGACCATGTGATCCACGTCGACCGCTGGTGGAACCCCGCGGTCGAGGACCAGGCGACCGACCGCGCCCACCGCATCGGCCAGACCAAGCCGGTCCAGGTGCACCGACTGGTCACCCGCGGCACCATCGAGGAGCGGATCGCGCAGCTGCTCGCCGACAAGCGCACCCTCGCCGACAGCGTGCTGGGTCGGGGCGAAGCAGCGCTCACCGAGCTGTCCGACGCCGAGCTGCGCGACCTGGTCACGCTCAGATGACCCTCGTCACCCATCCTCGGCAGGGCGCCCGCCGGGGGGCGGTCCGGGCCACCACCTGGTGGGGGCGCGCCTGGGTGCGCGCCGTGGAGGAGGCGGCGTACGGCGAGAAGGACCTCAAGAACGCCCGCGCGCTTGCCCGCTCCGGTCGAATCGGCTCGGTCGGCACCGATGTGGGCACCTTCGCCGCGGTGGTGTGGGAGGGCGACGGCATCTCGGTGAGCGGCACCGTCCCCCGGCTCGACGTGGCCGGCGAGGCGGCGGTCGTCGCCGCGTCCTCCGCGGTCTCGGGCCGGGTCGCGGCGCTGCTGGCCGGCGAGCTCCCGCTCGACCTCGTCGAGGAGCTCGACGAGGCGGGCGCCGAGCTGCTCCCGTACGGCGGAGAGCTGGGCTGGAACTGCAGCTGCCAGCCCTGGCTCGACCCGTGCCCGCACGCCCTCGCCGTCGGCTACCAGCTCGGATGGCTGCTCGACGGTGACCCGTGGACACTGCTCCAGCTCCGCGGCCTCGACCGCGAGGACCTGCTCGCCCGCATCCACGTCGCCACCCAGGTCGAGGGCACCCTCGCCGACTCGGCCGGTGGCCTCGACGTCACCGACGAGGACGTCGCCCTCGACGCCGCGCGGCGTGCCCGCCGCGTCGTGGAGGCGCTGGAGAGCGACTCCTTCGAGTCGCTCGACCACCTGTTGTAGCTCCGGGCCTGCAGCCGGTGCGAACTGTGGTGGATCTGCCGGCACTGTCCGGGCAGATGCACCACAGATCGTGGAGGTGCCGCACTCGCGCCCAGTCAGATGGGCCGAGTCAGATGGGCCGCGTCAGCTCGGCGCGCCAGAACGGGTAGCCGTCGGGATCACCGAGCGACTCGATCGCGACCGGCTCCAGCCCGTCGGCGCCGAACGCCTCGATCTGCGCGCGGGTCAGGGGCCACGGCGGCCCGTCGTCGCCCTCGACGTGTGCGGCCTGTACGACGAGCAGTCGGCCACCGGGGGCCACCAGGTCGCGGATCGAAGCGGTGGCGCGCTCGCGGAGAGCGACCGGGAGCGCCTGCACGGTGTAGATCTCGACGACCAGGTCGAACCCGCGCCACCAGTCGGCCGGGAGGTCGAAGAGGTCGGCGACGTGGTAGTCCGCATCCGTCTCCGGATGGCGCGAGCGCGCGGTCTCGACGGCCGTGGCTGAGATGTCGAACGCGGACGTCACGAAGCCGAGCCGGGCGAGGTGCTCCGCGTCGCCACCCAGGCCGCAGCCGACCACGAGCGCGCGCTCCCCCGGACGGACCGTCCGGCCTCGGGTCCAGTCGGCCAGCAGCCAGTGCGGATCGGCGTGGTCCCACGGCATCGTCACCGCCCCGGCCGCGCCCGCGGCGTAGAGCCGCTCGAACCAGGCCGTCGGGTCGGCCGTCTCGTGGGCGAGCCGGTCGGCCTCGCTCTGCCAGTCGCGCGGTCCCTCCGTCTCGCCGGGCATGCGCCGAGCCTATCGAGACCGACCCACCTACTGCGTGACGCCGCACGAGTCCGGGCTGCGACCCGGCTACGACCCGGCCGGCTTCAATCGGCTCGTGGACGATCTGGAGGACGAGGCGCTTATCGGCGGTGCCGACCGGCGCGGCGGCGTCGCGATCAGGTAACGCTGCCCGAGGTGTTCGCTCAGCGGACGACGTACAGCCCGTCGATGCGGACCGGCTTGCCGGTGCTGGTGACGATGACCTTGAGCCGGCCCTTCCGGGTCTTGCCGAACTTGCCGACCAGCAGCGACTCGCCGTTGCGCCACTTGTTGCTGTGGGACTTGAGGGTGAAACTCCCGAGGGTCTTCCTCCCGAGCTTCACCTTGATGCTGCCCGACCTCTTCGACGTGGCGACGAGGAGGGCGAAGCGCTTGCCCTTGACCTTCTTCCTCGTGGTGAGGGTGGCGCCCTTGCGCTTGGCCTGCAGGTAGCTGCCGCGGAGGTACTTCTTCTGCGTGTTCTTCTTCCAGACGGTGCGGCGCTTCAGCTTGGCCTTGGCGAAGGTGTTGTCGTTGATCGGCGTGGTGGTGCAGCGCGGGATCGAGGTGCCGCTGGCGTTGCCGCCGCCGTCGAGGCCGCGCACCTGGAAGCACACGGTTTGGCCCTGGCCGGCGCGGTAGGCCGCCGAGGTCTTGTCGGTGCGCTGCCACACCTCCATGGGTCCGGCGCTGCCCTTGCGCTTGGTCACGCTGCGCGAGACCTCGTAGGTGACGGTCGACGACGGGTCGGAGCCGATCCAGCCGACCGCGATCTGGTTGTCGGGGTTGAAGGGGCGCAGCGGCGCGGTCAGGTGGACCGCGGTCGGCGCCTTGGTGTCGAGCACACGGGAGGCGATGGGGCCGCCGCCGGCGTCGCCGTACACGATCAGCGAGTTGGCGGCCTGGGCGACGGCGAACGGTCGGGCCGAGGCTCCGGCCGGGATCTCCTGCGCCATCCACTGCTCGCCGATCTCGCGGTGGGAGACGCCGAGGGCCGGCTGGCCGGGTCGGGCCCAGACGACGGTCGCGGCGCCGGTGTCGCTGTAGGCGAGGGACTGCGCCTCGACGGGCCCGCCGATCACCTGGCTGGTGTCGGGGACGCCGCTGCGGATGTCGCTGAAGTAGAGCCCGGCGCCGGTGACCCAGCTCGCGACCAGCTGCCCGGAGTAGTTGGCGACCAGCTGCAGACCGGAGGCGCCCGCGCCCGCGATCGGGGTCGCCGCCGCGATCGGCCGGTCGCGCTCCCAGAGCCAGAAGTACGGCGTCATCGCGCCCGCGGTGCCGGTCGAGACGCCGACCCAGCCGTTGCCTCGGCCGTCCATGGCGACGGTCGGGACGTCGACCGCTGCCGCGGTGTTAAGCGCCGCCTCGGCACCCCAGGTGCCCGCGGAGCGGCGGTTGGCGGCGAGGGTGAGGCTGCCGTCGGCGTTCTTGACCCGCCAGGCGGCGATGGCGTCGCTGTTGCCGCCCCGGGCGACGGCCACGCCGTCGAGGGTGGCGCCGGCCGGGACCGCACCGAACTGGTTGATGGCGCTGACGGTCGCCGGCGTGGCGGACCGGGTGCGGACGAGGGAGCCCGCGGCATTGTTGCCGGTCCAGACGACGGTCACGCCGCCGGCGGAGCCGATGTCGACCTGAGGACCGGCGTCACCGGGCTTGGTCGGGTCGCTCATCATCCGGGCCGCGCCCCAGGCGGCGCCGCGGTCCTGCTGGGCGAGCCAGACCTCGCTCTCACCGCCCGCCGGCGTCTGCACCCAGACGAGGGCGATGTCGCCGGAGGGGCCGACCGAGATGTCCGGGGCGGAGCCGGTCTCGGTCGGCGCGCTCACCTGCGCCGGCGCCGACCAGACGTTGCCGGCGACCTGCTTCTGGGAGACGAAGACCTGCCCGCCGGCGACCCACGCAGCCGCCGCGTAGCCGGCGTTGTTGCCCGACACGGTGAGCTCGCTGCCGCCCGGGGACACCTGCACCGGGGGCGTCAGGCCCCAGGCGTGCGCCGGCGCCGGGCTGATCGCCACCAGCGCGGTCGCGGCGAGGGCGGCGCCGGTGAGACCTACGACTCTGGTCCTGAGCTGCTTCTTCAACGTCCGTCCTCACCGGTCGAGTTTCTTCGTCGAAGGCTACGACGCCGGTACGACGCTCGAGGTTCGCGGGGCCGGTGCGCCGGGATCAGAAGTTGAACTTGCCGCAGCCCTTGCTGATCGCGAGGCTCCACGTGGGTACGTCGACGACGCCGAACGGGTTGTCTCCGCCGGCCGCTTGGAGGTTGCGGGTGACATCCTCCATCCGCTGGTTGAACTTGCCGTCGATACCGTCCTCGGCCAGCAAGCCGGCCTTGGCGAGGAGACGCTGGTACTCCCGGGTCCACATGAGGGACTCAATGGTGCGCTCCTCCGGGCGCAACCTCTTCAAGTCGGGCAGCGAGGCGATCGGGACCACGCACGCGCACGGGACGAAGTCTTCGACGTCCTCGTTCATCCGAACGATCGGGTCCTTGAAGTGGGTGGGTGTCATCCGCGCCTTGCATGCCTCGGCCATGGTGGCGAAGGGTCCCACGTAGTTTGCATAGGCATCCGACCGGCCCGGGTAGATGGTGTCACACGACTTCGACTTCTCCAGATAGCGCACCCCCTGGTAGCCGGAGGCGGTCGCCTGCAGTTCGCGGTCAGTGTCGCCGTAGCCCACGATCATGAGTATCGACCCGTCACAGCCGACGTTCTCAAGGGTCGCGTTCTCGACGCCGAGCGGGTTCTCCGGAGTGGCGGCCGGCGGCCGCTCGGGCTGCGCCGTCTGGACGGCCACGACCACGCCGAGCGCGATGCCGAGCACGGCGGCGCACAGGAGGGCAAGCGAACGCCGCCCGATCGTGCTTCCCACGCCTGGCACCCTACCCATCCGGGCCAGCCCGAAACGACAGGCTGAAACGTCGGCGGGCGGACGTTACCGAGTTGAGACCCGATGTCTCGCTCGTGGTCGCGCGGACACGGTCGCGAGCGGGTGGTCGAGCGCGCGGAGCGCCATCTCCCGGAGCAACTCGCGCATGGCGTCGTCGGGGAGCAGGGCGGAGTGAGGCGTCGAGTTGATCAGGCCGAAGCCGACGTGTGCCATCGCCCGGGCCCGATCCATCGCGAGGCCGTCGTGGAGGGCGCTGAGCTCGGTCGCCCAGACGTCGACGTACGCGCGCTGAAGCTCTCGCACCCGCTCGCGGGCCTCCGCGGGCAGGGACTCCCAGTCGCGGTCCTGGACGACGATCAGCGCCCGCCGGCTCACCGCGAAGTCGACGTGGAAGTCGATGAGGTCCGACAGCGCCTGCGTGGGGCCGTCGGCCCCCGGAGCACGATCCTGTCCGCCTGCAAGCAGCTCCTCGCTGATGCCGACCAGCAGCTCGGCGAGCAGCGCCTCCTTGGAGCCGAAGTGCTTGTAGAGCGCGGGACCGGAGATCCCGCAGGCCGCACCGATGTCGCCGACGCTCACCCCGTGGAAGCCGCGCGCCGCGAAGAGCTCGGCCGCGGTGCGGAGGATCTGCTCGCGGCGGGCCATGCCCTCAGGTTAACGCCCGGTAACCGGTGGCAGACGATCAGTAGCGAAGCTGAGACGGGGTGATCGTGACCGGGAACGGCCGCTCAGCGACCCACGTCTCCTCGGCGGAGAGGTCGGCCGCCACGACGTACTCGCCGTCACGCAGCTCGTAGCCGGTGAAGCGCAGATCACTCGGGTCGACCGTCCAGTACGACGGGATGCCGGCCCGCTCGTACCGCTCCTTCTTCATGTTGAGATCGATCGCCCGGGTCGAGGGGGAGGGGACCTCGACGGCGAGGAGGGGGGGCGGGCAGGTTCTTGGGGCCGAAGTCCTCGCGTCGGGCGATCAGGATGTCCGGCTCGACCACAGTGTCGTCGGCCAGGACGATGTCCATGGGCGCGGGCAACATGCGCAGGTCCGCCGGCACATGGTCGAGAAGCAAGCGAAGCAGCCCCATCAGGACCCCCTGATGGTCGGGGATCGGCGAGGCGTTCACGAGCAGAAGCCCGTCGATGATCTCGTAGCGGTGCCCGTCATCGGGCAGGTTCTCCAGGTCCGTAGGTCCAGGGGCCCGGAATGATCTCCGTGGTCCGTTCCGTGGTCACGGCACCCATGGTGCCTCACATCCCTTCGAGACGACATGGGTCGAGCGTGACTCCGAGGTTCGGGCGTTCGCAGGTGCGTGCGGCCGTTGTCCACAGGGGAGGGCCGCGCTCGACATCGCGGTTAACAGTCATTAACCTACGGGCATGGCGAGGCCGAGTGGACTGGGCGAGCTCACCGCGGAGCTGGAGGAGCGGCTGGCGCGGGTGCGGCAGGGCGGGTCGGAGACCGCGCGGGCCAAGCACACCGGTCGGGGCAAGCTCCTGGTCCGCGACCGGGTGGACCGGCTGCTCGACCCCGGCAGCCCCTTTCTCGAGCTGAGCCCGCTGGCGGCGTACGGGATGTACGGCAAGGACGCGAGTGACGTGTACGCCGTGCCGTCGGCGTCGATCGTGACCGGCGTCGGGCGGGTGGCCGGGCGCGAGTGCATGGTCGTCGCCAACGACGCGACCGTGAAGGGCGGCACCTACTACCCGATCACCGTCAAGAAGCACCTGCGCGCGCAGGCGATCGCGGCCGAGAACCGGCTCCCGTGCCTCTACCTCGTCGACTCCGGCGGGGCCTTCCTCCCGATGCAGGACGAGGTGTTCCCCGACCGCGAGCACTTCGGCCGGATCTTCTTCAACCAGGCCAACCTCTCGGCCGGGCGGATCCCGCAGATCGCCGCGGTCCTAGGCTCCTGCACCGCCGGCGGCGCCTACGTGCCGGCGATGAGCGACGAGACGATCATCGTCAAGGAACAGGGCACGATCTTCCTCGGCGGTCCGCCGCTGGTGAAGGCCGCGACCGGCGAGGTCGTCACGGCCGAGGAGCTCGGTGGCGGCGACGTGCACGCGCGCGTCTCCGGCGTCGCCGACCACCTCGCCGACGACGACGACCACGCGCTGGCGATCATGCGGAGCGTGGTCGGGACGCTGCCCGATGCGGTCTCGACACCGCTCGCTGGCGCTCGCGGGCTCGACCACCAAATCGAGGAGCCGCACGAGTCCGCCGAGTCGATCTATGACGTCGTGCCCACCGACACCCGCACGCCGTACGACGTACGAGAGGTGATTCGGCGGATCGTCGACGGCAGTCGGCTGCACGAGTTCAAGAAGCAGTACGGCGAGACGCTGGTCTGCGGGTTCGCGCACATCCACGGCCACCCGGTCGGCATCGTCGCCAACAACGGCATCCTCTTCAGCGAGTCGGCCCTCAAGGGCGCCCACTTCATCGAGCTGTGCAACCAGCGCGGCGTGCCGCTGCTGTTCCTGCAGAACATCAGCGGCTTCATGGTCGGCCGCGAGTACGAGAACCGCGGCATCGCCCGCGACGGTGCCAAACTCGTCACGGCGGTCGCATGCAGCGTCGTACCCAAGCTCACCGTCGTCATCGGCGGCTCCTTCGGCGCCGGCAACTACGGCATGTGCGGCCGCGCCTACGACCCGAGGTTCCTGTGGATGTGGCCCAATGCGCGGATCTCGGTGATGGGCGGCGAGCAGGCGGCGTCGGTGCTCGCCACGGTGCGCAGGGACGGGGTGGAGGCGGCCGGTGAGTCCTGGAGCGCGGAGGACGAGGAGGCCTTCAAGGCGCCGATCCTCAGCGCCTACGAGCACCAGGGCTCGCCCTACTACTCCACCGCCCGACTCTGGGACGACGGCATCATCGACCCCGCCGACACCCGCCGGGTCGTCGGCATGGCGCTCGCCGTCGCTGCCCAGGGAGCCCGCGAACCGACCTCGCCGGCACCGTCCTACGGCGTCTTCAGGATGTGAGGCTCGCAGTGACGCGTGAGGAACGAACGCGGTGCCTGGGCGAGACCAGGTCGAGCAAGCTCTGCGACCGAGGCACGAGGTCGCAACGGGCGCGTCGAGACCAGAGGGGACCGAGATGATCCAGACCCTCCTGGTCGCCAACCGCGGCGAGATCGCACTCCGGGTCTTCCGCACCGCGCGCCGGCTCGGGCTGCGCACCGTCGCGATCCACACCGACCTCGACGCCGCTGCCCCGCACGTGCGGGAGGCCGACCTCGCGGTCCGGGTGCCGTCGTACCTGGATATCGAGGCCGTCGTCGCGGCCGCCCGCGACACGGGCGCCGACGCGGTGCACCCCGGCTACGGCTTCCTGTCCGAGCGAGCGGCCTTCGCGAGCGCGCTCGCCGCCGCGGGCATCACGCTGGTCGGACCGTCCGCGGAGGTCATGGAGCGGATGGGGCGCAAGGATGCGGCCCGCGAGATCGCGGTCGCGGCCGGGGTGCCCGTGGTGCCGTCGTATGACATGAGCGCCGACCCGGCGGGGCTCGCCTATCCGGTGCTCGTCAAGGCCGCAGCCGGCGGTGGCGGCAAGGGCATGCGGATCGTGCGCCGACCGGACGAGTACGCCGAGGCGGTCGCGGCCGCGAGGCGGGAGGCCGCGTCGTCGTTCGGCGACGACACCCTGCTCGTCGAGCGGTACGTCGAGTCCGGGCGCCACATCGAGGTGCAGGTGCTCGGTGACCACCACGGCAATGTCGTGCATCTCTTCGAGCGCGACTGCTCCACCCAGCGACGGCACCAGAAGGTGCTCGAGGAGGCGCCCGCGCCGACCATCGACGACGCCACCCGCGCCCGGATCACCGAGGCGGCGGTCGGCCTGTCCCGCCAGGTCGGCTACACCGGCGCCGGCACGGTCGAGTTCCTGCTCGACGCGACCAGCGGCGACTTCTACTTCCTGGAGATGAACACCCGCCTCCAGGTCGAGCACCCCGTCACCGAGCTCGCGGTCACGGTCGCCGGGCTGGAGCCCGACCTCGTCGAGCTCCAGCTCCTGGTCGCCGCGGGCGAGCCGCTGCCCTTCACCCAGGACGAGGTCGCGCTGGCCGGCCACGCGATCGAGGCGCGGGTCTACGCCGAGGACGCGTACGGCGGGTTCCTGCCGCAGGCGGGCGTCGCCGAGCTGGTCCGCTGGCCCGGCGGGGTCCGGGTGGACGCCGGGCTCGAGAGCGGCCAGCCGGTCAGCACGTCGTACGACCCGATGCTCGGCAAGATCATCGCCAGCGGACCGGACCGCGAGTCGGCCCGGCTCGCGCTGGTCGCCGCGCTCGACGAGACCGCCGTCCTGGGGCTCACCACCAACGCCGGCTTCCTGCGCGAGCTCGCGGCCTCGGACGCCTTCCGTGACGCCGCGATCGACACCGCGTGGCTCGACCGCCACGAGCTGTCGATGCCCGAGGACACCTTGGCGGTGGTCTTCGGGGCGTGGACGCAGGCGTGGCTCGACACGATGGGCGATCCGGGGCCGTGGCAGGCCGACGGCTGGCGGCTCGGCTCCGCGCCGGCCGGCGTCCACGTCGACCTCGGCCGGCCGGTGCTCGTCGACAGGGCGGGCGGCACGGTCGCGCTCGACGGCGAGGCCCACCCGGTCACGATGGTGTCGGCCGATGACCACGTCATGCGGCTGATCGTCGACGGCGTCCAGCACCACGCGGTGGTCAACGCGCAGCCGGCCTTCGTGGAGGTCGCCCACCGAGGGCAGCGCTGGGCGTGGAAGCGCCCGGACGTCTTCGCCGACCACGCTCCGGCGGCAGGAGACGGCAGCGTCGTGGCGCCGATGCCCGGCACGCTGCTCGACGTCCGGGTGGTGGCCGGTCAGCGCGTCGAGGAGGGTGAGGTGCTCGGCGTACTCGAGGCGATGAAGATGGAGCTCGCGCTCAAGGCCCCCTTCCTCGGCACCGTCACGAGCGTCCGCTCGGCGGCGGGGGACCAGGTGCAGCTGGGCGCGACCCTGTTCGTCGTGGAGCCGTCATGACCCGGCTCCGGACGTCATACCTCCTCCCAGCAATAGATGGGAGAAGGTATGACGTTGCGAGGGGATGGATGCGATGAAGGAGCTGCCCATGCGGTCGGCCGTCCCGGGGCTGCCGGAGCGGGTGGCGATCTACGAGGTCGGACCGCGCGACGGCCTGCAGAACGAGAAGCTGCCCGTGCCGACGCCCGTCAAGGCCGAGTTCGTGCGCCGACTGCTCGGGGCCGGGCTCCCGGTCGTCGAGGCGACCAGCTTCGTCCACCCGAGGTGGGTGCCACAGCTCGCCGACGCCGGGGAGCTGATGGAGCTGTTGATCGGGGGTTTCGAGACGCCGCTCGTTCCTCCCGTTTCCTCAACCACCGATCCCCGTGACCTCCCGGTGCTGGTGCCCAACGAGCGCGGGCTCGACCGGGCGCTCGAGCTGGGATGTCGCCGCGTCGCGATCTTCGGCAGCGCGACCGAGACCTTCGCCCGGCGCAACCTCAACCGAGGCCTCGACGAGCAGTTCGCGATGTTCGAGCCGACGGTACGACGTGCGCTCGACGCCGGGCTCGACGTGCGGGCCTACGTCTCGATGTGCTTCGGCGACCCGTGGGAGGGCGAGGTGCCCCTCGGCCAGGTCGTCACCGCCGGCAAGCGGCTGCTGGATCTCGGTGCGAGCCAGCTCAGCCTCGGCGACACCATCGGCGTCGGCACGGCCGGACACGTCAAGGCACTGATCGCGGCGTTCGCCGATGCGGGCGTGCCTGCCGACCGGCTGGCCATGCACTTCCACGACACCTACGGCCAGGCCCTCGCCAACACCTTCAGCGCGATGGAGGCCGGCATCACCACCTTCGACGCCAGTGCCGGCGGGCTCGGCGGCTGCCCCTACGCCGGGAGCGCCACCGGCAATCTCGCCACCGAGGACCTGGTCTGGATGCTCACCGGGCTGGGCATCGACCACGGCGTCGACCTCGAGGCGCTCGTCGCCACGAGCGTGTGGATGGCAGAGCAGCTCGGCCGCCCGAGTCCATCGGCCGTCGTGCGCGCTCTCGGTGGCTCCCCGGGTGGGGCACAATCTGACGCGTGAGGCGCCTCCGATGAGCAGACGCACCATCTTCCTCCACATCGGTGCGCCCAAGACCGGCACGACCTACGTGCAGGACCGGCTGACCCGCAACGTCGCCTCGCTGACGAGGCACGGAGTGCTCCTGCCGACGGCCAACCGGTTCGTGCCCGCCGACCTCTTCCACTTCCGCGCGGCGCTCGACGTGCTCGGCCAGGACTGGGGGGGCGAGGCGGGGCATGCCGTCGGCGCGTGGGACACGCTGCTCAAGCGGGTACGGCGGGCGAGCGGCACCGTCGTCGTCAGCCACGAGATCTTCGCACCGGCCCGGCCCGACCGGATCGCCCGGATCGTCGGCGACCTCACCCACGGCGGCGACGCCGACCTGCACATCGTCTACTCCGCGCGCGACCTCGGCCGGCAGCTGCCGGCCGCCTGGCAGGAGAGCGTCAAGCAGGGCCGCAAGTGGTCCTTCGCACGATTTCTCAACCGTGCGGAGAAGGGCACGACCTGGTTCGTGAAGGCCTTCGACCTGCCCTCGGTGCTGGGCCGTTGGGCCGCCGGGTTGTCGCCCGACAACATCCACGTGGTCACGGTGCCGCCGCGCGATGCGCTGCGCCACGACAAGGAACTGCTCTGGCGCCGGATGTGCCGGTCGTTCGGCATCGACCCCGCGTGGGCGCCGGAGTCGACCCAGCGGACCAACACCAGCCTCGGCATCGCCGAGGTGCAGCTCCTGCGCGAGCTCAACCGCCGGATGGAGCGCACCGTGCGTCGCGAGGCGTCCTTCGACGAGCTGATCCGCGAGATGCTCGCCCATGAGGAGTTGATGGGTCGCCGTACCCTCCCGGTCCGGCTGCCACCGGATCGCTTCGACTGGGCCGACGAGCAGGCCGACCTCTGGGTCGCGTGGCTCAAGGACAGCGGCGTCGACGTGATCGGCGAGGTCGGCGACCTGCGGCCGCTCCGCCCCGCCGACGGCACGCCCTGGGTCGACCCCGACCGGGTCCGGCCCAAGCAGGCCTTCCACGCCGCCGTCGACGCGCTCGCGGCGATGACCACGGAGGCGGCGCGCAGGCCCGCCCCCGAACGACAGGGCATGGCCCGGCTCCGGGCGCGCGCGGAGCAGCTGCGTGGCCGCTGAGACCGACGCCGAGACCCGTCCCGGCACCCGCCCCGGGACGGGTGAGCGCCGAGCCTGGGGCTGGGTCGCCCACCTCCTCGACGGCGGGGCGACGCCCTGGCGCGACTGGTCCGCGCCCGCCGAGCCCACCGGGCTGTTCCTGCCCGGTGCCCAGCAGCTGGAGCTGCTGCGCCGGATGAACGCGGAGACCGGCGGAGGAGTCCGTCCCGGACTGGGCCGGCGCGTGCTCGAGGCCAGCGCGCCGGGTCGCGGCCGCCCCGACCTCCAGCTGGTCGGCGCGGCCGACGCCAGCGACTTCGGTCCCCGGCCGGTCGACCCCGGCGACCTGCCCGACGACGAGCTGCTCCGGGTCGCCACCGGACTGCTCGCCGACGACCTCAACACCGATTCGCCTGTCCTGAGGAGCCGAGGGACGAGGCGTCTCGAAGGGTCTGTGCCCTCCCATGTAGTTTCACGCTCGGCGGAGACAGACGAATCGGTGTGGGCTCGTCCGTGGCGCACCCGCTACCGGCTCGTCGGCGACCCCTGGCTGGCCGAGCAGTGGCGTGCGCACCTTCGTCGGCGGGGACGGCCGCCGGGTGGCATCGCGCCCCGGATCGTGATCGTCGGTGGGCGCCTCGACATGCTGCTCGCGCACACGTACGCCGACCGCGCCTTCGACGCCGGTGTGCCGCGGTGGCCCGACTGGGTCGCGGCGTTCGCGGCGCGGGGAACCTTCGCGCCGCGGGTCGATCTCCCACAGGTGGCGAGGACCTGGGCGCGGCGGGCCGGCGCGGAGCAGGTCCGGCTCGTCCTCGACCCGGCGCTGGCCGCCGGCCAGGTCGGCGTACGCCGGCTGCCCAGGGTCGAGCCTCCCGGCGCCTCGGCGGTCGAGCTCGCCCGCCTGGTGGCGGGTGTGCTCGGCCTGCTGACGACGCCCGCGCGGCGCGCGAGACTGTTGCGCGACGTACTCGCTCCTCGGATGGCCGGCCTGGCGAGCGACAGTCCACTCGCCGTCCCCGTCGAGCACCACGGCTGGCTGACCGACCGCGCCGAGCGGATGCGCGCGCGCATCGAGGCCGCTGACTACGCTGTCGAGGGCCGGCCGGCCGACCTGGCCCCGGCGTTCGGCCAAGGCACGACCGCACCCGACGATGCCGCCGTGCTGACCCTGGCCATGCGGATGTTGACGACCCGACCGGAGGAGAGATGACCCGGCGCGTCATCCTCCACGTCGGCACTCCCAAGACCGGCACGTCATACCTGCAGGACGTGCTGTTCCGCAACAGGGAGCGGCTCGCCGGCCACGGGATCCACTACGTGGCCGATCGTTTCGACGCGCAGTTCCTGGCGGCGCTCGACCTGATGCGGCTGCCGTGGGGTGGCCTGGAGACCGAGGCGGTCGGCGCGTGGGACGCGCTCGCAGAGGAGGTACGCCGCCGCGACGGCACCGCGGTCATCAGCCACGAGATCCTGGCGACGGCGTCGCGCCAGCAGGTCGGCCGCGCCCTGGAGAGTCTCGGCCGAGGTGATGGCGTCGAGATCCACCTGGTGATCTCGGTGCGCGACCTGGTGCGGCAGATCCCGGCCGAGTGGCAGGAGAACGTCAAGCACCGCCGGGCCCTGTCCTACGGCCGGTTCCTCGAGGAGATCCGTGACCCGGAGCGGTCCAGCCGCATCGGTGCCTGGTTCTGGGGGGTCCAGGAGATTCCCGACATCCTGAACCGCTGGGGCCGCGACCTACCGCCCGAGCGGATCCACCTGGTGACGGTGCCCCCGTCCGGGGCGCCGCGTGACCTGCTGTGGCGGCGCTTCAGCCGTGCCTTCGGCCTCGACGGCCTCGAACTCGACCTCACCGAGGAGCGCTCCAACCCGTCACTCGGCGTACCCGAGACGGCACTGCTGCGGCGGATCAACCGGTCGGTCAACCGAGTGCTCGACCCGCCCGACTACCGCCCGCTGGTGCGCGAGCTCTTGGCCCACCGGACCCTCTCCCGACGCACCGCATCGCCGCGGCTCACCCTGCCGCCCGACGCACTGCCTTGGGTCGAGGCGATCGAGAAGTCGTGGATCGCCGAGATCGAGGCTCGCGGCTACGACGTGATCGGCGACCTGGACGATCTGCGCGGCCGGCCGCCGGGCAGTCCGTACGCCGACCCCGATCACCCGTCCGAACGGGCCGTCGCCGGTGCCGCGGTCGACGCCATCAAGGCGCTCCTGCTCGACAACGCGCGACTCCAGCAGGAGACGGTGCGGCTGGGTGTGGAGCTCGGCGACACCAAGTCGGCGCTCGACCGCGCCTACCTCAGACCGTCCTACCGGCGCCGCGAGGCCGTCGTCCGCAGACTCCAAGGGAGCTGGACCGGTCGAAGGCTGCTCGGGCTCTACCGCAGGCTCCGCGGGCGGGGCGAGGGCTGAGGACTCCGGGCGCAACATGCTTGGGCGCGGGACATCGCCGGGCCAACAAGTCCCCCTCGGCTTGTGGGCCCGGCACGCCCCGAATTCGCTCGGCGCCTGACCGGGTCCCCCTCCCGGTCGACAGTTGAATTCTGTCCTATACCCTGCCGGAGCGATATGGCCCGTTCGAGCCATTCTCGGCGGTCAGGCCTGTCGGCGGGGAAGGAACTCCCGGTCGGCGTAGCGACCGACCTGCCAGGTGCCGAAGCCGTCGACGCCGGCGCCCACCAGCCCACCGACGAGCGGCACCCGGCGGCCGACGACCGTCGCCAGTCGCCGGCCCGCGATGCGGGAGACGATGCCGGCGGCCGCCTCCGCGGAGATGATCGGGTCGAGCACCGGGTCGTGCACAGGTGCGGTCGCGATCGCCATCGGCGGCGCGGGCAGCTTCCGTGCCCTCACCAACTCGGCGACCGCGTCCTCGCCGAGCAGCGTGACCTGGATCGCATTGCGTACTCGCGGGTCGTCGAGGTCGTAGCCGCGCAGGTGCAGGATCCCGGCGATCATCCGGCACTGCACGAGAGCGAGGCCGGTGACATTGGCCGGGATCGCGAGCGGCGCGGTGACCAGCCCCCCGAGGTTGGTGGCGAAGCCCTGCGCGCCGGCGTACCGGACGTGGAGCTCGATCAACTGCCCCACGGCGCGGCCGTGGTGCCCTTTCTGCTCATCGAGCTGGGCCCGCGCGGCCACGGCCGCGCCCGGCAGCGGACCGATGCCGACGATGGCGCGATGGAGGGCTTCGCGCACGAAGGCGTGGGTCAGCGCCGGCGCGAGCTCGCGGACGCTGATCAGCACGGTCCCAGCGTAGATGGGCCGGGCACGGCCGGCTCGCCTAACCTCAGCGGGTGCCCGAGACGCGAACCCCCGTCGAGCCGCCGGCCACGCCATGGGACTTCCCCGGTCCCGCACGGTGGCCGGCGGACGACCTGGTCGCGGCCGGCGCCGACCTGGCGCCGGGCACCCTGCTCGCGGCCTACCGCCAGGGCCTCTTCCCGATGCCGATCGGCCGGCGCGAGCTCGGATGGTTCTCGCCGGTACGACGTGGGGTGCTGCCGATCGACGGACTGCGGGTGTCGCGATCACTGCGGAGATCCGTCCGTCGTTTCGAGGTGCGTGTCGACACCGCCTTCGACGAGGTCGTCGCCGGCTGCGCCGACCCGAGCCGGGCCGGTGCGTGGATCACCCCCGCCATCCGGGCGGCGTACGGCGAGCTCCACAGCCTCGGCTGGGCACACTCGGTGGAAGCCTGGCAGGACGGCCGGCTGGCGGGCGGCCTCTACGGCGTCGCGATCGGCGGGCTGTTCGCCGGGGAGTCAATGTTCCACCGGGTGAGCGATGCATCGAAGGTGGCGCTGGTCGGGCTGGTGGAGCTGATGCGCGACCCGCATGCGGATCGTCGGCTGCTCGACGTGCAGTGGCGGACCGACCACCTCGCCTCGCTCGGAGTCGTCGAGGTCGACCGCGAGGTGTACCTCCAACGACTCGTGACGGCCAGGAGCCTGCCGCCGCTCTCGTTCAGCCGACGTCGGGCATGAGGCTCCGCGGACGAACCGCTACTTCAGCAGCTTCGACATCCGCCGGTCCGCGAGGGGCTTGCCGCCGGTCTGGCAGGTGGGGCAGTACTGCAGGCTGGAGTCGGCGAAGCTGACCTCACGCACGGTGTCGCCGCACACCGGGCACTTCTGGCCTGCGCGGCCGTGGACGGCGAGGTTGGACTTCTTCTCACCCTTCAGCTCGCTGGCCGCCAGGCCGCGCGAGCGCTCGACGGCGTCGCCCAGGGTGCGGCGTACGGCGTCGTAGAGGGTCTGCAGGTCGTCGTCCTCGAGACTGTTGGCCGGCTTGAACGGCGACATCCTCGCGGCGTGCAGGATCTCGTCGGAGTAGGCGTTGCCGATGCCCGCGATCGTGCCCTGGTGGCGGAGGACCCCCTTGATCTGCTTGCGGCCCTCCGACTCGAGGATGTCGCGCAGCGCGTCGATCGTGAAGGCGTCGTCGAGCGGGTCGGGCCCGAGTCGGGCGATGCCCGCGATGTCGCGCGGGTCGCGCGCGACGTACATCGCCAGGCTCTTCTTGGTGCCGGCCTCGGTGACGTCGAGGCCCGACTCGTCGTCGATCACGATGCGAGCGGCGAGCGGAGACCTGGAGTTGGGGCGGGCGGGGAGCCTTGGCACCTCCTCGCGCCAGCGCACCCAGCCGGCGCGCGCGAGGTGGAGGATCAGGTGCAGGCCGGAGGCCTCGATGTCGAGGAACTTGCCGTGTCGGGTCACGCCGTCGACCAGGGTGCCGTGCAGGGCGTGCAGCGGTGGGTCGAAGGTCTTGAGCGCGCTGAAGGCGGCAACGTCGATGCGAGTGATCGCGCGCCCGCCGATGCGGCCGCGCAGGTCCTGCGCCAGCGCCTCCACCTCGGGCAACTCGGGCATACGTGCAGACTACTTTCGGTGGTCGAGCCGCCGCGAGGGACGAGCCGTTCTCGGTGGTCGAGCCGCCGCGAGGGACGAGCCGTTCTCGGTGGTCGAGCCGCCGCGAGGGACGAGCGGCGAGTCGAGACCAGGGACCACCAGCAAGGATGACCCCGTGCCCGATGATCCCGACCTCGCCCTGAGCCGCAGGCTCGCCCGCCTCATGGACGACGTAGTGACGGTGCCGGGCACCCGCTTCGGCGTCGGGCTGGACGCGGTCATCGGCCTGGTCCCCGGCGTCGGCGACCTCACCGGCTCCGCCATCTCCGGCGTCATCGTGTACGACGCGATCAGGTGTCGCGTGCCGATCCCGGTGCTCGCCCGGATGGGCTGGAACCTGCTGCTCGACGCGGTCCTCGGCGTGGTTCCGGTGGCCGGAGACCTGCTCGATGTCGCGCATCGGGCGAACCGCAAGAACTACCGCCTGCTCGAGCGGTCACTCGAACGGCACCCGCCGACCAGGGCGCCCACCCCCGGCTACGTGCTCGCGGCCGTGCTGCTGACGGTGGTCCCGCTGCTGTTGGGGCTCGTGCTCGGGGTCCTCGCGCTTGTCCTTCTGGTCCGCTGGATTCTGGGCTGAGTGCGTCGTGCTCGCCGATCCTCTCCTGCTGAGCGGGGCGCGGTGGGTGAGCACCCCCGGCGGCTCCTGTGCCCTCCTCTGACGGGCGGCGCGTGACAGCGGCTTGCGGGACAGGGGAGAATGTGTCATGGCCGCCGAGCGCTTCCGAGTGCCGGGCTCGTTCTACCTCGATGCCCGCAGTGACGACCGTGCGCTCAAGGTGACCTGGCACCACGAGGCCGACGTCGTCGTCCTGTCGTTGTGGCGCGAGAACCTCTGCACCGGCACCTTCCGCCTGGCGATCGACGAGGTGCCCGAGTTGATCGACCTGCTGCGCGCCGGCCTACGGCGCTCGTACGACGACGCCGTCGCCCGCGCGGAGCGCCTGCGCGTCGTCTAAGAAGCTCCCTAGACAGCCTCATAGAGTCCCATCGTGGACCCGATCCGTAATCCGTACGCGCCAGGAGCCGGCCAGCGCCCGCCCGAGCTGGCCGGGCGCGACGCCCAGCTCGACGCCTTCGACGTGGTGCTCCAGCGAGTGGTGCGGGGCCGCCCGGAGCGGTCGCTGGTCCTCACCGGGCTCCGGGGAGTCGGCAAGACCGTGCTGCTCAACGCGCTGCGGTCGGCCGCCGTCCGCCGCCGCTGGGGGACCGGGAAACTCGAGGCCCGACCCGACCAGACCCTGCGCCGTCCGCTGTCCTCGGGGTTGCACCAGGCGATCCGCGAGCTGGGCCACCCGGAGCAGGAGTCCGTCGACTCGGTGCTCGGCGTGCTGCGCGCCTTCGCGCAGCGCGAGGCCGGCGCCGGCGCCAGGCTGCGCGACCAGTGGAGCCCGGGCATCGACGTGCCGGCCGCCCGCGGCCGCGCCGACTCGGGCGACATCGAGATCGACCTGGTCGAGCTGCTCACCGATGTCGGCGGTCTCGCGGCCGATGTCGGCAAGGGCATCGCGGTGTTCATCGACGAGATGCAGGATCTCGGGCCCGACGATGTGTCGGCGTTGTGCGCGGCGTGCCACGAGATCAGCCAGTCCGGGCTGCCGCTGATCGTCGTGGGCGCCGGCCTGCCGCACCTGCCCGCCGTACTCTCCGCGTCCAAGTCCTACTCCGAACGGCTCTTCTCCTACCAGCGCATCGATCGTCTCGACCGCGAGGCCGCCGACCGCGCCCTGGTCGCGCCGGCGCTCGAGGAGGACGCGGCCTACGCGGCCGCGGCTCTCGACGCGCTCTACGACGCCACCGGCGGCTACCCGTACTTCATCCAGGCCTACGGCAAAGCCGTCTGGGACCGAGCCACCGCCTCGCCCATCACCGCCGCCGATGTAGCGGTCGCTTCGCCCGAGGCCGAGGCGGAGCTCGCCGTCGGCTTCTTCGGCTCGCGCTACGAGCGGGCGACACCGGGGGAGCGGGACTACCTGCGCGCCATGGCCGACGTCTCGGCCTCCCTCGACGCTCCCCTCGACGACGCGGACTCGGTGCCGACGGCCGACGTTGCGACCCTTCTCGGCAAGAAGCCGCAGTCGTTGTCCCCCGCGCGCGACGCGCTGCTCAAGAAGGGCCTCATCTACTCCGCCGAGCGCGGCCGCATCGCCTTCACCGTCCCCCACTTCGGGCGCTACCTGCGGGAGCGGGCGTGACCCTCCTACATCTCACCGTCGGCCTGCCGGGTGTCGGCAAGACCACGCTGGCGCGCCAGATCGCGGACGAGACGGGAGCGGTGCGACTCACGCCCGACGAGTGGATGGTGCCGCTCTTCGGCGACTCCCAGCCGGATGGGAAGCGCGACGTGTTGGAGGGGCGGTTCATCCGGCTGGCTGGCGAGATCCTCTCGAGTGGGTCGTCGGTGGTCCTCGACTTCGGCTGCTGGTCGCCGGAGGAGCGCTACGCGATCCGTGACGTCGCCGAACGGGCCGGCGCCACCTTCGTGCTGCACTTCGTCGACCTCCCCGAGCCCGAGCGGCGTGCCCGCGCCGCCCGGCGCTGGAAGGAGACCGCGGGCGCCACCTTCGCGATGACCGACCGCGACCACGACGAGTACGCCGCGCGGTTCACGCGGCCATCCGCTCCCGAGCTCGCCGGCGGGCCGATGCCGCCGCCGCCCGACCCCTACCCGACCTGGTCCGCCTGGGCGTCGGACCGCTGGCCGGACCTCGGCGACCCGGCCTGAGCTCCTCGGCCGCCGAGTTTCACCAGACCTTCATGACCCCGCGCGCTCTGTCAGCGGAGGAGGTGCTCGCGGACGTCGGGTCCGTGCCCGGGCAGCACCCAGGCGTCTGTGACGTCCGCGCGGTAGAGGCGGAAGCCCGACTGGGCAAGGCTCTCCGACGTTATGGCGTCGAGGCCGCGCCGGATGCTGCGCTCTGCGTAGATGCGCACGCCCTCGGCGTCGTCCGGCGGGACGGCGCGCGCGGCCGCCTCGGCGTAGAAGCCGATGCCGGTGCCCGGAGCCTGGGCGCGACCTCGACCCGCGCACCATCGTCCGCAAGCACATCGGTGCTGTCGAAGATCGTCAACGCGATGTCCGGCCGGCCCTCGATGTTCCGCGAGTGTCGGGTGTCGGGACGGGAGATCCAGTAGAAGGCGGCCAGGCCAGTGGGTGCGAACCAGACCGGGCTCGTCCACGGCCTCCCCTCCCGGTCCGCCGTGCCCAGCACGAGGTAGTGGGCGCTGCCGACGATCCGGCGGGCGATGTCTTGGAGCTCGAGTCCTTGGCGTCCCATGCGATGCGGTGGAGCATGGTGTGGAGTTCGTCGGTGGTGATCTCGGCAGCGGTGCCCACTCTTGGGGGTTGGTCCACGACCACGGACTCGAACATAGTTTCGAGTGTATTGGATGTGTTGGGGTGGGTCAAGGGTCTTGGGCGTTTGTTTCCGAGAATCCGAGGGCGTTAGAGGTTGTTGGTGGCCAGTGCACTGGATAGGCGGTTCCGGGCCGTCAGATCGGCTCCTGTTCGATCCGTCTCCTTTGGAGCGCGGATCCACCCCGCCCGGCCGGCCCACCGGAGCGTGGTCTCGACGCCGCTCGCTGCGCTCGCGGGCTCGACCACCGAAGGGTCGATCCATGCGGACCGTGGCCCACCTGCGCCCGGGAGGCGCCCACCGGAGCATGGTCTCAACTCCGCTCGCTGCGCTCGCGGGCTCGACCACCGGGATGGCGGGAGTCTCGGCCCACCGGAGGGTGGTCTCGACACCGCTCGCTGCGCTCGCGGGCTCGACCACCGAAGTGCGACCCACCTGCGCCCGGGAGCCGCCCCCCGGAGGGTGGTCTCGACTCCGCTCGCTGCGCTCGCGGGCTCGACCACCGACAGTCCGCACCGGCCACCGGCGACTCCCTGACGTCTCCTGAACACAGACCGCGTAAGGTCCCTGAGGCCCTGGACCTCGGACGAAGGACGACGATGAGCACGCGCACGGCCACCCCCGACGAGCTCAACGAGAAGGGCCTCGCCCGCTTGGCGCAGCGGTGTGCGGCCTGGACCGAGAAGTGGTTCCCCGACGCCTACGTCTTCGCGCTCGTCGGCGTTGTCGTGGTGTGTGCGGCGGCGCTGATCAACGGCGCGACACCCAAGATGGTGGTGACGACGTTCGGTGGCGGCTTCTGGGACCTCACCGCCTTCACGCTGCAGATGGCGATGGTGGTGCTGACCGGCTACATCGTCGCCAGCTCGCGGCCGGTGGCACGGCTGATCGAGCGGATCGCGAAGGTGCCGAGCACGCCGCGCGGCGCGGTCGCGTTCGTCGCACTGACGGCGTGCCTGGTCTCGATGCTCAACTGGGGCCTGAGCCTGGTCTTCGGCGGCCTGCTCGCCCGAGCCATCGCGCGCCGTACCGACCTTCACGTCGACTACCGTGCGCTCGGCGCGGCGGCGTACCTGGGCCTTGGCGCGGTCTGGGCGCTGGGCCTCTCGAGCTCGGCCGCGCAGCTCCAGGCGACGCCGGAGTCGCTGCCGCCGGAGCTGCTGCAGATCACCGGCGTCCTCGACTTCGGCGCCACCATCCTCACCTGGCAGTCGCTGCTGATGGCGGCGATCCTGATCGTCCTCACCGTCGCGATCGCCTGGCTCTCCGCTCCGCAGGGCAGGGCGATCAAGACCGCGCAGGACATGGGCGTCGACCTCGACGACACGGTCGCCGACCCCGAGCCGGCCAGCCGTCCGGGGGAGTGGCTCGAGCGGAGCCGCATCCTGCCGTTCCTCGTCGGCATGCTGACTCTGGGCTGGCTCGTGTTCCAGTTCGTCGACCTGCCGTTCCTCACCGTGATCAGCAGCCTCAACGGCTATCTGATGGTGTTCCTCGTGCTCGGCCTGGTTCTCCACGGCACACCGCGCAGCTTCCTCGATGCGACGGCGAAGGCGGTGCCGAGCACGGCCGGCGTGCTGGTCCAGTTCCCCTTGTACGCCGCCATGGCGGCGGTGCTGACCAGGGCGACGGGTCGCGGGGGAGAGAGCGTCTCCCATCACCTCGCGGAGCTCTTCACCAGCATCGGTGGCGGTGGCGCCTTCGCGATCGTGATCGCGATCTACACCGCGTTGCTGGGCCTCCTGGTGCCGAGCGGCGGAGGCAAGTGGCTGGTCGAGGCGCCGTACGTCATGCAGTCGGCGACCGATGTCGAGATGAACCTCGGCTGGACGGTGCAGATCTACAACGCCGCCGAGGCGTTGCCCAACCTCGTGAACCCGTTCTTCATGCTGCCGTTGCTCGCCGTCCTCGGGCTGCGCGCGCGGCATCTGGTGGGGTTCACGTTCCTGCAGTTCCTCTTCCACCTGCCCGTGGTGCTGCTCCTGCTCTGGGTGCTCGGCACCACCTTCGACTACCAGCCGCCGGTCATGCCGTAGCCGGCGTCAGAGGTCAAGGCGCATCACGACCCGACGCGGGGTGGGCCGGGAGAGCGCGACCAACCCGCGGCCGCGGACGACGAGACTCATCGGAGCGCCTTCGTGTAGCGGTGGATCGGCACCGGCACGGTGTGCCCGCCTCGCGTCGGCGCGTCGTACGTCTCGGGACCCTCGTCGACCCAACCCTCCCGAGCGTAGAAGGCCCGGGCGCGGGCGTTGCCGGGCACGACGCCCAGGAAGGCCGCGGGATGGGAGCGGCCGATGAGCTCCTCGGCCGCGGTCAGCAGGGCCGCCCCGGCTCCGCGGCCGCGGGTCTCCCGGTCGACCATCAGCTGCAGCAGCTCAGGGCCGTCGACGATCGCCAACCCGACGATCCCGCCTCCGGGATCTCGGGCGACGAGGGTCGACCCGAGTCGGCGGGTCAGGCCGTCCACGAAGTACGCCGCGTCGCGCTCGGCGAGCAGCTCCTCGGGCACGTGCCCGAGATGCGCGTCGTACCAGGCCCGCTGCCAGAGCTCGGCCAGCGAAGCGATCTCCTCCGGCCGCGCCGCCGCGATCTCGACTGTCACTGGTCCATCATGAGGCCATGACACCGCAGGTCGTGGCACACCGCGGCGCGAGCGACTCGGTCGCCGAGCACACGCTCGGCGCCTACCAGCAGGCGATCGGGGACGGTGCGGACGCACTGGAGTGCGACGTACGGCTGACCGCCGACGGACACCTCGTCTGCTTCCACGACCGCGACCTGCGGCGTACGGCGATGACCAAGGGCATCGTCTCGACGATGGACCTCGCCGACCTCGATCAGCTCGACTTCGCGTCCTGGAAGAACCCGTGGGCGGATCTCGACGACGAGGCCGCCGAGCCCGACCCGGCGGCGCGGAAGGTGCTCACCATGCGGGGCCTGCTGGAGACCGTGGCCGGGTTGGACCGCCGCGTCGAGGTCGCGATCGAGACCAAGCATCCGACCCGGTACGCCGGACTGGTCGAGAAGCGGCTGGCTCAACTGCTCGCGGAGTTCGGCTGGACCGGGCCGGATTCGCCGATCAGGGTGATGAGCTTCTCGCTCCTCGCTCTGCAACGGATGGCCAGGCTCGCGCCGGACCTGCGCCTGGTGATGCTGCTCGAGAGGCGCCGGCAGTGGGCGATGGTGCAGAACGTCATCCCCGACGACTGGATCCTCGGCCCGGGCATCGACCTGCTGCGCGAGCACCCGCACTGGGCGAAACGGCTCGCCGATGCCGGGCACGACCTGCACGTCTGGACCGTCAACACGATGCCGGACCTCGAGATCTGCCAGGGGCTGGGTGCCACGGCGGTCATCACCGACCGGCCCCGGCAGGTCCTGGACTGGCTGGGGCGCTGAGGGCGCTGAGGCTTTCGGAGTGAGGGCGGCAGGCGGATAGGTTCTGCCGCATGTCCAAGCGCAACCGCACCAAGTCCCGTGACCAGCAACCCGCCGGTAAGGGTGCCGTCGGCCCGCGTCAGCCCTGCCCCTGCGGCTCCGGCAGGCGCTACAAGGCCTGCCACGGCAGCGGCGACCAGGTGTACGTCGCCCGCCCGTTCGAGGGCCTGCCCGGCGAGTGCGACCTGGTGGCGCTGCGCGAGCTCGTGCCCGCGGCGACCGCACCGCTCCCGCTTCGGGACAGCGACCGCCCGGTGCTGCTGTGCACGCTGCTGCCGGGCGCCGCGCCCGCGATGGTCCGCGAGTCCGGTGAGATCTGGCTTGGCCTCCAGGTGCAGCACAACTACGGCGACATCGCCCGCGACCTCGGAGCCGTGCTCGGCGCAGCCCTCGATGCCGAGCCCGGTGTCGTCGGGCTCACCACGCCGCCCGGCCCGGGGCCGCGCCTGCAGGACCTCGTCGCCGAGGCCCCCGACAGCCTCGACGTCACCGTCCACGACGGCTTCGACTACTGGGTCGCCGACGACGCAGAGAGCGCTGAGACGGCCGCCGTGCAGGCCGCCCTCGAGCAGGCCAACGCGGCGGTGATGCCCAGCGCCCGGCTGACGAGCGTCGACTCCGGCTACTGGACCGATGTCACCACCAAGGAGCACCTGCGATGGGTCATGCCCGAGCCCGAGGGTGAGCTCCTCGACGCCCTCGCCAGGCTGCACACGCGCGGTGACGACGTGCTCGTGCCCGACTCGCGGCTGGTCGGGATGTTCCGCGCGCACGGCCTGCTGGTCCCGGTGTGGGACCTGCCCGTCGGCACCGGCGCCGAGGCGGTCGAGGAGCCCGCCGCCGCCTTCAAGGGGCGGCTCGACGAGGTGCTCGCCGAAGGTGCGGAGCTCACCTCCGAGGAGCGGGCCGCCCGCAACGGTCTGGCCAACCGTCAGGTGACGATCCGCTGACCGACGACCCGGCGCGCCACCCCGGACCCGAGATGGACGCCGGCGGGGCCAGTCCAATAGCCTCGGAGTGCTCGGCCGTTGCCGCATCCCCCGTCGGCAACGGCCGAGTGTCTCCGTCTCCGCGGTGTACGACGTCCTAGACCAGCGGATCCCGCACGATCGGGCAGCTCATGCACCGGGGACCGCCCCGGCCCGAGCCGAGCTCCGAGCCGGCGATCTTGACGACCTCGATGCCGGCCTCCTCGAGCCGGTCGTTGGTCTCGTCGTTGCGCTCGTAGGCGACCGCGACCCGCGGGGCCAGGGCGAGGGTGTTGTTGCCGTCGTCCCACTGCTCCCGCTCGGCGGTCACCGGGTCGAGCCCGGTGTCGATCTGGTGCAGCGTGTCGATGCCCATCGCCTTCGCCGCGGCGACCAGGAACGGCTCCGGCCCGCTCACCTGCAGGTCGCGGGCCGCTTCATCCGCCGCTCCGCCGCCGGGGTCGGCCGAGGTCACCGTCCACGCCTGCAGCTCGTGGGCGACGTTGGGGTACATCACCACCTTGTCGATGTCGACCATCGTGCAGACCGTGTCGAGATGCATGGTGGCCCGCTCCTGCGCGATCGGCACCGCGAGCACGGTGTGCGCCAGACCGCCATCGAAGACCTGCCGCGCCAGCCGCTCGGCACCGGCCGGCGTCGTACGCTCGCCCACGCCGACCGCGATCACGCCCGGGGCGAGGAGCAGCACGTCGCCCCCTTCGACGTACTCGTGGTGCCAGCCGTGGATCTTCGCGGTCCCGGCGAAGCGCGGATGCCTGGTGTAGATGAGATCGGTCAGCTGGGTCTCGCGCGCTCGCGCGGGCATCGCCAGCGAGGTGATGGCGACCCGGTCGCGCACCCACACCGACGAGTCGCGGGTGAACAGCAGGTTGGGCAGCGGGTCGATCACGAAGTCGTACGGCGACAGCAGCGAGGTCACCAGGCCGAAGCCACCCCTGACCTCGTCGTTGCGGATACCGCTCGTGAGGAGGGCGGTCAGCTCGTCGGGAGCCGCCTCATGCAGCCGCTCGTCGAGGTACCGCCGCAGGGTGTCGCCGAGGTGGAGGCTGCCGAGCGCGCTGACGATCGCCTCATCCCGTGCCGACTCGTCGCCGAAGGTCTCGGTGAGGAGCTCGGTCAGGTAGAGGACCTCGACGTCGCGCGAGCGAAGGGTCTCGGCGAACGCGTCGTGCTCCTCCTGTGCGCGGGCCACCCAGGGCACGCCGTCGAAGAGCAGCCGGTCGTTGTTGCGCGGCGTCAGCCGCTTGAGCTCGGGGCCGGGCCGGTGCAGCATCACCGTGCGGAGCCGGCCGACCTCGCTGTCTGCGTAGTGCGGATTGTCGGACATGTGCCAACCCTAGGGCCGAACGGCCGCCTTGTGCTCGTCGGCCAGGACTCCGTACTCCAGCGAGTCCGTCCACTCACCCCGCGACCAGTAGTCACCGCGCTTGCTCATCTCGGGTCGCATGCCCAGTCGCTCGCAGAGGCGCGCCGAGGCGGTGTTGCGTGCGTCGAGCTGGGCGTAGACGCGATGGGCGCCGTAGTGGCCGAAGGCGAGGTCGAGGGCTGCCCGCGCCGCCTCGGTCGCGTAGCCGTGGCCCTGGCCCGCGGTGCTGAAGACCCAGCCGAGCTCGACCTGGCAGTACGACGGCTCCTGCGGCGCGATCATCACGTCCCCGATGACCTGACCGTCGCGCTCGACGAGCAGCAGGATCTCGTCGTCGTCCGGGTCGTGCCTCCCCACCTGGTCGCGGCAGCGGGCGAGCGACCACGGCACGCCGAGCAGGTAGCGGTCGACCTCGGGGTCGCTGCGGTAGGCGTGGAAGGCCTCCGCGTCGGCGGGCGTGCTGCGGCGGAGCACCAGCCGCTCGGTGCGCAGCGGCAGCTCCGGCGGCGCTGTCCGCAGGTGCTTGCGACGTACATCGTGGACAAGCCGCTCCTTGACGGTCGGCCCGCCGAAGCGCAACAGGTCGTGGTCGGTCATGTCGGTGAGCAGCCGGTCGAGAGCCTGGGTCGCCTCGCCGAGCGAGCCCCGCGCGACCGTGTCGCCGGGCCGGGCCGCGAGCCGCTCGAGCCCGGTCTCGACCTGCTTCGTCCAGCGGGCCTTGTCGCGGATCGTCGTCGGCGTCACGCTTCGCAGGCAGACATAGCGACCGGAGAGGTAGGCGTCCCACTCCTCTTCGGCGGTGGACCGCTCGTCCTCCGGCCAGTGCCGGAGGAACCAGTCGTGCACGCCCTGCGCGCTCCCGGCCAGCTCGAGCGCGCCGAGGTGGTCGCGCGGCACCATCGGCGTGCCGTCGGCGAGCAGGTACGACGGGAGCGGCAGGTGGCCGGCCAGGACGTCGTCGACCGCCTCGTCGGGGAGCGGCACGAAGTGGGTGCGGACATAGCGGTCGTCGGCGTCGCTCATCGGGTGGTCGCCGTTGACCGCGAGGTAGCGGGCGCGGACCTCGTCGAGTGCGGAGCTCACCCGCCCACCCTGCCACGGCCGCCCGGGGTCGAGTGCTGGGTGCTGTGGCGAGAACAGCCGCCTGAGCACTCGACCTGTCAGGCGGTGAGGAGCTCGTAGACCGTCAGCGCGAAGACGAACAGGCACACGGCGGAGCCGAAGTAGTGCAGGGTGCGCAGGCTGACCCGCTTGAGCAGCATCCGGCCGACGATCACGGCCAGCCCGCTCACGGCGAGGAGTGCGGCCCACGCGCCGGCGAACACGCTCACCGGGTCGTCGTACTTCGCGACAAGAGAGGCGGTGAGCAGCTGGGACAGGTCGCCCCACTCGGCCGCGAAGAGCACCAAGAAGCTCGCGCCGACCGCGCGCAGACCGGACTTGGCCTCGGCGCCGGCCTTGTCGGCGTACTCCGCCTCGGTGGCCTCCTCCTCGCTGTCCGCGCGGCGCGCGGTGCGGAAGAGCAGGACCGCGCCGATCAGGAACATCGTCGCGGCGACGACGTGGACGACGGTCGTAGGCAGCTGAGCCACTGCCTTGCCGACGAGTACGGCGATCAGCGTCTGCAGGCAGAACGCCGCCCCGACGCCGCACCAGACCAGCAGCGGACGGAACTTCGTGGACAGCACCAGCGTCGCGATGAACGTCTTGTCGGGCAGCTCGACCAGGAAGATCGAGCCGAAGGTCAGGGCGGCGATGGCGAGATCCACCCGAGCATTGTCTCGGTTGTGGTTCCGCCGACCGTCATGGCCCCGGAGGGAGCGTTGAGCCGGGTCGATAGCGTGGGGTGGCATGGACGATCTTCCCCGAAGTCCGAGACCCCCTGAGTGCGCGCCCGGGCGCGTCCGGACTCTCAGGGGGTGCCCTACGTGTCCGACGGCCTGATGCTGCTCCTCGGCCTCCTGCTCACCGTCGGCACCGGACTCTTCGTCGCCTCGGAGTTCGCCCTCGTCAACCTCGACCGGCACGACCTCGAGACCCGCCGCGAGCGGGGTGATCGCGGGCTTGGCGGCACGATCGAGGCGCTCAAGCACACCTCGACCCACCTGTCGAGCGCCCAGCTCGGCATCACCCTCACGACCCTGCTCACCGGCTACACCTTCGAGCCGGCGATGTCGCGGCTCCTCGGACCCGGGCTGGCTGCGATCGGTGTGCCCGAGGATGTCGTGCCCGCGGTCGGCGGGGGCGTCGGCGTCCTGCTCGCGACGCTGATGTCGATGATCCTCGGCGAGCTGGTGCCCAAGAACTTCGCGCTGGCGATCCCGCTCGCGACCGCCAGGGCCGTGGTGCCCTTCCAGCGGCTCTTCACCACGGTGGCGAAGCCCCTGGTGCTGCTGCTCAACACCTCTGCCAACCGGCTGATCGAGTCGATGGGCATCGAGCCAAAGGAGGAGCTCTCCGGTGCTCGCAGCTCGACCGAGCTCGCCTTCCTGGTCCGCCACTCGGCGAACGCCGGCGTGCTGGCCGACGACGAGGCGACGCTGCTCGATCGCACGATCCGGTTCGCCGGGTACGACGCCCGAGGGCTGATGACGCCGCGCGTCGCGATGATCGCGGTGCACGACACCGACACCGCCGCCGACGTACTGGAGGTCGGAGCACGGAGCGGCCGCTCCAGATTGCCCGTCATCGCCGACGGCCCCGACGACATCGTCGGTCTGGTGCATGTCAAGAGTGCCTTCGAGGTCGAACCAACCGAGCGCACCGCCGTCGCCGCCGCCGACCTGATGGTCGAGCCGCTGCGCGTGCCGGAGTCGATGGACGCGGCGCCGTTGCTCACGCTGCTGCGCGGCCGCGGCATGCAGTTCGCGGTCGTGACGGACGAGTACGGCGGCACGGCCGGCGTCGTGACCCTGGAGGATCTGGTCGAGGAGATCGTCGGCGAGCTCGACGACGAGCACGACCGGCATCTCCCGGGGTTCGCCCGCATGGGGAGCGCGATCTCGTTCGACGCCTCCTGGCGGCCCGACGAGCTGCTCGACCGCACCGGCATCGTCGTACCGGAGGCCGAGGACCGCGAGACCGTGGCCGGCTATGTCGCCGACGAGCTCGACCGGATCCCCGAGCCGGGCGACCAGGTCCCGATCGCGGGCGGCACCCTGCGCGTCGAGCAGATGGACGGGGCCCGGGTCCTGCGGCTTCTCTTCGTGCCCGAGGAGCCCGGGGCCGGCGGGGATTCCGAAGGCGACGATGAGCCCGAGGCCGAGGATGAGTGAGTCCGTTCCCGGCCTGCTGTGGCTGGTCGTCCTGCTCGCGGGCAACGCCTTCTTCGTCGGCGCCGAGTTCGCCGTCATCTCGGCCCGCCGATCGCAGATCGAGCCGCGCGCCGCGGAGGGCTCGCGGGCCGCGAGGACCACGCTCTGGGCGATGGAGCATGCGACGTTGATGCTGGCGACGAGCCAGCTGGGCATCACCGTCTGCTCGCTGCTGATCCTGACGGTCTCGGAGCCCGCGATCCACCATCTGCTGGAGATCCCGCTCGGCGCGACCTCTCTGTCGCCGGACCTCATCGGCGTCAGCGCGTTCGTGGTGGCCCTCCTGCTCGTCACCTACCTGCACGTCGTGCTCGGCGAGATGGTCCCCAAGAACCTGGCCTTCTCGCTGCCCGACCGTGCGGCCCTGATCCTGGCGCCGCCGCTGGTCGCCGTGTCGCGGGTGGTCCGGCCGGCGATCTGGGCCCTCAACGCCGTCGCCAACGGGGTGCTCAGGCTCTTCCGCGTCGAGCCCAAGGACGAGGCGAACAGCGTCTTCACACTCGACGAGGTCGAGGGGATCGTGGCCCAGTCGCGCCGCGAGGGGACGCTCACGGAGGACGGCGGCACCCTCGAGCGCGCCTTCGACTTCACCGACAAGACGGTGGCCGAGGTGGAGGTCCCGCTGGCGGAGGTGGTCACGCTGCCGTCCGGCTGCACGCCGGCCGACGTGCGCTCGGCGGTCCTCGCCCACGGACACTCCCGCTACGCCATCGCCGACTCGTCCGGGATGCCGGTGGGGTACGTGCACATGAAGGACGTCATGGACCTGCCGCTCTCGGCGTACGACGAGCCGGTGCCCGCCGAGCGCGTCCGCCGGCTCGTGGCGGTCGCCCGCGACGGCGAGGTGGAGGAGGCGCTGGCGCGGATGCGCCGCGAGGGCGCCCACCTCGCGCTCGCCGTCGATCCCGCCGGCTCGCCCGTCGGCGTGCTCTTCCTCGAGGACGTGCTCGAGGTGCTCGTCGGTGAGGTGTCCGACCAGGTGTGACGCCGATTGCACCTCGATCACCAGGTTGACCTGGGATGCCTTGTGACGACTCGGTCAGCCGCGGGCGTCCGCGTCGGCGGGGTAGACGCCGAGGATCTTCACGTCGGTGGTGAAGAAGGCGAGCTCCTCCAGCGCCCGCTTGACCCCCGGGTCCTCGGGGTGGCCGTCGACCTCGGCGAGGAACTGGGTGGCGGTGAAGTGGCCGCCGACCATGTAGGACTCGAGCTTGGTCATGTTGACCCCGTTGGTCGCGAAGCCACCGAGCGCCTTGTAGAGCGCCGCCGGGAGGTTGCGCACGTTGAACACGAACGAGGTGACGATGGGCCCGTTGCCGCGCGGCGGCTGGACGAAGGAGCGGGAGAGCACGACGAAGCGGGTGGTGTTGTGCTCCTCGTCCTCGACGTCGCGACGCAGGATCTCCAGCCCGTAGACCTCGGCCGCCATCGGCGGGGAGATCGCGGCCTGGGTGCGGTCGCCCGACTCGGCGACCTCGCGCGCCGCACCCGCGGTGTCGCCGGAGACCACCGGCTTGACGCCCAGCTCGCGGATCACCCGGCGACACTGACCGAGTGCGTGGACGTGGCTGTGCACCGTCTTCAGCTCGTCGGCGGTGACCCCGGGCAGCGCCATCAGCGCGAACTGGATGCGCAGGAAGTGCTCGCCCACGATGTGCAGGCCCGAGGACGGCAGGAAGTGGTGGATGTCGGCCACCCGGCCCGCGATCGAGTTGTCGATCGGGATCATCGCCAGGTCGGCGTCGCCGCTCTCGACGGTCGCGAACACGTCCTCGAACGACGCGCACGCCACCGCCTCCCAGTCGGGGTAGTGCTGCACGCACACCTGGTGGGAGTTGGCGCCGGGCTCACCCTGGTAGGCGATCCGCCTGATCGGACTGTTCACAGCCACCGATCCTGACACGCCGGCCCGATCGACGACTCGGCGCTGCCGAGGGGTGGGCGCGTATTCAGACAGGCACAACCTCGCCGGCGCCTCGTTTCCAGCAGGCCTGCCCGCGGCGCTGCCGGCGTGCCGAAGGAGTTATGCCTGTCTCAATACGCGTGCCCAACTAGGGTCGTGCGGCATGGAGGTCGTTGCTCTGGGTCTGGCGCTGTCGGCATGTGCGCTGAGCCTGTTCGCCGTGCGCCGGGCCACGCCGGCGCAGGGAGCGGAGGGCGACGACCTGCCCGTCGACGTACTCGGTCTCCGCCAGGAGGTCGCGGCGCTCCGGGCCGAGGGAGCCGATGCCCTGCGGCACCTCGCCGTGGTGCGCTACGACGCCTTCGGCGATGTCGGCGGACACCTCTCCTGGTCGCTCGCCCTGCTCGACGACGGCGGTGACGGCGTCATCCTCACCTCGATCAGCGGTCGCAGCGACGCGCGCACCTACGCGAAGGCGATCAGCGGCTGGGCCGGCACCCAGCAGCTCAGCCCCGAGGAGCAGGAAGCCCTCGACCAGGCCCGACCCGCCTGATCCCGGTGGTCAGGATCCGGGGCGCTGGGCCCACCAGTCGATGCCGAGATCGACGGCGTGCTGGTCGACGATCGAGAGCTCGTCGGCGGTGAGCGGGGGAGCGGAGAGCGCGTCGAGGTTGGTGTCGAGCTGCTCGACCGACGAGGCGCCGATGACCGCGGAGGTGACCCGAGCGTTGCGCAGGACCCACTGCAGGGCGAGCTGGGCGAGCTTCTGTCCACGCGCGGCGGCGAGGTCGTTGAGTCGGCGTACGTGCGCGAGGACGTTGTCGGCCAGCTGCGTCGAGCCGATGGAGGAGTCGTCGCGGGCGGCGCGGGAGTCGGCCGGGACCCCCTCGAGGTAGCGGTCGGTCAGCACGCCCTGCGCCAGCGCGGAGAAGGCGATGCAGCCCATGCCCTGCGCCTCGAGCTCGTCGAGCAGGCTGTCCATCCCGCTTGCCGGATCGCCCTCGATCCAGCGGTTGAGCATCGAGTACGACGGCTGGTGGATGAGGAGTGGAGTGCCCAGGTCGCGGGCGATCGCGGCCGCCTCGCGGGTCCTCTCCGCCGAGTACGACGAGATGCCGACGTAAAGCGCGCGACCCGACCGCACCGCGGTGTCGAGGGCGCCCATCGTCTCCTCCAGCGGCGTCTCGGGGTCGAAGCGGTGGCTGTAGAAGATGTCGACGTAGTCGAGGCCCATGCGGGCAAGCGACTGGTCGAGCGAGGCGAGGACGTACTTGCGTGACCCGCCACCCTGGCCGTACGGCCCCGGCCACATGTCGTAGCCGGCCTTGGTCGAGATGATCAGCTCGTCGCGGTACGGCGCGAGGTCACCGCGCAGGTAGCGCCCGAAGTTCTCCTCCGCCCGGCCGTACGGCGGGCCGTAGTTGTTGGCCAGGTCGAAGTGGGTGACGCCCCGGTCGAAGGCGCGGCGCAGGATCGCGCACTGGTTGTCCTCGGTGCGGTCGTCGCCGAAGTTCTGCCAAAGCCCCAGCGACAGAGCCGGCAGCTTGAGTCCGCTCCGGCCGGTGTAGCGGTACTCCATCGAGTCGTAGCGGTCATCTGCGGCGGCGTAGGTCATGCCGGTCATCGTGCCAGGGCGTCGGAGCAGCTCGGTCGAGTGCTGGGCCAAGTGCGGAGAACAGCCACCTCAGCACTCAACCTCCCGGCGGCCGCGCGGCTGATCGGTTGAGTGCTGGGCCAAGTGCGGAGAACAGCCACCTGAGCACTCAACCTCCCGGACGGGGGCCGCGGCAGCCCTTTCGAGAGGGTCCGTCGAGAGTGTCAGCGCGGGACGCGGACCAGCAGCCGCCCGTGGACGCACGTCATGGTGAGCTCACGTCCCTGCCCGATCGAGTCGCCGTCCAGCTGGCGCGGGGTGTCGGTGACTGCGCGGAGCGAGATGGTGTGGCCGGTCATCCGGTTGACGGTGGCGTCGGTGCGGGTCTGCTTGGAGAGCACCCGCACGGCCAGCGGCACCCAGGAGAGGAAGCGACGGGGGTAGAGGATCACCACGTCGAGCAGGCCGTCGTCGATGGCGGCGTCGGGCATGAGCGGCATGCCGGCCTGCAGGTAGCCGACGTTGCCGACGACGACGGTGCGGGCGCGGTGGCGGGTGAAGTCCCCGCCGTCGATGGCGATGTCGATGCGCACCGCGGGCACCATCAGCGACTTGAGCGCCGAGACGACGTAGGCCAGCCAGCCGACGCGCTTCTTGATGCTGTCGTTGACGCCGTCCATGATCGCCGCGTCGAGACCCATGCCGGCCATGACCAGGAAATGGGTCGGCTCCAGGTCGTCGCCGGTCACCTCGGCCAGGTCGATCGCGCGGTCCTGGCCGTTGAGGGCGACGTCGATGGCCGAGCGGAGGTAGAGCGGGATGCCGAGGTTGCGGGCGAGCAGGTTGCCCGTGCCGGCGGGTACGACGCCCACCGGGATGCCGGTCCCGGCGAGCTCCGCACACACCTCCCGGACCGTGCCGTCGCCGCCGCAGACGAGCACCAGGTCGGCGCCGCCGACCGCGGCGGCGTGCGCCATGCCCGTGCCCGGGTCCTCGATCTTCGTGTAGTGCCAGGTCGGCGAGGCCCAGCCCGACTCGAGCGCCATCGCCGTCACGACCGCCTTGAACTGCCCGACGTCGTCGACCTTGACCGGGTTGAGCACGATGGCCAGCTGCCGGTTCGAGGGCACCGGCTCGGGCAGCGGCTCTGCCTTCTCGGCGTGCCCGCGGGGGGTCGGGTCGAGGACCAGGAGCCCGGCGAGGGCGACGACCAGCGCGAGCAGCGTCCCGCCGGCCACATCCGTGGGGTAGTGCCGGCCGAGGAGGACCCGGTCGAGACACACCACGAGCCAGAGCAGCGCGAGCGCCGCTCCGGCCGTACGGCGCATGCCAGAGCGGCGTACGAAGATCATCACGAGCAGGAACAGGATCGCCGTGTACGCCGCGATCCCCGACGCGTGCCCGGAGGGGAACGACTTGGACGAGAGGAAGTCGACCGTGTCCTGCCATTGCGGCCGCTCGCGAGAGAGCCAGAGCTTGAGCCCGGTCGTGGCCAGCGACGTCACGATCATCACCGCGACCGCGTAGATGGCGGCGCGCCGCTGCCCCCTCACCAGCAGGAAGCCGGCGAGGGCGGCGGTCAGGACCACCATCGCGGTCGTGCCGAACCCGGCCTCGACCACGCGCAGCACGCCGACGAGCAGGCCGTGGTCGTCGGCCCAGTCCTCCATCCTCGACCCGAGGTCGTCGAGGCGACCGAGGGGGTCGCGGTGGTGCGACACCGCGTAGGCCAGGGCCGCGAACAGCACCGCACAGGCGACGGCCCAGACCTGGGCGAGCCGAGTCTGTCGGGGGGTCACGGCTGAGGATTATGCCGGTGGTCTCGAGACGGGCTCGCTTCGCCCGGTGGTTCCTCAGGCGCCGAGGAGCGCAGCGAGCGGCGTCGAGACAACGACGGATAGCCTGATCTCATGATCGACCCACGTGTCCTTCGAGACGACCCCGACCGCGTGCGCGCCGCCCAGGCCAAGCGGGGGCTGTCGAGTGAGTCCGTGGATCGCGCGCTCGCCGCCGACGCCGCCCGCCGCGCGGCGATCACCGACTTCGAGGCCAAGCGGGCCGAGCAGAAGCAGCTCGGCAAGCAGGTCGCCAAGGCGCGAGGCGATGAGAAGCAGGCGCTGCTCGCCCGCACGAAGGCGCTGGCTGCGGCGGTGAAGGAGGCCCAGGTCGCCCAGGGCGAGGCCGAGGGGGCCTGGCACGACGCCATCATGTCGATCCCCAATATCGCGGCCGACGAGGCTCCGGCAGGCGGGGAGGACGACTACACGGTCATCGAGCATGTTGGCACCCCGCGCGACTTCGGCGCCGACGGGTTCGAGCCGCGCGACCACGTCGAGCTCGGTCAGCTGCTCGGCGCGATCGACCTGGAGCGCGGCGCCAAGGTGTCGGGCTCGCGTTTCTACTTCCTCACCGGCGTCGGCGCCCAGCTCGAGTTCGCACTCGTCAACCTGGCCCTCGACCTCGCCCGCTCGTGGGGATTCACGCAGGTCATCGCGCCGTCGCTGGTCCGGCCCAGGGCGATGGAGGGCACCGGATTCCTCGGCCAGGCAGCCGACGACGTCTACCGGATCGAGGGCGAGGACCTCTACCTCGTCGGCACGAGCGAGGTCGCCATGGCGGCCTACCACTCCGACGAGATCCTCGACGCCGGCTCGCTGCCGCTGCGCTACGCCGCCTTCAGCCCGTGCTTCCGCAAGGAGGCCGGCGCCCACGGAAAGGACACCCGCGGGATCATCCGAGTGCACTGGTTCGACAAGGTCGAGATGTTCGTCTACACGACGCTCGAGGAGTCGTACGCCGAGCACCAGCGGCTGCTGGGCTGGGAGAAGGAGTTCCTCGGCAGGCTCGAGCTCGCCTACCGGGTGATCGACACCGCCGCCGGTGACCTCGGCCTCTCGGCGCAGCGGAAGTTCGACTGCGAGGCGTGGATCCCGACCCAGGGCCGCTACCGCGAGCTCACCTCGACCTCCAACTGCACCGACTTCCAGGCCCGCCGCCTCGACATCCGCACCCGGGCCGGTGGCGAGGGCAGGGGCGAGACCACACACGTCGCCACCCTCAACGGCACGCTCACCGCGATTCCGCGCGCGATCGTCGCGATCCTGGAGACCCATCAGCTCGCCGACGGGTCGGTGCGAGTGCCGGAGGCACTTCGGCCATATCTGGGCGAGCTGGCCGTCCTCAAGCCGCTCGGACATCACGTTGGCTGAGGAGCTCGCGCCCATCGAGACGCCTCCTCCCTCGGCTCCTCAGGAGAGTCAGGGAAGGTCCCGGGAGAAGGGCGACTGGACACCCCGTCTGGTCGCCCTCGACATCGACGGCACCCTGCTGCGCTGGGTCGAGGGCGCCGGGCAGACCTACGAGATCATCCCGCCACGCGTGCGCGACGCCGTACGCCGGGCGGTCGCCGCGGGTGCGCACATCGTGCTCGCGTCCGGCCGCTCACCGCACGGGATGACCGGCATCGCGGATCTGCTCGGGCTGCCGGAGGCTCGACACGGTCGATCGTCCCTCGCGACCGGCTCGACCACCGACGACGATGACCGGCTGTGGATCGTGGCGGCCAATGGCGCCGTGGTGTTCCGCTATCCGCCCGTCGAGATCGTCCACGAGGAGACCTTCGACCCCGAGCCCGCGGTGCGCGCCGTCCTGGCCGAGCATCCCACGGCGCTGGTGGCGATCGAGGAGCGCGGACGCGGCTACCGGGTGACCAGGCCGTTCCCGCATGGCGAGCTGTCGGGCGTGCAGTTCATCACCTCACTCGAGCAGATGGTGTCCAGGCGGGTGAGCCGGGTGATCATCCGCGATCCGTACGCGACGGCCGAGGACTTCGTCCACCTCACCCGGCGCCTCGGGCTGCAGGGCACCGACTACGTCGTCGGCTGGACGGCGTGGCTCGACCTCGCACCGACCGGGGTCTCGAAGGCGTCGGGGCTCGAGGTCGTCGCCGGCAAGCTCGGCGTCGACCGCGCCGACGTCCTGGCGATCGGCGACGGCCGCAACGACGTCGAGATGCTCGCCTGGGCCGGCCGAGGGGTCGCCATGGGGCAGTCGGTCGAGGAGGTCCGGGCGGCCGCCGACGCCGTCACCGGCACCGTCTACGAGGACGGCGCGGCGACCGAGCTGGAGGCGCACTTCCCGTGAGCGTGCCCCCGAAGCTCGTCGCGACCGACCTCGACGGCACCCTGCTGCGCGACGACGGGTCGGTGAGCCGGAGGTCCGCCGACGTGCTGGCCGAGCTCGACCGGCTCGGCGTACCCGTCGTGTTCGTCACCGGCCGTCCGTTGCGCACGACTCGTCCGCTCTTCGGCCACGTCGGCGAGCACGGGTTGGCGGTCGTCTCCAACGGCGCTGTCGTCTGGTCGGTTCCCGACGAGCGACCGGTCCGCGTGCGCGACTTCGCGGCAGGCGAGGTCGAAGCGGTCGCGAAGACGATCCGCGCGGCCGTGCCCGGCTCGACGTTCGCGGTCGAGACGCTCGACGGCATCTCGCTCGAGCCGGAGTTCGTCGAGCGTCACGACCTGCCCGACGGCAGCCTCCGGGCGCCCCTGGCCGGCCTGCCACACGAAGGTGTCGTCAAGCTGCTGGCCCGCCACGCGGACCTTCCGCCGCAGGAGTACTGGGACCTGGCGCTCGACGCGATCGGCGACCGGGCGACCATTACCTGGTCGTCGGACAGCGCGCTGCTCGAGATCAGCGCGGCCGGCGTCACCAAGGCCACGTCGCTCGAGGCGGTGTGCGCAGATCTCGGGCTCGGCCCGGAGGACGTTGCGGTCTTCGGTGACATGCCCAACGACCTGCCGTCGTTCGGGTGGGCCGGGGCGTCGTACGCCGTCGCCAACGCCCACCAGAGCGTCCTCGCCGCCGCCGACCACGTGGTCGGCAGCAACGCGGAGGACGGCGTCGCGGAGACGCTGGCGGCGATCTTCGCGATCCCGGATCCGGTCGAGGCGTACCCGGCCCCGTAGGCTGAAACCTGGACGGGCCCAGGTCGGCCCAGGTCGGCCCAGGTCGGCCCAGGTCGATTCGGAGTCACCAGCGGAGGAGGGGACGGATCGTGCGCGTGCTCTCGCTCGGCGTTGCCGCGGTGCTGGGGTGCGTGGTCATGGCACTTCCGGTTGCCACCTCCGCCTCCGTCTCCGCATCCGCCACCGGCGGCGGAGCCGGCGCGGCGACCCGGCCGGCGCCGTGCCAGGCGCCGACCCGCTCGACGACCGAGTACGCCGATCGCGCCGACGCGGTCTTCGAGGGCGTCGTGCGCGAGACCCGGGTGCCCGAGCCCGACGGAAGGGGTCGCATCGTCGATCCGGTGACCTACGTCGTCGACGTGCAGCGCGTCTACAAGGACGACGCCGTGGTGACCGACACGGTCCGCATCGAGTCCTCCTACTACCGCTCGGCCTGCGGGCTGGGAGAGCTCGAGCCCGAGTCGCCGTACTTCTTCTTCGTCCGCGCGCGGCAGTCGGGCTTCCGTACGTCGGCCTCCCTCGGCTCCGCGCCCGTCACCGACCGGCGGCGTACCGAGGTCGAGGCCGCGCTCGGGGCGGGCGAGGCGACCCGGCCCGAGCCGACCGCCGCCGATCTGGTCCTCGAGAAGGTCGAGGCGGACGCACCGGGCGAGCTCGGCCGGGCCGTTGCCCCGGGCGCCGCGATCACCCTCGTCGGGATGCTCGGGCTCGCCGTCGTGGGGCTCACGCGGCGTCGGCGCTGACCGCGGCTCGTACCCTCACAGGTACATGCCGCCCGACTGTCCGGGCATGCCCTGCGGATCGCCGGCGGACGGCCCGCCCGGCGACTGTCCGGCGTGCTCGGGACCACCCATGACGACCCCGGGCGGGAGGGCCTTCCGCATCTGCTCCAGCTGTGCGCGGGCGGCCATCTGCTGCGCGTAGATGGCGGTCTGGATGCCGTGGAAGAGGCCCTCGAGCCAACCCACGAGCTGGGCCTGCGCGATGCGCAGCTCGCCCTCGGAAGGGGTGCCTTCGTCAGTGAAGGGGAGCGACAGCCGCTCGAGCTCCTCGACGAGCTCGGGCGCCAGCCCGGACTCGAGCTCCTTGATGGAGGCCTGGTGGATGTCCTTGAGGCGGTTGCGACTGGCCTCGTCGAGCGGCGCGGCCTTCACCTCCTCGAGCAGCTGGCGGATCATGCTGCCGATCCGCATCACCTTGGCCGGCTGCTCGACCAGGTCGGTGAGGCCGCCGTGCTCGGACGGGTCCGACTCGTCCGTCGACTCCGTCGCTCCCTGAAGGGCGCTCGCCGGCACCCGCGCGACCGGCTGTCCGTCGGGTCCGACGATCATCACGGTGGGCTCGTCGGCGGGGCCGCTGCCGTCGGACTGGCCGCCGTCCTGCTGCTCGGTCATGCCCCCGACCCTAGTTCACGCCGATTCGCCAGCTCACACCGATTCGTCTGCGACCTCCCATGGAGTTGGCCGCCTGGGCACCGAGACGTTTCGGTGTTCAAATGACGAGCGCGAGCTTCCCGGTGTGCTCGCCGGCCTCCATCAGGCGGTGCGCCTCGGCGACGTCCGCGAGGGGGAGGGTGCGGCTCACCATGGTCCTGATCCGGCCGTCGGCGACCAACGGCCAGACGTGCTCGGCGACCGCCGAGCAGATCGCCGCCTTCTCGGCGGCGGGGCGGGCGCGGAGCGACGTCGCGATCACTGCTCCGCGCTTGCGGAGCAGGGTGGCGATGTCGAGCTCGCCCTTCGCGCCGCCCTGCATGCCGATGATCACCAGCCGGCCGTTGGGGGCGAGGGCCTCGACGTTGCGACCGAGGTACTTCGCGCCCATGTTGTCGAGGATGACGTCGACGCCGCGGCCGTCGGTCGCTCGGCGCACCTCCTCCACGAAGTCCTGCGTCCGGTAGCCGATCGCCACCTCCGCTCCGAGCTCGCGGCAGAGGGCGAGCTTGTCCGGCGTGCCGGCCGTCGTGAGCACCCGCGCGCCCCGGGCGACGGCGAGCTGGATCGCGAAGCTGCCGATCCCCCCGGCGCCCCCATGCACGAGCAGGGTCTCGCCGGGTGCGAGGTGGGCGACCATGAACACGTTGGACCAGACGGTGCAGGCCACCTCGGGCAGGGTCGCCGCGGTCACCAGGCCGACACCGTCGGGCACGGGCAGCAGCTGTCCGGCGGGGCAGGCGACCCGCTCGGCGTACCCGCCACCCGACAGCAGCGCGCACACCTCGCCGCCGACCTGCCAGCCCTCGACGCCTGCGCCCAGAGCCGCGATGCGGCCGCTGCACTCCAGGCCGATGATGTCGGAGGCTCCCGGCGGTGGAGGGTAGAGACCCCTGCGCTGCAGCGTGTCGGCGCGGTTGACGGCGGTGGCGGCCACGTCGAGCAGCACATCACCGGAGCCCGCCTCGGCATCGGGTGCCTCGCCGAGCGACAGCGTCTCGGGACCGCCGGGCCCTGAGCTGACGACCGCCCGCATCAGGCGTCGTACCGGTCCTTGGTGTGGTCGACGCCGCTGTCGTCGGGGACGGCCACCTCGGCGGCGGTCTCCTCGGGAGCCGGCGTCCCGGCCGGCTGGTCCCAGCCGTCGGCCAGCGCCTGTGCCTTCGCGACGAGTGCCTCGAGCCCTTCGGCGTCGGCCTCGTGTGCGGCCGCGGCATACCCGAGGATGTACGTCGAGACAGGTGCGGCGCGCCGCTCCACGGTGTGGGCCACCACCCGGGCCAGGTCGAGGACGAGGCCCTCGTCGAACTCGATGTCGACATCGAGCACGTCGCACAGTTCATCGATCCAGTCGTGGAGGTTCACCCCCCCAGCGTCGCTGGTCGAGGCACCTCGTCGCAACCGAAACCGCGAACCCCTTTGCTCCGGTGGACGGTCAGGGGCGCAGATCGGACCAGGTGTCGATGTCGAGTCCCTCCGGTCCGATCGCGGCGACCGGGGCCAGGTCGAGGCCCGCCGTCAGGGCGCGGACGGAGAGGCCGTCGCGGGCGCCGGGGCCGGGGTCGGCCTTTCGGATCGCGGCGGCGCTGACCACGCCTGCGAGCTGCGGGCGGCCGGCCGCGGTGAGGATCGCTCCGTCGTGTCCGCGGGCGGCCCGCAGCAGCCGCCGGAAGGTCCCCTGGGTCACCCGAGGCATGTCGACGGCCAGCACCGCGACCATCGGGGGTCGTGTGGTCAGCGCCGCCAGGCCGGCGAGGAAGCCCGCCGCCGGGCCGCCACCCGCGGGCGTCTCCAGCGTGAAGGTGACCTTCCGCTCGACGGGCACCTCCCTGCCGAGGACGACGACCTCGCTCGCCTCCGAGACCGCCTCGAGTGCGCGCTCGAGCAGCGTTCGCCCGCCGTAGCTCAGGCTCGCCTTGTCGGCGCCACCGAGCCGTTCTCCGGTGCCGCCGGCGAGGATCACCGCGCCCCAGTCCGCTCCCGACTCGACAGGCATGGGCCCACTATCCCAGTCTTGGAGGATGGATGACCTGCGGATCTCGCTGGTGCAGCTCGCGTCCGGGCTCGACCCGGAGGCGAACCGGGCGACCCTGGCCGAGGCGACGCCGACCGGCAGCGACCTGGTGGTGTTCCCCGAGGCCTTCGCGCGCGACTTCGGACCCCCCGGCTCCGACGTCAGCCCGTACGCCGAGGCGCTCGACGGCCCGTTCGCCTCGGCGACCACCGTGGTCGCCGAGCAGCGTCGTACGACGATCTTGGCGGGCATGTTCGAGGTCTCCGCCGACCCGCAACGACCCTTCAACACACTCGTGCTCCGCGGTCCGGGGCGGTCCGCCGACTACCGCAAGATCCACCTCTACGACTCGTTCGGCTTCAAGGAGTCCGACCGGCTGAGCCCGGGTGCGCTCGAGCCGGTGGTGGTCGAGATCGCGGGTTGGCAGATCGGCCTGATGACCTGCTACGACCTCCGGTTCCCCGAGCTCGCCCGCCGGCTCGTCGACGCCGGCGCGGAGGTGCTCGTCCTGCCGGCCGCCTGGGTGGCCGGGGACCGAAAGGTCGACCACTGGCGGACCCTGCTGCGCGCACGTGCCATCGAGAACACGGTGTACGTCGCCGCGGCCGGCCAGCCCGCGCCCAGGTACTGCGGTCACTCGCTCGTCGCCGGTCCGCTCGGGGACGTCCTGGTCGAGGCCGGCGACGGTCCGGACGTGGTGTCCGCCACGCTGAGCCGTCCGGCGCTCGACGAGGCGCGGACCACCAACCCCTCGCTGCACAACCGCCGGTTGTAGCCTTCACGGCCGTGACGACCAGCGAGACCAAGGTTCCGGCGGGCAACGCGCAGGATCGGCGCGTCCGCCGGGGTCTCGCCGTCCTCTGCCTGCTCGCCGCCACGGGGGCGGGCGTCGCCGCTCTCGTGCTGTCGGCCCTCGAGGAGTCCCTGCTCGGGCTCGTGCCGAGCACCCTGTCGGAGATCGGCGCGACGGTGGTCGCGACGACGTACTCGTTCGCACTGGCGGCGCGCACCGGCGGCCGGCCGTTCGTCTTCGGCGGTCTCGCGGGGGCGATCGGCCTCGCGACCGTGCTCAGCGACCTCGACACGCTGCGCACCGGCGCGGCCGTCCTCACCTGTGTCGTGGCGGCGCTCCTGGGTCTGGTCGCGACGGTGCCCGCGGCCACGGTGTGGCAGGCGGTGCGCGAGGTCCTGCTCGCGTTGTCGGTCTCGGCGGTCGGTGCCGCCGCGGCGATCGGCTTCGAGCCGCTGTTGGCGATCGATCGGTTCCGTTACGCGATCTTCGCGCTGGCGCTCGCGTCGGTGCTGCTGCTCGCGTTCCACCTCGGCGGTCGGCACGGGCTCGGACGCCGTGGGCTCTTCGTCGTGCTCGTGGGCGCCGCGTCGCTGGCGTTCGTGCTCGCGTACGCCGAGCTGCTGCGCGACTACGGAGACACCTGGGTCGTCGCTCGCCTGAGCGAGCTTGCGGAGTGGAGTCGCGGCACGCTCGGCGCGTTCCCGGAGCCGCTCCAGGCGCTCGTCGGCGTCCCGGCGCTGATGTGGGGCGTCCACATGCGGGCCCGGCGGCGTCAGGGCTGGTGGGTCTGCGCCTTCGGGGTCACCGCCCTGGTCCCGCTCGGCTATCTGCTCGCCCAACCCGGCTGGGACCTCGTCGACGTGGGCCTGACCGAGCTCTACGCGCTGGCGGTCGGCGTACCCCTCGGCGTGCTCCTCATCCGGGCCGACGCAGCCTGGCTGGGCAGCCGCGGCCGGCGCGCGGATCGCGTCGGCCCCGCCGACGCCGGCCGGCTGGAGCCGCGGCGCTCGCGCGCCCTCATCTAGCGCAGTACGGTGACGGGCAACACACTTCACCCCACGTTTCACCCCCTGGCTGCATCCAGGCGCCTCCGCCGCGAGACCAGACTGAAGGGCTCAACGACGGGTTCGTGGCCACCCTTCGGGATAGCACTCTCATCCGATCACAAGGAGCGAATCAATGGATCAATCCGATCGTTATGCCGACCTGTCTCTCAAGGAAGAGGACCTGATCAAGGACGGCAAGCACATCTTGGTGGCCTACAAGATGAAGCCCAAGCCGGGCTTCGGCAGCTACCTGGCGTGTGCGGCGCACTTCGCCGCAGAGTCCTCCACCGGCACCAACGTGGAGGTGTCCACGACGGATGACTTCACCCGCGGCGTCGACGCGATCGTCTACTACATCGACGAAGCCAACAACGACATGCGGATCGCGTATCCGATGGACCTCTTCGACCGCAACATCACCGACGGTCGAATGATGCTCGTGTCGTTCCTGACCCTGGCGATCGGCAACAACCAGGGCATGGGCGACATCGAGTACGGCAAGATCATCGACTTCTACGTGCCCGAGGAAGCGATCAACCAGTTCGACTGCCCGGCCGTCGACATCTCCGACATGTGGCGCATCCTCGGCCGTCCGCTCAAGGACGGTGGCTACATCGCCGGCACGATCATCAAGCCCAAGCTGGGTCTGCGCCCGGAGCCGTTCGCCAAGGCGGCGTACCAGTTCTGGCTCGGTGGCGACTTCGTCAAGAACGACGAGCCCCAGGGCAACCAGGTCTTCGCGCCCATGAAGAAGGTCATGCCGCTCCTCTACGACGCCATGAAGCGCGCGATGGACGAGACCGGCGAGGCCAAGATCTTCTCGATGAATATCACCGCCGATGACCATCACGAGATGATCGCCCGCGCCGAGTACGGCCTGTCGGTCTTCGGGCCGGACGCCAACAAGCTCGCCTTCCTGGTCGACGGCTACGTCGGTGGTCCCGGCATGATCACCACGGCACGTCGTAACTTCCCCGACCAGTACCTCCACTACCACCGGGCCGGCCACGGCGCCGTCACCTCGCCGAGCAGCAACCGCGGCTACACCGCGCTGGTGCTCTCCAAGATGTCGCGCCTGCAGGGAGCATCGGGCATCCACGTCGGCACGATGGGCTACGGCAAGATGGAGGGCGAGGCGGACGACCGCAATATCGCCTACATGATCGAGCGCGACGAGTGCCAGGGCCCGGTCTACTTCCAGAAGTGGTATGGCCGCAAGCCCACCACGCCGATCATCTCCGGCGGCATGAACGCGCTGCGTCTCATCGGGTTCTTCGAGAACCTCGGGCACGGCAACGTGATCAACACCTCCGGTGGTGGCGCCTACGGCCACATCGACTCGCCGGCCGCCGGTGCGACCTCGCTGCGCCAGGCCTACCAGTGCTGGAAGGGCGGTTCGGACCCGATCGAGTTCGCCAAGGAGAACAAGGAGTTCGCCCGCGCGTTCGAGTCCTTCCCGGGTGACGCCGACCTGCTGTTCGAGGGCTGGCGCGACAAGCTGGGCGTGCACAAGTAGCCGTCACGCATCTCTGCAAGTAGCCATCGCGGGAGCCTGAGCCCTGGTGACGTTGGCCCCGACCGGGCGGGGCCAACGTCCGCTTTCGCCTTCTCTCGCCCCGGATCGTGTGATCGGATATGAGCCATGAGTGACAAGGATCAGTACCTCGTCAAAGAGGAGCCGTACTACCAGGCGCAAGGCAACGAGGTGGAGCTGTTCGAGGCCGCGTACGCCGCCCGCCTGCCGGTGATGGTCAAGGGCCCGACGGGCTGCGGAAAGTCGCGTTTCGTCGAGTACATGGCCTGGAAGCTGGAGAGGCCGCTCATCACCGTGGCCTGCAACGAGGACATGACGGCCTCCGACCTGGTCGGGCGGTATCTTCTCGACGCCGACGGCACCCGCTGGCTGGACGGGCCGCTCACCGTCGCCGCCCGCATCGGCGCCATCTGCTACCTCGACGAGATCGTCGAGGCGCGCCAGGACACCACGGTCGTGATCCATCCGCTCACCGACCACCGCCGGGTCCTGCCGCTGGACAAGAAGGGTGAGCTGGTCACCGCCGACCCCGACTTCCAGCTCGTCATCTCCTACAACCCCGGCTACCAGTCGCTGATGAAGGACCTGAAACAGTCGACCAAGCAGCGCTTCACCGGCTTCGACTTCGACTACCCCGAGGGGGACCTGGAGGCGGGCATCCTCGCCCGCGAGACCGGGGTGGACCCCGAGACCGCCGCCCAGCTTGTCAAGGTCGGGCACGCTGCTCGCAACCTCAAGGGTCACGGGCTCGACGAGGGGATCTCGACGCGGCTGCTGGTCTACGCGGCCACCCTGATCAAGGAGGGGGTCGCGCCCCGCGACGCGTCCCGAATGGCGCTGGTGCGTCCCATCACGGACGACGTCGACATCCGGGCTACCCTGGACCACGCCATCGACGCCACGTTCGCGTGACGTCATCCTCTTTGAGATGACGCCATGACCGAGACCGCTCCACCGCTCCCGCTGGAGGACGCCTGGACACGCCTCGACACCGGCTTCGCCGAGGTCGAGGCGGTGTTCGAGGGGCTGTTGGGCGACGCCCTCGCCCAGCTCACGCCGGCCGGGCTCGAGGCCTACCTCGACACCGCCAGCATGCTCGGCAAGCTCGGCCGTGGTGCCGAGCCGATGCTGGCCTTCCTCGAGGAGTGGCCGGACGTCGCTCGGGCGGTCGGGGAGGACGCGCTCCCCGACGTCATGACCGTCGTGATGCGCATGCAGCGCTCGCCCAACAGCGGCGCCATCGCCCCCTTCCTGCAGACCTTGGCGCCGGTCGCACGGCGGCTGCAGTCCCGCGAGCAGCTCGACCACTACCTCGACATCTGCCTGGACCTGATGGGTGCCACCACCATCTCCATCCATGGTCATCACTCGACGATCGAGAGCCCGAGCCTGCCGACGTTCCTGGAGAATGCGCCACACCTCGTCAACCATGTGCCTATCGCCGGAGTCCGGGTCTGGGTCGACTACGGCATCCGCAACTACCTCCATCACCCCGACCAGCAACGCGACTACTTCGCGCTGAAGACGGCCGACAGCAACGCCGTTCTCGCCCGTCAGCGCAACGGCACCCTCTTCCTCGACGTGGAGCGCCAGCTCGACCTGTACCTGCGCGGCCTGTGGGACGACAGCGAGTACCTGGTGCCCTACTCCACGGCCTTCCATGAGATCCGCAAGCCCATCCCCTACTTCGACAAGCTCGGGATGCGGATCCCGGACTCCTACAACGACATCGGCGGTGTCGCCGGGATCGACCGCTACTACGCAGCCCTGGCCCATATGGTCGGGCACCGGCGTTGGACCGAGGCCCTGTGGGCCGACAACTGGAGCCCGTTCCAGCGGATGGCGGTGGAGTTCTTCGAGGACGCCCGCGTCGACGAGCTGCTGTGCCGCGAGTACCCCGGCCTCCGGCGCATCCTGGTCGCACTGCACCCGAAGCCGGTCGAGGGCGCCTGCGATCCCGAGACGATGTCCTGCCTGCGTCACCGGCTGGCGATGATGTCGCGCGCGCTGATCGACCCCGATCACGGCTACTCCGACCCGATGATCCAGGAGTACGTCGGGCGCTTCCACGAGCTCCTGGCCGACGGTCCGAGCAACACATCTGACATCGCCGAGCTCGCCCTCTCCTATGTCACCAAGACCAGGCGGCAGAGCGACCAGCTCGCCAACGTCTGGTTCGAGGACACCGTCATCGACTACCGCGACGACAACCGGCACATGTGGCGGTTCATCGAGGAGGACGACGAGGCCGACGACTTCGACAAGGAGCCCATGTCCGAGCCGGACAAGGAGCTCGACAGCCTCCCGCCGCGCCACTATCCCGAGTGGGACTACAACACCGAGAGCTACCGGCCGGACTGGGTGAGCGTCTACGAGAGCCTGCACCGCTCCGGCAACGCAGCGGACATCGACCGCCTGCTCGCCAAGCACTCGGCCCTGGCCAAGCGCCTGAAGCGGATGCTGGACCTTCTCAAGCCGCAGGAGAAGGTGCGGATCCGCTACCAGGAGGAGGGCAGCGAGCTCGACCTCGACGTCGCCCTCCGCTCGCTGATCGACTTCAAGAGCGGCTCCACCCCCGATCCGCGGATCAACATGAGCCACCGCACGGACGGCCGCGACATCGCCGTCCTGCTCCTGCTCGACCTCTCGGAGTCGCTCAACGAGAAGGTCGCGGGTGGCGAGCAGACGATCCTGGAGCTGTCACAGGAGGCCGTGTCGTTGCTCGCGTGGTCCATCCAGCACCTCGGCGACCCGTTGGCCATCGGCGGCTTCCACTCCAACAGCCGCCACGACGTGCGCTACTACCACCTCAAGGGCTTCACCGAGGATTGGAACGACGACGTCAAGGCGCGGATCGCCGCGATGCGGGCCGGCTGGTCGACCCGCCTGGGCGCTGCCATGCGCCACGGAGCCCACTACCTGTCCCGCCGCAAGTCCGACAAGAAGCTGATGCTCATCCTGACCGACGGCGAGCCCGCCGACGTCGACGTGCAGGACGAGCGCCTGCTCATCGAGGATGCGCGGCGCGCCGTCACCGAGCTCGACCGCGACGGCATCTTCGCCTACTGCATCAGCCTCGACCCCCAGGCAGACGAGTACGTGTCCGACATCTTCGGCAGGCAGTACACGGTGATCGACAACATCGCCCGGCTGCCGGAGAAGCTCCCCGAGCTGTTCATGGCGCTGACGAAGTAGGGGTTGGTCGCGGTTGGCGCTCGCTCGGGCGGAGGAGGCGGGATTCGAACCCGCGGCTGGTCTCCCAGCGACCGCTTTCAAGGCGGTTCCGATAGGCCACTCCGGCACCCCTCCTCGACAAGACGCGCGCGAAGCGCGCCTGTCTTGTCGAAACGATAGATGAGCCGCGACGAAGTCGCGTCAATGCCCTTTGGGCCGTAGGCCCCTACTCGCTGCCGCCGAGCTCGATCTCGACGTCGTCGTAGGCGAGGTCGCTGACGCGCTGGAGATGTCGGTGGACGTCGGCGAGGAGTCGGCGGAGCTGGTTGCGCAGGTCGTCGACGTCGGGGTTCTCCAGGACGAGCGAGCCGATCTCGGACATCCGGAGCAGGAGGTGGTTGCGCTCGCGGACGACCACCCCGCGCCGTGCGGCGAGCCACTCGTTGTCCTGGCTCTGTGCCTCCACCATCAGCTGGTCGCGAAGGGCGCTGAGCTGCTGCCGCACGGTCCATCGCCAGTTGCCGAGGGCGACTCCGGCCCCCGGCTGAGCCTCGAGGAGGCCGAGCAGCCGATCCATGGCTGTGGCGGTCATACCCGCGAGTGTGACGCGCATCACATGCTTAGGCAAGCCCTCCGGCACCCGGCGATGACCTCGACGGGTGTCACCGGTTGAATGTGCGTGTGCCTGACGCTCCCACCGGCTACCGCCTCTCACCCGTGCTCGCGGCCAAGCTCGTCGGCGTCGCACTCGCGGTGCTCGGCGTGGGCATCTTCGTCCTCACCATGGTCGCCGCGTTCGCCGGTGCGCCGCTGTGGGCGGTGGTGGCGACGGCCGTCGTGCTGGCCCTGCTCGCGGTGGCGGCCGGGGTCTGGGCCGCGACGCGTGCATACGTGCTGACCCTCGACGACGTCGGGTACCGGGTTCGTTTCGTTCGTGGGGCCGGTGCCCGGTCGGCGCGATGGGCCGACGTCAAGGACGCGCACACCGCCGACGTGGCCGGCAGTCCGTGCGTCCTGCTGCGCCTGCGCAGCGGGCAGCAGACGGTCATTCCGGTCGACGCTCTCGCGGCCGACCGCGACGAGGTCGTGGGCGATGTGCGCTCCCGGCTGCTCGGCTAGTAGCCTTTCCGCCGTCTGGAGGCGTCGCCTAGTCCGGTCTATGGCGCCCGCCTGCTAAGCGGGTTGAGGGTCAAACCTCTCGCGGGTTCAAATCCCGCCGCCTCCGCCAGAACATCCCGGACACCCAGGCCGCCGGCCTCCTTGGCTCGGCGGCCTGGGTGCCCTATTGTCGGCGGGACGTTTCCTTCTTCACGCGTGTGTTTGCGTGTCAAGTCCGGGTGCACCGACGCACGTCGGTACATCCGTCGTGCCTGCATGTTCTTGCATTGCAGGATTATGAACCCCCCCATTCGTTAGGGGAGTTCGGCGTTCACCAACGAGACTTGGGTCAGTCGCAGGAGAGCTTCCTAAGTAGAAGCTCACCGGGGATGCGACACCACTGATCTTCGAGGGAGCACTCATGAACACTTGTCGCCGTATCGCCGCCGTTGTCGCCTCCGTGGCGCTCAGCGTCGTCGTGGTGGGAGTGTCACCTGCCTCGGCCAACAAGGACACAGGATGGGGCGGCGGCATCATCGCCCCGATCACCGGCGCCGACGATGGCGGGACCGCCACCACCAACGGCCGCGACACCGGCTGGGGCGGCGGCTGAGCCGATCCCAGCACCCACGAGTTTGAAAGAAGGCACTGAGACGCCCGTCTGACCACGCCCCCCATGTGGTCGGCCGACAGAACCGTTTCCCCCGAATAGGTCGCCGTCTCAGCGCATAGCGAGGGCAGAGTTCCCCGACTCTGCCCTCGCTGCTATTTCTCCTCCTGGTCGCTACTCCTCGGGCTCCGATTCGGCCGCCTCTTCGGCCTCTGCCTCACCCATCGCGTAGCCGAGCTGGAAGCGCGTCTGCGCGCCGTACTCCTCCTTGAGGTCCGCGACGTAGCCGGCATACGTACGAGGGCTGACCCCGACCCGTTTGGCCGCCACCACGTCGGCGTACCCCTGGACCAGCATCCGGATCGTCATGGCCCGCTGCTCGGCGTGCTGCTCGGCATGGAGACCGCGCACCTTGGTGGGGTCGTTGCTCGTGAACGGGCGGGCGCGCGCCCAGTAGCGCTCGAACACGTCGACCAGGTAGGCGACGACGGACGGTTCGCGGATGACGATCGCCCCCGCCGTGCCGGACGCCGACGGGATGATCGCGAGGCGGCGGTCGATGACGATCAGGCGTTGGAAGAACTCGTCGAGGGTGCGGATCTCCGCGCCGCGCTCGGTGACGGCGGCGACGTACTTGACCGTCAGGTTGTTGTGTCGCGCCGAGTGCTGGTAGAGCGTGCGCTGCTTGAGACCGCGGGCGAGCGCCTCGGTGTCGCGGAGGGCGGCCGCGGCGATGCTGGGCGCGTCGCGCCCCGTCTGCGGCTGCGCGGTGAGCAGCTCCACCTCCGCCTCCGCGACGGCGGAGACGATGAACGGGTCGATGGCGTGGCCCCGCAGCTCGGTGAAGGGCACGGAGGCTGCGGCCGGCGACTGTCGCCAGGCCCTGCCGAGGGCATTGAGCGAGGCCGCCCAGCGGGCGGACTCGCTGATCAGGTCGGTGCCGTGCTGAGTCATCGGCCCGACGATCTGCGAGTGAACGGTGGCCGGGTCGGTAGGCAGGTAGGTGTGCGATGCCTCGTCGCGGACGAGTAGGCCGAGCTCGACGAGGATCAGGGCGCCACTCTCCTCCTGGGCGTCCGGAGCGAGACGGGGGTCGTTGTCGCGGATCCCGCCGCGCTCGACGGCCTCGTGGTAGAGGGTGACCGCACGTTCCTCGAAGACTGCGCGGTCATGGGGACCGACGTCCTTCACCTGGCCTCCTGTCCTGCTGCCGCGCCGCGGTCCCCCAACCGATGGCGGTGAGCCTTCGCATATGCCCAGCGTAGTGCCGCGGGGAGGCGACGCTGCTCCGCGCCGTACGACGCCAGTGAGCGGCTGCCATTTCGCATCCCCCGCAGCTCGTCGGCTATCCTCAGTCAGTCCTCTTGGCCGCGGTCGACGAGGGCGAGCGCCCGTAGCTCAACGGATAGAGCATCTGACTACGGATCAGAAGGTTTGGGGTTCGAATCCCTACGGGCGCGCAATGTGATCTTTCGGGAGATCTTCGAGTCCGGGCCGTCGGCCCCGGGTCTGACAGGCCTCTCGCCACACCACAGGGAGGCAGTCATGACCGTCACGTTCCGCCGTACCGGAGCACTCGCCGCGGCCGGCCTGGCCGCCGGCGCCGCGCTCATCGCGTTGCCGAGGCCGGCCCAGGCAGCGATCCCGCTCGACTGCGCCTCCGGCCCGTTGACGATCTCGGACAGCACCGAGAGCTACGAGCTCGTCGGCGCCTGCACCGAGGTCACGGTCACCGGCAGCAACCTGTCGATCACGATGGCCAGCGCCACGAACCTCGACGTGTCCGGCAGCAACGTCCAGGTGACCGCGCCGGGTGCCATCGACGCGATCGTGGTGAGCGGGTCCAATGACATCATCGCCGCCGCCCAGGCGCGGTCGGCGAGGATCGCCAGCGCCGCCAACGTGACCCTGCGCATCCCGGCGCTCGACTCCGCCAAGCTCGTGGGCTCCAACAACGCGGTCGTCGCCACCAAGGGCACGACGGTGAAGGTCAAGGGCTCCAACAACAGTGTCAAGTACCAGAAGCTCGCCGTCCTCGTGGTCAAGGGCCCCAACAACTTCGCCAAGGTCGCCAAGGGCAGGACGTCGGTCAGCGCCAAGGGCGCCAACAACGTGATCCGGGTGCACAGGGCGGTCCGCTGACGCGGCTCTCCGATCCGACGTACGCCGGCTCAACAGATCCGCTCGACGACGATGCGGAGACCTTGAGGAGTCAGTGGCGGTGTGGGAGGCGTACGTCGACCCGCACCAGGCGGTGGTCGGACGCTCCGACGAGAGCGGACAGCGGGTCGGCGGCGACCGGCCAGAAGACGGCGGATTCCCTGATCCGCAGGCTCCTGCTCGGGAGGACGTAGTCGACGCGCAGGTTGCCCGGGCCGAAGGGGCCGGTGTCGCCGAAGTCGGAGGTGTCGAGCGCCGGGTCGCCCAGGTGTCCTGTGTTGTTGCCGCCCTGGGCGGCGGCCGCCTCCGGACCGCCCTCGGACGCCGGCGCGTCGGAGGAGTCGATCCGGGGACTGTCGAGGAGCTGGTCGATCGCCTCGTCGACGGAGTCGCCGTCGACCGGGTCGGCGTTCTGGTCGCCGGCGATCACGAAGAGCGCCCCGCGCCGCAGCCCGCCGTACGTCCCGTCGTCGTCGTGGATGTAGCGGGACCGTCTCGGCGTGCCGACGTAGTCGGCCCAGAAGCGGATCTCGTCGTGGTTGCGGGTGCCGTTGCGGTCCTCCGCGCCGTCGAAGGTCGGCGGTGTCGGGTGGGAGACCAGGAAGTGGACGGTACGGCGGCCGATGCGGATCGGCAGATCCCAGTGCGACTTGGACGACAGCCGGAAGACGTCGAGCTCCTCGGGGGAGTACCAGTCCGCGGTCGCGGGCGTGGCCGGGTCGTCGGGAAGCATGGCGCCCGGCATGTCCTTCCAGAGGAACCTCTGGAAGGTGCGCACCTCGTCCGCCTCGATCGGGTAGATGGAGTAGACGACCATGCCGTACTGGCCGGGGAACCACCCGAAGCCGAAGGAGTCGTCACCGTAGGCATTGGTTCCCAATGGGCCGCCGACCGTGCCGTTGTTGTTCAGGTCGAAGCCGCTCGGCACGCCCGTGTTGACCGGCGCGATGTAGTAGTAGGGGTAGTTGACGGCCTCGGCGCCGTTCTGCGAGACCGCGAGGTAGTTGTCGCGGAAGAGCTCGGCCGCCTCGCCCCCCTCGACGTAGTCGAACTCGTTGACCAGCAGCACGTCGGGCGCGTTGCGCTGCACGATCTCCGCGACGTTCTTGGCCTGCGCGTTGTGGGGTGTCGACAGGTCGCGCACGAGGTCGCCCTCGGCGGGGCGGTTGAGCGATGCGTTGTACGTCGCGAACCGGACGTCCCTGTCGGGCTTGCCGTGCCCGTGCCCATGCGACTTCTCGTTGGTCGAGCCGACCGGCATGTCGTTGGTCGAGCCGGCGCGAGGTACGAGCGCCGAGTCGAGACCACCGCCGTACGACGGTGCGACGGCCGGGACGGCAAGGCCCAGGGCGAGCGAGGAAGCGAGGAGGATGCGGCGGATCTGCATACGACCGACGGTAGCTCTCGGGAGCCGGTGCTGAACAGGTCCGCAGGTGGCGGGCAGGCAACGACGGAGCGAACAGCCGAAACCGGTCAGGTCGCGGAGTCGAGCCCGGCCTCCGCGAGCCGCTCGCGGGTGTTGGGGTTGACCGACGGACGGAAGGGCATCTCCACCACGGTCGCGGCGACCGGGCGGCCGGGAGTCTCGGCGTACCCGTCGGGGAGATGCACGAAGAGCTCGGTGCCCGGCTGCGACAGGGCGACCGGCACGTGCCCCATCGCGATATTGGTCCCCAGCTCCGGGCTGTACCAGGGGGAGGTCACATAGCCGCCGGGGTCGCCGTCCGCGGACTCGCCGATCAGCCAGAAGTCCGGCGCGTACTCCTCGATCGGCCTGCCGCCAAGCCGGAGGCCGACCAGGGTGTGGGTGTACGGCGGGTCGCCCGCCTCGAGCAGCTCGCGGGCCGCTTCGAGCGCGGCCTTGCCGACATAGTCGGCGTCCTTCTTGCGCGGCACCTGGTAGCCGAGGTTGACCTGGAAGGGCAGCGTCTCGACGTCCATGTCCTGCCCCCACGACAAGATGCCGGCCGCGATCCGCCGGTGGTGGGCGGGCGCGATCACCTCCAGCTGATGCCTCTCGCCGGCCTCGAGGACGGCGTTCCACATGTCCTCGGCGTGCAGGGTCGCGTCACGAAGGTAGATCTCGTAGCCCTTCTCGCCGGTGAATCCGGTCTGCGACACGACCACCGAATGGCCGCCGACCTCGCCCTCGAGCAGGCCGTAGGAGGGGAGCTCGGAGATGCCGGGTCCGAGCAGGTCGACCATCAGGGCCTCCGACTTGGGCCCCTGGATCTGCACGGGGCACACGTCGATCTCGGCGATCTCGACATCGAACCCCTTGCCCACGTTGACGCCCTGCAGCCATAGCAGCAGATCGGAGTCGGACAGGCTGAACCAGAACTCGTCCTCGGCGATGCGTAGCAGCACCGGGTCGTTGAGGATGCCGCCCCGCTCGTTGCAGAGAATCACATAGCGGGCGCGCATCGGCGGGATCCTGGTGGCGTCGCGGGTGATCACGAAGTCGACGAACGCCTCGGCGTCCGGCCCCTTCACGCGGATCTGCCGCTCGACGGCGACATTCCACATGGTGACGTGGTTGACCAGCGCGTCGTACTCCACCATCGGGCCGCCGTCCTCGTGCCGGACGTAGCCGCGCGGGTGGTAGACGCGGTTGTAGACCTCGGCGCGCCAGCAGCCTGCCTCGACCGAGAGGTGCCAGTACGGCGACTTGCGGATGCGGGTGGAGATCAACAGCTCGACCGGCGTCGGGCCGGTCTGGCGGAGGTTGATCGGGACCAGGCGGTCGGACTGGTCGACGGACGGGACGTTGCGGCCCGTGGGTACGGCTGGCGAGGAGCTCATCGCTGTTCCATCTCTCGTATCAATGGCGAGGAGTGAGACGGTCTCCCACCTACTCCCCGGTTCGGCAAACCTGCTGCGAGCGTAGGACGGCGTTGTGCCGTCTTCAACGGTTCCCCGCGGCTCAGTCGTGGCCCGCGACGAGCCGCCGCTCGAGCTCCGCGAGCGCATGCAGGACCCCACGCTCGGTGGCGGTGGTGCTGGGGTCCTCGGCCAGAGAGCTCAGGAGCTCCATCGCGACGACCGCGTCGGTGACCAGGCCGAGGTGGTCCTGCACCGCCTCGGCACGGGTGGCGACGGCGCGGTAGTGGTCCGCGACGGCGCCGTCGGTCACGCTCGCAGCCCCCTCGGAGAGGTAGCGCACTCGCTTGGCCCTCTTGCGGGTGCGGTGCCGGTCGTCGGCGGCGTTGGTACGCCGGGACCGCCTCTCGGCGCGCTTGAGCCGCTTGCGCGCCGCGGCGACGGCCTGCTCCGCCGCCGGGATCGCGTGCTTGTCGAGCCCGTCGGCGATCTGCGGCTCGGCGGCCGCCTCCGTCGCGGACGCGAGGAGAGCGCGGTGCCGCGACGAGTCGACGTACTCGACCGCGGTGTCGAAGTGCGTCTGTCGTCGCGAGGCGACGAGGCCGAGGACGGGTGAGGGGTCGAGGTCCTCGGGCAGGTCGGCCAGCGCGATGCGGTCCGCCGCGACGTCCAGGTCGCGCACGGCACCGAGGACCGCCGCGTAGTGCCGCAGCTCGTCGGCGAGCCCGCCGTCCGGCCGGCAGTAGCCGCCGAGCACGGAGCGCAGCCGGCGGCTCGCGACCCGCGCATCGTGGTATGCATCGGGGTCGCCGGCCCGGAGGTCGGGAACGAGCCGCCGCATCGAAGCACTGTGTGCCGCGAGCGCGGCTCCGACGAAGTCCGCGGTCGAGAGGCTCATGCGCCCATTGTCCCTGGTGCCCGGCGAAGGTGTCGGTGCGGCGCTCTAGGGTGCGGAGCCATGGGTCTCCACCTACACCGTGCCGAGCGCACGGACCTGCTCGCCGACGCGCTCGGCGAGCTGCTGGCGACTCCGCTCGAGGACCCCTTCGCCGAGGAGGTCGTCGTGGTGCCGGCCAAGGGCGTCGAGCGCTGGCTGACCCAGTGGCTCTCGCACCGGCTCGGAGTCGGCGCGGGCGGCGGCGACGGCGTGTGCGCGGGCGTGCGCTTCGTCAGTCCGCGGTCGCTTGTCGCCGAGCTGATGGGCCGGGAGTACGACGATCCGTGGGATCCCGACCGCCTGGTCTGGCCGCTGCTGGAGACCATCGACGCCGCCCTCGGCGAGCCGTGGTGCCGCACCCTGAGCCACCATCTCGGTCACGGGCTGACCGGCGAGGAGCAGGCGCTGCGAGCGAGCCGCCGGTACGCCGTGGCCCACCGGCTCGCCCGCCTGTTCGCGGGCTATGCCCGCCAGCGACCCCAGCTGATCGTCGAGTGGGCCGCCGGCGACGACACCGACGGCGCCGGCGGGCGGCTCGACGACGACCTCGTCTGGCAGGCGGAGCTCTGGCGGCGCCTCGTCGCGCGGGTCCCAGCTCCGTCGCCCGAGGTCCGGCACGAGCGGACGTTGTCGGTTCTCCGAGACGGTGGCGACCAGCTCGACCTACCGGGCCGCCTCTCCCTCTTCGGTCACACCCGCATCCCTGTCACCGAGGTCGAGCTGCTCGCCGCGCTCGGCGATCATCGCGACGTCCATCTCTGGCTGCCGCAGGCCTCTCCGGTGCTGTGGCGTGACCTGGTGGCGCCGACCCGAGTCGGCCCGGTGCCGCGCAGCGACGACGACTCCGCGTCGTACGTCGGTCACCCACTGCTCGCCTCGCTGGGCCGCGACAGCCGCGAGCTGCAGCGGGCCCTCGGTCCGGTGCACGCCGCCGACCTCGAGCACAGCGCCGCCGAGGAGCCCGGCCACGACATGCTGTCGTGGCTGCAGGGCGACATCCGCCTCAACCGGACGGCGACCCCAGCGGAGCGGGCGACGCGGGAGCACGCCGACGACCGGTCCGTCCAGGTGCACGCCTGTCACGGACCGGCGCGGCAGGTCGAGGTGCTGCGCGAGGTGCTCGTCGGGCTGCTCCAGGACGACCCGAGCCTCGAGCCCCGCGACATCGTCGTGATGTGCCCCGACGTCGAGACCTATGCGCCGCTGATCCACGCGGCCTTCGGCCTCGATCTGGGCCGCGGCGACCTGGTCGCCGACGGTCATCCGGGTCACCTGCTGCGCGTTCGGCTCGCCGACCGGGCCCTCAGCAGCACCAATCCGCTGCTCGCGGTCGCCGAGGCGCTGGTGGCGCTGGCCGGCGGCCGGGCCGAGGCCAGCACCGTGCTCGACCTGCTGGCTCGTGACGTCTGCCGGCGCCGCTTCCGCGTCGACGACGACGACCTCGCTCGCATCTCCGGCTGGGTCGACGAGGCGGGTGTGCGCTGGGGTCTCGACTCCGGCTGGCGCGAGCGCTACCAGATGGGCAATATCGGCCAGAACACCTGGCAGGCAGGGCTCGAGCGCATCCTCACCGGCGTCGCGATGTCGGGCGACGACCACGTCCATCTGGGCAGGGCACTGCCGCTCGACGACGTCGCGAGCGGCGACGTCGAGCTGGCCGGCGCGCTGGCCGAGTTCGTCGACCGGGCCGGGGTGGGCCTGGCCGCGCTCGATCGTGCGGAGACCGCCCCGGAGTGGCTCGCCGCGCTCGCCGACGGGGTGCTCTCGCTCACCGAGGTCCCGGCCGACGACGCATGGCAGCGGGCCCAGTTCGAGCGCGAGCTCGCCGCGATGGCCGACGCGGCCGCGGGCTCCGACGACGGCCCGCCCACGATGCGTCTGGCCGACGTCCGGTCGTTGCTCACCGAGCGGCTCGCGGGCCGCCCGACCCGCGCCAACTTCCGCACCGGCACCCTCACGGTCTGCACCATGGTGCCGATGCGATCCGTGCCCCACCGGGTCGTCTGCCTCATCGGCCTCGACGACGGCGTCTTCCCGCGCAGCCAGTGGGTCGACGGCGACGACGTGCTGGCCCGGGCCCCGCTCACGGGCGAGCAGGACCGTCGTGCCGAGGACCGCCAGCTCCTGCTCGACGCCGTCATGGCCGCGCGTGAGCACCTGGTCGTCTGCTACTCGGGCGCCGACGAGCACACCGGGGCCGAGGTGCCGCCGGCGGTGCCGCTGGGTGAGCTGCTCGACGCGCTCGACGCCACCTGCGCCGCTCCCGTGCGTGACCGGGTGCTGGTCCGCCACCCGCTGCAGGCCCATCACTGGAGCAACCTCACCGGTGAGCGCCCGTTCAGCTTCGACCGTACGACGCTCGCGGGCGCGCGGGCCGCGTCCGGGCCGCGGCGGTCACGGCCGCCGCTGCTCGAGGGCCCGCTGCCACCGCGCCCCCCGAGCGATGTCAACCTCGACGACCTCAAGCGCTTCTTCGCCCACCCGGTGCGCGAGTTCTGCAAGACCCGGCTGGAGATCGGCGTCTCGCTCGACGCGCCGGAGGAGCACGACGCCATCCCCATCGAGCTCGACGCACTCGAGGCCTGGCAGGTCGGCGACCGGCTGCTCCGCGATCTCCTCGACGGGGTCGATCCGGTCAGCGTGATGACCGCCGAGCAGCTTCGTGGCACCCTGCCACCGGGCGCCCTCGGCGAGGTCGCGCTCGACGGTGTGGTCAAGCAGGTGCAGCAGATCTGGCAAGGCACTGCCGAGCTGCGTCAGGGTGCACCCCGCGCGGTCGATGTCGACGTCGACCTCGGAGACGGACGCCGTCTGACCGGCACGGTGACCGGCGTCCACGGGCACCGAGTGGTCGACATCCGCTACTCCCGTCCCCGTGCCAAGCAGCGCATCGAGTCGTGGCTCGACCTGCTCGCCCTGTGCGCGGCCCGTCCCGACCGCTCTTGGACCGCCCATGCCGTCGGCCGGCAGGGCAAGCGCGCGGTCGCCGCGATCGCCGGCCCGCTCGACCACCGCGCGATCGAGTGGCTGCGCGACCTCGTGGCCCTCTACGACGAGGGCCTGACCCGCCCGCTGCCAGCGCCGCCGCACACGGCGCTGGCCTGGCAGGCCGCAGTGCTCGAGGGCGCGGCTCCGGCCGCGGCCGCGTCGCGTGAGTGGGTCACCGACCCCAACAACCAGTTCGGCATCACCGGTGAGGACGCCGATCCCTGGCACGTCCGGGTCTACGGCGACCGGGCGCCGCTCTCCGCGTTGACGGAGCTGCCCGTCTACGCCGACCGCATTTGGGGGCCGGTGCTCGCGGCTGCCCCGAGGGTGAGGCCCCTGTGAGCGACCCGATCCCGTTCGACATCCGCGGGCCACTGCCCAGCGGCACCACGCTGCTCGAGGCCAGCGCCGGCACGGGCAAGACCTGGACCATCGGCGCCCTCGTCACCCGCTACGTCGCCGAGGGGCATGCCCCGCTCGACGAGATGCTGGTGGTGACCTTCGGTCGCGCGGCAAGCCACGAGCTGCGTGAGCGGGTGCGGGCCCAGCTGGTCCGGGCCGAAGGCGCGCTGGCGCAGTCCCTCGACCCCGGCGTCGCCGACGCCGAGTCTCGCGAGCCTCCCTACGACTCCGATGCCCTGCTCGACCACCTGCTCGACGCCGACGAGGCCGAGCGCGAGGTTCGGCTCGGGCGCCTGCGGGTGGCGTTGGCCGGCTTCGACGGGGCGACGATCGCGACGACGCATCAGTTCTGCGCGATGGTGCTCGACTCGCTGGGCGTCGCCGGTGACACCGACTCGGGCGTCCGGCTCGTCGAGGACCTCGGCGACCTCGTCGACGAGGTGGTCGACGATCTCTATCTGCGCAGGTTCGCCTTCACCGACGGCAGGCCGGAGTTCAGCCGCAAGGTCGGCGGCACCATCGCCTCGGCGGCGATCAACGACCCGCGGGCACAGCTGCTGCCCGACGCCGCCGCGCGCGCGACCGGTCCGGGTCTGCGCCATGCCTTCGCATCCGCCGTGCGCGACGAGATGGAGCGCCGCAAGCGCAGGCTCGGCATCCTGAGCTACGACGACCTGCTCGGGCGGCTGGCCGACGCGCTCGAAGCCGACGACTCCCCGGCCCGTGCGCGGATGCGGCAGCGCTGGCGGGTGGTGCTCGTCGACGAGTTCCAAGACACCGACCCGGTCCAGTGGGAGGTGCTCGACCGCGCCTTCACCGGGCACGCGACGATGGTGCTGATCGGCGATCCCAAGCAGGCCATCTACGCCTTCCGCGGCGGCGATGTCTTCGCCTACCTCGAGGCGGCCCGCACCGCCACCACCCGGATGACGCTCGACGTCAACTGGCGCAGCGACCGCCCCTTCCTCGCCGCCCTCGAGGTGCTGCTCGGCGGCGCGGCCCTCGGCGACGACGAGATCGTCGTCCGGCCGGTGTCGGCCCATCACCCCGAGAGCCGGCTGGACGGCGCACCCCGGCCCGCGCCCGTGCGCGTGCGGGTGCTCCGCCGCGCCGACTTCGGCGGCGGCAGCGGGCTGGTCAGCGTCAAGGACGCGCGTCCCCGCATCGCCGAGGACCTCGCGCTCGACATCCGTGCGCTCCTCGACTCCGGCGCGACCTACGACGGCCGACCGATCGAGGCGCGCGACGTCGCGGTCATCGCCTATCGCCACGCCGACCTGGCAGCGGCGCGCGAGGCCCTCCACCGGGTCGGCGTCCGAGCGGTCATCGCGGGCGGTGGCAGCGTCTACGGCACTCCGTCGGCGCTCGAGTGGCTCGCCCTGCTCGAAGCACTCGAGCAGCCGCACCGCACGCCACGGGTGCGTTCCGCGGCGCTGACGAGCTTCCTCGGCCACACCGCCGCCGAGCTCGATGCGGGTGGCGACCCGCTCACCGACGCCATCGCCGACCGGCTGCGCGACTGGGCCGAGCTGCTCGGAAGCCGCGGCGTGGCCGCGGTCTTCGAGGCCGCCGGGTCCGACGGCCTGTCGGCCCGGCTGCTCGGGCAGGTCGAGGGCGAGCGGCGGCTCACCGACCTTCGTCAGCTCGCCGAGGCTCTCCACCAGGCGGCGATGGCCGAGCGGCTCGGGGTCGTCGCACTGGTGGCCTGGCTGCGCCGCAAGATCGCCGACGCGCGCGAGGGGCGCACCGACGATCGCACCCGTCGCCTCGACAGCGACGAGGCCGCGGTCCAGCTGGTGACGATCCATGCAAGCAAGGGGCTCGAGTATCCCGTCGTCTACCTGCCGGCCCTCGCCGACCGGTGGGTGCCCGACGCACCCGACATCCCGCTCTTCCACGACGCGACCGGTCGTCGCTCGAGACATGTCGGTGACGGTGGCGACGGCTGGACCGACGCGGTGGCTCGCCATGACGCCGAGGAGTCGGGGGAGTGGCTGCGGCTCCTCTACGTCGCGCTCACCCGGGCGAAGTCACAGGTGGTGTGCTGGTGGGCTCCCAGCCGCAATGTGGTGCGCTCGCCCCTCCATCGGGTGCTCAGCCGCGCGCCCGGCACCCTGGCGGTGCCCGACGCGGCGCAGGCGCCGTCCGACGAGAGGGTCGTCGCGATGTTCGCGCACTGGCGTGACGCCGGCGCGCTCACTCCCGAGCCGGTCAGGCCGGCGCTCAGCAGCGTCGTCACGCCGCCTCCGGTCACCCGCGATCTCGCCGTACGCCGGTTCACCCGCACGATCGACACCGACTGGCGACGGGCGTCGTACTCGTCGCTCTCGTCGGTCGAGGCGGTCGCCGGCGTGTCCTCCGAGCCGGAGCAGCCGCCGCTCGACGACGAGGCGACCTTGGTGCTGTCCACGGGCCATGGCGACGGCTCGACTCCTGCCGAGGGGGATGACCTGGTCAGCCCGATGGCGACGCTGCCGGTGGGCGCGACATTCGGCTCGCTGGTCCACGGCGTGCTCGAGCACGCCGACCCCGCCGCCCCGCTGCGTGGTGGCGACCTGCGCGCCGACATCCGCCACCACGTCGTCGACCAGCTGGTCCGCTGGCCGGTCGACCTCGACGCCGACGAGCTGACCGATGCGCTGGTCGCCGTGTGTGACAGCCCGCTCGGGCCGCTCGCCGGCGGGCTCACCCTGCGGGACCTGTCGCTGCGCGACCGGCTGCGCGAGATGGACTTCGAGCTGCCGCTGGCGGGCGGCGACACCCGGGGTGAGTCGCGCCGCGAGGTCAGGCTCGGTCAGCTGGCCGGTCTGCTGCGCGAGCACCTTCCCGCCGACGACCCGGTGCGACCGTACGCCGAGCGACTCGACCAGCCCGCCCTCGGCGGGCAGGTGCTGCACGGCTACCTCACCGGCTCCGTCGACGTCGTCCTCAGGACCGGCGGGCCGGCCCACCCGCGCTACCTGGTCGTCGACTACAAGACCAACTGGCTCGGAGCACCCCCCGACGCGGTCGGTCTCGCGCCGCGACTCACGGCCCACGACTACCGCCCCGAGGCGCTCGCCGGCGCGATGACCCACTCCGACTACCCGCTCCAGGCGCTGCTCTACTCGCTGGTGCTGCACCGGTTCCTGCGCTGGCGGCAGCCGGGCTACGACCCCGAGCGGCACCTCGGCGGCGTGCTCTACCTCTACGTCCGCGGCATGTGCGGGCCCGCGACGCCGACGTACGACGGCCAGCCGGCGGGCGTCTTCTCCTGGCGCCCTCCGGCGTCGTTGGTGACCGCGTTGTCCGATCTCGTCGACGGGAGGCCGTCATGACCGCGAGCCTCAGGGCCGGTCCCGGGCAGTCGGTCCGGTTCGAGGCGGTCGACGGCTGCGACCCGCGGCTGGCGCGCTCGGCGACCGGGCTGCTCGCGGCCGCCAACTCCGCGGGCGTCCTGACCGCCGCCACGGTGCACGTCGCCACCCGGCTCGGTGAGCTCGGCGGAGAGACCGACGAGCGGGTCCTGCTCGCGGCCGCACTCGCGGTGCGGGCGGTCACCCATGGCTCCGTGGGCGTCGACCTCGGCACCGTGGCCGCGTCGGTCGACCCCGAAGGAGAGCTCGGCTGGCCCGGGGCCGAGGCCTGGACCAGCGTCGTGCTGTCGTCGCCGCTGGTCGCCAAGGGGGTGCTTCGCCATGAGCACGACCTCCTCTATCTCGACCGCTACCACCGGCTCGAGGTAAAGGTGCGCGACGACCTCGTCGCCCGCAGGGCCGCCGCCCCGCCGGCGGTCGACGAGGCCCGCCTCGACGCCGTCCTCACCCGCATCTTCCCTGGAGAGCCGGGGGCAGGGTCGGCCCCCGACTACTCCGAGCAGCGCGCCGCCGCCAGGGCCGCCGCGATCGGCTGGACGAGCGTGCTCACGGGCGGCCCCGGCACCGGCAAGACGACGACGGTCGCCGGGCTGCTCGCCGTACTCCACGACCAGGCGAGGCAGCGAGGGGAGCGGCTCTCCGTCGCTGTCGCGGCGCCCACCGGCAAGGCGGCGGCCCGGCTGCAGGAGGCGGTGCTCGACGAGCTGGCCGGCGACGAGAGCTCGGGTGCGGGGCGCTTCTCCGACGACGACCGCGCGGCTCTTGCCGGCCTGCACGCGCTGACCCTCCACCGGCTGCTCGGCTGGGTGCCCGACAACTCGACCCGCTTCCGCCACCACCGGGGCAACCGGCTCAAGTACGACCTGGTCGTCGTCGACGAGTCGTCGATGGTCGACCTGTTGATGATGGCCCGGCTGCTCGAGGCCGTCCGCCCCGATGCTCGCCTGGTCCTCGTCGGTGACCCCGACCAGCTGACCTCGGTTGGTGCGGGCGCGGTGCTCGCCGACCTGGTGCGTGGGCTCGCCGACTCATCGCCCTCACCGGTGGTCTCGTTGACCACCACCCACCGCTACGACGGCGAGATCGCCGACCTGGCGGCGGCGCTGCGTGACGGCCACCCCGACGAGGTGATGGCCTGCCTGCGGCGGGGTGGAGACCGGCTGGAGTACGTCGACCTCGAGGTCGCCGACGGCGGCTCCCGTGCCGAGCTGACCGCCGACACCTTGCGTCCCGACCTCCTCGCGACCGCATCGGCAGTGCGCGAGGCCGCGGTCCGTGGCGACGTCGACGCCGCCCTGCGCGCGGTCGACGAGCATCGCCTCATCTGCGCCCACCGCGACGGTCCACACGGCGTCGCCCACTGGAACCGGCAGGTCGAGCGCTGGCTGGCTCACGACGAGGGCGTCGACCACTGGCCGCTGTGGTACCCGGGTCGTCCCTTGCTGGTCACCGCCAACGACTACGGCCTCGGGGTCTACAACGGCGAGACCGGCTGCGTCGTACGCCGCGATGACGGCGCGCTGCGTGCCGTCATCAACGGGTCCAGCGTCGGCGGCTCGGGCGGCCCGCTCGACTTCGCGATCTCCCGGCTCTCCGACGTCGAGACGATGCACGCGCTCACGGTCCACAAGAGCCAGGGCAGCCAGGTCGAGCGGGTCACCGTGCTGCTCCCGCCCGAGGACTCCCGGCTGCTCACCCGCGAGCTCTTCTACACGGCCGTCACGCGCGCCCGCCGGCATGTTCGCGTCGTCGGCACCGAGGCCGAGGTCCGGGCGGCCGTCACCCGCCGCGCGGACCGCGCGACCGGCCTCCGGCAGCGACTTGCGACGCCCTGACCCCGCAACGTCATCACATCTCCCGGCACTAGATGGGTGATGTGATGACGTCCGGCAACGGGCTCGTCGAGGACGCGGGACACCTGATCCAGTACGACGCTCCGGCGGTATTGCTGGTCGAGCTGCGCCGCGCCCTCCTTCGCTGAGACGCGAGTTGCGGCTAGCCTCACCCGGAGTGCGAAGCAGCGTGGCGTCGTACCTGGCGAGAGGACCTCGAGTTGCTGTCTGACGGAGAGATCGCGAACACGGCCGAGATGTGGCCGATCCAGCGGGTGGCGAGCGAGCGGCTCGGCATCGACGACCCGAGCGTGCTCGTGCCGTTCGGGCACGACAAGGCCAAGGTCGACCTCGGCTACATCGCGTCTCTCAGGGATCGCCCCGACGGCAAGCTCGTCCTGGTCACCGCGATCTCCCCGACCCCGGCAGGTGAGGGCAAGACGACCACGACCGTCGGGCTGACCGACGCGCTGCAGCGGATCGGCCAGCGCTCCTGCGCGGCACTGCGTGAGCCGAGCATGGGCCCGGTCTTCGGGATGAAGGGCGGCGCGGCGGGTGGCGGCTACGCCCAGGTGGTGCCGATGACCGACATCAACCTGCACTTCACCGGTGACTTCGCCGCGATCGAGTCCGCCAACAACCTGCTGGCCGCGCTGATCGACAACCACGTCCATCACGGCAACGCTCTCGACATCGACGTCCGGTCGGTCACCTGGAAGCGTGTCGTCGACCTCAACGACCGGGCGCTGCGCGATGTCGTCGTCGGTCTCGGCGGCGTCATCAACGGCTACCCGCGCGAGGACGGATTCGACATCGTCGTGGCCAGCGAGCTGATGGCGATCTTCTGCCTCGCCGAGTCGCTCGGCGACCTCAAGGAGCGCATCGGCCGCATCGTCGTGGCACACACCCGCGACAAGCGGCCGGTCACCGCTGCCGACCTCGGGGCCCCGGGAGCGCTCGCGATCCTGCTCAAGAACGCGCTGGCGCCCAACCTGGTGCAGACGCTCGAGCATGCGCCGGCCTTCGTGCACGGCGGTCCGTTCGCGAATATCGCGCACGGCTGCAACTCGGTGCTCGCGACCCGCACGGCGCTCAAGCTCGCCGACGTGGTCGTCACCGAGTCGGGCTTCGGCTCGGACCTGGGAGCAGAGAAGTTCATCGACATCAAGTGCCGCGCCTCGGGGCTGCGGCCCGACGCCGTCGTGATGGTGGCGACGGTCCGCGCGCTCAAGTACCACGGTGGGGTCGCTGTCGCCGACCTCAACAACGAGGACGTCGAGGCGGTGCGACGAGGCTTCCCGAACATCGAGCGTCACCTCACCAACGTCCGCGATGTGTTCGGACTGCCGGCGATCGTGGCCATCAACCGGTTCCCCACCGATACGGACCACGAGATCCAGGCGCTCCGCGACCTGGCGCAGAGTCTCGGCTTCGAGGCGTACTCGGCGACGCACTTCTCCGACGGTAGCGCCGGCGCGGAGTCGCTCGCCTGGGGAGTTCTCGACGAGCTCAAGCTCGGCACGTCGGGCTTCAAGTTCTGCTATCCCGACGAGGGGTCGATCGAGGAGAAGGCCAACGCCATCGCCACCAGGCTCTACGGCGCAGCGGGCGTCAACCTCTCCGCCAAGGCCCGCAAGCAGGTGGCCAGCATCGAGGCCGACGGCTTCGGGAACCTGCCGGTGTGCATGGCGAAGACGCAGTACTCCTTCTCGACCAACCCCAAGGCGCTCGGCGCGCCGACGGGTCACACGGTCGACGTCCGCGAGGTGCGGCTCTCGGCCGGTGCCGGCTTCGTCGTCCTCGTCACCGGCGACATCATGACCATGCCGGGCCTGCCCAAGGTGCCGGCGTCGACGCACATGGACGTCAGCGACGACGGCGAGGTCATCGGCCTCAGCTGACCGGGCACTTGCTGGGCCTCCCAGACCGCCCACCGGGCACTTGGGGAGACTCCCAGGCCGCCGAGCGGGCAGTTCCGTGAACACCCATGTCACCGGTCGGGCATCATCGGAGTCCCCGGGAATCGCCCGGTCGGTGGGAGTTTCGTTGGTGTAAGTGCCCGGTCAGCGGTCTGGGCGTTGAAGGGATCGCCCGCTGGGCGGGTTCTGACTTGCATGAAGTGCCCGGTCAGCCGAGTCGGCTGGAGGGGCGGGCGATGGAGATCGCCAACGCCACGAGATGACCGAGCCGGGCGAGCTCGGAGTCGAGGAACGCGGGGCCGCCGGCGCGGCCGAGGACGACGGTCTCGTCGGCGTCGACGGGGGCGCCGCAGAGGACGGTGCCGTCGTTGTCGGGGAGACGCCTCGGTCGACCGAGCGGGCTGAAGGCGACCTCCGAGGGGGCGCTGTCGGTGGCGGTCACCAGCTCATCGCCCGCGCGGACACGCGCCGCCCAGTCGACCCGGAAGGTCACCGGGAGCAGCGCGACCAGCCGCTCGAGCGCGGCATCGGGCTCGGCGGTGAGCTCCTCGACGACCTCGAGGTCGAGGAAGAGGTTGCCACCGGCGGCGTACCGGCTGATCCAGATGACGTGCACGCCCTCGAGCTCGGAGCAGGCCGACACGATCGAGTCGGGCATGGTGCCGTGCGCCATCGAGAGCAGTACGTCGTCGACGGCGTTCCCGTCGGGGTTCTTCTCGATGATCTCGATGGCCTCGATGTCGCCGCCCGCCCAGCCGATGGCGGTCGCCAGTCGACCCAGCGAGCCGGGCACGTCTGGGAGCTGGACACGGAGCAGGAACACGACACGACGGTAGCGCGGACAGGTTTCCCCCGCGTTTCGACGCTCAGACCCGTTCGAGGAGGAAGACGGGGATCTGCCGGTCGGTGCTCGCCTGATAGTCGGCGTACGGCGCGTACTGCGCGACCGCCCGCTCCCACCACTCCGCGCGCTCGTCGCCCTCGGCGACCCGCGCCCGGTAGAGGTGAGGCCGGGCGCCGTCCTGGAGCTCCACCTCGGGATGGGCGAGGAGGTTGTGGTACCAGGTCGGGTGCTCGGCGGCACCGCCCTTCGACGCGACCGCGGCGTACACGCCGTCCTTCTCGACCCGCATCACCGGGTTCTTCCGCAGCTTGCCGGTCTTCGCGCCCCGCGAGGTGACGACGACGATCGGCCAGTCGGGGTTGCCACGCAGTGTGTTGGCCTCACGGCCCCCGGACCGCTCGTACGCCGCGACCTGCTCGTTGGCCCAGCCTGCGGCGCCGGGTTCGTACTCTCCTGTCAGTGCCATGGCTCGCATAACACCAGCGACCCTGCCGAAAGTCCGGCGAGCCGATCGGCCCCATCGGCTGGGCCACGCTGATATGACTGGATGCATGCGAAGGTCGGCGGTCTGCTGCGCCGTGCTGCTGACGCCGGTCTGGGGCGTGCTCGGCGGCTGCGGAGCCGAGGACCCGCCGGCCCACGCACAGAACGAAGGGGTCGCGGCGGAGTCGCTGGCCACCCAGATCGGCCGGCTGTTCGAGCCGAAGGACGCGGACGTCGACGTCGACGTGAGCTGCACGGGGGGGATCGCAGCCGAGACCGGTGCGCGCCAGGACTGCGAGGCGGAGACGGAGGACGGACGACGAGTCGGCATACACGTGGTCGTCGAGTCGCTCCGTGACGGTGAGCCGGCGTACGCCATCACGCCCTACCTCGGGCCGGACCTCGTCGCCCGAGCCGTCGACGACTCCCTCGCCAACGACAGCGCCTCGACCAGCTGCCAGGGCGAGCTGACCGGGAGGAAGGGAAGCTCCACGACCTGCACCGTCTCCACGCCCGACGGCACCACGCCGGTCACCGCGACCGTGACCCGGGTCAGCGGGCTGCGGATCGACTTCGACGTGTCGAGCTGACCGGTCGAGTGCCGGGCCAGGTGGCGACGACAGCCAGCTGAGCACTCGACCCCGCGGGCTCAGGCCGGCGTGAGCAGGGCCCCGGCGTGCGGGGGAAGGGCAAGTCGGGTCCCCTCCGCTGCAGTCTCGGTCGCCGGGTCGAGGGCGGCACCGGCGGGCGAGGCCAGCCGGACGGCGTAGGCCATGCCGTCGCCCGACAGGTCGACGACCACGGGGGAGTCGGAGAAGTTCACCGCCACCACGGCGGAGCCCGGGCCCGACCCGCGGCGCAGGACCAGCCACCGCTCGGTCCCGGAGTGCTCGACCGAGACCCGTCGCAGGTCGGGGTCGGTCAGTGCCGGGAGCGACCGGCGCAGGGAGGCCAGGTCGCGATAGAAGCCGAGCACCGTCGCGCCGCGTGGCGAGTCGACCTCGGACCAGTCCAGCCTGGACGCGTCGTACGTCGACCGGGCCTGCGGGTCGGGCACCTCGGCGTCGCCCCACGCCATCCGCTCGAACTCGCGCCGGCGGCCCTCGGTGACCGCGCGGCCCAGATCCTCCTCGGGGTGGGAGGTGAAGAACGCGAACGGGGTCGAGGCGCCCCACTCCTCGCCCTGGAACAGCATCGGCGTGAACGGCGAGCACAGCGTCATCAGTGCTGCGGCGCACAGCTGGTCGTCGTCGAGCGACTCGGTGACGCGGTCGCCCCGGGCCCGGTTGCCGACCTGGTCGTGGTTCTGGCTGCACACCACCAGCCGCCACCCGGGCACCCGGTCGACGTCGAGCGGCACGCCGTGGTCGCGCCCGCGGAAGGACGACCAGGTGCCGTCGTGGAAGAAGCCCTGGGTCAGCACCTTGGCGAGCGCGGACAGCTGGGCGAAGTCGGCGTAGTAGCCCTCGGTCTCACCGGTCAACGCCACGTGGAGAGCGTGGTGGAAGTCGTCGCTCCACTGCGCGTCCAGTCCCAACCCGCCGGCCTCGCGCGGCGTGATCAGCCGCGGGTCGTTGAGGTCGGACTCGGCGATCAGCGTCAGCGGCCGGCGCAGGTGGGACGAGAGGGCCGCCACCTCCACGGTCATCTCCTCCAGCAGATGGGTGTCGGACTCGTCGGACAAGGAATGCACCGCGTCGAGCCGCAGCCCGTCGACGTGGAAGTCGCGGAACCAGGTGGTGACCGAGTCGAGGATCAGCCGGCGCACCTCGTGGGAGCCCTCGCCGTCGAGGTTGACCTGGTCGCCCCAGTCGGTGGCGCCCGAGGCGAGGTACGGACCGAAGCGCGGCAGGTAGTTGCCCGAGGGTCCGAAGTGGTTGTGCACGACGTCCTGGATCACGCCGATGCCGGCCGAGTGGCAGGCGTCGACGAAGCGCTGATACGCCGCGGGACCGCCGTACACCTCGTCGACACAGGACCAGAGCACGCCGTCGTAGCCCCACCCGTGCTCGCCGTTGAAGGCGTTGACCGGCATCAGCTCGACCAGGTCGACGCCGATCGAGCGCAGGTGGTCGAGCTTCGCGATCGCGGCGTCGAGCGTGCCCTCGGGCGTGAACGTGCCCAGGTGCAGCTCGTAGACGACCGAGCCGGCGAGCTGCCGCCCTGTCCAGGCGCCGTCGGTCCACGCGAACGCCGACGGGTCGAACGTGCGCGAGAGACCGTGGACGCCGTCCGGCTGGCGGCGTGACCTGGGATCGGGCACCGGCGTCTCGTCGTCGTCGAGCAGGTAGCCGTAGTCGACCTCGCCCTCGGGGACCGGCCCGGTGGGCCGCCACCAGTCGCCGGGACCGCGCTCCATCTCGGCGAGCTCGCCGCCGACGCTGAGCCGCACCCGACGAGGACGCGGCGCCCAGACGTCGAAGCGCCCGGGCGCCCGCGGCCGCTCGGGTACGGCGACCAGGAGCGCGACCGGCAGGTCGGCCAGCACCTCCGCCACCGGGGGCCGACCCTCCACCACCCGGCCCGTGAGCGCGTCGCGCCAACGGCCGGCCGGCAGGTCGAGGGTGGTGCCCTCCCAGCCGCCGCGGCGGGCGAGGCCGACGGGGAGACGGGTCGCCACGGTCACGGCACCGCCGCGGTCGAAGGCGACGACGTGCCCGGCCGCCGGGCCGGTCGCGGCCACCGCCGCATGGGCCGCGAACAGCTCGGGCCGGTCGCGGCGCAGGGTCAGGGCCCGGTGGGTGACCAGCAGCTTGGCGGCGCCGTCGTCGTCGAGTCCCCCGGCGAGGCGGGCCGCGTCGACCTCGGGCAGCGCCATGGCCCGGGCGTCGAAGTCGACCGGACGGCGGTTGTCCGGGTCGACCAGGCTCTGCTCCCAGAGCTCCGACCCCTGGTAGACGTCGGGCACGCCGGGCATGGTCAGCCCGATCAGCTTGGCCGACAGCGCATTGGACCACCCCGGGTCGACGACCTCCGCGAGGACCTCGTCGAGCACCCCGCGGACCTCCGGGTCGTCGAACGCCGCGTCCACGGCGGCATGCACCGCCTGCTCGTACGCCGGGTCCGGCGCGGTCCACGTGGTTCCGTCCCCGGCCTCGCGCATCGCCTTCTCGGCGTACGCGTGCAACCGCGTGCGCAGCGCGGGGTCGTCGGACCACGATCCGATCATCGCCTGCCAGAGCAGGTTGCCGAACGACGGGTCGGGCACCGGCGCGAGCGCGAGCAGCCGGTCGATCGCGGCGGCCCAGAGGTCGGGGACCTCGGCCAGCACGGAGATGCGCGCCCGCACGTCCTCGCCGCGCTTCGTGTCGTGGGTCGAGGCGGCCGTCATCGCGGCCGGCCAGTGCTCCTGACGTCCGGCCATGGCGTCGTGGAAGGCGTCCGGCGGGACCGAGAACACGGACGGGTCGCCGCCGACCTCGGTGAGGGAGGTGAGCCGCGACGTGCGATAGAACGCGCAGTCCTCGGAGCCCTTGGCCATCACCATGCCCGAGGTCTGCTGGAAGCGCTGGGTGGCGTCCGCCGCCCCGTCGCCCAAGACGGGCTCGAGGACATCGAGGACCTCGGTGAGATCTGGCCGGTGCTCGCGCGCCGCCGCGAAGGCGTGCTCGACGTGCTCGCGGCCCAGCGGGAGATAGGAGCGGTAGACCGAGAAGCAGGCGAGCAGCTCCGCGACCGCGTCCTCGACGGTCGCCGGCTCGGGCGCGGGGTCGAGCAGCGAGGCGAGCTCGCGGGCGATCCGGCGCACCTCGGAGCGCAGGATGGTGTCGCTGACGTCGCGCTTGGTGTCGTGCACCATCGCCGGCCAGTCGAGCGGCGCCCCGCGGAGCCGGGTCTCCAGAGCGGTGAGCGGGCCCTCGCCCGCGGGGTCGACCAGCACCCGGTCGACCAGTGCCAGCGCGTCGTACCCGGTCGTGCCGGCGGTGGCCCACGACGCCGGCAGCCCTTCGATCTCGGTTCCTGAGGAGCCGAGGGACGAGGCGTCTCGAAGGAGCAGGATCTTCTCGACCAGCACGTAGGCCCCGCCGGTGAGCCCCGCCAGGTCGTCGAGGTAGCGCTCGGGGTCGCGCAGGCCGTCGGGGTGGTCGATCCGCAGGCCGTCGACGAGACCCTCCGCGAACCAGCGCCCGATCTCCTCGTGCGAGCGCGCGAACCACTCGGGCTCCTCGACCCGGATCGCCGCCAGTGTGTTCACCGCGAAGAAGCGCCGGTAGTTGAGCTCGTCGTCGGCCCGGCGCCACGGGATCAGCTCGTAGTGCTGCCGGGCGTGCACTGCGTCCGGGTCCTCCTCCGGTCCGGCAGGGGCGGTGCCGGGCGCCAGTGGGAAGCGCTGGTCGTGGTAGTGCAGCTCCCCGGCGAGCACCCGAAGGTTGGCGATCCGACCGTCGGGCAGGAGGTCGTCGTCGCCCACCACCGGGATCCGCACCCGGCCACCCCCGAAGGCCCAGTCGATGTCGAAGGCCGAGGCGTACGGCGACTCCGCGCCGTGCGTGAGCACCTGCCACCACCAAGCGTTCTCCGAAGGACGGGCGACCCCGACGTGGTTCGGCACGATGTCGACCAGCACGCCCATGCCGAGCCGCCGCGCCTCCGAGGACAGGGCCGCGAGACCGGCGGCACGGCCGCGGGACGGGTCGATCGCGGAGTGGTCGGAGACGTCGTAGCCGTGCTCGCTACCGGACTCCGAGGCCAGCAGGGGCGAGAGATAGACCCAGTCGACGCCGAGGTCGTGCAGGTAGGCGAGCGTGCGTGCCGCGGCCAGCAGGTCGAAGTCGTCGGTGATCTGCAGTCGATAGGTGCTGGCCGGGGTGTGCATGCGCAGCAACCTACGCGGCCCCGGGGCGTGACCCGGGTCAGCGGGCTGCGGATCGACCCCGACGCTTCGAGCCGGCCGACGGCTTGGACTGCGATGCGGCGATGGCGCGGGACTGCGATGCTGCGATCGACGCGGCGACGGAGTGGTCCGGCTCGGCCTCAGGGGCGCCGTGCTGGCGGAGTACGACGAGGCTCCGCGATGCGAGCGGCAGGGAGTCTCCGGCCTCGACCAGGGCCGAGACCGTGCTGCTTGCCGCGGTGTCGACGACGACGTCCCACGCCTCGGCGTACTCGGCGGGCGGCAGGGTGGCGGTCGCCTCCTCGCCGGCGGCGTTGAAGTAGAGCAGGAAGTCGTCGTCCTTGATGGGGTTGCCGGTGCGGTCTGTGCCGGCGATGCCGTCGCCGTTGAGGTACATGCCTATCGCCTTGCCGCCGTTGTCCCAGTGGACCTGCGGGGTGCCGTCGAGGGCGAGCCAGACGATGTCGTTGAGCCGGCTGCCGTCGTCGGTGCGCACCGACGAGCCGGTGAAGAAGCGCCGGCGACGGAAGGTCGGGTGCTCGCGCCGGAGCTTGGCCAGGGTTGCGGTGAAGTCCACCAGCGGCTCGTCCACTTCGTCCCAGTGCACCCAGGACAGCTCCGAGTCCTGCGCGTAGGTGTTGTTGTTTCCCTGCTGTGTGCGCCCGAGCTCGTCACCGTGCAGGAGCATCGGCACGCCCTGGCTCAGCAGCAGGGTGGCGAGGAAGTTGCGCTGCGCGCGGGCGCGCAGCTCCAGCACCGACGCGTCGTCGGTGGGCCCCTCGGCGCCGTGGTTCCAGGAACGGTTGTGGCTCTCGCCGTCGCGGTTGTCCTCGCCGTTGGCGGCGTTGTGCTTCTCGTTGTAGGAGACGAGGTCGCGCAGGGTGAACCCGTCGTGTGCGGTGACGAAGTTGATGCTCGCCACCGGGCGTCGGCCGCTGTGCTCGTAGAAGTCGGCGCTGCCCGCCAGGCGCGAGGCGAAGTCGCCGAGGCTCGGCTCACCGCGCCAGAAGTCGCGGACGGTGTCGCGGTACTGCCCGTTCCACTCGCTCCACTGCGGCGGGAAGTTGCCCACCTGGTAGCCGCCGGGCCCGATGTCCCACGGCTCCGCGATGAGCTTGACCCGGCTGACGACAGGGTCCTGCTGCACCATCTCGAAGAAGGTGGACAGCTTGTCGACGTCGTAGAACTCCCTTGCCAGGGTGGCTGCGAGGTCGAAGCGGAAGCCGTCGACGTGCATCTCGGTCACCCAGTAGCGCAGCGAGTCCATGATCAGCTGCATGGCGTGCGGGTTGCGGACGTTGAGACTGTTGCCGGTGCCGGTGTAGTCCATGTAGTAGCGCAGGTCACCCTCGACCAGCCGGTAGTAGCCGGGGTTGTCGAAGCCCTTGAAGCTCAGCGTCGGACCGAGGTGGTTGCCTTCCGCCGTGTGGTTGTAGACCACGTCGAGGATCACCTCGATGCCGGCGGCGTGCATCGCCTTGACCATCGCCTTGAACTCCTGCACCTGCCCGCCGCGCTCGCGGCTGGCGGCGTACGACGCCTGGGGCGCGAGGAAGGCGAGGGTGTTGTACCCCCAGTAGTTGCTCAGCCCCTTCTCGAGCAGGGTGGAGTCCTGCACGAACTGGTGCACCGGCATCAGCTCGATGGCGGTGACGCCGATCTTGGTGAGGTGGTCGGTGATCGCCGGGTGGGCGAGGCCGGCGTAGGTTCCGCGCAGCTCGGGCGGCACGCCGGGATGGAGCTGGGTGAGCCCCTTGACGTGCGCCTCGTAGATGACGGTCTCGTTGTAGGGGATCCTCAGCCGCCGGTCACCCTCCCAGTCGAAGAAGGGGTTGACGACCACGCCGAGCATCATGTGGCCGGCCGAGTCGTCGTCGTTGCGCGAGTCGGGGTCGCCGAAGTCGTACCCGTAGAGCGACTGGTCCCAGGTGATGTCCCCTGCGGTCGCCTTGGCGTAGGGGTCGAGCAGCAGCTTGTTGGGGTTGCAGCGCTGGCCGCGGGCCGGGTCGTAGGGCCCGTGCACGCGGTAGCCGTACCGCTGGCCCGACCGGATGCCGGGCAGGTAGCAGTGCCACACATAGGCATCGACCTCGGTGAGCTCGATGCGCTTCTCGACGAGCGCACCGTTCACATCGTCGAAGAGGCAGAGCTCGACCTTGTCGGCGAGCTCGCTGAAGACGGCGAAGTTGGTGCCGGTGCCGTCGAAGGTCGCGCCGAGTGGGAACGCCGATCCGGGCCAGACCTGCATCGTGGGACCCCCTCCGGGTAGATCCCTCGCCGTCGGCCGACCGCGATTGGATCGATCCAAGCCTAATGGGTGGAGAGGTCGAGTGCTCGGCCGCGCGGACGCAACGACCACCTGAGCACTCGACCCGGGCGGCGTTTGCCCCGCTGCCGGGGTTACCCGGCGGTAGGCTCAATGGTATGAGACGGGAGATCTACGACGAGGACCACGAGGCGTTCCGGGCCTCGGTGCGCGAGTTCCTCGACCGCGAGGTCCGGCCGCACCTCGAGGAGTACGCCGAGGCGCACGGCCTGTCGCGAGAGTTCTGGCTGGCGGCCGGCAAGCAGGGTCTCCTCGGCCTGCACGTCCCCGAGGAGTACGGCGGGATGGCGGCCGGCGACTACCGGTTCACCGCGGTGCTCACCGAGGAATTGGCCAAGGTGAACATGACGCTGCCGTCGTGCCTGGGCATCCACGGCGACATCGTGGCGCCGTACCTGGTCCACCTGACCACCGACGAGCAGAAACAGCGCTGGCTGCCCGGCATGGTGACCGGAGAGATCCTGACCGCGATCGGCATGACGGAGCCGTCCGGTGGCTCCGATCTCGCCGCGCTCAGGACGACGGCGGTGCGCGACGGCGGCGATTGGGTGATCAACGGATCGAAGACCTTCATCACCAACGGCTACTCCGCCGACCTGGTGCTGGTCGCGGCGCGGACCAGCCCGGAGCGGAAGGCCCGCGGCATCACGCTCTTCGCGGTGTCCTCGACCGCCGCGGGCTACTCGCGGGGGCGCCGGCTCGACAAGGTCGGCCAGGACGAGTCCGACACCGCCGAGCTGTTCTTCGAGGACCTCCGGGTCACCGACGACGACGTCGTCGGCGAGCTCGACGCCGGCTTCATCCACATGATGACCTTCCTACCGCAGGAACGGCTCGGCTCGGCGGTCACCAACCTCGCCCACGCGCGCCAGATCCTGGACGAGACGCTCGAATACGCCAAGGAGCGGCAGGCGTTCGGCACGCCGATCGGCTCGCTCCAGCACAACAAGTTCCTCCTCGCCGAGCTGTTCACACAGGTCGAGGTCGCGCAGGCGTACGTCGACCAGAGCGTGCTCGCGCACACCAAGGGCGAGCTCACCCCCATCGACGCCGCCAAGGCGAAGTGGTGGACCGCCCAGGTGCAGAACGACGTGCTCGACCACTGCGTCCAGCTGCACGGCGGCTACGGATACATGAACGAGTACCGCGTCGGCCGCGCCTGGCGCGACGCCCGTGTCACCAAGATCTGGGCCGGCTCCAACGAGATCATGAAGGAGCTCATCGGCCGCGACCTGGGGCTGTAGATCGAGCGACTGCGCCTACGGGAGGGCTAGCTGAGCCACGCTGAGCCACGAGAGCCCAGTTGGGCCGAGTCCCTCCACAGTTGACCGGCCACGGAGCCGACGTAGGAGTCACCCGATGTGGTCCTTCGTCGCGGGCGGGGGGGCTGATGTGTTCCGAACGATCAGATGCTGGTCCAGGGTGACCACACGCCGAAGCCGATCAGACTTGAGGTGACCGAGCAGGATCTCGGTCGCGACTCGGCCGGACTCCTCAAATGGCTGTCGGATGGTGGTCAGCCTCGTTGCTTGCGCAAGGTCGCCGTCGTCGCAGCCGATGACGGAAAGATCGTCAGGCACTCGCAGGTGCAAGTCATGCGCTGCTTGCAGCACCCCCACGGCGAGCAGGTCGTCGTGGGATGCGATGGCCGTTGGACGGGCGGGTCCAGAAAGCAGTCGACGTGCCGAGTTCCGGGCCTCGGCAATGGCGTGGGCCACGTAGTCGACCTCGACACGGTCGACCGAGATCCCATGTCTCGCGAGTGTCGTTTCGAATGCTTGTAGCCTTCGAGCACCCTGTTGCGGCTGCTCAGCCGGCTTGTGAGCCTCCATGACGTACGCGATGTCGCGGTGGCCAAGAGCGAGGAGATGCTCGGCGGCCAGCCTCCCGCTCTTCTCGTCGTCGGTCGCGACGCTGCTGAAGCGGGCGTCGACAGTGTCGACCAGGACGGTAGGGATGCTCGAGCTGAGCAACCGCTGAGCGGCGTCCTCACCGAGCGGCACTCCCATCACCATGATTCCGTCGAGCCGGCTGGTCAACGGCAGGCTCGAGAGCAGAAGTGAGGTCTGCGAGGCGGCGGACTCCTCATCGAAGACGCATGCCTCCAGATGGTGGCCGCCGATCGCCTGGAGCACTCCTGCCAGTCGCCGCATGTACGACGGATAGCTGGTGAGCGGTGCGATGACACCGATCCGCCCGACGCCCTTGCGGGCCAGGCTCACTGCTTGAGCCTTGGGCGTGAAACCGAGCTCGTCAGCTGCCGCCAGGACTCGGCGGCGAGTTGCCTCCGCGACTCGATTGGGTCGATTCAGCGTGTTCGACACGGTCGAGATGCCGACGCCGGCACGCTTCGCGACTTCGTAGATCGTCACCTTCTTCCCCACGCCAGCTCCTCCGCTCACCTCGGCGAGCGCGTCTCACGCAGTCGCACCCGCAACACCCTACCCAGATGCGATCGAGTAAAAGTGCTTTCAGGAAATCTCTTTACACCTCCGGAACTCGTGCGTAGGGTCTGTGACCAGCACCACAGCCATCGACTCTGAGCTCGGCTCGTCAGTGGCCCCGCAGCCACGATTCGTCAGGAGACAGTCCGAAAATGAACGCTCGATCTCTCACCCCGGGTACTGCCAGGCGGCCCAGCATTCGCGCTGCCTCAGTGACCTGTTCTCTTGCTCTTGCCGCGACGCTGACGCTGGGCGCGTGCAGCTCGAACGGCGGAGGTTCGACCGGGCCCCAGGGGACCCCCAACCAGACAGCCAAGGCCTGCGGCGTCGCGCCCGAGATGACGTTCGCCACCGCCGGCACCACCGCGACCCTCGACCCGGGCACCATCGACCAGTCGGCATCGATCTTCATCCAGCCGGCATACGAGCCACTGATTCGCCGCAACCCGCAGGGGGAGTACGTCCCCGGTCTTGCCACCGAGTGGGGCTACGTCGGCGAGGGGAACAAGCGCTTCGACCTGACGCTGCGGGAGGGTGTCACCTTCTCGGATGGGGGCGCGCTGACCCCTGAGGGCGTCAAGCAACACTTCGAGTACATCCAGAACGCCGGCGGCCCCAACGCTGCGCAGCTCGCGGGCATGACATTCGAGGTGACCGGACCACTCAAGGTCCAGTTGAACCTGGCGAACCCCAACCCGATTCTCGAGGAGCTCCTTTCTCAGGATTGGGTGATCGGCTTGGTGGCCAGCCCCAAGGCGCTTGCCAACCCGAAGTCCCTCGGCACCTCGACTGCGGGTGCGGGCGAGTATGTGCTGGATACCTCGCAGACCGTGGCGGGCGACCACTACGTCTACACGGCGAATCCCGACTACTGGGACCAGGAAGCGATCCACTTCAAGAAGATGACGATCCGTGTCATCGGCAACCCGAACAGCATCCTCAACGCGCTCAAGACCGGTGAGGTCGACGTCGCGATCGGGGACTACACCACGGCTTCGGGTGCACGAGCAGCTGGTTTGCAGGTTGCTGCGCAACCCACGGTTTGGCAGGGCCTCGGACTGTTCGACCGTGCCGGCAAGATGTCGGAGCCGCTGGCCGATGTTCGAGTTCGGCAGGCAATCAACTACGCGATCGACCGCGAAGCGGTTACTCAGGCGCTGTACAGCAACGACGGACTGGCCTCTTCCCAGATCGCACTACCTGGAAGCGACGACTACAGCGAGGCAACCGCAGACTTCTACGCCTACGACCCGGAGAGAGCAGAACAGCTGCTTGAGGAGGCTGGCTACGGCGAGGGTTTCGAGGTCGACGCACTATCCACTGACTTCGCGAACATCGGGCTTGCTGGCCAGGCGGTTGCGGCTCAGCTCGAGAAGGTCGGCATCAGGCTGAACCTTGAGGAGAAGGACGTCAACGCGTACTTCGAGGACACGTTCTCAGCCCAGTACCCGATCGTTGTTTCTGGTCTGGGTAGTCCGCCGATGCATATCACCGGCACGCTCGTGCTGCTGCCGACTGGGCCATTCAACCCTTTCAAGACCGAGGACAAGCAATTGCTGTCCACGTACGACGAAGCCGCCAAGGCTGCGCCTGAGGAGCGCAAGACGCTCAACCAGCAGATCGTTGCACGGATCCAGGAGCAGGGCTGGTTCGCGCCGGTGACCTTCACACCCGTGTACTACTTCGGTGCTGCGGACATGGGCGGACTACTGGTCAGCGAGGGCAACCGGCTACTGAACCCAGTCGAGCTCTTCAGCACCGACTGCTGACGGAATCAGGGAATCCGTGATGAGACACCTTCTCGCTCGATGGCTCTTCAGGTCAGCGCTGCTCATGCTTCTCGTTTCTGCGTTGACGTTCGTCCTCGTTTCCCTGACGCCTGGCGACCCGGCCAGAACGGTGCTCGGCACGACCGGGACGGAGGAGCAGTACCAGGCGCTGCGTGAGCAGATGGGCCTGAACGAATCGTTGCCGGTTCGCTACGGCGAGTGGCTGTGGGGCGCGGTCCGGGGAGACCTGGGTGAGTCCCTGTTCTCCGGACAGTCGGTGACATCGCTCCTTGCATCCCGAGTAGGCATCACCCTCATTCTCATCGTGGGCGGTGTGGCCTTCTCGGCGCTCCTGGGCGTAGCCCTGGGCGTCGCGAGCGCCACCCGGTCGGGCCCGTTGGGTCGACTCGTAGATCTGGGTTCCCTGCTCGGAAGCGCCGTGCCGCCGTTCTGGCTCGGCCTCGTCCTCGCCACCCTGTTCGCAGTACAACTCAAACTGGTTCCTGTGGTCGGGTACGTGCCGTTCACCGAATCCCCCGGGGAATGGCTCAAATCGATTGTGCTCCCGATCACGACGTTGGGCCTCGGTGGCACGGCCATGATCGCCAAGCAGACCCGCGACGCGATGCTCAACGAATTGGGCCGTGACTACATCCTCATGCTTCGGGCTCACGGGACTCCCAAGGCCAGCATGTACCTCAAGCACGCACTGCGAAACGCTGCGGTTCCGGTGGTCACCGTCATGGGAGTCCTCTTCATCAACCTGCTCGGTGGAACCGTCTTGGTCGAAACGGTCTTCAGCCTCCCTGGCCTGGGCGGCCTCGCAGTGAACAGCACGATCACCCACGACCTCCCAGTCATCCAGGGCGTCACCGTGCTGTTCGCGCTCATCGTCGTCACTGTGAACCTCGTCGTCGACCTCACGAACGCCGCCATCAACCCGAAGGTACGGATATGACCGACTCGACCAAGGTCCCAGTGGCTGCCGCTCCTGCCAAGAGCAGCGCGCCGTCCGATCAGCGACCGGGTGTCATCGGCTCGATCGTCCGACGTCCGCTCGCGGCCGTCTCACTCGGGTGGCTCGGTCTGGTTATCGGTGCCGTCGCACTCGCACCGGTCCTCGCCCCCTACCCATGGGGTGACCAGGATCTCGCGAGCGTCCTCAGCGGGCCGACTGGGAGCCACTTGCTCGGTACCGATCAACTCGGTCGCGACGTTCTCTCTCGGCTGATGTTCGGGGGCGCACCTTCGATGACCGGTGCATTGATCGCAGTGTGCGTGTTCCTTGCCCTAGGCATCCCCCTCGGCGTCCTGGCCGGCTACTTCGGCGGCTGGTTCGACCGTGTCGTCGTCCTCCTCGCCGAACTCTTGTTCGCCACGCCGGGCATCATCATCATGCTCGTCGCTCTCGCCGTCTTCGGAAACAGCGCGGCGATCGCCATGGTGACGCTTGGCGTTCTGGCGTGCGGCTCGCTGATTCGCGTACTTCGCGCCAGCACGCTGGCTCTTCGCGAGGAGTTGTATGTCCGAGCAGCACGGACGTCGGGCCTAACCGAGGCGCAGATCCTGCGTCGGCACATCGTGCCGCGCCTGCAGGGGCCCATCATCGTCCAAACCTCGCTCTTCGCCGGCGCGGCGATCATTGTGGAGACCGCCCTCGGCTTCCTCGGGTTCGGCGCCCCTCCGCCGTCCCCGTCCTGGGGGAATATGGTCGGCGATGCCTCCCAGGCCATCAACACCCAACCCTGGCTGCTAGTGCCCACCGGTTGCGTGATCGTCTTCACGGTGCTGGCCTTCGGACTGCTGGGCGACGCAGTTCGCGACGCGCTCGGCGAGCGTTGGTCGACCACCCTTGGTGCGGGCGCCAAGATCCGCAACACCGCGGTGACCGAGATGTCGGCATCTGCCAAGCCCGCCGACAGCGCACCCGACCCGGCGGCGCTGCTCAGTGTCCGTGACCTGACCGTCACGTTTCCCATCAATGGCGAGCAGCGGAACGTCGTGCAGCACGTGAACTTCGACCTGCGTCGTGGCGAGGTCCTTGGGCTCGTGGGTGAGTCCGGGTGCGGAAAGACCGTCACCAGCATGGCCGTGCTCGGACTGCTCAGAGGTGGGGGCCGGGTCTCCAGCGGCGAGGCGCACTTCAACGGCAAGAACCTGATCACGATGTCCGCGCGGGAACGAACCCAACTGCGCGGCACTGGCATTGCGTTCATCTCGCAGGAGCCGATCGCCAGTCTGGATCCCGCATTCACGGTCGGCTACCAGTTGGGTGAGGTCGTTCGCCGCCATCAGGACTGCTCGGCAAGCGAGGCGCGCGAGCGTGTCGTGGAGCTGCTCAAGATGGTGCAACTGCGCGACCCCGAACGGGTCGCCAAGAAGTACCCGCACGAGTTGTCGGGCGGCATGGCCCAACGGATCGGCATCGCGGCGGCCCTCGCCGGCGACCCGGAGCTCCTCATCGCCGACGAGCCGACAACCGCACTGGATGTCACGGTCCAGGCCGAGATCCTCGACCTGCTCGACAACATCCGCAAGCGCACCGGCATGGGGGTCATCATCGTCACGCACGACTTCGGTGTCGTTGCCGACATCTGCGACCGCGCCGTTGTCATGTACGCCGGTGAGGTCGTAGAGAACGCCCCCGTGCCTGTCCTGCTGTCCCGGCCGATGATGCCCTACGCCGCGGCCCTGCTCGAGTCCAGCCCAGGGCTGGTGCAGAGCGGCCAGCGTCTGCCCGCGATCCCCGGGAGCGTCCCCCCGCCGACCGCGTGGCCACAAGGGTGCCACTTCCAGGACCGATGCACGATGGTCACCGATAGTTGCCGCGCGGGTTCCATCCCCGTGCTTGAGGTCGGTCCGACGCACTTTGCCAAGTGCTTGTTCGCCGAGGAGCTCCGCGGCCGCGGCACACTCGCGCTCACGCGGCTATCGGGCTCGGCGGAGACCGGGGAGCAAGCCCGCCGCGGGACGTCGGAGGTTCTGCTCGACATCGCCGATCTCGAGGTCGCCTATCCGGGTGGTCGGGGTCACGAAGCCTTCTACGCCCTCAAGGGAGTAAGCCTGTCAGTGCGGAGCGGCACGACACTGGGACTGGTCGGCGAGTCCGGAGCGGGCAAGTCGACGATCGGCAACGCAGTCCTGGGCCTGGCGCCGGTGACCGGCGGGCGGATCGTTTTCGACGGCCGGGACATCTCTTCGGTGACGAAGCAGGAGCGGCGTGCCCTCACCCGCGACATCCAGGTGATCTTCCAGGACCCGTACAACAGCCTCAACCCTGCGCGTACGGTCGGTCAGACCCTGCAGGAGCCGCTGCGGCTCAACCTCGGCATGCCCGAGAAGGAGGCGCGCAGCCGCATCATGGAGCTTCTCGACCACGTGGGCTTACCCGCTTCGGCGGCAGACCGCTACCCCAGTCAGTTCTCCGGTGGTCAGCGTCAGCGGATTGCGATCGCCCGAGCGCTCGCGGTGTCGCCCCGCCTCATCGTGTGCGACGAGGCAGTCAGCGCCCTGGATCTGTCGGTCCAAGCCCAGGTGCTCAACCTCCTGACAGATCTCCAGGACGAGTACGGCCTGACCTACCTCTTCGTCAGCCACGACCTCGAGGTCGTCCGGCACGTGGCCGACGACATCGCGGTGCTGCGGCACGGCGAGCTGCAGGAGTACGGCGATGCCGACCAGGTGTACGAGGCGCCGAGCGTTGCGTACACCAAGGAGCTACTCGCCGCGGCTCCGGTCCCCGATCCCGCCGAGCAGGAGCGTCGCCGTACTCTGCGCCGAGAGCTCGCTACCGCCTCAGCGGGTCGGTGACTCGCCTCATGCCGCACTACGACCTTCCCGAGCACGAGCTGCGTGAGTACAGATCGAGCACCGTCGCGCCCGCGGATCTCGAACAGTTCTGGTCGACCACCCTCGACGCATCGAGAGCTCTTGCGACCCCACCCAAACTGGAACGTGTCGACACGGGTCTGCGGCTCGTCGAAACCTATGACGTGACCTTCAGCGGATTCGGTGGCGACCATATCCGGGCCTGGTACCACAGGCCGAGCGCGAGCCACACCGATCTTCCCGTCATCGTGCGCTTCCAGGGGTACTGCGGGGGGCGTGGCGTCGCCCACCGGGTAGGCCCGTGGACGCTGGCTGGATACGCGTGTCTGGAAGTCGACACCCGGGGACAAGGCTCGGCTCTTGTTCCCGGCGCCAGTCCCGACCCGGCTCCCGGTGGCGACCCCTCGGCGCCCGGCTTCCTGACTCGCGGCATCCTGGACCCGGCGACCTACTACTACCGCCGCGTGTTCACCGATGCGGTACGCGTCACCGAGTCTGTGGGTGAACTGCCGGGGGTCGATCCTCAGGGCATCGTCGTGGGGGGGATCAGCCAGGGCGGAGGCATCGCGCTGGCCGTGGCCTCCCTGGCCGACAATGTTGCGGCGGTGATGCCCGACGTACCGTTCCTCACGGATTTTCGACGGGCGGCTTCTCTCGGAACAACGCCGCCGTACACCGAACTGGTCGCCTATCTCGCGACCCACTGTGGCCAGATCGAGCGCGCCTTCAACACCCTCGCCTACTTCGACACCTCCGTCCTCGTCGCCGCCGCCACTGCGCCCGCGCTGTTCTCGGTTGCCCTGATGGATCGGGTCTGCCCTCCTTCGACCGTGTACGCCGCCTACAACGCCTATGCGGGCCCCAAGGAGATTCGCTCCTATCCATTCAACGATCACGAGGGCGGGCACGCCCACCAGGAGCAGGCCCAACTCGCCTGGTTGCGCGACCGCGTGCCCATCCAGGCCGTGCCATAGCCCGGTTCTCAGCCCCCACCGCCCGGTTGCCCGACGCGCGTGCCGATGAGTTCTGCATCCGCAGGGTGTGGGTGCGTCGCGACCTTCAACAATCCGGCCGCGGACGCAGGCGAGGCGTGTGGAGCAGTACGATCTCGGTGCTCATGACGTGCGCGTCCGCCTGGATGGAATCGCCGGACCCGTGCTCTCGTCAGGGAACGAGTGATGCTCGTGAGCCACCTGCCAGCGCCCGTCGGCCTTGCGCAGGCCGAAGCTGATCCGCAGCCGGCGGTCCGGGTGGGCGGCATGGTCCTGGGCGGTGCCGCAGCGCAACAGCGCCCAGGCGAAGGCGACCTCCGCTCCGGCGGTCACGTCGAGCTCGAGGATCTCGAAGGTCGCCCCCGAGGCCTGCCAGGTGAAGAAGTCCGGCCAGGTCTCGCGGTAGGCCGCCCGCCCGCGGGCACCCTCCTGCGGCGGGGGCACGTCGAACATCACGATGTCATCGGCGTGGTCGGCCAGCACGGTGTCGAGGTCGCCTTCGTGGGCGGCGGCCGCCCAGCGCTCGATGAGGTCTCGGATCTGCTGTTCGTCGGTCATGGTTCCTCTCCTGACGAGTGGTTGTGCCGTTACAACCCCGCTCGGACCGTGAACTCATCGGTCGGCGGAAGATTCCTCGTCGAGGCGCGTCGGGAGGCCGAAGTCGGCGAAGTCGGCGTCGAGGAACGAGACGACCTCGACCACCAGGCCGTCCACGATGACGAGGACGTCGAGGCCCTTCGGCACGTGCGCCGCAGCCTCGTCGTCCCATAGGTAGGTCGCGAACGCCGGGCGGCCGTTGGCGCGGGTCGGTAGGAAGCGCCACTGCCAGCGCAGCGGGCCGGTGAGCAGGAAGTCGCGGATCGCCGGGCGGCCCGAGAACCACTGGGGCAGCGGTGGCATGGAGTACCTCGCGTCCTCCGCGAGCATGGCCACGATCTCCTCGACATCGCCGGCCTCCCAGGCGGCGGCGTAGCGGCGGGCCAGTCCTTCCTCGGCGCTGTCCGCGGCCGCGGAGCGGAGCGGCCTACGGCGACCGCGTGCGGCCCGCGCCCGCTGCAGGGCGCTGTTGACCGCGGCCACGGATGTGGCGAGCAGGTCGGCTACCTCGGCGGCCGAGTAGCCCAGCACATCCCGTAGCAGCAGGACCGCGCGCTGCGTCGCCGGAAGGCGCTGAAGGACGGCGAGGAAGGAGAGCTCGACGCTCTCCCAGGCGACCACGCGCTCAGCGGGGTCGAGTCGCTCGGCGTAGGCCATGCGGGTGTCCGGGAGGGGCTCCAGCCAGAGCACCTCGTGCTGGTCCGCGCCGGGGGTCATCTCCGTGGGGAGCTCGCGACGGCGGGCCTGCCCGAGGAAGGTCAGGCAGCGGTTGGTCGCGATCTTGTAGAGCCACGGACGGACGGCACGTCGCGGGTCGGCGGTCCTGGCCTCGAAGTCGTGCCAGGACCGCCAGGCTCGGAGGAAGGACTCCTGGACGACGTCCTCCGCGTCGGCCAGCGACCCCAGCATCCGATAGCAGTGCGCGGTGATCTCGCCGCGGAGCGGGTCCGCGAGCCGGGCGAAGTCGAGGTCGTCGGTGATCATCACCGATCCAGAACACAGGAGGGACCGGCCCCGGACAACCCCCGGGCGATGGTCGGGCCGCGAGAGCCGGCCCTCCAGCCCGCCGAGGTCGCGAGCCAAGCCTCACCTTCGTTGCGCGGCCGCGCGTTCGGCGGCACCGTGGAGCCGTGACCGGCGACGTGCAGGCCCATTCGGGCGAGCAGCACGGCGAGGATCTCGGCGCCAGGCTCAACTGGCTGCGTGCCGGCGTCCTCGGCGCCAACGACGGCATCGTGTCGACCGCCGGCCTGGTGATGGGGGTCGCGGGCGCGACGTCGAACCGTACGGCGATCCTCATCGCGGGTGTCGCCGGCCTGGTTGCCGGAGCGATGAGCATGGCGGCCGGCGAGTACGTCTCGGTCAGCACGCAGCGCGACTCCGAGAAGGCGTTGCTCGCGCTGGAGGCCGAGGAGCTGCGCACCATGCCGGGCGAGGAGCTGGACGAGCTGACCGAGATCTACGCCCAGAAGGGGCTCGACTGGGCGCTCGCCAGACAGGTGGCCGAGCAGTTGACCGACCACGACGCTCTGGGCGCCCATGCCGAGGCCGAGCTCGGCATCGACCCCGACGAGCTCACCAACCCCTGGCACGCCGCCTTCGCGAGCATGGTCGCCTTCACCGTCGGCTCGCTGATCCCGCTGCTGTGCGTGGTCGCCTCGCCCGCCGGCGTACGGGTGCCGATCACGGTCGTGGCGGTCGCGGTCGCGCTGGCGATCGCCGGTCGGGTGAGCGCTCGCATCGGGCGCAGCCCGGTCGGGCGGGCGGTCCTGCGCAATGTCTGTGGTGGGCTGGTGGCGATGGCGGTCACCTACGCGATCGGCTCGCTCGTCGGCGTCGCCGTCTGATCTCGATGCGCATGTTCGTCGCCCTTGTGCCCCCGGAGTCCGCCGTCGAGGATCTCGACGAGTTCCTCGCTCCTCGACGGGAGTCGGCCGGCGAGGCGGGCCTGCGCTGGTCGCTGCCGGAGCAGCTCCACGTCACGCTCGCCTTCCTCGCGCAGGTGGAGGAGCGCCGCCTCGACGACCTCGTCGAGCGGCTCGGGCGGGCGACCCGGCGGCGTACTCCAGTCGCGACCAACATCGCGGGCGGCGGCGCCTTCCCGCACGCCGCGTCCGCACGGGTGCTGTGGGCGGGCCTGAGACTGGACGACGACGGGCGCAACGAGATCGCCCGCCTCGCGACGGGCGCCCGCGCTGCGGCGTCGAAGGCGGGCATAGTCGTCGACGGTCAGCGCTTCCGGCCGCACGTGACGGTGGCCCGGCTCGGCCGCCCGGTCGAGGCGACCAGATGGGTGCGGCTGCTCGACGCCTACTCCGGCCCTGCCTGGCAGACGACCGATGTCGCCCTCGTGGCGTCGTACCTCGGCGAGGGGCCGCGTGGCCGTCCCCGCTACGAGACCGTGGCGACGTACGGCGTCGGTGCCGGGGGGCCGTTGGTTTGAGGCTGCCGGAGGGTTGGCACACTGACCGCGCCAACCCTCACCCCGGAGGTACCGATGCTCCCTCTGCTGATCGCGATCGCCCTTGTCGTCGCCACCGCGCTCGGCTTCTGGGCCGGGCGGAGCACCGCACCGATGTCGCTCGATCTCGGCGCTGAGATCGAGCGGCGCGACCGGTTCATCGAGGAGCTGCGCGAGACCACCTGGCAGCACCGCGAGATCGCACCGGAGCTGGCCACCATCGTGCTGGACGAGATCAGCACCTTTCGTAAGGAGCTCCCATGAGTGGCTTCGGCAAGCAGTTCAACGCCAAGGCCGGCGATGCTGCGACGAGGTTGCGCGCCGGCACGGGCGGCGGAAGGGGCAAGCGTGCGCTGCTCGTGGTCGCGGTCGTCCTGGCGCTCCTCTTCGTGGCGATGTTCGTCCGCCCGACGACGGTGTCGACGGGGCCCGACCAGGTGGCGCTCCACTACTCGGCGGGCCCACTGAGCTCGACGAGGTTCGCCGACTGCGTGTCGCCGTCGTCGCGCTCCTGGAACGGCCCCTACGACAAGTCGTTCACCTACCCCTCCAGCCAGACCAACTTCGTCTTCGGCGAGGGCGGCGACGCGGAGGGGATCACCTTCGTGACCAAGGACGGCATCGAGATGCGGGTCACCGGCGTCGCCAACCTGCTGCTCAACACCGACTGCCAGGCGCTCCGGCAGTTCCACGACCTGATCGGCAACCGGTACGCCGCCTACATGGTCGACGGGCAGCGCCCCGAGGGCTGGGACCGGGTGCTGTCGATCTACATCGGCCGCCCGCTCGACACCGCGACCGACCGCGCCGGCCAGGCCTACACCTACACCGAGCTCTACACCGACCCCAACAAGAAGGCGCAGTGGGAGGCCGACGTCCTGGAGAGCCTGCCCGACCTCGTCAACCGGCAGACCGACGGCGACGTCGCCTTCTTCGAGAACTTCGCCATCACCCTGCAGAAGCCCGAGCCGCCGCAGGCCATCAAGGACGCCCTCGTCGCACAGCAGGAGCAGGTCGCGAAGGCCCGCGCCGCGGAGGCCGAGGCCGCCGCCAAGGAAGCGGCCGCGAAGGCGCAGGTGCAGGTGGAGAAGCAGGAGGCCGCCAAGATCTCCGAGCGGGTCAAGGTGCTCGGCGTCGACGGCTACCTCCGGCAGTACGCCATCCAGAACGGCCTCAACCCCTTCCAGCCCTCCACCAACGGACTGATCACCGGGTCGCAGGGCGGCAACTGACCCGGTCTCGGGTTTGCGCGGCCTTGTCAGTGCGGCAGGTCGTGGATGATGTCCTCGACCCGGTCCTTCGCGTCGCCGAAGAGCATCCGGGTGTTGTCCTTGAAGAACAGCGGGTTCTGGACGCCGGCGTACCCCGTCGCCATGGAGCGCTTGAAGACGATGACGTCCTTGGCGTTCCAGACCTCGAGCACCGGCATGCCGGAGATGGGAGAGTCCGGCTCCTCGACGGCGGCGGGGTTGACGGTGTCGTTGGCGCCGATGACGAGGACGACATCGGTCTCGGGGAAGTCGTCGTTGATCTCGTCCATCTCGAGGACGACGTCGTAGGGCACCTTGGCCTCGGCGAGCAGCACGTTCATGTGGCCCGGCAGGCGACCGGCGACGGGGTGGATGCCGAAGCGTACGTCGACCCCGCGGGCGCGGAGCTTGGCCGTGAGCTCGGCGACCGGATACTGCGCCTGGGCGACCGCCATACCGTAGCCGGGAGTGATGACGACCGACTTGGCGTCGGCGAGCATCTCGGCGACCTCCTCGGCGGTGACCTCCCGGTGCTCGCCGTAGTCCTTCGCCTCCCCCGAGACGGCGCCGTCGCTCCCGAAGCCGCCGGCGATGACCGAGATGAACGACCGGTTCATCGCCTTGCACATGATGTAGCTGAGGATCGCACCGGAGGAGCCGACGAGCGAGCCGGTGATGATCAGCAGGTCGTTGCTCAGCATGAAGCCGGCGGCGGCCGCGGCCCAGCCGGAGTAGGAGTTGAGCATCGAGACCACGACCGGCATGTCGCCGCCGCCGATCGCGGCCACCAGGTGGAAGCCCAGCAGCAGTGCGAGCGCGGTCATCGCGAGCAGCGGGACGATCGCGGCGTCGCTGTCGTCGGCGAGGAACCAGCCGAGCAGGAAGACCGAGACGACGAGGATGACGAGGTTGAGCAGGTGCCGTCCCGGCAGCATCAGCGGCGCGCTCTTCATCCGTGCGCTCAGCTTGAGGAAGGCGACGATCGATCCGGTCAGGGTGACCGCGCCGATGAAGACGCCGAGGAACACCTCGACGTCGTGGATCGTGGCGAGCGACCCGGAGAGCTCGCCGTGGGACTCGGCGTACGAGTTGATGCCGACGAGGACGGCGGCGAGGCCCACGAAGCTGTGCAGCATCGCGATCAGCTCGGGCATGCCGGTCATCTCGACCGTGCGGGCGCGCCAGGCGCCGATCGCCCCGCCGATCGCCATCGCCACCAGGATCAGCGCGAGCGTGGTGCCGAGGCCGCGGCCGGCTCCGAGCTCGGCCCGCTGGGCGGCGAGGAGCAGGGTGGCGACCAGCGCGATGAGCATGCCGAGCATGCCGGCGAAGTTCCCGAGCTTGGCGGTCTCGTGCTTGGAGAGGCCGGCCAACGCGGCGATGAAGCAGACGCCGGCGATGATGTAGGCGCCCTGGATGAGGCCAGGGAGGTGCTCGGAGGTCAGGAGGTCGGTCATCTCAGCCCTTCCGGAACATCTGGAGCATGCGCAGCGTCACCAGGAAGCCACCGAAGATGTTGATGCTGGCCACGAGCACGGCGAACACGGCGAGGATGGTGACAAGCCAGCTCTCACTGCCGACCTGCAGGATGCCGCCGACCAGGATGATGCCGCTGATCGCGTTGGTCTCGCTCATCAGCGGTGTGTGCAGCGCGTGGGCGACGTTGGAGATCACGTAGTAGCCGACGAAGACCGCGAGCATGAAGACCGTGAAGTGCCCCAGGAACTCGCCGGGTGCGTACGCCGCGACCACGGCGAAGATCGCGGCCCCCAGGCCACCGGCGAGGAGCTTGCGCCGCGGATCGGCGGGCCGCTTGGGCTCGGCCGACATCTTCGCGGGCTCGGCGGCCCGCGGCGCGGCGGACACCTGCACAGGCGGCGGTGGCCACAGCGACTCGCCGGCGTGGGTGACGGTCATGCCGCGCTGGACGACGTCGTCGAGGTCGAGGACGAGCCGCCCGTCCTTCTCGGGAGTGAGCAGCTTGAAGAGGTTCACGACGTTGGTGCCGTAGAGCTGGCTGGTCTGCGCGGCCAGGCGGCCGGCGAGGTCGGTGTAGCCGAGGATCGTCACCAGGTTGTCGGTGACGACCAACTCGCCCCTGACGGTGCCCTCGATGTTGCCGCCGTTGGGCGCGGCCATGTCGACCATCACCGACCCGCTGTCCATCGCGGCGACCGTAGAGGCCTTGATCAGCACGGGCGCCGGGCGGCCGGGGATGAGGGCGGTCGTGATGACGATGTCGGCGTTGCGCGCCTCCTCGTCGTACATCGCCGCGGTCGCGGCCTCCTGCTCGGCGGTCATCTCCTTGGCGTAGCCGTCGGCTGAGACCTCCTGCTCCATCTCGACATTGACGAACTCGGCGCCCATCGACTCGACCTGTTCGGCCACCTCGGGTCGTACGTCGAACGCGCGGACGATCGCTCCCATGGCCCTCGCGGCCCCGATCGCCGCCAGTCCGGCGACTCCCGCGCCGACGACGAAGACCCGCGCCGGCGGCACCTTGCCGGCCGCGGTGACCTGGCCGGTGAACTGTCGCCCGAACACGTTCGCGGCCTCGATCACCGCGCGGTAGCCCGCGACGTTGGCCATCGAGCTGAGCACGTCCATGCTCTGGGCGCGCGAGATGCGAGGCACGGCATCCATCGCGAGGGCGGTCACGTCGGCAGAGCGGAGCCTCTCGATCAGCTCGGGGCTGGTCGCCGGCGACATCAAGGAGACGATCGTCGCGCCGGGGCGCAGCCAACCGATCTCCTCGTCGGTCGGCGGGTTGAGCTTCACGACCACGTCGCTCGCCCAGACCTCAGCCTGCTCCGCGACGGCGACGCCCGCGTCGACGTACGCCGAGTCGGGCTGGTCGGCGCCGAGCCCGGCGCCGAGCTCGACGACGACCTCGTAACCGAGCGTCGCCATCTGGGCAGCGGTCTTGGGTGTCGCGGCCACCAGGGACTCGCCTGGCTGGGACTCGCGGGGAATGCCGATTCGCAAAGGGGCCTCCTTCCGGTGGTCAGCAGACCTCAAGGTAGCGGAGATCCGGCTCGTTCCGGTCCACCGCCTCCGCGATGGACGATGGCGGGTCGACCGGCCCGCTGGGCAGGTTGAGTGCTCAGGTGGCTGTTCCGCCCGCCCGGCCCAGCACTCGAGGGGGCCGCCGGCTCCTCCAGGGGGGTTGAGTGCTCAGGTGGCTGTTCCCGCCACGTGGCCGAGCACTCGACCTCCCCCTCCGGACCGCCCTAGCCGTCGTCCACAGCCCGCGGGACTGAAACAGCAGTGCTCCAAGCGTGGGATCGCGCGTCTGTGGATGGCCGTTCGCCAGGGGAGCGAGCGGCGGCCAGCATGCCGCCATGGACGAAGAGGCATGGGGCGGGCTGGCCCGCAGCCAGGAGTACGTCGTGTCGATGGCGCAGCTGCGCGACCTCGGGGTGGCCCGGGCGGAAGTGCGTCACCACCTGCGCATGCGTCGCTGGGCGATGCGCACCCACAACGTGCTGACGACCACCACAGGTCCGCTCTCGCTCGACCAGCGTCGGTGGGTCGCCGTGCTCCATGCGGGGCCGGATGCGCTGCTCGGCGGGCTCTCCGCTCTGGAGTTCTGGGGCCTGAGGAACTGGTCGCGCGACGACATCACCGTGCTGGTTCGCAACCCGCTCTCCTTCGATCCGGTGCCTGGGGTGCGCTACTTCCGCACCCGCCGTCCGCTCGCCGCGCTTGCCTCGCGGACCGATCTGCCGATCTGCCGGGTCGAGCCCGCGGTCCTGCTCTTCGCCGGCTACGAGCGCAACCGGCGCACCGCCCACGGCGCGGTCGCGGCCACGGTTCAGCAGCGGCTGACGACGGCGGAGTCCTTGTCCGGGTGGGTCGAGCGGCTGCAACCCCTTCGCCGAGCGCGAGAGCTTCGCGCGCTGCTCGGCGACATCGCCGGCGGGGCGCAATCGTTGGCGGAGGTCGACCTGCGCACCGCCTGCCGCGACTTCGGTCTCGTGGAGCCGAGGGCCCAGACCCCGCGCCACGACCGCGCTGGCAAGCGGCGCTTCACCGACTGCGAGTGGGAGCTCCCCGATGGGCGCGTCCTCGTCCTGGAGGTCGAGGGTGCCTTTCACGACGACGTGATGCAGTCGAGCGCCGACAAGGCGCGTCAGCGCAAGCTCAGCACCGCCGACCGCATCGTCGTCTCGTGCACGGCGTACGAGCTGCGCTACGACCCGGCCTCGGTCATCGAGGACCTGGTGGCGCTGGGCGTGCCCCGGGTCGGCTGAGCCCGAAGAGGCCCGAAGGTCGAGTGCTGGGCCGTGCGGGCGGAGCAGCCACCTGAGCACTCAACCCCCTGGGGGGCCCGGCCGGGCCGAAGGTCGAGTGCTGGGCCGTGCAGGCGGAGCAGCCACCTGAGCACTCGACCCCCCGGAGGGGCCGCCCCGGGGAGCAGGGCGGACGGGTCAGCCCGCGACGCCGTACAGCCGGTCACCCGCGTCACCGAGGCCGGGGACGATGTAGCCCTTCTCGTTGAGGCGCTCGTCGATGGCGGCGGTGACGACGGTGACCGGGACCTCGAGCCCCTTCAGCTCGTCCTCGACGCGGGCGCAGCCCTCGGGCGCCGCGAGCAGGCAGATGGCGGTGATGTCGTCGGCTCCGCGGTCGACCAGGAAGCGGATCGCCGCCGCGAGTGTGCCGCCGGTCGCGAGCATCGGGTCGAGGACGTAGCACTGCCGCCCCGACAGGTCCTCGGGGAGACGCTCGGCGTAGGTCGACGCCTGGAGCGTCTCCTCGTCGCGCATCATGCCGAGGAAGCCGACCTCCGCGGTAGGCATCAGCCGCACCATGCCCTCGAGCATCCCGAGCCCGGCGCGCAGGATCGGGACGACCAACGGCTGCGGCGCGGACAGCCTGACTCCCGCCGTCGGCGCCACGGGGGTGACGATGTCGATCGGCTCGACCCGCACGTCGCGAGTCGCCTCGTAGGCCAGCAGCGTCACCAGCTCGTCGGCCAGCCGCCGGAAGGTCGGGGAGTCGGTCGACTCGTCACGGAGGGCGGTGAGCTTGTGGGCCACGAGCGGGTGGTCGACGACGAGCGTTCGCATGGCGGCACCCTAGATGATTGATTCCCGGGTTCAGTGGTCGTAGGCAGTCAATGAGCGATGGGTGGTGAGGCCGAGTGCGTCGTTGTGCCAGATCGCTGCGGTCAGCGCCAGGACCCGTTGGGCTATGCGGGTGCAGACTCCGGCTGGGGTCCTGCCGCGGTGGTGCTCTAGGTCGAGTTGTCCCTTGAGCGTGGCGTTAACGGACTCGATGATCTGGCGCAGTGGTTTGAAGAACTCCCTGCCGGCACGGGGCTTCTCGCCCTTGCGTGCCTTGCGGAGCAGGTCGATCCCGGCGTGATCGAGCCCTGCTTCGAACTCACGGCCGTAGTAGGCCTTGTCGGCGATCACGATCTGCCGGCCGGGCCGCGCCAGGCCGGGTGTGGCAGCCAGGATCGCCTCGAGAGCCTCGCGTTCGTCGGCCTTGGCTCCGGTCAGGGCCCATCCCACGGGCAGCCCGTCCAGGGTGCAGACCAGGTGGAGACGCAGTCCCCAGAAGAACCGGCTGTGGGAGGCGCAGTAGCCGTACTCGGCCCACCCGGCCAGGTCCGAGCGCTTCACGGTCTCTCGCGAGCGTGCGCATTCCACGGGTGTGGAGTCGACGACCCAGACGTCGTCGGTGACGGTGCTGGTCTGGCGAGCGAGCTCGCCGATCAACCAGACCATCGTGTTCGACAGCTTGCGCAACCGCTTGTTGTAGCCCGGCTGCAACGGCATTGTCGGGAACATGCCGAGCAGACGGGTATGGGCGTAGCGCAGCCAGCGGGACTCGCTGGTGTAGCCCAGCAGGGCCTGCATCACCGCCAGGGTGAGCATCTCGGCGTCGCTGGTCGCCGGTTCGAAGGAGCCCTTCGGCCGGTGCGGGACACGCTCGGGATGAGCGCGGAGCAGATCGTCGGTGGTCACATAGAGTGCAGTCGCGAGGGTGTCCAGATCGGTGTCCACGAGGCCTCCAGAGCTTCGGTTGGGTTAGCAACACCGACTCTTAGGCACCCTCGCACCAATTCACACGCGCCACACCAGTCACATCCCCGGGAATCAATCATCTAGTCGGCCGTTCGGCTTGTGGCAGCCTGAGCACCATGTCGGCGTACGACGAGACGATGGCGCTCGCGCTTGGTGAGGCCCGGTCCTCGCTGGCGACCGGCGACGTGCCGGTCGGCGCCCTTGTGGTCGACGCCACCGGGGAGGTCATCGGCCGGGGACACAATGTCCGCGAGGCGACCGCCGACCCCGCCGGCCACGCCGAGGTGGTCGCCCTGCGCGAGGCGTCGAGGGCGCGGGGGGCGTGGCGGCTCGACGACTGCACCCTCGTGGTCACCCTCGAGCCGTGCACCATGTGCGCCGGGGCGGTCGTGCTCGCCCGCGTCGGCCGCCTCGTCTTCGGTGCGTACGACGAGAAGGCCGGGGCGGTCGGCTCCCTCTGGGACGTCGTCCGTGATCGCCGCCTCAACCACCGCCCGGAGGTGATCGGCGGTGTGCGGGAGGAGGAGTGTGCGGCCCTGCTCGACGAGTTCTTCGCGAGCCGCCGCCGCGCACACGAGCCGGGCGTCTCGGAGCCCGGCATCCTCACTGACTGAGAGGATCGGTCCGTGCGGGTCGCGCTGATGGTGACGTGCCTCAACGACGTGCTCTTCCCCGACACCGGGAAGGCCGTCGTCAGGCTGCTGCGCCGCCTCGGGGTCGAGGTCGGCTTCCCCGACGAGCAGACCTGCTGCGGGCAGCCGATGGTCAACACCGGCTACCTCGACGAGGCGGTGGCGCCGGTGCGGGCGTTCGTCAGGGCCTTCGAGGGGTACGACGCGATCGTGACGCCGTCGGGGTCGTGTGCGGGATGCGCCCGGCACCAGCACGGGATCGTGGCTCGGCGCAGCGGTGACGCAGCCCTGCTCGATGCCGTGGCGGTGACCGGGCCACGGACCTACGAGCTCAGCGAGTTCCTCGTCGACGTGCTGGGCGTCGCCGACGTCGGGGCGTCGTTCCCCCACCGGGTGACCTACCACCCGACCTGTCACTCGCTGCGAGTGCTCCGAGTCGGCGACCGCCCGCGGCGGCTGCTCGAGGCGGTGCGCGGGCTCACGCTTGTCGACCTGCCGGCGGCCGAGGAGTGCTGCGGCTTCGGCGGCACCTTCGCGATCAAGAACTCCGACACCTCGGCCGCCATGGCCTCGGACAAGGCTCGCCACGTGCGCGACAGCGGCGCCGAGGTGCTCGTGGCGGGCGACAACTCCTGCCTGATGAACATCGGCGGCGTCCTGTCCCGGCAGCGCAGCGGCGTCCGAGTGATGCACCTCGCCGAGGTCCTGGCGAGCACGGCATGAGCGGCACCTTCGTCGGCATGCCGCGTTTTCCCGTCGCCGCGCGGGAGGCGCTGGCGGACACCCGGCTGCGCCGCAACCTCGCCCACGCCACCCACGCGATCCGCGCCAAGCGGGCCGTCGCGGTCGCCGAGGTCGAGGAGTGGGAGGCGCTGCGGCTGGCGGGCGCGGCGGTCAAGGACCGCGCGCTGCTCCGCCTCGACCACCACCTGACCGAGCTCGAGGCGCGGCTCACCGCCGCCGGAGCGACGGTGCATTGGGCGCGCGACGCGGCGGAGGCCAATGCGGTCGTCGCGGACGTCGTACGCCGACACGGCGCCGACGAGGTCGTCAAGGTGAAATCGATGGTCACGCAGGAGATCGGGCTCAACGAGTCCCTTGCCATGGAAGGGATCTCGGCGTGGGAGACCGACCTGGCGGAGCTGATCGTCCAGCTCGGAGACGACCTGCCCAGCCACATCCTGGTCCCGGCCATCCATCGCAACCGGGCGGAGATCCGAAAGATCTTCCAGCGACGGATGGCGGCGGCGGGGCGGCCCGCGCCCGCGGGCCTCACCGACGACCCCGGCGAGCTCGCCGCCGCCGCGCGCGAGCACCTGAGGGAGAAGTTCCTGCGCGCGAAGGTCGGCGTCTCCGGCGCCAACTTCGCCGTCGCGGAGACCGGCACGCTGGTCGTCGTCGAGTCGGAGGGCAACGGCCGGATGTGCCTGACCCTGCCGGAGGTGCTGATCTCGATCGTCGGCATCGAGAAGGTCGTGCCCACCTGGGCCGACCTCGACCCGATGCTCCGGCTGCTGCCGCGCTCGTCGACCGGTGAGCGGATGAACCCCTACACCTCCACCTGGACCGGCGTGACGCCCGGCGACGGCCCGCAGGAGGTGCACGTCGTCCTTCTCGACAACGGCCGCACCCGGGCACTGGCCGACGAGGTCGGCCGCCAGGCTCTGCGCTGCATCCGCTGCTCGGCCTGTCTCAACGTCTGTCCCGTGTACGAGCGCGCCGGCGGCCATGCCTACGGCTCGGTCTACCCCGGCCCGATGGGGGCGATCCTCAACCCGCTGCTCCGCGGCCCGGGCACGAGCGAGCAGGTCGACTCGCTGCCCTATGCCTCCACCTTGTGCGGCGCGTGCTTCGAGGTCTGTCCGGTGCTCATCGACATCCCCACCGTGCTCGTCGACCTGCGGGCGCAGGTGGTCGACGCCCATCGACGCGACCGCGTCCCCGATCGGGAGACGCTCGCGATGAGAGCCGCATCGGCGACGCTGGCGTCGGGACGCCGGCTGTCGTGGGCCGAGCGGGTGGCAGGGCTGACCGGCCGGGCCTGGCAGCGCCTCGGCCGCGGCACCTTCCCAGCCGGACGACGGACGACGGGCCGGCTGCCCGGACCCGGCGCCGCCTGGACCGACGCGCGCGACCTGCCGGCACCGGCCACCGAGTCGTTCCGTGCCTGGTGGCGCCGAGTCGGTCGCAACGGAGTCGAGAGAGGCACGAGCGATCGACCGCCGGGCCGGTCGGGCACGAGCGGAGAGGGGCGATGAGCGCCCGTAGCGAGATCCTCGGCCGGGTCCGGGCCGCATTGCGCGACGCGCCGGCTGCGCCCCACGTCCCCGCGCCGCCGGGCGCTCGGGTCGCCGACCCGGTCGGACACTTCGCGGAGCGGGTGGCCGACTACCGCGCGGTCGCCGAGCGCTGCTCGGCCGATCAGCTGGGGGAGCGCATCGCCGCCTCGCTGGCCGGTACGGCGCGGGTCGTCGTACCGACCGGACTCGACCTGCCGGTGCCGGGAGCCATCCCCGACGCCGGCCCGTCGGGAGCTCGTCTCACCGCCGCTGAGCTCGACGCGGTCGACGGCGTCGTCACCCGTTGCACCGTCGCCATCGCCGAGACCGGCACGATCGTGCTGGACCACGGGCCCGGTCAGGGCCGACGGGCGACCACGCTGGTCCCCGATCTGCACGTGTGCGTCGTGTACGCCGAGCAGGTCGTCGCCGACGTACCCGACGCCATCGAGCGACTGGACCCGTCCCGGCCGCTGACCTGGATCAGCGGCCCGTCGGCCACGAGCGACATCGAGCTCGCCCGCGTCGAGGGCGTCCACGGGCCGCGTCGCCTTCACGTGATCGTCGTCGAGTGAGTGCCTCGGGGCGGGCAGCAGTGACGAAGGGCTCTTCGACTTCGGAGGCAGGTGGGGAAACCCCTACCCGCGCACTCGGGGGAAAGCCCCATCCCGGAGGCCGGGCTGCGGGGCTAACCTCGGAGAGGTGGGATCGCACGAACCCGTCGACGTCGCACGTCGACTGCGTGAGCATGTCGACCGGCTGGCCGACGAGCACCCGCCGATCGATCTCGACTCGGTCGACTTCACGGTGCGGCGGCCGGACCTGTTCGACCGGCGCTTCGGTCACGTCCTCGACTACATGGCGCGCGTCGAGCTGGAGGTGGATCGCAACGTCCTCGAGCTCACGACGATGATCCCGGAGCCACCGGAGATCGACCGCTACTTCTACTCCGAGGTCTGGCAGCCGCAGGAGATCCGGCACGGGCTGATCCTCGACCGGCTCCAGGTCGTCCTGGGCCGCGAGGCCGCCGAGACCGATCTCGACTCGGTCGGCATGAAGCTGAGGGTGCTCGGTGCGCTCGCCCACCTCGATGCCTTCCAGGACGTCTGCCGGATGCTCTACTACCTCACCGGCATGGCCACCGAGCGATCCGCGGTGCTCGCGTACAACCTGCTCCACGACGGCGTGGCGGAGCTGGGGGAGCAGGCCGTCGCCGAGACCATCGTCGGCCAGATCAAGCGCCAGGAGCCCGGTCACTACGCCTTCTACAAGCTGTCCGCGCGGGGACTGTGGACGCAGCTCGCACTCTGGCAGAGGTTCCTGGTCAAGCTGATGCGCCGCATCTCCTTCGCGCCCGTCGGGGCGAACAACCCCAGGCAGGCCGCGGACTTCGGCGACGTGATGCGCTCCCTGGGTGTCAGCGACGATCTGATGTCCTTCGCCGTCGCGATCGGTCGCGTCGAGTCCGAGCTCTTCGCCGCCCGGCACGCCGGCCTCCCGGTGCCGCCGTACGTCGTCAAGGCGCTCCACGAGGCCCACGAGCTGGCGCTCACACGTACGCGATCCTGATTCGGTCCCACCACGGCCCTCCGGTAACCTCTCGGGCGGTGGCGTGTCCGAGCGGCCTAAGGAGAACGCCTCGAAAGCGTTTGTGGGTGCAAGCCCACCGAGGGTTCAAATCCCTCCGCCACCGCCAGTCGACAGTCGGATCCGGCCCCGGGTCCGGCTGTTGTCGTCTCCGCACTTGCAACCCGTGCGCCTGACCTGCCAGCCCGCGCGCCGTCAGGCGAGTCGCACTCACGGCTTGCAGGCCGGGGCAGGCGGCGCGGAGCAAGCGCCGCGCACTGCGTTGCTGACGCTCAGCCGGCCAGGTAGCCGGCGGAGGTGAGGCGGGAGAGCTCGGCGCGCAGGTCGGGGTGGTCGGCCTGGTCGGCGGCCCGGCCACCGACGACATAGGCACGCTCGCCGGAGGCGGTGCTGCCGTCGAAGACGACCGTCATCCGGTTGTCGACGCTCGCATTGATGAGGGAGCCGAGGAGGGCGACGGGGTCGGCCCGGTCCTCGAGGGAGAGCACTCGGGTGCGCTCCGGGATGACCTGGACGGCGCTGCGCGGCGAGCCGGCGGTGACGATCTGCTCGACGACGAAGCGCTCCGAGGGGGCCGTGGCCGCGATCTGGACCGCCGCGACGCCGCCCTGGCCGGAGCCGACGAGCATCACCCGCGAAGGCTCCTCGCCGGAGGCGACCTCCTCCAGCGCGGCGACCACCGACTCGACGTACGTCGTGATGTCGCCGCCGACGAGTTGGAGCCGACCGCGTCGGCTGCCGTCGGGCCCGGGGAGGTAGCAGATGAACTGGCCCTCGCCCGACGCACCTGGACCGATGCGGACGATGCGGACGGAGTCGGTGCTGGCGACCAGCGAATGCATGAGCTCCTCGACGCCGGCGGGGGCGGGTTCCTCGGCCAACGACGCGGCGGCCGGGTCGTCGGGAGCGCGGGTGAAGTCGGCCGCGACGTCGCGCAGCGCATCGCCCAGGTCGGCGCTCAGCGGGGCGACACCGAGAGCTCGCATGCCGCCGCGGCCCGCGGCCGGGCCGTCCTCGCCGGCCAACGCGCCGGCGGCGAGGAGGGAGCGCATGGTCAGGCTGTCGAGCAGTCCGCCGCCACCGGAGGAGACGTGGTCGAGCAGGTCGGGGTTGTTCTCGGCGAGCTCGTTGAGGTACGCCGCGACCCCGTCGCGGTCGAGGGCGTCGGTCTCGATGAGCCCGGCAGAGACGATCGCCCCGCCCAGCGCCACCTCGGGCGCGAGGTAGCCGATGGCCCGGCCGGCGATCGCCCCGAGCGTCTTGTACGCCGCCTCCTGCAGCTCGTCGATCCACCGGTAGGTGAGGACTGTGGCGCGGACCACGAGGGCGTCGGCGTCGAGCTCGATCGACCGGGAGAGCACGCTGTGCTTACCGGTCGTGGCGTGCCGGATGTCCTCCTCGGCCTGCCGGAACGTCTTGCGCGAGAGCCCCTGGCTCTCCGTCACGTCGTCGTCGCGCAGGATCGCGTCGCCGAGCTTGGCGAGGTCGCGCATCTGCTCGCCGGTGTTGTCGAAGAGGTCGGCCAGTCGGAGCAGCCGGTCGTACTTCTCCTCGCGCTCGCGCGCGTCGTACCGGGCGTCCTGCTCGTCGTTCATCGGGTCACCACCGCCAGGACGGGGGCCAGCTCCGCCGCCAGGTCTTCGGGTCGGACGGATCGGATCTCGACGCGGGGCTCCCCGCCGGTTTCGTGGGGGCGGAAGGCCCGCCAGCCGTCACCGACGAGCACCCACGACGCGACCCCCACCACCGACCCATCCTCGCTCGCCCGCGCTTCGGGCTCGCCGTCGTCGACAGGCCCGTCGAGCGCCGCGTTGAAGGGCAGGGTCGTCACCAGCACCCGCAGCCGGCCGACCACCTCGTCGTCGAGCGCGCCGAGCAGCAGCGAGACCTCGGTGGCCGACAGCGGATCGCCGTCGGCACCGATGACGCCGTCGACGTAGGTGGAGACGAGGACGTCGACGAGGTCGCCGCGCCCGCTCCGGTGTGCCTCGGCGGCAGCGCTCACGAGCTCGAACGGAAGGTCGACCAGTGTCGGCACCCGCGAGTTGCCGAGATGCACGTCCTCCGGGACGGCCGCGATCCGCGCCAGCTCGGACGGCCACTGCGGCACGTCGTACCAGGCGAGCTCGAAGACGATGCCGTCGACGGTGGCGAGGGTGGCCACGGCCTGGTCGCGGCAGCGGTGCCAGGCCTTCGCCTGCACCGGACCGACGCGCACGTCCGCGTCGAGCGCGAGCGCAGGCGTCGCGAGCAGGCCCACGGCCCCGGCGAGGCCGGGGTCGAGGTCGCCGCCGGTGAGCAGGCCGCGGCGAGCGAGCGAGTCCTCCGGGTCGTGGAGGGTCTCGAGCGTGGCGAGGTAGGCGGCGTCGTCGGTCCCGGCGCGACTGACGCCGAGCCGGTCCTCGAGGGCACCGGTCTTGGGTGCGGTGACCTCGAAGGGAAGCGGTGCGCCGCCGGCGAGCCGGGCGGCGGCACGCAGCTCGGCCAGAGTCAGGGCGACGCGGCGCGGAAGCCCGTCGAGGAGGCCCGGCGCTGCCGGGGTCGGGTTGCTCAGGTCGATGGTGCTCATCTCGTCGGGCGGCTCACAATCCGGGAAGGGAGATGGTCAGCCAGTCCTTGTGACCGGGCTTGGGCGGGACGAAGTCGAGGAGCGCCTGGTCGTCGACGGAGAGGGTCGGCCGGACCGCCTCGTCGCGGTACGACGCGTCGAGCCGCGCCGCGCGGGTGCGGGCCTCGGCGATCATCGAGGTCGCCTTGTCCTCGAAGGTGTCGATCGCGTCCTGCAGCCGGATCACCTCGGACAGGTGACGGCTGAGCGAGTCGGCCGCGGTCTCGTGGGCCGCGGCGGCCTTTCGGAGCTGCGCGGCCCGGTCCTGCACGCGCGCGCGCATCGAGTCCGCCGCGCGCCCCGTCCAGGCGATCTGGTCGGCCTGGGCGACCATCCGGTCGGCCGCGGCGCGGATGTCGGCGGCCTGGTTGCGCAACTGCCCCGCGCGCTTGCGCAGCACGGTGGTGTCGCCGTACATCGGACCTCCCAGCGTCGGTTGCGAGGCGCCCACCACCGAACCATCGGCAGATGCCTCCGCGGCTCATCCTGCCCGGGTCCGGGCCGGCCCAAACACCGGGGGCCAGGAAATCTTCGATATCTCAACGAGCCCGGTCAGCCGCGCGAGAGCCGCCAGACCTCGGTGCTCGTGGCGGGGCCGGTTGGACCCGGATCCGGTGGGCCGAGGAACGAGCCGCGCAGCCGGTCGACGGAGTCGACGAGATCAGGATCCTCGGACTCGTCGACGGACTGCGCGCCGCCGGCGTACTTCTCCAGGTAGTGCTCGATCTCGACGGGGGAGAGCGTGCCGTCCTCGCCGGGCGGGTGATAGTCGCCACCGTCGAAGCGCACGGTGACGTGGTTGTCGCGTGCCGGGTTGTCCTCGCCGTCGAGCAGCGGGACGATGTCGCGCTCGTTCTCCAGCGAGAGCACGCGCACGCCGTCGGGGAAGGGCCCGAGGTGCGCCGTCGGCGCGCCCGCGGTGACGACGTCGGTGATGTTGAAGCCGCCCGGGTGGTTGGCGAGGTAGCCCGCCACCAGGCCGCCCTGCGAGTGGCCGGCCAGGAGCACCGGGTCGTGTGGTCCGACGCCGGCGTGACGCATCGCCTCCAGGACCGCGCGGGCGTGCGTGGTCTCGCCGCCGCCGAGGGCCTGGAGGTTGGCCTTCATGTCGCGCACGTCGCCGGTCTGGTCCCACGGGGCGTTGAACCGGTCGGTGCCGGGGACGTAGACGACGTACGCCGGCTCGCCGTCACCACCGACGACCCGCTGGACGGCCATGGCGCCGTTGTTGGGTGAGTCGGGCTCGGGGGACAGGGACGCGACCCGGTCGAGGTTGGCCATCAGCTCGCGCATGCTGCGCGGAGGGGCGAGTCCGAGGTCGATGTCGGTCGCCCGGTCGGCACGCGGACCGCCGTCCGGCGGGTACAGCCGGGCCAGCGAGGCGGCAGCGGACTCGGTCGTGTTGTGGGGGCCCAGGGCGCCGAGCGGCCCGCGAGCGAAGCCGTCGACGATCCCGCCGCCGCCGTTGAAGAGGCGCTGCGTCAGGCGAGGGTTGTCGATCAGGAGGCGTTGCAGGCCCGTCACGCCCTCCCGGGCCAGCGGGCTCAGCGAGGGCTGGGCGCCCGGTTGGAGGCGGTACGCCGCGTAGCCGAGTGTCGCGCCGGCGATGACGGCCGGCGCTGCCATCCCGATCGCCAGCCCGAGCTGGTGGTCGAGCAGCTCGAAGCCTGCGCTCAGGGTCTGGTCGCTGAGCTCCAGCGCGTCGACCGTGCCTCGGATCAGCACCGCGTCGGTCTCCCAGGCCACCGACTCCACAAGGGCACCGTCGGGACCGGTGGTCGCGGCGAGGATCGCGGCCTCGGCCACCGCGAACGTGGGTGGTGAGAGCAGCGCGGACTCCAGGAGGTCGGGGTCGGTCAGCACCCGTCCGGTGTCGGCGGCACTCGCCCGCAACCGGCTGCCCGTCGCGTCGTACGCCGCCGCGAGGGCCAGGGCGGTCGCGGAGTCGAGGGCGAGACCCTCGGGCGCCCCGCCCGTGACGCTCGTGATCGGCGGCGGGTCTCCCGGGTCGCTCATGCCGCGGCTCCGGTGGACGAGGCGAGTCCGCCAACCAGTCCGGCGCCGATGGTCGCCACCATCGCAGCCCCGTCGGCCTTGCGGATGCGGACCCGAGGCTCGCCGTCGGCCCCGATCTCGGGCTCCAGGGCTCGCCAGTCGTCGAAGAGCAGCCAGCAGGCCAGCCCGCACACCTGCGCGCCGCACGGTGTCCGCCGGGCGACGGTCGCTCGAAGGGATCCTCGCTCGGTCTGATGGAGGCGATCGACCAGCGCGCGTGCGTCGGCGGGCGTGTACGGCCTGCCGTGCCGGTCCTCGACGCGCGCGGCGTAACGGGTGGCGAGCTCGTCGACCACCGCGGTCCGACCATCGCGGATCGCCCGGCCGGCGCCGACGAGCAGCTCGTAGGGCAGGCTCACCTCGTCGGGCAGCGGCGGCCCGGCCGAGGCCGATGGCTGGGCGGATGGCTGGGCGGATGGCCGGGCGGATGGCCGGGCGGATGGCCGCGCGCGGCCGGGCGCCGTGAGCTGGCGGGCGAGCTCGGCGGGCCAGGCGCGACGGTCCAACCACCGAGCGTCCGGTGGGGGCACGCCACCGGTCCCGGACCCGACCGTCACGACGGCGACCCGTCCGGGTCGTGGGTCGGGGAACAGGTAGTGCCACGACGAGTCCCGGCGTCCGCCGGAGGCCGCATCCGGTAGGTCGAAGTCGAGCCGGACGACGGCCGCCGCTCGCCGGTCGAGCTCACCCATCACCGCTCCACCGGAAGTCCCGGCAGGCGCACGTCGAGCCAGTCGCGGTGGCCGCTGGGTGGCGCCACGAACCGGTCCAGAACGCCGTCGACCGGGTCTGGCACCAGGTCGCCGACGACGTCCGCCACCTTGCCGGCCAGGCCCGCGAGTCGTTCGCGGGCCTCGGCGACCAGGCCATGGACGCGCTGCTCGATCCAGGCGATCAGCCGCTGAAGACGCTCGACCTGGTCGGCATGGCGGTCGAGGGCGTCGGCCGCGAGCAGGTGGGTGGCCGCGCAGCGCTTCAGCTCGACGACCTGCAGGTCGCACCGGGCGCGCACCGCGTCGGCCGCGAAGCCGGTCCAGGGGCAGGCCTCGGCGAGGCCCAGCAGCAGCCGGCCCTCCACCTCGATATCCGCGGCGGTGGTGCGTAGCTCCCGGGCCCGGGCCCGGATCGCGTCGGGATCGCCGTACATGGTGGCTCCTCTCGTGCCGACTTCGATCACGAGGGCCATCTGCCCTAGGCAAACCAACGCAAACAACGACTTTCGGAGCCTGTGGATACGGACCGGTGGAGAGTGCGACGTCGCGCGTCGATAGGATCGGGCACGGCCGAGCAACGGCCCCTCGACCCCCGCGGTCCAAGCCCCGCGACAACCCGAGCCGAGGCGATCTGTGACCTTCGACGTGCACCAGTTCGACGAGTTCGTGCTGGTCGGCGCCGCGGTGACTCTCCTCGCCGTCCTCGCGGTGCGGCTCTCGAGTCGGGTGGGGATGCCCAGCCTGCTGATCTACCTGCTCATGGGCGTTGCCCTGGGTGAGTCCGGCGCCGGCATCCACTTCGACGACGCCCAGGTCGCGCATGCGCTCGGCTTCGCGGCGCTGGTGGTGATCCTGGCCGAGGGCGGTCTGACGACGACCTGGTCGGAGGTGCGGCCGTCGATGCGGCTGGGCGTCTCGCTCGCGACCGTCGGCGTGGCCGTCTCGGTCTCCGTCGTCGCGGTGGGCGCCCACTTCCTGCTGGGGCTGCCGTGGGAGCTGGCGATCCTCCTCGGCGCGGTCACCTCGCCGACCGATGCCGCTGCGGTGTTCTCGGTCCTACGGGTGGTGCCCCTCCCCAAGCGGCTGCTGGGCTCCCTGGAGGCGGAGTCCGGCCTCAACGACGCACCGACGGTCGTCCTGGTCACGCTGGTCTCGGGTGGTGCACTCCACGGCACCGGCGCCCTGTCGATCCTCGGCACCATCACCTTCGAGCTCACCGTCGGCGTCGTGGTCGGCCTGGGCGCCGGCTTCGGCGGCGCCTGGCTGATGCGGCGGGCGGCGTTGCCGGCGTCGGGCCTCTACCCGGTCGCCGTACTCTGCCTCACCTTCCTGGGGTACGGCGTCGCCACCTACGTCCACGCCTCCGGGTTCGCGGCGGTGTACGTCGCCGCGCTGGTGCTCGGCAACCAGGAGCTGCCGCACCGCTCCGCGACCCGCTCCTTCGCGGAGGGCATCGCGTGGCTGGCCCAGATCGGGCTGTTCGTGATGCTCGGCCTGCTCCTCTCGCCGGGACGCATCACCTGGGAGATCGTCGGCCTGGCGGTCGTCGCCGGGCTCATCCTCACCCTCCTCGCCCGCCCGCTCTCGGTGCTGGTCAGCAGCGTCGTCCAGCCCATGCCGTGGCGGGAGTACGCCTTCTTGTCCTGGGCCGGCCTGCGCGGTGCGGTGCCGATCGTGCTCACCACGATCCCGCTCGCAGAGGACGTGACCGACTCCGAGCGGCTCTTCGACCTCGTCTTCGTGATGGTCGTGCTCTACACCGTGCTGACCGGACCGACCCTGCCCTGGGTGGCCCGGGTCCTGCGCGTCTCGCGACGCTCGGAGCCGCGCGGTCTCGAGCTCGAGGTGGCGCCCTTGGAGAGGGTGGCGGCCGACCTGCTGCAGGTCACCATCGCCCCCTCGTCGCGCATGAACGGCGTGGAGGTCGGCGAGCTCCGGCTGCCGACGGGCGCGTCGGTCTCGATGATCGTCCGCAACGGCCAGACCATGGTGCCGGAGCGCCGTACCGTGATCCGCATCGGCGACGACCTGCTCGTGGTCACCCCCCGAAAGCTCCGTGCTGCGACCGAGGACCGACTCCGCACCGTCTCCGAGCGCGGCCGCCTCGCCAACTGGCTAGAGGATTAGGGAAGCGCTGATCTTCGGGAGTCCGGGGCGGCGTCTGGCCACGTGTCTCCCGCCGCCCGGCCTCACTGTCACCGCCGGTCTGCCACCACCCGCCGGGCGATTCGTCCTCGGCCTCGACGGTCGAGCCGTCGCCTGGACGCACGGGCACGGGCGGCGCTCGACTGGCTGTGAGGTGGACCGAATCCGCTCGACCACGCGGATGTTGACCGCGGTCGGATGGTGACGCACCCTGCGTCCACCCTGCGTCCCTTCCGGTGATGGCCGTGGCCCCGTGCGACGCACCCTGCGTCGCTTCCGGTGAGGGCCGCGTCCTCAAGCGACGCACCCCGCGTCGTTTCCAGGGAGGCTCGCACCTTGTTGCGACGCACCCTGCGTCGCCCACGCGGGTCGGGCTGTCGGGAAGCGACGCACCCCGCGTCGTCCTCCGCCGGCCAGGCCGCCGGCCAGGCCGCCGGCCACACCACCGGCCAGACCACCGACCCAGACCACCGACCAGACCACCGACCAGACCCTGTCGAGAATCGAGTGGCGGGGTCGCGGCCCGCAAGGGCGTGCTGAAAACGATGACCGATAACGACCGGGCCGTGGATCTCCACGTCGCGTTTGCCTCGGCGACCTGGTTGATGCGGGCCCGTGCCGTCACCCTCGCGGGATGACGGCCAGGCGTCAGCCTGCCCGAAACCGGCCAGGGGATGGCCCCGAACAGGGCCTGAAGGGAGTGGCCAGGGTGCACTGAGGTCTATCGGAGACCAACGAGCATCACCACGCGCACTTGACACACCGACTGGCCGGTTGGTCAGCGCTTCCTTAGTCGGAGCTTCCGAGCGGGCTGCAGATCGAGGCGGCCGAGGCGGCCGTGGTCGAGGGCTTGCCCTTGGCGAGCTTGTCGAACGACTCGCCCACGACCACGACCACACCGAGGCCGAGTCGCTCGCCCGGGACGACGACCGTCTTCCTCTTCCCGAGGTAGCTCCGCACGAGCCGGACGTCGGGGGAGTCGGGGGTGTCGGTCCAGATCTGAGCGTGCTCGACGTTGGTCCCCTTGGGTGCATTGCCCTCGGACGCCGAGCCGAAGCCGGCGTCCTTGAGCAGGTCGATGGTGCGCCCGGCCAGGCCGTTGCGGGAGGAGGCGTTGAAGACGCTGACCGTCACCTGGGCGGGGTAGACCTTCGAGCCGGCCTCGATGCGGGTGTCCTCGCACACCGGCGCATCCTCGGCCTTGGGCAGCGGTGCGGTCAGCCGGGTCCAGCCGTAGAGCCCGCCGGCGAGGAGGACGGCGAGCAGGAAGACCAGGGTCAGCGTCGTGCGGGCGGCCCGGATCACGGATCCTCCACCGTGACGACGCGGGCATGGAGGAGCGGCCGCTGCTGGAGCGCGGCGCGGAGCGCGCGGTGCAGCCCGTCCTCGAGATACAGGTCGCCGCGCCACTGCACGACATGGGCGAACAGGTCGCCGTAGAACGTGGAGTCCTCCTCGAGGAGGGCGGCCAGGTCGAGCGTGCCCTTGGTGGTGACGAGCTCGTCGAGACGCACCTGGCGCGGAGGTACGTCGGCCCAAGCGCGCGAGCTGAGCCCGTGGTCCGGGTACGGGCGACCGTCACCCACGCGCTTGAAGATCACGGCGTGAGTGTATGTCGCGCTCCCGCCGTAGGCTGCGGCCATGCCAGACCAGACGCAGGACCCGATCGCCGCCGCGGTCGCCCCCGGCTACGAGTTCGAGGGGCCGGCGCTCGAGCTGGGCGGGCTCATGCTGAACGCGACCGATCTGTCCGACGTACGCATCCGGATCCCGCTAGGGATGCTCAACCGGCACGGCCTCGTCGCCGGTGCGACCGGCACCGGCAAGACCAAGACGCTGCAGCTGCTCGCCGAGCAGCTCAGCGCGGCCGGCGTACCCGTCTTCGCCGCCGACATCAAGGGTGACCTGTCCGGGCTCAGTGTGCCCGGGGAGAGCAACGACAAGATCACCGCTCGCGCCGAGTCGGTCGGCCAGCAGTGGGAGGCGAGGGGCAACCCCGTCGAGTTCTACGCGCTGGGCGGGCAGGGCACCGGCATCCCGCTGCGGGTCACGATGAGCGCCTTCGGCCCCGTGCTGCTCAGCAAGGTCCTCGGCCTCAACGACACCCAGGAGTCGAGCCTCGGGCTGGTCTTCCACTACGCCGACAAGCAGGGCCTGCCGCTGCTCGACCTGGCCGACCTCCGCGCCGTGGTCGGCCATCTGACCTCCGACGAGGGCAAGGCCGACCTCAAGTCGCTCGGCGGCCTGTCCTCCGCCACGGCCGGTGTGATCCTGCGCGAGCTCATCGGCTTCGAGGACCAGGGCGCCGACGCGTTCTTCGGCGAGCCCGAGTTCGAGTCCGCCGACCTGCTCCAGGTCGCCGACGGGTTGGGTGTCATCTCGCTCGTCGAGCTGCCCAACCTGCAGGACCGGCCCGCGGTCTTCTCGACCTTCCTGATGTGGCTGCTGGCCGACCTCTTCCACGACCTGCCCGAGGTCGGCGACGTCGACCGGCCCAGGCTGGTGTTCTTCTTCGACGAGGCGCACCTGCTCTTCGCCGACGCGTCGAAGGCGTTCCTCGACCAGATCGCGCAGACCGTGCGGCTGATCCGCTCGAAGGGCGTCGGCGTGTTCTTCGTGACGCAGAGCCCGACCGACGTACCCGACGAGGTGCTCGCCCAGCTCGGCTCCCGCGTCCAGCACCAGCTCCGCGCCCACACGCCCAACGACGCGAAGGCACTCAAGGCGACCGTCAACACCTACCCGACCAGCGCGTACGACGACCTCGGCGAGGTCATCACCAGCCTTGGCATCGGTGAGGCGGTCGTGACCGTCATGAACGAGCGCGGCGCGCCCACGCCGGTCGCCTGGACCCGGCTCCGCGCACCCGAGTCGCTGATGGGCCCGGCCGACCCGGCCGCGATGCAGACGACGGTCGAGGCGTCGCCGCGCCACGCCAAGTACGCCGAGGCGGTCGACCGCGAGTCGGCCCGGGAGATGCTCGCCGCCAAGCTGGAGGCGGGTGCCCGCAAGGCCGAGTCGGAGGCTTCGGAGAAGGCGGCCGACAAGGCCCCGAAGCCCACCACGTCAGGTCGTTCGCGGACCCGGCCGAAGGAGGAGGACGGCCTCGTCGAGCAGGTCGTCAAGTCCGGTGCCTTCAAGGACTTCATGCGCACCGCGGCCCGGGAGATCGCCCGCGGCATGTTCAAGACCGGTCGTCGCTGATCGCTCTGCCGGGGTCGCAACACGCGTCCCAGGTTCACCTGGGAAACAGTCACTTCACCCAGCCTGCAACCCGGGTGAGGTGACAACATCCCAGGTGAACCTGGGACACGCGTGACAGGGGTGACTTCGCCCGCTCGCCTACAAGGCCGGGTCGGTCCACCCGAACTGCAGCATCTCGACGCCTCGGCTGCGGGTCACCATCCGGCCGCGGCCGGGGGGCTCCTGCCGGGGCTTGAGGTTGCCGATCAGGGCACCCTCGTCGGGGCTGCCGGAGAGCATCAGGCCCGGCATCGCGAGCTCGCGGATCGTCTGCAGCACAGACTCATACATCGCCCGCGACGCACCGCCGGTGCGGCGGGCCACCACGATGTGCAGGCCGACGTCGCGGGCCTGGGCCATCAGCGGCTGGAGCACCGAGACGGGTGAGCTCTGCTGGGTGGCGACGAGGTCGTAGTCGTCGACCAGGACGTAGGCCTCCGCGCCCTTCCACCACGAGCGGTTGCGCAGCTGGTCCGGCGTCACGTCGGGGCCGGGGATGCGCGACTCGAGATAGGCCGCCAGGTCCTTGAGCGCGGGGGCGGCGTGGGTGGCGGAGGTCAGGTAGTGGAGCAGGTAGTCCTCGGGGACCTCGCCGAGGAGGGAGCGCCGATAGTCGACGACGACGATCTGAGCCTCCTTGGGCGAGCGGGTGCGCATGATCTCGCGCGCCATGGCGCGCAGGATCGCGCTCTTGCCCGACTGGCTGTCGCCGAAGATCTGCATGTGCGGCTCGGCGTCGAGGTCGAGCGGGACCGGCGCGAGCTCCTTCTCGTTGATCGCCAGCACCAGCTGCCGAGGCTTGAGGCCCATCCCCTCCGCCTGGTTGCGGATCTGGTCGAGCGTGATGAGCTCGGGGAGCAGCCGCAGCTTGGGGCCCCGCGGACCGCGCCAGGCCGCGATCGACCGCTGCACGAAGGCGTCGACGCCGTCGCCGAGCGTCTCGGGGTCGGGATTGCCGTCGGCGCGCGGTACGGCGGCCAGGAAGTGGAGCTTGGCCTGGGTGATGCCGCGGCCCGGCCGGCCGCTGGGCACCAGGTCGGCCACCCGCCGGTCGATCTCGGAGTCGATCGCGTCGCCGAGCCGGAGCTCGAGCCTGGTCCCGAACATGTCCCGGATGCCCGGCCGGAGGTCGGACCAGCGGCCGCTCGCGGCCATGATGTGCAGGCCGAAGGTCAGTCCGCGTGCGGCGAGGTCCTGCAGCTCGAACTCGAGGTCGTCGAAGTCCGAGCGCAACGTCTGCCAGCCGTCGACGACGAGGAACACGTCGCCCCAGCCGTCGTCGGCCCGGCCCTGGCGGCGCCGGCTCCGGTAGGTCTCGATCGAGTCGATCCCGTGCTCACGGAAGTAGGCCTCGCGACGGTCGACGACGCCGTTGACCTCGGCGATCACCCGGCGTACGACGTCGGGCTCGCTGCGACTCGCGACACCCGCGACGTGCGGGAGCTTGGCCAACGGCGCGAAGGTGCCGCCGCCGAAGTCGAGGACGAAGATCTGGACCTCCGGCGGGGTCATCGTCAGCGACATGCTGGTGACGAGGGTGCGCAGCAGGGTGCTCTTGCCGCTGCGAGGGCCGCCGATCACGGCCGCGTGTCCGCCGGCGCCGCTGAGGTTGACCGTCAGCACGTCCCGACGCTGCTCGCGCGGACGGTCCACGGTGCCGATGGGCACGACCAGCCCGCCCATCCTTCGCCAGGCGTGCGAGACGAGCCCGAGGTCGGGGTCCTCGGCAAGGTCGGGCATGAGCTGGTCGAGGGTGTCGGGGACGTCCAGGGGCGGCAGCCACACCTGATGGGCCGGCGGCCCCTGGCCGACCATCCGCGAGACCGCGACGTCGAGCAGCGACGGCTGGTTGCCGGAGTCGGCGGCCTGGTCCTCCGACGGCTCGGAGCCACGCTCCGGGCTCGCCGGCTCCAGCGGGACCGGCGGCTCCATCGTCCGTACCTCGGAGATGGTGAAGGGGAGGATGCCCTGCACGTGGCCGCCCTCGTCGCGTACGACGTGGGGGCGGGCGTTGGCGGGTGGACCGGAGACGTACGCCGCCTTGAAGCGGAGCATCGTGGTCGGGTCGGGCTTCAAGAAGCCGAGTCCGGGGTTGGCCGGCAGCTCGTAGGCATCGGGCACGCCGAGCACCGAGCGAGACTCCTGCGCGCTGAAGGTGCGCAGGCCGACGCGATAGGACAGGTGGGAGTCGAGCCCGCGCAGCCGTCCCTCCTCCAGTCGCTGCGAGGCGAGCAACAGGTGCAGGCCGAGCGAGCGGCCGAGGCGGCCGATGGCGACGAAGAGGTCGATGAACTCCGGTTTGGCCGCGAGCATCTCGGAGAACTCGTCGACGACGAGGAACAAGGAGGGGAGCGGCTCGAGCCTCTCCCCGGCGACGCGGGCCCGCTCGTAGTCGCGTATCGAGGCGAAGTTGCCGGCCTCGCGGAGCAGCTCCTGGCGCCGGACCATCTCGCCGGACAGGGCGTCCTGCATGCGGTCGACCAGGGTGAGCTCCTGGGCGAGGTTGGTGATCACCGCCGAGACGTGCGGCATCTCGCTCATGCCCGCGAAGGTCGCACCGCCCTTGAAGTCGACGAGGACGAGGTTGAGCTGCTCCGGTGAGTGGGTGAGCGTGAGGCCCAGGACCAGGGTGCGGAGGAACTCCGACTTGCCGGACCCGGTCGCGCCGATGACCAGACCGTGCGGACCCATGCCCTGCTGTGCGGACTCCTTGATGTCGAGATGGACCATGCCGCCGGTCTCGCCGAGACCGATCGGCACCCGCAGCCGGTCGCGGGCCGGCCGCGGTCGCCAGGCGGTGTCGGGGTCGAACGTGTGCACGTCACCCAGGCCGAGCAGCTCCATGAAGTCCTTGGGGGCCGCGATCTCGTCGCTGGCGACCACCTCGTTGTCGCTGGTCGTGGTGGTGTGCAGCGGCGCGAGGCGGCGGGCGAGGGCCTCCGCGGTCGCCAGGTCGCACTGGTCGGCCATCGCCTTGATCGACGCCTCCCGGACGCGCACCGCCTCGACGGGGCAGCGGCCGTCCTCGGGGCCCCGGTCCTCGAACTGCAATCGGAGCCGCGAGGGATCCTCGAGCTGGTCCCAGCGGTCGGGAAGGTCGACGAGGGTGACGCCGTGGAGACCGTCGGGCGGGATCACGTGGTTGCCCGGCGGCAGCGGCACGCCGTCGAGGACGAGCATGATGTGCGGAGTCGCCGGGCGCTCGTCGGCGCCGAACCGCGGGCGGTCCCCGAGGTCCTGGGGCAGCAGTGCAGCCAGCTCGGTGAGGCTGGTGGAGACCATGCGCATGGGCCCGACCGCGTCCGACTCGCGCGCCGACTGCGCGTGCGGCAGCCACTTGATCCAGTCCCAGTGCGCGAGGTTGCGCTCGGAGGACAGCACGGCGATCACGAGCTGTCCCGGGGGGTGGAAGGCGGTCGCCGAGCAGATCATGGCCCGGGCGAGTGCGCGGGCGCGCTCCTCCGGCCCGCAGATCTCGACCGCGTCGAACGCCCGGAGGTCGATGCTGGCCGGGAGCGCAGGCTGAATGCGGTGCACCACGAGGAGGCGGTGCAGTGCGGAGGCAGCGGCCGGGTCGACCTTGTCGAGGGGTGCGCTCTCCGGCGGCACCAGCTCGAGCGCCAGCGGTTGGGAGGACAGCCCGTAGCGGACCTGTAGGCCGTAGGAATGGCTGGGTGTGCGTTCCCAGACGCGGCTGCGATCCTCGGCGAGCGACGGCAGCGCCGAGGGTGGCGGGTGGTGCCAGGTGAGGGCGCGACGCTGCTGCTCCGCGGCCTCCCGGGTCACCTTGCGGACGTTGGCGAGGTAGCGCAGGTACTCGGTGCGCGAGCCGGTCACCTGCTGGATCCGCTGCTTGCGCTGCCGGTCGATCTGGACCACGACGAAGCCGAGGGTGGCGAAGAGGAACATGCCCGCGGCGATATAGCTACGTCCGCCGGTGGCGCTCCCCATGGTCGCCACGAGGACGATCGAGCCGAGGCTGCCGAGCATCGGGATGGCGTTCATCATCACCCCGGAGGCGCCCTCGCCCTCCTCGATCTCGGGCGGTGCTTGGAGGACGATCTGTCCGGAGGGCAGCTCCGGCTCGTCGTGCCGCACGTTGCGCAACGTGGTGCTCATTCGGTCCGTTCCGTCGCTCGGGGTCCGTCGGTGGTGGAGTGATCGATCTGCAGCGGGCCTGCCAGGCTGCCCGATGATAGGTCGGCAACCGGAGGACCGACTACTGTGCGACGCGGAACCATGGAGGAGGGCTTGCTCGTGGCTGGACTCGCCGAGCTCGAGAGTGGTGTCCCCATCACCGTCCACGGACCGGCCGGCATGGTCGACCTGGTGGTCCCCGCGGGCGCCTCGGTGTGGGACGTTGCGCGCGAGTACGCCGAGATCGCCGGCCTCGCCTCCATCCCACTCATCTACACCCGCGGCGGTCGCGCTCTCCCCGCCGACGGTGTACTGGCCGACCACAGGATCGAGACCGGCGACCTGCTTGTCGCCTCGGTGGGCGCCTACCGTCCTCGCCGGTCGCACGGCGGTGGCGTCGTCGGCGGCGCGCCGGCCCCTTCGTCCGGTCGATACGCCACGCTCTCGGGCGCCGTCGCCGCCGTCGCCGCCGTGGCATCCGGGCTGGCAGGGCTGCTGGCCGGGGTCGAGGGCGACCGCTGGTCGTCCCCGGTCGTCTGGGTCCTGCTCCTGGCGCTGATGGTCAGCTGGTCTCCGGGCCGGTACGCCGGCCACCGAGCGGCCGTCGCACCGGTCCTCGGCGCGGCGATCGTGCTGGCGGTGGCCTGGGATCCCGAACCGGCGAGCTGGCCCGGGCTGCTCGGCGTGGTCGGCCTGGCGTCCGCGGTCGCCGCGGGGCTGGCTCGCATCGCGACCGGTGCGCGCGACTCCGGGCTCCGAGTCGTCGTCATCGGGGGGTCCCTGGTCTTCGGGGTCGGTGCCGGCGGCACCCTGCTGGGCATTCCGGCGGCGCCCTTGTGGGCAGTGCTCGTCGTGCTGGCGATGCTCGCCGCACGGTTCGTGCCGACCTTCGCGATCGACGTACCGGACCACTACCTGATCGACGTCGACCGCCTCGCGGTGTCCGCCTGGTCCGCGCGCGTGTCGAGCCGCGCCACCCGGGGACGGATGGTCGTGCCGGTGCGGGCGGTGCAGGAGGTCGCGGACGCAGGGACCCGGATGGTCACGGCGGCCACGATTCTCGTCCTCGGCGTCACGGTGCTGGCCACCTCGCAGCTGCTCCTCGCCGACGTCCCCGACCTCGACCGGCTGGGGTCACGTCTGCTGATCTTCTTCAGCGGCGCCGCGCTGCTCCTCGCCGCTCGCAGCTATCGCCACGGGCTCGCCCGGAGGCTGCTGCGCATCGCGGGTCTCTGGTCGTGGCTGGCACTCGCGCTGGCGGTGCTGCCCGACGCCGGCGACGGATGGCGCTACGCGTGCTTCGGGGTGGCCGCCGGCATCGGGATGGTCATGGTCGCCGCCGCGGTGGCCACCGGCCGAGGCTGGCGGTCGGTCTGGTGGTCGCGGCGGGCGGAGCTCGCGGAGTCGCTCGCCGGTGCGTTCGCGGTCGCGCTGCTCTTCATGGCGACGTCGCTGTTCCGCGAGCTGATGGAACTCGTCTCGGGCCTTGCTACGCGCTGATCGATCGCGGCGCCTGTGGAAATCCCCGACCGCGATGTTTCAGCCCCGGCTGGCCGGGTAGATGCCTGGTTGTCCGGACGGTCACACCACCTCCGAATCGACACAGACCAGATCCCCGGCGGCTGACGTCGGGCAGACCAAGGCAAGGGGAGTGAATCGCATGACACTCGAGGCAGGCGAAGGCGTAGTCAAGCGGATCGCGGGCGAGGTCGCCCGCTGCCGGAGTGATCTCAACATCATCCGCCGCAACCTCGGCACCGACCTGTCGCCCATGCAGGAGCAGTTCATGGGCCAGTCGGGCACGGCGTTCGGCAACATGGTCCTCAGCTGGGACCAGAAGTGCGACCGGATCGTCTCCGTCCTCGACCTCTTCGAGGCCGAGTTGACCGAGACCGACAAGAGGAACAACGAGACCGACTTCCTCGAAGGCGCCAGCCTTGCTCAGTTGGAGCGCAAGATGGGCGCCATGTGACCACTCGAGGGTCGCGCACCAGTTGACTTCACGATCCCCTCGACTCCGAGAACCACCACCGACTTCCAGATTGGACAACCGATCATGACTCTCCGCATCAACCACGGCCAGATGCTCGCCGCCGCCGAGAACCTCAAGAACGCGGCAAAGCGCATCGACATTCGCCTCAACGAGCTCGAGAACTTCGTCCAGAACGAGGTCGCCAGGGGCTGGACCGGCGAGCAGTACGACGCCTACCTCATCGCCAAGAAGGACTGGGACGTCACCATCCAATCGATGAGGTCGCACCTCGAGCTCCAGTCCGGGCAGGTCGAGGCCACCAACCAGCAGTTCATCATGACCGACCGGATGCGCGCCGCGGCCATCGGCGGCATCAAGATCCCCAAGTGACCTGACGCCGCGGGCCGATGACCGTCGGGTCGTCGGCCTTCGGCGCGTTTCGGCAGCGCGCTTCCCGGCCCGCGCGAGTACCACCCGACCAGGAGACGACATTCCATGAATCGTCCAGCCGACGACACCCGCCTCGAACCTGACGTCATCGCGTACGACGTGACCCCGATGGAGGAGGTCCGGCGCAAGCTCACCCGTGCTCTGGACGGGGTCCAGGACTTCGACGACGGCGCACTCACCACGGCCGACCTCGGCGGCTCCGACAACGCGACCTTCCTCCAGTTCCACCACTCGGTGGCCAGGGCGGAGTACCGGCAGACGATGGGTGAGGTCCGCACGGAGCTCGGTGGGTTCCTCGACTCCTTCGACGACATCAGGCGGGGGCTCGACGACGCCGACGCGGAGAGTGCCGCTCGGTTGCGAATGCTCCAGAGCATCGCGCTCGGTGGCTTCGAGAGTCCGGGCGCGCGGCGCGGAGTGACGCCGGTGCCGGGCTCGGTCACCGGGCCGGGAGAGACGGGGGTGCAGGCATGACGAAGGCAGGCGCAGTCAGTCCGGGCCTTCCCGATCAGGGCGCCCCGCCGGCGCCGGCGGTGATCGAGGCGACCACGCCGACGGTCGGCTACTGGCAGACGAAGCTCGCTGCGGTGGTCGGCAGCGCCCGGCCGAGCGACATCGAGGCGTCCCGGTTGGAGTGGTCCAACCGGGCCCGTGACCTGCGGACCGTGCAGGAGACCCTCGTGCACGCGATCCCCGACGTTCGCGCCGGGCTCAACACCGAGTCCGGGGTCGAGTCGGTCGGCGCGATGCGGCGCGCGGCCGCCCGCGCGCTTGCCCGGGCGGAGCGCATGGAGCGCGCCGAGTCGGCCCTGGTCCGGGTCCGGGCCGCGATCGAGGAGGCCAGAGCGGTGCTCACGCCGCTCGAGCAGACCCAGATCTACGAGCCGCTCAAGGGCGCCCCTCCCGTCGATGGGTGGGAGTCACCTCAGGGCATCAGGGCCGCCGCGAGGTTCCAACGGCAGCACACCCAGTTCCAGCAGAAGGCCGCGGAGCGCGAGGAGGCCGCGCGGCTGGCACTGGTCGCGCTCAACCAGGAGTTCCTCGAGGCGGGCAAGACACTCGAGGGCACGCACTCGGGCGCGACCCCCGACCGGCCCCCGGGCTATCTGCCGGCCGTGTCGGTGGCCGTTCCCGGTGTCATCTCCTCAGCCATGGTCAACCACTACGGCCGCTCCCGGCGCCAGCCGTCTCCTATGGGTCGCGGTCCCGGTGAGCAATCAGGCGGGCGCCGGGGCAGGGCCGTCGACGGCCGCGAGACGGACGCCGCCCCGGTCGCACCCAAGCCGGTCGAAACCCTCCCGATCATGAAGGCGCCGGTCACGCCCGTGCCGGCGGTCGGCGCAGGTGAATGCGGGGAGCTGCCCGAGCACGGTCAGGCGAGCACCGAGCTCACTGGCGTGGCGGCTCCGCATGCCGGAGGTGTTCCCGGCGGCGTTTCCGGTGGCGCGCTGCACGGCGGCGCCCCGGCCCTTGGCGGGTTGATGGCAGGCGGCCTGCTGCATCTGTTCGGTCGGGCCGGGTCCGGTCCGGCCAAACCACTCGAGCCGACGCCGCTGGCCAAGGACGCCACCGCCTTGGCCAAGCCGGCCTCCGCGGCAGGCAGCCGTCCGTTCGCGGCAGCGCCGTACGCCGGCCGCGGCATGGGTGGCGGCATGGGTATGGGCATGGGTGGCGGCGACAGATCGGGGGGTCGCGGCGGTGGCCGCCGTACTTTCGGCAACATGGTCCGTGCGACGCCCGTCCGGCGTGGGGAGCGCGACCGGCGCAACCCGTTCGAGCGCGAGGAGGAGCGCGACGACTGGCTCGGCGACGAGGGTGCGGGCACCGGAGTGCTCGGCTGAGACCATGCTCGCAGAGGCATGGCCGGAGAGCAGGTAGCCTGCTCCGGCTGGAAACACCGCCGACCTCGGTGAGAGAGTCTGGTGGCAACGAGCGAGAGATCGCTCGCACCATCGAGCTGCCTGGAGGACCCCCGTGAGCCAGTCGCCGCCAGGGAACGGCGTGGTCCGCGCGCCCGCAGGCAGCGCATCCAACCTGGTCAGGGTCACGGTCGCCTCGTCGACCCGGCGGGTCGACCTCGTCCTTCCCGGATCGGTCCCCGTCGCCGAACTCGTGCCGGAGCTGGCGCGGTCGGTCGGCCTTCTCGACAGCGCGACGGTGTACGGCGGCTACCGCCTCGTCACCGCGGACGGCCGGCAGCTCGCGGACGACTCGGGCCTGCTCATCCAGGGCGTCGAGGACGGCGGCCTGGTCACCGTCACGGCCGGCGTGGACGACCCAGCTCCCCGGGTCTACGACGACGTCGTGGAGGCGATGACCGATGTGGTGGAGCACGACCTCAAGCCGTGGGAGCCGGCGGCGGGACGCCGTACCGCGTTGTGGGCCGCGGCCCTGCTGCTCGCCCTGGGCGGTGCAGCCCTGCTCATCCAGGGCTCCGACCTGGCGGCGACGGCCGCGGCTCTCGTGTCCGCCGTCCTGGTCGTGGGCGCGATCGTGCTCAGCCGTGCGGAGGCGGAGCCGGAGGCGGCGGTCGCGGTCGCCTGGGTCGCCGCCGGATACGCCGCGATCGCCGGCTTGATGTTCGCCCCGGCGGGCCCTCTGCTCGGACAGCCGATCGCGATGTCTGCCGGTGCCGTGCTCGGCGTCGGGCTGGTGACGGCAGTGGGTGTCGGCTCCGGTCGCGCCCTCGTGCTGCCACTGGTGCTCGTGGGCGCGATCTTCTGCGTCACCGGTCTCCTCGTGCACGCCGACACGGTCGATGCGGCCGTCACTCTCACCACGGTCCTCGTCGCTGTGGTCGTCGCCGGCAGCGTGCTGCCCTGGCTCGCGCTCGGCGCGACCGGCACCAAGGTCGACCAGGTCTACTCCGACGCCGACATCACCGCCGACCCCAGGCCGGTCGAGCCCGAGCAGGTCGCCGAGGACGCACGCACCGCCCACGAGATCCTGGTCGCCGTCAGCGCGGCGGTCGGGCTCCTGCTGGTCCTGGTCGCGCCCCTGGCGGTGTCCCGCGGGGTCGCGGGGACACTGCTCGCCGTCATGGCGTGCTTCGTGGTGATGCTTCGCACCCGGCAGTACCGCACCAGCCCCGAGGTGCTGGTCGGCCTGGTCTCCGGAGTTGTCGGGCTCGGCGTCGTCGCGGTGTCGGTGCTGTGGCTCCATCCGGACTGGCGGCCGGCCACCTCCGTGGTGCTCGCCGTCTCCGGGGCCGTGCTCCTGGCTCTCACCCTCGTACCCCGCGGACCGTCCATCCGCCGAGGCCGGATCGGCGACCTGGCCGAGTCGACGGCACTCGTGTCGCTCCTGCCCCTGGCGGTCGTGGCCACGGGTCTCTTCGAGGCCATCCAGAGCTGATGGCCACCAAGAAGGACCTCGTCGAGGCGCATGCCTTCAGCCGGCGCCGCCTCGTCACCGCCTTCGTCTCCGGGGCTCCCGGGGGGCGCGAGGTCGAGCCGGCCCGCCCCGGGCGCGTGATCGTCGGTGGGCTCGCGCTCGCCGTCCTGCTCGTCGCGGGTGCGGCGATCGCGGGCATCTTCGCCGGCAAGACGCCGGAGGACTGGGCGCAGCCGGGGCTGTTCATCTCCAAGGAGTGGGGCACGGCGTACGTCGTGACCGAGGAGGCCGACCCGGCGGTGCTGCGGCCGGTCATCAACATCACCTCCGCGAAGCTGATCATCGGTCAGGACATGGATCCGGAGGTGATCGCTCAGTCGGCCATCGACCAGGAGAAGATCGGCGAGGACATCGGCATCCTCGGTGCTCCCGCCGCGCCCCCGTCGCCGGGCCAGCTGATCAACACCGGTTGGACGGCCTGCACCGACACCGGCCGTGGCGTCCGGCTCGACATCGCGCGCGACCCCCGCGTCACGCCGACACCGAGTGCCGGCGCGGTGGTCAAGGCAGGGAGGCGGTTCTACCTGCTGGCGCGGGCGAGCCCGACGCTCGCCGAGACGCCCGGCACCTACGCCTACGAGCTGCCCGGCGACGCCGGCTCGCGCGACAACCTGCTGGCCGCGCTCGGCCTGCGGCCGTCCACCTACGCCACCGAGGTGAGCGACCGGTTCCTGGCCCTGCTTCCGGTCGGCGGCGACCTCGGCTTTCAGAGCATGGGCATCACCGGTGCGGGCCGGCCGGCGTCGTACGTCGGCGGCTCCTCCGGGATCCCGGCGGAGGGACGCGTCGGCGACATCGTCGTACTGCCCGACGGGGCGGCGGTCGTGCTGACCGTCGACGGGCCGGCCGACCTGAGCCCGTTCGCCCTCGCGGTCTACACCAACCGTCGTGGCGGCTTCGTTCCCCAGTTGCTCCAGGTGAGCACACGGCTGGGCTCCGGGCGTGTGCAGGCGCCGTACGCCGCCGCGAACTGGCCCGACGGCAGGCTCGCGCCGGCGACAGGCGAACGCTGTCTCCAGCTCTCCGCCCGGGCCGGGCAGCCGCCGCAGGTCGCGCTGATCGCCGATCCGGCGGAGGCCGCCTCCTCGACGGCCGTCGAGAGCGGCCAGGTGTCGGTGCGGGTCGAGCCCGGCCTCGGTGCCTACGTGCTGTCCGGGGCTTGGGGAGACACCGCACGGGGCACTCCGTTCCTGATGGACTCCACGGGCAAGTCGTTCGAGCTCGAGGGCGATGAGACCGCGACCCTGCTCGGCTTCGGGGACCTCAAGGAGCCGGTCGTGCCCGACACCTGGGTGGAGCTCTTCGAGCACGGTGTGCCGCTCTCGCAGGACGTGGCCCTGTGTCCGCCACGGCCGGACGACAAGAAGTCGGCGCCGTGCGGCTGACCGGCCGCGTCCGGGTGGCCGGCGCGGCGCTGGCCGCGGCAGGGTGTGTCGCCGGACCCGTCGTACCCCTCGCCCCGCCGGCCGCGGCCGCGGAGGAGTTCGCCTGCGAGGGCCTGCGCTCCGACCAGCCGCCCGACATGGCCGAGTCGACCAGCCGCACCTTCGGCGCGCTGCGGATCCAGCAGGCATGGGACATCCTCGCCCGGCGCGGCCTGGCCGTCCCGGGGCGCGGCATCAACGTCGCCGTCCTGAGCTCGGGTGTCGTGGGTGGTGGGGTCCGGGTCATCCCGGGCACCACCGCGACCGGCAACTCCGGACAGGACGACTGGACCGGCACGGCGATGGCCGGACTGATCGCCGGATCGACACGGACGTCGGGCAAGGCGGTCGGGGTCGCCCCGGGCGCCGGCGTGATCGACGTGAAGGTCTACGACGCACCGGCGCCCGACGAGGGCATGGCGCCACCCAACACCGCCAACCTGGCAGCCGGGCTGACGTGGGTGGCCGAGTCCGCCCGGGCCCGGCGGATCGAGGTCGCGGTGGTGGGCGTGGGCGTGCCCGGCTCGCCTGCCCTCCGTGCCGTCGTACGTCGACTGCAGCGGCTCGACGTGCTGGTGATCGCCGCGAGCGGTGGCCGACCGGTCGAGGAGGACGACCCGCTGTTCGCCGACTTCGGCGGCGACCCTCAGCCCGGGGAGGACGCAGCGGACGCGGTCTTCCCGGCCGGCTATCCCGGCGTGCTCGGCGTGAACGCGACCGCCGAGGGCTCGGGCGAGGACGCCACCGGTCTCGTCCTCGCCAACAGTGCGACCGACCTCGCGGCGCCGACCTTCGGTGCCGTGTCGGCATCCGTCACCGGCGGCACGTGCGTGGTGCAGGTCGTCAACAGCTTCCTCGCCGCCGCACAGGTGGCGGGCGTCGCCGCCTTGCTGCGACAGGCGTTTCCCGGCGACAACGCCCGCCAGATCGCCGCGCGCCTGACCGAGACCGCGACCGGCACGCCGTCGTCGGTCAGCCGGTTCACCGGCCATGGCATCGTGCAGCCCGTCGAGGCGCTGAGCCGCAAGCTCGCGCCGGCATCCGACGGCACCGTGTCTCCGGTCGTCGCCGACGACAGCGACCGGGTCGCCGCCACCGCCCCCCGGCCCCCGGTCGACCCGCTGGCCGACCTCAAGGGCGAGCTGGTGTGGATCGGGCTCTTCGGCGCCGCCGCCCTCGCGCTCGCCGTGCTGCTCAGGGCCCTGGCCCGCCGTTGACGGCGGCCTCGGCTCGGTCGGAACGTCCGATCAGCTGCAGGTGACGCGGATGATGCCGTCCTTGGTCCGCACGTCGCTGAACCGGCCGGCCGTCACCCACGCGATCGCGACCTTGTAGCGCGCGGACTCGGCGGGACGCACCTTCCAGCGCTTCTTGAACTGGTTGACCCCGTGGCGACCCCAGTCCAGGATGCCGATCGCGCAGCCGCCGTTCTGCTTGGCGTTCCAGAGGAACCACTGCATCTGGTACTTCTGCACCGCGTTCAGCGCTCCGGCGGCCGAGCAGGCGCCGCGTGCGGGTGAGAACCTGATGAAGTAGCAGGTCTTGCTCTCCCAGCCGGCGGCGTTCGCGAGCGAGGCGATCCGCTGCGTGGTCGCCCGGGTGTAGACGAACAGGAAGTCGTCGTTGCCGAGGTTCCAGTAGTAGGCCCCGGGCGCCAACTGCCTCGCCTCCGCTGCGGTCGACCGTGAGCCGATCGGGCCCTCGCCGGGGCCCTTGCGCGGACCCTTGGTCTTCTTGGGGTCTTTGGTGTCGACCCGCTCGCAGGAGCGGCGCTTGTCGCCGGAACCGTCGTCGGAGCAGGTGTCCTTGGACCCTCCGCCGTCGAGGAGGTCCTTGCCGCTCAGGTCCTCGAGCAGGTCGGCGGCGGCACCGCCGAGCAGCTTGTCGTCGCCGGCATTGCCGAGGAGGAGGTCGGTCCCGCCGAGGCCTTTGACCACGTCCTTGCCGGGGCCGCCGTACAGGGCGTTGCTGTTGTCGTCGCCGGTGATCTTGTCGTCGGTCTTGGAGCCGAAGACGCTCTCGATCTCGGTCACGCGGTCCTTGCCGTGGTCGCCCGACGACGTCGACCCCGTCCGGAGGTCGGCGACCAGCTTGCGACGGGAGGTGAAGTAGGTGATCAGGTCGATCCCCTGGCCGCCTTGGAGGACGTCGTTCCCCTCGTCGCCTCGCACGACGTCGTTGTCCTCGCCGCCGTCGATCGTGTCCTGCCCGGGTCCGCCGACCAACTGGTCCTCGCCGAGGCCGCCGAGGATGACGTCGTCGCCACCCAGTCCGAGGATGACGTCGTCGCCGCCGTAGCCGCAGATCACGTCCGGGCCGTCGGTGCCTTGCAGGCGGTTGTCCTCGTCGTCGCCCTCGACGGTGCAGTCGGTGGTGCTGCCGTAGGCGACTCCCCAGTCCGGCGCCATCCCGCCGAACAGCTCCTGGGGGCCTTCGGGGCCGGCGGGGTCCACCATGACCTTGCCCCCCATCGTGTACGCGACATCGCCTGCGGCGTTCACCGAGGGGCGGATGGCCCACGCCGGACCGCTGACCGAGCCGTTGATCACAAGGCGGTACTCCGTCGGCGGCGTGGCGGTGCAGTAGCCGTCGCCCCCTGTCGGCGGGAGGTCGGTCTCGACGTACGCGAGCACGCCGCCGCCCTCGGCGCCGGCGTGGATGCTGACGCCGTCGTTGCCGGCGACCTCGACCGGTGCGCCGCCGTCGAGCGGCAGGCGGGCGAGGCGGAGGGCGTGGTGGATGTCGTCGTACCCGCCCATGTCGACCCGGCACTCCCGGACACCGTGACTGCGCGAGTAGAGCAGCGACCGGCCGTCGGCGCCCCAGGTCGGGACCAGGTTCAGCGCCTCGCTCGTCTCGTTCGTGCGGTTGACGAGGCCGGTGCCGTCCGCGTTCATGGTGAAGAGGTTGAAGCGCCTGGGCGACGGAGTGAAGAGGCTGAAGGCCATGGTGTCGGCGGCCGGTGAGAAGTCCGGCCCGGCGCCGCCGTCGACCACCTTGGTGTGGGTGTTCGACTGGAAGTCGTAGACCCACGACGCGAGGCCGATCTTGTAGGACACGTAGCGCCCGGTGCGCGACAGCGAGGGTGCGGACGCCGACCCGTCGACGCCTCCGGTGACGTTGACCTGCGCGGTGCCGCTGGGATGCGCCACGAAGATGTCGACGCCCTGGGCGTAGGCGATCCGAACCTCCGGCCCCCACGACGCCGCAGACGCCGGTGGCGCCGCGGCCTGCGTCACTCCCAGGCCGCCAGCCACCATTGACAAGCACACGGCAACGACACGTCGCATGGTCCACCCCCGGCTTCCTAGATGCGCTGGCGCAACATAGCGCCCGACTGCATGGGTGGGGAATGGCCCGAACGGGTGGTTCGCGGACGCCGGACTCGGGAACGGGGGAGGACTGACCTCTTCGCGCCCATACGCGCAAGAAGCCCGGGCCGATCCGGGCCTGGGCTTCCTCGGCGGTCGCAGGTCGAGCGACTGTCGCGGGGCATCCGGCGTGTGCCTAGCGTGCGGAGCTTCAATCCGCTGCAGGGCAATCTGTCTGTGCCACGAAGGCCTGGTGGCCGAGCCGGTTCCACCATCGGACCCGGTCAGCGTGTTCTTGGTCGACGACCACCGGTGGCTGGTCGTCGACCGGGGACTGGCCGCCCGACCGTGCTGCGCTGTGAGAACCTCGCGCGCCGGTTCCGGCTCGATCGTGCGAGCGAGGACGGCAACGACTTCATCACCGGGCTGACTGGTGCCCATGTGGTGCGGTTCTTGCTGCAGGAGATCTCCAGAGTGAGCGTCGGTGCCGCCAAAGGACGAGTGGCCGAACTCCGGTCGCTGTTGAGGTTCTTGTACCTGACCTGCCGGACGCCGGTGCCGTTGGCCATTGCGGTGCCGCCGGTGGCCGGCTGGCATGACGTCGGCGTCCCTGTCGCGGTCACCGCCAGCGACGTTCAGAGGTTGCTCGACAGTTGCGACCGCAGCACGCCGATCGGGATGCGTGACTTCGCGATCCTGATGTTGGTCGCCCGTCTGGGCTTGCGCTCGGCAGAAGAGGCTCGGCTCGAACTGGCCGACATCGACTGGCGCGCTGGCGACAGGCGACCTCGCGGTTCGCGGCAAGGCATGCCAGCAGGACCGCCCTCCGTTGCCGTACGACGTGGGCGAGGCAGTGAGTGTGAGTATCTGATCAAAGCGCGCCCGACGACACCGGCAGTTCACCACCAGCGACGCCCGCACTAAACTCCGTCACCTCTACCGACACCTTTAGGGAAGCGCTGATCAACCGGCCAGTTGGTGTGTCAAGTGCGCGTGGTGACGCTGGTTGGTCTTCGATAGACCTCAGTGCACCCTCGCCACTCCCGTTCATGGCCTCTGTTCGGAGAGGGATCTGGCCGGTTTCGGGCAGGCTGACGCCTGGCCGTCATCCCGCGAGGGTGACGGCACGGGCCCGCATCAGCCAGTTCGCCGAGGCAAACACGACGTGGAGATGGTTGAGGTTCTTCGTGATCCCGCGGTAGGGGGTCTTGGCGAACCCGAAGTCTCGTTTGACGATGAGGAACGGGTGCTCGACCTTGGCCGCACCGACGCCTTGCGTGACTCCACGGCCCGGTCGTGATCGGTCATCGTTTTCAGCACGCCCTTGCGGGCCGCGACCGCCAGTCGATCCTCGACAGGGTCTCGTCGTCGGCGATCTCGGGCCGCCTCGCCGCGCCCTGGTAGCCAGCATGGCCGTAGACGATCTCGTCATCCTCGCGCACCAGGTTCGCTACCTGGTCCAGGTCGTGCACGTTCGCCGCCGTGGCCCTGACCGTGTGGACATATCCGGTGCCGGCGTCGACTCCGATGTGGGCCTTGATCCCGAAGTACCACTGGTTGCCCTTCTTGGTCTGATGCATCTCGGGGTCGCGGGTCCCAGAAGCGTTCTTCGTCGAGGACGGTGCGGCGACGATCGTGGCATCCACGATGGAGCCGCCACGCATGATCCAGCCCTCGGTCTCGAAGATCTCGTTCTGCGCCGCGAGCAGCTTCTCTCCGAGCTAGATGCGACGGTCTACTGGCCGTTGGCCGGCGCCGAGGAGATGGCTTCGACGAGCTGCGCGATCTGGGCGTCCGGGAGGCTGCGAGCGACGTCGGCCTGGGAGACGATGCCGACCAGGTCGTGCCCGTCGATGACGGGCAGGCGCCGAACGCCGTGCGCGGTCATTGTGCGAAGCGTCTCCTCGACGGAGTCGTCAGCGCCGATCGTGACGGTCTCGGCGCTCGTGTACTCCTCGACGGTGACGGTGGACGGGTCGGTGCCGTTGGCGACGCAATGGAGGACGATGTCGCGGTCGGTGAGCATGCCTGCAAGCCGGTCGTCCTCACCGCAGATCGGCAGGGCGCCGACCTCGAGGTCGCACATCTTCCTCGCCGCGTCGACGAGTGTGTCGGTCGTGCGGGGGCGCACTCGACGCCGACGCTCATGATGTCTCGTGCTGTGGTCATGGTTTCTCTCCTTCACGGTGCCGGCCGGTGCCGGATCTGCTGGGTGGGTCGGCGTCAGTCGCCGGGCCACTCCCCGGTCCAGCGCTCGAAGGCGCGGGCGCCGCCGCGGGCGATGAGCGCGCGGACGACGGTGAAGATGGCGCCCTGGACAGCGGCGGCGATGAGGATCTTGCGGAGCCGGTACTCCGACTGCAGCGGCTTCGGCGGGTCATCCGAGCTGTCGGGGTCGAGGCGCTTCCACACCTGCTGGAAGATCTCGCCCGCGACGATGCCTCCGAGGAGGCTGGCGGCCAGGCCCCAGGGTTGGTAGAGCACCTTGGCGGACTTGCTGGATCGCTTCTCGGGCTTCATCGCGTCCATCCTTCGTTGGAGTCGTCGGCGTCCTGCTCGCGTCCCCGGGTCAGCCGGAGGCGGCGGCCGCGGTCGATGTCGTCGCGCTCCTTCTCCGCGGCCTTGTCGCTCCTGCGGGTGTCGCGGGCGGGGAGCTGGATGATCTCTTCGGCGGGCATGCCCGCCTGGAGCTCGCGGGCGCGTTCGAGCTCGGCGTCCAGCTCGGCACCGAACAGGAGCGCGAGATTGGTGATCCACAGCCACAGCAGGAACACGATGACCCCGGCCAGCGATCCGTAGGTCTTGTCGTAGCTGGAGAAGTTCGCGACGTAGAGCCCGAACAGCGCAGACGCGAGACCCCAGGTGAGGATCGCGACGACCGCGCCGATGCTGATCCATCGGAACTTGGGCTGCTTGACGTTCGGCGTGGCGTAGTAGAGCAGCGCCACGATGAGGACGACCAGGGAGAGCAGGACCGGCCACTTCGCGATATTCCACACCGTGACGATCGTGGAGCCGACACCGATGGCGTCCCCGACGGCCTGGGCGGCGGGGCCGGTGAGGACCAGACCGAGGGCGACCGCCGCGGTCAGGAGGACGGTGATGACCGTGACCATGAGCATCGCGGGGCGCAGCTTCCAGATGGGGCGGCCCTCGTCGATCTCGTAGATGCGGTTGAGGCCGCGGCCGAACGCGCCGACGTACCCCGATGCCGACCAGAGCGCGACGGCGAGGCCGATGACGAGGCCGAGTCCGGCGCTCCCGGTGTTGCTGAGCTCGGTCAGCGTCGGTCCGAGGGTCTCGGCGGCGCCGGATGCGCCGACGTCGCGGAGGATCTGCAGCAACGTGTCGACGGTCTCCTGACCCTGACCGGCCAGACCGACCAGGGAGAGAAGGGCGACGGCGGCCGGGAACAGTGCGAGCACCGCGTAGTACGTGAGCGCTGCGGCAAGATCGGTGCACTGGTCGTCGGAGAACTCGCGGACGGTCTTGCGGACGACGTACGACCGCGAGGGCTTGGTCAGGTCGCCGGGTGAGGCCGGCTTGTCGGCCTCCCGGTGTTCCTCCGGATCGGCATGATCGGAGGCGTGGCCCTCCCGAGCCTCGCCGGCCGTGAGGCTCTCCCGTGTGCGCCTGCCGGCCATCAGCGCCACCGCCGGCCGCGCCGGCGCCTCGCCGAACGTCGCCGGATCGCCACCAGTGCCAGCACGGCGATGCCGGCCACCACGCCTCCGCCGACGGCCATCGTCACCGGCGCCGGCCGGCCGTCGGCGGTGGTCGCCCGTTTGCGCAGCGACCGGATCCGTGCGGTGGCGCGCTCCGTGGTCTCGCTGACCCGGCTCCGTACTCGGGCCTTGACGTCCAGCCTGGCCGCCAGCAGGTCCACGGTCCGCGCGAGGTCGGCACGAGTGCGCTCGATGTCGGCCTCCACGGCGACCATCTCCGGGCCGCCGTTGTCCCGGTCCCTGTCGTCACGGGTGCCGGGCGCGTGCCGGCGGTAGGTGTCGCTCATCGCAAGCTCCTGGTTCATTCGTGTCCGGGCGCGGGTCGCCGGCAGGTCAGTGGCCGTGGGGGTGGCGGACGGTGTCGACGTCGCGCTTGATGTTCTCCATGGCCCGCGTGGGCACGGGTGGTGCGGCTTCGGAGACGTGCTTCTTCCCGAACAGCGCGGCGACGCCGGCAGCGACGAGGATCACGACGCCGACGATGAGGGCGGCGAGCCAGGCGTCGACCGCGAGCGCGAGCGCCAGGATGGCGGCCGCGATGAGTACGCCGACGCCGTACAGGGCGAGGACGCCGGCGGCGCCGAACATCCCGACACCGATGCCGGCCTGCTTCGCCTTCCCGGAGACCTCCACCTGCGCCAGCCGCAGCTCGTCGCGGACCAGTTGCGACACCTCGCGGGACAGCTGCGATACGAGCTGTCCGGTGGAGGGGTCCGCCGACGTCGCAGCACGGACGTGCGTCGGGTCGGAACCGTGGGTCACGACGCGGGACCGCCTACGGTGCCGGTCGTCGCCGAGGAGCCGGAGTGCGAGGAGCCGGAGTGCGAGGAGCCGAGCTTCTCGCCGACCTTCTCGGTCACCTTGGAGCCGGCTTCGCCGGCCTTCTCCTTGACCACGTGCTGGGCCTGCTCGGCCTTCGCCTGCACACGCGGGTCATGCCACACCTCCTGCGCCTTGTGCGCGATCTGGTCGTAGCGCTCGCGGCCCGACCGGGCGCCCAGCACGTAGCCGGCACCGAAACCGGCCAGGAACGACAGCTTTCCGGGCATCTCGAAACCTCCCAAGCTCGGCTCACACATCTGTGGGGGCGGCCACTTGCGACCGCCTCTCCGGCGTGAGCGGGTCTATTGGGCAGTGCCCAACGCGCCGGACTCCATGCATCGGTGCGCCGCCATCCCCGGACTTCCCCGGACTTGCCCGGACTCCCCGGACTCCCCGGACTTGCAACCCGTGGGTGCGACCTGCAGCAGCGCGTGCGGGGTTGCAGGTCGGCCGGAGGGCGGGCAGGTCCGGGCGCCCCCCGACATGCAAGCCCTGAGTGGGACGTGCCGTACGGCGTGCTGGCGGGCAGGTCGGGTGCACGCGTTGCAAGTGCGGAGACGACCCGGTTGCCTCGGGACGATCGTTGCGTGCCCCCTTGACGGGATCACTGAGTGCTGGCAGCGGGGTTGCCCCGCATCGGCAATCCCCCCTCGACCCGCTCCTCGTTGTCGCGGAAGCGTGGTGCGTAGTGGGTGAAGAAGGCCTGCGCGACCAGCTCGCGGCGGCTGCGCACCCGGAGCTTGTCGAAGATCGACTTCAGGTGTTCCTGGACCGTGTGCGGCGAGAGCGCGAGGGCGCGGGCGATCTGCTCGGTCGAGCCCCCGAGCACCTCCTCGACCACCTCACGCTCGCGCGGGGTCAGTCCGTGGCCGGACATCACCAGGTCGAAGATCCGTGCCGGCTGCGTCGGCTCGATCAGCACAGCCACGCGGTCATCTCCGAGCAGCCGCGCGGCGGACAGGGACAGCCACGGACCGTTCTGGAGACGGACCCGGCTCCGTGCGGGGCCGGCCCCGCGGGCCGCGGCACCGGCCACGGCCCGCACCGCGGTGGGGTTCCCGAGCCGCTCCAACAGCAGGGCGCCCGCGCCGGTCGCCGACTCGAGCTCTCCGCCCCTGCCGAATATCAGCAGACCGGGGCCGTCCGGCCAGTCCGGATCGAGTGCCTCCCCGTAGAGCAGCGCGCGTCGTGCACCTTCAGCGAGGCCGCTTGCGACGTCGAGCAGGAATCGCTCCTCCTTCGCGTCGAACATCGGCGCCCCAGTCTCGCGGTACAGGCCGAGCGCGCCCCAGGCCTCGCCGGCCTTCGTGCGGAGCGCAAGAATCAGCTCTTGGTCGCCACCGAGTGCGATATTCGCTTGCCACCGCAGCGTCCCGGACGGGTCGCCGCCGGTGAGCTCGTGAAGGGTGGAGAGGCCACGTTCGGACCGGACCACGTCGAGGATCTGGTTGACATCGTCGTCGAGATACTCGGCCTGCAACCACTCCTCCGGGTACTGGTCGAGGCCCTCGTGGAAGTGGCTGGTGATCAGCTGCGAGCCGGGGTCCAGGGTGTACCAGCAAGGCACCCAGTAGTGCGGCACGGCGTCGCCGATGGCCACCGAGGCCTCGCGCCAGAACGTCGCCAGGTCGGTCTGCCGGGCGCCAAGCTCGGTCAGCCGCTGCTTGGCACGCTCGGCCCGCGTCTCCATGGTTCCAACCTACGGCGGTCCGGCTCGCCACGACCCCCAGAGAACTGGTATTCCCTGCCCGTCGACGGCGGTCTACGGTCACCTCATGACACCCGGCCTGGATCCCACTGTGCGTCTCCTGCGCCCGCACGAGGGCCTCGTGGAACCCGCACCTGGTCAGGTCACCGACCGGTTCATGGTCGACGGCGTCGACACCGAGCAGCGGTTCGCGCTCGTGCAGCACGTGTTCGCGCCGCGCGCGCTTGCGGCGCCGATGCACCGACACCACCTCGAGGATGAGTACACCTACGTCCTCTCCGGCCGCATCGGCGCCGTACTGGACGGCACGGAGGTGGTCGCGGCGCCGGGCGACCTGCTGTTCAAGCCTCGTGGTCAATGGCATACCTTCTGGAACGCAGGCGATGAACCGGCATCGGTGCTGGAGCTGATCTCACCGGCCGGCCTGGAGACCTTCTTTCGCTGGCTCGGCGACCTCGACGAGTTCCCCGACCCCGAAGTGCTGGCCGAGAAGGCCGCGCCGTATCGCTGCGACGTCGACGAGGAAGCGACGGCTGCTCTCATGCAGCGCCTCGCAATCGGCGGTTAGGGTGGGCCCACCCCTCCCGTCGAGATCGACTGACCTCGCGGTTGGAGTGGGCGCCTCCGAGCGGAGGATAGGGGATTCGAACCCCTGAGGGCTGTTAACCCAACCCGCTTTCCAAGCGAGCGCCATAGGCCACTAGGCGAATCCTCCGTCGAGGAGGGTACCGGTGGGAGGCGGGGCCGGTGAAATCAGGCCAACGGCACCGAACCGCGGGGAGCCACGAGGGGCGAGGCGGGTGCGGGCGGCTTTGGCCGGCGTACCTCCGCTCACCTAGACTCGCCGGCAACCCCCCGCGTGGCGGTACCTCACTGAACTCCCCCAGGGCCGGAAGGCAGCAAGGGCAGGTGGGCTCTTCCGGGTACGCGGGGGGCCTCTCATTTCGCGGCGTCGGTACGGCGAACCCGTGCGTGTGGACGACCCGTCCCTCGCCCTGTCGGCTGTCGGAAGCCACGGTTAGGGTGCAGGACGTGGAGACCCCGCTGGCGCTGTACCGCCGCTACCGACCCGAGACCTTCGCCGAGGTCATCGGGCAGGACCACGTCACCACGCCCCTTCGCGCGGCGCTCGCCGGCAACCGGGTCAACCATGCCTATCTCTTCTCCGGGCCGCGCGGCTGTGGCAAGACCACCAGCGCGCGCATCCTGGCGCGCGCGCTCAACTGCGAGAAGGCGCCGGTCGCCGATCCTTGCGGGGAGTGCCAAAGCTGTCGCGACCTCGCGCGCGGCGGGCCCGGGTCGCTCGACGTGATCGAGATCGACGCTGCGTCCCACGGTGGTGTCGACGACGCGCGAGACCTGCGTGAGAAGGCCTTCTTCGCGCCGGTGAGCAGTCGCTACAAGGTCTACGTCATCGACGAGGCCCATATGGTCACCACGGCGGGCTTCAATGCGCTGCTCAAGCTGGTCGAGGAGCCGCCGCCGCACCTGCGGTTCATCTTCGCGACCACCGAGCCCGACAAGGTGCTGCCGACGATCCGTTCGCGCACCCATCACTATCCCTTCCGGCTGATCCCGCCGCGGCTGCTGACGTCCTACCTCTCCGAGCTGTGCGAGAAGGAGAGCGTCGAGATCGAGCCGGCGGCGCTGCCGATGGTCGTGCGTGCCGGTGGCGGGTCCGCGCGCGACACGCTCTCGGTGCTCGACCAGCTGATGGGCGGCGCGGGGCCCGACGGCATCACCCACCAGCTCGCGACCGGCCTGCTCGGCTACACCCCCGACTCGCTGCTCGACGAGGTCATCGACGCGTTCGCGGCGGGCGACGGCGGCTCGGTGTTCGGTGTCGTCGACAAGGTGATCGAGACCGGCCAGGATCCGCGCCGCTTCGCCGAGGACCTGCTGCGCCGCCTGCGCGATCTGGTGATCATGGCGGCGGTGCCCGACGCCGCCTCGACCGGGCTGCTCGACCTCGCCCCCGACCAGGGCGAGCGGATGGCCGCGCAGGCGGCCCGCTTCGGTGCCGCCGAGCTCAGCCGGGCCGCCGACCTTGTCGCCACCGGGCTGACCGAGATGCGCGGCGCCACCGCGCCCCGGCTGCTGCTCGAGCTCATCTGCGCGCGCGTGCTGCTGCCCGGCGCCGACCACTCGACCGACGGCGTGCTCGCCCGGCTCGACCGCCTCGAGCGGCGGGTCAGCATCGGCGGGGGCCCTCCTTCCGTCGGCACGTCGCCAGCGAGCCCTCCGCCACCGTCACCCGTCGAGGCGGCGCGAACTCCGGTCGAGACGGCTCCGGCTCCCGCAGAGACGACTCCTGCTCCGGTCGAGACGGTGCCGGTTCAGGGGGAGGCGACTCCGGCTCCGGTCGAGACGGCGCCGGTTCAGGGAGAGACGACGCCGGCTCCGGCCGTGCCGTTGCCGGCTCCGGCCGTGCCGTCGCCGGGGCCGGCCGAGACGGCATCTGCTCCCGTCGAGACGGCGCAGGCTCCGGCTGCACCTGGCCCGTCCGCTGCGGAGCCGGCGGGTGGGCTGAGCCTGGTCGACGTACGCCGCATCTGGCCCGACATCGTCGAGGCCACCAAGCTGCGTCGCCGCCTGGCCTGGGTGCACCTCACCCAGAACTCCCAGGTCATCGGTGTCGAGGGCAACGTGCTGACCCTCGGCTTCAAGAACTCCGGTGCGCGCGAGTCGTTCGTCGGCTCGGGCTGCGAGGAGGTGGTGCGGCAGACGGCGATCGACGAGTTCGGTGTCGACTGGCGGATCGAGGCGATCGTCAGTCCGGGCGCCGACCCGGGGGGCGCACAGCCACCGCGTCAGACTGACCTCCCGCCCGCGCCGGTGCGGTCGTCGGTCGGCCCGGCCGCGTCGCCTCCGACGGAGGTGGTCGCGCCCGACGGTCCGCCCGACTGGGCGGTGACCGACCCGCCGCCCTCCGACGCCGGGCCCGGTCCCGGTGGTCCGGCCGCGAGGGCGGCTGTCCCGCACGACCGTTCCGCCGGCGCCGGCGCCGGCGCCGATGCAGGTCGAGGCTCGGCGGAGTCGCCCGTGCGGCCGGCCGCCGCCCATGCGTCATCTTCCGGCGACTCCGGCCGCCCCACTGCCGGAGGCTCGCCGGGGGGCTCGCCGTACTCCGATGACGAGGGTCACCCCGACGACCCCGACCTCGACGACGACGGCCTCGACACCGCCGAGCTGCTCAAGCGCACTCTCGGTGCCGAGGTGATCGACGAGATCCCCAACACGTGATGCGCGAAGACGCCGCTGGATGGTCTCGACTCGGTCGCTCGTCCCTCGCGACCGGCTCGACCGGCTCGACCGGCTCGACCGGCGAGGGTCCCCGGGTCGACGGTCGGCTGTCGGTGCCACACTGGTCGTGACCTGAGATGAGGAGCGCAGATGACTGACAACCCGTTCGGAGCCGGCGGCTTCGACATGAACGCGCTGCTCCAGCAGGCCCAGCAGCTGCAGGAGCAGCTGCAAGAGACCCAGGAGCGCCTCCTCGAGACGACGGTCGAGGGCTCGGTGGCCGGTGGCGCGGTGACCGTGACGCTGACCGGAGCGGGCGACATCAAGGGGATCCGGATCGCCCCGGGCACCGTCGACGGCGACGACCCGTCCTCCCTCGAGGACCTCACCGACCTGATCATCGCGGCCTACCGCGACGGCAAGGCCGCCGCCGAGCGCCTCGCCGCCGAGTCGCTCGGACCGCTCGGCCAGGGTCTCGGGGGTTTCGGCGACCTCGGTCTGGGTGATCTCGGCGGGGGTGATCTCGGCGGGGGCGATCTCGGCCGGGGTGATCTCGGTCAGGACGACCCCGGGGGTACGCCGGGCCCCGGAGGCCAGCTCGGCTTCACCCCACCGCCTCAGGACTGAGCCATGTACGAAGGCATCCTCCAGGACCTCATCGACGAGCTCGGCCGGCTGCCGGGCGTCGGCCCCAAGGGCGCGCAGCGCATCGCCTTCCACCTGCTGCAGGCCGAGCCGACCGACGTACGCCGGCTCGCCGAGACCCTGATCGCGGTCAAGGACCGGGTGCGGTTCTGCACGATCTGCTTCAACGTCGCCGAGGACGACCAGTGCCGGATCTGCCGCGACCCCCGTCGCGAGCCCGCCGTCCTGTGCGTGGTCGAGGAGTACAAGGACGTCGTCGCGATCGAGCGGACCCGGGAGTTCCGCGGCCGCTACCACGTGCTGGGTGGCGCGATCTCGCCGATCGAGGGCATCGGCCCCGACCAGCTCCACATCAAGGAGCTGCTCGGCCGGCTCGCGGACGGCACGGTAACCGAGGTGATCCTCGCGACCGACCCCAACCTCGAGGGCGAGGCGACCGCGACGTACCTGACCAGGATGCTGCACGCGCTGGAGATCAAGGTGACCCGGCTGGCCAGTGGCCTGCCGGTGGGCGGCGACCTCGAGTACGCCGACGAAGTGACACTCGGTCGAGCTTTCGCGGGAAGGGTGAACGCACGATGACGAATTTCGATGCGAGGCAGGTGGAGGACGAGTTCGCGGCGCAGATCGCCGACCAGGTCGAGAGCTTCCTGCTCGCCCTGCGGGCGATCGCCGCCGAGGGCGACGCGGGGCGGGCGATCTCGCTGCTGCTCCTGGAGATCAGTCAGGTGCTGCTCGCCGGCGCCCGGCTCGGGGCGATGCAGGACATCACCCCGGTCGAGGAGTACCAACCCGACGTCGGTCCCGACGCAGATGTCGACGCGCTGCGCCTGCGGCTGGCGGAGATGCTCGGCAACGTCGACACCTACTCCTTCGTCTTCGACCCCTATGTGCCCGAGGTGGTCGAGAGCCAGCTCTCCGACGACCTGGCGAGCATCGCCTCCGACCTGGAGAACGGGCTGCGCCACTACCGCCTCGGCAACGAGGCCGAGGCGCTGTGGTGGTGGCAGTTCTCCTACGTCGCCAACTGGGGCAACCTCGCCGGCGCCGCCCTCAACGCACTGCTGTCGGTCGTCTCCCACGACCGGCTCGACGTCGACGCCGACCTCGACTCAGACCAGGTCTCCGCGGCCGACGAGATGCTGACGGAGAGTCCCGTCATCTGAGGGTCAGGTCTCGACACGCTCGCTGCGCTCGCGGCTCGGCCACCGAGGATCGGCCGCTCGTCGGTCGAGCCGGGCGCGAGGGACGTGCGCCCGCGTCGAGGCCCTGAGACGTGCGGAAGGGCGTCGTACCCTCCCCGTTAGACTCGGGTGGCCATGGTGTGCAACGGCGCGCACTGTCCTTCAAGACTCGTCGAAGAGGTTCGAAGCCGTGGGCATTGTCGTGCAGAAGTACGGCGGCTCCTCGGTGGCCGATGCCACCGGGATCAAGCGCGTGGCGCAGCGGATCGTCAACACCAAGAAGCGGGGCAACGACGTCGTCGTCGTGGTGTCCGCGATGGGCGACACGACCGATGAGCTGCGCGACCTCGCCGAGCAGGTGACGCCGCTGCCGCCGCCGCGCGAGCTCGACATGCTGCTGACCGCCGGCGAGCGGATCTCGATGGCCCTCGTCGCGATGGCGATCGCCCAGCTCGGCCACAGCGCGCGGTCGTTCACGGGCTCGCAGGCCGGCGTGATCACCGACTCCGCGCACGGCAAGGCCAAGATCATCGACATCACGCCGGGCCGCATCGAGGCAGCGCTGTCCGACGGGGCGATCGCGATCGTCGCCGGCTTCCAGGGTGTCTCGCAGGACACCAAGGACATCACCACGCTCGGTCGCGGCGCCTCCGACACCACCGCGGTGGCCCTGGCCGCGGCGCTCGGCGCCGAGGTGTGTGAGATCTACTCCGACGTCGACGGCGTCTTCACCGCCGACCCGCGGATCGTGCCCACCGCGCGCAAGCTCGACCGGGTCTCCACCGAGGAGATGCTCGAGATGGCCGCCAGCGGCGCCAAGATCCTGCACCTGCGCTGCGTCGAGTACGCCCGCCGCTACCACATGCCCATCCACGTCAGGTCCTCCTTCTCCGCCAAGGAGGGCACCTGGATCGTTCCCGAAGAGAGTGACTCCATGGAGCAAGCCATCATCGCCGGCGTCGCCCACGACCGCAGCGAGGCCAAGATCACCGTCGTCGGCGTCCCCGACAAGGTCGGCGAGGCCGCGCAGATCTTCGAGGCGCTGGCTGCCGCGGAGACGAATATCGACATGGTCGTGCAGAACATCTCCGCCGCCGCGACGGGCCTCACGGACATCTCGTTCACCCTCCCGCGCTCCGACGGGCAGACCGCGATGAGCGCGCTGGCCCGGGTCCGCGAGGAGGTCGGCTATGACAAGCTCATCTACGACGACCAGGTCGGCAAGGTGTCGCTGATCGGTGCGGGCATGCGCAGCCACCCCGGCATCACCGCGCGGTTCTTCGCCGCCCTCGCCTCCGCCGGCGTCAACATCGAGATGATCTCGACCTCCGAGATCCGCATCTCGGTGATCGTCGACGAGAACCAGGTCGACGACGCCGTTCGCGCCACGCACACCGCCTTCGAGCTCGACGCCGACGAGGTCGAGGCCGTGGTCTACGGCGGGACCGGGCGATGAGCGGCTCGACCGTGAACATCGGGGTCGTCGGCGCGACTGGTCAGGTCGGCGTCGCGATGCGCCAGATCCTCGCCGAGCGGGGCTTCCCGGTCGGGCGGATCCGGTTCTTCTCCTCCGTCCGCTCGGCGGGCAAGGTGCTCGCGTACGACGGTCCCGACGGTGTGCGGAGTGTCGTCGTGGAGGACGCCGAGACCGCGGATCCCGCCGGACTCGACATCGCGCTGTTCTCGGCCGGCGCGACCGCCTCCCGTGCCCTCGCGCCGCGGTTCGTCGACGCGGGCGTCATCGTGGTCGACAACTCCTCGGCCTTCCGTAGAGATCCCGACATCCCGCTCGTCGTCTCCGAGGTCAACCCCGAGGCGATGCGGTCGGTGATCGAGGCGGGGCGCGGCATCGTCGCCAACCCCAACTGCACCACGATGGCCGCGATGCCGGTCCTCAAGCCGCTCCACGACGCGGCCGGGCTGCGCCGGCTGGTCGTGTCGTCCTACCAGGCGGTCTCCGGCTCCGGCATCGCCGGCGTCGACGAGCTGGCCGGAGGCGTCGCCGCCGCGGGCGACAAGGCGCGCGAGCTTGCCTACGACGGCGAGGCGGTCGCCTTCCCCGAGCCGGTCAAGTACGTCGAGACCATCGCCTACAACGTGCTGCCCCTCGCCGGGTCGATCGTCGATGACGGGCTGAACGAGACCGACGAGGAGCAGAAGCTCCGCAACGAGTCGCGCAAGATCCTCGACATCCCCGACCTCCGGGTCTCCGGCATCTGCGTGCGCGTCCCGGTCTTCACCGGCCACTCCCTCGCGATCAACGCGGAGTTCTCCTCGGCCATGACCCCGGCCCGCGCCCGCGAGATCCTCGCCGGGGCTCCCGGCGTCGTACTGGAGGAGGTCCCGACGCCGCTCAAGGCCGCCGGCAAGGACCCGTCGTACGTCGGCCGCCTCCGCCAGGACCCCGGCGTCGACGACGACCGCGGCCTCGCGCTCTTCATCAGCAACGACAACCTGCGCAAGGGCGCCGCCCTCAACACCGTGCAGATCGCGGAGATCATCGCCGCCGGCTGACCCACATCACAAGTGGGTCCGCCGCCGACGTCGTGCGACGTCACTGTCGCCCTCGCCCAGGTCAACCTCAACACCCGTCCCGCACTCAAGCCGCCTTCCGACCGCCTTCGCCCGAAGACCGTTCAGCAGCGCCTGACCAACCAGGACCGTGACCGCATCGCCCAGGCCTACGCCGAGGGCCTGTCTTTCGCCGAGGTGGCAGACCGGGAGCGTGTGGCTCGCTCGACAGTGATGCGGATCGTCCGGAGCCGGGGGGTGATGGTTCGTCCTTGGGGCGTGAAGTACCGCTAGTCGGGCACAGCCAAAGGCTTTGCTTCCGCAAGACGCCCCGGGCCTATGCCGCGTCGGCCATAGTCGCGGCGATCAGGCGGTGATGACGAGCCCCGTCAGACAAGGACGCTGTCGTTCCCCGTCGATGCCCGCTCGTCGTCACCTGGTGCGTTCGTGTGGTCCACGCACTCGCCTGATCAGACATAGAGGTCGCGGCTTATGGCTCCAGCCTGAGCCTCGAACACCCGCTTGGCCACGAACTGTTCGACGTGCTCACGACGGAACCACACGCGCCGACCGGCCCGCACATAGGGAAGCCGGTCGGCTTGCACGAACTGATTCAAACGGCTGACGCTGACGCCGATCACCGCGGCCGCCTCGCCGCGCGACAGCCAGACGTGACCGTCGTCGGGAGGTTGGGATCTTCGCGCGGCCTCTGCCCGTGCCTCCTCTCGAGCGCGAGCTGCAGCGACCTCCTCATCGAGCTTGCTCTTGAAAGCATCGACACTGCAACGGTCGAGAGACGGCTGACGAGCGGCAGCCAGCACCGCATTCTGGGCTATGTCGCCATCATGGACCGCCCGCTCCACTCGATGGTTGCTGCACCCGAGGAGCAGTGCGGCTTCAGGAATTGAAATCAGATCGGCTCGAGACCGGTCACGCCTATCCCGCCATGCATGTGCGTCCTGTGTGCGGACTCGTGGAAGACCGTCGATGTCGCTGGCGGCCACGCGGCCGAGCCGAACGTCGCGTCTAACCGTCTGCGGTGAGACACCCGCTAAGCCGGCCGCTTCGGCGAACGTCAGCCAGACACCAGTCTCGTCGTTAACGGCAACCTCCCGAGCTCGACCGTGCAGATCCCGAGCCTAGCGACCGGGGAACCCAGAACCACGGAGCTGGGTAGCTGGTTACCCTCCTCGCGGTGCGCTGGCCAGACACGGACGCACCCGATAGCGAATAGTTCGTCCGCCCAACTCTGGGGCACAAGGCATGTCGGGATTCCGGCCGCGCCCCTAATGGGCTAGAGTCATTGTCTCGGGGGCGGCTAATGTGCAAGTGAGAGATAGTCCCTGGTGCATCTGGCCCAAGCGGCTATCAATTGTCCGCACTTAGCGACCACGAATGGAGACCCTTCTATGGCCAAGCGCGTAATTACTCAGCTCATTAGCGATCTGTCGGGCGACGAGATCGCTGAGGGCAAGGGCGAGACTATCGACTTTTCGTACCGCGGGGTCAGTTACACGATCGATCTGGCCCAGAAGGAAGCGACAGCCTTCGACAAGGCGGTGGCCATGTACCTCGAGCACGCAACGAGAGTTGGCGGGCGTCGCCGGTCGACGAGCGCTGGCTCCGGCAGCGACTACGACCCGAAGACGGTTCGCGCCTGGGCGAAGGAGAGCGGGATCAAGGTGCCTGACCGCGGTCGTATTCCTGCTGATGTCGTGGAGAAGTTCAAGGCGGCCAAGTAGGCCGTGTTCACGCCTAGGGTTAGTATGGGCTGAGGCGGGGCTAGAGGAGCCTTAACGCGTCCTTGGGACGAAGCTCGCTTGGCTAGGCACGAAGGGTCACCACCCTGAGTTGGGCGGCCGTCTCGCTCTGCTTGCGCGGCCCCCCGAGCCAGGCGATCCGCGAACTCGTTCTCGGGGTGACCCGAGTGCCCCCTGACGTGTACCCACTCGACATCTCGCCTAGAAAGCAGGGCGGCAATCATCTTGATAGGCTTCTGATTCGCCACGTCTCGCCGACCGCTCGTTTTCCAACCCGATCGATCCCAACTGTGTATCCAGTCAGTGAATACGCTGATCACATAGGTACTATCGGTCTGGACGAGCAGCGGACACTCCGGTGGTGCACTCGACAGCGCCTCATAGACCGCGCGCAACTCCATGAGATTGTTGGTCGTACGCGGATGGCTACCGGCGGCCCAGCAGTTCTCGTCAACAACCCACGCCCAGCCTCCAGGTCCCGGATTGCCGAGGCACGAGCCGTCCGCCGTAACCGTCAGCCGTCCCACGCTAGAGGGCGTCCAGATCGATCTTAAGCCCCTGCTTGTTGAGTTCCTTCGCGAGCTGGACCCGCCCGTCCTTGACCGAGTCCGTGAAGGGGATGTAGATCAGACCATCAATGTCGGATGGCTTCTCCATGACACCGTCGTCCAGCTGCTGTAGCAGGATGGCAACCTTCTTGCGACCGAGTCCTCGCAGCATCATGCCAAGCTCGAGGACGACGTTCTGTCGCGCCCTGAACTTCTTCTCAGTCGGTTTCGTCTTCGGATGCCCTTCGTCGTCAGGGGTTGCCAGGACTACCGCGAATGCCGCTTCACCCATCGAACGTTCGAGCTTTTCAATGAGTGTGTCGCCCTCGCTCGTAAGTTGGTCGAGCAGGATCGGCTCCAGATTCCACCTGCGCAACATCGCTTCCAGCTGGGTACGGGCGTCTTCATCGTGGCCATACACCACGAACACCTTGCGACTCGTTGACGCCGGCCCGCCAGCAGCGGTGGCGCCCGCACCGAGCCTCTCCTTGAGATTCCCGATCAAGTGAGCATTCTGACCTCCGATCACGCACTTCCCTGAGCCGTACACGGTCACCAACGGCCCTTCGTTCGTTCTGACCTGAACGGCGTTCTGGATCGGCTTGTCCGTGTTCAGCGTAAGACCGTAAGTGCCGGTCAGCAGTGCCTTGACATCATCGATGGTTGCCATCACGGCATCGTAGAGCGGACGAGGCAACACCGCGATCCCCAAAGCCGACCTGTGCCGTGCGACAGCCGCCTGCACACGCTCCACAAGTGACGCCGCGACACCATCGAATCGGGTTGACGACGTCCCCACTACATCGAAGAGTGCTTGGAGATGTGCAGCGTTCGACACCTTGAGCACCTGCTCCCGTACCGAGAACGTCTTCAAGTTGAGCGTCTGGCGACGCTTGCTCTCAGGTTCGTAGATCACCATCTCGACTCGATCGAACAGACCGCCGTGAAGCTTCGTGAACTCTGCGAACCCGCGGGCCTTCGCTGGAGCATCTGGGAGGTGCACCCCGTGCGTATCGACAAGGTCGACCTTGACATCGCCGTCTCCCTCGCGAAAGAAGACGAAGTCGGGATAGGACGCCGCCTTCTCGGTGGGAGTCTTGTCGTAGGGGAACGCAATCGCCCAGCGTTGGCGGTCCCGATTCCGCAGCCAACAAACGTGCCCGCTGCGCTTCATCTCGGTCTCGAGGACGTCTTCTCCGGGTCGTTGAGTGCGTCCGGGAAGTAGCCGTTTTCATCGACGTAGAGATGGTTCGGCCAGTTCGTGCTCTTGGCGGTCGAGCGACCATGCAGGTTGCCCGGCAGCGCCACTCCTCGTGTGGACGGAGCATCGGCAACCTCACGCAGCCTATCGATCTCCTCCTGTTCGGCTTCACCAAGTTGCTCAACGGCGTCGGCGTAGAGCGATATCCACTCTTCGAAAAGCCCGAGCACGCGCCTCAACTGCCGCCACGGTTCCGTCGCCTCGGAGCACCGCAATGACCATCAGGTTAGCGGTTTCAGCAGACACGCTTGTGTCCGCACTGGTATCCGGCGCCAAAGTTGTTCGTGCAGACCCGCGCCGATCCGGTTCCCGACCTGCTCGAACAGTCGCTCTAGCGAGCGAGACGTCAACTCGATCTGGATGGTCTGGTCCTCGGTTGCGCCAGTCACATAGCTGAGAATCGTGGCGCTAAGACCGATCTTGCGGCTCTGCTCAATGACGTCGTTGAAGGTGTCGTCGCCCTGAAGCTGCTTCAGCCGATTGCTCAACACCGAAAGCATCGCCTCCTCGGCCTCGTTTGGTGCGTCAGGACGCAGCTCGAAGTCAGACAGACTTCCAGCCAATCGCTCGAGGCGGCGGATCGGTGGAAGGCGGCGGACGCTGGGAACGATGTAGGTCTTCAGCGTTGAGACCGAGTCCTTGATCTTGTCCCAGAGTTCCGTCTGCCGGTCGCAGAGCACGACCTCATCGCCATCGTCAGCATCAACCGCCGCATAGGACTCAGGGTCGCCGCTTCGAAGCCTTCACAACGTCCTGAACGGCAGCGCGGTCGTACTTCGGCAGATAGAGAGCCACTGAGTTCAGAACGTCGTCGTCGTTGACTCGACGTGCGAGCGGATCCGAACCATTCGCCCTACAAGCTGCGCGATCGACGTCGGATCCTTCGCCGATCGATACGACATCATCACCTCGGCACCGGGGCAATCCCACCCGTCGTAAGTGACGTCTTGAAGAAGACCACCCGGACTTCCGGATCGTCCTCAACGTCGGCGGGGTTCAGATAGCGCAGCCGTCGTGACGCGCCAACAGTAGGGCCTCAACGGGCGCATCTCCGAAGCTGTGCGCGAAGGAATCGGGGCTCTGCGGTCCGAGGATCTCCTCGATGGCTTCGATTGCCTGTTCCAGGTCGGTCGCAGAGATCTTGTCGCTTGTCTTGTCCTCGACCTGCACGACAAGGATCGGGGCGATCGTTCCACGAGAAGCCCTGGCCTTGCGAATAGAGCCTCCACCGGAGGTCGTAGTCTTGCATGTCCTGCGCAGCTCGCTGGAGCAGCGTGTGCTCGGAGTGCTCAAGGCCGTGCTCCGGCCGCCACACGATGACGCGTTCCTTGATGAGTCCGGACGCGCGGACATCGGCGACGGAAGCCTTCGGCCTTTCGACAACCCGGTTGGTTCCGTCCAGAAGGTCGGTAAACCGCTTGGGGGTTGCCAGAGAGTCCCCAGGATCGTCGGACTGGCCGTGAGCGCTTCGTTGCCGAGGATGAAGCGCTGCACGATCGAGTTCGGCGCATCAGGTGCCGCCGAGCGGTCCATGCCTCGATGGGCTTCGTCGAGAACGAGGAGGAACTTGGAAGGCTCACGCTGGATGGTGCGGTTCAGCACTTCCCAGATCGTGTAGGAGCGATCCTCGCTGTCACTGACGAGGCCGCTAGTGATGCTCAGCTTCTGCGTGTTCAGAAAGTAGATCCTGCTCGGAGCCAGCTCGTCCTCGCTGAAGTCAGTGTCAATATGGACGAAGTGACTCTCGTTGATCTTGTCGCTAGCAGCCTTGACTGGCTTGGCGGTCTGCTCGTTGACCCGAGGCAGGTCGCTGAGCCACACCACCGTCAAGGCCTCATCAGCCGTGTGGGACTCGTCGCCTTCCAGCAGCGATTCGAGGATGGCTGCCGCCATCACTGTCTTTCCAGCGCCAGTTGGAGCTACGAGGGTGACGACCTGACCCGCGCCGTTCAGGCCGACGCGGGAGACCTCGTCCATCGCCAGACGGACATTGGTAAGCGCATCAGCGACTGTTGTCTCTTGAAAACGCAGCAGCGTGAACTTCATCGGTACGCCTCCGACCGTGTTGATCCGGAAGTTGGTCAAGTAGTCCCGGTAGAGCATCGATGCCTCGACGCCATCGGGGAGTCGTTGACGCATCTGTCGGTAGGCGTCCTCCGAGTCGGTTACCAGGAATACGTGCTCGATGCGATCGGAGGCCTTCAGCGCACGCAGGAAGTTGGCGTACGCCGAGCGCTGGAACAGCACACGGCGTAAGTCCGGCTCGCTCTCCTTCGCGATGGAGAAGGAGCTTGTGGGATCGGACTGAGCACGCTGACCGACACCACCGGCATGCAGCCACAGCAGCGGCTCGATTGCGGAGAACTCCTGGCCCTGTCGCACGTTGTCACGGTCCAGATAGATGAAGCTTGAAGAATTCGACGTTCTCGTCGAAGCCGTCCGCGAACGGGCGCCCACCGGCGTACTTGCCGACGACGGGGTTGCCTGCAGGTGTCAGACCCGTCAGCACAGCTTCGACACGCGGCTTCGTCGCCTGCCAGAATATCCCGTGCTGTTCGAATTGCTCGTCCCCCGGCAACAGACCCTGCTTGACGAGCTTGTTCGTGCTCTTGGCGTCCACCTCGTTGTTGGTCACCAGGATGCAGCGTCGACTACCTCCATGCTCAGCGTTGATAAGCGCCGTGGCATGCAGGGTCGTCCCCGATCCCGCGAAGAAGTCGAGGAGCAGGGCATCAGGGCGATCACGAACCACAGCCAGTAGTGCATCACGGACGGCATAGACCGACTTGGGAAAGGGGAAGGCGTTGCGCCGTCCGAGGAACTTGTGCAGCATCGTGCCCGTGCGTGCCAGCGTCGTGCTGGCTGCTCCACCAGACGTTCTTGTACTTCTTTCGTTCGACGCGTGGAGTCCAGTAGTTGATCGTCCAGGAGGTGCCCTCCTTGTTGGGGCGGCCGAGCGCGAGCCGGCCTTGATCGATCAGCTTCTGCATAGAGGCGGGCACGTACCGCCAGCAACGCTCGTTGCCTTCGGCGTCGATGGGCCAGACCGGAACCAGGCCGTCGACATCTGAGAAGTCGGGCCCTTCGTCGAGCGGCGGAGCAAGCCCGACACCCACGATCTTCCCGGCATCGGCATCGACAAAGATCGGGTAGAACTGGTTCTGGCGCTGGTGCCGGTAGCTGGACTCGCCGCCACGGCGACGGGCATGGCGCAACTCCCATCTCGGCAGCTCCTCCCGCAGGGAACGGCAGGTCGAGCCCGTCCGCGACGAGCGCTTCGCTGTCCTCGTCCTCCCCGTCATCCTCTCCATCGACGACACCTTCGATGTCGCTTTGCTCCTGGCTCTCGCCCGTGCGCTTGCCGGTGAGCAGGTCTGCCTCGTCGGGCGGCAGGCCGGTGATGACGTTCTGCCGTTGTCAGGAACGCAGAAGATCGCGTACTCCGCGATGCGCGAGAAGTTGAGCTTTTCCGGTGCCCTTGGGGTTGATGACGATGCTGAGGGTGTGGTTGACGTAACCGGGGAAGATCTGTTCCAGGAGAACACCGAGATGATGATCTCGTGCTCGTCGATCGTCACGATGAGCACACCGTCGGGCTTCAACAGTTCCTTGGCGACCGTCAGTCGCTTCTCCATAAAGGACAGCCACTTGCTATGCCGCCAACGGTCAGTGCCGTCGACATAGCGGTTGTTGTACTTCCAGTCGCTTGCGCCCGTGTTATAGGGAGGATCGATGTAGATGCAATCGATCTTGCCGCCGTACAGATACCGCAGCAATTGCAGTGCGTGGTAGTTCTCGCCGTTGATAAGCGTGTGAAATGGGCGATCATCCGATCGCGTGACGGTTCCAAGTGGTTCGAGCGCCGGGAAGGCTGGCTCACCGAACCGCTTGACGGCCACCAACTCACGAACCGGCACCGACTGCTCCGCGCCATCGGCCGCCCCGATGGTGGCGGTCTTGCTGTTGAGCTTCTTGACCTAAACTCATCGCCACCGGTCAGTGCTGAGCGAAACTGGACCGTGTCGCCCAGACGGATCGGAGCGCCGTAAGCGCGAATCGACTCGGCAGATGGCGTTTGAACACCAGGCGAAAGCGGAGCTGCCCGGTCAGCGCATCGAGACCAGCCTTGAGTCGAGAACGCACCCATCATCGGCGACCCTGCAGAGCGTGTCATCGAGTTCAGTCATCGCCTCTCCGTCCATCATTGCAGCGCATGTTATCGGCCTCAACGGGTCATTGAAGCGGAGGGTTCCGACAGTTCGCCGGCCTGAGCGCTGGCGCTGTCAGAGGCGGTTGATCCAGGCGTCCCCGTCGCGCTCGTCCCAGGCTGAGCCGGGGGGGACTTTGTCGCCGCGTCTGGCGGGCTCGGACAGCACTCGGAGCGCTTCGTCGTGGGTCAAGGATCGAGCGACTCGACAGGCTGCTCGGCGGCGGTCTCCATGGCGCGTTTGCGGTTGTTCATGGCGGTCAGGGCGCGAGCGTCAACGGCGATGCGCAGGAGATCGACTTGCCAATCGGTGATCGGCGGTTCCTGGGGGCAGGAAGGGGCGCGTCGGCCGGTTCGTCATCACCGAAGAGGGGCAGGTCATCGTTGGGCACGGGGGGAATCGTACGGGGCACGCCGAACCTGGAGTTGGCGCGTGCAACGGGATGTTGCGCTGGCCATGCACGACCTGGGCCGGTGATCAGGGCGAGCGAAGCCCCCCTGCGAATCACTTCGAGTCCACCAACCCGGCCAATTCATTCGCTACACCGGCGGCAGGTCGCCAACGACAGCAGCGAGCGACGCCACTCGGAGCGACGTAACGTTGATACCTCCGCATACGGCGTAGGCTCCGCGAGGTGAGCACCTGAGCCAGCTGCCGCGGGCGAACGCCGCCAGACAGCTCTGAGAACAAGACTTCGCCGTGAGCAAGACTGCTCGATGCATTCCAGAGAATCTGCATGTCCGACGCGGATCAGTGCTTCCATAATAGGCGTCCACGTCCTCGCCAAGTTCGAGAATCATATCTTCGTCTGTTGGCGACCCGATCGGGCGGATTGTGGTCGCGCTCCGCGAGCCTGTCAGCGTTCCGATCAAACTTGTCGGCCAGATCGCGGACTCAGGAACGGCTCCCTGGTCAACCGCCTTCTTCATCGCCTGGGCTCGACGCTTTCGATCGTCAACCAGTATTCTGACTGCTCTTCCAACACGTTCCCCAGGCTGTCCCGGCGGCAATACGATGCCGCCTTCGCAACCAGCACAGCGCCGGACGGAGCATGAAGATATGCGAGCCGAGAGTCGTCTTCTTGGTGAAGTTGCTGATCGCGAAGCGACTCAACGACGTCAAAGTTCATGCTGAACAACTACGACGTCGGCGCATCTGGACATAAGGCGTGATCGGCAGTGAATCCGCCGCCGGGTGCAGGCTCGTCGGGTGACAGCGTCATGCCGTCGACATGGCCTTTACACAGCGCGGACATTGGTCACCGCAAGACCCTATGGGACATGCAACGCCGGCGCATTGCACTTTTGCTATCGTCCGGGAACCTCGCGTCCAGCGAGCATATTCTATGTCACTACAGTGGACGGGGTTATGCAATTCTGGCGAGGCAGCCCCGGAGTAATTCTCCGGGTCGACGTTCAGCGCGTCGGCGATCCGAATGATGTTGTGCAGCGTGATGTTGCGCTGGCCTGGCTCGACTTGGCCGATGTATGTCCAGTGCAGGTCTTACAGATCCGCGAGCGCCTCCTGGCTCATCTTCAGTTCGTACCGTCGTTGCCGGACGCGCGCACCGAACTCTGCGGCGGCCGAGGACAGTGGAGGCTCGCCTGACGGAACGGGGCACGTCGAAGCCCATCGGTCCCATGACTTTCATCGAGAGACCTTGAATCTCAATACTATAGGTTTATTCTCCAACGAGACCAGCAACGGTGACAACGGAAGGACTGCCTGATGAGCGGTGGGTCTTGGACGAACGACTAGAACAGCGGGACCAGCATCAGGCAGCGTGCTTGGCGCGCCGTGGGCGAATTGCCGGTGGTCTTCGGACTCGACTGTCGACATGAAGGTGAAGCCGGTACCGGCTTGAACCCAGCCGGGCACCTCGACGCCGGCTTCGCCCGAGGTTTGGGGAGGGAGTTGACTGACCTACGGATGCCGCTGGCTCGGCACCAGGTCTGTGACGCTCAGGCGCGGATGTCCGTGGTGGAGTAGTCGACCTCGATCGAGACGTTGCGAGCCGGGTGGGAGATAGCGAAGAGCAGGCGATGGTTGGCCGGTTCGGTGATGTCCGGTACGCGTGACGAATGCGAACTGGCTCGCCTGCGCGGACCACGTCATCTCCAATGGTGGCACTGTAGGTCTGACCGTTGCGGCGCGCTGAATGCCGGATACCTCCGCTTCACCGTCGACGCTGAATGCGAACAACTCGAAGCAGTCTTTGTTGGACGCGTCAAGGCCGGGGCGCGGGTCATCCACCAGGTCGATGTCGCCGGGATGTCGGTGATGAGGTCGTGGACTCGTCGAGGACCCCGCGCAGGCGAAGCGCTGGACTGCGTGGCTTGGAACGGCGGAGATTCCGACTCCATGAACGTCGAAAAGAGGGGTAGCAGGAGCTACCTTCTCTACCGCAGTAGAGAGGCGAACGCTGACCTGGACATCGTGCCAACGTTCGGGGGCACGGATGGGTTGATCGCGCACGTCGCCGTAGATCTCACGGGCGAACTGCTCATCGCCGAGGCGGAGCGACAGAACGTTGGCCGCGATGTCATCGAGGAGTCGGGGTTGGCGATGTGCTTCAGGTCATCCGGGTGGACGGCGAAGCCCTTGATGACCGCGTCGGCGAAGTCGGGCGTCGGCTCCTTCAGCACTCGGCGGGGGCGCTCGGCGTCGGCCGCATCCTTGTCGCGGCCGGTGAAGAAGTCGACGGCGACGCCGAGGAGCCCGGCGACCACGAGGACGTCGGCGAGACCTTGGGCGAGCGCGACAAGGAGATGCGTCGCATCCGGGACTCCAGCCAATCACCGAGAAGGGAGGCCACCAGCCCAGAACAACGAGCAGGGCCCCAGAGCAAGAAGTTTGGTGCGATACAGGCGGCGAGGGAGATGCGACGTTCGAAGATGCTGCCCTCATTATGCACGACAGCGCCCGCATTTCAAAGCGGCTGGAATCCGAGTGCAGATCGGAATTGCGCTGACCTCGCGGGCGGCGTCCCACCCCTGACGCGCTTCCTGTCTGTTCCGGAGCATGCGACGCAGCCGTAGGCGCCACCCGAAAGGCGCTCGCAAGGACGCTTAAACCGCTACATGACGACGGATTCACGTTGGGTTTGTCGATCCCGATCAGCGCGCAAGACGCGCACGGCAAGCCTAGCCCGGTCCCCGGGAGTCGAGGATGTTAGGCGGTGCGACCAGGTGGACTACGCCCTTGCGCTTACGATGCGCTCGGTGCGCCTAAAGCGAACGGAAACATTGTGAGAATCTGTCTAGGGCTCTTCGTGTCAGCTTTTGCCGAATATCTCTGATTCGGCGCTATGGTTCTGGAAAGTTCCGAGTCAAGGGATACCAAATAAACAACAGCCAGTTGGGGGCATTGTAAGCGTTCTCTAGAGCCGAGCATGTTGCGCGCCAATAGTTCCATCGCAGTGTACAGTTTTACCTTCTGGTGGGAATCTAGCACCGAAAGAAGCGAAACCTTTCAGTTCCGAGCCATTTTGACATGGCCCCTACTCGGGCGTTCGACGTTAGAGAAATGCAGCTAACCGTTGCGAACCAATCATACGCCACACGAGATGGATCTGTCGCGGAAGCGACGATCCTCACTGGGACAGCGAGTCCAGCTCGACTCCGAGATATGGATCTGCTCTCGGCATATCGAAGACTAGCGGATGCCCCCGGAATAGAGCCCTCGATTCAAGAAACCCAGAAAAGGGCTCAACCGCGAGTTTAGTCTCTTCACGCCCACCGGTATAAATGAATCGCTCGTGATGTATTTCAGTGTGATCGGGAATCCGCAGTGTTGCCCAGATTTGAACCCATAGGCACAAGCGAAATTTTTCCAGCACAATTTAATAGTCCTTATACCCTGCGCCTAGCCAGGAGACGTTCCGGGTGCCCCGGTCGTCGTGGAACTCTTTCAAGATGGACCCAATGGATCCCTTCTCGCGTAGGCCCTTCCTCAATTTTGACTGAGACTTCATGCCGAATCTGCACGGGTAGGCGAAATCCTGGCGGAACCGCGCCGAGGTTCGAGAACATGCTTTTAGTGTCCGACTGTTGGTGATGGGATCTTTAAGTTGAATCTGCCTGGGTCGTGAGAGGGGGAAAAGGTGGCTGGGTCGCGGAATGTTAGCATTGAATGGGGTCTAGTTGCTGCAGATGCCCGAACGACCTAAATATGATAACCTTTAGGCGTAGCGGCTCTTCTTTGACATTACTTTCGTTCAGTGCATACGTACGAGTCTGCCCCAGGGGATCGTTTCAAACTATAGGAGTTGGTACTGTGATCGTTTACGCATTCTCTGTTTGCTTTTGCGTCGAAAAGATGGTCAACCAGATTGGGATCAGTCAGGCTCACTTGAATGAACAAGACATTGGATCGGACCATAGACTTGGTGATGATACTGCGCGCGCTCGGTCCGTGCCTCGAAGAAGTGCGACTGGGAAAGCAAAATGACAGGGTCGTGAGCCGCACCAGACCGCAGGCACGATGCCGTGCAGGTGCATGCACTTGGCATGTCACTCACCGGAAGGGTTGGCGAGTCGGCTTTGTCCATGCGCGGGCATCGTTGATGGTGTACTGCACGTAGGAGATCCCGCGCCGCTCTAGTTCAATCTCGACAGCCTCATCAAAATTTGTGGTGACAATAGATGCCCTGTCTGCGAGAAGGCACGACGAGGTCGCATATCGCCGAAACAAGCGACCCGGGTTGTACCGAGGCGACATTGGCGTAGAGGGCTTCTTGGATTAGATACATTTTCCACTGCCGCTATAGTACTTCATTGCCATTGGCATCATGCACTCAGCCTTGCGCATGGCGTCGTCCGGGTCTGGCTATGGCGTATATACTGGGTATTGAATCCCTCTACCTTGGAGATGAGGTTTCTTATGAACTGTTCCCAAGTCGGCAGCCGATAGTCTACAGTGGGTACCTGCGCCGAGAACGATCGTTAGTGGGTCCTTCCCTTTGCATACAACTCCGTGATCTCATGAATTGCAGGTTGCGCGCTTTCAGAGAGCGCGTGACCCTCAAGCAGATCCTTCTATAAGATACTACGTTCTTCCGGGCTGGCTACGCGTGCACCGTGGGGTGCCGTTCTTGGATATATCCCGTACGGCATGCGGGTACTCAAGGAGCTTCCGGGCTTGTCGTCGGGGTCGTAATCCGCCCGGGTCCAAGGCGATGTTGTCGGCTCTCCGGCGCTCTGCTCGCACCGCGGGTCATGGGTGGCGATTGGCCGACGACGCTCTCTCCTACCGCCTTCGCGAAGGATTCGGCGGAGGATCGGCCGGGCAGTCTTGGCTGGCAATTGAGTTCAGTCGCTACGCCTTTTAGCTCCGCCTGAAACATGAAGCAATCTGATGCTCAATTTGGCACGCAGAATCTATATTCCTGGCCGCTCAGGGATGCGAGTCGTTCCGGAGCTGGCGCGTTGGGTCGTTCGGGGTTGTAGGTCATCGATTGGTATTCCTTGTGCTTGACTTGTGATGTGTGTGATTTATGGTGTCAACGTTCCTTTGGCGGGGTGCAGGAGGAATGATGATGTCTGACTTGTCGTGTTCCGACAGGCTGGCGAGACTGTCCATCGGCATGCACAAACGCGTATCAGTGTGGAATTGATAAATGGGCCTGCTGCCTGCCGCGTAGGAGCGACGCGGCTGTGAGATCGCTTCGTCATCGACTGGGACGCTCCGGCTCTTGAGCTCGGAGGGCTGTATTGGGTCGGGCGTGTTGGCGGGAGGGGACTGAAAGTCTTGCATAGGCCTGCAAGGCCAAAGACCGGTTCGGCTTGAAGTACAGCCGTGTGACATTGAGCGGGTGGCGCCTTGAAGGTCATGGTAAATGTTTTAGATGGCGGCGGAGCCACCTGTAAGAGGCGCGCCGCGATACGTGAAAACGTGTATCGCGTTCGGCGTATCGTATGCTGTCCCGATGGTTCAGCACAATGAAGCCCGTCGCTTGGAAGTGACGCTTTGCGGCTTGTCGCGACAGACGTTCAGCCAGGAGTGACAAACTCGAAGCTCATCCTGGTGTTTGGTCGGTTTCCGCTCCGCAACGCAGATGGTGACGCTCGGCGGCCTTGCGCACCGACTTGGGCGCCGAGCCAAAGAAGACTCCAGCGATCTCGCCGACATGGACCTCTTCGACGCTGGGCTTATCTACGAGGTGCCCGGCCCAACCTCGGATTCTATCTTGTCCCCATCGACGACGTGCCAGCGGCGCGGCCGTAGACCTCGGCCAGGCTTGCACCACCGGGGTCGCCGGCCTGGATGACTGGTTGTGGTAGTCCTGCGGAAGAGACATCCGAGGGCCGGCGGCTGGTCGGCACGAGTTGTCGGCCTTCTAATCCGGGCTTGCCTTGTAAAGCCACCCAGTCGGTTGCCGTTCAACCCGCATGTCCTTTTTCGCTCACCCTTGCGTATACCGATGGATGAGCGTTGGGTGACGACGATCGCCTCGGCAGCGCTGGTTCTTCTTGTGCCGCGCTTTTTGTAACATGTGCATACGAGGTGGTCTGGCGTTCTGTTGCTGCTGGCGTCGGCGAATACCTGACTGACTCGTTCGAGCGGAGGAGCAGGCCGACCCTTCCTCCTGTGGAGGTGTTCAAGAGACTCTCGTCGCGTTAGTCGATCCAACGGAGTCGCTGGCCGATCCGTTCTGCTCTGGATCGTTTCTTGCCTTTCGTATCCTGAGATTCGCGCGCTGTGCCGAGTTCACGCAGCATGAGGTTGAAGGCGGGCCCGTTCGAGCTGGGCATCGAAGCAGCCGAGGGTGGAAGTAGAAGCCGCTGCTGACCGCGGCAGCCCGAATCTCGCTGTACCGTCGGGCCTGCACCGGGGGGTGACCCCGTAGTCCTCACAACTGCCAACTCCGATCGAACGGTGGCCGTCCCGCGCGCCTTCGTCGGGGTGGAGTCCTAGCTTTTGACTAGGCTCCTCCAGCAGGAAGCAGGTGCTGATCCGAAGCACATCCGCTGCACGCTATCCGGTGCTGCTTCTCGCAGGGGCGGTACGGAACTGAGGGCCGAATCAGCGCGGAGTCGCTGGACGCAGTTCAAGGGGCTCATCGCGTTCCGCAACCTCGTGGCAGACGGCATGGACCAGGTGGATTGGCTGAAGGCAGAAAGAGTATTCTGGTGCCTGGCCGAAGGCGGAACCCCCCAATGTTCGCCAGCGTGGGTGATCCCCTTGGCTTTCGATGTCCGACTTTAGAGTTTGCATGCAGCCTTTAGACTCGGGCGATCACTTCACTTGAGGCTGCGAAAGGCCTCGGCATGAACATCTCCGCGCCATCCTTCTGGGCGCCCCTCGCGTTTCTACCATCAAGATCAGGCCGTAGATGTAGCGGTTCGGAAACGAGAGGTTCCCGTGTTCGTCGGCCATCTTGAAGTGCATCTGCGTGGCGCCTTCGAGGTGCGAGGTGGTCAGGTCGATGGAGACGTCGACCTCCTCGCCGGGCACCGTGTCGGGGATCGGCACCGACCGGGCGGGAGGGGAACGTGCTCGTCTGGGGGTGATCCGCACCAGCCGTCGCCGGATCCAAGGCACGTTGCCGGCGTTGCGGATGCCCAGGTCTTGGTGAAGTTGTTCGGCGCGGGATCACGGTGCCGTCGGGAATCGTGATGTCCTTTCGGGCCGTCGACGGCGTCGTGTTCGGTGCGGTCTCGATGCCGAAGGTGGTGGCGGGCATCGGTTCATCGTCGCGGTCCGAGGCCGGGCGTGACAGGTGCTGCTGCCATTCGTCGCGAACCTCGTTGACTGGGATTGAGTTGAACAGCACGAGGATGAGCGCCCGGAATCGGTCAGCTCCCACTCCAGGTCGTCGGCCAGCCGATCGGGATACAGACCGCGGCGTAAGTGCGGCCGACTTGGAGGAGTGATGGCGGTCGGTACTGCTACCCAGCACGGTGGCCTGGCGTCGCGCTGCCCAGCGTTGCCGCTGGGTCTGCTGTTTCGCTTGGACGAGGCTGGTGCCATCGGCGACGGCTGCCAGGTCGGCGGCGCTGATGGGGTAGCCGGTTGTCCGGTCGGCACGTGGCAGGAAGAAGTACCCGAGTACGCCCTCCGGGCGGCGCGCCTTGCTGCTGCTCTCCGAGCGGGTCCCCGGCTTGGAGCCGGGGCTCGTGACGGTCGGCGAACCAGATCACGGAACGGACCAAGCCTTCGATGTGACGACGCGCAACCGGGATCTGGGGCAGTAGCCACTGGCGAAGCAGGCTCACGGTTCTGGACACTGCGACGGTTCGAGCGACTGGTCTTGGTGAACCGCGCGTAGATCCGGCCAGACGCCGCCCGATCGTAGACGGGCTCGCGACTTCCTCGCCCATGGCTCAATGGTAGTCCGGCATGCCGTTCTGCCTGCCGGACGATGTGAACCCGAACACCCCCGTCACCTCTGGTGGGAGCTGACGTCGTGTGCGAGAGGTCTTCCAGCACGGTTGAAGGATGAGACCAGCAAGGCGGGATTGGCCGCATCAAGGAGGTGAATTCATGATGGTACATCGCTCGTTTCCATCGCCCTACTGCAGTGCACGGCCTTCGCATCCGAGTCACTGACGATCGGCCTGAAGGTGCTCGACTCGACTGGCCCGTGGGTCGACCACACGCCCAGTGAGGCGGCGTAGCGGAAGCCGAGAACCGGCTGGGCTACGTCAGTGACTGGCTCGGCCTGTGGCTCGTCACCGGACAAGCCAGCTGGTACACCTGCCAGGACTTCACCCGGTACCTGCAAGTCGCCGCGTTGGTCTTCGCCGATCCGGACGACTTCGCGGACCGGCGCCTCGACGGACTGGTACGTCCAGCGCCCGAGCCGGGTGACCAGGACGTGCCGGTCTCGCCGCTGCAGTACCCGTTGCCGGCCGTGCTCGGCTTCGACATGTACGTCTACTACGCGAGAGCACTGCCGGCGAGCCAACGCATCACCGCGATCGACTCGCTGGTGAGTCAGCCAGGCCTCTGGCGCACCGAGTTCGCGTAGAAGCAAGCACCATCCAACGCCAATCCCACCGCCCCGGTCTACCAATGGCCGGGGCTTCTCCATGTCTGCAGATTGAAGCGCTCAGACCGCTATTCCAGTTTTCGTTCCAGTCGAGGCGGGATCCTCCCAGCACGCTCAACTAAAGTTATGAACAAGACGAGAGCGACCCGAGTTACACCTCAGGTCGTCTCTCAGTCACCGAATCCCCTACCTCCGTGGCAAACAAAGGAAGGAACGCCATGAGCTTTTGCTCATTCTACTATGCCCACATCTGCGCCAATGCTCGGTGCTCGTCAGGCCGTGCGACACAGCAAAGCTCGTCTTGCATCTCATCGCCGCCACGGCGCACCTCTACGAGGCACACAGCCGACGAGCCACTCCACCGAAGCCGAACGGCAAGACGTCCGCGAACACCTCGATGAACTGCGCGACATCGTCGACGCGCTCGAGCCGCGGTCACTGGAAGCGCAGGGCTGGGGCGACGGTATGACCAGCGAACTCGAACGTTGGGCCCAGCCCAGCCAGAGCATCATCCCCAGTCGCGAAGAGCGGCAGCACAACCGTGCCGTCGCCAACCTCGTCGGTGAGACCAATTTCAGCGGCTTGAAGGTCGACGCCGAGGCAGCGCTCGCGGGCCGCATCATGGAACGGGCGGTCGACCTTGACCAGTACCGCAAGCAGCTGGCAAAGGGGGATCCCATTCTCGACGCGGTCCTGACCAGGATCGAGGTCAACTTCGTCGACAAGGCCGCTCGTCACCAGCGGAATTTTGGCTCGGAGTTCCCGTCGTGACTGCCAGCGCCATGGCCGTGGCGGCAGCGGTCGGCGGCACCGCAGGCGCTCTCGCCACGCTTCTGTTGCTGCGCTACGCCGACACCCGCGTGGTCGGCTGGCTACTCACCGCTCAGCCCCTCGCGAGACAGCGCACCTGCTGGCGCCGGTTCCGGTTCCGCGTGCGGCGCTGGCTGCGCAAGGGCGATGTCAGCGTCATCGATCTGCAGGTCGACCCGGCGGCACTCGTCAAGCTGGAGCAGCGCGCCCTGGCCGACGAGCTGGCCGAGCATGCTGCTCGGCTCGATGCCCAGCTCAGCGACTACGCCGACCATCTGGCCGGTAACGACCCGGTACTCCGTGAATGGCTGCGTCGCTTCGAGGGAGGACTTTCGTCATGACGGGGTTCGTCATCTTCGTCGTGCTGGTCACCCTCGCCGTCTGGCTGCTGTGGAAGGTCGGCCTGCTCGACGCCCTTCTCGGGGGCTGGCAGAACGAAGTGCGTCGTCAGCGCCTACTCGACGAACTCCATCGTCATGACCACGAGGTCTCCATGGCACACCGCCGGCCGTCAGGCGATGAACGACGCCGCCGGGCAGTCCTGGCGCAACCGGTTCGAGTAGGTGGCTGCGTGTCGGGCGACTACTCCCCGAAACGCCTCGGCGAGCGCCTGCTCGACGTCTGCATCGCCGTCGCGCTCGGGGCCGCCGCCCTCTATGGCGCGGTGTGGTTGCTCCAGCAGGTCTGGCCGTGGCTGGTGGGCATCGGGCTGGTGCTCGGCGCGGGCTGGGCGGTGTGGTCATGGCGACAACGCCGCTGGTAGGAAACTGCGTCGCAATTCACTGGCTTGTTGTCTCTGGCGGACTTGTTCCGATCGTTGTTGTGGAATATGCCTTCCGTATTGCGCTCTGCTTTTACGCAGAGCATAGTCGAAGGCAGAGTTCTTGCTTTTACGCAGAGCCGATTCCCACTATCAATCAATCCTGAAAGGAGGTGTTATTCATCATGTCCAAGAATAGGAAGTCATATCAGCGGCCAACGGGGCCGCGCCGCGGACGCGATCGACGCCTCCGCATCCGCGCTGAGCTACGCAAGACGCCGGACTTGCAGAAGATCGCCGGCACCGTGGTCGCCCTGGCGCTGGCCCAAGCCGAGAAGGAAGCCCAGGAGCAGGCGGCCCGAGCCGCCGAGCGTCCGTCGGACACGAAGGGCACGCGATGAGCCCGCCCTTCGTTTGGTCGCGGCTGGTGCTGCCGACACCGACCAGCCCAGACGATGTCCGGGCAGCCTTGACGGCCCTGGCGGGACTGTCCGGCCAACCGCGCCTGGTGCTCGAAGCGACCGGCCGCGACCACGCCGTAACCTGGAAGTTGGGGTGTAGGTAGGCGTCCGCTCGCGGGTCGTCGACATCCTCACCACTCACCTGCCGGGCTGCGGGTCGAGGCACTGCCGACGACGCTCGACGGCCTTCGCGCCGACACGGCTGCCCGGGTGCAGCTCCGGGCAGCCGCCGGTCGCCGCTCAACCACGCGGTCACAGTGCCGACCGTGCGGGCCTGCTCGGGGCATTGTCGCGGGCCGGTCACGCCGAACTGGTCCATCTTCAGCTCGTTCTCGGGCCGCGCCGTCGACCGCACCGAACGGACACCGCTCCGTCTCGCGACCGGCGCGACTACACGCCAAGCAGCGCGAGCACCAATACGGCTGCGAGGTCAGGGTCGCTGCTCGACTCGCGACCCGGCCCGGTCGCGCAGCCTCATCGAAGGCGTTGTCAGCGGGGTCCGGGCGCTGGAGTTGCCCGGCGTCCACGTCCGAGTGACCCGCGCCTCGCTCGCGGCCTTCTCGGATGCTCGCTCACCCCTTGTCTGGCCGAACCAGCTCAGTGTCTCGGACCTGGTGCCGCTCACCGCTTGGCCGATCGCCGAGCCGAAGGCGCCACCGCTGCCGGGAGTTCCGGCGGCACATCCGAAGTTGCTGCCACCGCATCGAACGTTGCTGGAACGGGGTCGGATCCTGGGCGTCGCAACCACCGACTCATCCCGACCAGTCGCCCTCTCGACCGAGGACTCGCTGCGGCATCTGCACCTCATCGGGCCGACCGGCACCGGCAAGTCGACCGTCATGGCCAACCTGGCCCTCCAGGACATGGCGGCCGGGCGCGGCGCTGTGGTCATCGACCCCAAAGGCGACCTGGTCGACGACATCCTCGCCCGGGCCGACGCGCACCGCCTCGACGACGTCGTGGTCCTCGACGCTCGCGACGCGTCACCGGTGGGCATCAACGGCCTGGCCGCCTGCGACCCCGACCTGGCTGCCGACACTGCTGCTCGGGCGTCTTCCACTCCTTGTACGCCGACGCCTGGGGCCCGCGTACCCACGACATCCTCCACGCCAGCCTGCTGACGCTGGCGCGGCGCGGCGACGCCGCTCTGGTCATGGTGCCGCTGCTGCTGACCAACCCCGGTTTCCGCCGGTCGGTCGTCGGGCGGCCGTCAAGGCCGACCCGATGGGCCTCGGCTCGTTCTGGGCCTGGTTCGAGGGCATCTCCGACGCCGAGCGCACCAGGCCATCGCGCCGCTCATGAACAAGCTGCGGCCCATCCTGATGCGCCCAGGCTTCCGGGGCGTCGCTCGGCCAGCGCGACCCACGTTCCCGCTCGAGCGACATCTTCACCAAGCGGCGCATCCTGCTGGTCAACCTCACCAAGGGCGGGCTCGGCCCGGAAGCCGCCCAGCCTGCTCGGCTCGCTGGTCGTCGCCCTGGTCTGGAACGCCGCGCTCGGCCCGAGCCGCCCCGGCCGCGCGCCGCCATCCGGTGATGCTGCACATCGACGAGGTCCAGGACTACCTGCGGCTCCCCGGCGACCTGGGCGACGCCCTGGCGCAGGCGCGGGGCCTCGGCGTCGGGCTGACGCTGGCGCACCAGCATCTCGGCCAGCTTGCCGAGACGTGCTCGAGGCGATCCTGGCCAACGCCCGCTCACGGGTGTCCTTCCGCTCTCAGCCCCCGCGACGCCCGCGACATCGCGGCCACCTGCCCCGCGGCGAACTCGGAGCCGACGACTTCCAGCGCCTGCCGGCCTTCCAGCGCCTACGCGTCAGTTGCTGCACGGCAACCAGTCGGCGCCTGGATCACCCTCACCACGACGCCGCTGCGGCAGCCGGTGCGCAAGCCCCGCGAGTCCGAGGCGCCTCGAGCGCCCGCTACGGCCGGGCACTGACCGACATCGAGGCAGACCTGCTCGGCCTGACCGAGCAGCCAGGCCCGAGCGGCGAGGAACGCTTTGGCCGCAGTCCACGCGTACGGGAGGTACCTCATGAACGCTCCATCCCATCGACGCAGGACCGCTACACCCCGGGTCGAGGCCTTCCGATCGACCTTCCGGCCGGCTCGGACCGGCGAGAGCGCATCAGTGCAGGTCAGCGCGCTGCGAGCCATTCCCGGGGACGAATACTCCGCTCGACTCCGTCTCCGCAGCTCACCGAGCGGCCGGTCGAGTCGAGCTGGCCTTGCGCCATCGCAGCACGACATGCTCCGACCGCGACCGGCGAAGTGCTGGGCCGAGTCGCCGAGCACCGCTACCTACCACCCATCAGGTGCAGGCCTTCGTCTTCACCGGCCACGCCTCGGCGACGACTCCGCAGCGCGCACGGCTCGTTACGTCACTGGCGCGTCTGGAACGCCATGGGTTGCTGCGTTAGCAGGCGCCGGATCGGTGGGGTCCGGGCGGGCAGCGCCGCCAGCGTCTGGCAACTGGCTCCGGCCGGCGCCCGACTGCTGCGCGAGGACGGCGTGACCTACCGCACCCACGAACCGTCCGCCGCTTCCTGCTCCACTGCCTGGCCGTCGCCGATGTCCACCTGCTGCTCCGCGACGCTCGTCGGCACGCGACGACGTCGCGTGCCGTCGACGTGCCAGACCGAGCCGGCCTGCTGGCGGCGCTACGCGGGCACGGGGGCGAACCGCGCTGGCTGCAGCCCGACCTGGCAGCGATCATCGCGCACCACCGACTACGAGGACCGCTGGTTCATCGAGGTCGACCTCGGCACCGAGAGCCTGCCGACGCTGCTGCGCAAGTGCGGCCACTACGAGGCATACCGCCGGCCCGGGCATCGAGCAGGACGGCACGGGGTCTTCCCGCTGGTGCTGTGGCTGTTCACCGACGCCGAGCGCGCCGAGCGGCTCAGCAGGCCGTCGGCCCGCAGCCACCCGGCTGACGCCGCCAGCTGTACCGCTACGCCACCCCCGAGACCTCACCAGTGCCATCCGGAGCCCGGCCTATGAGACCGCGCCGATCCGACAGCTCCCGCGCAACCAGATCCTGATCGGCGACGCCACCGAGCGGCTGCGCGAGCTGCCGGACGCGTCGGTCGACTGCGTCGTCACCAGCCCGCCGTACTTCCGGCTGCGCAACTACGGCCACGCCGGGCAGTCGGGCTGGAGGACGCACGTCGATGACTGGGTGAGCCAGCTCCGAGCCGTCCTCGCGGAGTGCGCCCGCGTCCTGGTGCCGACCGGCACCGTCTGGCTCAACCTCGGCGACAGCTACAGCACCCAGCCCGCGAAGGGTGCCGCCCGCAAGAGCCTGCTGCTCGGCCCGGAGCGGCTGGCGCTGGCGCTGATCGGCGACGGCTGGATGTCCGCAACAAGATCGTCTGGGCCAAGACCAACCCGTGCCGACCAGCGTCCGCGACCGGCTGGCCACCAAGCACGAGGTCATCTACCTGCTGACCCGGATCCGAGCGCTACTTCTTCGACCTCGACGCCATCCGCGTCCCGCACACCTCGCAAGCCCGCCAGCGCAAGACGCCAGCGCCGAGCCGCCGACCACCGAGCACGCGCCGACGCCCAGCGCCGCCGGCCTGGCTCGGCCCGAACAGCGACGGCGACCGCGGGCCTGGCCGCCCTGCACGCCGCCGGCCTCGCCGGCCACCCGCTCGGCAAGAACCCCGGCGACGTCTGGCGCTGGCCGCAGCAGCTACCGCGGCGCCCACTTCGCCACCTTCCCCGAGCCCCTGGTCGAGCGCATGATCGCTGGCCGGACACCCGAGGCATCCGCTGCACGCGCCTGCCGCGCAGCCGTGGACCGGCCGACTGCTCCGCCGCGGCGCCGTAGCCACCCGGCAGCGCGCCACGGCCGACCTGCGACTGCGACGCCCCGGCCGAACCCGGCCTCGTGCTCGACCCGTTCATCGGAGTCCGGCACCACGGCCGTCGCCGCCGAGCGAGCTCGGCCGCGACTGGCTCGGCATCGAGCTCAACCCGCGACTACGTCGCGCTGGCCGAGGAGCGCATCCAGGCGCGCCGCAACCGGACGCCAACCAACCAACACGAAAGGAGGTGGCATGAGTGAACACACACGCCAACCGGAACAACCGAACGACCGCTGGGACCAGGAAGAACTCGGCGACCTTTACCGGTCGAGATCGACGAGGACGGCCGCAGCGAGCGCGCCGAGAAGCTGAGCATCAGCCGCGGATCTGGGTCGGCAGCCTGGCCGACTACAACGCCGGACGCCTGCACGGCGACTGGCTCGACGCCGCCGTGGACGACGAGGAGCTGCTCGCCGAGAGCGCCAGCGCATGCTGGCGACCAGCCAGGAACCCGGCGCCGAGGAGTGGGGCATCTTCGACTACGACGAGTTCGGCGGCTACCGGGTCGGCGAGTACGAGGAGCTCGACGTCGTCGCGCGGGTCGCTCGAGGCATCGCCCAGCACGGACCAGCGTTCGCAGCCTGGGCCGAGCTGCTCGACGCTGACCCGGACATGCTCGATCGACTTCGAGGACGCCTTCGGCGAGTACGACAGCGCCGACGACTGGGCTCGCAAGGTGCTGTCTCGACGGCGGCCTTGAGGCCGAGCTTGATCGAGCCGTTCCGGACTCGCTGCGTCCGTACGTGTCGATCGACTACGCCGCGTTCGTCCGTGACTGCCAGCTCGGCGGCGACATCGACATCGTGGCCGCTCCCGGCGGAAGGGTCTGGGTGTTTCGTGCCGGGCTCTAGCCGACTGCCGACAGCGCCCGCGCTTTGATCGGGCGGCCAGCGATCAACTCAGGCGGGGGCTGCGCCGGCTCATGGCGGCGAACAGGACCGTCGCTGCCAGTCCCCACCAGCAGGGATTCGCTGGGCGGCGCTGAGTCCCAGAAGAGCCGGGCCGTCGCTGCTGGCGATCACCTTGGAGTCGCCCACAGCAGGCCACCAACGGCAAGAGTGACGCCTCCCAGAGCCTGCATCTCGTCGATTGTTCATAACCTCTTCCCCTTACATTCCGGATGCACCCGCTGTGCCCGCCTGAGAATCAAGAGTGGCACAGGCCAGGGACAGTACATCAAAACGTAGCCGGAGCGAGTCATCTTATCTGTCTGCGGGTGTAACCCCCCAACCGACTTACACCCACTCTTGGGGTAGTGCACGATGTATTGCAGCCGAGCGGTTGCGGGGGCTGGCTCTACGCCTGCGGTTACGCACAGAAAAGTCACTGAACACGATTCGCCCATAAACAATTTCCCCCCTCTCTCGGGGGGAGACGTCTCGTCGGGAACATGCGACTGCGAAACGAAAGCGATGGATATGCCATCGCCAGTCGCGCCCGCCCCCGAGGAGGTGGCTCAGGGGATGCACGTCTGAGACAACACCCTCAGGAAGGAGAAGGAAAGAGCCATGAAAACGCTAGCCATTCGACTCGAAGACGAGCAGCACGCTCGGCTCACCATCCTCTCCAAGCTGGGGGCTGTCGGTCACGGACACCATCCGGCCGCCATCGACGCGCACCTCGCCAAGCTGGCGGCCGACCCGGAGCTCTCGGCCAAGGCGGAGGGCTCACGGCCGCCATCGACCGCGAAGCGGCCGAGCAGCGAGACGCCATCGCTGCGCTGTTCGGGACCGCCAAGCCGACCCACCGCGCGACCACCAAGGGCTGAGCCCTCGCTCCGGCGGGGAGTCAGGTCGAGCCGATCCAACGGTCCCCTGGCTCCCCCACAAACAAACCTCAAACAGGCATCCTGCATATCAAGGAAAGGCTTTCCTCGGAGGAATTCCACAACAATTCGTGCTGCATTTATGCAACGATTGGCGTATAATGAATATAGAACAGGAATTGAACAAAATGATCGTCATGAACAACCAAATCAGTCGATCTACTTCTCGCTAGCGACGCAAGGCATAGGCCTCAGCCCGCGAAGTCGCCCAACGCGCCGGCATCGCCGACTCCAACATCCTTCGATCGAGCACGGCGCCATCTGCCAACCCCGCCCAGACGTCCTCAAGGCCATCGCAGACGCCTGGGCCTGGACCTGGCCGACGTCTACGCCGCAGCGGGCTACGTCCAGCCGACGGGTTGCCGAGCTTCGCGCCCTACCTGCGCAGCAAGTACGCCGACCTGCCGGCCAGCGCCACACGCGAACTCGAACAGCTTCGCCCGCATCGCCGCCAAGCACGGCTACGACCCGACGGCCCGAACCCCGGCGAAGACGAAACCAGTAACCAATCCAACTAACAGCCACCATCGAAAGGAGGCCACCATGACCAACAACCACAACACCCCAACCATCCTCGCAGCCTCCGCGCGCTCACCCCCAGCGCAGTCTCACTACGATGAAGCACTGCGCGTCGCTGAACTGCAAGCCACAAGCTGGATGAACTCCTCGCCGACGAGCACGGCATCCCCGAACACCACATCGCCGGCCTGCCTCGCATCCGTCGACCTACGAGACCTCCCGGTCTCCGGCATGAGCCACTGGAACGGCGCAGTGGGTGATCGCGTCCCGTGAGCGACACCGGCTCGCCAGCGCTTCACCCTGCTTCACGAGTTCAAGCACATCATCGATCACGGCCAGACCGACGGCTCTACACCGGCGACCGCTATCGCAGCCCGAGCAGCAGGCCGAGCGGGCCGCCGACTACTTCGCCGGCTGCGCTCTCGTCCGAAGCGCGACCTCAAGGCCGCCTGGGGCAGGGCATCCAACGCTCGCTGACCTCGCCGGCTACTTCGGCGTCAGCGAACCGCCATCCGCGTCCGGCTCAGCCAGACCGGGCTCAACGTCGCCGTCGACCGAGAGCCCGCGCCGCGCTGTGCCCGCCCGATCGCACCCCACGCAATCGAGCCAACGGTTCCGACCTGTCCAACCCGCCTACCCACGAAGGAGCTAGCATGAACGCGATCGGCTACCGAGCCGTGCGGTATCAAGCCCATGGCCGTCATCTACCTGCGCGTCAGCACCAAGGAGCAGGCCAGCGCGGCGGCGAGGCCGAAGGCTTCTCGATTCCGGCCCAGCGCGAGGCCTGCCTCCGGAAGGCCGAGGCGCTCGGCGCCGTGGTCGTCGCGAGTTCGTCGACGCGGCGAGAGCGCCCGCTCGGCCAATCGGCCCGAGCTGCAGAAGATGCTGCGCTACGTCGAGGAGCACCGTCAAGCTACGTCATCGTCCACAAGGTCGACCGGCTAGCCCGCAACCGCGTCGATGACGTCGAGATCAACCTGCAGCTCACGGCAGCCGGCGCCCAGCTCGTCTCCTGCTCGGAGAACATCGACGAGACGCCGAGCGGCATGCTGCTCCACGGCATCATGAGCTCGATCGCCGAGTTCTACAGCCGCAACCTCGCCACCGAGACCAAAAGGGCATGCGCCAGAAGGCCAAGAACGGCGGCACGCCCGCCATGGCGCCGTTCGGCTACCTCAACATCCGCGAGCGGACGACGAAGGCCGCGAGATCCGCACGGTCGTCGTCGACCCCGAGCGCGCCCACTGGGTGCCGTGGATCTTCGAGCGCTACGCGACCGGTGAGTGGACCGTGCCGATGCTGCGCGATGAACTCGACCGTCACAGGTGTCACACATTGCCCCGACCGAACAGGCCGGCCAGGCCGATTGCCAGCTCGCATGTCTACCGCGATCCTCAAGAACCGCTACTACGTCGGCGTGGTGACCTTCGAAGGCGTCGAGTACCCAGGCAGACACCCCGCGCTCATCTCGCGAGGAGCTGTTCGAACGTGCCAGCGCGTTCGGCACAGCCGCATGCAGAGCCGCGAGAAGCCCGACGTGCACACCCACTACCTCAAGGGTTCGTCTACTGCGGCGAGTGCGGCGAGCCGCTCAGCTCGAGGACACCCGCAACAGATGCGGAACCTGTACGACTACTTCTATTGCCTGGGACGGCAGGCTCACAAGAACGGCTGCACTTCCGCGCCGTCCAAGCCGGGTTGCTCGAAGACCGCGTCGAACGACACTGGAACACCATCGAGTTGACCGACCGGCAGCAGGCCGAGGTGCGTCGCATCGTTTGGCAGCACATCGACCAAGTGCTCCCAACGCACAGTCGCGAGCGGCGTGAGGCCACAGAACGCATCGACCGTCTGAACTCAGAGGCCAGCAAGTTACTTCAGGCCTACTACGTAGACGCCATCACCACAGACCAGCTTCGGACCGAGCAGGCGCGCATCGCTGCAAGTAGAGCGACCGCCGAGCAGGTGCTCAACAGAACGCAACTGGCAGAGCAGCAAACTTAAAGACGCTGCCGACAGAAGCGCGGCACCCTTCTCGGTTCTGCCCACCAGCACTACCTCAGTAGCGACAACCTCGAGCGCCGGGAAGTCAACCAAGCCGTGTTTCGTCGCCTCTTAGTTCGAGACGACGACATAGTCGGCAGCGACATGACGCCGGCCTTCCAGCGGTTGCTCGACGAGGATCAGGCAACCCTCGCAACCGAGCCTGCCTCGGTCCCTGAATCAGCGGGTACGCACCAGCGGTATTACGGTCGTGCCTCCACCAGAACAGCACCTCATCGCATCACCGACGCACCCATCGGGCATGCTCGTTCCGCGACATGAACGAGTTCAGCACTCGATTCCGACGACCACAAGAACAAGAAGGGAACGGCCGGTCGGGCCGTTCTCTTGGGAAGCAAAGAACCCCAGGCCAATACATGAGGCCCAGGGTTCTAACGTATTCATTCTGGTCGGGGTGACAGGATTTGAACCTGCGGCCTCTTCGTCCCGAACGAAGCGCGCTACCAAGCTGCGCCACACCCCGCCGACCAGCAAACAAGCCGCCCGAGGGCGGCCCTTGCCGGAGCAACGCGAGCATACCGGAGCGGTTCGGGGGTCCCGAATCGGGCCGAGGGTGCATGACTCACCGATTCGTCCCGGTCGCTGAGCGGCCAACTACATGGGAGGTCGCAGACGAATCGGGGTCAGGGTGAGGAGGGTGGCCTCGGGGCGGCAGGCGACGCGGAGGCGGACGTAGGGGTTGGTGCCGAGGCCGGCGCTGACGTGCAGCCATGCGGAGCCGGCGTCGCCGGGGACCGAGCCGGCGGGGTGGCGGTGGAGGCCCTTGGCCCGGGCGTTCTCGAGGTCGCAGTTGGTGGTGAGGGCGCCGACGTACGGGAGGCAGACCTGGCCGCCGTGCGTGTGGCCGGCTATGATCGCGTCGTACCCGTCGGCGGCGAACTGGTCGAGCACCCGCAGGTACGGCGCGTGGGCGACGGCGAGCCGGACGTCGGCGTCCGACACCGGCCCCTCCGCGGCCGGTCCGGCGACCACGGGCAGGTCGTCGTAGCCAAGGTGGGGGTCGTCGACTCCGACGAAGCCGAGGTCGGTGTCGCCGACGCGGAGGGAGCCGAAGGTGTTGGTCAGGTTGACCCATCCCGCGTCGTCGAAGACGGTGCGCAGATCGCGCCAGGGGAGCTGCGGCTGGTTGACGTGTCGCCGGCCGCTGTCGCGGAGCAGGTAGCGGAACGGGTTGCGGAGCGTGGGCTCGAAGTAGTCGTTGGAGCCGAAGACGTAGACGCCCGGGAGGTCGAGCAGCGGGCCGAGGGAGTCGACCACCGCGGGCACCGCACGGCGGTGAGCGAGGTTGTCGCCGGTGTTGATCACCAGGTCGGGAGCGAGGTCGCGCAGCGAGTGCAGCCACTCCTGCTTGCGGCGCTGGCCGGGAGTCATGTGGATGTCGGAGAGATGCAGCACCCGCAGCGGCGCCTGACCCGCGGGCAGGATCGCGAGCGTCGCCTCGCGGAGGGTGTACTGCCGCGCCTCCCAGGCGCCGTACGCCGTCGCGCCGGCCGCCAGGACGGACCCCGCGATCGCCGCCCGGGTGAGGGTGCGCGCGACCGCCGGCTCGTCGGCCTGGTCGGCTGCCCGGCCGGATATCGGGGGAAGGGGCACCCGCACAGGCTGCCACAATGGCCGCCATGAGCACTCTCAAGGACCAGTTGCGCGCCGACCTCACCACCGCCATGAAGGCGCGGGACGAGCTGCGCTCCTCGACGCTGCGGATGGTCCTCACCGCGATCACCAACGCCGAGGTCGCCGGCAAGCAGGCCAAGGTGCTCAGCGACGACGAGGTCGTCGGCGTCCTCACCAGTGAGGGCAAGAAGCGCCGCGAGGCGGCCACGGCGTACGCCGACGCGGGTCGCGCGGAGCTGGCCGCCAAGGAGGAGGCGGAGGCCGGCGTGATCGCCGGCTACCTGCCCGAGCAGCTCACCGAGGCCGAGATCGCCCAGGTCGTCACCGCCGCCGTGGCCGAGCTCGGTGCGGCCGGCGAGGGCATGAGGGCGATGGGGAAGGTCATGGGCGTCGTCCAGCCGCAGGTGCGCGGTCGCGCCGACGGCGGCGCGGTGGCCGCGGAGGTACGGCGGCAGCTGGGCGCCTGAGGGCCGCGTGGTTTCGAAACGGCTCGCTCGTCCCTCGCGAGCCTCCTCAACCAGCGGAGGCTAGTGGGTATCGCCGTTAGTTCGTCGGGGGTCGGTGAGCCAGGCGGTGGGGTCGCCGAGGTAGAGGCCGCAGGCGGTGTCGAGGGCTTCTTCGGGGGTGCCTGAGGGCCAGCCGTTGGGGAGGGCGGCTTGCTCGTAGTCGTCGTGGCTGGCGCGGTAGATCGCAAAACCCCAGCGGCTGGCTGACCCGGCGTAGCGCAGTCGGAAGAGTTTGAGCTGGTCGCCGTCGGTCAGGGTGGCGTCGATGTAGGCAAACCCGGCGCGGTAGCGGGTGTGGATCATCTCGAGCTGTGGCCAGCGTTCCTCGGCTCGGGCCAGGAGCCGTTGCCGCAGCGACGTCTGGGTCGAGTCGGGGATCTTCGCCATGTTCCTCATCATCGGGCATCACCGATCGGCCCAACCTTGCCGCTGCGGCGTGGCGACTTGGCCCCCGGCTGCTGGATGCGCCAGAAATGGATGTGACTCCAACCTGTGCTGATGTCGTGGTCCTCACCGACCAGGAACGTCGTGTCCTGACCGGGCGTGCAAACGCCGCCCGCTGCCCGCACCGTGACGTGCTCCGGGCCCGGATCGTGCTGGCTGCCGCCGACGGCGTCCCGAACGCCCAGATCGCCCGTGACGTCGGGGTCTGTGAGGACACCGCCCGGCGCTGGCGACACCGATTCTGCGCCCGGCGTCTGGACGGTCTCAAGGACCGACCGCGGTCGGGTCGACCACCGGTGTTCACCCCGGTCGAGGTCGCCGAAGTCAAGGCCTTGGCGTGCACCCGGCCGGCCGACCACGGTCTGCCGCTGACCAGGTGGTCGACCGCCGAGCTCACCGCGCACGCCGTCGCGACTGGGCTGGTGCGACCCGTGTCGACCTCGACGATCGGTCGTTGGCTGGCCGCAGATGCGATGAAGCCGTGGCAGCACCGTTCGTGGATCTTCCCCCGTGACCCCGACTTCGCGGCCAAGGCCGGACGGGTGCTGGACCTGTACCAGCGTCGCTGGAACGGGGTCGACCTCAGCCAAGACGAGTACGTGATCAGTGCTGATGAGAAGTCCCAACTGCAAGCCCTCCGACGCCGTCACCCCGAAACCCCTGCTGCACCGGGGCAGCCACGGCGGGTCGAGTTCGAGTACCGCCGCGGCGGCACCCTGGCCTACTTCGCCGCCTACGACGTCCACCATCCCCGCGTGCACGGGATGACCGCGCCCAAGACCGGGATCGAGCCCTTCACCCAACTGGTCGAACAGGTGATGACCCAAGAACCGTACGCCTCGGCGAAACGTGTGTTCTGGATCGTCGACAACGGCTCCTCCCACGCCGGGCAAGCATCGATCGACCGGATGCGCGAAGCCTGGCCCAACACCGTCCTGGTTCACCTGCCCGTGCACGCTTCGTGGCTCAACCAGGTCGAGATCTACTTCTCGATCTTGCAGCGCAAAGCCATCACCACGGGCGATTTCGCCGACCTCGACGACCTCGCCCAACGGATCCACGCCTTCGAGAACCGCTACAACCAGACCGCTGAACCGTTCGGCTGGAAGTACACCCGCCACGACCTCAACCGCCACCTCGCCCGCCTCAACAACGACGGCACCCTCACGACAGCGGCCTGACCCCCGACGAACTAGCGGCGATACCCACTAGTGGGTATCGCCGGTAGTTCGTCGGGGGTCGGTGAGCCAGGCGGTGGGGTCGCCGAGGTAGAGGCCGCAGGCGGTGTCGAGGGCTTCTTCGGGGGTGCCTGAGGGCCAGCCGTTGGGGAGGGCGGCTTGCTCGTAGTCGTGGTGGCTGGCGCGGTAGATCGCGAAACCCCAGCGGCTGGCTGACCCGGCGTAGCGCAGTCGGAAGAGTTTGAGCTGGTCGCCGTCGGTCAGGGTGGCGTCGATGTAGGCAAACCCGGCGCGGTAGCGGGTGTGGATCGTCTCGAGCTGTGGCCAGCGTTCCTCGGCTCGGGCCAGGAGCCGTTGCCGCAGCGAGGTCTGGGTCGAGTCGGGGATCTTCGCCATGTTCCTCATCATCGGGCATCACCGATCGGCCCAACCTTGCCGCTGCGGCGTGGCGACTTGGCTCCCGGCTGCTGGATGCGCCGGAAATGGATGTGACTCCAACCTGTGCTGATGTCGTGGTCCTCACCGACGAGGAACGTCGTGTCCTGACCGGGCGTGCAAACGCCGCCCGCTGCCCGCACCGTGACGTGCTCCGGGCCCGGATCGTGCTGGCTGCCGCCGACGGCGTCCCGAACGCCCAGATCGCCCGTGACGTCGGGGTCTGTGAGGACACCGCCCGGCGCTGGCGACACCGATTCTGCGCGCGGCGTCTGGACGGTCTCAAGGACCGACCGCGGTCGGGTCGACCACCGGTGTTCACCCCGGTCGAGGTCGCCGAAGTCAAGGCGTTGGCGTGCACTCGGCCGGCTGACCACGGTCTGCCGCTGACCAGGTGGTCGACCGCCGAGCTCACCGCGCACGCCGTCGCGACTGGGCTGGTGCGACCAGTGTCGACCTCGACGATCGGTCGTTGGCTGGCCGCAGATGCGATCAAGCCGTGGCAGCACCGTTCGTGGATCTTCCCCCGTGACCCCGACTTCGCGGCCAAGGCCGGACGGGTGCTGGACCTGTACCAGCGTCGCTGGAACGGGGTCGACCTCAGCCAAGACGAGTACGTGATCAGTGCTGATGAGAAGTCCCAACTGCAAGCCCTGCGACGCCGTCACCCCGAAACCCCTGCTGCACCGGGGCAGCCACGGCGGGTCGAGTTCGAGTACCGCCGCGGCGGCACTCTGGCCTACTTCGCCGCCTACGACGTCCACCATCCCCGCGTGCACGGGATGACCGCGCCCAAGACCGGGATCGAGCCCTTCACCCAACTGGTGGAACAGGTGATGACCCAAGAACCGTACGCCTCGGCGAAACGTGTGTTCTGGATCGTCGACAACGGCTCCTCCCACGCCGGGCAAGCATCGATCGACCGGATGCGCGAAGCCTGGCCCAACGCGGTCCTGGTTCACCTGCCCGTGCACGCTTCGTGGCTCAACCAGGTCGAGATCTACTTCTCGATCCTGCAGCGCAAAGCCATCACCACGGGCGATTTCGCCGACCTCGACGACCTCGCCCAACGGATCCACGCCTTCGAGAACCGCTACAACCAGACCGCTGAACCGTTCGGCTGGAAGTACACCCGCCACGACCTCAACCGCCACCTCGCCCGCCTCAACAACGACGGCACCCTCACGACAGCGGCCTGACCCCCGACGAACTAGCGGCGATACCCACTAGTTGCGGCCCTTGCCGCCGCGCTTGCCCCGCTTGCCCTTCTTGTTCTTCTTCGGCGGGCGGTAGGGGGTGCCGTCGGACTGGTAGATCGCGACGGTGTCGCCGCTGGCGAAGGACGCGCCGCCGCCCGGGGACGTGTAGGCGACGATGTCGACCGGGTACGAGGAGTCGACGTACCCGGAGACCGTGGTCCTGAAGCCGGCCGCCTGCAGCCGTGCCTCGGCGTCGGCGAGCGAGAGGCCGGAGACCGGGGGGACGATCGCCTGGACGCCGATGATGTCCGTCGGGTTGGGAGGCACGAACTCGGTGTCGGGCAGCCTGGCCTCGATCGCGTGCATCGCGTCGCCCCACATCGGGCCCGCCAGCGTCGAGCCGAAGGCCGAGCCGACGTAGGAGCCGCCGACCGTCTGGCCGTTGAGCGTGATCCAGCTGCCCTCCTGGTTCGCGCCGGCGATCATCGACGCGGCGGCCAGGTTGGCGGTGTAGCCGACGTACCACACAGCCATGTTGGAGTTGATCGTGCCGGTCTTGGCGGCCGAGTCCTGGCCGAGGCCCAGACCGTTGTCGTAGCCGAAGCCGCCGGGCTCCTGGACGCCCCGGAGGACGTCGCTGACCGCGTCGGCGACGCCGGAGGGGATGACCTGCTTGCAGTCGGAGGCGTAGTTCCTGACCTCGGCGCCCTCGGAGTCCTCGATCGAGGTCACCGGGCGGGAGTCGCAGTGCAGGCCGCGCGCGGCGAAGGTGGCGTACGCCTCGGCCATCTCGAGCGGGCTGGTGTTGGCGACGCCCAGGGTGAAGGCGGGGGAGCGCTCGACACCGTAGCCGTCGACCCCGTTGGGATGGGTCAGCCGGATGCCCATGTCCTTGGCCAGCCGGTACGGCTCGCACAGTCCGGTCTTCTGCTCGAGAGCGGCGAAGTAGGTGTTCACCGACAGCCGGGTCCCGGTGTACATGTTGTTGGAGGACGCCGAACTGGTGGAGTTGCCGACCGGCCACACGCCGTACCCGTACGGTCCGCCGTCGCAGTTCTTGTAGTCGCTCTCCTGGAAGACCCGGCTCTGCGGCGACGGCAGCGACTCGTTCATCGAGAAGCCCTGCTCGATGGCCGAGGCGAGCACGAAGGCCTTGAACGTCGAGCCGGCCTGGAAGCCCTTGGCGTCGCCGTACTGCTCGGGGACGACGTAGTTGAGGAAGGTCTCGCCGGCCTTCTTCCGCGTGCCCATCGGGCGTGACTGGGCGATCGCCTTGACGTCGCCGCTGCCGGGCTCGACCAGCGCCAGGCCTCCGATCGCCTGGTCCGTCTGGTAGACGTGCGACTTCACCGACCTGTCGGCCGCCGCCTGCATCTGCAGGTCGACGGTGGTGCGAATGGTCAGGCCGCCGGTCTTGAGGTACTGCCGCCGCTCCTTGACCGATGAGCCGAGCTTGGGGTCCTGCTCGAGGTAGTTGACGACGTAGTCGCAGAAGAACGGTGCGCGGGAGTTGAGACAGCCGTTGGTGCTCTTCTGAGGGTCGAGGCCGAGACCCTTCCCCTTGATCTTCTCCGCGCGGCTCTCGCCGATCACCCCGAGCTGGGCCATCCGGTCGAGGACCACATTGCGGCGGGTGAGGGCCCGGTCGGGCGCGTTGGTCGGGTCATAGCCGGTGGGGTTCTTGACCAGTCCGGCGAGCATCGCCGACTCCCGGAGGTCGAGGTCCTTGGCGTTCTTGTCGAAGTAGTGCTTGGCAGCCGACTGGATGCCGTATGCGCCGTCGCCGAAGTAGGCGATGTTGAGGTAGCGCTCGAGGATCCAGTCCTTGGTGTGGTTCTCCTCGACGGCGATCGCGTAGCGCAGCTCGCGGATCTTGCGGGCGTACGTGTCGTCGACCGCCGCCCTCCTCTCCTTCCTGGTCTTCGCCTGGTCGACCAGCGTCAGCTTCACCATCTGCTGGGTGATCGACGAGCCGCCCTGGACGACGCCCGCGTTGGCCTGGTTGGTGACGAGGGCGCGCAGCGTCCCCTTCAGGTCGAGGGCGCCGTGCTGGTAGAAGCGGTAGTCCTCGATCGCGACGAGAGCCTTGACCATCTTGCGAGAGATCCGCGAGAGCGGGACGGTGATGCGGTTCTCGTCGTACAGGATCGCGATGACGTTGCCCTTCGCGTCGAGGATCTGGCTGCGCTGGGCGAGCTCCTGGGTCTCGAGCTCGGCCGGCAGGTCCTCCATCGACTTCGAGACACCCTTGGCGCCGAAGCCGAGCGCGCCGACGAACGGCAGCGCGAGGCCCGAGGCGATCAGGCCGACGACGGCCGCGACGAGGACCAGCACCGAGAGGTGGGAGAGGATCCGGCCGGCCGACAACGACGAGCGCAGGGGCTGGTCAGGTCGAGACATGGCCTCCAGGGTACGGGAAGGACGGGCGGCCGGCCGAACCCGCGCGAAGCGCGACACTACGCCACTGCCGGCGTCAATAGTCCTATGGGACTAGGCGGAATGGCCGATAGGGGTCCTATCTGGAAAACCGCTGAGCACGCACACTTGGCAGTGGTACGGCGGGTCACGGGGACCACCGCCGGAAACCCGAACGGGGACGAGCGACATGTGGGACAAAGAGTGGAGTCAGGCCGCGGCTTGCCGGGAGAGCGAGCCGGACGCGCTGTTCGTCCGCGGAGCCGATCAGCACAACGCCAAGCAGGTGTGCCTGCGCTGCCCGGTGCGGGCCGAGTGCCTCGCCGAGGCGCTCGACAACCAGATCGAGTGGGGCGTGTGGGGCGGCATGACCGAGCGTGAGCGCCGGGCGCTGCTCAAGCGAGGCGCCAACTCCTCCTGGCGGCACATCCTGGAGACCGCCGCTCGGGCGGGCACGCCAGAGAAGCAGGCGGCTAGCGTCTAGGTTTCGGACGCGAGGAGGTCGCCGACCCTTCGCAGACCATCGAGGTCGTGTACGTCGGTGGGAAGCGCGGGCACGACGACCGTCGGCACCCTCGGGTGGGCGGCGGCGAAGCGTGCCCGCAGCCGACTCTCACGACGGACCATGCGCAGCCGGTCGGCGTACAGGCGCAGCAGGCCGGCGGCCGGCGAGTGCTCGTCGAGCCGCTCCGCCGCGGCGATCGCCTCCTCCGCGGAGAGCTCGCCCACCGGCGCGGGGCTGGCGCGGTTGACGACCAGGCCGGCCAGCGGCATGCCGTCCTCGCTGAGCCGCTCGACGAAGTAGGCCGCCTCCCGGAGCGCGTCGGGCTCGGGCGCCGCGACGACCAGGAACGCCGTGCCGTCAGCCTGTAGCAGACGGAAGGTCTGCTGGGCGCGGGCGCGGAAGCCGCCGAAGAGGGTGTCGAAGGCGGCGACGAAGGTCTGCATGTCGCGCAGGATCTGCGCGCCGAGGACCTTGGTCAGCGCGTTGGTCACCAGCCCGAGGCCGGCGGTCATCAGCCGCGCCGGCCCGCGAGCCGGTGTGAGCAACAGCCGGATGAACCGGCCGTCGAGGAAGCTCGAGAGTCGCTCGGGGGCATCGAGGAAGTCGAGCGCCGTGCGGCTCGGAGGAGTGTCGACGACGATCAGGTCGTAGCTTCCGTCGGTCGCCGAGCGACGGTGGAGCTGCCCGAGCTTCTCCATCGCCATGTACTCCTGCGTGCCGGCGAAGGAGCTGGAAAGTGCTATGTAGAAAGGGTTCTCGAGAATCTGCTTCGCCTTGTCGGCGCTGGCCTGACCCTCGACGACCTCGTCGAAGGTGCGCTTCATGTCGAGCATCATCGCGTCGAGGGTGCCGGGGGTGCCCTCCGCTCGGCGGGTGTCGAGGGGCACCGGTCGGGGGGTGTTGTCGAGCCGCTCGATGCCCATCGACTGCGCAAGTCGTCGGGCCGGGTCGATGGTGAGGACGACGACCCGGCGGCCGCGCTCCGCGGCCCGCAGGGCCAGCGCCGCCGACGTCGTGGTCTTGCCGACGCCGCCACTGCCGCAGCAGACGATGATGCCGGTGCTCGGGTCGTCGAGCAGAGCGTCGACGTCGAGTCGTGGGGAAGTCGGACCGCTCGTCCTGAGCGGGCCGACCCGGGTGCGCGCCTTCATCCCAGGCCCTGCTCCTTCAGCGCGGCGGCGAGCTCGTAGAGCGCGCCGAGGTCGATTCCGTCGGGCAGCAGCGGCAGCTCGTACGTCGGCCGGCCGAGGTCGGCGACCACCGCGCGAAGCGTGTCCTCGACGTGCCGCCGCTCCGCGTGGTCATGGCCCTCCGCGACCAGTTCGTCGACCAGGGCGTCGGTGACCGCGATCTCCGCCTCGGCGAGATCGGCGGTGACCGCGCCGCGGTCGAGCCGGCCCGCGCGGAGGTCCGCGAGCGTCGCCGGCTCGAGCTCCCGGCGTCGCAGCATGTTGACGATGACGCCGCCGACCGGGAGCCGGTCTGCCGTGAGCTCGGCGATGCCGTCGGCGGTCTCCTGCACAGGCATCTCCTCGAGCAGCGCCACCAGGTGGACGGCGGTGCGTGCTGACCGGAAGAGGGTCATCACCGTGTCCGCCTGCGACTTGATCGGGCCCACCTTGGCCAGTCCTGCGAGCTCGTCGTTGACGTTGAGGAACTGGCTGATCCGCCCCGTCGGCGGCGCGTCCAGCACCACGGCGTCGTAGCGGATCGAGCCCTTGCCACGCCGATCCGGCTTCGCGGCCTCGTAGACCTTGCCGGTCAGGAGGACGTCACGCACCCCCGGTGCGATCGTCGTCGCGAACTCGACGGCGCCGACCTTCTCGAGGGCCTTGCCCGCAGGGCCGAGGTGGTAGTACATCGCGAGATACTCCAGCAGCGCCGACTCCGGGTCGATGTGCAGTGCATGGACACGGCCCGACCCGCCGTCCGGGCCGACGAGCCCGCGAGCGATGGGGCGCTCGGCGTACGGCAGCGGGTCGACGTCGAACATCCGCGCGATGCCCTGCCGGCCCTCCACCTCGCAGAGCAGGACCTGCTTGCCGTCCGACGCGAGCGCGAGAGCCAGGGCCGCCGCGACGGTCGACTTGCCGGTGCCGCCCTTCCCGGTGACGACATGCACCCGCACCTGCGACCACTCACCTCGTCTTCGGCCCCGTGGCGCAACGGGGGGTGTGGTCATGGGGCCGAGGGTAGTCGGCGGCGGGGATGGGCTGCGCGAGATGGGCGTGGTCGCGGCGCCGTTCCCCGCGACCGATCCCGAGCCCAGCGCCGAGGTCGTCGCTACCATCCGAACCATGGACAAGGTGATGGCGAGTGCGGCGGAGGCGGTGGCCGACATTCCGGACGGGGCGACCTTGGCCGTCGGAGGGTTCGGGCTCTGTGGCATCCCGTCGGTGCTGATCGAAGCCCTGCTCGACGCGGGGACCAAGGACCTGGAGGCGGTGTCCAACAACTGTGGGGTCGACGACTGGGGTCTCGGCCGGCTGTTGATGGCCAGACGGCTGCGGCGGATGGTGTCGTCGTACGTCGGGGAGAACAAGGAGTTCGCACGGCAGTACCTCTCCGGCGAGCTCGAGGTGGAGCTGACGCCGCAGGGCACCCTGGCGGAGCGGATGCGCGCCGGCGGCTGCGGCATCCCGGCGTTCTACACCGCGACGGGGGGTGGCACCCAGGTGGCGGAGGGCGGGCTGCCCTGGCGGTACGACGACGCCGGCAACGTGGTCGTCGCCTCGCCGCCGAAGGAGACGCGGTCCTTCGAGGGCCGGTCTATTGAGGGCCGGTCTATCGAGGGCGGGACCTTCGGGGGGCGCGAGTACGTGCTGGAGGAGGCGATCGTGGCCGACTTCGGCCTGGTGCGGGCCTGGAAGGGCGACCGGCACGGCAACCTCGTCTACCGTGACTCCGCGCGCAACTTCAACCCGCTTGCCGCGATGTGCGGCCGGGTGACGATCGCCGAGGTCGAGGAGCTCGTCGAGCCTGGCGAGCTCGACCCCAACCATGTGCACACGCCGGGCGTCTTCGTGCAGCGGGTGGTCGCCCTGACGCCGGAGCAGGCCGCCGACAAGCGCATCGAGCGGGTCACCACCCGCCCCCGCCCCACCACGATCGAGCGGGTCACCACCCGCCCCCGCCCCACCACGATCGAGCGGGTCACCACCCGCCCCCGCCCCTCCACGCTGGTCGAGCCGGGCGAGGAACGAGCCCGTGTCGAGACCACCGGAGGTGTCCGGTGAGCTGGACCCGCGACGAGATGGCCGCCCGCGCGGCCGCCGAGCTGACCGACGGCTCCTACGTCAACCTCGGCATCGGGCTGCCGACCCTGGTGCCCAACCACGTGCCCGACGACGTGGAGCTCGTGCTGCAGTCGGAGAACGGCATCCTGGGAGTGGGCGCCTATCCCTACGCGGGCGAGGAGGACGCCGACCTGATCAACGCGGGCAAGGAGACGGTGACGTTGCGAAGGGGCGCGTCGTTCTTCGACTCCGCGACCTCCTTCGGGATGATCCGCGGCGGCAAGATCGACGCCGCGATCCTGGGCGCGATGCAGGTCTCCGAGGCCGGTGACATCGCCAACTGGATGATCCCCGGCAAGATGGTCAAGGGCATGGGCGGCGCGATGGACCTGGTCCACGGCGCCAAGCGCGTCATCGTGCTCATGGAGCACGTCGCGAAGGACGGCGGCCTCAAGATCCTCCGCGAGTGCTCGCTTCCCTACACCGGCCGGGGGGTGGTCCAGCGCATCATCACCGACCTCGCCGTCGTCGACGTCACGCCGGAGGGCCTCCGCCTGGTCGAGCTCGCCCCCGGCGTCACCGAGGCCGAGGTCCGCGAGAAGACCGAACCCGAGCTCCTCGGTGGATGAGGAGCCGCGAGGGGCGAGCGGCGTCTCGAAACCACCCGACCTCACCCGAGCCGCGATGCCGGACGTCGAACTGCGACACCTGGCCGCGTCCGACCTTCCGGCGATCGCGCGCTGGCTGGCCGAGCCCGAGGTCTACCGCTGGTGGCACGACGATCCCGCGGGTGTCGAGGGCGAGTACGGCGGGGTGGTGGCCGGCACCGATCCCACGCACGTGCTGATCGCGTCGACCGGGGGCGAGGACTTCGGCCTCGTGCAGTGGTACCTCTTCGCCGAGGAGCGTCAGTACGTCGAAGAGCTCGCGAGTGCGGGCGTGGAGGTTCCGGCCGGGTCGGGCAGCCTCGACTACCTGATTGGAGAGGAGCGCTTCCGTGGTCGCGGCCTGGCCTCCGCGATGCTTCTCGGTGCCCTCGGGCAGATGGTCGACGCGGGAGTGACCAGCGCGGTCGTACCCGTGCACGCCGGCAACGTCAGGTCGTGGCGGCTGCTCGAGCGCTGCGGGTTCGTCCGGGTGGCGTCCGCCGAGCTCGATCCGGACAACCCGGCCGACACCCGGGACCACGTCGTCTACCGGCTCGACCTCGCGGGCCGGCGGACACGCGTCAGTGTCGCTCCTCCAGGCCCACCGCGTCCCGGAGGCGCTGCACCGACTCGGTGAGGCGGTCGTCCGCGCGGGAGTGGGACTCCATCAGGTCCGCGAGCGCCTCGGCGATCACGTTGAGCTTCTCCTGTGCGGCTTCCTCCGTCCGCCGCCCGGCGTTCTCCAGCAGCACCAGCAGGAGCAGCGAGAGGATGGCGGAGCCGGTGTGCAGGGCGAGCTCCCACTTCGTGGTGCTGCTCCACAGGGGATAGCTGGCGGCCCACAGGGCCAGCGCGACCAGGATCACGAAGAAGAACGGCGCCCGGCTGACGCGGCCGTTGACGGTCTCCACGAACCTCTCGAACGGGTTGCGGCCGTCATGCTTCCCTCGGTCCTCGGCTGCTTCGCTGCGTTTCATCTCCGCACCCTACGACCCGGCATCGTGACCGGATCGCGACGCGGCGCACCGGGAATTCCGGGCCGCGGACCATGGTTGCCCGGGGATGAGCCCACCCGCGCCTGCGCTGTCCGTCCTCGACCTCCTGCCGGTGCGCACCGACCAGACCACCGGGGACGCCATCGCAGCCAGCCGTTCGCTGGCGAAGGCGGCCGACGAGCTCGGCTTCCGGCGCTACTGGGTGGCGGAGCACCACAACATGCCGGCCGTCGCGGCGACCAACCCGCCGGTGCTGATCGCCATGCTCGCCGCGGTGACGTCACGGATTCGGGTCGGGTCGGGCGGGGTGATGCTCCCCAACCACGAGCCGCTCGTGGTCGCCGAGCAGTTCGCGCTGCTGGAGGCGGCGTACCCGGGCCGGATCGACCTCGGCATCGGCCGCGCGCCGGGGACCGACCCGCTCACCCGATACGTCCTGCGGGGCGGGGCGGCGGAGGCGGCCGACGACGCCGTGGCGCGGTTCCCCGAGTACGTCGACGACGTCCTCGCGCTGATGGACACCGACGGGGTCGAGGTATCGCTCGGTGGCCGCCGGCTGCCGTTGCGGGCGACTCCGCATGCCGCGTCGGTGCCTACGCTCTGGCTGCTCGGGTCGTCGGACTACTCCGCGCGGCTGGCGGCCGAGCGCGGCCTGCCCTACGTCTTCGCTCACCACTTCAGCGGTCGCGGCACCGCCGAGGCGCTCGACCTCTACCGCTCGTCGTACCGGCCGACTCCGGATCACCCGGAGCCGCGGACCTTCCTCACCGTCAACGCCTCGGTCGCGCCGACCGTCGAGGAGGCCCGGCGGCTGGCACTGCCGCAGGTGAAGGCGATGGTCGCGCTGCGCACCGGGCAGCCGCTCTTCCCGCAGCCGCTCGTGGAGGAGGCCGAGGCTGCACCGGTCGCCCCGGAGCACCGCGCTCTCGCCGACGCGATGCTGCGCGCGTGGGTGGTCGACGAGCCCTCTGCCGCGGCCGATCGCGTCCGCGAGCTGGCCGCGACGTACGGCGTCGACGAGGTCATGGTCAACCCGGTCGCGGGCGCCCTCACCGGCATACCTGCCGACCGCGCCCCCGCCCGGGAGGAGACCCTGCGGCTCCTGGCCGCCGTCTTGGAGAGGTAGGCCCTGGCTGGGGAGTCCGCGGCATCTGTGTGCGGTTGGATCGATCCTGATGAGGTTCTCGCGTATTCAGACAGGCAGAACCTCGTTCGACGGGCTCGGCCGAGCGTGTCTGGCCGCCGAGAGGCCGGATTATGCCTGGCCGACTACGACGAGACCGCACACTCGCGTCCGAGGGCCACGAGTAGGGTGCGCGCATGAGCCAAGGAATCACCCGGTGGGAGTACCTCACCGCCCCGATCCTCACCCACGCCGCCAAGCAGATCCTCGACAACTTCGGCGCCGACGGGTGGGAGCTGGTGCAGATCGCCCCGGGCATGAACCCGGAGAACCTGGTCGGCTACTTCAAGCGGCCCGTCGCCGACTGACCGCGGCAACCACCCGACGTACCGAAGGAGCACCCGCATGACCCCCGAGGAGAAGCTCGCCGAGATGGGGCTGACGCTCCCCAGCGTGGTGCCGCCGCTCGCGGCGTACCAGCCCGCGGCACGCACCGGCAACCTCGTCTACACCGCCGGCCAGCTGCCCGCGAAGGACGGCGAGATGCTCGCCACCGGCAAGCTCGGCGGCGACGTCGACGAGGAGACCGGCTACGCCTGCGCCAGGCAGTGTGCGCTCAACGCGCTCGCCGCGATCAAGGCCGAGATCGGCGACCTGTCGGCGATCACGCGGGTCGTGAAGGCGGTCGTCTTCGTCGCCTCGACCCCGGACTTCACCGCACAGCCCAAGGTCGCCAACGGCGCCTCGGAGCTCCTCGGCGAGGTCTTCGGCGACGCCGGCCGGCACGCCCGCTCGGCCGTCGGCGTCGCGGCCCTGCCGCTCGACGTACCCGTCGAGGTCGAGCTGATCGTCGAGGTCGCCTGAGCCGGGCGCCATGAGGCGTCCTCCGCTTCCCGACGCTCTCGTCGCGCAGGCGCGGGAGTACGCCGAGGGGTCGCGGCGGCCGGCCGAGCCGCGCGATGCAGCCACGGTGGTGCTGCTGCGGTCGGGTGGTCTCGACACGGACCTCGTTCCTCGGTCCGGCTCGACCACCGAGGGGGGCCGCTCCGACTCGGTGGTCGAGCCGGGCGAGCGCAGCGAGGGGGGCCGCTCCGACTCGGTGGTCGAGCCGGGCGAGCGCAGTGAGGGGGGCCGCTCCGACTCGGTGGTCGAGCCGGGCGAGCGCAGCGAGGGGGGCCGCTCCGACTCGGTGGTCGAGCCGGGCGAGCGCAGCGAGGGGGGCCGCTCCGACTCGGTGGTCGAGCCGGGCGAGCGCAGCGAGGGGGGCCGCTCCGACTCGGTGGTCGAGCCGGGCGAGCGCAGCGAGGGGGGCCGCTCCGACTCGGTGGTCGAGCCGGGCGAGCGCAGCGAGCCCGTGTCGAGACCAGGCCCCCTGGAGGTCTACCTCCTCCGCCGCCAGACGTCGATGGCGTTCGCCGGCGGGATGAGCGTCTTCCCCGGCGGCGGGGTGGACCCCCGCGACTTCGACATCGAGACCGCCGACCACTGGGCCGGCCCGGCGCCGGAGGTCTGGGCCGAGCGGCTCGGCACCGACGAGCCGCTCGCGCGGGCGCTGGTGTGCGCGGCGGTCCGGGAGACCTTCGAGGAGTCCGGAGTGCTCCTCGCCGGACCGTCCGCCGACGACGTCGTCGGCGACACGACCGGTGACGACTGGGAGGCCGACCGAGTCGCCCTCGAGGCGCGCGAGCTTGCGCTCACCGAGCTTCTGTCGCGTCGAGGGCTGGTGTTGCGCACCGACCTGCTCGGCGCCTGGTCGGGCTGGCTGACGCCGGTCTTCGAGCCGCGGCGCTACCGCACCTGGTTCTTCGTCGCCGAGCTGCCGGCCGGCCAGCGCACCCGCGACGTCAGCGGCGAGTCGGACACCGTCGCCTGGCTGCCGGTGACCGAGGCGCTCGCACGCGTCGATCGCGGGGAGGCGCTGATGCTGCCGCCCACCTACCTCACCTGCCGGGAGCTCACGCCGTACGCCGACCCGGGCGCCGCCGTGGCCGCCTCGGCGAAGCGCCGCGTCGAGATGTTCATGCCGGAGGTCACCGAGGTGGACGGCCAGTTCGAGCTGTCGTCGCCGCCCTGGACCGAGGGCTGACGATGACCTGGGCGGGCGGGCCGTTCGGCAGGCGCGGGCAGTGCGTCCTCGCACCCAACGCGTCCCCGATGACCCTCGACGGCACGAACACGTGGGTGTTGCGCGAGCCGGGCGCACGGCACAGCATCGTCATCGACCCCGGTCCGCCCGACCAGGCTCATCTCGACGCGGTCGCCGCGGCCGCGGGGGAGGTGGCCGTCGTGCTCCTCACCCATCACCACCTCGACCACTCCGAGTCGGCCCGCGCCTTCGCCGAGCGGATGGGCTGCGGGGTGCGCGCGCTCGACCCGGCGTACCGGCTCGGCAGCGAGGGTCTCGGCGACGGCGATGTCGTCGAGGCCGACGGGCTCGAGGTGCACGTGGTCGGGACGCCGGGGCACACGGCTGACTCGCTCTCCTTCCTGCTGCCGGCCGAGGGTGCGCTGCTGACCGGCGACACCGTGCTCGGCCGCGGCACCACCGTCGTCGCCCACCCCGACGGCCGGCTCGGCGCCTACTTCGACTCCCTCGACCGGCTTCATGCCCTCGCCGACGCCCGCGAGGCGCGCACCATCTGGCCCGGCCATGGCCCAGTGATAGCCGACGCGCTGGGCGCGCTCGACCACTACCGAGCGCACCGCGCGGAGCGGCTGGAGCAGGTGCGGGAGGCCCTGCGGATGCTTGCGGTCCGCGCCGTCGACGACCCGTCGTCTGCCGTGCCGGCCGACTACCTCCCGCGCGCCGTCGTCGAGCTCGTCTACGCGGACGTCGACCGGGTCCTCTGGGGCGCCGCCGAGCTCTCCGTTCGCGCCCAGCTCGCCTACCTCGCCTCCCCCTCCCGATAGTCCCTAACGTTCTGGTTGCTACCTGCCGGTAGGTCTCGCCCTTCCAGGCGTGCCGGCAGCCAGAACGTTAGGGACTATCTCGGGTCCAGAGCCAGAACGTTAGGGACTATCGAGGGCGGTGGGGAGGGAGGGGATAGCGTTGAGGGGTGACTCTCAGATCCTCGGGGAGCGTGCGGATGAGATCCGCCGCGGAGCACGCGCTGGCGGTCGAGCGGCTGCGAGCGTCGTACGCCGCCATCCCGGCGGGGCAGCCTGTTCGGCTGGCGAAACGCACCTCCAACCTCTTCCGGCCGAGGATCGCCAACGCGGCGCCGGGGCTCGACGTCGGTGGGCTCGACGGGGTCCTCGCGGTCGACGCCGAGGCCCGCACGGCCGATGTGCAGGGCATGTGCACCTACGAGGACCTCGTCGCGGCCACGCTCCCACACGGCCTGATCCCGTACGTCGTGCCACAGCTCAGGACGATCACCCTCGGCGGCGCGGTGAGTGGGCTCGGCATCGAGTCGACGAGCTTCCGCAACGGTCTGCCGCACGAGTCGGTCAGACAGATCGACGTCTTCACCGGTGCCGGGGAGGTCGTCACGGCCACCCCCGACAACGAATGCCGGGACCTCTTCGAGACCTTCCCCAACTCCTACGGCTCTCTCGGCTACGCCACGAGGATCCGCATCGACCTAGAGCCGGTGCCGGCGTACGTCGCCCTTCGCCACGTGCGCTTCGACGACGGCGCCGGCCTGGCGAAGGCGGTCGCCTCGATCACCGAGACCCGTGAGTACGACGGCGTGCGCGTCGACGGTCTCGACGGTGTGGCGTTCTCGCCGGCCGAGCTCTACCTGACCCTGGCCACCTCGACCGACGAGCGCGGACCGACCAGCGACTACACCGGCCAGCGGATCTACTACCGCTCGCTGCGCGAGCACGAGGTCGACCGGCTCACGATGCACGACTACCTGTGGCGCTGGGACACCGACTGGTTCTGGTGCAGCGGGGCCTTCGGTGCGCAGCACCCCGTGGTCCGCCGGCTCTGGCCGCGCCGCTATCGCCGCTCCGACGTCTACCACAGGCTCGTCGGGCTCGACCGGCGCTACGACATCGCCGACCGGCTCGACCGTAGGGCCGGGAGACCCCTGCGGGAGAGGGTGATCCAGGACGTCGAGGTCCCCGTCGACCGGCTGGCGGAGTTCCTCGACTGGTTCGACCGCGAGGTCGGCATGCGCCCGGTCTGGTTGTGCCCGCTGGTCGCCCAGAGGCCGTGGCCCTGTTACCCACTGGAGCCGGGTGCGACGTACGTCAACGTCGGCTTCTGGGGGACCGTGCACGTCGGCCCCGAGGCCGTCGACGCACCACGCAACCGTGCCATCGAGGCCAAGGTGCACGAGCTAGGCGGGCATAAATCGCTCTACTCGGAGGCTTTCTACGGCAAGGAGTCGTTCGACGAGCTCTACAACGGCGCGCGCCTCGCCGAGGTCAAGCATCGCTACGACCCGGACAACAGGCTGCTCGACCTCTACGACAAGGTGGTGAAGAGACGGTGACCGGCGGCGCGGACGCGATCAGCATCGGCAAGATCAGCGATGGCATCGAGGCCCTCCTCGAGGGCGGCATGCCAGTGCGCTTCACGGCGTACGACGGCTCGGCGGCCGGACCGGACGAGTCCGACATCGGGCTGGAGCTGCTCAACCAGCGCGGGCTCTCCTACATCCTCACCGCGCCCGGCGACCTCGGCTTCGCGAGGGCGTACGTGGCCGGCGATCTGGTGCTGCACGGCGTGCATCCCGGAGACCCCTACCCGGCGCTCGACCGGCTGCTCGGCGGCTTCCGCTTCCGCAAGCCCTCAGCGGCCGAGGTCGTCTCCGCGGTCCGTGCACTGGGCCTGGGCACGCTCAAGCCACCGCCGCCGCCACCCCAGGAGGCTCTGCCGCGCTGGCGGCGTACCGTCGAGGGCCTGCGTCACTCGCTCGCCCGCGACGCCGACGCGATCAGCCACCACTACGACGTCTCAAACCGCTTCTACGAGCTGGTCCTCGGGCCGTCGATGACCTACACCTGTGCGGTCTTCCCCAAGGAGGGCGCGAGTCTCGAGGAGGCGCAGGCCGAGAAGTACGACCTGGTCGCGCGCAAGCTCGATCTCGAGCCCGGCGAGCGGCTGCTCGACGTCGGCTGCGGGTGGGGTGGGATGGTGCGGCACGCCGCCAGGGAGTACGGCGTGAAGGCGCTCGGCGTGACGCTGTCGGCCCAGCAGGCGTCATGGGCCCGCGAGGCCATCGAGCGTGACCGGCTCGGTGACCTCGCGGAGGTGCGACACCTCGACTACCGCGAGATCACGGAGACGGACTTCGACGCGGTCAGCTCGATCGGGCTCACCGAGCATGTCGGGGTCCGCAACTACCCCGCGTACTTCTCCTTCCTGCGCGCGCGGCTGCGTCCGCAGGGCCGGCTGCTCAACCACAGCATCACCCGCCCCCACAACCGTCGGCAGGAGACCGGTGGGTTCATCGACCGCTACGTCTTCCCCGATGGTGAGCTCATCGGCTCCGGCCGGATCATCACCGAGATGCAGGACGCCGGCTGGGAGGTCATGCACGAGGAGAACCTCCGCGAGCACTACGCCCGCACCCTGGCCGGCTGGAACCGCAACCTCGTCGAGCACTGGGACGAGTGCGTCGCGGAGGTCGGCGAGGCCACCGCGAAGCTGTGGGGGGTCTACATGGCCGGCTGCCGGCTCGGCTTCGAGCGCAACCACGTCCAGCTCCACCAGGTGCTCGCGGTCAACACCGACGAGCGTGGCCGGTCGGACTACCCGTTGCGGCCGACGTTCTGACGGTTGTGTGGGGGGGGGGCGTCGTCTGCCGCGGTCACACGCATCCCAGGTTGACCTGGGATGTTGTCACTTCACCGTGGTTGCAGGGTGGGTGAGGTGACTGTTTCCCAGGTGAACCTGGGATGCATGGTGTGGCGACCCGAGAGTCCAGAGCCCGTCGTGAATCCTCCGACGTCCGACGTCCGACGTCCGACGTCCGAGCCGGCCGGCTAGCCGGCGGCGCGGCGGAACTGCTCGAACACTCGCGAAACCATGAGTCGCGGCCGCTGCAGGTCGTTCCAGACGAAGCGGACCATTCGCGAGTCGGTGATCTCGCGGACTCTGTCCTCGCGCTGCTTTTCGGCGAAGACCACGTCGCCCGAGTCATGGCCGGGCTTCAGCAGACGGCCGTACTTCACCTTCCCGTCGAACTCGCCGAGCGTGTGCTCCTCGGGCCAGCCGAAGTCAGTCGTGGCGATCAGCGCGCCGTCGCGGTCGTACACCGGGTACTGACAGACCGGAAGCGGGACGTGGCCGCGGGAGAACACCCAGAGGCATCGCGACTCACCGACGGTCTCAGGCTTGTCGGTCGCCATACGGATCGGGATGTGCAAGTGACGGGTGCCCGGCCACCGGCCCATCTGCTCGAACCTCGCGAAGAGCGGCTCGTGGCCACCCAAGCCTTGGTTGAGGTAGGAGTTGAACGCTACGAAGGATGACTCGGCGGTCGACAGAGTCCCCGCCTCGAGCACGGCGCGCTCGGCACAGACGGCCAGTAGTCCGTGGACCTCGACGACGTCGGTGTCGGGGACCCTCCCGGTGTGTACGACGACCCCCGCCTCGTGCCGGGAGGACACCCTGCCGAGTCTGGTGACGTGAACGTCGCTCAGGTCGGCGTCGTAGAGATCGATGCCGTGCAGGAGAGCCGCCGACGTGTGGCTCAACACGAACCCTGGGTCGAGGCAGTGCAGGATCGCGCGACAGAGCACCAGGTGTCGCGCCCGGTCGCCCAAGGTCACCCACAGGTCGGTGTAGGTGTAGTAGCCGCGCCGAATCCTGATGAGGACTCCCAGGCGGATCGACTCCGAGAGGTCCTTGTCGCATAGGCCCTCCGCGAGGGCCTCGCGCCGGTGGAAGAAGCCACGGGATTCGGCGAGCATGCGAGTTGGGTCCATGCGGGCAGCCTGCCTCGCTGTCGCGGCGTGGTGAAGACTGAATGCGTGGACTGTGGATAAGCGGCACGTACTGGATGCCTGTGGAGTACGTGTGCCGGAGGTGCAGCCTGACATGGTCCGAGGCGATGCGACGCGGGGGGACCGTCACTCGCGTACCAGGTTGACCTGGGTTGTTGTCACTTCACCCGCTGTACAACCAGGGTCAAGTGACAACATCCCAGGTGAACCTGGGATGTATTAGCCCGGTGAGACAGCCGAGACCGACCCGCCCTCACCGGGCCCGGCGGGCGAGTCTCTCCACGTCCATGATGACGACGGAGCGGGGCTCGAGGCGCAGCCAGCCGCGGGAGGCGAAGTCGGCGAGCGCCTTGTTGACGGTCTCGCGGGAGGCGCCGACGAGCTGGGCGAGCTCCTCCTGGGTGAGGTCGTGGTGGACGTGTACGCCGTCGTCCGCCGTACGTCCGAAGCGGTCGGCGAGGTCGAGCAGCGCCTTGGCGACGCGGCCGGGAACGTCGGAGAAGACCAGGTCTGCGTTGACGTCGTTGGCCTTGCGGAGCCGGCCGGCGATCTGGGCGAGGAGGCCGCGGGCCACGACCGGCCGGCCCTCGAGCCAGCGCAGCAGGTCCTCGTGGGAGAGCGATGCGAAGCTGGTGTCGGTGACGGCCGTCACCGTCGCCGAGCGCGGGCCGGGGTCGAAGAGCGAGAGCTCGCCGAACATCTGGCCGGGGCCGAGGATCGCGAGCAGGTTCTCCCGGCCGTCGGCAGAGGTGCGGCCGAGCTTCACCTTGCCGTCGAGGACGATGTAGAGCCGGTCGCCTCCGTCGCCCTCGTGGAAGAGCACGTCGGCGCGCCGCAGGCGGGTCTCGGTCATCGATCGCGACAGGGCTGTTGCCGCCTCCTCGTCGAGCGCACTGAACAAAGGCGCCTGCCGCAGTACGTCGATGTCCACGATGTCCTCCCGGGTCGAGATGCCCGGACCTCCGGGCGCCGAGTGTGATCTTAGCCAGTGAGCAGCCTCACAACGACGACCGGACACCGCTCGTGGTACGCCGGGTCGGACGCGAGCGGTGTCGGTCGCGCGCCGTACTCTGTCGGAGTGCCCCGCTCGAGTGTCCAGGTGAAGGCGGCCGCGAAGGCCGGACCTCCACCGGAGAAGCCGTCGACCTCGCTCGTACGCCGCGCCCGCAAGGTCGACCGCATCCTCGCCGAGACCTACCCCGACGCCCGTTGCGAGCTCGACTTCGACGACCCTTTCCAGCTCCTCGTCGTCACCGTCCTCAGCGCTCAGACCACCGACCGCCGGGTCAACGCGGTCCGCCCGACTCTGTTCGCCGCCTACCCCGACCCGGAGTCGATGGCCGCGGCCGACCGTGCCGACATGGAGCGCATCATCGGCCCGCTCGGCTTCTTCCGCGCCAAGACCGAGTCGCTGCTCAAGCTCAGCGCCGCCCTCGTCGAGCGCTTCGACGGCGAGGTGCCGCCGCGTCTCGTGGACCTCGTCTCGCTGCCCGGCGTGGGCCGCAAGACCGCCAACGTCGTGCTCGGCAACGCCTTCGACATCCCCGGCATCACCGTCGACACGCACTTCGGCCGGCTCGTCCGCCGCCTCGGCTGGACCGAGGAGACCGATCCGGTCAAGGCCGAGCATGCCGTCGGGGCGCTCTTCCCCAAGCGTGACTGGACCATGCTCAGCCACCACCTCATCTGGCACGGCCGGCGGGTCTGTCACGCCAAGCGGCCAGCCTGCGGTGCCTGCACCGTCGCGCGCTACTGCCCGTCGTACGGCGTGGGGCCGACCGATCCCGAGGCCGCCGCACTGCTGGTGCGCACGCAGGGGCCGGCGTGAGGGGTCTCGACACGGTCGCTCGTCCCTCGCGACCTGCTCGACCGGCGAGCGGGGCGGTCGCTCGTCCCTCGCGCCCTGCTCGACCGGCGAGCGGGGCGGTCGCTCGTCCCTCGCGACCTGCTCGACCGGCGAGCGGGGCGGTCGCTCGTCCCTCGCGACCTGCTCGACCGGCGAGTGGTCGCGTGCTGGCGGCCACGCTGTCGGTGCTCGCACTCCTGACGGCGTGTCAGCCCGACCCGGGCACGAGGCTGCCGGCGCCGCTGCCCGACCTGCGGCTCGCCGCGTTCCAGCCCGGAGGTGAGCCACTCGAGCTCGCCCAGGTGCGCCGGCCGACGATCATCACGTTCTGGGCGTGGTGGTGCGTGCGGTGCCGAAGTGAGCTGCCGCGCTTCCAGGAGTTCTACCGACGCCACGGAGAGCGCGTCGACGTCCTCGGCATCGACTGGCAGGAGACCCGGGTCGGGAAGGCCGAGGCGATGATCGGCAAGGCGGGCGTGACCTTCCCCCTGTACGCCGATCCCGGCGGTGACACCAACGGGCTCGACCCGTTCCCGGTGATGCGGGGTCTGCCGTTCCTGGTGCTGGTCGACGGAGACGGCAAGGTCGTGCACCAGGAGTTCGTCTACGTCGACGACGTCGACCAGATCGAGGGTCTGGTCCGCAGGCACCTGCGGGTCGACCTTTGATCCCGGCATGGCTCGAGGCGGTCCGTGAGGCGAGCGAGCAGGTGACCGTCGCCGACCTCACCAGGTTCGCGGTGCCGGACGACTTCGACGGCCGTTCGGGGGCGGTGCTGCTGCTCTTCGGCGGCCACACCTTCGAGACCGGCACACTGCTGCTCACCGAGCGCGCCCATGACATGCGCTCCCACCCGGGCCAGGTCTCGTTCCCGGGTGGCGGCGTCGACCCCGGCGAGACAGCGCACCGAGCCGCGCTGCGCGAGGCCGAGGAGGAGACCGGGCTCGATCCGGCAGGCGTCGAGATCTTCGGCGACCTGCCCCGGCTCTACCTGCCGCCCAGCAACTTCGCGGTCACGCCGGTGCTCGGCTGGTGGGCCGCGCCCAGCCCGGTCGGTGTGGTCGACCCGGCGGAGGTGCACGCGGTCTACGAGGTGCCGATCGACGAGCTCCTCGATCCGGCGCACCGCATCGCCGTTCGGCTCCCTCGCTACCGCGACTACACCTCTCCCGCCTTCCTCATCGGCCCCGGCCACCAGCTCATCCTGTGGGGGTTCACCGCCGGCGTCATTGCCCGGCTCTTCGACCAGCTCGGCTGGAGCCGGCCATGGGACGACTCCGACGTCCGCGAGCTGCCCGAGCGGATGTGGGCGCGCGGCGCGCGCCTCTCCGAGACCCGGATCGAGCCCGGGGGCCGCGGCAGGTGAACGTTCTCGACTGGGTGCTGGTCGTCGTGGCCGCTCTCTACGCGCTGTCCGGCTACTGGCAGGGCTTCATCACGGGCGCGTTCGCCACCCTCGGCCTGCTCGCCGGCGGCGCGATCGGCATCTGGCTGGCGCCGATGGTGCTCGGCAACGCCGCACCGTCGCTCCTCGTCTCGCTCGGCGCGCTGTTCGTCGTCATCGTGTGCGCGTCGCTGGGTCAGGCGCTGTTGCAGTTCGTCGGGGCGCGGCTGCGCGACCGGATCAGCTGGCAGCCGGTCCGGGCGCTCGACGCGGTCGGCGGCGCCGTACTCTCCGCGGTCGCCGTCATCCTCGTCGCCTGGGCGCTCGGCGTCGCGGTGTCGGGCTCGCGTCTGGGAGCGGTCACCACCCAGGTGCGCGAGTCGACCGTGCTGGCCGAGGTCGACACGCTGCTGCCCGACGACAGCCACCAGATGCTGCGGGCCTTCGACAACGTGGTCGGCACCACCTTCTTCCCGCGCTACCTCGAGCCGTTCGCGCCCGAGCGCATCGTCGACGTGCCGGGAGGCCCCGCGAGGCTGATCACCGATCCCGACATCGTCAACGTCGCCCCCAGCGTGCTCAAGGTTCGCAGCGCCAACAAGTGCGGCGGCGGGCTGGAGGGCACCGGGTTCCTCTACGCCGACGGGCGGCTGATGACCAACGCCCATGTCGTCGCCGGCGTCAGCCGGCCGGAGGTCATCGTGGGCGAGACGTCGGTGCCGGCCACGGTGGTCCACTACGACTCCCGTCTCGACGTCGCAGTCCTCGCCTTCGACTCCGTCGACCTCCCGCCGCTGCCCTTCGACCGGGAGGCGGTCGCCAAGGACGGCGTCGCGATCCTCGGCTTCCCCGAGGACGGCCCGTACGACGTCCAACCCGCGCGGATCCGAGCCCAGCAGCGGCTGCGTTCGCCCGACATCTACGGCCAGGGCTCCGTCATCCGCGAGGTGTTCTCGCTGCGTGGCCTGGTGCGTCCGGGCAACTCCGGTGGTCCGATCGTCACCTCCGGCGGTGACGTCGCGGGCGTCGTCTTCGCCGAGTCGGTCACCGATGCCGAGACCGGCTATGCCCTCACCGCCGGCCAGGTCGCCGAGGCGGCCGCGCGCGGGATCAGCAACCAGACCCCCGTCGACACCGGGGCATGCCTGCGCTGATCTCGGCGATCAGTTGCGGGAGACGAGCTTCTTGGTCTCCTGCGCCTGCTTGATGGCGCGCTCGGGGGCCCGGACCTGCTTGACCTTCCGCAAGCCGACGAAGGCCAGGATCGCCGCGAGCAGGAGGTAGAAGACGGTCACGATCAGGAACGCCCAGTGCAGCGCGAGTCCCTGACCGCTCCAGTTGATGAAGTAGGCGATCGTCATCGAGAGCAGGATGATCACGATCAGGCCGAGGAATGCGGCACCGAGGAAGAGGCCGATGCCGGTGCCGCCGGCCTTGGCCGAGACCTTCAGCTCGGTCTTCGCGAGCTTGATCTCCTGGGAGATCAGCGAGGAGACGTCACGGCTGACGTCTGTGACCAGCTTGCCGATGGTCGGTTCGTCGTCGTTAACCTGCCGGTTGGCTGGTTGGGTGGCCATGCGGGTCCCTTCCTCGTGGCTCGTCGAACGCCACGAGGAACCCTACCGTCCGTACTTGGCGATAGTCTGTATCCCTAGTCTCAACGGGAGTGCCGGGAAGTCTGGTCGGCTCGCGCCTGCTTCGGCGCGGTAGCCAACAGCCGACCCCTGGGAGATCCATGACCGGCCAGCCGCCCGATCCGGACGCCGACACCGGCCAGGACGACGACGACCTATGGCGGACCGGTCCCGTCTACAGCGCGAGCGGCCGCTCGTTCGCCCGCCTGGTCGCTCGCCCGGTGCGGGAGTTCCTACGGGTCGAGGCGGCCGGGTCGATCATCCTCCTGGCCGCTGCCGCCGTTGCCCTCGTCTGGGCGAACTCGCCGTGGGCCGCGTCGTACGACGCCCTCTGGCACACGCCGCTCACCGTCGACCTGGGTCCGCTGCACCTCTCCGAGTCGCTCCAGCACTGGGTCAACGACGCACTGATGGTGGTGTTCTTCTTCGTCGTCGGGCTGGAGATCAAGTACGAGCTGGTCTCCGGCGATCTCCGCGACCCACGCACCGCGGCGCTCCCGGCGGTCGCGGCGCTCGGCGGCATGGTCGTGCCCGCGGGGCTCTACCTGCTCGTTGCCGGTGGGCCAGGCACCGCGCAGGGCTGGGGCATCCCGATGGCCACCGACATCGCCTTCGCGGTCGGCGTGCTGGGCCTGCTCGGCCGACGGATACCGGCGCCAGCGCGGCTCTTCCTGCTCACGCTCGCGGTCGTGGACGACGTCGGCGCGATCTTGGTGATCGCGGTCTTCTACACCTCTGACCTGGCGTTGTCGTGGCTGTGCCTGGCCGTCGTCCTGCTCGGCGTGATGGTGATGATGCGACGGCTCCGGATCTGGGTGACGTGGGCGTACGTCGCGTTCGGCGTCGGAGCGTGGTTCGCGACCCTGCAGTCGGGGGTCCACGCGACGCTCGCCGGCGTGGCGATCGGCCTGATCGCGCCGGCCACCGCGCTGCTGAAGGAGGACGTTGCCACCGACTTCGCGCAGCAGGCGCTGGCAGATCGACGCCTCGACCCCGACGAGCTCGCCCGGCTCCGGTTCCTCCTCGGTGAGTCCGTGCCGGTGGTCGAGAGGCTCCAGGCGCGGCTGCACCCGCTGTCGGCGTACGTCGTGCTGCCGCTGTTCGCGCTCGCCAACGCCGGGGTCGACCTCGGCGACGGCGCCCTGGCCGCCGCGCTCCGCTCTCCGGTGGCGCTGGGGATCGGGCTCGGGCTGGTGGTGGGCAAGCCGCTGGGCATCCTGGTGGCCTCGTGGATCGCCGTTCGCGTCGGACTCGGTCGCAGACCCGAGGGCACCAGCTGGCCGATGGTGCTCGGTCTCGGCGCCGTCGGCGGCATCGGCTTCACGGTCTCGCTCTTCGTCACCGGACTGTCGTTCCCGGGCTCGGACGACCTCACCGCCAGCGCGAAGGTCGGCGTCCTCGGCGCCTCGCTTCTCGCAGCCCTCATCGGCGTGATCGTGCTCGCCCTCGCCACCCGCCGCCGTACTGCCGCCACCGACTGACCCCCTGAACTCGCGGATTCAAGTCGTGACGACTCGACGCTGCGGGCGGAGACGGCGGATCACGGGAGGGTGCCGGAGGTGGTGCTGCTCGTGGACGTCCGGATGCCGAGACTCGACGGTGGCTCTGGTCTGCGAGTGACTCACGAACGCCGAGATCGCCACCGACCCTCTTCGTCTCGCCTGAGACGGCCAAGACCCATCTCAGCGCCCTGTTCTCGAAGGCCGGCGCCCGGCATCGCACCGAGCTCTTCGTCCGGACGTTCCAGGGCGGCCTGGTCCAGACCTGACCCCAGGGCCGCTGCTTCAGTGGTCGGCGGGTGTGGTGCGGCCGGCAGCGTGGAGCAGCGTCAGGCCGTAGGCGACGGCCCATCTCGTGCCGAGGCCGGTCCGGGCCGGGCCGGCGGCGCCGACCGAGCCGGCGACGTCGGCTCGCCCGAAGACGGCGCCGGGGTGGGCCTTGCGCAGCAGGTCGAGCAGCTCGTCGTCCTCCGCGGGTCCGCCGGCCAGCAGGACGATGCCGGCCAAGGGCCGCGACGCCGTGGCGCGGCGGAGGTTGTCGGCGAGCACGAGGCGTTTGAGGGTGCGGCGGGTGAGCCGCCATTCGGCGGGCACCAGGTCGGCGGAGAACGGCAGTCGTCCGCTGGGGCCGGGCACGGTCAGCCAGCCGATGGTGCCGGGCGGGGCGGGGGAGTCCAGGAAGTGCCGGTGGCCGGCCTCGTCGGTCACGACATGCGGGTCCTCGACGCGCGCCGAGCCGCTGCGCTTGACCCACTCCGCGGCGCCGACGGAGACGTCGAGCGCGGCCGCGACGGCGGTCGTGAGCAGGTCGCCGCAGCCGGCGACCGTGACGGCCGGCCCGCCGGCGGTGACGAGGTCGAGGGTGCCGCCGCCGAGGTCGAGCACGGTGACGTCCTCGCCGGCGCCCGGCGTGCTGCGTGCCCCGGAGAGGGCGGCGTCGACCTCGCTCTCGGCGCTCCACACCCGGCGTACGGCGCCGTCGGGCGCGGTGGCGAGCTCGGCCGGCCACGTCCGTCGCTCGCCGTCGGCCGACAGGCTCGCGAGACACACCCGACGGCGGGCGACGGCGCCGGGACGAAGCGTCGGCAGCTTCCCGGCGTCGAGGTCGACGGCCCAGAGGTCGCCGACCGGGGCGGGTGGCTCACCGGGGCCCTCGAGCCCGGTCACCTCCCCGACCGGGAGCGCGCCGAGCGTGGGCACCAGGTCGAGGAGCGGGCGGCGTTCGCCATCGACGCTCGCCCACCACGAGGCGTCTCCATTCGCCTGTCCTGAGGAGCCGAGGGGCGAGGCGTCTCGAAGGGTCCCGCTCGCGCCGCGGCGGACTACCTGGGAGGTCACAGACGAATCAGTGTGCGCCACGACGGCGGCGGACGCACCGTCCACCTCGGCGGCGATCGCCCGGGCGTCGTCGAGCGAGCCGGTGCCGAGCGCGGCGGAGAGCCAGACCGGATCCCCGAGCCTCGTCACCACCCCGCCCGGGGCGGCCACCTCCACCGCGACGAGCTCCGCGGCGAGCGCGTCGTCGGCGGGTACGCCGTCCACGATCGGCATGTCCGCTCCCACCCTCGCAGCGACCAGTCGGGCCTCGTCGCCGGCGAGCAGCACCGCGCGTACGTCGGCGCCGGCGGCCAGCCAGCGGCGTACCGCCGCGCTCGTCGCGCGGAACCCGAGCGGGTCTCGGGCGACCAGCACGACCGGGGTAGCGGTTGAGTCTCGGGGGGACAGCGGTGGTCGAGGGGGCTCAGGGGTGGGGTCTGAGTCTCGGGGGGACTCAGGGGCGGGGTCTGAGTCTCGGGGGGACTCAGGGGCGGGGCTTGAGTCCGGGGCGGACTCAACCGGCACCGGGTGGCCGACGGCGTACCCGTGACCGGCCGGCGTCCGGCAGTCGATGGTGAGCACGCGGAGGGCGCCGGTGGCGGGGTGGGGGCGCTCGACCGACACCGCGCGGGAGCGCACGGGTGCCTGCGGGACCACGACGACCTCGGTCGCGGACACCCCGGCGCTCCGCTCGAGACGGGCGAGCAGCCGGGCCGCCGCGACCGCGGACTCGCGTGACCCCTTGGGCCCGCGGGTCGGCCGCCGGTCCCAGGCGAGCGGTCTCGGGGGCGACTCGGCGGCGTCGACGAGGACGATCTCCGTCGTCGCGTTGCCGATGTCGACCCCCGCGACGACCCTCACGGGGTCAGGCCGCGCCGGGCATAGACCGCCGCCGCCTCGGCGAACAGGTCCGCGCAGCGCGGGGCGCCGCGGGAGCGCAGGTCACAGGCGATCTCCAGGAGCTGCGAGGGCGCCGCCCGGCCCGGCCGCAGCGCGTCGTACAGCCTCATCACCTCATCGTCGGGGAGCAGCGCGAGCTCGGCCGCCCGGCGCAGGTTGACGGCGAGCTGCGGGTTGGCGTGCCGCTCGGCGACCTCGGCCTGGGCGACGAGCTGGTCGGGGTGGATGCGTACGTCGTCCGGCGAGACGTCGCCGGCCAGCACGGCGTCGACGGTCACCGTGGCGGGGTCGCGTCCGGACATCGCCTGCGCCATCACGCATCCCCCTCGTCGGGCTCGGCCAGCGACAGCTGGTCAAGAGCCGGGGAGGAGGTCACACAGGCCCGCTCCAGCGCGACCAGCGACACCACGGTCGTGTGGTAACGGGCCTCGATCGCCTCGTCGGAGTAGGGGTTGCGGCCCGGCTCGGGCGTGCTGCCCTTGACGTGCCGCCCGGCGTTGATGCCGAGCAGTCGGTAGTCGGCGCGGCCCAGGGTCGGCGCGACGCTGAGCAGCTCCAGGTTGGCGAGCGGCGCGAGGTCGCGGCGGTGGATGAGGGCGGTGCCCTTGGCCTGCAGGCCGACGCCGATCCCCGAGCCGGCCAGCCTCGCCGCGGTGAGGCCGATGCGGCCGAGGTCGACACTGCCGTTGACCCGCACGATCCGCCCGACGCAGCCCTCCTCCTCGAGCCCGGCGAGGATCTCGTCGAGCGCCTCGGTCACCGTCAGCCCCGACAGCGTCCGCCAGACGGTGCGCGCCGTCGCCGGCGACACCCCGATCACCACGTCGCGCCGATCGACCGAGCCGGCCTCGCCGGGGGCCGGCGCCACCAGGGGCCCGGTCACGGTGAGGCGGCGGTCTGCGTACGCCGCCTGGGCGGCGGCCTCGTCGACCACCGAACGCTGCTGGCGGATCGTGTCGATCTCCCGCTGCCGCTCGAGCGTGGGGATGTAGCCCGTCCCGGGCCCCGCGTAGTCGTTGGGATCGGTCACCAGCGAGAGCACCCGCATCCGCTCGTCGAAGATCGCGGCCGTGTGCAGGTGGTCGCCCTCGACGCGCGCCCGGAGCATCGCGAGCAGCCGCTCGGCCTCGTCGTCGTAGCCGCCCTGGGCGAGCGCGTCGACCACGTCGAGCATGGTGACCCCGATGTCGCGGATCAGACGCGACGCCGTCAGCGGAGTCATCAGGTCGGCCGCGGGCACGTCCTTCGAGCCGGCGGCGTCGACCGCCTGGTCGGCCCACTCGTCGGCGAAGTCGGCGAGCCCGAGGGTGCGGTAGACGTCGCGCACCGCGTCGACGGCCCGTCGCCGCAGCGCGGCCACGTCGTCCTCCGACGAGGGCGTCCGGAGACCGCCGTCGATGCCCCAGTCGCGCTGCATGGCGAGGAAGTCGTCGAGGTCCTCGGAGTTCCACTGGCTCGGCCCGAACATGTTGTCGTAGCGCTGGATCGACCCGAAGCCCGAGCAGATGAAGTCGGAGCCGGCCACGAAGATCGGGTGCGTCCGCGAGGTACGGCGTACGTCGGACTCGCTCATCAGCGCGTCGTTGCCGGTGCAGGCCTCGAGGTTGCGCAGCATCACCATCAGGTTCTCGGCCATCAGGCTGCGCACGCCGCCGGGCACCGACCCGGCGACGGCGGCCGAGTCGATTCCGCCGTTCTGCACGCCCTGCGCGCCGAGCGCCCGGGCGAGGGCGACGCAGCGCGCCTCGAGGTAGAACATCGAGCGTCCCTCGGCACCGCCCATCAGCGCCTCCGAGCCGCCGCCGGAGGTGACCCGCATCTTGATGCCCCGGCTGGCGTACGCCGAGGTCAGCAGCGCTTTGGACCATGGGGTGTCGTCGCCGTCGACGAAGATCTGCTCCGTGCCGTAGAGGGACACGGTCTCGGCGTACGACACCAGGCCGCGCATGCCCATCTCCAGCTCGAGCGCCTCCTCGACGGAGCACTGGACGAGCACGCCGGGCGAGCCGACGGCGGCGCCGATGCTCACCGCGATCGCGTTGGAGGGCGCGTCGCCGAGCACCGGCACGGTGGTCTCGATCTCGCGGAAGCCGAAGGCCGCCGCGGTGGCGGCGTCGGCCGCGAGCAGCAGCGGGTCGTCGGGCCGGTTGGTGACGTGGGCCTGGTTGGACGGCGTACGACGGGCCCGGCACTTGGTCATCGCGATGACCAGCTCGGCAGGCCGGAGTGTCGCGAGCGCCCGCGCCAGCTTGGCCGGCGTCATGCCGGCCGCCAGCCGCACGACCTCCTCGCGCGGCACGCCCGGGTCGACCAGCATCCGTGCGTACGCCGTGTCGTCGAGCGCCATGGCCTCCTCGGCGACATCCAGGTCGAGGCCGTGGGTGGCGATGAAGCCGTCGACTATGTCGAAGTCGTCGGCCCGGCGGCCGTCGAGCTCGACGACGCGCCCGTCCTCGACGACCAGCGACGGTTCGGGGTCGGCAGGGGAGTCGAAGGCGACCAGCCCCAGCGAGGCATCGGGAGTCGCGAAGCCGTCGAGGTTGACCCGCTGCTCGTCCATGAAGCGGTAGCGGCCGAGGCGGCTCATGACCAGGCTCCGGGGGAGTTGTTCTCGACACCACCGGCCGCGGCGATGCCCGGGCCGCGCTGTGCGGCCGGGAGATGGTGGACCGGTGGGCGCCCGGTGCGCGCAGGATGCACCCTGGTGGCCCTCGGACAAGTCTCGCGAGGGCAATGTGGGTGCACGGTGCACGCCGACATCCGACTGCAGCGTCGGGTTGCGGTCATCTCTGTTCCCGACGCCTCGCTCGGCTGTCCTGAGGAGCCGAGGGACGAGGCGTCTCGAGACGCCGCGCTCGTTCCTCGCGGGGCTCCTCGACCACCGATGACGGGTCAGGCACGCTCGTGCGCCTCCTCGAGGGTGGTGCGGCCGATCATCGCGTAGGTGGCCGGGTGCCGCGACCGCAGATAGAGGGCGTAGCCGATGCCCGCGGCGACCGCGCCCACGACGTACACCGGCATCAGCTTGAAGACGAGGCTGTCCGCGGCGAGGCCGGCGGCGAACTCACGGTTCGTCCACAGCAGGTAGAGCGCGAAGATCATGCCGGCGGCGCCGACCAGCGGCGCGACCAGCGTGGTGAGCGGATTGCCCGGGTGCACCTTCCTGACCCAGAAGTAGTTGACGACCGCGAACGATGTCATCGTCTGGACGATCAGCACCATCGCGGTGCCGATGAGGGCGAGCAGGCCGTAGACGTTGACGTACGGCACCAGCTCCGGCGTGGAGACGCCCTCCACCACGACGTCGGTGAACAACAAGAACAGCAGGCAGAGCACCATTGTGATCGTGCTCTGCATGGTCGAGGCGACAGCCGGCGAGCCGTGCTTGTGGTTGACGGCGCCGACGGTACGGCGTACGCCGGGCCACGGCGTCTCGCGGGCCATGGCGTAGAGGTAGCGGGCCGCGGCGTTGTGGAACGCCATCGCACAGGCGAAGGAGCCCATCACGACGAGGAACTTGTAGACGCCCTCGAAGAACCCGCCGAGGTTGGTGTCGACCAGGCCGAGCCACATGTCGACCGGGTTGGCGCCGGCGGCGATCTCGATGGCCTTGCCCGGTCCGTTGCCGACGATCGCCATCCAGGACATGAAGGTGTAGAAGAGGCCGAGGCCGATGACCGCGATCATGGTGGCGAGCGGCACGTTGCGCTTGGGGTTCCTCGACTCCTCGCCGTAGACGGCGGTGGTCTCGTAGCCGACCCACGACCAGAAGGCGAAGAACAGGCCGATCGCGGCGACGCCGGCGGCGGCACCGGAGCCGTACTGGTTGTTCTCCAGCCCGGTGAAGGCGTTGCCGATGTTCAGCGCCTCGGGCACCATGCCGTCGGGGCCGCCGTTGACGATCACGCTGCCGGCCAGCAGCAGGAGCAGTGCCACCTCGGCCACCAGGGTGACGCCCAGGACGCCGGCGGCGACAGTGACGGAGTAGTAGCTCATCAGGCCGATCGCGACGATGCCGAGCGCCGCGATGATCATCCAGTGCACGTCGAGCCCGAGCGGGAGGAAGACGTACTGGGAGGCGAAGTAGGAGAAGCCACCGATCAGGGAGGCCTCGAAGATGATGTAGGCGATCGCCGCGAGCAGGCCCGACGCCATGCCCGGCACCTGGCCGAGACCGTGGGAGATGAAGCCGTAGAAGGCACCCGCTGTGGTGATGTGCCGGGCCATCGCGACGAAGCCGACGGTGAAGATCGTCAGCACGATGGTGGCGAAGAGGTAGCCGGCAGGGGCGCCCGAGCCGTTGCCGTAGCCCACCGCGATCGGGACGTTGAAGCTCATCGCGGTGATCGGCGCGGCGTTGGCGACCGCCATGAACAGGACCCCGACCAGGCCGACGGCGCCGACCTTCAGCCGAGCCTCCCCGGACATCTGGTGGTCACCCGGTGAGGGGTTCGGTGCGTCGGTCTTGCTGCTCATGGAGCTCCTCGGTGCAGATCGATGGTGGCGGCGCGAGACGGGACAGCTGCCGGATCGGCTCCGTGGAGTATGACCCGGCGGACAGCGTCACGACAAGAGTTTTGGTCTGCAAACTGACCCAGGTGGTCGCGATCGTGCTTCGGGGATGTGCCGAGGTGTTGGGCGCTTTGGTCTAGCAGTTTGGTCTGGTTGCTGCTACTTTCCTCGATGTGGGTCAGCCTGACGAGCAGCGCTACGACTACGGCGCCTTCTCCTTCGCCTCCAAGGACGATGTGCTCGAGAAGGCGACGACGTACTGGAATCCGGGCAAGACCCAGTTCTGGGTCGACTCCGGTGTGCCGCTCGTCATCGACCGGCGCGAGGAGTACTTCCTCTACGACATGTCCGGCAAGCGGCTCATCGACGTGCACCTCAACGGCGGCACCTACAACCTCGGCCACCGCAACCCCGAGGTCGTCGCCGCGGTCACCACCGCGATGCAGCACTTCGACATCGGCAACCACCACTTCCCGGCCCTCGCCCGTACGGCGCTCGCCGAGGCCCTGGTGGAGCACTCGCCCGAGGGGCTCAACAAGGTCATCTACGCCTCCGGAGGCGGAGAGGCGGTCGACATCGCGCTCAAGACCGCCCGGCACACGACCCAGCGCCGCAAGATCGTCTCGATCGTCAAGGCCTACCACGGTCACACCGGCCTGGCCGTCGGCACCGGCGACGAGCGCTTCTCCGAGCTCTTCCTCTCCGACCACCCCGACGACTTCCCGCACGTGCCCTTCAACGACCTCGAGGCGATGGCGGAGGCGCTCGCGGGCAACGACGTCGCGGCGGTGATCATGGAGACGATCCCGGCGACGTACGGCTTCCCGCTCCCCGACCCCGGCTACCTGCGGGCGGTCAAGGAGCTCTGCGAGCGGCACGGCACGCTCTACATCGCCGACGAGGTGCAGACCGGGCTGATGCGCACCGGTGAGCTCTGGGGCATCACCAAGGAGGACATCCGCCCCGACATCATGGTGACCGGCAAGGGCATCTCCGGCGGCCTCTACCCGATCGCCTGCGTGCTGGTCAACGACCGCTCGGCGGGCTGGCTCGACGAGGACGGCTTCGCGCACATGTCGACCTTCGGCGGCGCCGAGCTCGGCTGCATCGCGGCCCTCAAGGTGCTCGAGGTGTCCTCGCGACCCGAGACCCGATCGATGGTCCACTACATCGCCGACACGATCGGCACCGGCCTGCGGCAGATCCAGGACACCTATCCCGACTGGTTCACCGGCATCCGGCAGAACGGCGTGATCTTCGGGCTGGAGTTCGACGACCCGCAGGGCGCGAAGTACGTGATGCGACACCTCTACGACAACGGCGTCTGGGCGATCTTCTCCACGCTCGACCCGAGCGTGCTGCAGTACAAGCCCGGCATCCTGCTCAAGCCCGAGGTCACCGAGGAGCTGCTCGACCGCACCGAGGTGGCCATCGGCAAGGCCCGGCGCGACGTGCGGGGGGGACGGTCGTGACTGGTCTCGGACCCGTGGGGCTGGGCGACCTGCCTCTGGAGCCGGCCGGCGTCCCGCGCGGCCGGGCCATGGTCGAGCGCGCGCAGTGGGCGGCCCGCGCGTTCGCGACGTACGACATCGCGACCGTACGCCGCATCGCCCGCGCCGCCGCCGAGGCCGGCGCCGCCCACGCCGAGGAGCTGGCCAAGGCCGCCGTCGAGGAGACCGGCTTCGGCGTCGCCGAGCACAAGGTCCGCAAGAACGTCGGCTGCTCGCGCGGCATCTGGGAGACCTACGGCGCGCACGACTACGTCTCGCCGGTCGTCGAGGCCGACGCCAAGATCGTGCGCATCCCGCGTCCGGCCGGCGTCGTGCTCGCGCTGACCCCGTCGACCAACCCGGTCGCCACGACGTACTTCAAGATCATGCTCGCGCTGCTGACCCGCAACGCGATCGTGGTGTCGCCGCACCCGTTCGCCAAGCAGGTCAGCGCGCGAGCAGCCGAGATCATGGCCGAGGCGGCGGTCGCGGCCGGCGCCCCCGACGGCTGCATCCAGGTCGTGCCCGAGCCATCGGTGCCGCTGGTCAACGCGCTGATGACCAACGAGCGGGTCGCCGTCATCGTCGCCACCGGCGGCACCCCGATGGTGCGGGCGGCGTACTCCTCGAGCAATCCCGCGATGGGTGTCGGGCCCGGCAATGTCCCGGTCCTGGTCGACGAGACCGCCGACCCGGTCGAGGCCGCGCGGCTCATCGTGGACAGCAAGTCCTTCGACAACTCGGTGCTCTGCACCAACGAGAGCGTCGTCGTGGTCACCGACGCCGCCGCGCAGCGCCTCGAGAGGGCGCTGGGCAAGGCGGGCGGGTACGTCGCGACGCCCGAGGAGGTCGACGCCATCCGGGCGACGATCTTCGAGGGCGGCCGGCTCAAGACCGCGCTGATCGGCCGGTCGGCGGTCACGATCGCCGAGGCGGCGGGCGTCAAGGTGCCGTCGGGCACGAAGGTGCTCGTCACGCCCTTCGAGCTCGTGGTTCCCGAGGAGATGCTCGCCCACGAGAAGCTGATGCCGGTGCTCGGCCTGGTCCAGGTGCCGACCGTGGCCCGGGGCATCGAGGCGGCCCGCGCGGTGCTGCGGGTCACCGGCGAGGGCCACAGCGCCGCGATTCATAGCGCCGATCCGGCCACGGTGATGGCCTACTCGGCCGCCGTGCGGGTGAACCGGGTCTCGGTCAACGTCGGCAACAGCCTCGGCGGAGCGGGCTTCGAGACCAACCTCGCGCCGACGATGACCATCGGCACCGGCTACTTCGGCAGGTCGTCGCTCGGCGAGAACCTCGCGCCCCGGCACCTCGTGCACGACACCCGGATCGCCTACAACGCCGATCGTCCCGCGCCGATGGAGGCGTTCGCCGGGCTCGACCCGTGGCGCGAGCCGGCCGGCCCGGTGCCGGCGTACCCGGTGGCCTCCAACCTCGCCGAGGCCGGCGGATCCGCACGACCGAGTACGTACGCCGGAGGCGAGGCGGGCGGGACAGGCGAGACCGACGACCTGCGCGAGCAGATCCGCAGGCTCGTCATCGAAGAGCTCCAAGCCATGGTGAAGGACTGAGAAGGACAGCGCATTGGCCGACATCCGATCGTTCATCTTCCTGGACCGACTGCAGCCGCAGACGCTGTGCTACCTCGGTACCTGGATCAAGGGCACCCTGCCGCGCCGCGACGACGCCGCGCAGATCATCGAGGTGGCGCCCGGCCTCGACATCGAGCCGCTGACCGACGTGGCGCTGAAGAGCGCCGAGGTCTCGGCCGGCGTGCTCATCGTCGAGCGCCAGTTCGGCTACCTCGAGATGCACGGCCCTACGTCGCAGGTGCGCTCCGCGGCGGGCGCCGTGCTCGACCACCTCGGCGTCGACGAGGCCGCGGCCAAGCAGCCGCAGATCCTCGCCTCGCGCATCGTGTCGCGGCTCGACCGGCAGCACGCCTTCCTCATCAACCGCAACAAGATCGGCTCCATGGCGCTGCCGGGCGAGTCGCTCTTCGTGCTCGAGATGCAGCCGGCGTCGTACGCCATCCTCGCCACCAACGAGGCCGAGAAGGCCGCCCGCGTGAAGGTCGTCGACTACCGGATGATCGGCGCGACAGGGCGCGTCTACCTCACCGGCACCGAGTCCGAGGTCCGCGCCGCCGCCGAGGCGGCCGAGCACGCGCTGGAGAGTCGGTGAGCGGAGTGCCCCGATCGTCGACCGGCATCCCGGGCGGAGAGGACCTCCTCCGCTCGGTGATCCGCGACGTCCTCGGCGACCTGCTCGGCGACGCCACGGGCGGGGTCTCGACTTCGCACGACCGGCCGACCCTCGGTGGTCGAGCCGTCGCGAGGGACGATCGGCGTGTCGAGGCCACACGCGGCAACGTAGCGGTCGCTACGCAGGCCGACCTCGACGCGCTGGTACGGCGGGTGCTCGCCGACGCGGGAGATCCCGCCCGCCGTGCCGCCTGGGAGCGCGGGCAGCTTCGCGCCACCCTCCGCCGACCCGGCGGTAGCCCCCCGGCGACCCTTGGGAACTCTCCTCGACGTGGTCTCGAGGACCGACGGGACGTCGAGCGCGGGCGGGCCGGTGGGGAGTTGCGCATCGAGCGCGGAGCGGTCACCGAGCGCGTCGTCCAACAGGCCGCGCGCGACGGGGCCGAGCTGGTGCTCGGGCCACGCGCCGTACTCACCCCACTCGCCAAGGAGCGCGCCCGGCGGGCCGGCGTACCGATCCGCCACGAAGACACCAGCCACAACGGCGGCCCAGGCAGCCCAGGATTCAGGAGGTAGCGAACATGCTCAGAGCCAAGGTCGTGGGCAACGTCTGGTCCACCAAGCGTCTGCCCGAGATCCCCTCGGGAGCCTTTCTCGAGGTCGAGATGTCCGGGGGAGGGAGACTCATCGCCTTCGACGTGCTCGGCACCGGCCTCGGTGAGGACGTGCTCGTCTCCACCGGCTCCGTGGCCGCCGCCTGGTTCCCCGACGCACCCACCCCGCCCATCGACGCACTCATCATCGGCTCGGTCGACCAGCCGACCGGCGGACAGCCCAAGTAGCAAGCACCCGACGCACGACCCAACACGCAGCACCCAACCGGAAGAGGGAGACCACCATGACCAACGCGATCGGTCTGATCGAGACCAAGGGCTACGTGGCCGCGCTGGCCGCCACCGACGCCATGGTGAAGGCGGCCAATGTCACCATCGTCGGCCGCGAGCAGGTCGGCGCCGGCCTGGTGGCCGTCACCATCGTCGGCGACGTAGGCGCTGTCAAGGCCGCCACCGAGGCGGGCGCGGAGACCGCGAGCGCCATCGGCGAGCTCGTCAGCGTGCACGTGATACCGCGGCCGCACAACGAGCTGGGCAAGCACTTCGCCACATCGGCCGAATGACCAGCGCCACCACGCTGCGGGTCCACCTCACCCTCGAGGACTTGCAGCCGCAGTTCGCGGCGTACCTCGGTACGCCGACGCGGGCGCGCGGCTACCCGCCGTACGCCGGGCAGCATGCGCTGGTCGTCGAGGTCTCCCCCGGCTTGGCGATCGAGCGGGTGCTGTCGCTCGCCCTGCACGCTGAGCCGGCGATCGAGCCGGGCATCCTGTTCGTGGAGCGGCAGTTCGGCGTCCTGGAGATCCACGCCGACGACCCCGAGGTCGTCCGGCGTGCGGGCGAGGCGATCCTCGCCGGGCTCGGCGCGAGCCCGGAGGACCAGCTGACCCCGACTGTGCTCTACACCGACGTCATCGAGGACGTGCAGGACCAGCACGCGGTGATCATCAACCGCAACCGGCAGGGCTCGATGCTGCTGCCGGGCGACTCGCTGCTCGTCGTCGAGGTCACGCCCGCGCTCTTCGCCGCGCAGGCCGCCAATGTCGCCGAGAAGGCCGCGCCCGGCGTGACCCTCGTCGACGTCGGCATGATCGGCGCGGCCGGTCGGCTCTATCTCGGCGGCACGACCGAGGACGTCACGACCGCGCGGGATGCCATCATCGGGGCACTGGCAGAGGTCGAGGGCAAGGGGTCGGCATGAGGACCGGACCGATCGGCGACGGCGGATGAGCGACAGCGTCGAGCTCTTCGAGGCCTGCGCGCGCGCCGCGCTGCCGGCGTACGGCGTCGACCCGGCGTCGCGGGTCGACCTGCTCAACGTCTCGGAGAACGGCACCTTCCTCCTGACCGAGCCGGGCGGGGAGCGCACCGTGCTCCGTGTGCACCGCACCGGCTACCACAGCGAGCGGGCGATCCGCTCCGAGCTGGCCTGGGTCGAGGCGCTGCGCACCGGCGACGTCGTCGACACGCCGGCCTTCGTGCCCGCGCCCAACGGGTCGCCGGTCGTCTCCACGATCGTCGGCGACCAGAGCCGATACGTCGTGCGCTTCGAGTTCGTCGACGGGCACGAGCCCGACGAGACCCGGTTGGTCGGCGACTTCGAGGAGCTCGGCCGGATCACGGCCCGGCTGCACGGCCACGCCCGGTCGTGGCAGCGCCCCGACTGGTTCAGCCGCTTCACCTGGGACTACGACACCTCCCTCGGTGCCCGCGGACACTGGGGCCGCTGGCAGGACGGGCTCGGCATGGGGTCTGCCGAGCTCGCGGTGCTCGGCCGCCTCGACGACCGTCTGCGCGAGCGGCTGGCGGCGTACGGGCAGGGCGCCGACCGGTTCGGCCTGGTCCACGCCGACACCCGGCTGGCCAACCTGCTGGTCGCGGGCGACCGGGTCAGCGTGATCGACTTCGACGACTGCGGCTTCAGCTGGTTCCTCTACGACCTCGCCTCGGCCGTGTCGTTCATCGAGCACGAGCCCTACGTGCCCGAGCTGGTCGGCTCGTGGGTGCGCGGCTACCGCGAGGTCGCCCCGCTCTCGGCCGAGGAGGAGGCGGAGATTCCGACCTTCATCATGCTCCGGCGGCTGCTGCTGGTCGCCTGGATCGGCTCGCACGCCGACACCGAGACCGCCCAGGAGATGGGCCCGGAATTCACGACCGTCTCCTGCGAGCTCGCCGAGAAGTACCTCTCCGACCACACCTGACAATCCGATCCTGACAAAGGGAGTCCGACCATGTTCACCTCCATCGCAGGCAGGTCCGCCATCGTCACCGGAGCCACCAAGGGCATCGGCAAGGGCATCGCCACCGTCCTGGCGCGGGCCGGCGCCAACGTGCTCGTCACCGGGCGCAACGCCGACGACGCCGCCGCGACGGTCGCAGAGCTCGACGGGCTCGGTGACGGCAGGGCCGCGTCGTACCTCGGTGACGTCGCCTCCGCCGCATCGTGCCGCGAGATGGCCGCCGCCGCCGTCGACGCGTTCGGCGGGATCGACATCCTGTGCGCCAACGCGGGCGTCTTCCCGAGCGCCAAGCTGGCGACGATGTCGGAGGAGGATCTCGACCACGTGCTCGGCACCAACGTGAAGGGCACGATGCTGTCGGTGCAGGCCTGCCTGCCCGAGCTCAAGAGGTCGGGCCACGGGCGCGTCGTCCTCACCTCGTCGATCACCGGCCCGGTGACGGGCTACCCCGGGTGGTCCCACTACGGCGCGTCGAAGGCCGCGCAGCTCGGCTTCATGCGTACGGCGGCCATCGAGCTCGCCCCCTTCGGTATCACCGTCAACGCCGTGCTTCCGGGTAATATCGCCACCGAGGGTCTTGCCGACATGGGCGAGGAGTACCGCGAGTCGATGGCGGCCTCGATCCCGCAGAAGCGCCTCGGGGAGGTGACCGATATCGGCAACGCGGCCCTGTTCTTCTGCACCGACGAGGCCGCCTACGTCACCGGCCAGTCGATGGTGGTCGACGGTGGGCAGATCCTTCCCGAGTCGCTCAGTGCCCTGGAGGAGATGGGTGAGTGAGGCCGCGACCGGAGAGGTCGAGCAGGCGGCCGGCCCGACGCTGGGTCCGACGGGCCGAGAGGTCCGGCGCCGCATCCTCGGCCTGGTCCATCGCGGCACCCTGCAGCCCGGCGACAAGCTCGAGGCCGAGCGCGACCTGGCCAACCGGCTCGGGGTCAGCCGCGCCACCTTGCGGTCGGTGCTGATCGCGCTCGAGGAGGAGGGCGTCGTACGCCGGGTCCCCGGCCGCGGCGGCGGCACCTTCGTCGCGTCGGCGAAGGTCGACCGCGACCTCTCCTCGATCACCGGTGTCCCGCGACTGTTGCGCGCCCAGGGCTTCGTCGCCGGCACCCGGGTGCTCAGCGTCGCGGTCAAGCCGGCTGACGCGGACGCGATCGAGGCACTCGGTCTCGCCGCCGACGACTTCGTCGTCGAGCTGATCCGCATCCGGCTCGCCGACGGCACCCCGATCTCGCTGGAGCGGGCGGTGCTGCCGGCCGACCGCGTGCCCGACCTCCCCGACCGGCAGCTCAGCGGCTCGCTCTACGAGCTGCTCGACCGTGAGTACGGACTGCGCCCGGCCGAGGCGGTCGAGCACATCGAGGTCGTCTCCGCGACCCCCGACAACGCCGTCCTCCTCGCGGTGGACCCCGGCGACCCGCTCGTCCTCGTCACCAGGACGACGGTCGACCGCGACGGGGCGGTGTTCGAGTTCTCCGAGGACCTCTTCCGCGCCGACCGCATCCGCATCTCGGTACGCGTGCCGGCGACCCTCGACGGCGGCACCCCACGCCTCCACGGTCGCCAGGTCGAGGCCCTCCCCGACCGCTGAGTCGCCTGGTCAGTCGTCGGAGGAGCCGCCGCCCTCGCGGGCCTTGATGAGCTCCATGACGCTGCTGTCGGCGAGGGTGGTGACGTCGCCGACCTCGCGGTGCTCGGCGACGTCCTTCAACAAGCGCCGCATGATCTTGCCCGACCGCGTCTTCGGGAGCTCGGGGACGATCATGATCTGTCGCGGCTTGGCGATCGCGCCGATCTCCTTGGCCACGTGGTTGCGCAGCTCCAGGACCAGGTCGGCGCCCTCGCCCTCCTCGTCGGCCTCCTCGACGGCCGACTCCCGCAGGATCACGAAGGCGCACACCGCCTGGCCGGTCATCGCGTCGGTGGCGCCGACGACGGCGGCCTCGGCGACCTTCGGATGGGAGACCAGCGCCGACTCGATCTCGGTGGTGGAGAGCCGGTGGCCGGAGACGTTCATCACGTCGTCGACTCGGCCGAGCACCCAGATGTCGCCGTCCTCGTCCTTCTTCGCGCCGTCTCCGGCGAAGTAGAGGCCGGGCCAGCGCGACCAGTAGGTGTCGATGAAGCGCTGGTCGTCTCCCCACAGGGTGCGCAGCATCGCCGGCCACGGCTGCTTGAGCACGAGGTAGCCCCCGGAGCCGTCGGGCACCGAGTGTGCCTCGTCGTCGACCACATCGGCCGAGATGCCGGGCAGGGCCGTCATTGCGGAGCCGGGCTTGCCGGCGGTGACGCCGGGCAGCGGAGAGATCATGATCTGGCCGGTCTCGGTCTGCCACCAGGTGTCGACGATCGGGCAGCGGTCGCCGCCGATGGTCGAGCGGTACCAGACGTACGCCTCCGGGTTGATCGGCTCGCCCACGGAGCCGAGCAGCCGCAGCCTGGAGAGATCGAACTTCGCGGGGATCTCGTCGCCCCACTTCATGAACGTCCGGATCGCCGTCGGTGCGGTGTAGAAGATGGTGACGCCGTAGTCCTGGCAGATCTCCCACCAGCGGCCCTTGTGGGGCGAGTCGGGCGTGCCCTCGTACATCACCTGCGTCGCGCCGTTGGCGAGCGGACCGTAGACGAGGTAGGAGTGGCCGGTCACCCAGCCCACGTCGGCGGTGCACCAGTAGACGTCGGTCTCGGGCTTGAGGTCGAAGACCGACCAGTGGGTGTACGACGTACCGACGAGGTAGCCGCCCGTGGTGTGCAGGATGCCCTTGGGCTTGCCGGTCGTGCCGGACGTGTACATGACATAGAGCGGGTGCTCGGCGTCGTGCATCTCGGCCTCGTGCTCCGGCGAGGCGGAGTCGACGACGTCGTGCCACCACTTGTCGCGGCTCTCGTCCCAGGAGACCTCCTGGCCGGTACGGCGCACCACGAGGACGTGGTCGACCTCCTGCCCCTGCTCCGCAGCCTTGCCGACCGCCTCGTCGACGGCCGGCTTGAGCGCCGACGGGGAGCCGCGCCGGTAGCCGCCGTCGGAGGTGATGATCACCTTGGCCTGGCAGTCGACGACTCTCGTCGCGAGCGCGTCGGCGGAGAAGCCGCCGAAGACGACCGTGTGCGGTGCGCCGAGCCGCGCGCAGGCCAGCATCGCGACCGCGGTCTCGGGGATCATCGGCATGTAGATGGCGACCCGGTCGCCCTTCCGGACACCCAGCTCGACGAGCGCGTTTGCGGCCCTGCAGACCTCGTCCTTCAGGTCCGCGTAGGTAAGGTCGCGGGTGTCATCCTCTGGCTCACCGACCCAGTGGATGGCCACCTTGTCGCCGCGGCCGTCGGCGACGTGCCGGTCGAGGCAGTTGACGGACGCGTTGATGGTGCCGCCGACGAACCACTTCGCGAACGGCGGGTTGCTCCAGTCGAGGACCTGGCTCCACCTCTGGCCCCAGTCGAGACGCTCGGCGGCCTCGGCCCAGAACGCCTCGGGGTCCGCGGCGGCGCGGGCGTAGGCCTCTTCGGTGACATTGGCGTCGGCGGCGAGGTCGGCCGGCGGCTCGAAGCGCCGGTCCTCCTTCATCAGGTTCGAGAGCGTTTCGTCTGCCATGGTTCGCAACTTACCGCCGAGAGGTTGTCTTGTGGTTGCCGTCGCAGGCGGGATGCGACCAACGGTGCCTCGCTCTCGACGAACGGCCCGGCCGTGCCGGAGAGCCCTCACCGATCGTGGAACCGCCACGGCCCCACATTGGGGAGGAAGCTCCGCATCGCCGCCACGATCTCCTGGGCGTCTTCGAGTGCTCCTCCGACGTCGTCCGCGGTGATGATGGGCGTGTCGATGCTCGGATACTCCGCGTCGTGGCGGCGGAGTCGAAGCGCTCGGAATGCTCGCACCACCTGCCGGGCGTTAGGGCCGAGCTGAGCCTCAATGGCCTCTTGGGTCGCCCGGTGACCGTGGCGACTGGTGGCGCGCAGGCCCTGCTTGGCGAGTACGGCGCCCAGCGCCTTGCGGGCGGCGTCGTACAGGATCGCGAACGCTCCGGTTGGGTCGAGCGGCAGGAGTGCGGATGCCGAGCCCAGGTGTGTCTGAGCCTGCTGCATCAGAAGGGCCGCGTGGTCGTCAGAGGGTTCGACCTCCTCGAGCTCCCCTTGGTTACCGACCGGCCGATCACCGCCGATCAGATCCACCACGGGTCGTGAGTCGACGGTGGACTTGAACGGGCTCGAGTCCTGCGCCCACGTCTCCGATCCAGCGATCCGCACGTTGACCTCACGGCGTAGACGGCGCTCCGCCTCCGAGACCGCGTCGGCCAGCCGATGCCGGTCGACGTCGCCGACGACCATGACGTCGATGTCACGGGGCACCGGACCTGCCTCCTGGTGATAACGGGCCGCCCAGGAGCCGTAGACGAAGGCACGCTCGACCCCCGGGATCCGGGAGAGCGCTTCCCTCAGGATCGCGACCGGCCCGAAGGTCACCGCCAGCAGGTCGGCGAGCGGCCTGAAGACGACCGTGTCGGTCACCGCGCGGACCAATCGAGTGTTGCCGCGACGCCGGGTGGCGACGAGGCCGCCGTCCTCCAGTCGCGCGACCTCCCGCGACACCGTCGCCTGCGACACGCCGACCTCCTCGGCGAGCTCGGTCACGCTCCGCTCGCGATCCGGGTCCAGGATGATCGCCGCGAGGATGTCTCCCTGGCTCCGCGACCTCAGCAGGGGGAGGAGCGTCGGACTCGGACCTTTCATGAAAGCAATGCTAGACGCCGTTTCATGCAATGAAAACTTGTGGCGCGGTCGCGGCGTGTCCGCGATCCATCGCTATCAGATCGGAGCGCGAGGGCCACAGACCGCGATGAGCGGTCTGCGGCCCTCGGTGCCGGGAAAGGTTAGAAGTCAGTAGAACCCACTCACTACTCCGCAAATGTAGCCCGGCGTCTTGCCGAGCGGCCTGGCCCAACGATAGCCAGTGTTCGTAGTTAGTGGAAAGTCCGGCGGTGCCCCGAGACAATGTCGGTTCCTCGTCGTACCGTGTCGGTGACACTCGCCCGACACAGGCGCCGGGCCGGACTGGACTTAGGAGGAGCTGACCCATGGGATCGCTGTCGCTGCAGGACCTGGCGAGCAAGGTCGGAGGCGACGAGTTCGCCCTGGCGAGGATCACGACGACGTACGAGCCGGGCGGAGGGGACGGAAGTCGAGTGTTCCCAGCGACTTTCCCTACGTCGCGAGCCGACGAGTCGCCCTACCTCCTCGAGAGGCGGATGCGCGACGGCCAGGCTACCGACGCCGTCGTGCTCGACCAGGTGCCTTCGCAGGCCAACCGGGCCGAGGAGGCGTTGGCGCGCGCCTTGGCGGCCGGACAGGTCAGGCTGCCGCTGCTGCGGCTGACCCACCGCGGAGCAGCGGAGGCCGTCATCACCGGACTCGACGCCCCTCATCGGATCTTCAACGCCTACTGGCGGGACTCTCTGCTCGACGGGGTGAAGTTCGACAAGACCGACATCGGCAAGGCGGTGCTGGACTCGACCCTCGCGGACGCCTCGGCACTGCTGAAGCACGACCCCAGTAGCCTCGTCTATGGGGCGTGGAACTCTCATCGCAAGGGTCGGCAGGCGAAGTTCCCCCGGCTCTACGCCAGCGAGATCGTGGGCTGGAACCCGATCGTCGGAAGCTCGCAAGGCCGGCCGGATGGACCCGACGAATCTGACCGGATCCCGTAAGGGCGAGGGCGACGAGTGGGAGTACTCGTCGACGAGCGAGAAGACCGCCAAGGGCGAGCTCAGCGAGATCGGCCATGGCAACATCGCGCCGAACTCAACCCACGGCGGCGTCACGATCACCCGAGCCAGCCGGTTCGCGACGATGAGCCTGGCCGCGCTCCAGCGGATCCGATTCGGCGAGCTGGAGGCCGCCGGCCAGATAGCCGCCCGCGTGCTGCTCGCGGCGTACGCGCTGCTGGGCGACCGGCTGGCATTCGGCGGCGCCGGACTGTGGCTGCGCAGCGGCTGTGACCTCGTGGTTCAGGACGAGACCATGGAGTGGGTAGGGCGTGGGGGAGTGGTCGAGGCCTTCTCCTTGCCCCGTGCCGAGGCCCTGCGGCTCTTCGAGGACGCCCGGCAGGCAGCGGCGGGGGCCGGCGTGGAGTTCGCCCTTGATCCGGTCGAGCTCACGCCCTCGCCCGCGCTGGCCAGGGCGATCGACTTCAGCCTGACCAAGGCAGAGGCCGCGGAGGACTGAGGTGGCGATCGTCATGGACATCATGTTGGTGTCCGGTCACTACGACGCCGGTGGCGGGCAGGATCCGCGCGGCACCGAGTGGCCGCCGCATCCAGCGCGCGTGATCTCCGCGCTGCGGTCGGTTGCCGCCGACGACGAGGTCGACGTGCTGCGGGAGTTGGAGCAATTGCGGCCGCCCACGATCCACGCCTCCGGGGTGGTGTCCGAGGGACGCAGCCGTTCGTATGTGGTGACGAACACGCTCGCCCAGAAGGGAGGCAATCTCACTCACCTGGGACGTACTAGTGGACTGCGCGAGCGGCGGTCGGTGTTCCCACCCATCCGCGGGTGCAGCTGGTCTGGCCCGACGATGCCGCATTGGCGGATGCGAGCGTGGCTGGCCTCGACCAATTGGCCCGCCGTGTGCCCTATCTTGGCCGCTCCACGTCGGTGGCGCTGATGGGCGTACGCCGAGTAGATCGGGCAGCGGTCCCGGACGGACTCGATGCCTACGAGCCCTGCGCGGACGACGATCAGGTGGAGAAGTGGCTACGGGCCCCCTACCCCGGCTACTTAGACGAGCTCGACGGGCTCTACCAATCAGGCTCGCCGGCTTGGCAGGCCAGCGATGGTGGCCGCGCGTCCCATCCATACAGAGTGGCCGGTCCGGCGGGGGCGGAATCAGACGATGCCGACGGCGCGCCCATCGCGTCGCCGTATCGCGACCTCGTGATCTTGCGCTTCGCCGACCATCGGCCAGCCGGGCGGCTCACTCCGAGGCTCACCGCGGCCCTCCGCTCGGCGGTCATGAGCCGTACTGCAGAACCCTTGCCGCCGGCCGTGCACGGGCATGGGTTCGACGGTCAGGCCCACGTCGCATACCTCGCGCTGCCGGTCTGCGGCTCGCCGCACGCCGACGGGCACCTAGTGGCCTTGGCGGTGGCGATCCCCGGAATGTCGGAGGAGGACCGGCGCCGCGTGCTGCGCGGCATCCTCGGCCCCGAGACGAAGGCCACGATCGAGGTGGCGGTTCCAGGGGAGACCGAGAGGATCTCGCTCGTCTACGAGCCGGAGAGGCCGCTGCCCAAGGCCGCGTTGGCGTGGAACTGGGTTCGCTCCTCCGGCCAGTGGGTGTCGGTAACTCCCATCGTGTTGGACCGCTTTCCCAAGCGTGGCGAGATCGAGGCCGAGGTCGCCCGTAGTTTCACGCTTGCCGGACTGCCCGAGCCGGTCGACGTGCAGGTGAGCAAGTCCGCTCTGACCACGGGCGGCGTGCAGCTTCGGCCGCACGAGCTGCCCAAGCGAGCCGCCGGGCGCATCTATCGCCACGCCCGCGTGTGGTTCGACCGGCCCGTCGCCGGACCGGTGCTCGCAGGCGCAGGACGCTACTTCGGGGTCGGCCTTTTCACCCCGGAGTTTCCTCCACAGAAGGGCGGGGCGGATGAGGACTGAGGACTTTGCCGGGTTCTACGAGGAGATCCACGACCAGCGGCCGTTCCCCTGGCAGCGCGACCTGGTCGAGGAGATTGTGTCGCGGCGTTCATGGCCCACGGTGGTCGACATCCCGACAGGGCTGGGGAAGACAGCGATGCTCGACATCGCCCTGTTCCTCACTGCCCTCGACGCCGACAAGGCGGCCGACATCAGGATCGGACGGCGCCGGATCTTCTTCGTCGTCGACCGGAGGATCGTCGTCGACCAGGCCGAGCAGAGGGCACAGAAGATCGCTGCCGCATTGGCAGAGTCGCGACCAGGGTCGGTCGCGGCAGCGGTCGCCCAGCGACTCAACACGCTCCGTGGTCCTGCGGGCGTGAACGAGCCCATCTTGCCTGTGGTCAGGATGCGTGGCGGCGTGACCTGGGACGCGGCCTGGCTGCCGCGGCCTGACCAGCCTGGCATCGTGACCGGCACGGTGGACCAGGTCGGCAGCCGGCTCCTATTCCGGGGTTACGGCGTGAGCCGACGCCGCTGGCCGATCGACGCCGCGCTGGTTGGGATGGACTCGCTTGTGCTGGTTGACGAGGCCCACCTGGCGACCGCACTGACGGAGACATTGGGCTCGGCGCTGGGCTACGACACCTCGACCGAGACGCTTCATCTGCCGCCCCCGGCAGTGGCGCAACTCTCGGCCACCGCGCGGGGAGGGCCGAGTGGGTGGGGTCCGACCTTCGACGAGGAGGCGCATCTCGCCGACCCGGTTGCGGTGAACCGGCTCCGGGCCGCCAAGACACTGCGGCTCGAGACGACCACGAAGCAGGCGGCCGCCAAGGCGATTGCGACCGCTGCCGTGACTGCGGCCAACGGTGCTGACGCCCGGGTTCTGGTCGTGTGTAACACCATCGACCGTGCCAGGGCCGTGCACACGGAGTTGCGCAAGCGCCTTTCCGGAACACCTACCTGTCTCTGCTGATCGGGCGGAGCCGAGAGTTCGATCGCGAGCAGGTGGTCGAGCAGGTGCTGGACCGTTTCCGAGCCGACCGCGACGGGGACGACGCCGGACCTGCCGTCCTGGTCGCGACGCAGACGGTCGAGGTCGGCATCGACCTCGACGCGACCGATCTGGTCACCGAGAGTGCGTCCTGGGACGCGCTGGTACAGCGGATCGGCCGCGTCAACAGGCGGGGCATGCGCGACTCGGCGAGCGTCGTCGTGGTGCACGACGAGGATCCGAAGAACCCGGTCTACGGCGAGGTTCGGGACCGCACGGTCGCCTACCTGCGTCGTCTCGGGACCGACGGCGGCGAGGTCGACGTGTCTCCGCTCGCCCTCCGCCGCCGCGCGCGATCCGATCAGGAGGTGACCACGATCGCGCTCGCTCCGCCGGATACCCCCCTGCTGCTCCCGGCGCACCTGGACGCCTGGGCCCGCACCGCGCCCGCACCCAGCAACGACGCCCCTCTCGACGCCTACCTCCATGGGCTGGACCACGGACTGGCGCCGGTGACGCTGGCGTGGCGAGACGGGCTGGTGGAAACGAGTCTCGGGGAACTGCCAGTTTCCCCGAACTCGAGGCGGATCGCCTCATCGAGGCCGTACCCGTGTGCACCGAGGAGTCGGTCGAGGTGCCGCTGGCCGCCGTACGCAGGTGGCTGGCGAAAGAGAAGCCGGAGCCCCTGGGCGAGTGGGATGACGAGGACGACTGGGAGGTGCCATTCGGAGAGGGAGTCGAACGGCTGGTGATCTGCCGTGCGACGCAGTCCGACGGGACGGAGCGGTGGCGGTGGGCGAACGCACGGGCGCTGCGGCCCGGGGACACGGTCGTCGTGCCGTCGGAGTGGGGAGGCCTGGATGCATACGGTTGGGCGCCCGACAGCACCGACAGGGTCGTCGACGTCTCAGAGCTCGCGGCGCTGGTTCGTGAGCGGCCGGTGTTGCGGTTGGACGAGGGTCTCCCCGAGCGTCTCGGGATCGCGCCGCCGGATCGGGATCTTTGGGAGGAGGTGTGGCAGTGGCGGGTGACTGACGATGCCGATTATGCCGGCGAACTCGCCGGCACGATTGAGAAGCGTGTGCGTAAGTGGCTGGAGCAGCCCGAGTGGACCCGGTCCAGCCCATGGGATCGCGATGGTCGACTCGAAAAGTTGTCGACGGCGATGTCCGACGCCGCACTGCAACGGGCCGCGACCCGACGTCCGATGAAACCCGACGACGAGCACCTGATGCTGGTGCCGGTCGCACTGTTGCGGCCAGAGGGCATGGGCCCTCATGCGCGAGAGGTGAACGAGGACTCGGCGGACGGAACAGCGCATCTGGACACGCCTGTTCTGCTCAGCACGCATCACGTTGCAGTCGGGGAGCGGGCGCTGCAGATAGCTACTGCACTCGGCTTGCCGGACCCCCTGGTCGGCGTTGTGGTCGACGCAGCCCGTTGGCACGACCTCGGCAAGGTCGATCCTCGCTTCCAGGCGATGCTCTTCGACGGTGACGCGACCTGGCTTCCTCGCCGAAGAGCCGCGGGCGAAGTCGGGGATGCCGGCTGGCGACTTGCGACGACACCGGGACGCACGCGTGCGTAGCGGGTTGCCGGAGGGTGCCCGGCACGAGGCCTGGTCGGCCGTCCTGGTGGCCGACTACCTCGACACTCGCGAGTCGCCGTACGACGGTGACGCCGACCTGCTCGTCCATCTCGTAGCCAGTCACCACGGAAGGCGCGCCCCCGCTTCCCGCCGTCGAGGACAAGGCAGGGCACACGCTGACCGCCGAGGTCGACGGCCGGCGAGTCACCGCCGATCTGCCGCACGGCCTCGATCTGACTGCGGCCGAGCGGTTCGAGGCGCTGAATCGGCGCTATGGGCGATGGGGGCTGGCAATGCTGGAGGCGATCGTCCGGTGCGCGGACATGACGGTGGCTGGGGAGGGATCGTGAACGAGGTCAGCCTGCCCGCCCTGACGGGCAACTCGCCGGTCGGCATCCTCGCGGCGATCGGAGTCGAGCGACTGCTGTGGGAACTCACCGACGACCTGCCTCTTCTGCATTGGGACCGGTCCGGGCTGACGGCCGTTCTGAGCGGCGGCCGCACGACGTTGGACGAGGTGGTCGCCGACCTGCAACGGGTTGTGTGCGACGTTCCGGAGGGCTCGCTCCTTCCCGGCTTGCCGGCCGGTTTCCGCCGCCCGGCGCCGCCCCGGACAAGCTGCGGGTCCCGCAGCGTGAGCTGCCGGAGAGCGTCGCTGACTGGACCGGTTCGTTGGGTGCGGCGGAGCAAGATCAGGTACGACGCTGGGTGGCGAGCCTCGTGACGGACCTCGTGTCCGACGCGCAACAGGGGAGGGTGGCGATCAGCCAGTTCACCGCACCGTCGGGCAAGCAGTCGATGGCGACGATGTTGGCCAAGCCCTTGGAGATGGTCCAGCGTGACCCCGACTACCTCCGGCAGGCGCTGGTGGGGTGGCGCCGAGTTCAGGGAGCGACGGGGGAGTACCTCGACCATCGAGCGATGTGGGACGCGACCGAGGACGGCGGCGGCGCCACCGGTGCCATGCGCGGTGTCCCTGGCGCGACATGGCTCGCACTGATGGCGTATCCACTGCTCCGGACACGGCGTCCTTGCGGGGGCGGCCGGCCACCAGTGGGTGGCACACCGTGACCGAGGGTCGCCGACGCTATGACGAACTGCGCCTTCCGGTATGGGAGCAACCGCTCGGACCGGCTGGGATCGTGGCGCTCATCGAGCACCCTGCTCTGGCGCCGGTCAACGCGCCACGGGACGAGCCACAGCGTCAGCGGGAGAGCCGGCGGCTCGCGCGCGCGCATCGGGCGCTCGGGGTGGTGCACGTGTGTCGGGCTCGCCGCCGCCAGCCGCCGGGCAGCAAGTCGGCGGGCGTGCTGACACCGGTGTCATGAGCGGCGTACGCCCTGACCTACCAGGGCTGCCCGAGACCGTACCGGCAAGGATGGTCAACGAGTACGTCTACTGCCATCGACTCTTCCACCTCGAGTGGGTCCAGTCGCGTTTCGCGACCAGCGACGATGTGGAGGAAGGGCTCTACGTCCATCGAGTGGTGGACACGCAGACCGGAGACCTACCGGACAAGGAGGAGGCTTGGCAGGGGCGACGTGCGACGTCTGTGTGGCTGACCTCGGCGCGCCTCGGAGTGTCGGCACGACTCGATCTCGTGGAGGGCGGCGCCGAGGGTCGGGTCGTGCCGATCGACTACAAGAAGGGGCGCCCGACCGAGACAGGGGAGGCGTGGCCCAGCGACCGGGTCCAGTCGCTCATCCAGGTTCTGCTTCTCAGGGAGTCCGGATACGAGGTGGATCGCGCAGAGATCTGGTACGCCGAGGTGCGGCGGCGTGTCACGATCCCGGCGGATGAAGCCGCAGTGGAGCAGACCCTCGAGACACTCCGCGGGCTCTGGGAGGTCGCGGCTAGCGACGTTGCGCCGGCCCCGCTGGTGGATAGCCCGAAGTGTCCGAGGTGCTCACTGGTCGGCATCTGCCTACCGGATGAGACCAACGCACTGGCGACGAGAGCCCGGGAGCGTGCCCCGCTCAAACGCGTCATGGCCCCCGACAGGGAGGCGCGACCCGCATATGTCACGACCCAGGGCGCCACGGTGGGTGTACGACGTGGGAGGCTCGAGGTCTTCCACGAGGGGCGCACGCGGCGAGCTATCGACTGATCGACGTCAGTCAGGTCTGCATTTTCGGCAACATCAGCGTGACAGCGCAGGCCCTGCGCGAGTTGATGGCACGTGAGACTCCGGTGCTGTGGTACACCTATGGCGGTTGGTTCTCCGGCATGGCCGAGGGGCTGCCGGGCAAGAACGTCGACCTGCGGCGTGCGCAGTACACCGCGACTCCGGACGCTGCTCTGGCCATCGCTCGCGCGATGATCGCTGGCAAGATCCGCAATAGCCGTACGCTGTTGCGTCGCAATTCGAGGGATGACGTGACTGCTGTGGTCGAGCAGTTGGCGGGCCTGACCCGATCGGCTCGTGAGGTGACCGGCGTACCGAGTCTGCTGGGGATGGAGGGGACTGCCGCGAGGCTCTACTTCGGCAAGTTCACCACGATGGTGTCGGAGGGTGCGCGCGTCGATGTCTCCGACTTCGACACGAACGGGCGGGCGCGGAGGCCGCCACCAGACCCGCTGAACGCCCTGCTCTCCTTCTGCTACGCCTTGCTGGCTAAGGACCTCACAGTGACGTTGCACGCGGTCGGGTTCGACCCCTACCTGGGTTTCCTCCACCGGCCTCGTTTCGGTCGGCCTGCGCTCGCCTTGGATCTGGCGGAGGAGTTCCGCCCGTTGATCGCTGAGAGCGTGGTGGTGCAGTTGCTGAACAACGGAGAGATCCGACCCGCTGACTTCGTGACGCGTGTCGGCGGGTGCCAGCTCGAGGCCAGTGGACGCAAGGCCGTGCTTCGCGCCTACGAACGCCGTCTCGAGCACGAGATAACGCACCCCCACTTCGGGTATCGCGTGAGCTACCGGCGTGCCATGGAGGTGCAGGCGCGCATGCTCGCTGCTCATCTGCTCGGCGAGTTGACGTCCTACGAGCCCTTCGTGACGAGGTGAACGGATGGCCAGGCAGCGGTACCTCATCGCGTACGACATCCGGGAGCCGAGCCGGTTTGCGGCGGATCTGCAAGCTGATGGAGGCTCACGGTGAGCGAATGCAGTACTCCGTCTTCATCTGTGACCTGAATCGGTCCGAGTTGATCAGACTGAGAGCGGCAAGTGAGAGAATCATGGATCTGGGCTGTGGACTCGGTGGCGATCGTCGACCTTGGCGACGTGAGTGCGGCTCGGTTCACCTTCGTCGGGCGACACTATGGACTTCCCAAGCGTGGCGATCAGATCGTATGAGTGCGAGCGCTCCAGTCACCAAGGCTGTCCGCGCAAGCGCTCGCGCGCAGGTCAGGCCAGAGATTGGGCCCTAGGTAGAGGTAAAATGTGCCTGTCTCTCACGGACGGGGCGGAGACCGCTCGCGTGACGCTGTATCGTCGCAGGTCAGGGGTCCCTTCCAAGGCGAGCTCTCTTCCCGGTCTCCGTGACCGGGCTCCATTGCGGCGCAATCGTGCGCGACGAGTTCGAAGGCCTCCGGACTCTTCCCGGTCTCCGTGACCGGGCTCCATTGCGGCGGCTCGGCCTGAGCTGCGATGGGCTGCGAGATCCTCCGGCTCTTCCCGGTCTCCGTGACCGGGCTCCATTGCGGCAGGCTGCGCAGGAGGCGATCGCCCAGCTCTCTCCGGACCTCTTCCCGGTCTCCGTGACCGGGCTCCATTGCGGCTCCTTAGCGCGCTGCTCGGCGCGCTGCTTGGCGAGCTGCTCTTCCCGGTCTCCGTGACCGGGCTCCATTGCGGCGCCGTGAAGGTCCGCATACCTCGACGAGTACGGGTCGGCGCTCTTCCCGGTCTCCGTGACCGGGCTCCATTGCGGCCATGCGACATGCCATCGCGTGTGCCGTGGGGGATGCGTCTCTTCCCGGTCTCCGTGACCGGGCTCCATTGCGGCGCGTCTCAGGTGGATCGTTACCTGATTCTCATGCATGGCTCTTCCCGGTCTCCGTGACCGGGCTCCATTGCGGCGTGTCCAAGCTCGTCGGCCGCAACCTCGCGATGACCGTCTCTTCCCGGTCTCCGTGACCGGGCTCCATTGCGGCTGCTTCATCGCAGCCGGAGAACAGCAGCGACTGCGATCTCTTCCCGGTCTCCGTGACCGGGCTCCATTGCGGCGGGTAGGTGCGGTCGTGGTACTTCTCGGTGCTGCGGAACTCTTCCCGGTCTCCGTGACCGGGCTCCATTGCGGCTGCGTGTACGGGGCATCACTCCGCCTCCTTCGCACAGGCTCTTCCCGGTCTCCGTGACCGGGCTCCATTGCGGCGTCGGTACCTCGGTGGTCATGGCCGACGTACTCGATCCTCTTCCCGGTCTCCGTGACCGGGCTCCATTGCGGCTTGCCTGGGCATGTGCATCCGGGGGTGGGGCAGCCGTCCTCTTCCCGGTCTCACGTGACCGGGCTCCATTGCGGCGTCGGCGAGAGTGGTGCGTGCGTCGGGGTCAGCGAGGGCTCTTCCCGGTCTCACGTGACCGGGCTCCATTGCGGCCGAATCGCGCCCTCGAACGACTCCACGGCCGCCTGCACGCCTCTTCCCGGTCTCCGTGACCGGGCTCCATTGCGGCTTCGCGGCATTCGTGCGGATGTACTGCGCCAGGACGCTCTTCCCGGTCTCACGTGACCGGGCTCCATTGCGGCCAGGTGGCGCGCGGCACGCCGCGATTCGAGGCCGGATCTCTTCCCGGTCTCACGTGACCGGGCTCCATTGCGGCTCGTCGGCCCGCGCAACGGCCGTCGTGTACTGCTCCAGCCCTCTTCCCGGTCTCACGTGACCGGGCTCCATTGCGGCCCTCCAGGGTCTCTTGCTCGGGCCTAGACATGTAGCCTCTTCCCGGTCTCACGTGACCGGGCTCCATTGCGGCACACCCACAGCGGAAGGCGCAGCATGACCGTCACCATCTCTTCCCGGTCTCACGTGACCGGGCTCCATTGCGGCTCCTTCCGCGCTCACCTGCGAACCGCCCTGCTGTGCCTGCTCTTCCCGGTCTCACGTGACCGGGCTCCATTGCGGCCTCGTCTATGCCGGCGCTACCGGCCCCGCCGCCCCGACCCTCTTCCCGGTCTCACGTGACCGGGCTCCATTGCGGCGAGGAGTTGGTCTAGGCGGGTGCCGGTGCGGATGCCTCTTCCCGGTCTCACGTGACCGGGCTCCATTGCGGCACGCGATCATCGACCACGGCAACCGCGGCCACGACACTCTTCCCGGTCTCACGTGACCGGGCTCCATTGCGGCTTTCGGTGGGCCTGACCAGTCGGGTCGGCTGCCCGATGCTCTTCCCGGTCTCACGTGACCGGGCTCCATTGCGGCCGACTCCTGGATCGTGAGCTCATCCCCAGATGAGTCCGCTCTTCCCGGTCTCACGTGACCGGGCTCCATTGCGGCCGCGGCTCCGGTCGAGCACGGGGTCTGCGGGGCAGCCGCTCTTCCCGGTCTCACGTGACCGGGCTCCATTGCGGCGGCGATCGCGCCGACGATGCTGGCGAGGTGGTCGATCCTCTTCCCGGTCTCACGTGACCGGGCTCCATTGCGGCCCGACTACCAGACCGCAATGAAGGCCGCAGGCCGCTCCCCTCTTCCCGGTCTCACGTGACCGGGCTCCATTGCGGCGTGAAGGTCATGGTGGCGCCGTGGGCGTTGTGGCCGTCCTCTTCCCGGTCTCACGTGACCGGGCTCCATTGCGGCATGGCTGCACCGGTCCGCAGGCGAGGCTCCAGGAGCCGCTCTTCCCGGTCTCACGTGACCGGGCTCCATTGCGGCCATGTCACGGCGGGTCATCGGAACCACAGCGCGAGCCTCTTCCCGGTCCACGTGACCGGGCTCCATTGCGGCCCCAGTGCCGTGAGTGCCTCCTTGCCGGTGATGCCGGGCTCTTCCCGGTCTCACGTGACCGGGCTCCATTGCGGCTCGACCAGCGCCCGCTCAAGGTCGCCAGCTGTAGAAGTCCTCTTCCCGGTCTCACGTGACCGGGCTCCATTGCGGCAGCGACACAAGAGGTAACCAGGCGGGCGACCAGTGGACTCTTCCCGGTCTCACGTGACCGGGCTCCATTGCGGCCGCGAGGCCGCCGACGGCACCGCGCACGACACCACCGCTCTTCCCGGTCAACGTGACCGGGCTCCATTGCGGCGAGTTCCCCGAGCTGCAGACCGCCGCGTCGTCGCTGCTCTTCCCGGTCCACGTGACCGGGCTCCATTGCGGCACCAGAGAGAGGTAACCCTCATGGCCGCAAGCGGTACCCTCTTCCCGGTCTCACGTGACCGGGCTCCATTGCGGCGACGTAGCCGCGACCCTCACTGTCAGGTGGCGCTGGGCTCTTCCCGGTCCACGTGACCGGGCTCCATTGCGGCCCAGACACCTGCTGCGCGGTGCGCGAGATCAATGCCCCCTCTTCCCGGTCCACGTGACCGGGCTCCATTGCGGCGACCCGTCCGGGGTGCTCTGCCACCACACCGGCGCCCTCTTCCCGGTCCACGTGACCGGGCTCCATTGCGGCGACGCCCTCCACGGTCGTCACGGCTTCACGCTGACGCTCTTCCCGGTCCACGTGACCGGGCTCCATTGCGGCCGGTTCACCCCGCTCGGCACCTATGACCCGGCCGCGTCTCTTCCCGGTCCACGTGACCGGGCTCCATTGCGGCTCTCCGCGCTTCGGACGCGGACACTGCTCCGACAACACCTCTTCCCGGTCCACGTGACCGGTCTCCATTGCGGCGCCGTCGTTGCCCCGCAGGTAGGTACTGCACCATCCGCTCTTCCCGGTCCACGTGAGGTTCCCCCGGACCGTAGAGGCATCGACAATGAGGATCGAGATGCCAGAGAAGCGGAAGAAGTACGACCGGGAGTTTCGTGAGGGAGCTGTCCGGATCGTCGAAGAGACCGGGAAGCCGATCGCGCAGATCGCGCGCGACCTCGGCGTGAACGAGGGCACCCTGGGCAACTGGGTGAACCGGGCACGTGAGGCTGCTGAGGGCACCAGAGGGTTGTCGAAGGACGACGTCGAGGAGCTCGAAGCGGCTGCGTGCCGAGAACGCGGAACTGAGGATGGAACGTGATGTCCTCAAGCGATCCGTGGTCCTGTGGGTGAAGGAGGCGACGAGGTGAGCGTGGCACGCTTCATCGCCGACCAGAGGACGAAGTACCGGGTGCCGCACACGATCACCTGTCTGCTGCTCGGCGTCAGCCTGGCCTGGTTCTACAAGTGGCGCGACCGCGCTCTTGGTCCGGCTGCTGCCAGTGGGCTGTTTACGGTTATGGACCGGCGCCGCGACACTATCGACCGGGCCGTGAAGGTGATGTTCACCAAGAAGCGTGGCCTGCATGGCTCGCCCCGGCTGCATGCCGATCTACGCGATGAGGGCTGGGAGGTCAGCGAGAAGACGGTCGCGGGCTCGATGCGCGTCAGGGGCTGGTGGCGCGCCGGATCAAGCGCAGGAACGGGCTCACGCGGCAGGACAAGACGGCCCCGAAGTTCCCAGACCTGGTCATGAGGAACTTCACCGCGGAGCGCCGCGACGCCAAGTGGGTGGGCGACATGACGGAGATCCCCACCGTCGACGGGCAGGGCCGGCCGGGTCCGAAGCTGTACCTGGCGACCGTGATCGACCTGTACTCGCGTCGTCTGCTCGGCGCCGCGACGGGGCGGCATCCGGACGCTGATCTGGCCTGCGCGGCGATCAAGATGGCCGCGGCCGCTCGGGGCGGGAAGGCCGCGATCTGGCGCGAGGATGAGGCCGAGCGAGTCATCTTCCACACCGACAGGGGCTCGACCTATACGGCGAACTCGTTCACCTTGCTGTGCCGCCAGATCGGCATCCGTCAGTCGATGGGCCGGGTCGGTTCGTGCTTCGACAACGCCGCCGCCGAGGCGTTCTTCAGTCTCGCTGGAGTGGGAGGTCCTCTCCCGACACGAGTTCGAGAACACCCGTCAGGCCCAGGCCGTTGTGCTGGACTGGTGCTACGGGTTCTACAACCACGAGCGGCGGCACAGCTCGGTGGGCATGATGAGCCCGGTCAGTTACGAGAACACCGCGGACCCCGACCGGGAAGCCGCATAGGGAAGCCCTCCACGATTCGGGGGGAACCACAACGTGACCGGGCTCCATTGCGGGGGCATCGCGCTGACGACCGCCACCGCCGGCAACCTCGCCTCTTCCCGGTCCACGTGACCGGGCTCCATTGCGGGGGTGATCCCGACGGGCTGATTGCGGTCCTCGCCGGCGCTCTTCCCGATCCACGTGGCTGGGCTCCTTACGGCCTCGAGGTGATAAACCGTCGGCGACGTACACCAGTCTTCCGGCCGTTGCGGCAGGCTTCGGCTGCCGGATCATCCGTTCCGCTTCTTGGGTGTTGTGAGACCAGGTCGACACCTCGTGACCAGCCGGCCGGCCGGCGTACGACGGGTCGCGCCGGGGCGGTGTCCCCCGCCCAGCCCCGACGCGAGCAGTAGGGCAGGTCAGTGGGAGACCGCTGCCTCGGCCCCGGCGCCGGTCAGCGCGCGGACCTCGAGCTCGGTGTATCGCTCGGCGGTCTCGGGCTCGTCGGAGGTGATCGTGCCGAGGTAGCCGAGCAGGAAGCCGAGCGGGATCGACGCGATGCCGGGGTTCTCCAGCGGGAACCACGAGATGTCGATATCGGCCGGCAGCAGCGACAGGTTCTTTCCGGAGACCGGGTCGATGCCCTTGCCGGAGACGACCGGCGAGAAGATCACCAGTCCGATCGCCGAGATCAGGCCGCCGTAGATGCTCCACACCGCGCCACGGGTGTTGAAGCGCCGCCAGAACATGTTGAAGAGGATCGCCGGCAGGTTGGCCGACGCCGCTACGGCGAAGGCCAGTGCCACCAGGAAGGCGACGTTGAGCTTCTGCGCCGGGATCGCGAGCAGGATGGCGACCAGGCCGATAACCCCGGCCGCGATCCGGGAGACCCGGAGCTCGGCCTTCTCCGACGCCGTGCCCTTCTTGATCACGCTGTTGTAGATGTCGTGCGCGACGCTCATCGACGAGGTCAGGGTCAGGCCCGCGACCACCGCGAGGATCGTCGCGAACGCCACGGCGGAGATCAGCGCCAGCAGTACGGCGCCGCCGGTCGAGCCGTCGCCGCCACCAACCGCCTCGGCGAGCAGAGGTGCCGCGAGGTTGCCGCCCGAGGCCGCCACGTCGGCCATCTTGTCCTTGCTCAGCATTGCCGCAGCGCCGAAGCCCAGCACGAGCGTGAACAGATAGAAGGTGCCGATCAGCCCGATCGCCCACAGCACCGACTTGCGAGCGTCCCGCGAGGTGGGTGTGGTGTAGAAGCGGATCAGGATGTGTGGCAGACCCGCCGTACCGAGCACCAGCGCGATGCCGAGGGAGAGGAAGTCGATCTTCTTCACCGTCTCGGGGCCGTACTTCAGGCCGGGCTCCAAGAACGCCTTGCCGGCGCCCGACCTGTCTGCAGCGGTGCCGAGAAGCTCGGAGAGGTTGAAGCCGAACTTCGCCAGCACCAGTGCGACGATCAGCGCGGAGCCGACCATCAGCAGCACCGCCTTGACGATCTGCACCCAGGTGGTGCCTTTCATGCCGCCGACGGTGACGTAGAAGATCATCAGCGCGCCGACGAAGAAGATCGTGACGTTCTTGAGCGCCTGGCTCTCCACCCCGAGCAGCAGGGAGACGAGCGCTCCGGCCCCGACCATCTGGGCGAGCAGGTAGAAGATCGACACGACCACCGTCGAGGTGGCGGCGGCCTGGCGGACCGGACGCTGCCTCATCCGGTAGGCGAGCTGGTCGGCCATCGTGTAGCGACCGGAGTTGCGGAGCACCTCGGCGACCAGCAGGAGCGCCACCAGCCAGGCGACCAGGAAGCCGATCGAGTAGAGGAAGCCGTCGTATCCACTGAGGGCGATGGCTCCCGAGATGCCGAGGAAGGAGGCGGCCGACATGTAGTCGCCACCGATCGCGAGACCGTTCTGGAAGCCTGAGAAGTTGCGTCCGCCGGCGTAGTAGTCGGCGGCGCCCGAGGTCTGCCGGCTTGCCCAGAACGTGATGCCGACCGTGAGCAGCACGACGCTGAGGAAGAGCGCCGAGGTCAGGAGCTGGTTGCCGTCCATGTCAGCGGCCCCCGCCTTCGTTGGTGCCGCCGAGCCGCTCGCGGTCGTACTGCTCGTCGAGCTGACGCGCCAGTGGGTCGAGCCGGCTGTTGGAGTAGCCGCTGTAGAGCCAGGCGATCAGGAAGGTCGTGAGGAACTGGAGCAGCCCGAAGACCAGCGCGACGTTGATATTGCCGCCGACCGACTTGCTCATGAAGTCGTGCGCGAACATCGACATCGCGACGTACAGCCCGTACCAGAGCAGGAAGGCCACGGTCGCGGGGACGATGAACCGGCGGTAGCGGCCGCGGAGCTCGGCGAACTCCGGGGTCGTCGACAGATGGTCGTAGACCGGGTCGTGTCGCGCCGCCTGGTCGTGCGGCTCTCCCGCTGTCTGGGTCACAGGAGGTCTCCCTTCGGGGGTGCCTGCGCGTGCGCAGGGCGTACGTGATCGAAGTGATCGTCATCACGGTGACATCGGGCGAGGGCGCCAGGAAGGAGGTCGGCGCGCATCGTCGCCCAGCGTCACCGTGCCTTCGGTGAGCGGTCGATATCGCGCGACGAACGGTCAGCGCCCGCCCCTGTGTCGGTCGCTCGTCGTCCTCCACGCCGCGGTTTGCGGTCTCCTGTCTACCCCCGGTCGACCGGGAGGGCCTCCGGCGTATGCAGGCGGACCATGAAGGTCGTGACATGCGGCGGGCGCCGGCCCGGCGTCAGAAGGGAGCCGCCGATCATGGTCGCGAACGCGAGCGGCACGGTCCAGGCGGCGGGCTGGGCGAGCAGGGTGTCGACCCAGCCGCTGCCGTTGCCGCTCACGAACGTCCGCACGACCGCCGCGCCTGACGTTGCGCCGCCGACGACCAGGCCCGTCACGGCGCCGACATCGGTGAGCCGCGGCCACCAGATCCCCAGCACCAGCAGTGGGCAGAAGGTCGACGCGGCGACCGCGAAGGCCAGTCCGACGGCGGTCGCCACCGCGACGTCGTCGGCGAGGATCGCCAGCAGGTAGGGAACGAACACGGCCGCGACCGCCGCGATGCGGAAGGCGGAGACGTCGGGGACCCAGCGGCGTACGACGTCCTGGCTGACCACGCCCGCGATGGCGACGGTCAGCCCCGACGACGTCGAGAGGAACGCCGCGAAGGCACCGGCGATCACCAGCGCGCCGAGCAGCTCCCCGCCGAGGCCGCCGATCATCCGCAGCGGCAGCTCGAGCACGACGGTGTCGGTGTGCCCCGACACGACCAGGTCGCCGGCGTAAACGCGGCCGAGCGCGGCGTACACCGGTGGCAGCACGTAGAAGAGACCGAGCAGGCCGAGGACCACGAGCGTCGTCCGGCGGGCGGCCCGGCCGTCGGGGTTCGTGTAGAAGCGGACCACCACGTGGGGGAGGCCCATGGTGCCGAGGAAGGTCGCGATGATGAGCGAGTAGGTCGTGTAGAGGCCGCGGCCGCCGCCGTCGACGGGGTTTGCCCACGCGCCCTCGCCACCGATGTCGAGGACCTGGTCCGCCGGCGACGGCGCGCCGTCCCCGGCCCAGACCAGGATCAGGAAGATCGCCGGCACCAGGAGCCCGGTCAGCTTGAGCCAGTACTGGAACGCCTGGACGAAGGTCACGCTGCGCATGCCCGCGAAGAGCACGTTGACGAGGACCACCACGGCGACCACGAGGCCGCCGAGACGCGGGTCGAGGCCGGTCGCGAGCGACAGCGTGATGCCGGCGCCCTGGAACTGCGGGATCAGGTAGAGGAAGCCGATCGCGACGACGAGCGTCGCGGTAACCCGGCGTACCCGCGTCGAGCGCAGTCTCGCCTCGGCGAAGTCGGGCAGCGTGTACGCGCCCGAGCGGCGCAGCTGGGCCGCCACCAGCACCAGGAGCACGAGGTAGCCGGCGGTCCAACCGATCGGGTACCAGAGCATCTCGGCGCCGTAGGCGAGCACGAGTCCGGCGACGCCGAGGAAGGAGGCCGCGGAGAGGTACTCGCCGCCGATCGCCGACGCGTTGAGAGCAGGGCTGACCGATCGCGAGGCGACGAAGAGCTCCGAGGTGGTGCGCGAGAAGCGCAGCCCCCAAGTGCCGACCGCGATCGTCGCCATCGACACGACCAGCACCGCCGCGGTGCCCCAGGTGTGGCTCATCCGGGGTCCCCGCGGTGTTGTTCGCGCGAGCGCAGCGGAGGAGAGGAGCGACGTGGGGCGTTCATGACCCCTCGACCATGTCGGTGAAGTTGCGCTCGTTGCGCTCGGAGCGCCGGACGAACGTCCAGCCGAGCACGAGCAGGACCGGGTAGACCGCGAAGGCGAGGATGCACCACGACACCGGCAGGCCGAGCACCTCGCGCGTGGCGAGCGCGGGCACCAGCCGGAAGAGCAGCGGCAGGCCGCCCACGAGCACCGCGAGGAGCATGAGTACGCCGGCCGCGAGCCGCAGCTGTGCACGCAGCAGGGAGCGCAGGAAGATCGCTCCCACCTCGGTCTGCGCGTCGATCTCGCCGGCTGCCGAGCGGCGATGGCGACGGGTCTGCCGGGCGGTGGTGGGTGCGGTGACCCGGACGCGCTGCGGAGCGGGCCGGTCCCGCTCGGTCTGGCCGTCGGGCATCAGCCGGCTCCGCTCACGGCTGTCCGGGGCGCGGCCGCCGGACCAGGAGGTCGCGCAGCGACCTCGTGTGCCGCCGGCTGACGGTGAGCTCGTGGCCGCCGACCAGCACGACGCAGCGCCCCTCCACGATCCGCACCTCCTCGACTTGGGGCAGTGCCACGAGCAGCGAGCGGTGGATCCGCACGAAACCGGCGTCGCGCCACTGCTCCTCGAGGGTCGTCAGGGGCACTCTGACCAGGTGGGACTCGCCGGCCGTGTGCAGTCGCGCGTAGTCACCCTGAGCCTCCACGTAGAGGACGTCGCGGCGGGAGACGAAGCGGGTCCGCCCGCCGAGCTCGACGGGGATCTGCTCGTCGTCCGGGGGAGGGACGACACCCTCCACCACCCGCCGTACCGCCTCGGCGAGCCGCCGCTCGCGCACCGGCTTGAGGACGTAGTCGACGGCGTTGAGGTCGAAGGCCTCGACGGCGTGCCGTTCGTGCGCGGTCACGAACACCACGGGCGGCGGCCGGCGGAAGCGCTGCAGCACGGCGGCGAGCTCCAGCCCGTCGAGGCCGGGCATCGAGATGTCGAGGAACACCGCGTCCACGGTCTCCTCCTGGAGGAGCCTGAGCGCCTCGGTCGCGGCGGCGCACGGCAGCACGCGGCCGACCCGTTGGTCCCGGCCGAGCAGGTAGGCGATCTCGTCCAGGGAGGGCGGCTCGTCGTCGAGGACGAGCACGGTCAGGCGGCCACGGGTGGTGGGCGGAGCCGCTGCCGGGGCGTTCGGCGTGCCGGCCATGCCTGGCTTGGTCATGTGTGCAGGCCCGGTGCGTACTTGGGGAACCGGACGATCGCGCGCGTGCCGGCCCCCTGTGCGGTCTCGATGACCAGACCGTAGTCGTCGCCGTAGGCCAGGCGCAGTCTCTCGTCCACGTTGCGCAGCGCCACGCCGGAGCCGGTGTCGTCACCCGCGAGGACGCGGCGTACCTGCTCGGGGTCGGCGCCGGCACCGTCGTCCTCGACGCTCACCACACATTCGTGGTCGCGGTCCTGGGCGAGGATTGTGATCCGGCCTCCCTCGGGCCGGCCCTCGAGGCCGTGCTGGCAGGCGTTCTCGACGAGCGGTTGGAGGCAGAGGAAGGGCACGGTCACCGGCAGCACCTCGGGTGCCACGCGCAGCGTCACCTTGAGGCGGTCGCCGAAACGAGCCTGCTCGAGCAGCAGGTAGCGCTCGATGGCGTGCAGCTCGTCCTCGAGCGTCGTGAACTCGCCGTACCGGCGGAAGGAGTAGCGGGTGAAGTCGGCGAACTCCAGCAGCAGCTCTCTCGCCCGGTCGGGGTCGGTGCGCACGAAGGACGCGATGGCGCCGAGGGAGTTGTAGATGAAGTGCGGCGAGATCTGGGCCCGGAGCGCCCTCAGCTCGGCCTCGATCAGCCGGGTGCGGGAGGCGTCGAGCTCGGCGAGGTCGAGCTGCCCCGACACCCATTGCGCCACCTCGTCGACGGCGCGGATCAGGCCGGCGGTGGCGTACGGCGCGAATACCTGCAGGGTGCCGACGATCCCGTCCTCGACCTGCAAGGGCGCGGCAACCGCGAGCGCGAGGTCGCAGCCGGGATCGGCGCAGCGGACGTCTCGGCTGTCGACCTGGGTGCCGCCGTGCTCGATGGCCGCCACCGCCAGCCGCTCGGTCTGGTCGCTGTGGTGCTCGCCGAGGCCGTCCCACGCGAGCATCCTCGTGCCGCGGGTCAGCACCGCGGCCGGTGTGCCGAGCAGCGCCCGCAGATGCCTGAGGCTGCGCGCCGCACTCGTCGTCGTCAGCCCCTCCCGGAGCGCCGGCGACGCCAGCGCCGCGGTGTGCAGGGTGCGGAAGGTCGCCCGGTCGGCGTCGGTGCCGAGGTGGCTGCGGCGGACCGAGCGCGGCCAGACGGGCATGTCAGTGGACGCTACCGGTGTCCCCCGGGGAGGTCGAGCGTCCTCCCGTCGACGGTCGAGCCCGCGAGCGCAGCGAGCGGCGTCGAGACCCCGCTCCGCTCAGTGCTCGCAGCCCTTCTCCACCTCCGCGCGGCAGGTGTCGACGCCCTTCCAGCCCTTGGCAACGTCGCGGCCGGCGCCGCCGATCAGGCGGTCGTCCCGGTCAGTGCCGTGCAGCTCATCGGCTCCGGAGCCGCCGTAGGCCGCGGCGCTGATCTTGTCGCAGCTGTTGCGCGTGATGGTGTGCTCGAGGTCGAGTTCGTCATCGCCACCCCGGCCGAGGACGGTCACGCGGCAGGCATCCGCTGTGACACTGTTGGCCTTGCCGTTGCCAGCGACTCGGACCCGCTGGTAGCTCCGCCGCTGGTCGAGGTCGACGTCCTCGAGTCTGGACAGGGTCAGTCGCACCCTCTCGGCACGCTTCCAGACCGTCGCGCGGCCGTCGGCGAGGTCGATGTCGAAGCGCTGGGCGTAGACGCCGCCGTAGACAGTCCCGTCTCCGGTGAGGAGGTCACGACCGCTCCCGCCCTTGAGCTCCATCCCGTCCCACACCAGCCCGACCATGAACGTGTCGTCGCCCGTATTGCCAGAGAAGGTGTCGAACGCTCCCTGCGTCTGGTCGCAGCTGATGCTGTCGAAGCCCGACTCATCGCTCACGAGAGTGTCGTCGCCGGCACGACCGGTGACGTGGGACGAGCAGCCGTCCGCGCGCAGGGTGTTGTCGGCGTCGTCGCCGGATAGGACCACGGTGCGGGCGGAGACTCCGGCGCTCTCCCAGCCGGCGATCGCGACGTCGACGACGCCGTCCATCGAGCGCGCGGTGCCGCGCGCGAGGTCGACCTCCAGCAGGCCGTCCCGATGCAGGCCGAGCGTGTCATGGCCGGGTCCGCCGTCGTACCGCCCTCCCACCGGGCGACCGTCCGCGGCGATGTACTCGTAGGTCAGCCTGTCGTCACCGCCGCCCGCACTGATCGTTGGAGCCTGCTCGCCGGGGTTGGCGACGATGCAGTCGTTGCCGCCCAGGGCGTCGACCATCACCGCACCCCGGGTGAGGATGTGGTCGGCCTCCTCGGTCCCGGTGACGACGCCACCGGGCGTGCCCACGATCGGGTTGGCCTCGTCGCAGACGTCCGCGGCTGCCCGCGCACCTTGGGTAGCCGGCACGGCGGCGGCGGGCAGGGCCAGCAGGGGTACGGCGAGGGCGACAGCACCCAGCACACCGAGCCGTCTCCTCATCGTGGCTCCTTCTGGATCGGTCTTTTCGCTCATCGCTCGCACGCCCTCTGCACCTCGGCGCGACACATGTCGACGCCCTTCAAACCCTTGGCGACGTCGCGCCCCGACCCGCCGTACAGCCGGTCGGCACGATCGGTTCCGTGCAGCGCGTCGTCTCCCGCACCGCCGTATGCGGCGAGGCTCTTGCGTCGACACGACCGGAAGCCCTGCGCCTGCTCAAGGTCGAGGTGATCCGCGCCGCCGGCGCCGTCCAGTGTCACCTGACAGCCTGCACCCGAGAGGGCGTTTCGCCGACCGTCGCCGACCAGCGTGACCTTCGCGAACAAGGCAGTGATCGTCGCGTCCTCCACCGACCGAAGAAGCATCCGGTGGCGAATGCCTCCCCAGTCGAAGGTCGCCACGTCGGCGGCGAGGTCCACGCGCACCGAGGCGTCGAAGGGTCCGCCGCTCTCGGGCCACGCCTCGTAGCGATCTCGTCCGGGCCCGCCCTTGAGGACCGCGCCCACGGCGTCCTCACCACCGAGCACGTCGTCGCCGTCGCCGGCGCTGACGCGCGTGATGATGCCGCTGGGACATGACCGACCGACGGTGTCGGTGAATGGGTCGGACCCTTGGACGAGGGCGGAGTCGTTCCCGCCCATGGCGTCGATCTCGACTCGGCAGCCATGGGCCGCGAGGTCGTTCGACCCGTTGGTGCCGGTCAATCGAACGGCCTCCGCGTCGACGCCCGCGTCCTCGAACGCAGTGAGATCGAAGTCCACCAGGCCACTCGTTGTGGTCATCGATGCACGGTGAAGATTCACCGACAGGTTCTGGTCGGACACCGCCGTGATCTCATCACGACCCGAGCCGCCGTCGAGCGAGCCGCGGGCAGGCTCGTCGACTGCGGCGAGATGGTCGTGGTAAAGGCTGTCATCGCCGTCGCCCAAGGAGATGCGGAGGGTAGTCGCACCTAGATCCACGCCGCCGGAGGTGACCGAGACACAGTCGTCGCCACCCAGCGCGTCGACCACTGCTGCGCCATTGGTCTGGATGCGATCGGGGCCCTCGGTGCCGGTGACCGTTCCGCCGGGCGTGCCCTCGATCAGGGGTGCCCCGGAGCAGTCCGGCGTCGCCGCCTGCGCGGGCGGCCCGGGGAAGGCGAGCAGGGGTACGGCGAGTGCCGCGGCACCCAGCACGCCGAGTCGTGACTTCATGGTTGGGCTCCTCTGGGCAATGGGGGGGTATGCCCGCTGGGACGCGGGACGGCGCCGGAAGGTTCGCCGACCCCACGGCGCGGGGGGTTCGGGCCAGCTCGTCAGGCTCAGGTCGCCGGTGACGCACGCACCTCGCGGCCGCCGAAGGCTCAGCGGAAGTCGATGAGCAGCATGTCGGTGTCGGTGCCGTCGCTGACCCGGATCTCGCCGTCGTCCTCCTCCTCGCGCGGCTTGTCGGCGACGCGGGCGCGGAAGCACTCGGTGCGGTAGGGGAGCTGCATGCCGTCGTACCCGCGTCCGTACTCGTCGTAGAACGCGACGACCTCGGCGAGCTTGGCGGCCTTCTCCTCCTCATCGAGGACGGCGACGTAGGAGCGGGAGGAGACGAGGTCGACGATCGAGTCGCGATTGACCTCCTGCCAGTTCTTGAAGCCGGCGTGCTCGGGCTCCTCGAAGAGATCGGAGGCGGCGAGGATCTCGACGGAGTCGGTCGTCTCGCCCTGTCCGCCGATGATCTTGCCGAGTCGCCTCACCCACGGGATGCGCTCGTCGCGGAGGTTCCACACGAGCGAGACGTGCCCACCCGGCTTGAGAACGCGGGCGATCTCGGGCAGCGCCTTCTGGTGGTCGAACCAGTGGAAGGCCTGCGCCACCACGACGACGTCGGCGGTGCGGTCGCCGACGGGGATCTCCTCCGCCGGCGCGACGTCGGCTCGTACGCCGGGAAGCTGTGTGCGCAGCACCTCGATCATCTCGGTGGCGACGTCGAAGGCCCAGACATCGTGGCCGTGGTCGCTCAGCGCGCGGGTGAGCTTGCCGGTGCCGGCGCCCAGCTCGATCACCGTCGCCGCGTCGCGGCCCACCAGCCAGCGGACCGCGTCCTCCGGGTAGCCAGGCCGGCCACGGTCGTACGCCGCCGCGACTCCGCCGAAGGAACGGGCCTGCTGCCGGAGCTCGTCGTCGTCCACGGGTCCGACGCTACTCGTGGGCGAGGGTGGTAACGAGTCGCCGCCCGTTCCTCGAGGCTCCTCGACCACCGATACTCGGTGGTCGAGCCGGCGCGAGGGACGAGTGCCGTGTCGAGACCACTCGTGCTGGCCCTTACCCTGACGCGCGTGTACGCGCTGAGCGAGCTGGCCCGACTCGAGGGTGTCTCGTCGGGGTTCGCGTCCGCGCGGGACGGTATCGACGCGCTGCTGCGCGACCGCGGTCTGCGCCGTACCGGCTCGGAGGTCACCGTCGAGTCCCTGCTGCGCGGTGCCCATGCCTCCGCGGTGCTCGCCGGCTCCTCGGCCAGCCTCGACGAGCTGCGGGAGGCGGTGGCGGACGACGTGGCCTCGGCCGCCGTCCGGGTGTCGGCCCAGCTGCTGCCGCTGGCATCGGTGGTCACGACCGCTCCCTTGCAGGCGTTCGCGCGCGTGCACGCGCTGGCTGCCGGCGGCGCCGAGGGCGGCCGGCCCCGCGACGCCGACGCCGCGCGTCTGCTCGGGGATCTCGGCCGCGACGTCCTCGCGGCGCCACCTCGGACGCCGGCGCTGCTGGTCGCCGCCGTCGTGCATGCCGAGATCGCGACGCGCGAGCCCTTCGGCACGTACGACGGTCTGGTCGCCCGGGCGCTGGAGCGGCTCGTCCTCGTCGGCCGTGGGGTCGACCCGACGTCGCTGACCGTCCCCGAGGCCGGCCACCTCGCCAACCGCGCGGCGTACGCGTCGAACCTGCGCGGCTATCGCGACGGCGGCCTCCCCGGCGCGCACTCCTGGCTCCTCTACGCCGCGGAGGCGTACGCCGCGGGTGCGGAGGCGAGCCCTCTGCGCGCCTAGCCGAGAGGTCCGAATCCGCAGGTTCTCCACAGGACGAGGTCGAATTTCTGCGGAATTGCCGAGGTTATGCCGCGGATTCGGCGGATATCGCGTAGGGTGGCCGCGTTGTCGTTGCTTGCCCATGCGGGGATGCACTGGGGAGTGCGTCGCACATGGGGATGTGCGAGTGGCAGGTGTTTCGACAGCGCTGGGGGAGCATCGAACGATGCTTGTGCGCTGTCGTTCGGTCCTGTTGCCCGTCGGGCGTCGACACGACCACTTTCAAGACAGCTTCACAATCGGGGGGAATCGCTTTGTTCACCAAGAGAGCTCACGGCAAGTCGGGGCGCAGCAGGCCTCGCATCGTCAGTGTGATCGCCTGCCTCATCGGCACGCTCATGATCGCCGCCGGCCTGGTCGGCACCACCACGGTCAGCGCCTTCGCGCACCACAACACCATCACGCCCAAGGTCGAGTGCGCCGACGGCGGCGGCTGGAAGCTCACCTGGTCCATCGTGAACTCCGAGAGCAGCCGCTCCGAGACCATCATCGCGAGCAACAGGGCCGTCGTGCCTGTCGGCACCACGATCCCCGCCGGTGGCACCAAGGTCGTCTCCGAGACTCTGACGACCAAGCCCACCACGGACATCGCCCTCACGTTGCGGGGCCGCTGGTCGAACGGGAACGAGCAGACCAACACCGGCACCGCGAAGGTCGCGGCCTTCTCCGACGGCTGCGCGACGCCGCCTGCGGGTACGTCGAGCTACACGGTCGACTGCGAGGAGATCACGATCGCCGCGCCGACCGGGGTCGTTCCGGCCGGCGCCACCTACCAGTACAAGCTCGACGGCGTGGATGTGGCTGTGGGCACGCACCCGGTCACGCCCGGCACCCACGTCCTCGAGCTCTGGGTGAACGGCGTCAAGGTTGACACCGACACGCTGACCGTGCCCGAGTGCGAGACGCCGACGCCGACGCCGACGCCGACGCCGACGCCGACGCCGACGCCGACTCCGACGCCGACGCCGACGCCGACTCCGACTCCCACGCCGACGCCGACGCCGACCCCGACCCCGACACCGACGCCGACTCCGACGGTCGGCGCGCAGCGGCTGGAGCTGCGGGCGAAGGCTGCCGCCTCGTGCGTCACGCCCCACTACGGCGAGGCCGTGGTCAAGGCGAAGAACCTGAGGATCTCGACCATGGCCGGCTGGGTGTCGGTCCGGATCACCGGCAAGAGCACCAGGACGTTGAAGCTCGCGCCCGCCGCCAAGCGCACCCTCAACCTCACCGGCCTGCGTGTCGGCACGGTCGTCAAGGTGGTCAGCAACGGCAAGACGCTGGCTCGGGCCAAGGTTCCCGGTGGCTGCCACCAGGCTCCACCGCCCAAGACCGGCCTGCGCACCTCTGCTCCTTGAAGAGGTGGGCGGCTCCTCGTGCCGGCCGCCGGAGTGTCAGCACCGCTCAAGGCCACCCGTCGGGCCGCCGTACCGCTGACGACGGCGTCCCTGAGCCGTGCGTACTTCTGGGCTGCTGACGGCAGCCCGGGGGAAGCGGGCTCGATGCTCGTCGGCCTCCACTCCAACCGCAAGGGCTGGGCAGCGGGCAACCGCCTGCCCGGCCTGCGGAAGGGGGCGAAGATCCGGGTGGTCACCAGCGGCGGGCGAACTCTTCACTACCGGGTCAGCTACGCCACGGCACGCGCGCCGTTGCACCTCTCGGAGCGCAAGGTGGCCCAGCTGCGCAGCAATATCGGCCCCTCGCGCCTGGTGCTCACCACCTGCAACAAGTGGGCGCTGAGCGCCGGCGGCGAGTACAGGTACCGGACGCTGGCGATCGCGAAGCTCGTCGAATAGCAGCAGAGGCTGGTTGTGTGGTGGATCCGTCGGCAGTGTCGGCAACAGATCCACCACACAACGGCCCAAATAGGGTGCGGCGGCCTTGCGCATGACGCGAGGCCGCCGCTGACACGTGAGGATCGGCTACCAGGCGTGCAAATAATTCGAACTACGGCTCCGGGAATACCCCGGATGCTCGCGCCCTGTTAGGAAGGGTCGATCGCCGCGTGGGTACCGGTCTCACGTGCAAGTTCTTGGAGTTGTGACTCCATGTGTACGCCCCTCGGGCCGCGCGCACAAGACCTGTCCGGCGTGTTGCTCGGGCTCGACCTGCACGGGTGGACGAGCCTCACACGCCCAGCCGCCGGCGCCGTACGCCGGCCCACACCACGCCACCGACGGCGACCGCGCCGCCCATGGCGAGCGCGGTGAGCGTCGGCTTGGACAGCGACATCCGTGAGCGCAACCCGACCGGCTTGTGGAAGGTCAGCACGGGCCAGTGCTGCTCGGCGGCCAGCCTGCGCAGCTCCTTGTCGGGGTTGACCGCGAAGCCGTGTCCGACCGCTTCGAGCATGTGGCGGTCGGTGATGGAGTCGCTGTAGGCGTAGGAGGCGTCGAGGTCGTAGCCGCGCTCAGCGGCCAGCGTTCGCATCGCGCGGGCCTTCTCCTCCGCGTACACGTAGTGGTCGATGTCGCCGGTGTAGCGACCGTCGACGATCTCGAGCCGGCTGGCGATCACCGTGTCGGCACCCAGCAGCTGGCCGATCGGGCCGACGACCTCCGAGCCCGAGGCGGAGACGATGACGATGTCTCGGCCGGCGAGGCGGTGCTCCTCGATCAGCGTGACCGCTTCGTCGTACACGATCGGGTCGACGACGTTGTGCAGCGTGTCGGCGACGATCTCGCGCACCGTCGCCACGTCCCAGCCGGCGACGAGGCGCGACATGAACTCGCGCATCTTCTCCATCTGGTCGTGGTCGGCGCCGCCGACCAGATAGACGAACTGGGCGTACGCCGAGCGCAGCATGGTGCGCCGCGAGATCAGCCCGCCGGCCTGGAAGGGCTTGGTGAAGGCGAGCGAGCTGGACCTCGCGATGATCGTCTTGTCGAGGTCGAAGAAGGCCGCGGTCGGGCGGTACGACATGTCCCGATCGTAGGAGGCGGGCGGTCCTCCACAGACATTCGGGCGTTCGAGCGCGGCTCTCACGCGGGCTGTCCACAGGTCTCGAAACCCGATGATTGGGTTGCCGCCGGCCGAGGCAGTGTCCCGGACATGACGACTCCCCTCTTCGTGACCCGTGACTCAGTGCTGCTCGAGGAGCTCTCCAGGCTCGCGGCCGCGGCCGGCGTGACGCCGGCCGTGGTGGGCGAGGCCGGTGCGGCCCTCGGCGGCTGGGCGACCGCGCCGATGGTCTGCGTCGGCACGGACCTCGCCGAGGACCTGGCCGCACTCCAGCCGAGCCGGCGCGACGCGGCGTACGTCATCGCCAACGGCCCGGTGGCGCACGAGGTGTTCGTGCAGGCGCTCGACCTCGGAGCCGAGGGCGTGCTCGAGCTGCCGAGGGCGGAGTCGTGGCTGATCGAGACCCTCACCGATGTGGGGGACAGCCGGCCCTCGCGCGGGCTGCTGCTCGGCGTGGTCGGAGGCAGCGGCGGGAGCGGGGCGTCGATGCTCGCGTGTGCGCTCGGTCAGGTCGCCGCGCGGCACGGCACGGCCCTTGTGGTCGACACCGACCCGCTCGGGCCCGGTCTCGACCTGCTCCTCGGCCTCGACGCCGTCCCCGGCGCGCGCTGGGACTCGCTCCAGCGCACCACCGGCCGACTCTCCGCACGCTCGCTGCGTGATGCCGTGCCGCGGCGCGGCTCCCTCGGGGTGCTCACCTGGCCGATGGGAGAGCGCGGCTCCCTGCAGGCGTTCGCCGTCCGCAGCGCGGTCTCGGCCGCCCAGCGGGGCTACGACCATGTCGTGATCGACCTGCCGCGCGTCGCCGACCGGCTGATGGGCGAGGTGGCCGCGCGCTGCGACGAGGTCGAGCTCGTGGTGCTGCCGACCCTCAGCGGGGTGGCGGCCGCGGCGAGGCTGGCCGAGCGGCTATGTGAGCGGACCCGGTTGCGGCTCGTCGTGCGGGGGAGAGGCGTCGCGCCGTCGGAGATCAGCAGCGTCACCGGCGTCGACGCGATCGTGTCGATGCCCTCGCAGCGCGGGCTCGACGAGGCCATCGACGTCGGGCTGGGACCGATCCGGATGAAGCGGGGTCCGCTGTATCGGGCGGCGACCGAGATCCTGGAGGCGATGCACCAGCCGTCGGTCGCGGCGTGAGCACCGGCATGAACGCCGGCACCGGCAGAGGGGACATCGGGCCGCTGACCGAGATCGTCGAGCTGGTCCGGCACCGGCTGGTCGCGCAGCCCGGGGCTCTGAGCCCCGCCCGGGTGGCACAGGCGCTGCGCGAGACGGGGATGCCGGTCGGCGATGCGACGGTGCTGGCCGTCCACGACGCGCTGCACGGCGACATCGTGGGCGCCGGCCCCCTGCAGCCGCTGCTCCAGCGACCGGGCGTCACCGACGTCCTCGTCAACGGGCCCGATGCCGTATTCGTCGACTGTGGCGAGGGTCTGACCGCGACGGACGTCCGGTTCGCCGACGAGGACGCCGTACGCCGCCTCGCCCAGCGCCTCGCGGCATCCGCCGGCCGGCGCCTCGACGACGCCACGCCGTACGTCGACGTGCGGATGCGTGACGGCACCCGGCTGCACGCCGTGCTCGCGCCGGTCGCACGCCCGGGGACGCTGGTGTCCCTTCGGGTCCCGCCGCGCGTGGCGCTGTCCCTCGACGACTGGTGTGCGCGGGGCTCGATGACCGGCGCCGGGGCCCGCCTGCTTCGCGACCTGGTGGCGGCGCGCCTCGCCCTGCTGATCTCCGGCGGCACCGGGTCCGGCAAGACGACCCTGTTGGCCACCCTCCTCGGCCTGGTCGATCCCGCCGAGCGGATCGTGGTGGTCGAGGACTCGACCGAGCTCGTGCCTCGGCATCCACATGTCGTTTCGCTGGAGGCGCGACCACCCAATATCGAGGGCGCCGGCGAGGTGACCCTCCGCGACCTGGTCCGACAGGCGCTGCGGATGCGACCCGACCGGTTGGTGCTCGGAGAGGTCCGGGGGGCGGAGGTCACCGAGCTCCTGGCGGCTCTCAACACCGGCCACGAGGGCGGTTTCGGCACCCTGCACGCCAACTCGGCCTCCGACGTACCCGCCCGGATCGAGGCGCTCGCCTTGGCAGCGGGGCTCCCGCGCGAGGCCGTCCACAGCCAGTTGGCGTCCGCCGTCGACGCGGTCGTCCACCTGGTCCGTACGCCGACGGCGCGGTCGGTGCGCCGGGTCGCGGTGCCGGTGCGCGGTGCCGACGGCCTGGTGGTGATGCGGTCGGCCGTGGAGTTCACCGAGGACGGCCGGTCGGTGACCGGGCCCGGGTGCGACGTACTGGAGGCGCGGCTCGCGGAGCGCGGCCGGTGATGACCATGCTGTCCGGAGCCCTGTCGACGGGCCTGGTGTCGATGACCCTGGTGCCGATGATGTTGGCGTCGACCGCGGCGTGGGTGTGGCTCCGACCCGTCCGGGCACGGCGCGCCGCTCCCGACGGTGGGTCGTCTCCGGCACGTCCCATCTGGCTCGCGGTGCCCGTCGTCGTCGCGGCATGGCTGCTCCCGCCGAGCCTGACCGGGGTCGTGGTGATCCTGGGGCTGGCCGGTCTGTCGCTCCTCGCGCTGTGGCGCCGGCGCCGCCTCCGATCCGCTGCGGAGGCGGTCGCCGGCGAGGTGGCGGAGGCGTGTGCCAGGTTGGCCGCCCAGCTCTCCGCCGGTCGCCCGCCCGGCGCGGCGCTTGCCGACGCGGCCGACGAGTGCCGGGTGCTGGCGCCGGCGGCGGAGGCGTTCGTGCTCGGCGCCGACGTACCGGCCGCGCTGCGCCGGGCGGCATCCGCGCCGGGCGCCGGGCAGCTGAGGCTGCTTGCCGCCGCCTGGCAGGTGTCGCATCGCACCGGAGCCGGTCTTGCCCTCGCTCTCGCCCAGCTCGCCGAGTCGCTGCGCGAGGAACGCGCCACCCAGCGGCTGGTCGACGGCGAGCTCGCCTCAGCTCGGGCGACGGCGCGGCTCGTCGCGGCGCTGCCCGTCGCCGCCCTGGCCATGGGCAGTGGTGCGGGGGGCGACCCGTGGTCGTTCCTAGCGACGACACCGATCGGCCTGGCCTGCCTCGCGGCCGGCCTGGCGCTCGCCCTGCTCGGCCTTTGGTGGATCGAGGCCCTCTGTGCCGAGTGACGTGTCGCTGGTCGTGGTGGCGGTCGTGCTCGCCTGCGGAGCCGCCTTCTTGGTGGTCCCCTCTCGGCCGAGGGTGCGGTCCGTTCGCGGTCCGACTGCGGCGGCGGCGTCGACCCGTCGTCGTCTCGACTGGCTGTGGGCGGGCTCGGCCGGGCTCGGGGCCTGGGCCTTCGTCGGCGGCCCGGCCGGCGGCGTGGCCGGCGTGCTCGCAGTGGTGGGGGTGTGGTGGGTGCTGGCACGCGCCGAGGACCCGGTCACACGTCGTACCCGTGAGGCCGTGGAGCGCGACCTCCCCCAGCTGGTCCTCCTCTACTCCGCCGCCCTCGCCGGCGGCGCTCCACCCGTCGCGGCCCTGGCGACGGTCACCGCCGCGCTGCCCGGTCCCGCCGCCGACCGGCTGCTGGGCGTGCGGGCACGGCTCGCCCTGGGCGAGGACGCGTTCTTGGTCTGGCGCTCGCTCACGGGCGACCCGGTGCTCGCGCCACTCGGGCGGTCGATGGCGACCGCGCTGCGCACCGGTGCGCCGGTCGCCGAGACCGCCCGCCGCCTCGCCGACGACCTCCGGCGCGAAGCCCTCGCCCGTCGCGAGCAGCGTGCCCGCACGATCGGCGTCCGCGCGGCCCTCCCGCTCGGCCTCTGTATGCTCCCCGCCTTCCTCCTTGTCGGCATCGTCCCCGTCGTCGCCGGGCTCTTCACCACCCTGATCCGCTGACCGGTGGCGCTTGAGTCCGGCGCGGACTCAGTGACGACCGGGCCGCCGGTACTTCGGCAGATGTCGCCAACCCCAGTTGCGGCGGCTCCCGAACCGGCCAGCCCTTCACGACCGCCGAATGTTGTCCACAGGTGCACCGAAGGGGTGCGTTCTCCACAGTCGGCGAATTGGCTCTCGCGGTCGTCGGCGCGACGGCGCATGGTGATTCGAGGAGGTGGGCAGGGCGCCCATCGGGAGGAGGACGACATGAGCATGAAGGCGACGATGATGGGGGCCGGGCTGCGCCGGCGCGGCGAGGCCGGCATCACCACGGCCGAGTACGCCGTCGGCACGGCCGCGGGTGCCGGCCTGGCCGGGTTGCTCTACAAGCTGCTGACCGGCGGGTTCGGCGACGGACTGTTGCGCAAGCTCTTCGACCACGTGCTGGGCCTGTTGGGGATCTGAGATGCGCCGAGGGCGGGGTCGGGGCCAGCAGGGTGCGGTGACGGCTGAGCTCGCCATGGCCATCCCGCTCCTGCTCGCCGTGACCGCTGGTCTCGTCTGGCTGCTCTGCGTGGGCTACTCGCAGGTGCGGGTCGTCGACGCGGCCCGCGAGACGGCGCGGGCGGTCGCTCGGGGCGACGACGCGGCGAGTGCGCTGGCCGCGGGTCGGAGGGTGGCGCCCGAGGGCGTCTCGTTGAGCATCGCGCACGAGGGCGACCTGGTCCGCGTCACCGCGTCGGGCCGATTGAGCGGGCCGGGCTCCCGGCTCCCCTTCGCCAGGTCGGTCCAGCTCCGTGCGGAGGCGGTGGCGTTGGTGGAGGAGGATCTCGATGGGTCACCGTCTCGAGTCCGCGCCCGCGGGGAGACGTCGTGACGCGTCGGTGGTCCGGTCGGGAGTGGCACACCGGCGCGATCGGTCAGCGGGGATCGGTGACGGTGCCCGCGGTCGCGCTGCTCGGCGTCCTGCTCCTCATCGGCGCGGCCCTCGGCGTGGTGGCTGCCGCGTTCGTCGACCACCGCCGTGCGCAGGCCGCGGCCGATCTCGGTGCGCTGGCAGGTGCGGCGGCGATGCAGCGTGGGGAGGACGGCTGCGGTCGCGCCGGGGCGGTCGCCGAGGCCAACGGCGCCGAGCTCGCCGCGTGTGCATCCGACGGTCGAGAGCTGACGATCGAGGTGCGGGTCCGGGGCCCCGATCTCCTCGGCTGGCGGGGTGATCTCGTCGGCGAGGCCAGGGCCGGGCCCTCCGCTCCCGGGTGACGCGCGCTCCGAATGTTCAGCGTCTCCACTGATCTTGAGCGCGTCGGGGTGCGAGCGTGTCGCGTGTTCAGCGCTCGCCGTTGTGCCCCTCGTCACGCTCCGTCTCGACCTGGTCGAGCTTCTCAGAGAGCTTGGTGAGCTCGCGTCGCTCCCGTCGCTGCTTGAGCTCACGCTTGGTGCCGTACTTGAGAATCGTGAAGCCCCAGAGGATCGCGGCCCCCGCGGCCACGCCGACCAGGAAGATCGCCAGCGCAGTCATGTTCATCCCGAGAAGCTCGGCGGTGCCCTCGCTCACGAAGACGGCCGCACAGATCGCGATGGCCCCGACGCCGATCAGGAGCAAGCCCAAAATCACCATGCTCGAAGCCTAATCCCCAGTCACGCAGGTCAGGGGGCGTGAAGGAGCGCGTCGAGCAGGGTGATCGCGGCGGCCTTCTCGAGCGGGTTGTTCTGGTTGCCGCACTTGGGTGACTGCACGCAGGAGGGGCAGCCCTCGAGGCACTCGCAGTCGGCGATCGTCGCCAGGGTGGCGTTGAGCCAGTCGTACGCCGCCTCGTGGCCGCGCTCGGCGAATCCGGCGCCGCCGGGGTAGCCGTCGTACACGAAGACGGTCAGCCGCTCCGTCTGTGAGTGCCGAGCAGTCGACATGCCGCCGATGTCCCACCGGTCACAGGTGGCGACGAGGGGAAGCAGGCCGATCGAGCAGTGCTCGGCCGCGTGGGCTGCCCCCGGCCGCAGGGTCTCCTCGAGCGCCGCCTCGTCCAGCACGTCGTCCGGCACCGTCCACCACATCGCGACCGTGCGGAGCGAGCGCGCGGGCAGGTCCAGGGGCTCCTCGGCGACTACCTCGCCGCCGGGGCGCCGCCGTCTGAGGAAGGAGACGACCTGATGGGTCACATCGACCTCGCCGAGGGCGAGGGACCCGCCGCCGAACGCTCGCTCCGAGCGCACACGGTGGATCGTCACGTCGGTGATCTCTCGCGCGCTCGTCGTGTAGTCGACCTCGGTCGGCGACATGACGGCCACTCGCTCGTCGAGATCAAGGGAGGAGACCAGCCAGGACTCGCCTCGGTGGACGTAGACCGCGCCGGAGTGGACGCTCCCGTGAGCGCGGCCGGCGTCCTCGGTGCCGACCACGCGGCCGGTGATCTCGTCGACGAGCTGGAAGGGACCGCCACCGGCGGAGCGGAGGTCGGTCAGGTCGGCGGCGCGTTGGCGGTCTGTCCAGTACCAGCCGCGCGGGCGCCGCCTGAGCCGGCCGGCAGCGACCAGCTCGTCGACACACTCGCGGGCGGAGGGCCCGAAGAGGCCGAGGTCGGCTTCGGTGAGCGGGAGCTCCTGAGCTGCCGCGCAGAGATGCGGCTTGAGGACGTGCGGGTTGCCGGGGTCGAAGACCGTCCGCTCGACCGGGTGGTGGAGCAGCGCCTCGGGGTGGTGGACCAGGTAGGTGTCGAGCGGGTCGTCGCGCGCGACCAGCAGGCCGAGGCTGTCGCGGCCCCGCCGGCCCGCACGACCGACCTGCTGCCAGAAGGCCGCCCGGGTGCCGGGATAGCCCGCGAGCAGCACCGCGTCGAGCCCCGACACGTCGATCCCGAGCTCCAGAGCGTTGGTCGCCGCCAGCCCGAGGAGACGCCCCGAGCGGAGGTCCTGCTCGATCGCTCGCCGCTCCTCCGGCAGGTACCCGCCGCGGTAGGACGCGACGCGGCCACCGAGGCCCGGCTCGACCTCGTCGAGCAGCGCCGCGGCGGTCGTCGCGACCTGCTCGACACCGCGCCGCGACCGGACGAAGGCGAGGGTGCGCAGCCCGTCGCCGACGAGATCGGCCAACAGGTCGGCAGTCTCGCTGGCCGCGCCGCGGCGGACGGGGGCACCCTGCTCCCCGGCGTACGACGTGAAGGGGGGCTCCCACAGCGCCAGGCTGAGCTCGCCTTGGGGGGAGGAGTCGGCGGTGACCGGGACCACGTCGAGCCCGGTCAGCCGGCCGGCGGACAGCTCCGGGTCCGCGACCGTGGCCGACGCGAGGACGAACGTCGGCTCCGAGCCGTAGCGGTCGCAGACCCGCCTCAGCCGCCGCAGGACCTGGGCGACGTGCGCGCCGAAGACCCCGCGGTAGTGGTGACACTCGTCGACCACGACGAAGCGCAGGGCGGAGAAGAACGCCGCCCATCGGTGGTGGGCCGGGAGCATCGAGCGATGAAGCATGTCGGGATTGGTGAGGAGCCACTCCCCGTGGTCGCGCGCCCAGTCGCGCTGCTCTCGGCTGCTGTCCCCGTCGTGGGTGGCCGCCCGGACATCGAGACCGAGCAGCTGGATCGCATTCAGCTGGTCCTGCGCCAGGGCCTTGGTGGGCGCGACGTACAGCGCCGTGGCACCGCGGGCCCGGCGGTCGCGACGGCTCTGCTGGATCCCGGTCAGGGCAGGCAGCTGGTAGGCCAGCGACTTGCCGGACGCCGTCCCAGTCGACAGCACGACGTGCTGGCCGCGGTAGGCCGCGTCGGCCGCGACGGCCTGATGGGTCCACGGACGGTCGATGCCGCGGGCGCGCAGGGCGGCAACCACGTCGCCGGTCGCCCACTCCGGCCAGGGGGCGAACTCGGCAGGCCTGGCGACACGTCGCTCCACGTGCACCAGTCGGCCCTCACGCCCCGGTGCCGAACCGATCCGGGCGAGCGCGCGTCGTACCGGAGACTCGTCCATCCCCCGGAGAGTGACACATGCATCCGACGTCGCGCCCCAGCGCGACGTGAGAGTGGACCTCGACCAGTGTGGAGGAGTGCCCAACGGTGGGGAAAGTCGAGTGTGTGTGTGGTTTGATTGCCTAGCCAGGCAATCAGGGGGCCGGTTCCAGGAGCAGATGTGGATCTGACGCTTACAACGCGAGAGGTCGATGCCACGACCGTGATCGCGGTCGGCGGCGAGATCGACGTGTATACCGCGCCGCGCCTTCGCGACACCATCACCGAGCTGGTTGCCGCCGGGCGATACAACCTCGTCGTCGACATGACCGAGGTCGAGTTCCTCGACTCCACCGGCCTGGGTGTGCTCGTCGGCGGACTCAAGAAGGTCCGCGCCAACTCCGGGTCGCTGCAGCTCGTGTGCACGCACGAGCGCCTGCTCAAGATCTTCAGGATCACCGGGCTGGCGAAGGTCTTCGTGATCCATCCGAGCGCAGACGAGGCACTCCGCGCGCCTCTCGTCGGCTGACGCCTCCGAGGCCGGTCCACCGTCCCGCTCGGTCACCCGTCGGGGTGAGTGGCGGGGTGAGCAGGCGACCTGCTGCACGCGCCGTGACGGTCGTCACCCGGATGATCCGATCACGGCCCGCCGTGCGTAGACTCCGGCCGTCCGCACGACGCTGCGCGGACCAGCTAGTCCATCTCCCAGGAGGAAGCACATGACCGGGATCCTTCCCGCCGTCGTGGAGCCTCAGTTGGACGGAATGAACCTCACCCTGGTCGTCATTGTCCTCGCGATCGCCCTCGGCGCTCTCGTGATGGCCGTGGTCTTCCGGGGTCAGGTCCTCTCCGCCGGCGAGGGCACCGACAACATGAAGAACATCGCCCAGGCGGTGCAAGAAGGCGCCAACGCCTACCTGACCCGCCAGTTCCGGACACTCGCCGTCTTCGCCGTCCTCGCATTCGTGGTGTTGTTCGCGCTGCCTGCCGACGACATGGTGGTGCGTGTCGGGCGCTCGGTCTTCTTCCTGCTCGGGGCAGGCTTCTCCGCCGCGATCGGCTACCTCGGCATGTCGCTGGCGGTGCGCGCGAACCTGCGCGTCGCGGCCGCCGCCGAGTCCGAGGGCCGCAACCCGGCCATGACGATCGGCTTCCGCACCGGAGCGTTCGTCGGCATGGCGACCGTCGGCCTCGGCCTCCTCGGCGCCAGCCTGGTGGTGCTGCTCTTCAAGGACGAGGCTCCGCACGTGCTCGAGGGATTCGGGTTCGGCGCCGCGCTGCTCGCGATGTTCATGCGTGTCGGCGGCGGCATCTTCACCAAGGCGGCCGACGTGGGCGCCGACCTCGTGGGCAAGGTCGAGCAGGGCATCCCCGAGGACGACCCGCGCAACGCCGCCACCATCGCCGACAACGTCGGCGACAACGTCGGCGACTGCGCCGGCATGGCCGCCGACCTCTTCGAGTCGTACGCCGTCACGCTGGTCGCCGCGCTGATCCTCGGCTCGCAGGCCTTCGGCGACGAGGGCCTGGTCTTCCCGCTGCTCATCCCGGCGATCGGCGCTCTCACCGCTATCCTCGGCGTCTACATCACCAAGCCCAAGACCGGCGAGAACGGTCTGGTCACCATCAACCGGGCCTTCTACATCTCCGCAGCACTGGGCGCTGTGCTGTCGGTGATCCTGTCCTTCGTCTACCTGCCGAGCAGCTTCGGCGGCTTCGCGAACGTGACGGGGCTCGACATGGCGACGGCCGAGGGCGACCCGCGGGTCATCGCCTCGGCCGCGGTGGTCATCGGGATCGTGATGGCCGCCGCCATCCTCTTCATCACCGGCTACTACACCGGCACCGAGTACAAGCCCGTCAAGGACGTCGGCAAGACCTCCCTGACCGGTGCGGCCACGGTGATCCTCTCCGGACTCTCGGTCGGCTTCGAGTCCGCCGTCTACACGACGCTGGTCATCGGGGCGGCCGTCTTCGGCGGCTTCCTGCTCGGCGGCGCGACGCTCACGGTGTCGCTGTTCGCGGTTGCCCTCGCCGGCTGCGGGCTGCTGACCACGGTCGGCGTCATCGTCGCCATGGACACCTTCGGCCCGGTCTCCGACAACGCGCAGGGCATCGCCGAGATGTCGGGCGACGTGAGCGAGGAGGGTGCGCAGATCCTCACCGAGCTCGACGCGGTCGGCAACACGACCAAGGCGATCACCAAGGGCATCGCGATCGCCACCGCGGTCCTCGCTGCCACGGCGCTCTTCGGCTCCTACGCCACGTCGGTGGCCGAGGCCTTCCGCGAGTCCGGTGCCACGGAGGTGCTCGACTTCACCGTGTTCAGCCCGGCCGTCCTGGTCGGCGTCCTGCTCGGTGCGGCCGTGGTGTTCCTCTTCTCCGGCCTCGCGATCAACGCCGTGGGACGCGCCGCCGGCGCCGTCGTCTACGAGGTACGCCGTCAGTTCCGGACCATCCCGGGCATCATGGAGGGCACCGGTCGCCCCGAGTACGGCCGGGTGGTCGACATCGTCACCCGCGACTCGCTGCGTGAGCTGGTCACCCCGGGCATCCTCGCCGTCATGGCCCCGGTCACCGTCGGCTTCGGCCTCGGGGTCGAGGCACTTGCCGGATTCCTGGCCGGCGCCATCGGGACCGGCACACTGATGGCCGTCTTCCTCGCCAACGCGGGTGGCGCCTGGGACAACGCCAAGAAGCTGGTCGAGGACGGCCACCACGGCGGGAAGGGCTCCGACGCCCACGCCGCGACCGTCATCGGCGACACCGTCGGCGACCCCTTCAAGGACACCGCGGGCCCGGCGATCAACCCGCTGATCAAGGTGATGAACCTGGTCTCGCTGCTGGTGGCCAGCGCCATCGTGTCCCTGAGCATGGGCAAGGACGAGAACGACCCGCTCCGCCTCGGCATCGCGCTGCTCGCGCTCCTGATCATCGTGGTGGCCGTGGTCGTCTCCAAGCGACGGGAGAGCGTCATGACCGACGACGTCCCCGACGAGGTCTCCGTGGCCTAGCGGGCACCGAGGTCGGCGAGCGAGGACTCACCGGCCACCACCAAACGGAGGACGGAGGCATGAGGCTCGGGACGACGGTCGGGGGAGCGGAGGGCCTTCCGCTCCGGCTGCGCTCCGCGTTGGCCAGCGCGAACTACACGGTCGACGGCGTACGCGCCCTGCTGGGCGACACCGCCCACCGGGCGCTTCAGCGCAACGAGACGACACCCGGGCTCCGAGCCACCCGCGACCGGTCACCGCTCGCCACCCTGACCCGGCTGTTCCTCCTCCAGGCCCCGGTGCCCCTGGACGACGCGGAGGCGGCGCTGCCCGGCCTGCTGGACCAGCTGTGCACGGCCGGACTGCTCGAGCGCTCGGTCGCGGAGGTGGCGGCCCGCCTGGACTGCCGCCCGTACGCCGCCGACGGCCCCGACGGCGGCAACGACGACATGTGGGTCGTCTCCGACCTCACGCCGGGCCTCGACGGCGCACCCAACCGCGTCGGATCCGACCATGTGCTCGGCATCAGCTCCGCCTCGACCTCCCTCGCACAGCTCACCCTGCGCCATCCGGTCCGATCGGCGCTCGACCTCGGCACCGGCTGCGGCGTCCAGGCGCTGCACCTCGCCGGGCACGCCGACCGGGTCGTCGCCACGGACGTCAACGAGCGAGCGCTCTCGATGGCGGGCTTCAACGCCGCGCTCAACGACCGCGCGGGCATCGAGTTGCGCGAAGGCTCCTTCTTCGAGCCCTTCGAGACGCCTCGTCCCTCGGCTCCTCAGGAACCACCCTTCGAGACGCCTCGTCCCTCGGCTCCTCAGGAACCACCCTTCGAGACGCCTCGTCCCTCGGCCCGTCAGGAAACACCGGTGCGCGGCGAGCGCTTCGACCTGATCGCGACAAACCCGCCGTTCGTGATCTCCCCCGCGACCGGCGAGCGCCTGGTCTACCGCGACTCCGGGCTGCCCGGCGACCGGGTCGTCGAGGACATCGTCCGCGCCGCGCCGGACCGGCTGACCGAGGGTGGCTGGTGCCAGATCCTCGGCAACTGGGCGATCGCCCGCGGGGTTCCGTGGGACGAGCGGCTCGCGGGCTGGCTGCCCGGCGACGCCGGGTGCGACGCACTGATCGTCCAGCGTGAGGTGCTCGACACCGCGTCGTACGTCGAGCTCTGGCTCAAGGACGCCGGCAGGCACGGCGCTGCCGACTACGCCGACCGCTACGACACCTGGCTCTCCTGGTTCGACCACCAGGGCATCGAGGCGATCGGCTTCGGCTGGCTCAGTCTCCGCCGCTCCGGTGGCTCGACGCGCACCTTCCTCGACTGGCCGTACGACGTGGAGCAGCCCATCGCTCAGGCCGTCGCCGACTGGTCGGCCGCCCAGGACTCTCTCTCCCGGACGTCATCCGATGTGGGGGTCATTGGCCCCAGTCGTGATGACGTCCTGCTGGGGGCCCGGCCGGTCGCCCGCGGCGACGTGCTCCAGGAGACTCAGGGTGCACCCGGCGCCGAGGACCCGGCCACCATCGTGCTCCGCCAGCAGCGCGGCTTCCGCCGCGCCCGCCGGGCCGACACGGTCGAGGCGGCTCTGGTGGGTGCCTGCGACGGCGACCTCACGGTCGGCCAGATCCTCGATGCCTTGGCCACCCTGCTCGAGCGCGACGCCGGCGACCTCCGGACGGCGTACCTGCCCGTCGTCCGCGACCTGGTCGCGGAGGGCTTCCTGACCCTCTGACCCACCCGGACGTCATGCGAGCTGGTCGCCGGGGCAGCCACATCGCATGACGTCGTGGAGCGCCGCACGCGGACGTCATGTGAGCGGGTCGTCCAGGCAGCCACCTCGCATGACGTCAGCGGGGGCGGTGGGGGCGGCGCAACGCTGCCGGCAGGTACGCCGCTCCGGGCGCGGCGGCGCTGGTGGCCATCACATCCCGAGGGTTGGAGATGCCGCAGCGCTGGAGGGAGAGGCAGCCGCAGCCGATGCAGGAGTCGAGGCCGTCGCGGAGCTTCTCGAGGGCGGCGATCTGCCCGTCGAGCCGGGAGCGCCAGTGGCGGGTGATGCGCTGCCAGTCGGCTCGGGTGGGTGTGCGGCTGTCGGGCAGCTGGTCGAGCTCGACGCGGATCTCGTCAAGGCTCAGGCCCACGTTGGCGGCCGCACGGATGAACGCGAGCCTCCGCAGCACGCCCCGCTCGAACTGCCGGCGTCCCCCCGGCGTCCGGGTGGCCGAGATCAGCCCCTCCGCCTCGTAGAAGCGGAGCGCGGACGCGGCGTACCCGCTCCTCTTCGCGACGTGGCCGACGGACATCAGGTCGTGGGTGTCCATGTCGAGCCTCCGTCCGTTCGCCGAGAGATGAATCGTGTGCCTTGATCTCAAGGGTACTTGAACTTGAACACTGGAGTCATGACAACCTCGACTCGCATGAAGACCGCTCTCGTGACGGGCGGGTCCTCGGGCCTCGGCCTCGCGCTCGTCCGGGAGCTGCTGGCCCGGGGGTGGCAGGTCGTCACCGACGGACGCCGCGCCGCGTTGCTCGCCGATCGCCTCGCCGGCACCGGGGCCATCACGATCGCGGGCGACATCGCCGATGACGAGCACCGAAGGGCCCTCGTCGACGCCGTCGCCGGCCTCGGCGGCGAGCTCGACCTGCTCGTCCACAACGCCAGCACGCTCGGCCCATTGCCGTTGCACCGACTCGCCGACCTGCCGCTGGACAGCATCGCGGCGATCTTCGAGACCAACGCCTTCGCGCCGATCGCACTGACGGCGGCGCTGCTTCCCGCGCTCAGGCGCCGTGAGGGGCTGCTCGTGTCCGTGTCGTCCGACGCCGCCATCGAGCACTACGAGACCTGGGGCGGGTACGGCGCCTCCAAGGCGGCGCTCGACCACCTCGCGCTGACGATCGGCGCGGAGGGCGGCATCCGCGCCTATGCCGTCGACCCGGGAGACATGCGGACCCCGATGCAGCAGGATGCCTTCCCGGGAGAGGACATCTCCGACCGGCCGCTCCCCGAGACCGTCGTCCCGCGCCTCCTCGCGCTCATCGACTCCCCACCCGAGCCGGGCCGCTACCGGGCGCGGGAGCTCTCGCCGGTCGGGGTGGCCTGAGATGGCAGGCACGCTCGGTCTCGCCGAGCATCCCACGACCTACTTTCCCGAGCCCGTCGACGCGACCGCTCCCGGCCCGCCCGAGTCGCGCGGGGTCCAGCGCGACCAGGTCCGGCTGCTCGTCGCGCGTCCCGACGGGGTGCGGCATCGAGTCTTCCGCGATGTGCCTGACGAGCTCGAGCCCGGAGACCTCGTCGTCGTGAACAACTCCGCGACGGTCGCCGCGGAGATCGATGCCACCTTGGTCTCAGGACCGCCCCGGCTGACGTCCTCGACCGGCGGCGTCCGTGACGTGGTGCTGCATGCGGCGTCGCGGCTGGGCGAGGAGACATGGGTCGTCGAGCTCCGCACGGCGCCCCACGCCGCTCGGGCCGTCCTCGACGCGCGCGCCGGTGACGTGGTCGCGATGGGCGTCGGTCCGGCGCTGCGTATCGCGCTGCTCGCCGGCTACCCGGCCGACGGCTCCTCGCCGACCGGCACGGGCAACCGGCTCTGGCGAGCGCGGGTCGTCGGCGACCTGCGCCGTCACCTGGACCGGTACGGCCGGCCGGTCGCCTACGGCTACCTCGACCGCAGGTACCCGCTCACGACCTACCAGTCGGTGTTCTCGACTGTGCCGGGCAGCGCGGAGATGCCCTCGGCCGGGAGACCGTTCACCGACGCCCTCCTCACCCGGCTGGCCGCGAAGGGTGTCGGCGTCGCGCCGATCACCCTGCACACCGGCCTCTCCAGCCAGGAGGCCGGCGAGGCCCCGCAGCCGGAGTGGTACGACGTCTCGGACCCGACCGCGCGCCTGGTCGCGCACACGCTCCGGCAGGGTGGCCGCGTCGTGGCAGTGGGCACGACCGTGACCCGCGCACTCGAGTCGGCGTACGACGCGACCGGGCTGGCCGCCGGGGCCAGCGGCTGGACCGACCGGGTGGTCACGCCGGCGCAACCGCCGCGCGTCGTCACCGGTCTCATCACCGGCTGGCACGACCCCCAGGCCTCGCACCTGCTGCTCGTCGAGGCGGTCGCCGGCTCCGAGCTCACCCAGCGGGCCTACGACGCCGCGGTGGCGGAGGGCTACCGCTGGCACGAGTTCGGCGACTCGGCCCTGCTGCTGCCGGGGCGCCGCTGAGCGGTTGATGACGGGCGTGATCTCGACGGGGCTCGGTCAGCGGAAGGCAGCTCGATCACCGGGGAGGCAGCGCCGGCTCGATGTCGGTGTGGGTGAAGTCGTCACCCTTGAAGAGCAACGGCTCGTCGCGGACCTTGGCCAGGGCGTAGGAGAAGCAGTCGCCGAAGTTCAGCCGAGCGGGTGAGCCGGAACCCCTTCCGTAACGGGCGTAGGCGGAGCGGGCGACGAGTGCCTGCGCATGGTCGAAGGCAACGACCTTGACGCGGGCCTCGCTCAATAGCTCGTCCGCGTCGACATGTCGCTGCTGATCGACCACGATGCATGTCTCGAGAACCGTTGCCGCTGAGATGCTCAGATCGGGTGACCGCTCGATGGCCGTCACGTACCGGGCGGCGTCAGTCTCGTGGCGGAGTATGGCGACCACAGCCGAGGTGTCGATGATCACTTGGGCAGTCCGAGCTCGTCGTAGAGATCACGATCGGTGAGGAAGCGGCCGGGCTTCGTGGCAGCACGCCGGCCGATCTCCATCAGCCGCTCGGCAAGGCCTTCGCGTCGGGCGTTGTCGCCCTCGATCGCCTCGGAGAGGGCCTGTCGCACCGCGTCGGTGAGGGTCGTTCGTCGGCGCCGGGCGAGCTCTGCGGCAAGCTCGCGGACCTCGGGGTCCTTGATGTTCATCGTGGCCACGCTCACGATTCTACCTCCGAAGGTAGAACGGCTGTGGTGCTCGCCTCCTCTCGGGCCGAGAGGGCCGCGTCGCGCCATTCGACCAGCTCGCGGCGGGTGGTGGAGGTGAGCAGATCGGGGTTGGCGAAGGGCATCAGCTTGGGGCAGTCGGTCGGCTGCCGGCCCTGGCCGCCGACCCAGACTCCGCTGAGCGTGCGGCCGGCGGTCTTGCCCGGGCCGGCGAGGGTCGACTTGATCCACAGCTCGCGAGCCAGCGCGGTCTGGGTGACCGAGCCGGGGCCGAAGAGGCCGTTGGCGTTGCCCACGACCCAGCACAGCCCGCCGGCGGTGAGATTGGGGGAGCGGGTGAGGGTGGCCTCGGGGGCCCGCTCCCACAGGGTCGTGAGAGCGTCGGTGAGGATGCGTCCGACCTCCGAGCCGAAGTGGGCCTCCGCCACTCGGTCGAGGTGGCCGCAGACGGCCTCGTGGACGGATGCGGCATCGGCGCCGGTGAGCGTGGGCGGTCGAGGCTCCGGGTGGGGATCGGTCGTCAGCGCGGCGAGGTGGGCGTCGCCCACCACCTGCGCCAGCCACTCCAAGATCGCCTCGTGGCGCGGTGGCGGAGGCGGGAGCGGCGCGCGGCAGACGTGCTCGCGCTCGCGGTCCATCCTTCGCGCGTCGGCCTCCCAGGGACCACTCAGCGAGGTCTCGACCCAGCTGTCGACCAGGCGGCCGTCGACGTACACCTGATGACGGACCCGGCCGTCGCCGATGGGGCGCCGGGCCTGCCAGCGCTCGCTGGAGCTGGCGCCCTCGGCCAGGTCGTAGGCGGGCTCGTAGTCCCACGCGTGAGCGTCGTCGTAGGGCCCGTAGCCGGCGGGGTGGCCGGACGCGTAGCCGGAGGGAAAGCGGGAGTCGGTCATGGTGAGGACCTCCTGGAATCGACTGAGGTGGACGCCCCCAACCCTGCCGATGATCGCCGACGTCCGGCCCGGCGATCGGCGTACCTGTGGATAACCCGCACTACTCGAACGCCTGTGGATGAACGCCGTGCATTGCGAAAAACGAGCATGGGGCAGGCATGCTGCGAGCGGCGCGCTACCGTGTCCAGCCGAACGGGGGCACGACGCCGCGCCCGCGGCAAGAGATCTCGACCAGCAGTGAGGAAGACCCGGAAGTGGCACACAAGCTCGTGATCGTGGAGTCGCCTACGAAGGTGCGCACGATCGGTGGCTACCTCGGCAAGGGGTACGTCGTCGAGTCGTCGGTCGGTCACATCCGAGACCTGCCGCAGAGCGCCGCCGACACCCCGGCCGCGATCAAGGACAAGCCGTGGGGACGTCTCGCGGTCGACGTCGACCACGAGTTCGAGCCCTACTACGTCGTGCCGCGCGACAAGAAGCAGCAGATCGCCAAGCTCCGGAAGCTGCTCAAGGACGCCGACGCGCTCTACCTGGCCACCGACGGCGACCGCGAGGGCGAGGCGATCGCGTGGCACCTGCTCGACGAGCTCAAGCCGAAGAACATCCCGGTCCACCGGATGGTCTTCCACGAGATCACCCGCTCCGCGATCGAGGAGGCGGTGGCCAATCCTCGCCAGATCAACGACGACCTCGTGGAGGCTCAGGAGGCCCGGCGCATCCTCGACCGCCTCTACGGCTACGAGGTCTCGCCGGTCCTGTGGCGCAAGGTGATGAGCGGGCTGTCCGCCGGCCGTGTGCAGTCGGTCGCGACGCGCCTGGTCGTCGACCGCGAGCGCGAGCGGATGGCGTTCCGGGTCGCGAGCTACTGGGACATCGAGGGCACCTTCGACGCCGGCGAGAAGCACGAGCAGCGCATCTTCCCGGCCAGGCTCTACACCGTCGACGAGGCCCGGGTCGCCTCCGGCGCCGACTTCGGTCAGGACGGCGAGCTCAAGGCCTCTGAAAGAGAGGCGGCCAAGGCCGGCAAGGGCAGGCGCGTCCACCTCGACCGCGATGCCGCCGAGGGCCTCGTCGCCGCGCTGCGCGACACGACGTACGACGTCCGGTCGGTCGAGTCCAAGCCCTACCGCCGTCAGCCCTATGCGCCCTTCCGCACCACGACCCTCCAGCAGGAGGCGTCGCGCAAGCTCGGCATGAGCGCCTCGACGGCGATGTCGGTGGCGCAGCGGCTCTACGAGGGCGGCTACATCACCTACATGCGCACCGACTCCACCACCCTCTCCGGCTCGGCGATCAACGCGGCCCGCACACAGGTCCGTGAGCTCTACGGCGCCGAGTATCTTCCCGAGGCGCCACGCACCTACGCCAACAAGGTCAAGAACGCCCAGGAGGCGCACGAGGCGATCCGGCCAGCCGGCGAGAGCTTCCGCACTCCGGCGCAGACCGGGCTCACCGGCGAGCAGTTCCGCCTCTACGAGCTGGTCTGGATGCGCACGGTCGCGTCGCAGATGAAGGACGCCGTCGGCAACACGGTCACCGTGCGGATCGGCGGGGAGACGAGCGACGGGCGCGACGTGGTCTTCAGCGCGAGCGGTCGCACCATCACCTTCCACGGCTTCCTCAAGGCGTACGTCGAGGGCATCGACGACTCCTCCAAGCGCCGCGACGACGCCGAGACCCGGCTGCCCAACCTGATCGAGGGCGAGCCCGTCAACGCCGCGTCACTGGCCGCGACGGGCCACGAGACCAAGCCGCCGGCCCGCTACACCGAGGCCACCCTGGTCAAGGAGCTCGAGGACCGCGACATCGGCCGGCCGTCGACGTACGCCTCGATCCTCGGCACCATCATCAACCGCGGCTACGTCTACAAGAAGGGCACCGCGCTGGTGCCGGCCTGGATCGCCTTCTCGGTGGTGCGGCTGCTGGAGGAGCACTTCCCGCGGCAGATCTCCTACGAGTTCACGCGGGTCCTCGAGTCCGTGCTCGACGAGATCGCGGCCGGTCGCGCCGACCGGGTCACCGAGCTGGGCGAGTTCTACTTCGGGTCCGACAAGATCGTCGGCCTGCACCGGCTGGTCAACGAGCTGGGCGAGATCGACGCGAAGGAGCTCGCGACCTTCCCGATCGGCGGGCCCGACTCCGGCATCGTGCTGCGGGTCGGCCGCTACGGGCCCTATCTCGAACAGGCCGCGGGGCCGGATGACGAAGGCTCGGGGGCCGGCAAGCGGGCCAACGTGCCCGACGACCTGCCTCCCGACGAGCTGACGATGACCAAGGCTCGCGAGCTCTTCGCGACGCCGGCCGGCGAGGAGCGGGTGCTCGGCGAGCACCCCGACTCCGGCCTCACTGTGGTCGCCAAGAACGGCCGCTACGGGCCCTACGTCACCGAGCTGCTGCCCGAGGATGCGCCCAAGAAGGCCAAGCCCCGAACCGGATCGCTCTTCAAGTCGATGACGATCGACACGGTGAGCCTCGACGACGCCGTGCGCCTGCTCGCGCTGCCGCGGCTCGTCGGCACCGATGACGACGGCGAGGAGATCACCGCGCAGAACGGTCGCTACGGGCCGTACCTGAAGAAGGGCGCCGACTCGCGTTCGCTGACCAGCGAGGACCAGATCTTCGACATCACCCTCGAGGCCGCGAAGGCGATCTACGCCGAGCCCAAGCAGCGCGGCCGGGCGGCGGCGGCGCCGCCCCTCAAGGAGCTGGGCAAGGACCCGGTGTCGGGTCAGCCGATCGTGGTGAAGTCGGGCCGCTTCGGCGAGTACGTCACCGACGGGGAGTACAACGCCACGCTGCGCCGGGACGACTCCGTCGCCGAGATCACCCTGGAGCGTGCGGCCGAGCTGCTGGCCGAGCGGCGCGAGCGCGGGCCGGCGAAGAAGACGGCCAAGAAGGGCGGGAAGAAGACCGCCGCCAAGCGCACCACCAAGAAGGCACCGGCGAAGAGGACCACGGCGAAGAAGGCCGCCGCGAAGAAGGCCTGAGTACGGCGCGTCAGCCGGCCGGCTGCGGCTCCGCCGTCGGTGTCGGCGCGGGCACCGGGATCACTACCAGCTCGGGCAGAGCAGCCGCGATGCAGGCATTGACCTCCTCGATGCGCGCCGGGTCGTCGCCGATGCGGGCCAGGCAGGTGTCACGCGCCTGGAGGAACCGCTCGTGCGCGGAGACGCACGCGTCGTAGAGCTCCTTGTCGATCGCCGGGTCGTCGACGTAGCCCAGGTCGGCGCACACCTCGGCGGGCGTCGGCGTGGGAGTGGGTGTCGGTGTCGGTGTCGGCGTGGGAGTGGGTGTCGGTGTCGGCGTGGGTGTCGGTGTCGGCGTCGGGGTCGGCGTCGGTGTGGGCGTCGGTGTCGGTGTGGGCGTCGGCTTCACCGGGTTGGTGGGCTTCGGGGTGTTGCGAGGTCCGCGCGGCGTCCAGGTCTGGTTCTCGGTGGGCTTCCAGCCGTGCGTGCGGGGCGGCTGCGTGCCGCCCTCCTCGCCGGGCCCGCTCTCCTCGCTCCCCGGCGTACCGGCGGTGCTCCCCGCGGCGCTGGGGATGGTGTCCGTGGACACGGCATCGAGCGAGCCGAGTGCGGAGGCCGACAGGGTGCGGAAGGAGGCGTCGACGTAGGAGGCGTAGACCGAGAGCACGTGGTCGACGTACGCGTCGCTGTGGTTGTAGGAGAACACAGCCTCGCGGAGGTCCTTCCCCTTCGCCAGGTTGCGGTCGCCGACGCAGAGGTAGACGGCGGTGGCGAGCGCCGCGTCGTCGATGTCCTGTGGATCGCGGATGCCGTCGCGGTCGGCGTCGACGCCGACCGAGCTCCAGGTGGACGGGATGAACTGCATCGGCCCGACGGCACGGTCGAAGCGGCGGTCGCCGTCGAGCTTGCCGCGGTCGGAGTCGACGATCCGTGAGGTGTTGGCCCCGCCGTCGAGACGGAGGCCGACGATCGTCGGCTCGCTGACGCCGCTCTCGCCGAGGACGGCGCCGCCGAAGCGGCCGTGGTCGGACTCGACCCGGCCGACCGCGGCGACGAGCTGCCACGGGAGCTTGCAGGACGCGTCGGCGGTGGTCATCACCTGCGCGGCGCGCTGGTATGCCGTCAGGGCCGTGGAGGGGATGTCGGAGGCGTCGCCCTTCGACTTGACGTTGACCTTGCGGGGCTTCTTGGGTGCCTTGACCTTGTTGGGCACGATGACCGGCGCGGGGTCGTACTGACTCTGCGGCAGCGAGACGGGCCTGGGCGTCGCGGGGCCGGCCTCGGCCATGGGTGCGGGGGCGTCGGACATGACGGCGACGCCCACTGCGGCCGTCAGCGGCGCGAGTGCGGCGGCAACGAGCAAGCGGCGTACGGAGCGTGCGGTCACGATTCTTCAGAGTCCCCCGGATCGAGTTTTGTTCTCGGAGCGTCAGCGTATCCCGGGATGCCGAATCTCAAACACCCTTTGCGGAGGATTGACGGTGGGTCCGGGTTGTGCATCGGACGCACTCAGGCGTGTCGCACGGCCATCGTGGGGTACGGCTCCCGCGGACGCGTTCTCGTGCCTGTCGGCGGGACCTCGTAGCGTGTGGCGTCGTGCCCCGCGATTTTGATGCCCCGCCTGACGGCGCACCCGACGCCGTCTACGCCGCGGAGGGTGTCTTCCTCTGCTTCGAGGGTGGCGACGGGTCGGGCAAGTCGACGCAGGCTCGGCTGCTCAGCGACCGGCTGGCAGCGGGGGGCTTCGACGTGCTCCACACCTTCGAGCCGGGCGACACCCGGGTGGGGCAGGAGATCCGCCGCATCGTGCTCGGCAACGCCACGGGCCACCTCGCGGACCGCACCGAGGCCCTCCTCTACGCCGCCGACAAGGCGGAGCATGTTGAGAAGGTCGTCGCTCCGGCGCTCGCGTCCGGACGCATCGTGATCACCGACAGGTACGTCGACAGCGCACTCGCCTACCAGGGCTTCGGCCGCGGCCTGGAGCCGTCGGGACTGGAGGGCGTGCTGCGCTGGGCGACCGGTGGCCTGCGGCCGCACCTCACCGTCGTCCTCGACGTCGAGCCTGCCGACGGCCTCGGGCGGTTCGACGCGAGAGACCGGATCGAGTCGGAGTCGCACGACTTCCACCTGCGCTCGCGCCGGGGTCATCTCGACCTGGCGGCGGCCGACCCCGACCACTACCTCGTGCTCGACGGCCGAGCCTCGATCGAGGAGATCGCGGCGCGGGTCTGGGCGCGGGTCGCGCCGCTGTTGGAGCTGATGCGCTCGTGACGGTCTGGGACCAGCTCGTCGGCCAGCGGCCGGCGATCCGCACCCTCCGGTCCGCGGTCGGAGGGCAGGGCATGACCCACGCCTGGCTGTTCACCGGCCCGCCGGGATCCGGCCGCTCCAACGCCGCCGTCGCGTTCGCGGCGGCGCTGCAGTGCGAGGAGGGCGGCTGCGGCCAGTGCCAGGCCTGCCACACGGTGCTCGCGTCGACCCACCCCGATGTCACGCTCGTGCGCACCGAGAGGCTGTCCATCGGTGTGGGAGAGGTGCGCGACCTCGTCCGCCGAGCCGCGCTCTCGCCGGTCGGTCGGAGATGCCAGGTGCTCATCGTCGAGGACGCGGACCGGCTCACCGACGAGGCCGCCACGGCGCTGCTCAAGGCGATCGAGGAGCCGACGGAGCGCACCGTGTGGCTGCTGTGTGCGCCGACGTCCGAGGACGTGCTGCCGACCATCCGCTCGCGCTGCCGGAGCGTCGTGCTGACCACGCCCGCCGCTGCCGACGTCGCGGCCTTCCTGGAGCGCACCACCGACGCCTCCCCGGCGTTGGCGGCGTTTGCGGCGCGCGCCAGCCAGGGCCACATCGGCCGGGCCCGGGCGCTGGTCCGCGACGAGGCCACCCGCAACCGGCGCCACGAGGTGGTCGCGCTGCCGGTCCGGTTGAGAACTCTCGGCGACTGCCTCACCGCCGCCGCCAACCTCAACGAGGTCACGGCCGAGGAGGCCGCGGCGATCACCACCGAGCTCGATGCTCGCGAGAAGCGGGACCTCGATGCGGCGTACGGCGTGGTGGCTCGTGGGCGCCGTCCGCGCGAGTACGCGCCCGCCCTGGCAGCTCTCGAGAGGGACCAGAAGAGGCGCGCCAAGCGCCGACACCTCGACGTCGTCGACCGCGGCCTGATGGACCTCGTGTCGGTCTACCGCGACGCCATCGCGGTCTCGACCGCCCCCCGGGCCCCCCTGGTCAACGAGGAGCTTCGCGCCGACATCGCCGGCCTGGCCTCGACCTCCTCCCCGGAGGCGAACCTGCGCCGCATCGACGCGATCTTCGCGGCGCGCGAGCAGATGCTGGAGTTCAACGTCCAACCCGGCCTGGCCCTCGAGTCGTTGATGGTGGCACTCCAGCTGGAAGGACCCTCTCGGTGAAGCGCTTCGTCGCCCCCCTCCTGGTGTTCGCCGTGCTCGCGGCCCTGCTGGTGGCGGGGCTCGCCGTCGCCGACCGGGCGATCGAGCGCGGCGCGACCATCGGCGCGCCGGTGCCGGCCGGGTCGGAGGCGCCGTCGGTGCCGACCGAGCAGCCGACCGACGGCGGCGACTTCACCACCCCGCCCGATCCGGCGCTGGCCGCGTTCTACTCCCAGGAGCTGACCTGGGAGGCGTGCGAGGGGCAGTACGAGTGCTCGCGGCTCGAGGTGCCCGTCGACTACGCCGACTCCGAGGGCGAGACGATCGAGCTGGCGCTGCTGCGGATGCCGGCGACCGGCGCCGACTCTCAGCGGATCGGCTCGCTCGTGGTCAACCCGGGCGGCCCTGGAGCGCCCGGCACCGACTACGCGGTCGCTGCGCCCCGGGTGTTCCGCCAGCCGATCCTCCAGTCCTTCGACATCGTCGGCTTCGACCCGCGCGGCACCGGCGACAGCGCGCCGGTCGACTGCCTCAGCGACGCCGACGTCGATGCCTACCTCGCCGCGGACCCCGACCCCGACACACCGGAGGAGGAGCGGGCGTCGGTCGAGTGGTCCGACCGGCTCGGTCAGGGCTGCGTCGAGAGCACCGGCCCGCTGGTCGACCACGTCACCACGATCGAGGCGGCCCGAGACATGGACGTGCTGCGCGCGGCGCTCGGCGAGCCCAGGCTCGACTACTTCGGAGCGTCCTACGGCACCAAGCTCGGAGCGACGTACGCCGACCTCTTCCCCGAGCGCGTCGGCCGGATGGTCCTCGACGGCGCGGTCGACGTCTCGATGTCCTCGCGCGAGGGCACGCTCGGGCAGGCGCAGGGCTTCCAGAGGGCCCTCGAGGCGTACGTCGCGGACTGCGTCGAGGGAGGCGACTGCTATCTGGGCGACTCGGTCGACGAGGGGCTGCAGGGCATCGCCGACTTCCTCGCCGAGGTGGACCAGGAGCCCTTGGACACGGGTGCCAATCGCGAGCTCACCGAGGGCCTGGCGCTGCTGGGCGTGATCACCCCCCTCTACAACCGCGACTACTGGTTCCTGCTCGACGACGCTCTGCAGCAGGGACTCGGCGGCGACGGCTCGGGCCTGCTCGAGATGGCCGACCTCTACGCCTCCCGCAACCCCGACGGCACCTTCGCCGACAACAGCACCGAGGCGATCTTCGCCATCAACTGCCTCGACGACCCCTGGGCGCTCCCCGCCGACAGGGTCGCCCGGCAGGTGCCGAGGTTCGAGGAGGTCTCGCCCACCCTGGGCCGGGTCTTCGCGTGGATGCTCACCGGCTGCGGCGGCATCCGGGCCGAGTCCACCCAGCAGCCGCGCGACATCCGAGCCGCCGGAGCCGACCCGATCGTCGTCGTCGGCACCACCCGCGACCCCGCCACGCCGTACGAATGGGCCGAGGCCCTGGCCGACCAGCTCGAGTCGGGCGTCCTCGTCTCCCGCGATGGCGACGGCCACACCGGCTACAACGCCGGCAACGAGTGCGTCGACACCGCCATCGAGTCCTACCTCGTCGACGGCGCCGTCCCCGACGACGGACTGGAGTGCTGAGGGCGTCGCAACCTGCGTACGTCGATTGCACGCGCCGGTCCGCCCGTCCGTATACTCCTCCGCGTTGCCCGGCCGGCGATCCGGCCCAGCCAGCACGCCGCCTTAGCTCAGTCGGTAGAGCGAGTCACTCGTAATGACTAGGTCGTCGGTTCGATTCCGACAGGCGGCTCCGATCGACCGGCGCAGGTGCGCCGCGCGGGGCGAGCGCGTCACGCAGACCCACGCTCGAGCACGTCGAGCTCCCGGGCCCCGGCCTGCGCACGAGGCGCTGAACTGCGGTTGAACTCCTGGCCACGCGGCGAAAAATTGCTAGGTCGCGGCCCCGGCGCCTCGTACCCTCATGGTGGAAGGTGCCGGGAGACGCCATGCATCGGCGAGCCGTGAAGGAGGTGCGCGGTGATGAGCACCACGACCGTGGCGCTGCTCAACGCGTCCTACGAGCCGCTCGGCAAGGTGTCCTTCCAGCACGCCGTCAAGATGCTCTTCCGCGAGGTGGCGACCGTCGAGGAGCCGCACGGTGACCGCATGATCGGGCCGCATCCGTGGCCGAAGGTCATCCGCCTGGTCCGCTACGTCGTCGCGAAGTGGCTCTACCGGCCCGCCGGGTTCACCCGGCAGGGCGTGATCAAGCGCGACCGGCAACGCTGCGCCTACTGCGGTGGCCGGGCCACGACCGTCGACCACCTGCTGCCGCAGAGCCGCGGCGGCGGGTGGACCTGGCTCAACACCGTCGCCGCCTGCGAGCCGTGCAACGGACGCAAGGCCAACCGCACTCCGGCGGAGGCCGGCATGCGGCTACGGTTCGAGCCCTACTCGCCGACCCGGGCGCAGCTCGCGGCTCTCTGATCCCGGCTCAGCGGCGCCGCCGATCCCGCGGTCGATCTCCTAGTCCTGGATCGCGTCGCGCACCCCGGAAGACACCCTGCGCGTCGGTGGCCGCATTCGAGGGCCGCACCCGAAAATGTTGGACAATACTGGACGCGCATCTCGGCACGAAGGTCCGATCGGTGCCATAGTGACGTCCCAATGAGACGCCGATCACTTCTCCTCCTCGTGCTGGTCCTGCTCGCGCCCTTGGCGGCGGGGTGCGGAGTCACGCGGAGGGACAGCCCCAACGACATCCTGATGATCATCCCCAACAGCCCCGGCGGCGGCTACGACATCACCGGACGCGCCGCCGTCGATGCCATGCGGGCGAACGAGATCACCGGTGCGGACATCACGGTCGAGAACGTCATCGGCGCCGGCGGCACCCGGGCGATGGGCTCCTTGATGGGGCAGGTCGGCAACGAGCGCACCATGATGACCGTCGGCCTCGGCGTGGTCGGGTCGCTCTACAGCTTCGCGAACGACTACCGGCTCGACGATGCCACCCCGCTGGCCCAGCTGATGTCGGAGCCGGAGGCGGTCGTCGTGCCCGCCGACTCGCCGTACAAGAACATCAATGACCTGCTCGCGGCCTGGAAGGAGGACCCCAGCGCGTTCCCCGTCGGGGGCGGCTCCTCGCCCGGTGGGCCCGACCATCTGTTCCCGATGCAGCTCGCGCAGGTGGCGGGCATCGATCCCAGCGAGGTCAACTTCGTGACGTACGACGGCGGCGGACCGCTGAAGACCGCCCTGCTGGGCGACAAGATCGGCATCGGCTTCTCCGGACCGGGCGAGCTGCTCGGCTACCTCGAGAACGGCGAGCTCCGCGCCCTCGCGGTCTCGGGGGAGGAGCGGAGCCCGCAGCCGGCGCTCGCCGACGTGCCGACCCTGACCGAGGAGGGCGTCGACCTGGTCTTCGTCAACTGGCGCGGGGTGCTCGGCCCGCCGGACATCTCTCAGGAGGCCGCCGACCGGCTGATCGGCTACCTGGAGGAGATGCATGACACCAAGCAGTGGCAGGAGACGCTGGAGGCCAACGGCTGGACCGACGACTTCAAGACCGGCGACGACTTCGCCAAGTTCCTCGAGGAACAGGATCGACGGGTGTCCGACACGCTGACCGAACTGGGGTTGCTGTGAGTAGCGGGTCGGGGCCGGCCGGCGCCGAGCGCCAGATCGACAAGGCTCAGTACGGGCTGGCCGCGGTGCTCGCGGTCGTCGGCATCTACACGATCATCGACGCCCGGGGTCTCAACGTCGGCTTCGGTGACCCGATCGGGCCGCGGGTCTTCCCCTATGTCATCGGCACGGGGATGTTCGTGCTCGCGGTGCTGCTGGTGGTGGCGACCATGCGTGGGGACGTGGGTGAGGCCGAGGGCGGCGAGGACGTCGACCTCACGTCGCCGCCCGACTGGCTCACCCTGGCCAAGCTGGCGGGCGTCTTGGTCCTCAACCTGTTGCTGGTCAACATCCTCGGCTGGGCGATCACCGGCGGGCTGACCTTCGCCGGCTGCGCGTGGGCGCTGGGGAGCAAGAGGCAGATCCGTGATCTGATCGTGGGCTTCGTGCTCTCGGTCGCGAGCTGGTACTTCTTCTACGTCGTCCTCGACGTCCCACTCTCGCCCGGCATCCTGGACGGGATCCTCTGATGGACACCCTGGGCCTGCTCGGCGACGGACTCGCCAATGCCGTCACCCCTGAGAACCTCCTGGTCGCGGTGATCGGCGTCCTGCTCGGCACCTTCGTCGGCGTGCTCCCGGGTGTCGGGCCGGCGATGGCGATCGCGCTGCTGCTGCCGCTGACCTTCGGCCTCGACATCCAGCAGGCGCTGATCATGTTCGCCGGCATCTACTACGGCGGCATGTACGGCGGCTCGACGACCTCGATCCTGCTGAACACTCCCGGTGAGTCGGCGTCGGTGATGACCGCCATCGAAGGCAACAAGATGGCCAAGAGCGGCCGCGCGGCCCAGGCGCTCGCGACCGCCGCGATCGGGTCCTTCGTCGCCGGCACCATCGGCACGCTGTGCGTCGCCTTCTTCGCTCCGTCGCTGGCCAAGGTGGCGGTGAAGATCGGCGCTCCGTCGTACTTCGCCATCATGCTGCTCTCGATCGTGTTGGTGACCAGCGTGCTCGGCTCCTCCAAGCTGCGCGGCTTCATCGCGCTCTTCGTCGGGCTCACCATCGGGCTGGTCGGTGCCGACGGCTCGACGGGTCAGCCGCGGCTCACCTTCGACCTGCTGCAGCTCTTCGACGGCATCGACATCGTCGTGGTCGCGGTCGGGCTCTTCGCCATCGGCGAGGCGCTGTGGACCGCGGCACACCTACGATCCAAGCCGGCCGAAGTCATCCCGGTCGGCCAGCCCTTCCTCGGCAAGGAGGACTGGCGGCGGTCGTGGGGCCCGTGGCTGCGGGGCACCGCGCTCGGCTTCCCGTTCGGCGCCGTACCGGCCGGTGGCGCCGAGACGCCGACCTTCCTGTCCTACGTGCTCGAGCGCAAGCTCTCCAAGCACAAGGAGGAGTTCGGCCACGGCGCCATCGAGGGCGTGGCCGGGCCCGAGGCCGCCAACAACGCCAGCGCGGCAGGCATGTTCGTGCCGCTGCTCGCCCTCGGCCTGCCCGTCACCGCCACCGCTGCGGTGATCATCGCCGCGATCACGTCCTACGGCATCCAGCCGGGCCCGGCGCTGATGGAGGAGCAGGGCGACCTGATCTGGACCCTGCTCGCCAGCCTGTTGATCGGCAACGCCCTGCTGCTGGTCATCAACCTGCCGCTGGCGCCGTTGTGGGCCAAGCTGCTGCGCATCCCCAGGCCCCAGCTCTACGCCGGCATCCTGTTCTTCTCCGCGCTCGGCGCCTACAGCGTCAACCGTGACCCCTTCGACCTCCTCCTGCTGTTGCTCTTCGGGGTCGTCGGCTTCGCGATCCGGCGCTTCGGCCTGCCGGTGCTGCCGCTGATCCTCGGTGTGATCCTCGGGCCGATGCTCGAAGCCAAGATGCGCGAGGCGCTCGACCTCTCCGACGGCAGCATCAGCGGCCTGTTCAACGAGCCGCTGGCGATCGTCGTCTACGTGCTGATCGTCGTCGCGATCGTGGCGCCGTACATCCTGGGCGCACTGCGCCCCAACCCAACCGGTCCCCACGACCCGGAAGCTGAGGTGTCATGACCGTCGTCGTCGGCTACCTGCCCAACGAGTACGGCGAGGCCGCGCTCACCCTCGCGATCCGCGAGGCGAGGTCGCGCGGCACCGGGCTGCTCGTGCTGAACACGTCCAAGGGAGAGTCACTCTCCGACCCACGCTTCGCGACCGGCTCGCAGCTCTCCGCGCTGGAGGAGCGGCTCGCGGGCTCCGGTGTGTCGGTGGAGATGCGACAGCTCGTCGGCGTCGACGGAGCCGCCGAGATCGTCAACGCCGCCGGCGACGTCGGTGCGGAGCTGATCGTCATCGGCATCCGCGATCGGTCGGCGGTCGGCAAGCTGCTGATGGGCTCGGTGGCGCAAGGAGTCATCACCCACGCACCCTGCCCGGTCCTCACCGTCCGTCCCGAGGCTCTTCCAGCTGACTCCGCCTGAGGCTCCGGCTTGACCGGCTTGACCCGTATGGTGCTCGCGGTAGCGTCGGCATGACTTGACGGGCTTGACTGCGAGGAGGTTGCGATGCGCGCACTTCGCGACTCGAGGGGGCGGAGCGTCACCTCCGAGGACTATCGGCGTGAGGTCCTGACACTCGTCGCGAGCGCCCTCGACGAGGAGTTGGCCGATGGCCGCCAGAGCACGGCGGTCGCCGAGCTGCGATCCGACGAGCTCGCCGCGCGGCTGATCTCCGTCCTCCCGGTCGTCGACCCGGACAACCGGCTCGCCGATCTGGTCGGCCCGTGCTACTCGACCGCCGGTGTGCAGACCCTCCTCGGCAGGTCGCGCCGACGGCCGGTGAGCAAGCAGGCGGTCGAGGCGCGGCGGGCCAACCGCAGGATCCTCGCTCTGCGCACCTCCGACGGCTTCTGGGTCTATCCCACGTTCCAGTTCGGCGACGACGGTGACGTACGCCGCGACGTGATCGCGGTGCTCACACTCTTCGGCCCCGACTCGCCGTCCTGGTCTGTGGCGGCCTGGTTCCGCACACCCGCAGCCTCGCTCGACGGGCGCACTCCGCTCGACGGTCTCGACCGCCGCGAGCAGGTCCGCGAGGTCGGGGGTATGGCGGCCGACACGGCCGCTCGCTGGGCTTCCTGACCAAACGCATGGTCGATCGGCGACGGCTCGCGCAGCGGCTGCCCGACCCGGAGGGCGACTACGCCGGGTTCCCGTCGTACCGCCTGGCCTCGGGTGCCCCGCTCTACCGGAGCCATCGCGATCGGGCGGGCGCGCCCGCCCGAGGCGCCTGGTGGTTCGCCAGTCGCCCGGATGCAGGCCGGCCGCATGACCGGCCGGGCGGGGGCCGCTTCGACCTGGCCGCTCCGATGGGCACCTGCTACCTCGCGACCACGGCCGAGGCGGCGGTGCGTGAGCGGGTCGGGCCCGACCTCTGCGACCAGGGCTGGGTGCCGCGCGAGCTCGCCGACGATGCCGTGGTCTCCCGCCTCCACGCGCCCGGGGCCGCGCGGCTGGCCAACGTCTCGGTCGAACGGGCGGCGGACTACCTCGTCACCGCCGAGCTCGTCGCAACGGGTGACTACGCCTTGAGCCGGGCCTGGGCGGACCTGTTCGCCGCGTCGGGCTTCGGCGGCGTCCGCCACGCCCCTCGCTTCGCGCCTGGGAGGGCGCGCGGGATCGCCTTGTTCGGCTCCGCCGGCGCACCCGATCCCAGCCTGCCCGGTGACCGCGACCCGGAGCCCGTGCGCACACGCCTCGAGCGGATGGGCGTCGAGGTTGTCGACCCACCCGCGCTGGCCTCGGTCACCCTGGTGGATCCTTGAGCGCCGACCCGTGGGTAGTAGTTTGCATCCCCCGCAGGTCCTATCGAGAGGCAGAGTAGGGACGGACATGGCAGATCTGACGTACGGCGTTGTGGGCGGCGGGATCGTGGGCCTCGCGGTGGGGCGTGAGATCGGCCGGCGCCGGCCGGGTGCGCGGGTGGTCGTGTTCGAGAAGGAGCCGCGGCTCGCGGCGCACCAGACCGGTCACAACTCCGGCGTCGTGCACGCGGGCATCTACTACAAGCCCGGCAGCCTCAAGGCGGAGCTCTGCACCCGCGGTCGCGCACTGCTGAAGGAGTACGCCGCCGAGCACGACATCGCCTACGACGAGTGCGGCAAGCTCGTCGTCGCGCTCGACGAGTCCGAGATGGGGCGCTTCGACGCACTGTGGGGGACCGCGGCCGTCAACGAGGTCCCGGGTCTGCGCCGGATCGGGCCGTCGGAGATGCGGGAGATCGAGCCGCACGCGCGCGGCCGGGCTGCGCTGCACTCGCCGGCCACCGCGATCACCGACTATGTAGCGGTCGCCGAGCAGATGGCGCGCGACATCGAGGCCGCCGGCGGTTCGATCCGGCTCGCCGCGCCGGTCGACGCGGTCCGCCGTCGCCAGGGCGGCATCGACGTGGTCAGCGGTGACCTCCCCGAGCGGGTCGACCGGCTCGTCGTCTGCGCCGGCCTGCAGGCCGACCGGCTCGCCCGTCAGGTCGCGGTCGACGGTGGGCGTGACGACCTGCGGATCATCCCCTTCCGCGGCGAGTACCTCTCGGTCGCGCCGGCGAAGCGCGACCTGGTCCGCGGCATGGTCTACCCGGTGCCCGACCCGCGCTACCCGTTCCTCGGCGTGCACTTCACCCGACGCGTCGACGGCGCGCTCGAGGTCGGCCCCAACGCGGTGCTCGCGCTGCGCCGCGAGGGCTACCGTCGGCGCGACGTACGCCCCTCCGACGTCCGCGACATCGTGACCTGGCCGGGCTTCTGGCACCTGGCCAAGGCCCACTGGCGCACCGGCATCACCGAGGTGCGCGGGTCCCTGTCGATGAAGGCCTACATGCGCGCCGCCAGCCGGTACGTGCCCGAGATCGGGGCGGACGACGTACGACGAGCCGGCGCGGGCGTGCGCGCCCAGGCCATCGAGCGCGACGGCACCCTCGTCGACGACTTCCGGATCACCACCGAGGACGGCATCACCTGCGTGCGCAACGCCCCCTCACCGGCCGCCACCTCCAGCCTCGCGATCGCGGCGTACGTCGTCGACCGGATGTGACCGGATGTGACCGGGATCATCGTGCCGCAATACCCCTCGATGGTCGAGCCCGCGAGCGCAGCGAGCGGTGTCGAGACCACGATCGGATCTCGACACGTCGCTCGTCCCTCGCGACGGCTCGATCACCGGTGCGGTTGAGGACCAGCTCCGCCCGGCTCGGTCAGGGCTGAGGCCACTCCTTCGCGACGAGGGTCAGCACGTCGTACGTCGCCACCGGGGCACCGTCGGCGTTGGTTACGACGGCGTCCCAGCGCACCTCGCCGTAGTCGGCGTTGCTGCGCGGGGTGATCTGCTTGACCGTCAGCGTCACCGCGATCTGGTCGCCCGCCCTGACCGGTGTGAGGAAGCGCAGGTTGTCGACGCCGAAGTTGGCGAGCACCGGGCCCGGGTCGGGGTCGACGAAGAGGCCGGCGGCGAGCGAGACGATCAGGTAGCCATGAGCGACGATGCCCCCGAAGAGCGGGTTGCGCGCGGCGGCGTCGGGGTCGGTGTGGGCGTAGAACGTGTCGCCCGTGAACTCCGCGAAGTGGTCGATATCGGCGAGCGTCACGGTGCGCGCCGCGGTGGCGATGGTGTCCCCGATCCTCAGCTCGGCCAGGGACTTGCGGAAGGGATGGGTCGCCTCCTTGGTACGGCGTGATCCGGTCGTCCAGCGCCCGGTCACCGCGGTCAGCGCGTCGGGCGAGCCCTGGACCGCGGTGCGTTGCATGTGGTGGAGCACGCCGCGGATGCCGCCGAGCTCCTCGCCGCCGCCGGCTCGGCCGGGTCCGCCGTGCACCAGCATCGGCAGCGGCGAGCCGTGGCCGGTCGACTCCTTCGCGTCGACCCGGTCGAGCACGTGCACGCGCCCGTGCCATGCGCCGATGCCGAGCACCAGCTCACGCACAACGGCCGGGTCGTGACTGACCACCGAAGCGACGAGTGAGCCGCGACCGCGTGCGGCGAGGCCGATCGCTTCGGCGGGGGTCGAGTAGCCGAGGACGGTCGAGACCGGGCCGAAGGGCTCGACGTCGTGCGGCTCCACCGCGCCCGGTCTGGCGCGCAGCAGGACGGGGGAGAGGAAGGCTCCCACCTCGGCGTCACCCGCCACCAGGTCGACCCGGTCGGGGTCGCCGTACACCAGATCACAGGACGCGCGGAGCGACTGGATGGCCTTGCGGACCTCCTCGCGCTGGTCGAGCGACGCAAGCGCGCCCATCCGCACCGACTCGTCGCGCGGGTCGCCGACCGTCACCTTGGCGAGACGGTCGCTGACCGCATCGATCACCTTGTCCTGCAAGGACTCCGGGACGATCGCGCGCCTGATCGCGGTGCACTTCTGGCCGGCCTTGACGGTCATCTCCGCGACGACGGCCTTGACGAAGAGCTCGAACTCGGGATCGTCAGGGGAGACGTCGGGGCCGAGGATCGCGCAGTTGAGCGAGTCGGCCTCGACGCCGAGGGTGACGCCGCCGTGGAGCACGCTGGCATGGTTGCGCAGCAGGCCGGCGGTGTGGGCGGAGCCGGTGAACGCGACGGAGTCCTGCACCGTCAGCTCGTCGAGAAGTCCGCCCGCGCTGCCGGCGAGCAGCTGCAGCGAGCCCTCCGGCAGGATGCCGCTCTCGATGATGCGGCGCACGGCCGCCTCGGTGAGGTACGCCGTCTGGCTGGCCGGCTTGACGATCGTCGGCAGCCCGGCGAGGAAAGCCGGAGCGAGCTTCTCGAGCATCCCCCAGACGGGGAAGTTGAAGGCGTTGATCTGCACCGCGACGCCCGGCCGTGACGTGTAGATGTGCTGGCCCACGAAGCTCCCGCCGCGGCTCAGCGGCTCGAGCGCGCCGTCGACGTACACCGTGTCGTTGGGCAGCTCGCGTCGCCCCTTGGTGGAGTAGCTGAACATCGTGCCGATGCCGCCGTCGATGTCGACCAGCCCGTCGCGCCGGGTCGCGCCGGTGGCGAGCGAGAGCGCATGGAGCTCGTCCTTGTTCTCGTTGAGGTAGGTCGCGACCTCCTTGAGCAGCAGGGCCCGCTCGTGGAAGGTCAGCTCGCGGATCGCGGGACCGCCGACCGTGCGTGCGTACGCCGTCATCTCGCCGAGGTCGAGACCCGCGCTGCTGATCCGGGCGACCTCCTGGCCGGTGCTGGCATCGAGCAGCAGCGCGCTGCCGTCGGCTCCGTCGGCGGCGCGGAACCACCGGCCGGCCGCATAGCTCTCCAACATCCGGGTCATGGACTCGAGCCTATTGCGGACCGATCGGTCGGGACCGGTCGCTCAGAGAATGTGGGGGTCAGGCGCCGGAGAACCCGCTGATGAGCAGCCAGAACAACGCGACGCCGACGACCGCCGCGCCGACGCCGAGCGCGGCGCCGACGAGCAGGACCTTGCCCCGTCCGGCGCCGGAGGGAGCGAGTGCCGGCACCAGCAACGTCGTCGCGGCACCCAGCACCGCCATGCCGATGAGCTGGGCGGGCAGGACCAGGTTCTCCGTGCCACGCCGGTCGAGCAGAGTGGCCGAGAGCGGCAGGCTCAAGATGCCGGCGAACAGCAACCAGATCAGGCCGAGCGTTCGCTGGGCTCGGGTCCCGAGGGCACCCGCGGGTGTGGTCATGGACATCTCCTCGTCGGCAGGGTTCGGTGGGGTCAGTGTGGCGCTTGCCGGGCCTGCTGGTCCGTGAAACAATAAATACTGACCGATCGGTTAGGAAATCGCCGGAGATACTCCCTAACGTTTTGGCTGTCGAACGACCAGAACGTGCGGGACTATCCCGGCGGGGTGTCATGATCGACACGAGGAGACGATCGCGCCTGCGGGCTGGGAGGCTGCATGACCACGGAGACGGGGCGTGACCCGGGTCCCGACCTCGAGGTGGGTCGCGAGGCGGCCCTCGAGGGGGGCTTCGAGGCGACAATCGCACGCAACGACCGCATCGAGCCGCGCGACTGGATGCCCGACGGCTACCGCAGGACGCTGGTCCGCCAGGTCGCCCAGCACGCCCACTCCGAGATCATCGGCATGCAGCCCGAGGGCAACTGGCTCACCCGTGCTCCGTCCCTTCGGCGCAAGGCGATCCTGCTCGCGAAGGTGCAGGACGAGGCCGGCCATGGGCTCTACCTCTACTCCGCGTGCGAGACCCTCGGCGTCTCGCGGCAGGAGCTCACCGAGCTGCTCCTCGCGGGGAAGCAGAAGTACTCCTCGATCTTCAACTACCCGACGCTGTCGTACGCCGACGTCGGCACCATCGGCTGGCTGGTCGACGGCGCGGCGATCTGCAACCAGGTGCCGCTGTGCCGCACTTCCTACGGGCCCTACGGCCGGGCGATGATCCGCATCTGCAAGGAGGAGTCCTTCCACCAGCGGCAGGGCTACGAGCTCCTGATGACGATGATGCGCGGCACCGACGAGCAGCGGGCGATGGTGCAGGAGTCGGTCGACCGCTTCTGGTGGCCGTCGCTGATGATGTTCGGTCCTCCCGACGCCGAGTCTCCCAACACCGCGCAGTCGATGGCCTGGGGCATCAAGCGCAACACCAACGACGAGCTCCGCCAGCGGTTCGTCGACATGACGGTGCCGCAGGCAGAGGCGTTGGGTGTGACTCTCCCCGACCCCGACCTGCGCTGGAACGACGAACGTGGCCACCACGACTTCGGCCAGCCCGACTGGGAGGAGTTCATGCACGTGGTCAAGGGCAACGGGCCCTGCAACACCCAGCGGCTAGCCCACCGCCAGCGCGCCCACGACGAGGGCGCCTGGGTCCGCGAAGCCGCCCTCGCCTTCGCCTCGGTGCCGGAGCCGGTGGTTGACGAAGGAGGTCCGAGGTGAGCGCGGAGTGGCCGCTGTACGAGGTCTTCGTCCGCGGCAAGCGCGGCCTCAACCACGTCCATGTCGGGTCGCTGCACGCATCCGACGACGAGATGGCCATCCTCCACGCACGCGACGTCTACACCCGCCGCAACGAGGGCGTGAGCATCTGGGTGGTGCGCTCAGACGCGATCACAGCGTCGAGCCCCGATGAGAAGGACCCGCTCTTCGCCCCGAGCGGCGACAAGGTCTACCGCCACCCGACCTTCTACGAGATCCCCGACAACGTCCCCCACATGTGACCATGAATGACCACACCCAGCACAGCACCGGCGCGCCCGACCCCAACGCGGCGCACGGATCCGTGTACGACGACCTGCTCGGCGACGACATGCCCGGGAGCGCCGATCACTGGGCGTTCGGCACCTCCTTCGAGGATCCTCTGGCCGGCGTCGACACCACGCTGCCCGAGGGTGTCGTCGGCGCCGACCTGGCGGCGTACTGCCTGATGCTCGGCGACGACGCACTCGTGCTCTCCCACCGGCTCTCGCAGTGGTGCAGCAATGCGCCCGACCTCGAGGAGGACATCGCGCTAGCCAATATCGCGCTCGACCTGCTCGGGCAGGCGCGGCTGCTGCTGGCGCGCGCTGCGGCGGCCGACGCGGCCGTCCTGCCCGAGCTGCCCGAGGGCTCGCCGGTGCCGCCCGAGGAGGCGCTGGCGTTCTTCCGTGAGGCCGGTGACTTCCGCAACCTGCGGATGGTCGAGGCCGGCAACGGCGACTTCGCCGAGACCATCGCCCGGCTGGTGCTCTTCTCGACCGCGCGGCTCGCCGTCCTCGAGGCGTTGACGTCGAGCCGCGACCAGGTGCTCGCCGCCGTCGCCGAGAAGGGCGTCAAGGAGCTGACCTACCACCGCGACTACGCCGGCCGGTGGTTCGTCACGCTCGCCGGCGGCACCGACGAGTCGCGACGTCGGCTCGAGGACGGCCTGCGTCGCGTCTGGCCCTACTACGCCGAGTGTTTCGACGACCACGACGTCGTACGGCGGTTGGCCGAGGCGGGCGTGGCGGTGTCGCCGCCGTCGGTGGCCGACGCCGCCGACGCGGTGCTCGACCAGGTGCTGGCGGCCGCCGGCGCCGAGCGTCCCGACGTGCTGCCGACGGTCCGCGTCGGAGGTCGGTCGGGCCGCGACGGCCTCCACACGGAAGCTTTGAGCCTGATGCTCGCGGACATGCAGGTCGTCGCCCGCGCCCACCCGATGGGGCAGTGGTGAGCGCCGACCTGGCCTACGACATCGCGGCGTCGGTCGTCGACCCGGAGCTGCCGATGCTGACGCTGGCCGACCTCGGGGTGCTCCGCGAGGTGACGGTCGTGGGTGGAACGGTCAAGGTGGCGATCACCCCGACGTACTCGGGGTGCCCGGCGCTCGCGGCGATGCGCGACGACCTGGTGCGCAGCCTGCGCGCGGCCGGCTTCGCCGAGGTCGAGGTGCGCCACCAGCTGAGCCCGGCATGGACGACCGACCTCATCTCCGACCGGGGGCGTCGACTCCTGCGCGAGCACGGCCTCTCCGCGCCCGGCCCGGCCCCGCGCCGTACCGGTCCGGTGGCCCTCAACCTCGGCCCGGTCCGCCGTGCCGTCTCCTGCCCGCGGTGCGGTGTCTTTGACGTGGAGCTGACGAGCGAGTTCGGGCCGACGGCGTGCACCGCTCTCTACCGCTGCCGCGCCTGCCTGGAGCCCTTCGAGCACCTGAAGGAGATCTAGTGGTCACCACCGTGAGTGTCGTGGCCGACGGGCGCACCCGCAGCCGCACGGAGTTTCACCCTCTCGTCGTCTCCGACGTGGAGCCGCTGACCGACGACTCCGCGGCGATCACCTTCGACGTGCCGCCCGACCTGGCCGACGAGTTCGTCTTCGCACCCGGCCAGTCCCTCACGCTGCGGCGGTCGGTCGGCGGGGTGGAGGAGCGCCGTACCTACTCGATCTGCGCCCCTGCCGGCGCGCCGCCGCGGATCGGCGTGCGCACGATCCCCGACGGGGTCGTCAGCTCGTGGCTGGTGCGTGACGTGCGTCCGGGCGACGTCGTCGAGGTCCAGCCGCCGAGCGGCAGCTTCCGCGCCGACCCGGCTACGGCCGCGCGGCACCTGTGCATCGCCGCCGGGTCGGGCATCACGCCGATGCTGTCGATCGTCTCGAGCGTGCTCGCCAACCCCGAGGGCAGCGTGACGCTGATCTACGGCAACCGCACGACGTCGTCGGTGATGTTCGCCGAGCAGCTCGCGGATCTGAAGAACGTCCACGGCCCGCGCTTCCAGCTCATCCATGTGCTGTCCCGCGAGCCGCGAGACGTCGAGCTCTTCTCCGGGCGGCTCGACCCCGACCGGCTGCGCCGCCTGCTCACCGCGCTGGTGCCCGTCGAGTCGATGGACCACGTCTGGCTGTGCGGACCCCATCCGCTGGTCGAGGGCGCCCGCGACGTGCTCGGCAAGCTGGGGGTCCCGCGCGATCGCGTGCACCTGGAGCTCTTCTACGTCGACGAGCCGCCGCCGGAGCTGCACCGTCCCGACGCCGAGCTGTCGGGCGAGACGAGCGAGGTGACCGTCGTACTCGACGGCCTCAGCGCCGTCGTCCCGATGACCCGCGACCTCTCGATCCTCGACGGCGCCGGGACGGCTCGCACCGACCTCCCGTTCGCCTGCAAGGGCGGCGTCTGCGGCACCTGCCGTGCGCTGCTCCGCGACGGCGAGGTCGACATGCGCCGCAACTATGCGCTGGAGCAGCACGAGCTCGCCGCCGGCTTCGTGCTCACCTGCCAGTCCTATCCGGTCAGCGAGCAGGTCACCGTCGACTTCGACGCGTGAGGCCGGGCGCCCCTCCGCCTCTCCTGGGAGGATCGAGGTCAGCCGGTGACTTCGATGCTCCCAGTCGAGATGGCGCAGTCCGGCCCGCACGCCCGGGGAACCCCCCTCCAGCCACCACGTTGGAGCAGGCGGGCGAGCCGGGCGGCAGTCTCGCACGGGCGTCGGAAGACCTGGCCGTAGCCGATCCGCACGGGCTTGTCGCCCGCGACCCAGGCGTCGAGGTCGCGATCCATGTCGCGATCGCGCTGTGATGCCGTGTCGTGGAACAGCCGCCCGTCGAGCTCGAGGGCCAGGCCGTGGCTCTCCGCGTCGCGGTAGGTGAGCCCGACGGTCGCCTCGACCGCGCGCTGACGTGTCGCTCTCGGCAGTCCATGAGCACGCTCGACCTTGACGAGGTAGGCGTGCTCGAGCACCGAGCACACCCCGCCCGCGATGTCGTCCAGCAGCGCGAGAGTCCACTCCCGGTCACGCATCCGCGTTCGGCCGGCGACCGCGTCGTGAAGCCGAGCCGCCGTCGTACGCCGGATCCGACAGGCGCGCGCCAGCAGCTCGATGCGCTCCCACGGATCGGAGAGCTCACTCATGACGTCGACCACTGCCTCCTCGTAGCGGACCATTGGCGGGGAGGTGTTGTGCTGCGCCCGGGCCGCGAAATGCGAGGTCCGGTGGATCCGGATGCCGGGCTGCGTCTCGACCCGTCGGGTGTGGGAGACGGCGACGTGGATCGCTCCGCTGTCGTCCTCTCCCTGCCTCCCGGGTCCCTCTACAGCACGCAGCGCTGAACGATGCGTCAGTGCTGCCGGCCACGCGTACAGGACGGCCGCCCAGGCCCGTTGCACCCAGCTGAGCGCGCCGGTGTGGTCGACGTACACGCCTGGATGGACGAGACGCCACTCGCGTCGCCGCACGAGACGGCGGATGTCGGAGGGCTTGAGTCCGCACGCGAGAGCCTGTCGACGCGCGACTACACCCGATTGCAGGTCGAGCAGCTCGCCGAGATCGTCCATCCGAACCACCCTCGCCGATTGCCGGCCTGCCCGCCACCCCGACTTTCGGGCCTGTGGAGAAGCCAGTCGGTGAGGGCTCATCAACTGGGAGGTTCGAGGTCAGCCGCTGACCTCGATGCTCCCAGTTGGTCGGTGTCCTACGGGTGCCTCACGACTCAGCGGACCGCGAGGCCGTCGAAGGCGAGGGTGGTGATGACGGTCGCGAGCTGCTCGGCGTCCACACCACCGTCGGGGCGGTACCACTCCAGCACGGAGTTGACCATGCCGAACAGCAGCCGGCTGACCAGGTCAGGGGGTACGTCGGCGCGCAGCGAGCCCTCCGCGACCGCGGCCGCGACCAGACCTGCGAACTGGGCGTCGATCCGCCGGCGGCGGCGCAGCGCCTCGAGCTCGACCTCGCTGTTGCCGCGTACCCGGAGGAGCAGGGTGACGGCGGGCTGGTGGGCGACCAGGACTCTGACGCTCTCAGAGATCACAGCTCGCAGTCGCTCGTACGCCGAGTCGCCGGCGGGCGAGTCCACAGCGGCGGCGGCCCTCTCCACGGCCGCGGTCAGCTCGGCGAGTGCCTCGTCGAGTGCCCGTGAGAGCAGGTGCGTCTTGCTCGGCACGTGGTGATAGAGCGCGGACTTGGTGAGTCCGAGCTCCCTGGCGAGATCGCCCATGCTCGTCGCGTCGTAGCCCTGCCGGTTGAAGAGCTCGATCGCGCGCAGGAGTACCGTCTCCTGGTCGTAGCCCGGCCGCCCGCGTCGCGGACTGGGCTCGGCGTGTGTCATGCGCAGACCCTACGCATCCGCCCGGTCGGCGGTCTGGGAGTCGCGCAAAGTGCCCGGTCGGCGGTCTGGGAGTCGCGCAAAGTGCCCGGTCGGCGGTCTGGGAGTCGCAGGGAGTGCCCGGTCAGCCGAGGGCGGCGGCGACACGGCGGTGCGCGGCCCAGATCTCCTCGGGCAGGTCGCGGAAGCCGGAGAGATGCTGCTCACGGAAGCCCATCTCCTGCCGCCACCGGTCGGTGTCGATGGTGAGGATCCGGTCGAGGTCGGCGAGCGCCTGCTCGTCCAAGCCCTCGAGATCGAGCTCCTCGCGCTTGGGGATCACGCCGACCGGCGTCCGCACACCCTCGACCTCGCCGTCCCTCAGCCGCATCAGCCAGAGCAGCGGGCGGAGGTTCTCGCGGTAGCCCGGCCAGAGGAACCTGCCGTCCTCTCCGCGCTGGAACCAGTTGACGTGGGCGAAGATCGGCGCCTCCTCGGCGGCGCCGATCACCTCGAGCCAGTGTGCGGCGTAGTCGCCCTCGCCGTAGGACAGGAACGGACGCATCGACATCGGGTCGTAGCGCAGCACGCCCTCGAGGCCGTCGGCGGCCGCGGTCGCCTCGGCGCCCAGCGTGAGGCCGTCGTAGACACCCTCGGCGACATCGGTGATCGCGCGGATCAGAGGCTCGCGGTCGCGGGTGCGTCCGCCGAAGATGATGGCATCGATCGGCACGCCCTGCGGGGCGTCGTAGTCGGCGGCCATATTGGGCACGTTGGCCAGGGTGGTCGTGAAGCGGCTGTTGGGGTGTGCCCAGGGAGCGTCGGCCTCGTCGGCCGACCTGTCGGCGATGCGCTCGCCCTTCCAGTCGAGCCAGCCGTCGAGATCGTCCGGTGGCAGCAGGGTCCGTCCCTCCCACCAGACCTCCTGGGTCAGCTCGTTGTACGCGACGTTGGTGAAGATCGCCCCGGTGCCCGGCGCGATCGAGTCGATCGCGGTCGGGTTGGTGGCCTCGTTGGTGTCCTTGGCCACGCCGAACACGCCGTTCTCGGGATTGAAGCCGTAGAGCCTGCCGTCGTCGCCGACCCGGATCCAGGCGATGTCGTCGCCGTAGAACTCGACGTAGTACCGCTCGCCGAGGGCGTCGGGCGCGAGGGTCATCGCGAGGTTGGTCTTGCCGGAGGCCGAGGGGAAGCCACCGCAGATGTTGTACCTCCTGCCGGTCTCCTTGTCGGTGATGCCGAGGAGCATGAACTGCTCGACGAGGAAGCCGTTCTTCCAGCCGTCGTAGGAGGCCTGGCGCAGACCGTGGGCGATCTTGCCGAGCAGCGCGTTGCCGCCGTACGACGACCCGAAGTGCAGGATCGTCCGCTCGTCGGCGACGGTCACGAAATAGCGCTGGTCGTCCGGGGTGCCCTGGCCGAGGTTGGGGAGGTCGCCGGTGACGTGCACGGCGCGGACGAAGTCGTCGGGCTCGGGCAGGCCGTCGACGAAGGAGACCCCGACCCGGGCCATCCGGATCATCTGCAGGACGACATTGCGGTTGTCGGTCAGCTGCACGCCCGCGGCGTACTGCGCCAGCGGCGATCCGGGCGGGGCCATCAGATAGGGGATGACGTACATCGTCCTGCCGGCCAGCTGGCCGCGCATCTTGTCCTCGAGGAGCGGCCGCATCTCCGAGGCGGGACGCCAGTTGTTGTAGACGCCGGCGTCACTCTCGTCGCCGGTGGCCACGATGGTGCGCTCCTCGGTGCGGGCGGTGTCCTTGGCGTAGGAGCGCGAGTAGTAGCGTCCCTCGCCGGCCGGCAGGAGCTCGCCGGCGGCCAGGGCCTCCTCGACGAGCCGGGCGTCGTCGGCCGCGCTCACCATCTCGAGCCGCTCAGCGCCGGTGTGCTCGAACCAGTGGGCGACATACTCGCGCATCGCCTCGTTGGTCAGCCCGGCGTCATCCAAGGTGGTGTCGATACTCGTCATGTGATTGATGGCCTTCGGTCTCGGGTGAGGTGCCGCGCACGTTACGGGCGCGGGTCACGCCCGGACACTTGAACGATCCAAGCGGCCGAGGCGATGACCCGGATGTGACCTGGCCCACTCCGACCGCTCGGTCGAACGACCCCGCCGGCGGCCGGCGATGACGGAGCGTGGGACGGCAGGCGCCCGCAACGCACGGGGCGGCAGAATGGAACCGTCCAGCAGTCACGACGAAGCCGAGGAGTCCGGGTGCCCTTCAAGAAGGTGCTGGTCGCCAACCGCGGCGAGATCGCGATCCGTGCGTTCCGAGCGGCGTACGAGACGGGCAGCCGCACGGTCGCCGTCTTTCCTTACGAGGACCGCGGCTCCGAACACCGGCTGCGCGCGGACGAGGCCTATGAGATCGGGGAGCGCGGTCACCCGGTGCGGGCCTACCTCGACCCCGAGGCGATCGTCGCGGCCGCGGTGAAGGCCGGCGCGGACGCGATCTATCCGGGCTACGGCTTCCTGAGCGAGAACCCCGCCCTCGCCGAGGCCTGCGCGCGCGAGGGCATCACCTTCGTCGGGCCGGACGCCGAGGTGCTGAAGCTGACGGGCAACAAGGCGCGCGCTGTCGCCGCGGCCGAGGCGGCAGGTGTGCCGGTCCTCGCCAGCATCGCCCCGTCCACCGACGTGGATGAGCTCGTCGCGGCAGCGGAGGGGATGCCCTACCCGCTCTTCGTCAAGGCCGTCGCCGGCGGCGGCGGTCGCGGCATGCGGAGGGTCGACCGGCCGGAGGCTCTGGCTGAGGCGATCGAGACCTGCATGCGTGAGGGCGAGGGCGCCTTCGGCGACCCGACGGTGTTCATCGAGCAGGCGGTCGTCGACCCGCGTCACATCGAGGTGCAGATCCTCGCCGATGGCGAAGGGAATGTGATCCACCTCTACGAGCGCGACTGCTCGGTCCAGCGCCGGCACCAGAAGGTCATCGAGATCGCGCCCGCGCCCGCGCTCGACCCCGAGCTGCGCGACCGCATCTGCTCCTCGGCGGTCAGCTTCGCGAAGGAGATCGGCTACACCAACGCCGGCACCGTCGAGTTCCTGGTCGGGCGCGACGGCACGTTCACATTCATGGAGATGAACCCGCGCATCCAGGTCGAGCACACGGTCACCGAGGAGGTCACCGACATCGACCTGGTCGCCTCGCAGCTGCGGATCGCCGCGGGGGAGACACTCGCGGACCTCGGTCTCTCGCAGGACGCGATCCGGCTGCGCGGCGTCGCACTGCAGTGCCGGCTGACGACGGAGGACCCGGCCAACAACTTCCGGCCGGACACCGGCAAGATCACGGCCTACCGCTCCCCGGGTGGCGCCGGCGTGCGCATCGACGGCGGTACGACGTACACCGGCGCCGACGTCAGCGCCCACTTCGACTCGATGCTCGCCAAGCTCACCTGCCGCGGCCGCTCCTTCGAGATGGCCGTCGCTCGGGCCCGTCGCGCGCTCGCGGAGTTCCGGATCCGTGGAGTGGCGACCAACATCCCGTTCCTCCAGGCCGTGCTCGACGATCCCGACTTCGTCGCGGGCGGGGTGACCACCGCGTTCATCGAGACGCACCCGCAGCTGCTCACCGCCCGCAGCTCGGGCGATCGAGGCACCAAGCTCCTCACCTATCTCGCCGACGTCACCGTCAACCGGCCGCACGGTGCCCGACCGGTGCGTCTCGATCCCGCGGAGAAGCTGCCGGCCGTCGACCTGGGTCGGCCTCCGCCGCCCGGCAGTCGCGACCGGCTGCGGGAGCTCGGCCCCGAGGCCTTCGCCCGCGCGCTGCGCGAGCAGACGCAGGTCGCCGTCACCGACACCACCTTCCGCGACGCCCACCAGAGCCTGCTCGCCACCCGGGTCCGCACCCGCGACCTGCTGACGGTCGCCGGTCACGTCGCCCGCACGACCCCACAGCTGTGGTCGCTCGAGTGCTGGGGTGGGGCGACGTACGACGTCGCGCTGCGGTTCCTCTCCGAGGACCCCTGGGACCGGCTGGCCCGGCTGCGCGAGGCCGTCCCCAACATCTGTCTGCAGATGCTGCTGCGAGGCCGCAACACCGTCGGCTACACGCCGTACCCCACCGAGGTGACCGACGCCTTCGTCGCCGAGGCCGCCGAGACCGGCATCGACGTCTTCCGCATCTTCGACGCGCTCAACGACGTCGAGCAGATGCGGCCCGCGATCGAGGCGGTGCGGTCGACGGATACGGCGGTCGCCGAGGTGGCGCTCTGCTACACCTCCGACCTCAACGACCCGGGCGAGCGGATCTACACGCTCGACTACTACCTGCGGCTGGCCGAGCGGATCGTCGACGCCGGCGCGCACGTGCTCGCGATCAAGGACATGGCCGGCCTGCTACGTGCCCCCGCAGCGCGCACCCTGGTCGAGGCGTTGCGGTCCGAGTTCGGGCTACCTGTCCACCTGCACACCCACGACACCGCGGGCGGCCAGCTCGGCACGCTGCTGGCCGCGATCGACGCGGGGGTCGACGCGGTCGACGCCGCGACCGCGACGATGGCCGGTACGACGTCGCAGCCGGCGCTGTCCGCGCTGGTCTCGGCGACCGATCACTCGGCGCGTGAGACCGGACTCGACCTGGCCGCGGTCTGCGTGCTGGAGCCCTACTGGGAGGCGACCCGCCGGGTCTATGCGCCGTTCGAGTCGGGACTGGAGTCGCCGACCGGGCGCGTCTACACGCACGAGATCCCCGGCGGCCAGCTCTCCAACCTGCGCCAGCAGGCGGTCGCGCTCGGACTCGGTGAGCGGTTCGAGCAGATCGAGGACATGTACGCCGCCGCCAACGACATCCTCGGCAATATCGTCAAGGTGACGCCGTCCTCGAAGGTGGTCGGCGACCTTGCTCTCGCGCTGGTGGCCGCGGGCGCCGACCCGGTTGAGTTCGAGGCCGACCCGGCGTCGTACGACATCCCCGGCTCGGTCATCGGCTTCCTCCACGGCGAGCTCGGTGACCCGCCCGGCGGGTGGCCGGAGCCGTTCCGCAGCAAGGCGATCGCAGGTCGGCCGTGGAAGCCGACGACGGCCTCGCTGACCCCGGAGGACCGCGATGGGCTGGCGGCCGACCCGCGGCCGACCCTCGACCGGCTGCTCTTCCCCGGCCCGGCTCGCGAGTACCTCGAGTCGCGGCAGACGTACGGCGACGTCTCGGTGCTGCCGACGACGGGCTTCCTGTACGGGCTCGAGCGCGACGAGGAGCTCAGCGTCGAGATCGAGCCGGGCAAGCAGCTGCTCATCGGGCTCGAGGCCGTCGGACCGGCCGACGAGCGCGGCTACCGGACGGTGATGACCAAGCTCAACGGCCAGCTGCGACCGGTCAGCGTCCGCGACCGCAACGAGGCCGCCGAGGTCGCCGCCGCCGAGAAGGCCGACCCGGCCAACCCGGGGCATATCGCGGCGCCCTTCCAGGGGTCGGTGACCATCGGCGTCGCCGAGGGCGATCAGGTCGCCGCCGGCGACACCGTCGCGACGATCGAGGCGATGAAGATGGAGGCGGCCATCACCGCGCACCGCGCCGGCGTCGTCCGTCGCGCCGCCTTCTCAGGCACCCAGCCGGTCGACGGTGGCGACCTGGTGCTCGTCATCGAATAGCCGACCCGGCGCTGTTTGCCCGTTCGACTCGCTCGACCTGGCGCTGTTTGCGCGATCAGCGCCGGGTCGGTGGGGTGAGGAGGGCAAACAGCGCCGGGTGGGTGGTCAGCCGAGGAGGCCGCGGCGGCGGGCGATGGCGGCGGCCTCGGTGCGGCCCGCGGCGCCGAGCTTGCCGAGGATGTTGGAGACGTGGACGCTCACGGTCTTGGTGGCGATGAAGAGCAGCTTGCCGATCTCGCCGTTGCTGCGTCCCTCGGCGACGAGCGAGAGGATCTCCGCCTCGCGCGGGGTCAGCTCCTCGGCCCCGTCCGCGCGGCTCGGGCGGCTCGCACGGCCGGCACCGGAGCCGGGGGCGCGGAGCCGCTCGAGGAGCGGCGCCAAGCCGAGCCGGTGTGCCACCTCGCGTGCGTCGTCGGCCACCGTGCGGGCGGCGGCCGTGTCGCCCTGAGCGCGCATGATCGCGGCCAGCGCCGTCCGCGAGTAGGCCCCCTCGACGGCCTGCTCGTAGGCGTCGTACAGCGCGACGGTGTCGTGCCAGCAGTCCGCCAACGTCTCCGCGGACGGCGGCTCGGCGCCTGCGGGCCCGCCTCCGGCCAGCCAGCACAGCCGCAGCCACTCGGCGTCGAGGCGTCGCGCCCAGGCCTGGCCCTCGAGGCCCCATCTCCGGAAGCCGGACACCCCGCCGAGCACCTTGCGGCCGTCGTCGTGGAGACGGCCCGCGCGCTCGAGAACCACCTCGTGTCGCGCCGTCGGCAGCGCGGGCCACAGCTCGCACAGCGCGCCGAGGGCGACGGCTGCGAGGCGGATGCGGGCGCTGAACCAGGCGCCGAACATGTGGCTGGTGACCTCGACGATGTGGTCGTACGCCGCGAACACGGCGTCCGCGTCGCCCTGCCGCGCCGCGGTGAGCATCTCGAACGGACCGGCGTGGATGCCGATGACCTCCTGCGGCCAGTAGGGGTGCAGCCCACGCAGCTCGGTCGTCACGTCGTGGCCGCGCAGTGTCCTGACCCCGAGGTCGATGACGTCGAGCCTGGCCCTGGTGAGCGGTGGCGCCTGACCGGGCCCCTTCGCAACGCCGAGCGCATCCGCGAAGCGGCCGAGGCCGAAGAGCATGTTGGCCAGCTGCCAGCGGGTCTCTGCTGCATACGGCTCCCACGGGATCCCCGCCGCGGCGGCACGGTCGAGTGCGCTGCGGAACCACTCCTCCGCCTCGGTGAAGTCGCTCGCGTCCTGGTAGGAGCGGGCCATCCGGAACCTGCCCCTGATCTCGGCCGGAATCGCTCCGGACCGGGCCGCCCGCTCGATCGCGCCGCTGAGCGCCGCGCGGAAGCCCTCGTCGCCCTCGCCGCGTCGCGCCTCGGTCAGCGTCGTCGCAGCGTCTGAGGCGAGCTGGCCGAGGCCGAGGCGTTCGGCGAGCTCGATGCCCTCAAGGGCGAACTCCTCGGCCTCCTGCCCTCGCCCGTAGCCGGCGAGGACCGCGGCATGGTTGACCAGGATCCGGGCACGCAGGCCGCTCTCACCCTCGGGCGCAAGCGCGAGGGCCTGCTCGCTGACCTCGACCGCGTTGTCGTCGGACTCGACGACGGTCAGGGCCACCGCGCGGGCGGTGAGCAGCCGCGCGCGCTGCGAGGCGTCGGCGTCGCCGGGGAGTCTGGCGAGCTGCTCGGCGACCAGGGCGGCGGCCCGGTCTGGATGGCCGGCCAGGGTGAGCGCCTCGGCCGCCTCGGCCGCAACCTTGCTCGCGTCGTGCGCGGCTGCGCGACCGGGGTCGGCGAGCAGCTCGAGGGCCTGCTGGAAGTGGTGCGCCGCCTCCTCGGCACCACCGACCGCCCGCGCCTCGCGGCCGGCCTCGAGACTCGCGGACAACGCGGTGTCGAGGTCGTTGGCGAGCCGTGCATGTCGCGCCAGCTCGGCCGCGGTCCCTCCGGCGGCTCCGCTGTCGAGCGCCCGTGCGTACGCCGTGTGGAGCCGCACCCGCTCGCCCGGCAGCAGGTCGTCGTACACGGCCTCCCCGAGCAGAGCGTGGCGGAAGGAGTAGCGGTCGCGCTGCGCGACCAGGACGTTGGTCTCGACCGCCTGGCGCAGCCCGGCGTCGAGAGCGGTGTCAGCCGAGTCCGGTGGCTGCGGCCAGCAGTTCGTGGGTGACCTTGCGACCCGAGACGCTCGCGGCGCGCACCACGGTGCGGCCGCCGTCGTCGAGCCGGTCGAGGCGCACCAGCAGCGCGTCGGCGAGGTCGGTGGGCACCCAGTGGGTCGGGCCGCTCGCGGCGATCGCGAGCTCCTCGACGAAGAAGGCATTGCCCTCGGCGCGCGTCACGATGTCATCGACGCTCTGCTCGTCGAGCCCGGGCACCGCGAGCTCGGTGATGAGCCGGCGGACCGCGTCGTCGGGGAGCGGCTGGAGGTGGATCCGCTCCACCCCGGGCAGCCGCGCCCACTCGCTGACCTGGCGCCGGAGCGGATGGCGGCGGTGCAGGTCGTCGGCGCGGTAGGAGGCGACCAGCGCGACGGGTGTGTCGAAGGGCCGGGAGAAGAGGAAGCTCAGCATGTCGCGGGTCGAGGCGTCGGCCCAGTGCGTGTCCTCGACGACGAGCAGCAGGGGCGACTCGGCGGCCGCGGTCTCGAGCAGGACGTGGAAGGCGGAGAAGAGGTCGGCGCGGGCCATCCGCGCGCCGTCGGCGTCGTCGCTCGGGCCACCGCCGGCGTCGAGGGTGCGGCGCCCGGGCAGGAGCCGGGCGAGGGCCGGGTAGACCGACGCGATGTCGTCGACGACGTCGGGTCGGGCGGTCGCGAGCCGGTCGAGGACCTCCGAGAAGGGCAGGTAGGGCAGCGCGCTGTCGCCGAAGTCGAGGCAGTGGCCGGCGTACACCTGCCAGCCGGCGTCGAGGGCGTGGTCGTGCAGCTCGCGCAGGAGCCGGGTCTTGCCGACTCCGGCGTCACCGGCCAGCAGCACGTCTTGTCGGTTGGCGCCGGCGGACACGGAAGCGGCCGAGACGCCGAGCAGCGACGTGAGCGCGATGAGCTCGGCGTCCCGGCCGATGAGGGCTCGGGCGGTGGAGGACGGGCTGGTCTGGGCCACGGGACCCATGATCCCGCGGGCCACCGACAGCGTGGTCAGCGGACCGCGTCGGTCGGCGACGTGCGACGGGTGCGCAGCACGTCGCGGCGACGGCGTACGGCGGTGCGCAGCCGGTCGGCCCGGTAGTCGACCTCCGCGGTCAGCGCGAGGTACTCGAGGTTGGTGCGGTACATGATGTGCTCCTCAGTGGATGGTGTTCCTGGTGATCACCAATCTGCTGCCCTGAGGTAGGCAGGCACATCGGGTAGGTGCCCTATCCACTGCTCGAGTCCGCCAGGTCACGGCCGTCTGAGGCACCTAGCCAAGGCCCTCCCGCACGAGCGGGATCACATCGCGGGCGTAGCGCTCGATCGTGTCGACGGCGAACTGGGGCGGGAGAGTGCCGGAGGAGTACTTGAGGTCGAAGCGGTCGAGCTCCAGCGTCCGCGCGGTGCGGACGATCTTGGCAGCCACGGTCTCGGCGGAGCCGACGAACAGCGCGCCCTCGGGACCGGTGTCGGCCTCGAAGCGCGCGCGGCTCAGCGGGCCTCAGCCACGCTCGCGACCGATCCGGTCGACCATCCGGCGATGGTGCTCGAAGTAGCGCTCCTTGGCCTCCTCGTCGGTGGCCGCGACGTGGCCGGGCGCGTGTACGCCGATCCGGCCGGCGGGCTGCCCGAACTGCTCGAGCGCCTGCCGGTAGAGGTCGACGTACGGGCGGAAGCGAGCCGGCTCGCCGCCGATGATCGCCAACATCAGGTCGAACCCGTAGCGAGCGGTGCGCACCACCGACTCAGGGGTGCCGCCCACGCCGACCCAGGTCGGCAGCCGGCCGCGTGCGGTCGGAGGATAGACGCGCTGCTCGCGCAGCGGCGGCCGCAGGTCGCCCTGCCAGGTCACCGGCTGCTCGGCGCGCAGCGCCGCGAAGAGGTCGATCTTCTCGGCGAAGAGGCGCTCGTAGTCGGCCAGGTCGAAGCCGAAGAGCGGGAACGACTCGGTGAACGACCCTCGCCCCAGGCGCACCTCGGCGCGCCCGCCGCTGATCGCGTCCAGGGTCGCGAAGCGCTCGTAGACCCGCACCGGGTCGTCGCTGGAGAGCACGGTCACCGCGGAGCCGAGGATGATCTGCTCGGTGCGGCCCGCGATCGCAGCGAGCACCACCTCCGGCGCGGTGACGGCGAAGTCGTCGCGGTGGTGCTCACCGAGCCCGAACGCATCCACACCGAGGGAGTCGGCGAGGACGGCCTCCTCCACGACCTGGCGGATCACCTCCGGCTGGGGCGTCATGCTCCCGTCCGGCGCCGAGGTGACGTCGCCGAAGGTGTCCAGTCCGAATCGCAGCATGACCGCCCTCAGTGGTTGAAGATGTGATCACCTGCAACGGTGACCGGGTCGTGCTTGTTCCCGGGCACGGTCACGGATCGTCGCTCACCCCATCGTCTTCTGGCCGTCGAGGGCCTCCCGGATGATGTCGGCGTGGCCGGCGTGCTGGGTGGTCTCGGCGAGGATGTGGAGCAGGGTGCGGCGCGCGGTCCAGCGGGCGTCCGCCTCAAACCACGGCGCCTCCGGCAGCGGCTGGTCGGCGTCGAGGTCGGACAGGTCGGCGACCAGCCGGTCGGTGCGCGCCGCGACCTCGTCGTACGTCGCCAGCAGCCCGGCGAGGGTCTCCGCCTCGGTCATCTTGTGGCTGTCCATGAACGCCTGGACCTCCGGCGGCGGGTCGCTCCAGTCGATCGACTCCCAGTCGATCGACGGTGTCTCCGCCGGGCCGTCGACGATGAACCCGGCCCACTGCTCCTCGGTGGCGGCGACGTGCTTGATGAGCCCGCCCAGGGTCAGCTCGCTGACCGTGGTGCGCTCGCGCGCCTGCTCGTCGGTGATGCCGAGGACCGTGTGTCGTAGGAAGCCGCGGTGCCGCCGAAGCGCCGTGACAAGGTCGGCGCGCTCGCCGATGAGGGATGAGGAGCCGGAATCGGTCGGGTTGTCGTCGGTCATGACCTCGACGATAGGGCGAGCCGCCGACAGGCGCACCCCGGGCGAACCTCGCGGCCCGGCGTCGCCCCGGGACAGGATTCGTCGTTCTTCCGAGCGCGGACGGGTTACCATCTGCGGGGCTTACGGGGGTGAGCCTGTCTGAAGGGCTCATGGGGGTGAGCCCGGACCATTCGGGGGGATGGGTCATGGGAGGAAAGCGGGCTGACCGCACCAACCGGCGGGGTGGGGCCTTCATGGTGGCCGTCCTGGCCGTCGTGCTCGTCGCGGGCGGCGCCGGTGCGTACGCGCTGACGCGAGACGGAGGTGAGGGCGGCGAGGCGGAGGCTTCGAATGCGTCGGGCGGGCGCGGAGAGCCTTCGCCGGGCACCTCGACCGGGTCCGGCGAGGCCGCGCAGGCAGCGGACGGCGGCACCACGTCGAGCGACGGTGACGAGGCTGCTTGCGCGGCCCAGGTGCGGGCGGCCGACGAGGTCGTCGCGGCTGCCCGGCAGGGGATCGGCCACCTCGAGACGCACATCGGCGCCCACCAGGACTGGGCCCTCGGCCGCATCGACGAGGAGGAGAAGAAGGCCGTCTACCTCGAGAGCAAGCTCGCCGGGCCGGCCGACATCGAGGAGTGGGACCGGGCGGTCGAGGCGTACGAGGCCGAGCGAGGCGGCTGCAGAGGCGTCGACAACGAGTGTGCCGACCGGATGGGTGCCCTCGGCAGGACGATCGGCGCGGCGCGGATGGGCATGCGGCACTGGGACGACCACCTCGGCAACATGGCCTCCTTCGCCGAAGGCCGGTTCGACGCCCTCGAGGCCCAGGGCCGCTGGGACGCCACCATTGCCGAGATGCCCGCCATGGTGGCGCCCTTCGACGACGCGATGTCAAGGCTGAAGACCGCGCCGGTCTGCTCCTGAGACCCCGTGCCGTCGCCGAGCACGTGCTCGGTTCGAGAGATCCAAGATCCTGGTGGATAGCCTGATGAATGTGGAGTCTCGCAACGATTGGGCCGTGGCGTTGCCGGCTCAGCCGTTGCGGCCCTACATCGAGCAGTACGTCGGCTATCGGATGACCGGGATGCCGCCCGGGCTGCATCGTGGGCTGCCGTCTCGGCACCTGACCTTCATCGTGAGCGTCGGCCCCGCCATCGACGTCACGAGCCAAACTGATCCGGTTCAGGCGCCGGACAGCTACCGCTGCGTGGTGAGCGGGCTCCAGGCCCGGCCCGCCGTCATCAGCTACGGCGCCCACCAGGAGGGCGTGGCCATCGAGCTCAGCCCGCTGGGCGCGCGGGTTCTGTTCGGTGTGCCGGCGCGGGCGTTGTGGGATGCCTCGCTCGAGTGCGCCGATGTCGTCGGCGGGCGAGGGTGGGAGCTGTGGGAGCGGCTGCAGGGCGTTGCGGAATGGCCCGGCCGGTTCGCGGTCTGCGACGACGTGCTGACGCGCTGGGCCCTTCCCGACGCGCGGGTGCCCGACGAGCTCAGGTTCGTCTGGCGGACCCTGGTGCGCTCAGGTGGCACCGCCGCGATCAACGAACTGGCCGCCGAGGTCGGGTGGAGCCGCCAGCACCTGGCCCGCCGGTTCGGTGACGAGTTCGGGTTGGGCCCCAAGCTGGCGGCGCGTATCGTCCGCTTCGGACGGGCCACGACCATGCTGCGCTCGACACCGTCGTTCACGACGATCGCCCAGGTCGCGGCATCGTGTGGGTACTTCGACCAGGCCCATCTCAACCGGGACTTCGCCGAGTTGGCTGGCTGCTCGCCGTCGCAACTGCTGGCCGAGGAGGTTCCAAACGTCCAAGACTCCCTGGGAGATGGCGTGTGACGCTCGGTTCATGACCGACACCAACATCATCAGGACCGATGGCCCGACCCGGGTCTGGCCGATCTTGGCCTACCGTGACGCGCCCACGGCGATGGCGTTCCTCAGCGAGGCGTTCGGGTTTGAAAGGCGGGTGTCCTACGCACGCGACGACGACCCCGCCGTCATCGAGCACGCCGAGATGCGGTGGGCCGGCAGCGGTGGCCTCATGCTCGGCACCGCTGGCAAGGATGATTCGGCGTTCGGGCTGCGCAAGTCGGGCCACGACTGCGTGTACGTCGCCTGTGACGACCCCGATGCCCTGTTCAAGCAGGCCGTTGCGGCCGGTGCCGAGGTCGTCCGTGGCCTGAAGGATGAGGACTACGGCTCACGGGGTTTCACGGTCCGCGACCCCGAGGGCAACATCTGGAGCTTCGGCACCTACGACGGCGAGTCCAGGCCCCACCCCGATGCCGCAGCGAGCACGATCGACACCTTCGCCAGACTGCTGGCCGATTGGGCGGAGGCCTTGGTGGCCAACGATGCCGAGGCCATCGGCGCCTTCGCCGAGCCGGACTGGGTGCTCGTCGGCGAGAACGGGATCATCTCCGGCTCTACGTTCCTCGACAACGTGACCAGTGGCCAGGTGACCCACAGCTCCATGACCTTCGAGGTCGCGGAGGCCCGGATACTCGGTGACACCGCGGTGGTCGTTGCCCGCTGCGACAACCACGGCACCTGGCAGGGCGAGCCGTTCCACCTCGACGAGTGGACGTCCGACGTGTTCGTCCGCCGCGACGACCGGTGGCTGTGCAGCCTGACCCACCTGACATCGGTGACGGCATGACACTGCAGTCCGCTCGCGAAGCACCGGAAGGCCGACATGATCGGCAAGACGACCGCTTTCCACGAGGAGACCACGCATGGCCATCATCGGGGTAACTCCTTACCTTTACTACGACGACGCCGACGCCGCGATGACGTGGCTGGAGGAGGTGCTCGGGTTCACTACCCCCACCCGTTGGCTCGATGAGTCAGGAAGGGTCAGCGAGGCCGACATCTACGCTGGCCCCGCCATGGTCAGCATCAGCGGCGGCAAGACCCCGGCACACCTTGACGATGCCCTGCTCATCGTCAACGTCGACGACGTCGATGCCCAGTACGCCAGGATCAGGCGAGCCACCGATATCCACGTCGATCCACCGGTCGACCAGCCCTACGGGCCACGAACGTTCACTGTCCGCGACCCCTGGGGCTACGCCTGGACGTTCTGGCAGGGCCACGCCACCCCGCCAGAAGGCACCTGAGCCACGCACCACGATGCGGCATGACCGAACCGCCCGCCGTACTCGGGTGCCGCCTGGATCGCGAGTGCTTTGGGATAGGCTCGCGTCGTTAGGACAGGGGAGCCCGTTCATGCGGGCTGAGAGTGTGGACTTGATCTACAGACCCTCCGAACCTGTGGTGACACGGGCGCGTGAAGTATCCGAGCGACACGCACCTTGAGTCGCCTGCACCGGTTAGCACCGGCGAAGGGAGTCAGCAGATGCCAACACTTGCGCGGTCACGGGTACGGCGGGTGCTCGCCGCGGTCATGGCCGGTGCCGTCCTCACCGGCTGCTCGCTGGTCGGGGGTGGCGACGACGCAGCTGAGGAGTCGCCGGCTCCCGCCGAGCAGCCCAACAGCACCGACGGCGCCACGGAGCCGGCGGAGGCGGGCGGTCCGGTCGTGCTGCTCACCCACGACTCCTTCTCCCTCCCCAAGAAGCTCATCAAGCGGTTCGAGGAGGACAGCGGCGTCGAGCTCGACGTCCGGTCGTCGGGCGACGCGGGCAAGCTGACGACGAGCCTGGTGCTCTCGCAGGGCAACCCGGAGGGCGATGCCGCCTTCGGGGTCGACAACACCTTCGCCTCCCGGGCGCTCGAGGCCGGCGTCTTCGACGATCTCGACGTCACGCTCCCGGCCGGTGCCGAGCGGTTCGGGCTCGAGGGCGTCGACGACGGCGACGACCTCGCGCCCGTCGACACCGGGGCCGTGTGCGTCAACGTCGACACCGCCTGGTTCGACGCGGAGGGCGTGCCCGAGCCGGAGACGCTCGACGACCTGCGCGACCCGGCGTACCAGGACCTCTTCGTGATCCCCGGAGCGCCGACCAGCTCGCCCGGCATGGCCTTCCTGCTCGCGACGGTGGCCGAGTACGGCGACGACTGGCCGGCCTATTGGGAGGACCTGATGGCCAACGGCGCCAAGATCACGTCCGGCTGGACCGACGCCTACACCGTCGACTTCACCGCCGGTGGCGGCGGCGGCGACCGGCCGATCGTGGTGTCCTACGACTCGTCGCCGGCGTTCACCGTCGGCGAGGACGGCAAGTCCACGACCAAGGCTCTTCTCGACACCTGCTTCCGTCAGGTCGAGTACGCCGGCGTGCTCGAGGGTGCTGAGAACCCTGATGGCGCAAGGGCTGTCGTCGAGTGGCTGCTGACCGCCGAGGTGCAGGCGGCGCTGCCGACGTCCATGTACGTCTTCCCGGTCGTCGACGGGGTGGAGCTGCCGACGGAGTGGGCGGATTTCGCCCAGCAGCCCGACGCCACGCTCGAGGTCGACGCGACCGAGATCACCGCGAACCGCCAGGAGTGGCTGACCACGTGGACGGACATCACCAGCCGGTGAGCCGCTGGTCGCCGGGTCGCCGGTCGCCGGAGCAACGATCCTGGGCGCGGGTCGCCAAGGCCCTGGCGGTGGCGGCGCTGCCGCTGGCGGTGCTCGGGCTGTTCTTCGTGCTGCCCGTCAGCGGGATGATCGCGCGCGGCTTCTACCCGGAGGGATCGCTCGACATCGGGGGAGTGGCCGAGGTCCTTCAGCGGCCGCGCGTGCATCGGGTGCTGTGGTTCACGCTGTGGTCCGCCCTCGCGGGCACCGGGCTGTCGGTGCTGCTGGGAGTGCCCGCGGCGTACGTGCTGCACCGCCTCGACGTGCCCATGCGCCGCACCCTGCGAGCCGTCCTGCTCGTCCCGTTCACGCTGCCGACGGTCGTCGTCGGGGTCGCCTTCCGGCAGCTCCTGCGCGACGGCGGCCCGCTCGGACTCCTCGGGCTCGACGGCAGCGCCGTCGCGATCGTCCTGGGCCTGGCCTTCTTCAACAGCGCCGTCGTGATGCGCGTCGTCGGCGCAGCGTGGGAGTCGCTCGACGCCCGGCCCGGGGAGGCCGCGGCCGCGCTCGGCGCGACGCCGGCGCAGGTCTTCCGCACCGTCACCCTGCCCGCGCTCCGGCCGGCTCTGGTCAGCGCGACCTCGGTCGTGTTCCTCTTCTGTGCCACGGCCTTCGGAGTCGTGCTCACCCTGGGTGGGCTGCGTTTCGCGACCGTCGAGACGGAGATCTACCTCCTCACGGTCAACCTGCTCGACCTGCAGGGCGCGGCGGCCCTGTCGGTGCTGCAGATGGCCACGGTCACCGTGCTGTTGGTCCTCGCCCAGCGACTTCGCAGTACGCCGGACCCCACCGTGCAACGGGTCACTCGCGGTCCGCAACCGGTGCGGGTCCACGACCTGCCCGCCGTCGCGGCCACGGTCGCGCTCGTGCTCTTCGTGCTCGCGCCGATCGCGGCCCTCGTGACCGGATCGCTTCGAGATCGAAGCGGTTGGACGCTCGGCAACTATCGGGCGCTGGCGACGGTCGGCGAGGGCCAGGCCCTCGTCGTGCCGGCCACCGAGGCGCTGGTCAACTCGTTGCGGATCGCGGTCGACGCCGCCTGGATGTCGCTACTCCTCGGGCTGCTCGTGTCGCTCGTCGTCACCCGCCGCTCCCGGTCGGCCGGAGAGCGACGGCTGAGGGCCGTGCTCGACTCGATCTTCATGCTCCCGTTGGGTGTCAGCGCGGTGACGCTCGGCTTCGGCTTCCTCATCACCCTCGACCATCCGCCGATCGACCTGCGCGACAGCCGGGTGCTCGTGCCGATCGCGCAGGCGCTCGTCGCGCTGCCGCTCGTGGTCCGCACCATCGTGCCGGTCCTCGCCGGCATCGACGACCGGCTGAGGCAGGCCGCGGCGTCGCTCGGTGCTCCGCCGTGGCGAGCCATGATCACGGTCGACGTGCCGGTGCTCACCAAGCCGCTGCTCGCCGCGGCCGGCTTCGCGTTCGCGGTGTCGCTGGGTGAGTTCGGGGCCACCAGCTTCCTGGCTCGTGAGGACCGGCCGACGCTGCCGGTCGTGATCTACCGGCTGATCGGGCACCCGGGTGCCCTCAACTATCCGATGGCGCTCGCGGCCTCGGTCGTCCTCGCGGCGGCGACCGCGGTCGTCGTACTGATCGTCGAGCGACTGCACGTGGCCACCGTGGGTGCTTTCTGATGGCCTCCGGCCTGTCCCTGGCGGGCGTGAGTGTGCGGTACGGCGACACGCTCGCGGTCGACGACGTCTCCCTGGCGCTGCCCGAAGGCCAGACCCTCGCGGTGCTCGGCCCATCCGGTTGCGGCAAGTCCACCCTGCTGCGGGCGGTCGCCGGGCTCGAGCCCCTGGTCGCCGGCACCATCTCCTACGGCGGCGAGCAGGTGCAGGGACTGCCCACGCACAGACGTGGCTTCGCGATGATGTTCCAGGACGGCCAGCTCTTCGGCCACCAGAGCGTCGGCGCCAACGTCGGCTACGCGCTGAGGATCCGGCGGGTGCCGCGCGCCGACCGAGTGACGCGGGTGGGCGAGCTGCTCGAGCTCGTCGGGCTCACCGGGTACGCCGGGCGGCTGCCGGGCACGCTCTCCGGCGGCGAGCGGCAGCGCGTCGCGCTGGCCCGGGCACTAGCCGTCGACCCGAGGCTGATCCTGCTCGACGAGCCGCTCTCCGCCCTCGACGCCTCTCTGCGGGGCCGGCTGGCCGCGGACCTGCGAAGGATCCTCTCCACCGCCGGCACGACCGCGCTGCTCGTCACCCACGACCACGAGGAGGCCTTCGCGCTCGCCGACCGGATCGCCGTGATGCGGGCCGGCCGGATCGTCCAGCAGGGCGCTCCCGCCGAGGTCTGGGCCGCACCCGTCGATGCCGACACCGCCCTCTTCCTCGGCTACGCGCGCGTACTCACCGGCGATGCGGCGGCCGCGCTGCTCGCGGCCGGTGGTCTCGACACCGCTCGCGCAGGCGCTCGCGGGCTCGACCGCCGAGACGCTCGCGGGCTCGATCACGGAGACGAGGGCGCTCCTCGGTCGTCGAGCCGAGACGATGCGGTCGCCCTCCGCCGGTCGGCCCTCGTCATCGCCCCCGGCGGGGACGGTGCACTGGCAGGCGTCGTACGCACCGCCCAGGCGACGCCGGAGCAGTGGCGGCTCACCGTCGACGTACCTCTGCTCGGCATCGTCGACGCGGTCGCGCGGCTCGACGGAGGAGCCGCACCGACGCCCGGGCAGCGGGTGTCGCTCTCCGTCGATCCCGCCCGGCTGGCCGTCGTCGGCGTCGGGTGACCTGGGGCTTGGCCCTAAACTGACGGCCGTGTATCGCCGTGCCTGGGCCCTCTTGGTGGGTGTCGCCGCAACGATGGGCATCCTCTCCGTCGTGACCGCGGCGATCCTCGACCGCCCGCTCGGCGACCCGGACGGCTTCCTCGGCCCGGCCTGGGTGAGGCTGCCGATGCTGCTCTTCGGAGCCCTCATCCTCGACCTGCTGCCGCGCACCCTGTGGGCCACGCGGTTCAAGCCGAAAGAGATGCCCGCCGCGATCCGTGAGCGACTCCGGACGCACTGGACCCGTGAGCGGCTCACCCTCGTGTTCCTCGGCGTCGTCTGCTTCTACATCACCTATGTGAGCTACCGGAACCTCAAGTCGTTCCTGCCGTTCGTGATCGACATCAAGTACGACCGCGAACTGCACATGATCGACCGGACGCTCTTCTTCGGCACCGAGCCGGCGATCGTGATCCACGCGATGTTCACCCAGACCTGGGTGGTGGCCAACGTGCTGTCCACGATCTACCTGTGGTTCCTGCCGCTCGTGCCGCTCGCGCTCACCGGATGGCTGATCTGGTCGCGGAACATCTCCTTCGGCTACTGGTTCGCGACGTCGCAGTGCATCGCCTGGTCGCTCGGCACCGCGTCCTACTACGCGCTCCCGACCGTCGGACCGGGCTTCGAGTACGTCCAGCTCTACACCGACCTGCCCGACACCGGCTCGGGCCGGCTGATGGAGGCGTTGGCCAACGGACGCACGACCGCCCTGCACTCGGGCGTCGAGGGCGCCATGCAGACGGTCGCGGGCTTCGCCAGCCTGCACACCGCGATCACCCTCCTGGTCGCGCTGATGGTGCAGTACACGCTGCGCTCCCGGGCGTTGAAGGTCGTCTTCTGGACGAACTTCGCCATCACCGTGGTCGCGACCCTCTACTTCGGCTGGCACTACGTCGCCGACGACATCGCCGGCCTCGTCATCGCCCTGGTCTCCTTCTACGTCGGGGGCCGGGTGAGCGGGCAGAGGTTCGAGCGCCGGTTCCGGTCGTCCTACCCGACCACGGACTCCGCCAGGGTGCCCATCTCCAACGACTGACAACGAGCAGCCTCGAGATGGGCCGAGGCGCGGAATCCACCGGCAAGGGCCCGTATCTGGTGCCGGGAAACGCGGCCAGCCACCACATGTTGGGTTGTCGAGCGTCCGGACCATGACCCGTCTCGCTGCACTTCGGAATTACATTGATGTAGCGCGTCAAGTCGACACGCCGTGAGAGTTGCGGTTTTCTGAGAAACCTGTTCCCGTTGGGGCTGGTGAGCACTCGTGTGCTCCGCGTTGCTTCTGAGGATTGGGAAGTCTTCTGGGGGTGGCGTGACAAACGAACAGCGCAAGGGGTCGAAGCCATGCCTCCATTCGGGCAGCCATCTGGACAACCTCGGGAACGTAGCGCCGTGCGCCGCCTCTGCGGCCGACGGCAGAGCGTGCATGCCGCGACCGCGTCGCTGGCCGCGATGGCGGTCGTCGCCGCGGGTCTCGCCGGGGTCGCGTTCGCAGACGACGACGCGTCGCCCTCCCGCGAGGAGGTCGAGCGGGCGCAGCAGGCGGTGACCGACCAGCGACACACGGTCGCCTCCGTCGAGGCGGGTCTGGTCGCCGCGGGTGACCGGCTCGACGCCACCGTGGTCGCCTCCGCCCGGGCGACCGAGGACTTCAACGAGGCGCGGGCGCAGTTCGGCCTCGCACGAAAGGCAGCGGAGGTCGCCCGCTCGGGCTACCTCGCCGCCGAGCGCGACGTCGACCGCCAGCAGGCGGCGTACGAGGAAGCCGTGCTCGCGGCGTACACCTCGGGCCCGGAGCTGACCACGCTCAACGCACTCGTCGGAGCGGAGGGCATCGACTTCGTCATCGAGGAGACCACCACGCTCGGCAACGCGGAGCAGGCCCTGCAGGACCAGTACGACGCATTCCGTGCGGCCGCGACCAAGGCCGAGGCGACGAAGAAGGAAGCCGTCGAGACGCGCGAGGAGGCGCGGAGGCTCAAGGAGCGGACCCGCGCGAACCGTGACCTGGCCAGGGCGGCCGAGGCTCAGGCGCTCTCCGAGCAGCAGGCGATCGAGGCCGAGCGGCGTGGTCTGGTCGCAGAGCTGGCCAGACTCGAGGGCACGTCCGTGAGGTTGGCCGAACGCCGGCAGAAGGCGATCGAGCGGCGTCGCCTGCAGCGGATCAACCCTCCGGCGAAGCCGACACCGACGCCCACGCCGACACCACGCCCACGCCGACACCGACGCCCACGCCGAAGCCGAAGCCGACCCCTACGCCGAGACCGACGCCCAGGCCCACGCCGACGCCCACACCCGCACCGACTCCGACTCCACACCGACGCCGACACCGACACCGACACCGCACCGACTCCGACGCCGACACTCACACCGACTCCACCCGACACCGACTCCGACACCGACACCCACACCGACCCCGACGCCGGTGCCCACCGAACCGGCGCCGGTGATCCCACCGGCCAACCCGGGCGCGGCAACCGCGATCGCGTTCGCGCAGGGTGAGATCGGCGATCCCTACCGCTGGGGCGGCTCGGGTCCCGACGCGTGGGACTGCTCAGGCCTCACCAGCGCGGCGTACGCCGCGGCCGGCTACTCGCTCTCGCACTCCTCGCGCATGCAGTACGCCGAGTCCACGCCGATAACGGCCGATCAGCTGCAGCCGGGCGACCTGCTCTTCTGGAGCTCCGGCTCCGCGAGCTCGATCTACCACGTTGCGATCTACCTCGGCGGCACCTCGATGATCCACGCCCCGCGCACCGGACGCACGGTCGGCATCGAGTCGTGGACCGCCTGGCGGGCCCCCGACCTGTTCGCACGCGTCGGCTGAGCGCCGTACGAAGCACAACGGGACGTCATCCGACTTGGTCGCTCGAGCAACCCCTTCGCATGACGTCCGGGGTTCGCACGCCTACCCGGCGGCGGGCTCCTCGTCGTGGTGGTTGGCCGCCTTCTCGCGGGCGAAGGAGGCGACGACCTCCCGCTCGGCCTCGGTGCGGCCGACCCACTCGGCGCCTTCGACGGACTTGCCGGGCTCGAGGTCCTTGTAGACGGTGAAGAAGTGCTCGATCTCGAGCCGGTCGAACTTTGGCAGGTGGTTGATGTCGCGCATGTGCTCCAGGCGCGGGTCGGCCGCCGGCACGCAAAGGACCTTGTCGTCGCCGCCCGCCTCGTCGGTCATCCGGTACATGCCGATCGCTCGGCACTTGATGAGGCACCCGGGGAAGGTCGGCTCACCGATCAGCAGCACGAGGGCGTCGAGCGGGTCCCCGTCCTGACCGAGGGTCTCCTCGATGTATCCGTAGTCGGCGGGATATTGCGTCGAGGTGAACAGCGTGCGGTCCAGGCGGATCCGGCCGCTCTCGTGGTCGACCTCGTACTTGTTGCGACTACCCCTCGGGATCTCGACCAGCACATCGAACTCCAACACCACGGGCCCTGCCTCCTTGTTCGCCGGCTCCCCGGCACACGAGGCTGGCCGGGGTCCTGGCACAGTGTCACGCAAACACACGCACCGGCGCGAGTCTGAGCGACGGAATGTGGCAGAAACCGGTCGGAGGGTGACGGATGGCGCGCGGACGCCGGGCGTGGCGGGTCGTCGTGCTGCTCCTGGTGCTGCTCCTCGCCGCCGGGGCGGTCGGGGAGTGGCGGTTCGGCTACGGGCGCGACTGGGTCGAGGCCAACCTCCTCCAAGAGCCCGCCGATCCGCTCGTCGAGCCCGAGGAGGTCCCGCCTCCTCCCGGGCTGACGCTTGTCGAGCCGGCCGCACCCGTCGCGGTCGCCGACGCCGGCCCGCTGACCGACTCGCTCCGGCCGGCGAAGGTCGAGCGGGCGCTGGCGCCGTACCTCCGCGACGAGGACCTCGGCAAGCGCGTCCACGTGGCCGTCTCCGCCATCGGCAGCGGCCGATCGCTCTACACGTACGGCGACCCGGTCGCCGTACCCGCGTCGACGACGAAGATCCTCACGACCGCTGCGGCACTGGCGGCGATGGGGCCCGACCGGGTGTTCACGACCCGGGTCGCGACCGCGCCCAGGGGCGGCCGGATCGTGCTGGTCGGCGGTGGCGACCCCTATCTCGCCAGCGGGCCCGACAGTGACGGGACGGCGTACCCCCTGCGCGCCGACGTGCAGACCCTCGCGCGGAGGACCGCGAAGGCGCTGACCGCCCAGGGTCGGGAGCGCGTGCGGCTCGGCTACGACACCAGCCTCTTCGCCGGGCCCACGGAGAACCCGAGGTGGGAGCCCGACTACGTCGCGACCGACGTCGTCGCACCGATCAGCCCGCTCTGGGTCGACGGTGGCCGGTCGCCCAGCGGGTTCGGACGGGTGGACGACCCCGCCCTCCACGCGGCCGAGGTCTTCGCCGCGGCGCTCCGCAAGTCGGGCATCGACGTGCGTACTCCGCCGACTCCCACGACCGCCGGGACCGGCTGGGCCGACCTGGCCACGGTCGACAGCGCGCCCCTCGACCAGATCGTCGAGCGGATCCTCGAGGTGAGCGACAACGAGGGTGCCGAGATCCTCGCGCATCAGACGGGGCTCGCGATCTCCGGGGAGGGCTCCTTCGAGGCCGGCGCCCGCGACGCGCTCGCGACCCTCGGTCGCCTCGGCATCGACGTGGCCGGGACGGAGCTGTACGACGGCTCCGGGCTCTCGCGCGACAACCGGATCCCCGCCGCCGTACTGCTCGCCGTCTTGGAGTTGGCCGCCGCCGCCGACCATCCCGAGCTGCGGAGCGTCGTCAGCGGTCTGCCGGTGGCGGGCTTCACCGGCTCGCTCGCCGACCGGTTCGAGGGTGAGCCGGCTGCCGGGCGCGGCCGGGTGCGTGCCAAGACCGGCACCCTGTCGGGCATCTCCGGACTCGCCGGCATCGCCACGGACCTCGACGGCTCGACGCTGGCCTTCGTCCTCGTCGCCGACAGGATCACGCTCCCCGACACCCTCGAGGCCCGCGCCACTCTCGACGACATGGCTGCCGCTCTCGGGGCCTGCCGGTGTGGCTGAGCAGCCGCGAACGAGGCAAGAGTTCACGGCGTCGCGAAGGCAGGTAGAGCGAGGTCCACGACCGAGCCTGCGAGGTCGCGACGGCCGCATCGAAGCCCGTCGCGCCCGTCGGCCATGCGCCCCCTGAGTAGGGTCGCGACATGGAGAACGGCAGCACGCCCGGTGGCTCGGCCATGGTCGACTGGGCCACGGCGGTGAAGGTCGGCACCAAGGTCGCCGGAGACGGTCCCGCGGTGTCCGAGACCGAGGCGCAGGACACCGTCGCCGAGCTGCGCGAGGGGGCCCGGCGCTCGACCGGTCTGGTCCGCGACTTCACCGGCCTCGTCGCCGACGCCGGCACGGCGCCGGTGCTGGTCGTCGACCGCGCCGGCTGGGTGCAGGCCAACGCCGACTCCTTCGGCACCCTCATCGAGCCCCTTGTCGGCAAGCTCACCGAGAAGAAGGGTGAGCCGACCGGAGCGGTCAGAGCTCTCGGCGGCAAGGTCACCGGCGCCGAGATCGGCCTGCTGCTCGGCTTCCTCGGCGGGAAGGTCCTCGGTCAGTTCGACCCCTTCCACCTCACGCCCGCGGAGCGCGGGCGCCTGCTGCTCGTCGCCCCCAATATCGTGCATGTCGAGCGCGAGATCGATGCCGTCCCGAGCGACTTCCGGCTGTGGGTCTGCCTGCACGAGGAGACCCACCGCGTTCAGTTCACCGCGGTGCCATGGCTCGCCGACCACCTGCGCGGGCAGGTCGAGCAGCTCGTCGACACCGTCGAGCCCGACTCGCTCCCCAAGGACTTCGTCAAGCGCCTCGGCGATGCGGTTCGAGGCGGCAATGGCAACGTGATGGAGCTGATGAGCTCGCCCGAGCAGCGCGAGATCATGGACCGGGTCACGGGTGTCATGTCGCTTCTCGAGGGGCACGCCGACGTGGTCATGGACGGCGTCGGGCCCGAGGTCATCGCGACGGTCGCGGAGATCCGCAAGCGATTCAACCGCCGTCGCCACGGCGTCGGCGTACTCGACAGGCTGCTGCGCCGAATGCTCGGCCTCGACGCGAAGATGGCGCAGTACCGTGACGGCGCCAAGTTCGTCCGCGGCGTCGTCGACAAGGTCGGCATGGCCGACTTCAATGCCGTCTTCGCGGGCCCCGACAACCTGCCCAGCAGGTCCGAGATCCACGATCCGGCCGCCTGGATCGTCCGGGTGCTCGCTCGCTGAGCACGTGAGCTGGGCCGGCCGACGATGACCCTCCACCCCGCAGTCGCCGCGGTCAGGGGCGGCGTACGGCGTGCGCTCGCGACCCTGGAGACGGCGTCCTCCGAGCCGACGGTGCTGGTCGCCTGCAGCGGAGGGGCGGACTCGCTCGCACTGCTGTCGGCCGCCGTCTTCGAGGTGCACAAGGCCGGGGGCCGGGTGGTCGGCGCGACCGTCGACCACGGCCTCCAGGAGGGCTCGGCCGAGCATGCCGCCCACGTCGTCGGGCAGATGGCGGCGCTCGGCGCCGACGAGACCGCGGCGGCCCGGGTAAGCGTCGAGGGAGGCGGTCTGGGTCCGGAGGCGTCCGCGCGACGGGCTCGCCACGCGGTCCTGGAGGAGCTGCGGACGCACCTCGGGGCCGAGGTCGTCTGGCTGGGACACACCCGCGACGACCAGGCCGAGACCGTTCTGCTCGGGCTGGCCCGGGGCTCCGGCGGCCGGTCGATCGCCGGGATGCGCAGGGCGTACGACGGCTTCGCCCGGCCGCTGCTCGACGTCACCCGGCTGGAGACCGAGACCGCCTGTCGGGTCGAGGGAGTCGAGTGGTGGCGCGATCCGCACAACACCGACCCTGCCTACCTGCGCGCCCGGGTCCGCGCGACCGTGCTCCCCGTCCTGGAGACCGAGCTCGGGCCCGGCGTCGCCGCCACGCTCGCCCGCACCGCCGACCAGCTGCGCGAGGACATGGAGTACCTCGACCGGGTCGCCGGCGACGAGTTCGTCCGGCTGCGCTCGGCAGTCGACGAACGGGCCGCCGGCGCCGGACCGGCGGGCGGTCCATCGCAGGCTGCCCTCGTGCTTCCGGCCGAGTCCCTCGGCGAGCTCGCCGACGCCGTACGCCGCCGGGTGCTGCACGCCGCGATCCTCGTCGCCGGCGGACCCCACGCAGAGGTGACCCGCACACACGTGCTCGCCGTCGATGCGCTCGTGACCGACTGGCGCGGCCAGAGGTGGGTCGACCTCCCCGGCCCCCTTCGCGCCGTCCGCCGTGGCTCTCTCGTCTCCTTCACGCGCGCCGACCCGTAGGGTGCAGCCCATGGACTCCGCGCACGTGGAAGACGAGCTGGTGAACGTCCTCTTCACCGAGGCCCAGATCCAGGCCCGACTGCAGGAGATGGCCGACGAGATCGCGGCCGACTACGAGGGCAAGGACCTGCTGCTGGTCGGCATCCTTCGCGGCGCGGTGATGGTGATGGCCGACCTGGCCCGCTCCCTGCCGCGCCACTGCGAGATGGACTGGATCGCCATCAGCTCCTACGGCTCGGGCACCAAGTCGAGCGGCGTCGTCCGGCTCCTCAAGGACCTCGACACCGACATCACCGACCGTCACGTGCTGATCGTCGACGAGATCATCGACACCGGCCTCACATTGAGCTGGCTGGTCAACAGCCTCGGGTCTCGCAAGGCGGCCAGCGTCGAGATCGCGACCCTGCTCCGCAAGCCCGAGGCGCTCACCATGCCGGTCGAGCCCAAGTACGTCGGCTGGGACATCCCCAACGAGTTCGTCGTCGGCTACGGCCTCGACTTCCGCGAGCGCTACCGCAACCTGCGCGACATCGGCACCCTCGCGCCGCACGTCTACTCCTGATGCGTCGGCGCCCCGCCCGGGCAGGTCACGCTCGTGGTCCCGCCGCCGACGGTGGCCAGCCGTCCACCTGAGAGGATTGGCGGCGACGTTCGTACGCCGCACCGGGATCACGGCGGCGTGTACGGTCGTTGACTCAGGTGACGGCCCGGCCGGGCCGTCATCCGCCATCCGAAACGAAATCTTGAGACGACACCTGTGAAGCGCATCTTCAAGGGCCCTTGGGTCTGGATCTTCGTCGCCGTCATCGGCGTACTCCTCGCACTGCAGTACCTCGTGCCCAACGGGGGGTACCAAGAGATCAAGACCTCGACCCTGCAGGGGTATATCGCCGACGGCGACGTCAAGGACATCAAGTTCGTCGACGGCGACCAGGAGATCCAGGCCACCCTCGACAAGGGTGTGCGCGACGAGGGCAGCAAGGTCACCGCCTACTACATCCAGGGCCAGCAGGAGACCCTGCTGGCGGCGGTCGACGAGCAGGTCGCGGAGGGCACCATAGAGTCCTCCGACTCCGAGTACCCGCAGCCCAGCCTGCTCGGCAGCATCCTGATGACGCTGCTTCCCTTCGCCCTGATCATCCTGCTCTTCGTGTTCTTGATGAACCAGGTGCAGGGCGGCGGCGGCCGCGGCGTGATGCAGTTCGCCAAGTCCAAGGCCAAGCTGATCACCAAGGACATGCCCAAGACCACGTTCTCCGACGTCGCCGGGTGTGACGAGGCCATCGAGGAGCTCGGGGAGATCAAGGAGTTCCTCCAGGAGCCGGCCAAGTTCCAGGCGGTCGGCGCCAAGATCCCCAAGGGCGTCCTGCTCTACGGCCAGCCCGGCACCGGCAAGACGCTGCTCGCGCGGGCCGTCGCGGGAGAGGCGGGGGTGCCCTTCTACTCGATCTCGGGCTCCGACTTCGTCGAGATGTTCGTCGGGGTCGGCGCCAGCCGTGTCCGCGACCTGTTCGAGCAGGCCAAGGAGAACGCCCCCGCGATCGTCTTCATCGACGAGATCGACGCCGTCGGCCGCCACCGCGGCGCCGGCATGGGCGGTGGCCACGACGAGCGCGAGCAGACCCTCAACCAGCTGCTCGTCGAGATGGACGGCTTCGACGTCCGCGGCGGGGTCATCCTGATCGCGGCCACCAACCGGCCCGACGTACTCGACCCGGCGCTGCTGCGCCCGGGCCGCTTCGACCGCCAGATCGGCGTCGACGCGCCCGACCTCGCCGGCCGCGAGCAGATCCTGCAGGTCCACTCCCGCGGCAAGCCGATGGCCCCCGACGTCGACCTGCGCAGCGTGGCGCGTCGTACGCCGGGCTTCACCGGCGCCGACCTCGCCAACGTGCTCAACGAGGCGGCCCTGCTCACGGCCCGCGAGAACCTCAAGCTGATCGACAACGCCGCGCTCGACGAGGCCATCGACCGGGTGATCGCCGGCCCGCAACGGCGGACTCGGCTGATGAGCGAGAAGGAGAAGCTGGTCACCGCCTACCACGAGGGCGGTCACGCGCTGGTCGCCGCCGCCCTCCCCGGCAGCGACCCCGTGCACAAGGTGACGATCCTGCCGCGCGGGCGGGCGCTGGGCTACACGATGGTGCTGCCCGACACGGACAAGTACTCCCAGACCCGCTCCGAGCTGCTGGACAAGCTCGCCTACATGATGGGCGGCCGCGCCGCGGAGGAGATGGTCTTCCACGACCCCACCACCGGCGCGGGCAACGACATCGAGAAGGCCACCAACCTGGCCCGTGCGATGGTCACCCAGTACGGCATGACCGAGGTGCTCGGCGCCGTCAAGCTCGGGGAGTCCAACGCGGAGCCGTTCCTCGGCCGCGACATCGGCCACCAGCGCGACTACTCCGAGGACGTCGCAGCCAAGGTCGACGACCAGGTCAAGCAGTTCGTCGCCGCGGCCCACCAGGAGGCATTCGACATCCTCGAGGACAACCGTGACGTCCTCGACGCGCTGGTCCTCGAGCTGCTCGACAAGGAGACCCTCGACAAGGCCCAGGTAGCGACGGTGTTCGAGCCGCTGCGCCGCCGCTCCGCGCGACCGGCCTGGACCGGCTCGCCGCTCCGGATCCCCTCGACCATCCCGCCGGTCGAGATCCCGCAGGCGATCAGGGAGCGTGCCGCGGAGGGTACGAGGAATGTCAACGGCACCGGCGGGCTGGTCATCAGTCCGCCGGGCGAGGGTGGCGACGTCCATGGTGACCCGAGCCTCGACGGCAGGTGAGCGGGCGTCCCAGGCGCGACACGACCTGCCCGACGGGGTCGTCGTCCACTAGAGTCCGCGGACGATGACCGATCCGATCAGCCAGGCCGACCGGCCGTGCGCCGAGGTGCCCGCCTTCGACCACGACCGCGCCGAGGCCGCCGTCCGCGAGCTGCTCCTCGCCATCGGCGAGGACCCCGAGCGGGAGGGTCTGCACGACACCCCGGCGCGGGTCGCGCGGGCGTACGCTGAGCTGACCGCCGGGATGCGCCAGGAGCCCGAGGACGTGCTCACCACGACGTTCGACATCGGACACGACGAGATGGTCCTGGTGCGTGACATCGAGCTGTGGTCGATGTGCGAGCACCACCTCGTGCCGTTCACCGGGGTCGCCCACGTCGGATACATCCCCTCGATCGACGGCAAGATCACCGGGCTGTCCAAGCTCGCCCGCCTCGTCGACGTCTACGCCAAGCGGCCGCAGGTGCAGGAGCGCCTCACCACCCAGGTGGCCGACGCTCTGGTCCGCCTCCTCGACGCCCGCGGGGTCATCGTGGTGATCGAGGCCGAGCACCTGTGCATGACGATGCGCGGCGTCCGCAAGGCCGGAGCGCGCACCATCACCTCGGCCGTCCGCGGCATCATGCACCAGCCCGCCACCCGCGCCGAGGCGATGGCGCTGATCCACCGCAACGGGTGAGGCCGATGTCCAAGGAGTCGCACCGTATCCTGCTGATGGGCGTCCTCAACGTCACGCCCGACTCGTTCTCCGACGGCGGCCTGTGGGCCGACCCGGAGGCCGCGATCGCCCACGGCTTCGTGCTCGCCGAGGAGGGCGCCGATATCGTCGACGTGGGCGGCGAGTCGACCCGGCCCGGCGCCACGCGCCCGGTGGCGGCGGAGGAGCTCGACCGGATCCTGCCGGTCGTCACCGCGCTCGCCCAGGGCGGTGTGCGCGTGTCCGTCGACACGATGCGTGCCGACGTCGCCGCCGCCGCACTGACGGCCGGCGCGACGGTCGTCAACGACGTATCCGGCGGACTGGCGGACCCCGACATGCTGGCAGTCGTCGCGGACTCCGAGGCGACGTACGTCGCGATGCACTGGCGAGCGCACTCCGCGCACATGCGCGACTTCGCGACGTACGACGGTCCCGGCGGTGTCGTGGGCGGCGTACGGCGTGAGCTCGCCGCGCGCGTGGAGGCCGCGCGCGCCGCGGGGATCGACGCGGAGCGGCTCGTGCTCGACCCGGGCCTCGGCTTCGCCAAGCGGCCCGAGCACGACTGGGAGCTGCTGCGAAATCTCGGTGACCTGATGTCGCTCGGCCTCCCGCTGCTGGTGGGCGCCAGCCGCAAGTCGTTCCTGGGGCGGCTGCTCGTCGACCGGCGCGGCCTGCCGAGACCCGTCGACGGCCGCGAGTACGCCACCACCGCGCTCACCGCCCACCTGGCCCGCGAGGGTGTCTGGGGTGTCAGGGTGCACGACGTCCGCGCGTCGCGGGACGCGCTCGCGGTGCTCGAGCGACTCGCTCGGGAGGACTGATCCAGTGGCCGACGAGCTCGCGATCCACGGAATCCGCTGCTACGGCCACCACGGCGTGTTCGACTTCGAGCGTCGTGAGGGCCAGGACTTCGTGATCGACCTGACGCTCGGCCTCGACACGCGATCTGCGGCGGTGTCGGACGACTTGCAGGACACGGTGGACTACGGAAGTCTCGTGGCGTCGGTGAAGGCTGCCGTCGAACGCGACCCCGTCGACCTGATCGAGACGCTGGCCCAACGGATCGCGGGCCTGTGCCTAACCGAGGATCAGGTTCAATGGGTACGGGTCACGGTGCACAAGCCTGACGCCCCCATACAAGCGACGTTCGACGACGTCGCGCTGACGATTACCCGCCAACGTGAGGCCAGATCGTGACCGAGACGCCAAACCCGAACATCATCGACGCTGACACCATCACCGGTGAGATGCGCCCGATCCGTCGCGCAGTGCTCGCTCTCGGCGCCAACCTCGGGGAGCGCTTCGCCATGCTCCAGGGAGCCGTCGACGCGCTCAAGGACACCCCCGACGTCTTCGTGACCGCGGTGTCGCCCGTCTACGAGTCGGAGCCGGTCGACGCCCCCGAAGGCTCCAACGACTACCTCAACGCGGTCGTGCTGGTCGACACCACGTTGTCCGCGGCCAGGCTGATGGACCGGGCACTGGCGATCGAGGACGCCTTCGAGCGCGAGCGCAGCGATCTCAAGAACGCGCCGCGGACCCTCGATGTCGACCTGATCGTCGTCGGGGACCGGCGCTCGGAGACCAGCTATCTCCGCCTCCCGCATCCGCTGGCACACGAGCGCGCCTTCGTGCTCCAGCCGTGGGTCGACGTCGAGGCCGACGCGGTCTTTCCCGGCCGGGGGCCGATCGCCGACCTCCTGGCCGCGTGCGACACCGGCATCCTCAAGCGGCGCGAGGACCTGGAGCTCGAGCTCCAGTGACGCGCGGGTGAGCCCGGATCCGGGCGGTCGCTCCTCAGACGGACCGCCGCACGGACCGGGCCGACCCGGAGCACCCCACGAGCCTCAGCCTGGCCGTCTCCGCACCCTCGGCCCGGGGCCACTCGTGGTGGCGCTCGCCGTCGGTCTCGTCGGCGGCTGGTCGGTCAGGCTCGTGGTCAACGCGCTCGACCGCACCGCCCCGCTGGTGGGCTGGACGCAGGCCCTCGCCCTGTTCTTCGTCGCCGCGGTGCTTGCCGGTACGGCGTGGCTGACCCGCCGCGCGTTGGCCGAACCGGTGCGACGGCCGGAGCCGCACCAGCTCGTCAACCGGCTGGTTCTGGCCCGCGCCTGCGCCCTCGTCGGGGCGCTCGTGGCCGGCGGGTACTCCGGCTATGCGTTGTCGTGGCTCGGCGCGTCGGCCGAGCTGGCCGACGTACGGGCGGTTAGGTCGCTCGTCGCTGCGGCTGGTGGGGCGTGTGTTACAGGTGCGGCGTTGTGGCTCGAGCGCGCGTGTCGCGTGCCACTGGGCGACGACGAGGCATAGCCTGCTCGACATGGCTTCCGCATCGCGCCGCCGTCAGCGCAGCACCCGCCTCACCGTCGCCGTCCTCATGCTCGCCCTCGCTGCCGCTCTCGTGGCCGGCGCGGTGGCAACGGGACTGACCGCGATCCTCGTGGCCGCCGCCTTCGCCGGCGTCGTCTTCGGTGCCGCGGCGACCCGCATCACCTATGCCGAGCTCGTCTCGTCGCGTCGTGACGCGGCCCACGACCGCGCCGAGCTCGCAAAGGACTACCGCGCTCTCGCGGACTCCCGGTCCGCCGAGAGCCGCGCGCACGCCGCCGAGCTCCAGGCCCGGATGGCCGACGGCCAGGAGGCCATCGCCGAGCTCGAGGAGGCGCTGATGGCCGCCCAGCACCGTGCCGCCGAGACCGCCAGGCTGGCCGCCGCGGAGTCTCACCGCGCCGCTGCCGCCGAGTCGGAGGGCCTGGCGCTCTGCCGCCGTGCCGAGGAGGCCGAGCAGCGCGCCGCCGAGGCCATCGTCAGGCTTGCCGAGCTCGAGCAGGAGATCGACGTCCTCCACGCCGAGCTCGCCAGCTGGCAGGCCCTCGTCGAGGAGAAGTCGGTCAGGCACGCCTGACCCGGCGCAGATTGTCCCCCTGAGCGCATCGACCCGGCGGTCATTGTCCCCCCGAGCGCATCAGCCCGGCGGTCATTGTCCCCCCGAGCGCATCGACCCGGCGGTCGTTCCGACACAAAGCGCCGGGTCCAAACAGCGCCGGGTCGATCATGTGCTCAGGGCAAGAGGCGCCGGGTCGACGGTGCGTGGAGGACAGTGTGCGCCGGGTCGACCCGGGTTCTGGGGGCAGTCTGCGCCGGGTCGGCTATCGGCTACTCGGCGAGGGAGGCACGCAGGGCGCGGTGGATGCCGTTGGGGGTGAGGACGCCGACGAACGCCGGCCCACGCCGTACGCCGACCACCTGCCGGTCGCTGCGCAGCAGCGCCGCGAGCGCCTCCTCCAGCGTGGAGTCGAGGTCGATCGCACCGGCCAGGTCCCCGGTGGAGACTCCGTCGAGCGGCTCGAGATGCGCCTCGTCGAGACGCGTCACAGTGAGCCGGCGCAGTCCCTTGGTGGAGCCGACGAAGTCGGCGACCTCGTCGTCGGCGGGGTGAGCGAGCAGCTCCGCGGGAGTCGCATACTGGACGAGCCGCCCCGACCCGTCGGCCACGCTGAACACGCCCACCCGGTCGCCCATCCGAACGGCTTCGTCGATGTCGTGCGTGACGAACACGACGGTCTTGTCGAGCTCGCGCTGCAGTCGCAGGAACTCGTCCTGCAGGTGGGTGCGCACGACGGGGTCGACGGCGCCGAAGGGCTCGTCCATCAGCAGCACAGGCGGGTCGGCGGCGAGGGCCCGCGCCACGCCGACCCGTTGCCGCTGGCCGCCGGAGAGCTGATGGGGGTAGCGGGCGGCGTACGTCGCCGGGTCGAGACCAACGAGCTCCATCAGCTCCGAGGCGCGGGCTCGCGCGGTGTCCTTCGTCTCGCCGTACAGGAGCGGCACCGTCATCACGTTCCGCAGGATCGTCTGGTGCGGGAAGAGCCCGACCTGCTGGATGACGTAGCCGATGCCGCGGCGCAGCTCCACCGGGTCGGAGTTGGTGACATCGGTGCCGTCGATGCGGATGGTGCCGGTGGTCGGCTCGATCAGCCGGTTGATCATCTTCAGCGTCGTGGACTTGCCACATCCCGAAGGGCCGACGAGGCAGACCAGCTCTCCGCGGTCGATCACCAGGTCGAGGGCCTCGACCGCGACGGTGCCGTCCGGGTAGGTCTTCCCGACACCGGTCAGCTCGATCATCGGCTCCGACATGTCCTCGACCCTACGACAGGCGATCGGTCTCGACACGCCGCCTCGTCCCTCGGCGGCGGCTCGACCATCGCAGGTCGGCCTCGACACGCCGCCTCGTCCCTCGGCGGCGGCTCGACCATCGCAGGTCGGTCTCGACACGCCGCCTCGTCCCTCGGCGGCGGCTCGACCATCGCAGGTCGGTCTCGACACGCCGCCTCGTCCCTCGGCGGCGGCTCGAACACCAAGGGACGGCCAGGACCGGGTAGCGTCGCGGAATGACCGAGATCGCATCGGCGACGGCCGAGCCGTCCTGCTACTCCGGGACGGTCAACGACTGGATCTGCTGGCAGTACGTCCAGGACCGCAGTGACGACCTCGTCTCCGCGACCACCCAGCACCTGGGCATCACGATCGCGTCCGTGATGGTGGGGATGCTCATCGCCTTCCCCCTGGCCCTGCTGGCGCGCCGGTTCTCCCGCTTCGAGGCCACGATCCTCGGCGTCAGCACCGGTCTCTACACCGTCCCGTCACTGGCGCTCTTCCCGATCCTCGTGCCGTTCACCGGCCTGACGCCGACCACGGTCGTGATCGGCCTGGCGCTCTATGCGCTGACGGTCCTCGTGCGCGCCTTCCTCGAGGGGCTCCGCGCCGTCCCCGCCGACATTCGTGAGGCCGCGCGGGGGCTCGGGTACGGCGCCACCAGGCAGCTCTTCCGGATCGAGCTGCCGCTTGCCACCCCGGTCCTGATGGCCGGCCTGCGGGTGGCGACCGTGTCGACGGTGGCGTTGACGACGGTCGGCTCGCTCGTGTCGTACGGCGGGTTGGGCAACCTGATTCGTGACGGCGTGGACCAGAACTTCCGGGCCGAGCTGCTGACCGCCTCCGTGCTCTGCGTCGTCCTCGCCTTCGCGCTCGACGCGCTGCTCGTGCTCGCCCAGCGAATGCTCACCCCCTGGACCAGGGGAGTGGCATGAACGTCTTCGGCGAGACGTGGACCTACCTGACCACCGGCCGCAACTGGACCGAGCCCGACGGCATGCTCGACCGGCTCGGCGAGCAGCTGCTCGTCTCCCTCACTGCCTTGGTCATCGCGATGGCGATCGGCCTGAGCGTCGCGCTGTGGCTCGGGCATCTCGGCCGCGGCGGCTTCCTCGCGATCAACATCTCCAATATCGGCCGGGCCGTGCCCACCTTCGCCCTGCTCGCGTTGCTGGCCGCGGCGGACTGGCCCGGCAAGGCGGAGTTCGGCCCCTACGGCCGGGCGGGCCTGGCGACCCTGATCGCGTTGACGCTCTTCGCGCTGCCGCCGCTGATCACCAACGCGTACGTCGCGATCCGCGAGGTTCCCGCCGACGTCAAGGAGGCCGCCCGCGGGATGGGCATGACCGGAGCCCAGCAGTTCTGGCGGATCGAGCTGCCGCTCGCCCTGCCGCTCGTCACCGCCGGCGTGCGACTCGCCCTCGTGCAGGTGTGGGCGACGGCCACCATCGCGGCGCTGGTGGCCGGACCGGGGCTGGGCCGGATCATCACAGACGGCTTCTACCGCACCAACTACCCCAAGGGCATCGCCGGCGCCATCGTCGTCGCCGTCATCGCCCTCGCCCTCGAGGTCGCCGCTGCCGGCTGTCAGCGTGCCGTCACCCCGAGCACCGCCGCACCCAAGCGCCGTACCGAGGTCGCCACACCGGAGCCGGTGGGGTGATGACGGAACAACTTCGGCTGTGCTGGACTTGCTGCTGTTCGAGCTCGCCGAGCTTGAAGTGACCGGACACGCGTCGGACCCGTCCGACGGGACACAGAAGGAATCACCCATGCACGTACGACGCTCACTGACCGCCCTGCTCTCCGCGGGCGTCCTTCTCGCCTCCGCCTCCTGCGCGAGCGACGACCTCGCCTCCGACGAACCGGCCGACAACGGCTCTGCGAGCGGCGACAAGGGCACGGTCCGCATCAGCGGGCAGACCTTCCCCGAGGCCGATCTCGTCGCCAATATGTACAAGCAGCTGCTGGAGGACGCCGGTTACACCGTCGATCTCAAGCTCGTGGACACCCGCGACGTCTACATGGCGACCTTCCCCGGTGACGTCGACATCGTGCCCGAGTACGTCGGGGGCATCGTCGACTTCCTCAACGTCAAGGCCAACGGCGCCGACGCGGAGTCGTTGACGACCGCCGACCCGCAGGAGTCGATCGATGCGGCCCAGCCGCTCCTCGACGAGGCCGGCATCACGCTGCTCGAGCCGTCCGCAGCGACCGACACGAACGCATTCTTCGTGACCCAGGAGTACGGCGAGGCCGAGGGCGTCGCGAAGCTCTCGGACCTCAAGGGCAAGAAGGTCGTGCTTGCCGCCGCCCCCGACTGTGAAGGCCGCGCGGACTGCGAGGGCGGGCTCACCGACGTCTACGGCATCGACGTGACGAAGGTGCTGCCGCTCGGCTTTGCGAGCGCGCAGACCTACGAGTCCGTCATCGACGGCGAGGCGCAGCTCGGCCTGACCTCCACCACCGACGGCACACTCGAGTCACAGGGCCTGCTCCTGCTCGAGGACGACCAGGCCATCCAGCCGGCCCAGAACCTCGTGCCTGCCGTCTCCTCGGAGTTCCTCGCCGAGCACGCGGACGTCGAGGAGACCCTCGACGGGCTCATGGGCGCGCTCACCACCGAGAACCTCACCGAGCTCAACGGCCGCATCGCCGTCGACCGGGAGAAGCCTGAGGACGTCGCGCAGGACTTCCTCGAGGAGCAGGGCCTCCTCTGACCTTCGAGCACCGACCCTTCAAGCGCGGTCCGGACGACCAGGCCGACCCGCCACGCGCGGTCGGGTCGACCGGATCCTCCAGCCCGCGGGTCGGGTCGACCGGGACTGCCCAGCCCCGCCGACCCGGGAGGTGGCGTCGAGGCTTCCGGCTTCGGTCGACGGCTTGGAGTGCTGTTCTGCACGTGATCCTGGCTCCAGAGCGTGCAGTTCAGCACCCCAACTCCCGCGCCGGCCTTCCGACCTGCGGCTTGGCGCCAAACCGCAGGTCGACGTGCGCCCCGTCAGCCCAGCCCGAGCTTGCCGACGAGCCTCGCATGCAGGTCGGCGACGGGGAGCGAGCCCGAGAGCACCTGGTGGGTGGGCCAGCCGGAGGCGTCCAGGCCCGACATCGTCACGAAGCCGGCCAGGTCGTCGGCGTAGTAGTCCACGAGGCGCTCGACCTGCTCGACACTCGGGGCCGGCCCGGTGAAGACCTCGGGGGAGGCGTTGCTGTGCACGAGGCGCGGGTGGCGCGCGAACCTCGAGACACCCAGGAAGTCGGTGGCGGCGTCGAGGGCGGCGACATGGTCGCGCATCAGCGCCTTCATCTCCAGGAGCAGCCACTGCTCGCGGGGGAAGAGCGAGTAGCCCCGCGCGAGCTGCGCACCGTAGAGGCCGCGGGCGAAGAGGGTGCGGCGGCGGAACCAGCGGTGCCGCCCGTCGTCGGGTAGCTCGGTCGGGAACGCCATGCCCGCGAAGCGATCGATGGCGTCGGGCAGGTCGGGGAACCCGGAGCGGCGCGCCTTCTCCATCGACCACTGCGAGAACGCCCGCTCGATCGGGTCCCGGAAGATCGCCATCAGCCGCATCGAGCCGTCGTACGCCTGCATCCGCTCGAGCGCGTGCGGCCAGAAGAGGTACGCCGGGGTGGCGTCGCCGGCGACCAGCTCGGCACCCTTCGCGGGACGGCGGTAGTCGGAGTAGTCGGGGCGCGACCAGTCGACCGACTCGTCGATGAAGTAGGTGATCTCCTTCTCGGGGCCACCCGCGATCTCCGGATGGGTGGCCAGCATCGAGTAGAGGCTCGTGGTCGCGGCCTTCTGGACGCCGACCAGGCCGAAGGTGATCGGCAGCGACCTGTCCGCCTCCGCCAGGGCCGCCATCCGCGCTTCGCGCAGCTCGCGGGCCGGGTGTGCTCTCATCAGCCGTCGCCCATGGGATCGATCCGCCGCAGATCGACGATCTGCCCGGTGCGGCCGGACAGCAGCACGTCGAGCGAGGCCTCCGCGACCGTCGCCGACTCCAGCAGCGAGTCGGGCGGCTCGATGCCGAAGGCCTGCTCGCGCATCGGCGTCCGGGTGCGCTCGGGGTTGATGCAGTTGACCGTGACGCCCGCGTCCGACCACTCCTCGGCGAGTGCCTGGGTGAGGTTGACGACGGCCGCCTTGGCCGAGGAGTAGAGGCTGTAGCCGCTGCGCCCCCGCGTGTACGACGACGAGGTGAACAGCAGTAGCCCGCCCCGGGTCTCGGCCAGGTAGGGGTAGAAGACCTGCGCCATCAGGACCGGCGCGAGGTAGTTGACCTCGATCGCCGAGTAGATCGTCTCCTCGCTGGTCTCCAGGAGGGTGCCCCGCGGCAGCACGCCGGCGGTGTTGACGACGTAGTCGATGCGGCCGTGCTCGGCCATCACCCGACGCGCGGCCTCATCGAGGTCCGCGCGCCGCTCGACATGGGTGTGGGTGGAGGACCGCGAGAACGTCGAGACCACGGCGCCGGCATCCCGCGCGAGCGCCGCGATGTCGGCACCGATGCCGTACGAGCCGCCGAGGACCACGATGGACTTGCCGCGCAACGTCGCCCGCAGCGACTCGGCGTCGTAGTGGGCCGGTGCGAAGTCCGTAGTGAGCTGGAAGAGCTTGTCGGCGAGGTAGACGTCGATCGGGTCGGTGACCTTCATGTTGCGCTCTTCGCCGGCCACCACGCCGATCGGCACCTCGGGCAGGTACCTCAGGACCACGCCGCAGTCGTCGGTCGCCGCGAAGTCGGGATCCTGCGCGGCCTCGGCGTACGCCGCTCGCAGCACCGAGGCGCGGAAGCCTTGCGGCGTCTGGCCCCGCCGCAACCGGGCGCGCGGTGGAATCGACGAGATCGTCCTGCCCGACGGGTCGACCTCGATGATGGTGTCGGCCGACGGGATCGCCACGTCGACGGCGTCGTAGGTCTCGAGGGCGGCGAAGCAGTCGGTGACGATCCGGCGGTCGAGCAGCGGCCGCACGGCGTCGTGGAAGAGGACGAGCGGGTCGCGCTCCTCGGATCGCGACTGGCCCAGGGCGGCAAGGGCCTTCTCGGTGGTGCCGTTGCGGGTGGCGGCGCCTTCGAGGAGCGTGGTGACCTTGTCATAGCCGCCGCCGTCGATGATCCGGCGTACGACGTCGAGATGGCCGGGCGCCATCATCACGATGATCTCGTCCACGGCCTCGTGGTGCTGGAAGATCCCCAGGGTGTGCTCGAGGATCGTCTTGCCGGCGATCTTGATGAGCTGCTTGGGGATGTCGAGCCCCACCCTGGTGCCGACTCCGCCGGCGAGCAGGACGGCGACCCGGTCGCCAGCCTCCGGGGCCGTCACCGGTTGAGCCTCCGGCGAGCCGCACCGGCCAGCCGGCGGGCCTTGCCGACGGCCCGATCGACCGGGCTGGGCGGAGGTGGGGGAGGCGCTGCCGCGGCGAACTCCGCCCTAAGCCGCGCCGACACCTTCTTGCGCTCCTCCGAGCGGGCGCTGCCGACCCGGCCGCGGGAGACGTCCGCGCACTCGTTGAAGTAGTCGTCGTACTCGGCCCGCAGGTCGTCGAGGCGGCCCCGAACGGGTCCCTGCTGGTCGGGATGTACGCCGACCAGGTCGTCGAGGCCGTGATACGCCCGCTCGGCGAGATCGCGCATCCGAGTCGGCAGGTCGAGGGCGTCCCAGTCGCCGACGGATCGGCGCAGGCCGGGGTCGACCAGCTCCCCGGCATCGGCGAGCTGGGCCGGGCTCGCACTGTCGAACAGGGCGAGACCGAGAGCGGCGTCCGCGTCGCCGACCGCCTGCCGCCAGCCCGCCAGCAGGTCGACGTACCGGACCGTGGCGCGGGGGTCCTCGCGGCTGCGGAGCTCGGTGCCGAGCATCATGTTGACCCAGCCGGCGATGCGCGTGGTGTTGTTGGTGCGGGTGCCGTAGGCGACCTCTCGGCTCTTCATCACCTCGGCCGGGTCGCGAAGCAGGGTGGCGATCCGCAGGTCGGCGCCGAGGTCGGCGAGCACGGCGCGGTGCAGCTCGATGAACCAGGCCAGCCGCGGGTCCTTGACCACGATCCGGCCCGGCAGGTCCGGGCCCGTCCCGGCCTCCTGCGCCTGGGCGAAGATCTCCTCGTACCAGGCCGTCAGGCGCGCCCGGGCGCGCGGCCGCTCGAGCACGGCCGCGGTGTCGTCCCACGCCTCGGGCCGGCCGTCCTCGATCATCACCGAGGTCGACTCGAGCAACTCGTTGTGGAAGTCGACGAGCCAGCGCGGCTCGCCGAACCCCCGCGGGTTGGAGCGGTTCGCGCTCACCTCCGGCTTGGGGATGTGCAGCCCGAGACGGCCCGTCAGGCCGGTGAAGAGGCTGGTGCCGCTGCGCCCCGATCCGGCGACGGCGAGGACCTGGGGCGAGGACGGGCCGGGCATGGAGCAAACTTTCTCACATGCCGTCTCCCGCCCACGATCTGCGCAGGCTCGCCGCACGAACGCTCGGGAGGGCCCGGGACGAGGGTGCCCGCGCCGGCCTGGCGGCCGCGGTGCGTCCCGTCGCGAGCAGCGCCGTACGTCGTGCCCGCAAGGCCGGCGCGGCGGTCCGGGTGCGCGGCGAGCTCGGGCTGCGCAGGGGCCGGATCGCGGGCCTGCTGTCGATCGTGGTGCCCGCCTACGGCGTCGAGGACTACATCGGCGAGTGCCTGACCTCGCTGCGCGAGCAGGCCTACGACCGCGTCGAGATCATCGTGGTCGACGACTCATCACCCGACCGGTCCGGCGAGATCGCGCGAGAGCACGCCCGGCGCGACCCGCGCGTGCGCGTCGTACGCCGCCCCAACGGCGGCCTGAGCGCGGCCCGCAACACCGGTGTCGACCTGGCCCGCGGTGAGTTCCTCACCTTCGTCGACTCCGACGACACCGTTGCCCGCGACTGCTACACCTCGGCGGTCGGTGCGTTGCTCGAGTCGGGCTCCGACTTCGCGGTGAACAGCTACGACCGGCTCGAGGCCGGCCGCCTCACGCCCGCCGGACACTGGATCCGCTCCGCGCACGCCCGGCGCCGCGTGAGTGTCTCGCTCGACGACTTCCCCGACGCGATGGTCAACGCGGTCGCCTGGAGCAAGACCTACCGTCGCGACTTCTGGGAGGACGCGGGTCTTCGCTTCCCGGAGGGCAGGCTCTACGAGGATCAGCCGGTGTCGTCGCGGGCGTTCGCGCTCGCCCGCGCCTTCGACGTGCTCCCGCAGGTCGGCGTGCACTGGCGGATCCGCCACGACCGGAGCTCCATCTCGCAGAGGCAGTACACCGCCGACAACCTCGCCGCCCACAACGCGTCGGTCACCGAGTCGCTCGCCGAGCTGCGCACAGCCGGCAGGGACGAGGCGGCGGAGACCCGCGCGCTTCAGCTGCTCGCCAACAACATGAAGTTCTTCGCCCGGCAGCTGCTGCGCACCGACGACGCCTTCCGACGGCTTCTGCGCGAGGCCCTGGTCGAGCTGTGGGAGCAGGTGCCTGCCGAGCGGATCGCCCGCGGCGTCGACGCCGAGGACAAGGTGCTCTTCCAGCTCGTCATGGCCGACCGCTGGGACGCCGCCGTCGACTTCGTCGACGCCTTCGGCATCGAGATCCGGCGCTTCCCGACCTCGCGGACGCCCGATGGATTTCGCGCGCTGCTGCCGCACGCCGACTCCCTCGACCCACGCTGGTCACTGCTCTCCGACGTCCAGCAGGAGCTCTACGTCCGGGTGCTGCGCACCTGGTGGGACGACTCGCCCGAAGGGGCCGCGCTGCAGATCGGCGGGTGGGCCTACATCCGGTCGATCGACCTCGCCGCCAACCCCCCAACCGTCCGCGCCTGGCTCCACCCCGCCGACCGGGCACTTCGAGCAACTCCCAGCGCGCCGACCGGGCACTCCCAGCAACGCCCCGAAGGGCGACCGGGCACTTCGAGTGACGAACCGGCCACGATCCCCCTCGACGTGACACTCCACAGCGAGACGCGCATCGACCGGATGAGCGGCTACTGGTTCTGCGACTACCGCCCCGGCGGCTTCACCCTCACCCTGCCGGCCGAGCGGCTGCCGACCGAACCGGGTCGCTGGGAGCTGAGGGTGGAGGTCGAGGCGGGCGGCGTACGACGCTCCGGGCAGGTCACCGAGAACTCGCACGCCGGGTCGTCGGTCGTGCCGCGCACCTCGGCTGCCCGCGGACTCGTGCACACCGTGCGCTGGGCCGACGGCGTCGTGCTCGAGACGACGGCCGGCGACCCCCCCGCCCGGGCCGGCACCGGCGACCACGGCGTCGCGCATGACTTCTGGGTCGCCGACGACACCTTCGAGGTCGAGCTCAGCCATCCCGGCGTCCCCGGCGCACCCGTGCTGCACGACCCCAACCTCAACGAGTTCGCCGGCGAGCTCGAGGAGCTGCCCGGCGGGCGGTGGCTCGCGCGCTTCTCGCTCTCGACGTCCCGATGGGGCCGCGAAGGCCTGGCCCTGCCGCAGGGCAAGTACGCCGTGTCGCTGCGCGGGCCGGGCGGCCGGCCGGTGGGCGTCGTGCCCGACGACAACCTGCTCGACCGGCTGCCGACCGAGCACGCACTGTCGCGCTACCGGGCCCTCGGTGAGGTCGTTCCGCCCACACCATCGAGCCCGCACGCCACCCTCGCCCTCAACCTCCGGGTGCCGCTCTCGGAGGACGAGGGCGGACCGCGCAACCAGCACCGGCTGCGTGCCCAGCACCGCGTGGAGCGAGCGGACCGGCGCGCCGTGGTGTTCCGTTCGCTGTACGGCGAGCTCGCCAACTGCAACGGGCTCGGTCTCCACGAGGAGCTGGTCCGGCGCGGGACCGACCTGGAGCTGCTGTGGTCGGTGCAGGACTACGGGGTGCCGGTCCCGGCGGGCGGCGTACCGCTCATCGAGGGCACCAGGGAGTGGCATGAAGCACTCGCTACAGCTCGCTATCATGTGCTGAACCTCCATCAGGTCGAGTGGTTCGAGAAGCCCGAGGGGCAGGTGATGGTCGAGACCTTCCACGGCTACCCCTACAAGGTGATGGGCCACGAGTGGTGGGAGAAGGCCGGCTTCACCGACAGCCAGGTGCGCAGCTTCGACCGCCGGGCCCGCGACTGGGACTACTTCGTGTCGCCGGCGACATACGCGACTCCCTTGCTGCGCAAGGCGTTCCTCGAGCCGGCCGATGCGACCGCGGAGGTTCTCGAGGTCGGCTATCCGCGCAACGACGTGCTGCTGAGGCCGGAGGCCGAGGAGGTCCGGCGGCGCACCCGCGAGCTGCTCGGCGTCCGTGACGACCAGACGGTGTCCCTCTATGCGCCGACCTTCCGCGACTACCTCTCCGCGGACGACATGGCGGCCGCGCGCATCGACTTCTTCGAGGCGGAGAAGGCCGCGAAACGACTGGGGGAGAAGCATGTGCTGCTGATCCGTGGGCACGCCTTCAACGCCCGGCTCGAGGGCCGGGTCGCCGGGAGCCGCCAGGTCATCGATGTCACCGACCACCCCGACGTCAACGACCTGATCCTGGCCTCAGACGCGGCGATCCTCGACTACTCCTCGCTGCGCTTCGACTACGCGCTGACCGACAAGCCGATGATCTTCTTCGTGCCCGACCTGGAGCGCTACATGACGGCACGCGGTGGCGTGATCCCCTACGAGCCCACCGCTCCCGGCCCTCTGGTGCGGACCACCGACCAGGTCGCCGACGTGCTGGGCGACCTCGACGTCGTACGTCGCGAGTGGGCGCAGATCCGTGGGACCTTCCGCCGCCAGTACACCGACCTCGACGACGGCCACGCCGCCGCAAGGCTGGTCGAGGCCGTCTTCGCCCCCCGTGGCGACGCCTGAGCATCACCAGGCCGTCGGTCGCTCCCAACGCACGGACGGGATGCGAGCGGAGTCGTCGTAGGCATAACCAGGACGTTCGCGTCCACGATCTTCACGACGCGGACCTCATCCGCCTCATCAGGTCCTCGTCCTCGAGGTCGCCCGCCACCTGCAGCGCACTAACGAGGTCGAGTGCCGGGCGGCCGAGCGACATCGCTCGCGTCGAGAAGCCGACTCTCGGCGGTCGACCGGTGAGTGAGTCTCGGATTGCGTCGTTGAGCGCGCGATTGAACGAGACCCCGTCGGCACGCATGCGCTCTCTGATCGTCCGCTCGGTGTCGGGATCGAGAATGACGGTCGTGCGCATGTTGACAGCATTGCACCACCTTCGGCTGATGGTCGACGGGGCTCAGTCTTCCGCGCTGGTGAGCGTGTCAAGGTCCAAGATCCTCACGTTGCCGGGGTCGTGCCGCTCCGCCAGCGACCAGATCCGGGCCATCCCTTCGTCCGCGTACGTAAGGGAGGCCGCCGGCCAGCCCACCGGGTTGTCGCGCACGTTGCGACGAAGGACCTCCTCGACCTGCGGGACACAGTACGGCGAACCAAGGCTGTCATGCGTCAGCATCACCTCCGCGTGGCCGCCAGCGACCACCGCGTCGACGTGCTCGTCGAGAACCACCTCAGAGGGGCCACCAGTCGACCCCCTCGGTCAAGAGGTGCCGGTTGATCGACGGCGCACTCCCGAGGGCGACGAATGTCCGACCGTCCACTTCCCAGCGATGTCCTCTCGGCAACATCGTGATGTGCTCGCTGAGCGTCAGAGGCGCGAGGCCTCCGTCGTCGCGATGCCAGCGGGGATCGGCCCACAGCGCGTCGAGACGCGCCCAGTTCTCGTGACTGCCGGTGATGCACGCCAGATCGATCCCGTACTTTGCGCAAGCCGACTCGATTGCGCCTCTATGTGTACGAATTTCCCAGACAGTCGGTGGCAGTTCCTACACTCAGCCGATGGCGATCCGCTCGAGGTGGTCCACGACGCGGGTGGTGACGTGGCCGTCGGCCATGGCGTTCCAGCGGGCGTTGAAGGCCGCGATCGGTTCGGCGTACGAGGCGGACAGCGCGGGCAGGTCGCGCAGGTGGGCGGCGACCTCGGCCGTCGTCGCCACCCACGGACCAGGGGCGGAGTCGGCGAAGGGGACCAGGAAGCCCCGGAGCCGCGTCTCGTAGTCGTCGAGGTCGGGCACCAGGAAGACCATCGGCCGCCCGGTCAGCGCGTAGTCGAAGCGCAACGAGGAGTAGTCGAGGATCGCGGCGTCGGAGGCGAGCACGAGGTCGTCGATCTCGGGGTACGCCGTCACGTCGATGACGCGTCCCCCTCCCCCCGTCGGTGCATGGAAGCGGTGGCCACGGAAGAGCAGCACGTAGTCGTCGCCCAGCACCGAGGCCAGTTCGTCGACGTCGAGCAGGTCGGCCGATGCCGCGGCGCGGTGCCGGGTGGCAAGATGTTCGCGCCAGGTGGGCGCGTAGAGGATCGCGGTCCGCGAGCCCGATGACGAGTCCAGGCCCAGCCGTTCTCGCGCCGTACGACGTTGCTCCACCGCCGTCGTTCCGACCAGCGCGTCGTTGCGCGGGAAGCCCTCCTCGATCACCTCACCGGTGTAGTCGAACTGCTCGCGGAAGAGCGCGGTCATCGGCGCCGACGGGGTCAGCAGGGCGCTCCACGAGTCGGTGCTCCGCCGTCGAGCGGCGGCGATCGCGCCCTGACGCAGGGACTTCGCCGCCCACAGGCTCCTGCCCATCGCCTTCGCGGGGTGTCCGTGGTAGGTCTGCACGAGGTGCTGGCCCGGTCGCCTGGTGAACCACTCCTCGACGTCGGTGTTGACCACCAGAAGGCCCGCACGCGCCAGCACCGACCACCACTCCGGCGAGCCGACGAGCACGCCGCGGGTGCCGGCAGGAGCCGCCACGGAGTGGTCGGCGAGCCCCCAGACGACGTCGAGGTCCGGGCGCCGCGAGACCAGCTCGGCCGAGATCGCTGCCGGGCTGTCGGTCACCTGTCGGCCGGCGTAGGACTCGCAGTAGACGAGCCGAGCATCCACGGCCGCCTCGCTCACCGAGTACGCCGCCCGCAGCAGTCGCTGTGCGTACGGGCCGATCGCGTCCTCCGGCAGCGGCGGCCGTACGCCGAGCACCACGCCACCGGCCGGACCCAGCCGCACCGTCACCCGGTGCGTGGACGAGCACAGCACGAGTGGGAGCCGCACGCGCAGATCGTCCGAGCAGCGCACGTTCCCATCGGGCGACAGCAGTCGGTAGGGGCCGGAGGGCAACGGCCGGGTGATCCCGAAATCCTTGCGCAGCAAGGGAATCAGGCCCCCGTCAGAGCGGGAGACCTCAACGCCGGCGTCATCGACGAGCCGCAGCCCGTCGATGCCGTCGCCGGCGACGACGAGCCCGTCGTCGGAGATCGCGAGTCCGCGGACCACCGAGGCCGACTCGGGCGCCGGCGGGGGCTGGTGGCTCAGCTCGGCCCGGCGGGTGAGGCCTCGCGCGCTCACGACGAGCTCGGAGGTCTCGGAGCCGGGCGGCAGCCGCAGCAGGTCACGCGCCGCGGCGGCGAGCGCAGTGTCATGGTCGCGGGCAGCGGGGTCCGAGACCCAGGTCGCGCCCGCGGGGGAGAGCACCTCGATCTCGGCCGCGTCGAGGTCGACGTGATCGATGCGGACGGCGATGTCGAGGCCGGGAGGTCCGGAGCGCACGACGATGGGGCGGAGCGCGGTCTCGGCCGCCGACAGCGCACGCACGTCGTCGGGGAGATCCGCCGACCGCCAGTCCGCGAGCACCCGGCCGTCTCCAACGAGCGTCGCTGGGCCTTCGGGGTCGTCGAGGATCTCGGTCGCGAGGGCCGCGACGCCTGTCCGCGAACCGTGCAGCGCCTGCCAGGTCAGTGCCCTCGCCCCGACGCCTTCGGCGGCATCGCCCCACTGCCGGGCGAGCTCGACGACCGCGGCCCACTCCGGCTCGGAGGCCCGCTCGGCATCGACGAGCAGCCGCGGCAGCTCGACCGAGGCCACCTGCCTCCGCCATTCTTCGCGCGCCGACGCAGGCAGCACGTCGGCCACCGCCTCGAACCGCCGCCGCATCGCCGGCAGCGCCGGCAGCACCGATGGCGTGGCGCCGAACGCACGCCAGCCGTGGTCGGCGGCGTACGTCGTGACGGCGCCGTCGACCCGGGCGACGCGAGCCCCGGCAAGAGCGCCGGCCACGGCCGGTGAGCACAGCCAGTCGTCATCGGGGCCGAAGTCGCGCGGCACGACGGAGCGACGCCACAGCGCCGCTCCGACGCTCAGGTCCGCGACGAGAGCCGGCGTGCGAGCCAGGGTCGTGGCGGCGACGGCTCCCGCGGCCGGCCGCCGACGCCGGGCGGGCCATCGGTCGTCGTGCCCGCACCAGTCGCCCAGGGCGACCGCGGCCGCCGACGAGAGTGCTGCGGAGGCCAGGCGGGGCAAGGCGTCCGGCGCCAGCTCGTCGCACGCCCGGTGGAGGAGCACGAAACGCCCGCGCGCAGCCGCCGTACCAGCCGCCACCGCCTGCCGCCAGTCGTCCGTCGCCTCGACCCGCGTGACTCGCGTCGAGCCCAGCGAGAGGTCCGGCGGTACGGCGTTCCCCACCGGCGCCAGCACGACCTCGGTCGGCGCGTTGGCGGCCAGGCGCGAGATCAGGACGGGCCAGCGATGCAGGTCGCGCTCGTCCACGACCACGACGATCGAGACGGTGGCACCAAGCCTGCGGACGCGGTCGAAGGGGTTGCCCGCGAGGCGCCGGGGCAGGCCTTCGGGGAGGCGAGCGGTCACCGACCGGACGAGTCGCCGCACGCTCAGGCACCTTTCGCTCGCTCCAGCCCCCGACCGTCCAGACCCTACTTGCCCGTCCCCTATCTGCCCGTCCCTACCTGTCCCGTCCCGAGTTGGCGGGGTTCGAATCGACGGGTCGAGTCCACGTCGTCGAGTTGACTGGTCATGGGATCGACGCGATCGTGGAGCCATGCGCAGCCCCCGATGCGCAGTACTTGTCGCGTGTGCGCTCGTACTCGCGCTCCTGACTACCCCCCTCGCCTCGGCTGCCCCGACCGAACATGCCGGCCGCCGGGCCACGACCGACCTCGAGGTCGGCTCCTACAACATCGTCAGCGTCCAGGTCGACTCCGAGGCCGGGGGCGAGCAGCGCACGTGGCGCGAGCGGCGGCCCCACGTCATCGGCGACATCATCGGCAACGGCATCGACGTCCTCGGCGTCCAGGAGGCCTACAACAACGCCCAGTACGCGAGCCAGCTGGTGGAGGGCCCCAACCAGTACATCGACCTCAAGGAGGGGCTGCTCGACGCCGGCGGCAGCTACGCCCTCGTCGATGAGAACCCGGACACCAGCCGGCAGACCCGGATCCTCTACGACACCAGCGTCGTGACGCCGGTGTCCTCCGGCTACCACCTCTACAAGACACAGCCGGCGTCCTACCTCGACCGGCGCCACCTTGTCTGGGCGGTCTTCACGATCAACGCGACGGGCCGGCAGTTCTTCTTCTCGACCACGCACCTGATGAACGACAGCCCGGCCGGACAGCGCGCCCAGTGGGTCGAGATGATCGACGAGATTGGCCGCCAGAGCGCGGGACTGCCCGTCATCGCCACCGGCGACTTCCAGAAGTCGAAGAAGGACCAGCCGGCGATCGACATGCTCCGCAAGATGAAGCGGGCGGGCTTCGGTGACGTCGTGGGTCAGCGGGCCAACACCTACGAGTACTCCCGACTGCGCGCCCGGCGTACCAAGAACGCCTGGATCAACTCCACCAACCACTGGCAGCGGAACGTGCGGAGGTACAGCAACCGCAAGGGCCTGATCGCCAACAACATCGACTACGTCTTCGCCAGCAACGAGCTGCCGGTGCTGGAGTGGAAGGTGTGCGCGAACCTCGCGCCGGGCAAGCGGCTGCGCGGGGTCATCCCCTCCGACCACTTCCTGGTCCGCGCGATCGTGCGTGTGTGACCCAGCGCACTCCCGGACCGGTTCCGCGCGGGAAGCAGCGCGCGTAGCCTGCTGTTCCAACTGGTGGCTGTCCCACCAGGTGACAGGTCAGGTCAAGTAGTCCGGTACCCACCGTGGACTGGAACGAAAGGTCGAGGCTCATGCCCACAGGTTCGCGCGCGGGGTCGCACCGATCCCAGATGTGCACACAGCTCACGGTCGGCGTCATCGGCGCGGGTCGCGTCGGAGCCGTCCTCGGCGCCCTTCTCAGGGATGCCGGTCACGACATCGTCGCGGTCGCGGGTGAGTCCGACGCATCGCGCGGGCGGATCGCGGAGCTGCTGCCCGGCGTACCCATCGCCAAGCCGACCGCCGTCGCCCGCGCCTGCGACCTGCTGCTGCTCACCGTCCCCGACGACATGCTCGGCAATGTCGTCACGACCCTTGCCGACAGCGGTGCGCTGCGCGCCGGGCAGTACGTCGTGCACACGTCCGGCGCCCATGGCCTGGCGGTCCTCGCGCCGGCCGGGGCGATCGGCGCGCACCCGCTCGCGGTCCACCCGGCCATGACGTTCACGGGCACCGAGATCGACCTCCCTCGCGTGGTCAGCTGCGTCTTCGGCGTGACGGCAGGACCGGCCGAGCGCGACCTCGCCGAGCACTTCGTCACCGATCTCGGCGGCCGGGTGATGTGGGTGCCCGAGGAGCACCGCCGGCTCTACCACGCGGGTCTCGCGCACGGCGCCAACCACCTGGTTACCCTGGTCTCGCAGGCGGTGGAGATGCTGGCCGCGGCTACCGATGAGGGCGTCCACGACGGAGACGACAACGGCGCGATCTCGCCCGCCGACACGCTGCGCCCGCTTCTGGAGGCGGCGCTCGACAACGCGCTCGCGCAGGGCGATGCGGCTCTCACCGGGCCGATCGTGCGCGGTGACGCCAACACGGTCGCGGGCCATCTGGAGGAGATCGCGGCCCACGCGCCGCACAGCCTGCCGTCGTACATCGCCCTCGCCGACAGCACCCTCGATCGAGTGGTCACCGACGGTCGGGTGCTGCCGATCCGGGCCGCGAAGATCCGCCGGCTCCTGGTCGCGGCCCGCTCCGCGCGCGCCACGCTGCGCATAGAGGGCCAGCGTCCGTGACCTTCACGGCGGTGCTCGCGGACACCCGCGAGCGGCTCCACGACGCCTTGCGCGATGCGACGGGCCGGGTCGGCTTCGTGCCCACGATGGGCGCACTGCACGCAGGCCATGCCTCGCTGCTGCGACGGGCTCGTGAACAGGTCGGCGCCGATGGCCGCGTGGTCGCCTCGATCTTCGTCAACCCGCTCCAGTTCGGGGCGGGCGAGGATCTCGACCGCTACCCGCGCACGCTCGAGGCGGACCTGTCGATCTGTGCCGCCGAGGGCGTCGACGTGGTCTTCGCGCCGGCGGCCGACGAGGTCTACCCCGGCGGCGAGCCGGTCGTCACCGTCGACCCGGGACCGCTGGCCGGCGTGCTCGAGGGAGCGTCGCGGCCCGGCCACTTCCGGGGGGTCCTCACGGTCGTCGCGAAGCTCCTCGGCCTCGTCCGGCCCGATGTCGCGGTCTTCGGCCAGAAGGACTACCAGCAGCTGGTCCTCGTCCGCCGCATGGTCGCCGACCTCTGCCTGGACGTCGACGTGGTCGGCGCGGAGACGGTCCGCGAGCCCGACGGCCTCGCGCTCAGCAGCCGAAACCGCTACCTCGGCGCCGACCAGCGTCAGGCCGCGACCACCCTCAGCCGCGCCCTGCGCGCGGCGCAGGAGCAGGCGGCGTACGGCGTGCCGGCGGCGCGCTGGGCCGCGATGAGCGTGCTCACGGGTGAGCCGGGCCTCAAGCTCGACTACCTGGCGCTGCGCACCCCCGATCTGGGAGAGCTTCCCGACAACCCGGAGCCCGGCACCGAGGGGCGGATCCTGGTGGCGGCCGAGGTCGGCACCACCCGCCTGATCGACAACCTGCCTCTGTCGTTCTGAGAGCCGTGAGGAGAGAACCGATGCTGCGCACGATGATCAAGAGCAAGATCCACCGGTGCCTCACCGGCCCCGCGGTCTAGTCTGCTTCGGTGTTCATCCTCGATCCGGGCCGCCTGGCGGCCCCCGAGCCCGGCTGGACGATCGACGCGAACGTCGTCGTCGTCGGGTCGGGCATCGCCGGCCTGACGGCCGCGCTGCGGCTCCGACCCTTGGTGGGCAAGGTCCTCGTGGTCACCAAGGACGTGCTCAACGCCGGATCGACACAGTGGGCACAGGGCGGCATCGCCGCGGCGCTCGGACCGGGTGACACCCCCGAGCAGCACGAGCGCGACACTCTCGTCGCCGGCGCGGGAGCCTGCGACACCGAGGCGGTCAAGGCCCTGGTCACCGAAGGCCCCGACGCCGTACGCGAGCTGATCGCGCTGGGCACCAACTTCGACCACACCCCGGCCGGCGAGCTGTCCCTGACCCGTGAGGGCGGGCACCACCGCGACCGCATCGCGCATGCCGGTGGCGACGCCACCGGCGCCGAGATCCAGCGCGCCCTGATCGCCGCCGTCCAGGAGGCGCCCGACATCGAGGTCATCGAGCATGCGCTCGCGCTCGACCTGCTGCTGGCCGACGACGGCGGCGTCGCCGGCATCACCCTGCACGTCATGGGCGAGGGTCAGCGCGACGGCGTCGGCGCGGTCCGTACGCCGGCCGTGATCCTGGCGTCCGGCGGCCTCGGGCAGGTCTTCTCGCAGTCGACCAACCCGAGCGTCTCCACGGGCGACGGGATGGCGCTCGCGCTGCGGGCGGGTGCGCTCCTGCGCGACCTGGAGTTCGTCCAGTTCCACCCCACGGTCATGTACCTCGGCCCCGACTCGCACGGTCAGCAGCCGCTGATCTCGGAGGCGGTGCGCGGCGAGGGTGCCTTCCTCGTCGACTTCGAGGGCAACCGGTTCATGCAGGGCGTCCACGAGCTGGCCGACCTCGCCCCTCGCGACGTCGTCGCGAAGGCGATCACCAGGAGGATGCACGAGACCGGCGAGCCACACATGTGGCTCGACGCCCGCCACCTCGGGGGGGATGAGACCGCCGGTTTCGGCTCTCGAGCAGCGAGCGAAGCGAGCGTCGGCTTCGGCTATCGAGCAGCGAGCGAAGCGAGCGTGTCGAGATACTGGGAGCGCCGGTTCCCCTCGATCTACGCCACCTGCAAGAGCCACGGTGTCGACCCGACGACCGACCTGATCCCGGTCGCACCCGCGCAGCACTACGCGTCGGGCGGCGTCGCGACCGACCTGTGGGGGCGCACCAACGTGCCGGGCCTGTACGCCACCGGCGAGGTCGCGTGCTCCGGCGTACACGGCGCCAACCGGCTCGCCTCCAACTCGCTGTTGGAGGGCCTGGTCTTCTCGCGACGGATCGCCAAGGTGCTCCCCGGAGAGCTCCGGACCGGCACGACCCCGGCCGAGGCCGACCACCGCCGGCCATGGCTGATGCCCGACGACTGCCGCCACGCCCTGCAGGAGACGATGACGGACCAGGTCGGGGTGCTGCGCTCCGCCGCAGGCATCGGCCAGGCACTCGACGAGCTGGCCGGCCTCTACGAGCGCGCCAGTGCCGGGCACGAGGCGGGCGTCACGGCCTGGGAGAACACCAACCTGCTGCTCGTGAGTGCCGCGCTGACCTCGGCCGCCGACCTCCGTGAGGAGACGCGCGGGTCGCACTGGCGAGAGGACCATCCCGAGCGCGACGACCGCCTCTGGTCGGGGCACTTCACCGCCGTCAAGGAGTCGCGGGAGGTCGTGGTCTACTTCGAGGAGGCGCCACCGTCCGACCTCACCACCCAGGAGCCCGCGACCTCATGACGCCCTTCCACGACCTGCCGCGAGCGCTGCTGGCCGAGCTGGACGCGGCCGGGCTCGACGCGCGCGACGTCTACGACGTCGTCCGCCGCGCGCTCGACGAGGACCTGCCCGAGGGCGGTCCCTACGGCGCCGTCGACCTCACGAGCGCCGCGACGATCCCGGCCGACGCCCGCGCCGCCGCCGAGTTCGCCGCGCGTGAGGACGGCGTGGTGGCCGGCCTCGGTGTCGCCGCGCTGGTCTTCCACACCGTCGCCGGTGACGACGTGACCATCACCGGTCGTCTCGCCGACGGCACCCGCGTCGCGCCGGGGGAGTCGGTCATGCGCGTGCTCGGACCGACGCGCGGCCTGCTCACGGCGGAGCGGACGGCCCTCAACCTCGCCTGCCACCTCTCCGGCATAGCGACGGCGACCGCGCGCTATGTCGAGGCGCTCGACGGCACAGGCGCCAGCGTCCTCGACACCCGCAAGACCCTGCCGGGGCTGCGGGCACTGCAGAAGTACGCCGTGCGCTGCGGCGGCGGCGTCAACCACCGGCTCGCGCTCAACGACCTGGCCATGGTCAAGGACAACCACGTGATCGCCGCCGGCGGCGTGGTGCCGGCCTACCGGGCGGTCCGGGCGGCCTATCCGGACATCCGGGTCGAGGTCGAGGTGACCTGCCTCGACCAGCTGCGCGAGCTCCTGGATGCCGGCTGCGACCTGATCCTCCTCGACAACATGGACACCGAGACGATGGCCGAGGCCGTCCGGATCACCGCCGGACGCGCCGAGCTGGAGGCCTCCGGCCGGCTGACGCTCGAGCGGGCGCGCGAGGTTGGCCGGACCGGCGTCGACTTCCTCTCCGTGGGCGCGCTGACGCATTCGGTCACCGTCTTCGACCTCGGCATGGACCTCGTCGACCAGGACCTCGTCGACCAGGACCTCGATCAGGGCGTCGACCGGCGCGTCGACCCCCAGGTGGACCAGGAGTAGCCGATGGCCCTCCTGGCGGCGGACATCGGCAACGCGACCACGGTCCTCGGGATCGTCGTCGACGGGGAGGTGGTGGCGCACTGGCAGGTGGCGACCGACGTACGCCGTACGGCCGACGAGTGGGCCCTGCTGCTCCGTGGGCTGCTCGCCGGCGCCCCGGAGCCGACCGGCGTGGCCGTGTGCAGCGCCGTACCCGCCGTGACCAGGGTCTGGCGGCGGATGCTCGAAGCGGGTGCAAGCGACCTGGCCCGGCTGCCGGCGGTGTTCGTCGGGCCCGGGATCCGCAGCGGGATCCAGGTCCGGATGGACAACCCGCGCGAGGTCGGCGCCGACCGCATCGCCAACGCGGTCGCGGTGGCGGCGAGGTACGGCGGCCCCGCGATCGTTGTCGACTTCGGGCTCGCCACCACCTACGACGTCGTCGACGCCAAGGGCGCGTACGTCGGCGGCGTCATCACCGCGGGCCTGGAGATCGCCTCGGACGCGCTCGGCCGGGGCGGCGCCCAACTGCGCGGCTTCGAGCTCGTCGCTCCCCGGGCCGTCATCGCCAAGAACACGGTCGAGGCGCTGCAGTCCGGGGCGATCTTCGGCACCGCGGCCCAGGCCGACGGTCTCGTCGCGAAGATCGTCGAGGAGCTGTCCACCGACATGCCGGTCCAGGTGGTCGCGACCGGCCCGCTGGCCGGGCTGGTGGTCGACGAGTGCCGCTGTTTCACCGCGTGCGACGAATGGCTCACCCTCCGCGGGCTGGAGCTCATATATGCCAGGAATGCGATCAATTCCTGATTCCTTGTCCGCTCCGCGCAACCGCGAATTCGCCGGCCCTTTGTGCTTTGCCGAATTCGGAGTAGCGTTTGCAATCGCATCCGCATGGAATGCGCGATCGACCGGTCCCGAAGCGGGCTCGAACCGCATCCGGTGACACGGCGTCGAACGAGAATAGTGTCGAACGAGCAGAATACGGAGAACCGAGAAATGGCCCAGAAGGTCAACATCGTCCTCATCGACGACATCGACGAGAGCGAAGCGAGTGAGACCGTCACTTTCGGCCTCGACGGCGCCACCTACGAGATCGACCTCAACGACAAGAACGCCAAGTCGCTGCGAGACGCGCTGGCCCAGTACGTCGGCGCGGGGCGCAAGGTGTCCGGTGGCCGCCGCGGCGCCCGCCCCTACTCTCGGACGAATCTCGGCGCCAACCCGAAGGCCGTGCGCGACTGGGCACGCTCCAACGGCTACACGGTCTCCGACCGGGGCCGCGTCCCCGCCGAGATCGTCGCGGCGTACGAGGCCGCCAACTGACACGGGCACGGGCATAGCCCGTGAAAGCCGACCCGTCACAAACGCACCGGAGGAGCGAAGCGGGGGAGGGCGGCTTGTGACGTGTCGGCGCCCCCACCTGCCACCGCGAGACGTAAAGGCCTCCTCGTGTCGGTGTTCGCTATGAGCGGACGACGACGCCGCTGCTCCGGGAACACGTAGGCTGGAGCCGGACGTTGGTCCCACTGTGCCCGTGCCCGGACAGGGGCGGGCGTAGGAAGCAGACGTAGAGGAGCGGCAGATGTTCGAGCGGTTCACCGACCGAGCCCGTCGGGTGGTCGTGCTGGCCCAAGAAGAGGCCCGCATGCTCTCCCACAACTACATCGGCACCGAGCACATCCTGCTCGGCCTGATCCACGAGGGCGAGGGGGTCGCGGCCAAGGCGCTGGAGTCGCTCGACATCTCGCTCGAGGCCGTGCGCGCCCAGGTCGAGGAGATCATCGGCCAGGGCCAGCAGGCCCCGTCGGGGCACATCCCGTTCACGCCGCGCGCCAAGAAGGTCCTCGAGCTGTCCCTGCGCGAGGCGCTGCAGCTCGGTCACTCCTATATCGGCACCGAGCACATCCTGCTCGGCCTGATCCGCGAGGGTGAGGGCGTCGCCGCCCAGGTGCTGCAGAAGCTCGGCGCGGACCTCAACCGGGTCCGTCAGCAGGTCATCCAGCTGCTCTCCGGCTTCCAGGGCAAGGAGGCCGCTGGCGCGGGCTCCTCGCCGAGCGGTGCCGCCGGCGGCGGTGAGACACCGTCGTCCTCCCTGGTGCTCGACCAGTTCGGCCAGAACCTCACCCAGTCTGCCCGCGAGGGCAAGCTCGACCCGGTGATCGGGCGCGAGCAGGAGATCGAGCGGGTGATGCAGATCCTGTCCCGTCGTACCAAGAACAACCCGGTGCTCATCGGTGAGCCGGGCGTCGGCAAGACCACGATCGTGGCCGGTCTCGCGCAGGACATCGTCAAGGGCAACGTGCCCGAGACGCTGAAGGACAAGCAGATCTACACGCTCGACCTCGGCGCGCTGGTCGCCGGCTCGCGCTATCGCGGTGACTTCGAGGAGCGCCTCAAGAAGGTCCTCAAGGAGATCCGCACCCGAGGCGACATCGTCCTCTTCATCGACGAGATCCACACGCTCGTGGGCGCAGGCGCCGCTGAAGGAGCGATAGACGCGGCCTCGATCCTCAAGCCGATGCTCGCCCGCGGCGAGCTCCAGACCATCGGCGCGACGACCCTCGACGAGTACCGCAAGTACCTCGAGAAGGACGCCGCGCTCGAGCGGCGCTTCCAGCCGATCCAGGTCGCCGAGCCGTCGATCGCGCACACGATCGAGATGCTCAAGGGCCTGCGCGACCGCTACGAGGCACACCACCGGGTCACCATCACCGACGAGGCGCTGGTCTCGGCGGCGACGCTGGCCGACCGCTACATCTCCGACCGGTTCCTGCCCGACAAGGCCATCGACCTGATCGACGAGGCCGGCTCGCGGCTGCGGATCCGGCGGATGACGGCCCCGGCCGACCTGCGCGAGTACGACGAGAAGATCGCCGACGTGCGGATCCGCAAGGAGGCCGCGATCGACGGCCAGGACTTCGAGGCGGCCGCGCGGCTGCGCGACGAGGAGAAGCAGCTGATCCTCAAGAAGTCCGAGCGCGAGAAGCAGTGGCGAGCGGGCGACATGGACGAGGTGGCCGAGGTCGACGAGGAGCTCATCGCCGAGGTGCTGGCGGTCGCGACCGGCATCCCGATCGTGAAGCTCTCGGAGGAGGAGTCCACCCGGCTGCTCAAGATGGAGGACGAGCTGCACAAGCGGGTCATCGGCCAGGAGGAGGCCGTCCGGGCGCTCTCGCGCGCGATCCGTCGTACCCGAGCCGGCCTGAAGGACCCCAAGCGGCCCGGCGGCTCGTTCATCTTCGCCGGCCCGTCCGGCGTCGGTAAGACCTGGTTGTCCAAGACCCTCGCCGAGTTCCTCTTCGGCGACGAGGATGCGCTGATCCAGCTCGACATGAGCGAGTTCAGCGAGAAGCACACCGTCTCCCGGCTGTTCGGATCACCTCCGGGATATGTCGGATACGAGGAGGGCGGGCAGCTCACCGAGAAGGTCCGGCGCAAGCCGTTCTCCGTGGTGCTGTTCGATGAGGTCGAGAAGGCCCACCCCGATATCTTCAACAGCCTTTTGCAGATCCTGGAGGAGGGTCGACTCACCGACTCCCAGGGCCGGGTGGTCGACTTCAAGAACACCGTGATCATCATGACCACCAACCTCGGCACCCGCGATATCGCCAAGGGCATCAACCTCGGGTTCAACCAGTCCGGTGACGCCGCGGGCTCCTACGACCGGATGAAGAACAAGGTCTCCGAGGAGCTAAAGCAGCACTTCCGGCCGGAGTTCCTCAACCGCGTCGACGAGATCATCGTCTTCCCGCCGTTGTCGCGGGAGCAGATCATCGCCATGGTCGACAACATGATCGCGGGCGTCGAGCTCCGGCTCAAGGACCGCGACATGTCGCTCGAGCTCACCACTCCGGCGAAGGAGCTGCTGGCCAGCCGAGGCTTCGACCCCGTTCTCGGTGCGCGACCGCTGCGTCGCACCATCCAGCGCGAGATCGAGGACGTGCTCGCCGAGAAGATGCTCTACGGCGAGGTCGGCCCCGGCCAGATCGTGCTGGTCGGCGTCGAGGGCGAGGGGGAGAAGGCGACCTTCACGTTCAAGGGCGAGAAGGTCTCCTCACTGCCCGACCTGCCGCCGTTCGAGACCGCCGACGTCGGCAGCGACGCCGAGGCCACCGGCCCGATCGACATCCCGCGGGCGGCCGGCGCCGACGGCGCCACCCCGCCCCCGTCCGCCCCACCGGCCCCCGGCGGCCCCGGCTCCGCAGGCAGCAAGACCGCCGACTGATGCCGACCCGGCGCTGATTGTCCGTCCAGGCATGTTGACCCGGCGCTGATTGTCCTCGTCAAGAGCAATCAGCGCCGGGTCGGGTGTTCTCAGGGGACAATCTGCGCCGGATCGGCGGGGTGGGGCGCTCAGGGGAGGGCGTAGCGGGCGCCGTCGGGTACGACGAGGCCGTCGGCGAGCAGGCTCGCCAGGCAGCGCTCGCGCTGGGTGGCGTCCGGCCAGGCGAGGTCGAGTCGCTCGGGTGGCACGGATCCGGTGGCCTCCCGGAGTACGTCGAGCAACCGGCCGCGGCACTGCCGGTCGGTGCCGTCGTAGCGCTGGACCGGCCGCGGGGGCCCGTCGTACGCCGGGTAGCCGGCCGCTCGCCATGCGCACAGGTCGGCGACCGGGCAGGCCGCGCAGTCCGGTCGACCGGCCGTGCAGACGAGCGCGCCCAGCTCCATGACGGCGACCGAGAAGGTGGCGGCCCGCTCGGGAGCCGCGGGGAGCATGCCGGTGGCGTCGACCCGTTCCTGCCTCCGGAGCGTCGGGGGCGGATGCTCCGCGCCCGTCAGGACGCGCGCGTGGACGCGGCGCACGTTGGTATCGAGCACGGCGACCCGCCGGCGGAATGCGAAGGCGGCGACCGCCGCGGCGGTGTAGTCACCGATGCCCGGAAGGGCGAGGAGTGCATCGACGTCATCGGGCACTCGTCCGTCGTACCGCTCGATGATCGCGGTCGCGGCCGCATGCAGGCGCAACGCCCGGCGCGGATAGCCGAGCCGGCCCCACATCCGCACCGCCTCGCCGGCGGCTTCGAGGGCGAGGGCGGCGGGATCGGGCCAGCGCGTCAGCCACGCCTGCCAGACCGGCAGGACCCGAGCCACCGGGGTCTGCTGCAGCATGATCTCGGAGACCAGAACGCCCCATGGCGTCGCCTCGGGCCGGCGCCACGGCAGGTCGCGCGCATGGGCGGCGTACCAGTCGAGGATCGGCTCGTGAAGAGGCTCTCCGGGTGTGCTCATCGCCGGTGATCGTACGGCGGCGCCGGCGCGAACCACGGTCCGCCCGGTGTGGCACCACCATCCGGCCGCCGGGCGGATCTACGGTGGCGGCATGTCGAGTGTCACCAGGCCGCGGGGGCCGCTGCCGGAGCGCGTCTACTGGATCCGGCGCGCGATCGTGCTCGCGGTCCCGTTGGTGCTGGTCGCGGTCGTGACGTTCTGGCTCGTCGGGGGATCCGACGGCAAGGACGACAGGAGTGCCGCTCCGGCGGTCGCCAAGCAGGCGGCGGCGACGCCGACCTCCGCCCCGACGACCGCGACACCGACCGACGAGGCGACGTCCGGGAAGCGCAAGAACAAGAAGAAGACACCGCCCCCCACGCCGACGGCACCCGCACCTCCACAGCCCACCGGGCCGTGTGAGCCGTCCGACGTCAAGGTCGTGCCGAGCGTTCCGTCGCCTGTCGGGGGCAGCGACGTGCTCATCGGCCTGGAGCTGTCGACGAAGCGGAGCGACGCCTGCACCTGGTCGGTGTCCGCAGACAGCCTGACGCTCAAGGTCACCTCCGGCAGCGACGACATCTGGTCGAGCACCGACTGCCCGACCGCGGTCCCGGTCGGCGACCTGGTGCTCAGCAACCAGGCGCCAACACCAATCTCCGTCACCTGGGCCGGGGGTCGACGCTCCGACGAGGTGTGCTCCGTGCTCACCGACTGGGCGATGCCGGGCTTCTACCATGTGAAGGCGTCCGCGCTCGGCGGGGACCCCAAGGACGTCCAGTTCGAGCTGCTCGCCCCGCAGCCGGCCGTGGTCACCTCGACCATCCCGCCCGAGGCCACACCCGGCGCTACGCCGACCGGCGAGCCCACCGACGTCCCGACCGCTCCGGAGTCCGGCCGGCCCACCGACAACGGCAAGACCCCGAAGGGCAAGCCGAGCGGCGCCGTCGAGCCCACCGGCTGACGCCGCCGACCCGGGGGCTGGTTTCCCGGTGGGGCAAGTTCCCGGGGGTCGAGGTACGGCGGGCGGCAGACGCGTCGTGGGTGGTGCGCCGACACGTCGCAAGCCGTCCTCCTCCGCTTCGCTCCCCCGGTGCGTTTGCGACGGGTCGGCTTTCGACAGGCTCGGCCGGCCGAGCCTCGCTCGGCCCGCCTCAGCCGAGCCGGTCGCCCAGGATGCTCGACTCCGCCAGCCGGGAGAGGCCCTCGCGGACGCTGCGGGCTCGCAGCTCGCCGACGCCGTCGACGACCTGGAGGTCGTCGATGCCGGCGCCGAGGAGCTTCTGCAGGGTGCCGAAGTGGTCGACCAGGCGGTCGACGACGGTGCCGGGAAGCCGCGGCACCTTGGTGAGGAGGCGGTAGCCGCGGGGCGAGATGGCTCCGTCGAGATGGTCGCTGTCGCCGAGGCCCAGCGCCCGCGCGACCGATCCGGCGTCGACGAGCTCGGTCGAGGAGAGCCGCTCCAGCTGGGCGAGCGTCTTGTCGGTCGGACGGCTCTTGGTGATCGGGGGGTAGTCGCGGACCACGAGCTCGCGCTCGGCGTCGACGCCGGTGACGAGCTCCTCGAGCTGCAGCGACAGCAGCCGGCCGTCGGTGCCGAGCTCCAGGACGTAGTCCTCGATCTCGGCCGCGATCCGGGTGACCATCTCCAGCCGCTGGGCGACCACCGCGACATCGCGGACGGTGACGAGGTCCTCTATCTCCAGCGCGGACAGGGTGCCGGACACCTCGTCGAGGCGCATCTTGTAGCGCTCCAGCGTGGCGAGCGCCTGGTTGGCGCGGGAGAGGATCTGCCCGGAGTCCTCGAGCACGTGCCGGAGATCTCCGACATACGCAGCGATGATCTGCATCGACTGCGAGACCGAGATGACCGGGAACCTCGTCTGCCGGGCGACCCGGTCGGCGGTGCGGTGGCGGGTGCCGGTCTCCTCGGACGGGATGGCGGGGTCGGGCATCAGGTGTACGGCGGCCCGGTGGATGCGGGTGAGGTCCTTGTCGACGACGATCGCGCCGTCCATCTTCGCCAGCTCGCGCAGGCCGGTGGCGGTGAACGGGACATCGAGGACGAAGCCTCCTGTGGAGATCGACTCGACGACCCGGTCGTAGCCGATTACGATCAGGGCGCCGGTGCGGCCGCGCAGCACCCGCTCGAGTCCGTCGCGCAGGGCGGTCCCGGGCGCCATCGAGGCAAGGGTCGCCCGCAGGCGCAGCACGTCGGCCGACCTCTCGATGGACATGACACCCCTTTGCGACGGTAGGTCGAGTCTAGTGGGCCGCTTCGCAGGCTCGCAGACGCCCGCTCCGGGCAGCCGGCCTCACCCGGACCGTCGCGGCGTCTACTCCACGGCGGCGATGGAGGGTCGTTCGCGGCCGGTGGAGGAGATGGCGAGCAGCCGCAGGGCGGAGCCGATGTCTGGGCAGTCGAGCACCTTGAGGTCCTCGAACCCGCGACCCTGGGCCACCGGCGCCTGACGGACCGGGCCGTGCAGCCGGCCGCCGGGCACCACGGCGGTGCCGAAGCCGAGACGGTCGGCCTCGGCGAGGCGCTGGGGCAGGTCGCGGATGCGACGAAGCTCGCCGGCGAGGCCGACCTCGCCCATCGCCACCACGCCACGCGGGGTGGCGACCTGGCTCGCGGCGCTGGCGATGGCGACGGCGATCGCCATGTCGGCGGCCGGATCCTGCAGCCGGGCGCCACCGACGGTCGAGACGAAGACGTCGCGCTGGTGCAGACGGATGCCGCAGTGCTGCTGCAGCACGGCCACGATCATGGCCACTCGGGACGACTCCACGCCCGACGTCGTACGACGTGGCCGCTCGGCGGCGCTCATCGTGACCAGGGCCTGGACCTCGGCGAGCATCGGGCGGCGGCCCTCCATCGTGACGGCGACGCAGGTGCCGGGCACGAGCCGGTCGTGGTGCTCGACGAAGAGCCCGGTGGGGTCGGTCACCGCCGAGATGCCGTCGGCGCCGAGGTCGAAGCAGCCCACCCCGTCGACCGGACCGAAGCGGTTCTTCAGCGCCCGCACCATGCGGAAGCGCGAGTTGCGATCACCCTCGAAGTGCAGCACGACGTCGACCACGTGCTCGAGCACCCGCGGCCCGGCGATCGCGCCGTCCTTGGTGACGTGACCGATGAGGACGATGGTGATGTTGCGGGTCTTGGCCACCCGGATGAGCGCAGCGGCGACCTCCTTGACCTGGGTGACGCCGCCGGGCACTCCCTCGACCCCGGCCGCGTTGAGGGTCTGCACCGAGTCGACGACGACCACCTGTGGGCGCACCTCCTCGATGTGGGTCAGCGCCGCTCCGAGGTCGGTCTCGGCGGCGAGGTAGAGCTCGTCGTGCACCCCGCCGGTGCGGTCGGCGCGCAGCCGCACCTGGGACGCGGACTCCTCGCCGGTGATGTAGAGGGTGCGCCGTCGGTGGCGGGCGGTCTGGGCCGCCACCTCGAGCAGCAGAGTCGACTTGCCGACTCCCGGCTCGCCGGCGAGCAGGATCGCCGCGCCGGGCACGAGCCCGCCGCCGAGCACCCGGTCGAGCTCGGGCACCCCACTGGCGCGGAAGCCCGCGTCCTCCACGTCGACCTCGCGGATCGGCCGCGCCGGCGCGCTGACCGGCCCGGACGTCGTACGCCCCTGGGTGGCCACGGCAGCGGCCTCACCGACCGACCCCCAGGCTTGGCACTCACCGCAGCGGCCGACCCACTTGCCGGTCTCCCAGCCGCACTCGGAGCAGCGGTGGACGGCTCGGGGGGTGCTCTTGGTGCGCGCGGTGCGGCTCATGACCGCGACAGTAGATGAGCGCGCCGACAGCGGACCGCCTGCCGGGCGGGCCCAGCGCTGCGTGTCGCCCGGACGCCTTCAGCCGGGCCGCTCGGTACGGCGTATCCTGCGGTTTGGATCGTTCCAGAAGGGGGTGTGCCGTGGCCGACGACCTGCCCGTCGTACCCCCGACCCTGGCCGATGTCGCGGAGCTTGCCGGCGTCTCTCGCCAGACCGTCTCCAACGCTGTGAACAACCCCGACCTGTTGCGCGAGCAGACGCTGAAGCGGGTCTCGAGGGCGATCGAGGAGCTCGGGTACACACCCAACCGCGCGGCCCGCAACCTGCGCACCCGCTCGTCCGGGCTGATCGGCATGCGCTTCACCCCGGCCCAGGAGGGCACGGCGAACGCGGCCATGGATCGCTTCGTGCACTCGCTCGTGGAGACCGCCGGCCTGGTCGGCTACCACGTGCTGCTCTTCCCCGGCGACGACGAGGCTCCGCTGGCCGGCTACAGCGACCTGTTGAGATCCACTGCCGTCGACGCCTTCGTGGTCACCGACACCTACCTCGGCAACCCGCAGACGACCTGGTTGCAGGAGCGCCGTGCGCCGTTCGTCGCGTTCGGTCGCCCCTGGGACCACGACGCGACGCATCCTTGGGTCGATGTCGACGGCGCGGCCGGCACCCGGCAGGCGACCGAGCACCTCATCGCCCGCGGACACACCCGTATCGCCTGGATCGGGTGGCGCAAGGACTCCAAGATCGGCGAGGACCGGCGATCGGGGTGGCTGCGCACCATGCGCGAGCGAGGACTCTCCACCACCGGGCTCGCGTCCCGGGTCGAGGACACCGTCGGCTCCGGGCGCGAGGCGAGCGCCGTCCTGCTCGACGGTGACCAGCAGCCAACGGCCTTCGTCTGCGCCTCCGACACCCTGGCCATGGGCGCCCTGCACACCCTCACGGACCGCGGACTCCGGCCGGGCGCAGACATCGCCGTGGTCGGATTCGACGACAGTCAGGTCGCGCAGGTCGTCCCTGGCGGGCTCACCTCCGTCCGCCAGCCGCTCGAGGACGTCGCCGTGGAGATCGTCAAGGCGATCGAGGCGCTGCTCCGCCACCCGCGCTCCGAGCCCACGGGAGTGCTCCTGGAGCCCGTCCTCTTCCTCCGCGGGTCCGCCTGACGTACGCCGGCTCGACGAGCCGACTCGGCTAGTCCGCGAGGCGCAGGAGGAGGTCGCGGACCTCGGTGGCCTTGATGCGGTCTCCGACGGCAGAGGGGTCGCTGCAGATCAGCATGGGGCCCTCCTCGTCGCGGGCGGGGAGGCGGCCGTGGGTGCCGCTCACCGGCGCCGGGTCGAGCGGCACGACCTTCATCGCGTAGCGCAGACCGGCCATCTTGCGCGCGAGCGTCAGGCCGGCCTTCAGCTTGACGGCCCTGTCCTCGGGGTCGAAGAACAGCTCCGCCGGGTCGTAGCCGGGCTTGCGGTGGATCTCCACGCCCTTCGCGAAGTCGGGCGCGCGCGCGTCGTCCTCCCAGTAGTAGTAGGTGAACCAGGCGGTCGGCTCCGCCACCAGCACGAGCTCGCCGGAGCGCTCGTGGTCGAGCCCGTACGCCGCCTGGGCGGCGCGGTCGAGCACCTCGCCGACGCCGGGGAGCGCCTCGCAGACCTTTCGCACCCGGTCGAGGTCGGCCTCGTCGTTGACGTACACGTGCGCGATCTGGTGGTCGGCGACCGCGAAGGCGCGCGAGGCCCACGGGTCGAGGTACTCCATGCCGTCCTGCGTGTAGACCTCGAGCAGGCCCTCGCGGCGCAGGGCTCGGTTGATGTCGACGGGCCGGTCGGCCGCGGTGATGCCGTACTCCGAGAGCACGACGGTGACGACGCCCTGCCGCTCGGCGTCGTCGAGGAGCGGAGTGAGAGCGCGGTCGATCTCGACGGCGGCCGCAGCGGCCTGCGGCGCGTCGGGCCCGAAGCGCTGCAGGTCGTAGTCGAGGTGCGGCACGTAGGCGAGCGTCAGGTCGGCGCGGGGGAGCAGCCGTCTCGCCGCGGCGACGATCCACTCGCTCGACTTGATCGACGCCGTCGGGCCCCAGTAGGTGAACAGAGGGAACTCGCCGATGGCCCCGACCAGCTCGTCGTGAAGCTCGGGCGGCCGGGTATAGCAGTCGGGCGCCTTCTTGCCGTCGGCGTAGTAGATCGGTCGCGGAGTGACGATGTAGTCGGTCGTCATGCCCATCGCGTACCACCAGCAGATGTTGGCGACCTTGTAGTCAGGGCGGTCGCGGCGGATCGTCTCCCAGACCTTCTCGCCCTGCACGAGCTTGTTGTGCTGGCGCCACAGGAAGATCTCGCCGAGCTCGCGGAAGTACCACCCGTTGCCGACCGCGCCGTGCTCGGCCGGCGGCAGGCCGGTCAGGAAGGTCGACTGCACCGAGCACGTCACCGCTGGCAGCACCGGCTCGAGCACCGCCTGCGAGCCGGAGGCTGCCAGCCGCTGAAGGCGCGGCATGTGGCGCAGCAGGTCGGGCGTGAGGCCGACGACGTCGACGACGAGCAGCTTGGGGTGCGTGGAGGATGGCATCAAATTCCTTGTGTGGTAAGGGCTCTCGAGTAGGTACGGGGCATCACGGAAGGGGCGTCAGGCCGAGCGCGAGCAGCTCGTCGCGGATGAACGCGAGCTCGGCGGCGATGCCGTCGGCCAGGAAGTCGGCGTACGAGTCGGCGTCAGCGGAGTCCGGGACGCCCGGCAGAACGGTCCAGGTGTAGGTCTCGACCTCGAGGTGGTCGACGCGGGCGGTGGGGCCGGCCAGCAGCGCGGCCAGGGAGGCGCGCAGGTCGTCACGGCTGTTGCGCAGCGGCCGCACGGGGTCGGCGTACACGGGGACGTGGAAGTGCACCCGCCATGGCGAGTGGGTCGGCAGCGGACGCCGGCCGTCGAGCGCGTCGGGCAGGTCGTCACGCTCTGCCAGCCTTCCAGACCGTCGTCCCTGCTGGCGGACCTGGTGCAGGAATCGGTCCTCGGAGTACGACGAGAGGGCGGCCCTCGCCTCCGGGTCGGACGGGTCGTCGACGACGAGCGCGGAGGCCGGCTGCGCCTTGACGACGTCGAGCCCGGCGGCGTCGAGGCGGGCCAGCGCGGACGCGGGGTCCTCGAAGCCGACCGCGAGATGGCAGAGATCGAGGCAGATGCCGAGGTGGTCGCGGTCGACCGATGCCAGCCGCTCGACGGCCTGGGCCGTGGTCTCGATGACGCAGCCCGGCTCCGGCTCGACGGCCACGCGGATCGTGCGTCCGGTGTCGGCGTGCACCTTGGCCATCCCCGCAGCGAGCTCGCCGAGGTGTCGCTCCGCGCGGCGCTGCCGGTCGGCCGGCCACGGCGATCGCCAGCCGAGCGGGAGGGTCGACATGCTGCCGCGGATGGCGTCGTCAGGAAGCAGCGCCGCCAGCACGCGGGCGGCGGCGAGGGTGTAGTCGAGACGCGCACGCTCGGCCCAGCTGGGCTCGTAGACGCGCTTCTTGACCACGGCGCCCTGGAAGTCGGCGTACGGGAAGGTGTTGAGCGTGACCACCTCGACGCCGTGCTCCGCGAGCGCGCCACGCAGCCGCTCGACCTCGCCGAGATCGGCCGCAAGCCGTGTTGCCGCCGCGGCGGGCAGCCACATCCCGAGCCCGATGCGGTCGACATCGAGGCGCTCGCGGAGCCGGTCGCCGTACGTCGCCACCTGGGCGACCAGCCCGTCGACGTCCTCGGCGGGCAGCACGTTGGTGCCGTAGCCGAGATGGACGACGGTGCCGTCGGGGTGGCGGAAGCGCACGTCAGTCCTTGCCGCCGCGGAGGATCGAGTTGCCCTCGTACGTTGCCGTCGGGTCGACAGCGTCGCCATCCGACAGCATCAGCCGCCCGCTCTGGCCGAAGAACTCGACCGGGTTGCGCCACAGCACGCGGTCGACGTCGTCGTCGCTGAAGCCCGCGGCGAGCATGGCGGCGCCCGTCTTCGCGGTCTTGAGCGGGTCGCTGCGACCCCAATCGGCCGCGGAGTTGACCAGCACCCGGTCGAGGCCGCGGCGCTGCAGGATCGCGACCATCCGGTGCTCGTCCATCTTGGTGTCGGGATAGATGGAGAAGCCCATCCAGCAGCCGGCCTCGTCGACCCGGTCGACGGTCACCTCGTTGAGGTGATCGACGACGACCATGCCAGGTGCGAGCCCCGATTGCTCGACGAGCTCGAGGGTACGGCGCGTCCCCTGCTCCTTGTCGCGGTGAGGCGTGTGCACCATCGCCGGCAGGTCGAACTCCGCTGCCAGGGCGAGCTGGTGCACGAAGACCTTCTCCTCCTCCGCGGTCATCGAGTCGAAGCCGACCTCGCCGACCGCGACCACGCCGTCCTTCGTGAGGTAGCGGGGGAGGAGGTCGAGCACCTCGACGCAGCGCGGGTCGTTGGCCTCCTTGGGGTTGAGCGCGATCGTGCAGTGGTGGGCGATGCCGAACTGCGAGGCCCGGAAGCGCTCCCAGCCCACCAGCGCGTCGAAGTAGTCGGTGAACGAGCCGACACTGGTGCGCGGCTGCCCGAGCCAGAAGGCCGGCTCCACCAGGGCGCGGACGCCGGCGGCGTACATCGCCTCGTAGTCGTCGGTGGTGCGCGAGGTCATGTGGATGTGCGGGTCGAAGATGCGCATCGGTCAGCCCTTCATCTGCTGGTCAGCCTGCTCGGGCGGAGGTGGGCAGGCGGCGAGCACGACGCCCACGTCGGCGGGCACGTCGCGGCCGGCGGCCTCGCGCTCGCGCTGGTAGCGCCGCGCCATTGCGCCGAGCTCGGCATCGGCCCGGTCGGCGAGCCCGGCAACGGCCGCGACCGGGACGCCGGTGAAGAGGCACTTGAGGACACCTTGGCGCCAGGCGTCGTCGTCGAGCCGGCTCGCGTGGGCGCCCATCGCGGCCGCCACCAGCCGGGTGTCGTTGGTGCGCAGCGCGTCGCGGACGAGCTCATTGCCGTCCAGCTCGGGGCCGGCGCCGTGGAGCGCGTGCAGCACGGCGCGCTTCTCGTCGGAGTCGCCGTAGCGGTAGACGCCCTCGAGGATGGTGAGGAGCTCGTCGGGGCCGGTCGACGTAGCGGCCGCTACAACGAGCTCGACCCGGACGGCATCCTGGATCAGGACTTCCTTGCCGGGCATGGGTCCTCGGGCAGTACGCCGGGCCGCGGCCGGGAAGATCCGGTCGAGCTTCGCCGGGTCGGCCGTCGTCTCCGCGAGCATCTTGTCGAGTGCCGCGGCCGCGGTGTCGTCGAGCGCGGCGCGGAGCTCGCCGCCGGGCACCAGCGTTGCGATCGTCGTACCCGTCATCGGGCGACCCCTTCCGGGTCGCCACACCGATTCGTCTGCGCCCTCCCATGCAGTTGCCCGCTCGGGGTCCGGGACGAATCGGTGTTCGAAGCTGCCGCGCGCGCGGTGCGCAGGGCGGTGAGGCTGCGCTCGGCCACGACCGGTGCAGCGTGGGAGTGGCGGGGGAGCTCGACGCTCGCCAGTCCTGCGTACGACGCCGCGACCAGCGCACCGAGGGCGGCGGCGAGGTCGAGCTCACCCTCGCCGAACTCCAGGTGCTCGTGGACGTCGCGCACCATGTCGTCGACCTGCACGTTGCCGATCAGGTCGCCGGCGAGGGCGATGGACCCGGCAGGGGTGCGGGGCTCGTTGCAGACGAGGTGGCCGAGGTCGAGGGTGAGCCGCAGGTGGTCGGGTGAGCCGAGGCGTCGACGCAGCTCGAGCGCGTCGTCGACGGTTGCGACGTGCATGCAGGGCTCGGGCTCGAAGCACACCGTCACGCCGAGACGTGAGGCCTCCTCGAGCACCGGGCCGAGGCCGTCACGGACCCGGCGCCAGCCCTCCTCCGCGTCGACGCCGGCGGGCCGGGTGCCCGACCAGCACGACATCGCCTCGGCGCCGAGCTCGTGGGCGATGCGGACGGCGCGGAGCAGCAGCTCGACGCGGGGACCGCGGTCGCCGTCGCTGACGAGTGTGGGCTCGTGCTTGCGCCAGGGGTCGAGCACGTAGCGGGAGCCGGTCTCGATCACGCAGGCCAGCCCGTTGGCGGCGATCGCCTCACCCGCCCGGACGGTCTGCGCGGCGACGTCGTCGGCGAACGGGTCGAGATGGGGCTGGTCGAGCGTCAGTGCGATGCCGTCGTACCCCAGACCGGCGATCACCGCACAGGCGTCGGGCAGCCGGTGCCCGGCGAAGCCGTTGCTGCCGTACCCGAACCGCAGACTCATCGCTCTGCCTCCGGCTGCACGGCCGGCCATGACGGCTGGTTTGAAAATCTCCCACGGCTCGGCGGGAAAGGATCCACGGGTCGGGTCATGTCGGGCTCAGTCGCTTGGTCGCAGCGCGGAAGGCGGGGGCGGCGCCGACGACGGCGGCCGCGGCGACGAAGCGGCCGCGGCGGGCGAGCCAGGCCGCCTGCAGCAGCGGGAAGGCGCCGATGCCGGTGCGGGTGGCGGAGCGGCAGTGCTCGGCGGTCGGGTCGACGGCCGCGCGCGACTGCGCCCGGCCGACCACGCCGGCGTACGCCGCGGCGAGGCCGACGCCGGCGATCCGGGACACCCTCCACCCGAGAGTCCCGCACGTACTGGTTCCTCGGCCGGCCTCATCGGCACAACCAGAACGTGCGGGACTACCGACGGCCCAGGCGGTGCCGGCGGCGACGACCGCCGTGGTGGCGGTCACCGCTGCCGCGACGGGACGGGTGCTGCCGTGCACCTCGCCCCGGCTGAGGGCGGTGAGGGCGGCGGTGTGCCCGGCCATCGCGAGCGCCGGCTGCCACGCGGAGAGCGGGCTCGCGCAGGCGCCCAGGAGCACGTCGAGCCCGCGCGTCGAGGCCATGACCAGAGGTCCGGCGGGGTGGTCCTTGGCCACGGCGTCGTACGTCGCGACCATGGCCGCGAGCGGGATGCTGACGGCCAGAGCGCGCCGACCACCGATGGCGGCGGACAGGCCCACGCCCGCGGCGCCGAGGCCGACCGCGACGGCAAGAGCGGAGCCGGGCGAGACCCGTCCGGAGGGGATCGGCCGCTCGGGCCGCTCCACCGCGTCGACCCGGCGGTCGCACCAGTCGTTGAGGGCCATGCCCGACCAGTAGAGACAGGTCGAGGCCAGTGGCATCCCCCATGCTCCCGTGGGCGCATGAGCGGCGCCCGCCCAGCTGTCGCCGGGCACGGAGAGGGCGGCGGGGGCCCTGATCAGGTCGGCCAGGTCGGCGAGTCGGGCTTGGGTGCGGGTCATGGTGCGAGCCGGTCGCCGCACGACCGCGACCAGGCGGTCAGCGCGGCCCACTGCTCGGCGAGGCGGTGCTCGGAGGAGCCGAGGGGCTGCTTGAAGAAGAAGCCGAGCGGGGCGAGCGGGCCCGCGTCGCCGAGGGCGTGAGCGCGTCCGGTCAACCGGGCCAGGTCGAGGACGAGCGGTGCGGCAAGCGCGGAGTCGCAGCCCTGCCAGGTGAACTGCATCGTCATCCGCGCCCCGAGGAAGCCGTCGAAGCGGATGTGGTCCCAGGCGGTCTTCCAGTCGCCGAGGTCCTCGACGTAGTCGATGTGCATGGGGCCGGGCACCAAGTGTCCGAGCATCGACTCGACGCCGCTGCGCTTGGTGGTGGTCTTGCTTAGCCGTGCCTCCGGGTCGGCGAGGGTGGCGCCGTCGCCGCCGCCGAGCAGGTTGATCGAGGTCCACGAGCGCACCGCGAGGGCGCGGGTCGCGAACATCGGGGCGAGCGCCGACTTCACCAGCGTCTCGCCGGTCTTGCCGTCGCAGCCGGCGTACGGCAGCCCGCGCTCCTCGGCGAGCTCGGCCAAAGCGGGTACGGCGATGCCGGGGCTCGGCGTGAAGCCGACGTACGACGCGCCCGCGAGCAGGGCGGCGCAGGCGTAGAGCGAGCTGACCGCCAATGGAGCGCGCCCGGCAGCCCAGGCCGCCTCGAGGGCCGCCCACGAGGCGGCGTCCGCGCCGGGGTCGTGCGGCGCCTCGGTGCTTGAGACGTCGACGACCACCACCCGATCGACGGTCGCGGCGAAGGCCGTCATCTCGGCGACCAGCCGGTCGATCACAGCGCGCTGGTCGGCGCCCTCGACCGTCGCCGAGGCGTCGATGCCGGTGCGGATGGCGGCGTCGGCGGCGAGGAGCTCGTCGTGCAGCTGCGTCACGACGGCGCCGTGGACCACGCCGCCGGCGACGAGTCGCTCGGCCTGCTTGAGCAGCGGTGTGCCACACACGTCGTGGCCGCCGGTGACGATCGCGTCGTACCCGACGAGGCCGCGGGCATCGACCTCGGGATGTGCCGTGACGCATCCCGTGGCGTCGGTCAGGTGCGCGGCCAGTGCGTGGACGCCGATCGTCGCGGTCGTCGCAAGCGAGCCGCGGGCACCGATGAACCAGATGCCGAGCGACCCCCTACTGACCCGACTCGAACGTGTCACCGGATGAAAATAGCCCAGGCCATCGCCTACTTTCAACGTCGGGGTGACGACTTTGGTAAGTCGATGTCCAAAGTGCCTGGAATCAGTACCGACGCCACCACAGGTTGACGGCGTAGTCGACGCTCGTCCCCGGATGCCGGGCCAGGATCCAGGCGGCGGTCTCGGGGTCGAACTCGATCCCCACCACGGCCTCGAAGTCCGCCCGCGAGTCCATCTCCCAGCGCAGGTCGAGCGGCACCCGGGTGAACCCCCGGCGACGCCAGAAGCGCTCGATGGCCGCGGGCTTGGGCACTTTGGGGTAGCCGCGGCGGAACCAGCCGCCGAAGGTCGATCGGGAGGCGTCGTTGTCGATCACGAAGGCCGTGCCTCCGCGCCGTACGACGCGCTTGAGCTCGCGCAGGCCGGGCTGGCAGCCGGGGCCGAAGAAGTAGGCCCAGCGCGCGTGCACGACGTCGACGGAGGCCGCCGGCAGCGGTAGGTCCTGTGCGGTGCCCTGGAGGACGGTCACATTGGACAGCGCGCGGGTGCGGCGCTCCGCGACGCTGATCAGCCCGGAATGGGGCTCGAGGCCGGTCACCGTGCGAGCGTCGGCGGCGAAGCCGGGGAGGTAGAAGCCGCTGCCGCAGCCGAGGTCGAGCACGTCGCGCCCGCTCCAGTCGGCGATGCCGCGCATGGTCTCCTCGACCAGGCCGGCGGGTGCGAGCGAGCGGTTCTCGATCTCGTAGATCTCCGGCGTGTGCCAGATGTTGGGGCTCGGGATCGCCCCTCGCGCGTTGGGCTTCAGCGGTGGCTCGGCTGTGGTGCTCAGATGCGGACGAGACCGTGTGGGGTGAGCACGTGGACGGCCAGGATGCCTGGGGTGCCGTTGTGTGCGACCCAATCGACCTTGACGTCCTCGAGCGGAGCCTCGACGGTCTCGCCGAGCCACTCGCTCACGCGCTGCGGGTCGCCCGCGATCTCCAGGCAGGCAAGGGAGTACGCGTCGTCGGCGCCGGTGGACGGGTGCAGGTCGGCGGGGACCTCCCAGTGGATGAAGAAGGGGAGCTGTGGGTCGGAGATCAGGCCGTTGACGCCGATCTGGTGCCAGCGGAGCTCGACGCCGTCGGGGCGGTGGCGGTTGCCCGGCACGGAGGGGCGGCCGAGCCGCTTCTCGATGGGCGCGAGGTCGTCGACAGCGACCACCCAGCCGAGCCAGCCGCCGCCCAGCGCGGAGCGCGCGCGCACGGCCTGCCCGAAGGGCGCCTTGTCGGAGGCCGGGTGGTCCAGCACCTCCACGATCTCCAGGTAGGTGTGGTCGCCCAGCGGCAGCACCATGTTGCGGGTGCCGAACCGCGGGTGGACCCCGCCGTCGACGAACGAGCGCCCCAGCAGTCCCCCGATGCGCTCGGCGGTGCTGGCGAGGCCGTCCGGTCCAGCTGCGAAAGAGAGATGGTCCAAGCGCATACGGAGATTGTTGCCCGGGCGGTTTCGGGACCGGTCAGCAGGGGGCGGGTGTCTTGACGTCGAGAGGTCAGTTGTGTGCTCGCGGAGCCGCCCGGGTCATCGCCGGCTGGCTGGGTGGGCCGCGAGGCGCCCACCGCCGGCCAGCAGCTCCTCGCAGTGTCGCGCCAGCACGTCGTACGCGGGCTGACCCATGAGCTCGATGAGCTCGGCGGCGCTGCTCTGGTAGAGCGGCTCGGGCGCGACGTGGGCCTCGGTGTTGCCCGAGCAGTACCAGTCGAGGTCGTGCCCGCCGGGCCCCCAGCCGCGGCGGTCGTACTCGCCGATGCTGACCTCGGTGTACGTCGCGCCGTCCGGCCGCTCGACGCTTCGGTAGCTGCGTCTGATCGGCAGCTGCCAACAGACGTCGGGCTTGGTCTCCAGCGGGTTGCGACCCTGCTCGAGCGCCAGGGCGTGCAACGCGCAGCCGGCGCCCCCCTGCCCGGCGAGCGGAGCGAAGTCGGTCCGGTTGTGGAAGATGCAGGCGCTCTGGCCGTCGACCTCGACCGTGCGGGTCTTGCGCTCGCCCTCCTCGTCGGTCTCGATCCAGTCGGCCTTCTTGAGCCGCGTGCGGTCGGGTCGGAGCTGCCACTGCTCAGGGGTGAGCTGCTCGACGTACGCCGCGACCCGCCGCTCGTCGTCCTTGTCGGAGAAGTGCGCCCCCAGCGTGCAGCAGCCGGTGTCCGGAGACGTGGCGTAGATGCCCTGGCAGCCCTGGCCGAAGATGCACATGTATCGCGAGGTGAGCCAGGTCAGGTCGCATCGGAAGACCTGGCCGCCGTCGCCCGGATCGGACGGGTCCTCGAACTCCACGAACGCTCGTGGGAACCCCAGCTCCACCTCCGGCACAACGTCAACCCTATCCGCGCCCGGGGTCCTCGCCGGTCTTCTCGCCATCGGCCGCAGGCCGACGGGCCGGTGCGGCCGGGTCACTCGCTGGGACCGAACCCCGAGGGACCGGCCGGGCGGGTAGTTTGACGGGCATGCGGTTGGGCGTGCTGGATATCGGCTCCAACACGGGGCATCTGCTCGTGGTGGACGCCCACGGCGGCGCTGCTCCGCTGCCGGCGTCCTCACACAAGGAGCCGCTGCGGCTCGCCGAGCACCTCGACGGCGAGGGTGCCGTCAACCGCGCTGGCATCGACGCGCTCACCGCGTTCACCGCGACGGCGGTCACCGTCGCAGAGGAGAAGGGCTGCGAGGAGATGCTGGCCTTCGCCACCTCCGCGGTCCGCGACTCCGTCAACACCGACGACGTCCTCGCCGAGGTCGAGGAGAGCACAGGTGTCCGCATCGAGGTCCTCTCCGGTGAGTCCGAGGCACGGCTTACCTTCCTCGCCGTACGGCGTTGGTTCGGCTGGTCGGCCGGCCGACTCGCGGTCTTCGACATCGGCGGCGGGTCGCTGGAGATCGCGGCCGGCGTCGAGGAGTCTCCTGATGTCGCCTGGTCGCTCCCGCTGGGCGCCGCGAGGCTGGCTCGGCAGTGGTTCACCGGGGCCCCCGACGCCGAGACGCTGCGCGAGCTGCGCAAGGCCATCCGGGCTGAGATCGCCCGCGACGCCGGCCAGCTGCTTCGCTCCGGCGCCCCGGACCGGGCCGCCGCGACGTCCAAGACCTTCCGCTCCCTGGCCCGCATCTGCGGAGCGGCGCCTGCCGGCGACGGGCCGCTCGTGCCGCGCGTCCTGAGCCTCGAGGACCTCTCCGGCTGGATCCCCAAGCTCGTGGAGCTGAGCGCCGACGATCTCGCCGTGCTTCCCGGTGTCTCCTCGAGCCGCACCCATCAGATCGTGCCCGGTGCGCTGGTCGCCGAGGCGTGCATGAGCATCTTCGACCTCAACGAGCTCGAGATCTGCCCGTGGGCGCTCCGGGAGGGCCTCATCCTCGAGCGGCTCGACCGGATGAGCGTGCTCGGTTGATCGCTCTGTCCAATGCCTCGGTCTATCCCGAGTCGACCGCCCATGCCTTCTCCTACGCCGCGAAGCTGGGCTACGACGCCGTCGAGGTGATGGTCGGCATCGATGCGCTGAGCCAGCAGGAGGAGACGGTCCGGCAGCTCGCCGACCACCACGAGCTCCCGGTGTGCGCGGTGCACGCCCCGTGCCTGCTTTTCACCCAGCGGGTGTGGGGCACCGACCCATGGGGCAAGCTCCAGCGCTCGGCCGACCTAGCCCACCTCGTCGGGGCGGACGTGGTCGTCGTCCACCCTCCCTTCCGGTGGCAGCGCGAGTACGCCGCGTCCTTCGTCGAGGGCATCGCGGCGCTCGAGAACTCCACCGGCATCGCCTTCGCGGTCGAGAACATGTATCCGTGGCGAGCCGCCCGCGGCCGCGGCATGGAGATGTACCTGCCCGGGTCCGACCCGTCCACGGAGGGCTACGCCAACACCACCCTCGACCTCTCCCACGCCGCGGTGGCCGCCGCAGACCCGGTCGAGCTAGCGAAGCGGATGGGTGACTCGCTGCGGCATGTCCACCTCACCGACGGCACCGGGTCGGCCAAGGACGAGCACCTGGTTCCCGGCCGGGGTACGGCGGGTGCGGCGGACCTGCTCCAGCACCTGGTGGCCACCCGCTTCGGCGGCCATGTCGTCGTCGAGATCAACACCCGCCGCTGCCCGACCCGCCAGGATCGCGAGCAGGACCTCGCCGAGTCACTCGCCTTCGCCGAGGAGCACCTCGCCGATCTCGGCCGAGTCTCCCGCTGACCCAGGTCGATCGAAAACGGGGGCCGGGTCGGCGGAACAAACCCGACGGCCGCCCCGTTGGAGCGGTATGAGAAGTTGAGTCCAAGACACTCAACTTGTTTGCCAGTGCTCCCGGCAGGACGGCATCATGTGCGTCGAGAGATGTCGTGAGGCCGCCGGGCGCTGGTCACGACCCTAGAACTCCCGCTGCAGTCGGAGATCGACTGGACGCGTAACAACCACAGCACCAATCACAAGCATGGAGGTAGCAAACATGGCTCGAGCGGTCGGTATCGACCTCGGCACGACCAACAGCGTCGTCGCCGTACTCGAGGGTGGCGAGCCCACCGTCATCGCCAACGCCGAAGGCGCCCGGACGACCCCGTCCGTCGTGGCCTTCGCCAAGAACGGCGAGGTCCTGGTCGGAGAGGTCGCCAAGCGGCAGGCGGTGACCAACGTCGACCGCACCATCCGGTCGGTGAAGCGCCACATGGGCACCGACTGGAGCGTCGATCTCGACGACAAGTCGTTCACGCCCCAGCAGATCAGCGCGTTCGTGCTGCAGAAGCTCAAGCGCGACGCCGAGGCGTACCTCGGCGAGACCGTGACCGATGCGGTCATCACCGTGCCGGCGTACTTCTCCGACAGCCAGCGCCAGGCGACCAAGGAGGCCGGTGAGATCGCGGGCCTCAACGTCTCGCGCATCGTCAACGAGCCCACCGCGGCCGCGCTGGCCTACGGCCTCGACAAGGGCGACGACCAGACGATCCTGGTCTTCGACCTCGGCGGCGGCACCTTCGACGTGTCGCTGCTGGAGATCGGCGACGGCGTCGTCGAGGTGAAGGCGACCAGCGGTGACAACCACCTCGGAGGCGACGACTGGGACAACCGCGTCGTCGACTGGATGGTCAAGAAGTTCAAGGACAACAACGGCGTCGACCTGTCGGCCGACAAGATCGCCAAGCAGCGCCTCCAAGAGGCCGCCGAGAAGGCCAAGATCGAGCTGTCCTCGAGCTCCGAGACCACGATCCACCTGCCCTACATCACTCACGGCGAGTCCGGGCCGCTGCACTTCGAGGAGAAGCTGACGCGCGCCGAGTTCCAGAAGCTCACCGCCGACCTGCTCGACCGCACGAAGGCGCCGTTCCGTTCGGTGCTGAAGGACGCGGGCGTCGCGATCAGCGACATCGACCACGTGGTGCTCGTCGGCGGCTCGACCCGCATGCCGGCCGTCACCGAGGTCGTCAAGGACCTGCTCGGCGGCAAGGAGCCCAACAAGGGCGTCAACCCCGACGAGGTCGTGGCCGTGGGCGCCGCACTGCAGGCCGGCGTACTCAAGGGCGAGGTCAAGGACGTGCTGCTCCTCGACGTCACGCCCCTGTCTCTCGGCATCGAGACCAAGGGTGGCGTGATGACCACGCTCATCGAGCGCAACACCACGATCCCGACCAAGCGCAGCGAGATCTTCACGACCGCCGACGACAACCAGCCCTCGGTCGAGATCAAGGTCGCCCAGGGTGAGCGCCCGATGTGGTCGCAGAACCAGCCGCTCGGCAACTTCGAGCTGACCGGGCTGCCGCCGGCGCCGCGCAACGTGCCCAAGATCGAGGTCACCTTCGACATCGACGCCAACGGCATCGTCCACGTCTCGGCCAAGGACCAGGCGTCCGGCCGCGAGCAGTCGATGACCATCTCCGGAGGCTCGGCGCTCGGCAAGGACGAGATCGACCGCATGGTCAAGGAGGCGGAGGAGTACGCCGCCGAGGACGCCAAGCGCCGCGAGTCGGTGGAGGCCCGCAACCAGGCCGACGGGCTCGTCTACACGACCGAGAAGTTCCTGGCCGACAACGGCGACAAGATCCCCGACGACGTCAAGACCGAGGTCCAGACCGATCTCGACGCGCTCAAGGCGACCCTCGAGGACGCCGAGGCCGACCCCGACACCATCAACGCCGGCATCGCCAAGCTCGGTGAGTCCAGCCAGAAGATGGGTGCCGCGATGTACGCCGCCGCCGAGGCCGAGCAGGCCGCGGCCGGTGGCAGCACCGGGGCGACGGGCGAGTCCGACGACGACGTCGTCGACGCCGAGATCGTGGACGAGCCGGCCGGCGAGCCGACCGACGGTGACGGCGGCAGCACGACGGAGGGTGACACCAAGTGACCGCCGCGTCGGATCGCCACACGTCCGACGCTCAGGCCGAGGACATCTCCGGCGTCGACAACATGATGGAGGAGGGCGCTCCCCTCGAACCGGCCGATCTGGCCGAGGTCGAGGGGGGTGTCCCCGCCGAGGGGGCCGACGATCTCACCGTGGTGCGTACGGCGCTCGCCGAGCGCACGGCCGACCTGCAGCGCCTCCAGGCCGAGTACCTCAACTACAAGCGCCGGGTCGACCGTGACCGGGAGCTGATCCGTGAGAACGCGACGTACGCCGTGCTCTCCTCGATCATCGAGGTGCTCGACAACATCGACCGAGCGCGCGAGCACGGGCCGCTCGAGGACGGCTTCAAGGCCGTGGCCGAGCAGCTCGAGCGGATCGTCGGAGGGCTGGGACTGACCAAGTTCGGCAGCCCCGGCGACGCCTTCGACCCGACGGTGCACGAGGCGCTGAGCCACATCGGCGAGGACTCCGGCGTCGAGGTGACCACGGCCAAGGTGGTCGCCAAGGCGGGCTACAAGATCGGCGACCGGGTCGTGCGGGCGGCGCAGGTGCTGGTCGTCGACCCACCTCGGACGTGAGGGGGAAGGAGGGTGAGCGATGAGTGACACGGGCATCCGCAGCGACTGGGCCAACAAGGACTTCTACTCGGTCCTCGGCGTCAAGAAGGACGCGACCGAGCCGGAGATCAAGAAGGCCTACCGCAAGCTCGCGCGCGCCAACCACCCCGACTCCAACCCCGGCGACGAGGCGAAGCACGAGAGGTTCAAGGCCGTGGCCGAGGCGTACGACGTCATCGGCGACCCCGACAAGCGGAAGAAGTACGACGAGGCGCGCTCGATGTTCGCCGGCGGCGGCTTCGGGCGCGGTGCCGGCGGGCCCGGCGGCTTCGACCTCAACGACCTGCTCCGCGACCGCGCAGGAGGTGGTGCCGGCGGTGGCCTCGGCGACATGTTCGGCGACTTCCTCGGCGGCTTCGGGCGCCAGCAGCGCCCGCAGGCCCGCCCGGTGAAGGGCGCCGACATCGAGACCAGCGCGACCATCTCGTTCACCGACGCGATGGACGGCGTCACCATCTCGCTGCGCCTGTCCTCGGAGGCGGCCTGCCCCGACTGCAACGGCACCGGCGGCAAGCCCGGCACCCGGCCGCACATCTGTCCCGAGTGTGAGGGAGCCGGCTTCGTCGTCTCGACCGTCGGCGGGGCGTTCTCGCTCAACGAGACCTGCCCCGCCTGCGGCGGACGGCAGCTGGTCTACGACGAGCCGTGCCCGACATGTCACGGCTCCGGGCGCGGCACCTCGGCCCGCACCATCTCGGCCCGCATCCCCGCCGGCGTCAAGGACGGCCAGCGGATCCGGGTGCGTGGGAAGGGTGCTCCGGGTGAGGCGGGGGGACCGGCCGGCGACCTCTACGTCACGGTCAAGGTGACCCCGCACGCGCTGTTCGGCCGCAAGGACGACAACCTCACCCTCGACGTCCCCGTCACCTTCGACGAGGCGGCTCTGGGCGCGGAGATCCGGATCCCGACCCTGGGCGGGTCGCCGGTGACTCTGCGGGTGCCGGCCGGCACGCCCAACGGTCGCACCTTCCGGGTCCGAGGCAAGGGCGCGGCGAAGAAGGACGGCACCCGCGGTGACCTGCTCGCGACCGTCGAGGTGCAGGTGCCGGCCAACCTCGACCCGTCCGCGCGCGAGGCGCTGGAGACATACCGGGTCGCCACCGCCGGCCGGCCGATCCGGGGCAACCTGTTCCCGGGCGGCGAGTGACGGAGTAGCCGCCGATGCCTCGCCCGTTCGCCGCCGACCCACCACCTCCCGACGCGCCGGTCTACGTGATCAGCGTGGCGGCCCAGCTCACGGGTCTGCACCCGCAGACCCTGCGGGCCTACGAGCGGATGGGCCTGATCACCCCGGGGCGGACGGGCGGTGGCGGTCGGCGCTACAGCGTGCGCGACCTCGACCATCTCCGCACGATCGCCCAGTTGACCGCTGCCGGGATCGGCATCGAGGGCGTACGCCGCATCCTCGAGCTCGAGCACCGGGTCGACGCGCTGCAGCGGCGCAACGCGGAGCTCGCGGCCGAGCTCGTCGCCACCCGCGACGCACTCCGCGATGCCCTCTCGGCGGGCTCGGCCCCACCCGCGAAGCCGGCCAGCCGGCTGCCTGCCCTCCACCCCGCCGTACCCGGCCAGCAGGTCGTGGTCTGGCGGCGGGGACACTGACAAATTCGGGGTAGTCCGCGAACTTTCGCACGGTTGGATCGTTAAAATCGGTGCGAAAGTTAGCGGACTACCCCAGCGATATATCGCCACCCGGGCTGGTCAGGGTCAGCGGCGGATCTTCTTGCGCTTGCTGTACACGATCGCCTTCTCGTAGCCGGTCAGCCTGCCGGTGACCTTGACGCGGATCTTCTTCCCGCGGTCGCGGCGGGTGAGGGCGTAGGTGCGCTTCTTCGCGCCCTTGATGCGCGACTTGCCGCGGAACCACTTGTACTTGTACGCCGGCACCGGCGCCCACGGCTTCATCTTGACCTTCAAGACGCGGCCCTTGCGCTTCGACCTCTTGGCCTTGAGGCGCGGCTTCGTCGTCGCCACCAGGCCGTAGCCGATCGCGACGGCGCCGGTCTGCTCGGTCAACGGCGGCTGGCCGGGGACGTTGGCCGTGTACGCCGCTGAGACGCCGCCGCCGATCCACTCCAGCGGCACCTGGACCGAGGGCGCGACCGCACCGGCGACCGGCTGTCCGTTGAGGTACCACTGGTAGCCGGTGATCGCGCTCCCCGGCGGGAGTGCGCCCGGGACGATCGTCAGGGTCCCGCCGTACCGCGGCGTGCCGGTGAGCGTTGGGCCGGCACGGTACGACGCGACCCTCGCCGACGTCTCGTTGAGCACGCGGGCGTTGTCGGCGTCTCCCGCACCGGTCGGCGCGCCCCCGTAGCTGACGCCGGGGTTGGAGAAGTAGAGGAGGCGGGGACAGTACGACGGCGGCACCCCGGCGGCCTGGCACTGGTTGACGTAGGCCATGACGGTGCGCCAGCTCGCGCCTCCGGAGACGTGGACGTAGCCGAAGCCGTAGGGGTAGGCGCCCTGCGACTCCACGAAGTGGTCGTGGGTCAGGCCCTGGTTGTGACCCAGCTCGTGCCCGGTGGTGTAGTTGCCCGTCGCGCACTGCTGGTCGACCACGCTGAACGCCTGCTCCTGCGGCCCGTTGAGCCAGGCGATGCCGCAGCTCTGCTCGTCGCCGTCCGTCCACAGCTGCACCAGGTCTGCGCGGACCGTGTTGCGCCACGCGTGCACCTCGTCGTACCTGCCGTCGGCGGGGTTGGTGACCGCGTCGAGGTCGACGCGCGCCGAGCCGATCTCGTCGCCGGTCGCGGCCACGCCGACCAGGTTGAGCCGGGTGGACACCCCGGACTGTGCGTAGCCCTGGTTGGTCTGGGCGATCGCGAGCGCCATCTTCGCCTGCAGGTTGGCGGCTCCCGCCGACTCGGCGGCGGCCTGCGGGGTGTAGGCGAAGCCGACGTCGATGACGCTGCCGTCGTCTCCTCGCTGAGTGGTCTCGACACCGCTCGGTGCCTGTCCTGAGGAGCCGAGAGACGAGGCGTCTCGAAGGGCGCTCGCGGGCTCGACCACCGATCGCTGGTCGAGCCGACGCGAGGTACGAGCGTGTCGAGACCACTCTTCAGCAGGCACGGCGTCGTCACCCTCGTCGCGCTGACGCACCTGACCGACCTGGTAGGTGTCGCCGGCGGCGGGGGAGATCTCGTAGACGCCCTCGGTGCTGCCGACGTGGTAGAGGTAGCCGTCGCCGGTGCGCACCGCGAGCCAGTAGCCGCCCCTCACGTCGGCGAGATGGCCGCTCCAGACGTGGTACGACGGCATGGTGCCGCGGCGCCGGACCCGCCATGCGTCGTCGACGACCGCGGTGAAGTCGGCGTCATCGAAGAGGTTGAGCCCGATCCGCTGGCCGGCCGCCCGGTCGGGCAGCAACCGGTGGGAGACCTCGGTCAACCGCACCCGCGAGGAGGGGGATGACGGTCGCGCCGTCGCCGCCGTGCGACGGGCCCGCGCCGGCCGCAGCAGGTCGGCAGCCTGGCTGGTCGGCCGGGCGCCGGCGGGGGAGGGCCGGTCGGCGTCCGCCCGGGCGATCGCCGGGGGCGCGGCGGGGACGAGTGCGGTCATCAGGGTCAGGGTGGTCGCGACACCCAAACGTCGGGGGATGCTGCTGACTGGCAAGGGGCCCTCCTCGGTCGGTGGCGCTTGTCAGGATGCCATCGACCGAGGGCCTCTCGGCGGACCTCACGGCGGACGCGGCCGCGTCAGCCGCCGGACGGGGTCACGTGCCCCTCGCTGGGGAAGGCGTCGGGGTCGAGCTCGCTGACGACGTACGAGCCGCCGGCACCGGTCGCGGTCATCTCGAAGGCGCCCTCGGGGCTGGAGACGTGGAGGTTGTAGACGCCCTCCACCGCGACGATGACCACGGTGCTCTTACGGACACCCACCAGCTTGCCGGTCCACTGCTCGATGCCACCGGTCTCGGTGTACGTCAGCGACGTGGTGTAGCTCAGGTCCGGGAAGGGCGTCAGCGTTACCTCGGTCGGACCGCCGCCGGTCGTCAGCAGATCGGTGTTGAGCTCGACGACGCGGGCGCGCTTGGCGTAGGTGTTGCCGGTCGGCGAGGGCGCATCGTCGACGGGCAGGAACAGCTCGTGGTCGGCGACCGGAGCAGTCGACCCGGGATCGGTGGGCTCCGGCGTCGCGCCGGCCGGCGAGGACGCGGGCGGTTCGGCCGCTGGGTCGTCATCGCCCCCGCATCCGGTCACGCCGACGACCAGGAGGGCGGCAAGGGTGAGGGCCACCGCCGGGGCGGCTGCCCCGGGGTGGCCCTCACTGCGCGCTGTGCGCGAAGGCATCCAGTGCTTACTAGATCGTCTTGGTCTTGGACCAGATCACGACGTCCGCGTAGCCGCGCTTCCTGCCGATGGCCGCGACCGCGACGGTGCCGCCCTTCCACTCCTTGCGGAGCTTCAGCTTGGCGCCGTTCTTGACGTGGGTGCCGTTGACGAACCACTGGAACTTGATCTTCACCCGGCCGGGGCTCCACTTGCCCTTCTTGGTCTTGGCACGGACCTTCTTCTTCGCCTTGACCTTGCCCTTGATCTTGACCTTCGCGCCGTAGATCTGGCTCTGCTCGAGGCGGGCGATGCGCTTGGCGGTCTTGTTGAGGACCTTCGCGTTGTTCTCGTACCTCTTGGTGCCGCCCTTCGAGCCGGCGATCGAGACCCTCGGGTTGGACATGTAGCCGACCCGCGTGCAGCCGGTGGGGATGCCGTTGTCGACGCACTCGGTGGGGTAGGCCATCACGGTCCGCCACTGGCCGGCCAGGTTCACGTAGCCGTGACCGTACTTGTAGTAGTAGTTGCGGTCGACGTACCGGTCGTGGGTCGCGCCCTGGTTGTGGCCGACCTCGTGGGTGACGGTGAAGTAGCTGATGCACTCGGGCGAGACGACCGAGGTCGCCATGCGCTTGGACTTGGCGTTGAGCCAGGCAAGGCCGCAGTAGCTACCGTTGCTCTGGATGAACAGCCCCACCGCGTCGGCGTGCACGCTGTTGGCGTAGGAGCGGGTGTTGCTGTAGCCGGCCTTGCCCTTCGTGAGCTGCTTGAGGTCGGTCTCGAAGTCGCCGACCTCGTTGACGCCGGTGTTGGCGGCGCCGACGAGGCGCATCGAGGTCTTGACGCCCGAGTTCGCGTAGATCTGGTTGGACAGGGCCACCGCCTGGGCGGCGGCGGCGGCCATCGCGCCGTCACCGCCGTACGCCGCCGCGGCCTGCGGGCTCCACACGAGGGCGATGTCGAACATCTTCTTGGAGTCCTTGCGCTGCAGCGCGCCCGGGGTCGAGCGGCCCACCCTCATCGTGCTGGGCGTGGTGCGCGCGGCGGGCTTCGCCGGCATCCGGTAGGTGAGCTTGGAGGCGTCGCCGCCCTTGACCGGCGGTGCCTTGAACGAGCTGGCCGGGCGGGTGTCGCTCTCGCCCTCGTCGCCCTGGTCCTGCCGCACCTGGGCGACTCGGTAGGCGGTGGCACCCTCCGTCGCCGGGGTGACCTCGTAGACGCCCTCGGGGGAGTGGACGGTGAGCATGAAGATGCCGCCGGTCCGGGTGGCGGCCCAGCTGCCGAGCTCGACGCCGCTCAGGCTGCCGCGCCACTCCGTGTAGCCCTCGTTGACCTGGCGGTGGTCGACGGTGCCCTCGAACGCGGCGTCGTCGAAGAGGTTGAACGCGATCCGCTGCCCGGCCGCACGGTCGGGGAGGGCCTCGCCGCGGAAGGTGACCACGCGGTCGCGGGAGGTACGCCGTGAGGGCGCGAGGAGCTTCGTGCGGGCCACCGTGGGCGCGGACCCGAGGATCTCGGGCGCCGAGCCGGCGGCTTGCACCGTGGTGGAGGTCTGGGTGGCGTTGGCCGTGCCGTAGGGCAGCATCGTGGCGACGAGGCCGACGGCTGCCAACAGTCCGATTCGGACATGCTTCTTGGACAGGGACTTCATGGACACGTGAGTGCCCCCTTCTTGCCAGTTGACGGGTGCTTCCTGCTCTCGGGTACGACGTGATCCAATCACGATCGGTTCGAGCGCGTCAGGTCGAGTCCGCTGGGGATGGACGATTGCGACCAGGCAAAGTTGAGGGGAATCGACTCAACTCCTGGCGTGTTGTCACCATCAGCGGCCACAGTTGGGGCCGGCGTCGACACCTGAAGGGAAATCGCTTGAGCCAGTTCGGAGCCGAGAGGTTCACCACCCGGAGCCGCGAGGTCATCGAGGCAGCGCAGCTGTCCGCGACCACCGCGGGCAACACCACCACCGAGCCCATCCACCTGCTCGTCGCGCTGCTGCGCCAGGAGGACGGCACGGCCCGCAGCCTCGTCGCGAAGTGCGGCGTGGACCCGGCCGTCCTCACCGCGGCGGCCGAGGGGGCGCTGCAGGTGCTGCCGCGGGCGAGCGGCTCGACGGTGCAGCAACCCGCGGCGTCGGCGGCGCTCACCCGCGTGCTGGCCGGCGCCATCGACCTGGCCGCCTCGATGAAGGACGACTACGTCGCCACCGAGCACCTGCTCATCAGCACCGCGACCGTCGAGTCGAGTGCTCAGAAGGTGCTCGTCGGTGCCGGCCTGACCGCCGACGGGCTCCGTGAGGGGCTGACCGCCGTGCGAGGCAACCGCCGGGTGACCAGCCAGGAGGCGGAGTCGACGTACGAGGCACTGGAGAAGTACTCGGTCGACCTCACCCAGGCCGCGGAGGACGGGCGGCTCGACCCGGTCATCGGCCGTGACGCGGAGATCCGGCGGGTCGTCCAGGTGCTGTCGCGACGTACCAAGAACAACCCGGTGCTCATCGGCGAGCCCGGAGTGGGCAAGACCGCCGTGGTCGAGGGCCTCGCCCAGCGCGTGGTGGCCGGCGACGTGCCCGACTCCCTGAAGGGACGCCGGTTGCTCAGCCTCGACCTGGCGGCGATGGTCGCGGGCGCCAAGTACCGCGGCGAGTTCGAGGAGCGGCTGAAGGCCGTCCTCGAGGAGATCAAGGACGCCGGCGGGCAGCTGATCACCTTCATCGACGAGCTGCACACCGTCGTCGGCGCGGGCGCCGGCGGCGACTCGCAGATGGATGCCGGCAACATGCTCAAGCCGATGCTCGCCCGCGGAGAGCTGCACATGATCGGCGCGACCACGCTCGACGAGTACCGCGAGAGCATCGAGAAGGACCCGGCGCTGGAGCGCCGCTTCCAGCAGGTCTTCGTCGGCGAGCCCTCGGTCGAGGACACGGTGCAGATCCTGCGCGGCATCCAGGAGAAGTACGAGGCGCATCACGGCGTCCGCATCACCGACGCGGCGCTTGTAGCGGCCGCTACGTTGAGCGACCGCTACATCACCGGCCGACAGCTGCCCGACAAGGCGATCGACCTGATCGACGAGGCCGCGTCCCGGCTGCGCATGGAGATCGAGTCGTCTCCCGAGGAGATCGACCAGCTCCGCCGACAGGTCGACCGGCTCAAGATGGAGGAGTTCGCGCTCGCCAAGGAGACCGACGACGCCTCCAAGGACCGCATCGAGAAGGTGCGGGCCGACCTCGCCGACCGCGAGGAGGAGCTGCGCGGACTCGAGATCCGGTGGGAGCGTGAGAAGGCCTCCCTCGAGGGCGAGGGTGAGCTCCGCCGTCAGCTCGACCAGCTGCGCATGGAGGCCGACAAGCTGCTCCGCGAGGGCAACCTGGAGAAGGCCTCGGAGATCCAGTACGGCCGGATCCCTGCCCTGGAGGAGCAGATCAAGCGGGTCGAGGCGAGCGAGGCGGCGGGGTCTCGACGGGGCTCGACCACCGGAGACGACGCTCCGCTGGTCGGCGAGGAGGTCGGCTCCGAGCAGATCGCCGAGGTCGTCGAGGCCTGGACCGGCATCCCCACGGGCAGGATGCTGCAGGGCGAGACCGCCAAGCTTCTCGAGATGGAGCAGGTGATCGGGGAGCGGCTCATCGGCCAGGAGGCGGCGGTCAACGCGGTGAGCGACGCCGTACGCCGCTCACGGGCCGGCATCGCCGACCCCAACCGGCCGACCGGGTCCTTCCTCTTCCTGGGGCCGACCGGCACCGGCAAGACCGAGCTGGCCAAGTCGCTCGCAGACTTCCTCTTCGACGACGAGCGGGCGATCGTGCGCATCGACATGAGCGAGTACTCCGAGAAGCACTCGGTCTCGCGGCTGGTCGGTGCCCCTCCCGGCTACGTCGGGTACGACGAGGGCGGCCAGCTCACCGAGGCGGTGCGTCGTCGCCCCTACTCCGTCGTCCTCCTGGACGAAGTCGAGAAGGCCCACCCCGAGGTCTTCGACATCCTGCTGCAGGTGCTCGACGACGGCCGGCTGACGGACGGCCAGGGCCGCACGGTCGACTTCCGCAACACGCTGCTGATCCTGACGAGCAACCTCGGCTCCACCTTCCTCGTCGACCCGACGATGTCGTCGGAGGCGAGGAAGGAGGCCGTGATGGGCGTGGTGCGGGCGCACTTCAAGCCCGAGTTCCTCAACCGCCTCGACGAGGTCGTCTTGTTCGAGGCGCTGAGCAAGGACGCGCTCGCGCACATCGTCGACCTCCAGCTCGCGCTGCTACAGAGGCGGCTCGCGGGCCGGCGGATCACGATCGAGGTCACCGACGCGGCGCGCACCTGGCTCGCCGAGACCGGCTACGACCCGGCGTACGGCGCCCGCCCGCTGCGTCGCCTGATCCAGACCGCGATCGGTGACCGGCTCGCGGTGATGCTGATCGGTGGCGAGGTGGTCGACGGGGGCAAGGTCGTGGTCGACACCGGCGACGGCGGACTGGTGCTACGACCCACCGCTGGTTGAGGAGCCTCGCGAGGTACGAACGAGGCGTCGCGAAACCCCAGCGAGCCAGGCGATGAGGTTCCGTTGGGCCGTTCTGGTGAAATGGGGACATGACCGAGGAGACTCTTCCCCGCCCGCGCCAGGTGACCCTGGCCGCGTGGATGGTCATGATCGGCTCGGCGCTGGTCGTCCTCTTCGTGGTCGACATGATCGCCGGCCTGCACTCGCTGGAGACCCGTGAGTCGGTGGAGAGGTTCCTCTCGGAGCCGCCGGGCTCCGGCAGCGGGCTGACGGTCAGTGGCGTGCTCGCCATCATGCGGGTCGTCGGCATGGTCTCGGCCGGCTGCGCGACCGCGGCGGTGATCCTGGGCTGGTCGGTGCTCCAGCGCAACCGCGCGGCGCGTACCGGGCTCACGGTCGTCGCCGTACCGCTGCTGTTGGCGGGCCTGGTGACGGGCGGCTTCACCTCCTCGCTCGTGGCGGTCGCGGCGTTCATGCTGTGGCTGCAGCCGGCTCGCGACTGGTTCGACGGCAAGGCGGCGGCGCCCGAGGCGAGGCGGAGAGATCGTGAGGGGGGCTCCGCGCGTGCCTCTTGGCCGCCGCCGTTGCCTCCCGAGCAGCGGCCGGATCCGGGCCCGCGGCCGATCGTCGGCTACGGCGCGGCCCGGCCCGCGCCGCAGTCGCGGCAGCAGCCGCCGTTCGGCGTGCCCGCCGGACCCGCCGCCGTACCGGTCCAGCGGCGTCGCCCGAGGGCAGTGGTGTGGTCCTGCCTGCTGACCTGGTTCTTCAGCTCGCTCGGCATCGTCATCACCGTCATCGGCACCGTGATGGTGGCTCTCGACCCTGAGCCCGTCCTCGAGGAGCTGTACAGGCAGAACCCCCAGTTCGCAGAGGCCGGCTTCACCGACGACCTGATCCTGGCCGCCACCTTCGTCACCGCGGCCGGCCTGGTTGTCTGGGCCCTCGGCGCGATCGTGCTCGCCTTCCTGGTCTGGCGTGGGACCGGGTGGGCGCGGATCGTGCTCATGGTGTCGACCGGTGGCGCGCTCGCCCTGATCGCACTCGCCGTGTTCACCCAGCCGCTGATGGTGGTGGCCTTAGTCGCCGCCGGCGTGACCATGGCGCTCCTCGCTCGCTCCGAGACCTCCGCGTGGGTCGCCCGCCGCCCTCGCTGAGCCGTCTAGGCCCGCCCAGGTCGAGTGCTGGGGTGTGTGTGGGATACAGCCACCTGAGCACTCGACCTGTTCGGCTGCTCTTGGCCGCTCGGGTCGAGTGCTGGGGTGTGCGGGGGATACAGCCACCTGAGCACTCGACCTGGCGAATTCAGTCCGGCAGCACCTTGCCGGGGTTCATCAGGCCCGCCGGGTCGAGCGCCCGCTTCAGGGCGCGCATCAGGTCGAGCTCGACGTCGCTCTTGTACGCCGCGGCGACGTCGCGCTTGAGGGAGCCTAGCCCATGCTCGGCGCTGATGGAGCCGCCGAGCGCGGCGACCTCCTCGTAGACGATCGAGGAGAGGGCGTGAGCGGTGGCGAGGAGATCCGGGTCTCGGCCCAGGGGTGCGTTCAGGTTGTAGTGCAGGTTGCCGTCGCCGACGTGGCCGTAGGTGACCAGCCGAGCTCCGGGAAGCGCGTCGAGCAGTCGCGGCCCCGTCGTCGCCGCGAAGCGCGCGAGCGACCCGATCGGCAGGGCGACATCGTGCTTCAGGGTCGCGCCCTCGAGCCTCTGCACCTCCGAGACGCCCTCGCGCAGCGACCACAACGCGGCGCGCTGGGTGGGTCTGCCGGCGATGACGGCGTCGACCACGAGGTCGTGCGCGTGTCCGGCGCCGATCGCGTCTTCGAGCGCCTCGTCGAGCCCGGTCGCGCCCTCGGCGGCCGCTAGCTCGACCAGGCCGTACCACGCGTGGCTGATGGAGAACGGGTCGCGTGAGCCGGGCAGGTGGGCGAGCACCAGCTCGAGCGCCTGACGGTTCACCAGCTCCCAGGTGGTCAGCCGCTCCCCGGCGTACGAACGCAGCACGCCGAGCATCTCCACGGCCGCCTCGACGGACGGGAGCGCTAGCCAGGCGGTGGCCCGGCGCGGGGTGGCGGGGAAGAGCCGGAGCACGGCCGCGGTGACCAGGCCGAGCGTGCCCTCCGAGCCGATGAACAGCTGCTTGAGGTCGTAGCCGGTGTTGTCCTTGCGCAGCGGCCGCAGCCCGTCCCACACCCGGCCGCCGGGCAGCACGACCTCGAGGCCCAGCACCAGCTCGCGCATCATCCCGTAGCGGATCACCGCGGTGCCGCCGGCGTTGGTGGCGACGTTGCCGCCGACGGTGCACGACCCCTCGGAGCCGAGCGACAGTGGGAAGAGCCGGCCGGCCGACGCGGCGGCCTCCTGGACGGTCCGCAGCACCACCCCCGCCTCGACCGTGATGGTGTCGGCCACCGGGTCGACCTCACGCACCGACCGCATCCGGCTCAGCGACAGCACCACCTGAGGGCGCTCGGTCGTGGGTACGGCGCCACAGGCCAGGCTCGTGTTGCCGCCCTGCGGCACCACCGCCACACCCGCGTCGTGGCAGAGCCGTAGGCAGGTCGACACCTCCGCCGTCGACGCCGGCCGCAGCACCGCGCCTGCAGTGCCGGTGTGGGTGCCGGTCCAGTCGGTGAGGTACGGCGCGACCTCGGCGTCGTCGGTCAGCACGGCGCTCGGGCCGAGTGTGGAGCGCAGGTCCGCGAGCAGTTTGTCGGGAACGGTGTCGGGCGGGGTGGCCATGGGTTCTCCGGACGGGGTCAGGGGAGCGGTGTGGCGACGTTCGGGCAGACGGGGAGCGAGCAGAGCGAAAGCGATCTCGATCGTCTCGCAGACGGTGTGTTCCTCGCCCACATGGATGCAGGTGGTGTCGACCTGGCCGACGAGGGCCGCGGTGAGGGCGCCGCCGTCGAACGGCACTGCCTCGCTCTTTGCGCCGGTGCCGATGGCGCCGTAGGTGGTCCCCTCGGTCGCCCGGGATCGGCCTCGCCGATGGTGGCCGCTGCGCCGTTGGCGCTCTCACGGTTGACGACGGAGAACCGTGGCGGATCGCCCGTACCAGGTGCGAGTGATCCACCACACTCTGCTCGAAGTCGGCATGCTCCCGATGGTCGAGCCCCGGTGGCCATCGTGGCCTACCCTTCCGTGGGGTGTTGACGCCGGCACGCTGAGTGGATCCGCCGCGGGATGAGGTCGCACAACTCGTCGACACGCCGCCTCGTCCCTCGGCGGCGCGACCACCGATAGAGCTCGTTCGACCAACCAACGGTCGAAGACCTTCGCCAATACCTCGGCCCGGCCTGATGCGCGACCAGTCGTCAGGGGACTCCTGGTTCAAGGGGAAGGGTGACCACGAAGGTACTGCCGGCACTGACGTCGCTGGTGCAACTGACGGTGCCGCCGTGGGCCTCGGCGAGAGACTTGACGATGGCCAGGCCGAGTCCCGTGCCGCCATGGGCGCGGGTCCGCCCGGGGTCGGCGCGATAGAACCGGTCGAAGACCTTCGCCAACACCTCGGGACGCATCCCGGGTCCGGAGTCGCGGACCGAGATCTCGACGTTGCGGTCGCGGGCCCGGACCGCAACCTCGATCGGCGAGGACACCGGCGTGTGGGCGAGGGCGTTGGTGAGCAGGTTGGCCAGGACCTGGCGCAACCGCGCCTGATCACCGATCACGACCGGCGGGCTGGCGCCGGGGCTGGCGTCCAGTCCGACGGCCCGGTCCGGCTGCAGGGCCTGGGTGTCGATCACAGCATCGGTGGCAAGGCTGAGCAGGTCGACCGGTGCCTGCTGCAGGGGGCGGGACTGGTCGAGCCGGGCGAGGAGCAGCATGTCATCGACGAGGTCGCCCATGCGCAGGGACTCAGACTCGATGCGGCTGATGACGGTGTCGAGGTCGTGGCTGATCCCGGTGCGCCACATCTCGGCGTGACCGCGGATCGCGGCCACCGGTGTCCGAAGCTCGTGGCTGGCGTCGGAGACGAAGCGGCGCAGCCTTGTCTCGGACTCGGTACGGGCGAAGAACGCACGCTCGATCTGCACGAGCATGCCATTGAGCGCATGAGCGAGGCGTCCGACCTCGGTGTGCCGCCGATAGGTCGGTACGCGTTCGGTGAGGTCTCCGGCGGCGATGCGCTCTGCGGTCTCCTCGATCCGTTCCAGTGGCTTCAGCCCGATTCGGGCGATGGCCCAGGCAGCGGCGGCAGTGAACATCAGCACGAGCCCGTTCACGAGCACCGAGAGCCAGGTCAGTCTGGAGACCGTGGCGTCGGCGTCGGCGAGCGACACCGCCAGGACCACGGTCTGGCCGACGTCCTCGTCGTATCGGGCGCGCACCCGCCATCTGTCGGCGCCGTCGACTGAGGGCAGGGTGACCAGGTCGTCGGTGCCGGCAAGGTCGGCCCGCTCGAACGCTGGGGCGGAATCCCCGAGATCCGGGCCGAGGGAGCAGGCCACGTCGCCATCGGCGCCCAGGACGAGCAGCACGAAGTCACTGCGCAGACCCTGAGGGTCGCGAGGATTGGCACACAGGTTCGCAGGGACACCGGGCGGCAGGCTCTCTTCGGCAGTCGGTGCGATCGCGCCGACCTGGTCGTCGACGCGGTCGAGAAGGTACGACCGGATCAGCACGATGCCTGACACGTTGGCGACGGCCAGCCCGGTCGAGACGAGCAGCACCATGCCCAGCACGAGCCGCGCGCGAATCGAGAGTCCGACAGACGGACGACGCATCAGGCACCAGGAGCGCGCAGCACGTAGCCGACACCGCGGATCGTGTGGATCAGAGGTGGGTCGGCCGCGTCGATCTTGCGGCGCAGGTAGCTGATATATGACTCCACGACCCCTGAGTTGCCGTTGAAGTCGTAGTGCCACACATGGTCAAGGATCTGCGCGCGACTCATGACCAGCCCGGCGTTGCGCATCAGGAACCTCAGCAAGGAGAACTCCGTCGGCGACAGGGCGATCGACCGGTCGCCACGGTGAACCTCGTGGCGGTCCTCATCGAGGACGAGGTCGGCGTACGTGAGCCGGTTGGGCTCGGAGTCGACGGCGGGTCGAGTGCGGCGCAGCACCACCCCGACCCGAGCCACGACCTCCGCCAGCGAGAACGGCTTGGTGACGTAGTCGTCGCCGCCGAGGGTGAGCCCGGCGAGCCTGTCCTCCAGGGAGTCGCGGGCGGTCACGAAGACAGCGGCCATCTCGGGATGCACCTGCCGGAGCCGCCGCAGCAGGGCGAAGCCGTCGGTGTCGGGCAGCATCACGTCCAGGAGTGCGAGATCGATCCTGCCCGTCTCCGCCTGCGCGATCGCCTCGGACCCGGAGCCGGCGCGAACCACGTCGTACCCGACGAATGCCAGGCTCATCACCAGCATCTCCTGGATGGCCGGCTCGTCCTCGACGACCAGGAGCCTGGTGTCCGGGACCACCGAGTCAGGGGTGATGACCGCCATGCGCTTCCTCCACTCACTTTGAATGCGCCGACGTGCGCACCTCAGCGTGACCGGAGCCGCTGGCACACGGCTGGGAGATTCCTGCACGCTGCCTGTGAATGACTGCGGTCGGCGGCGGCGACGACATGCACTCCCAGCGAACTCCCAGTCTCGTCGCAGCGGCCTCCGAGACTGCTCGGTCAGGCTCCTTCTCACCCCGCCGCGCCCGGCGGTCGACGGTTCCAGCCTCAATCGCCGTGCGCGGCGCGGCCCAACGTGATCAAGGAGCTTCTCGCATGACCAACCTGGAGTCGACCAGCGTCCTTCCCGGCCTGCTGTCCGAGGACGACCAGGCCGCTGATCCGACACCGAGGCGCCGACGACTCTCGGGGCTCACCGGCGTGATCGTCAACCTCGTCATCGTTGCCGCGGTTCTGCTCGTGCTCGCGCTCTTCGTCTGGACCGTCCGCGGCACCGGGAGCGAGCCGACGACCACCGCCCAGACCTCGGCCGTGGACACCGGCGAGGTGACGGCCACGGTGTCCGCGAACGGGAATATCGCCGCCGGCACCACCGTCAACCTCGACTTCCAGGGCAGCGGCGGTGTCGTCACCGCGATCCTTGTCGAGCAAGGAGACAAGGTGCGCAGGGGTCGGGCGCTCGCCCGGGTCGACCAGACCTCGGCGCGACAATCGCTCGAACAGGCACGGGCACAGCTCGCCTCGGCCCAGGCGGGGTACGAAGCCGCCGTACAGGGGCAGACGCGCGAGGAGCAGACCCGCGACAGCCGCTCGGTCGGCCAGGCGGAGGTCTCCGTGAGCAGCGCCAGGACCAGCCTTCGCTCGGCCCAGCAGACCCTGGGCCTGACCCGACGCCAGCAGAGCGCCGCCGTCAATCGTGCCGAGGACAGCCTGGCTGATGGCCGCGTGGACCTCCAGGCCGCCCGAGAGGCCTATCGGGCGAATCCCACCCCGGAGAACCAGCAGGCCGTCACGACTGCCCAGGCGGACGTCGACACCGCACGGTCGGCCCTGATCACCGCCCGCGCCACGCGCGGCTCGACACTTCTGCAAGCCCGACAGCAGGTCGCCTCGGCTCGGGACGAGCTTGCCGCGGCGCAGTCGAGCCTCGCCTCGACCAAGGCCACGGTCGCCGTCAATCGACAAGCACCTCGGGACAGTGCCGTCGACTCGGCCCAGGCCCAGGTCGACAGCGCCCAGGTCGCTGTCGCACAGGCACAGACCACGCTCGGGCAGACCGTGCTGCGGGCGCCGGTCGCGGGCACGGTCGCCAAGGTCAACGGCACGGTCGGCGAGCCGTCCTCGTCCACCTCGAGCGCATCGGGCGCATCGAGCTCGGCCGACTCTACGACAGGGACGAGCGCCGGGACCTCGACCTCAGAGGCCACCGGGTTCGTCATGCTCACCGGCACCGATTCGCTCCAGGTGACGGCCGACGTAGCCGAGGCCGACATCGCCGATGTCCGGGTCGGACAACCGGCCACCGTGACGCTGTCGGCGAGCGGCAAGGAGATCGCCGGCACGGTGACCGCAGTGGACACGACCGAGACAGTGACCAACAACGTCGTCGAGTACGGCGTGACGGTCACCCTGCGAGACGCCAAGGGCGTCAGGCTCGGCCAGAGCACCCAGGTCGTCGTCACCACCGGCAGCAGGCAGGGCGGCGTGCGAGTCTCGGCAAGCGCGCTGACCACCGTCGGAGGCCGCACGACCGCCACCGTCGAGTCGGCCGACGGCACCACCCGAACGGTCGAGGTCGTCACGGGGCTGGAGGGTGACGGGTACACGGAGATCCTCAGTGGACTCAGCGACGGCGATACGGTCGTGCTGCCGGAGCAGGCCGAAGCGCCCACTGACTTCACGTTCCCGGGCGGCGGCGGGGTCGGGGGGCCGGGATGACCCGCGTCGCTCGCGGTCATCCGGTCCTCGATCTGACCGCAGTGCGCAAGGTCTACGGACACGGAGAGGCGGAGGTCCGGGCACTCGACGGAGTCGACCTGCGGGTCGAGCACGGTGACTACGTCGCGATCATGGGTGCGTCCGGCTCGGGCAAGTCCACCTTGATGAATATCGTCGGCTGCCTCGACGCCGGCACATCGGGCCGCTACCTGCTCGACGGCCTCGATGTCCGACGCCTGGAGGAACGTCAGCTGTCCTTGGTCCGCAACCGGAAGATCGGCTTCGTCTTCCAGAGCTTCAACCTGATCGCCCGGACCACCGCGCAACGCAACGTCGAGCTCCCTCTGGCCTATGCGGGCATCCGATCCGCGGAGCGGGCGCAACGTGCCTCCGCCTCGCTGGCACGGGTGGGGCTCTCCGATCGCGCCGATCACGTGCCCGCTGAGCTCTCGGGGGGCCAGCAGCAGAGGGTTGGCGTCGCCCGCGCCATCGTGACCGAGCCGGTGCTGCTCCTCGCCGACGAGCCCACTGGTGCGCTCGACAGCCACAGCACTGCCGACGTCCTCGCGCTCTTCGACGACCTCGCGGTCAGCGGCCGCACGCTGGTGGTGATCACCCACGAGGACGAGGTGGCCCACCATGCCAAGCGCATCATCCGGATGTCCGACGGCCGGATCGTCTCCGACATCCGCCAGGTGGACGTCCATGAACCACCCCCTCGGTGGCAGGCGAATCGGACCGAGGGGCAACACCCGGCGGGGGCGAACGCCCGGTGAACGTCAAAGAGACCAGCCGCTTCGCCTGGCAGGGCGTGACGGCCAACAAGACCCGGTCCGCCCTGACCACGCTCGGCATCCTGATCGGAGTCGCCGCGGTCATCATCCTGGTCGCGGTCGGCACCGGCTCCAGCAGAGCCGTCCAGGACTCGATCGGCGCGCTGGGCAGCAACACCCTGACCATCACCGCAAGCGCGGGCGGCGGGTCGGCCGATGGACGGGGCGGCGGATTCCCCGGCGGCGGTGGCTTTCCCGGCGGGCTGCTCGGCGGCGAAGACACCATGACCAGCCAGACGGCTACCTCGACCAGGGCTGCCGAGCTGACCATGGACGACGCCGAGGCGATCGCGAGCAGCAACGACGCCGACCATGTGCTCGGCGTCGCGCCCGTCGTCAGCGCCTCGTCGGTCACCGCTACCTACGCGGGTGCCTCCCATGACGTGAACACCTTCACCGGCAGCACCGCCTCCTATCTGCTCATCGACAACACCGACGTCCGGTACGGCATCGCGTTCACCGACGACGACTACAACGCCCATCGTCGCGTCGCTCTGGTCGGACAGTCCGTCGCGGAGGAGCTCGTCGGCTCGGAGGTGAGCGCCATCGTCGGACGGCTGGTGTCGCTCAACGGATTCCAGTTCGAGGTTGTCGGCGTCCTGGCCGAGAAGGGCAGCACCGGGCCCATGGACTCCGACGACCGGGTCATCGCTCCGGCCACATCGGTCCAGGACACCCTGTCCGGGTACGGCGCACTCGGCTCGATCTCGGTCAAGGCAACGTCGGCCGACGACGTGTCCGCCGCGCAGGGTGAAGTCCAAGCGATCCTCGACGCCCGGCACGACGTGAGCTCCTCCGATCGCGACTACAGCGTCACCAGCGCGTCGTCGATTCTCGAGGCCGCCACATCCTCCAACGAGACGTTCACCGTGCTGCTGGGGGCCGTTGCGGCGATCTCGCTGCTGGTCGGGGGGATCGGGGTCATGAACATCATGCTCGTCACCGTCACCGAGCGGACCCGTGAGATCGGCATCCGCAAGGCCATCGGTGCCAGTCGGTCCGACATCATCGGCCAGTTCCTCGCGGAGGCGGTGTTGCTGTCCCTCTTCGGTGGCCTGGTGGGCGTGGCCGCCGGCCTGATCGGCTCGCGCTTCACCATCGTCGGCGTCGAGCCGGTCGTCGCGCCGTACTCCGTCGCCCTGGCCTTCGGCGTCGCCATCCTGATCGGCCTCTTCTTCGGCCTCTACCCGGCCAACCGGGCCGCATCCCTGCGCCCGATCGAAGCCCTGCGCTATGAGTGAGGACCCTCCATGACCGACACCGACACCGTGATCGACGACCCGATGCTCGACGAGGAATGGCTGGCAGCTCCTGTGAAGCGATCGCGGCTACGGGTCGCCCTCGCCGTCGTCCTGGTCGTCGCGCTGTGCTTCCTCGCCGGCGCCATGGTCCAGAAGCACTTCGGCGTCGGCTCCGCTGTGGAGAGCGCCACCGGTCCCGGTGGATTCGCCGGGGGCCAGCTCCCGGCGGGACTCCCCGAAGGCGGGTTCCCGGGCGGCGCGCCAGGCGCCTCGGAGGGAGCTGCTGACAACTCGGCCGGCGCCGATGGAGCGAAGTCCGTCATCGGCAAGGTGGTCGAAGTCCGCGGCGAGGTCTGGATCGTGGAGGACCTGGGCGGCAGGCGCCACCGGATCAAGGTCGGCGACGACACCGACATCGTCCGGGAAGCCAGGATCGACGTCTCCGGGGTGAAGGTGGGCGACCCCGTGGACGTCTCCGGAACGACCAGCAACGGCCGACTCCAGGCCATCGAGGTCATCCTGCGATGACCAACAACCGGAAGGAACCCAGTCAGTGAACAAGACCCGTACCGCGATCGGCGCGGTCGGCCTCGCCGCCCTGCTCACCCTCACCGGGTGCGGTAGTGACGGCTCCGATGGCAACACCGACACCGCCGCCGACACGGCCGGCGCCCCTACGGGTGGCCCGGGCGGTTTCGAGACCGCACAGTTCGAGGAGATCCAGGCATGTCTCAAGGCCGCGGGCCTGGAGGACAGACTCCCCACCGGACAGCCGAGCGACCCGCCGTCGGGCATGCCGACCGAGCTGCCCTCGGATCTGCCGAGCGACATTCCATCCGGGGAGCCCGGAGGCGGCTTCCGCGCGTTGCAGGACCCCGAGGTCCAGGAAGCCCTGGACGCCTGCGGCATCGACCTGCCCAAGCGTCCGGCCGACAGCCCCAGCTGAGGTCCGTGTCCCGCATCGAACACCGGCACCGCGTCGGTGTGGTACGTGCGCGGGCGGGTCGCCTGGTCTCGAGGCGCGCCAACGCGATCGGCGTCGCGTGTCGGCGTCCTGGCCGGCTACTTCGGCGGCGTGTCGCTTGCCAGCGTGATGGGACCACCCCGTTGCCAGGAGCATGGGACCACCTGGATGTGGGACATGCGACCTCGGGAAGCTGGCGGCGAGGCGCCAACATGATGGAACATCCGCGGGACCTGTCGCCGCCGATGTTCCACGTTGATCCGCCGGCACGGTGAGGCAACGTGGCGGGCCGGTCGACCGTCTATCGGGCAGAACGAGACGACGGGGTCGACGGGCGGTTCGGCGACCCCGGTCGCGGTGCTGCTGCGGGAGAGGTACGGCGACAGCCGACGACCCGACCCCGGCCGAGTCCTCCCGGACCGAGCCGACCACGAGCCAGCCGACCACGCCCACGAGCGCGGGCCCGCTGGCCGCCTCCGACCATGGGATCGGCGACTTGCCGTTCGGCGACCCCGCGGGCGAGGTGATCGACGAGACGACCGATGCGCTCGGGACGGCCGACGCCGACACCGGGTCGGGCGGCACCGGCCCCGAGGCCGGTTGCTGCTAGCGCCGGCACGCGGCGTACGAGCGGGACGCCGACGGCTCACGGGATGTGCGCCAGCGACCAGGGCTCGCCGGTGCCGCTATCGACCAGCGCCGCTCTCTCGACCTGCGCGACGAGCGGGAGCATTCCGGCGATCGCGGTGACCGCCGCCGCGAGCTGGCCGGCGCTGGCCCGGGTGGCGACGGAGATGTGCGGCAGCCACCGGCCGGGCCGGTAGTTCTTGTGGAGGTCGGCGCCGGTCTCCTCGAGCACCGCGACCACGCGCTCCTGACGCTTGACCACGTCGCCCGCCAGCGCCGGCGCAAGCGCGACCCGCCCGCGCGGGAACAGCAGCGAGCCCTGGCAGGAGACAGCGACCGGCCCGCCGTCCGGCAGCCGCGCGAGCGTGCGTCGTACCTCGTCGAGGTCCCAGCTGCGCAGCACCGCGTAGGACAGGTGCGGGTTGTGCCGACCGTGGGTGTGGCTCGCGAGCGTGTCCACCCCGCCGTCCTCCAGCCGCGCCCACAGATCCCGGATCAGGCGGTCCGAACGGGTGTCGAAGAGCAGACAGACCGCAGGCGACATAGGGGCAAGCCTGACGGTCGGACGGCGTCGCCATCAACAGGTGCCGCCGTCCGGCGATGGTCAGCCGGCGATGCCGGCCAGCAGGGACACGGCCTCGGCGGGTGGCGGCAGCTCGCTCATCGCCTCCGCGATGCGGCGAGCAGACGCGGCGTACGTCGGGTCCTCGAGCAGACGGGCGACCCCGGCTGCGGCCTGCGCCACGGATCCTCTCTCGACGGTCAGGCCGGCTCCCACGGCCGCGACGTGCTCGCCGTTGACGACCTGGTCGAAGGTGAAGATCGGCATCACGACCTGCGGCACACCCGCGGCGAGAGCACCCATGGTGGTGCCGAAGCCGCCATGCCCGAGCATCGCTGCGGCGTGGGCGAGCACGGCGTCCTGCGCCCGCCACTGCTCTACGTGGGCGTTGGAGGGCAGAGGTCCGAGGTCGGCGGGGTCGAGCTTGCGGCCGGTGGTCATCAGCACGCGCGCATCGACGTCCGCGAGTGCGTCCACCGCCTCGCGGAACACCCCGGCGAAGGGAGGCAGCGCGCCGGTGACCGAGCCGAAGGTGACGTAGACCAGCGGGGCGTCCGGGTCGCCCCAGTCGGGGAGTCCGTGGCTGCCGGTGGCCGGAGGGGGCTCGTGGAAGCGCATGAAGCTGTTCGCCTCCGCTGGCACCTCGCCGGCCGCAAGGTCGAGGATCTCGGGCACCAGGCTGAGGACGGTCTCGGCAGCGAGCGCGGCCGTCAGCCGCCCGGCAGCCAGACCGGAGAGCCGGCCGAGCCCCTCCAGCGGGTCGCCGATGGCTCGGGCGAAGCGGGTGGTGGTCTCGTGCATGCCGATGCAGGCGTGCACGTGGGGTACGCCGAACCGCTCCGCCGCGGCGAGCGAGGCGACCTCGGCGGACTCGCGGAGGACCATGTCGGGGCGCCAGCGCTCGACCGTCTCCAAGAGAGAAGGAAGCCCGGCCTGGGCGTCTATCCGCGCGAACACCTCGCGGAGGACCACGTCGTCGGCCTCCTCGAACGGCATGGCCGGCAGACTGGCCATGATCGGACCGATCAGGTCGGGCGGTGCATCGGCGAACGGCTCGTGGGCGAACCCGGCCCGCTCCACCGCGGCGGCGTACGACGCTGGAGCGGCGACGCGCACCTCGTGACCAGCCTCCGCGCAGGCCCGCGCGAACGGCACCAGCGGCCCGAAATGGCCGTCGTTGGCAGTCGTGGCGCACAGCACCCGCACCTGGCGAGGCTCCCACACGGTCTCCGGCGCGGCAACGCCTTTGAGGCGCTACGCGCGCTTGATCGCGCGCACCACCGCATCGACTCCGGTGCCGACCACGGCCCGCTTCCGATCCTGGGCGACGACGACCTTCCACTCGCCCGGGTCGAGAGCGTCGACAGCCTCCTCGACGGATAACTGCTGCTGGCCCGCTGCGGGTGTCGGTGCACCCGTCTCAGGGTCGACAGGTCGGTGGCCGACCAGGACGAGAGTGCCGCCGGGAGCGACGCCGATGCCGAGCCGCCGTACCATCTCGCCCACCGATCCGGCCACATGCACGTACAGACAGCTGACCAGGTCGAAGCGTCCGGGCGCCGGACTCCAGCTCGCGAGGTCACCCTCGACCCACTCGATGCGCTCGGCCACGTCTGCGCCGAGGCTCCGGGCGGTGGACCTTGCGTGCTCGAGCGCGGTCACGGAGAAGTCGACCGCGGTTACCTCCCACCCGTGCGCCGCGAGCCAGATCGACTCCGCTCCGTGCCCGCACCCCGCGTCGAGAGCGCAACCCGGCCCCAGGCCTTCGATCTCAGCGAGGAGATGCGCATTCGGCGGGCGCCTCGCGACCTGGTCCGCGTGCTCACGCAAGGCCTGCTCCCAGCGTCGTTCCCATGAGCCCCGGTCGAATGCCTCGTCGGTCATGACCTGATCCTCCTCGATCGTTCCGATCCGGACGCCGCTCCCGCCGAAGTAGGCTGAGGATATGAACACCGTCCAGCTCACCGACGAGGAGTTGGCGATTGCCCGCCACGGGATGACGGCCTATCTCCTCAGCTTCGGACATGACGAGGCTGACACGGTCGTCCTCATCAGGGCGGTCCTCGCCCGGCTGGCCGCCGCGCAGCCGGAGCCCGATCAGCCGACAACCGCCGGCTGAACGCGTGGCCGCGCGGTTCTCGTTTCCCAGCACGAGCGGACCCATGCTTGCCGGGCTCCTCGACAACCCCACGGGCACGACCCGCGGTTGGGGAGTCTTCTCCCACGGCTTCACACTGGGCATGCGGAGCCCGGCCGCCAGCCGGATCTGCAAGCAGCTGGCCAGCGAGGGCATCGGGATGCTGCGCTTCGACAACCTCGGTCTCGGCGACTCCGAGGGCGACTGGGGCGACGGGTCGTTCTCCCACAAGGTCGCCGACACCGCCCAGGCGGTGCGTGCCATGAACGAGTCCGGCCGGGAGGTGCGGCTCCTGGTGGGGCACTCCTTCGGCGGGGCGGCGGTCATCTCCGCCGCCCACGAGGTCGACTCGGTTCGGGCCGTGGTGAGCGTCGGCGCGCCGTACGAGCCCGGTCACGTCGAGCACAACTACGACGCCCTTGTGGAGCGGATTCTCGCCGACGGCGAGGCGCCCTTTCCGGCCGGCGGCAAGGCGCTCACCCTGCGTCGGCACTTCATCGAGGATGTGCGCGCTGCGGACCTCCGCGAGCAGATCCGCGGCCTGCGCCGTGCGCTCCTGGTGATGCACTCACCGACCGACAACACGGTCGGCATCGCGAACGCGAGCGAGATCTTCCGGGCCGCGCGCCACCCGCGCAGCTTCGTGTCCCTCGAGGGTGCCGACCACCTCCTCACCGGCCGAAATCAGGCCAAGCGCGCGGCGCGGATCATCAGCGCCTGGGCCGACCCGTACCTGGCGGACCGCTAGTGGCTGGTGCAGTCCGCGAGCTCCCACGCTCTCGGCCACGCCGCCCGTGACGCCGACAGCACCGGCGCGTTGGGGCTTGGCCGCTTCGCGGCGACGGAAGGACGCACTCCAGACAGGGGCGACGGCCCTTCGGCTGACTGGCAAGGGCGACGCGTGTGCCGATGGCTGTGCAAATGTACGACGTGACGCGCTGACCTGACCGAAAGCGACGTCCTCAACTCCGACAGAGTGCGTTGGAGTTGAGGACGGCCAGAACGTGTCTCCTAGGTGTTCTGGCAGTAGCCGCTCCAGCCCCAGCCGTTTCCCTGCCTCCGTGCTCGCGACAAGCAGAGCCGCAGCGCCTGGCTGGTGAAGACCGGCCGGAACACGTCACCCGCGTATCGGATCAGCCAAGGGATTCCGAACCGGACGATCAAGTACACGGCGTGAGGGAGGATCCACGGAAAAGCCCGCGCCTGTGCTCCATGCTGTGCCGCGACTGGAGCACGGTTGCCCTGAGCCGGACTACCTCGGCTCTGCCGCCGGCCCGTGGCGCTTCCTGAGCCCTGGACCACGTGTGCGCTCATCCTGCCCGCCTCGCTGGCCGACGCTTGCCCGGCGGGCAGTACCGTCGCCCCGACCGCCAACACGGCCGCGACGGCGACCGCCCCAATGAACTTGCGACTCATGCGCCTCCTCCTCTCAAACCTGTGACAGGTCTTCAGGGGCCGATCCCCTGGGATCCCGCCTGGGACGCCACACCGTTGGTGTCCCGCACGGCTCTGCGAACCGTGCGGCGAGAATGCCACCCATGCGGGGGCAATCGACAGCCCGCCAAAGAAGCGCACGAGGACGTGCGCCCTAGAGGCAGCGCACGCGATGCTGCCCACTGAAATGGGGGTAGTCCGATCCGCTCACTCATACGACAATGAGCCGTGACGTTGCCCGTGCCCCCCACGCAGTCGGCTCCTCCTGCTGACCTGGGGACCCGCGAGGGGGTGGAGCGGGCAATTGCCACAGGAGCGCTGATCGTTCGCTTGGGAATCCTCGTCCAACTCGTCGTCGGCGCATCGAGGGGTTTTCGGTCGCGGAACGATCGGCACCCTACGAAGCGACTGCGGTCGTCGCGGGCGTTGTGACGCTCGCCTTCTGCGTCGTGCTCGCAACACGCCGTCGACTCGATTCCTCGGCGTGGGCGTGGGTGGATCTGGCGGTCGCATTCCTCTGCGTGCCGGTCGTTGCATGGGCGCTTCCAGACACTCATCTGATAGCAACATGGGCATACTGGCCTGGTGCCCTCGGCATCAACGCGGTCGCCTTGGCGTCGATCTGGCTACCGAGTTGGCACGCCGTGGGGTCAGTTGCTGTCCTGATGGCAGCTACTACGCTCGTGGCCACGATGCCGGCCGCTGGCGTCGGACTGGGCACGCTGGCCGGCAACGCCCTCACCTGCTTGCTGTACGCGGGAGCCACACGCGTGGTAACTGGCTACCTTCGCGGCATCGCTGACGACAATGACCAGCTGCGGCGAGCCGCAGATCGGGCCGGGCGCGAGGCCGAGATGGCGTTCGCGAAATGGACGATGCACGACCCCGCCGGCCTGCTCGGACTTCTCGGAGACGAGGACACCCCGCGTGAGCAGATCGCCCCCTTGCGAAAGGCGGCCCGACTCGAGGCCAATCGTCTTCGCGCCTACCTCCAATGCTCCCCAGGCTCGCCAGTTCCCAGCAGTGGACCGCAGAATCTGACCGTTATCGTTAGACGAGCCATCGAGCACTTCGGGGACCAACCCATCGACGTGATCTCGAGCTTGGCGAGCGGTGTGGTGATTCCCGCCGAAGATGCTGCCGTCCTCGAGCGTGCACTGTTCACGTTGCTACAGAACGTGCGTCGTCACGCGAACGCCCACCACGTGATCGTGCACGCCGACGAGTTCGGTTCGACTTGGGAACTTGTCGTGCGTGACGACGGAGTCGGCTTCGATTCCACAACTACGCCTCTGGGGTTCGGCCTTGAGGTGCAGGTGATGGCCGAGTTGCGCAAGCGCTCCATGCAGGTGAACCTACGTCAGCCCCAGGGGAGGGCACAGCGGTCACCATCACTGGGCAGAGTCGACGTCTCTCGTGAAAGCGGGTCGAGTTCGCGCCGTGGTCGTGGACGACGCGACGGTGGTCCGGGAATTTCTGCCGGCCGCCATTCCCTCAGTCGACTTCGGGCCGCCACATTCCAACATCGAGACCCTCCTGGTCGAGCTTCCGCAGGTGGACGTGGTCGTCCTGGACCTGTTCCTCTCGGCCGGCTCGGCCCGAGACGTGCGACAGGGACGAGTTGCGATCCGCGCAGTACACGCCGCGGGATACCGCATCTGCCTCTACACCGAGGAACGACGACCCTTCGTGCTGGCCCAGTGCATGGCGGCTGGGGCCACCGGCGTCGTGCACAAGACCGACAGTGTGCAAACGACCGAGGACTCAATCGTGGGGGTCGCAGCAGGTGAGGTGATGATCACTCCGACGCTGGTCGGCGTCGCCGAACTGTTGGCGAGGACCGGCAAGTTGCCTGAGTTGACCCGCTTGCAAAGGGAGGTTGTCCACCGCCGAGCAAGAGGCGAGAGTTACAAGGAGATCGCTCACCGCTTGCACAACACCGAGGGTGTTGCCCAAGGCCACATGCGCGCCGCCACGCACAAGTTCGCCTCATACCTGCAAGGGACGTCCCCCGGCGACCTTGAGCGTGCGCTGGGTATCGCACCGAATGATCTCCTCGACGAGGCGCCGTGAAGCCTGGCGACACATCACGACGCAGCCGGAGCGTCACCGCCGTGGAATGACGCACGGGTCGCCGCCGACCGTGCGCCTGCCCGGCGTTTCGCGAAGAGTCTACGCCACTCAGGTAGCGGTGAAGACCTTGGCTAGTGTCATCGCAGGGAACTCACGCAGTTTCGCATTACTGTCGAACGAGCGTCGGCGTGAGCGCATGGGAACGCATCGGTCGGACCACCCCGCTGGAGGCGGTGAAGGATGTCTTCGAGGTGGATCGTGCCTTGAGCATCCAAGCCGTTGGTGAATTCGACCGTGAGCACCGCAGGGAGTGGATCCCGTCCGGCATCGTGAGTCGTCTCCTTCCGCCGGTGCTCCGAGGGTACGCCCTGATCGTGGGTCGTCGATGCCCGACGCTGTTTACGCAGACCCGGAGGGCCGACAGCGCGGCGCAGGGCCGTCGAGTGCCTCATTCCACCGCGGTTGTTCGATGAAGCACTGCCTGATGTCCGGTTCGGGCGGAGGGTCGGGCGTTTGCAGCGGCGCCGCGGCGTCACCGGTGAACGGGAGCAACAGCACGGCGCTCACTGCGGCGCCGGCCAGGGCCTTGAGAGTGTGTTGACGATCCATGACGGTTCCTCATCTCCAGCGGGGCATCTCGACTTCGAGTGTCGATCCGCCGGCGCGGAGGAACCATTCGCATTCGTACGGATCAGCTCGGCCGGTCGGGAGCGTCAGGGCACGGCGCGCACTCGTCCCGCACCAGTCAATGGCCCATATGCGGCATCTCCTTCGGCGCGAGATCGGCAGATACTGAGGCGAGTCCAACTCCGACCCACCGGGAGGCCTCCCGTGGCGAAACCTGAGCCTTCGTTCCTCAAGAGAGCGTGGACCCGGCTCGGCAGCCTTGGGCAGACCATGATCGCCCTCGGGTTGGTGGCTGCCGTCGGCGGTACGGCGTACGCGATGCTGATCGAGCCGAAGGTCGAGGACGTCATCGTTGGCCGGAGCAGACTCCAGGTGACCGTCCTCCGGCAAGGTGAGTTCACGATTCGCGGCCTCGCACATGACGGTGCCTGGATCTTCCCGACCGGGTCGCCGGGGCCGGAGGAGGTTCCCTCCTCGACCATCCGGGAGGGCTCGGGCGCGCTCAACACCTGGGCCCTCGAGCACGGAGGCGTGGCAGCGGAGACGCTGGCGCTGCGCCTCTCGGTGCGTGCGCGCGACGAGTCGCCCGTGATCCTGCACGGGCTACGCGTAGACGTCGTCAAGCGCGAGAAGCCGCTCGACGGGTGGTTTTTCTATCCCGAGCACGGATGTGGAGGGCAGCCGGTCCGTGAAGTGTCCGTCTTCCTCGACGAGGAGCCCGTCGTGCCCCTGGATTCGCGAGGGAAGCCGTTCGACATCACCCTTCGCGTGACGAAGGCCGATCCGGAGGTCTACGAGATCCACGCGACGACCTATGCCAGCTATGTCGAGTTTCGGCTGACGCTGCTCTACGACAGCGAATCAGGGGCGGGCGAGTACGACATGGACGGCGGCGCCACTTTCGCCGTCACAGGCATTCGCCCAGATGCCAGCGCATACAGGGCGCCGTACGTCGACAGTCAGGGCGCCGCCGCCGGGCTCGAGCGCGACGCCTCCCTCGATGGTGCGGGCCTGGGCTGCTGACCCGAGCTCCACCGAAACGTCTGGTCGCTGAGCGGGGAACTACATGGGAGGTCGCAGACGAATCGGCGTCAGCGGGCGAGGTCGGCGGCAGCGAGGCGGCGTACGCCCTCCTCGATGACGTCGGCGTCCTTGCAGAAGGCCCAGCGGACGAGCTGGTCGCCCGAGTGGGAGTCGTGGAAGGTCTGCGTCGGGATGGCCACGACGCCGGCGCGGTCGGGGAGGGCGAGGCAGAAGGCGAGGCCGTCGTCCCAGCCGAGGTGGGAGATGTCGGTGGTGGTGAAGTAGGTGCCTTCGGAGACGCGTGGCTCGAGGCCGGCCTTGCGGAGCCCGTCGACGAGCAGGTCGCGACGTCGTCTGAGATCCGCGGCGAGCTCGCGGGGGTAGTCGGGCTCGTGGTCGAGGGCGTGGGCGACGGCCGGCTGTAGGGGTGCGCCGGAGGTGAAGGTGAGCCACTGCTTCGCGGAGAGTACGGCGGACACCAGCTCGGCCGGGCCGGTCGCCCAGCCGATCTTCCACCCGGTGAGCGAGTAGGACTTGCCGACGCTGGAGAGGGTGAGCGTGCGCTCGAACATGCCGGGCAGCGTGGAGATCGGCGTGTGCGGCACGCCGTACGTGAGGTGCTCGTAGACCTCGTCGGTGATGACGACCAAGTCGTGCTCGACGGCCAGCTCGGCGACGGCGCGCAGCTCGTCGCCGTCGAGCACGGTGCCGGTCGGGTTGTGCGGGGAGTTGAGGAGGACGAACCGGGTGCGGTCGGTGACCGCGGCCCGGAGCTCGGCGGGGTCGAGCCGGAAGTCGGGCGCGAGGAGGGTGACCGGGCTCCGCACCCCGCCGGCCATCTGCAGCATCGCGACGTAGGAGTCGTAGTAGGGCTCGAGCACGATCACCTCGTCGCCGGGGTCGACGAGGCCGAGCAGCGCCGCGGCGATGCCCTCGGTGCAGCCGGTCGTGACGACCACCTGGGTGTCCGGGTCGAGCGTCAGCCCGTAGTGGCGCTGCTGGTGCGCGGCGATCGCCTGCCGGAGCGCGGGGATGCCGACGCCGGGTGCGTACTGGTTGTGCCCGGCCTCGAGCGCCGCCTCGGCCGCGGCCACGACGCTCGCCGGCCCCTCGGTGTCCGGGAAGCCCTGGCCGAGGTTGACCGCGCCGGTCTCCGTCGCGAGCGCGGACATCCGGGAGAAGATCGTGGGCGGGATGCCCCGCAGGCGTCGGGCGAGCGGCATGCGCCGAGGGTACGACGTACAGACGGGTGCCCGAGCGCCGCCGGTAGCCTCGCCTCCGTGACCACCACCGACGACACCCTCGCCGCGGACATCGACGCCACCTGCCGGCTGACCGGGGAGTTCACGCTCCGCTCCGGGCAGGTGAGCAGCGAGTACTTCGACAAATACCTCTTCGAGGCCGACCCGCTGCTCCTCGGCCGCGTCGCGCGGGAGATGACCCAGCTGATCCCGCACGAGACCGACCTGCTGGGCGGCCTGGAGATGGGCGGCATCCCGATCACCACCGCCGTCAGCGGCATCCTCGGCATCCCGGCGCTGTTCGTGCGCAAGGAGGCCAAGACCTACGGCACCTGCAAGCTCGCGGAGGGCCCGCCGTACGACGGCAAGCGGGTGACGATCATCGAGGACGTCATCACCACCGGCGGCGCCGTCCGCGACGCCGTCCTTGCCCTGCGTGGGGGTGGCGCGGTGGTCGACGTCGTGGTCTGCGCGATCGACCGCTCACCCGACGACGTCACGCCGCTCGCCGATCTGGGTCTGGAGATCCGTGCGGTCCTCACCAAGGCCGACCTGGACGCGGCGCGGGCGGTGCGCTGAGCCCTCTAAGCTGCGCAAAGAGGAAATGGGCCGGCTGGACGGTTAGTCCAGCCGGCCTGCGCACCCACTGCGGGTGCGAACCACGATCCGCCCCACCCTCAACGAAGTGGCCCCGCCGCACCGGCGTCGGCAAGGTCCCGAGAAGGGTATCGCGCCTGCATATTGGGGAGGTTAATGGATAGCACCATTAACCCCCGCCTCGCCGCGTGGCATCCAGGGACTGTCGGACCCGTGTGCCAGGCTCCGGCCATCCGCTCCGCGACCTGGAGGTTCACCCGTGAAGAAGCTCGACCTTGACACTCTGACCGCTGCGTGCCGGCCCGGTGGCGCAAGCGTGCTCACCACAACTACCGACCTGGCTCCAGCGGCGGGGCCCCATGCCGGCGTGGCGCCGGCCCGCTACGTCCGAGGGCGCGAGGCCACCTACTCATTCGAGACCAGGTACGTCGACCTGGACGGGGCTGGGCCGAGGGCGGTGTCGACTGTCCTCCTCGACTCCAAGGGCTCCTCACTCAACCGGGTCGAGGCGGCAGTGAGTCAGGCGATAGCCGACGGCGACGAACTTCTGTGCAGGACGCCTCGCATCCGGGTGACCTACCGCGGCATGCCCCCCGTGAGCTGTCTGGATCTCCCGCATCGCGCGTTCGATGGGCACGCCAGGAGCGGCACCATCGATGGCAGGCCAGCGACCGACGACGACACCTATCGAGCAGCGCGCGATAGCACCAGCGCAAACGCGCGGGCGCTGTTGGAGACGAGTCCGATCAGCATCGTCCTGGGGTCTTGGGACTCGACACGCAGGAGCAACCAGGTCCGATTCCGTAGCGCACTCGTGGGCGAGGTCATTGGCGTGCTGGCCGACCAGGGGCCGAACTCCATGGCAATCGCCCCTAGGGGCGCGGCCCGGTTCGACCAGATCGCGCCCAGCGTCCGCCTGAGCGCAGACGACCTTGAGGCGCTCGTAGCCGCCCAGGAGCACGAACTGAGCACGAAGAATGCCGAGACCATTCGCAAGGAGATCAAGCGCGTCTCCAAGAACGGGACCACCTCGGCGGCGAAGCTTGGTCTCGGCAGCGTTCCTCCGTCGCTGACAGGACTCGGCCTCGTGTCATGTCGACGCATTATCCGCACGCACGTGTTGTCGTTCAGCGCGCTGCGTCAGGTTCGGTTTGGATTAGGGCCCGAGGGGGATGCGGCTGCCCGCGCGTTGCTCGCGGCGCTGGCTCTCGCAGGTTTGACCCGTTCGTACGACGAGCTCCTCCTTCGCGCCAACTGTGACCTTGTCGAGACTGGCGAGCCCAAGTTCGTGCTCGATGGTAGGTACGGGTCACAACGGTCGCTCTCTCCGTTGAAGACCGAGGAGGCTGGCGCGCTGCTCGCCAGCGCCGTCGACGCGGCAGTCGCCGCAGGCATCCGCTGGGAAGGGCAGATCCTCGACGTGGCGGGTAACCCGGTCATTGCCGGCGGCATCGAGGCGGATGCCGAAGGCGAGGCGGAGTGAGATGGCCGCTCTGGCCATTCGTGCGCGGTTTCCGTTGGGCACATTCCAGGGACGCCGAGGCGGGTCTCACCGTTCGCCGTTCCCTGACACCATGCGCTTGCACGCCGCGCTCACGCACGCTGCCGGGAACGGAAGCATGGCGATCGTCGACGGTGATCAGCTGCGCCCGGCGTCTCGGGCCGTTGAGGCTCTCAAGTGGCTGGAGCTGCACCCACCGACAGCGTTGCAACTTCCTGAGATGCAACCCGTATCGGAAAGTCCTGCGTTCGCCTGGCGGCATGAAGGTGTCTCGGACTCCGCGACCAAGCCCGATCGCAAGGAACTGAAGGGGCAATCGACAGCATTCGCGTACGACGGCCCGCTCGGCTGGGCATGGGATGAGGAGGTTCCCGGATCGATCGTCGAAACGATCCGAGCCTTGTGTGAGGACGTCTCATGTCTCGGTGAGACGGAGTCGGTCGCGGTGCTCGAGGTCCTTGAGATCGAGCCCACCCACGTCGGTGGACAAAGGACCTCTGACTTTGTCAGGCGTGAGCCCGGGGAGGTTCGGCTCGAGACGCCTAACCCCGGACGCTTCGACGAGCTCGAGCAGGCGCATCGCGAGGCTCACCCGCGCAAGCGGCCGAGCCGTGCCGCGGATCGCGCGAAGGGCACGGAGCACGCGCATGCCCCGGCACCCCCGAGAACAAGGTGCGACCAGCGGGGCTACCGACCTCTGGTCACTCCCTCTGCTGCCCCGTGGACGGAAGCAGTTTGCTTGGATGTCGCCGGAGACATCGACCGCACCGAGGCGGTGCGCTGGGCGGTCGCGGTGCATCGCAGCATGTGTGCGCTGCTGGGCGAGGATGCGACTCCACTGACAACTGGTGCCTACCCCGCAGGCGTTCGCCAGCCGCCGAATCGCCTGGCGATCCAGTTGCTTCCGACCGCCGATTCGGATCCGGCGAGGTTCGCGGTAATGACGCCCGGTGGTCAAGATCCACTCGCCTTGCGCGCCATCGAGAAGGCCTGCCACAACCTGTCGCGTGTGTACTGGAGTGGCGGCGCCGTGGAGATTGCCGCCGCTCGACCCATGGATGCCGAGACCTACTGGCAACCAGCCGCATCCGGCACACGTCGGCTCTGGCGTCCAGTCCTGGGTCTTGTCCCGGACACCCGCATCAGATCCGGCCGCCCTGCCTGGACGTTTCGCGACTCCGCCCTTGTGGCAGCCGGACTCCTCTTGCGTGACCGATTCGAGTTCGATGGTCAGGACCGGTATCGAAAGCTGGCGGAACAGGTTGCGCGGGCCGGTGTGCGGGTCGGCGGCCTGGCACGCATCCCCGATTCGCGCATCGAGCGGTACGCCTACAAGACGCCGCCAGGAGTCGTGGTGCATCCGTACACTGGCTGGTTCGATCTCAACGGGCTCGTGCCGGAGCGCGCGCTCTTCGCGCTGGGTCAGTCGCGGCACCTGGGCGGTGGCCTGATGTACCCGGTCGACGTACCTGTAGATGTCGCGGAGCAGGTCCTAGGGCAACCATGAGACTCGCCGATTTTGCGCAGTTCTTCAGGACCGTCAACGGTTTCGCGCCCTTCGCCTGGCAGGTCAGGCTCTGTGAGTACGTCGGGACGCACGGCCGTTGGCCGGATCGGATCTGCGCCCCCACCGGAAGCGGCAAGTCGCACGCGGCCGAGGTGCACGTGTTCGTAAATGCGCTTGCCGCCCGCGGCCTGGGCCCGCGGGTGCCGCGGCGCCTGGTGTCAGTCGTCAATCGACGTGCACTCGTCGACGACATGTACGAGCATGCACGGGAGGTGAGCAAGGTCCTCGCCAGTCGAACTGGCACCCAGGACGACATCGTGAGCGAGGTCTCCTCGGCCCTGTTCTCGCTCGTCGATTGGCCTCTGGACACCGAACGATACGTGACCGCGTCGCCGCTGGTAACTGCTTCGTTGCGGGGCGGGGTCCGTCCACAGACCGAGTGGATCGACGATCCGCGTGCCTGCGCGCTGATCGCTGCAACGCCCGAGATGGCGGGCAGTCGCCTGCTGTTCCGCGGATACGGCGCCTCGCGGTATGCGCGGCCCCGCGAGGCAGGGCTGCTTGCCCATGACTCCGTCCTGCTTGTCGATGAGGCGCACCTGTCGCGACAACTGCTCAAGACAGCTCGAGTGGTGGCGGACGACGTGTCGAGAAGAGGCGCCGTAGCAGTGCCCGGGATCCAGGTCGTGGAAACCACCGCAACCCCGCCTGCAGAATCGGAACGGCTGGCAGTAATCCAGGTAGCCGAGGACGATCTAGAGGCCTCGGGTCCTGCATCGACCCTTGTCCGTCGACTGAGGGTGCCTAAGCCGCTCATCGTCCACCGCTCGCTGCGGTGGCCGAAGGGAAGGGCGACGACCGCGTATGTCCGTGAGCTCGCCGATCTGGCGATGACCGAGAGGGACGTTGTCGGCCGAGAGGGGACGACCGGATGCGTCGTCAACAACGTCGAGACGGCCGTCCTGCTCGCGGAAGAACTTGACAAGAGGCTGATGCCCGGACGTCGGCATGATCCCGACGGCAGCCAGGTGCTGTGCTGGGTCGGCCCGATGCGGCCCATGGACGTCATGGGAATCCGCACGGAGCACGAGCGACTGCTTGTGGGTGGTACTGATCCTCGGGTCGCATTCGTCGTGGCAACACAGACCGTCGAGGTCGGCGTCAATCTCGACTTCGACAGCTTGGTCACGGAGTTGGCGCCGGGCAGCTCGTTGAGCCAGCGGGCGGGACGAGTCAACCGGATGGGCCGGCGCGATTCCGCGCGGGTCGTGGTTGTCGCTCCAGCCACTGTCGAGGGCGATCGGCCTCCCTACCGCGGGGGAGACCTTAGAGCCGCAGCGGAGTGGCTCGATGGTCGGGTTGCGGATCCGTTGGGCATGGCGCCATGGGCGCTCGTTTCGGATCCGGCCCCGCTCGAGCGCACGCGCCGGCTGTTCTTGAGTGCCTTGACCCCAACGGACCGGGACCTGCTGGCCAACACCAGCGACGAGTTGTTCGCCGAGCCCGAGCTCGCCTTCTGGCTGCGCGACGACCTTGATCCCGAGGTGGAGCCAGTGCACGTCGTAGTGCGAGGGTCCTTGCCGCCTGATGACGCACAGGCACTGGAGGTCCTGCGCGTGACTGGCGTAAGCGCATACGAGAGCTTTCCTGCCGACCTCTGGCGAGCCAGGTTGGTTTGCGAGAAGGTCCTGGATGCGCACGCGCCACGCGGTCGCGTCTTCTGCAGCGATAGTGACGAATGGTCGTTGCTGACTGAGAGTGCCGACCTTCGACCAGGTTCCGTAATCGTCGTGGACACAGGACATGCGCTCACGACCCGGCTGGTGATCGATCCGGCAGCTGAGCGTGTCGAACACTTCGAGACGATGTGGCGACGTGCTGGTGCGCGGGACCCGCTTGAATTGCCCACCGAGGGCGGCGTGGTTGTTCTGAATGACACTCCATCGCCCGCGGAGCGAGATCTGCTTGAGCTCGCCGCCGATCTTGACGACCGGGCCTTGGCGGCCTTGCTCACGGAACGCGGTCACCCGGCGGCCGTCGTGTCGGCGCGGCGAGGCGAAGGCGAGGTTCCGGAATGGCTGATCCTGATGCCCGCCAATGCTGTATCCGACGATGCCGAACTGCGGCAGGAGAAGTCAGCGCGAGGCCCTGTGCTCCTTGAGACCCATGCCAGGGCCGTGGCATTGGTCGCACGCAGATTCGCCTCGGACCTCGGCCTGCCAGAAGCCGTCGTGGAGGCGCAGAGACACGCTGGCCTGCACCATGACGACGGCAAGGTCCACCCAGAGATGCAGGTGCGCCTAGCGTGCCCCCCTGGCTCTGAGCCGTGGGCCAAGAGCGGACCCCACTCGACCAGGGCCAGGAGGGACCGGCTCCCCGGTCACTGGCGACATGAGCAGTACTCGGTCCTTTTCGCGGCTTCCGCAGCGAACCTCCCCAACCGCGACCTCGTCCTGCGCCTTGTTGGTACGAGCCACGGCCGCGGTCGACCCTTCTTTCCCCACGGCTCCGGCGTGGTGGAGGGAGATCCGGCACTCCTCTCGATTGCGGAGGACCTGTTCGACGGGTGCGGCTGGTCGGACATCCTCGAGCGGACGGAGGCGACGTACGGCGTCTGGGGCTGCGCCTACCTGGAGGCGGTCTTGCGCTCGGCCGACTGCATGGTTTCCAAGGAGGGATCATGACCGAGCTTCGACTGGCCGGCGACCACCGCACAGCACTTTCACACCTCGCGCCGGTCGGGCTGACATCGATCCTCCGCGACGGCCCGGATCCAAGTGCCACCTTCTGCTGGGACCCGCACGCACTGTCCGCCGTAGTGTCCACGGAGCTGTCCCAAGTGGAGATCGGAGGCGCCATCCAAGCATTCGCTGCCGCGCACTCCGGTACCTGGCCATCGACGACGATCGGTGGCGGTCATCGCGGTGGGGTGAGGATCTTCAGCCCCAGGAGTAAGCCACCAAGGGACGATGTGGAGTGGTGCGTCTACGAGGAACTGCGCGAGTCATGGCTGAGCGACCACGAGGACGTGCTCACCGACCTCGATTTCGCGATGATTGGCGGCCTCGGTGAGCCTGCTTGGTGGCGTCACCCCTTCAAGACTGGAAGTGCTGACGATGGGGCGTCGCGCTGGGAGATGAAGACCCGCAATCGCGGCGAGGACTTCATTCAGCATCGCTTGTCGCCCCTCATGGATGCGTTGACGGCCCGCGCGCCGGACGAGGTCGTCGCCGGCCTGGTCGGCGACAGCCTCGTCGACGAGACCGGCAGCGCTCGCGAATCACGAACGGCGACGGGTCTCGCAACTCCGCGGCCCGTCGACACGGCGACAGCTTTCGTCGCGCTGATGGGGATGGCGTCGCTGCCGGTCGTCCGGCGGCTAGGCCGCGTTGCAGCCACCCCCGGGCAAGTCCCAAGGACGGGTGTGCACCCACGGCATGCCTACCTACCGATCTCGTCCACGCCCATGTCACCCCGAAGATTCTCGAATATCGCCACGTCGCGCTCGTTCGATGAGATCGGCAAGGCGTTTGGGGAGTTGGAGGAGCCATCAACTGGCTTCGGACTCGGCGAGTGGGCGAGGGATCAGGGGATCTTCGGAGTGTTGGTGTGTCGCGTCAGGAAGGCCGGAAGCGCATCGGCGCCGGAGCGACAGATCCTCGACGGGGTTGTGGTTGTGCTATGACGAGCGCCGATCCGATCCCGATCAGCCTCGTGGCGCACACGGTCTTCTGCGCTCGTCGAGCCTGGTTGGAGGCGGCCGGGGAGCAAGTCGAGAGCCGGGCGATCGAGAAGGGCATCGCCGATCACACTCGCGTAGATGAACGGCGCGGCGACCGCGTGCGACAGAGGCGAAGTGTGGACGTCGGGCATGACGGTCTTGGGCTTACGGGACGCTGCGACATTGTGGACATCTCGGACGACGGCGTACGGGTCGTCGAGTTCAAAGCGGCACCGCTCCGCGAGAACTCGGAAGTGACCCCCGCGCAACAAATCCAGCTCGCGCTCCAAGGCATGTGCCTCGAGGACTCCGGCTTCACGGTCTCAGGCCACGCGGTGCACTTTACGACGTCCCGGCAGACGGTCGACGTTCCTGTCGACGAGAAGCTTCGCGCCCGAGCAGTCGACTACGTGCGGCTGACCCGTGCAATCGTGGAAGCGGAGCATGCTCCGCCTCCGCTGGTCAACGATCCCAGGTGCAGCCGATGCTCGCATGTGAGCGTCTGCTTGCCGGACGAATACTCACCGGGTCCAACGCCCGCACGCCGGATCTCGGTTCGGGACCCGGAGGGTGAGACTCTTCACCTGACCATTCCCGGCAGTCGTGCCTCCCTCGCCAAGGGCCGCGTAGTCGTCAAGCACGACGGAACCGAAGTCGCTTCCTTGCCGATCGAGCGCGTGGCCGCACTGGTCGTGCACGGGAACGTGGACATCTCCGGCGCGCTCATCAGGGAACTCCTGTGGCGCCGCCAGACTGTCGTGTGGACGACGTACGCGGGCAGAGTCGTCGGTCACGCCCAATCCTCCAATGTTCCCAACGGTGAGGCCCGAGCCAAGGTCGCGAGCCTTCCAGACACCGCTCGCCTGTGCACGGCCCGCGAGTTGATCGCGAGCAAGATCGCCAATCAGGCGACTCAATTACGCCGGTCTACGCGGACTGGTGAGGCAGCGACGGTCGCTCGCCTTCGCCACATCGCGAAACTCGCCGGCAACGCCCCTGATGTGCGTTACCTTCTCGGCCTCGAAGGAGAGGCAGCCTCACTGTACTTCGGCAAGTTCCTCACCATGTTCAACGAATCATCGCGTGCCGTGATCGGGTCAAGCTGGCCGGGCCGTATAGGGCGTCACGCTTACGATCCACTCAACGTCAGCTTGAACATCGCATACACGGCTCTGCTTGCCGACGTGATCCGGGCCGTTGTTGCCAGCGGCCTCGACACGCACGACGGATTCGTTCACTCCAGCAAGCGCAACAAGCCTGCACTCGCCCTGGACTTGATGGAGCAGTTTCGGCCCGTCGTCGCGGATTCGGCCGTGTTAACGGCGTTCAACAACGGGGAGCTCAGGTCGCGACACTTCGTGAACGTGATGGGCTCCCACCGCATGACCGACGTCGGACGACGGGCCCTGCTCGGGTCTTATGAGCGGCGGGCTGCGCACTCCTTTAGACATCCGACATTCGGCTACAAGGTCAGCTGGCGTCGCGCGATGGAGGTTCAGGCGCGCTTGGTTCTTGGTTTCATTGACGGGACCCAGTTGGCGTATCGGGGAATCCGCACCAGATGACCCGAGCGGATGCCAGGCGGTACCTCGTCGCCTATGACGTTCCAGACGATCGTCGACGCACGCGCCTCGCGAAGGCAATCTCGGGATTCGGTGACCGTGTTCAGTTCAGTGTGTTTGTCGTGGATGCCAGTCCTACCCGCCTGCAGCGGCTGCAACTTCGGCTCGAAGGCCTTATGAACGACGACGAGGACTCTGTCCTGATCTGTGACCTCGGCCAACTCTCGTCTGGCATCGAGAAGCGATTCCGATACCTTGGGCAAGCCCGCCCGATCACGGACTCCTCTTCGTTCATCGTCTGAAGCTCGCGGACAGGCGCTCCCGCGAGCGGTTTGCGGACGCAGTTGGTGACGGTGGACGCCTCGCGGGCTGTTTCCGCAGGTCACATGGGCAAGCGTCGACCTGCGGCCGGGCTCGGTGTGGTGAGCCGGAGTCGCACGGGCGCAGCGCTCGCGGCCGAGCCTATTGTTGCAGGTCAGGAGCAGGATTTATGCTTGGCACCCGCCGGCCCTCCCGGGCCGGCCATTCGTTGAGGGGTCACAGCCACCGTCACCGAGGCATCCGGCGCCGTCCCCGCCGGCCCTCCCGGGCCGGCCATTCGTTGAGGGAGGCGCGGCCGCTCCAAGGCGGTCCGCGTCGTACCCCCGCCGGCCCTCCCGGGCCGGCCATTCGTTGAGGGTCACCGCGCGCCTGGTGGGTGCTGGTCGGGATCCCCAACCCGCCGGCCCTCCCGGGCCGGCCATTCGTTGAGGGAGCGACTCCGGCGGATCCGACGGCTTCGTCATCGCCCGCCGGCCCTCCCGGGCCGGCCATTCGTTGAGGGTTCCTGTGCCTGGACCGGTTGGAGACCGGCCAGTGACCCGCCGGCCCTCCCGGGCCGGCCATTCGTTGAGGGCTCCGCGAACAACGCGGACGCATGGCGATCAGGGAAGCCCGCCGGCCCTCCCGGGCCGGCCATTCGTTGAGGGTCCGGTCGAGTCGGCGGTGACCATCGTCAGGACCACCCGCCGGCCCTCCCGGGCCGGCCATTCGTTGAGGGAAGATCAACATGGGCACCGCCGGGGAGGCTCACGAGCCCGCCGGCCCTCCCGGGCCGGCCATTCGTTGAGGGGAGGAGACCCCCGAGCTGCGCTGGCCGCTCTCGGTCTCCCGCCGGCCCTCCCGGGCCGGCCATTCGTTGAGGGACCCAGTACCGCGGCGGCAACCTCTGGTGCTCCTGGCCCGCCGGCCCTCCCGGGCCGGCCATTCGTTGAGGGTGTGTGCGCGGCGGCTACCACGCAGGCGTCAGCGCGACCCCGCCGGCCCTCCCGGGCCGGCCATTCGTTGAGGGTCCCGAACCAGCGAGAGCGCCGATCAGCGCGGCTGGAGCCCGCCGGCCCTCCCGGGCCGGCCATTCGTTGAGGGTCCTCCCGAGTGGGGCCGCGCATCTCGATCAGTGGCTCCCCCCGCCGGCCCTCCCGGGCCGGCCATTCGTTGAGGGCACAACGTGCTCGGCACCCTCTCCGTCGCCAAGGCCCGCCCGCCGGCCCTCCCGGGCCGGCCATTCGTTGAGGGGGCGACCGCCACATGGTAGGCGGCGCTTGGGGCACCCCGCCGGCCCTCCCGGGCCGGCCATTCGTTGAGGGTCCAACGCCATCGTCCAGGTGTTCGTTTCCGCCGGTGTCCCGCCGGCCCTCCCGGGCCGGCCATTCGTTGAGGGCGAGTGCCGCGGCGGTCGCGATGATCGACCCTGCCGCCCCGCCGGCCCTCCCGGGCCGGCCATTCGTTGAGGGGTCTCAGCGGCCGGCAACGCCAACCACGCCGGGTTCGCCCGCCGGCCCTCCCGGGCCGGCCATTCGTTGAGGGCTCGCCGACCGCCGCTATGTCGACACCGCGGCCGGTCCCGCCGGCCCTCGCGGGCCGGCCATTCGTTGAGGGCTTCCCGAGAATCTCCGCAATCGCCAGAAGGCGCTCCCCGCCGGCCCTCCCGGGCCGGCCATTCGTTGAGGGTCGAAGACCGCGAGGCGGATCAACGCCGACCGAGTCATGCCCGCCGGCCCTCCCGGGCCGGCCATTCGTTGAGGGGTGATGACTTCACCATCAGCGGTCGTGCACTCGGCCCGCCGGCCCTCCCGGGCCGGCCATTCGTTGAGGGTCACGGAACGAACCGAAACGCCGCCAAGACGCACTGCCCGCCGGCCCTCCCGGGCCGGCCATTCGTTGAGGGTCCCAGCCGTTGCGGGAGTCCGGCTCAGGCCCACCTGCCCGCCGGCCCTCCCGTGTCGCCTGCCATGAGCATGGGACCGGTCTGAGCGGTTTTCTGCCAGGTCCATGGGACCGCCTGGGTTGCCAGTCATGGGACCACCCGGCGCGCCTGGCCGTGAGGTCCTCGGAGTCCTCGTTGACTGCGCGCGTCATGTCGGTGGACGCGGAGGTCGTCGAGGGTGGGATTCAGGGAGGTCAGCGTGGTTGAGGTGCGTGAGGTGCTGCGGGCGTGGCTGGAGGGCCACGGGCTGCGGAAGGTGGCCGAGCGGGCGGGAGTGGACCGCAAGACCGCGCGCCGGTACGTCGAAGCGGCCCAGGCCGCCGGCCTGTCCCGCGACGCCGGTGTCGAGGCGGTGAGCGACGAGCTGGTCGGCACCGTGGTCGATGCGGTCCGGCCGGCCCGTCCGAACGGGCACGGCGCCTCCTGGGAGCTGCTGCTGGCCCATGAGGAGCAGATCCGCTCCTGGGTCAAGGGCGAGGGTAAGGACGCGCAACCGCTGACGCTGGTGAAGATCGAGGAGCTGCTGGCCCGGCAGGGTGTGCGGGTGCCGTACCGGACGCTGCATCGGTTCGCCACCGAGCGGTGCGGGTTCCGGCCGAAGAAGACGACGGTCCGGGTCGCCGACGGTGAGCCGGGAGTGGAGTGCCAGGTCGACTTCGGCCACGTCGGCTACCTGCTCGACGCGGCCACCGGGCGGCGGCGGAAGGTCCACGCGCTGATCTTCACCGCTGTGCTCAGCCGGCACATGTTCGTGTGGTTGACCCACTCCCAGACCCTGACCGCGGTGATCGCGGGCTGTGAGGCGGCCTGGGGGTTCTTCGGCGGCGCGTACCGGGTGCTGATTCCGGACAACCTCAAGCCGGTGGTCACCGCCGCCGACGCGGTCAACCCGACGCTGTCGACCGGCTGGTTGGACTATGCCCAGCACGTCGGGTTCGGCACCGATCCGGCGAGGGTCCGCTCGCCGCAGGACAAGCCGCGGGTGGAGCGGACGGTGCAGTACGTGCGCGGCAACTTCTGGGCCGGGGAGTCCTTCGTCGATCTGGCCGACGCCCAGGCCCGGGCCGAGGCCTGGTGTGCCGAGCGGGCCGGGATGCGGATCCACGGCACCACCCAACGGCGCCCGGCCGAGATGTTCGCCGAGCTGGAGGCCGGCTGCCTGCTGCCGGTGGCCGAGCGCTACGACCAGCCGGTATTCACCCGGGTGAAGGTGCACCGCGACTATCACGTCGAGGTTGCCAAGGCGCTGTACTCGGTGCCCGAGCAGCATCTGGGCCGGCACCTGGACGCCCGCGCCGACAGCGAGCTGGTCAAGCTCTACGCGCACGGCCGGCTGGTCAAGACCCATCCCCGGCAACCGCCCGGCGGCCGGTCCACCGACCGCGAGGACCTGCCCGAGCACAAGGCCGGGTACGCGCTGCGGGACCTGACCCGGCTGATCGCGACCTGTGCAGAGCACGGCGAGAACGTCGGGATCTACGCCGAGCGGCTGCTCGACGACCCGCTGCCCTGGACCCGGATGCGCAGCGTCTACCGGCTGCTCGGCCTGGTCCGTCGCTACGGCCCCGAGCCGGTCGAGGCCGCCTGCGAACGCTCCCTCGACCTCGAGGTGGTGTCGGTGTCGAAGATCGCCGCCATGTTGGACAAGGCCACCGAACGCACCCAGCCGAGGCTGCCCGCCGCGGCCGGCTCACCCGGCGGCCGGTTCGCCCGCGACCCCAGCGAGTACGGGCGCGGCAGCGTCCAGCTCACCTTGATCCCCGGCGGCGCAGCCGCCACCGGCGTGCACCCCACCGACAACACAGGAGACCAACGATGACCACCACCACCACCCTCGACAAGCCGGGCGGCCGGAACGGACCGCTGGACCCGGTCGGTGCCGACCTGACCAAGACGCTCAAGGCGCTCAAACTCGGACAGATGACCCAGACCCTGCCCGAACGGCTCGCGCTCGCCCGGCAGCGCAAGATGAGCCACGCCGCGTTCCTCGAGCTCGTCCTGGCCGACGAGGTCGCCCGCCGGGAGTCCCGCTCGGCGATGCTCCGCGCCCGCACAGCCGGACTCGACCCCTCGATGCGGCTCGACGCCTGGGACGAGCTCGACGACCTCACCTACGACCGGGCCCTGCTGACCGACCTGGCCAGCCTCCGGTTCACCGAGGCCGGCAACGGTGTCCTCGTCCTCGGCCCGGTCGGGGTCGGCAAGACCCACCTGGCCACGGCGCTCGGGCACATCGCGATCCGCCGCCGGCTGACCGTGCACGCCGCACGTGCCGACAAGCTGTTCACCCGGCTCCGCGCAGCACGGCTGGACAACACCCTCGACGCCGAGCTCCGCAAGCTCGCCCGCGTCCAGGTGCTGATCCTCGACGACTTCGCACTCAGGACGCTCGATGCCACCGAGACCAACGACTTCTACGAGCTCGTCGTAGAGCGGCACCGGCGGGCCAGCACGATCGTCACCTCGAACCGAGAGCCGTCTAAAGCGCACAGGTTCGCGCGAACGTGTGCACGATCGCACCTAACGTTCACAGGTTGCGCGGGAGCCGGACCTCGTCGACGTGATCGGGCAGGTAGTCGATGACTCCCTCGTGGCTGACCCCGAACGCGGCAGCGACCAGCTTTGGATCGAGCGCGACGACCAAGTCGACCAGGCGGGTAGAGCGGAGCAGCTTCGGCCTCACGCCGGACGGGTCGAGGACGTGCGCGAGGTAGGCCTCCGACGCCGGGGTCTGTCGTGTCTTGGTGGCTCGGGTGACCAGCACGTGCGGGTTCGGCGTCGCGAGCGCGGTGCGGTGGGCCAGGCAGCGTTGCAGCACCTCCCAGCTGGCGGGGTCCAGCGCGACCGGGAGGGGGCGACGACCGACCCGAAGGGTGCGGTGCACCGAGTCGATGTGCTCTATGCGGAGGTTGCGCAGTTCGGTGGAGGTGGCCGCGTGCAGCAACGCGAGTACACCAACCAGGCATTCATGCGGGTGCGCATCCGGGTCGCCGGTCCAGCGGCGGAACAGCCGGCGCTGTTCGCTGACGGTCAGGGTTCGGCCATGGAAGCCGCGGATCCGTCGTAGGTCGAGCCCATCGGTGGGGTCGATGAGGACGAGGTGCTGCTTGCGTGCCCAGCGGAAGAACTGCCTGAGCGCACTGCTGCTCCGGGCGGCGCTGGGCGGCCGCAACGATAGGAAGGCCTCCACGTCGGCGGCGTTGACCGCGGCCCAGTCATCGATACCGGCCTCGTGGACGAGGTAGCGGCCGAAGTCGCGAAGGATCGCCAGGCCGGACTCGATAGTGCTGTCGGTGCGGGGATGCGTGCCAGCGCGCAACGCCCGAGCCCTGGCCTGGAGTTGTGCGTCGGCGAACCTGGCGACCGGCTCACGCAAGGGATTCGGGGTGGCGTCGATGCGGCGTTGCCGTCGTCCGGCGGCCAGCCGCGCGGCCTGGTCCAGGCCGAACGCGAGGCCCTCGCGGACCATGAACTCCTCCAGCGTGCGGGCCAGGGTGCCCATTGACCGACCGGGTCGGCGTGCTCGCTCGAGCAGCGTTTGGTTGCTCACCGGTCCTTGCAGGAGGAGCCGTTCGAGTTGGGTGAGCAGCCCACAGGCACGTCCTACGCAGTGCCGCTCGGCAGCGAAGACGGCGAACGCCGGCAGCCACTCCGGCGGATCGGCGAGCCGGACGAGGATCCGCTCGGCCTGCAGTAGCGGCCGGTCGGGATGGCGTTGCCAGCAGCGGTCGCACATGCCGTTGCCGCAATGGCGTCGTAGCTCACCGCAAACCATGCAGACTCGGGGCGGCTGCTTGGGCGGACCGGGCCGCGAGCAACTTCCACACCAGCCGGTCTCCTCGCGCAGGAAGCCAGGCTTCCCGCACCGTGGACATGGCTGTTTGGCCGCCTCGCGTTCGGCGCGAAGTCGGCATTGGCGACACAGCTTGCTGTCCCGGCGGCGGACCGGGCCGCCGCACTGCTCGCAGCGACGCGCACACAGGATGCAGACACCCTGCTCGTCGAGCAGCCGTCGCTGTTTGCCGCAGCCGGGACAGGTTTGCTTCGCGGCATCCTCGGCCTGCCGGCGACGGCAGCGGCAGCAGTGGTCGCGGTCCGGCAGGGTCGCGGCGCCGCAGTTCGCGCAGGGATGGAACGTGCGCGAAGCCATGGCTCAGGCCGGCGGTAGCGAGCGACCCCTGGCCGCCTTCGGTTCGGCCCTGCGCGCGGTCGGCTTGGGAGCCCGGGTTATCGGAGTGGTGTCCACCTCGAACAGGTCGTCGGGGGTGCACTCCAACGCAGTGCACAAGGCGGCCAGCGTCTGCAGTTTCACCTGCGATGGCTGCTTGGTCAGTAGCGCCGACACGCTCGCCGCGGACATCTCCAGCCCGGCACGTTCCGCCAGCAGCCGTCGAAGCTGAGCGCCGGTCCACACCTCGCGCTGCGCCGCCGTCATCCGCAGCCGCCACCTAACCTCCATCGACGTCTCCTTCCAGGTCGCCCAGCACGTCGGACACGGCGCGACGATAGGCATCCTCGATGAACGTGGCCGACGGCGTGACGTAGCGCATCGTGGTGCCGACGTGCCAATGCCCGAGCATCTGCTGGATCGCCACCAGGTCCACGCCGCGCTCGTAGTTCCTGGTCGCGCAGGCATGCCGCAACGTGTGCGGACTGAACCAGGTCGTCCGGTCCTTGCCTTCCAACTCGAGTAAGTACCGCAGCCGGTTGCGGATCGTGCCGCGGTGCAAACGACCGCCCGCCTCATCGCAGAACAGCGCCGGCCCGTCACCGAGTTTGGGCCGGATCTCCTCGCAGAACCAGCGCAGGATCAGATCCAGCCCATCGAGCATGGGCACCCATCGCGGCCGCGGCCCGGAGGTCTTTGCGGCCTTGCCGAACCGGACATGGATCTTCCCGAACGGGCCACGATCGAAGTGCAGGTCCGCTCGATCCAACGACGCCGCCTCGTCCGCCCGCAGCCCCGCCAGATACAAGGTGCGGAACAGCGCATAGTCCCGGCCGGCCACCGAGTACTTCCGCGCGGTCGCGACCCTCTCCTTGCAGAAGTCGAAGAACTCCTCGCAGCGTTGCGGCGTCGGCGGCGGCTTGACCGTGGCACTGTCGTTGCCGACATGCCTGGCCGCGTTGAACTCGTCCAACGGGTCGACCAGATGGACACCGAAGCGGGCCTCGATTTCGGCTGCCTTCCGCGCGACCAGGAATGCGTGGAACCCCTTGAATGCCTGGACATAGCCGCGTCGGGTCGCCGTCGCCTTGCCCTGTTCGGCCAGCTCGCCGACGACCCGGTCGACGTCCTCCCGGGACACCTCCCACGCCGGCTTCCCGCAAGCGGCGAGGAACCGCGCCAGCACCCCCGAGCCGTTCTCCATCGTGACCGGGCTGAAACCCCGCGCGATCTGCGATGCCTCATATGCCTCGACGCACAGCTCCTGAAAGGCCAGCGGATCCAGCACCGGCATCAGCTCCATCGCTGTCCCGGATCCACCGTCGAGCACACGAAGATGCCGCTCGCTCACCAGCACACCTTCTTCCCACCTGGGATATTCAGGTGTCACCTTACGAACAGGGCAGCCTCCTTGAGAGCAGCGACGCGCCGAATCTCGGCAGATCCCCAGCCCACAGGCGGTTTTCACCAATCAGAAGGTGTGCCACTTCCAGTTGAGTGGCTGACCATGATGAGCGACGCGCTCCTCGCCCAGTCCGCCGTCGACCGGCTCACCTCAGGCGCGCACACCCTCATCATCGAAGGTCCGTCCTACCGCCAACGACACCCCCACCGGCGTGGCGCTGTTGACTCCGAGGGCGAGGTCCGGTGATGCTCGCTCACACATCCAGGTGGTCCCATGCTCCTGGCAACGGGGTGGTCCCATCACGCTGGCAAGCGACACTCCCGGGCCGGCCATTCGTTGAGGGGCACTCAACGGCGCCGGGCTCCACACCACGGGCGCGAGCCCGCCGGCCCTCCCGGGCCGGCCATTCGTTGAGGGCGACGCGGCGCCGGGATGGACGGGAGCCACGCATGGACGCCCGCCGGCCCTCCCGGGCCGGCCATTCGTTGAGGGGCCGACCTGTTCGCCGTCTGTGGTACGACGTACGCCCGCCGGCCCTCCCGGGCCGGCCATTCGTTGAGGGGAGTGGCACCTGGAGCCGTGGACCGCCGTCGTGTTCTGGCCCGCCGGCCCTCCCGGGCCGGCCATTCGTTGAGGGTCGCTGACCCGCGTCGAGGTCACCGGAGGCTCACGGCCCGCCGGCCCTCCCGGGCCGGCCATTCGTTGAGGGTCGCTGACCCGCGTCGAGGTCACCGGAGGCTCACGGCCCGCCGGCCCTCCCGGGCCGGCCATTCGTTGAGGGTCGCTGACCCGCGTCGAGGTCACCGGAGGCTCACGGCCCGCCGGCCCTCCCGGGCCGGCCATTCGTTGAGGGGCCGGTCAATCGCTCCCGACTGTCGACACCGAGACCGGTCCCGCCGGCCCTCCCGGGCCGGCCATTCGTTGAGGGACCTCGACCGCCCGCTTGCGCCGCTCGTGCTTGCGGCCCGCCGGCCCTCCCGGGCCGGCCATTCGTTGAGGGCCGTCGAGGTAGTCGTGCTCCAGGCTGGTGAACCGGACCCCGCCGGCCCTCCCGGGCCGGCCATTCGTTGAGGGTCCGAGGAGCAGCGCAACGCCACGCTGAAGACCATCTCCCGCCGGCCCTCCCGGGCCGGCCATTCGTTGAGGGCTGGCCACCCTCGCGGGCGCCTGGCTGAGGATGGGCCCCCCCGCCGGCCCTCCCGGGCCGGCCATTCGTTGAGGGTGCAACTCGAGCACGCCGACCCAGCACAAGACCACCCGCCGGCCCTCCCGGGCCGGCCATTCGTTGAGGGTCCGACAATGGTTTCGAGCGGATAGAGCTGGTCGACCCGCCGGCCCTCCCGGGCCGGCCATTCGTTGAGGGATCGCGGGGCCGACGACACCGGACGTGACGCTCGCGCCCCGCCGGCCCTCCCTGGCCGGCCATTCGTTGAGGGATGCCAGTCGGAGGAGATATCACTCTGACCCCCAAGGCTCCCCCGCCGGCCCTCCCGGGCCGGCCATTCGTTGAGGGTCCTGGACCGACCGCATCGGGTTCGACAAGATCCACGCCCGCCGGCCCTCCCGGGCCGGCCATTCGTCGAGGGTGGTGGACGTGACCCTCACTGGCACACCACCTCTGTGTCCCGCCGGCCCTCCCGGGCCGGCCATTCGTTGAGGGTTCCTGGACGACGCGGACCGGTGGGACGTGGAGCCCACCCCGCCGGCCCTCCCGGGCCGGCCATTCGTTGAGGGACCCGGTACGTGTTCCGCCCCGCCGTCGCCTCCCCCGCCGGCCCTCCCGGGCCGGCCATTCGTTGAGGGCGTGCAACGAGGCCCGCCGACCTGTGGCTGGCCGAGAACCCGCCGGCCCTCCCGGGCCGGCCATTCGTTGAGGGACCCGGTACGTGTTCCGCCCCGCCGTCGCCTCCCCCGCCGGCCCTCCCGGGCCGGCCATTCGTTGAGGGCGTGCAACGAGGCCCGCCGACCTGTGGCTGGCCGAGAACCCGCCGGCCCTCCCGGGCCGGCCATTCGTTGAGGGACCCGGTACGTGTTCCGCCCCGCCGTCGCCTCCCCCGCCGGCCCTCCCGGGCCGGCCATTCGTTGAGGGCGTGCAACGAGGCCCGCCGACCTGTGGCTGGCCGAGAACCCGCCGGCCCTCCCGGGCCGGCCATTCGTTGAGGGACCCGGTACGTGTTCCGCCCCGCCGTCGCCTCCCCCGCCGGCCCTCCCGGGCCGGCCATTCGTTGAGGGACCCGGTACGTGTTCCGCCCCGCCGTCGCCTCCCCCGCCGGCCCTCCCGGGCCGGCCATTCGTTGAGGGCGTGCAACGAGGCCCGCCGACCTGTGGCTGGCCGAGAACCCGCCGGCCCTCCCGGGCCGGCCATTCGTTGAGGGCTGATGGCCACCGGCAGACCCTCCGCGGAGGCCGCAGACCCGCCGGCCCTCCCGGGCCGGCCATTCGTTGAGGGTCCGCCGCCTTGGCGTCGACATTGTGTCGCCAGATCCCGCCGGCCCTCCCGGGCCGGCCATTCGTTGAGGGTTCCTCAGTGTCGACCGAACCTCGCCAAAGTTCATTGCGCCCGCCGGCCCTCCCGGGCCGGCCATTCGTTGAGGGTTCTCCGAGGAGTGTCCCTGCTTCGACTGCACCGCGATCCCGCCGGCCCTCCCGGGCGGGCCATTCGTTGAGGGCGGCTCGACGAGCAGACCGGCCGCCGACTTGTCGACAAGCCCGCCGGCCCTCCGGGCCGGCCATTCGTTGAGGGCTCACGTCCGGCGTCGGCACCTCTACCGAAGAGGTGCCCGCCGGCCCTCCCGTGCCGGCCATTCGTTGAGGGTGAGCCAGTTGGGGCGTCGGTAGTCACCTTGATTGGCCCCGCCGGTCCTCCCGGGCCGGCCATTCGTTGAGGGAAGGGCAAGATCACCCCTCGCGATGAGGCGCTGGCCAACCCGCCGCCCTGCCGGGCCGGTCATTCGTGAGGGAGCGAGCCGTCTCCGGGTGTATGGAAGGTGCGCGTGCCCGCCGGCCCTCCCGGGCCGGCCATTCGTTCAGGGACGATGCACACGCTGCGGCATCGGTGCGGGACGGTGGCTCCCGCCGGGTTCTCCCGAGCCGGCCATTCGTTGAGGGGACTGGGTCGCGACCCTGAGCCCGCACGAGTACATCTGCTGGCACTCCCGGGCCGGCCATTCGTTGAGGGAGGTGACCGACGACGCCTGGTCCCTTTCCGGGGCCCCGCCGGTCCGCCCGGACCGGCCTCTCGTTGACGGGTGTTCCGATCGACGGCCAGGTATGGCGGTTGGCTTGCGGTCGTTGGGTGGTCGCCGACCCGGCGGATTTCACCTTCCCCCGCTTCGCTCCTCCGGTGAAAGTCCGCCGGGTCGGCGTTGAGCGAGCTCCGCTTCGCTCTGCTCGGGCGCCTTGCGCTTGTGACGCCACCACTCCCAGACGATCGGGACGACGGAGAATGCCAAGATCAGCAGGATCGCCTTGTCGATGTTCTCGCCGAGGGACGGGAATCGCTTGCCGAGGAAGTAGCCGAGCATGGTGATCGACAGCACCCACAGCAGGGCACCGACGAAGCTCCAGACGAGGAACCGGCGGCGGTCCATCCTCGTGGCTCCCGCGACGATGGTGATGTAGGTACGCACGAAGGGCACGAAGCGGCCGATCACCAGCGCCTTGTTGCCGTGCTTGTCGAAGAAGGCACGAGTCTGGTCGAAGTACTTCTGCTTGATGATGCGGCCGTTGCGCTCGTAGAGCGGCGGCCCGATCCTGCGGCCGATCTCGTAGCCCGTGACGTTGCCGAGGAAGGCCGCGAGCACCAGCGCCGCCATCGCGATCCACAGCTCGATGCGCGGGCCGACGCCGAGCAGGTCGAGCTGCTCGGTCGCGATGAAGAGACCGATCGCGAAGAGAAGCGTGTCGCCGGGCAGGAACGGGAAGAAGAGTCCGCACTCGACGAAGACGATCACCAGGCTCACCCAGAAGAGCGCGCCACCGAACCGCTCGAGCAGCCACGCCGGGTCCATCCAGTCCATGCCGAGGAGCCAGGTCGTGGCCCACGAGGCGGCCCAGGTTGCGGTCGCGGTCACCCGGCCAGCCTAAGGGGGCGGTGGTGAGGCTGCGAATCGTTATCGGTCGCGGGGGCCGGGCGCATCTAGGGTGGCGCGGTGAGTGGATCCGACCTGGCGCCCGACCCGCGAGCCGGCGAGCGGGCGCCGTACGACCCGATGCCCCACGGCCCCGCGGAGGTCGGCGTCGGACCGTGGGAAGGCCCGTGGCCCGACGGGCCGGGGAGCGAGGTGTACGACGAGCGCTTGCTGCGGGAGGGCGACCGGCGCAATGTCGTCGACCGCTACCGCTACTGGACGCTCGAGGCGATCCGCGCGGACCTCGACGCCCGGCGGCACGACTTCCACATCGCCATCGAGAACTGGCGGCACGACTTCAACATCGGCACCATCGTCCGCTCGGCCAACGCCTTCCTCGCCAAGGAGGTGCACATCGTCGGCAACCGCCGCTGGAACCGCCGCGGGGCGATGGTCACCGACCGCTACCAACACCTGCGGCACCACGCGAGCGTGCCGGACCTCGCGGCGTACCTCCACGGGCTCCGTGGCGACGATGGGGAGAGCGACGATGGGGACGGCTCGGTGCGGCTGCTCGGCATCGACAACCTGCCCGGGTCGGCCTACCTGGAGACGATGGATCTCCCGCGCCGGGTCTGCTTCCTCTTCGGGCAGGAGGGCCCGGGGTTGTCGGAGGAAGCGCGCGCGGTCTGCGACGGCACCTTCTCGATCGCCCAGTTCGGCTCGACCCGCTCCATCAACGCCAGTGCCGCCGGCGCCATCGCGATGCACGCCTGGATCCGGCGGTACGCCGACCTCGGTGCGGGGGAGACCTGGCGCGGCTAGGGCTCCGACCGACGTCGCGCTGGGCGTGGCCGTGTGGCTGGTGACGGCCCACGCGCGCTGACCCGGCCCGGCACAAGTACCACGGCCAGGAGCAGCCCCCCGACGATCAGGACCGATCCGGCGGCCACCCCTGACACCCGGTTCGACCAGATGTCGATCTCCCGCGGCGGGAGCCAGCCGGTGATGAACGGCTCGGTCACCGCACCCAGTGGCACCACCAGCCTGGCCACGAGCCCCCACCGGTCGGTACGCCCGGCCAGGGCACCTACCAGCCCCAGAGGCGGGCCGAGCGCCAACGCGGCAACGAACCATTCGCGGTTGCTCGCCCAGTCTGCCCAGGGCATCAGACCAAACACGTCCGCGACTCCGTAGTGGACGACGAGTGCGATCAGGGGCGCCAGCAGACCGGCTGCCACAGCCGGCCAGACGCGATCCATGCAGCCGGCCGGCCAGCCATGACAGGCCGCCCCAGACCGCGCCGGCATTCACCAGCTTGCTGAATGTCTTGCGCGTGGCGGCGACGCCGTCCGCTTGGCCGGACATCTGCTCAATGGTCGTCACGTTCGCCACCATGGCCAGGAGCCCGAGTGCGACTGCGGCTCCCACGACCCACGTCCACGAGACTGTCGAGCCAGAAGGCCTCCCCCGCCTAGCCACTCGGTCTCTCACGGCGCCAGCCTAGAGCGCACCGAGAGTTCCCCTGAGGCTCAGGTGGGCGTGCGGGTCGTCCGCCGAGCGGCGCGACGCCCGGTCGGCGTACCCGACGTTGCCTGCTCCAGAGCGGTTTGGCGAAGGTTCACCCCCGATTCACCCTCCGACTCACCCCCTGGTAGCCACTATGGTGGATGGCGTCCCAGTGGCGACGTGGTTCGCCGCTCGGCTCGTCCGTCACCGAGGAGATCCCAGCATGCCCATCGCCAGCCCAGAGAAGTACGCCGAGATGTTGGACGCCGCCAAGAACGGCTCCTTCGCCTTCCCGGCTGTCAATGTTTCGTCCACGCAGACTCTCCACGCCGCACTCCAAGGATTCACCGACGCCGGCTCCGATGGCATCGTCCAGGTCTCCATCGGCGGTGCGGACTACCTGTCCGGCGACAAGATCAAGGACGGCGTGACCGGCTCGGTCGCGTTCGCCGAGTTCGCCACCACGGTGGCCAAGAACTATCCGGTCAATATCGCACTGCACACCGACCACTGCGCGAAGGAGAAGCTCGACCCCTGGGTACGCCCGCTGATCGAGATCTCCGCGCAGCGCGTCGCCCGCGGCGAGGCGCCGCTCTACCAGTCGCACATGTGGGACGGCTCCGCCGTACCGCTGGAGGAGAACCTGCTCATCTCCGAGGAGCTGCTCGAGCGGTGCTCCGCGGCCAACATCATCCTCGAGGTCGAGGTCGGCGTCGTCGGTGGTGAGGAGGACGGTGTCGAGAACGAGATCAACGAGAAGCTCTACACCACGCCCGAGGACGCGATCGCGACCGTCAAGGCGCTCGGGTCCGGCGAGAACGGCCGCTACCTGACCGCGCTCACGTTCGGCAACGTCCACGGCGTGTACAAGCCGGGCAACGTCAAGCTCCGTCCCGAGGTGCTCCTCGCCGCTCAGGAGGCGGTCGCCGAGCTCACCGGCAAGGAGCGCGCCTTCGACTTCGTCTTCCATGGCGGCTCCGGCTCGCTGCCCGAGGAGATCTCGGCGGCGGTGGACTACGGCGTGATCAAGATGAACATCGACACCGACACCCAGTACGCCTTCAGCCGCCCCGTCGCCGACTACATCCTCAAGCACTACGACGGTGTGCTGAAGATCGACGGCGAGGTCGGCAACAAGAAGGAGTACGACCCGCGTGCCTGGGGCCGGGCCGCTCAGGCCGGCATGGCCGCCCGCATCGTCGAGGCCTGCGAGAACCTGCGCTCCGCCGGCAAGTCGATCGGCTGACGGTACGGCGCACCCGCGACCGGTGGGGTTCGGCCCACCGGTCACCGCTCCTACGATGTGAGCTCCCGGTCGCTCGACGGATCAACGGATCCGCCGATCCCGGGTCCGAGAGCGAGGAGTGCCAATGAGAGAGACCTTGGGGGCCCTGGCGGCCACCGTCGCGTTCGTCGTACCGATGACCAGCACCGCCGTACCGGCATCGGCAGGTACGGCGCGCGACATCGCGCTCCCCACCTCGGCGGAGGTGACCTCGATCTATCCGGAGATGGAGAACGAGGAGCCGATCCGGGGACGGTGGGGCGTCAGCGCGCACGACTTCGACCGGGTCGACGGGCGATTGAGGTGTGATCGCTACCGCGACTTCCGTGGCGTCGAGAACCGGAGCGCTCTGTTCAGCCGCAACGTCACCAACCTCACCCTGCTCGATGTCAGTGTCTACGTGCTCAGGTTCCGCACGGCCGCGGATGCGGAGACGCTGGTGCGCCAGTACCGCTCGTTCGCGCGCACCTGCCGCGGCACCCACAACACCACCGACGGCGAGGGTGGCAAGGCCAAGATGAAGGTCCGGACCTGGTCCCCGGCCAGCATCGGCGACTCCTCGACCGGCCTGCTCGACGCCTTCATCCAGTCCGGCGACACCGTCTGGCGACGCACGATCGCCTCCCGCGTCGCCCGGACCGTCACCGTGGTCGAGGTCGCGCCGCCCAAGGGCACCGGCAGCAGGTCGCGCGCGATCGCGATGACCCGGCTTGCGGTGGCCAAGGCGACGGCCACGAGCTGACGCCGCGAGCCGAGTCAGGCCGCCTGCCCGCCCGGGGTTACGCGGTGGTAGCAGCGCCTGGCGCGTCGCATGCAGCGCGCGGAGTGCTGCTACTGCCGCGTAACCCCCGGGTGGGCGAGCACCGGTTGGGAGGGTCCCGGGTGGGCGAGGGTCAGGCGGGGCGGCGTCCGGCCAGGTACGGCGCCAGGTCGTCGATCGAGGTGCCCCATCGAGCGGTTGTCTCGGCGTACTCACGAAGGGCGCGCGCCCGCGCTTGGGGCTGGCCGGCGTGCATGTCGTAGTAGGTGAAGCGCGAGAGGCCGAGCTTGAAGCCGGTGAGGAAGTCCTGCCGGCGCTTCTCCTTCCAGAGGACCTTGCCGGGGTCGTCGGCTAGGCCGCCCTGATCTGGGGTGAAGTATTTGATCGCACCGTCGAACTCGAAGAGGTGGCGTCCGACCCGTAGGTCGCACCAGGCGGTCCGGGTGCCGTCGTCGAGGCCGAACTGGGGCTCCGGGGTCCCGATGCCGAGCCCTGCGACGAAGACTCGGCCGACGGACTCTAGGTAGCTCTCACTCCGCGGGTCGCTCATCTCGATCGCGGCCCGGGCAACTCTCGTCTGTGGCCAACCGCGCATCCGGTCGAGAATCCTCTCGAGCTCGGCCATGGTCGTCCCGGTACGGCGGACGCAGTCGGTCGCGGCGACCCCGGCGTAGAGGCCGTGCTCGCGCGCGATGTCGACGGCGGTGCGGGCAGGGCCGAGGACGGGAAAGCCATCGACGGTCGTCACCTCGTCGGGATGCACTCGGGTGCCGTGGTGCTTGATGCCGTTGTCGTTGCGTAGGCCCAACACGCGCTTCCGGGTGAAATGAACATCGGACGCGCGGCTGTCGGGCAGCCAGATGCGTTGCACCAGTGCCGAGGAGTCGTGGCTCAGCAGCACGGGCTGCCCGACCCGCAGCAGGCCGGCCCTGATTCGCAGCAGCGGTTTCGCGTAGAAATCGTCGGCAGAGTCCCAGACTGCTCGCTCGGCGTACACGGCAGGGGCGATCCGCATCAGGTCGCCCACGTTGACCAGGCGGCGTAGGTCGCGATAGTCCACCCCGACCGTTTGGGCCTGGGCGAAGGTGGCCAGGCCGTGCTGGTTGGCCAGCAGCGCTCTCAGCTGGGGACGCTCGGTGATTCTGATCGGTTCCATACCGCCCACGGTGGGCTCTCCGTCCCGTCCCCAACAGTCCGGATATCTGACCTGGGGATAACCGGGGGTTGCGCGTCGCCTGTGGATCTCCGGGGAGGGTGGGCCGCGTTCCCGGGTTACGCGGTAGTAGCGACGCCCGGCGCGTCGCATGCAGCGCACGGCGCAGTGCTACTACCGCGTAACCGCGGCTGCGTGCGAGGAGTGTGGTGAGGTCTCGCGGGGGCGAGAGCGGGGATCAGTCGGCCAGCAGCATGTCGGCGGCGGTGGGGCTGGAGTCGCGGAGGAAGGTCGAGCAGCGCTCCCACTCGTCGTCCTCGCCGATCGACCTCGCGGCGAGGGCGAGCAGGGCGAGGCAGGAGAGGAAGCCGCGGTTGGGCTCGTGCTCCCACGGCACCGGGCCGTGCCCCTTCCAGCCGTTTCGCCGGAGCATGTCGAGGGAGCGGTGGTAGCCGACCCGTGCGTAGGCGTAGACGGTGACGGGGTCGTCGTCGCGGTCGGCGGCCTGCTTGGCCAGGGTCGCCCAGGCGAGGGGTGAGGCCGGGTGGCGTCGTACGACGTCGATCGGGTCGGCACCGGCCGCGACGTCCTCGGCTGCGGGGTCGGTTGGCAGATGGGTCGGCGGGGGGCCTGCGAGCAGGTCGACGTGACTCATGGGCTCAGCCTGCCACGATCCGGAAGCGCTGTCGGTGGGGTGGTGTTGAGTGGATCCGTGAGCCTTCCTCAGACCTCTCCGGCGGTGGTCCGGCCCTGGCCGGCCCTGTGGGCTCTGTGTCTCGGCTTCTTCATGATCCTGGTCGACTCGACCATCGTCACCGTCGCGACGCCGGCGATCGTCGAGGACCTCCAGGCCGACGTCAACGACGTCGTCTGGGTCACCAGCGCCTACCTGCTCGCGTACGCCGTGCCGGTGCTCATCACGGGCCGGCTCGGCGATCGCGTCGGGCCCAAGAACGTCTACCTGGCCGGGCTGACCGTCTTCACCCTCGCTTCGTTGTGGTGCGGGATCACCGACTCGATCGAGGGGCTGATCGTCGCCCGGGTGGTCCAGGGTCTCGGTGCCAGCATGATGACGCCGCAGACGATGGCGGTCATCACCCGCATCTTCCCGGCTCACGAGCGCGGCAAGGCGATGAGTCTGTGGGGAGCCACCGCCGGCGTGGCGACGCTGGTCGGGCCGATCCTCGGCGGCGTGCTGGTCGACTCGCTGGGCTGGGAGTGGATCTTCTTCGTCAACATCCCGGTCGGCGTCGTCGGGCTGGTGCTGGCGCTGCGTCTGGTGCCCACCCTCGAGACCCACGCGCACAGATTCGACTGGCTCGGCGTGGCCCTGTCCGGCGTCGGCATGTTCGCGCTCGTCTTCGGGATTCAGGAGGGCCACTCCTACGACTGGGGCCGGATCGCGGGGTTCGTGAGCGTCCCGCTGCTGATCGGCGGCGGGCTTGTCGTCCTCGTCCTCTTCGTCGTCTGGCAGGCCCGCAACCGCAAGGAGCCGCTGGTCCCGCTCAGCCTGTTCGCCGACCGCAACTTCTCCCTGGCCAGCGTTGCGATCAGCACGATGGGCTTCTCCGTCACCGCGCTGGGGTTCCCGTTCATGCTCTACGCCCAGTTGGTGCTCGGGATGAGCCCGACCAGGTCCGCCCTGCTGCTCGCGCCGATGGCGGTGATGACCCTCGTGCTTGCCCAGCCGGTCGGCAGGCTGAGCGACCGGGTCCATCCGCGCGTGCTCGTCGGGGCCGGCTTCCTCGTCTCGATGGTCGCGCTCCTCTGGTTGGCCCGGGCGATGGCGCCCGACAGCTCCAGCCTGCAATTGATGCTGCCGCTCGCGCTCTTCGGCGTCGGCGGCGCCTGCGTGTGGGCGCCCAACAGCGCGACCGCGACGCGCAACCTCCCGATGCGGCTCGCCGGCGCGGGAGCAGGCGTCTACAACGCCACCCGGCAGGTCGGTGCCGTGCTCGGCTCGGCGGCCATCGCGGTGCTCATCGATGCCCGGCTGGCCGCGGAGGGTCTGGAGCTCAGGGCGTCCGAGGGCAATGTCGGACACCGGCTTCCCGAGATCGTCCGGCAGCCGTTCAGCGACGCCATGGCCTCCGCGACCCTGTTGCCGGCGGCGATCCTGCTGGTCGGTGTGGTGGCCGCGGCGGTGTTCGCCCGGCCGCGACATCAAGCACCGGCACCGGCGCCGGCGCCGACGGACGCCGGGGTCCTCAGGGAGTGAGGAGCGAGCGCACCTTGGCCGCGCCGAGGGCGACCACCAGCGTCGGCAGCCGCGGGCCGCGGTCGGCGTCGACGAGCAGGTTGTAGAGCAGCCTGAAGAACGCCTTCTGGTCGGCCTTGATCTCGTCGGTCGGGGCGTCCTCGAGGGCGAGCCCGCGCGCGAGCTTCGGTACGCCGTACACGAGGGCGGTCACCGTGTCCTGGTCGAGCGGGTTGGTCAGCCCGTCGACGAGCAGGCCGAGCCACTCGCGCTCCCGGTCGTCCAGCGTGGCGAGCCGCTCGGCGTCCGCCTTCTCGCGCACGGTGGTGCGGTCCTCTGCGGCGACGAACTCGGCCATCCACTGCCGCGCCCTGTCGAGTCGCGGCTGCAGGTCCTCGACCGAGTCATGCGGAAAGCCCACGTGCGAGACGGTGTCGCTGATCAGCTCGGCGGAGCCGGCGGTCACGTCGGCGATCGACGACAGGGTGCGGAAGGGTACGACGACCTCGGGCGCGGGGAGCCGGCCGGCCGACGCGGTCGAGATCGCCCGGTCCCAGGCCAGGGTGGCGACGTCGTGCCTCGCGGCCGCCTTCCTGCCCAGCGCGTCCCACTCGTCGTACAGCCGCACGACCTCCGGCCCGAAGTCGATGTTGAAGGTCTGCTTGGGCTGCCGGCGCACGTACAGCCAGCGCAGGATCGGCGCTTCGAGGATGCGCAGCGCGTCGGCGGCGGTCGGCACGTTGCCCGACGACGAGGACATCTTCTGCACTCCGGCGAAGCCGACGAAGCCGTAGACCACGCGGGCGGGCGCGCGCCAGCCGAAGATGTCGCCGACGAGCGACTGGCCGACCGTGTACGACGAACCGGGCGTCATGTGGTCGAGGCCCGCCGGCTCGAAGTTGACCTTCTCGTAGGCCCAGCGCATCGGCCAGTCGACCTTCCAGACCAGCTTGCCGCCGTCCTCGGTCGCGAGGTTGGTGGCGCCGACGTAGCCACAGACCCGGCAGGTGTAGGACAGCACGGTCGTGGCTTCGTCGTACCCGGTGATGTCGGTGGTGTCGCGACCGCAGTTGGCGCACCACGGCTTGACCGGGAAGCGCGCGAGCGCACCGGCTCCGGAGGCCTCGTCCTCGTTGGCGACCGACTCGGCCAACGCCGCGGCCTCAGCGTCACTCTCGGCGCGCCCCGCCGCCGCCTGCCTCGTGCGGTGCCTGGCCAGGACCGCCTCGATGTCGTCTCGACGGCGCGCGGCGAGCAGGATCTGCTCCCGGTAGGCGCCGGCGGAGTACATCTCGGTCTGGTCGATCTCCTCCATCTCCACGCCGAGCTCGGCGAGGGAGGCACGCAGTGGCGCCTTGAAGTGCTCGCCCCAGGACGCGTGACACTCCCACGGGTCGGGCACCCGCGACAGCGGCCGGCCGATGTGATCGGCCCACTCGGGCGGCGCGCCCTTGGGCACCTTGCGGAAGCGGTCGTAGTCGTCCCACGAGTGCAGGTGGCGCACGGGCACGCCGCGCCGGCGCAGCTCCTCGGCCACGAAGTGCGGGGTGATGAACTCGCGCAGGTTGCCGAGGTGGATCGGACCTGACGGTGAGGCGCCGGACGCCACGGTGACCAGGCCCTCGCCGCCACCCTGCTCGAAGTGACGCAGTGCGTCATCCGCGGCGCGCGTCACCCAGTCGGTGACCTCACCTGACTGTCCACCTCGCGCCATCGTCGTACCTCTCACTTGCCTGTTCAGGATCCGGCAACTCTAGAAGCCGGGTGACGCCGCGGCTCAATCGATGTCGCGCCCCAGCGCTACGCCGACTTGCAAGCCCTCGGGCCGGCCTGCAACCTTGCGCGTCATGCCGCAGGTCGGTCCCGGGGGTGGCAAGTCGGGGGACGCACCGACTTGCAATCCGTCCCACTGACTGGCAACCCCGCGCGCGGTGCGGCATGCCGGGTCCAGGGCTTGCAAGTCGGTGACGGCAGCGGGAGAGGGCAGCGACCGCCCTCAGGCGGGGAGGGTCATCGAGTACGCCGCGGGCTCCAGGCGCCAGGACCGCCGGCGGTCGGGCCCGCTGATCTCGCCGTCGGCCGAGAGGTAGAACTCCTCACCCGACACGGTGACGCTCCGACCGCGCAGGTAGCGCACGTCGTCGCGGACCGGATGACGACGCAGCACCACGTCGACGACGTACCCGACCCTCGCGAGTGGCCCGACCGCGCGGGAGATCGTCACGTCGAGCGGAGCCGTCCTGGGCGTCGGCCTCGGGGGTGAGCTCGGTGCCGCCGCCGACGCTGGTGCCGTTGCCGACCGCGACCATGAGCACCGGCTGGTCGAGGTCGTTGACAACCTTGCCATCGACCTCGACCCGTAGGCGCAGCGTGGGTGGGTTGAGGGCGGTCATGGCGGCGCCGATCGGATAGCCCAGCCGGCCCAGGTTGACGGGGCCGGCGCCGACGGAGCCGAGCCGCTCCTTCCAGCGCGCGCCGTACCGGCTCGCCTGTGCGCCCGCACCGACGTGGACGCTGTTGACGACCACCCGGCCGGTGTCGTCGACGAGCAGGTCCACGGGCCGGACCTCGCCGTCGAGCACGACCCGTGCCGCCTCCGCGGCGTCGAGCGGGATCGACATCGCGCGGGCGAAGTCGTTGCCGGTGCCCATCGGCAGCAGGCCCAGCGTCGACCTCGCCAGGTCGTTGCGCTTGTGCAGGGCCGCCACCACCGCGTGCATGCTCCCGTCGCCACCGGCCACGACGATCCGCCTGGAGCCGGCCCGGTGCAGGACGCCGTCGAGCTCACCGCGGCCGGATGTCTTCGCCAGCTCGACCGAGGCCCGGGAGCGAAGCACGTCGAGAGCTCGCTCCAGCTCCTCCTCCGCCGTCGTGCCGGCGTCGGCGTTGACGATGACCAGCAGGGGGTCCATGCGATTGAGACTAGCCACCTTCAAGGCTGGCCACCTTCAAGGCGCCGCACGGTTGCTAGCCTGCGTGCGGCTCCCCTGAGTGGCGGCGCCATGTCCAGGCCACCGGAGAACGGCCGACCGAAGACAGGGAGGGCGAGATGCCCGCGATCGTGATCCTCGGCGCCCAATGGGGTGACGAGGGCAAGGGCAAGGCGACCGATCTGCTCGCGGCCTCCGGCGAGGCCGGCCGGATCGAGTACGTCGTCCGCACCTCCGGCGGTCACAACGCCGGCCACACCGTGGTGATCGACGGCGAGAAGTTCGCGACCCACCTGCTGCCCACCGGCATCCTCACGCCCGGCTGCACGGCGGTGATCGGCAACGGCGTCGTCGTCTCGCCGGGCCAGCTCTTCAAGGAGCTCGACGGTCTCGCGGCGCGCCGGCCGGAGCTAGGCGACCTGGTGGTCTCGGCAAACGCACACGTCATCGCGTCCTACCACTCCACGATCGACAAGGTGGCCGAGCGGTTCCTCGGCAACAACAAGATCGGCACGACCGGCCGCGGCATCGGGCCGGCGTACGCCGACAAGGTCAACCGGCTCGGCATCCGGGTCGCCGACCTCTTCGACGAGAAGATCCTGCGGCAGAAGGTCGAGAACAACCTCGAACTGCGCAACCAGATCCTCGCCAAGATCTACAACCGTCGTGCGGTGTCGGTCGACGCGGTGGTCGAGGAGCTGAGGGAGTACGCCGACCGGCTCGAGCCGATGGTCGTCGACACGACCCTGCTGCTCAACAACGCACTCGACGAGGACCGCACCGTGCTCTTCGAGGGTGCACAGGCGACGATGCTCGACGTCGACCACGGCACCTACCCGTTCGTCACCTCGTCGTCGGCCGGTGCGGGCGGGGTCTGCACCGGCTCGGGTGTCGGCCCGACGCGCATCGACCGCGTCATCGGAGTCATCAAGGCCTACACGACCCGCGTCGGCGCCGGGCCCTTCCCGACCGAGCTCTTCGACGAGGACGGCGAGAAGCTCTGGAAGATCGGCGGCGAGGTCGGGGTCTCGACCGGGCGCGACCGCCGCTGCGGCTGGTACGACGCCGTGGTCGCGCGCTACGCCTCGCGCGTCAACGGCCTCACCGACCTCTTCCTCACCAAGCTCGACGTGCTCTCGAGCTGGGAGCGGGTTCCGGTGTGCGTGGCGTACGACGTCGACGGCGTGCGGCACGACGAGATGCCGATGACCCAGACCGAGTTCTTCCATGCGAGGCCGATCTATGAGTTCCTGCCCGGCTGGTGGGAGGACATCTCGGGTGTGCGCTCCTTCGACGACCTGCCCGCCAACGCGCAGGCCTACGTCAAGGCGCTCGAGGAGATGTCGGGCACCCGGATCTGGGGCGTCGGCGTCGGACCCGGCCGCGAGCAGACCCTGCGCGTCGAGGGCTGAGTCTCGTGAAGGTCTTGGTGATCGGCAACGGCGGTCGCGAGCACGCGCTCGCCCTCGCACTGGCTCGTGGTGGTTCGGCTCGTGACGACGCGATGGTGGTGCATGCCGCGCCGGGCAACCCGGGCATGGCGGCGGTGGCGACCCTGCACGACGTCGACCCACTCGACGGTACGGCGGTCGCCGGGCTGGCCGCTCATCTCGCGGTCGACCTCGTGGTGGTCGGGCCGGAGGCGCCGCTCGTCGCGGGCGTCGCCGACGCGGTGCGGGCGGCGGGCGTGCCCTGCTTCGGCCCGTCGCGGGCGGCGGCGATGCTGGAGGGCTCCAAGGCGTTCTCCAAGGAGGTCATGGCCGCGGCCGGCGTGCCGACGGCCCGGTCTCGGGTCTGCGCCACCCCGGCGGAGGCTGCCGCGGCACTCGACGAGCTCGGAGCACCGTACGTGGTGAAGGACGACGCGCTCGCGGCGGGCAAGGGCGTCGTGGTCACGCGCGACCGCGCGGAGGCGCTCGCCCACGCGGCGGCCTGCGAGCGGGTGGTTGTCGAGGAGTTCCTCGACGGTCCCGAGGTGTCCTTGTTCGCACTGTGCTCGTACAGGGGGGGCGGCGGCGCGACGGCACGGGCACTGCAGCCGGCGCAGGACTTCAAGCGGATCCTCGACGGCGGCCTCGGCCCCAACACCGGTGGCATGGGTGCCTACACCCCCCTGCCGTGGGCTCCGGCCGACCTCGCCGACGTCGTCCTCGAGACGATCGTCGAGCCGACGCTCGACGAGATGGCGCGGCGCGGCTCGCCGTACGTCGGCGCGTTGTACGTCGGGCTCGCACTGACCACTGCCGGGCCGCGGGTGATCGAGTTCAACTGCCGCTTCGGCGACCCGGATATCCAACCGGTTCTCGCCGTGCTCGAGTCCTCGCTCGGCGAGCTCCTGCTGAGCGCCGCCAACGGCGCCCTGGCGGACGCCCCGCCGCCGGTCTTCCGCGACGGCGCGGCCGTCAGCGTCGTGCTCGCCTCCGCCGGCTACCCCGAGTCGTCGTCGAAGGGCGACGTCATCACCGGCGTCGACGCGGCCGCCGCTCTGCCCGGTGTCGACGTCATCCACGCCGGCACGGCGGTCTCGACAAGCTCGACCGGCGAGGGTGTGCACGCGACCGGCGAGGGTGTGCACGCGACCGGCGAGGGTGTGCTCGTCACGGCCGGCGGGCGGGTGCTCGCCGTGCGTGCCGTAGGCTCCGACGTCGCCGACGCGCGCGCCCGCGCCTACGCCGCCGCCGACCTGATCTCCTTCGACGGCCTCCAGCGCCGCTCCGACATCGCCGCCGAGCCGCTCGGCGTAGTGGAGGGCGCAGCCGCACTCGGGAGTTGACGCCTCGCTCCGGTGATGACGCACCCTGCGTCGCTTCCGGGTGGTCACCTGTCTCCTCGCGACGCACCCTGCGTCGCCCCGTGGTGGTGCGGGACCAGGAGGCGGCGCACCCTGCGTCGGGTTTCGAGACCTTCGCTGCGCGACCTCCTCAACCGGCGGAGGAGCCGAACCTGGGAGGATGGAGCCGTGAGCGTCCCCAACGTGTTGGCCACCCGGTACGCCGGAGCAGACCTCGCCGCGATCTGGTCGCCGGGGCACAAGATCGTGCTCGAGCGACAGCTGTGGATCGCCGTGCTGAAGGCGCAGAAGGACCTCGGCGTCGACGTGCCCGACGGTGTCGTCGAGGCCCACGAGGCCGTCATCGACAAGGTCGACCTCGACTCCATCGCGGCCCGTGAGCGGGTGACGCGGCACGACGTGAAGGCCCGGATCGAGGAGTTCGCGGCGCTCGCCGGCCACGAGCACATCCACAAGGGGATGACCAGCCGCGACCTGACCGAGAACGTCGAGCAGCTCCAGCTCAAGCAGTCGCTCGAGCTGCTCCGCGACCGTGCGGTCGCCGCGCTGGCCAGGCTCGCCACCCTGGCGAGCGAGCACGAGGCCACCGTGATGGCCGGCCGCAGCCACAATGTCGCCGCGCAGGCGACCACGCTCGGCAAGCGGTTCTCCACCATCGCCGAGGAGCTGCTGATCGGGGTCGAGCGTGTCGAGGAGCTGCTCGCCCGCTACCCGCTGCGCGGCATCAAGGGCCCGATGGGCACCGCCCAGGACATGCTGGATCTCTTGGGCGGCGACGAGGGTGCCTTTGAAAAGCTCCAGGAACTCGAGCAGCGCGTCGCCAACCACCTCGGCTTCGAGCGGGTCCTCACCAGCGTCGGCCAGGTCTACCCGCGCAGCCTCGACTTCGACGTCGTCGCCGCGCTCGTCCAGCTCGTCTCCGCGCCGAGCAACCTGGCCACCACCATCCGCCTGATGGCCGGCCACGAGCTGGTCACCGAGGGCTTCGCAGAGGGCCAGGTCGGCTCCAGCGCGATGCCGCACAAGATGAACACCCGCTCGTGCGAGCGGGTGAACGGCCTCGCCGTCGTGGTTCGCGGCCAGCTCTCCATGGTCAGCGAGCTCGCCGGCGACCAGTGGAACGAGGGCGACGTCTCCTGCTCCGTCGTACGCCGCGTCGCGCTGCCCGACGCCTGCTTCGCCACCGACGGGCTCTTCCGCACCTTCCTCACCGTGCTCGACGAGTTCGGCGCCTTCCCGGCGGTCATCCAGCGCGAGCTCGACCGCTATCTGCCCTTCCTGGCCACCACCAAGGTGCTGATGGCCGCGGTCCGCGCGGGCGTCGGCCGCGAGGTGGCGCACCAGGCGATCAAGCAGGCCGCCGTCGGTGTCGCCCTCGACATGCGAGAGGGGCAGAGCCACAACGACGTCTTCGACCGCCTTGCCGCCGATCCCCGCCTGGGCCTCACCCGAGGGCAGATCGACGCGCTGGTTGCCGAGCCGATCGAGTTCACGGGGGCCGCGATCGCGCAGACCCAGGCCGTCGTACGCCGGGTGGCGGAGCTCGTCGCGCGCCACCCCGACGCCGCGGCGTACACCCCCGGCGGCATCCTCTGAGCCGCCGGGAACCGTGGGCGCAGCTCCCGGCATCGACCAAGAAGGCACTCTGATGACTCCCGACACCGACCAGCTGCCCTATCTGGACGCGGCTCTGCCGGCAGACCAGCGGGTGGAGGACCTCCTCGGTCGGATGACGCTGGCCGAGAAGGCCGGGCAGATGCTGCAGCTGGACGCCCGCGGCGGTGTGGTCGACCTGATCCGGGAGAAGCATGTCGGGTCGATCCTGCACGCCTCGCCGTCCAGGGTGCTGGAGGCGATCGACCTGGCGGCGAAGACTCGGCTGGGGATTCCGCTGCTGACCGCCGACGACTGCATCCACGGCCACTCGTTCTGGCCGGGGGCGACCATCTTCCCGAGTCAGCTCGCCATGGCATGCTCATGGGACGCCGGACTGATCGAGCGGGCCGCGCGGGCGACGGCGACCGAGGTGGCGGCGACCGGCATCCACTGGACGTTCTCGCCGGTGCTGTGCGTCGCGCGGGATCTGCGCTGGGGGCGGGTCGGCGAGACGTTCGGCGAGGACCCGTTCCTGATCGGCGAGCTCGCGATGGCGATGGTCCGTGGCTACCAGGGCGAGGGGTTGGCCGACCCGACCGGCATCCTCGCCTGCGCGAAGCATTTCGCCGGGTACTCCGAGACGCAGGGCGGCCGCGACGCGAGCGAGGCAGACCTGAGCCGACGCAAGCTCGTCTCCTGGTTCCTGCCGCCGTTCGAGCGCGCGGCGCGGGAGGGTTGCCGGACGTTCATGCTCGGCTACCAGTCGATGGACGGTGTGCCGATCACCCAGAACACCTGGTTGTTGAACGAGGTACTGAAGGGGGAGTGGGGGTTCACCGGCACGCTGGTCACCGACTGGGACAATGTGGGCCGGATGGTGTGGGAGCAGAAGGTGTGCGCGGACCACACCGAGGCCGCGGCGGTGGCGGTCAGGGCGGGCAACGACCTGGTGATGACGACGCCGCAGTTCTTCGCAGGCGCTCAGCAGGCCGTCGCCGAGGGCCGGTTGACCGAGGCCGAGCTCGATGCCGCGGTCCGCCGGATCCTGCGCCTGAAGTTCGATCTGGGGTTGTTCGAGAACCCGCGGCCGCCCTCGGCCGAGCGGCAGCAGGCCGTGATCGGCTGCGCCGAGCACGCCGAGGTGAATCTGGATCTGGCCCGGGCGTCGCTGGTGCTGCTGCGCAACGACGGGACCCTGCCGCTGGATGACCGTCCACGCCGGATCGCGGTGATCGGCCCGAACGCCGATGATCCGCAGGCGATGCTCGGTGACTGGGCGGGCGCGTCCGGGCAGGTCGACTGGATGCCGGGCGGTCATCCGCGGGAGCTGGTGGAGACGGTCCTCGACGGCTTCCGGGCGGTCTGTGGCGAGGGCTGGGAGGTCACGCATTCACGTGGTGCCGAGATCGAGGCGCTGGTGCCGGACCCGGCAGGCGAGAACTTTCCGGACGGCCAGCCTCGCCCGCTGATCTTCTCGCCGAGGGCCGTCGACCCCGCGCTGCTGGCCGAGGCGGTGGCGCTCGCCTCGGCGTCCGACGTGGCGGTGGTGGTGCTCGGCGACACGGTCGCCCTGACCGGCGAGACCTGTTCGACCGCGACCCTGGACCTTCAGGGCGCTCAGATCGCCCTGCTGGACGCACTCGTCGAGACCGGCACCCCGGTGGTGCTCGTGCTCGTCCAGGGGAAGCCGTCGACGTTGCCGGAGTCGGCGTTCGACGCGGCGGCGATCATCGAGGCGTTCAACCCGGGGATGAAAGGTGGCCGGGCGATCGCGGAGCTGGTGCTCGGCCGGATCGAGCCGTCCGGGCGGCTGCCGATCAGCTTCGCCCGCCACGTCGGTCAGCAGCCGATCTACTACAACCAGGTCCGGGGCCAGCACGGCGACCGGTACGCCGACCTGTCACAAGAGCCGCTGTTCGTGTTCGGTGAGGGCTTGTCCTACTCGATCGTCGAGTACTCCGACCTGACGATCGAGACCACCGAGCTGCGGGTCGACGAGGTCGTGCGCTCGCGGGTGACGCTGAGCAACATCGGGTCGCGGCCCGCCACCGAGACGGTGCAGGCCTACATCAGCGACCTGGTCACCAGCGTCACTTGGGCGGAGAAGGAGCTCAAGGCCTACCGTCGGGTGACGGTTCCACCCGGCGAGACGGTGACCGTCGAGCTCGAGGTGCCGGCGTCGGTGTGCACGCTGGTCACCCCCGACCTTCGCCGGATCGTCGAGCCCGGCGAGTTCGAACTCTGCGTCGGTCCGAACTCGCGCGATCTCCAACGCGCACGGTTCCGGATTACCGAGCCTCGACTCCGCGCTCGGTAGCGTTGGCGCCATGTCGGACCCCAACATCCCGCCGGCGCCGGAGATCCCTGGCGCCACGCACGTCCACTCCGGCAAGGTCCGCGACCTCTACCGGATCGATGAGGGAGAGCACGCCGGTCGTCTGCTGATGGTCGCCAGCGACCGCATCTCGGCCTTCGACTTCGTGCTCGACACCGCGATCCCGGGCAAGGGCGAGATCCTCACCAGGATGAGCCTCTGGTGGTTCGACAGGCTCGACCTGCCGAACCATGTCGTCTCCACCGACGTGCCCGACCAGGTACGGGGAAGGGCAGTGGTCTGCGAGTCGCTCTCGATGTTCCCGGTGGAGTGCGTCGCTCGCGGCTACCTCACCGGCTCCGGTCTGCTCGACTATCGCGCCACGGGTGAGGTCTGCGGCATCCCCCTGCCGGCCGGGCTCGAGGACGCGTCCCGCCTCCCGGAGCCGATCTTCACACCTGCCACGAAGGCCGAGGTCGGCGACCACGACGAGAACGTCTCGTACGAAGCGGTCGTCGCCACGGTCGGCGCCGCCGTCGCGGCCGAGCTGCGTCGGAGCACCCTCGAGGTCTATCGCCGGGCGGAGGAGATCGCGCGCGGGCAGGGGATCATCCTCGCCGACACCAAGTTCGAGTTCGGCGCGGCCAGGGAGGGCCCGGACGGAGAGCCCATGATCGTGCTCGCCGACGAGGTGCTCACCCCCGACTCGTCGCGCTTCTGGCCGGCAGCGGACTGGCAGCCCGGCCGCGCGCAGCCGTCGTACGACAAGCAGATCGTGCGCGACTGGCTCCTCTCGCCCGCGTCCGGCTGGGACCGGAGCTCCGGTGAGCGGCCGCCGGCGCTGCCCGACGACGTCGTCGAGCGCACCCGGCAGCGGTACGCCGAGGCCTACTCGCTGCTCACCGGCGAAGCTCTCTGACCCGATGCCCCGCTACTCGTTCTCCACCGTCGTCGAGGTCCCGCACGCGCCCGAGGTGGCTTTCAGCTATCTCGTCGAGCCGCGCAACCGCCCGGAGTGGCAGGCGTCGTTGGTCTCGGTCACCCTCGGTGGCCGAGACGAGGAGCCGCACGTCGGCATGACCTGGACCGACCAGACGATGGCCGGCGTCAGACCACGCCTGGAGCTCACCGAGCTCCAGCCCTACAAGCGGTTCGCCGAGCGTGGCACCTGGCGCGGCGTCACCGGCGTCCTGTCGATGGTCGTCACGGGTACGCCGACCGGCTCCCGCATCGTGGTCAGCGGCCACGTCGAGGGCACCGGGCCGTGGCGACTTCCGGCCCGAGCCGGAGCCATGATCGCCGGCCGGTCGATCGCCGCCGACCTGCGCCGCGCCGGCCGTATCCTCGACGACCGCGGACCGAGATAGTCCCTAACGTTCTGGCTGTCGGTGGATCAAGATCGCGCGGACGCCGACGTAGTCCCCTCCCGTTCTGGCGGCCGGCGCGACCAGAACGTTAGGGACTATCTCGGGGGCATACCAATGAGTAGGGTCGCGCCATGCTCAACATGTCGACCCTCCTGGAGGACTCCGCCCGTCGTCACCCGGACCGCGACGCCGTGGTGCTCGGTGACACCCGGCTCAGCTATGCCCAGGTCGACGGCGCCGCCAACCAGGTCGCCGGCCTCTTGCAGAGCAGGGGGATCGGGCCGGGCGACAAGGTCGCGCTGACCTGCCCCAACCTGCCGTACTTCCCGATCGTCTACTACGGCGTCCTCAAGGCCGGCGCGGTCGTGGTGCCGCTCAACGTGCTCAACAAGGGCCGCGAGAACGCCTACTACCTCAAGGACTCGGGCGCGAAGGCCTACTTCTGCTTCCAGGGTACGGCGGACCTGCCGATGGGCGCGGAGGGCTGGGCCGGATTCAACGACGCCGACGGCTGCGAGGACTTCTTCCTCGTCACCGCCGACCCGGCGGCGCCCTCGCCGATCGAGGGCGCGACGACGCTGGGCCAAGCACTGCTGGGCCAAGCACTGCAGGGCCAAGCACTGCAGGGCCAGCCTCCCGTCTTCGAGCCGGTGCCGCGCGCCGAGACCGACACCGCGGTGATCCTCTACACCAGCGGTACGACGGGCCAGGCCAAGGGCGCCGAGCTGTCGCACAGCAACCTGGTGCTCAACGCCCTGACCTGCAACCGGCTGTTCGGGAGCGCCCCCGCCGGCGACAAGCACCTGGTCACGCTGCCGCTCTTCCACTCCTTCGGCTCGACGGTGCAGATGAACGCCGGATTCTCGATGGCGGCGACCCTCGTGCTGCTGCCGCGCTTCGACGCGGCCCAGGCGGTCGCCCTCATGGAAGCCGAGGAGATCACCTTCTTCGCCGGCGTACCGACCATGTGGTGGGGGCTGCTCGGCGCGCTCGATGGCGCCGACGTGACCAGTATCGCGAGCAACCTGCGGCGCGGAGTGAGCGGGGGCGCCTCGCTCCCCGTCGAGATCATCCGCGAGGTCAAGGACCGGCTCGGCGTGCAGATCCTGGAGGGCTACGGGCTCAGCGAGACCTCGCCGGTCGCGACCTTCTCCAATCCCGACAAGGACCCGGTGCCAGGCTCGATCGGCATCCCGATCTGGGGCGTGGAGTGCAAGCTGATCGACGCGCAATGGGGGACCGTCGAGGGCGCCGACCAGGTGGGCGAGATCGCCATCCGCGGTCACAACATCATGCTGGGCTATCTCAACCGCCCGGAGGCGACAGCCGAGGTGATGCGCGACGGCTGGTTCCGCACCGGCGACCTCGGCCGCCGCGACGAGGAAGGCAACTACTACATCGTCGACCGCGCCAAGGACATGATCATCAGGGGCGGCTTCAACGTCTACCCGCGCGAGGTCGAGGAGGTGCTGATGACCCACGAGGCGGTGAGCCTCGCAGCGGTCATCGGCGTCCCCCACGAGAGCCTCGGCGAGGAGATCAAGGCGTTCGTGATCAGGCACAAGGACCACGACGAGGTCACGGAGGCTGCGCTCGTGGAGTGGGCCAAGGAGCAGATGGCGGCGTACAAGTACCCGCGCATCGTGGAGTTCGTCGACGCCCTCCCGATGACCGCCACCGGCAAGATCCTCAAGCGCGAGCTGAGCTGAGCCATGTCGAGACGGATCGCCATCCTGATCGGCGGCATGCTGCTCGCCATCGGCCTGCTCTGGACACTGCAGGGGCTCGGGTACGTCGGCGGCAGCGCGATGTCCGGCGACGACAAGTGGGCGATCATCGGCCCGCTCGTGTCCGGTTTCGGCGTCGCGCTGGTCATCGTCTCCGTGCGCCGGCGCTGACGAGGGGCGGCGTACGGGTTGACCTGCCGGGTCTACGCGAACGGGTCGGGGAGGCCGCCCTTGAGGTCGCCGAGCATCTCGCGTGCCTTCGCGGCGTGCTTGTGCTCGACGAGCACCTCGTACTTGGTGGCGACAACTTGCCGGACGCTGGAGAAGTCGCGCCGGCCGCCGGTGGCGGCGTACCCGATCACCGCCCAGATCAGCCCGAAGATCGCGCCCATCAGGGCGGTGCTCAGCAGGACTGCGAACACGTTCTCGTCGGTGAACACCCAGAAGATGATCCCGATCAGCATGCCGAGCCACACGCCGGACAGCGCGCCGCCAAGTGCGATCCGGCCCCAGGTGAGCCGCCCGGTGATGCGCTCGAGCGTCTTGAGGTCGGTGCCGACGATCATGCAGTTCTCGACGGGGAACTGACGGTCGGCGAGGAAGTCGACCGCTCGCTGCGCCTCGGCGTACGTCTCGTAGACGGCCAGCGACTGCGGGAACTCCAGCTTCAGCGGGTGCCCGCCGGCGCCACCCATCCCGCCCGCACCCATCCCTAGAGGCATGCTCATGCCCTCCATCATGCCTCCTCCTCCGCACCCTCTCGGCGATATATCGTTGGGGTAGTCCGCGAACTTTCGCACCCTTGGATCGATCCAATGCGTGCGAAAGTTCGCGGACTACCCCAAGGGGCGGGCGGCGTACAACCATTGGAGAGTGAGGTCCTAGACTCCGTGCCGTGCCGAAGTTCGTCGTCGACGTGATGCCGAAGCCCGAGATCCTCGACCCCCAGGGCAAGGCGGTCCTCGGGGCGCTGCCCCGGCTGGGGTTCGGAGGGGTGAGCGACGTCCGCCAGGGCAAGCGGTTCGAGCTGCACCTCGAGGGTGACGACCTCGAAGCGCTCCGTGCGGAGGTCGACCAGATGGCCGAGACGCTGCTCTCCAACCCGGTCATCGAGAACTTCGCCGTGACCCTGGTGCAGGAGTAGGCAGGTGAAGGTCGGTGTCGTCACCTTCCCCGGCTCCCTCGACGACGTCGACGCGCAGCGCGCCGTCCGGATCGCGGGCCACGAGGCGGTCGCCCTCTGGCACGGCGACCACGACCTGCGCGGCGTCGACGCGGTCGTCCTGCCCGGCGGCTTCTCGTACGGCGACTACCTGCGCTGCGGAGCGATCTCGCGGTTCGCGCCGGTCATGACCGAGGTGATCGAGGCGGCCGGCCGCGGCCTGCCCGTGCTCGGCATCTGCAACGGCTTCCAGATCCTCTGCGAGTCCCACCTGCTGCCCGGCGCACTGATCCGCAACGACCACCGCAGGTTCGTCTGCCGCGACCAGCGGCTCCGCATCGAGAACAACACGACCGCGTGGACCTCGGCGTACGACGAGGGCGCCGAGGTCACCATCGTCCTCAAGAACGGCGAGGGCGGCTTCGTCGCCGACGAGGCGACGCTCGACCGGCTCGAGGGCGAAGGCCGGGTGGTCGCGCGCTATCTCGACGACAACCCCAACGGCTCGCTGCGTGACATCGCCGGCATCGCCAACGGGCGCGGAAACGTGGTCGGCCTGATGCCCCACCCCGAGCACTCGGTCGAGACCCTCACCGGCGCCGGCACCGACGGGCTGCCCTTCTTCACCAGCCTGCTGCACGCCGCCGTGTCCGCGTGACCCACGGATGAGACTCAGCCCGCTCCGGGTCTTCCGGTTCTTCGCGTTCACCGAGGCGTGCACATGGGTCGGCCTGCTCGCCGGCATGTTCCTCACGTACGTCACCGAGACCACCGAGCTGGGAGTGAAGGTCTTCGGGCCGATCCACGGCGTCGCGTTCATCGGCTACTGCCTGGTGACCGTGGTCGTCGCGGTCGACCAGCGGTGGCGGCCCGGGCGCACCATGCTCGCCCTGGTCGCCGCGATCCCGCCGCTCGCCACCATCCCGTTCGAGCGGTACGTCGAGAAGCGCGGCGGGCTGGGCGAGTGCTGGCTCAGCCGCCACGACAGCGAGACTGCCGCTCAGCGGGCTGTCTGCTGGCTGCTGCGCCACCACCGCTCGGCGCTGGCGATCTTCGGCGTCACGGTGGCGGCGCTGACGGGCATCGCCCTCGTCGCCGGCCCGCCAGCCTGACGCCTGACCGGTCGCCCGCCGGCCGGGCACGCGCGTCGACGAGGATCCGGCGGCCCCGTGCGATCAGCGGCGCTTGCCCTGCTGCAGCCGCTTCCAGGAGTTGGGGGCGACGATGCCGCTGGCGCGGATGCCGACCCTCGCCTGCCAGGTCTTCACGGCGGCCTCGGTCGGGGCGTCGTACACGCCGGTAATGCCGAGCTGGTGGTTGCCGGCGGCGTTGAGGGCGCGCTGGATCCGGCGGGTCGCCTCGCCGGCCGAGCCGACCTTCTGCACCGGCCGGGTGCCGGCGGAGAGCAGTGCGACCCAGTGCTTGCGCTTCCAGGTGGAGGTGACCTTGAAGCCGTTGGCGGTCAGCCACGCGGTGGCCGCCGGAGGCAGCGTGCGACGCTTCAGCGGCTTGACCCGTCCCGGCGCCTGCTCGCCGAGCAGGCACTGCCAGGCGGCGACGAGCGCCGGGTCGGAGTCGGCCTTCACGACCTTGTACTTCGGCAGGTCGACGTTCGTCCCGCCGCAGTGGGTCTCCGGCGCCGCGACCGAGCCCGCGCCGAGCTCGAGATAGTTGCGGTCGATGTTGATCGTGACGCCGCCCCAGGTCTCGTCGTGACCGCCCTGGTACTGCTTCACGCGCCCCCCGGGCCGCCATCCGTCCTCCGCGATGTACGACGTCGACGTGTTGGCGACGCCGTCCCAGCGGGCGATCCAGATCCGGTCGGGAAGGATGACGTCGGTGCGGCGCTGCACACGGGCGTCGTCGAGGATCTTCATGCCGGAGCCGGCGCTGGAGTAGACACCGGAGACGTATCCGTGAGCGCGGACCCGCTCCGTCCAGCCGGTCAGGAAGGCGAGGGCGGACTCGCGACAGGTGGCGTCCCGGAAGTTCGACCAGCCCTCCAGGTCGTACCACAGCGTGCTGCCCGGCGAGATGCCGAGCCCCGCGGCAGCCGCGACGGCGCTGTCGGCCTCGGCATTGCCCTGGGCGCGGGCGGCCGCGGCGTTGCCGTTGATGATGGTCGGGTCGATACTGGCGCCGTACCTCGGGAAGCGGCCCACGCAGGTCGACTGCGGGCCCAGCGTGATCGGCAGCAGTCGCCAACCCTTGGCCAACTGGGTGGTGACCCACTCCGGCGTCAGGTTAGGCTGCTCACGGCATGCCCGCGAGTTGCCGGAGATGTAGATCCCGGCGGCGAGGAACGGCGAGGACTTCATCCACTTGTTCATCGACTTCTGAGTCGGCGCCAGGCACTGGTCGAAGCCGTACCCGGTGAAGTCGCCGGGCGTCACCACGTTGTCGGCGTACGCCGGAGCCGGCGCGGCGCTCAGCGCAGCGACGCCGAGGCTCAGGGTGGCCGCGAGAACGCCGAGGCGGCGGGCGAGACGGGCGGGGGTACGACGGCGGAGATGCACGCTGGCTCCAGGGGAAGGGCCGGTTCCCAGATGTGGGCGGTCCCCGTCACCATAACCTCAGTTTTCACACCCGTCACAGGCGGCGATGAACTACAGAGATGTAGTTCATCGCGTCACTCGACGAGGTACGGGCGGGCGGTGGTCGCTTCGAGGGCGACGGGTTCGCCGGCGACGTCGACCGTGCCGGGGACGTCCTGCCAGGTCTCGTGCTCGCCGACGACCTGGTATTGGGCTGACCAGGTCACGGTGAGCCCGATCGCGCAGTCGTCAGGGGTCGGGTAGGGGTGGTAGGTGAAGCTGTCGTCGATCTCCTCGTCCTCGGTCCCTTCGAGCCACTCCCTGCCGTTGTCGGAGCGTCCTGCTGTCGGGCGGCTGGACCTTGACACGGAGGGCGCCGTCGCCAACCCAAAGTCCTGACCGTGGGCCCGTCAGGTCACGATTGAGTAACGGTCTCGGGATCCCTTGACGCCGGGTGGGGAGGGGACGCCGGCGGTGCGGGAGTACGCCGTGCCGGAGCTGGCGATGGCCCGCGAGACTCATGTCGCCACGACACGCGCGCTGGTGGCCGACACCCTGGATCTGATCCACCGGCTCCCCGCGACCTGGTCGCGGGTCGTGGCCGGGGAGTGCGAGCCGTGGGTGGCCCGGAAGGTCGCCGTCGCCTCCCGGGCACTGCCGGCCGACCGGGTGGGTGTCGTTGACCGAGCGGTGGCAAAGGCGATCCGTGGGCACGCGCCGTCGACGGTGTTGCAGATCGCGGCGGCGAAGGTGATCGTCGCCGACCCGCAGGCCCACGCCGAGCGGCGCGAGTACGCCGCCCGGGAACGCTACGTCCGCCTCTCCCGCTGCGATGAGTTCGGGTACCGGCACGTGATCGCGAAGGTCACCGCCGGCGACGCCGCCTGGATCGACGCGATGATCGACCGGGTCGCCGACATCCTCACCCTCACCCACGGGGCCGATCACAACCGCGACGAGCTCCGCTCCCTGGCCTTCGGGTGGCTGGCCCGACACCGCCCTGGCCTCCGGGACCGGCGTCGCGCGGGTCGAGCGCGACACGGCGGGCCCGTTCCTGGTCCGCGACCTGACGGATCTGATCGGCCACGCCGACATCCGCCTGGTCCCGGTCCGCGACCTGGCGATGCGCCGCCGGGTCGATGCTACGAGCACGACGAGACTCTCAAGGACAAGGTGTGGCTGCTCGCCGGCGGCGACGTGTTCCCGTTCAACCCGCGCACCGCTGCCCGTGACCGGGTCGACTTCGACCACTCCACCCCCTACGACCCGACCGGCCCACCCGGGCAGACCGGGGCCCACAAACTCCGGACCATTACGCCGCCGACACCACCGCTGGAAGACCCACGGCGGCTACCGCTGCCGCCGCCGGCGGCGGCCGCCACCTCTGGCAGACACCCCACGGCCTCTGCTTCCTCATCGACCACACCGGCACCCGAAGACTCACCCACCCCGAAGCCGACATCATGCTCCACGCCCCACCCGACCTCGACATCCACGTCGCACCCGTGCGCCTCGAGCTCGTCGGCTGATCGCCTCGGCACTCCGCGTCTGGAGCGTGAGCGCTCAGCCGATACATTGACGCCCGTGCTGGACACCGTCGCCGTCGCCACCGAGGACGCCACTCGCGAGCAGCCGTGGGCGGAGCTCGGGCTCAAGCCCGACGAGTACGCAAGGATCCGCGAGATCCTCGGCCGCCGCCCGACCGCCTCGGAGCTGGCGATGTACTCGGTCATGTGGAGCGAGCACTGCTCCTACAAGTCCTCGAAGGTCCACCTCAAGCAGTTCGGTGAGATCCCCCAGGAGACCCCGGTCGGCAAGATGCTCGCCGGCATCGGCGAGAACGCCGGCGTCATCGACGTGGGCCAGGGGTACGCCGTCACCTTCAAGATCGAGAGCCACAACCACCCGTCGTACGTCGAGCCCTACCAGGGCGCCGCGACGGGCGTCGGCGGCATCGTCCGCGACATCCTCGCGATGGGCGCCCGCCCGGTCGCCGTCATGGACCCGCTGCGCTTCGGGCCCTTGGATGCCGACGACACGCATCGGGTGCTGCCCGGCATCGTCGCCGGCGTCGGCGGCTACGGCAACTGCCTCGGCCTGCCCAATATCGGCGGCGAGGCGGTCTTCGACGAGACCTACCTCGGCAACCCGCTCGTCAACGCACTGTGCGTCGGCGTCCTCCGGCACGAGGACCTCCACCTCGCAAGGGCGAGCGGCGCCGGCAACAAGGTGATCCTGTACGGCGCCAAGACCGGCGGCGACGGCATCGGCGGCGTCTCCGTGCTCGCGAGCGAGACCTTTCAATCGAGCGCCGAGGGCGGCCCGGCTGGCCCATCGAGACGCCCGAGCGTGCAGGTGGGCGACCCCTTCATGGAGAAGCTGCTCATCGAGTGCACCCTCGAGCTCTTCGCCGCCGGCGTGGTTGCCGGCATCCAGGACCTCGGCGGCGCCGGCCTCTCCTGCGCGACCTCCGAGCTGGCCAGCGCGGGCGACGGCGGCATGCACGTCGACCTCGACCTGGTGCCGCTCCGCGACTCCTCGCTGGCTCCCGAGGAGATCCTGATGAGCGAGTCGCAGGAGCGGATGATGGCGGTCGTCGAGCCCGGCGACGTCGACCGCTTCCTCGCGATCTGCGAGAAGTGGGACGTCGACGCCACGGTCGTCGGCGAGGTCACCACGGTGTCCGACAGCGACCGGTCGCGTGGTGGCCGTCTGCAGATCTTCTGGCACGGCGAGCTCATCGTCGACGTACCGCCCCGGAGCGTCGCGCACGACGGGCCGACGTACGAGCGGCCCCTCGCGCGCCCCGACTGGCAGGACGGCCTTCAGGCCGACGACGCGGCGGCGCTGCCGAGACCCGAGAGCGGCGCCGAGCTGCGCGAGACGCTGCTGCGCCTGCTCGGATCGGCGAACCTGTGCGACAAGTCGTGGATCACCGATCAGTACGACCGCTACGTCCGCGGCAACACGGTGCTGGCGCAGCCCGCGGACAGCGGCATGATCCGCATCGACGAGGACACCAACCTCGGCATCGCGGTGTCGACCGACTGCAACGCCCGGTTCGCCAAGCTCGACCCGTATGCCGGCGCACGGCTCGCGCTCGCCGAGGCGTATCGCAACGTCGCGGCCGGCGGGGCCATGCCGCTCGCGGTCTCCGACTGCCTCAACTTCGGCTCGCCCGAGGACCCCGCGGTGATGTGGCAGTTCGCCGAGGCCTGTCGCGGGCTGAAGGACGCCTGCGTCGAGCTCGGCATCCCGGTCACCGGGGGCAACGTCAGCCTCTACAACCAGACCGGTGAGACCGCGATCCTGCCGACCCCCGTGGTGGCCGTCCTCGGTGTCATCGACGACGTGACGCGCCGTACGCCGACCGGGTTCGTGGCGTCCGGCGAGCGGATCTACCACCTGGGCCAGACCCGCGACGAGACGTCGGGCTCGGAGTGGGCACACGTCGTCCACGGCCACCTCGGCGGCCGGCCGCCGGTCGTCGACCTCTCCGACGAGCGCAAGCTCGCGACGCTTCTCGTCGGCGCCGCCCGCTCCGGTCTGCTGACCTCCGCCCACGACCTCTCCGACGGCGGGCTGGCCCAGGCGCTCGCCGAGTCGGTGCTGGCCTCATCGGGCTCGGGGTCGGGCCACGGCATCGGCTGCACCGTGCGGCTGGAGGGGTCGCCGTTCGTCGGCCTGTTCGCCGAGTCGGCCACCCGCGCGATCGTCACCGTCCCCGACCGGCACGTCGAGGCCTTCGAGGCGATGGCCGGGAGCCTCGGGGTGCCGTGCGGCGTCATCGGTACGACGGGTGGCGACGCGCTGGTCGTCGAGGGCCGGTTCTCGATCGGCATCGACGAGCTGCGCGAGACCTGGACTCGCGCCCTCCCCGCCGCCTTCGGCTGACACCGATTCGTCTGCGCCCTCCCATGTAGTCTGCCGCGTGGAGACCGGGACGAATCGGTGGTCAGGCCCGTTGCGGATCGCGATCCACCAGCACCTGCCGGGGCTCACGTGCCGTCCGCCCGCGCCGCCAGGGGACGAGGAGGCCACTGAGCAGCCCGAGGGACAGACCCGGAACGATCCATCGCCAGCCGGTCAATGCGAACCAGGCGCTCTCGCGTTCCGGCCCAGGAGCGGTCGGGGTGCCGGCCACGGACGGATCTGCCGCGGCCGCGGACGTCGCCGGCGCCGAGACCTTCGGCCCAGCCTCGAGGAGTCCGTCGAGAAGCCGAGTCAGCCGATCGCCGTCCGCCACGCGGTGCCAGGTGGTGGTCCCGCCGTCGTCCTCGAAGCCGTCGTACCTGGTCGTCTCGGTGTAGACGGCACGGTCATCGACATGGATCCGGTCGGTGCGCCAGATCAGCTGGTCGTGGATCAGCCACGTGACGTTGTAGACCTGCATGCCAGGCTCGTGTGTCGACGGCACCGAGCCGGCGTGGGCATTCTCCGTGAGCATGCGCTCCAGATCGGCGTACCGGTTGTCGGTGACGTAGAGCGCGGTCGCCGCGCTGCCCGGGACGGTGATCAGGACGCTGGTCGGTCCACCGGCTCCCGCGGGCGCGGGCCGACCGAATGCGACGGCCAGGAAGGCGACGACGGCGATGGCGAACGCGCAGGTACGGCGCATGACTCCTCCTGTGTGAGTAGCTCCTATCAGGGGACTACCCCGCCGCCGGACCTCAGGTTCCGTCCACGCTCGTGGCGATCCGGATCGCTTCCTCCTGGGTGAGGTCGCCCTCGAGCCGCATCGTGACCTCGCCGCGGACCCAGATCAGGGTCGCGGCGGCGAGCCGGGGTGGGTAGCGTCGCGTCCCGCCGTCGGTGAGGACGACGACATCGTGCGGCGTGGCGAACCAGAGCGCGTCGACTCCACCGGCGCTGACGAGCTCGGCGTCGAGCGAGGCCTTCCAGAAGAGTGGCTCCAGCGCGCCGTCGAACTGGTCGAGCCGCAGCGTGCCGTCCGCCGTACGCCAGCTCATCGAGACCACCGCCCGGTCGGGCGACACCGCGAGCCGGTCGGGCTCTCCGAGCGCAGCCGGGATCACGGGAGCGAACCCTGCGAGCCGTTCGGCGTCCTCGGTGGTGAGGGTGCCGGTCGCCGGCGGCACCGTCGGCTCGCCGGTCGCCCGAGGCGCTCGCTCCTCGACCACGACGCCGTGGAACCCGAACCACTCGCGCACCTGGGCGCCCACGGGGGACACGACCAGCGCGACCCCGAGGAGGGCCCCGACCAGGGCGGCGACCCAGCGAGCCCGCGCCCGCAGCCACGCCGCCGGCGCCGGCCGGGGCTCGGGAGGAGGCTCCGTCCGCACGCGGGCGAGGATCCGCGCGTCGTGGCCCTCGGGCGGGTCGGCCCGCAAGGCAAGGCCGAGCTCACGGAGCCGAGTCTCGATGGTGTCAGGCACGGCGGGCCTCCTGTCCGACCGTGTCGGGCGCCAGATCGTGGCGCAGCCTGGTCAGGCCGCGACTCAGCCGGGACTTCACGGTCCCCTTGGGGATGCCGAGGACCCGGGCCGACTCGGCCTCGTCGAGCTCGAGCAGGTAGCGACACGTCACGACCGTCCGGAGCTTGTCCGGCAGCCGCCCGACCGCGAGCAGCAGCTGCCCGCGCGTCTCCCGCTCGGCGGCCTCGATCGCCGGGTCGATCAGCTCGACGGGCAGCACCCGGCGCTCGCGAGCGCCTCGCCGTACCGCGGTGCGGTGATGGTTGTGCGCCTCGTTCGCCACGATGCGCAGCAGCCAGGGCCGGAACGGCTCGCCCGGCCTGAACCGACCGAGGGCGCGGTAAGCCTTCACCCATGCCTCCTGTACGACGTCCTCTGCGTCCGACCCGGCCCCCAGCAGCGCAGCGGTGCGCATCGCCATCGGCGCATGGCGGCGCACCAGCACGGCGTACGCGTCGAAATCGCCCGCGCACACCCTGGCTATCAGCTCGGCGTCGTCGTCGACTCTGATCTCGGCTCCGTTCCGGATCTACGACACCGTGTCTACACCGGCCGGCGGCGGTCGGTTCCGCGAAGTCAGGGACCCGCGACCTCCTCGCGGGAGTGTCGGCTGCTTGACTCGCGGGCATGAGCCATCGAGACACGGTCCACGACTACTGGCAGGCGACCGAGGAGAGGGAGTGGGAGCGAGTGGCCGCGCTGCTGGCGCCCGACTTCGTCTACCGGCTCGAGCAGACCCGGGAGCGGATCGTGGGGCGAGACCGGTTCATGGCCTTCAACCACGAGTACCCAGGCGACTGGCAGGTCAAGGTCGAGCGGGTCGTCGCCGACGACGAGTCGGCCGTCTCGTGGATCCGCCTGCGGCTGGGGGAGGAGACGCACAACGCCCTCTCGGTCTTCACCTTCGACGCCGACGGCCTGATCGTCGCCGTCGACGAGTTCTGGCCCGAGGCCTACGCCCCGCCGGATGGTCGGGAGCACCTGGTCGAGCGCTATTGACCGCTCAGCAGCCCGACCTTCTGTCAGCTCCTGCGGCTCATCCCCACCGTCAGCGTCCGGTTCACCGGGAGGTTGAGTGCTGGACCGTGCGGCGAATGCAGCCAGTTGAGCACTCGACCTCCCCCGCCGCGGCGGTGTCAGCTCGCGCGCCGCATTGCGCGCAGGCCGACGGCCAGCCCGGCCACCGCGACCACGGCGGCCGCTCCCGCACCCGCGGCGACGTCGCCGGCGGGGAAGCCGCCCGTGAACAGCGCACGCTCGGCATCGATCACGTAGGTGAGCGGATTGAGCTGGGAGAGGAGTCGCAGCCAGCCCGGTCCGTTGTCGACCGGCAGCAGCATCCCCGCGAGCAGCAGGATCGGGAAGATCACCGTCTGCTGCACCACCCAGAAGAGCCAGTCCTGGTCCTTCGCCGCAAGCGCCAGCGCGAAGGAGAGCGCGCCGACGCCGACGCAGAAGAGCGCCAGTATCCCGAGACCGACAAGGACGCCGAGGGGGTGCAGGTCGAAGGAGAACGGCGTCACGATCGCCAGGATCAGGACCGTCTGCGCAAGCGTCGGCACGATCTCGCGAAGCGCCCGGCCGACCAGCAAGGACGATCGCGACAGTGGCGAGACGAGCAGCCGCTCGTGTGATCCGGTGACCATCTCCTGCATCAGCGACGCGCCGACCATCGAGGAGCCCATCAGGCACGACATGGCGACGATGCCAGGCACGAACCACTGCAGGGCCGAGACCGGACCGGTGTCCGGAAGCAGGGGTGCGAAGAGCGCCAGGAACACCAGGGGCTGCACCATCGAGATGATCATCCCGAACGGCTCGCGAACCAGTGGCCGGAGCTCGCGGGTGAGAACGTTGGCGGTGTCGGCGAAGAATCCGTTGGATGCGGTGGTGCTCATGCTGCTGCCCCTTCCAGGCTGGTGGTCTCGGACGGTTCCGCGGCGCCCGCCTCGCGCAGGCTCCGACCGGTGAGATCGAGGAAGACGTCGTCCAGAGTCGGGCCGACGACCTGCATGCGGGCGACCGGTACGCCGCCCTTCGCGAGGTCGACCGCCAGGCGCGGCGCGAGCTCGGCGCCGCCGGCAGTCCGGATCGAGACGTCGCCTTGCTCGCACGTCACGCCTGCGCCGGGACAACCGCGTACGACGCGCTCCGCGGCCAGGGCCGCCTGCTCCGGCCGGTCGAAGCCGAGGGTGACCAGGTCGCCGAGGGCGGACTTGAGCCCGTTCGCCGTGTCGTCGGCGATGACGCGGCCGTGGTCGATCACGATTACGCGTTGCGCGAGAGCGTCGGCCTCCTCGAGGTAGTGGGTCGTCAGCACGATCGTCGTGCCCCGCTCGGCGTGCAGCCGGCGTACCTGCTCCTGCAGGTTGGCCCGGTTGTGCGGGTCCAGCCCGGTCGAGGGCTCGTCGAGGAACAGCACACTCGGTTCGTGGACCATGCCCAGCGCGATGTCGAGGCGTCGGCGCTGACCCCCGGAGAGGGTGGAGACGACCCGGTCGGCGACCTCGGTGAGGTCGAGCTCGGAGACGAGGCGGTCGGCGCGGGCGATGGCGTCGGACTTCGACAGGCCGTAGGCGCGGCCCTGGCTCACCAGCTCGTCGCGGCCGCGCTGCTGGTGGCCCGCGCCGTTGCGCTGGCCGACGTACCCGATGCCGCGACGGACGGCGCGCTGGTCGCCGACGACGTCGTGCCCGACGACCCGGGCGGTGCCGGCGGTCGGCGTGAGGAGGGTGGTCAGCATGCGCAGAGTGGTCGACTTGCCCGCGCCATTCGGGCCGAGAAAGGCGACGAGCTCGCCCGCGCCGACCTCCAGGTCGAGGCCGCGCACGGCCTCGACCGTCTGCTTCTTGGCCGTGAAGTGGCGGGTCAGGCCTCGGGTCACGATCGCGGGTCCGTGCCGGTCTGGGAAGTTGTGTGAGGTGGTCATGAGACCACCCTCTCGACGCTAGCGGCCACTTTCTGACCTCAATCAGATCTAGTCTTCAAGACATGGCGAACACCTCGGGCCGGATGCTCCGGCTGCTCTCACTGCTGCAGACTCACCGCTACTGGCCGGGCGGCGAGCTGGCCGATCGTCTCGAGGTCAGCGCGCGCACCCTCCGCCGCGACATCGACCGACTGAGGGAGCTCGGGTACGACGTCGACGCGGTGCGTGGCGTCGCCGGCGGATACCAGCTGCGCGCAGGCTCGGCGCTGCCGCCGTTGCTGTTGGAGGACGAGGAGGCCGTGGCGATCGCGGTCGGGCTGCGCACCGCCGCCGCCTCAGCCGTCGACGGGGCGGAGGAGGCGCTGCAGGCCCTCACCAAGGTGGTCGGCCTGATGCCGCCGCGCCTGCGCCGCCGGATGGACGCGCTGCAGTCGGCGACGGTCGCCGCCCCGTCGTACGGCCCGCGCATCGACGCGATGATGCTGACCACCATCGCCCAGGGCTGCCGCGACGACGAGACGCTGCGCTTCGGCTACACCGCTCGCGACGGTGAGGCAACCAGGAGGCACGTCGAGCCGCATCGGCTCGTCTCGCTCGGCCGGCGCTGGTACCTCGTGGCCTACGACCGCGACCGCCACGACTGGCGCTCCTTCCGCGTCGACCGGATGGGTGACCCCGAGCTGACCGGCCTGCGCTACCGGCCGCGCGACCTGCCGGCCGACAACGCGCTCGACTTCGTTCGCGCCGGCATCCGCGCCATCCCGGCGGCCTTCGATGTTCGGGTGCGCTTCGCGGTGCCGCCCGCCGCGGTCGAGGACATCGTCGGCAGATGGGCGGACGTCGAGGCCGACCCCGCCGATGCCGGAGCCTGCGTGATGCGGATGAGCACCGACGACCTCGCCTGGCCACTGATGGTCATCACCTCGATCGATGCCGACTTCACGGTGCTCGCGCCGCCCGAGCTCGAGGAGCGGGTCCGGATCGCGGGCGCCCGGCTGGTCGCGTCCGCTGACGCTGAGCGCGTCTGACTGGGCCGGACCGGAGGCGATGATGGGCGGGTGACCAAGAGTCGGGGCATCGCTCGCCGTACCTTGCTCGCCTCCGGTCTGACGGCGGGTGCCATGCTCGTCACCGGCTGCGCGGACGATGACGAGGAGGGTGCGGTGATCGAGCGGATCAGGTACGGCGACGACTCCTCGCAGTACGTCGAGCTGACCCGCCCCGCCGGCCGATCCCGCGGCGTCGTCGTGGTCATCCACGGCGGCTTCTGGAGGGCCGCGTACGACGCCGTGCTCGGCCGCCCGCTCGCCGCCGACCTGGTGGCGCGAGGCTGGACGGCGCTCACCATCGAGTACCGCCGCGTCGGCGTCGGGCCCGGCGGAGGAGGGGGCGTGCCGGCCACGCTCGACGACGTCGCGGCCGCCATCGACACGCTACGCGAGGTCGACGGGCTCGACCTGTCCACGGTCGTGACCCTCGGTCACTCCGCCGGCGGCCACCTCGCCACCTGGGCGGCGGCCCGTGGCCGATTCGCGCGCTGGGCGGGAGGCGTCGACGTCACCGCGGTGATCTCGCAGGCAGGAGTGCTCGACCTCGAGGCGGCGTACGACGCGAGGCTCGGGGGAGACGCGGTCGAGGCCTTCGTCGACGCTCCGCCCGGACCGTCGTACGACCGGGTCGACCCCACCCGCCAGCTGCCGCTCGACGTACCGGTCTGGTGCGTGCACGGCCGCGACGACGACGTTGTGCCGCTCTCGCAGTCCGCCGACTACGTCGCCCGCGCCACCGCCGCCGGAGCCAGCGCCGAGCTGGTCGAGCTCGAGGGCGACCACGACGTGGTCATCGACACGAAGACCGATGCCTGGGCGCGCACCCTCGAGGTTCTGGACGCTCTGGGCTGACCCGTTCCGCGCCGGATCGCCCGGTCGGCAGGAGCGGCGCCGTCCGGCGGAGCCGTGAGCGCGGCCGTCCTACCCTTGCGCCATGGATGAGCAGACTCGGGACTTCATGGCCGGCTTCAGCCGCTTCCTGGAGCATGTGCACCAGTTCGCGCCCCAGCAGGCGGGGGAGCCGCTGGTGCCGATCCTCGTCGACCATCTCGGCGTGCCGGTCGGCGAGCTGCCCGTGGTCGTCGAGGACGTGCCGATGATCCGCTTCGCCGACGTCGACATCGCGCTCGGCGTGATCGCCGGGCGGGACCCGGCGTACCGACTGCTCGGGATCGGTGGCGGGGACCACCGCCACCACCGCTCGCTCACCGACATGATCAGCACCGCCGGGGTCGGGTTCGGTGGCTTCCAGGTCGGTCAGGTGGACCGGCTCAACCTCGACATCGGGCCCGACAGCGAACGCGCCACCGTCGGGTTCGGCCTGCACCTCTTCCGCTACGACGGCACTCCGGTCGTGGTCTGCCAGCGAGCCGCCAACCCGCAGTTCGGCGCCGAGCGGGCACGGCTCGAGGTGCTCGCGGCGGATGCCGGGGTGGCCGCGGCGCTGCAGCGCGAGGTCGACGAGCAGGCCATCGCGCACAGCGTGCTGCGTGGGCAGGTGATCACCTTCGCGCGCAGCGACTACGAGCGCGTGATGAGCGGCCTGACCTTCCTCGCAAGGCCGGGCCTGTCGGCCGATCAGGTGATCCTGCCCGAAGGCTCGCTCGACCACATCGCCCGGCACGTGCTCGGGCTCGCCGCCCACCGCGACCGGCTGCTCGCCGCCGGCCAGCACCTGAAGCGCGGCATCCTCCTCTACGGTCCGCCCGGCACCGGCAAGACCCACACGGTCCGGCATCTCATCGGCGCCGCAGAGGGCGCGACGGTGATCCTGCTCAGCGGAAGCCAGATGCGCTATGTCGGTGAGGCCGCCAATATCGCGCGTGCCCATCAGCCGGCCATCGTCGTCATCGAGGACTGCGACCTGATCGCGGAGGATCGCGACTACGGCCCCGACGGCGGCAGCTCACCTCTCCTCTTCACCCTCCTCGACGCCATGGACGGCCTCGATGCCGACGCCGACGTGGTCTTCCTGTTGACGACCAACCGGGCCGAGGCACTCGAACGGGCGCTGGCCCAGCGGCCCGGCCGGGTCGACCTCGCCGTCGAGGTGCCGCTGCCGGACGAGACCGCGCGACGCCGGCTGATCGCGCTGTACGCCGCTCGGCTGGCGTTCACCGACGAGGCGATCGCGAGCGCCGCGACGGCCACCGACGGCACCACCGCGTCGTACGCCAAGGAGCTGGTGCGCCGCGCCGTGCTTGCCGCCGCCACGCAGGACCGTGACCCGGGCGACGACGACCTTGCCGCGGCCGTCGCCGACCTCGGCAGCGACTCGGCCGTCCTCACCCGCGCGCTCCTCGGCGTCTCCCGTGACGCTGCGGGACCGGGGGAGGAGGTTGTGGACCCGTTCAGCGGCCCCGCTGGGTCATCCGCGGGCCTCGCGCCCCGCGGCTGACGACGGTCCCGCCGGTCGGCCACGGCATAGATTTGCTTGCATGCCCGCCCGTCTCCGACCCGCCGACCCGGCCGAGGTCGAGGCGGCGCTCAGCGCCGACCCGCGTGACCGGGCGCAGACGAGGCTGCTGGTGAAGCACTTCCTGGCCGTGCTGTCCGAGCGAGCGCCTGGCCGCTCGGTCGAGGTCCGGGTGCCGCCCCACTCCGCCGTCCAGGTGATCGAGGGCGTCCGCCACACGCGTGGCACTCCGCCGGCGGTCGTCGAGCTGGACGCCGACACGTGGTTGGCGCTGGCGACGGGTGACCTGAGCTGGTCCGAGGCCGAGTCGGCAGGCCGCGTGCGGGCGTCGGGCGAGCGGGCCGACCTGTCGCCGTACCTGCCGCTCACCTGAAGGTCGGCCGAGCCCCATGCGTCCCAGGTTGACCTGGGATGTTGTCACTTGACCCTGGTTGTGCGGTGGGTGAGGTGGCAAGACCCCAGGTGAACCTGGGAATCGTGTGACAGCCCGGCCCAGTGACAGCCCAACCCACCCCGCCTCCGCGAGGACTCAGCGCCCGCAGATCTCCCGGAATGCGTCGACCAGCAGGTCGATGTCCTCCTCGGTCGCCACGATCGGCGGAGCCAGACGGACGGTCTGGCCGTGCGCCTCCTTGGCCAGGATCCCGCGCGCGAGCAGCGCCTCCGTCACGTCCCGCCCGGTGCCGAGCGAGGGGTCTATGTCGATGCCCGCCCACAGTCCACGGGTGCGGACGGCGTCGAAGCCGTGGCCCACGAGCTCGCCCAGGCCGGCGGACAGCCGTTCGCCCAGCACCCGGGCCCGCTCCTGGAACTCGCCGGTCTTCAGCATCTGCACGACCTCGTGGCCGATCGCCGCGGCGAGCGGGTTGCCACCGAAGGTCGAGCCGTGCGAGCCGGGGGTGATCACGTCGAGCACGTCGTGGTTCGCCGCGATCGCCGAGACCGGGTAGAGGCCGCCGCCCAGCGCCTTGCCAAGCACATAGATGTCGGGCACGACGCCCTCGTGGTCGCAGGCGAAGGTCAACCCGGTCCGGGCAAGACCCGACTGGATCTCGTCGGCCACCATCAGCACGTTGCGCTCCGAGCAGAGGGCACGTACGTCGCGCAGGAAGCCCTCGGGCGGGATCACCACGCCGCCCTCCCCCTGGATCGGCTCGAGCAGGATCGCCACGGTGTTGTCGGTGACGGCCGAGCGGAGCGCGTCGAGGTCGCCGTACTTCACCATCGTGAAGCCGGGCGTGTACGGCGCGTAGCCCTGCGTCGCCTCGGGGTCGTTGGAGAAGGACACGATCGTCGTGGTGCGACCGTGGAAGTTGCCCTCCATGACGACGATGTGCGCGCTGGTCTCCGGCACGCCCTTGACCTGGTAGCCCCAGCGGCGCGACACCTTGATCGCGGTCTCGACGGCCTCGGCGCCGGAGTTCATCGGCAGCATCAGGTCCTTGCCGGTGAGCTCGCAGAGGGCGTCGGCGAACGGGCCGAGCTGGTCGTTGTAGAAGGCGCGCGAGGTGAGCGTGAGCCGGTCGAGCTGGGCGTGCGCCCGAGCGAGCAGACGGGGGTGGCTGTGGCCGAAGTTGAGCGCCGAGTAGCCGGCCAGGCAGTCGAGGTAGCGCCTGCCGTCGACGTCGGTCACCCAGGCGCCCTCGCCGCTGGCGACCACGATCGGCAGCGGGTGGTAGTTGTGCGCCGCCCTGGCCTCGGTGAGCGCGATGTGCTCAGCCGTGGTCGACGGGGTCACAGGGGAGATCGTCGTCATGACGGCCATGGTGACACCGAGATCGGCGGATCGCCAATTTTGTCCGACAATCGTGGGCATCCCTTCTCATGCTCGCGCTCACCGCCCCCTAGAGTCGCCAACATGAGCGACGAACTGCGCGGCCGCGTGGCCGACGTACTCCCCGGGATCCGCCGCGACCTCGAGGACCTGGTCCGGATCCAGTCGGTGAGCGCCGACCCCGCGCGGCACGGCGAGGTACGCCGCAGCGCCGAGGCGGTGCGTGACCTCTTCGCCGCGGAGGGCTTCGACGTCGAGATCGTCCAGGAGGGCGGCCAGCCGGCCGTCATCGCGCACAAGAGCAGCGGACGCGATGGTGTGCCGACAGTGCTGCTCTACGCGCACCACGACGTCCAGCCCGAGAACGACCACGCGGACTGGGACTCCCCGCCCTGGGAGCCCACCGAGCGCGACTCGCCATCGGGGAGGCGGCTCTACGCGCGTGGCGCGGCCGACGACAAGGCCGGCATCGCCGCGCACCTCGGCGCGGTCCGCGTCTTCGGCGACGACCTGCCGGTCAACGTGACCCTCTTCGTCGAGGGGGAGGAGGAGGTCGGCTCGGAGTCGCTCCCCGACCTGCTCGCGAAGCACCAGGAGCGGCTCCGCGCCGACGTCATCGTGATCGCCGACTCCGGCAACTGGGACATCGGCGTCCCCGCGCTCACGACCAGCCTGAGAGGCCTCGTCCGCGCCGATGTCGAGGTCCGAACCCTCACCCACGCCGTCCACTCGGGCATGTGGGGCGGTCTGGTCCCCGACGCGCTGATCGCGCTCAGCAGGCTGATCGCCAGCCTCCACGACGACGAGGGCAATGTCGCGGTCGAGGGCCTGTACGCCGGACCGGCCGCCGACGTCGACTACCCCGAGGAGCGGCTCCGCGCCGAGTCCGGCGCCGCCGAGGGCATCGAGTGGATCGGCTCCGGCTCCGTCGTCGAGCGGCTCTGGACCAGGCCCGCCCTGTCGATCACCGGCCTCGACGCGCCCAAGGTCGACGGGGCGTCCAACACCCTGGTCCCCGCCGCCCGGGCCAAGATCTCGCTGCGCATCGCCCCCGGCGACACCACCGCCAGGGCCGTCGAGCGACTGCGCGAGCACTGCGAGAAGCACGTCCCGTGGGGTGCGCAGCTCACCTTCAGCGTCGTCGACACCGGCGAGGCCACGCAGATCGACGCCACCGGCCCGGCGTACGACGCCGCCCGCGCGGCCTTCGCCGAGGCCTGGGACGGCACCGCGCCCATCGACATGGGCGTCGGCGGCTCGATCCCGTTCATCGCCGAGTTCCTCGAGGCCTTCCCGCAGGCCAGCGTGCTCGTCACCGGTGTCGAGGACCCCGACACCCGCGCCCACGGCGCCAACGAGGGTCTCCACCTCGCGGAGTTCGAGCGCGTCGTGCTCGCGGAAGCGCTGCTGCTGTCCTATCTCGGCGGCTGAGCCTGCCAACCCCGGACGTCATACGTTCTCCCGGCTATTTGATGGGAGAAGGTATGACGTCCCGGTGGAGTCAGGACGTGCCGTCGAGCACCTGACGCGCTACGCCGACCGCCTGCTTCGTGATGTCCGAGTCGGTGCTCTTCATCGCCAACGACACGTTGACGATCAGGTTGCCGCGGCGCGCCGTCACCACCCGCACGCCGTACTCGTCGGCCTTCTCCGGCCGGAATCCCCACACCTTCGCCTCGTCGCCGAGCCCGCGGACCCGCGGGTCGTCGCCGTCGGCGGCGTAGAGGAGGCGCGCGCGGTCGACGGCCGAGCTGCCGTCGAGGCCGCCAGGTACGGCGTACGCGGTCACGAGCAGCTCGGGGAAGACGGCGAGCTCGCGGGCCCACAGGCAGCCGGCGAAGGTGCCGTCGGACTCGCGTGGGGTCGTCGGCTCCCGCTCGGCGCCGGCGACGAGCGAGGCGCCGGCCGCGCCGGCGAGCTCGCACACGTCGGGGGCCTTCGCGACGGGCGTGCCCGTCGGCTGCTCGGGGGCGGGGGCCTTGGTGCCGAGCGAGGTCAGGATCGACCTGGCGGCCGCGACGACGCCCCGGGACGAGGCATCGGGCGCGACCAGCTCGGCGTTGGTGCCGTGCCGCGCGGCGTCCTGGACGCCGTGGACCTCGATGACGGCGTTGCGATAGCGGGCGACGAGTGTGGCGCGGGTGCCCGAGCCGTCGGGGGCCGCGCTGCTCGCGATCCAGGCGTCGTCGGTGAAGCCACTCAGTCGGCCGAAGGCGTCGCCCTCCGCCGCTCGGGCGTCGAGACGCCTGTCCTCGAGGCGCGCGGCCGCCGTCCAGGCCGTGTCGTCGGCGGTCGGAGGCAGCGCCGTCACCCTCGTGACGAGGGTGCGCGACACGTCGGCGGGGTCGAAGCGCTCCGTCCACCGGCAGTCCGCGGGCGGCGGCACGGTCAGGTCCCGGAAGCCGAGGGCCGCGAGGGCCTTCTCGTCAACGGCACGACAGGCGTCCGACGCCGACTCCGGTGTGAGGTCGCCTTCCGGCAGCGCGGCCGCGTCGTAGGCGTCGGGGAAGGCCTCGACCGGCTCGCCACCGGAGGGCACGTCGTACGCCGTCAGCCGCGCGCCGGTGAGGACGTAGAGCCGGTCGCCCGCCGCCAGCGTGCCGCTCACCTCGGCGCCGGCGGGTGGTGCGGGCAGACGCCCGAGGAGCCGTAGGCCGCTCTGCCTGCCGGCGAGCCGTTGCGCACCGACCCAGACCTCGCCGTCCGGATGGTCCGCCACCGCGACGACGCGTGACAGGAGCACTCGGCCACCGGACAGCCCGATCGCCCGCGTGTAGTCGTCTGCCGGCCTCGACCAGAGGGTCTCGCCGCTGCCCAGGTCGTACGCCGCGAGGGTGCGGTCGCCGTACCGGCCCAGCACGAGTGCCCCCTCGCGTGCGATCGGGGTGAACACCGCGTCCTCTCCCATCGTGAGCCCGACCCGGCTCTGCGGGTCACCCTCCGGACCGCGCCGGGTGAGGGTGCGGTGGCCCTTGGCGCTCTCGTCGAGGACCAGGGGGTCGACGGACGCCACGCCGAAGAGCTCCGCCCCGTGGGGTTCGGACGCCGTCCGCCAGACCCGGCTGCGGTCGGTGACGTCGTACGCCGTCAACGTCCTCGCGGCGCGGACGACGGCAAGCGAACCGGCGACCGCGGACTCGTGGGCACAGGCCTTCGAGCGCCGGGCGAGCGGCCGCAGCGCCTCGCCGTCGAGGCGCCAGCGGCTGACCTGGCCGCAGGCGGTCACCGCGGCCACGGTGCCCTTGCCGGCGGTGACGCTGCGGACGTCGGCGCCGGTGTCGTGTCGCCACGCGAACCTGCCCTTCTCGAGATCGAGCGCCGCGACGCTCGTGCACGCGCTGCCCTTGCCGAAGAGCACAGTCCCTATGGGTTGCCCGGGCTCGTCGGCTGCGCCGCAGATCCGACCCCAGCCGGGCACGGCAGCGGCCCGCCACAGCCTCTCTCCGGTCGCCGGATCGATCGCAACGGCGGAGCGGCCACCCAGCAGCACGAGCCGGTCGTCGCTCACCCAGGCTCGCAGCCGACCCTGTGTCACGCCGTCGGCCACGTCGCGGAGCTCGCCGACCCTCCAGGCCGGCTCGAGCTCGGCCGGCCTCACGGAGTCGGCGGCCGGAGGCTCGGGTGCGCGGGTATCGGCCTGGTCCTCGCAGGCGGTCAGACCCCCCAGGAGCGTGATCGCGCCCACGAGGGCCGCGGCGACGCGTCGAGTCGTCATTCGGGGGCTTCCGTGATCGTCGGACGGACCCCCCGATCCTTACCCATCGCGCCAACAGCGGCGGGATTGTCAGGGCGCGGCGAGTCAGGCCTACACTCGGTTGTCGTGCCTGGTCGCCATTCACGTCCCGGCGGGGACGGTCGCCTCACCGCCGCCCTCGATCCTCACGACGCCGGCCCCCAGGACGCCTGCGGCGTCTTCGGTGTCTGGGCCCCCGGAGAGGACGTCGCCAAGCTGACCTACTTCGGCCTCTACGCGCTGCAGCACCGCGGGCAGGAGTCCGCCGGCATCGCGGTGAGCAACGGCCGGCAGATCCTGGTCTTCAAGGACATGGGCCTGGTCTCGCAGGTCTTCGACGAGTCGACGCTCGAGGCGCTCAAGGGGTACGTCGCGATCGGTCACGCACGCTACTCCACGACCGGTGGGTCGACCTGGCACAACGCGCAGCCGACCTTCCAGCCCACCCAGGACGGCTCGCTCGCCCTCGCCCACAACGGCAACCTGGTCAACACCGCCGAGCTGGCGCGGATGGTCATCGACCACGGCGAGTCCGACGGCGAGCTCGACCTTCAGGTCCGGCTGCCGGGGGAGTCGACCAACGACACCTCGATCGTGACCTCGCTGCTCGCCCACCACCCCGACACCTCGCTCGAGGAGCGCGCCGTCGAGGTGCTGCCGCGACTGCGGGGCGCCTTCTCGTTCGTCTGGATGAACGAGGACACCCTCTACGCCGCGCGCGACCCGCAGGGCGTGCGTCCTCTGGTCCTCGGCAGGCTCGAGCGCGGCTGGGTCGTGGCCAGCGAGGACTCCGCGCTGGCGACCGTGGGCGCGAGCGTCGTACGCGAGATCGAGCCCGGCGAGATGATCGTCATCAACGAGAACGGCCTCCGCTCGCGGCACTTCGCCGAGCCCGAGCCCAAGGGCTGTGTCTTCGAGTACGTCTATCTCGCCCGTCCCGACGCCACCATCACCGGCCGCAGCGTCCACGAGGCTCGCGTCGAGATGGGCCGGATCCTGGCCCGGGAGTTCCCGGTCGAGGCCGAGATGGTGATGCCGGTGCCGGAGTCGGGCACTCCCGCGGCCACCGGATTCGCCGAGGAGTCCGGCATCCCGTTCGGCCAGGGGTTCGTGAAGAACTCCTACGTCGGCCGCACGTTCATCCAGCCCAGCCAGACCCTGCGCCAGCTCGGCATCAGGCTGAAGCTCAACGCGCTCGAGCACATGATCCGCGGCAAGCGGATCGTCGTCGTCGACGACTCGATCGTCCGCGGCAACACCCAGCGTGCGCAGGTCCGGATGCTCCGGGAGGCGGGTGCGCTGGAGGTCCACGTGCGGATCTCCTCCCCGCCGGTGAAGTGGCCGTGCTTCTACGGCATCGACTTCGCGACCCGGGCCGAGCTGATCGCCAACGGGCTCTCGGTCGACGAGATCGCCGCCAGCATCGGCGCCGACTCGCTCGGCTACATCTCGCTCGAGGGGATGGTGGCCGCCACCGGCCAGCCGGCCGACCGCCTCTGCTCGGCCTGCTTCACCGGCGAGTACCCCATCCCCCTCCCCGACGAGTCCCAGCTCGGCAAGCACCTCCTCGAGGCCACCCTCGCCGCCGAAGCCTTGCCCGTCTTGAACAACCCGTGAGCGGCGACCACAGGCAACCCGTAAGCCGCCCACTACCCTTGATCCCGTGACGGGACAACCCCAGCCGAGCAGCCAGCCGAGCAACGCCTACGCCGACGCGGGCGTCTCGATCAGGGCGGCCGACCAGGCGATCGACCTGATGAAGGAGTGGGTGGCCAAGGCGACCCGGCCGGAGGTCGTCGGCGGGCTCGGCGGGTTCGCGGGGCTCTTCGACGCCTCCGCGCTCAAGGGCTACCGCCGGCCGCTGCTGGCCACCTCCACCGACGGCGTCGGCACCAAGGTCGCGATCGCCCAGCGGATGGACGTCCACGACACCATCGGCTTCGACCTCGTCGGGATGGTCGTCGACGACCTGGTCGTCTGCGGTGCCGAGCCGCTGTTCATGACCGACTACATCGCCACCGGCCGGGTCGTCCCCGAGCGCATCGCCGCGATCGTCAAGGGCATCGCCGAGGGCTGCGTCGCGGCCGGCTGCGCGCTGGTCGGCGGCGAGACCGCCGAGCACCCGGGCCTCATGAACCCCGACGAGTACGACGTTGCCGGCGCGACGACGGGCGTGGTCGAGGCCGACGCGATGCTCGGCGCCGACCGGGTCCGCCCGGGCGACGTCGCGCTCGCGATGGCCTCGTCGGGCCTGCACTCCAACGGCTACTCCCTGGTCCGCCACGTCTTCGACCGGGCCGGCTGGACGCTCGACCGCCATGTCGACGACTTCGGCCGCACTCTCGGCGAGGAGCTCCTCGAGCCCACCCGCATCTATGCCAGGGCCTGCCTCGCACTCGCCCGCGAACGAGAGGTCCACGCGATGTCGCATGTCACCGGCGGCGGCCTCGCGGCCAACCTCGAGCGCGTCCTCCCGGCGGAGGTGACGGTCACCCTCGACCGCGGCACGTGGACGCCCGCGCCCGTCTTCGACGTCGTACGCCGAGTGGGCGCCTGCCCGCAGCCCGATCTGGAGGCGACGCTCAACCTGGGCGTCGGCATGGTCGCCCTGCTGCCGCCCGACCAGGTCGACGCGGCGACGGCGCTCCTCGCCGGCCACGGCATCGACGCCTGGGTCGCCGGGGAGGTCACGGACGCGACCGGCGGGGCCTCGGGCGGCCGCGTGGAGCTGGTGGGTCAGCACGCCGGATGGTGACGCGGGGGTCGGTCGAGGCATGCGCTTCGGCTCGATCCCACGCATCCCAGGTTCACCTGGGATATCGGCACTTCACCCACCGCACAACCAGGGTGAGGTGACAACATCCCAGGTCAACCTGGGATGCATGAGGCGACCACCGCCCCGCTTGATCGAGGCGACTTCGTCCACGCCCGGGGGTCGGCGTGCGGGAACACCCAGCCAACAGGTAGCGTTGTCCTCACGAGAGATGACCAGTCAGACCGGGCTGCACGGCCCTGACCGTGCCCCGGCCAAGTTGCGAGGGGGTCGGACCCTATGGGGCGCGGCCGAGCCAAGGCTAAGCAGACCAAGGTCGCTCGCGACCTGAAGTACCGCACCCACGAGACGGACTTCGGGGCGCTGGCGCGTGAGCTGCATGGCGACAAGGACCAGTCCGACGACGTGGAGTCGCCTGACGACGACGACGGCGACTGGCCCGACTACGCGCGCCGAGACTGACCCGGCCGGTCAGCCGGCCGGAAGCCACACGCCGCGCAGACGGCTGACCTCGCGAATGCGCTGCTCGGCGAGCCGGTCCGCCGCGATCGCGGGAGGCACCTGGTCGGCGCGTGCCCTCGCCAGGACCGCCCGCGTCGTGTCGTAGATCCCGCTCGCGCGCTGCTGGGCGCGCTCGAACGAGAACCCCTCGAGCTCGTCGGCGACCTGGATGACGCCGCCGGAGTTGACGCAGTAGTCGGGCGCGTAGAGGATGCCTCGCTCCTCCAGCACCTTCTCGATGCCCCGGTGAGCGAGCTGGTTGTTGGCCGCGCCGCAGACGACCTTGGCGGTCAGCACGTCGACCACCTCGTCGGTGAGTGCCCCACCGAGCGCGCACGGCGCGTAGACGTCGAGGTGGCCGGCGATCATCTCCGCGGTCGAGCCGGCCACCCGGACGTCGAACTCCCGCGTCACCGCGGCCAGCGAGACCGGTGAGACGTCGGTGACCACGACCTCCGCCCGGTCCTCGAGGAGATGCCGCACGAGGTGGCGGCCGACCTTGCCGACGCCGGCGAGGCCGACGGTGCGGCCGGCGAGCATCGGCTCGCCCCAGACCGCCTCCGCGGCGGCGCGCATGCCCTGGTAGACGCCGTACGCCGTGAGCACACTGCTGTCGCCGGCGCCACCGTGGGCGACGGTGCGGCCTGTGACGAAGTCGCACTCGCGGGCGATGTGGTCCATGTCCGTCGAGCTCGTCCCGACGTCGCACGCGGTGAGGTAGCGACCGCCGAGGGACTGCACGAAGCGGCCGTAGGCACGCAGCAGCGGCTCGGACTTGAGCGTCGCGGGGTCGCCGATGATGACCGCCTTCCCACCGCCGAGGTCGAGGCCGGCGAGGGCGTTCTTGTAGGTCATCGCGCGCGAGAGGTTGAGGACGTCGTGGACGGCCTCGTCGGCGGTCGGATACGGGTAGAAGCGGGTGCCGCCCAGTGCGGGCCCGAGCGCGGTCGAGTGAATGGCGACGATGGCCTTTAGGCCGGTGGCCTCGTCACGACAGAAGACGACCTGCTCGTGGGCGTCGCCGGACTCGGAGAGGCTGGCCTCGAAGACGTCGGTCATGGATCCGTCCTTCGTGGTGCTTCGTCACTGCGGGTGGGTGACGGGGTGGTGGTCGCCGGGGTGTGGAGACCGTCACGACCAACGGTAGTCCCTTGCCTCCGCTCAGATGACCAGCCGGGTCACGCCGAAGGCCACCGCACCGGCGACGAGCAGCACCAGCAGGCACCAGACGACGAGACGCAGCGGCACTGCCGGGGGCTTCCCCGTCCTCTTGACGGCACCCCGCACGTCGCCTATCTCGATCCGCTCGACACCGTGCCCGGAGCTGGGCTGGGCGTCCACGAACGGCGACTCGCCGATCGCCTGGCGGAGGGCCGCCACGAAGTCGCGAACATCGTCGAAGCGATCCCTGGGGTCGACCGCGATCGACCTCATGATCGCGGCGTCGAGCTCCGCCGGGACGTCGGCGTACGTCGAGACCGGTGCCGGCAGCACAGGGTCGGCGAGGGAGGCGAAGCCGTCGGTGCGGACCTGCTGTCCGGTGAGGAGGTGGTAGCCGACCGCGCCGAGGGCGTGGATGTCCGCGCGCCGGTCGATGCCGAGGCCGGAGGTCTGCTCCGGTGCCATGTACGCCGGGGTGCCGACGACCTGGGTCAGGCCGCTGGCGTGCGCCACCGCCTTGGCGACACCGAGGTCGGCGACCAGGAGCCGCACCCCGGAGCCGTGGGAGCGCAGCAGCAGGTTGGGTGGCTTGATGTCGCGGTGGAGCACGCCCTGGTCGTGCAGGACGGCGACGCCGTCCCCGGCCTGGCTCATCAGCTCCACGACCATCCCGGGCGCGACCTGCCGGTCCTCGCCGACCATCGGCGCGAGGCTGCCCTGGTCGGCGTACGTCATCACGAAGTACGGCGTGCCGTCCTCCTCGCCGATGTCGTAGACGCGGACCACGTGGTCGGAGTCGGCCTTGCGCAGGATGCGCGCCTCCTCCAGGAAGCGCTCCCGGATGTCGATGCGCTGCGCCCAGTTCTCGGCGAGCGCCTTGACGGCGACGTCCGACTGGAGCTCGTCGTCGTGATAGAGCCACACCGTCGCGAATCCGCCGACGCCGAGACGGTCCACGCGACGGAGACGGCCGAGGCGCTCCGGGAGGGACACCCGGGTATTGTGCCGTACTCGGACCCAACACCGGCCAATTGATTCGGGGTGGCACACGCACGTGGGCGAGCATGAGGCGGGCGAGAGCTCCGTCGACCTCGATGCCTTGGCCCTTCGCGCGTCGCACGGTGACCGGGAGGCGCTCGAGGACCTGCTTGCGGCAGTCCAGCCGCGGGTACGCCGCATCTGCGGCCGGATGCTGCTCTACCCGGAGGACGCAGAGGAGGCCGCTCAGGAGGCGCTGCTGCTGGTGTCGACCAAGATCGGGTCGTTCGCGGGCCGGTCGAAGTTCACCACCTGGCTGCACTCGGTCGCCTCCAACTCCGCGCGGTCGACCTACCGCACTCTCAAGCGTCGCGCCGCCGAGCGCACCACCGACGAGCTGCCGGTCCACAGCGACCCGCGCACGACGTCGGTCATCGCCGGCTCCCGGCTCGACCTGCTCGACGCGCTCGAGGTGATCGGCGCGAGCAATCCCGGGTTGGTCGAGGCCCTGGTGCTGCGCGACGTGCAGCAGCTCGAGTACGCCGACATCGCCGACCTGCTCGACATCCCGCTCGGCACCGTCAAGTCACGCATCCACCAGGCGCGGCAGACGATCCGCCCGCTGCTCCAGGTGACCGACTGAGGCGTCGCTCTCAGTCTCATGCATCCCAGGTTCACCTGGTGTGTTGTCACTTCACCCGCCGTACAACCAGGGTGAAGTGACAACGTCCCAGGTGAACCTGGGATTCGAGTGGTCTAGAGCCCGCGCATCACCACGACGTCGCCGTGACTGCCGTAGCCGACGAGGCGGCCGCCGACGGCCGCGCCGTTGAAGGTGGCGAGCAGCCAGGAGCCGTCGTCGAGGCGGGCGAGGTTGGGCCACGGGAGGTTGGTCGGGTACGGCGCGTCCAACGGCTCGCCCTCGACGAGAGGCCCGCCAGGGGCTTCGGGCAGCGTCCAGACGGGGAAGCGGCCGCGTTCGGTGCGTCGCCCGTCGCGGCCGTCGCTGGCGAGCAGCTGCCAGCCCGCTTCGGTGCGCAGCAGCGTCGCGCCCTCCGTGGCGATCCGCTCGGTCGCCGACGCGTGCAGACGGAGGCGGTCGAGCGTCGGCCCCGAGGCGACCACCGGATGGAATGCGAAGAACTTGGTGGCGCTCACGTAGCCGACCAGCCAGCCCTCGTCCGTGCGCACCAGGTGCGGATCCCAGACGGCGACCGACCGCATGCCGTCGCCGGGCAGCCGCAGCGGCCCGGTGGCGAGCAGGTGGCTGCCGGCGGTGAGGTCGGCGTCGGTGGTGGCCAAAGTGACCTCGACGACGGCTCGCTTGCCGGTGCGTGCCCGCTCTGCAGCCGAGCGGGCGCCGGGGTCGAAGTCGCCCCAGGTGCTGGTCGCGACCAGCCACCGGTCGCCGTCGCGGACCAGGTGCGTCGAGTGGTCGCCGTACGCTCCTGGCCGGTCGTGGCGGCTGAAGAACAGCTCGGCGAGAGGGGTGAGCCGGTGGGTCTCCGGGTCGAGCGCCCAGACGCCGGTGTGCGCGGTGTCGAAGAACCCCGGCCCGGCATGGGTGGCGGTGAGCAGCAGGCCGTCGGGATGGCGCAGCGTCTCGCCCGTCGGATCGGTGGCGAACCGGAGGTCGCGCAGGCCGAGATGACCGAAGCCTCCAGCGGTCAGGGCGGACATGCCGGAGCCGGCCGCGGTGAGCGCTCCGCAGAGACCGGGGTCGCGCATGTCCGCCAGCTCGTGGAGGTCCGCCCGGCCGCGCACCTCCCAACCCTCGGCGAGGAGCGCCCAGACGCAGAGCTGGGTGCCGGTGAGGGTCAGCGCGAGGCGCCGTGGAGCGGCGGGCAGGCGGCCGAAGCGCCGACTCCTGCGGTCGGTGTCACCGGCCGAGGTCCGAGTCGTGAGCCCGATCCGGCCGTCGGCCCACCACCCGGTCAGCCGCACCGGGCCGCTCGCCAGAGTCAGCGAGGCCGGCCCGCTCCGCGCGAGCTCGCCGACGAGTGCGGCGTACGGCGCGGGCCGCGGCAGCGGCGTGACCGCGGCCGGGTCGAGCCCACGCGCGGTCGCGGGCGCGACGAGGGCGAGCGGACGCTGTCGCGACACGACCTCGAAGGTGGCGTCGAGGGCGGCGGCTCTCATCATGGCTGCACCCTATGAAGGCCCTCCGCCGGGCTGACACCATGTCGATCGTGGACACGCTCCCCGGAATTGGAGAGGCCGGCCTCGACGCCCTGGACCAGCGGATCCTCGGTGCGCTGCTCGAGAAGCAGCGAACCGTGCCCGCGTCGTACCCGCTGACTCTCAACAGCCTGCGCACCGCCTGCAACCAGCAGAACAGCCGGGACCCGATATCGGCGTACGAGGACCGTGAGCTCGAGAGCCGGCTGCGCGAGCTCAAGGACCGGGGGCTCGTCCGGGTCGTGTGGGCGGGCAAGGGCTCGCGGACGCTCAAGTACCACCAGCTGCTCGAGGAGCGGCTCGCGCTCGCCGACGACGAGCGCGCGCTGCTGACGGTGCTGCTGCTTCGTGGCGCCCAGGCGGCCGGCGAGCTCCGCGGCCGCGCCGAGCGCATGCACACCTTCACGGACCGCGGGGCGGTCGAGGAGGTGCTGTCGCGCCTCGCCGCCCGCGAGCCTCCCCTCGTGCACGAGCTGCCCCGCAAGGCCGGGCAGCGCGACCCGCGCTGGGTCCACCTTCTTGGACCGGTGCCCGGCGCCGAGGGCCCGGCTCCTTCCGGCCCGGCCGTCGACCGCGATGTCGTTCTCACCTCCGGCGGCGAGGCGCGAGACGAGCGGGTGCGGTCGGCGTACGACTCGGTGGCCGAGGCGTACGCTGAGCAACTCGCTGCGGAGCTCGGGCACAAGCCCTTCGACCGCTGGCTCCTCGACCGGGTCTCGGTCGGTGCCGCCGGGCGTCCGGTGGCCGACGTCGGCACCGGCTCGGGGCACGTGGCGGCATACCTGGCCGAGCAGGGACTCGGCGTCACCGGCTTCGACGTCTCTCCGCGAATGGTCGAGGTCGCGCGGCGGCGATTCTCCGACCCGACGTACGAGGTCGGCGACCTGCGGCGGCTGATGCGTCCGCCCACGGCCGCCGGCTGGGGCGCCGTGACGGCCTGGTACGCACTGTGTCACCTCGCCGCCTCCGAGCTGCCCGGGGCGGTCGCGGCGCTCGCCCGGGTGCTCGACCCCGGCGGAGTGCTGGCGGTCGCGGTGCACGCCGGCGACGAGGTCCGCCACACCGACGAGTTCCTCGGCGAGGCAGTCGACCTCGACTTCGTGCTGCACGACCCCGCCGACGTGCTCGACGCCGTCGAGGCCGCCGGACTCGGCGACATCGAGTGGTACCTCCGCGGCCCGTACGCCGGCGTCGAGGTCGAGACCCAGCGCCTCTATGTGCTGGCCCGCAAGGTCTGACCCCCCGCAGGACGAGCCGACGCGAGGAACGAGCGTCGTGTCGAGACCCGGTGGCCAGGGGCGGGGTCGAACCGCCGACCTTCCGATTTTCAGTCGGACGCTCGTACCAACTGAGCTACCTGGCCGGGTCCGTCGGACCGGGGTCCGACGGAGCGTGAGAACCATACCGGAGCACCGATGCCGGTTGGGAATCGGCCCGGACCGGCCTCTATGCTTGGCGGGTTCTCGAGCCCCCATCGTCTAGCGGCCTAGGACGTCGCCCTTTCACGGCGGTAGCACGGGTTCGAATCCCGTTGGGGGTGCTGATCCGGTTCGGAAGCGTTGAGATTTGCCGATTGGGAGGCGGGTCCGGCCATGGGCTAGAGTTCCCATCGCATTCGAAGCCGTTCGAAGCAAGCCTGGCCCCGTAGCGCAGTTGGTTAGCGCGCCGCCCTGTCACGGCGGAGGCCGCGGGTTCGAGTCCCGTCGGGGTCGCCACAGTTGAGGCCCGAACGCTCGGCAGACGAAGAGTCTGCGCGGGGGTTCGGGCCTCGCGGCATCTCTGGAGGCATCCCGTGCGGGAGGTCGTTCTCGGGGCCAGGCTGTCAAGGGCCGGCCTGGCAGGATCTCGGACATGGAGATGGACCGGGCGGCCTTCGAGGCGCTGGTCGACGAGGCGCTCGACGAGATCCCCGACGAGATCCGCGCGCTGGTCGACAACGTCGTGGTCCTGGTCGAGGAGTTCGCGCCGGCCGACGATCCCGACCTGCTCGGGCTGTACGACGGCGTAGCGCTGACCGCGCGAGAGGCCAACCACGCGGCCCAGTTGCCCGACCGGATCCTCCTCTTCCAGGAGCCGCTGACTGACATGTGCGACACCCCGGAGCAGCTGGCCGAGGAGGTGCGCATCACCGTCGTCCACGAGGTCGCCCACCACTTCGGCATCGACGATGCCCGCCTCCACCAGCTCGGCTACGGCTGAGTGTCTGCGTCGGGGTAGTCCGCGAACTTTCGGCAGGTTGGATCGTTCCAATCCGTGCGAAAGATAGCGGACTACCCCAGCGATATATCGCCCAGAGGTCAGCCCGCGCCGAGCCAGAAGCCCAGCCAGCAGGCGAGCAGGGAGCCGGCGAGGGTGGCGACGACGTACGGCGTGCCGCGGCGCACGCCGAGGTCGCGGGACTGGAGCGCGAAGCCCGAATAGGTCGTGAACCCGCCGCAGAAGCCGGTGCCGAGCAGCGTGATGGTGTTGCTCCCGACGGACAGTCCGGCGAAGAGGCCCAGGAGGCCCGAGCCGAGCACGTTGACCATCAGCGTGCCCCACGGCCACCGGTCGTCGAGCAGGAGTCCTGAGACGTAGCGCAGAGGCGCGCCGACGGCCGCTCCGACCGCGACGAGCAGCATCTCGGTCATGTCTCGACCTCGGCGGGCAGGTCGCGATGGGTGATCCGTCCGGCGAGGATCACGGCGGCCAGGGCGACGAAGAGGGTGCCGCCGAGGTAGAGCCCTGCGATCGCCGGGTTGCCACCGTCGACCAGGTCGCGCACCTGGAGCGACTCCGCCGACAGGGTCGTGAAGCCGCCGAGCAGACCCGGGCCGCAGAAGAGCGCAAGACGCCGGCGTCGTCGTACGTCGAAGAGCGCCGGCAGGAGGGACAGCAGAAGGCTCCCGACGACGTTGATCGCGAAGGTGGTCGCCGGGAAGCCCGCTCCGTCCGGGACGACCTCACCGCAGGCCCACCGCGCGACAGCCCCGAGGGCGCCGCCGGCCGCTACCGTCGCGACGGCACCGAGTCGCACACCGGTCACGTCGAGGTGCCCGGCACGTTCCCCGTCCACGCAGTGGGGGCGGCGCCCGCAGCCTGATGGACGAACTCGCCCAGGAACCAGTAGTGGAAGGCCCGCTGCTCGGACGTTCGGGCGAGGCTGAGCAGCCGCTGGGCACGACAGAACTCGTCGGCCACGTCGAGGATCTCCAGCATCTGCTCGAAGACCGGTGGAGCGGCTTCGCTGATGTGGGCGTGCACGTCGGTCACGTCGGCCGCGATCGCGCGCGCTGCCTCGACCTGGCGGATGACGCCCACCGGGATCATCTGCTCGAACTGCGCGAAGGCGTCGGTGAGGCTCCCCGCCATCGGATAGTGGTCCTGGTGCGCCAAGGACAGCAGGCGGAGCTCGCGGCGAAGGTCGGTGTAGCGCCGATGGGTCCCGAGGAAGAGGTCGATCGGCACGGCCGAGACCTTCACCGCGACCGTCTGCTCGGAGTCGGCCGCGACCAGGCACCGGGTGTCGGGCAGCCGGCTGTCGTGGAGCTGTGGCGCCGGCGCGTCGTCGGTCGGCTCCGCGACCGGCTCGAACCAGACGACCTTGCCCCAGTCCTCGAGGATCGCCCCCCAGGCGGAGGAGCTCATGGCCACCAGGGCGAGCCCGCGTCCGACGGTCGCGAGCAGCTCGTCGGGATCGGACGACGGACCCGCCGTACGCATGAGCCACGGAGGCCTCGGAGGTCGTCGTGACCCGTCCGCGACCTCGACCCTCGGGTGCGCCGCGGTGCCGGCGAGGGTGACGGACATCGGGGGGCACCCATGCAGGATCGCGTTGCTCACCAGCTCCGAGACGCCGAGCCTCGCGGCGTCCACGAGCTCCGGCCGGCCGAGCGCTCCCAGCTTCGCGGCGATCCACTGCCTGGCCTCGTGGGCGGCCCGAGGGTCCGCCGAGAGAGCCAGGGTGATCTGCCGGAGTGGCACGTTGTCGTTCCTCGAGCTCCGATTGCCTAGGTCTGCGCGGGTAGAGCACCAGTATCGGTTGCCGCGCGGGTTTACGGGAGAGGGGCAGTGGGTGTGATGGACGAGACGCCCGCCCGATTCGCCCACCGGGGCCGAGGGGCCGAGAATGGAGGTGCAGGCGGACGCCGGAGGCCTCGGGCGTCCCAACCCTAGGAGGACGCGCCATGAAGCGCCGCCAATCCGGATCGCGGGTCGACTCGAGCTCTGGTGAGTCCGGCCGTCACCGCGTGGTCGTCATCGGCTCCGGCTTCGGAGGGCTCTTCGGTACGCAAGCGCTCGCCGACGCGGATGTCGACGTGACGATGGTCGCCAAGACGACCCACCACCTCTTCCAGCCGCTCCTCTACCAGGTGGCGACGGGCATCCTCTCCGAAGGCGAGATCGCGCCGCCGGTGCGTGAGGTGCTCGCCCGGCAGCGCAACGCCAGGGTGCTGCTCGGCACCGTCACCGACATCGACCTCACCTCCCGCACGGTCACGTCGAACGTCCTCGGCCGCGAGACGGTCACGCCGTACGACTCGCTGCTCGTCGCCGCCGGTGCGCAGCAGTCCTACTTCGGCCACGACCACTTCGCCGAGTTCGCTCCCGGCATGAAGTCCATCGACGACGCGCTCGAGCTGCGCGGCCGGATCTTCGGTGCCTTCGAGCTCGCCGAGCTCGGGGCGACGCGCGGCGACGACATCGACCACCTGCTCACCTTCGTCGTCGTCGGCGCTGGTCCGACGGGCGTGGAGATGGCCGGCCAGATCGCTGAGCTGGCGCATCGCACCCTCAGGCGCGACTTCCGGGCGATCAACAGCCGTCAGGCACGGGTGATCCTGCTCGACGCCGCCCCACAGGTCCTGCCGCCGTTCGGCACCCGCCTCGGTGCGGTGACCAAGCGTCAGCTGGAGAAGCTCGGTGTCGAGGTGATCCTCGGCGCGATGGTGACCGAGGTCGACGAGGGCGGCATCGTCGTCGAGTTCAAGGACGGTCGCACCGAGCGCATCGACGCCGTCACGAAGATCTGGGCGGCCGGTGTGCAGGCCTCCTCGCTCGGCAGGACTCTGTCGGAGCAGACCGGCGCTCCGCTGGACCGCGCCGGGCGAATCCACGTCAACCCCGACCTGACGCTCCCCGGCCACCCGGAGGTCTTCGTCGTCGGCGACATGGCGGCTCTCGACAATCTCCCCGGCGTCGCCCAGGTCGCCATGCAGGGCGCGAAGTACGTCGCCCGCGAGATCGACAACAGGCTCACCGGCTCCGATCCGCAGAAGCCGTTCAAGTACTTCGACAAGGGCTCGATGGCGATCATCAGCCGCTTCCGGGCGGTCGCGATGGTCGGCCGGCTCAGGGTGTCGGGGTTCATCGCGTGGCTGATGTGGCTCGCCGTCCACCTCGTCTACATCACCGGCTTCAAGAACCGCGTGACCGCGCTCCTGCACTGGACGATCTCGTTCCTGGGGCGGCACCGCTCGGAGCGCACCACCACCGAGCAGCAGATCTTCGCCCGCGCGGCGCTCGCCCGGCTCGAGGGCGGTGCCGCCGACCTGGTGAGCCGACCGGATGCGTACGACGCGGGGGCGCGGCAGGCGAGCACACGCGAGGAGCTCGAGACCCAGGCCGCCGAGGAGGCGCGCCTCACGGACCAGCGTGAGCGCGGCCTTCCCGCCTAGCAGCGCCCGTAGGCCCCGTGGTGTAGGCCCTGTGGGACTCGAACCCACAACCAACGGATTAAAAGTCCGGAGCTCTGCCAATTGAGCTAAGGGCCCCAGGGCCTCTTCGCCCTGCGTGGCGAGGGTATCCGAGAGACCGCACGAAGGGGTCTTCGACGCCCGAGAGGGCACGGTCCGGGCGGGTGGCGTCGGAGGCTGCGGAGAACGACCGTGGTCGGCATGTTTGAGGCGGCGCGGAGGTTGGGTAGTGTCGATCCTGCAACAGGTGCACAGTTCCAAGGTCTGACGCCCGTGGAGGTTTCTGATCCAACGGAGTTTCAGCTCGTTCGCGAGTCGGAGCGACGTGGCACGCATCTGGTGCGGGTCGCCGAGGTGGCGGCTTTCGTTCCGATAAACAGGAGTAACGAGCAACATGGCTCAAGGCACCGTCAAGTGGTTCAACGCCGAGAAGGGTTTCGGCTTCATCGCGCAGGAGGACGGCGGCGACGACGTCTTCGTTCACTACTCGGCCATCCAGTCGCAGGGCTACAAGTCCCTCGACGAGAACCAGAAGGTCGAGTTCGACGTCACCCAGGGTCCGAAGGGCCCGCAGGCCGACAACGTCCGGCCCATCTGATCTTCAGGTCCGCGATCTGATCGTCTAGCGAGGTCCCGTCCGGTACGCCGGGCGGGACCTCGTGGCATTTCGGACCGGCGTACCGGACGGGTGTCGACGCGCGCGTCGTGAAATCTGCGGATGTGGTTGGTCGGACCCCTGGTCATGGGGGAGACTTGAAGGTGGCGGCCCGGGACTCTCCGCGGCCCCGGCGACGAGCGGGAGGGACCGAGTGCAGGACGACCCGTTCGAGGTCGCCCTCGAGGACGGCGACCTGCTCGGAGAAGTTGAGCTGATGACCAACCTGATCATCGCCGCGAGCGAGACGGACGACCGCCTCACCCAGGATCAGATCGACCGCATCCTCGGGGTCGGGCGGCTCGATCCCGCCTGACGCTTGCTGCGATGCGTCCCCATCCGGGGGGCGAGTGATGTGACACTAAGCCCATGGCCGACAGCAGCGGTGCGCGTCGTACCCGGCCCGACGTGAGGGCAGCCGGTGCCGTCGTCTGGCGGCGCGGACAAGAGGTGCTCCTCGTCCACCGTCCGCGCTACGACGACTGGTCCTTCCCCAAGGGAAAGCTCGATCGCGGGGAACACGTCACGGCCGCGGCGGTCCGCGAGGTCGCGGAGGAGACCGGTCTTCACGTCCGTCTCACCGCACCTCTCCACCAGCAGCGCTACCCGGTCGCCGACCGGCGCACCAAGACGGTGGACTACTGGGTCGGTCGCTGCGTCGGCAGCGACGACGTGAGCGGCTACGGCCCCAACGCCGAGATCGACGCCGTGCGCTGGGTGCCGATCGACAAGGCGTTCGCCAAGCTGACCTACGCCCATGACCGAGACACGCTTCGCGAGGCGCGCGGACGACGCAAGAAGACCCAGGCGCTGGTCGTGCTGCGGCACGGCGCCGCGCGGGCCCGACGTACCTGGCGCAAGGACGACCGGGAGCGGCCGCTCCTGCGCACCGGGACCGTCCAGGCGGAGCGGCTCGTCCCGCTGCTCGCGGCGTACGACGTCACCACCATCGCCTCGTCGAGCTCGCGCCGCTGTCTCCAGACCGTCGAGCCGTACGCCGCGACCACCGGCTTCGACCTCGACCGCTACGACGAGCTGTCCGAGGAGGACGCCGACAAGCAGGGGGTGCTCGACACCGTGACGCCGCTGCTCGAGAGTGGCGACAGCGTGGTGCTGTGCACGCACCGCCCGGTGCTTCCGATGGTCTGGGAGACGCTCGGCCTCGACAAGCACAAGCTCGAGCCGGCGGGCATGCTCGTCGTCCATCACCGGAGGGGCCGCGTGCTCGCCGTCGAGCGACACCAGGTCTGAGTCCCGAGTCGACTCGTTGGGCCGGACACCCCGTTCACGTGCCGGCCACCTTCTCCTCGACCAACGGACGCCGAGCGGGCATGACGAGTTCACCCCTCGTTCACCGGCGGCGGGCGGTCCGGTCATCTGGGCTCCCTACCGTCGTGGGTGTCAGATGACCCATGAACCCATCAGGAGACATGAAGTGAAGACCACTTCCTTCCGCCGCGCGATCGTGCCCGGCATCGCGGCCCTGGCCTTGGCCCTGACCGCCTGCGGCGGCGCAGACGCGGGCTCCGAAGGCGCCGACGACGCTTCGGGCGGTGACTCCTCGGCCGCCAGCGGCGCGGTCGCCGTCGACGGCTCCTCGACCGTCTTCCCCATGTCCGTCGCTGCCCAAGAGCTGCTCAACGAGGAGAACCCCGAGGTCCAGGTCACCGTCGGCGAGGCCGGCACCGGTGGCGGCTTCGAGGCGTTCTGCGCCGGCAAGACCGACATCTCCGACGCGTCGCGCCCGATCGAGGACGACGAGGCCGCGACGTGCGCTGACGCCGGCATCGAGTACACCGAGCTCCAGGTCGCCACCGACGCGCTCACCGTTGTGGTCCACCCCGACCTCGCCGTCGACTGCCTGACCGTCGACCAGCTGGTCGAGCTCTGGAAGCCGGGCAGCAAGGTCACCAGCTGGCAGGACCTCGACCCGAGCTTCCCCGACGAGGACGTCAAGCTCTTCGGGCCCGGCACGGACTCCGGCACCTACGACTACATGGCCTCCGAGATCGTCGACCCCGACGCCGAGGAGCCGGCCACGCGTGACGACTACGAGGCATCCGAGGACGACAACGTGCTCGTCCAGGGCGTCGCCGGCACCGAGGGTGCGACCGGGTACTTCGGCTACACCTACTACGAGCAGAACGCCGAGACCCTCAAGGCGCTCGAGATCGACAATGGCGACGGGTGCGTCGCGCCGTCCGCCGAGACCGCCCAGGCCGGCGAGTACACCCCGCTGGCGCGCCCGCTGTTCATCTACGTAGCGAACAAGAGCTACACCGACAACGCGGCCGTCAAGGAGTACGTCGACTTCTACATCGAGAACCTCGCCGCGATCGCGGAGGTCGGTCAGTTCATCCCGCTGAGCGAGGAGCTCTACGGCGAGACGCAGACCGCTCTCGAAGGTCTCTCGGGCTGAGGCAAGCCACCTTCATGAGCGCACACTCTGCGAGTCCGGCAGGTCCGTCCTCAGGGGCGGGCCTGCCGGGCGTTCCCAACCTGCGGGCCAGGTCACGCCCCGCCGAGACCGTCATCAGGGGCATCCTCGCGGCCTCGGGTCTGCTCTCGGTCGCGATCACCTTCGGCATCATCGCCGCGCTGATCCGACCCGTCATCGACTTCTTCGGAGAGGTGCCGTTCGGCGACTTCCTCGCGACCGAGGGGGAGTACGCCGCGATCCCGCTGCTCACCGCGACCCTCGTGGTCACCTTCGTCGCACTGCTGGTGGCGGTGCCCATCGGTCTCGGCGCCGCGATGTACCTCTCCGAGTACGCCTCGCCGCGAGCTCGCAGGATCCTGAAGCCGACCGTCGAGCTGCTCGCGGGCGTGCCGTCCGTCGTCTACGGCTTCTTCGCGCTGACCTTCGTCACGCCGACGCTGCTGCAGAAGATCCTGAACATCGGAGTCGGTTTCACCAATGCGCTGTCCGCGGGGCTGGTCCTGGGCGTGATGATCATCCCGACCATCGCCTCGCTGGCAGAGGACGCCTTCAGCGCGGTGCCGATGAGCCTGCGCCAGGGATCCCTCGCGATGGGCGCGAACCGGATGCAGACCACCATCCGGGTGGTGCTGCCCGCAGCGCTCTCGGGCGTCGCCGCCGCGGTGGTCCTCGGCATGTCGCGCGCCATCGGCGAGACGATGATCGTCACCCTGGCCGCCGGTGCGATGAAGAACTTCAGCCTCAATCCCATGGAGGGCATGCAGACGATCACCGGATATATGGCCTCGAAGGCCGGCGGCGAGAACGCGGTCGGCTCGGTGTCCTACAACTCGCTCTTCGCGGTCGGCATGCTGCTCTTCATCATCACGCTCGTGCTCAACATCATCAGCATCAGCGTGGTCCGACGGTTCAGGCAGGTCTACTGATGAGCATCGCCGCCACCACCGCCCGCGAGGTCACCTCGCAGCTCACCAGCGGCCGGAGCCGGGACAGGAACCCGGCGTCGCTGATCTTCTTGAGCCTCCTCTGGTTCTCGCTGTTCTTCGGCGTCGTGGTCCTGCTGGCGTTGATCGTCAGCACCGCGATCAAGGGCTCCGGCCGTTTCGACGCCGAGCTGCTCACCAACTACACGTCCCAGGTGCGCCCGGAGACCTCCGGGTTCAGGGCCGGCATCCTCGGCAGCCTGTGGCTGATGGTCTTCACCGCGCTGATGGCGATCCCGCTGGGCATCGCCGCGGCGCTCTACCTCGAGGAGTTCGCCGACCCCAACCGTTGGTGGAACCGCTTCATCGAGGTCAATCTGCAGAACCTCGCGGCCGTGCCCGCCATCGTCTACGGCCTGCTCGCGGTCGCGGTCATGGCGCTTATCGGCTTCGATGACGCGGGCATCGTTCTGGGCGGTGCCCTGGCGCTCGCCCTGCTGATCCTGCCGGTCATCATCATCACCACCCGTGAGGCGGTCCGCGCGGTGCCGCGCGACATCCGCCACGGGTCGCTCGCCCTCGGGGCGACCGTGTGGCAGACGACGTGGAGACAGACGCTCCCCTCGGCGATCCCGGGCATCGCGACCGGGACCATCCTCGGCCTCTCCCGAGCGATCGGTGAGGCGGCGCCGCTGGTCATGGTGGGCCTGGCGGGGTCGATCCTCTTCGACCCGGCGGGCATGCTGAGCAAGGTCACCGCGCTGCCCATGCAGATCTACACCCTGACCTCGCAGTCGCAGGAAGCGCTACGGGAGGCCGCCTCGGCCGCGATCATCGTGCTCCTCGTGATGATCCTCGGGCTCAACGCACTCGCGATCTTCATTCGCAACAAGTTCCAGCGCACCTGGTGAGACCGGCGCACATCATGAAAGAGGCCGACATGTCCAAGCACCCAGGCACGTTCAGTGTCGCCGAGGATCTCAAGGGGACGGGCACGATGACAGATCCCCACCAGGAGGCCGCCGAGCTGTCGCCGGTGCCGACCGACCCGGTGATGGAGGCGAACGCACTGAACGTCTTCTACGGCTCCTTCCACGCCGTGCACGACGTCAACCTGTCCTTCGGCCGCAACGAGGTCACCGCCCTGATCGGACCCTCCGGCTGCGGCAAGTCGACGGTGCTGCGCTGCCTCAACCGGATGAACGACCTGGTGACCGGCTGCCGCGTCGAGGGTGAGGTGACCTACCACGGCGCGAACATCTACGACCGCGGGGTCGACCCGATCGCCGTCCGCACGCACATCGGGATGGTCTTCCAGAAGCCGAACCCGTTCCCCAAGTCGATCTACGACAACATCGCCTACGGCCCGAGGGTCACCGGGATGAAGGTCGGCAACATGGACGACCTCGTCGAGGAGGCGCTGCGCGGCGCCGCGCTGTGGGACGAGGTGAAGGACAAGCTCAAGCAGTCGGCGTACGGCCTCTCCGGAGGTCAGCAGCAGCGCCTGTGCATCGCGCGCACCATCGCCACCAAGCCCGACGTGATCCTGATGGACGAGCCGTGCTCGGCCCTCGACCCGATCGCGACGTCTCGTGTCGAGGACCTCATGCACGAGCTGCGCACGGACTACACGATCATCATCGTGACCCACAACATGCAGCAGGCCGCGCGGGTCTCGGACCGTACGGCGTTCTTCACCGCCCAGGCCGACGACACCACCGGCAACCGCACCGGCCTGCTCGTCGAGTTCGACCGCACCTCGACGATCTTCTCCAACCCCCACGACAAGCGGACCGAGGGCTATATCTCCGGCCGCTTCGGCTGACCTGCCTGGGGATAACGCCGGCCGGCCAATCCCTCGTTCGGGTAGTCCGCGAACTTTCGCACGCATTGGATCGATCCAACCGTGCGAATGTTCGCGGACTACCCCAGCGCGGGGGCGGGGGCTGTGGATGAGCGGATGCGGGCGCCCATGATCTTGCGCATCATGACCGGGTGCGGGAGCGCGAGCGGGTACGACGGACGCGGCGGCTGGTCATCGACCGGCCGGGCCTCGTCGTGCCGGTGCGCACGGACCCGGGCGGCATGCGGGGGCCGACCCGCCGGGAAGCGGGCGGGCTCGGGTGGCGACTTACCAGCCGAGGGCTCTATGTCCCGGCGGAGGTCGACGGCTCGCAGCCCGAGCAACGCATCGTCGAGGCCGCGGCGGTCCTCTCGGAGGGCGGTGGAGTAGTCGGGTGGGCCATGCTTCGGTGGGTCGGGGGAGTCTGGTTCGACGGCGGCTCGGCCGGCCACGCTCCTCGCCCGGTCATGCTCGTGGCTCGCCACGACTTCGTGGCCCAACGGGGGTTTGAGGTGACCCACGAGCGGTTCGTCCCTAGCGAGCTCGAGGTTGTCGATGGGCTTCCGGTGCTCAACGCGCTCGCGTCGGTGGGTTTCGAGGCGCGGTACGCCGGCAGCGTCCGGGCGGCGACCCGCGCGCTCGACATGGCGGCGTACAACGACCTGGTGTCCCGGGAGGAGCTTGCCGCTTACGCTGCCACCCTCAACGGCTGGACCGGGATCCCGCAGTTCCGCGCCGCGCTCGGACGAATGCGCGAGAACTCGTGGTCGCCGCAGGAGACCGACCTGCGGGAGGTCTGCGAGCTCGAGGCCGGGTTCTCGCGGCTGCTGTGCAACCAGCCGGTCTTCGACGCGTCCGGGCACCACCTCGTCACGCCCGACCTGTTCGACGCCGAGGCCGGCCTCGCGATCGAGTACGAGGGGGAGGTGCACCTCGAGAGCGGACAGCGTCGTCGGGACCGGGACCGAGCGGAGCTGATGCGGCAGATCGGGATCGAGATGGTGTCGATCATGTGCGGCGACAGCGCCGATCGCGACGCACTGGTACGGCGGCTCCTCGCCGCTCGCTCGAGAGCCCGCCAGCGCACCGGCGCCCGCGCCTGGACGGTCGACCAACCCGCCTGGTGGGTGCCCACCGAGACGGTCGCCCAGCGCCGTGCGCTCACCCCCGAGCAGCGCGAGCGGTGGCTGCGCCTGCGCCGCCGTACCGCCTGATCTGGGTGCGCGTTCGCGGTCGGGCGAGGCCCCGCCACCCGGGGTAGTCCGCGAACTTTCGCACGCTTGGATCGATCAAATGCGTGCGAAAGTTCGCGGACTATCCGAACGACGTATCGGCAAGTGGGTCAGGGGAGGAAGAGGCGGGCGACGGAGTAGCAGAGGGCGGCGGCGAGGCCGGCCATCGGGAAGGTGAGGACCCAGGCCATGGCGATCGTGCCGGCCATGTTCCACTTCACCGCTGCGCGCCCCTTGGTGGCGCCGGCGCCCATCACGGCGGAGGTGATGGTGTGGGTGGTGGAGATGGGGGCGTGCAGGCCGATCGCCATCGTGTAGAGGACGGCGGTCGCCACGGTCTCGGCGGCGAAGCCGGAGGGCGGGTCGAGCTTGATGATCTTGCGCCCGAGGGTGCGCATGATGCGCCAGCCGCCGGCGTACGTGCCGGCCGAGATGGCCCCCGCGGCGGCGAGGACGACCCACAGCGGGAGGTGGTCGAGGGAGTAGGTCTCGGGCTGGAAGGTCACCAGCGCCAGCAGGATGACGCCCATCGTCTTCTGCGCGTCCTGCAGGCCGTGGCCGAGCGCGAGCGCGGCGGCGGAGAGGGTCTGCAGCATCCGGAAGTTGCGGTTGAGGATGTGCGGATTGGAGCGTCGGAAGATCCACATGAACGACAGCATCAACAAGAACGCGAGCACGAAGCCGACGAGGGGCGAGGCGACCATCGGGATCAGGACCTTGTCGACGATGGTCGTCCAGTGCACCGTCGAGCTCGCCGCGATGGCGGCGCCCACGAGGCCGCCGATGAGCGCGTGGGACGAGGAGGAGGGGAGTCCGAAGTACCAGGTGATGAGGTTCCAGGTGATCGCCCCGATCAGTCCGCACATCACGATCACGAGGCCGTGCGAGCCCACGGGCGCGCCGATCGTGTCGGCCACGGTCTTGGCGACGCCCTGCCCGAGCAGCGCCCCGATGAAGTTCATCACCGCGGCCAGGACCAGCGCTATCCGCGGCGTGAGCGCGCGCGTGGACACCGAGGTGGCGATCGCGTTGGCGGCGTCGTGGAAGCCGTTGGTGTAGTCGAACGCGAGAGCGACCATGACCACCGCGATGACGATCGCGAGCTCCATCTAGCGGTCACCGCCGCGCGTCCGACTGGGCACCGGGTCAGGACTCCTTGACCGCGATCTGCTCCACGACGTTGGCGACCTTCTCGAAGGCGTCGATCGCACCCTCGAGCGAGGTCACCACGTCCTTGAGCTTGAGCACCTCGATCGCCTTGTAGTCGCCGCTGAAGAGGTTGGCGAGGGTACGGCGGTAGTACTTGTCGCCGAGGTTCTCGAGCCGGTTGATCTCGATCCAGTAGTCGTGGAGGTCCTTCATCGACCGGAGCCGCGGCATCGCGTCTGCGGTGATCTCGGCGCACTGCTGAATCACGTCGACAAGAGTGGAGAGCTCGGCGGGGAGCGACTTGACCTCGTAGAGGAGAACGAAGTCGACCGCCTCGTCCATCATGTCCATCACGTCGTCGAGGCCGCCGGCGAGGTGGTAGATGTCCTCGCGGTCGAAGGGGGTCACGAAGGTGCTGTTGACTCGCTTGACGATCGCGTGGGTCGTCTCGTCGGCATTGTGCTCGGCCTCCCGCATCCGGGCCGCCACGGCTTCGCGGTCGGCGCCCGCGCTGAGCATCTCCGCGAGCAGGCCCGCGCCGACCACGAGGTGCTGGGCCGACTCGGTGAACAGCTCGAAGAAGGTGCTGTCAACGGGACGGAATCGGAAACCCAAGGCGAACTCCAGGTGTGAGGCCGGCAAACGTCGGTCATGCTAGGGCCAACGCGGCACGAGTAGACAACTCCGACTCGCAGGCGCCGGACGGGGCGAGCCGAAGTGGTGCGACACGCCCGGCGACACGCCGTACGGATGGCAGTTTTCGGCTCATGGAGTACGACGTCGTGCCTACCGGGATCTCGTGCCCGGCGGGGTGCCCTGAGGCTCAGCCGCGGCGCCGGCGCTGCCGGTCGATGAGCGTCGCCTGCAGGTCGACGCTGCCGCCGTTGTGCTTCCACCCACCGTCGCTCGTGAGCAGCCAGGCCTTGGTGTCGGCATCGAAGGCAAGTCCGAGCACCGCGTCGATCTCACGCTGGTTGGCCTCGCTGGGCAGCCGGACCAGCACCTCGACGCGTCGATCGAGGTTGCGGTGCATCATGTCCGCGGAGCCGATCCAGGTCTCGGGCTCGCCGCCGTTCTCGAAACGGAAGATCCGGCTGTGCTCGAGGAAGCGGCCGAGCACGGAGCGGACCTCGATGGTCTCCGAGAGCCCGGGAACCCCGGGCCGCAGCGCGCAAATGCCTCGGACGAGCAGCTCTACCGGGACGCCGGCCTGTGAGGCGAGGTAGAGCGCGTCGATGACCTGCTCGTCGACGATCGAGTTGGCCTTGATGCGGATCCCGGCCGGCCGTCCCTCGCGGAGGTGCTCGATCTCGCGGTGGACCTGCTCGACCAGGCCGGCGCGCACCGAGTCGGGCGCCACGAGCAGACTCTCGTAGTTGGTGTTGAGCGAGAGGCCGGAGAGGTTGTTGAACAGATGGGCGACGTCCTCGCAGATGTCCTCGTTGGAGGTGATCAGCCCCAGGTCCTCGTACAGCCTGGCGGTCTTGGGGTTGTAGTTGCCGGTGCCGATGTGGCAGTAGCGGCGGATGCCGTCGGGCTCGTCGCGCACCACGAGAGCGAGCTTGCAGTGGGTCTTGAGCCCGACCAGGCCGTAGACGACGTGGCAGCCCGCGTGCTCGAGCTTGCGGGCCCAGCGGATATTGGCCTCCTCGTCGAAGCGGGCCTTGATCTCGACGATGACCAGCACCTGCTTGCCGGCCTCCGCGGCGTCGACGAGGGCGTCGATGATCGGGCTGTCGCCCGAGGTCCGGTAGAGGGTCTGCTTGATCGCCAGGACGTGCGGGTCGGCGGCGGCCTGCTCGATGAAGCGCTGGACCGAGGTCGCGAACGAGTCGTAGGGGTGGTGCAGCAGTACGTCGTACCGCCGGGCCGCGTCGAAGACGTCGACCGGCGACGAGGACTCGATCTCGGCCAGCTGGGTGTGCGTGCTCGGCACGAACCCCGGGTACTTGAGGTCCTCGCGTGGAAGGTTGGCGATCCCGTGCAGGCCGGTCAGGTCGAGGGGGCCGGGCAGCCGGAAGACCTCATTCCGGCTCACCCCGAGCTCCGAGACGAGCAGGTCGAGCACCCGCTCGTCGATCGACTCCTCCACCTCGAGTCGCACCGGCGGGCCGAACCGGCGGCGCAGGAGCTCCTTCTCCAGCGCCTTGAGCAGGTTCTCGGCGTCGTCCTCCTCGACCTCGAGGTCCTCGTTGCGGGTGACGCGGAAGGTGTGGCACTGGAGCACCTGCATGCCGGGGAACAGCTTCTTCAGATGCTCGGAGATGATGTCCTCGAGTGGCACGAAGCGCTGGTTGCCCAGCGGGACGAAGCGGTCGAAGATCTGCGGCACCTTGACGCGCGCGAAGTGCTCGGTCCCGGTCTTGGGGTTGCGGACCAGCACCGCCAGGTTGAGCGAGAGCCCGGAGATGTACGGGAACGGGTGGGCCGGGTCGACCGCCAGCGGTGTCAGCACCGGGAAGACACGGTCCCTGAAGAGCCGCTTGGCGGCCTTCTGCTCGTCACGGTCGAGGTCGGTCCAGCGGACCAGCTCGATGCCCTCCTCGGCGAGTGGGGGACGGATCGCGTCGTGGAAGAGGCGGGCCTGCCGCTCCATGAGCTCGCGGGTCTCGGTCCAGATGAGCTCGAGGACCTCGCGCGGCAACATCCCCGACGACGCGCGTACGGCGACACCGGCCGCGATCCGGCGTTTGAGGCCGGCGACCCGCACCATGAAGAACTCGTCGAGGTTGCTGGCGAAGATCGCCAGGAACCGGGCCCGCTCCAGCATGGGAAGCGACTCGTCCTCCGCCAGTTCCAGGACCCGTTGGTTGAAGTGCAGCCAGGACAGCTCGCGGTCGAGGAAGCGGTCGCCGTACGCCTCGACGGCCGCGATCGCCTCGGCGTCGGGCTCGTAGGGAGGCTCGACCTCGAAGGTGTCGGTCGGGTGGGCGAACGGGCCGCCGTCGCTCGGCCCCTCGTCAAGGGACTGGATGGCACGTGGCAGGAGGTCCAGGGGTTCGGCGGGCATGCCCGAAAGTCTGACACCCTGGCAACCCGGGCACCACCCGGCCGGTTCGCCGTATCGGATCGTGTCGCCGGATCGTCGTGGGTCGGACGGCGTCAGTACACGAGAGCCTGTACGCCGTCCGCGAGCACCTCCTCGGCGAAGACGGCCGCACCGGCGATCTCGATGCCCTCGACCACGTCGTCGGCGCCGATGCCGCGGCGCCCGGCGCACTGTGTGCACAGCGTGACCCGGCCGCCGGCGACGACCGCCGCGAGGAGGTCGGCGAGCGGGGCGGCGCCCTCGAGCGAGAACTCCTCGGCCCGCCCCGGGAGTGCGAACCACGCCGACTCACCCGTGAGCCAGAGCGACACCTCCGCTCCCGCGGCCAGGGCCGCGGCAGACACCGTGAACGCCTGGTTGCAGCGCTCCTTGTCCTCGGCGCCACAGGTGACCTTGACGACCAGCTTCCGGCTCATTCCCCAAAGGCTAGTTCCCCAATGGCTGGCGAGGCGGACGACACTAGGCTGGGGTCATGGTCTTCGAGATCCCCGACAACCTGCATCCCAACTGCGGCCCGGTCGCGTGGATGCTCGGCACGTGGCACGGCAACGGTCACGGCGACTACCCGACGATCGAGCCCTTCCAGTTCGGTCAGGAGCTGATCTTCACCCACGACGGCCGGCCGTTCTTCCACTACTTCAGCCGCTCGTGGATCCTCGACGAGGAAGGCGAGAAGGTGCGCGACGCGGCGCTCGAGGCCGGCTTCCTCCGCTGCCCCGAGCCGGGGAAGGTGGAGCTGCTGCTCTCGCACAACACCGGCTTCGTCGAGATCTGGTACGGCGAGGCCGACGGCGGCAAGCTCGACCTGATCACCGACGCGGTCGCCCGCACAGAGACCGCCAAGGAGGTCACCGCCGGCAAGCGCCTCTACGGCAATGTCGACGGCGACCTCCTCTACGCCTACGACATGGCGGCCGCGGGCGAGGCACTCCAGCCGCACCTGTGGGCAAGGCTCCAGCGCGCATGAAGACCGTCGGGGAGCAGCCGTGACCGAGATGCGCGAGCTGCTGCGCCGGCGCGGACTCCGGCTGACGCCGCAGCGTGAGCTGATCCTCGCGGCCGTCGACGAGCTCGAACACTCGACCCCCGACGAGATCCTGACCGAGGTCCGCAGGCACGCCCGCGCCGTCAACGTCTCGACCGTCTACCGCAACCTCGAGGTCCTCGAGGAGATCGGACTGGTCAAGCACGCGCACCTCACCGACCGCGCCCCGACCTACCACTCCGTGACCGGGGCCGAGCACTTCCACATCGTCTGCCGGAAGTGTCAGCGGGTCCGCAGCGTTGACCCCGGTGTGCTCGACACCCTGGCCGAGGCACTGCGCGAGCAACACGGCTTCGACCTCGACGTCGGGCACCTGACCGTGTTCGGCCACTGCGCCGACTGCAACCGACCCGACGAGGAGAGCCCGTGACCAGCCCCCTGCTCGACCTGCCCGGCGCCGTCGACGGGTCCGGCATCGACGCCGGCGTCGCGGCCCACTACGGCTCGCTGTACGGCGAGCAGCGGCACCTCGACGCGGGTGACGGATTCGTGGACCTCGGCCACCGCGACGTCGTACGCATCGAGGGCCCTGACCGCCTAACCTGGCTGCACTCGCTCACGACCCAGCAGCTCAGCGACCTCGCGCCGGGGGAGTGGACCCAGGCGCTGGTGCTCAGCCCGCAGGGGCACGTCGAGCACGAGCTCACGGGCGTCGACGACGGGACCGCGTTCGTCGCTCACACCGAACCCGGACGGGGTCCGCTCCTGCGCGATTTCCTCGAACGGATGCGGTTCATGCTGCGCGTCGAGGTGTCGCTCGTCGACGACCTGGCGGTCACCTGGCGGCCCCGCGATCTCGAGCGCCCGCTCACCGGCTTCGCGTTCGTGCCACGCGACCGGCTCCGGGCCTACGCCGAGGCGGCCGGCCCGGCCTGCGGCACCTGGGCCTACGAGGCGCTCCGGATCGCGCGCGGTGAGCCGCGGTTCGGCCTCGACACCGACCACCGCACCATCCCCAACGAGGTCGGCTGGATCGGGCCCGCCGTACACCTCGACAAGGGCTGCTACCGCGGCCAGGAGACCGTCGCGCGCGTGCACACCCTGGGCCGCCCGCCCCGGCGGCTCACGCTGCTGCACCTGGACGGCTCGGAGAACCGGCTGCCCGGCCAGGGCACGACCATCCAGCACGACGGCCGCGACCTCGGCTTCGTCGGCTCGTCGGCCCGCCACCACGAGCTCGGGCCGATCGCCCTGGCCGTCCTCAAGCGCAACGTCCCGACCGACCTCGCCCTCACCGTCGACGGGCTGCCTGCCGCTCAGGAGGTCGTGGTCGACCCCGAGGTCGGCCTGCATGTGCGCCCCCGGTTGCGCTGACCCCAACGGGATGAGAAGGGGGGAGTCAGGGGCGGGAGTACTGGACGTGGGTGTCGTCGGGGTGGTGGGTGAAGCCGAGACGTGAGTACGTCGCGATGGCCGGCGCGTTGTCGCCCTCGACGTAGAGCAGCAGGTCGGTGGCCCCGCCTTCGGCGAGGTGCTGCAGGCCGGCGAGGGTGAGCGCCCTGCCGAGGCCGCGGCCCTGGGCCTCGGGCGCCACGCCGACGACGTACACCTCGCCGGAGGTGTCCGAGTGACGCTTGGTCCAGTGGAAGCCGAGCAGGCGACCGTCCTCCTCGGCGACGAGCAGGTCATCGGAGGCGGTGCGGTTCTCGCCGACCCGGGCGTCGAAGTCGGCCCGGTCCATCGCGCCCTGCTCCGGATGGCTGGCGAAGGCAGCGGCGTTGACGCGGAGGATCCCGTCGACGTCTCGGTCGGCGTATCCCCGGATCAGCACGTGGTCAGGGGCGCCGCCCGTCGGCAACCCCGAGGCCGACCTCCGCATCACCCAGAGCTCGCGGGTGCGCTCGAAGCCGTGGCGTGCCGCGAGCCGCCGGGCTGCGGGATGGTCGGCGTGTGACCATGCTGTGAGCGGACCTGGGGCCTCGGGCAGGATCCGGTCGAGGAGCGTCGAGCCGAGCCGGCGGCCGCGCGAATGCGGGTGCACGACGAGGGTCAGGTCGGAGCCCCGCAGGAGCGCCACCGCGTCGTCGGTCTCGGTCCACCAGCGCAGTGCGCCGGCGCGAAGGGCCATCATCGTCGCCTCGTCGGCCGGTGCGGCACGATCGACCGCGGCGGCCGCGTCGAGGACCCGGGTGAGGGCGCCCGCGGGCGTGGGATCCGACGAACTCACGCGCCGGCCGGGCTCACGCATCGGTGAGCCGGGAGCCGTGGGATTCGGCGGCGGCTCCGTCGGCGTCCGGCTCGTGCGGCACGAAGCGGTAGCCGACGTTGCGCACGGTGCCGATGAGGGTCTCGTGCTCGGGGCCGAGCTTGGCGCGGAGCCGTCGGATGTGGACGTCGACCGTGCGGGTGCCACCGAAGTAGTCGTAGCCCCAGACCTCGGACAGCAGTTGTTGGCGGCTGAACACCCGTCCGGGGTGCTGGGCGAGGTACTTCAGCAGCTCGAACTCCTTGAAGGTCAGGTCGAGCAGACGACCGCCGACGGTCGCGGCGTACGCGGCGTCGTCGACCACCACCTTGCCGCTGCGGATGAGATGGGCGTCGGTGTCCTGGTCGTCGCGGGCGGCGGTGGCCCGCCCCACGGCCAGGCGGATCCGCGCGTCGAGCTCCGCTGGTCCGCAGGTGTGCAGGAGGACGTCGTCGGCGCCCCAGTCGGCGGCGACCACGGCGAGCCCGCCCTCGGTGACCGTCAACAGCACCGGAGCCTCGCTGCCCGTGGTGCGGATCAGCCGACACAGGTCGCGCGCCTGCGCCAGGTCTGTGCGGCCGTCGACGAGGAGGACGTCGCTCGCCGGCGCGTCGAGGAGCGCGGAGCCGGCCGCGGCCATGATCTTCACGCTGTGCGGCAGCAGGCCGAGAGCCGGCAGGATCTCCGCGGAGGACTGGAGCGTGCCGGTGAGCAGCAGGATCCGGCTCACGGTGACCTCCCTCGGACGCTTGTGCGCGAGTACGTCAGGATATCCGGTGTGGACCCCGCGACTCCCACCGAAGCGCAGCCTGAGACCACCCCCGGGGTGGTGACGGTGCGGTTCTGGGCGTCAGCACGCGCCGCGGCCGGGACCGCCGAGACCGCGGTCGAGGTCAGCGGCCCCGTCACTCTCGCGGACCTGGTGGCGCGGCTCGACGGCTCGGACCGCCTGATCGAGGTGCTCGCGGCGTGCTCGGTCCTCGTCGGCGACCGCCCGGTAGGCACCCGGGACCGGGCCGATGTCCTCGTGCCGGTCGGCGCGACCGTCGAGTTCCTGCCCCCGTTCGCCGGCGGCTGAGCAGCGCGGGGAATCGACGCGGCCCGCGGCTCGTTGTCGCGGTCATGATCGCGGCGGTGAGCACCGGGCAGGGTCTGCTGATCCTCTTCCTGATCGCCAGCCTGGCCGGCGGCGGCGTGTGGTCGGTGCTGAACGGGCGCTTCCGGTCAAGCCGGCCCGGTCCTGGCGCAGCGTCGGCCGGCGTCGCCGAAGGCGGTGTGCTCGCGGGCACGCCGTACGCCGACCAGTTGGGTGAGCGGGCGACCTTGGTGCAGTTCTCGAGCGCGTTCTGCGCTCCTTGCCGAGCCGCCCGGGTGGTGCTGGCGCAGGTGGCCGACGCGGTGCCGGGCGTCCGACACGTCGAGATCGACGCGGAGCAGCACCTCGACCTGGTACGCCGCACGCGGGTCATGCGGACGCCCACGACCGTCGTCCTCGACGCCGAGGGGCGCGAACGGGGTCGCGCCTCGGGTGCCCCGTCGCGCGAACAGGTGCTCGCAGCACTCGAGTTCCTGCCCTGATCCAGGCGGGAGATCCCATATCATGAACAGCAATCTCAAAAGCTGGGACGTCGGCGGGACCGCAGGCCCTTCCTTGCCTACAGTTCTCGGCATGTCCTCGACATGGCTCACCAAGCGGCGCGCAGTGGATCACTGCCGCGTGCGCTCGATGCTGTGTCGAATGCGCTGACTCAACTTTGTCCAGTGAGTTACTAGATTAATCTGGACGGTGCCCGGCCCTGCTGCCCGCCGGCGGCGCCATCGCTGAGCAGCCATCACCGACCGAGGGATCAGGACATGTCCGACAACCAGATCGACCCACGCGGGCCTCGCTTCGTCGCGGCCGTGACCGCCGTCGTACTCGGCGTGGTCCTGGCCACCTCGCCAGGTGCCCTGGCGACCGCCCTGCTCTCGCTGCAGGCGGCCTCCTTCGCCGCGGGCGCCGTGCTGGGGGTTCCGCGCACCCCGCAGGCCTGGCTCTATCGGAAGCTCGTCCGGCCGGTCCTCGGCCCGGCGACGCACTGGGAGGCGCCGAACCCGCTGCGATTCGCCCAGGCACTCGGTCTGTCGTTCGCGCTCGTCGGTCTCGCCGGCTTCGTCTCGGGCGCGACGATGGTGGGGCTCGTCGCCACGGGTGCTGCCTTCGCGGCCGCACTCCTCAACGCGGTCTTCGGCATCTGCCTCGGCTGCGAGCTCTACCTGCTGTCCATCCGCTGGTCCCGTCGCGCCCAGGCCGGCGCGACGGCCACCTCACACCACTGACCGCCAAACCGAAGTTCACCTGAGAAGAGAGAAGACACCATGAGCCGCGAGTCCGCACTCGTCACCGCCCAGTGGGTCGAGGACCACCTCGACGACCCGAAGGTGGTGCTCGTCGAGGTCGACGAGGACACCACCGCCTACGACAAGGGCCACATCAAGGGCGCCATCAAGCTCGACTGGACCACCGACCTGCAGGACCAGGTGCGCCGCGACTTCGTCAACAAGGAGCAGTTCGAGGCGCTGCTCTCCGGCCGTGGTGTCGCCAATGACGACACCGTCGTGCTGTACGGCGGCAACAACAACTGGTTCGCCGCCTACGCGTACTGGTACTTCAAGCTCTACGGCCACGGCGACGTGCGCCTGCTCGACGGCGGCCGGAAGAAGTGGGAGCTCGACTCCCGCGAGCTCGTCGACGAGCTGCCCGAGCGCGCCGCCACGACGTACGTCGCCCAGGAGCAGGACCACTCGATCCGCGCCTTCCGCGACGAGACCGTCGCCGCGATCGGCACCCAGAACCTCGTCGACGTCCGCAGCCCCGACGAGTACGCCGGCCGGCTGCTCGCCCCGGCCCACCTCCCGCAGGAGCAGGCCCAGCGCGCCGGCCACATCCCGACCGCCGCCAACGTGCCGTGGAGCAAGGCGGCCAACGACGACGGCACCTTCAGGTCCGACGAGGACCTCAAGACGATCTACACCGAGGCCGGCGTCGACTGGGACAAGGACACCATCGCCTACTGCCGCATCGGCGAGCGCTCCTCGCACACCTGGTTCGTGCTGAAGGAGCTGCTCGGTGAGGACAACGTCAAGAACTACGACGGCTCCTGGACCGAGTACGGCTCGCTCGTCGGCGTCCCGATCGCCCTCGGTGACGAGGCGGGCCAGGCAGACGGGCAGGGCGCCTGATGTGCGGCGCGGTTGAGGGCGGACTCTCGCTCGACGGCGTCAACGTGGCCAAGGAGGCGGTCGTCCAGGGACAGGTGACCCGCGACGGTGAGCCGGTGTCCGGCGCCTACGTGCGCCTGCTCGACCGCACCGGCGAGTTCACCGCAGAGGTCCCGACCTCGGCGACCGGGCACTTCCGGTTCTTCGCCGGCGACGGCGAGTGGACCCTGCGCACACTCGCGCCCAAGGCCGACCCCGTCGACACCCCGGTCACCGCGGCCGTCGGCTCCGTCGCAGAGGTCACCGTCGCCATCTGACCGGGCACTCCCGTCGACAGAATCTCCACCGACCGGGCACTCCTGGTGACCAGGAGTGCCCGGTCGGTGCTTTCTGGGTGCCGGGGAGTGCCCGGTCAGCGGTCGAGGAGGACGGTGAAGGGGCCGTCATTGACGGACTCGACGCTCATCATCGCGCCGAAGACCCCGTGCTCCACACGCGCGCCGAGGGCGGCCAGGGCGCCGCAGACCGCGTCGTACGCCGGCTCGCTGACCTCACCGGGGGCGGCGGCCTGCCAGGTGGGTCGTCGACCCTTGCGAGCATCGCCGTACAGCGTGAACTGGCTGACCACGAGGATCGGCGCGTCGACGTCGGAGGCCGACCGCTCGTCGCGCAGGATGCGCAGACCCCAGATCTTTCGCGCCATCCAGTCGATCTCCGCCGGCCCGTCACCGTGGGTGACGCCGAGGTAGACCAGCAGGCCGGGCTCATCGATCGCGCCGACGACCCGGCTGTCGACCGTGACGCTCGCGCGCGTGACCCGCTGGACTACTGCTCGCAACGCCGTTCCTCGCCTTCGGGCAGGTGTCAGGAGCCGGTGTTGATCATTCCCGCGCCGACGGTGACGCCGGTGGCCTCATCGATCAGGATGAAGGAGCCCGTGGTGCGGTTCTTGGAGTAGGGGTCGCACAGCAGCGGGACGGTCGTGCGCAGCTGCACGCGGCCGATCTCGTTCAAACCAAGGCCCTTGCTCGCTGCGCCTTCGACGTCGCGGTGCAGGGTGTTGACGTCGAGGCGGTACTGGATGTCCTTCACCATCGTCCGGCCGGTGCGCGTGGTGTGCTTGATGGCGAGCTTCTGACGCGGACGCAGCGGCTCGTTGGTCATCCAGCACACCATCGCGTCGATGTCCTGGCTCGGCTTGGGCGCGTTCTGCGGGCGCGCGATCATGTCGCCCCGCGAGACGTCGACGTCGTCCTCGAGGTGGACCGTCACCGACATCGGCGGGAACGCCTCGGGGATCTCGTCCTCGAAGAGGTCGATCTTGGCGATCTTCGACGTCATGCCCGAGGGCAGGACGACGATGTCGTCACCGGGCTTGAGGACGCCACCGGCGACCTGGCCGGCGTACCCGCGATAGTCGTGGTACTTGTCGGACTTGGGCCGGATGACGAACTGCACCGGGAAGCGGGTGTCGACCAGGTCGCGGTCGGATGCGACGTGCACGTTCTCGAGGTGGTGCATCAGGGTCGGGCCGCTGTACCACGGCATCGCCTCGGAGCGCTTGACGACGTTGTCGCCCTGCAGCGCCGAGATCGGGATGACCTGCAGGTCGGGGATGTTGAGCTTGGTCGCGAACTGGGTGAACTCGCGGTGGATCCTGTCGTAGATCTCCTCGGAGAAGTCGACGAGGTCCATCTTGTTGACCGCGAGCACCAGGTGCGGGACCCGCAGCAGCGACAGGATCACCGCGTGCCGGCGGGACTGCTCGGTGAGACCCTGGCGGGCGTCGACGAGCACCAGGCCGAGGTCGGCCGTGGAGGCGCCGGTGACCATGTTTCGGGTGTACTGCACATGACCGGGCGTGTCGGCGATGATGAACTTGCGGGTGGGCGTCGCGAAGTAGCGGTAGGCCACGTCGATGGTGATGCCCTGCTCGCGCTCGGACCGAAGGCCGTCGGTCAGCAGCGCCAGGTCGGTGTAGTCGTAGCCCTTGGACTGCGACGTCGACTCCACGGCCTCGAGCTGGTCCTCGAAGATCGACTTGGAGTCGAGCAGCAGTCGCCCGATGAGCGTGGACTTGCCGTCGTCGACCGATCCCGCCGTCGCGAAGCGGAGCAGGTCCATCTGCTGGGGGTCGTGCGTCTCCTCGGTGGCCATCAGAAGTAGCCCTCCTTCTTGCGGTCCTCCATGGCGGCCTCCGAGAAGCGATCGTCGCCGCGAGTGGCGCCCCGCTCGGTGACCCGGGCGATCGCGATCTCGTCGATGATGGCGGCGGTCGTGCCCGCCGTACTCTCGACACAGCCGGTCTGCGTGCGGTCGCCCACCGTCCGGAAGCGAACGGTCCTGGTCAGCACCTCCTCGCCGTCGCGCGGCTGGATCTCCGGCCCGACGGAGAGCAGCATGCCGTCGCGCAGGACGACCTCGCGTTCGTGGGAGAAGTAGATCGCCGGGATCTCGATCTGCTCGCGATGGATGTAGTGCCAGATGTCGAGCTCGGTCCAGTTGGAGAGCGGGAAGATCCGCATGTGCTCGCCGGCGTGGATGCGGCCGTTGTAGAGGCTCCACAGCTCGGGGCGCTGCATCTTGGGGTCCCACTGGCCGAAGTCGTCGCGGTGGGAGTAGACGCGCTCCTTGGCGCGGGCCTTCTCCTCGTCGCGCCGTCCGCCGCCGAAGGCGGCGGTGAAGCCGTTCTCCTCGATGGCGTTGAGCAGCGCACCGATCTGCTGCCGGTTGCGGCTGGTCTTGCCGTCGTCGATGACGACGCCCGAGGCGATCGCATCCTCGACCGAGGCGATCACCAGGCGCGCGCCGAGCCGCTCGACCCAGGCATCGCGGGTGGCGAGCACCTCGTCGAAGTCGAGGCCGGTGTCGACCTGCAGCAGGGGGAAAGGCAGCTTGGCCGGGTGGAAGGCCTTCTCGGCCAGCCGGAGCATGACGATGGAGTCCTTGCCGCCGGAGAACATCAGCACCGGCTTCTCGAACTCCGCCGCGACCTCACGGAAGATGTGGATCGACTCGGCCTCGAGCTGATCGAGCTGGCTGAGCCGATAGTCGGCGTGGGTGGCGGGTGCGCTCATCTGGGACCTCTCGTACGACGAAAGCAGCCGTCATCGTATCCACCGCGGACCGCCTCCGAGAAAACCCGACCACATGAGTCGAGAAAGGTTTCCGCGAATTCGCGGCGGGCAGGCATCGCGCACGCTCGGCGCGGGTGACCGCGATCACTGCCGGCCCGCGCCCGGTGGACTCGAGCTCGCGCGTTGGATCAGATCTTCTTCATCCCGACGACGCCGGGGCGATAGCTCGGGTCCTCGAGCTCGGCGACGGTGGGCGAGCCGAACATCGGCAGGCCCGTCGTGCGACGGATCAGCCCCCAGATGAGGGGCACCAGGAAGACCATGACGAGACCGATGCCACCGATGAGCATCGGGTGGGTCTCGTCCTCACCGGCGCCCAGGGGCGCCCAGCCGGCCTTGTCGAGGAGGGCGACGCCGGACATCGTGAGCACGATGATGATCCCGCGACGGATCACCGACTGCGGGACCCGCGGCGCGATGCGAGCGCCGATCAGGGTGCCGGGCACCGAGCCGATCACCAGGGGGATCAGGATCGACCAGTCGATCCCGTTGAGCACGATATTGGAGATCGCGGCGGCGAGCACCAGGGGCACGGCCTGGACCAGGTCGGTGCCGACCAGCTTCACGGCCGAGAGGCCGGGGTAGAGCATCAGCAGCGCGATCATGATGACCGAGCCCGAGCCGACGCTGGTGACTCCGACGAGCAGGCCGCCGAAGGCGCCGACGAGGAGCGTCGGCAACGGGCGGATGGCCGGGTCGTCGTCGGATGCCCCCTGGCCGCGGCGTACCCGGTAGAGGTTGATCAGCAGCCGGAGTGCGTACGTCGCCGCGGCGAACAGGAGCGCGAACCCGATGCAGGTCTTGAGCAGGCTGTCGAGCGAGGCGGGCTCGCCGCCGGCGAGGCGGTGCAACAGCCACGGTCCGAGCAGGGCCATCGGCACCGAGCCGAGGATCAGCCACTTGGCGAGCTTCATGTTGGGTGAGCCCTCGCGCTTGTGCACGATCGCCCCGCCGGACTTGTAGACCGCGGCCGCGGTGAGGTCGGCGGTCACCACCGTTGCCGCGTCACCCACGCCGAGGAAGATCAGGGCAGGGGTCATCAGCGCGCCGCCGCCCATGCCGGTCAGGCCGACGATGACGCCGACGATGAATCCAGCCGCCAGGATCGAGAAGAACCCGGCGGCGATGAGGTCGCCCATGTATTCGCCCTAGTCGTGTTCGCCCATGCCCCTCGCGGAGCCACGGCGAGTAACTCTACTGACCTGAGCGGCTAACGCAGATTCATCGGGCGACGCGGCGGTTTCGGGAGCGCGATAGTCCCTAACGTTCTGGTTCCGCGACAACCAGAACGTTAGGGACTATCCGAGGGGCGGAGGGGCGTCAGCGGAGGTCGACGTACCCGGCGTGGCGGAGGCCGGCGATGACGTCGCCGAGGGCGTCTTCGATGGTGCGGCCGGTGGTGTCGACGCGGACCGCGGCGTCGTCGGGCTCCTCGTAAGGGGAGGAGATGCCGGTGAACTCGGGGATCTCGCCCCGGCGGGCCTTCGCGTAGAGGCCCTTGCGGTCGCGGCGCTCGCACTCCTCGAGGGGGGTGGCGACGTGGACGAGGAAGAACCCGCCGCCGGCAGACTCGACGTACTCGCGAACCTGGGCGCGGGTCTCGGCGAAGGGTGCGATCGGGCTGCAGATCGCGACGCCGCCGTGGCGTGAGATCTCCGCGGCCACCCAGCCGATGCGGCGGATGTTCGTCTCGCGGTCGGCCTTGGAGAAGGTCAGTCCGGCCGAGAGGTTGCGGCGTACGACGTCGCCGTCGAGCGTCGTCACGGTGCGCTCGCCCTGCTCGAGTAGCCGGTCGACCAGCGCCTGTGCGAGCGTCGACTTGCCGCTGCCGGAGAGCCCGGTGAAGAACACGACGAGGCCCTGACGGTCGGGCGGCGGCTGGTCGAAGTCGACGATGTCGGCGATGACGTCAGGGATCTCGTCGCTGCTGGGCTCGGGAAGCGCCACCACGTCGTCGGGGCCGGCGTAGTTGGCGAGCACCAGCGCGCCGAGCTCGTGGTCGATCGCCGGGTCACCGTGTGCGGGGAGCGGTACGGCGACCACCGCGACGCCGTCGACCAGCCCGGCCGCCGCGAGGGTCGCCCGGATCATCCCGACCGGGCTGAGGGCCGGCGTACCGGTGCCGACGAGAGCGACGAGCACCACCTGCCCGAGGCCGTTGACGGCCTCGAGGTCGTCGACGGTGAGCGCGTCGGTGACGGGCACCCACGAGCTGCCGGCGTGTGCCGCCTGTGCCTCGGCAGGCGTGAGGTAGAGCCGGCGGAAGGGGCCGTGTTGCGCATGGGTCAGCGGCTCGACGGCGAGGGCGCCGTCCTCGCGGCGGCGGACGAGGGCCAACGGCAGCCCCTCCGGGTCGACGAGCTCCGCGACCTCGGCCTCGCGCAGCTCGTCGGGCAGCGCGAGGGTGATCGGGCTGTCCGCCTCGTTGTACGCCGTCACCGGGGCGTAGGCGCCGCTCATCAGCAGCTCGAGGTCGTCGAGCTCGCGGGGGGTGGGGTGATGCTGGGCTGGCTGCGGGGGCTGCTCGGTCTGATCGGTCTGCGAGTCGGGCACGGGCGCAATCCTGCCAGTCCGGGATAGTCCCTAACGTTCTGGTTGTGGCGCAGCCAGAACGTTAGGGACTATCCCGGGGGGATGGGTCACCACCCCACGACGGGCTCTCGGCGACGACGACTAGCGTCGGTCCCATGCCTGGGCCCGTCGTCGTTGCCGAGATCGTCCGCTCCGGATTCGTGGAGGGCCATCACTACGGCTCGGTCGTCGCGCTGACGGCGGGCGGGGAGGTGGACTGGGCGGTCGGCGACGTGGAGTCGCCGGTGCTGCCGCGCTCGTGCAACAAGCCGATCCAGGCGCTGGCGATGGTGCGGCTCGGGCTCGAGCTCCCGTCACGACTGCTGGCCCTCGCCTGCGCCTCCCACTCCGGTGAGCCGATGCATGTCGAGGGCGCGCGGAAGATCCTCGCCGGCGCGGGGCTCGACGAGTCGGCGCTGCAGACGCCGCCCGACTACCCCCTCGACGACGACGCGCGCGAGGCGGTCATCCGCGGCGGCGGCGACAAGGCGCCGGTCCTCATGAACTGCTCCGGCAAGCACGCCGCGATGCTTGCGACCTGCGTGCTCAACGGCTGGGACACCGCGACCTATCGCGAGCCCCAGCACCCGCTCCAGGTCGCCACCCGCGACACCTTCGAGGAGCTCACCGGGGAGCGGGTCGCGGTCACCGCCGTCGACGGCTGTGGAGCGCCGCTGTTCTCGACCTCGCTGACCGGGCTGGCTCGGGCGTTCAGCCGCCTCGCGACGGGGGTGGACGGCCTGGGCGAGCCCGATGCGGCCTCCACGGCGGTCGCCAACGCGATCCGTCAGCACCCGGAGATGGTGTCCGGCAGCAAGCGCGACGAGCTGACCTTGTTGCGGGCGATTCCCGGAGCGATCGGGAAGGCGGGCGCGGAGTCCTGCTACGTCGTCGCGCTCGCCGACGGTCGCGCCTTCGCGCTCAAGCACGACGACGGGGCGCCGCGGGTGCGCCCGGTGACCATGACCGGAGCCCTCGCCCGCAGCGGCGTACTCGAGGAGGAGGGGGTCGACGCCGATGCGGTACGCCGGGCCGGCGCGGTGCCGTTGCTCGGCGCGGGCCGTCCGGTGGGGGAGATCCGCTCGACCTTGTGAGCTCTCTCCTCTCCCCGGACGTCATCAAGAACGGTGCCCACATAGGTCCGCATGCCGATGACGTCCGCGGGGTGGGGCGGACGTGTCGGAGGTCACGCGCTCGCAGTTTGCATTTCGCTAGCTGGAGTTAGCACACTGGAGGCATGGTCAAGGGCAAGGTCGGACGCCAGTTCGAGTCGCTGGGTGACTACCTCAAGGAGCAGCGCACGCAAGCGCGCCTCTCCCTGCGGCAGCTCGCCGAGCAGGCCGGCGTGTCCAACCCCTACCTGAGCCAGATCGAGCGCGGGCTGCGCAAACCGTCCGCGGAGGTGCTGCAGCAGATCGCCAAGGCGCTGCGCATCTCGGCCGAGCAGCTCTACATCCGGGCCGGCATCCTCAGCCCGGAGGACGGCGCGGGCGACACGGCTAGATCGGTGGAGCTCGCCGTCCTCGCCGACACCGGCCTGACCGAGCGGCAGAAGCAGTCGCTGCTCGACGTCTACGCCTCGTTCCTCGCGCTCAACCATGCCTACACCGGCAACAACCATGCCGACACCGGCAACCCAGACAACAGCAACTGAGAAGGAGACCGACATGGCCCCCAAGCCGTCGTTCGACAAGCAGACCGTCCAGACCGGGGCAGTGCGTCCGTTCTACGCCTACGTCGGGGTCACCGACCTCGCCGTGGAGGCCGTTCGCGAGGCGCTCACCGACATCCAGGCCAAGGCCCGCGACTTCGGCAAGGAGATCTCGGAGCGCGACCTCAGCGTCGACTTCGACGCGAAGGCGCTCCGCGAGGCCGCCGACAAGGCCGTCGTGGCCGTCACGGCCGAGGCCAAGGCGGCCCCTGCCAAGGTCCAAAGGCTCGTCGAGAGCAACTTCGCCACCGTCACCGATGCGTACGACGAGCTCGTCACACGCGGCGAGGGCCTGGTCAAGCGGATCCGCGACCAGCGCTCCACCCAGGAGGTCCTCAAGGACGCCAAGACCACGGTGTCGAAGGCCAAGGCCACCAGGACCTCCGCCACCAAGGCCGCCGAGTCGGCGACCTCGGACGTGAGGAAGGCGGCGAAGAAGGCTCCCGCCAAGAAGGCCGCCGTCAAGCGCAGCCCGGCCGCCAATAAGGCCGCCACCGCCCGCAGCAACGCCAAGGCGACCACGACCGCGGCCAAGAAGACCGCCGCCGCGGCCGCCGACGCCGTCGCCGACGCTGCCGAGAAGATCGGCGACTGACCCACCTCTGAGCCGGCCCACTCTCTCGAGGGTGGGCCGGCTCTGAATTTCCAGCCGGCAATGGTCTCGACACCGCTCGCTGCGCTCGCGGGCTCGACCAACGAGAGGTCACTCCGGGTGCGTCAGCAGGCTCGACCAACGAGAGGTCACTCCGGGTGCGTCAGTAGGCTCGACCAACGAGAGGTCACTCCGGGTGCGTCAGTAGGCTCGTGCTGTGCACGTCTACGACATCGAGTTCGCCATCTCCATGGCACTGCTGGTGCTGGTGCTGGTCGTGAAGGCGTTCGCTCTCTTCGCCGCGCTGCGCTACTCGGCGGAGGCCTACCACGCCGGCGACAAGTGGTCGAAGCCCGGCTGGGTGACCGTCCTGGCCATCGGGCTCGCCGCCCAGGTGCTCTTATGGACCTCGCCCCTCAACATCATCCATCTGGCCTTCACCGTCGCGGCCTGCGTCTTCCTGGCCGACGTGCGCCCGGCCCTGGCCGAGATCACCCGGCGCCGCTGACGTGGCGGCGTGGTCTCGACACGACGCTCGTACCTCGTGTCGGCTCGACCATCGAGTCTCGGCTCGACCATCGAGTCTCGGCTCGACCACCGAGGTGACGGCTCGACCACCGAGATGAGCGCTAGCCCTTGAGGTAGCGCTCCAGGGCGACGCCGGCGTCCTCGGGCACGAAGCCGGTGGCTTCGATCTTCGCCAGGTCCATCACGCTCTTCAACGGCCTGGGCGCGAACGGGTTGCCCAACACGTGCACGCCCGCGGCGTACTCGTCGGTTGTGGTGGTCGACACGTCGGCCGCGTCGCGCCCGCACAGCTCGAAGACCCGCCTCGCCCAGTCGGCCCAGGACATCGCGGGTCCGCCGTTGGAGACGTTGTAGATGCCGTGGTCGGCTCCCACATCGAGCAGGTGGCGGGTCACTCGCGAGAGCTCGCCAGCGAACGTGATGCGGCCGATCTGGTCGTCGACGACCCTGGGGCTGACGCCCTTGGCGGCGAGGTCGGCCATGGTGCGCACGAAGTTCTTGCCGTCGCCGATCACCCAAGACGTACGCACGATGTAGTGGCGCAGCGCAGTGCCGACACCGAGGTCGCCGGCCGCCTTCGACTGCGCGTAGACCCCGAGCGGGGAGAGCGGCTCGCCCTCCGTGTGCTCGTCGCGGGTGCCGTCGAAGACGTACTCGCTGGAGTAGTGGAAGAGCGTGAAGTGGTGCACGTCGGAGAGCTTCGCGAGCGTCGTCGGCGCGGACGCGTTGGCCGCCCAGGCGATGACGCGGCCCTCCGGTGTCTCCGCAGCGTCGACCGCCGTGTACGCCGCGGCGTTGAGCACCAGCGAGTACTCGTGCCATGGCCACTCCGCGACCTGGGCGGCGTCGCTGAGGTCGAGGCGTCGTACGCCGTCAGCGTCGACGATGTCGACCAGGTCCGCACCCGGGAAGTCGGCCTGCAGCGCCCGGCCCAGCTGTCCGTTGGCGCCGATGATGAGCGTCCGCTTCGGGGCCATCGGGGTGACCTCGCCGAGCCGTGGATTACCGAGGTCCTTCGCCGAGATCTCGACCTCGGGGGAGCCGAGCGGGATCGGCCACGGGACCGCGACCGTCTCGTCGGCCAGGTTGAGGGCGGGGTAGGGCGTGGCCGGCCGCCAGTGCTCGTTGACGAGGTAGGTGTAGGCCACACCGTCATCGAGGGTCTGGTAGCTGTTGCCCACTCCGCGCGGCACGAACACCGCGATCTGTGGGGTCAGCTCGATGGTGAAGACGGAGCCGAAGGTGTCTCCCTCACGCATGTCGACCCATGCGCAGAAGGCGCGACCTCCGGCGACTGCGACGAACTTGTCCCACGGCTCGGTGTGGATGCCACGGGTCGCGCCCCTGCGGGTGTTGAAGGAGATGTTGTTCTGCACCGGACCGAAGTCGGGCAGCCCGAGCGCGACCATCTTCTCTCGCTGCCAGTTCTCCTTGAACCAGCCGCGTGCGTCCTCGCGGAGGTCGAGATGGAGCACGACCAGACCGGGGATCGATGTGGTCTCGAGGCGGGGGAGGTCGGTCACGGTTGTCCTTTCGGCAGTGGTCTCGACACGGTCGCTCGTCCCTCGCGACCGGCTCGACCACCGAGAGATGTCACTGGCCCTTCGCGGCGTACGACGCCTCGGTCGCGGCCTTGCTCGGGCGCCACCAGTCCTCGTGCGCCTGGTACCAGCCGATCGTGTCGGCCAGCCCGGATCGGAAGTCCTGGAACCTCGGCTGCCAGCCCAGCTCGGAGCGCAGCTTGCCGGACTCGATGGCGTAGCGCAGGTCGTGGCCGGCGCGGTCGTTGACGTGCTCGAAGTCGTCGGGGTCCTTGCCCATCAGCTCGAGGATCAGCCGCACGACCTCGAGGTTGTTCTTCTCGCCGTCGGCGCCGATCAGGTAGGTGTCACCGATGGTGCCCTTGTTGAGGATCGTCCACACCGCGGAGGAGTGGTCGTCGGCGTGGATCCAGTCGCGGACGTTCTGGCCGGTGCCGTAGAGCTTCGGCCGGCGGCCGTCGATCACCTCGGTGATCTGGCGTGGGATGAACTTCTCGATGTGCTGCCAGGGCCCGTAGTTGTTGGAGCAGTTGGACAGCGTCGCCTGCACACCGAACGAACGGACCCACGCGCGCACCAGGTGGTCGGAGCCGGCCTTGGAGGCGGAGTAGGGCGACGACGGGTTGTACGGCGTGTCCTCGGTGAACCGCTTGGGGTCGTCGAGCTCCAGGTCGCCGTACACCTCGTCCGTCGACACGTGGTGGAGTCGCTTCCCGTGCTTGCGCACGGCCTCGAGGAGTTGAAAGGTCCCGAGGATGTTCGTCCTGATGAACGGGCTCGGGTCGTTGAGGGAGTTGTCGTTGTGTGACTCGGCCGCGTAGTGGACGACGGCGTCGTGGTCGGCCACCAGAGGCTCGACGAGGTCGGCGTCGGCGATGTCGCCGACCACAAGCGACACCCGGCCGAGCCCCTCGATCGCCTCCTTGTTGGAGGCATAGGTCAGCTTGTCGAGGACGGTGATCTCGGCGTCGGTGTGCGCGAGGAGGTAGTGCACGAAATTCGAGCCGATGAAGCCGGCGCCGCCGGTGATCAGGAGCTTGGTCACGGGCGGTGAGTCTACGGGCAGGCCACGCCCTAGGGTGGAGGCCATGCGCGGAATCATCTTGGCCGGCGGCACCGGATCGCGGCTCCACCCGATCACGCAGGGCATCTCCAAGCAGCTCGTTCCGGTCTACGACAAGCCGATGATCTACTACCCGCTGTCCACTCTGATGCTCGCCGGGATCCGCGACATCCTGCTCATCACCACCCCGCACGAGGCCGAGCTCTTCACGCGACTGCTGGGCGACGGGTCGCAGTTCGGCGTCAACATCTCCTATGCGCAGCAGCCCTCGCCCGACGGGCTCGCGCAGGCGTTCATCATCGGTGCGGAGCATGTCGGCTCCGAGCCGGCCGCCCTGGTGCTCGGCGACAACATCTTCCATGGCACCGGCCTCGGCCATCAGCTGCGCAAGTTCGCCGACATCGACGGCGCCGCGGTCTTCGGCTACCACGTGAGCGACCCGACGGCGTACGGCGTCGTCGAGTTCGACGAGACCGGCCGGGCGCTCACGCTGGAGGAGAAGCCGGCGGTGCCCAAGTCGTCCTTCGCCGTGCCGGGGCTCTACTTCTACTCCAACGACGTCGTCGACTACGCCAAGGAGCTGGAGCCGTCGGCTCGCGGCGAGCTGGAGATCACCGACCTCAACCGGCGCTACCTCGAGGAGGGTCGCCTGCAGGTCGAGGTGCTGCCCCGCGGTACGGCGTGGCTCGACACCGGCACCTTCGACTCCCTCAACGACGCTTCCAACTTCGTCCGCACCATCGAGGGCCGGCAGGGCACCAAGATCGGTGCGCCGGAGGAGGTCGCCTGGCGGATGGGCTTCCTGAGCGACGACGAGCTGCTCGAGCGAGCCGACGGCCTGGTCAAGAGCGGCTACGGCGTGTACCTGAAGAGCCTGCTCACCGAGCATCCCTGGCGCTGACCGGGCATCGTTGACCGGCCATCTCAACCGACGCAGGCGCCGACCTTCGACAGCTTCGTCTTCTTCGAGGCCTTGGGCCGGTTGCCGAGCCACAGCGATGTCTTGAGGGTCTGGTCGATGAAGACCGCCGCCATCGGCGCTGCGGTCTTCGTCCTGCCACGCGCGATGTTCTTCAAGATCGCGCCCTGGGGGCGCCGGCCCCTGGCGACATGCTTCTCGTAGCGGACCAGGTACTTGCCCTTGCGGTTGTCGACGCGGAGCTTGACCGCGTAGAGGTCGCCTCCGGCGAGGCTCCGGCAGGCTTGGACCTTGGTGCCGTGCAGCTTGAAGATGGTGTCCCACGTGACTCCCGCACGCGCCGCGCCGTCCGTCGAGTGCCGGCCGGCGGGTAGCTGGCCGGCGGGGAGCGCGCCGGTCGGCGCGGTGGTGGCGAGCAGCCCGACCAGGGCGCCGCCCGCCGCGAGTCGGACGAGGGAAGGCGTGCGGGGCATGGTCACTCCAGGTCGGTCGGGAAGGTCGATGCTCTCCTGCCCGGTATCCGACCATGCCAAACCCGCCCATTACCCTCGGAGGCATGAAGGTTCTCGTCACCGGCGGTGCCGGCTACCTCGGTTCGATCACCGCGAAGGCCCTCGAGGAGGCGGGGCACACGCCGGTGATCCTCGACTCGCTGCTCTCCGGCCCGCTGGTCTTCGTGAAGGGCCGCATCTTCTACGAGGGCGACATCGCCGACCGTGAGCTGGTACGCCGGGTGGTCGACGAGCACCCCGACATCGCGGCCACCATCCACATGGCCGCACGCATCGTCGTACCCGAGTCGGTCGAGAGGCCCTACGAGTACTACCGCGACAACGTCGCCAAGTCGCTGGAGCTCTTCGACGAGCTGGTCGCGCTCGGCAAGCCGCGGGTGCTCTTCTCCTCCAGCGCCTCGCTCTATGCGACCAAGGACGACTTCGAGGTGCTCGAGAGCGACGCGCTCGACCCGCCGTCGCCGTACGCGCGGACCAAGCGGATGATGGAGGAGGTGCTCCAGGACATGGCGGAGGCCACCGACCTGCGTGCGATCATCCTGCGCTACTTCAACCCGATCGGCTCCGACCCCGACCTCGAGTCGGGCATCTACGCCAAGGAGCCGTCGCACGTGCTCGGCCAGCTCGTCATGGCCGCTCGCGGCGTCAAGGACACCTTCACCATCACCGGCACCGAGCATCCGACCCGCGACGGCACCGGCATCCGCGACTACATCCACGTCTGGGACCTCGCCCGCGCCCACGTGCGCGCCGTCGAGCGCTTCGACGCCGTGCTCGAGATGGCCGGCCTCGGCGCGGCCGAAGCTCACAGCGTGATCATCAACGTCGGCACGGGTGCCGGGGTCACGGTGCGCGAGCTGGTCGCCGCCTTCGAGAACGTCTTCGGCAAGCCGGTGCCGATCGCGGAGGCGCCTCCGCGGCCCGGCGACGCCGTCGGCGCGTTCGCAAACGTCGACCGGTCGCGCGAGCTGCTCGACTGGCGCACCGAGCTCTCCCTGGAGGAGGCCATCGAGTCCGCGCTCGCGTGGGGCGAGAAGCGGCAGCAGGTCCTCGGCTACGAGTGAGGGCTGGTCGGGCGCGTGATCGCGCCGGCCGCCCGGGCACCTGGACCGACGCCCGGGTGCCCCGCCGTGCGCGGAGTACTCGCCTCAGCAGGCCCCCGGACCGCCGTACTCGAACGAGTCGGGACCGGTGAGCGCGAAGCCGTAGTTGGCAGTGTCGTTGTAGGGCTGGGCGGTGAACACGACCGGGACGCCGTTGCTGAAGTAGGCGTTGGTCACGCTCGCCGCGCCCTGACCTGGCGGCTTCCCGTTTCCCATGTCCGCGCAGACCCTGCGCTTGCGCGGGACGTGGACCTCGCCGAACGCCTGGGCGAAGTCGGTCGCGGTGAACTGCCCTTTCCACAGCCGATCCGGGTAGAACCCCGATCGCTTGCCGTTGACCAGGAGCCACCACTTCGAGCCGACGTGCTCGAAGGCCACAGTGATCGTCGAGCCCGGCCGGAGCTTGCTGCCCGGCCGCTTACCCGGTCCCTTGAGCTTGAACCCGCAGCCGAGGTTGTAGCAGGTGTCGCCGCTGCCCTGGGGCCGCCAGTAGACGAACAGGCGCGGCTTCGTGCCGCGGGCTAGCCGCCAGCCGGCCTCGACATACGGATATCCGTTGGTGCTGCCGACGCCGATCTGGCCCAGGGAGTGCTCACGCCCGTCGCGGCGCACGTCCTTGGGACGGTGGACGGTCAGCGTCGCCCCGAACCCGGAGGCCGGCGACACCACCGAGTGCGCGTAGGCGGCGGCGTAGTGGTAGCCGGGACGCGTCCCTTCGTCCACCAGGGCTGGGGCCTGCGCGGAGGTCAACCCCACTGCCACGCCCGACCCGACGAGCAGGGCGGTAGTCGCCGCGACAAGTCTCCGCACCCGCCTCCGGCTTCCCGAGCGGTTCAACTGGGCGTCGAGCTTGTCGACATGCACCTGGATCATCTCCTTGTGCTGAATCGCTGGTCGCGATGCATCGTAAGCCTTGCCCATCAAGGGCCCAGTACCAGGCGGGGTTTCCGGCATCCGATCCAGGGCCAGCGTGCGCTCAGGTGCACCTATCCTCCGGAGTATGACCGAATCCACGCCCGACGACCAGCTCTCAAGACTCCGCTTCGCGGTGCTCGGAGGCACCGGGGCGCAGGGGCGCGGACTGGCGCGACGCTGGGCAGCCGCAGGCCTGCACGTCGTCATCGGGAGCCGGGCCGCCGAGCGCGCCCGGCGGGTCGCGGAGTCGGTCGGCGCGACCGGTGGCACCGACAACGAGACCGCGGCGAGTGAGGCCGACGTGGCCGTCGTCGCGGTGCCGTGGGAAGGTCACGCGGAGCTGCTCACGGAGCTCAAGGACGCCCTGGCCGGCAAGATCGTCGTCGACTGCGTCAACCCGCTGGGCTTCGACAAGCAGGGCCCCTACGCCCTTCCGGTGCCGGAGGGGTCGGCGGCCGAGCAGGCGCAGTCGATCCTGACCGACTCCCGAGTCGTGGGCGCCTTCCACAACGTCAGCGCCGTACATCTCGACGACCCGGAGCTGCGCGATGTCGGCACCGACGTCATCGTGCTCGGCGAGGACCGGGAGGCGACCGATCTGGTCCAGGCGCTGGCCGGCACCATCCCGGGCATGCGCGGGATCTACGGCGGGCGGTTGCGCAACGCGCACCAGATCGAGGCGCTGACGGCCAACCTGATCAGCATCAACCGCCGCTACAAGGCGCACGCCGGCATCAGGATCACGGATATCTGACGGTCGGTGATGAGGATGATGCGCCTTGGGGACCTGACGGACGCCGAGCTGCGGGAGGCGTACGCCGCACCCGAGCCGGCGTGGTGGCGGCTCAACTTCGTCACCACCCTGGACGGCGCCGCCCAGGGCAGCGACGGATTGAGCGGCACCATCAACAACGCCGCCGACAGGCGGGTCTTCGACCTGCTGCGCGCGCTGAGCGACTGTGTGGTCGTCGGCGCCGGCACACTCCGGGCAGAGCGGTACGGCGCGGCAGGGGACCGTCCGCTGGTGGTGGTGAGCCGGTCGGGGCGGATCCCGTCGACACTCGTGGGCGCTTCGGCCGGCCGGCTCCTGATGGCCACCTGTGCCTCGTCGCCGGGGCTGCCCGCCGCCCGGGCGGAGCTGGGCGACGACCATGTCGTCGTCACCGGGGAGGAGTCGGTCGACCCCATCGGCCTGCGTGACGCTCTGACCGAACGGGGGCTGGCCAGGGTGGTCTGCGAGGGCGGCCCGCACCTGGCGCGGGACCTGCTCGCCGCCGGAGTCGTCGACGAGTGGGACCAGACCCTGGTCCCACGGTTGGTCGCCGGTGACCGACTCCGGCCCACGGCCGGGGAGGCGATCGAGGTGCCGCTGAGGCTCGCGGGGATGCTGGAGGAGGGTGACACATTGCTCATGCGATGGTTCGTCTTTTCGTCACTTTCTGGCCCTCTCACGGCGCCGTAGGCGGAGTTATGGTGACGCTCCTATGTGAGCCTCGTCACTCGGATTGGGGGGCTCACCCGCCTTGACCTGGGGGAACCTCACCTTGTCGATCCACCTCTCACCGCGCGGTCTCGCGCTGCGGGCGGCGCTGCTCGGCCTCGCGGCCGCACCTCTCGCCGGCGGCCTGGCCGCCACGCCCGCCACCGCCAACCCCGCCGGCACCGGCCTCGTCATCAGCGAGGTGTACGGCGCGGGGGGCAACACCGGCGCCGCCTACACCGCCGACTTTGTCGAGCTCTACAACCCGACCGCCGCTGCCATCGATCTCGCCGGGATGGCGATCCACTACCGCTCCGCGAGCGGTGGCTCCGGGGGCACCCCAGCGGCCCTGACCGGAAGCGTGCCGGCGGGGGAGCACTGGCTGATCAAGATGAGCGCACCCGGCGCGATCGGCTCGGCGCTGCCGACCCCTGACACCGACCTGACGACCTTCGCCATGGCGGCCGCAGGCGGACAGGTGGCCCTGCAGCAGGGAACGGCGATCATCGCCACATCCGGCAGCACCGTCGGCGTACCGGGCATCGTCGACTTCGTGGGTGCCACCGGTGCGACGTCCTTCGAGGCCGCGGCGACGACAGCCGCGGCCTCCGCAACCCAGTCCCTGAACCGCACCGCGGCCGGTGCCGACACGGACAGCAACGCCGCGGACTTCACTCTCGCTACGCCGTCGCCGGAGAACTCCGGTGTCGTGATGCCGCTCGAGGCGACCTCTCCCGGCAACAGAACCGGCCAGGTGGGCGTCGCGGGGAGTTTCACGCTGGCGGCGACGGGCGGCACCTCGCCGTACTCCTGGAGTGCGACCGGACTGCCGGACGGCGTCTCGGTCGCCGGCAACGGGTCGGTCTCCGGCACCCCGACTGCGGCGGGCACCTACGACGTCACGGCGACGGTCACCGACTCGGCCGGCCCGCCGCCCGCGACGGACGACGTGACCTTCACCTTCACGGTCATTGAGGCAGCGTCGCTCAAGCCGATCGCCGAGATCCAGGGCACGGGGGCGGTGACGCCGTTCGACGGTGTTCAGGTCATCACGCGGGGCGTGGTGACCGCGGCGTACCCGACGGGTGGCCTGAACGGCTTCTACCTCCAGACGCCGGGAGCCGACACCACCCCGGACGCCTCGGACGGCATCTTCGTGTACGGCGGAGGCAGTGGGTTCGCGACCTACCCCACGATCGGCGACTCGGTCGAGGTCTCCGGCACCGTCGGCGAGTTCAACGGACAGACCCAGATCGCCGCCGCCGACGCCGGCCTCACCCCGATCGCCTCCCTGGGGACGGTAACCCCCAAGACGCAGGTGCCGGGCACCGACTGCGCGCTGCCGGGCACCGACTGCCTCGAGGGAGCCGCGCTCGACTCGGCTCGTGAGGTCCATGAGGCTGAGCTCTACCAGCCGACCGGGCCATGGACCGCAACCGACGTCTACGACGGCGGCCCGTTCTATCAGGGCACCACCAACTCCTCCGCCTTCCGCGGGGAGATCGGTCTGGCCGCGGACAGCGAAGAGGCGCTGGTCTCGCCCACCGAGGTGATCGACGCGCAGGCAACCGGCCAGATCGCGGCGCGCACCAGGTACAACAACGCGCACCGGATCATTCTGGACGACGGGTCCAGCCTCACCTACTCCACCACCCAGAACCAGAACTCGCCGTTCCCGTGGTTCACCCCGACCCACACGGTGCGGGTGGGTGCCGCGACGACCTTCATCTCGCCGGTGGTCTTCACCGGCCAGTTCGGCACCTGGCGGATCCTCCCGCAGTCGCAGGTCGTCGGCGCCCCGACCGGCAAGATCGGGTTCGAGCAGACCCGGCCGGCCGCTCCGGAGGAGGTCGGCGGCGACGTGAAGCTGGCGACTTTCAACGTCTTGAACTTCTTCCCGACCACGGGCGAGGAGTTCGTGGCCATGGGCGGTGGGCGGACCTGCACCTTCTTCACCGACAGAGACGGCGCGCGGACCACGAACAACCAATGCAACCCCAACGGTCCCCGCGGCGCGGCGAACGACGCCAGCCTGGCGCGCCAGCGCGACAAGATCGTCGCGGCGATCAACACCGTCGACGCCGACATCGTCTCGCTCGAGGAGCTGGAGAACTCCGTTCAGTTCGGCAAGGATCGTGACTTCGCGATCGGCAAGCTGGTCGACGCGCTCAACGCCAACGCCGGAGCGGGCACCTGGGCGTTCGCGCCCTCCCCAGCAACGCTGCCGCCGCTCGCCGAGCAGGACGTGATCCGCAACGGCTTCATCTACAAGCCCGCGAACGTGGCCCTTGTCGGCGGATCGGTGGTCCTCAGCGACCAGTCGTCGGGCACCGAGGCCTTCGCCGACGCGCGTGAGCCTCTGGCTCAGGCCTTCAAGAAGGTCGGCCGGCCGGACGCGGAGGCGTTCGCCGTGATCGTCAATCACTTCAAGTCGAAGGGGTCAGGCACGCCCGACCCCTTCGGCCAGGGCAACGCCAACGACCGCCGCGTCCTGCAGGCCGATGCGCTGGTCGACTTCGCCAGCGAGTTCAAGACGCTGCGCGGCATCACCAGGGTGTTCCTGGCCGGTGACTTCAACGCCTACTCCGAGGAGGACCCGGTCCAGGTCCTCAACGCCGCCGGGTACGCCAACCTCGAGTCGACCAGCGACCCGGAGGAGGAGAGCTACAACTTCGACGGCATGATCGGGTCGCTCGACCATGTGCTGGCCAACGAGGCGGCGTTGGCAGATGTCAACGCGGTGGACATCTGGGAGATCAACGCCTACGAGTCGCTCTACTACGAGTACGGCCGGTACAACACCAACGTCACGAACCTTTACGCGAGCAATCCGTTCCGCTCCTCCGACCACAACCCGGAGATCGTCGGCATCGACACCCCGAGCGGTACGACGCCGACGCCGACTCCCACGCCGGTCCCCAACCCGGTGCCGGTGGTGCTGACGGCGGATGCGAAGCCGACGAGGCTGAAGGTCGCCAAGGACACCTCCGAGGTGAAGGTGACGATCACGCCGGGGGCAAGCGCCAACGGCGAGGTGGCGGCGTACCTGGGCGAGGAGAAGCTGGCGACCGCCAAGGCCAGCGCAGGCAAGGCGACCCTGACGGTCGGGCCGTTCGAGACCAAGGGGCGCAAGAAGGTCGAGATCCGCTACGCCGGCGACGCTTCGACGAAGGCGGCGACGACCTACGTCGTCCTCAAGGTGCGCAAGCAGGCGGCCGAGGCGAGGTTCAAGGTCAAGCGCGCCAAGCAGAGGCTGGCGGTCAAGCTCGCGACCGTCGGCTACGACGCCAGCGGCAGGATCTCCGTCACCGTGGGCGGCAAGACGGTCAAGACCAAGGTCAAGAACGGCAAGGCGACCCTGTCGCTCGCCGGCCTGGCCAAGGCTGGCCGGCTGCCGGCGCGGGTGAAGGTCGAGTACTCGGGAGACGTGCGGACCAAGCGCCTCGTTCGCACCGTCTCCTTGCGCTAGGCCCAAGATCGCCGGTCCACGTCGTCGCTGCGCCCAGCAGCAACCGCCGGCCCGGAGGAGCTCGCCCGCGGACGGGGAGCGCGGGAGAGCTCCTCTTGGGTCTCAGCCCCGGATGATCTCCGCGGGGGAGCCATTCTGCATGGAGCGGGAGATCACGAGCCGCTGGATCTGGTTGGTGCCCTCGAAGATCTGCATGACCTTGGCCTCGCGCATGAAGCGCTCGACGGGGAAGTCACGGGTGTAGCCGTAGCCGCCGAGCACCTGCACGGCGTCGGTCGTCACCTTCATGGCGTTGTCGGTGCAGACGAGCTTGGCGACGGACGCCTCGCGGGTGAAGGACAGCCCGCGATCCTTCAGTGCCGCGGCGGCGAGGTACGTCGCCCGCGCCGACTGCACGGCCGCCTCCATGTCGGCGAGCACGAAGGCCAGGCCCTGGTGGTCGATGATCGGCTTGCCGAAGGTGAAGCGCTCCTTCGCGTACGCCGTGGCGTGGTCGACCGCGGCCTGGGCCAGGCCGGTGGCGACCGCGGCGATGCCGAGCCGGCCGTGGTCGAGACCGCCGAGCGCGATCTTGAGGCCCTCTCCCTCCGCGCCGAGCCGGCGCTCCACGGGGATGCGGACGCCCTCGAAGCGCATGGTGGCGGTGGTCGACCCGGTGAGGCCCATCTTCCTCTCCGGCGGGTCCGCGGAGAGACCGACGGCATCGGCCGGGACCAGGAAGCAGGAGATGCCGTTGCGATCGCCGGAGGTGCGGGCCATGACCTTGTAGAAGTCGGCATCCCCGCCGTGTGTCGTCCATGCCTTCGAGCCGGTGAGCACGTAGTCGTCGCCGTCGCGCCGCGCGGTCGTGGTCATCGCGGAAGGATCGGAGCCGGCCTGGGGCTCGGAGAGACAGTAGGCGCCGAGCATCTCGCCGCCGAGCAGGTCGGGCAGCCAGCGCTCTCGCTGCTCCTCGGTGCCGGCGGTCGCCAGGCCGAAGCACGACAGCGCGTGCACGGACACGCCGACTCCCACGCTCGCCCAGACGGAGCCGAGCTCCTCGAGCACCTGGAGGTAGACGGCGTAGGGCTGCCCGCCACCGCCGTACTCCTCGGCGTACGGCAGGCCGAGCAGCCCGGCCTCGCCGAGCAGCGAGAAGACCTCCCGCGGGAAGCGGCCCGCCGCCTCGGCCTCGGCGGCCTTGGGCAGCAGCTCCTTGGTCGCGAGCTCGCGCACCAGGCGGAGCAGGTCGACGGCTTCGTCGGTGGGCAGGACGCGACGCGCGGGCATGTGGCGAACCTATAGCCCACGCGTCCGCGGTCGCGTGGTAACGGCTGCGTAACCCTCCGAGTCGTTCTCTCGACACTGTCGGACCCCGCGCCTAGTGTCGGCCTGGTGTCGGAGCACCTTCACAGCCGCCGGTGCGGGTCCGGGGGGACGCGCACCTCTCACCTTCCGGGAGTTGCTGACTCGCCATGCGTGTGCCCAAACCACTGTCCCTGACCCTCGCCCTGGTGCTCGGCGCCGGCGTCCTGCCCGCGACCGTCTCGATGACCGCCACGGCGGCGCCGCCCGAGGACGACTCGGGGTTCACCGCACTCCGCGGGTTCGAGCCGCGCGGCGCCGACGTCCGCGTGAAGCCACGCGCCTACGCCGCCAGCCGAGTCGACCTCCCTGCCCTCCGCGCAGACCTCGCCAAGTCGGGCTCCGGCAGCACGGTCGTCTCGATCCCCGACCCCTCGGGCAGGTCGGTCGACTTCCGTGTCGAGCAGACCCGGCTCATGGAGGACGGGCTTGCGACCAAGCACCCCGAGATCACGACGTACGCCGGCCGAGGCGTCGACGACAGCGTGAGCACGATCGCCCTCGACCTCACCCCGATGGGCTTCCACGCCTCCGTGCGCGGAGCCAACGGGCAGCGGGCCTGGTACGTCGACCCGGCGTACAACAGGCGGGGCACCACCGCGCACCTGAGCTACTACAACGCCGCGCTGCCGCCGGAAGCCCAGCGACGGGCCGAGGGTGAGATCAGGTCGATCCGTTCCGCCGTCGAGGCCGAGCAGGCGGCGCAGGCGGCCGCCGGTCAGCCCGTCACCAAGCGCTTCTACCGGCTGGCCCTGACCTCCGACCCGACCTATGCGGCGTACTTCGGCGTGGAGAACGTGCTCTCCGAGAAGGTCACCCTCATCAACCGGGTGAACCAGATCTACAACGAGGACATGGCGATCAACCTCCGGTTGATCAACGAGACCGACAAGCTCAACCTCGACACCGTCGAGGAGGCCAGCGGGCCCGACGGGCTGTGCGGCTCGGCGCCGTGCTTCGCGCCGTACGACGACGGCGGCACGCCGGGCGACGACAGCGACGACATCCCGGGCGACCTCGACTTCTGCGACGCTCCGGTGCTCAACAAGAACCGCAACTTCCTGGGCCTGGTCATCGGTGCCGAGAACTACGACGTCGGCCACATCGCGCTCGGCGTCGACGGCGGCGGAGTCGCCTACCTCGGGGTCGTCGGTGGCGCCTACAAGGGCAGCGGCTGCACCGGGCTGGAGGAACCCACGGGTGACTTCTTCGCCGTCGACTACGTCGCGCACGAGCTGGGCCACCAGTTCGGCGGCAACCACACGTTCAACGGCGCGACGGGAAACAACTGCCTGTTCCAACGCGAGCCGGGGGCCTCGGTGGAGCCGGGGTCCGGCTCCTCCGTCATGGCGTACGCCGGCATCTGCCGGCAGGACAACCTGCAGCCGCACAGTGACCCCTACCTTTCCCATCACACGATCGACGAGTTCACCGCGCTGTCCACCGGTGCGCCGTACGGAAATGTCGAGGTGCAGTCGGTCTCCCTGCGTGGGTTCGACGCCGACGGTGACTCCTTCGAGCTCGGCTATCCGGGCCAGGCTCCGGTGACGATCACCCGCGGCGGCAACTACACGGCCGCGGACCTCGCCGCGGCGATCACCGGGCTCACGGGCCAGGACGCCTCGGTCGCGCAGTGGGCGTTCGACGAGTACGGGTACCCCCTCCCCGGCGACGACCCGGACGGGCCGCAGCTCCCGCACGAGCCCGGCGACGAGGGCTTCTCGGTGTTCTTCAACACCGTGCCGTCCATCGAGTCCGAGAGTCCCGACATGGAGTCCTTGACCGTGACCGCCGGCACGGGCGGGGTGACCGGCCTCGTCGGCGAGGTCGACAAGGGCGGCCCGTCCGGCAATCAGGGCACGCCGGTCACCTCCGCCAACACGGCTCCGACGGTCACCGCCCAGGCGGACAGGACGATCCCGATGCGTACGCCGTTCGCGCTCACCGCGGCCGCCTCGGATGCCGATGGCAACCCGGTCACCTACAGCTGGGAGCAGCACGACTACGGCGCGGCGGCCGGTGGCAACGCCCTCACGAGCAACGGCAAGGTCTACGGGCCGCTCTTCCGCATGTTCGGCACCGCCGTCGACATCTCGGACGAGGACGCCCTGAAGTCGCCGTCGCCCGGGCAGCACCAGACGGATGGCGATCCGACGAGGGTGTTCCCGGACCTGGCGCAGATCCTGGCCAACAACACCAACGCCGTCACCGGCAACTGCGAGGGCGTCGTGCCGACGCCCAACACCGTGCCGCTCAGCAAACAGATGCGGGAGTGCTTCTCGGAGTACCTGCCCAAGGCCGGCTACCTCGGGTCGGCACCCACGACGTCCGACCCGGCTCCGGCCGCGGGTGCGATGCACTTCCGGGTGACGGCGCGTGACGGTGACCCGATCGCCGGTGGCACGTCGTACGACGACGTCACCCTGGCGCTCGACCCCAACGCCGGGCCGTTCCTGGTCACCTCCCAGTCGGCGGCCGGCCAGACGGTGACCGGTGGTGTGCCGGTGCCGATCACCTGGGACGTCAAGGGCACCCAGGCGCTCGCCGCCAACGTGAAGATCACGCTGTCGACCGATGGCGGCAAGACCTTCGGCAAGGTCCTGTCCGCGAGCACGCCCAACGACGGCTCCGAGAGGCTCAAGCTGCCCAACGAGGCCGCGGCCAAGGCGCGGATCAAGATCGAGGCGGTGGACAACTACTTCTTCGACCTCAACGACGCCGACTTCGCGATCGGCAAGCGGGGCGCACCCGACACGACCTTCGAGAAGGGACCGAAGAAGGGCATCGTGCTGGCCAAGAAGGCGACGCTCAGGTTCGGCTCCGATGCGGAGGATGCCGAGTTCGACTGCACGGTCGACGGCAAGGACGTCGCCTGCCCGGGCGGTGTGGTCAAGGTGAAGGCCAGGACCGGCACGCACAGGGTGACCGCCACCGCCAGGACCGAGGCCGGCAGCGACGCCAGTCCGGTCGTCCGCAGCTACACCGTGCCTGTCAACGACACGAAGCTGAAGGCGTCCGGCTCGTGGAGGCGACTCGAGGACAGGTCGGCATTCCGTGGTGACGTGAGCCTCAGCAGCGACGCGGGCTCGGCGCTCGCGCTCGAGGTGAGCAAGGCCAGGAGGATCGTCCTCGTCGTGAGCACCGGCAAAGCAGGTGGCGAGGTCGAGGTGCTGTTGGGCAAGAGGCTGCTCAGGACCGTGAGCACCCAGGGCAAGAACAAGACCAAGGTGCTCAAGAGCGTCAAGGTCAAGGGCAAGCGCAGCGGCCTGCTCAAGATCCGCGTCGAAGGCAGAAAGCCGGTCCGGATCGAGGGCGTCGCCGTCGTTCGCTGACCGCTGCGGCGGCGTGTCGGGGTGGTCTCGACACGCCGCTCGTGCCTCGCGGCGGCTCGACCATCGAGACCTGGCGCGCGTTAAGCTCACGGCTGTGAGCCGCATCTTCACCACCAGTTTCGCGTCGGTCTATCCGCACTACGTGACGAAGGTGGAGAAGAAGGGGCGCACGAGGGCGGAGCTGGATCAGGTGATCGAGTGGCTCACCGGGTTCGACGAGTCGGCCCTGGCCGGGCACCTCGACGCGGAGACGACGTTCGAGGACTTCTTCGCCGACGCGCGACTCAATCCACGTGCATCGTCGATCACCGGCGTGGTGTGCGGCGTACGGGTGCAGGAGATCGAGGACCCGCTGATGCGGAAGATCCGCTACCTCGACAAGCTGGTCGACGAGCTCGCCAAGGGCAAGCCGATGGAGAAGGTCCTGCGGGGCTGACCGTCAAGGGCCGGACCTCGGGGTCAGCGGGTGCCCTTGCGGGCCCGCGACGCGAGCTTGGCGCGGTCGTGCGCGTCGAGGATCACCTTGCGGATGCGGACGCTCTCGGGAGTGACCTCGACGCACTCGTCCTCGCGGCAGAACTCCAGGCACTGCTCCAGCGACAGCCTCTTCGGCGGCACGAGCTTCTCGAAGTTGTCGGCGGTGGACGAGCGGATGTTGGTCTGCTGCTTCTCCTTGGTGATGTTGACGTCCATGTCGTCGGCACGGGAGTTCTCACCGACGATCATGCCCTCGTAGACCTCGGTCGTGGGCTCGACGAAGAGCACGCCGCGCTCCTGCAGGGAGGTCATGGCGTACGCCGTGGCCGCACCCTTGCGGTCGGCCACCAGGCTGCCTGAGCCACGGGACCGGATCTCACCGGCCCACGGGAAGTAGCCCTCCGAGATGTGGTGGGCGATGCCGGTGCCGCGGGTCTCGGTGAGGAAGTCGGTTCGGAAGCCGATCAGGCCGCGGGCCGGCACGACGAACTCCATGCGCACCCAGCCGGAGCCGTGGTTGGTCATGCCCGCCATCCGGCCCTTGCGGTTGGCAAGCAGCTCGGTGACCGTGCCCAGGAACTCCTCGGGTGCGTCGATGGTGAGCCGCTCGAACGGCTCGTGCACCTTGCCGTCGACCTGCTTGGTGACCACCTGCGGCTTGCCCACGGTGAGCTCGTAGCCCTCGCGCCGCATCTGCTCCACGAGGATAGCGAGCGCCAGCTCGCCACGACCCTGCACCTCCCACGCGTCTGGACGCTCGGTCGGCAGCACCCGCAGGGACACATTGCCGACGAGCTCGGCGTCGAGTCGGTCCTTGACCAGGCGAGCCGTCACCTTCGAGCCCTTGACCCGGCCGACGAGCGGCGAGGTGTTGGTGCCGATGGTCATCGAGATGGCGGGCTCGTCGACGTGGATCAGCGGCAGCGCGACCGGGTCGTCGACATCGGCGAGGGTCTCGCCGATGGTGATGTCGGGGATGCCCGCTACGGCCACGATGTCGCCCGGGCCTGCCGACTCACCTGGCTTGCGCTCCAGGCCCTCGGTGACCAGCAGCTCCGTCACTCTGACGTGCTGCTTCGAGCCGTCGCGCTTCATCCACGCGACGGTCTGACCCTTTCGTAGATTGCCCTGGTGGACGCGCAGCAGCGCGAGCCGGCCGAGGAAGGGGCTCGCGTCGAGATTGGTGACGTGCGCCTGCAGCGGCGCCCCCTCGTCGTACGTCGGCGCCGGGATCGTCTCGAGGATCGTGCGGAAGAGCGGCTCGAGGTCGGGGGAGTCGGGCTGGCCACCGTTGTCGGGCTGCTCGGTGCTGGCGCGGCCGGACTTGGCGGAGGCGTAGACGACTGGGAAGTCGAGCGCATCTTGGCTGTGGGAGTCGTCGAGCAGGTCCATGAACAGCTCATAGGTCTCGTCGACGACCTCGCTGATGCGGGCGTCGCCGCGGTCGACCTTGTTGACCACGAGCACGACCGGCATGTCGGCGTTGAGCGCCTTGCGCAGCACGAACCGGGTCTGCGGCAGCGGACCCTCGGACGCGTCGACCAGCAGCACGATGCCGTCGACCATCGACAGCCCGCGCTCGACCTCGCCGCCGAAGTCGGCGTGGCCGGGGGTGTCGATGATGTTGATCGTCATGCCCTCCGGATGGTCCGCCGCCGACGCGCCGGTGTAGTGGACGGCCGTGTTCTTCGCGAGGATGGTGATGCCCTTCTCGCGCTCGAGGTCACCGGAGTCCATCACCCGGTCGGCCACCCCCTCGGCCTGGTGGGCGGTGAACGCGCCCGCCTGGTGGAGCATCGCGTCGACCAGCGTGGTCTTGCCGTGGTCGACGTGGGCGACGATCGCGACGTTGCGCAGGTCCCCTCGAACGGCAGGGCGGGTGGTGGGCATGACGAGGCGGTCGCTTTCCAGAAGTGACGAGGGCGCCGGACGGCGCAGCCGGGCAAGTCTAGGCGGCACCGACCGCCCGCACCGATTCGTCTGTGACCTCCCATGTAGTTCACCGCTCGCGAAGCGGGACGAATCGGTGGCCCGCCCGGGTGGTTGTCGATGTCGGAGGGGTCGGGGAGGGTGGGGGCATGAACACTTCGACGTGCACCTTCATCCCGCCGTACCTGCTGGAGCGCCTCGCCGGGGCAGGGGGCCGACCCGCTGACGCCTGCCGTCACACCCTCGAGATCGACGCCGCCCTACGGCAGGCGCGGGCGACGGCCGGGCCGCGGGCCCCGGTGAAGTCCGCCGATGGCGCCGCCTGGGTGGTCCACACCGCCGGCAACTCCGAGGAGCTGCCCGGCCGCGCGGTCCGCTCGGCCGGCGAGCCCGATTCAGGTGACGAAGCCGTCGACGAGTGCGCGGCCGGTCTGGTCGCCTCCCTGGCGCTCTCGACGGACCTCGGGCGCGACTCCTACGACGGCAAGGGCGCCGGCGTCGTGGCGACCGTCCACTACGGCCGCGACTACGTCAACGCCTTCTGGGACGGCACCCAGCTCGTCTTCGGCGACGGCGACGGTGAGGTGTTCGCCCGCTTCACCAAGGCTCTCGACGTGGTCGCGCACGAGTTCGGTCACGCTGTCACCCAGTACGCCGCCGGCTTGGTCTACGAGGACCAGCCGGGCGCACTCAACGAGTCGCTCTCCGATGTCTTCGCCGCCTGCGTCAAGCAGCGGCTCGAGAAGCAGACCGCGGGAGAGGCCGACTGGCTCATCGGGGAGGGACTGTTCCTTCCGAAGGTCAAGGCCCGGGCCCTGCGCGACATGGCCGAGCCCGGCACCGCCTACGACGATCCGGAGCTCGGGAAGGACCCCCAGGTCGGCCACATGGACGACTTCGTGACGACGGAGGACGACAACGGCGGCGTGCACCTCAACTCCGGCATCCCCAACAAGGCCTTCCATCTCGCCGCGACGGCGATCGGCGGCATGACCTGGGAGGGCGCCGGTCGCATCTGGTGGCAGGCCTGGACCGACTCGGGCCTGCGCCCCGACACCGACTTCGCCGGCTTCGCGGCCGTCACGATCGAGGCGGCCGGTGACCACGTCGACGCGGTGCGCAAGGCCTGGGCGGACGTCGGCGTCGAGCCGGCCTCCAGCTCGGTGGCTGAGGAGCCGGCCGAGGAGCCGGCGGGGCGTCTCGAAACCACGGGCGAGGTCGGGCAGGGCGGTGGTGCCGGTGGCGGAGTCGTCCGAGTACGCCGCAGCGGAGGCTTCGCCGGCCGCACGACCGAGGGCTCCCTCACGGTCGCCGGCGACGCTCCCACCGCCTCGGAGGCGCGAGCGCTACTGGCGTCGGTGCACCGTCCCGCAAAGACAGAGCCCACCCACCCCGATGCCTTCAACTACACCTTCGAGCTGCCCGGTGAGGAGCCCTTCACCGTCCCCGAGCACCAGCTCGACGACACCCTCGCCCGGCTCGCTCGCACCGTCCTGTCGGAGTCTCCCGGCGACATCTGACGACCCGCTGGCCGCGTGACCTGTCGGCGTCGTGCCATGTGCACCCTGGTGGCCCTTCCGCATGCCTCGGGTTCAGGGAGTGATCGCAACACCCTGAACGTGTAGGGGTGTCGTGATGCCTGCTGGTCATGGGAGTCCTCGGACGCCGGACGAGGTGGAGTACCGGTTCTGGAATGCGGTTCGTGAGGGCATGGTCGTCCAGGATGCGGCGGCCGTCGCCGGCGTGTCGTGGACAACGGGCAAGCGGTGGTTCCGTAAGCGTGGTGGCGTGATGCCACCAACGACCGCGGGCCAGCAGACCAGGCGTTTGAGCTTCGCTGAGCGTGAGGAGATCGCTCTGCTTCGGGCGGCCGATCTGGGGGTTCGGGCGATCGCGCGGCGGCTGGGACGGAATCCGGGGACGATCAGTCGCGAGCTGCGGCGGGTCAAGCACCATCGCCATCCCAGCGATCGTCATCGGATCCCGTATCGAGCCTCGACAGCGCAGGCCGATGCCGACGAGAAGGCACAGCGTCCCAAGCCTGCGAAACTGGCGACGAACCTGCCGCTGCGGCGTGAGGTCCAGGCGAGGTTGAAGAAGAACCACAGTCCTGAGCAGATCGCGAACAGGCTGCGGGAGGACTACCCCGACGATCCGGAGATGCAGGTGGCACACGAGACGATCTACCAGGCGCTGTACGTGCAAGGGCGTGGCGCGCTCAAACGCGAGCTGACCAGGCATCTTCGCACCGGCCGGGCGGTCCGCAAGCCCCGCCGCAAGGTCGACGAACGGCAGACCCGGTTCGCGGGCATGGTCAACATCTCCGAACGGCCCCAAGAAGTCGGTGACCGTGTCATACCCGGGGACTGGGAGGGCGATCTGATTCTGGGGTCGACCGATTCCGGATCGGCGATCGGCACCCTGGTCGAACGCGTCACCGGGTTCACGATGCTGCTGCACCTGCCCCGCGACCACTGCGCCGAGACCGTCGCCGCGGCAATGATCGCGAAGATGACCCAACTGCCCGAACAGCTCCGCCGGAGCCTGACCTGGGACCAGGGCTGCGAGATGGCCAGCCACGTCCGGATCGCCGAGGCAACCGGCCTGGACATCTACTTCTGCGACCCCCACTCCCCGTGGCAGCGCGGCACCAACGAGAACACCAACGGGCTGCTGCGCCAGTACTTCCCCAAGGGCACCAATCTCTCAAGGTGGGGACCTGGCTACCTCGACAACGTCGCTGCCGAACTCAACAACCGCCCACGCAAACGACTCGACTGGCGTACCCCTGCCGAAGCCCTCGACAAGCTACTCTCAGAACAGTCAGATCCACTTGGTGTTGCGCCCACCGCCTGATTTCGCCTGCCGGTGGAGGGGCCACCAGGGTGCATGCGGCACGCCGCGACACCAGGCCGGCGGCGTCGGCCCGGCGGCGTCGCCCCGGCGGCGTTAGACGAGGGCGCGCGTCAGGCCAATGCCCGGTCGAGGGCGGCGGCGACGTGGAGGGTGGTGCACGGGAAGACCGGCAGCTCGACGTCGGACTGCTTGATGAGGAGCTCGAGCTCGGTACAACCGAGCAGCACGCCGCCGGCCCCGGCGTCCCAGAGCTCGTTGATGATCGACACGACCTGGGCGCGGGTGCGGGGGAGGACGTGACCGTGGACGAGCTCGTCGTAGATCGCGGAGTTGAGGACGGCGTGGTGCTCGGGAGCCGGTACGACGACCTCGAGGCCGTGCCCGGCGAGCTTGGACAAGAAGAACGAGTCGTTCATCGCGACCTCGGTGCCGACGAAGCCCACCTTGCCCACGCCGGCCTCCAGGCAGGCCTGGGCGACCACGTCGGCCAGGTGCAGCAGGGGGATGTCGACGGCCGCGGCGACCTGGTCGGCCACCTTGTGGAAGGTCGTCGTACACAGGACGAGGAAGTCCGCGCCGGCTCTCTCGACGCCCCGGCCCGCCTCGGCGAGCAGCTCGCCGACCTGGTCCCAGCGGTCGCGGTCCTCCAGGTCGGTGAGCTCGGCGAAGTCGACACAGCTCAGCACCAGCTTGGGCGACGAGAGGCCACCCAGCCGCTCCCGCACTCCGAGGTTGAGGTCGCGGTAGTAGACCGCGCTGCTCTCCCAGCTCATCCCGCCGACGAGTCCGATGGTCCGCACGCGCCGATTGTCGCAGAACGTCACTCTCCCCGAGCGCCTGGCGCCGGCGAGGTTCACCTGCTGGGAATCGCCCGACCGCTCCCGGTGTTGTGCCAGTTTGGTTCCGATCAGCGGACAGACCGTTCACCAGCAAGCGCGAGGAGGGGTGTCGGTGCCTCGTGTGGCGATGATCAGCCTGCACACGTCACCGCTCGACCAACCCGGCATCGGCGATGCGGGTGGCATGAACGTCTATGTCATCGAGCTGTCGCGCCGGCTCGCTCGGCTCGGGATCGACGTCGACATCTTCACCCGGAGCACCTCGTCGCGGCTGCCGCCGGTCGCCGAGGTCGAGGACGGTGTGTTCGTCCGACACATCACCGCCGGGCCGTTCGAGGGGCTCGACAAGGGTCAGCTGCCCGGCCAGCTCTGCGTGTTCGCCCGTGAGGTGATGCGCGCCGAGGCGGGTCACGACATCGGCTACTACGACGCGGTGCACTCCCACTACTGGCTCTCCGGTCAGGTCGGCGCCCTGGCCCGGGACCGGTGGGGCGTGCCCCTCGTCCACTCCATGCACACGATGGCGAAGGTCAAGAACGAGGCACTAGCCGTCGGCGACACCCCCGAGCCCGCCGCTCGGGTCATCGGCGAGGAGCAGGTGGTCGAGGCCGCAGACCTGCTGATCGCCAACACCGAGCTCGAGGCCAAGCAGCTCATCAACCTCTACGACGCCGACCCGACGCGGGTCGACGTCGTCCATCCCGGGGTGGACCTGTCCGTCTTCGCCCCGACGTCTCGGGCCGCCGTACGTCGCCGGCTCGGGCTCCCCGAGGACGCCGCCGTGCTGCTCTTCGCCGGCCGCATTCAGCCGCTCAAGGCCCCCGACGTGCTGCTCCGGGGCGTCGCCCTGATGCTGGAGCGCGATCCCGCGCTCCGCGGGCATGTCGTCGTACCCATCGTCGGGGGACCCTCGGGCAGCGGCCTCGAGCATCCCGAGGCACTCGCCGACCTGGTCGTCGAGCTCGACCTCGACGACGTCGTGCGGTTCGTGCCCCCGGTGGCCCAGGACGAGCTGGCCGGCTGGTACTCAGCCGCGACATTGGTCGCCGTGCCGTCCTACAACGAGTCCTTCGGGCTGGTCGCCGTCGAGGCACAGGCGTGCGGCACCCCGGTGGTGGCCGCGGCCGTCGGTGGCCTCACCATCGCCGTACGGGACGGCTCCAGTGGACTGCTGGTCGACACCCACGAGCCGGCCGACTGGGCCGCGGCCCTTCACCGGATCGTCGCCGACCCGCAACTGGCAGCCCGCCTCTCGCGAGGCGCACTCGAGCAGGCGCAGCAGTTCTCCTGGGACCGCACCGCCGAGGCGACGCTCGAGTGCTATCGCAAGGCGGCGTCACTGATGCGGAGCCCGGTGTGACGGGCGATTCGGCGGTCGGAGCGGCGGCCGAGGTCATCCGGAGCTACCTGCTGGACAACGGCATCGAGTACGACGAGGTCGGCGCGGGTCTCTTCGCGTTCGCGTTGCCCGGGGAGCGCAAGCTGCAGACGCCCGTGCGCCTGGACATCGGGGCCCATGCACTGGCCGTGCACGCCTTCGTCTGCCGACGGCCGGACGAGCAGCAAGAGCGGGTCTATCGCTGGCTCCTCGAGCGCAACCTCAAGACGTACGGCGTGGCCTTCGCGCTCGACCGGCTCGGCGACATCTATCTCGACGGCCGGCTGCCGCTCTCGATCGTCACCGCCGACGAGCTCGACCGGTTGCTCGGTGCGCTGCTGACCGTCGCCGACGGATCCTTCAACACCATCCTCGAGCTCGGCTTCGAGTCCGCCATCCGCAAGGAGTGGGAGTGGCGCATCGCCCGCGGCGAGCCGACCTTCAACCTCGAGGCATTCCGTGGCTGGCTGGAGGCACCGGTGAGCGACGAAGGCGGTCACCGATAGGTGCGGAAGGTTGAGGAGCCCCCGCGATCGAGCCTGCGAGGTCGTGAACGGCGCGTCTCGAAACCCTTCGCCCTACAGATCGGCTGACGACGGAGCGCGCCGTCCTGAACGCCGCGTCAACAGCACGCCGGCGATGCAGAGGAGGCCGCCTGCGAACGCCATCGCGGCCGGCACCTCGCCAAGTGTCACCCAGGCCATGAGCGAGGTGATGAACGGCACCAGGAAGGTGCTCATCGCGAAGCGGCCGGCGTCCGCGTGCGACAGCGCATAGGCCCAGGTCGTGAAGGCGATCGCGGAGGGGAAGACGCCGAGGAAGGCGATCCAGGCCAGGCTCGCGCCGCTGGCCTCGTGGGCCACCGTCCAGAGCTGGCCGGCCCACGGGAGACAGACGACAGTGCCGACGACGTAGTACCAGAACGTCATCTCCAGCGCCGGCATCGTGCCCAGCAGCTTCTTCTGCGTGATGACGCCGACAGCGAAGGTCAGTGCCGCGACCACGACGAGAAGGACTCCGACGAGGTCACCGCCACCTCCGTTCGACGAGGCGCGGCCGATCAGGACGACCCCGGCGAAACCGATCGCCAGGCCCGCGACGACCCACCGGGTCAACCGCTCGCCCAGGAAGACGGTGGCGAGCAGCGTCACGAGGATCGGGCCGATCTGCACGATCAGGGCCGCCGTGCCGGCGTCGATGCGTCGCTCGCCCTCATTGAGGGCGAGGTTGTAGACGCCGATCCACGATGCCCCGCCGAGCAGGATCAGCGGCCACTGCCGCGCGGTGGGCCAGCTCCATCCGGACTGGCGGACCGAGACGAGGGCGCCGAGGACGAGCACGGCGACGAGCAGCCTCCCCAGGCTGAGCGCGCCGGGCGGCACCTCGTGTCCGAGGTGGCGGATCGCGACGAAGGCGGACGCCCAGGTCACCAGCGTGAATGCCACCGCCGCGAGTGGGAGCCAGGTGCGGGTGGGCGCTTGGGGCGCGGCTGTCGTCGTCGTACCTGTCACAGGTCAAGAGTAGGTACGCCGATGGTGTCCCGTCGTGCGGGTTTCGGACACCCTTGTGTGATATCCGGCCAGGGTGCGCCTCAGAGGTCGAGCTTGTACCCGAGCCCGCGGACCGTCACGAAGTAGCGGGGGTCGGACGGGTCGGGCTCGAGCTTGGCCCGTAGTCGCTTGACGTGGACATCCAGGGTCTTCGTGTCGCCGACATAGTCCGAGCCCCACACACGGTCGATGAGCTGCCCGCGCGTGAGCACCCTGCCCGGGTTACGTAGGAACATCTCCAAGAGCTCGAACTCCTTGAGCGGTAGCCGCTGCTCCTCGCCGTTGACGGTGACGACATGCCGCTCCACGTCCATGCGCACCGGGCCGGCGTCCAACGTGGCCGGTGCGAGGTCGACCTCGTGGCCGCGCCGGAGGACGGCACGGATGCGGGCGACCAGCTCGCGCGGCGAGTAGGGCTTGGTGACGTAGTCGTCGGCGCCGAGCTCGAGTCCGACGACCTTGTCGACCTCGTCGTCCTTGGCGCTCACCATGATCACCGGCACGTTGGAGGTCTGCCGGATGCGGCGGCACACCTCGGTGCCGGGCAGGCCGGGGAGCATGAGGTCGAGCAGGACGATGTCCGCTCCGTTGCGCTCGAAGTCGACGAGCGCCTCGTTGCCGTCGGCAGCGACGGAGACCTCGAAGCCTTCCTTGCGGAGCATGTAGGCGAGCGCGTCGCTGTAGCTCTCCTCGTCCTCGACGACAAGCACCCGTGTCAAGAGCCGACCTCCTGGTTGAGCTGCTGGTTCAGGTCCACGAGCGCGACATCGGCGTCCCTGCCCGTCGCGTGTGCCCGCGGGAGGCTGAGCGTGAAGGTCGATCCTCGTCCCTCGACGGACCAGACTTTCACGTCGCCGCCGTGGGTGGCAGCCACGTGCTTGACGATGGACAGGCCGAGCCCGGTGCCGCCGGTGGACCGGTGGCGCGCCGGGTCGACGCGATAGAAGCGCTCGAAGATCCGGTCGAGCTCGGGGGAGGGGATGCCGATACCCCGGTCGACGACGGAGATCTCGACCATCGTCCTGGTGGCCTTGGTGTTGACGACCACGGTCGAGCCGTCGCCGGAGTAGGCGACCGCGTTGGCGACCAGATTGCTGATCGCGGCCAGCACCTGGTTGCCGTTGCCGTAGACGAACAGGTCGTGTCGACCGCCGGTGACGAGCTGGATGTTCTTCGCCGTGGCGTCGATCTCGCTCGTGTCGACGGCCGTCGACACCACCTCGTCGACCGGGACCGGCGACGGCGCCTCGAGCGGGTCGTCGCCCTGCAATCGCGACAGGTCGATGATCTGCTGCACCAGCCGCGAGAGTCGGTCGCTCTCGTGCAGCATCCGGCGGGAGAAGCGGACGACCGCCTCCGGGTCGCCGGACGCGTCGTGGACCGCCTCGGCCAGCAGCCTGATCGCACCCACCGGGGTCTTCAGCTCGTGGCTCACGTTGGCGACGAAGTCGCGCCGGATCTCCTCGACCCGGCGCTCCTTGGTGCGGTCCTCGACCAGGGCGAGCACCAGCCGCGACAGCGGAGCGACGCGCGCACTCACGGTGCGGGTGGGCAGGTCATGTGGCCGGATCGTGATCTCGATCTCGCGGATCTGGCCGTCCCTCCGCACCTGCCTGATCAGGTCCGCCAGCTCGTCGTTGACGATCGCACCGCCACGGACGAGCCCGAGGGCGTACGCCGGGGCGCTGGCCTTGACGACCAGGTCGGCCTCGTCGACGAGGAGGGCAGAGCTCCGAAGGACCGAGAGCACGGTCGCGACTCCTGGCGGGACCGTCGGCTCGGTCGGTTGGGCCCGATGCTGCTGCAGGTCGCTGAGGTGCCAGGCGAGGACGGCGCCGCCCGCGACGATCGCGCCGATGATCGCCGCCAGCACGACCTGCGTGGTGGGGTCCACAACACGAATCGTACGCGCGGGTCACTTCGATGGTCCGGCGTGACGACCTGAGCCTTTCGACTGTTCACGTCGCGTTCACCCGGGATCCCCGCGCAGTCATCTGCGCTGTCTAGGTTGGCGTCATGCGTGAGGCATTCAACGACCAGCTCCAGGCGATGTTCGACGACCTGTCCGCGATCGCGGAGGAGGTCCGGGTGGCGGTGCACGAGGCCAGCGAGGCCCTGCTCACCTCGGACGCTTCGCGGGCCGAGGCCGTCATCTCGGCCGACCGCGACATCGACCGGGCCGCGGTGAAGGTCGAGGACACCGCGCTCCTGCTGCTCTCGACCCAACAGCCGGTGGCGGGCGACCTCCGCACGGTCGTCGCGGCCCTGCGGATGGTCAGCGAGCTCGAGCGGATGGGCGACCTCTCGGTGCACGTCGCCAAGATCGCTCGGCTCCGCGTCCCCGAGATCGCCGTACCCCCCGAGGTGCGCCCCACCATGCTGCGGATGGCCAAGGTCGCCGAGGAGATGGTCTCCCGGGTGGTGCTCATCATCGGCCGGCGCGACGTCGAGGCGGCCGGCGAGCTGGCCCTGATGGACGACGAGATGGACAACCTCCGGGTGTCCACCTTCTCGCAGCTGCTGCTCCGCGAGTGGGCGCACGGCGTCGAGCCGGCGGTCGACATCGCCCTGCTCGGCCGCTACTACGAGCGCATCGCCGACCACGCCGTGTCGGTGGCCGACCGGGTTGTCTTCGTCGTGACCGGCGAGCACCCGGCGCACGCCTGAGGCACCCACCCAAGGATCCTCGACGAGTCGGTGCGGAGCCTTGCCGAGGGCACCGCACCGGGCCACACTCGAATCCTTCGTTCGAGCGGACATCGGGAGCAGGCATGGGACTCATCACGGATGTGCGGGTGCGCCAGCCCGCACGCAACGACCTCGTCGGGAGACGCTTCCTCGTCGCAGGGATCGGCAACGGCTTCGAGGGCACCATCGGGATGCGCGTGCTCGACGCGCGCGGCCGGGTGCTCGCGGAGGACTCCGCCCAGTCGACGGGAGGGATGGCCGGCATCGGGGAGTACTCCACGCACATCAGGGTCGATGACCCGCCACGAGACGGCACCCGGCTGACCCTCCAGGTCTTCGGCGACAACCCCGGCCTGCCCGGCGAGGGCCCGAGCCCGGGCTTCAACCTGCGGGAGGTCGAGGTCATCATGTTCGCCGACCTCAACGGCTTCCTGCTCTACCGCGTCGAGAGCGGTGACACCCTCACCGCGATCGTCCGCAAGCTCCGCGACTTCACCCGTACGACGGTCGCCCAGATCGTCGCGGCCAACCCGAGGATCACCGACCCCGACGTGATCAAGGTCGGCCAGCGGCTGAGGATCCCGCAGAAGGCCTGACGCTCAACGCTCAGCCGTGCCGAAGCCTCATGGCGTCCGATAGGGCTCGTCCCCGAAGTAGCCGCGCCACTCGGACTCGGTGAGGTCCCGACCTGCCGCCCGGCAGGCGAACTCGACGGCGCGGTCGGCGCTCGGGTCCCAGACGTACAGGGAACGGTCCCGCCTCGCGGTCAATGCCCCTGATACCGGATCGATACCGCGCCGGTACCGACCTGGGGCGGACTCGATACCGGCCGCTGCCACAACTGGAGCATCCCGGGGCAACCCGCCCCGCTCAGCAAGGAGCTCCAACATGAACCGCTACTCGCTCTCCTCGGACTCGCGTCGCTGGTGGTGGCTCTCGGCCACCACGGGTGCCGCCGCCACCGCTTCCGTCGCCGCCGTGCTGCTCCTGCCGGGAGTGGGGCAGGCTGCGCCGGATCCGGTCACCCCGGCCGAACCTGCCCTGGGCGTCCTCGTACCGCAAGACCCCCCGACCGACCGGGCCTGCTTCATGGTCCGCCCGCGGTGGAACGTGGCTCTGGACGGGACCCAGCCCCGCTGTGAGATCTACCGCGCACGAGCCAGGTCGACGAGGACGGCCGCCGGACGCGTGCACCGACCCGGACTCGACTCCCTGTTCTGACCGATGCGCCAGGGCTCGCCGGACCGCGTCTCAGCGGCCCTGGTTGGCCACTGCCGCCGCGGCGGCTGCGGCCGCCTCGGGGTCGAGGTACTCGCCGCCGGGGACGGTCGGCGCGAGCTCGTAGTCGAGGCGGTAGACCAGGGGCATGCCGGTGGGGATGTTGAGGGCGGAGATGTCCTCGTCGCTGATCCCGTCGAGGTGCTTGACCAACGCCCGCAGGCTGTTGCCGTGGGCGGCGACGAGCACCACGTGACCGGCCTGCAGGTCGGGCACGATCTCGGCCTCCCAGTACGGGAGGAACCTGGCGATGACGTCCTTGAGGCACTCGGTGCGGGGCAGGTCGGCCCCCAGGTCGGCGTACTGCGGGTCACCGACCTGTGAGAACTCGTCGTCGTCCGCGATCGGCGGCGGCGGGACGTCGAAGGAGCGGCGCCAGAGCATGAACTGCTCCTCGCCGTACTCCTCCAGGGTCTGCTTCTTGTCCTTGCCCTGCAGGGCGCCGTAGTGGCGCTCGTTGAGCCGCCAGTCGCGCTTGACCGGGATCCAGTGTCGGTCGGCGGCGTCGAGCGCGAGATTGGCGGAGCTGATCGCCCGCCGCTGGAGCGAGGTGTGGACGATGTCGGGGAGCAGGCCCGCCTCGCGGAGCATCTCGCCGCCGCGGACGGCCTCCGCCTCTCCCTTGGCCGTGAGCCCGACGTCGACCCAGCCGGTGAACAGGTTCTTGGCGTTCCAGTCGCTCTCGCCGTGGCGGAGCAGGATCAGGGTGTAGGTCATCTTCTCGCTCGCTCGGTCGGTGTCGCTTCGTCGGAGGGGGCCTCGTCGTCGACCGGGGTCGCGATGATGTCGGATGGCTCGGGTACGTCGAGCCCCTCCCACTGGCCCTCGTTGGGCACGACCGGTGCGTCGACCGAGACGGCGCTGCCGTCGTCGAAGCTCACCGTGACGCCGAGGAAGTCGCCGAGCTCGAACTCGCCCCGGATCTTGACACCGCCGTCGGTGGCGAGGTTGACCGCCCCTCCGGGCGCGATCTCCACCGGCGAGACCTCGGGCGAGTCGAAGGCGCCGGCCTCGGTCGCCTGCAGGCCTTCGAAGGTGACCGGAGCCTGCTGGTCGTTGTTGGCCAAGGTGGCGACGAAGGTGCCCGACCCGTCTGCGGTGGCGACGACGATGGCGTTGAGGACGTCCTGGTCGCCGGCCACGTCGTTGTCGCCGGCCGCCTGCGTGTAGGGGCGGTCGGTGGCCATGTCGAAGCCGCAGCCGGCCACCAGAGGCGCCGCGATGGCGACGGCGGCGAGGAAGGAGGAGATCGGACGCCGGGACGACCGATGGATCTGCCTGTTGGTCTGCATGGTCTGGGTGCCTCTCGAGCCTTCGACGGGGCGGGTTCGCCGGACCACCCGCAAGGCGGCCGGAAAGACTACGGGGCAAACCCTAGCGGTCCCCGGGCCTGGTCACCGCCCAGGCATATCAGTGGCAGTTCTGTCAAGCCCCCATTGTGCCTCTGACCTGCGCAAACGAGTTTTCAGCATCTTCTTGGTCGTGTTAGACTGGTCACCTAGGAAGGGGCAACTACATATGACATTCACCGTCGGCGAAACGGTCGTCTACCCCAATCACGGGGCCGCAGTCATCGAGGACATCGAGATGCGGCAGATCAAGGGAGAGGATCGGCAGTACCTCGTCCTGCGGATCGTCGCCCAACAGGATCTCGTGGTTCGGGTACCGGCATGCAACCTCGATCTCGTGGGTGTTCGTGACGTGGTGGACAAGGAAGGCCTCGAGCGGGTCTTCGACGTTCTTCGCGCCGAGCACGTGGAAGAGCCGACCAACTGGTCGCGCCGTTACAAGGCAAACCTGGAGAAGCTGCACAGCGGCGACGTCATGAAGGTCGCCGAGGTCGTGCGCGACCTGTGGCGGCGCGAGCGCGACCGTGGCCTGTCGGCCGGCGAGAAGCGCATGCTTGCCAAGTCGCGGCAGATCCTGGTCTCCGAGCTCGCGCTCGCCGAGCACACCAACGAGGACAAGGCAGAGGCCATCCTCGACGAGGTGCTCGCCTCGTAGCCCCACTCGGGACTCGACTCTCTCGTAGGCTCCGGGGCCGCCCGCATGGGACGGCGCCGGGGCCTGCGGTCTGCCAGCGAACCATGGTGCGCGAACCCGCCGGGCGGGGACGGCGTGCCGGGTGGATCGTGCAGTAGCGTCGACGGCGATGACCGAGATGGCCGAGGCGCCGCCCGACGTGCTACCAGATGCCCTGGGGCTCGTGCTCGCCGAGAGCGACATGGCCTTCGCGCTCATCCACCAGGAGTCTCTGGTGGCGTGCGCCGCCTGGGCGCTCGGCGCGGCCGGGGTCGTGCTCGTCGATGCGACGGTGCCCTGGTCGGCGCTGGTCGAGACGGGCGAGCCGATCGTCCTCCACGACGCGTTCTGCCCGATGACCCCGCCCGGATTCATCGCCGCGTGCGTACGACGCAGCGTCTCCGCGGGCACCTCTGTTGCCGGTGTCCGACCCGTGACGGACACGGTCAAAGAGATCCGCATCGACGGGACCGATCACATCCTTGGCGCGACGATCGACCGGACGCGACTGTGGTCCGTGGCCTCGCCGGTCGTCCTGACGCGCGGTGCGGTCGCCGGACTCTCCGCCCAGCCGACCGATCTTGTCGACCTGGTCCGCACCCTCGGCCGGGCGGTGGTGCCGGTCGAGGCGCCTCCGGAGGCGCGGCGCGTCACGACTCGCGACGAGATCCGTGTCCTCGAGGCCCTCACCACCCGCTGAGTCGGCGCGTCTTCACGCTTGCGAAGGCTCGGCGTCAGGGGAGGAGTCGCTCGGCGAGGGCGACGTCCTCGGGGAAGGTGATCTTGAGGTTCGCCGGCGTGCTGGGGACCGCGGCGATGCGCAGATCGGCGTACGGCGAGAGGGCGGGCGTGCCGGCATAGTGCTCGAGGCAGCCGGCGGTGTCCGTGCCCTCGAACCCGTCGGCAGCGGCCTGCCGGTATGCCGCGAGAAGTGGGCGTGCGCGGAAGGCCTGCGGGGTCTGTACGCCGGCCAGGCGAGCGGGCACGGGGACGCTCGGGTCGGCAGCGGAGACCAGGCCCGACAACGGCACGGCCGGGATCGCGCCACCGTACTCGCGTGCGGCCGCCAGCGTGGCGGCGAAGAGCTCGGCGGAGGCCAGTGGCCTGGCCCCGTCGTGGATGGCCACGACGTCGATCTCACCCGCGTCGATCTCGTCGGCCAGGACTCGGAGCGCCTGCCACTCCGAGCCATGACGAGAGGCGCCGCCATCGACGAGGCGCACGTCGCGCTCACCCAGATGGGGGACGAGCGCATCGGCCACCGCCGCCGCCTCTCCGGCTCTCGTCACCACCACGACGTGCGAGGCACCGGGAACCTCGAGCGCCGTCCGCACCGACCAGGCCAGCACCGGCACTCCGGCGAGCGGCAGCAGCACCTTGTTCACCGGCGTCCCGTCGACCTCGGCACCAACCCGGCTCCCCGACCCGCCGCCGAGCACGACGATCGCCGACCTCATCGGGTAGAGACTCATCGCTCGGGGCTCATCGCTGGAGCAGCGCGGTGGCTACGGCGGCGACGCCCTCGCCGCGGCCGGTCAGGCCGAGCCCGTCGGTCGTCGTGGCGGACACCGAGACCGGCGCACCCGCGGCCCGGCTCAGCGCCTCCTCGGCCTCGGCTCGACGCGGGCCGACCTTCGGGCGGTTGCCGATGACCTGGACGGCGATATTGCCGATCTGCCAGCCGTGCTCGCGGATCACCCGGGCGGTCTCGGTGAGGATCGCCGTCCCGGAGGCACCCGCCCACCTGGGGTCGGTGGTGCCGAGGAGTGAGCCGAGGTCGCCGAGCCCGGCCGCGGACAGCAGGGCGTCGCAGCAGGCGTGTGCCGCCGCGTCGGCGTCGGAGTGGCCGGCGAGCCCGTGCGTCTCGGCCGGCCAGTGCAGTCCGGCGAGGTGCATCGGCGCGCCCTCGACCAGGGCATGGACATCGGTGCCGATCCCGACTCGAACGGCGAACGGCCGCCCCGGCCCGAACTGGTCAGGCTGGTTCGATCCCGGCTGGTCCGATCCCGGCTGGTCCGATCCCGTCTGGCTCACGGTGCTGATCATGCCTGAGTCAGAATGGTCAGGTGAGCTCCGGACACGATCAGCCCCGATGGGTCTGGGCGCTCGCCGGTCTGGTGGTGGGTGCCGTGGGCCTCGGCGTCAGCTACGCCAGCGCTCTCGCCCTGACGGTTCGCGAGTCGCCGGTGGTGGCGGTCGCCGAAGCGGTGATCCGGCTGACGCCGGGCGAGCTGATCGAGTGGGGCATCCAACGACTCGGGCAGGCCGACAAGCCCGTCCTGGTCACCGGCATCCTGGTGGTGCTCGCGGTCCTCCACACCCTGGCCGGCTTGCTGGCCCGTCGTACGCCGTGGGTCCCGGTGCTCGTCTACCTGCTCCTCTCGGTGGCCGGTGGCGCGGCGGTCCGCTCCCGCGAAGGTGCCACGAATCTCGACCTGATCCCGATCGTCGTCGGCCTGGTCGCCTGGATCCTGTCGATGTGGCTGATCTCCGCGACCCTTCAGAACGCTGCGGGCGCGCCGGCGCGGACGAGCGGTGAGCAGCGCCGGCGGTTCCTGACCACGGCCGTCACCTTGGGGGTCGTCGCGGTCGGCGCCGGTGTGGCCGGGCGCTTCCTGGGCAGGGGCCGCCGACACGTCGAGAGGACCCGCCGACTGCTCCGCATCGACGGGGTGACGATGCCCAGCGTGCCGCCGAAGGCACGCATCGGCCTCGATGGCATCACCCCCTGGCAGACACCGGCCAGGGACTTCTACCTGATCCACACCGCGATCGTGGTGCCGACCATCGACCCGGACGAGTGGTCCCTGCGCATCCACGGCCTGGTCGAACAGGAGCTGGTGCTGACATACGCCGATCTTCTCGACCGTGAGCTCACCGAGATGTGGACCACCCTCAACTGTGTCTCCAACCCGGTGGGCGGCAACCTCGTCGGCAACGCCTGGTGGAGCGGAGTGCGGCTGTCCGGTCTGCTCGCGCAGGTCGGCGCGCTGCCCGAGGCGGATGCCGTGCTGCAGACGTCCTCCGACGGCTGGACCTGCGGTACGCCGCTCGCAGCTCTGCAGGACGGCCGGGAGGCGATCCTGGCGGTCGCGATGAACGGCGAGGCGCTGCCGATCGAGCACGGCTTCCCGGTGCGCACGATCGTGCCCGGGCTCTACGGCTACGTGTCGGCGTGCAAATGGGTCGTCGACATCGAGGTGACCCGGTTCGCCGACATGACGGCGTACTGGACCGAGAAGGGCTGGGCCGAGAAGGGCCCGGTGAAGATCGCCTCACGCATCGACGTCCCGGCCTCGGGTGCCGAGGTGACGGCCGGGACGGTGCCGGTCGGGGGGGTGGCGTGGTTCCAGACGACAGGCGTCTCCGCCGTCGAGGTCGCTCTGGACGGCGGTCCCTGGCGGCGCGCCCGGCTCGGGCGCGTGCCCGACGAGAAGACCTGGGTGCAGTGGTCGCTCCTCATCGACGTGCCCCCCGGCGACCACCTGCTCCGGGTCCGGGCGCTCGGGAAGGACGGCGAGTGGCAGACCGGTGCGGTCGCCGACGTCGTGCCCGACGGCGCGACCGGCTGGCACGAGGTCGACTTCACCGCAGCCGAGGCCTGACCTGCCGAGATGCGGCAGGTCGCTACCAGTTGCCGAGGCTGGGCGGGAGCGGGTGCGCCGCGTCGGCGACGACGTACACCAGGCCCGCCGATGCCTCCTGCCACAGCCGCTCGAACTGCGAGCGCGAGTAGGTGCGACGCACGCTCGCGTCGTCGGGTGCTGCCGGGTCGTTGACGACGACGTCACCGGTGGGGGTGAAGCCGACGATCACCATCAGGTGGCCGCTGGTGGAGGAGATCGGGGCGCCGGTCAGCTCGCCACGGCCGAAGGCGATCGAGGCGACCAGCGGGATGCCGGCGGCGATGAGCTGCTCGGCCTCGGCCAGGCTGCGCAGCCGGGTCACGAAGGCGTTTCCGGCCAGGGGCGCGGCATACGCCGTGTTGAACGCCCAGTTGCCCGCGCCGTCGTAGCCGTGGTCATAGACCCGACGCGCGGTGTCGTCGACCCAGCCGTCGACATGGCCCGCCAGCGCCGGGGGAGGCGCCGGCAACCGGCCGTAGTAGCCGAGCACCATCGCGAGCGACGTCGGTGAGCACCACGCCTGCCCGCCGCCCCCCCACTGCGGCGAGTGGCCGCGATGGATCATCTGGCTGTACGGCGGCACGTCGAGCACGACGCCGGCCGCCGGGCCTGGCGCCGAGACCGTGCCCGACCAGGAGCCGACCGAGGTCATCGCGCCGACCTGGTCGACGTACACGGGAGCCTGGCTGCCGGCCTTGCGGGCGAGACGCACGCGGACCTGCCACGCGCTCATCGGCGCCCTCGCCCGCCAGGTGTCGACGGCGACCTCCGCGAGATCGTCGGACTGGGCACCGAAGCTGGTGCGGGTGACCTTGGCACCCTTGCTCCAGCGCGCGAGGCTGTCCCAGGAGGAGCGTGCGCCGGCCAGGTCACGACCGCGCACCTCGATCTCGACGAAGCTCCGGCCCGACGTGACCGCGGACCAGGAGGCGACGAGCTCGTCGAAGCCGAACGACGATGCCACCCAGGGGGAGCGCCAGCTCCCGGTGTCGTAGCGCTTGCCCAGCAATCGCTTCGTCCTCCCGCCGACCAGGGTGAGCCGGTCGCCGTCGACTGCGACGCGGCGCGCATCGCCGGTGGCGAGCTGGGCGGTCGCGTCGAAGCGGGAGTAGGCGACCTGAGCGGCGGCCCGGTGCGCCGAGCCGTCGTACGCCGCCCCCACCGGCGGCTGCGGAGCGACGCCGAGTGTGAGGACACCGGCGAGGATCGTCGAGACTCGACCCCATCGACCGGCCGGGTGACGTGAGCGCATGCGACGACCATACGGTCACGCGCGCCTCGCCCGCCACGTGCGCCACTTTGGCCACAGGCCCCGCGGAGGTCGAGTGCTGAGCGCCGCGGGGATCACAGCCGCCTGAGCACTCGACCTTTCGGAGGGTCGCCGGTGTACTCCCTAGACTCTGCGGGTGACTCTCCGGCTCTACGACACCGCGACGAGCGAAGTCCGTGACTTCGTCCCCCTCGAGGAGGGGAAGGCGGGCATCTACGTGTGTGGGCTGACCGTCCAGTCCGAGCCGCACGTGGGGCACGTCCGCAGCGCCGTCAACTTCGACGTCCTGCGCCGCTGGCTCGAGACCAACGGCTACGACGTCACGTTCATCCGCAATGTCACCGACATCGACGACAAGATCCTCGCGAAGGCCGCCGAGCAGCAGCGGCCGTGGTTCAACCTCGCCTACGAGATGCACCGCGAGCTCGACCGGGCGCTGGCGTCGATCAATGTACGGCCGCCCACCTACGAGCCCGGCGCCACCGGCCACATCCCGGAGATGCTCGAGCTCATCGAGCGGCTGGTCGCGCGTGGACACGCGTACGCCGCGGAGGACGGCTCGGGCGACGTCTACTTCGACGTCCGCTCCTGGCCGCAGTACGGCGAGCTCACGCACCAGTCGATCGACGATATGGAGCCGGCCGGCGACGCGGACCCGCCCCAAGCGGCCAGGAAGCGCGATCCGCGCGACTTCGCGCTGTGGAAGGGCTACAAGTTGGAGACCGAGCCGGAGTCGGCAGCGTGGCCGTCGCCCTACGGGCCCGGCCGGCCGGGCTGGCACATCGAGTGCTCGGCGATGGCGGGCAGGTACCTCGGCCCGGCCTTCGACATCCACGGTGGCGGGGTCGACCTGCGCTTCCCCCACCACGAGAACGAGCAGGCCCAGTCGCGCGCGGCCGGCCAGCCGTTCGCGTCCTACTGGCTGCACAACGCCTGGATCACCACGGCCGGCGAGAAGATGAGCAAGTCGCTCGGGAACTCACTGCTGATCCCGTCGGTGCTGGAGCGTGTGCGCGGCATCGAGCTGCGCTTCTACATCGTCGCCGCCCACTACCGCTCGCACGTCGAGTTCAGCTTCGAGGCCCTCGACGAGGCGGCGGCGGGGTTCCGGCGCATCGAGCGCTTCCTGGCCGATGCGGGCGACTCAGGTCTCGACACGGACTCGCTGCGCTCGCCCGGCTCGACCAGCGAGTGGTGGCCGCAGGCCTTCGTCGAGGCGATGGACGACGACCTCGGCACGCCCGCTGCGGTCGCGGTCGTCTATGACACCGTGCGCGCGGGCAACAGGTCGCTCGCCGACGGCAACGCCGAAGCAGCCGCGACGTACGCCGTGCAGGTGCGCGCGATGCTCCAGGTGCTCGGCCTCGATCCCGAAGACCCGGGTTGGGGGCCCGCCCGTGGCGACGACAGGCTGTCGGATGTCGTCGACGCGCTGGTGCAAGGCCTCCTGGCTGATCGCACCGCCGCACGCGAGGCGAAGGACTGGGCGCGCGCTGACGCGATCCGCGACCAGCTCGTGGCCGCCGGCGTCTCGATCGAGGACACCCCGACCGGACCGAAGTGGAGCGTGTGATGCCCGTTCCGAGACCCACGCTCCGCTCGCTCCCGAACCACCGGAGAGGATACTGACGTGCCTGGCAACTCGCAGCGCAAGGGCGCGATCCGCAAGACCAGCAAGAAGCCCGCTGCCGGCTCCGGTGGGCGCGTGCGCCGGGGCTTGGAGGGCAAGGGACCGACCCCGAAGGCCAAGGACCGGCCCTACCACAAGGCGCACAAGGCGGCCAAGAGAGCCGAGCGCGACCACGGGGCAGGCCCCCGGCGGGTGCGCAGGACGGGTGACGCCGAGTGGGTGGCCGGTCGCAACGCGGTGGTCGAGGCGCTGCGGGCAGGCGTGCCGATCAATGGGCTGTACGTCGCGGAGGGCGCCGAGCGCGACGGCCGGCTGCGCGAGGCGTTCAAGATCGCGGCGGAGCATGGGATCTCGCTGTTGGAGGTCGCCAAGCCCGAGCTCGACCGGATGACCGGCGGCGCCGTCCACCAGGGGTTGGCCGCGCGCATCCCGGCGTACGAGTACGCCCACCCCGACGACCTGCTCGCGGCCGCGAGGCAGGCCGGTGAGGCACCGCTGATCGTGGTGCTCGACTCGGTGACCGATCCCCGCAACCTGGGCGCCGTCGTGCGCTCCGCGGCGGGGTTCGGCGCACACGGTGTGGTGATCCCCGAGCGGCGGGCGGCCGGCATGACCGCCAGCGCCTGGAAGACCTCCGCCGGTGCCGCTGCGCGGATCCCCGTCGCACAGACGGTGAACCTGGCCCGCCAGCTCCGCGGCTTCCAGGAGGATGGCTGCTTCGTGATCGGCCTCGCCGCCGACGGTGACGTCGCCCTCCCAGACCTCGAAGCCGACTGGACCAACGGCCCGCTCGTCGTCGTGATCGGATCGGAGGGGAAGGGCCTGGGCCGGCTGGTGGCCGAGACATGCGACCGGCTCGTCTCCATCCCGATGGTCAACGCGCTGGAGTCGCTCAACGCCGGCGTCGCGGCGTCGGTCACCCTCTACGCCATCGCCCGGGCGCGCGCCTGAGCCGCGACGTCATACCTTCTCCCAGCAATTGCCGGGACAACGCATGACGTTACGGCTCGTCGTACGGTGAAGCACGTGTCCTCCGTACGTCGCGCCTCCCTCGGTGTGGTGAGAGCCGGCCTGGCGATCGGCGTCTGGGCGGCCCTGACCGCCCTGGTCGGAGGGTTCCTCTTCTCCCACAGCAGTCGCGACGTCGTGCTCGCCGGCCACGACGCGGTCGTCCGGCCGAGCTGGAACGGGAAGGTGGAGATCCGCACGGGGCCGGTGCTGCCGGACGTTCGCGTCGGCTCCGAGCAGCCGATCGGCGTGTCGGTCTACCTCGGCAAGACCGACGTCTCGTCGACCGACGAGCTGATCCAGCGCTACGCCGTCATCGCCAGCAACCCGGACGGTCAGATCGCCAAGGTCGAGGGCGCCGTACGTGGGATGGCGGTGACGGCGGCGCTCCGCGGTGGCGTGCTGGCCGCCGTGCCCGTCGGCTTCTGGTACCTGCTCGGCAGGCGGCGCCGAGCAGAGCTCGGCCATCGGCTGCGCAACCCGGCGCTCGCCGGCTCGATGGCGCTCGTCGTCGCAGCCGGCGTCGCAGTGTGGGAGCCGTGGGAAGGTGAGGAGCCGAGCCTCGAGGCCGGGCGCCGATGGGTGCCGGTGCAGGAGTTCATCGGCGCCGGAGTCGCGGTCCCCGACGAGCTAGAGGACATCGAGGTGCGGGGCGATGTGACGACGAGCGAGTCCCGCCGGCTGCTGCTCAGCGCGATCGACACCTACGAGCGCAGCAAGGACTTCTACCGCCACGCCGCGGAGGAGGCCGCCACGCTCGACCTCCCGGACGTCGCGGAGGACGAGACCGTCGTCGCGTTGGTGAGCGACCGGCACGACAACATCGGCATGGACCGGGTCGCCCGCGCCATCGCCGACCGCGCCGGCGCGACGGCCGTCTTCGACGCCGGCGACGACACCTCGACGGGCCAGACTTGGGAGGCCTTCAGCCTGGACTCGGTGATCGAGGCCTTCGACGGCTACGACGCCTACGGAGTCGCGGGCAACCACGACCACGGCGACTTCGTGTCGACCTACCTGGCCGATCGGGGCTGGACGATGCTCGCCGGCGAGATCGTCGAGGGCCCCGCCGGCATCACGCTGCTCGGGGTGGACGACCCGCGGGCGAGCGGCCTCGGGAACTGGCGCAACGAGAGCGGGCTGAGCTTCGCCGAGGTCGGGCAGCGGTTGGCCGACGCGGCCTGCGACGCCGACGAGCCGGTCGCGACGATCCTGGTCCACGACGCCAACCTCGGCCGCGAGGCGTTGGCCCGCGGCTGCGCCGACCTCGTCGTCGGTGGGCACCTCCACCTGCGCCAGGGCCCGGAAGCAGTCGTTGGGGCCGACGGGGAGGTCGGCTACACCTACACGACCGGTACGACGGGCGGCGCGGCGTACGCCATCGCGATCGGCAGCAAGCCCCGCCGCGCGGCGGACATCAGCCTGGTCACCTATCGCGACGGGCGACCGGTGGCGATCCAGTCGGTCACGCTCCAGACCAACGGCAGCTTCGTGGTCTCCGAACTCGAGGAGCTGGACTACGCGCTCCCGTCACTCGACGACCTGCCCTCTCGAAGGGAGCAGCCCGACCGACGCAGGTGACCGTCCGAGGCTAGAGGCCCGCCAGGCGGCGGACGACGTCGAGGCCGGCCGGGTCGCCCGGCCAGTGCCGCTCGAGCGCCTCGGCGCCGGCGCGCCGTACGACGGAGCGGAGCACCAGGCCGAGGACGATGACATCGTCCGCGTAGCCGATCACGGGGAGGACGTCGGGGACCAGGTCGATCGGAACGGCGAGATACCCGAGAACCAGCCAGAGCCTGAGGCGGACGCCGCGAGGAAGGGCCGGGTCGGCGGCCAGCCGCTTGAGCATCCGCAGCAGGTCGGGCAGCAGCCGGAGCGCCGTACGGGCGGAGGCCGCGTCCGGCCGCAGGACCCACAGCGCCGCGATCAGCACGAGCCAGACCGTGAGGAGGGTGACGGCGGCTCCGCCGAGCACGGGCCACCAGTTCACGGCAGCGGGTCGTCCAGGTCACTCGGTCTGATCGCGGGAGCGGAGGTGATGGCCTCCTCGGGCTTGGTGGCGAGCACCTTCTCTATGTAGTCGCGGGCGGCGTCGAAGATGCCCACCTCCTCGCCGGCCTTCTCCGAGAGGTACCAGCGGTGCACGAGGATCTCGTGGAAGATCTCGGCCGGCTCGAGCTTTCCGCGCGCTTCGGTCGGCACCATCGCGATGATGGGCTCGAAGATCTCCGCCATCCACCGGTTGGCGGTCAGCATCGGGTCCTCCCGACCGTAGCCGAAGTGGGCGGAGAACGCGGCGATGTCGTTGAGCATCCGTCGGGCCTGGTTGTCCTCGACGGTGAGGCCGGTGAGGCTCTGCAGCTCGCGTCGGTGGTGGCCGAGCTCGACGACCTTGGGCTGGATGCTCACCCGGTCGCCGTCCCAGTCCGTCACGATGTCGAGCTCGTCGACGTCGAAGCCGAGGTCGTTGAGCCGCTCGATGCGCTCCTGGATGCGCCACATCTCGTCGGTGGGGAACTCCTGCTGCCCGGTGAGCTCATGCCACAGGGCCTGATAGCGCTCCTCGAGCAGCTCGATGATCTCGTGCGCCTGGACCTCCGCCGCGAGCGACTCACTCGCCTGGAGGTCGAGGAGCTCGGCGAAGATGTTCTCGCAGCCGACGGTGACGTCGTACTCGCGCATCTGGGTGGAGAGCTCGGGCCGCAGCTCGCCGGTCTCGGCATCGACGAGGTACGCCGTGAAGGCGCCGGCGTCGCGGCGGAAGAGCACGTTGGACAGCGACACGTCCCCCCAGAAGAAGCCGGCCAGGTGGAGCCGGACCAGCAGGACGACGATCGCGTCGATCAGGCTGGGCAGGTTGTCGGCGGTCATCCCGTGCGCGAACAGGCTGCGGTAGGGCAGCGAGAACTTCAGGTGCTGCGTCACCAGGCACGCAGGCAGCTCCTCGTCGAGGTCGTCCTCGCGACCCGTGACCACCGCCTGCGGAGTCACGGCGGGGAGCCCGAGCCGCTGGAGGTCGCGCAGCAGCCGGTACTCCCGGAACGCCATCGGCTCCTGGGTCTCCTTGACCGCGTAGTTGTTCACGCCCAGCCGGACGATCCGCACGACGTGACGAGAGAGACCCCGGGGGAGCGGAACGACGTACCTGTCTGACCACTCCGCCAGCGGCAGGCCCCAGGGCAGCGTGACGATCGCGGGATCCGGCCGATTCGTGACGAAGCGGACTGCCATGCGCAGAAGAGTAGTCGCGTTTCAGCCGCGGACCGTGCTGGTGTTGAGCTCGATCGGGATCACGTCACTACGCAGCCAGGTCTCGTAGTAGTCGTACGGCGTGCCGCTCTTGTCCCAGGTCGTCGAGCGGATCCGTAGGACCGGGGTGCCCACCTCCAGGTGGAGGTGCTCGGCGACCTCCCCGGCGACGGGCAGGGCGTGGATCACCCGACGAGCCCCGGTCGGCACGAAGCCGCCCTCGCGGAGGGCCTCGGTGAGTGAGCTGCGGCCGACGAGCACCTGCGCTGCGGCGGAGACAACGGGGGCCACCACCGCCGGGCTGAAGTTGGTGCTGAAGAGCACCCGCCGGTCGTCGACGTACCGCAGGCGGGTGAGCACGAACCCTCGCTCGCCGTCGGCGAGCCCGAGCGCCCTGGTCGCATGCTCCGGCAGGAGGTCGTGGGTGGCGCGGAGGACATCGGTGCGGACGCGGTCGTTGCCGTGGGCGATGGTGGCGTCGAGGAAGCCCTGGTCGCTCTCGATGTGCCAGCCCTCGCCGTCCGAAGGCCGACTGGCGAAGTAGCCCCGGTGGGGAACGCGGCGGGCCCAGCCGCGCGACTCCAGCACCTCGAGCGCCTGCCGGACGGTCGCCCGTGACAGCTCGTAGTCGCGGTGCAGCTCGCTCTCGCCGGGCAGCCGGTCACCCTCGGCGAGCTCTCCCTGGCGGATCTTCTCGAGCAACAGCGAGTAGAGCTGCTCGTAGTAGGGCGTCGGCGAGCTGCGATCGATCACTCCTCCTGCTCCCTCCCGAGTGCCTACGACATCTCCAGGTGGGCATGTTAGTGACCCGGGCCGATCGGCGCCGTCACTGCCTCTTCTCGGCCCGCCCGAGGGCAGTCCCGGCGCTCGGTCGCCAGCCGATCGCCTCCGCCGCGAGCAGTGCGGCTCCTACTCCGGTGACCTCGCTCTCCGGTAGTGCCTCCAGCGGGTACGGCGTGTGTGCGCGCTTGATGCGCATCCAGCCGGGGGATCGACTCCAGCCGCCGGCGGCGAACACGCACTGCGGATGCTGCCCCGGGGCGACGAGGCCCGCCGTGGCCGTTGCGCCGAGCCGGGCGAGCGTGGCCAGGACGACCGACGCCCGGTCGTGCGCTCCGACCGGGATGTCCGCGGTGTAGCCGGGCTTGCCGCCGCCGGAGGTGCCGGGCAGGAATCCCTCGAGCGCCGCCGAGGGCTCGAGGTCTCCGGCGATGAGTGCCGTCAGCGCGTCGGACACCGCCTCGTCCCGGCGGGCCCAGGCGACATTTCGGTCGAGCTCGAGCACGGTGAGGAGTGTCGTGCCGGTGCCGCGGATGCCGGGGGCGACGTCGATCGTGGCCGTGCGGGCGACGTCGGGCTGCGACGACTGGGTCGTCAGCACCTCGGCCGTCCCCATCGAGTCGAGAACTGCGCCCGGCTGCAGCCGGTTGACGGCCCAGCCGCCGACCGGGTGGTCATGACCGCCGGCCACGACAAGTGCCTCGGCGTCGAGGACGCCGGCTTCGCGCAGCCGTGACGAGAGCAGCGGGCCGAGGGCCGTGCCGGAGGGGACGACGGGTGGCAGCAGGCCTTGATCTCCGAGCGTCGCCAGCACTCGGCCATGGGCCCATGCCCGCGGTCCGGGCAGCCAGGCCGCTGTCCGCGCGGCGAGCGTGTCGCTCATGAAGGGCCGGCCGAGCCAGGCACAGGGGACGTAGTCGGTGAGTGCGATCCAGTGTGATGCGTGCACTGCCTGCCGGCGCGCCCAGGACCAGCCGACCAAGGTGCGAGCCGGATCGGTGCGGACCGGCAGGTCCGGCGCGTCGAGCAGCACCTCGCCGTACTCCGCGCGGAGATCGGCGAGCACCCGCTGACGGACCGGGTGGAACCAGGGCAACGCAGTGGTGAGCGGAGTGAGTCGGTCGTCGACGAGCACCCCGTCCTCACCCACACCCGCGATCGCCACGGCCGCGACTGCGAACCGGTCCCCGCACACCGACATGATGAGGTCCTCGACGGTCGCGGTCAGCCGGCGTACGTCGACCGCACCGTCGCCCTCTGACCGCCGCGTGGGTTGGTGCCCGCGGCCGACCACGGCGCCGCTCTCGTCGACGGCCACGACCTTGAGGTTGGTGCTGCCCAGGTCGACTCCGCACACGATCGGCCGCCGTGTCATCCCGCTCGCTCCGCCCCTCGTCGTGTCGCGGCTCAGGCGTCGAAGGACACGCCCCGCGTGAGGGCGGCGATCTTGTCGAGCGTCGCCTCGGCCTCCGCGCGCTCGCGCTGCCAGATGTTGCGGCCGACGATGATGCCACGGGCGCCGGACCTGATCGTCTGCGCCACCGCGTCGACGGTGTCCTCGACGGTCCCGGCCTTGGGTCCGCCCGCGATCACCAGCGGAACGCCCAGCTCGTCGACGAGCCTGCGAGTGCGCTCCTCGCCCGGGAAGGCGATCTTGATGATGTGCGCGCCCAGGTCGTAGGCGATGCGGGCCACCCGCTCCTCCTCGACGACGACCTCCTCGGTCCGGGGTGCGCCGATGAGCACCGGCTCGAGAACGAGCGGGATGTCCCAGGCGTCGCACTTGGCGATGACCTCGCCGACACGACGGCAGATCGTGGCGCGCTCGCGGTTGTCCATGTTCCAGGGGAAGAGCATCTTGACGGCGTCGACGCCGAGTCGCACGGCTTCCTCGACGGTCGTGATCAGCTGGTGGGAGCCGTTGCCGTCGAGGAGGCGGTAGTCGTAGTAGGTGTCGATGGTGAGCACGCGGCACAGGTGCGGGTGCTCCGCGAACCAGGCCTCGCTCTGGCGCGCCTGCCCGGGGGTGAGCATGAAGCCGGTGATGTCGGCCTCGCCCCAGGCGGGGAAGAGTGCCGAGGGGGTCTCGAGGCCCTCGACGCGGTCGAAGATCAGGCCGTGATCGACGGGCATGATGATCGCCGCGCGGTCGAGTGGGAGGGTGCGGCGCAGGCGGTAGGTCATGGACATCGGTTGGGCTCCTCGACAGGCGACACTGATTGTACGGACAGTATGGACAGGTCTGACTGTAGGGTCTAGCGTGGTGCTCTGGCAACCCCTCCCGGAAGGGGCAGGGAAACGTGGATCGACAGGAGCCCGGATGCGACGTCACATCGCCAACGACCCCCATCGGATGGTCGAGGAGGCACTCGAGGGCCTCCAGATCGCGCATCCCGAGCTGGTGGCCTTCCAACCCGAGCACGGGTTCGTCAGGCGGGCCGAGCCCGCGTCCGACAAGGTCGGGCTGATCTCTGGGGGCGGCTCGGGGCATGAGCCGCTGCATGCCGGGTTCGTCGGCGTGGGCATGCTCGACGTCGCCGTGCCCGGCGCCGTCTTCGCCAGCCCCACGGCCCTCCAGTTGTACGAGGCCACGTTGGCCGCCGACTCGGGGCGCGGGGTCGTGCACATCGTGAAGAACTACACGGGCGACGTCTTGAACTTCACGATCGCCGAGGAGATCGCCGCGGACGACCAGGGGCTGCGCATCGAGACGGTGCTCGTCGACGACGACCTCGCCACCGACGGCGGGCCCGAGGGCGGCCCGGGCCGTCGCGGCACCGCGGCGGTCCTGGCGGTGGAGAAGCTGTGCGGCGCCGCGGCGGAGCAGGGCGCAGATCTCGGCGTCGTCGCGGGGATCGGGCGCGAGGTCGCTGCCCGGTCACGGTCGATGGCGCTTGCCCTACAGGCAGGCACGCACCCGGGGGAGACCCGTGCGGCGTTCGACCTCGGGGTCGACGAGGTCGAGTTCGGCGTCGGCATCCACGGCGAGCGCGGCCGCGCGCGGGTCCCCTACGCCTCCGCTGACGAGTTGGCGGATCGGCTCGTCGAGCCGCTGCTGGAGGCGGTGGAGCCGAGTCGGGACGCCCCGCTGCTCGTGATCCTCAACGGTCTCGGCGGCGCCTACCCGTTGGAGCTGCAGGTGGCCACCCGCTCGGTACGAGACGCTCTGGGCCGGCACGGCATCGGCCCCGCTCGGTGGCTGGTCGGGTCATACGTGACCTCGCTGGACATGCACGGACTCTCTGTGACGCTCGTGCCCCTCGACGAGACGACCCTCGGCTTGTGGGACGCGCCCGTGCGTACCCCGGCCCTGACCTGGTGAGGAACGAGAAGATGACTGGAGACCGGACACAGACGCGGCAGCTCCCCGCCGGTTTCGGCGGCCGCTGGGTCGAGGAGATGCTCGTCGTCTTCGCCGGCGAGGCCGCGCGCCTCGGCGACCTGGACCGTCAGGCCGGTGACGGCGACTTCGGCAACAACCTGACGAGCGCGTTCAGGCGCGTCGAGGGCGAGATCGAGCAGACGTCGCCGTCCGGCTTCGCCGACTGGCTGACCGCGGTCTCGCGAGGCTTCCTCGGCACCGGCGGGACGAGCGGGCCGCTCTTCGGCATGTTCTTCCGTGAGCTCTCGCGCTGTGCGACGGATGTCGAGCCGACCGTCGACGAGCTGGCCGCAGGGCTCGCCGCCGGGCTGGCGACGGTGCAGCGCTACGGGAAGGCGAAGGTCGGCGACAAGACGATGGTCGACGCCCTCGAGCCGGCCGTCGTCAGCCTCGAGAGTCCCGCGGGTGCGGATGCCATCACGGGGGAGCGCCTCGCCGGGGCGGTCGACGCGGCCCGCGCCGGGGCCGAGAGCACCGCCGGCCTCGTGGGCCGCAAGGGTCGGGCGAGCTATGTCGGGGAAGCGGCTCGGGGTGTCGCCGACCCGGGTGCGATGGCCGTCGTGCTGATCCTCGAGTCGGCGCAGCGCGCGGCTCGGACCGAAGCCTGAGACTTCGCCCCTGATCTGCCCCAGGGTCTTGACACGGCCCCGGGGAGTGGTCAGACTCACCACAAGTTGTACGTACAATACGTACGAAACGGACGAGAAGGAAACGAAACGGATGTCCACTCCCTTCGCCGCGCGACCGCGGCTCACTCGCGTGGCTGCGGCCACTGCGGCCACCGTGCTGACGGCGACGTTGGCCGCGTGCTCGACGGACGGCGCCAGCACCGGGCCCGACGGAGAGGTCACGATCAACGTCGCCCTGGCGGCCAACCCACAGATGAAGACGGCCGAGTCGCTGATCGCCGACTTCGAGAAGAAGAACCCCGGCATCAAGGTCAACTTCACCACCCTCCCGGAGAATGACCTTCGGCCGACCGTCACCAAGGACGTGGCCACCAACGCCGGCCAGTTCGACGTGGTGATGATGGGCAGCTACGAGGTCCCGATCTGGGCGGGGAACGAGTGGATCCTGCCGCTCGACGACTACGTCGCCGACGACGCCGCGTGGGACGAGGCGGACCTCCTGCAGCCGATCAAGGAGATCGTCTCGGCCGACGACCAGCTGTACGGCGCGCCGTTCTACGGCTCCTCCTCGTTCCTCTTCTACCGCAAGGATCTCGCTAAGAAGGCCGGCGTTGAGATCTCCGAGACCCCCACCTGGGACGAGGTCGCAGCCGCGGCGGCGAAGATGGACGACGAGGCCGCAGGCGTCAGCGGCATCTGCCTTCGTGGCCTTCCCGGTTGGGGGCAGAACCTCGCGTCGCTCACCACGGTGATCAACACCTTCGGCGGCCGATGGTTCGATGAGGACTGGGGCCCGCAGCTGACCGACCCGAAGACCGAGGAGGCCGTCTCCTTCTACGTCGACCTGCTCCGCGAGCACGGGCAGCCCGACGCCGCCAAGGACGGCTGGGAGGGCTGCCTCCAGCAGATGTCTCAGGGCAAGACCGCGATGTGGTACGACGACACGGTCTTCGCCGGCTCCGTCCTCGGCGAGGCAACTCCGGAGGTCGCCGAGAACATCGGCTTCGCGATGGCCCCGACCGGGCCGGCCGACCTGGCGTCCGGATGGCTGTGGTCGTGGGGTCTCGGCATCACCGCGAGCAGCAAGAACCCCGACGCCGCCTGGAAGTTCATCTCCTGGGTGACCAGCAAGGACTACATCAAGCTCGCCGGTGAGAAGGCCGGCTGGGACAGCATCCCGCCCGGGTCGCGCGCCTCGACGTACGAACTCCCCGAGTACCAGGAGGCGGCCAGTGCCTATGCCGACCTCACGATGCGCTCGATCGAGGCGGCCAACCCTGAGCAGACGACGGTCGACCCGGTGCCCTACAGCGGCGTGCAGTACGTGCAGATTCCCGAGTTCGTCGACATCGGCGACTACGTGTCCCAGCAGGTGGCCGGCGCCATCAGCGGGGACCAGACGGTGAGCGAGGCGCTCGAGAAGAGCCAGGCCTACACCGAGAAGGCGATGTCTTCCGCCGGATACGGCGACTGATCCGCTCCCGACCACAGCGTGCTGTTCCCGCCGCCCGACCGGCGGCGGGAACAGCACAGAATGAGGCGACTCATGACCACAGTCCAGATCTCCCCACCGCCGGGTGCGACCGTCCGGCCCAGCGCCGGCAAGCCCAGCGCTCGCGAGCGCTGGCGTCGCCGGGGCCCGCTGCTTCCGGCGTTGATCTTCACGCTCGCTCTCACCCAGATCCCGTTCGCGCTGACCATCGTCTACAGCTTCCAGAAGTGGAACCTGCTGAGCGGCGGCCGGCAGGGCTTCAACGGCGGTGACAACTTCGTTGCCGCGTTCGAGGACCGGATCTTCTGGAAGTCGATCCTCACCACGGTTGTGACGACCGGCGGAGCGACGATCGCCTGCATCGTGGTCGGCATGCTCCTGGCGCTCGCCCTCAACCACGCCTTCCCCGGACGGGGACTGGCTCGGACGCTCGCGATCACCCCGTTCTTCGCGATGCCGGTGGCGGTGACCCTCTTCTGGCGCAGCGCGATGTTCGACCCCAGCTTCGGGCTCTTCGGCTGGATCTCGCGCACGCTCGGCCTGCCGTCGATCTCGTGGCTCACCGAGCATCCGCAGGCCGCGTTGATCATCCTGCTCACCTGGCGTTTCGCCCCGTTCGCGCTGCTCATCCTGCTGGCGGGCCTCCAGGGTGCGCCGGCCGATCAGCTCGAGGCCGCGCGCATCGACGGCGCCGGCGGGCTGCGGCAGTTCCGCTACATCCTGCTGCCGCACCTGCGGCCGTTCATCGAGCTCTCCGCGCTGCTGCTGGCCATGAACCTCATCCAGACCTTCGGCGAGATCGCCCTGCTCACCGCGGGCGGTCCGTCGTACAAGACGACCAATATCACCTACTACATCTACGCCCAGGGCTTCAACAGCTTCGACCTCGGCAAGGCTTCCGCCTTCGGAGTCGTCTCCCTGGTGCTGACCATCCTGCTGGTGCTGCCCGCGTTGCGGCTGCTGTCCGGCATCTTCCAGACGGAGGGACGACGATGAGACCGAGCCGCCTGCGAGGCGCCGCGATCGCCACCTTCGGCTGGGTGGGCAGCCTGCTGCTCTTCCTGCCGATCGCCTACATGGTCCTCAAGAGCCTGCAGACGGAGACGGATGCGGCCGCGGACACACCGAAGCTCCTGTTCACGCCGACGCTGAGCAACTACCAGGAGGCGCTGAACGCGGGCTTCGGTCCCTACGCCGCCAACTCGGCGATCGTCGTGATCGTCTCCACACTGCTGGTCCTGCTGCTGGCCGTCCCGGCGGCGTACGCACTGTCGATCCAGCCGGTGGAGAAGTCCCAGGACGTGCTGTTCTTCTTCATCTCGACCAAGATGATGCCGGTCGCCGCCGGCATCATCCCGATCTACGTGATCGCGAACGAGGTCGGCATGCTCAACACGCTTACGGTGCTGCTGATCATGCATCTGGGCATGAACCTGCCGCTCGGCATCTGGATGATCCGCTCGTTCATGCAGGAGATCCCGCCCGAGGTCCTCGAGGCCGCAGCGGTCGACGGCGCGACCCGGTGGGGCACCCTACGCACGATCATCATCCCGCTGATCCGTCCCGGGCTGGCGTCGACGGCGCTGCTGTGTGCGGTCTTCTCCTGGAACGAGTACTTCTATGCCGTGAACCTGACCAGCTCGACCTCGACCCTGCCCCTGTTCCTGCAGAAGTTCCTCAGCTTCGGTGAGCTCTACACGGCGCATGTCGCCGCGGTCGCCACGCTGGTCAGCCTTCCCGTGGTGATCTGTGGCTGGCTCGCCCAGAAGTCCCTCGTCCGTGGTCTGCTGTTCGGTGCGGTGAAGTGAGCGTCTCGATGCGAGCGGTCGTGGTCGACGGGCGAGGTGGGCTCGAGGTCCGGGACCTTCCGGTGCCGACGCCCGGGGTGGGCGAGGTGCTGATCCGCCCGAGCGCCACGGGCGTGTGCGGCACCGACCTCCGCCTGATCGAAGGCAGCTACGCGCACGGGCGCTACCCGGTCGTGCCCGGCCACGAGTTCGCCGGCGATGTCGTCGGCGTGGGCTCGGGCGTCAGCGGCGTCGCCGAGGGCGATTTCGTCGGCATCGACCCCAATATCAGCTGCGGTGCGTGCCGGTGGTGCGCGCTGGGGGCGATCAACCTGTGCGTGAGCCTCGAGGCGGTCGGCATCTCCGTCGACGGGTCGTGCGCCGAGTACGTCGTCGTGCCGGCGAGCGTCGTACACCGGCTCTCCGACGATCTGGACCCGCTCGCGGGCGCGCTCGTCGAGCCGCTCTCGTGCGTCCTGCACGCCGTCGAACGAGCTCCGGGCTGGGAGTCCGACCGCATGGTGGTCTTCGGCGCCGGGCCGATCGGTGCGCTGACGGTCGCCGTCGCCCGCCACCTGGGCGCCACTTCGATCGAGGTGGTCGAGCCGCACGCCGGGAGGCGCGAGCGAGTGCGAGGCTTCGGCGCCGATCGCGCCGTGGCGTCGGTGAGTGAGCTCGGCGCGGACGGTCTCGTCGACCTGGCGGTCGACGCCAGCGGCCATCCCGCCGCGATCCAGTCCGCGGTCGATCTCCTGGGCGTGCGCGGCCGGCTGGTCCAGGTGGGCGTCGCGCACGCCGACGCCAGGGTGAGCCTGTCTCCGCTGGAGGTCTATGCGAAGGAGCTCACCATCGTCGGCTCCAACTCGCTGGCCGGCCGCTACTCCGCCGCGGCGGAGCTGATGGTCGACCTCGCCGACGTCCTCCGGCCGCTGGTCACCGACGTCCTCACTCTGGAGGAGTACGCCGAGGCCGTGCGCCGCGCCGGCTCATCCGACTCCCTCAAGGTGCAGGTCGTTCCAGGCGACTGAGAGGTCGGTAGGATTCGGAGCGCCGCGACAGCGGCATCGCCGCCTTAGCTCAGTGGTAGAGCACCCGCCTTGTAAGCGGACGGTCGTCAGTTCAATCCTGACAGGCGGCTCCGCACCCGCAACGTCATACGTCTTCCAATAGCTGGGAAGACGTATGACGTTGCGGTGCTCTCAGCGGACTCGTCTCACCGCGAACTCGCCCGCCGGGTGCGCGATCGAGTCCTGGGCGGCGATCAGGCGAAGCTCGCGCTCGCCGGAGTCGAGGGTGCACTGCAGGACGGCGAAGACGCTGGACGCCGTACGGGCGAGCGCCTCTGCGGGTGAGCCGGTCTCGCGCAGGTGGGCGGTGAACAGGGCGGCGGTGAGATCGCCGGAGCCGTTGGCCTTCATCGGCAGGCGCGGCGTGGTCACCAGCCAGGCGCCGTCGGCGCGGACGACGAGCATCTCGATCAGGTCGTCGGGCTCGCCGGCGCGCTCGACCGAGGTGACGAGGATCGTCGAGGGTCCCAGTTGCCTCGCCTCGTCGGCAGCGGCGAGGATCTCGGTGAGCTCGGCGGGGCCGGAGCCGATCTGCTCGCGGCCGGTGAGGAAGCCGAGCTCGAACTGGTTGGGAGTGACGATGTCGGCGACCGGCACCACTCGCTCACGGATGATCTGCGGGATGGCGGGATCGACGAAGCAGCCGGACTTCGCGTTGCCCATCACCGGGTCACAGGTGTACGTCGCCTCGGTGTTGGCCGCCTTGACCCGGGCGACCGCGTCGACGACCACCTCGGCGATGCCCGCGCCGCCCAGGTAGCCCGAGAGCACCGCGTCGCAGGTCGGAAGCGCACCGCGGTCCTCGATCCCGGTGATCACCGCGCGCACGTCGTCGGGGGAGATCAGCGGCCCGCGCCACGCGCCGTACCCCGTGTGGTTGGAGAAGTTCACCGTGAGGACCGGCCACACCTCGTGGCCGAGCCGCTGCAGCGGGAACACCGCCGCGGAGTTGCCGACGTGGCCGTAGGCGACGTGGGACTGGATGGAGAGGAACCGCATGGCGGCCATCGTAGGGCGGCGCATGGTGCCGTCCGGCTGTGAGTCAGGCGACCTGGAGCGAGCGCTTCGAGAGCCCCAGCCAGAAGCCGTCGATCACCTGCTCACCGGGCGCCGAGGCGTCGGTCGCCGCGCCGAGGGTGACGAAGAGCGGACTGTAGTGCTCGACGGTGGGATGGGCGTAGGGCATCCCGGGCGCGAGGTGGCGGAAGTCGGCGAGGGTGTCGACGTCGCCACGGTCGAGCGCATCGGCGGCCCACGCGTCGAAGTCCGAGGACCAGCCCGGCGCCTGCGCGTCGAGACTCCGGTCGGTGAGGAAGGGCAGGCCATGGGTGAGGAAGCCCGAGCCGATGATGAGGACGCCCTCGTCGCGAAGGGGGCGAAGGCGCTCACCGAGCCTCAGGAGCCGGCGCGGGTCTTGGTTGGGCAGCGACATCTGCAGGACCGGGACGTCGGCCTCGGGGTACATGATCTTCAGCGGGACCCAGGCGCCGTGGTCGAGCCCGCGGCTGGCGTGCTGATGCACCGGCTCGCCCGCCGGCATCATCGCCGCGACCTGCTGCGCGAGCCTGGACGCGTCCGGCGTCTCGTAGAGCGTCCGATAGTACTTCGGGTCGAATCCGCCGAAGTCGTAGACGAGCGGGGCCCGACTCGCGCTCAGGCTGATCGGCGCCGACTCCCAGTGGGCGCTGACGATCAGGATCGCTCTCGGGCGAGGCAGCCTGCCGGCCCAGGAGGAGAGCTGGCCGGACCACGTCGGGTCGTCGAGGAGCGGCGGTGCGCCGTGTCCGATGTAGAGGGCGGGCATCCGATCGTTCACGCTCGGCACAACGATTGACGATTCAACGTGATTCCCGAAGACTGGCGGAAACAGCCCGAGAAATCTCGCTCGCCTGCGCGCAGCGGTCGGCGCACAATTGCAACTTGCGCACGTTGCCGTGCTACTTTCGCAACAACTCGACATAAGTGCGTGCTGTCTGTCACAGTATGGCAGTGTTCGAACCCACAACACCACCGCCTGGCGCCGACCCAGTGCTGGTCGCCACCGGAATGACGAAGAGCTTCTTCGGAAACACCGTTCTCTCCGACGTCGATCTCCGCCTGATGCCGGGTCAGGTCCACGGGCTGATCGGTGAGAACGGCGCTGGGAAGTCCACCTTGATGAAGATGCTGGCCGGTGTCTACACGCCCGACGGCGGCCAGATCCAGATCGACGGCAAGACGGTCAGCTTCAGCCACCCTGTCCAGGCCCAGCAGGCCGGAGTCTCCACGGTCTTCCAGGAGTTCAACCTGCTCCCGGAGCGCACGATCGCCGAGAACATCTACCTGGGTCGTGAGCCGCGCCGCATGGGCATCGTCGACCGCGCCAAGATGCGGGACGACACCGAGGAGCTCTTCGAGGGCCTCGGCGTCGAGGGCATCAAGCCCGGTGCGCTGGTCCGCACCCTCTCGGTGGCCGAGCAGCAGATCGTCGAGATCGCCAAGGCCGTCAGCTTCGACACAAAGGTCATCCAGATGGACGAGCCGACCGCGGCACTCGCCGACCACGAGGTCGAGCTCCTCTACTCGATCATCGAGCGGCTCAAGGAGCGCGGCGTCGCGATCGTCTACGTCTCCCACCGGCTCAAGGAGATCTTCCACCTGAGCTCGACGATCACGGTCCTCAAGGACGGCAAGCACGTGGCGACCAAGCCGGCGTCCGAGCTCACCGAGGCGTCCCTGGTGCGGCTGATGGTCGGGCGCTCCCTGAGCTCCTACTTCCCCGACAAGCTCGAGGGCACCGAGGTCGGTGACGTCCGGCTCAGCCTCTCCGGCGCCGGAAACCAGTTCGTCGACGGAATCGACCTCGAGCTGCGCGCCGGCGAGATCGTCGGCCTCGCCGGACTGCAGGGCTCGGGACGTACGGAGGTCCTCGAGGGCGTCTTCGGCATCAGCCCCTTCAATCGCGGCGAGATGACGGTCGACGGCAGCCCGGCGAACGTCACAGGTCCGCGGCGGGCCATCAAGAGCGGGTTGGCCCTGATCACCGAGGACCGCAAGGCGACCGGCCTCGCACTGCGACAGCCCATCCTCGACAACGCGCTCGGCGTCGTCCGTGCCGTCTTCCCCCGACGCACCGGCGCAGCCCGCAAGTCGGTCCCCGCCACGATGGCGACGCTCGCGGTGGCGGCCCGATCGCTCGACCAGGAGGCGGCTTCCCTCTCCGGTGGGAACCAGCAGAAGGTGGTCCTCACCCGATGGCTCGCGACCAACCCAGGCGTGGTGCTGATGGATGAGCCGACCCGCGGCATCGACATCGGCGCGAAGCACGCCATCTACGAGGTGATGCGCAGCCTCGTCGCGGACGGTGTCGCGATCCTGATGGTCTCCAGCGAGCTCCCCGAGGTGATCGGCATGTCCGATCGGATCCTGGTGATGCGAGACGGCCGGATCGCCGGCGAGCTGGAGGCCGGGCCCACGGAGGAGCAGGTTCTCGCGATGGCGACCGGCGCGGCCGACGAGCAGGTGGCCTGATGTCGACGAACCAGACGCTCGCCGCCCGGCTCAACAACATCAGCTCGACCACCATCGTCTACGGCGTCCTGGTGGTCGCGATCATTCTGGGCGCCGTGGTCACCGGGGCGAACGGCGGCAACCTCTTCAGCTCGGGCAACCTCGACAACATCCTCAACGCGATGGTCACCCTCGGGTTCGTGGCCATCGGCCAGACCCTGGTGATCCTGGTCGGCTCCCTGGACCTCTCCGTGCCCTTCGTGCTCAGCCTGGCCAGCGTGGTCTCGGCGGGGATCATGGCAGGTCAGTCGGGCAAGATCCTCCCGGCCGTCCTCCTCACCCTCGGCCTGGCCGCCGCCATCGGCCTGGCCAACGGACTGATCGTGACCGGACTCAAGGTCCACGGGTTCGTCGCCACGCTCGGCACGGGGCTGATCATCTCCGGCTACCTGGGCACCAACTACCAGGGCAGCCACGGCAACGCTCCGAGTGCCTTCCAGCAGCTGGACAACCTCAACATCGCGCTGCTGCCGTTGCCGTTCCTGATCATGATCATCTTCGCGGTCGGGGTGGCGCTCATGCTGCGACGCACCCGCCTCGGCCACCAGATCTACGCGGTCGGCGGCAGCGCCGACGTGGCGCGGATGTCGGGGCTGCGGACCAACGTGCCGATCATCGCGGCGCACGTGATGTGCTCTCTCCTGGCGGCCATCGCCGGCCTGTTCCTGGTCGCCCGGCTCGACGTCGGTCAGCCGACCCAGGGCCAGCAGGGCGTCTACGACCTGATGTCGATCGCGGCAGTCGTCCTCGGCGGGACGCTGCTGGCCGGCGGAAAGGGCAATATCGCCGGCACCATCGCCGGTGTCGCGATCTTCGCGGTGCTCGACAACGTGATGGCCGCGATCGAGCTCGACCCCTTCCTGCGCGACGGGATCAAGGGGATCGTCATCGTGGCGGCCGTGGCCGTCTATGCCCGCCGCAGCATCGAGCGAAGGCCGGCCCGGTTCGACCGGGCGAGCGTCCTCGAGGCAACGCCGGGGGTAGCCCGATGAGTACGCCGATCATCACGACGACCGAGACCGAGCCGCGTCCGGCCCTGCCAGCCTCGACCGGCGGTCTCGGCGCTCGCTTCGTGCGCAACATGCTGTCGCCGGGCGGCTGGGTCTACCTGCTCGCGCTTGCCGCCCTCGTCCTGCTGGTCGCGAACAACCCCAACTTCGGTGAGCCCGGCTTCCTGATCCGCTTCCTGGGCCGTGCCGCTCCGATCGCCATCGCCGCGATCGGACAGTACTTCGTGATCGTCAGCGGCGAGTTCGACCTGTCGATGGGTGCCGTGATCGCCACCCAGGTCGTGCTCGCCGGGCAGTTCATCGCCGACGACGACTCCCGGATCGTGCCCGGTCTCATCGTGATGCTGCTCGTCGGCACCGCCATCGGAGTTGCCAACGGGCTGGCCACGACGCTCCTCAAGGTGCCGAGCTTCATCGTCACCCTGGGGATGATGCTCGCCCTCACGGGCTTCGTCGGGTGGCGCACGGGAGGCTCGGTCGGCAACAACCCGTCGGACAACTTCCGGGAGTTGGGGCGTGGCGGCATCGAGAGCTTCCCGATCACCGAGATCATGCCCTACGCGGTCATCCTCCTGGTCGCGATCGCGATCGGAGCGTGGTGGCTCATGCGCAGGCCGTTCGGGCGGACGCTGGTCGCCGTCGGCGACAACCCGGCGGCGACGACGTACTCCGGCTCGTCGGTCTGGCTGCTCAAGACCAAGGCCTTCGTGCTGAGCGCGCTCGCCGCCTCGATCGCCGGGATCCTCCTCGTCGGCCAGGCCGGCGTCAACCCGCAGATCGGCAAGGGCTACGAGTTCGCCGCCATCACGGCGGTGGTCCTCGGCGGCGTCGTCCTCGGCGGCGGGCGAGGCTGGGTGCTGTCGGCGGGGATGGGAGCGATCGCACTCGAACTGGTCGTCACCCTGCTGAAGTCCCAGTCGTTCCTCGGTCTCGAGGACACCTGGCGGCCGACCGTCCAGGGCATCATCATCGTCGTCTTCGTGGCCCTGGGAGGCCGCGCCTGGGGGAGGCGCAGGCCCAAGCGGGCCGCGTCCGCGACCGCAAGGTCGGCTCCCGAACGACCTTCTTCAAGACCCAACCAGCCCGCAGAGGGCGCGAACACAGGAGAGAACTGATGCGCAGGATCATCAGGGGGACGCTCGCGTCCGCCACGGTGCTGGTATTGCTCGCGGGGTGTAGCACCGACGCCGAAGACCCGGGGTCGAATGCCGAGGACAGCGGCCAGACCAACGAGAGCGGCGCCGAGGACGCCTCGGAAGACACCTCGTTCTTCAGCCAGGAGGACATGGACAAGCAGGATGCGGAGCGTTCGGCCACCTTCGAGGGGCCGGCGGACCAGCCGTGGCTGCAGTACATCGACGGTGAGATGAGCGATACGGCGAAGTTCAAGGCGAAGGGTCCCCAGGACGTCTGCTTCGCCAACGCATCGGTCAGCAACCCGTGGCGGCAGACCGGCTTCATCACCATGGGCCAGCAGGTCAAGCAGCTCCAGGACGAGGGCGTCATCGGCAAGTTCACGGTGCGTGACGCCGGCGACAACGACGACACCCAGATCGCCGACATCGAGTTCCTCATCAAGGAAGGCAACTGCGACGCCTTCATCATCTCGCCCAACTCCACCGCGGCGATGACTCCGGCCGTGGAGAAGGCCTGCGACACCGGCAAGCCGGTGATCGTCTTCGACCGCGGCGTGCAGTCCGACTGCGCCACCACGTTCATCCACCCGATCGGTGGCTACGCCTGGGGCATCGACTCCGCCAACTTCCTCGTGGAGAACCTCGACGAGGGCGCGAACGTGATCGCGCTGCGGATCCTGCCCGGCGTGGACGTGCTCGAGACCCGCTGGCAGTCCGCGCAGAAGATCTTCGAGGAGAACGGGATCAACGCGACCGACTACTTCACCGGCGCCGACCCGACGAAGATCAAGGGCATCATCACCGACGCGCTCGCCGAGGGCGAGGTCGACGGCATCTGGATGGACGCCGGCGACGGCGCGGTGGCCGCGCTCGAGGCGTTCGAGGACGCTGGTGTCGACTACCCGGTCATCACCGGAGAGGACGAGATGAGCTTCCTGCGCAAGTGGGCCGAGACCGACGACCTGGTCGCGCTCGCGCCCGTCTACTCCAACTTCCAGTGGCGTACGCCGCTGCTCGCCGCGCAGATGATCTTCGCGGGCGAGGAGGTCCCGAAGGAGTGGGTCCTCCCGCAGTCGCCCATCACCGAAGAGGACCGGGACGCGTACCTGGACGAGAACGAGGGCATGCCCGACGGCCACTACGCCAAGTTCGGCGGCGAGGACCTGCCCGGCTTCCCGGACGTGTGGATCGACCGCACGATGCCGACGTTCTGATCCGGTGACGAGAGCGATCTGATCCGGGCGAGGAGAAGGGCCCGCGATGCGCGCCATCGGCGTGAACACCTGGGTGTGGGCATCGCCCCTCACCGACGACAACGTCACCGACCTGCTGCGGCACGTCGCAGACCTCGGCTTCGACGCGGTGGAGCTCCCGCTGGAGGCCTCGGGCGACCTCACGGCGCCCGTGGTCGGAGCGGCGCTGGCCGAGACCGGTCTGACGCCGTACGTCGTCGGGGCGATGGCCCCCGGTCGCAACCTGGTCGAGGCCGACAGCGACAGCATCGAGGTCACCCGCGACTATCTGCGGGCGTGCATCGCCCTGGCGTCCCAGGTGGGCGCCAGGGCGGTGAGCGGGCCCTTCTACGCGGCCACCGGCCGGGTCTGGCGGATGACGCCGGCAGACCGCGATGCGGCGTACGCGCAGCTTCGCGAGGGCCTCGCGCCGGTCGTGGAGTACGCCGGCGAGCACGGCGTGCGGCTCGGCATCGAGCCGCTCAACCGCTACGAGACGTCGCTGATCAACACCGTCGACCAGGCGCTCACCGCCCTCGACGGACTGCTGGGTGAGGCTCTCGGGCTGGCGCTGGACACCTACCACCTCAACATCGAGGAGCGATCCAGCGGCGACGCCATCCGCACCGCGGGCCGACACCTGGTGCACCTCCAGGTGTGCGGGAGCGACCGCGGGACGCCGGGCGGTGACCAGACCGACTGGCCGGCGCTCAAGGCGGCGCTCGACGACGTCGGCTACGACGGACCGCTCAACATCGAGAGCTTCACCGCAGACAACACCTCCATCTCCACCGCGGCCTCCATCTGGCGACCGCTGGCGGCGAGTCAAGACAGGCTCGCCACGGACGGGCTCGCATTCCTGCGTGCCCTCGAAGAAGCCCCCACTGAATCACCCTGACTAAGGAGAAGAACACGATGACATCGAACGCGCTCGGAGTCGCGATCATCGGTGGCGCTTTCATGGGCAAGGCACATTCGAATGCCTGGCGAAACGTGAGCGCCTTCCACCCCGAGGCGCCTGCTGTCCGGCAGGCAGTGCTCGTGGCCCACCATCCCGTCGAGGCCGAGCGGGCGGCCAAGCAGTACGGCTGGGCCGAGGCGGCCACCGACTGGCGCGAGGTCATCGCACGCGACGACGTCGACATAGTGGACATCTGTCTGCCCGGGCACCTGCACTGCGAGGTCGCGATCGCCGCGCTCGAGGCCGGCAAGCACGTGCTCGTCGAGAAGCCGCTCGCGAACACCATCGAGGAGGCCGAGAAGATGGTGCAGGCCGCCGATGCGGCCGCCGAGCGTGGACTGCGCTCCATGGTGGGCTTCAACTACCGGCGGGTGCCGGCCCTCGCCCTGGCCCGCGACCTGATCGCCGCCGGGGAGATCGGCGAGGTCCGCGAGGTGCGGGCGTCGTACCTGCAGGACTGGCTCGCGGACCCGGCCGCGCCGATGACCTGGCGGTTGCGCAAGGAGACCGCCGGATCCGGGGCGATCGGCGATCTCGGATCGCACGCCATCGACCAGGTCCGCTTCCTCACCGGACAGCAGATCGTGTCGGCACGCGGGCGGCTGCACACCTTCGTCACCGAGCGCCGGGGCGAGGCCGGCCCGGAGCCCGTGACCGTCGACGACACCGCATGGGCGACGCTCGCGCTGAGCGACGGTGCCGTGGCCAGCGTCGAGGTATCCCGGGTGGCCACCGGCCGCAAGAACTCGCTGAGCCTGGAGATCTACGGCGGCGCAGGTGCGATCTCGTTCAGTCTCGAGTCGCTCAACGAGCTGTGGGTCGCGCGCGGCGGCAGCGGCTTCTCACGGATCCTGGTCACCGAGCCCGAGCACCCCTATGTCGGGGCCTACTGGCCGCCGGGTCACATTCTCGGGTGGAACGACACGTTCACCAACGAGATGGCCGACCTCCTCCGCGCCATCGCCTCCGGGACGGCTCCGAGCCCCTCGTTCGCGGATGGCCTGGCCGTCCAGCGGGTGCTGGCCGCGATCGAGGAGAGCGACGCGGTGGGCGGCCGAGACGTCGACCTCGACCTCGAGGAGGCATAGGAGATGGGTACGCCGTACACGCTCTTCACCGGTCAGTGGATCGACCTGACCCTCGCGGAGGTGGCCGAGCTGGCCGCCGGCTGGGGCTACGACGGGCTGGAGATCGCCGTGTCGGGCGAGCACCTCGACCCCTCGCGTTGGGACGACGCCGACTACCTCGCCGAGCGCAAGGGCATCCTCGAGAAGCACGGGCTCGGGCTGTGGGCGATCTCCAACCACCTCACCGGGCAGGCGGTCTGCGACGACCCGATCGACTTCCGCCACCAGGCGATCCTCAACTCCCGGGTGTGGGGCGACGGCGACCCCGAGGGCGTGCGCCAGCGGGCCGCTCAGGACATGAAGGACACCGCCCGACTGGCCAAGGCGCTCGGCGTCGACACCGTCGTGGGCTTCACCGGCTCGTCGATCTTTCAGTACGTCGCGATGTTCCCGCCCGTGCCCGCCGAGCGCATCGAGGCGGGCTATCAGGACTTCGCCGACCGGTGGAACCCGATCCTCGACGTCTTCGACGAGTGCGGCGTCCGGTTCGCCCATGAGGTGCACCCCTCCGAGATCGCCTACGACCACTGGACGACCGTGCGCACGCTGGAGGCGATCGGGCACCGCGAGGCGTTCGGGCTCAACTGGGACCCCAGCCACATGATGTGGCAGGACCTCGACCCGGTCGCCTTCATCAGCGACTTCGCCGATCGCATCTACCACGTCGACTGCAAGGACATCAGGATGCGGCTGGGCAACGGCCGCAACGGCGTCCTCTCCTCGCACCTGCCCTGGGGCGACCCGCACCGTGGCTGGGACTTCGTCTCCGCCGGCCGCGGCGATGTGCCGTGGGAGGACTGCTTCCGCGCGCTGCGCGCCATCGGGTACTCCGGGCCGATCTCGGTCGAGTGGGAGGACGCGCGGATGGACCGGCTCGCGGGTGCACCCGAGGCCCTGGAGTTCCTACGCGGCTTCGACTACCCGCCGCCGACGGCGTCCTTCGACGCGGCGTTCAGCAACCAGGAGTGAGTCGATTTGCCGTAAGTGACACTCTCGCGGCGGGAGCGGGTAGACTGTCCCGCGCCGGGCGGGGTTCAAGCCCGGCGGACACCACCGTAGGACCGTCACGGTAGGTCGCCGGCCACGACGCCGAGTCGCCGAGCCCTCGTTTCCGTCTCGCTCTCGTCGTCGCACCGCCGGCCACACCGACGCCGCTCGCCGGCGACCGCGCGGCCCACGGCCGCACACGCCTGCGGGCGCCCACCTCTTGACGGTGAGGGCCCGGGGCGCAAGGCAATGGCAGGAGTTGTCGTTTTGGCTGGAGAGCGCAACCGCTCGCGAGGCCGGGTCTCCGCGAAGACCCGGGCTCGGGACAACGAGGGGATCCTTCCGGTGCTCGCGCAGGCCGTGCGTGAGGTCGAGCGCGCCGTACAGCACCGCCAGGTCGGTGGCGGCGACGACGCCAAGTACCAGGCGGTCGCGCTGCTCGCACGTGCCGAGCGGGCCCGGCTCAAGAAGGCCGACGGGCTCACCGAGGCGCAGCGCGAGGGACAGCTCAAGCGGCTCGACGGGATCGCGACCATCCTCGCCCAGACGGCCGCCCGGGAGCCAAGCTTCTTCCACCTCCTCGGCGAGGATGCCGAGGTCTCCGAGGCGACGAAGCGGCTGAAGCGGCAGATGCAGGTCGCCGGCGGGCTGGAGCCCGACCCGGAGACGACCAAGGAGGTCGAGTCGGCGATCCGCGCCGACCGCCAGGTGGTCCCCAAGACGGTGCGCTCCTTCCAGCTCGCGAACCCCTTCCAGGTCCCTGACTACGACGGCGTCGTGCCGCCGCCGGCCACCCGCCGGCTGGTCGGCTGGGAGCTCATCGAGCCGCTGCTCAACTCCTTCGAGAACGCCGCCAAGGGCGCCTCCGGGTGCATGGATCTGCCCGACCCTCGCATGCTGCAGACGGTGGGCGGACGCGAGCTGATGCGCCACCAGGCACAGGTGGTGACCGCGGCGGCCGAGGGCCAGCGCACGTTCCTGCTCGCCGACGAGCCCGGCCTCGGCAAGACCGCACAGGCGCTGTTGGCCGCCGAAGCGAGCCAGGCCTACCCCCTGCTCGTCGTCGTCCCCAATGTCGTCAAGACCAACTGGGCTCGCGAGGTCGCGCTGTGGACGCCGCGGCGCTCGGTCACCGTCGTCCACGGCGATGGTGACGACGTCGACGGCTTCGCCGACATCGTGGTGATCAACTACGAGATCCTCGACCGGCACGCGGCCTGGCTCGGCCAGCACGGCTTCCGCGGCATGGTCGTGGACGAGGCGCACTTCATCAAGAACAAGAAGTCGCAGCGCTCCCAGCACGTCCTCGAGATCGCCGACAAGATCCGCGCGCGGGTGCCGCGGCCGCTGATGATGGCGCTCACCGGCACCCCGCTGATCAACGACATCGACGACTTCCGCGCGATCTGGCAGTTCCTCGGATGGATCGAGGAGAAGAAGCCGGGCCGAGCCCTCATGGGCGAGCTCGAGGAGATCGGGCTGACCCCGATGGAGGCCGCGTTCTACCCGGCCGCCAGGCAGGCCGTCGTCGACCTCGGCATCGTGCGGCGCCGCAAGATCGACGTCGCCTCCGACATCCCGGCCCGCAGGGTCGCCGACCTCCCGGTCGAGCTCGACGGCGCGCTCGGTCGCTCGATCAGGCAGGCCGAGCGCGAGCTCGCGGCCCGCCTCGTCCAGCGGTACGACGTGGCGGTGACCCATCGCCGTACCGAGCCTGACGAGGACCGGCTCGTCGACGGCATCGACATGGACCTCGTCCGCCGGGTCGCCGGCTGGGAGCTCGCCGACGCCAAGGACGCCGACTCGGGCGACAACGTCTTCACGATGCTGCGCACCATCGGACTCGCCAAGGCGGAGCTCGCGGCCGACTACGCCGCCCAGCTCGCCCACAGCGCGGGCAAGGTCGTCTTCTTCGCCAAGCACATCGACGTCATGGACCAGGCATCCGCTCTCTTCGAGGCCCGTGGCATCCGCTACGCCTCGATCCGCGGCGACCAGACCTCGGTGGTGCGACAGCGCAATATCGACGCGTTCGTCAACGACCCCGAGGTCGAGGTGATCGTCTGCTCGCTCACCGCGGCCGGCGTCGGTGTCAACCTGCAGGTGTCCTCCAACGTCGTGCTCGCCGAGCTGTCGTGGACCGATGCGGAGCAGACCCAGGCGATCGACCGCGTGCACCGGATCGGCCAGGAGATGCCCGTCACCGCCTGGCGGATCATCGCCGCGCAGACGATGGACGCCCGGATCGCGGCGCTCATCGACGCCAAGGCCGGCCTGGCCGCCCGCGCTCTCGACGGCGCCGGCGAGGTCGAGTCGGCCTCCGCGAACATCCAGGTCGAGGCGCTCGCGTCGCTGCTCGGGGACGCCCTCCGAGCGCGCGCCGACGACGCCTGACTCCGGCCGAGCCAGCGCGGGCGCTTTTCGACAACGCGCGCCCGGTCGCCGTACGGTGGCTCGCCATGACGTCTGCACGCCACTTCCGTTCAGCTCCGTCCCGTCGTCCGCTCGCCGTGCTCTCGGCGCTGCTGCTCGTGCTGGGCCTCGGCGCGGCCGCCTCCCTCCAGGCGAGCCCCGCGACGGCCGACCACCAGCCCGGAGCGCCCGGGCCGACCCACGCCGGCAACACCTGGGGCTGGTACCAGTTCGGCGTCACCCGCTACGAGTTCATCGGGCATCGAGCGCGCTACTGGAAGGTCAGGGGGCCGGGCATCGTGCGCAATCAGCACGGCATGCTCACCCTCAACACGGCGTCGAAGGGGACCGTCTCGGCGACGCTCGGCCGCAAGGGGCACGCGTACGGGCGCTGGGAGATCCGGCTCCGGGCGAGGCGCTACGGCACCGCTCACAAGGACTACCGAGTGATGACCGAGCTCGTGCCGGCGATCGGGCGACGGCAGCACTGCGGCGGCCGCGACATCGCGCTGGAGAACTTCCGACTCGGCTCCAACCGCGTGAAGCACTACATCCACACGCTGCCCGACCAGACGTTCCGCAAGCATACGGGCCGCAACCTCGGCAACGACCGGTGGCACACCTTCGCCGTCGAGGTCACCCCGCGCAGGATCTCCTGGTTCGTCGACGCGCACGTCGTCTCCTCCGAGACCCGCAAGGACGCGCTCGCACCGGTGCCGCGGACGGTGCGCTTCACCATGGAGGCAGTCCAGAACGGCAAGGGCAGGTCCAAGCGGATGAACAGGTCGCGGATGCAGATGGACTGGCTGCGCTACTGGTCGCTCCGCGCCCCCAACGAGCGCTCCACCAAGGCTCCCAAGACCGAGCCTGGCATCTTCCGCGGCGCCTGCTGAGGGCAGCCACAGGACGTCATACCTTCTCCCAGATATTGCTGGGGGAAGGTATGACGTTGCGGGTGCCGGCGGGCGGCGTGACCCGCCTGCTCAGCTGGTGACGGAGCGGTAGATGTCCATGGTCCGGTCGGCGATGGCGGGCCAGGAGAAGTGGTCGATAGCGCGCTGACGGCCGGCCTTGCCGAGTGCGGCGGCGCGCTCGGGGTCGGCGACCAGATCGTTCATCGCGTCGGCGAAGTCCGCGACGTACTTGTCGGGGTCGACCGGCGTGCCGGTGCCGTCGGTGACCTGCTCGATGGGCACCAGGCGGCCGGTCCCGTTCACGGGATCGTCGACGTAGTCGAAGACGACCTCGGGGATGCCGCCGGTGGCGGTGGCCACGACGGCGGTCTCGCAGGCCATCGCCTCTAGGTTGACGATGCCGAGCGGCTCGTAGACCGAGGGGCAGGCAAAGGCGGTGGCCGCGGTCAGCAGCGCGATGACGTCGGGGCGGGGGAGCATCTCGCGGATCCACACCACGCCGGACCGGGTCGCGCGGAGTCCCTCGACCAGACCGACGACCTCGGCCTCGATCTCGGGGGTGTCGGGGGCGCCCGCGCACAGGACGATCTGCACGTCGGGCGGGAGCTGCTCGCACGACCGCAGGAAGTAGGGAAGACCCTTCTGGCGGGTCACCCGGCCGACGAAGACCACGCTCCGGGCGTCGGGGTCGACGCCGAGCTCGCGAACCCGGTCGGGGTTGTGGATCGGCGCCCAGTCGTCGGTGTCGATGCCGTTGTGCACGACGTGGACACGCGCCGGGTCGACGTCGGGGTAGGAGGCGATCACGTCGTCGCGCATCGCCGCGGACACGGCGATGATCGCGTTGGCCGCCTCGTACGCCGTCTTCTCCACCCACGAGGAGAGGGCGTACCCGCCGCCGAGCTGCTCGGCCTTCCACGGCCGCAGCGGCTCGAGCGAGTGCGCGGAGACGATGTGGGGTACGCCGTAGAGCAGCGAGGCGACGTGGCCGGCGAAGTTCGCGTACCAGGTGTGTGAGTGCAGCAGGTCGGTGCCCTCGCTGCCGGCCGCGATCGCCAGGTCGACACCCAGCGTGCGCAGGGCGGCGTTGGCGTCGGCCAGCTCGGGCAGGTCGGGGTACGACGACGTACCGGCCTCCTCGCGCGGCGCGCCGAAGGCCTGGACCCTGACGTCGACGTCACCCCGCGCGCGCAGCGCGCGCACCAGCTCGGCCACATGGACCCCGGCGCCGCCGTAGACCTCGGGCGGGTACTCCTTGCTCAACACGTCAACACGCATGGCGCGAAACTACCCCCTCCCGCTTGGGCTGGGTAGACCGCTACCTTGACGCCATGAGTTCGCCGTCGCGCAAGAAGGTCCTGGCCATCGTCCTCGCCGGTGGGGAGGGCAAGAGACTCATGCCGTTCACGGCGGACCGCGCGAAACCTGCGGTTCCGTTCGGTGGGATCTACCGACTCATCGACTTCGCGCTGAGCAATGTCGTCAACTCCGGCTACCTGAAGGTTGTCGTGTTGACGCAGTACAAGTCTCACAGTCTGGACCGGCACGTCACGCAGACCTGGCGGATGTCGACGATGCTCGGCAACTACGTCGCGCCGGTGCCGGCCCAGCAGCGGATGGGTAAGAACTGGTACCTCGGCAGCGCCGATGCGATCTACCAGTCTCTCAACCTGATCCACGACGAGCAGCCGGACATCGTCGTTGTCGTCGGCGCCGACCACGTCTACCGGATGGACTTCTCGCAGATGGTCGCGGCCCATGTCGAGTCCGGCGCGGGCTGCACTGTCGCCGCGATCCGCCAGCCGATCGAGCAGGCCGACCAGTTCGGTGTGATCGACGTACAGCCGGAGGACCCGAGTCGGATCCGCGAGTTCCTCGAGAAGCCGACGAACCCCGACGGGCTCCCCGACAGCCCCGGCGAGGTGCTCGCGTCGATGGGCAACTACGTCTTCGACGCCGACGCGCTCGTCCGGGCCGTCACCGACGACTCGGTGATGAACGGCTCCAAGCACGACATGGGCGGCGACATCGTGCCGAGCTTCGTCGCCAAGGGCGCCGCCGCCGTCTACGACTTCAAGGACAACGACGTGCCCGGCGCCAGCGAGGGCGACAAGGCATACTGGCGCGACGTCGGGACGCTGCGGTCCTACTGGGACGCCCATATGGACATCACCGCACCGTTGCCGATCTTCAACCTCTACAACTTCGACTGGCCGATCTTCACCTCCTATGGCCCGCAGCCGCCGGCGAAGCTCACCCGAGGCGTCGACGAGCGACTGTCGGTGACCGAGAACGCCGTGCTGGCTCCCGGCGTCGTGATCAGCGGCGGCGAGGTGCGCGGGTCCGTGCTCTCGCCGTCGGTGCGGGTCCGCACCGGCGCGGAGGTCTCCGACTCGGTGTTGATGCACGGCGTGCGGGTCGAGCGCAACGCCATCGTGCGCAACGCGATCCTCGACAAGGGCGTGGTCATCCCCGAGGGGGCGCAGATCGGCGTCGACCAGGAGGAGGACGCCGCTCGGGGCCTCATCGTCCAGGACGGCCTCACCGTCATGGGCAAGGGGCAGCCCTTCCCGTTGTGAGTCCGGTGCCTGTGGGTCTGGCGACGGTGGGTCTGGCGGCGCGTCGGAACCGGCCGCGGGCCCGTCACGTCCCTTCGTCATGAAGAGGTCGAGGTTCTCGCGTGCGGTGGCGGTCGTGGGACTGCTGGCGGTCCTCGCCGCCGGCTGCGGCTCCGACGGTGGCGCGGCCGACCGCGGTGACGCCTCGCCGACGTCCCCGGCCGGTACGCCGACCCCCGCCGAGTCGTCCTCGCCTGGTACGTCGGCCCCGGCCGAGTCGTCTGCGCCGGCCGACGACTGGGTGCAGATTGCGGTCCTCGACGTCCCGCAGATCGGGCAGGCCACCGATCCTTCGCCCGCGGTGCTCGACTCGCGTGCCGCCGTCGACGCCTACGCCTCCGGACTCGGCCGGAGCGCCGACCGGATGTCGCGACAGCTCCGTCGGGCGATCCGCGGTGCCGACCTCCCGGACGGCTGGGTGCCCGTCGCTGCGGTCGTCCACGTCGGCTGCGAGGGACCGGAGTCGGTGGCTGTCGACACCTCCGACGGGCTGGCCGTGACGGCCGTAGGCCTGCCGAAGAACACGGTGCAGTGCTTCGTGGCGCATACGTATGTCGGGGTGGTGGGGGTGGCGCCGGAGGTCGTCGGCTGAGTGGTCTCGACACGATCGCTCGTACCTCGCGACCGGCTCGACCAGCGGGTCTGCGGGCAGCGCTCCGGTGGTTGGGGTCTCGCCGAGCTCGCTTCGCTCGCCGGCTCGAAGCCTCCGGCTTGACGCTGGGGGTGGCCGCCGACGCGGCGCACTTTTCCTCCCCCGCTTCGCTCCTCCGGAAAAGTCCGCCGGGTCGGCGCTCACCGGATTGACCGCCGAGGCTTCGCCCCGGACGCTCAATCCGGCGGCGGGAGATACGTGAGCGCCAGGCCGTCGGGGACGGCGCGCTGCTGACCGTCGGAGGGTGAGTTGAGGACGGCGAGGGCGCCGGTCGGCTGCAGGCCGACCATCGTCGACGAGCCGCCGCCGTCGAGGTTGAGCGCATCCTCCGCGCCGAGCTCGATCATCAGGTTGGCGAGCTCGACCATGGTGTAGCCACGGCTGAAGGACTGGCGTCCGTCGATGACCAGCATCAGCACCGAGTTGGTGTCGCGGTCGATGCCGATCGCCGTACGCGGGTGCATCTCCCGGTCGTCGACGACGGTGCGGACCCGCTCGTCGACAAGCTGCCGGTTGCCGGTCACGGCCACCCGCACCCCGCCGGCGGCGGCGTACTTGACCCGGACCAACTTGCCGACGCGCAGCGACCCGAGCCGCTTGGCGGCACCCCCGCGGCCGACCAGGACGAAGCCGTCGATGGTCCGCCCATCGGACAACCGGGTGCCGTTGCGCACCACGCGTCCGCCCGAGACGACGACCTCGCGCACGCCCTTCCTTTGGCCGTCGGTGACCCGGCTGCCGGTCGTCGTACCCCAGGCCGGGGTGTAGATGCCCACCTTGCCGTCGGCGACGGACGGGGCGTTGACGCCTCCGATCGCGATGTCCTTCCGGCCGGCGACCTTGGCCTCCAGCCCGAGCTCGCCGACCTGCGGAGCCCCGGCCGAGTCGATGTAGAAGCCGGTGTTCCAGCCCGAGGAGACGCCGTGCAGCAGGCCGTAGAAGCGGTCGACGCCGAAGCCGAGAGGCGTGCCGGTGTCGGAGATGTCGAAGAAGTCGGCGTTGATACCGACCAGCCCGCCGCGCCGGATGGTCATGTCGGAGACCTCGTCGCGGGTGCGGGTCGTGGCGTTGCCGAGGTAGTCGACGGCCAGGCCGGGGGTGTCGAGGTCGGCGGCCACCAGGTAGGCGCGGATGGTGCCGCGCGCATCTGCGCGGTCCCACTGCTGGTAGTTGACGCCGGGCGCGATCGGCCAGCTGATCACGTTGCTGTCGACCGGTGCTCTGCGTCGCTCCTTCCTGTCCAGCCTGGGCGCGATCTTGCCCTTGACGCCGTCGGAGGAGTGCTTGGTACGACGCTCCTTGCCGTACGGACCGGCCGCCGGCGCGGGATCGTCGTACGGCGCTCGGCTGCCGGTCGATCCGCTGGTCGATCCGCTGGTCGATCCGCCGGCCGCCGTCGGCGGAGTCGCCAGCAAGGTGGCCCCGAGACAGCAGCAGGTGGCGGCGATGAGGGCGGGGAAGTGCCTTTTTCGCATGCCCGCAAGGGTAGGTTGCCGACCCGCGCCGAATCGACAGGCCCCCGGTGCGGGCGCGTCGTACAGTCCACGCGTGGGTGAGCCGACGAACCTGCTCATCGAGGGCGACAACCTCGAGGTGCTCGCCACGTTGGCGGCGGAGTCCGTCGACCTGGTCTACATCGACCCGCCCTACAACACCGGCAACGACTTCGCCTACAGCGACGACTTCCGTGCGCATTCGGGCTCGGGCAGCCGCGCCACGCGGCACGACGCCTGGGTGGCGATGATGCGGCCGCGGCTGGAGGCGGCGCGGCGGGTGATGCGGCCGACGGCGGCGATCTGGGTCAGCATCGACGACAACGAGGCGGCCCGGCTTCGGCTGCTGCTCGACGACGTCTTCGGCGAGCAGTGCTTCCTCGCCCAGGTGGTGGCCAACCTCAACGCCAAGGGTCGGCAGCTGGGTCGCGGTTTCGCGACATCGCACGAATACCTCCTGGTCTACGCACGCGACCCGCGGCGCTGCCGGCTCGACGCCAGCTCCGCCGGTGCGGTCGACCCGTCCGATTTCCCGCACGAGACCGCCGAAGGTCGGCGCTACCGCCGCCTCCCGCTTCGCAACACCAACAAGAAGTTCAACCCGACCAGCTCGCGCACCCTCCACTATCCGCTGTACGGCGACCCGGATACCGGTGAGGTCGGCATCGAGCCGTTCCTCGGCTCCGTGGAGGTCTGGCCGGTCTTCGGAGACGGCGAGCCGGCCGTGTGGCGCTGGTCGCCGCCGAAGGTCTCCGCTCAAACCGACGACCTGGTCTGCCGGAGCCTCAACGGCCGCCTCGGGGAGCGCATCGACATCTTCCAGCGGGACTGGCTCGACCCGCCAGGAGGCCGGCGCAAGAAGCTCCGCACCATCTGGCTGAGCGAGGAGATCGGCTCCACCGACACCGCCGTCGCCGAGCTGAAGGCGATCGTCGGTCACGTCTTCGAGTCGCCCAAGCCGACGGGCCTGCTGCTGCGGATCCTGGAGACGATGCCCCCGGATGCGGCCGTGCTCGACTTCTTCGCCGGGTCGGGTACGACGGGGCACGCCGTAGCGTTGGCCAACGCCGCCGACGGAGGGCGACGTACCTGCATCTCCGTGCAGTCCGCCGAGCCCACCCGGCCCGGCTCCAACGCCCACCGCGCGGGTCTACCGACCGTCTCTGCCATCACCCGCGCGCGGCTCCACGCCGTGGCCGAGTCGGTGGGTGGGGGCTTCGCCGAGCGGCCAGGGCCGCCACCGCATGACCCGTCAGACGCCGGCGGCCCTCTCCAGGGCGGTGAGCTCGGCGTCGAGGTGGCCGAGGAGGCGCTGCAGGTGGGGCACCGTGCGCCGGCAGCCGGTGAGGCCGAAGCACATTTTGCCGTCGTACGACGTGCAGGTGATGTTGAGCGCCATGCCGTCGATCGGGATCGAGAGCGGGTAGGTGCCGAGGAGCTGGGCGCCGTTGAAATAGTGCGGCTTGCGCGGGCCCGGGACGTTGCTGATGACCAGGTTGTAGGGCGGCCGCACGATGCCCTGCATCCGCAGCAGCGGTGTGAGGATCGCGGGCGCCTGGCCGATCGCACTCATCGCCACGATCTGGGTCGCCGTCATCGATGCCATGGCCCGCTTGCCGTCGACCATCGACGCGTGCACGGCGTCGAGCCGGGCCGCGGGGTCGGCCAGGTCGGTGCCCGTCCGGACCATGATCGAGCCGACGGCGTTGCCGCCCTCGGTCGAGGCCAGGTGGGACTGCTTGGCGTTGAGCCCGACCGGCACCATCGCCACCAGGCTGGTCTCGGGGAGCGCGTCGAGCTCGGTGAGGTAGGCGCGCATTGCGCCCGAGCACATCGCGATCACCACGTCGTTGATGGTGGTGCCCGTTGCCTTGCCGATGCCACGGATGCGCTCGATCGGCCAGTCCTGGGCGGCGAACCGCCGGGCGCCGGTGATCTCCTGGTTGAGGATCGTGCGCGGCGCGTAGAGGGACAGCGCCGAGGTCTCGTTCCGGATGCTCTTGTTGAGTGTCTTGATGAGCGCCGAGGGCATGCCGGCGGCCTCGGCCGAGATGCCGACCGCCCTGCGGAGCACCCTGGTGGACAGCTCCGAGAGGGACGCCGCGGCGGCCGGCGCGGGCTCGCGCGGCGGCGGCAGCTTCGCCCATGGCGCGGGCATGTCGCGCTCACCGGGATCGGTGGAGAGGACCGATCCGATCAGGCGCATCGCGCTCACCCCGTCGACGAGCGCGTGGTGCACCTTGGTGTACATCGCGACCCGGCCGTCACGCAGCCCCTCGATCACATGCGCCTCCCACAGGGGTCGCTCCCAGGCCAGCCGCTGGCCGTGCAGGCGCGAGACCAGGTCGAGGAGCTCACGGACCCGTCCCGGCCTGGGCAGCGCGCTGTGCCGCACGTGGTGGTCGAGGTCGAACTGCTCATCGGGCTCCCACACGAGCTGACCCGCGGTGCGCAGCGAGCGCACGGGGTGACGCAGGAACAGGGGCGCGATCGTCTCGTCGTTGCGCATCTCCTCGTAGAGGTCTCGCACGTAGTTGCGCCCCGCCCCCTCCGGCTTGGCGAAGAGCTGGAGACCGCCGACGTGCATCGGCATCCGGCGGTTCTCCGCGAGCAGGAAGGCCGCTGCCGTCGGGTCGATCGGGGTCACCACTCGGGCATCCTCGCGCGTGGTGTGGGCGACCACAAGGGAGGGGTGTGGTCTCGACACGGGCTCGCTGCGCTCGCCCGGCTCGACCAGCGAAAGACACGGGCTCGCTGCGCTCGCCCGGCTCGACCAGCGAAAGACACGGGCTCGACCAGCGAAAGACACGGGCTCGACCAGGCGAGTGAGGCGGACTCGACCAGCGGACGACGCGGGCTCGACCGGCGGGGCGGAGGCGTACGGCAGGATCGGCGGCATGGACGTGTTGGACCTCGACGGGCTGCGCCACCGCGGCCGTACGTCCCTCGGCCTGCGGGTCGAACGCTGGCGGTCCAAGCTCTGGCAGATCTCTCAGTGCGCACTCGCGGCCGGCGCAGCCTGGCTGATCGCCAAGGATGTGCTCGGCCACGACACCCCGTTCTTCGCCCCGATCGCGGCGGTGGTGAGCCTCGGTACGTCGTACGGTCAGCGGCTGCGACGGGTCGTCGAGGTGAGTCTCGGCGTGGCCGTCGGCGTGCTCGTCGCCGACCTCCTGGTCGCGCAGATCGGCTCGGGCTGGTGGCAGCTGGTGCTGGTCGTCGGGCTCGCGATGTCGACCGGCGTGCTGATCAGCGGCAGCCCGCTGTTCGTCACCCAGGCGGCAGTCCAGTCGATCGTGGTGAGCACGCTCCTGCCCGATCCCGGCGCCGGCTTCACCCGCTGGAGCGACGCGGTCGTGGGCGGCGTGGTGGCGCTGGTCGCCGCCACCGTCGTGCCCGCGGCGGCGCTGCGACGCCCGCGCGAGCAGGCCGCCGTCGTCGTGCGCAAGATCTCCGAGCTGCTCCGCTGCACCGCCGACGTGATGATCTCCGGCGAGGTCGGGCCGGCCCTCGACCTGTTGGCGGACGCGCGCGCCACGGACGGCTACATCGGCGAGCTGCAGGAGGCCGCCCAGGAGGGCATGGCCGTGGTCAGGTCGTCGCCCTTCCGGGTCCGCCACAAACGCGGCGTCCGCCGGATGGCCGACCTGGTGGAGCCGCTCGACCGGGCGCTGGGGTCGACGCGGGTGATGGTGCGCTCGTGCGCCGTGTCGGCCTACAAGCATCGCCCCGTCCCGCCGTCGTACGCCGCCCTCGCGCGCGCGCTCGCCGACGCGACCGACCTGGTGGCGGCCGAGCTCGCGGCCGACCGGATGGCCGCCGCCGCACGACCCGCGCTGCTCGCTGTCGGTCAGCGCACCGGTGAGGTCGAGCGGTCCGACGTGCTGGCCGCGGAGGTCGTCCTCGCCCAGATCCGTGCGGTGGTCGCCGACTTCCTGCTGCTCACCGGGCTGGACCCGCTCGAGGCGACCGACGCCCTTCCGCCACCGCCTCGGTGAGGTGACGCGATGACTCGCTGGGTGCTCCACGTCGACCTCGACATGTTCCTCGCGGCGGTCGAGATCCTGCGTGATCCGTCCTTGGCCGGCAGGCCGGTCGTCGTCGGAGGGAGGGGCATCGTCAACGAGCGTGCGGTCGTCTCCACGGCGTCCTACGAGGCTCGCGAGCACGGCCTCCGCTCGGGGATGCCGCTGCGCACGGCGTACAAGAAGTGTCCCGACGCGGTCTTCCTCCCCGTCGACTTCCCTGTCTACGAGGCGGCCTCGGCGGAGGTGATGGCGGCGCTGCGCTCGCTCACCTGGGAGGGCGGCCCGGTGATCGTCGAGGTGCTCGGCTGGGACGAGGCCTTCCTCGGACGCGACGGAGCCGAGCGAGGATCGAGCGAGCGACCGAGCGTCCAATCGGGTATCGCAGGTGCCGGGGCAGGTGAGATCGGCGATGCGCGCGCCTTCGCCCGGGAGGTCCACGACCGGGTGTTCGACGCGACCCGGCTGCACTGCTCGGTCGGCATCGGCAACAACAAGCTCCAGGCCAAGATCGCCACGGACTTCGGGAAGCCCCACGACTCCGAGTACGGCGGCGTCTACGCCATCACCGACGAGAGCTGGTACGACGAGATGGGCGCGCGCCCGACCCGGTCGCTGTGGGGCGTCGGCCCGAAGATCTCCGCGAGACTCGCCGCCCACGGCATCGATACCGTCGCCCAGCTTGCGACCGGTGACCTCGACGAGCTGGTCGGAGAGTTCGGGCCGACGATGGGGCCGTGGTTCCACCGGCTCGGTCGAGGCGTCGACTCGTCGCCGGTGGACGCGACGCCGTGGGTGGCCCGCGCGCACGGGCGCGAGGAGACCTTCCAGCGCGACCTCGAGTGGTCGGAGGTGCCCGGCGCGGTGAGGAGCCTTGCGGCGCGGGTGCTCGACGACATCCGGGCCGAGGATCGCCCCGCGATGCGCGTGTACCTCAAGGTCCGCTACCGCAACTTCTTCACGCTCACCCGGTCGCGAAAGCTCGCCGAGCCCAGCTTCGACCTGGGTGTGCTGAGCGACACAGCCGTCGCCCTGCTCGAGAAGGTCGAGTCGGACCGGCCAGTGCGCCTGATCGGCGTACGCTTCGAGATGGTGCCGCCCGCTGGTGGCTACTGATCGGGGTCTCGACTGCGCTCGACCGCCGAGGAAACCTGCCCGCTCGACCGAAGCCGGACCCGATGGACGACGTCAAGGAACTCAATCTCACGATCGACCTTTGCCTGCGCATCGGCGAGGTGCTGCTCTCCTCCGGCGCCGGCGCCGCCGACGTCACGGCGACGATGGACTCGGTCGCCCGACACCTGGGGATCAGGTACGCCGAGATCGACGTGACCTTCACGTCGCTGTCGATGAGCTACTCCTACGACGACCGCTACCCGCCGCTGTCCCTGATCCGCAATGTCAAGCAGAGGACGATCGACTACGGCGGGCTCACTCAGGTCGACCAGTTGGTGCGCGACATCCTCGCCGACGAGCTCGACGTCTACCTGGCGCGCAACCGGATGGCCGTGCTCTCCACTCTGGGGCACCCGATCCCACGCTGGGCGGTGACGCTGGGCCAGGGTGCCATGGCCGCCGCGGTCGCCTTCCTGCTCGGCGGTGGGCTGGTGGTCGTGGCCAGCGCGCTCCTCGCCGCGATGAGCATCGACCGGCTCCAGCGGTGGCTGACCGTCCGCCGGCTGCCGACGTTCTACCGCCAGGTCGCCGGCGGCATCGTGGCCACCCTGTTCGCGGTGGCGGTCGCGGCGACCGGTCTCGACGTCGACCCGTCCCTCGTGGTCACCGCGAATATCGTCATGCTGCTCGCCGGCATCGGCTTCATGGGGGCCTTGCAGGACGGGCTGACGGGCTTCTACCTCACCAGTGGCGCACGGATCCTCGAGGCGATCCTCGCCACCACCGGCATCATCGCCGGCGTCAGCGGTGGCCTGTCGATCGGTGAGCTCGCCGGCGTCGACCTCGGCCGGGTCGAGCCGGCGGCGACCGGCCTGGCGACGATCGGGGTGCTGATCGTCGGCTCCGCGGCCGCGGCCGCCGCCTTCGCGTTCACGTCGTACGCGCCGAGCCGGTCGCTGGTGTCGATCGCGGTGCTGGCGGGCGCCGGGGCGGGCGTGCACCGGCTCGTCGAGGAGGCCGGCCTCGGGCGCACCTGGGCGGCGGGCGTCGCGGCGTTCGGCATCGGCCTGCTGAGCTACTCGATCGCCAGCAGGGTGAAGGTGCCGCCGCTCGTGATCGTGGTGCCGGGGATCGTTCCGTTGCTGCCCGGCCTGTCGATCTATCGCGGGCTCTCCCTCCTCGTCGCGGAGGACGGCTCGGTCTCGCTCGGCCTGCTGGCCATGATCACCGCGGCCAGCGTCGCCATCGCCCTCGCCTCCGGAGTGATCCTCGGCGAGTACGTCGCCCAGCCGCTGAAGCGGGAGGCCCGCCGGATGGAGGGGCGCCTCGCCGGGCCCCGCCTCGTCGGCCCGCTGCGGGCGCGGGCCGGGAACTCCAAGCGCGGCTGAGGCCCATCTGCGGTACGCCGCTCCGCCGGCGAGCGATGGGGCCAGGCATGATGGGGCATCATGTCCGGCCCGTCACCCAAGCACGCCTCGGGCCGGGAGCCGACGCCCGAGCCGCATCCCGAGCCCCAGTCGCAGCCGCGGATCAGCTACCCGCCGGAGCTCCCCGTCAGCGAGCGCCGCGACGACATCGCGAAGGCGATCCGCGACCACCAGGTGGTGATCGTGGCAGGAGAGACCGGGTCGGGGAAGACCACGCAGCTGCCCAAGATCTGCCTCGAGCTGGGGCGGGGGCGCCGCACCACGCGTCGTACCCGCGACAAGCGCAAGCTGAGCAGCGGCGGGCTGATCGGCCACACCCAGCCGCGCCGGATCGCCGCGCGGTCGGTGGCGGAGCGGATCGCTGAGGAGCTGTCCGGCGACGGCATCGGCAGCGGGCTGGGCGACGTCGTCGGCTACCAGGTGCGCTTCACCGACAAGACCTCCCGGATGAGCCGGGTCAAGGTGATGACCGACGGCATCCTGCTCGCCGAGCTGCAACGCGACAGGCTGCTTCGCCGCTACGACACGATCATCGTCGACGAGGCACACGAGCGCAGCCTCAACATCGACTTCCTGCTCGGCTACCTCAAGCGGCTGCTCCCGCGCCGGCCCGACCTCAAGGTCATCATCACCTCCGCCACCATCGACTCCGAGCGGTTCGCCGAGCACTTCGCGGACCGGCGCGGGCGGCCGGCGCCGATCATCGAGGTGTCCGGCCGGACCTATCCCGTCGAGGTCCGCTACCGCCCGCTGGTCTCGACAGGCTCGACCGGCGATGGCGACGATGTCGACGAGGAGGGGGAGCCCGTCGTCCGCGACCAGACCGAGGCGGTCGTCGACGCCGTCCGCGAGCTCGCGGGCGAGGGAGGCGCCGGCGACGTACTGGTCTTCCTCCCGGGGGAGCGCGAGATCCGTGACACGGCCGACGTGCTCGCCGATGTGAAGGTCCCCGGTCGAGCCCTCGAGGTCGTGCCTCTCTACTCGCGGCTGTCCGCGGCGGAGCAGCACCGGGTCTTCTCGTCGCATCCCGACTCCGTACGCCGCGTCGTCCTCGCCACCAACGTCGCCGAGACGTCGCTGACGGTGCCGGGCATCCGGTACGTCGTCGACACCGGCGTCGCTCGGATCTCGCGCTACTCCTCGCGGACCAAGGTGCAGCGCCTGCCGATCGAGCCGATCAGCCAGGCGAGCGCCAACCAGCGCGCCGGCCGCTGCGGCCGCCTCGGCGCCGGCATCGCGATCCGGCTCTACTCCGAAGAGGACTTCGAGGCGCGGCCCGAGTACACCGACCCCGAGATCCTGCGGACCAACCTCGCCTCGGTCATCCTGCAGATGACCGCACTCGGCCTCTCCGACTCGGATTCGGGCGACATCGCCGGCTTCCCCTTCCTCGACCCGCCCGACCGCCGCAACATCAGCGCCGGCGTTCAGCTCCTCGAGGAGCTGGGGGCGCTGGCGACGGGTCGTGGTCTCGACACGCCGCTCGTCCCTCGCGGCGGCTCGACCACCGAGGATCGCTCGACCATCGAGAACGCGACCACCGAGGATCGCTCGACCATCGAGAAGGCGACCACCGAGGATCGCTCGACCAATGAGAAGGCGACCACCGAGCAGGGCCACCGACTCACCAAGCTGGGGCGACGGCTGGCGCGACTGCCGATCGACCCGCGGCTGGGGCGGATGATCCTCGAGGCGGAGCGGCTCGGCTGCGTGCGCGAGGTCGTCGTCATCGCCGCCGCGCTGAGCCTTCAGGACCCGCGCGAGCGCCCGGCCGAGCGCCAGGCGCAGGCCGACCAGCTGCACGCCCGGTTCAAGGACCAGACGTCCGACTTCCTGACCTGGCTCAATCTCTGGCGTCACCTCAAGCGCGAGCAGCGATCGCAGAGTGGCAGCGCCTTCCGCCGGATGTGCCGACGCGAGCTCCTCAACTACCTCCGCGTCCGGGAGTGGCAGGACTTCGAGAGCCAACTGCGGCAGGTGTGCCGCGAGATGGGCGTGGAGATGGGCGAGGGCCGGGGTTTTGAGACGCTCGCTCGTCCCTCGCGAGCTCCTCAACCACCGGAGGAGGACGCCGACGCGATCCACCAGGCGCTGCTCTCCGGTCTGCTCTCCCATATCGGTGCCCTCGACGAACGGGAGAAGAAGGGGGACAGCAAGGCCGGGGGACGGGGTGGCAAGGGTCGGCCGCGCGGCCCGCGCGAGTACCTCGGCGCCCGCGGCACCCGGTTCGCGATCTTCCCGGGCAGCGCACTGAAGGGCAAGAACCCCGCCTTCGTGATGGCCGGCGAGCTCGTCGAGACCGGCCGGCTGTGGGCCCGGCAGAACGCCGCCATCGACCCCGCCTGGGCGGAGCGGCTCGGCGGTCATCTCGTCAAGCGCACCTACTCCGAGCCGCACTGGTCGACCAAGCGGGCCGCGGTGATGGCGCAGGAGAAGGTTCAGCTGTACGGCGTCACGCTGGTCGCCGGCCGGCTCGTCAACTACGCCGCCATCGACCCCGAGCTCAGCCGTGAGCTGTTCATCCGCCACGCCCTGGTGCAGGGGGAGTGGCCTGCGCTGCACTCCGGTCGCTACCGGTTCTACGACGAGAACCGCGAGCTGCTCGAGGCAGCGGAGGAGCTGGAGCATCGCGCCCGGCGTCGTGACATCGTCGTCGACGAGGACACGCTGTTCGACTTCTACGACGCTCGGGTCGGCGCGGAGGTCGTCAGCGGTGCCCACTTCGACGGCTGGTGGAAGAAGGTCGAGAGGGAGGCCCGGCAGCGCAAGGCCGGCGGTGATGGGCGGGGCCTCCTCGACTTCGACCCGTCGATGCTCACCCACGACAGCGTCGAGGAGATCCGCGAGCACGACTTCCCGACCACCTGGCAGAGCGACGAGGGACTCGCCTTCACCATCGGCTACCACTTCGACCCGGGTGCCGACGATGACGGCCTCACTATCGAGGTCCCGGTCACCACGCTCAACCGGGTCGATGGCACCGACTTCTCGTGGCTCGTCCCCGGCCTCCGCGAGGAGCTGGTCACCCAGCTGATCCGCTCCCTGCCCAAGCCGCTCCGGGTCGGCTTCGTGCCCGCGCCCAACACCGCTCGCGCCTTCCTCGAAGCCGTACCGGCCGGCGCCGAGCCGCTGCTCGACGCGCTCGAGCGCTACCTCCGCGCGACGACCGGCGTCCACGTCCCACGGGACGCCTGGGGCCTCGACAGGCTTCCCGCCCACCTGCGTCCCACCTTCGCCGTCGTCGACGAGAAGGGCGCGGTCACCGCGCGCGGCAAGGACCTCGACGCGATCAAGGAGCCGCTGCGCCCGGCATACGCCGACGCCATCGCGGAGGTCGCCGGGGACGCCGGCCACACGAGCACCGGCCAGACCACCTGGACCTTCGGCACCGTGCCGGAGGTGGACACCTGGCGGCGTGCGGGACACGAGGTGCGCGGCTATCCCGCCCTGGTGGACGAGGGACGGACGGTCGGCCAGCGCGTCTTCGCCAGTGCGGACGAGGCCGAGGCCCGTCACCGGCTCGGCCTGGTCCGGCTGCTCGACCTTGCCACGCCGGAGGTGGACGGCGAGCGGAGCCTGGACAGCCTGGACAACGCCGGCAGGCTCGCGCTCGCCGCGACGCCGTACCCGACCGTCGCCGCGCTGCTCGCCGACCTCCGGCGCGCCTCGCTTTTCGACGTCGTCGACGCGCTGGGAGCGGGCACGGTGCGCAACGAGGCGGCGTACGACGCACTCCGCGGCCGCGTCGATCTCGCGGCATCGGCGCCGGCCGATCTGCAGCTGCTGCTCAAGGTGCTCGCGGAGTGGCGCGAGACCGACAAGGCGCTCTCCGGCCGCGCCGAGCTCGCCACCCTGTCCGCCCTCACCGAGATGCGGGGCCAGCTCGGACGCCTCGTGTACGACGGGTTCCTCGGCGACGCGGGCATCGCCCGGCTGCGGCACTACCCGCGCTACCTGCAGGCGATCCGGCTGCGCCGGGCGAGGCTGGAGGGGTCTCCACCTCGCTCGACCGGCGGAGGAGGCGGCTCGACAGGGTCAGGAGGCGGCTCGGCCGGCGGAGCTGTTGACCGCGACCGACGGCTGACGGCTCGCATCGGGGACCTGCAGAGCGCCTACCTGCACCAGTTGTCCGCGCTGCCGGACGGACGGCCACCGGGCGCTGCGCTGCGGGCGGCGCGCTGGCTGCTGGAGGAGTACCGGGTGTCGCTGTGGGCGCAGCAGCTCGGCACCGCCGAGAAGGTCAGCGACCAGCGGATCCGCAAGGTGCTCGACGCCACCACCCACCCCACCCGCTGAACCTCGCCTTCCGTCGGTAGTGAGGACGTCGCGCATCGACCGCCCGCGGGGAAGACGCCGGGCTCTCGGCAGTCCACCTTCTCCGAGGGTCCGCGACCTACGGGGGGTGGGCAGGGGCATAGACTGGCGCGGGCCATCGAGGACCCGCCCGGACCGTGTTGATCGAGGTGTGCGATGAAGACCGTCGTTCGTTGCCGGTGCGGGCACGTGCGCGAGGCCCATCGGCACTACCGGCCGGGCTCGGACTGTGCGCACTGCGCCGGCGCCTGTGCCCGCTACCGGCCGCTCATCGACGTGCGAGGGGCTCGCGCGCGGCTAGGGCGGCTGTTTCGGCGGTAGGCCGGATGCTGCCGACCACGAATCCGGCGAGGGTCACGAACAGCCCGGCGACGATGGCCGCGGAACGGCGCAGCGGCGCGGTCCGCCGCCATCTGACGGCATCCGTGACGCCGCGTCGCAGTGTCGTGCCCAAGATCCGCACCACGTAGCTCCGTTCGGTCACCAGCGCCTCGTCGGAGCCAACCAGCCGCGCGACGGTCGCCTTCGACCGGCCCTCGGCGTAGCAGCGCCGGACGAAGTACCGCAGGCTCGACCGCTCGACGGTGACGCGGTGGCCGACGCGGGCGTCGGGTCGGTGGACGACCAGCCCGCCGGTGTGCTGAGTTGCCCGGACACAGAGCTCGGTCTCCTCGCAGCCCGCCGTGTTCGCGCCGACCCGGCCCAAGGCTTCCCCGAACCCGCCCACCTCGAGTGCGGTCAGACGGCGGAAGGACATGTTCGCACCGATGACGTTGCGGACGACGGCGCGCCGCGTGGGCTGTCCCGTGTAGCTGCACCCGACGACCCAGTCGAACTCCGGAGGGAACCACCGCGGGCGGCCAGCATCCCACCGCGGCTCGATGTGGCCACCGACGGCGATCACGCGATCGTCGTCGTACTCGACAAGGAGGGCTGCGAGCCAGCCGGGTTCCGCGACGGCGTCGTCGTCGAGGAATGCGACTACGTCCTCGTCGCACAGCTCGAGCCCGGTGTTTCGTGCGCCGGAGAGCCCACGGCGGTGGTGGCTCTCGGCGATGGTCAAGTCGGGGAACTGCGCCCCGAGTGTTTCGGCCAGCCGGGGATTGTGGTCGATCACGAGGACGAGCCGCGGGGCCGGCTGCTGGCACCGGACGGAGGCGATAGCGGCCAGGATGTCCGAGAGGCGCCGCTCGGTGTAGCAGCAGATGACGACGGCGGCGCGCATCAGGCCCCCCGGTAGCGGAACCGACTGCGCGCGTAGGCGAGCGGGCCGAGGAGGATGCCGAGCCGCTCGGCACGCTCCAGCTCGCGCGGAAAGTCGTCGCCCTTGCTGGCGTTCTTGGGCGACTCGCCGCTCAGCATGTGTCGGCCGGCGAGGAGCGAGTGTCGAAGCAGTCTGAGTCCTAGCCGCGGCTCCCGCATGATCGCGTCGGTGAGATAGGCGCCGAGTCCGACCCCATAGTGCCTGAGCTGACGCCGTAGCCCGGCGTATTCGCGCCGGTGGTGGTGCCACACGATCGCGCCGGGCTGATAGGCGAGCGTGTGTCCTGCCCGGAGCACCCGGAGGAAGGCCGCCAGGTCGTCGCCGCCGCGCGCGGGCGTGCCGGCACCGAGCCAGGAGTCGAACCCGCCTGCCGCCACGAGCGCATCGCGTCGGAAGGCCATGTTTGCCCCCGAGCCCATCCGGCCAGCAGTGAGTGGGAAGAGGGGATCGTCGGGTCGGTGCCGCGCCTGGTCGTAGAGGCGCGGGACGAACCCCCGGGCGAATCCGCCGTGACGCTCCAGGAGTGCCTGCGCCGACGAGACCAGTTCCGCGGGGAGGATCAGGCCCGTCACACAGGCGATGGACGGGTCCCACGACGCGCCCTCGGCGATTGCGGCCAGCCAGTTGTCGTCGATTACGACATCGTCGTCGGTAATCGCGACCCAGCGGCCGGTGGCGACCGCCAGGCCGCGCCTGTGCGCCATGGCTAGACCCGGGCGCGGCTCGCGGACGTACCGGAGAGGGACGTCGCCGAGTCGGCCGCGCAGGCGGTCGATAGCCAGCTGAGTGGAGTTGTCGGTGGGTGCGCTGTCGACCACGACCACGTCGAAGTGCGGGTAGTCGAGCCCGGCGGCCGACGATAGGCAGCGCATCAGGCTCGACGTGCGGTCGCGGGTCGCGATGACGACCGTCATGGAGGGCGGGTCGGCCAATGCTTGTCGCCGTCCCGCCAAGCAGGGGGCATCGCCGGCGGCACCGAGTCCGTCGACCGGCAGGTGGTCGGGGATGTCGTGCCCGTCCGCGCGCAGGTGCTCGCGGATCTCGGGCAGCCGTTGCCAGAGAGCGTCGGCGACCTCGCCGGCGGTCATGCCCGTCTCCGGCGGGGTCAGCACCAGCCTGCCGAGCGGCTGCTGGTGCAGCTTGACGAACAGGGTCACGGTGCCGTCGGACGATCGGTGCACGCGATCGCCCTTGATCGCTGGCACGGCGGAGGCGAGCTCCACCGACAGGACGCCTCCCGACGGAGCCCAGGCTGCAGCGGAGAGGGAGAGGTCCATCAGCGGTGGGCCCGCTCGGGCTGCTCGGACGCGGGCACCGGTGCCGGCGCGGGGTCAGGGACGAAGCGCGCCGTCGTACGCCGTCCCCGGGCACGCCGGTGCTCCGCGAGCAGCGTCCGCAGTACCCGGCCGCCGTCGGAGAAGGTCCTGAGGTTCGTGACGCCGTGGATGCGGCGTCGCTCGGTGCTCGGAACCTCGGTGATCGTCAGGCCCGCGGCGGCCACTCGGCAGTTGATAAGGGTCTCGATCTCGAAGCCGTCGCCCCACCTCAGTTCGGTCGTCGGCGTCTCGCCATCGCGGTGCGGGCTCGGCTCGGGCAGGTCGAGCACTGGCACGATCGCGCGCCAGAAGGCGTTGTAGCCGTAGCACAGGTCGGTGAAGCGGGCGTGGAAGAGTCTGTTCGCGACCAGGTTGAGCCCAGCGTTGCCGGCGCGGCGCAGCGCGGTGATGTCCTCGCTGCCGGCGCGGGCGTCGCGCACGAACCGGCTGCCCTTCGCGAAGTCGGCGCCGCCCACGAGCGCCTCGACGAAGGCGGGGATCTCCGCCGGGTCGGCGGAGCCGTCCGCATCGAGCATCACGACTATCTGCCCGGTGGCGGCGCGGAAGCCACATGCCATCGCGTTGCCCTTGCCGACGCGATCCTGGGTGAGGACGACGATTTCGCGCATCAGCCTGCGGGCGGTGTCGACGGTGTCGTCGACGGAGTGACCATCGACGAGGATCACCTCGTGCACGGCGGGCAGCCGGGGGAGGATCACCTCCAAGTTCCGTGCCTCGTTGCGCGCCGGGATGACGATGGTGATGGTCGGCTCCGAGCCGACTTCTGACGTGGTGTGTGCCTGCATGTGCTCCCCCATGGTGTGCGTCTCGGGGCGCACGTCGGGGCGACCGGACGGCTGTGTGCCGTACCGACCCGAGCCTGCCGACGGCGGCCAGGAACCGAGGTCGGGACGCGCCCCCGGCGCATCCCGACAAACGATCCGTCGTCCCCAAGTACCCCCCGAACTGCTTGCTACGAAAAGTAGCAGCGGAAAAGTTTGCATGTCAAAGGAATGGTCTATTCGGAGCAGTATCGAAGATCACAGGCATTTGATGGATCAAAACGCTTCCGAATTGACACTCGGTCGTTTGCTCCGGCTCTCCGAGAGATTGGCTCGCGAGTCGGCGAGGCCCGCTCGGACCGCATCTCGGGCCGAGTCCAGCGTCAATGTCCCTGCAGCACAAGGGATTCTGTCCATTGGGTCCGTGGCCCCTAGCGTCTATCCGGGCGGCGCCGCGTTTCCGCTAGTCGGCCATTGAGTGGCGCACTCGCGGCTTTCGCAAACTAGTGCGCGGGTGATTCCCATGCGCTACGGTGAAAAAGCCGCAGCGGGATTGAATGGGGGCCGCCGCGGCGGATCGTCCAACTTTCCCCCTGCCTTTTGGGAGAACGTTTACGCATGATGAGGGTTATGGCCCCGGTCTCTCGACCGTCGTGGCGCGAGGTGCTCGCGAGCGCACCCGGAGCGCTCCCGGAGCAGTCGCCGGAGTGGATCGACGCGATGGTCGCCTCGGGTCGCTACGACGACGCCAGCCGGCTGTACGAGCTCCGTGACGGACGACGCCTCGTGCTGCCGCTCGTGCGCCGCCGTGGTTGGCTCGGGGGATGGCTCGGCTCCTTCCCGGCGGGGTGGGGGATCGGCGGGCCGGTGGGTGACGCCCTTGACGCTTCGGTCCTTCGACGCATCGTCGGCGACCTGGCCGGCCTTCGCGCGACGAGGATCGTCGTACGCCCCGACCCGTTGACCGCCGGGCTCTGGCATGAGGCCGTCGCGGGTCTCCCGGTCACGGCCGTCGGACGGCGTGCCCACGTCCTCGACCTCTCGGGAGGGCGCGAGGCGGTCGAGGGGCGGCTTGCCGGACGGACGCGACGCAGCATCCGCACGGCCGAGCGACGGGGAGTCGTCGTCGAGACAGACGGGACCGGAAGGCTTCTTCCGCAGTACTACCAGCTGTTCCTGCGGTCGGTCGACCGTTGGGCGGGTCGGCAGCAGGAGCCCCTCGCGCTAGCTCGCTGGCGAGCCGGCCGCCGCGATCCTCTCGACAAGCTCTATGCACTGAGCGAGGCGATGCGCGGCGGGCTCAGGGTGTCGATCGCCTTCGTGGAGGGCCGGCCGGCGGCCGGAGTGATCGTGTTGCGCGGCCGGACGGCCCACTACACGCGCGGTGCGATGGACCGAGAGATCGCGGGGCCCTCGCGTGCGTCCTTCCTCGCCCAGTGGACCGCGATCTCCGAGGCCATCGACGCAGGGTGTACGGCCTATCACATGGGCGAGTCGGGTGACTCGGCCTCGTTGGCGGCGTACAAGGAGCAGTTCGGCGCCCGCTCGGTGACGTACGCCGAGTACCGCCTCGAGCGACTGCCGATCACCCGCGCCGACGACCTCGTACGCGCTGCGGCGAAGCGTGCTCTGGGCGTCCGCGATGTCTGAGCCTATGGGCGATCCCCCGAGAGGCTGCTCACCGTCACCACGAGGTCCGGCCAGGGCGTGGAGGCGAGGCCTCGTCGCCGGGCGGGGTGTATTTGCCGTGCTGGCGGTGGCCACCATCCTGGGCGGCTGCGGTGCCGCACACTCGCGACCCTCGGAGCCCGAGCGAGCGAACCCGTCGGCGTTCGTCGACGACTTCGACGGGCCTCGTCTCGACGAGGACGCCTGGAACACCTGCCACTGGTGGGACGACCACGGCTGCACGATCGCGTCGAACGAGGAGCTCGAGTGGTATCTCCCCGGGCAGGTGAGCCTCGCCGATGGGCACCTGCGACTCGAGGCCACCGACCGTCGGGTCACGGTGCCCGGCGAGGGCACCTTCTCGTATCGATCCGGGATGGTCACCACCGGGCCACCGGAGCATTGCCGCCGGCCGCGGTACTCATTCACCTACGGCACCGTGGAGACTCGCGTGCGGATGCCACGCGGTTCGGGCCTGTGGCCGGCACTGTGGCTGCTGCCGGCCGACTGCGAATCGACGCCCGAGATCGACATGATCGAGGTCGTCGGCTCACATCCCCGACAGGCGAGCCTGCACCTGCACCCCGCCGACCACGGTGAGCCGATCGGACGCCGATACCGGCTGCCCGAAGGCACGTTCGCGAACCGGTGGCGCACCGTCCGCCTCGAGTGGGAGCCCGGCCGGCTCCGCTGGTTCATCGACGACCACAAGGTGTGGACCGTGCGCGGTGACCTGGTGCCGAGCGAGCCGATGTACTACATCGCGAACCTGGCAGTCGCTGGGGACTATGGCGGTGCGGTCGGCGCCAACACTCGCTTCCCAGCCGCCCTGCTGCTCGACTACGTCCGTATCGACCCGGCGGGGCTCCGGTGATCGGGCGGCTGCGGCAGGCTGTCGGACCCGTCGAGCGCAGCGGCCTAGCGCTGCTGGCCGGCGCCGGGTTTGCCTCCGTTCTGGGGTTCCTCTTCTGGACGTTGGCCGCCCGCCGGTACCAGCCCGACGAGGTCGGCCTGGCCACGGCCATGGTGGCCACGATGATGTTCCTCGCCAACCTCGCAACCCTCGGCCTGCGCAACGGCATCCTGCGTTTCGCCTCACGCGGAGGAGCCGGCGGCGTACGACTCGCGCGGAGCAGCTACGCGATCTGTCTGGCCGCCGGCGTCGTCGTCGGGTGCGTCTTCCTCGTGGGTCAGCCGTGGTGGGCCACGGGGCTCGGAATCCTTCGCGAGATCCCGTGGCTCGGAGTCGGCTTCGTCCTGGCGACGGCGGCCTGGACCCTCTTCATCCTGCAGGACGCCGTGCTCACCGCCTTCGACCGCTCCGCGCTGGTGCCCGTCGTCCAGATCGGCAGCGGCATGGCGAAGCTCGCCCTGCTCGTGCTCCTCGTCGCCCTGCCAGGCGCGATCTTCCTCGCCTACTCGGCGCCCACACTGGCGGCACTCGCGATCGTGACGATTCTGGTGCTCGGCCGACGTGTCGCGCCGGTCCCGAGTTCAGTGTCGGAGGTGCCACCGCTCGGCGGCCTCTTCCGGTTCGCCGTCGTCGAGCATCTCTCCGCACTGGTGTGGCTGGCCGCGGTGGACCTGCTCCCCCTGCTCGTCCTCGAGCGCGAGGGCGCGCATGCCAGTGCCTACTACTACATGGCGTTCACGACGGCGTACTTCCTCTACCTGGTCTCCAGCAGCTTCGGCAGCGCCCTGCTGGTGGCGGCCTCCCGCGACCTCGACCGATTACCGGCGCTCGCCCGCCGAAGCCTCGGCAACGCTCTCGCGCTTGTCGGCTGCGGGGTCCTCCTCGGGATGTTCGCTGCGCCCGGGTACCTCGCCCTGCTGGGTCCCGGGTACGCCGAGCATGCCGCCTTGCTGCGTCTGCTGTTCCTGTCCGCCCTACCCCAGGTGGTGGTCGGCATCTCCGCGTCGGTCGCGCGGGCGCGACGGCACCTGGGCGCCCTCGCGGCTCAACAGACTGCGGTGTCCTTGCTGGTGATAGTGGGCGCCGTGATCGGCCTCCGCAAGCTCGGTCTCGAGGGCGTGGGCTGGGCCTGGCTCATGGCGCAGTCCATCGTCGCAATCGGGGTCCTGGTCACTACCCTGCGCGAGGTCTGGCTGGGCTCGATGCCGCTCTCGCTGCTGAGCCTGCTGACACGCGGTCGGCGACTGGCCGCCCGTGTCCCACGGCTCAGGCGGGCACGAGCCGTCGCCGCCGCCGTCGAGGCACGGACAGGGCGGCCCGTGTCGGGGGTCTCCCTCATGGCCTCCGACAGCCACCTGCTCGTGGCCGCCGCGGACCTCGACGGCGAACCCGTCATCATCCGCGCGGCGCTGCGTGACACCGCGCATCCGAGCTTGCAGCGGTGCGGCGACGCGCTCGAGACGCTGGCGGCTGACGAACGGATCGGGTCCCTGCGCCAAGCGATCCCCCGGGTCCGCGGGCGACTCGACGACCTCGGGATCCTGGTGGAGGAGCGACTGCCGGGCCGCTCTGGCGCGGAGTGTCCGGGGCGGGCCGACGAGGTCGCCGAACTCTTTGCGCGTGGGATCGCCCGGTTACACGCCAGCACGGCGCGGGCCGGTGACGGCCGTGCCGCGGCCTCGGCGTTGCGCCACCGAACCACGCTCCTGGACCGGCTACCCGGTGCGGACCGGCGTCGCGATCAGCTCGGGCGGCTCACTGCGGCGCACGCCGACCTGCTCCTCGATGTGGCTCCGACACTGAGCGTCACGCACGGCGACTGCTGGCACGGCAACGTGCTCGTCTCCGGTGGCGGCGCCGCAGGCACCAACGGAGACGACGGACCACTCGAGCTGACCGGCATCATCGACTGGGAGGACAGCCGGTCGGACGGCGTTCCCGACGTCGACCTCGCCCATCTGTGGCTGACGTCGCAGCCGGTGGAGATCGGACCGGCGCTCGTCGCGGGGCTCCGGGACCCTGGCGCGTTCGAGGACTGGCTGGAGCGCATCGGCGTCGTCCGTCCCAACCCCAGGCTCCCGGCTCGCCTGGTGTTGACTCTGGCCTGGCTCGAGCACGTCGCCGGCGCTGTCACTCGCGCGGCTCGACCGGTGTCGATGCCCTGGACCGAGCGCAATGTGGACGCGCCCCTGGAGCCTGCGCTGCATGCCGCTCGTCTGCGAGCCACGCCGTGAGCAGGCAATCCGCCTCCTTGGCCGTCGCTGATCGGAGCGCCGGGGTCAAGCCGAGCGCCGACCCAGCAAGGAGCCGGACGCCGGTGATCGTCGCCCTCCGGGCGCGCGCCATGGATGGGCGCTCGGAGCTGGCCGCCGCGGGTGTTGCCTGCCTCGGCGTAACGCTCGGCGTCGGCGGCTGGCTGCAGGTCGATCCACGCGCGATGACCGGCTTCGGCCTGGTCTCGGTCCTCACTCCTTCGGTCGTCTCCGGCCTCGCCCTCCTGACGATCGGTTTCGCCCATGCGCTGAGCCGGCCGGTGCGCGAGTGGCTGCTCGCGCTATATGCCGCCGCCTTCATCGGCGTCCTCCACGTCGGTCCCGCGATCGCGTACGGCACCGTGCGCCTTCCCTGGGCGTGGAAGCACGTCGGGATCGTCGACTACGTCGTCCGGCACGGCGGGGTGGACACCGGCATCGATGCCCTGCCGGTCTACCACAACTGGCCAGGGTTCTTCGCCGGGTCGGCTGTCCTGCAGGAGCTGGCGGGTCAGGCCGACGTGCTTGGCATCGCGAACTGGGCTCCGGTGGCGATCGTTCTCGCGAACGTGCTCGCACTGAGGTTCGTATTCGGTGCCCTGGTGGCCGATCGACGGCGCCTGTGGCTCGCCGTCTGGCTGTTCTCCGTCGTCAACTGGGTCGGCCAGGACTACTTCGCACCCCAGGCTCTTGCGTTCTTCCTCTACCTCGTGCTGATCGGAGTCGTCCTGCGCCAGTTCGGCAGGGGCCTTCCTCGCCCAGGTCGGAGCTCCTCGGCGGCGTCGGTCGTCGTGTGTGCGTTCCTGATGGCGGGAATCGCCTGGAATCACCAGTTGACTCCGTTGATGACGGTCCTGATGCTGGCCGTCCTCGTGGTGTTCCGACGGCTTCGCGGCTGGTACCTCCCGATGATGATGTGCGTCATCACCGCGGCATGGGCGTTGACGATCGCCCGTGGGTACACCCTCTCGAGCCTGAGCGAGCTACTGGTGATACCGACAGAGACCGTCGGGGCGAATCTCGAGAAGTCCGGCAACATCCGGGGCGCCTCCGTCGCGGTCTCGTGGGCTGGCCGTGGCCTGGTCGTCCTCGGCGGTCTCGTCGCCTGCGTCGGCATCCTCCGACTCGCCCGGCACCGTGCGGTGGACCTGACCGCGGTGTTGCTCGCGGGAGCGCCGGTTCTCCTGTTGGCGGTGACGGCCTTCGGCGGTGAGACCCTATTCCGGGTCGTGCTGTTCAGCTCGCCCTTCCTGTGTCTGCTCGGTGCTGCGGCGGTGGCGCCGAGACCGACGGCGAACCGGCGCAGGCTGCGGAGGGAGGCCGTCGCGGTAGCCGCGGTCACCGCGGTGCTGACGCCGATCTTCTTCGTCGCCTACTACGGGAATGATCGTCAGACCTACTTCACGCCCGAGGAGATCGGGGTAGTCGAGCAGCTCTACGCGCACGCCCCCGCCGGCTCGCTGCTTGTCGAGGGGAACACCAACTATCCCCACAACCCGACGAACTATGAGCGCTTCCGCTATGTGTCGATCTCCGGGGAGCCGCCCGACGCTCGCGACCGGCTACTGGCCGATCCGGTCGGCACCCTCGCCCGGTGGACGTCGGACGAGACGTACACGGCCAGCTACATTGTCATCACCAGGGGCCAGAAGATCGCCACCGACTCGGTCGGTCCGATGCCGGCAGGCTCGTTGCAGGAAATCGAGGACGCGCTGCGGGAGTCGCCGCTGTTCTCCGTTAGCATCGAGAGCCGCGACGCCGTCGTGTTCCAGTACGTCGGCGACGGAGGCGGGCGATGATCAGTCGGGCGACGGGCCACGACGTCGTGGTCACGCCGCTCCGCGCCGCCCTCGTGGTGGCGGCCTTCGTGGCACTCGCGGCGAATGCACTCGACTGGCCGACGTGGCTACGAATGCCGCTGACGGCGCCTTGGCTGCTCGTGATACCCGGCTGGACCTGGTCGCGCCGTCTCGGCCTCGGCGACCGTGCCGACGCGACGATCGTCGCCGTTGCGCTCAGCTCGACGGCGCTGACGATTGTCGGCGCCGCCATGGCGCTCACTCGTCTCTGGTCGCCGATCGGCGCACTCCTGCTGCTCATGGCCGTCGCCGTCGGCGGTGCGCTTGCGCCGTGGCCGCGCCGATCGCGACCTGACCGCCAAGCCCAGGAGGACCCATGCATGCCGTGACGTCGAGCGCCGGACGACGGACGACGGAGCCGGTGCCCGTCCTGCTCTACCACTCGGTGGCAGGGGAGACCGCGGGAAGCGACCCGTTCGCGGTGCGCCTCGACGACTTCCGGCGCGACATGGCTGCGGTCGCGGAGTCAGGTCGGACGGCCATGACCGCCACCGGATACCACGGCTGGTGTCAGTCCGTCGGGCGAGGAGACGTCCGGCCGGTGCTGGTGACCTTCGACGACGGCTTCGCCGACTACGCCGACCGGGCGCTGCCGGTGCTGCAGGAGCATGACCTCGCCTCGACCCTGTTCGTCACGACCGGCTGGCTCGGCCGTCGCGAGATGCTGTCGAGGTCCGCGCTGGCCGCCCTCGGCTCGTTGCCGGGACGGTCCGGCGGTCCCGTCGTCGAGATCGGCGCCCACAGCGTGAGCCATTCGCACCTCGACACGCTCCGTCCCGGCGAGGCAAGACGGGAGCTCTGCTATGCCCGCGAGACACTCGAGGACGCGCTCGGCGCTTGGGTCACGGCGATGGCCTACCCGCACGGCAGTCACTCGGCGCTCACCAAGCGTCTCGCTCGCGAGACGGGGCACATCACCGCCCACGCAGTGAAGAACGCGCTGTCGCACCCTGACGACGACCCGTTCGCCGTCGGCCGGTTCACGGTCCATGCCGGCACGACCCGAGCGCAGGTACGCGCCGCCTTGTCGGGCGGCGGCGCGCCGAGGTCGTGGACACGGGAGCGGCTGCGGACCCGGGCCTTCCGCGCAGTACGCCGGACACGGGGCGGCCTCGCCGTCGACCCGACGCCGCCGTGAAGGCCGAACGGCGTGAACGACGTAACGAGTCAAGAAGCGACGGAAAATGACGGGAGAGGGGAGCATCATGGAGGAGAGTCCACCTGAGGCGAACGAGTCGCCCGACAGTTGCGAGCGTCCGTGGGGTGCCTGGTACGCGCTCAACGAAGGGGTCGGCCACAAAGTCAAGCGGATCGTCGTCCAGCCCGGCCAGCGGCTCAGCTACCAGACGCATGCCCACCGCTCAGAGCACTGGGTCGTCGTCCGCGGCACCGCCACCTGCACGATCGACGGCGCGACGATCATCGGAGAGGTCGGTCACTGCGTCGACGTCCCGGTGGGCGCGGCGCACCGGCTCGCGAACCACGGTCCGGAGGTGCTGGAGATCATCGAGGTACAGCACGGCGGCTACCTCGGGGAGGACGACATCTGCCGCCTGGAGGACGACTACGGCCGCCAGGACACGCTCGTCGCGGCCGGGACGTGAACAAGTGATCAGCCGCAACCGATGGCAGGTGGGCGCGTCGGTGAGGGTCCACTCGGCGGGTGGCTGGTGGGCACCGGTCCCCAACCGGCGGCCACCAGCCCCCATGTCGTCCCCGATGACGCCGCGAAGCCAGTGCCCGGAGGTCAACCCGTGCATCCCCCACGGTGCGCGGATCCGGGCATGCCGACATCTCGACCCGCGAGAGGCCGGCAATGTTCTGTCTTCGACGAGATAAGTGCGGGTTTCGTTGGTGGTTTGATCCAACCTGCTGCATGCTTTTTTGCGAGGGGGCTCGTGACGTCCCCCGGGGCACAACTAGTACGCACCATCGAAACGGGGGCAACATGCGGTCAGCCTGCGCCGATCCTCGGCGACCGCCGGTCACGGCCGTCGCCAGCGGAAGCCATCCAAGGGGGCCTGACGGCGACCTGCTCAGCCGGTGCCGATCGGGTGACGCCGAGGCCTGGGACACCCTCGTCGCTCGCTACGAGCGACTGGTCTTCAGCGTTGCCCTGCGCAACGGGCTGGATCGGGAGGACGCGGCAGACGTCACGCAGGAGACCTTCATGGCCCTCCTCGACTCGCTCGACAACATCCGGGACGACGAGCGAGTCGCCTACTGGCTCGTGACGGTCGTTCGCCGGCTGTCCTGGCGGACCAACCGGGCGAACGGACGCACGACGCCGGTCGCGGACCCCAGGGCGGAGTCGTCCGAGCACGACCCGACATCCGAATGGGCCCGCACCGCGACGGTCCACCAGGCGCTGGCCCTGCTCGGCGAGCCGTGCCGCAGCGTCATTGATGCACTGTACTTCGACCCCAGTGAGCCGTCGTACGCCGACATCGCGACGCGGCTGGGGAGGTCGAGCGGCGGCATAGGCCCGCTCCGTGGCCGCTGCCTCGAGCGGATGCGAGACCTGATCGGGGAGCAGTTCGCATGAGGACCCGCCCGCGATTCACCGAGGTAGTCGACTGGGTCGAAGGTCGACTCGATCCCGCCGACGCCGATCGGGTGCAGTGCGCGATCGACTCCGGCGACGAGCGAACCATCGCGACGGCTCGCTGGGTCCGGACCTTCGTGGCGACAGCGGCGGCGACGCCGCTACACGAGCCGCCGCCGATCGTGCGGCAGAACCTTCGCCGTGGATTCGATGCCTGGCGCGAGGCGCAGGAGATCCTGGAGCAATCGCCTCAACGGGCCATTGCCACACTCGTCTTCGACAGCAGACAGGATCTTGCACTCGCCGGCGTCCGGTCCGGAGCGGAGGACGACGAGATCGTCCACCTCGCCTTCACGTGCGAGGCCGCCGACGTGGTGCTCGACCTCACCCCCATCGGCGACTGTCGGATGCGGCTGGAGGGTCAGGTCCTGCTCGCCGCGCCCGACCTCCCCTCGGCCTTCGAGGCGCGGGTGGTCGTGGGCACCGGGTCCCAGCGCTCCGTCAACGGCGACGAGCTCGGGCGGTTCGTCTTCGACTCGGTGCCCGCCGACACGTCGGAGCTGGTCGCCGAGAACGCGGATCTCCGCGTCCACCTGAGCTGGGACCGTCTCGAGTGAGCGCGGGAGGGGAGGCCAGCATGGCCGACCTGCTGACCCCCGCGACATTGCGGGAGCGCCAGGAGCGGCTCCGTGTGGTCGGCCTTGCCGACGGTGAGGGCATCGGCTGGCTGCTCGGACGAGCTGAGGAGCTCCTGCACACCGATCCACCGACCGCCGAGGCTTTGCTCGACATCGGTCGCGCGGAGGCTGGCCTGTTGACGCTTCCGGTGCTGGAGGGGCGGGCGGGCTACCTGCGCGCCCGCCTGCTCGCGGAGCGTGGCGACTTGGAGGAAGCGCTGATCGAGATCGTCGCGGCTCAGCAGGACTTCGAGTCGGGTGGCGAAGCACTGATGGCGGCCCGCACCGACCTCGGCCGCATGCATATCCTCGACGAACTCGGTCGCCACAGCGACGCGGTAAACGTCGGAGAGTCGCTCCTTGATCGACTCCCACAGATCACTCACCTCCCCGAGGAGGCCGACCTCAAGGCGATGATTGCGGCGGCGGCGCTCGGCAATTGCGGTGTCGCCTACGGGTTCCTCGGCCAGCACGTCAAGTCGCTGGAGGCCTACGAACACGCCGAGGCTGGCTACGCTGCTCTCGGGATGACCGACGAGGTCGCCCAATGGCAAGCCAACAGCGGCATCGAGCTGTTGAGCCTTGGTGAGGCTCACCGGGCAGCCGAGGTGCTCGCGGCGGCAGCGGAGTCGTTCGGCGCCGCGGGTGACGACCTATGGCAGGCTAAGTGTCAGGTCCACTTGGCCGAGGCGCAGCAGGTCACCGGAGACATCGTCGGCGCGCTGGCGACCCTAGCCACCGCCCAAGACGTCCTCGAGCGACTCGGCGCAGCCGCTGAGTTGGCGCGAGTGCATCTGCAGAAAGGTCGCGCCTACCTCGACGCCGGCCTGCTTCGGGAAGCTATAACCGCCGCCGGACAGGCGATCGAGACCACGGCGGCTACCGGCATGCTCACCGATCAGGGCAAGGCCTGGTACATCTCCGGCCTCGCCCGGCTCGCCACCGGCGACCTGGAGCAGGGCGAGCAGGACCTAGGCTCGGCTGACGAGCTCTTCCGCGAGGTCGGCGCCGCGCAGGATCAAGCCCGGGTCCTGCTGGCGCGGGGTGAACTGCTGGCGCGGGGCGGCGAAAGGTCCGCCGCAGCCGCGACCTTTGTCCGGGCGGTGAGAGCGCTCCGCGGTGGCGGATGGCTGATCCCGGCCGGCTGGGGCCTCGTCGCCGCCTACGACGTCGCCGACACGACCGACGCCAGGGCGAGCCTGCTCGAGGAGGCGGCCTCGCTGTCGGCGGAGCTGGCCCTTCCGGACCTCACGGTTGCCGTGAGTCATCGCCGCGCTCGGCTGCTCCGGGAGCGCGGCGACCACGCTGGCGCGGCCCGCGAACTGCGGCGGGCACGATCTCGCATAGAGCAACTGGGCTCGGCCCTGCACGAACCCTCGCTGTTGATGGCGTTCAGCTCCGCGAAGCGCCCGGTCTCCGACGAACTGGTAAGCCTGCTCGCCGCGGAGGGTGGACCGGAGGCCATGACCGAGGCCATAGCGGTCAGCGACCAGGCCAAGGCGCAGACGCTGGCCGACCTGGTAGCTGGGACGATCGGCAACCGTTCCGACGCGGTCGGCGGGCCCGACGGGAGCCTGACGCGTCGCCGGGCAGAGCTCAGCGGCATGTACGCCGCCCTGCAGGCGGCTCCCGACGCGGCACGGCGGGAGGTCGTCCGGCGGCGCGCCGACGAACTCGAGGCGGTTCTGGTCGACGAGCATGTCCGCAGATCGGGCCCGGCCGCAGACGACGTACGGCGGTCGGACGGCAGCCACATTCTCAGCACCGGGGGCAGCCGCATGCCGGGCATCGCCTTCCACGTCACGGGCGACGACATCGTCGCCTTCGTGGTCGCTGACCAGGAAGTGCGCGGGGTCGTGCTGCCGGGGGCGTACCCGACGGTGCGCCGTCTGGTCGCCGGGCTCGCGGCGCAGTGGGCACGCTTCCGGATGGGTCGGGTGGTCCGTCAGCACGAGGCGATGCTGATGCGGACCACCCAGGCACTGCTCGGCGATCTTCACGACGTACTCCTCGCACCGTTGCGACACCACTTCGACCTGCTTAGCGGTGACCGAATCGTGGTCGCGCCCGACCGGCTGCTTCATCGGGTGCCCTTCCCGGCGCTGTACGACCGCGACCAGCACCTCATCGAACGGTGGGCGGTCACTCTGTCGCCGACGACATTGGTCCGCACCCTCCGCCTGCCGGCTCCCGCACCCACGGGACAGCAGGTGGTGGTGGTCGGGGTGCCGGACGCACGGGCCCCGCACATCGAGGCAGAGGCGTGCGGCGTGGCCGATCGGGTCCCGGGCGCGACGCTCCTGCTCGGCGAGGAGGCGACGGTCGACTCGGTCGCGTCCGCGGCGGCCGCCGCCACGCACCTGCACCTCGCCTGCCACGGCATGTACCGCGCCGAGAACCCGCTTTTCTCCAGTCTGCGACTGGCCGACCGATGGTGGACCTGCTCGGAGGTCCTCGACCTTGACCTGACCGGCGCCCACGTCGTCCTGACCGCCTGCGAGTCGGGCAGATCCGACGACACCGCGGAGCCGGTCGGGCTCGCCTGGGGCTTCCTCGCCACTGGCGCCCGGTCGGCCGTGGTCAGCCAGTGGCTGCTCGACGACGCGGTGTCAGTCGAACTTACCTCCGCCTACTACGAACGGCTCCGCGCCGGCGAGGACGTCGCACACGCCCTTCGCGCCGCCCAACTCGCCGTACGCGTGGAACATCCACACCCGTACTACTGGGGCTCGCTCGTGCACGTTGCATCGCCATTCGAACACCGAGCGGACAAGAGGTCGTGAGGCAATGAACCCCAACTCGAACCCGGTCGTGAACACGGCGACCCGATGGGTCGCCCAATTGACAGCCGCCGTCGTCCTCGCCGGCGGCCTCGCGGGCGTCGCCGCGCCAGCACGCGCCGAGGTCGCCCCCGATGTCGGGGCGCCCTGGACCGTCGCCATCAAGGTCGGGGCAACGGATGGCTGCTCGATCGGGGCGCTGTCGGAGCGGTACGCACTCGAGCTCGTCGACACGCTGCTGGAGAGTCGCCGCCTCTATCTAATCCAGTCGCCGGACCCACTGATGCAGACGATCAGAAAGGCAGACGATCTCGCCAAGAAGCTCAGCGGCGACGGCTGCGTAGTCTACGCCGAGCGGAACCAGTTGGTGATCCTCGACGACTCCCGGTTCCACGCCTGGCCGACCGGCCAGCCCAAGCCTGCTACGGAAGGCGAGTGGCGGGAACAGCCAGGCTCGACCGCCCTCGACCTCGCGACCGCCCAAACCCTCTCGCGGGGAGCCGGAGTGAAGGTAGCCGTGCTCGACACCGGCGTCGACGGGAGCCATCCCGACCTCGCCGGCCATGTGCTCCCGGGCTGGGACTACATCGACGACGACGCGGACGCCGCCGAGGTCGAGGGTGAGGTCTTCGGTCACGGGACCTTCGTCGCCGGGGTCGTGCATCTCGTGTCGCCGGACGCACAGATCATTCCGATGCGGGTCCTCAGCGGCGACGGGTTGGGCAATGGGTACGAGATCGCCGAGGCCATTCGTGACGCGGTCGCGATGGGCGCCCGGGTGGTCAACCTCAGTTTCGGCACCGTCGACAAGATCGAGTCCAAGGTCCTCACCGAGACGATCAAGTGGGCGCGATCGAAGGGCACGCTGACGACCGCCGCGGCCGGCAACGACGGCGACGAACTGAGGCATTGGCCCGCCGCGCAGCGCGAGGTCGTGAGTGTGGCCTCGCTCGACACGAGCAACGACGTACTCGCCTCGTACTCCACGCGCGGTGACTGGGTCGACGTCGCTGCGCTCGGCACCGATCTGGTCAGTCTGATGCCAGGCGCCGGGTTCGACTCCTGGTCGGGCACGTCGATGGCCACGCCCGTGGTCTCGGCCCAGCTCGCCATGATCATCGCGGCGGCCCCGAGGCTGGACGCCTCGCACGTGGAGGAGAAGGTCCGATCGACCGCGAAGAAGCTCTCCGGACAGAGGCTCCACTACGGCCGCGTGAGCATCACGGCGAGCGTCCAGAAGGCGCTCCGGTGAGCGGCGAGCGGTGATCTCGCCGGTCTCCGCGCATACGACTCCTGGGCATCTAGAGTGGGGGCGTGAGTTCCCCGGAGCCGCGGCCGCACCACCGGCCGCTCACCCCCGGCGCCGGCTTCTTCGAGGCCGTCGAGAGCGGCCTGGACCCGGAGCGCGTCCGCGAGGCCGCCGACCGGGCGGCGACCATGCTCGTGCGCGGCGCCCGTCTGGAGTCCGACGAGGCGGTCGCCGAACGGGTGCTCCACCTTGCCGACACCGAGGGCCTCGAGACGATCGCGGAGCTGTGGGCCGGCTCGCCGGCGGAGTCGCTGGCGGGTGCGCTGTGGCGGCTCTACGTGCTGCGCGCGTGGGTGCATCGCGACCCGGTGGGCGCGGCGCGGGAGTTCGAGGCCGGGAAGACGCGCGCCCAGGTCGCCCGCGTGGTCGCCGGCGTCGCCGACCCGCCCGGTCCCGACGAGCTGCGCACCATGATCGACGAGGTGCTCCGCGGCATCGCGGCCGGCGACTTCGCCGACGTCCTCTGGCGCGCGGCCGCCTTCGCCCGGGTCATCGCCACCGGCCGCGCCACCCTCGCCGCGACGTCGATCGACCCCGATTCCATCGAGGCCGGCGCGCGGATGCTGTCGCTCGCCGAGCAGCTCGAGCAGGCCGGCCACCTCGAGCACGCCGGCCAGCTCGCCTGATGGCGCCGGAGCCGGATCTCGTCGAACAACCGGGAAGGTATGCCGCCACAGGTTCGGCGAATGTTCCAGCCTGCAGTTCATCGCCGGCGCAGCGGGGAGCCGTTAGACTCTGCGGGTACGCCGGGCCGCGGAAGCCCCGGGCTCCAAATTCGCCGCTGCGAGCGGCCCCGCGCCGTGAGGCGCTCCCGGCCCGGCGTACCACCTACCACGGCTCGATCGCAGCCGTGGTCACCCGCTCGAACTCGCGGACGTTGCCCGTCACGAGGGTCATCCCACGCGAGCGGGCGATGCCCGCGACAAGCAGGTCGTAGCCTCCCATAGGAGTTCCGGCGGCGGGGAGCTCGCTGCGGATGTCGCCCGCGTGCCACGCGGCGTCGGCGTCGAGGTCGACGACATCCATCGCGGCGATCAGCCGGCTCACCTCCGCCCGGTTGCTCTCGGGGGCGAGCGATCGGGCGGCGCCGCACGCGAGCTCCGCGACGGTCACGCTGCTCACCGCCGGCGCCGACAGGTCGCGAAGCCGCGCCGGTGCTCGGGCATCGTGCCCTCGCAGCACCGTGATGCACACGTCGGTGTCGAGGAGGTGGACCGTCACAGGCTGGAGCGTTCTTGCGGGTCGGGCTGCTCGCGGTCGGACATGAAGTCCTCGCTGACGCCGAGCCGATGACTGAAGAAGTAGTCGACCCGCCGGCCCGTGGGCACGAGGATCCGCGCGTCGCCGTCGACGACGATCTCCACCTCTGTGACGTCGTCGGGGAAGGCGACCGACTTCGGCAGCCGCACGGCCTGAGTGGTGTTGCTCAGAAAGAGCCTCGTCGTGGTCATCGGAACCTCCGCGATGTATCTACTGATAGTATATACGTCGATCCGTTCGGCGCGGCGCCGTGCGAGAATGGCCGCGTGGACGACTCGACGACCCCGCGGGCGCTGAGCTTCGGAGCGGCGGCGGCGGCGTACGAGCGGTTCCGGCCGGGCTATCCCGACGAACTCGTCGACGAGGTGCTGGCCTACGCGGTCCGGCCGCTCCGCACGGCCCTCGAGATCGGGGCCGGCACCGGCAAGGCCACGAGGGTCTTCGCGTGCCGCGGCATCGCCGTCACCGCGAGCGAACCCGACGAGACGATGCTCGCCGAGCTGCGCCGGCACGTTCCCGAGGGCGTGGCGACGATCAGGGCCGCGTTCGAGGAGATCCCACTCACCCGCGCCTACGACCTGGTGTTCGCCGCGGCCGCGCTGCACTGGACCGAGCCCGGGCAACGGTGGGCGCGGGTGTCGGCGCTGCTCGACGCCGACGGTGTCTTCGCCTCGTTCGGAGGCCAGATCCGGCTGGAGGACAGATCGGTGGAGGAGGCCGTCCGGGCGGCGCGGAGCGAGTTCCTCACGCACGACGACGTGCCGTCGCCCGATGGCACACCCGCCGACAGCCCGATGCAGTGGCCCGGCACCGAGCTGGAGCGGTCCGGCCACTTCGACGACGTGCGCCAGACGATCGTCGAGCGACGGGTGCGGATGCGCGCGGATGAGTACGTCGGCCACCTGTCGACGATCTCGGCGTACCTCCAGTTGCCGGCCACCGTGCGGCAGCAGGCGCTGAGCGCGATCCGAGAGGTGCTTCCGGACGAGGTCACCCTCGACGCGGACCTCACCCTCCACCTGGCCAGGCCGCGACCAGGAGGGTGAGGTCGCGGTCGGCGGCGACGGCCGTGACTGCCAGGCCGGCAGCATCGGCCGGCGGGGGAGACGAGAGCGATCTGGGGAGCCGTCGACTCGATCAGCAGGACGCCGTCCGGGGCGAGCCACCGTGCGGCCCGGCTGAGCAGGCGCAGGTGCAGGTCGACGCCGTCGACACCGCCGTCGAGGGCGGCGAGAGGCTCGTGGTCGCGGGCCTCGGGCGGCATCAGCGCGATCTCCGCGGTGGGCACGTACGGCGCGTTGCAGGTCAGCACGTCGACCCGCCGGGCCAGCGTCGAGGGCAACGGTCCGTCCAGGTCGCCGACGAGCACCCGGCCCCGGACGTTGCGTGAGGCGTACGCCGCCGCGACCGGGTCGAGCTCGACCGACCACGTCGTCACGTCCGGGCGCCGCCGCTCGACCAGGGCGGCGACGACCCCGACCCCCGCGCACAGGTCCACGAGCACCCCGGACGGCGGAAGCCGGCGGGCCGCCTCCTCGGCCAGGCCGACGGTCCGCTGCCGGGGGACGAACACGCCGGGACCGACCGCGAGCCGGAGGCCGCCGGTCTCGACGAAGCCGAGCAGGTGCTCGAGCGGCTCGCCCGCCACCCGGCGGGCCACGACATCCTCGAGCGGTGCCGCCGCGACGTGCGCCCGTAGGATCGCGGCCTCGTCCTCGGCGAAGACACAGCCCGCCGCCCGCAGCCGGGCGACGAGCGGGTCGGGCGACCCGCCCTCAGGCGGGTCCGACGAGCCGGGCAGGCCCGGGCACCTCAGCCCGCCGCCGCGCGCTGGCGGGCTCGGTAGGCCGCGACGTTGGCGCGGGAGGAGCAGCGGTCGGAGCAGTAGCGCCGCGACTGGTTGGGGGAGGTGTCGACGTACACGTTGTCGCACGAGGTCGAGCTGCACACGCCGAGTCGCGTCGGGCCGAGGTCGCAGACCAGGTTGGCCAGCCCCAGCAAGGCCTCCGAGATCAGCAGGGTCGCCACGGACGCGGCCTTGATGGCGACATGGAGGTGCAGGTCGTCGGGGTCGTGGTCGGAGATCCGCGGGGTGATCGGGTGCTGCTCCATCAGGTCGTTGAGCTCGGCGATGACACCCTGCACCTCGCCCGCGTCGGACGCCTCGTAGACGCGCCGCAGCGCACCCTGGAACCGGCGCAACGTCACGACGTCGCGGTCGCGGCACTGCGCGACCAGCCATTCGCGCCCGGCCAGGTGTGCCCGTAGCGCGGTCAGGTCGGCGAGCTCGGTGTTGACGAGTGCCGCCGAGGCCTCGGCGTACCTGACGAAGTCCACGGCGAACAGGCTAGGACACATGGCGTCACCCCGGGGGCGGCGTCAGCCGTCGTCGCGCACCGGGGCGACCGACGTGATCCGGTGGACGGCGAAGCTGCGGGTGTCCTCGAGCCGGTGGTCGTAGGCCGTCAGCCGGCCGCCCTCGACCTGCAGGGGATCGACGATCCGCGTCGAGACCTGGCCGTGGTTGTCGACGTACCCGATCAGGACCGGTCGCCGCGACTCGACCGCGTCGCGCAACCAGGCGAGCGCCTCCGCGGGTGTCGTCTCGGCAGACCGCGGACCGGCCTCGGCGGCGCGGTCGCCGGCCCGGATCGCGGCGACGGCCGCGCTCACGGCGCTCTCTTCGCGGGTGGCGGCGCGGCCGCCGACGGCACGCCCACCGACCGCGCCCGTACGCCGTCCGCGCGAGCGCGCGCGGTGCAGGTCGGGCCTTGCGACCTGCACGGTGCCGTCGGCCGCCTCGACCACCGGCGCGAGACCGAGCTCGCGCAGCCGCGGCAGGAGGACGTCGATCGGCGTGGTGCTCACCAGCACGGTCGGCGCCAGCCGGCGCAGGCCCCACGAGGCCGACCTCGGGTGGTGGACGAGCTCGGTCAGCGCGGTCTCGTCGTCGGCGCGAAGGAAGCACTCGGCCAGCCCGACCCGCACCGTGCCGAACGTGCGGGCCACATCGTCGACCAGGTAGGTCAGCGGCTGCGGGACCGGCGTCCGAGAGACCTTCGCGACGAACTCGTGCACCTCCGCCGCCGACCACCCCGCGTCGAAGGCGCGGCGCACAGAGTCGCGGGTGAAGCGGTAGACGGTCGCGCCGCCTCGCGACTCGACGTCGGCGAGGAGGTGGACGGCGTGGGCGATCTCGACGGCTAGCGGCCCCGGGGCCACCGCGGTCAGGTCGGCCTGGAGCAGCAGGTGGTCGACGGGGGCGGGCAACAGCTCCTCGAGGATCCGCAGGGCCTCGGCCGGCTCGCCGGCGAGCAGGGCGGCACCGTGCTCGGTGCTAGCGCCCAGAGCCGTGATGCCGAGGACCTCGGCCTCGGCGATCGCCCAGCCGACCTGGTCGACACGGATCCGCGGTCGTCGCGGGCGCTGCCAGCTCACCCTCGCGACGAGCGAGGGCAGCCCGGTGCCGGCGGCGAGGGTGGCGCCCGGTGACAGCTCGGCGAGGGCCGCGACGGCCATCCTCCGGCTCTCCACCTGGAGGCCGCTGCTCAGCTCCGGGGTGAGGGCGTTGGTGGTCTTGCCGGCGGCGTCCTTGCTGCCGACCAGGGCGGGCATCCGTGGCGAGGCCGACCAGGCGGCGGCGAGCTCGAGCCAGCGCTCGCCGACCGTCCGCGCCGACCAGGCGTCGTACGCCTCGGTGGGCAGCCAGTGCTCAACGCCCTCGCGGTCGGTCCCGCGCGCGAGCAGCCCCGCGGCGTACGCCGTCTCGACGAGCAGAGCCGCCGTCGGCTCGTCGACCTGAAGCAGCGTCGCGGCGGCCTTGAGGTCGCGCACCGCGAGACCACCGCTTCGTAGTGCCGCGGGCGGGGCCACGCCCCACCGGTCGAGCAGCAGCTCCACGCGCCGTACCGCCTCGTGTGCCGCACCGCCCGCGGTCCGCGCGACGAGCGCCGGTGACCGCTCCGTCGTCGCGATGTCGGGTGGGAGATCGACCCGCTCGCGCGTCGTGTGTCCGCCGCGCATCGCCAGCGCCACCTCGCCCGGTACGACGACGAGCCCGTCGCCGCGCGGCACCAGCAGGCGCAGGGACAGCAGCTGCTCGGCCGGGGTCGACGCGTCGTCGGGATGAACGCCCGGGCGCGCCGACTCGGTGCGCCCGCCGCCGCCCGCCGCGTCCACGTGCTCGAGGAGGGCGCGGGCGGCCGGGGACAGCGCGGCGAGCGCGGCCGGTACGTCGGCGGGGCCGCTCCCGTCCAGAGGCCCGACTCCGCTCTGACCGGCCTCCCGGCCGCCCGTCAGCAGCTCGGCCAGCCCCGAGACCGGCCGCGGCCCGGTGCCGGCCTCCCAGACGAGGGCCATCGATCGCAGCCGCTCCTCGGCGGCGGCCACCGCAGCCGGATCGGCGTTGACGATCCGCTCAACTTCAACGACGCGGGTTTGACCCGCGCGGAGGTGGGCATCAAGAACAGTGAGCTCGCACCGGTCCAGCCGGTCGAGGGCTCGCGAGAGGGAAGCATGCGTGGTCGCCCGAGAGGCGAGCTGCGACGAGTCGTGAGGGGCTGGTGTGGCCAGGTCGGGACGTTCTCGCAGGAGCGAGGACAGCCGGTGGTCCGGCCATGCCCGCAACTGCTCAGCAAGCGACCGATGCCCCACCCGAGGCACGCTACCGGCTCCTGAGCGTCCTGTCGGTGGGCGTCCCGACCCCGCTAGGGTCCGGAAGCGGGACACTGGTCCCGGCTGCAGGGTGGGGAGGTGAGATGACCGACAACGTCGAGCTGCACTACGGCGCGACGACCGATGTCGGCCGGGTCCGGCAGGTCAACGAGGACTCCTACATCGCGAGTCCGCCCGTCTTCGTCGTCGCCGACGGCATGGGTGGACACGCGGGCGGCGACGTCGCCAGCCGCATCGTCGTCGAGGAGTTCGCCGCGCTCGGCGGGCCCAGCCACGACGCGAGGCTGGGCGCGGAAGTCATCGCCGACCTCTTCAACCGCGCCCAGGACCGCATCAACGCCTACGGTCTCGAGCAGCGTGACCTCGGCGTCGAGAACTGGTACGCCGGCACCACGGCGGTCGTGGCGCTCCTGGTGCTGGACGGCGGCTCGCCGAAGTGGCTGCTCGCCAACCTCGGCGACTCCCGCATCTACCGTCTCCACGACGGCGAGCTCGAGCAGGTGAGCGTCGACCACTCGGTCGTCCAGGAGATGCTCGACGCCGGGAGCCTGCTGCCCGAGCACGCGGCCAGCCACCCCGAGCGACACGTCGTGACCCGCGCCCTCGGCGGGCCCGACCTCGCCGAGGCGGACTACTTCCTGCTGCCGCTGCCGTCGGTCGAGCGGCTGCTGCTCTGCTCCGACGGCATCAGCGGCATGATCGGCCCCGACGAGATCGAGCGCATCCTGCTCGATGTCGGTGACCCGCGCGACGCGGCCGACCGGCTCGTCGCCGCGGCCGTGGCGGCCGGCGGCCGCGACAACGCGACCGCCGTCGTGGTCGATGTGGTGGGATTGCGCACCGACGACGCCCAGGACTCCGGACCAGGAGTCAGCCTCGAACAGAAGCTTGGAGCCCTTCCGTGACCCAGCCGATGACGGAGTTCCACACCTACCTGCCCGGCACCTGGTTCGGGGTCTTCGGCGACCAGGTGACCGTGCTGCTGCCGCCGACCGAGAAGGGGCGCGTCGCCGCGCTGTGGGAGCTCGTCGACGACGGCGCCGGCTTCGACGAGACGCTCGACGCGCTGATCGCCAGCGGGCTCCGCGACCTCCCGGGCTTCGTGCTGGTCGCGGCCGGAGCGGCCGGCGCGACCAAGGTCGTGCTGCGCGGCGCGGCGTCGGCCCGCTTCACCACCGCCGACGGCGAGGTCGTCGTCGACGGCACCTCCGCCTCGACCTGGGTCGAGCGCTCCCTCGAGGGCGTCCTGGACACCGTCATCGAGGTCGAGGAGGGCGCCGAGTACGACGGTGCCGAACTCACCGTGGCCGGCGGACTGGTCCGGGTCTCCCGGGTCGAGCACTCAGCCGAATCGGTCGTCGAGCCAGCCGAATCGGTGGTCGAGCCCGCGAGCGGAGCGAGCGGTGTCGAGACCCCGCCCGACGCCGCCGAATCGGTGGTCGAGCCAGCCGAATCGGTGGTCGAGCCCGCGAGCGGAGCGAGCGGTGTCGAGACCCCGCCCGGCGCCGCCGTATCGGTGGCCGGGCCAGCCGAATCGGTGGTCGAGCCCGCGAGCGAAGCGAGCGGTGTCGAGACCACCTCCGACGCCCAGGGGCCGCCCGAGCCTCCCCGCTGGCAGCCGGTGCCCGCCCCCGCCGGCTTCCCGCCGCCGGCGCCGTACGTCGCTGCCGGCTCGCCGGCCGTCGGCGACGCCGGGTCCGACGACCACGACGGACTGACCCGCGGCGGCGGCTGGAACCCGTCCGAGTTCGCTCGTCAGCAGCCGGGGATCCCGGGCCAGCAGCCCGCGCCCAGCGTGACCGCCGAACCGGTCGCCAAGCTGGTCTTCTCCAATGGCGAGACGGTGCCGGTCGACCGCGCGATCATCGTCGGCCGTGCTCCCGAGGCGCGTCGGTTCACCTCTGCCGAGCAGCCCCGGCTGGTCACCGTGCCGAGTCCCCACCAGGAGATCTCCTCGACCCACCTCGAGGTGCGGCCCGGCTCGGGCGCGGACCACGGCAGTGCCGTCGTCACCGACCTCGGCTCGACCAACGGCACCGTGCTGGTCCAGCCCGGCCTCGGCCCCGAGGACCTGCAGCCGGGCATCGCGGTCCAGCTCATCCCGGGTGCCATCATCGACCTGGGTGACGGCGTCACGATCCAGGTCACCCAGGCCTGACCCGGCCGGCTCGGCGGTCCCGGTGGTCTCGATCCGGTCGGTCCTCCTCTCGACCGCCCTCGGCCACCGGGGAGTGCTGATCGTGGGATCATCGACGCGATGACCGTCCCCGCCCTCGACCCCTCATCCTCCGAGGCGTTCGACGCGCCGACCTATCCGTCCGCGTCGTTCGAACGACGGTTCTACGCGTTCGTGATCGACCGGGCGATCGGCTGGGGGATCGTTGCGGGCGCCGTCCTCCTCATGTCGTGGGTCGCCTCCGCTTCGGTCTGGTCGACCGTCGTCGTTGCCCTCGGCGTCTGGCTGCTGGTCGGTGGTGTCTTCGCGCTGGCCGCCGGGGCCTCCGGCATCAGCCCGGGCAAGGCGCTGCTCGGGCTTCGGCTGGTCCGCCACGGCACCGGCACCCCGGTCGGGGCCGGCGCGGGCCTCGCCCGGGCGGTGATCCTCGGCGTCGCCGGGCTGCCGACCCTCGGTCTCGGCGTGGCCACCCTCGCCTGGACGGCAACCATGGACCCGGGCCACCAGCGGCGCGGCTGGCACGACCATCGCATCCACTCGATCGTCGTCGACGTCCGCGACCGGTCATCCGGTCACCAGGAGGAGGCCGCGACGCCGCGTCACATCGTCAACCTCACCGCGATGCGGCTCGTGCCGGCGAGTGTGACGCTCCCCTCGCCTCCCGTCTCACAACCGGCGCCCTCGGCGCCGCGTGTGCCTCAGCCGGCGCTCCCCGCGCAGACGCCGGCGCAACAGCCGCCGCCGCAGCCACAGGCGCAGGCGCAGCCGCAGCCGCAGCCGCAGCCGCCACCGTCGACCGCCGCACCCCGGAGCGGCGAGCCGCCGCGTCGTACCGACGACGTGGGTGCCACGGTCGCGCGGCGCCGGCCGGTCTCGTCCGGGCTGCGCTGGCGGGTCAGCTTCGACAACGGCGAGAGCTTCGTCGTGGAGGGGCTCGGCCTCATCGGCAGGCGGCCCGAGGCCCGGCAGGGCGAGCCGGTCCGCCACCTGGTCCCACTCCCGTCCGGGGACATGTCACTTTCCAAGACCCACGCCCAGATCCACCTCGCCCCTGACGGCGTCCTGGTCGTGATGGACCGAGGCTCGACCAACGGATCGGTCCTGCGCCGCGGAAAGGTCTCGCGGGTCCTCTCCGCCGGCAAGCCCACCACCCTCATCGACGGCGACCGGGTCCGCTTCGGCGACCGCGAGATGAGTGTCGTCCGAGAGGCCTGACCCGCCGCCCGGTGCTCAGCCGCCCCACAACGGCCCGGCGCGACCGGCGGCGACAACCGCGTCGAAGACCCGCTGGTGGGCGGCCGCGACGATGACGGTGGCGTCGGCGCGAGGAGAGTACGTCGCGTCCGCGGCGTCGCCGGTCGTGCCGACGTAGCCTCCCGCCTCGGCGAGGAGCAGGCTGCCCGGTGCGTGGTCCCACGGCCGGCCGGCGCCGAGCGCCGACGCGCCGTACAGGACGTAGTCGGCCGCACCCTCGACGACCTTGGGGTAGTCGACACCGCAGCAGACCCAGGTGAGCTCGAGCGGCCTGAGGCCGGGGAGCGCGCGACCGAGCCATGAGCGTCGGGACGTGACGCCCCGCAGCTGAGCCGGGCCCTCTGGCGGAGCCGCACGGTCCAGCCGCTCGGCGACCCCCGAGCCGACGCTGCGCCAGGCGCCCGCGCCGTGCTCGGCGACGTACGCCGTCTCGTGCTGCGGCTGCCAGATCCACGCACGCACGACCTCGCCTGCCTGGGACTCACTGAGCATCACCGCATGGTCGGGGGAGCCGTGGACGAAGTTCTTGGTGCCGTCGACGGGGTCGATGGTGAAGGCGTGGCCGGCCGCGCGATAGCGATCCAGCAGTGACGGATCGCCCGCGAATGCCTCCTCGCCCAGCACCACCGCGTCGGGGTAGGCACGCTGAAGTGCCGCCGTGAGGAGCTCCTCCGACTCGTGGTCGGCGATCGTGACCAGGTCACCGGGGTTCTTCTCGTGCACCTCGCCGTCGGCCAGCGCCCTGAAGCGGGGGTTGATCACCCGGTCGGCGACCTCCTGCATCAGCCGGAGCACGGCCTCGGTGTCCACGTGCTCCAACGTAGTGGTCATCCCCCGCTGGGCCGGATTCACGCCATCAAGGAACTCGACGAGGGAGTGTCGCCCTCACCTCTGCGTCGGCTCTTGCCCCATGTTCTGCGCGGCCCTACGCTCCAGGACTGCACGCTCGCTCGCGTTTCTGGTGCGTGTGGCCGCCTCGGCGAATGCCTCGCCGGCCCGGGTGTACAGCCCGGCCTGTTCGAGCAGGTCTCCACGCACACTCGGCACGAGCGGCGAGTCGCCGAGCACACCTGCGTCCAGCTCGTTCAGTACGGCGAGCCCCGCGTCCGGACCGAACGCCCGCCCGTATGCGACCGCCCGGTTAACCTCGACGACCGGTCCCGGCGCGGCATCGGCCAGGACGTCGTACAGATCCGCGATCCGTCGCCAGTTCGTGTCCTCGGCACGCTCAGCGCGTGCGTGCTGCGCGGCGATCGAGGCCTGCAGGAAGTACGTGCCGACCGGCTTCCCGCGCGTGGCGAGCAGCTCGGCCTGCTGCAGGGCGGCCATTCCGCGACGGATCATCAGCGGGTCCCACCGCTTCCGGTCTTGCGCCTCCAGCAGGACCGGCGCGCCGGCTTCATCGAGCCGGGCCGCCATCCTGGAGCCCTGCATCTCCAGCAGCGCCTGCAGTCCGAGCACCTCGGGCTCCTCGGGCGCGACTACGGCGAGCATGCGTGCGAGCCTGGTCGCCTCGCCCGCCAGGTCGGGACGCATCCAGGCCTCGCCGGCGGTTGCCGTGTAGCCCTCGTTGAAGATCAGGTAGATCACGGCCATGACGTCGTCGAGACGCCTGGTCCGCTCCGGCCCCGTGGGCAGCTCGAACTCGGCGTGAGCCTCGGAGAGTGTCTTCTTGGCTCGCGAGATCCGCTGGCCCATGGTGGATTCGGAGGTCAGGAACCCGCGGGCGATCTCGGCTGTGGTGAGTCCTCCGACCAGACGCAGCGTCAGAGCAGCGCGGGATTCGGCAGTCAGGCTGGAGTGGCAGGACAAGAAGATGAGCCGCAGGACGTCGTCCTCGATGTAGTCGACCTGGCCGTCGAGGTCCGGCATCTTGTCCTCCTCTCCTCTGCGGGCATGCTCGAGCTCCGCGAGCTTGTTGCGAAGGTTGTCGGCGCGCCTGAAGTGGTCGATGCCGCGCCGCTTCGCGGTGGTCATCAACCACGCCGCCGGGTTCGCCGGGACGCCGGTCGTGGGCCACTGCTCTAGCGCGGCCACGAGTGCTTCCTGGGCCAGGTCCTCGGCGAGCTCCACATCACGGGTCATCCGGGTGAGAGCACCGACGAGGCGGGCCGAGTCGGCCCGCCACGCGGCGCGAACGGCCTCGGTCGGGTCATCCGCAGTGGTCTCTGCCGGCACGATGCCAGCGTAGTGAGTCCCGTTCAGGCGCCCGGGGCCTCCGGGCCCTCGGAGACCTGGCGCAGGGTCGAGATCACGGTGACCTCGGGCCAGTGCTTCGCGTGCAGCTCGGCGAACTCCCGCTGATCGGCCACGGCCTCCTCGATGGAGTCGTACTGCATGATGGCCCAGCCGCCGACGACCTCCTTGGCCTCGGCGTACGGTCCGTCGACCCGGGTGACCTCGCCCTTGCGGACCACGAAGTTCACGGCGTCCTCCGTCCCGTACAGACCGCCGCCGTCGAGGAAGACGCCCTTGGCGGCCCGTTCGCCGATGTGGGCGTCCATCGCGTCGAACAGCGCCTGTGGTGGCGTGCCGACGCCTTCTTCCATCCTGACGAATCCCATGAATCGCGGCATCTGGATCACTCCTACTGGTTGCCGGGTAGTTGCTTCTCGCACGTACGTCGAACGGGCGCCGGGCGCTTCGACATCGACCGTGGAAGTTTCCTGGAAACTGCCGCCGGTGAGGCATGGGCTGACGGGCCGGCTTCTCATTCGGTGTCGATCTCGGGGATGTCGGGCCGGCTGTGGTAGTCGCTGGCCTGACTGGTCCACCACGCCTTGGTCGTCCTGAGCCCTGTCGGCGGGTCCAAAGGTGCCCGCATGGCGACCACTTTCGAAGGGGGCATGGCCAGTGAATCGAGCCGATCCTGACCCGGCAAGACCGCGACCGCTCCCCAAGTCGGCTACCGCGTCCTAATTGCGCGACGCAGGCCGAATCCGGAGGTTACTCTGCCAAGAGTCTCGGTCTTCACAAGGGAGTAGTGGAATGACGAGACGCACGCACAACGGCACTCATTCTCGGAGACTGGCGGCGCTCGCCGTCGTACCGCTCCTGGTGATCGGACCGGCTCAGACCGCATCCCCGTCCGCGCCGACGGCGCGCGCGGCAGCCGCAGGACCGGCCAGCAACGGGATGATCGCCACGTTCGCGTGGAAGCCGGGTGCCCACATCTCCGATGACCTCGACCTCGTGGTGATGAAGCCCGACGGCAGCAGTGCGCAGGTGCTGGTGGAGGCCGCCGCGCGACGAAGCCTGTGCGGCTTCGACCTCGACTGGTCGCCCGACGGCAACCGGATCGCGTGGGCGTCGGGCGGAGAGGTCTGGAGCATCAAAGCCGACGGCAGCGACCGGCAGAAGGTGGCGGACGGCTGCGTCAGCCACCTCGAGTGGTCACCCGACGGTGGCACCCTGGCCGTCGAGATCGATTCTCGGACCGGGATGCTGTCGATCCCCGGAGGCGCCTTCGCCTGGCTTCGCAGCTGCGAGTACGGCGAGCTTGGTGCGACCTTCTCACCGGACGGCTCGAAGGTCAGTGCCGTCGCGACCGCCGATTGCGACACCGACCCGAGCGGCTGGGGCGTCTACGGCTTCAACGTCGCGGACGGGTCGCTGGACGCCCGCTACGCCGACACGAACCTGCGAAGCCAGCCACCGAACGGCTGGCTGGCCGCGATCCCCAGCAGCGCTGATTGGCACCCGAGCCAGGACCTGATCCTGATGACGATGGCCGACGGCTCCGAAGGCGGGACGTGCCACTCCATCGGCCAAACCGGCGGATGGAACAACTCCGACCTGTTCACCGTGACCCCGTCGACCGACAGCCCGCTGACCAAGGTGGGGGCGACTTCGGGTGAGTTCGAGCTGTCTGAGCACGACGCGAGTTGGTCGCCCGACGGCCAGCGCATCCTGTTCACCGGGGACCGCAACCTGTCCTGCCAGAACTCCTCCTACGTGCGTTCGGGCGTCGAGCTCTACTCGATGGGCGCCAACGGCTCCTCGACCACGAAGATCTGGACCCCCTGGAACGCCGGGCTCGGCTTCGTCCGCTCGAGCTGGCAGCCGTGCGTGGCTGCGACGCTGACGTGTGCGCCGGTCCCGCCGCCCCCGGTCCCGCCGACCCCACCGGTCCCGCCGGGCACCACCCCGACACCGATCCCCCTGCCTGCGACCGCCCCCAGCCGGATGAAGGCTCCCAGGCTCGTCGTACGAGGTGCCAAGGCCACCGTCCGGTGGGCAGCGGCGAGCGCCAACGGCAGCGCCGTGTCCGCGTATGTGGTGGACATCAGCAAGGGCAAGGACAAGACGGTGAAGGGTTCCGTCCGCAAGACGGTATTCAGGCACCTCAACCCGGGGCGCTACAAGTTCCGGGTCGCAGCCACCAACGCTGTCGGCACTTCGCACTACAGTGCGCCGGCCAAGATCCGCATCCGCTGACTCGTAGACGCACACGGTACGTGCTCTCAGCGTCTGGTCCCGTCGGCCTTGAGCCGCTCGGCGAGGGCGGTCGCGCCCGGGCCCTCGAGCTGGGGAAGGACGACGGGGCGGCCGGTCAGCAGCAACAGGAGGGCCAGCACGGGCCCTCGGATCTCCGGTCCCTCTCCGACCGACCAGTCGGTGTCGGTCGCAGTCCCGAGGACCCTCGCGACGACAGCGAGGCGAAACCGCTGGCCGGAGACCGCGGCCACACCCAGCAGCCGGTCCATGACCGCGTCACCGGTGGTCATGCTCGGAGTCTGACGACCCGGCGACCTCCGGGCAATCGATGGCGATCTCCTCAAAGCCAACCAGGCGGGTATAGATTGCGGCGATGAGGCCGCTCGAGGGTGACGTGATTCCGCTGCGGGAGGCCACCCGGGCGTGGTTCGCGATCTCGTTGCAGACCTTCGGCGGGCCGGCCGGCCAGATCGCGGTGATGCAGCACAAGCTCGTCGACGAGAAGCGCTGGATCGGCCAGCAGCGCTTCCTGCATGCCCTCAACTACTGCATGCTGCTGCCGGGTCCGGAGGCGCAGCAGCTGGCGATCTACACCGGCTGGCTCCTCAACGGCACCCGCGGCGGGCTGATCGCCGGCGGCCTCTTCGTGCTGCCCGGCATGGTGGCGCTGCTCGTGCTGTCGGCGGTCTACGTGCGGTTCGGCGAGAGCGGCCTCGTCTCGGCGCTCTTCGCGGGCGTCGCGCCGGCGGTGATCGCCATCGTCGTGCAGGCGGTGCAACGGGTGGGCAAGCGGGCGCTCGGCCACCCGTCGCTCGTCGTCCTCGCAGTGGTGGCCTTCGTCGCGCTGACGCTCTTCGGCGTCCCGTTCCCGGCGGTCGTCCTCGGGGCGGGTGTGGCCGGCTGGTTCCTCGGCCGACGGATCCCCGGCCTCACCGAGGCGAAGGCGCACGGGGCGGAGCAGGGTCCCGCGCCGCTCATCGGCGACGACGCGCTCCATCACGAGCTGCCGTCGTCTCGCCGTACCCTCACCGTGATCGCGACCGGCCTGGTGCTCTGGGCGGCGCCGGTCGCCGCGGTCGCGCTCACGGTCTCGTCCACCGACGTCTTCGTCGACCAGGGACTGTTCTTCTCCGGAGCCGCGGTGGTCACCTTCGGCGGCGCCTACGCCGTCCTCGCCTACGTCGCCCAGCAGGCCGTGGCCGTCTACGGCTGGCTTGCGCCCGGGGAGATGGTGCGTGGCCTGGCCCTCGCCGAGACGACTCCTGGACCGCTCATCATGGTCGTCCAGTTCGTCGCGTTCGTCGGCGCCTACCGCGATCCCGGCAGCCTCGACCCGTGGGTGGCCGCCGCGCTCGCCTCGCTGATCGTCACCTGGGTCACCTTCGTGCCGTGCTTCCTCTTCGTGCTGCTCGGCGCGCCGTACGTCGAGCGGCTGCGCGGCAACCGGACGCTCTCGGCCGCCCTCACCGGCATCACCGCCGCCGTCGTCGGCGTGATCGCGAACCTCGCGGTCTTCTTCGCCCTCCACACCCTCTTCGACGAGCAGCGCGCGATCGACCGCGGCCTGCTGCAGGTCGATGTCCCGGTTCTGTCGTCTTGGGACCCGACGGCATTCGCCATCACCGCGGTTGCCCTGCTCGTCATGCTCGGCCGCGGGTGGAGCCCGCTGCGCACCCTCGGCTTGTGTGCCCTCCTCGGCGTCCTCGCGTTCCTCGTCGGCCTCAGCTGACGCGCTCCTGGAGGGTGACGCCGGCTCTTTCGACGACACCGTCCGTCGTCGTGGTCACCGGAAGGCGGCCTCGCCAGTGATCGCCTGGCCGACGACCAGGGTGTGCATCTCGGTGGTGCCCTCGTAGGTGAGCACGGACTCCAGGTTGTTCATGTGCCGGATGACCGGGAACTCCAGGGAGATGCCGTTGGCGCCGAGGATGGTGCGCGCGGTGCGGCAGATCTCGAGGGCCTCGCGCACGTTGTTGAGCTTGCCCATGCTGACCTGCTCGGGGCGCAGCGTGCCGGCGTCCTTGCGGCGGCCGAGGTGGACGGCGAGCAGGACGCCCTTGGCGTACTCGAGCGCCATGTCGACGAGCTTCTGCTGGGTGAGCTGGAAGGCCGCGATCGGCCGCCCGAACTGGGTGCGCTGCGCGGCGTAGTCCTGTGCGGCGTACAGGGCGGAGCGGGCGGCGCCCATCGCGCCCCAGACGATGCCGAAGCGGGCCTCGTCGAGGCAGCTCAGCGGGCCCTTCAGGCCGACGACCTCGGGCAGGACGGCGTCGGCGGGCAGGCGGACGCCGTCGAGGACGAGCTCGCTGGTCACGCTGGCGCGCAGGGAGAGCTTGTGCTTGATCAGGGGTGCGGAGAAGCCGCGGGTGTCGGTGGGTACGACGAACCCGCGGATCCCCTCGTCGGTCTGCGCCCAGACGACCGCGACGTCGGCGACACTGCCGTTGGTGATCCACATCTTGCGGCCGTGGAGGACCCAGTCGGCGTCGTCACCCGGGCCGTCGCGGCGCGCGCGGGTGCGCATGCTGGCCGGATCGGAGCCCGCGTCGGGCTCGGTCAGCCCGAAGCAGCCGATCGCCTCGCCGGCGGCCATCGCCGGCAGCCACTGCTGCTTCTGCTCCTCCGACCCGAAAGCCCGGATCGCGAACATGGACAGCGAGCCCTGCACCGACACCAGCGACCGGATGCCGGAGTCGCTGGCCTCGAGCTCGAGGCAGGCCACGCCGTACTCGGTGGCCGACATGCCTGCGCAGCCGTAGCCCTCGAGATGCATGCCGAGGACGCCGAGCGAGCCGAGCTCCTTGGTCAGCCCTCGTAGATCGTCGATCTCGCCCCGCTCGAACCAGTCGCTGACGTTGGGGTCGATCCGTTCGGCGCAGAGCTGCCGCACCGACGCCGCGATCGCCCGCTCGTCGGGGGTGAGGAGGTCGGCGAGGCCGGCGGGGTCGCGCGGGTCGAGCGGCGGCCGGGAGGTCGATGTGGTGGCCATGAGACCGAGGGTAGGCGCGACCGGCGCCTCGGCACGAGGCCGGTCTGTACATGCATCGAGTTCCTGCCTGGACGTACCGTCCCCCTCGGCCGTTGAGCCGGCTCAGCGGCCGATGACGACGGGGAGTCGAGTGAGGGTGCCGTCGCTCCCGCGCCAGACGACGACGCCGTCGTCGAGTCTCGCCAGCCGCGGGCCGCGGACCCGGACCCGGAAGGTCGCGGACTCGCCGGGCGCCAGCCGCACGGCCGCGGGAGTGACGCGGACGCGGTTGCGGTCGAACCCGCGAGCCGCGGACGAGAAATAGCGGGCCCGGCCGCTGCGGTTGATGAGCGTGCGCGTGATCGTCCGTTGACGGTGGAGCAGGACCGACGGGGTGTTGAGCTCGGCGGACGAGAGACTGCCGTCGAGGTAGCGGCGGTAGTCGCCGGCGGCCACGGACAGCACGAGCCGGCCGCGCGCCGCGGCGTACGAGGAGATGCGACCCGAGCCCTGCCGCAGCCTCGGGCCTGCGACCGGCCGCGCCGAGGTCGCGAGAAGGGAGCGGATCTCGGCGGCCGCCCACTGCCTGTGCCGCCCGCGAAGGGCCGCCGCGAGACCGGCCGCGGACGCCGTGGCCGCCGAGGTGCCGGTGAAGTAGGCGAACCGGGAGTCGTCGGCCCGCGGTGCCGTCGCGGCGAGGACGCCGAGCGAGCCCGCCACGACGTCGGGCTTGACCAGGTCTCCGGCCGGGTCGCCCGCGGCGGAGGAGGTGGCCACTCGGAGCGGTCGGCGGTCGTGGCCCGAGGGTGACAGCCGCGCCTCGGCGCGCGGATGGCGCGCCAGCCAGTCGGTCAGCCGCTCGGCAGGGCCGGCGGCGAGATGGACCGTCGGCACGCTGTGGAGGTCGAGGTAGGCCGGGCCCGGGCGGGCGTTGACCAGGACCATCCCGACGCCGCCCGCCTGGCCGACGGCCGCGGACTTGTCGATGCGACCGATGCGGCCGCGGGCACAGGTCACGATCTTGCCGGCCACCAGCCCCGCGTCGAGCGACCCGGGCAGACACTGGTCGGCATCCGCCCGGTCGGCGCCTGGCGCGGCGACCCGCGCCGCCAGCACGATGCGCGCTCGTGGGGTACGACGCCGGGAGGCCATGGCGCCCTCGACGGTCGGCCCGCCGCGGGTCGACACGGCACCCCGCGGGGTCGGGCCCGTGGTGCCGCCGACGGTCGTCACCCACGGGGTCGCGTGTGCGGCGTACGCGGCCGTGCTATCGTTGCCGGCCGCCGCGACGACCGCGACGTCGCCTTCGGCGGCACCGAGGAGGGCACGCTCGACGGTGTCGACGCCGGAGCCCCGGCCGCCGCCGACCGACAGGTTCAAGACGTCGACGCCGTCGGCCGTCGCCCGGTCGATCGCGCTGACCAGGTCGGCGGTGGCGCAGCCGTCGTCGGCGGGGTCGGGAGCGGTCCAGCAGGCCTTGTAGGCCGCGATCCGCGCCCGCGGCGCCGCACCGCGGTAACGACCGAGCGACTCGCCGCCCGCACGGACGGTCACTCCGCGGTTGCCGGCCGCGATCGAGGCGACCTGGGTGCCGTGGCCGCTGTCATCGCGGGGGGAGAGGTGGGTCGAGGAGCGCACGCGGTCGACGCCGAAGCCGTCGACGAACCAGGCGGCGCCCACGATCTTTCCGTTGCATGCCTCCGCGGGCCAGTCGGACGCCGGCTGCTCGGCTGTCGCCACGTCGCAGCCGCCGCGGAAGCGAGGAGTCGCCCGGCCCAGGTCACGGGAGCCGGCGAACAGCGGCCCCTCGGGCCAGATGCCGGAGTCGACCACCCCGATGACCTGTCCCGCGCCCGAACCCGCGCGGCCGGCGGGGCCACCGGGCGCCGCAGAGCTCGAGGGGCGGGAGACGCCGGCCAGCCGACGTACGCGGTTGGGCTCGACCAGGGCGACCCGCGGGTCGGCCGCGAGCGTCGCCGCCTCGGGCGCGGTGAGCCGCAGCGCGAAGCCGTTGAGAGCGTCGGCCCAGCGGTAGACCGGCGAGCGACCCGCCACCAGGGACAGGGTGGCCTCCTGCTCGGCTGCGATCCGCAGGCGCTCGTCGGCCTCGACGCCGGTGCCGGCGCTCGCGCTGGCGCCGGGTCCGACCAGGGTGACGAGATAGAGCCGCTCCGCAGCGGCCGGCGGGGCGGCCGAGGCGGGCGTCGAGGACCCCGGCGCCAGGAGGGTGAGGAGGCTCGCGGCGAGCGCGAGGGGCGCGGCGAGCGCCACGGCGCGTCGCGTGGGCGGCGTACGGCGTCGCATCAGCCCTCCTCTGCGCAGCACGGCAACAGGTCAGAAGCATCCATCGTCCCATCCGTCCCACCCGTTCTCCAAGTGGGACTCCCGAGTCGTCCACAGCCGAAGGGCAGACGGTCCGGCACTCGAATCCCGATGGCCGCCGGGCGGCCCGGCCTCATAGAGTGGCGCCCGCTGACCGACGTTCGACGAGGAACCCGGACGAAGCGACAAGGAGCGCGCGGTGCCGACTGGCAAGGTGAAGTGGTTCGACCCCGAGAAGGGCTTCGGGTTCCTCTCGCAGGAGGACGGGCCCGACGTCTACGTGCACGCCGACGCCCTGCCCGAAGGTGTGACGACCCTCAAGGGCGGCACACGCGTCGAGTTCGGCGTCGTCCAGGGCCGGCGCGGCGACCAGGCCCTGCAGGTGCGGGTGCTCGATGCCCGTCAGTCCGTCGCACGCAAGCAGCAGCACGCCAAGCGGAAGGACCCCGAGGCGATGGTGACCATCGTCGAGGACACCATCCGCCTGCTCGACGGCGTGGGCGAGGCCTACCGGCACGGGCGGCACCCCGACCCCAAGACCGCCGCGCCGACCGCCAAGCTGTTGCGCGCGCTGGCCGACGAGCTCGAGCTCTGAGCTTCTCGAGCTCTGAGCTTCTCGCCCCTCTGGTCCGCCCGACGACGCGCCGCCGGCCCGGCGCCGGGGGCTTGCTCAGGCGCGGGCGCGCTGGCCGTGCCGGCTCGCACGGGGCGAGCGTCCGCCGGGCCGGGTGGCGAGCACGAAAAGGAGCCAGGCGGCGAGTACCGCGGTCGCGACGCCCAGCCCGAGCCGCGGGAGCAGCGGCATCGCGATGCCGACGAAGCCACCGATCACCCAGGCGAGCTGGAGCGTCGTGTCGGAGCGAGCGAAGGCGCTCGTCTGCACCCGCTCGGGAACGTCCTTCTGGATCGTCGAGTCCAAGGAGACCTTCGCGAGCGCCTGGCACAGGCCGGCCGTCAGGCCGAGCAGCACGAGCGGCACCACGCCGTAGAACAGCGCGGCGACGAGCGCCATGGCACCGTCCGCGACGAGAGCGACGACCACGGTGACCGCCGGGTTGAGGCGCTTGAGCAGACTCGCGATGAGGATGCCGATCGCGTTGCCGAGTCCGGCGCCGCCGATGACGAGGCCGAGCAGGACCTCGGGCCGCCAGTCGCCGATGGGGTTCTCGCGCAGCAGGAAGGCCATGAACATGGTCAGGAAGCCCGACAGCCAGCGCGGCCCGCAGTTCGATCGCAGCGCGAAGGCGACGCTGGCGGGGATGCGCATCCGTGGCCGGCCGCCGCGGGTGCGGACGGCGGAGTCGCCCAGCGTCGACAACTGCTCCTCGCCCACGCTCGAGTCGACCTTGGCGGGGAGCCGGATCGCCCAGATGGTGGCGAGCACGAACAGGCAGAAGGCGTAGCGGAGGGACCACTCCGGCCCGACCAAGGATGCGAGCGCGGCGAGCGGTGCGGAGATCGAGACCGCGACGATGCCGGCGAGCGAGACCCTGGCGTTGGCCTTGACCAGGGTGAGGTCCTTGGGGAGCAGTCGGGGTACGGCGGCCGCGCGCGTCACGCCGTACGCCTTGGACGAGACGAGGCAGCCCAACGCTGCCGGGAAGAGCCACGCCGACTCGGACGCCACGGAGCCGGCGAGGGCCAGGACCAGCAGCCCGCGGATCGCCATCGTGGCGCCGATCGCCCAGCGGCGGCCGTGGGCGAAGCGATCGAGGAACGGCCCGATCAGCGGGGCGACGATCGCGAACGGCAGCATCGTGAGGCCGAGGAAGAGCGCCACCTGGCCACGGGCCTCGCCCGTCGGCACCTGGAAGAACAAGGTGCCGGCCAGCGAGATCGCCACCGCGGCGTCGCCGGCGGTGCTGAAGGCGTGCATCTCGAGCAGACGGGACAGCCCGGAGTCCTTGGCGCCTTCGGCGTCGGCGGCCCGGCGGGCCTGCCGTAGGGTGAACCTGCCGGCCCGTCCGACGGCCCGCGCGCCGCCCCCGACCACGCGCCCGGCGACCCGGACGCTCGCCTGACCGCGACGCGGCCTCGCTCCGTCCGGCCCCGCTCCGTCCGGCCCCGCTCCGTCCGGCGCCGCTCCGTCCGGTGCCGGCCCGTCCTGCGGCGGTCCAGCGCGGCGGTCGGTCATGACCCCATCCTGCCGCGTCGGGGTAGCCCGTCGCCGACCCGGTCTGGCCGTGTCCATGTCGATAGGCGACTATTGACCGATGAGCACCCGAGCCCGGCCCGACAGCATCACTGCCAAGGCTGTCGACCTCGCTCGGTCCGCCCTGGTCGAGGAGGTCGGGCCCGCCGATGTCGGCGACCACCTGGCCGCGGTCCCGGAGGGCGAGCGGGTGACCACCCACTACTTCGCGTGCATCCGGCGGGGGTACGTCGGGTGGCACTGGGCGGTGACGGTCGCCCGTGCGCCTCGGATGCGCACCGGCACCATCGACGAGGTGGTGCTGCTGCCGGGCGACGAGGCCATCGTCGCCCCGGAGTGGGTCCCCTACCGCGAACGCATCCAGCCCGGCGACCTCTCGCCCGGTGACCTGCTCCCGGTCGAGGAGGACGACGAGCGGCTGGTGCCGACGTACCTCCTCGGCGACGACGACCTCTCCGACGACGACCGCACCCAGGTGCGCTCGGTCGCGAGCGACCTCGGTCTGGGCCGGGTGCGCACCCTCTCTCGCGAGGGTCTCGACCAGGCCGCCGAGCGTTGGTACGACGGTGCCGGCGGGCCCGACTCCCCGCTCGCGCAGTCAGCGCCGGAGACGTGCTGGTCGTGCGGCTTCCTGGTCCGGCTCGCGGGCCCGCTCTCCGGCTCGTTCGGCGTGTGCGCCAACGGCAATGCCAACGACGACGGCCGCGTGGTGTCGGTGCTGCACGGCTGCGGCGCCCACTCGGAGGTCAGGCTGCACAAGCGTCACCAACCGCGCCGGCTGCCCGACCACGTCTTCGACACCCTCGCCGACGACGTCGAGGCGTTCTAGTCGGCACTATTCGGCGTTGGCGCGGACCGCGCGGCGGTGGCGGCAGTAGGCAAGGCCGACCAGGCCCAGCCCGAAGCCCGCTAGGCAGGCCCACAACCACCAGGTGCGGCCGTCGTCCTGGAGCCGGCCGTAGAACGGCAGCAGGCATACGAAGCCGGCCAGCCAGAGTCCGGCGCCGACGGCCACCGTACGCACTCCGTCGACGTCCAGGGGCTCTACGTCGGCGACGATGAACCGGCCGCCGACGACGTGCTCGGTGCCTGTCTCCGGGCTCGCTTCCGGCTCCTCCACGACGTCCAATCTACTTTCCGGGCCATCCGGCTCGCCGCGGGGAGTCCCGTCAGGACTCGGCGAATGTCACGCCGACACGGCGCGAATGTCCGGCCGGGACGCCCCGGACGCCTGCCAGACTCGCATGGGTGAGCAGCCAGCCGGCATCCAGCGGCCTCGACCGGTATTTCGAGATCACCGAGCGCGGCTCCTCGGTGGGCCGTGAGCTCCGCGGCGGCGTCGTCACCTTCTTCACGATGGCCTACATCATCGTGCTCAACCCCCTCATCCTCGGGTTCGTGCCCGACTCCACCGGGCGAGTTCCTCGGCGGCGGCGAGATCGCCGGGCGCCGGCATCCCCGCCATCGCCGCCGGCACCGCCCTGGCCGCGGGCATCCTGACGATCGTCATGGGCACCGCCGCAAACTTCCCGCTGGCCCTGGCCACGGGGCTCGGCCTCAACGCCTTCGTCGCCAACACCATCGCCCGTCAGTCCACCTGGGGCGATGCGATGGGACTGGTCGTCCTCGAGGGCATCGTGATCCTTCTGCTGGTGCTGACGGGCTTCCGCAGGGCCGTCTTCCACGCCGTACCTCAGCAGCTCAAGGTCGCGATCTCCGTCGGGATCGGCCTGTTCATCGCCCTCATCGGGTTCGTCGACGCCCGGTTCGTCACCCGGATCCCCGACGAGTTCCTGACGACGGTGCCCGTGCAGATGGGCCCGGACGGGCATCTCGCGGGCTGGCCCGTGCTGGTCTTCGTGGTCGGACTGGTGCTGGTGATCGCGCTGTGGGCCCGCAAGGTGAAGGGCGCGATCCTGGCCTCGATCGTCCTGACGACGGTGCTCGCGGTGATCGTCGAGGCCGTCGGCGACCTGGGCTCGGCGAGCGAGAGGTCCGGCGGCTGGGCGCTGAGCATCCCGAAGGTGAGCGGCGACCTCGTCGGCCCGCCCGCCTTCGACACGCTCGGTGAGTTCGACCTGTTCGGCGCCTTCGGCACCCTCCAGGGCGGGGCGCTCGCCGTGATCCTGCTCATCTTCTCCCTCCTGCTCGCCGACTTCTTCGACACGATGGGCACGATGACCGCGGTCGGCGCCGAGGCCGGGCTCAACGACGCGGACGGCGTCCCGCCGAACACGCAGCGCATCCTGATCGTCGACTCGGTCGCCGCGATCGCGGGCGGCGCGGCGGGCGTCTCGTCCAACACCTCCTACATCGAGTCCGCGTCGGGCGTCGGGGAGGGAGCGCGGACCGGGCTGGCCTCGGTCGTCACCGGCGTGATGTTCTTGCTGTCGATGTTCTTCGCGCCGCTCGTCGAGGCGATCCCGTCGGAGGCGGCGGTGCCGGCGCTCGTCCTCGTCGGCTTCCTGATGATGCAGCAGGTCGCCGACATCTCGTGGCGTGACGTCGAGATCGCGATCCCGGCGTTCCTCACCATCGTGCTCATGCCCTTCACCTACTCCATCAGCGTCGGCATCGGTGCGGGCTTCCTGTCGTACGTCCTGATCAAGCTCGTCGTCGGCAGGGCGCGCGAGGTCCACGTGCTGCTGTGGGTGGTGGCCGCACTCTTCACCGTCTACTTCGCCTACACCCCGCTCTACGGCTGGATCAACTAGACCGCCGACCTGTGGGTAGCTTGCGCCCGGGCCGACCCGGGGAGAACTACCCACGGGTCGGCGAGGGGGAACCCCAGACGGAATAGTTAGCGAAGGTAATGAGTTAGGGTAAGCATCATGGGGAGCCAGAGGACTACGGCGCCGAAGCCGGCCGCGGCGAGGGGTTCGCGCACCGGCGCCGGCCTCGCGTCCGAGCTGGGGCTGTCCGTCATGAGGCTGCGCCGCCGGCTCGCATTCGAGCGCCACCCCGACAACGAGCTGAGCATCGGCCAGATGGCGGTGCTCGGGTGCCTCTTCCGGCGCGGCGAGCTGAGCGTCGGCGAGCTCGCGTCGTTCGAGATGGTGCGACCGCCGAGCATGACCCGCACCGTCAAGGCGCTGGAGGCGGAGGGCTATGTCGTACGCCGCTCCTGCGACACCGACGGCCGGATGGTGCTGGTCGCGCTGACCGACACCGGCCGCGCCACCGTCCTGGCCGACCGGCAGCGCCGCGACGCCTGGCTGGCCCGCCGGCTCGACGAGCTCACCCCGCCCGAACGCGCCGTACTCCGTCAGGCGGCCCCGATCCTGGAGAAGCTGGCAACGAGTTGAGCCCCACGTTCCGCGCCCTGTCCAACCCCAACTACCGCAGGTACGTCGCCGGCAGCCTGGTGTCCAACGTCGGCACCTGGATGCAGCGGGTCGCCCAGGACTGGCTGGTCCTCCAGCTGCCCGGCACCGGCGCTGCCGAGCTCGGCATCACCACCGGGTTGCAGTTCCTGCCGGTGCTGCTGCTCTCGCCGTACGCCGGAGTGGTCGCCGACCGGATGTCCAAGCGCCGCCTCCTGCAGGTCACCCAGCTCACCATGGCGATCGCGTCGTTGGTGCTGGCGGTGATCGCGGTGCTCGGGGTCGCCCAGGTGTGGCACGTCTATGTGATCGCGGTGGTCTTCGGCATGGGCGCGGCCTTCGACGGCCCGGCGCGGCAGTCCTTCGTCGCCGAGATGGTCGACCCCGGCGACCTGACCAACGCGGTCGGTCTCAACTCCGCGACCTTCAACACTGCGCGCATCCTGGGTCCGGGCGTGGCCGGCCTGCTCATCGGCGCCCTCGGGGGTGGGGTGAGTGCGACCGGCTGGGTGATCGGCCTCAACGGGCTGTCCTACTTCGCCGTCATCTGGCAGCTGCGCCGGATGGACGGCCGGCTGCTGCACCCGGCCGAGCCGCAGGCGCGCGCACCGGGGATGCTGCGGGAGGGGGTCCGCTACATCCGGAGCCGGCCCAAGATGGTTCTCATCTTGATCCTGGTGTTCTTCGCGGGGACCTTCGGAATGAACTTCCAGATGACCTCCGCGCTGATGGCCACCGAGGTCTACGGCAAGGGAGCGGGGGAGTTCGGCCTCCTCGGCTCGATCATGGCGGTGGGCTCGCTGACCGGCGCACTGCTGGCCGCCCGCCGGGTGCGCATCCGGCTGCGGCTGCTCGTCGTCGCGGCGACCGCCTTCGGGCTGGCCGAGATCGTCGCCGGCCTGATGCCGTCGTACGTCGCCTTCGCGCTCGTCTGCCCGTTCATCGGGCTGGCGACGATCACCCTGCTCAACTCCGCCAACGCGACCCTGCAGCTCGAGTCCGATCCGGCTCTGCGCGGGCGGGTCATGGCCCTCTACATTACGATCGTGATGGGCGGTACACCGCTCGGCGCGCCCATCATCGGGCTGGTCGGGGAGCACCTGGGCGCCCGGTGGACGCTCATCGTCGGGGGGCTGCTCGTGATCGGGGGAACACTCCTCGCCCTCGCGGTGTTCGCGAGGATGAGGGACACCACGCTCGCCGCGGCCGGTCAGCGTCGGCTTGCCGCCCGTTCGGCGTTTTGACCCTCGATCGGCCCGCGAGTAGCCTCGTGCCTCGTGTCTGGCCCGACCGGACACTGACGCGTGCGCACGAAGCGGCCAGATCTCGCGGGCCTCCCCAACGCACCCTCATCACGGCACAGGCAACAACGCAAGACCACCGTGCCCGGCAAGGCGCCGAGCACTGAGAGAAGAAATGAAAGGGAACCACCAGGTGCCCACCATCAACCAGCTGGTCCGCAAGGGCCGCCAGGACAAGGTGTCGAAGAACAAGACGCCTGCCCTGAAGGGATCCCCGCAGCGCCGGGGTGTCTGCACTCGCGTCTACACCACCACCCCGAAGAAGCCGAACTCCGCTCTCCGCAAGGTCGCCCGCGTGCGCCTGTCGAGCAGCGTCGAGGTCACCGCCTACATCCCCGGGGTCGGCCACAACCTTCAGGAGCACTCGATCGTGCTCGTCCGCGGCGGCCGGGTGAAGGACCTCCCCGGCGTTCGCTACAAGATCATCCGCGGCGCGCTCGACGCCCAGGGCGTCAAGAACCGCAAGCAGGCGCGCAGCCGCTACGGCGCGAAGAAGGAGAAGAGCTGATATGCCGCGTAAGGGCCCGGCGCCGAAGCGCCCCCTCGACATCGACCCCGTCTACGGCTCGCAGGTCGTCACCCAGCTCGTCAGCAAGGTGCTCAAGGACGGCAAGAAGCAGGTCGCGCAGCGCATCGTCTACACCGCGCTCGAAGGCTGCCGTGACAAGACCGGCACCGACCCGGTCCTCACGCTGAAGCGTGCGCTCGACAACGTCAAGCCGTCGCTGGAGGTCAAGTCCCGGCGCGTCGGCGGTGCGACCTACCAGGTCCCGATCGAGGTCAAGCCCAACCGGCAGACCACGCTCGCGCTGCGCTGGCTGGTCGGCTACGCCGCCGGCCGCCGCGAGAAGACGATGTCCGAGCGGCTGATGAACGAGATCCTCGACGCCTCCAACGGCCTCGGTGCCGCGGTGAAGAAGCGCGAGGACACCCACAAGATGGCCGAGTCCAACAAGGCCTTCGCCCACTACCGCTGGTGAGGCGTGCGAGTTCACGACGAAGTCGTGGGCTCGCAACCGCCCGCTTGAACCGCTCCGAGCGCCACCTCAACTCGAGATCTACCTAAGGAACCAGACGACAGTGGCTGTCGACATCACCACGGACCTGACCAAGGTCCGCAACATCGGCATCATGGCTCACATCGACGCCGGCAAGACCACCACTACCGAGCGCATCCTCTTCTACACCGGCATCTCCTACAAGATCGGTGAGGTCCACGACGGCGCAGCCACCATGGACTGGATGGAGCAGGAGCAGGAGCGTGGCATCACGATCACCTCCGCCGCGACGACGTGCTGGTGGAAGGACCACCAGATCAACATCATCGACACTCCCGGTCACGTGGACTTCACGGCCGAGGTCGAGCGCTCGCTGCGCGTCCTCGACGGCGCCGTGGCGGTCTTCGACGGCGTTGCCGGTGTCGAGCCGCAGACGATGACGGTGTGGCGCCAGGCCAACAAGTACTCGGTGCCACGGATGTGCTTCGTCAACAAGCTCGACCGCACCGGCGCCGACTTCTTCCGCTGCGTCGACATGATGGTCGAGCGTCTCAACTCCACGCCGCTGGTCCTGCAGCTCCCGATCGGCGCCGAGTCCGACTTCCTCGGGGTCGTCGACCTGGTCGGCATGCGTGCCCTGACCTGGCGCGGCGAGACCACGATGGGCGAGGACTACGAGGTCGAGGAGATCCCCGCCGACCTCCGTGCCCAGGCCGACGAGTACCGCGAGAAGCTCCTCGAGACGCTGGCCGAGGCCGACGACGCAGTCATGGAGAAGTACCTCGAGGAGGGCGAGTTCTCCGTCGAGGAGCTCGAGGCCGCGATCCGTCGCGCCACCCTGGCCGACAAGCTCAACCCGGTCCTGTGCGGCACCGCCTTCAAGAACAAGGGCGTCCAGCCCCTGCTCGACGCGGTCGTGAAGTACCTCCCCTCGCCGCTCGACATCGACGGCATCCAGGGCCACTCGGTCAAGGACGAGGAAGAGGTCGTCGTACGCCAGCCCTCCGACGACGAGCCGTTCTCCGGCCTCGCCTACAAGATCGCCTCCGACCCGCACCTCGGCAAGCTGATCTACGTGCGCGTCTACTCGGGCAAGCTCGCGGCCGGTTCGTCGGTCCTCAACTCGGTCACCGGGCGCAAGGAGCGGATCGGCAAGGTCTACCAGATGCACGCCAACAAGCGTGAGGAGATCGCGTCGGTCGGCGCCGGCCAGATCGTGGCCGTCATGGGCCTCAAGGACACCAAGACCGGTCACACCCTGTGCGACGTCGGCGAGCCGGTGGTGCTGGAGTCGATGACCTTCCCGGCCCCGGTGATCGAGGTCGCCATCGAGCCCAAGACCAAGAGCGACCAGGAGAAGCTCGGCACCGCGATCCAGCGGCTGTCCGACGAGGACCCGACCTTCACCGTCAAGACCGACGAGGAGACCGGCCAGACAATCATCGCCGGCATGGGCGAGCTCCACCTCGAGATCCTGGTCGACCGGATGAAGCGCGAGTTCCGCGTCGAGGCCACGGTCGGCAAGCCGCAGGTCGCCTACCGGGAGACGATCCGCCGCAAGGTGGCGAACCACTCCTACACGCACAAGAAGCAGACCGGTGGCTCGGGTCAGTTCGCGAAGGTGATCATCTCGCTCGAGCCGAATATCGACCCGGAGACCGGGACCGGCGCGGGCTACGAGTTCATCAACAACGTCTCCGGCGGCCGCGTTCCGAAGGAGTACATCCCTTCGGTCGACCAGGGCGGCCAGGCCGCGATGGAGTTCGGTGTCCTCGCCGGCTACCCGATGGTGGACGTCAAGTTCTCCCTCGAGGACGGCGGCTACCACGACGTCGACTCCTCCGAGCTCGCCTTCAAGATCGCCGGCAACCAGGCCTTCAAGGAGGCCGCACGGATGGCCAAGCCGGTCCTGCTCGAGCCGATGTTCGCGGTCGAGGTCACCACGCCAGACACGTTCCTCGGCACCGTCATCGGCGACATCAACAGCCGCCGTGGCCAGATCCAGGCACAGGAGGAGCGGCACGGGGACATGGTGGTCAACGCCCTTGTCCCTCTGTCCGAGATGTTCGGGTACGTTGGTGATCTGAGGTCCAAGACCTCCGGTCAGGCGTCGTACTCGATGGAGTTCGACTCGTACGCCGAGGTTCCCACGAACATCGCCGACGAGATCGTCAAGAAGGTCCGCGGCGAGTAATCACCCCACCAGGTGAGCACCGGGTGACCACCCTGCCGGGACCCTCGGCAATCCTTTCCAAGCACACGAGTCAAGCCCTAGAAATCCAGCTAGGCACAACCAGGAGGAGCCCCAGTGGCTAAGGCGAAGTTCGAGCGGACCAAGCCGCACGTCAACATCGGCACGATCGGTCACATCGACCACGGCAAGACGACGCTGACCGCGGCGATCACCAAGGTGCTGCACGACAAGTACCCGAACCTGAACGAGGCCTCGGCCTTCGACCAGATCGACAAGGCGCCGGAAGAGCGTCAGCGCGGTATCACGATCTCCATCGCGCACGTCGAGTACCAGACCGAGGCGCGCCACTACGCGCACGTCGACTGCCCGGGTCACGCCGACTACATCAAGAACATGATCACCGGCGCGGCGCAGATGGACGGCGCGATCCTCGTGGTCGCCGCCACCGACGGCCCGATGCCGCAGACGCGTGAGCACGTGCTGCTCGCCCGTCAGGTCGGCGTGCCGGCGATCGTGGTCGCGCTCAACAAGTGCGACATGGTCGACGACGAGGAGCTCATCGAGCTCGTGGAGATGGAGGTGCGCGAGCTTCTCTCCGAGTACGAGTTCCCGGGCGACGACGTCCCCGTGGTTCGCGTGGCCGCCTTCCCGGCGCTCAACGGCGACGAGAAGTGGGGCGAGTCGGTCGCCGAGCTCATGGACCAGGTCGACGAGTACATCCCGACCCCGGAGCGCGACACCGAGAAGCCGTTCCTCATGCCCGTCGAGGACGTCTTCACCATCACCGGTCGCGGCACGGTCATCACCGGCCGTATCGAGCGCGGCATCGTGAAGGTCAACGAGGAGGTCGAGATCATCGGCATCCGCGAGGGCTCGCAGAAGTCCACCGTCACGGGTGTCGAGATGTTCCGCAAGCTGCTCGACGAGGGCCAGGCCGGCGAGAACGTGGGCCTGCTCCTGCGCGGCACCAAGCGCGAGGACGTCGAGCGCGGCATGGTCGTGATCAAGCCCGGCACCACCACCCCGCACACCAACTTCGACGCGAGCGTCTACATCCTGTCGAAGGAGGAGGGCGGCCGTCACACGCCGTTCTTCAACAACTACCGTCCGCAGTTCTACTTCCGGACCACGGACGTGACGGGCGTCGTGACCCTGCCCGAGGGCACCGAGATGGTCATGCCGGGTGACAACACCGAGATGTCGGTCGAGCTCATCCAGCCCATCGCCATGGACGAGGGCCTGCGCTTCGCCATCCGCGAGGGCGGCCGCACCGTCGGCGCGGGCCGCGTCACCAAGATCACCAAGTGAGCTGAGACGCCGAGAGCGACGAAGTCGCTCTCGGCGTCGCTCAGCCAGGTCGAGCAGCCACGCGACTGAGCCTGCGAAGTCGCGCAAGGGCGTGTCGAGACCCGGTGAGACGCAAGACCAGCTGAACCACGGACGGCCCCGGACCGAGAGGTCCGGGGCCTTCTTCGCATTTCATTCCGGGGCGCGCGATCGGAGTCAGCCGGGCTGCCGCGTGAGCTCGATGTCGGCCCCGGCCTTGTTGGTGGCTGGGTCGGTCATCGCGGCCAGGCCGGGATCCGTGACGATCGCGGTGAGCGTGGCGGCCTCGAGGGTGGCTTGGCGGGAGTAGGTCTCGTAGAGGGCGTAGACGACCCGGCCGGTCTCCGGGTTGACCGACTGAGCCAGCACCGTCGAGCCTCGGGTGTTGTCGTCGCTGAACGGCTCCGCCGTACCCGACGCGATGATCGTCCCGTCCTCGTCCACGGAGCAGTCCCCGGCGCCCATCGCCGTTTCGGCGATGTCTTCACAGCTGTCGATCGGCACATCGCCCGCGACCTGCACATTCACCACCAGCATCTGTCGTCCCGCGAGCTTGACCAGGGCGCCGACGCTGTCGCTCTCGCCAGAGGCGGAGTAGGACTCGATGAGGTCAGCACCGATCACGTCGCGCACGACGCCGGCCACGCCTTCGGTGGTGATCGCCTCGAGGGCGGCCGAGGGGGTGGTCGCGGGCGCCGGATCCGGCGCCGTGTCCGGATCCGCCTCGCCGCCGCAGGCGCTGGTCGCGGCGAGGAGGAGCAGGCCTGGCAGGACGCGCTTCAGCATGGGGACGGCCGATCCGTGAGGATGACGAGGATGTCGGGGCCAATGATCCGCCAATGTGGCCAGGTGCGTCGAGTGCGGGCGCAACACCAGCGATGCCGAGCGCCCGCACCTCCGCTTTCGGGCAGCCGTCAACCCATTCAGCCGGACTACCGGACGACGAGGGCGCCTCGGCGTCCTACCGCCCAGAGAAGTAGTGCGAAGAGACTCAGGAAGGCTCCAGCGAGTGACACGGCTGTCCATCCCCCTGCCGACCACAGGATGGTCCCAGCACCGGACCCCAGGGCGCCACCGATGAAGTTGTTGGTGACATAGGCGGTGTTGAGCCGACTGCGCGCAACATGTGAGACCGAGAACAAGCGGGTCTGGTTGAGGATGCTCACGGCCATGATGGCGACGTCCAACAGCACGATCGCCACGATGAGGAGCACCACGGATTCGTCGGCCAATGCTGCGACGAGGAAGGCAACGAGGATCAGGACCCAGCCGATGCCGGTCGCAGGTATCGACCAGCCGCGGTCGTGAAGACGGCCGGCGCTCCGAGCCGCCAGCGCCCCCGCCAGCCCGGCTAGACCGAAGAGGCCGATGACCGAGACCGAGAAGTTGAACGGCGGACCGCTCAACAGGAACGTCAGAGATGTCCAGAACATCATGAACACCGCGAACGCGATCGCGGCCAGGACCAGGGTCCAGCGCACCGCGCGCTCGCGTAGGGCCACAACAGCGACGGAGGCGATGAGTGCTGGGTACGCCATGCGTGTTTTCGGTGGGAGCGGCGGGAGCGCCCGGTACACGGCGACTGCGAGGGCGACGTTCGTGAGGGCCGCGAGGACGTAGATCGCGCGCCATCCGGCGATGTCGGAGACGAGCCCGCTGATCGTTCGGGACAGGAGGATGCCGATGATGATCCCGGAGGCGACGGTCCCGACGATGTGGCCGCGGCGGGCATCGTCGGCGAGATCACTGGCGAGGGGCGTGAGGATCTGTCCGCCGACAGTCGTGAACCCGAGCACGGTCACCGCCGTCAGGAGGAGCCCCATCGTCGGAGCGAGGGCGCATAACACCAGCGCGAGCGAGGCGCACAGCATCGTGGCGGGGAGTAGTCGGCGCCTGTCGACGACATCGCCTAGCGGCACGATCAGCAGGATGCCGGCTGCGTAGCCGAGTTGGGTCGCTGTGACCAGCCAGCCGGCAGTGCCCGTCGATGCCTGAAGGTCCGTCGCGATGAAGTCCAGCAGGGGCTGGGACCAGTACAGATTGCCGACCGCGACGCCGCCCGCCACGGCGAAGAGCAGAGTAAGCGACTGCGACATCCTCGGCAGGGGCAGCGGCGGTGTCGTCACGCTGGGGCCTCGGTCACCCACGAGCCACGTCGGTCTCATCGTGTCTCACCAGCAGTCGACCGCTGACGTTCTCGAAACGCTGCATGTCGCCACGCTAGGACATGTTGTTGACAGTCGACAAGCGAGGCAAGGCTCATCTTGGGTGCAGGCGCGAGGCGCGCCGCGGCAACCGAACCGGCCGACGATCGATCCGTCTTTGCTTGCGACACTGTCCCGGTGACCGAGCCCGTCGTCCGCTTCCTAGCCCTTCCGGCCGGCGATCTCGGCGACCCCGCGTTGCTGTCTGCGATGGAGCGCGACCGTCACGACCGGCTCCGGGACCCGGAGGACCGGGCGGCGTACGTGGCGTCGCATCTGCTGGCTCGCGCCTGCGTCGCCGAGCTGACAGGGGTCACCATCGAGAGCGTCACGCTCGCCCAACTGTGCCCCCGATGCGGGTCGAGAGCCCATGGTCGGCCCTACGCTCCCACCGAGCCGGGAGTCGGGGTCAGCCTGGCGCACACCAGGACACACGTGGCCGCGATCGCCGCTGCCGTGCCCTGCGGGATCGACGTCGAGACGACTCCCGGGGCCGAGGCGCCCGCATGGGTGCTCTCCGCGCGTGAGGAGGCCTGGGTCGACGGCCGGCGTGATCCCTCGTCGGCGTTCCGGCGGCTGTGGGTGCGGAAGGAGGCACTGGTCAAGGGCGGTGTCGGCTCGTTGACGGACGCGGCCGATCTGGACGTGCTCGACGACGCGGCCGAACGTCCCTTGGATGTCGCCCGCGGGTTCGCACTGACGGAGTGGACCGACGGTTCGGCGGTCGGCGCCTGGGCGATCGCCACGGACTGAGGCCGGACGCCAGCACCGACCGAGGGTCGCACAGAAGCCGCTGCGGAGTCGGAGGCGGCACGCCTACGATGTCGGGGGTGCGGTGGATCTCTGCGTCCCTCGACCTGCCGGCCGAGACGCGCGACGCAGGGTGGTCTCGGAGGAGGAGTTCTGGACGGTTCTGCGCGATCCCGCCGGAGCGACTTACTGCGTCACCGATCGCGACCCCCGCACGGGCGAGCTGCGCTGATGGACGGCGTCCGCCTCGAGTAGCGCGCAGCGGCTCATATAAGTTTCAGGATGGAATTGAAACAAAGCCTGCTATGGTCTGGGAGGGCTGTTCGCCAAGCCACTTCAAACGGAAAGGCACCTGATGAGCACCTCGTTCCGTCCGAAGTACGTCTCGTTCGACTGCTACGGCACGTTGATCAGCTGGCCGATGACCCCCATCACCAAGGAGCTCGTCGGCGACCAGATCCCTGCGGACCAGTGGGACCGCTTCGTCGCAGAGTTCCGCGGCTACCGCTACGACCAGGTGTGCGGCGAGTACTACCCCTACGAGCAGGTGCTCCAGGATGCCTTCGAGCGGGTCTGCCGCAAATGGGGGATAGCGGCGGACCCCGGGGCGGGGAAGCGTTTCGCAGACGGCGTCAGGAGCTGGGGCCCGCACCCGGATGTGCCCGAGCCGCTGAAGAAGATGGGCGAGCACTACAAGCTGGTGATTCTGTCCAACGCCGACGAATCCTTCCTCGCGGAAAGCGTGCCACGGCTGGGTGCGGACTTCCACGCCGTCTTCACCGCGGATCAGGCCGGCTACTACAAGCCTCGGTACGCGGCGTTCGAGTACATGCTGGAGCAGCTGGATGCCACACCCGAGGACTTCGTGCACGTGTCGTCGCACACCCGCTATGACCCTCTGCCGATGCACGACATGGGTTTTCGCAACCTGGTACTGCTGGATCGTGGCTACGACCCGGTGCCGCAGGGCTACGGCCTCGTGACGGTGAAGTCCCTGGACGAGCTCAACACGATGCTCGGCATCTGAGCCGACCGTGTCAGCCTGGGCGGGGAGCCGCGAGAGATTCGTCCACCGACTGAACAAGACGAGGTGACGTCCCGATGACTTCGACGCTGAGCCGAGCGATCGACAGCTACCCGAACCGGTTCGACCCCGCTGTCCTGAGCGCGCTGCCCGAGCACCTCCAGGAGACCATCCGACGGCGGAACGAGGTGCTCGGCCCTGGCTACACGCTGATCTACAGGGAGCCGGTCGAGTTCGTCTCCGGTCATGGAGCCCACCTGCTCGACCACGAGGGGCATGACTACCTCGACGCCTACAACAACGTTCCGTGCGTTGGACACGCCCACCCCCGGGTGGTCGAGGCGGTCTCCAACCAGATGGCGGCGGTCAACACCAACACGCGCTATGTCCAGGAAGCGCTGGTCCGCTATGCAGAGCGGCTTCTCGCGACATTCCCGGAGGAACTGTCGAAGTTGAGCCTTGCCTGCAGCGGGTCGGAGGCCAACGACCTCGCGATGCGGGTGGCGAGGTTCCACACCGGTGGCGAGGGAGTCATCGTGACTCGCTGGGCATATCACGGCATCACCCGTGAGGTCTCGAGCTTCTCGCCATCTCTGGGCAAGGGCTCACCGCTGGGGCCGAACGTCCGACTCATCGATCCGCCTGACCCGCGGCTCGTTGCGCCGGGATCCACGCTGGCCGAGCAGATGCGCAACCAGGTGCGTGGCGCGATCGATGATCTCGAGCGCCACGGGTTCCGGCTCGCGGCGCTGGTCACTGACTGTGCCTACAGCAGCGACGGAATCTTCACCGACCCGGTCGGGTACATGAAGCCCGTCGTGGAGGAGGTGCACGCGTCCGGCGGCGTCTACATCGCGGACGAGGTGCAGTCCGGATTCGCCCGGCTCGGGGATTCCATGTGGGGCTTCAGCCGCCACGGGGTGGTGCCGGACATCGTCACCATGGGCAAGCCGATGGGCAACGGAGTGCCGCTCTCGGGGGTGGTCTTCCGCCCCGAGGTCTCCGAGGAGTTCGGCCGGAGCGTGCGCTACTTCAACACCTTTGCCGGCAGCTCCATCCCGGTCGCGGCCGGGGCCGCGGTGCTGGACGTCCTCGAGGAGGAGAACGTGCAGCACCGCGTGCTCGAGAACGGCAAGGCGCTGCGCGCCGGGCTCGAGGAGATCACGCACGCCTCGCCGTACGTCGCTGAAGTGCGTGGCAGCGGTCTGTACGTCGCTGTGGAGATCGTGAAGGACACCGAGACGCTCGAGCCTGACCGCGCACGAGCCGAGGACGTCATCAACGACATGCGCGATCGTCGAGTTCTCATCAGCGGCACCGCCACCGGGGCGAACGTTCTGAAGATCCGTCCTCCGCTGGCCTTCAACTCCGCCGATGTGACCCGGTTCCTGGAGACCTTCGCCGAGGTCGCGAATGACCGCTTGTAGCGCTGGCTGAAGGGACTGACAGTGAACGCCTCACCACCCTCGAGCCCCGCTCAACGGCTCTTCGCCGAGAGCGGCCTGGGGTCCACTCATGAGCCCGTCGACGGGGTGGTGGTGAGCGACCTCCTTGAAAGGCATTACCACCTCACCGGACGTCTCCTGCCGTTGCCCACGGAGAAGGACGACACGTTCAGACTCAGGACCGGGCTGACCGACTTCCTCGTGAAGGTTTCACCGCCCGATGAGGCGCAGGCGGTTGTCGGGCTGCAGACCGCCGCGATGCGCTTTCTCGAAGGCGCCGCTCCGGAGCTGCCCGTCCAGCGGGTGAGGTTGGCGGCTGACGGAAGCGACAACGTGGTCTTGGAGAACGACGGCAGGCTTCGAGTCCTGCGGGTCTTCGACTTCGTCGATGGTGCGCTCTGGGCTCAGACGAACCCGGACGGTGAGCAGCTCGCCAAGGTGGGCGAGATCCTCGGGCGAGTCGACCTGGCGCTCGAGGCGTTTGCGCACCGGGAGGACCAACGAGGGTTGGTGTGGGACATTCGGCACTTCCACGATCTGACGGAGCTCGTCGAGCACACGCCGAATGCCGAGCACCGTCAGCTGGCTGGAAGGGTGTTCCGGCTGTTCGAGGCAGCGATCGTCCCGAGGCTCGATGACCTTGATACGCAAGTGATCCACGGTGACTACAGCCCTCACAACGTGGTCGTCGATAGACGGAGCGACGACTACGTCACCGGCGTCATCGACTTCGGTGACACCGTGCGCACTGCCGTGATCTTCGACCCCGCAGTGGCCATGGCGAACCTTCTTGGCCGGGCGCCGGATCAGCCCTGGCGAGATGCCTGCGCCTTCATGGCCGGCTACGAGAGGATGCGGCCGATCAAGGATCGGGAACTGCCGCTGCTCCCGATTGCCGCGCTGGCACGACTCACCCTGCGCGCGCTGATCACCGACTGGCGCGCGGAGCGCGTCCCAGAACGCCGCGCCTACCTCCTGGCCCATGCCAAGGACGACTGGATCAACGTGGACCGGGCCATGGCCGAACCCCTGGACGACGTCATCGCACGACTCATGGAGCACCGCCATGGCGTGGTCTGAGCGTCGCTCGGGCTGCACATCCACTCAACCCAAACACACACCGGAGCGCCACATGGCTAAGAAGCAGTCCACAAAGATCAGTGCTGATCCGGGTGCGAGCGGTCGTGCCCCCGGACGAAGAAAGGGGAGCATGACTCGAGCTCGTCGGGCGGTCGGACTCGCAGTGCTCGCTCTGGCCGGCTCTGCGTGCGGCATCGGTGGAGACGGCGGACAGACCGGCGGCTCAGAGGGCAATCGCCATCTTGTCTACGCCGAGTTCTATGGGCCTGCCAGTGCGTGGGCGCCGGAGAGTCAAGACGCCATCGTGCTCTCCCGCGCCGGCTGTCTGGAGACTCTGCTCCGCTACGAGGACGGCACGCTCGTGGAGAACCTCGCCACCTCATGGGAGCAGGTGAAGCCCAGGGTGTGGGAGTTCCGCCTGCGGGAGGGGGTGCAGTTCCAGAACGGCACTCCGATGGACGGCGATGCGGTCGCCGGCGCGCTCACGCACCTGCTCGGGGTGAAGACGCCGGCTCGCGCGTTCAACCCCGACGTCGTCTCCGGAGTGAAGGCGGTCGACGAGTCCACCCTCGAGATCACCACCCCGGCGCCCGACGTGCTGCTGCCATTGCGGTTGGCCAGCCCGAACACAGGGATCATGGCTCCGCAGGCCTACGAGGGCGAGCGGACCGACATCAAGGAGACCTGCACCGGCCCCTTCACGGTCGTCGAGGAGGTGCAGCGCGAGTCGCTCGACCTCGAGCGAAACGATGACTACTGGGGCGGCAAGCCCGGCTTCGCGACGGCCGAGGTGCGCTTCATCGCCGACGCCGCCGCGAGGGTGACCCAGGTGCAGACCGGTGAGGCGCAGATCGGGTCCGTGATCCCCGCGGTGTCGCTGGAGACGCTCGAAGGTGACGCCGACGTCGACCTGGTCGAGCTCCAGGAGCCACGCACGACTGCGATGCTGCTGAACAACTCGCGTCCTCCGTTCGACGACCCGCTGGTGCGCCGTGCGCTGCAGCATGCGGTGGACCTCGACGCAATCGCAAGCACCATCTACGAAGGGGGCGCGGTGCCGGCAGTCGGGCCGTTCTCACCCGACGATCCGTGGACTCCGGAGGGAGCGGCGCAGACAGCCTTCGACCAGGAGGAGGCCAAGCGCCTTCTCGACGAGGCAGGGGTCGATCCGCGCTCGCTCGACCTCGAGTTGATCGCATACAACGACCGTCCGGAGTTCGCCGACCTGGCAGCCGTCATTCAGGATCAACTGAGGCAGCTGGGCATCAAGGTCAGGATCCGCTCGGCTGAGTACGCCGCGGTGGAGCCGGCATTTCTCTCCGGTGACTTCGACGCGGCACTGTTCTCCCGCAGCTACCTTCAGGACATCGCGGACCCGCTCAGCTACCTGTCCTCCGACTGGACCTGCAAGGGCAGCTTCAACATCGCCCATTACTGCGACCCGCAGATCGACGCCCTGATCAAGGAGGCGTCGCAGATCCAGGATGCCGACGCGAGAAACGGGCTCTACGCCGAGATCGCGCAAAAGCTCCAGGGCGAGAGCGCGTCCGTCTTCCTCGTGCACCAGTCGCTGGTGACGGCCGTCCGCTCGGAGGTTCAGGGGTTTGAGCCGGACCCACTGAACATGCGCGTCCTCACGGCAGACCTCGCTCCGGGAGAGGGCTGAGGTGAGTGGAGGAACCGGTGACGCTTTGACCCGCTCTCATGCGGTGACCAGCAGCCCGACATCACGCGACTACAACAAGGCGTCGGTCATCGATGTAGTCCTCTCCCGGGCGCCCTTGACGCGGAACGAGCTCGTCGAGATCACGGGCTTGAGCAAGGCGACGGTGTCCAGGGCGGTGGAGGAGCTTCGGGCCGATGGCTTCCTCGTCGACGGCGGGGTCGATCCGGTCGGCGGTCGAGGGCGTCGATCCACCTATCTGGACGTGCCCGGCACGGCGGGCCACGTTGTCGGTGTCAGCCTCGGCGCGCAGACCACTGGTGCCCTGGTGACAGACCTCAGGGGTCGCGAGATCGACCGCGTGATCGTCCCCACCATCGACCACCACGATGTCGAGAGCGCAGCTGTCTGGCTGGTCGACCTGGTTGCGCAGGCCCGCGAGTCCGCAGAGGGACCCTTACGACAGATGGTCGCAGCGGTGCCCGGCCGTGTCCGGAACGGCAGGGAGATCCTCGGTCCAGCGGAGGCGATGGACATCCTCGCGGGCTCTCAACTTCATCACACCCTCGAAGGCCTGGTCGACGCTCCGGTGATCCTCGAGAGTGACGCCGACGCGGCCTTGCTGGGCATCCTGACCGATGACCCCACAATCAGGAACGCTGCGCTCTTCAACGTGAGCAGCTTCCTGAGTTTCGCCAGCTGCACGGATCACGAGCTCGTCCGTGGGCGTACCCCTGCTTTCGGCGACGTCGGCGTGCTCTTCGCCGGGGTCGACAGCGAGACCCTCGATGGCCTGCTGAGCACGAGTGGATTGATTCGATTCGCTCGCGGGCGGGGGCTCAACCTGGAGCGCATCGACGATCTCTGGCTGGAACCCCACGACGGGGTGCCGCGCGCCGAGGTGCTGGAGGCGTTCACCACCGCGATCGCGACTGCTGTCAGTGCGGTCGCCGTGACCCTGGACCCTGCCTCGGTCTACGTTGTCGGCCGATTGCGTCCGCTCGTCGACGAGGTCCTGCCCGAGCTACGCAGAAGACTCGACCAGTGTCTTCCAACGGTTCCGGAGATCAAGGCGGTGACACACGTCCTCGGTCTGTCAACGGCTCGAGGTGCGGTGTACGCCTGTCTCGCGTTGGTTCGGCGCCAGCTACGAGATGCGGTGCTCGAGGCACGTCGACACCAACGTGCAGAACAATCCGTTCCCGCCTTCTGAGCCGGTGACTGGCAGCTGCCGAGGCCAGCTGTTCGAGGTCGAGCGCTTCGGTCTGGTGACGGTCGGCATGGTCGCGCGCGCGCTGCGCAGGTGCACGAGGACGTCGTCGTGCGCTCGCGGTTGGCTCATCGGGCCCAACTCTAGGGAGGATGGGGGAGTGCGCCCCGCCCGACCCGACCTCGCCCTGACCCCGGACGGCCGCCGCATGCGCGAGGTGCTGACCTACACCCGGCGCGGCGCCCGTCTCACGCCGAGCCAGCAGGCGGCCTGGGACGCCTTCTCCGACAACTGGGTGATCCCCGACGCGGCGGCGGTCGAGGGGGAGATCGCCTCCTGGTTCGGGCGCGACGCGCCGCTCGTGGTCGAGATCGGGCCCGGGGTCGGCGAGGCGACCGGGGTGCTGGCCGCCGCGCGCCCCGACGTCAACGTGCTCGCCCTGGAGGTCTGGCGGCCGGGCGTCGCCGCCGGGCTGGCCGAGGTCGCCGAGGCAGGGGCGGACAACGTGCGCTTCTGCTCCGTCGACGCCGTCTGGCTCATCGAGCACCGAATCCCGGAAGGCGGGCTCCACGAGCTGTGGTCGTTCTTCCCCGACCCCTGGCCCAAGAAGCGCCACCACAAGCGCCGTCTGGTCACTCCCGCCTTCGCCATGCTCGCGGCCTCCCGGCTCCGGCCCGGCGGCTGGTGGCGCCTGGCCACCGACTGGGCCGAGTACGCCGAGCAGATGCGCGAGGTGCTCGACAGCGAGCCGCGGCTCGAGGGGGGAGAGGTCGAGCGTTGGGCCGAGCGGCCGGTCACCAAGTTCGAGCGCAAGGGGGTCGCTGCCGCTCGCACGATCACGGACCTGGCCTACCGGCGCGTCGGAGCCGGGCCCTCGTGAGCTTCACCCGGGCGGAGCTGGAGGCCTACCGCGACCAGGAGGTGCCCGATCTCATCGGCCCCGGGCTTCGACTCCTCTTCGTCGGCATCAACCCCGGGCTCTGGACGGCGGCGACGCAGACTCACTTCGCCCACCCGGGCAACCGCTTCTACCCCGCACTCCTGCGAGCCGGCATCATCACCGAACCCGTGGATGCGGCCGCCGGCATGGCCGACGATGACCGAGCGCGCTTCGTGTCCCGCGGGATCGGCTTCACCAATCTCGTCCGGCGAGCGACGGTGCGCGCCGACGAGCTCACGACCGCGGAGCTGCGGGCGGGCGGCGAGGAGTTGCGGAGGCTCGTGGAAAGCCACGCTCCCGACGTCGTCGCGATCGCCGGCATCACGGCGTACCGCGCCGCCTTCCGGCAGCCGAAGGCCAGGTCCGGGCGGCAGCCCGACGACTGGCCGGCCGGCGGCGGCAGCGCCGAGATCTGGGTCGTCCCAAACCCGAGTGGGCTCAACGCCCACGAGACGGTGGACTCGCTCGCAGCGGCGTACATCGCGCCCGCCCGGGCCGCGGGCATTGTCTCCTAGCAGTGGTCGGGGCGGGCCAAATTGCCGCTCCGAATCGCGGTCGTGTCTCTGGACGAGCCTGCCGACGAGTGCTTGGGTTGCCCCAACCCCCGGGGCGGTCGCGCCCCGCGGATGAAGGAGGTCTTGATGAGTGAACACGGAAACTTCGACGGTCCGTCGATCTACGACGACAGCGAGGGCGACAGTACGGTCAGCGCTGCTCGCGTCATCCAGGTCTCGGGCGTCGCGGCGCTCGGGGGATTCTTGTTCGGCTACGACAGCGCGGTCATCAACGGCGCCGTCGCCGCGGTCGAGTCTGAGTTCGACGTCAGCTCGGCGGCGCTCGGCTTCGCGGTCGCCTCGGCGCTGCTCGGCGCAGCGGCCGGCGCGCTGAGCGCGGGCAGGTTCGCCGATCACTTCGGGCGTCTCTTCGCAATGCGGATCGCGGCCGTGTTGTTCTTCGTCAGCGCGCTCGGCTGTGGGTTCGCACCCAACCTCGAGCTGCTCGTCGTCTTCCGGATCGTCGGCGGTCTCGGCGTAGGTATCGCATCGGTGATCGCGCCGGCGTACATCGCGGAGATCGCGCCGGCGAAGATCCGGGGCAGGCTCGGGTCGCTCCAGCAGCTCGCGATCGTCACCGGCATCTTCTTGTCGCTGCTCGTCGACTACATCTTCGCGACTGCTGCGGGCTCCGCACGCAACGACTTCTGGCTCGGGCTGGAGGCCTGGCGCTGGATGTTCCTGGCGATGGTGGTGCCGGCGGTCATCTACGGCGTCCTCGCCCTCACCATTCCCGAGTCCCCGCGCTATCTGGTCGCCAAGGCCCGGATCGACGAGGCTCGCAAGGTGCTGTCGATGCTGCTGGGCGACAAGGGCCTGGAGCTGACGATCACCCGGATCAAGGAGAGCCTGCAGTCCGAGAAGGAGCCGTCCTGGCGCGACCTCAAGGGACCGGCCGGCCGTATCTACCCGATCGTCTGGGTCGGCCTGTTGCTGTCGATGTTCCAGCAGTTCGTCGGCATCAACGTGATCTTCTACTACTCCACCGTGCTGTGGGAGTCGGTGGGCTTCAGCGAGGGCGACTCGTTCATCTTCACCGTCATCGGCGCGGTCGTGAACATCGCGACGACGCTGATCGCGATCGCATTCGTCGACAAGCTCGGGCGCAAGCCCCTGCTGCTGATCGGCTCGGTCGGCATGGCCGTCACCCTCGGGACGATGGCCGTCATCTTCGGTACGGCGGGTGTGAACGCGGCGGGTGAGCCTGAGCTCACCGGCGCCGCGGGACCGATCGCGCTGATCGCCGCCAACCTGTTCATCGTGGCCTTCGGCATGTCCTGGGGCCCGATCGTCTGGGTGCTGCTGGGTGAGATGTTCCCCAACCGGATCCGGGCATCGGCGCTCTCGCTCGCCGCGGCCGGCCAGTGGGTCGCCAACTGGCTGATCACGGTCAGCTTCCCGTCGCTGAAGGACGCCTCTCTGGCGCTCGCCTACGGCCTGTACACGTTATTCGCGATCCTGTCGTTCGTCTTCGTCCTCAAGTGGGTGCAGGAGACCAAGGGCAAGCAGCTCGAGGACATGACCGGTGGCGTGACAGCGCCGGGCAACGTCGGCTAGCCCTCGGCGAGCCCGGTAACCCCGGCAACCGCGACACGAACCCCGGCCCGGGTGGCCGGGGTTCGTTGTCGGTTGGCAGGATCGCCGTACGTCGGCAGCCGGCGGTGCTCATAGCCTTTGCTGCGTGACCCTGGCCGCCGACCCGACCCGCCGTCGCACTCGCATCCACCGGGGCTGGTGGGTGGCCGGCGTGACGATGGCGGCCCTCATCGCGGCGGCCGGCTTCCGCTCATCCACCGGAGCCCTGCTCGAGCCGCTGGAGCACGAGTTCGGCTGGAGCCGCTCGACCACCTCGGGCGCCGTCAGCCTCAACCTCGTGGTCTACGGGCTGGCCGCGCCGTTCGCGGCTGCGCTCATGGAGCGCTTCGGCGTACGCCGGGTGGTTCCCGCGGCCCTGCTGCTCGTCGCCGCGGGCTCGGGCCTGACGCTGGTGATGACGAGCCCGTGGCAGCTCTGGCTGCTCTGGGGGTTCGCGGTCGGGATCGGCACCGGCTCGCTCGCGCTGGTCTTCGGTGCCATCGTCGCCAACCGCTGGTTCGAGCGGCATCGGGGCGTCGTGGTCGGGCTGTTCTCCGCCTCGTCGTCGACCGGCCAACTGGTCTTCCTGCCCGCTATCGCGCATCTGGCCGCCGGCCCGGGCTGGCGCTGGGCCGCCGGGCTGGTCGCCGGGTTCGCCCTCGCGCTCGTGCCGCTCGTCTGGTGGGTCCTGCGCGATCGGCCGGCCGACGTCGGGCTGCGGCCCTACGGCGCGCGGCGCGACGAGGCGTCGCACGGCGACGAGCCGGCGGACCCGGGCGTGTCTGCCGCGCGGCTGGCGATCGACGGCTTGCGCGAGAGTGCTCGCTCGCGTGTCTTCTGGGTCCTCTTCGCCACCTTCTGGATCTGTGGCTGGTCGACCAACGGCCTGATCGGCACGCACTTCATCCCGGCGGCCCACGACCACGGCATGCCGGCCACGACCAGTGCGAGCCTGCTGGCTCTCATCGGCATCTTCGACATCGCCGGCACCATCGCCAGCGGCTGGCTGACCGACCGCTTCGACAGCCGCCACCTGCTGTTCGGCTACTACTTCTTCCGGGGCCTCTCGTTGCTCGCCGTGCCCTGGCTGCTCGCCGACTCGGTCCACCCCGGCCTGTTCCTCTTCATCGTGTTCTACGGCCTCGACTGGGTGGCCACCGTGCCGCCCACGGTCGCGCTGTGCCGCCAGCACTTCGGCATCGAGCGGACGGGCGTGGTGTTCGGCTGGGTGTTCGCCGCCCACATGGTCGGGGCCGGCGTGGCCGCCAGCTACGCGGGCCTGATCCGGGAGCACCAGGGCGACTACCTGTTGGCGTGGCTGACTGCCGGCGGTCTCTGCGTCGTGGCGGCGCTGCTCTTGCTGCTCGTCCCGCGCGCCCCGGTGGCCGGCTCGGCGCTCAGTGCCGGCCGGTGAGGCGCTGCCTGAGGTCGGCCTCGCGCTGCAACCGCGCCCAGTCGCGCTCGCGACGCGTGGCGATCACCGCGGCGAGGAACGCCTCGGGAGGGGTGCCGGCAGGCGGCGGTGGAGCGACGTACCGGCGCACGTCGTCGGCGAGGCGGACCGCCAACTGGTGGCGGGCGCGGGGGTCGATCTGCTCCGAGCGACCGAGGAACTGGCGCACCGCGACGGCGAGTCCGATCGGCAGGGTCGCCATATCGGCTCCGGTCGCCCAACGCGTCAACGGTGGCGGCACCTGCGGCGGAGGAGCCAGCCGAAGGCGTACGCGCTCGCGGACGACGTACGTGCCGGCGGCGTAGTCGCCGAGCCGCTTGCCCCGGCTCGACAGCAGCGCGGAGAAGAACGCCGGCGCCCCGGAGAACGCATAGATCTCCACGAAGCCCACGAGCGAGCGGACGAACGCGTGCTGGAACGAGATCGGGCCAGCATCGTCGCGCACCGTGCGCAGGCCGAGACAGAGCTTGCCGAGCGACTTGCCGCGGGTCAGCGTCTCCACCGCCGTCGGCACGACCAGGAAGACGGTCACGAGCGAGCCGATCCAGGCCGCCCACACCAGCGCGAAATCGGCGTCCGCGACGACCAGGATCATCGTGAAGACGACGCCGGCCAAGAGGACCAGGGTCAGCACCACGTCGATGAGGCCCGACAGCATCCGCGAACCGAGGCTCGCCGGGGGCAGGTCGAGGGCGACGGCCTCTCCGGTGACGAGGTCGTCGTCGGTGAGGGTGGCGAACTCCGGGGCCCGCGGCATAGCGTCCGACATCGCCGTTCAGTCTAGGCTCGCTGCGTGTTGCGTCCTGCAAGCTGTGTCAGGCCAGCGGGTGTGAGTCCCGTGCCGGTAGGTACCGGAGCGCCGGCTAGCAGGCCCCGGTCGTTGGGGGAGACCCTTGCGGCTGAGCGGGGTGTCGAAAGCCTCTTTGGAGGGAGCAACTGCACGGGCCGTAGCGTGAAGCGAACGTTGCAGCCTCGTCAGAGTTACAACGGGAGAGCCGAGCCGCTCATGTCACGGCGAAGGCCATGTCCCTTCGGCCCTGTTCCGGGGTCAGCCGAGGGGGTCTCTCCGGGGTGTCGGCGACGCGTGAAAACTGACCCCTTATCGACGGTCGAAAACTGACCCCCTCCGAGACCCTGACCTCATCCGTGAGGCAGGAGATGAGGAGTGTTGTCAGTGGAGGACTGGGCAGAGATTCGTAGGTTGCACCGGGCCGAGGGGTTGCCGATCAAGTTGATCGCCAGGACGTTGGGGATCTCGCGCAACACCGTGCGCTCGGCGTTGGCGGCGCAGGCGCCGCCGAAGTATGTGCGGAAGGCGACTGGGTCGGCGGTCGACGCGTTCGAGGCCGGGATCCGGGAACAGCTGCAGGCGGTCCCGACGATGCCAGCGACGGTGATCGCTGAGCGGGTCGGCTGGGACCGCGGGCTGACGGTGTTCAAGGCCCGGGTCGCTGAGCTGCGGCCGGTGTACCTGCCGCCGGACCCGGCCGGCCGTACGACCTATGAGGCCGGTGAGCTGGCGCAGTTCGACTTCTGGTTCCCCGACATCGAACTCCCGGTCGGCTACGGCCAGACCCGGGCCGCGAAGCGGCTGCCGGTGATGACCTGCGTGTCGGGCTACTCGCGGTGGGCCAGCGCGACGCTGATCCCTTCGCGTGTTGCCGAGGACCTGTTCGCGGGCTGGTGGCGGCTGCTGTCGCAGCAGCTGCTCGGGGTGCCGAAGCTGCTGGTCTGGGACGGTGAGGGTGCGGTCGGCCGGTACCGGGCCAAGGAGTCGGCGTTGACCGAGGAGTGCCAGGGGTTCAGAGGGGTGCTCGGCACCAAGGTGTATGTCTGCAAGCCGATTGATCCTGAGGCCAAGGGCATGCTCGAGCGGTTCCACGACTACCTCGAACGATCGTTCCTGCCCGGGCGGAGGTTCACCGGCCCCGAGGACTTCAACGCCCAGCTCGCCGGGTTCCTCGCGAAGGCCAACCTCCGGCGGATGCGGGTGCTGGGCTGTGCCCCCGCTGACCGGGTCGCCGCTGACCGCGCCGCGATGCTGGGCCTGCCGCCGGTGCCGCCCGAGGTCGGGTGGCGACGGTCGCTGCGACTGCCACGGGACTACTACGTGCGCCTCGATTCCAACGACTACTCCGTCCACCCCGCCGTGATCGGCCGCCGGATCGAGGTCCACGCCGATCTCGACCGGGTGTGGGTGACGTGCCAGGGCGCGATCGTCGCCGACCACCAGCGCGTGTGGGCCCAGCACCAGACGATCACCGAGTTCGACCACACCGTCGCAGCCAAGCTCCTGCGTCACGGTCGTGGTGACCTCCTACGCCCCGTCGCCGATGCGGTGACCGGCGAGGAGATCGAGATCCGCTCGCTCGGTGCCTACGACCAAGCCTTCGGCATCACCAGCCTGACAGCGGTCACCGATGCCGTCGACGGGGCCGGCGATCTCGTTGACGTGGCCGAAGGGGAGGTCGTGTGATGGCCGCCCGCACGAGCGCGACAAGCGTTGCGACGACGAGCAAGGGCACCGCCGCTGAGCTGGAGTACCTGACACGGGCGTTGAAGGCACCCACGCTGCGTGAGTCCGCGGGCCGGCTCGCCGACCGCGCCCGCGAGGAGAACTGGACCCACGAGGAGTACCTGACCGCGTGCCTGCAACGCGAGGTCACCGCCCGCGAATCCCACGGCGGTGAGGGCCGGGTCCGCGCCGCCCGGTTTCCGGCACGCAAGTCGTTGGAGGACTTCGACTACGACCACGCCCGCGGCCTGAAACGCGAGACCATCGCCCACCTCGGCACCCTCGACTTCGTCGCCGGCAAGGAGAACGTCGTCCTCCTCGGCCCGCCCGGGACCGGCAAGACCCACCTGGCCACCGGGCTGGCGATCCGAGCCTGCCAGGCCGGGCACCGGGTCCAGTTCGCCACCGCATCGCAGTGGGTCGACCGGCTCGCTGAGGCCCACCACGCCGGACGGCTCCAAGATGAGCTCCGCCGGCTCGTGCGCTACCCGGTCCTGGTCATTGACGAGGTCGGCTACATCCCGTTCGAACCCGAGGCCGCGAACCTGTTCTTCCAGCTCGTCTCCTCCCGCTATGAACGAGCGAGCCTGATCGTGACCTCGAACAAGTCCTTCGCCCGCTGGGGCGAGGTCTTCGGCGACGACACCGTCGCCGCGGCAATGATCGACCGGCTCGTCCACCACGCCGAGGTCATCGCCTTGAAGGGCGACTCCTACCGGCTCAAGGACCGCGACCTGGGACGCGTCACGCCCACTGCCGGGGAGGACCGGTGAGCACCCACACCTGTCCCGACGTCGGTCCCATCGCCGCGGCCGAACGTGGCGTCGATAGCGCCCGTGAACTCGCCCACCTGACGAGGCCGGCGATCACCGCCCTCAGCATCGCGGACCTATACGCGCTGACCGGAGCGCTGGCCCAGCTCGCCGCCACGCTGCCGCAGACCCTGACCCAGCTCGGCCGCTACCTCCCCACCGACGCCACCAACGCCACCGACTGCCTGGCTCACGCCACCCGCGCCGCCGCCGACCTCGCCGTCGCAGTCGACGCCACCCACCAAGCCCTCGGCGACACCGCCGAGACCATCAGAACCCAACCACGAGGGGGTCAATTTTCAACCGACGAAAGGGGGTCAGATTTCGGCCGTCGTTGACACGGGGTACGGACGGCGGCACGTGCAGAAGGTCTGGCACGGAACAGGAGAGACCCGTCTGCGCACGCCCTGCGTCGGGCAAGAGACCGGTCGGATAAGCCGATGGTGAAACCGAACGGAGTGCAGCGGGAGTCCGAGGGGGCCGTAGTACCGCTGATCCAGGCTGGTCCTGGTGTCACGAACGGCGTGCAGCATAACGCGCCGGGAGGGAAGGGCCCCTGCTTTGGTGATGCCGAGGAAGCGGGTACGCGTGAGGGCATGGCCGGGTTGGTCCGGTCCAACTACCCCGGCAGCCCACAGGCTGTCGTAGCCCCCGTGGCTGTCCTGGAAGGGATGCCGTCGAGGGTGAAAGTGCAACAACTGCAACGTCGGCTATGGGCTGCGGCCAAGCAGTCTGAGGGTCGCCGTTTCCACGCTCTGTATGACCGTGTCCACAGGGGTGACGTGCTGTGGGAGGCGTGGAGGCGGGTCCGTGGTAACCGGGGCGCGGCTGGGGTCGATCGGGTGACCTTGGCGATGGTGGAGGAGTACGGGGTGCAGCGGATGCTGGCCGAACTCCAGGCCGATCTGCGTTCCGGGTCGTATCGTCCCGCGCCGGCAAGGCGTGTGGACATCCCGAAACCAGCAGGCGGGCACCGACCGTTGGGGATCCCCACGGTGCGGGACCGGGTCGCTCAGGCGGCGGCGAAGATCGTGTTGGAACCGGTATTCGAGGCCGACTTCTTGTCGTGCTCGTACGGGTTCCGGCCCAGACGGTCGGCGACGCAGGCCATGGAGGTGGTCCGGGTCTCGTTCATCAAGGGGTATACCCAGGTGGCGGAGGCCGATATCCGGGGCTTCTTCGACAACATCGACCATGACGTTCTCATGGCGCAGGTGGGTCGCAGGGTGTCGGATCGGCGGATGCTGAAGTTGGTCGGTGCGTGGCTCAAGGCGGGTGTGATGACGGCCCAAGGGGTACAGCGGACGGTCGCTGGGACCCCGCAGGGCGGGGTGATTTCCCCGTTGCTGGCCAACGTCTACCTGCACGCCTTCGACCGAGAGATGGCCCGGCGGCACGGCGAGTACGGCCACGGAGTGTTGGTGCGGTATGCCGACGACTTCGTGGTCATGTGCCGGACCCCGGGTCAGGCGGAGGCGGCCCTGAACGTGGCCCGCGAGGTATTGGCGGGTCTGGGGCTGGCGCTACATCCGGGCAAGACGCGGGTCGTGGACCTGCGGGAAGGCCGGGAGGGTTTCGACTTTCTGGGGTGTCACTTCCGGGCGCGCATGTCGGGTCGGCTGTGGGAGCAGAAGCGGATTATCCGCTACTACCTGCACCGGTGGCCCAGTGCGGCAGCGATGAAGCGGCTACGTGTGAAAGTCCGGGACCGCACCGGTCGCAGTCGTGCAGGGACCCGCATCGAGTGGGTCATCGAGGATCTCAACCCGATCTTGCGCGGCTGGGGAAACTACTTCCGCACCGGAAACGCCGGGAAGAAGTTCGGCCATGTCGACGACTACGTGTACTGGCGACTGAGACGCTTGATGATCAAGAAGCGTGGACGGAATCTACGCGCTGGTCAGGCGGCTCAATGGACGAGCGACTGGTTTGTTGAGATGGGGCTCCATCGACTCCGCGGCACCATCCGCTACCCGAAGGCTGCGTAACCATGTCAAGAACACCATCGGTAAGCCGTGTGCGGGAAAACCGCACGCACGGATTGAAAGGGGGATGGGGAAACGGGCCAGCGATGGCACCGCGCCCCTGACTACCAATGGACCTCGACGCCTACGTGCGCGCACACTCGTCCGAGTGGCAGCGCCTCGAGGCGCTGACGAGGACCCGCCGGCTCGACGGTGCGCGGAGCGACGAGCTGACCGACCTCTATCAGCAGGTCGCCACCCACCTCTCGGTCGTGCGTACGTCGGCACCGGATCCGTCACTGGTCGCCTACCTCTCTTCGATCCTGGCGAAGGCGCGCACCAGGTCGGTCGGCGCCCGCACCACGTCCTGGCGCAACGTGGCGGGCTTCCTGACCGAGCGCTTCCCCGCGGCGCTGTATCGCCTGCGCTGGTGGTGGCTCGGCACGATGGGTCTGAGCTACCTGCTGGTCGCCGTCATGATGTGGTGGCTGCTCGGGCATCCGGAGGTGGAGCAGAGCCTCCTGTCGCCCGAGGAGGTCGACCAGCTCGTCAGCCACGACTTCGAGAACTACTACTCCGAGTACGCCTCCTCCCACTTCGCCCTGCAGGTGTGGGTCAACAACGCCTGGGTGACTGCGCTCTGCCTCGCCCTCGGCGTACTGGGCGTGCCGGTGGTCTACCTGCTGTGGAACAACCTGCTCAACCTCGCGGTCATCGGGTCGGTCATGATCCGCCACGACCACGGCGCCCACTTCTTCGGGCTTATCCTGCCGCACGGGCTGCTCGAGCTGACCGCGGTGTTCGTGGCCGGGGGAGTGGGGCTGCGGCTGTTCTGGTCATGGGTCGAGCCGGGCGGCATTCCGCGGTCGAAGGCGCTCGCGCGCGAGGGTCGCACCGCGGGGACGGTCGCCCTCGGGCTGGTGCTGGTGCTCGCGGTCAGCGGCGTCATCGAGGGCTTCGTCACGGGCTCGTCGCTCCCGACCTGGTCGCGCGTCGGGATCGGTGTCCTCGCCGAACTGGTCTTCCTCGCATACGTCTTCGTCCTCGGCCGCAACGCCTACCTGCGCGGTCACACCGGCGACGTCGATGCGTCGTTGCTCGAGGACCGGGTCGCGACGGCCTCCTGACGCACGCGCCGCGGATTGTCCGGATGTGGACGTCGACCCGGCGCGGATTGTCCGTGGCGTGGTGTCGACCCGGCGCTGGTTGCCGAGACCCTCAGCAAACGTCGCCGGGTCGGTGGGCTGGAGAGGACAACGAGCGCCGGGTCGATCCGCGCATCCGGACAATTCGCGCCAGGTCGGCGGTCAGAGGAGGCCGCGCGCCTTGAGCATCAGGTAATGGTCGGCGAGGGCTGGGGGGAGCGACTCGGCGTCGGCGTCGACGAGGTCGACCCCGAGGGTGTGCAGCAGGTCCGCAGTGCGGCGGCGCCGCTGTAGCGCGGACGTCGCGGCCGCGGCGTCGTACACCTCCTCGAGAGTCGACCGGCGCGAGGTCAGCTCGGCGAGCGCAGGATCCTTGACCGACGCGACGACGACCCGGTGGCGGTGTCCGAGGGTGGGCAGCACCGGCAGCAGTCCCTCCTCGACCGCGGACGGCTCCAGCGGGGTGAGGAGTACGACGAGCGCGTGCTGCCGGCCGAGCTCGCTCACGGCCGAAGCGAGCCCGGACCAGTCCGACTCGACCAGCACCGGCTGCAGGTCGGCCATCACGTCTTGGAGTCGCGCCGCGATGTCGCGGGCACCCGCCGACCGCAGCCGCGCGCGCACCCGCCGGTCGCCGGCGACGAAGTCGATGCGGTCACCGGCGCGGGCGGCCAGCGCCGCAAGCAGCAACGCGGCGTCCATAGCCGCGTCGAGACGTGGCGCGTCGGCAACGCGGCCGGCCGAGGTCCGCCCGGTGTCGAGCACGATGACCACCCGCCGGTCGCGCTCGGGCTGCCACGTCCGCACGACGACATTGCGGTTCCGCGCCGATGCCCGCCAGTCGATCGAGCGGACGTCGTCGCCACGGACGTACTCCCGGAGCGAGTCGAACTCCGTGCCCTGCCCTCGGACGCGCACGGCCGCCCGGCCGTCGAGCTCTCGGAGGCGCCTCAGCCGTGAGGGCAGGTGCTTGCGGGACTCGAAGGGGGGCAGCGAGCGAAGCGCTCCCGGAGCGTCCCTCGTCGCCTGCCGCGCGGCCAGTCCGAGCGGGCCCCACAGCCGGACCGTGGCCCCGAGCGCGCGTAGGTCGCCACGGCGCATCGGGCGCAGGGGAGTCGTGAGGAGCGCGCGGTCACCGGGGTCGAGCCGCACCCGATGGCGGTTGTCGGTCGCCCCGGCGGTCGGCTGCCAGGCATCGCGTACGACGCCGCGCAGCCGCCGTCCGCGCCGCCCGGGCGGCGGGGTGTTGCTCGCGACAAGGAGGGTCTCGGTCGGGTAGCCGGTCCGGACCGGCTTGAGCGGCCGACGGAGGAGGCTCAGCGACGACGGCCGAGGAGCAGCCAGGAGGTCGACGACGACCAGGAGCAGCACCACGAGCAGCCACAGCCACACCGTGCTCATCCGAGGACGCGCGAGCACCGGCAGCAGCCCCAGGAGGAGCAGTGCCGGGACTCGTCCGGAGATCGCCATGGTGGGACAGCGCCTATCGTGGAACCGGGACGGAGCCGAGCGCTGAGGCCAGGACGGCGGTGACCTGGACGCCCTCGAGCTCGGCCTCGGGGCGCAGCGCGAGCCGGTGGACGAGGGTGGCCTGGGCGAGCGCCTTGACGTCATCGGGTGTCACGAAGTCGCGTCCGTTGAGCCACGCCCACGCCCGGCTGGCGCGCATGAGCGCGGTCGCCCCACGGGGACTGACACCGAGGCTGAGGGAGGGCGACTCCCGGGTCGCGCGGGCGATGTCGACGACATAGCCGGCCACCTCGGGTGAGACCTGCACCTGCTTGACGGCGGTCTGCCCGGCGACGATGTCGGCGGGTCCGGCGACGGCGGTGACGCCCGCGCCGCGTACGTCGCGGGGGTCGAAGCCCTGGGCGTGCCGTCGCAGGATCTCCAGCTCGTCGGCCCGCTGCGGGATCGGCAGCACGACCTTGAGGAGGAAGCGGTCGAGCTGAGCCTCGGGCAGGGGGTAGGTCCCCTCGTACTCGACGGGATTCTGGGTGGCCGCGACGAGGAACGGCTGTGGCAGGGGCCGGGACTCGCCGTCCACCGACACGGTGCCCTCCTCCATCGCCTCGAGGAGTGCGGACTGCGTCTTCGGCGGCGTCCGGTTGATCTCGTCGGCCAGCAGCAGGTTGGTGAAGACCGGACCCTCGCGGAAGGACAGCTCGCCCCGGTGGCTGTCGATCACCATGGATCCGGTGATGTCGCCGGGCATCAGGTCGGGCGTGAACTGAACTCGGCGGGTCTCGACGTCGAGCGAGCCCGCGAGACTACGCACCAGCAGCGTCTTGGCGACGCCCGGCACGCCCTCCATCAGCACGTGACCACCGCAGAGCAGCGCAACCAGCAGGCCGGACACGGCGGCGTCCTGGCCCACGACGGCCTTGGCGACCTCGGCCCGAACAGCGGCGAGCCGTTCGCGGGATCCGGTGTCCGTGGCCGGGGATGGGTCCGGTACGACGGCTTCGGGCGTCTCTTCGGTCATGTGCGGCGTACCTCTTCCTCGAGCGTGGCCAGGTCGGCGGCCAGGGTGATCAGGTCGGAGTCTGTGGGTGGTGCGGGCGCATCCGGTGCGAGCAGGAAGTGCACCTGGGCGGGTTCGCGGCCCGTGCGCTGAGCCACCTGCCGGATCACGACCTCGGGCCGGGTCGTCGCGGGCAGGGACAGCCTCGCAGCGGCGGAGGCGAGCGCCGCCGCGCGGAGGGAGCGGGCGGCGTGGGGCCGGTCGTTGGCCTTGCGATAGAGCCGGCCCCGGCTGCGCGTGGTCTCGATCGCCTTCACCGCCACCGGCAGCGGCTCGGTCGCGAGCCGCCCCAACCGACGTCCGCGCCACAGCATCACCGCGGCGATCGCCAGCACGCCGACCCACAGCCCGGGCCGCACCCAGGCGGGGAGCAGGTCCGCGAAGGCGCGGCCGTCGGAGGCGTCCGGGTCGTTGACGTCCGGGACGTACCAGACGAGCTCGGGGCGCTCGCCGAGCAGCCTCAGTGAGAACGCGGCGTTGTCGGCGCGGCCGATGTGCTCGTTGGACAGCGTCGACGGTACGCCGAGCAGCAGCACGCCGGGGCGCGGCTGCGCGAGCCGCGCCCCCTGGTCGGCGTAGAAGCAACCGGCGGGGGCCAGCCACTCGGCACTCTCGCCTCGGGCGTCGAGCGTCAACCCGTCGAAACGGACACGGAGGCCGGCGTCCTTGCACCGGGCGGCGAGCTCGCGGCTGTCGTCGTAGCCGGTCGTCCCCAGGTCGCCGCCGAACTCGCTGCTCACCTCCGGTGGCGGCATGACGAGCACCAGCCCCGCCTCGCCGAGGGAGGTGCGCAGCCGGGCCAGGGTGCTCGACCCGAGCAGCTGTGGCGAGGTCACCAGCACGGTCGTGTCGGCGCCGTGCTCGTCGTCTGCGAGTGCGTCGGCGAGTGCGTCGGCGGATCGCGTCACGCGCACGTCGACGCCCTCGTCGCCGAGCACCTGGGCGAGCGCCTTCGCCCCGTTGCCGTCGGGGTTCTGCGGGTCGAGGTCGTCATAGGTCCTCGGTCCGCCGGAGAGCAGCAGGGCGAGCACGATTGCGACGAGCGCCGCGGCCCCGACGAGCAGCGTCGTACGACGCTCGCGCAGCCTCGCCCCCGCTGTCACCGCACACCCGCCAGCTCGTCGTCGAGCGACAGCACCGCAAGGGCCTCCGCGGCGCCGACGCTCCGGTGGCCGTAGTGGACGAGGTCGAAGAGCCGGCCGGCCTCCCGCAGGCGGCCGGCGACGGGCTCGAACCGTGAGCCGAGGGCCTCGGCAAGCTCGTGGGCCGTCGCGCCGGGCACATCCTCGACGGCTCCCCGCTCGATCTGGCGCAGGGCCAGAGCCCGGTAGGCGTCGACGAGCGCGTCGTCGGCCCGGCCGTCGGCGAGGGCAGCCTCGGCGCGGGCGCGAAGCTCGGCGGCGGTGACGCCCGCCTCGTCGAGGACGACGCCCCGCTCGACCCGCGAGCGAGCGGCTCCGCGCACCCTCGAGACCAGCCACACCAAGGCGACGACGAGCAACGCGAGCACCAGGAGGGAGACGAAAGTGGTCAGAGGGGGTGAGTCGGCGAGCCGGTCGGCGCCGGACAGCAGCCTGTCGCGGATCCACTCGACCAGCTTCCGGATGCCCGACTCCTGGTTGTACTCGGGCCGGAGGAGCTCCCGGCGCATCAGCCGGCGTCCCTCCTCGGGCGTCGGGTCGAGCGGCGGGTCCGCGCGCCCCAGCCGGACGACCGACGCGAGCGCTGCGTGGAGTGTTGTGCCGATCACGACCTGGTGATCCCGGCCTGGGTCATGAGGTCGACATCGTAGGCCTCCTTGCGGATGCGCTGGTCGAGATACTGCAAGGAGGTGACCGAGGAGGTGAACGGTGCGGTGAACGCCGTCGAGACGACGGTCGCGAGCGCCTGCGTGACCATGAGGATGAGTACGCCGTAGCGCGAGGTCACACCGGCCAGGCCGGCGACCTGCCCGACGATCGAGATCGGGAAGGACAGCATGGAGCCGGCGACCCCGGCGAGCAGCATCGTGAGCAGGCCGATGCCGAAGGTGCGCCAGAAGGCGCGGCGGGTCAACCGGTAGCCGCGACCGATCGCGGCGAAGACCCCGATCGGCTCGAGCATCAAGACAGGCACCGGCAGGTAGTAGAGGCGCACCCAGAACCAGCACATCAGGGCGATGAACCCGGGGACGGTCACCAGGAACCAGACGACGATCACGGTCGTCTCGCCGCTCAGCGACACCGAGAGGCTCAGCCCGGCGTAGGCGAGGAAGAGGAGGAAGGTCGCGAGCCCGAGGACCGTGGCGAGTCCGATCAGTCGCCAGCGCTTGCCGTGGGTCGCGGCCCAGGCCGCTCCCAGCGTCATCTTGCGGCCGATCGCGGCCACCGCCACCACGTGGGCCACCATCCCGGTGACGAGGATGAGCCCGATCGACTGCAGGACGACCCCGACGAGCAGGGAGGCGTAGCTGCCCGCCAATCCGATCGCGTCCGCGCTGTCGATGCTCTCCGCGGCGGGGTCGAGGGACAGGTCGAGGACGAAGGTGAGCACCGCGGTGATGAGCACCGGGAGGAGCATCGCGACCGAGGCCACCAGCACAGCGGACCCGACGGTGGCCTTCGGGTTGAAGCGGATGATCTTGAACGCCGCGTCGTACATGTCGCCCAGACCGAGCGGACGCAGCGGAACCGCACCAGGCTTGTGTGCCGCGCCCAGGAACGCATCCCCCGGCAGCCCGGGCCCCTGGCCTCCCCACGGCCCCGGCGGCGGTACCTGACCGGGTGGCGGGTACGCCGACCGCGGCCGCTCCGGCTCAGCTGCCCCCGGTGGTGGATAGGAGCCGGGGTCGGTCATCTGCGTGCTCCCATCGTCAGTCCAGCCGTCCGAGTCCCGCTGCCTGGTCGCGGTATGGGCATCAGTGTGTCAGGTGACCCGGTCGTGGCCGGCCGGCGGCGGCGCGATTTGGCCAACCCCGCGGCGCTCTGACAAACTATCCCGGTTGCTCCGAGAGGATCGTCGGGGTGCGGATGAACTTGACTGTTGAATCGCGTCTCCAGTGGGTGTGGGCGGCAGTCGTGCGCGCCTCACGCCGGAGATCCGATCAGCCCGACCGTCAGCCACGACGGTGCGGGCGGCACCCGACAACCACCGGCCCGCCGATCGACCCAGATCGCGAGGCCAGCGCCCTGCGGGGCGGCTTGTCCGCGTGAAATATGCGCGACACGCCCGACCGCGGGGGCGGGGGGCCCAGCCTCCATAGCCAAGCCCCACTAGCCAAGCACGAGACGAGAAGGACGAGAGAGCACATGGCGGGACAGAAGATCCGCATCAGGCTCAAGGCCTACGACCACGAGGTGATCGACACCTCGGCGCGCAAGATCGTCGACACGGTCACGCGCACGGGCGCCAAGGTCGCTGGGCCGGTGCCGCTGCCGACGGAGAAGAACGTCTACTGCGTCATCCGCTCGCCCCACAAGTACAAGGACTCTCGCGAGCACTTCGAGATGCGCACCCACAAGCGGCTCATCGACATCATCGACCCGACCCCCAAGACCGTCGACTCGCTCATGCGCCTCGACCTGCCGGCGGGCGTCGACATCGAGATCAAGCTCTAGAGGACGCGTTAGCCATGACTGTTGAACGAAACGTGAAGGGACTGCTGGGCACCAAGCTCGGCATGACCCAGCTGTGGGACGCCGACAACCTGGTCGTCCCGGTGACCGTGATCGCGGCCGGCACCAATGTCGTGACCAAGATCCGCAAGCCCGAGACCGACGGCTACAACGCCATCCAGGTCGGCTTCGGTGAGATCGAGGCCCGCAAGGTCAACCAGCCCGACGCGGGTCAGTTCGCCAAGGCGGGCGTCACCCCGCGCCGTCACGTCGTCGAGATCCGCACCGCCGACGCCGCCTCCTACGAGGTCGGCCAGGAGCTCAGCCCCGAGCTCTTCACCGCCGGCGACGAGATCGACGTCACCGGCACCAGCAAGGGCAAGGGCTTCGCCGGCACGATGAAGCGTCACGGCTTCTCCGGTGTCGGCGCCTCGCACGGTGCGCACCGTAACCACCGCAAGCCCGGCTCCATCGGTGCCTGCGCCACGCCCGGCCGGGTGTTCAAGGGCACCCGGATGGCCGGCCGCATGGGCGTCGACACCGTCACCACCCAGAACGTCACCGTCCACGCCGTGGACACCGAGAAGGGCCTGATCCTGCTCAAGGGCGCCGTCCCCGGCCCCAAGGGCGGCCTGGTCGTGCTCCGCTCGGCTGTGAAGAAGCAGGAGGCCTGATCATGGCTGCCACCGAGTCGGTATCGGTCGAGACCCTCGACGTCGACCTGCCCGCCGCGATCTTCGACGCGCGCGTCAACGTCCCCCTCATCCACCAGGTCGTCGTGGCCCAGCAGGCCGCGGCCCGCCAGGGCACCCACTCCACCAAGACGCGCGGCGAGGTCCGCGGCGGTGGACGCAAGCCCTACAAGCAGAAGGGCACCGGCCGTGCCCGCCAGGGCTCGACCCGCGCGCCGCAGTTCGCCGGTGGCGGCGTCGTCCACGGCCCCCAGCCGCGCTCCTACGAGCAGCGCACGCCCAAGAAGATGAAGGCCGCGGCGCTCCGTGGTGCCCTCACCGACCGCGCCCGCAACGGTCGCATCCACGTGGTCGAGTCGCTCGTCTCGGGTGACAAGCCGTCGACGAAGGCCGCGCTGACCGCTCTCGGCGGGCTGGTCGCCGACCGCAACAAGTTCCTCGTGGTCCTCGAGCGCACCGACGCCGTCACCTGGCTATCGCTGCGCAACGCCCCCGAGGTGCACATCGTGGCGGTCGACCAGCTCAACACCTACGACGTGCTGGCCTCCGACGACGTGGTCTTCACCAAGGGCGCCTTCGACCTGCTGGTCGCCAAGACGATCGCGACGGTGACGCCCGAGGCCTCCCCGGCCGAGGCCGCTCCGGTCGCCGCGCCTTCAGAGGAGGACGACAAGTGAGCACCATCCACAAGGACCACCGCGACGTGCTGATCGCGCCGGTCGTCTCCGAGAAGAGCTACGGCCTTCTCGATGCCAACAAGTACACCTTCCTGGTGCGTCCCGACGCCAACAAGACCGAGATCAAGATCGCGGTCGAGAAGGTGTTCGACGTCAAGGTCACCTCGGTCAACACGATCAACCGCCAGGGCAAGACGCGGCGTACCCGCAACGGCCTCGGCAAGCGCAAGGACACCAAGCGCGCGATCGTGTCGCTGGCCGAGGGCCACCGCATCGACATCTTCGCGGTCTGACGAGACAAGACAGCTTAAGGACTGAAGAGACCATGGCAATCCGCAAGTACAAGCCGACCACCCCGGGCCGTCGCGGCTCCTCGGTGGCCGACTTCGTCGAGATCACCCGGACCACGCCGGAGAAGTCGCTGACCCGCGCGCTGCCCAAGAAGGGCGGCCGCAACAACCAGGGCCGGATCACCACCCGGCACCAGGGCGGCGGCCACAAGCGCGCCTACCGCGTCATCGACTTCCGTCGCTACGACAAGGACGGCGTCCCCGCGAAGGTCGCGCACATCGAGTACGACCCCAACCGCACCGCTCGCATCGCGCTGCTCCACTTCACCGACGGCGAGAAGCGCTACATCGTGGCGCCGAAGGATCTGGCCCAGGGCGCTGTCGTGGAGTCCGGTCCCAACGCCGACATCAAGACCGGCAACAACCTGCCGCTGCGCAACATCCCGGTCGGTACGACGATCCACGCCATCGAGCTGCGGCCCGGCGGCGGCGCGAAGATCGCCCGGTCGGCCGGGATGAGCGCCCAGCTGGTCGCCAAGGAGGGCTCGCGGGCCACCCTGCGCCTGCCGTCCGGTGAGATGCGGTTCGTCGACGTGCGCTGCCGCGCCACGGTCGGCGAGGTCGGCAACGCCGAGCAGTCCAACATCAACTGGGGCAAGGCCGGCCGCATGCGCTGGAAGGGCCGCCGGCCCACCGTGCGTGGTGTCGTCATGAACCCCGTCGACCACCCGCACGGTGGTGGCGAGGGCAAGACCTCGGGTGGTCGCCACCCGGTGTCCCCGTGGGGCAAGCCGGAGGGCCGGACGCGCAAGCGCAAGGCCAGCGACGCCCAGATCATCCGCCGCCGCAAGACCGGCAAGAAGCGCTGAGCAGGAGAGACGTAGGAACATGCCTCGCAGCCTGAAGAAGGGTCCCTTCGTCGACGACCACCTCATGAAGAAGGTGGACGCCGAGAATGACAAGGGCACACACAACGTGATCAAGACATGGTCGCGCAGGTCGATGATCGTGCCGGCCATGATCGGTCACACGATCGCGGTCCACGACGGTCGCAAGCACGTCCCGGTGTTCGTGTCCGACTCGATGGTGGGCCACAAGCTGGGCGAGTTCGCCCCGACCCGCACCTACCGCGGGCACGTCAAGGAAGACCGGAAAGGACGGCGTCGCTGATGGCCACCACCGAGCGTCACCGCACCAGCGCCCGACGCGAGTCGCTCCTCGGCGACGAGCCGGGTGCCTTCGCCCGCGCCCGCTACGTGCGGATCACGCCCATGAAGGCGCGCCGGGTCGTCGACCTGGTCCGCGGCCTGCCCGTCGACGAGGCGCTGTCCCTGCTCGCGTTCGCGCCGCAGGCCGCCTCCGAGACCGTCTACAAGCTCCTCGAGAGCGCTGTCGCGAACGCCGAGAACGTCGAGGACCTCAACCGCAAGGACCTCGTGGTCTCCGTGGCGGTGGTCGACGAGGGCCCGACGATGAAGCGTTGGCGTCCGCGTGCCCAGGGCCGCGCGACGCGTATCAACAAGCGCACCAGCCACATCACCCTCGTCGTGCAGCCGACTGCGGTCCTCAGGGCCGTTGGCTCCGCCTCCAAGAAGAAGGGACGGACCGCCTGATGGGTCAGAAGATCAACCCCAACGGCTTCCGCCTCGGCATCTCCACCGACCACAAGAGCCGGTGGTACGCCGACAAGCTGTACAAGGCCTACGTCGGTGAGGACGTCGCGATCCGCAAGCTGCTCGCCAAGGGCATGGAGCGCGCCGGCATCGCCAAGGTCGAGATCGAGCGCACCCGCGACCGGGTGCGCGTCGACATCCACACCGCCCGTCCGGGCATCGTGATCGGCCGTCGTGGCGCCGAGGCCGACCGCATCCGCGGCGAGCTCGAGAAGCTCACCGGCAAGCAGGTGCAGCTCAACATCCTCGAGGTCAAGAACCCCGAGATCGACGCGCAGCTCGTCGCCCAGGGCGTGGCCGAGCAGCTCAGTGGTCGCGTGCAGTTCCGCAGGGCTATGAAGAAGGCCATGCAGACCTCGATGCGCTCGGGTGCCAAGGGCATCCGGATCCAGTGCTCCGGCCGCCTCAACGGCGCCGAGATGTCGCGCACGGAGTTCTACCGCGAGGGCCGAGTGCCGCTGCACACCCTGCGCGCCGACATCGACTACGGCTTCTACGAGGCCAAGACCACCTTCGGGCGCATCGGCGTGAAGGTGTGGATCTACAAGGGCGAGGTCGCCGCGACCCGCGCCGAGCGGCAGGCCCAGGCGGCCGCCCGCGCCGGTGCCCCGGGCCGCAGCGGGCGTGGCGCTCGTGGCGACCGTGGCGACCGTCCCAGCCGCGGCACCCGTGGCCCGCGCGACGGCCAGCGTGAAGGCCAGCGCGACTCCGGCACCGCCCCGTCGAACAGCGGCGCGGCCCCGGCTCCGGCCGAGGCGTCGGCTGCCCCCGGACAGCCAGGACAGGAGGGCTGAACGATGCTCATGCCCCGTCGGATCAAGCACCGCAAGCAGCATCACCCCAAGCGGACCGGTGCCGCCAAGGGTGGCACGTCGCTGGCGTTCGGTGACTTCGGGATCCAGGCGATCGAGGCACACTACGTGACCAACCGCCAGATCGAGTCGGCCCGAATCGCCATGACCCGCCACATCAAGCGTGGCGGCAAGGTGTGGATCAACGTCTACCCCGACCGTCCGCTGACCAAGAAGCCCGCCGAGACCCGCATGGGCTCCGGCAAGGGCTCCCCGGAGTGGTGGATCGCCAACGTCAAGCCCGGCCGCGTCATGTTCGAGCTCTCGGGTGTCACCGAGGACGTCGCTCGTGAGGCCATGCGTCGCGCGATGCACAAGCTCCCCATGAAGTGCCGGTTCATCACCCGCGAGGCAGGTGAATTCTGATGAGCGACAAGCTGACCGTCGTCGAGCTCGACGAGCTCAACGCGATCGACCTCGAGAGCAAGCTCCGCGAGGCCAAGGAGGAGCTTTTCAACCTCCGGTTCCAGGCCGCCACCGGCCAGTTGGAGAGCCACGGCCGACTGCGGACCGTGAAGAAGGACATCGCCCGGATCTACACCGTGGTGCGCGAGCGTGAGCTCGGCATCCGGGTCACGCCGGGTGCGAGCAAGGAGAGCGCAGAGGTATGACGAACACCACCGCAGACCCCTCGGGCCAGGCCGCTGGGCAGACCCGCAACTCCCGCAAGACGCGGGAGGGCATCGTGGTCAGCGACAAGATGGACAAGACGGTCGTCGTCCTGGTCGAGGACCGCGTGAAGCACGCGCTCTACGGCAAGGTGCAGCGCAAGACCTCGCGTCTGCACGCGCACGACGAGACCAACGACTGTGGCGTCGGTGACCGGGTGCGGGTCATGGAGACCCGCCCCCTCTCGGCCACCAAGCGCTGGCGCGTCGTCGAGATCCTCGAGCGCGCCAAGTAAAACGACGGTTCCCCCAGGCTCCGCTCGCGGAGAACCAGGGCGACAAGGAGAGAACCAGACATGATTCAGCAGGAGTCGCGGCTCAAGGTCGCCGACAACACGGGTGCCAAGGAGATCCTCTGCATCCGGGTGCTCGGTGGCTCGGGTCGCCGCTACGCAGGCATCGGCGACACCATCGTCGCCACCGTCAAGGACGCGATCCCGGGCGGCAACGTGAAGAAGGGCGACGTCGTCAAGGCCGTCATCGTCCGCACGGCGAAGGAGCGTCGTCGTGCCGACGGTTCCTACATCCGCTTCGACGAGAACGCCGCGGTGATCCTCAAGTCCGACGGTGAGCCGCGCGGCACCCGCATCTTCGGGCCCGTCGGCCGCGAGCTGCGTGAGAAGAAGTTCATGAAGATCATCTCGCTCGCTCCCGAGGTGCTGTGACATGGGGAAGAAGACTGTGAGCAAGAAGAGCAGCGTGAACATTCGCAAGGGTGACGAGGTCGTCGTCATCTCCGGCAAGGACAAGGGCGCCAAGGGCAAGGTGATCCAGGTCCTGCGCGAGCAGGAGCGGGTCATCGTCGAGGGTGTCAATCGCGTCAAGCGGCACACCAAGGCGCAGCAGCAGGGCGGCCGCGCCGGCAACACCGGCGGCATCATCACCGTCGAGGCCCCGATCCACGTGTCCAACGTGATGCTGGTCGAGGGGAAGGGCGTCACCCGCATCGGGTTCCGCCGCGACGAGGTCCTCAAGCGCCGGCCCGACGGCTCGACGTACGCCGCCGAGCGCAGCGTTCGCATCTCCCGCAAGACCGGTAAGGACATCTGAGATGACCCAGACCACTGACAACCCGACTCTCGAGAGCACCGTCGAGGTGCCGACCCCGCGACTGAAGACGCGCTACCGCGAGGAGATCCTCCCCGCGCTGCGCAGCGAGTTCGACATCCCCAACGTCATGCAGGTCCCCGGCCTGGTCAAGATCGTCGTCAACATGGGCGTCGGCGAGGCCGCTCGCGACGCCAAGCTGATCGATGGCGCCGTCAAGGACCTCACCGCGATCACCGGCCAGAAGCCGACCGTGACCCGGGCGCGCAAGTCCATCGCGCAGTTCAAGCTGCGCGAGGGCATGCCCATCGGTGCCCACGTCACGCTCCGGGGTGACCGGATGTGGGAGTTCCTCGACCGCCTGCTCTCGCTGGCGCTGCCCCGGATCCGTGACTTCCGCGGCCTGTCGCCCAAGCACTTCGACGGCAAGGGCAACTACACCTTCGGCCTGACCGAGCAGGTGATGTTCCACGAGATCAACCAGGACAAGATGGACCGCTCGCGCGGCATGGACATCACGGTCGTGACCACCGCCACCGACGACGCCCAGGGACGTGCGCTGCTCAAGGCGCTCGGCTTCCCGTTCAAGGAGAACTGAGCGCAATGACGAAGTCGAGCGCTCGGTTCGAGTTGAACCATCAGCACCGTAAGGAGAACTGACATGGCCAAGACCGCCCTCAGGGTGAAGGCTGCGCGCAAGCCGAAGTTCGCCGTCCGCGCCTACACGCGCTGCCAGCGCTGCGGCCGGCCGAAGGCCGTCTACCGCAAGTTCGGCCTGTGCCGCATCTGCCTGCGCGAGATGGCCCACCGCGGCGAGCTGCCCGGCATCACCAAGTCCTCCTGGTAAGCGAGACCACAATCAACCGAGGATGGTCTCGACACGGTCGCTGCGCGACCGGCTCGACCACCGAGATAGCTGAAGGTCCCGCGTTGCGGCGGGAAACCACAGAAGAGAGAGAAACCGCACCATGACGATGACCGACCCGATCGCAGACATGCTCACGCGTCTGCGCAACGCCAATCAGGCGTACCACGACGAGGTGTCGATGCCCTTCAGCAAGCTGAAGTTCGGCGTCGCGGAGATCCTCAAGCAGGAGGGCTACATCACCGCCTTCTCGGTGCAGGAGCCGCAGGAGGGCGAGGTCGGCAAGACGCTGACGATCACCCTCAAGTACGGCCGCAGCCGGGAGCGCTCGATCGCCGGCCTGCGCCGCATCAGCAAGCCCGGTCTGCGGGTCTACGCCAAGCACACCGGCCTCCCGCGCGTCCTCGGCGGCCTGGGCGTGGCGATCATCTCGACCAGCCAGGGTCTGCTCACCGACCGCCAGGCCAACCGGAAGGGCGTGGGCGGAGAAGTCCTCGCCTACGTCTGGTGACCTGCGAGAACTGAGAGGAGACAACAGACATGTCGCGCATCGGCAAGCTCCCGATCCCGGTCCCGGCGTCGGTCGACGTCCAGATCAACGACGCGGAGGTGACCGTCAAGGGCCCCAAGGGCACCCTGTCGCACACCTTGGCGGCCCCCATCACCGTGCAACGAAACGACGACGGCGGTTCCCTCGCCCTCGAGATCAAGCGTCCCGACGACGAGCGTCAGAGCAAGGCCCTCCACGGACTCTCGCGCACACTCGTCAACAACATGGTCGTCGGCGTGACCGAGGGCTATGAGAAGAAGCTCGAGATCGTCGGCGTCGGCTACCGGGTGCTGGCCAAGGGGCCGACCGAGCTGGAGTTCCAGCTCGGCTACAGCCACCCGATCACCATCAAGGCTCCCGACGGCATCACCTTCGCCGTCGAGGGCCCCACGAAGCTCGGCGTGCAGGGCATCGACAAGCAGCTCGTCGGTGAGGTTGCCGCCAACATCCGCAAGCTGCGTAAGCCCGAGCCCTACAAGGGCAAGGGCGTTCGCTACGCCGACGAGCACGTCCGCCGCAAGGTCGGAAAGGCTGGTAAGTGACCATGGCCATCTCCCTGTCCAACAACAAGCACACCGCGAGTCGGGTCAAGGCCCGCCTCCGTCGACAGGTGCGCGGCCGCAAGAAGATCTCCGGTACGCCGGAGCGGCCGCGCCTCGTCGTCACCCGCTCGGCCAAGCACATCTCCGTGCAGGTCGTCGACGACCTCGTCGGCAAGACCCTGTGCTACGCCTCCTCGATGGAGGCCGACGTGCGGGCGCTGAGCGACGACAAGACCAGCAAGGCCAAGCTGGTCGGCGAGCTCGTCGCCGAGCGCGCCAAGCAGCAGGGCGTCGACGCGGTCGTCTTCGACCGCGCCGGTCACAAGTACCACGGTCGGGTCGCGGCGCTCGCGGATGCAGCCCGCGAGGCCGGTCTGGCCTTCTGAGGTCTGGCCTTCTGAGGTCTGGCCTTCCGACCGGTCCTGCCCACCACACAGAGTTTTCGAAAGATAGAGGAGAGAGTCATGAGCGGAGCCCAGCGCGGACAGCGCGCGGGTGGCGAGCGCGGCGACCGTCGCGGTCGCGACGACCGCCGCGGCGCCGACAAGACTGCCTACATCGAGCGCGTCGTCGCGATCAACCGGGTGGCCAAGGTCGTCCAGGGCGGTCGACGCTTCAGCTTCACCGCCCTCGTCATCGTCGGTGACGGCGACGGCATGGTCGGCGTCGGCTACGGCAAGGCCAAGGAGGTGCCCGCGGCGATCGCCAAGGGGGTCGAGGAGGCCAAGAAGCACTTCTTCCGGGTGCCGCGCGTGCAGGGCACGATCCCGCACCCGGTCCAGGGCGAGAAGGCCGCGGGCGTCGTCATGCTGCGTCCCGCCGCTCCCGGTACCGGTGTGATCGCCGGTGGCCCGGTGCGCGCCGTGCTCGAGTGCGCCGGCATCCACGACGTGCTGAGCAAGTCGCTCGGCTCGTCCAACCAGATCAACATCGTGCACGCGACCGTCGAGGCGCTCCGGATGCTCGAGGAGCCCGAGAGCGTCGCGGCCCGCCGCGGCCTGCGCGTCGAGGACGTCGCTCCGGCGGCGCTGCTCAGGGCGCGCGCCGAAGGTGTGCAGGAGGCTGCCGACAAGGCGGCGCAGGAGCTCGCCGGCACGGGAGGTGGCTCCTGATGGGTCAGCTCAAGGTCCAGCAGAAGAAGTCGACGATCGGCTGCAAGCCCAACCAGCGCGAGACCATGCGCAGCCTCGGTCTCAAGCGGATCGGCGATGTCGTCGTCAAGGAGGACCGTCCCGAGATCCGCGGGATGGTCGACACCGTGCGCCACCTGGTGACGGTCGAGGAAGTGAACTGACATGACGCTCAAGCTCCACAACCTGCACCCGGCTCCCGGGGCGAAGAAGGCCAAGGTCCGCGTCGGCCGCGGTGAGGGCTCCAAGGGCAAGACCGCGGGACGCGGCACCAAGGGCACCAAGGCGCGCAACCAGGTCCCGGCATGGTTCGCCGGTGGCCAGCTGCCGATGCACATGCGGCTGCCCCGGCTCAAGGGCTTCAAGAACCCGTTCAAGGTCGAGTTCCAGGTCGTCAACCTGGACAAGATCCAAAGGCTCTTCCCAGAGGGCGGCGCCATCGGCGTCGACGACCTGGTCGCCAAGGGCGTCGTCCGCAAGAACCAGCCGGTCAAGGTCCTGGGCCAGGGCGACATCACGGTCGCCGTCCAGGTCAGCGCCCACAAGTTCTCCGGGGCGGCCAAGGAGAAGATCGAGGCCGCCGGCGGGACGACCACCGAGGTCTGAGGGACACTGAACCAAGCAGGGTCTGACCGGGGCACGACGAAGATCGTCGTACCGGGTCGACTGTTAGGCTTCCCCGTCGCCGCGCGGCATCGCCATCTAGGCGTCTCGGCCCCGCGGTGCGGTCCCCGCAATCGAGGAAGAGGGCACTTTGCTTAGCGCGTTCGCGAATGCTTTCCGGACACCGGACCTGCGACGCAAGTTGCTGTTCGTGCTGTTCATCATCGTGGTCTTCCGCCTCGGCTCGCAGGTCCCCTCGCCCGGCGTCAACGTCGCCAACGTCCAGGGCTGCATCAACAACCTGCAGGACAGCGGTCTCTACCAGCTGATCAACCTGTTCTCGGGCGGAGCGCTCCTCCAGCTGACGATCTTCGCGCTGGGCATCATGCCCTACATCACCGCGAGCATCATCCTGCAGCTGCTGGTGGTGGTCATCCCGAGACTGGAGGCCCTCAAGAACGAGGGTCAGTCCGGCCAGACGAAGATCACCCAGTACACCCGTTACCTGACCCTCGGCCTGGCCGTCCTGCAGGCGACCGGCATCGTCGCGCTCGCACGGTCCGGCCAGCTGCTCCAGGGGTGCGACCAGGACCTGCTGCACAGCGACAGCACGGCGACCTTCCTGGTCATGGTCATCACCATGACCGCCGGCACCGCGGTGATCATGTGGCTCGGCGAGCTCATCACCGACCGCGGCATCGGCAACGGCATGTCCATCCTGATCTTCACCCAGGTGGTCGCGACCTTCCCGGCGTCGCTGTGGAAGGTGCAGACCGACCAGGGCCCGTGGGTCTTCGGCGTCGTGCTGGCGATCGGACTGATCATCGTCGCCGGCGTCATCTTCATCGAGCAGGCACAGCGCCGGATCCCCGTGCAGTACGCCCGCCGAATGGTCGGGCGCAAGATGTTCGGCGGCTCCTCGACCTACATCCCGCTCAAGGTCAACCAGGCCGGCATCATCCCGGTCATCTTCGCCTCCTCGCTGCTCTACCTGCCGGCGATGGCGGTGCAGTTCAACCAGACGAGCGACTCCCCGGTCATCCGCTGGTTGAACCGCTACCTGGTCGGTGGGGACCATCCGCTCTACATGGCGGCCTACTTCCTGCTGATCATCTTCTTCACGTACTTCTACGTCAGCATCACCTTCAACCCGAAGGAAGTCGCCGACAACATGAAGAAGTACGGCGGCTTCATCCCCGGGATCCGGGCGGGCAAGCCGACCGAGGAGTACCTGGCCTACGTCCTGTCCCGCATCACGTTCCCGGGCGCGATGTACCTCGGCCTGATCTCTCTGGTCCCGCTGATCGCGTTCGCGCTCATCAACGCCGACCAGAACTTCCCGTTCGGTGGTACGTCGATCCTGATCATGGTCGGCGTCGCTCTCGACACGGTCAAGCAGATCGAGAGCCAGCTGCAACAGCGCAACTACGAGGGTTTCCTGCGATAGCCCCGCGCCAGCCCGCCTTTGGGCTCGTGGTGCGTGGACCCGTCGCGGGCACTAGGGTCCGAGGGGCAACGCTCGACGATCAATCGGAGAAGAGCAGCAATGAGACTCATCATCATGGGCCCGCCGGGCGCCGGCAAGGGCACCCAGGCGAGGTTCATCGCCGCGCGCTTCGGCATCCCGGCCATCTCGACCGGGGACATCTTCCGTGCCAACGTCTCGCAGGGCACGCCCCTCGGTGTCGAGGCCAAGCGCTACATGGACGCGGGTGAGTACGTGCCCGACAAGGTCACCAACCTGATGGTCCGCAACCGGATCGACGAGCCCGACGCCGAGCCCGGCTTCCTCCTGGACGGCTACCCGCGCACCGTCACGCAGGTCGAGGAGCTCGACGGGATGATCGAGCACACCGGCCACGCACTCGACGCGGTCGTCGTCCTCACCGTCGACCAGGACGAGATCGTCGGCCGCCTGCTCCACCGCGCGCAGACCGAGGGCCGCGCCGACGACACCGAGGAGGTCATCCGGCGGCGGCAGGAGGTCTACATCGAGCAGACCGAGCCGCTGATCGAGGTCTACCGCGACCGGGAGCTGCTGATCGAGATCGAGGGCATGGGAGAGGTCTCCGAGGTGACCGTCCGCATCTTCTCCGCGCTCGACGTCATCCCCCAGAGCTGAGAAGCAGAGCCGAGACCGTGATGGCAGCATGCGGCTGAAGGACCGCGGGATCGAGATCAAGTCGCCGGGCGAGCTCAACGTCATGCGCGTCGCGGGTCTCGTGGTCGCGCACACCCTGGAGCTGCTGCGCACCCACGTGCGGCCGGGTATCACGACCCTCGAGCTCGACGCGCTCGCCGAGGAGCACATCCGGGCCAGCGGAGCGACCCCGTCCTTCCTGGGCTACCACGGCTTCCCCGGCTCGATCTGTGCGTCGGTCAACGACGAGGTCGTGCACGGCATCCCGGGCGACCGGGTGCTCGCCGACGGCGACCTGCTGTCCCTCGACTGCGGCGCCATCGTCGACGGATGGCACGGCGACGCCGCGATCAGCGTCGCGGTCGGCGAGGTCCGCGACGACGTCCGCCGGCTGATGGCGGTCACCCAGGAGTCGCTGTGGCGCGGGATCGCGGCGGCGCGTCTCGGCGGCCGGGTCTCCGACATCTCACACGCGGTCGAGCAGTACGTCCGCGCGGAGGGTCAGTACGGCATCGTCGAGGACTACACCGGCCACGGCATCGGGTCGGCCATGCACCTGCCGCCCGACGTACCCAACCTCGGCAGGCCCGGCCGCGGACCACGCCTGGTCGCGGGGCTCGCGCTCGCGGTCGAGCCGATGATCACCCTCGGCACCCACGAGACCGACGTCCTCGACGACGAGTGGACGGTCGTCACCAGCGACGGGACCTGGGCCGCTCACTACGAGCACTCCTTCGCGCTGACCCCCGACGGGCTGTGGGTGCTGACCGCCCTCGACGGCGGCCGGAAGGCACTGACAGCGCTCGGCGCGCCGTACGGCGGACGCTGAGTCACGCCCGCAGCCTCGTCTGTGGAAGGATGATCCCGAACCCGGGAGGGGAGTATTCCTTCGCGGTGGCGTCGTCAGTACGTCAGGTCGGACCACCCCAGGTCGCGCCTGTCCGGTGCCACCGGCCCACTGGCCACGGTCAGGGAGCGGAAGAGACCTCCGGAGCACTGACAGTGTCGGCGAACCCCCGCCGACACTCCCAGGCCAACTCCCGGAGGGAGATCCACCGCAAGTGAACTCGATCATCAACGACTCGATCGCCTCACCGACCATCTGGACCGTCACGCTCGTCGCGACGACCGCGCTGATCCTCGTCGACCTGCTGGTCATCGCGCGCCGCCCCCATGAGCCGTCGATGAGGGAGGTCGGCCGACACCTCGCCTTCTTCGTCGGGCTCGCGCTCACCTTCGGCGTCCTGGTCTGGGTGCTGGCCGAGCCGACTCCGCTGTCCGAGGCGCCCGGGCCCGAGTTCTTCCAGGGCTGGCTCCTGGAGTACTCGCTGTCGATCGACAACCTGTTCATCTTCATCATCATCATGAACAGCTTCGCGGTGCCGAAGAAGTACCAGCAGACGGCGTTGATGATCGGCATCGTGATGGCCCTGATCATGCGCGGCATCTTCATCGCGATCGGCGCCGCGGCGATCAACCAGTTCGCCTGGGTCTTCTACATCTTCGGCGCCTTCCTCGTCTTCACGGCCATCAAGCTGGCCAAGGAGGGTGGCGAGGACGAGGACGAGTTCCAGGAGAACAAGCTCGTCAAGTTCGCCGAGAAGCGGCTGCCGGCGACCAAGGAGTGGCACGGCACGAAGCTGTTCGTCAACGAGAACGGCACCCGGCTGATCACGCCGATGTTCCTGGTGGTGCTCACCCTCGGCTCGACCGACCTGCTCTTCGCGCTCGACTCGATCCCCGCCGTCTACGGCGTCACCAAGGATCCCTTCCTCGTCTTCACAGCCAACATCTTCGCGCTGATGGGCCTGCGGCAGCTGTACTTCCTCATCGGCGGTCTGATGCAGCGCCTCATCTTCCTGTCCTACGGGCTGGCCTTCCTGCTGGCCTTCATCGGCGTCAAGCTGGTCGCCCACGCGCTGCACGAGAACACGCTGCCGTTCATCAACGGCGGTCACCACGTGGAGTGGGGATGGCTCGACTTCCCGACCTGGCTCTCGATGTCGGTCATCATCGGCACCCTGGTCATCACGGCGGTCTCCTCCCTCGTCGTGTCGGCCCGGATGTCGGAGACGGAGCAGGACGCGCACTCCGGCCCGCGGCGTGACTGGGAGAACGACTGAGCCGCTGTCTGACGCGCCGTCATGCGAATCGGGGCCTAGAGGGGCGGGTTCGGATGACGTCGTGGGTCGGCTGACCGGAGGGAGCGGCTGGACCCCCTGGAGCTGAGGCGCCCGGCTCCCGTCCGGGTCAAGGGTCGCCGTAGAGTGGGCGGCACCCCCCCGTCGCTCCGCGACCGGGGGCGTCTGCGTTGCCCGGACGCCGGCGTTCCGTCACCGAGGAGTCCCGTGAGCACTGTCGCACCCGGCCTGATCGGCATGGCCGATGCTGTCCGCGCCGACGCGACCCTGTCCGAGGTACTCGCAGAGGCGTCGCGGCCGGCGTCCCTTCCGGCCCTCGACCTGACGGCACCGAAGGCGTTGGGGCCGTTCGTGGTCGACGGGCTGGTGAGGGCCGGGAGGACGGTGCTGGCGGTGGCGCCGACCGGCCGTGAGGCCGAGGATCTGGTGGTTGCGCTGGGCGACCTGACCGACCCGGCGACGATCGCCTTCTACCCGAGCTGGGAGACGCTCCCGCACGAGCGGCTCAGCCCTCGCAGCGACACCGTGGGTCGCCGGCTCGCGGTGCTGCGCAGGCTCCGGCACCCCGGTACCGATGCGGCGAACGGACCGTTGAGAGTCGTCGTCGCGACCGTCCGTTCCATCCTCCAGCCACAGGTGGCGGGGCTGGGCGACCTCGAGCCGGTCGAGCTCGTCTCGGGAGGGTCCGCCGACCTCGACGATGTGGTCGCCCGGCTCGCCGCGGCGGCGTACTCCCGCGTCGACCTGGTGGAGAAGCGCGGCGAGTTCGCGGTCCGCGGTGGGATCGTCGACATCTTTCCCCCGACCGAGGAGCACCCGCTGCGCGTGGAGTTCTGGGGCGACGAGATCGAGGAGATCCGGGCCTTCGCGGTCGCCGACCAGCGGACCCTCGAGCAGGTGGAGCGGCTGTGGGCGCCGCCCTGTCGCGAGCTGCTGCTCACCGACGAGACCAGGTTGCGCGCCGCCGAGCTCGGCCGGGCGCACCCGCAGCTCGTCGAGCTCACCGACAAGCTCGCCGCCGGCATCGCGGTCGAGGGCATGGAGTCGCTGGCGCCCGCACTCGTCGACGACATGGAGCTCCTCACCGACCTGATGCCACCGGACACCCACGTGCTTGTGCTGGACCCCGAGCGCGTGCGGGCGCGGGCGCACGACCTGGTGGCGACGAGTGAGGAGTTCCTGGGAGCGTCCTGGGCGGCAGCGGCGAGTGGTGGCGAGTCGCCGATCGATCTCGGAGCGGCCAGCTACCGCGCGCTGGCCGACGTACGGCGCGAGGCGCTCGGGCGCGACCTGGCCTGGTGGTCGATCAGCCCGTTCGGGCTGGGGGATGGTCTCGACACGCCGCTCGTCCCTCGCGGCGGCTCGACCAGCGGCTCGGACGCCCGCGAGCGGCCGCCGCTTCGGGACGAGCTGGGCGAGGTGGTCGTGGCTTACAGCCCGACGACCGGAGAGGTCATCGATGCCGAGGCCGGCGCCGTACCGACCAGGACGCTCCCGATGAGGCCGGCGCCCGAGTACCGCGGCGACATCGAGGCGGCTCTCGACGAGGTCGCTCGCTGGCATGCCGAGGGCCTGCGCATCACTATCGTCCATGCCGGCCACGGCCCGGCGCAGCGCATGGTCGAGGCGCTCGCCGACCGCGATCTCCCCGCGGCGCTGGTCGAGGTGCCCCCTGGCCGAGATGCCCCGGCCGTCGACGCCCGGGTGATCCAGGTGACGACCGGGGCCGTCCAGCACGGCTTCGTCGACGAGACGAACCGGCTGGTCCTGCTGACCGGCGAGGACCTCGTGGGACAGAAGGCGTCGACCCGCGACATGCGCAGGATGCCCGCGCGACGCAAGCGGCAGATCGACCCGCTCGAGCTGCGCGCGGGCGACTATGTCGTGCACGAGCAGCACGGCGTCGGCAGGTTCGTCGAGATGAAGCAGCGTGAGGTCGGCGGCGCAACCCGCGAGTACCTCCTCCTCGAGTACGGCGCGTCCAAGCGAGGCGGCCCGCCCGACCGGCTCTACGTGCCCGCAGACACGCTCGACCAGGTGACGCGGTACGTCGGCGGTGAGCAGCCGAGCCTCGACCGGCTCGGCGGCGGCGACTGGACCAAGCGCAAGAACCGCGCTCGCAGGGCGGTGCGCGAGATCGCGGCCGAGCTCATCAAGCTCTACGCCGCACGCCAGGCCACCAAGGGCCACTCCTTCGGGCCCGACACCCCGTGGCAGGCCGAGCTCGAGGACGCCTTCGCGTTCACCGAGACCCCGGACCAGCTGAGCACTGTGGACGAGGTCAAGGCCGACATGCGCCGTACCGTGCCGATGGACCGGCTGGTCTGCGGCGACGTCGGCTACGGCAAGACCGAGATCGCCGTCCGGGCCGCCTTCAAGGCCGTCCAGGACGGCAAGCAGGTCGCCGTCCTCGTGCCCACCACTCTGCTTGTCACCCAGCATCTCTCGACCTTCACCGAGCGAATGAGTGCCTTCCCCGTCGTGGTCAAGGGGCTCAGCCGGTTCCAGACCGACGCGGAGGCCAAGGAGGTCGTCGCGGGTCTCGCCGACGGGTCGGTCGACATCGTCATAGGCACCCACCGGCTGCTCAACCCCGACATCAGGCTCAAGGACCTCGGGCTCATCGTGGTCGACGAGGAGCAGCGCTTCGGCGTCGAGCACAAGGAGCAGATGAAGCGGCTCCGGACCAGCGTCGACGTGCTCTCGATGAGCGCGACGCCGATCCCCCGCACGCTGGAGATGGCGATCACGGGCATCCGGGAGATGTCGACCATCACCACCCCGCCGGAGGAGCGACACCCGGTCCTGACCTACGTCGGTGCCTACGAGGACCGCCAGGTCGTCGCGGCGATCCGGCGCGAGCTGCTGCGCGACGGCCAGGTGTTCTACATCCACAACCGGGTGCAGTCGATAGAGAAGGCCGCGGCTCGCATCCGCGAGCTCGTGCCCGAGGCGCGCGTCGGGGTCGGGCACGGACAGATGGGGGAGCACCAGCTCGAGCAGGTGATGGTCGACTTCTGGGAGAAGCGCTTCGATGTGCTCGTCTGCACGACGATCGTCGAGTCCGGCCTCGACGTGTCGAACGCCAACACGATGATCATCGAGCGCGCCGACACGCTCGGGCTCTCCCAGCTCCACCAGCTGCGAGGTCGCGTCGGCAGGTCGCGCGAGCGCGCCTACGGGTATTTCCTCTACCCGCAGGAGAAGCCGCTCACCGAGACGGCGCACGAACGGTTGGCCACTCTCGCACAGCACTCCGACCTTGGCGGCGGCATGGCGATCGCGATGAAGGACCTCGAGATCCGCGGAGCCGGCAACCTTCTCGGCGGCGAGCAGGCAGGTCATATCGCCGACGTCGGCTTCGACCTCTACGTACGCCTGGTCGGCGAGGCCGTGCAGAGCTTCCGGGGTGACGAGGGGGAGGCCCTCGACGAGGTGCGCATCGAGCTGCCCGTCGACGCTCACCTGCCGCACGGCTACATCGGGTCCGAGCGGCTGCGACTGGAGATGTACAAACGGCTCGCCGAGGTCCGCTCCGACGACGACGTCGACCTGCTCACCGAAGAGCTGCGCGACCGCTACGGAGAGCCACCGCAGGAGGCCGCGACGCTGTTGCTGGTGGCCAGGTTCCGCGCGCGGGCTCGTCAGGCGGGGGTCGGCGAGGTCACGATCGCCGGCAAGTTCGTTCGTTTCGCACCGGTCGAGCTGGCCGAGTCCGCGGCCCTCCGGCTGAGACGGCTCTATCCCGGCAGCCTGGCCAAGTCCGGTCCGAGCGTCGCGGTGCCGGTGGTGCTCGTGCCACGCCCGCAGACCGCCGTCGTCGGTGGTAAGCCGATCACGGGGATCGCCCTGCTTGAGTGGGCACGGAAGGTCATCGAGTCCGTAATCGCGGATTCGTGACCCGAACGGACTATTTTCTGCCGAAATGGTTGGTGCGACCGCCCGATGGGACATAGTGTGTCCCTGATCGCGTTGATGAGGGCTGGGGGGTCCTCGGCGGTCACAGTCTGGGGGGACTGATGAAGGCACGTGTGCGGCCTGCTCTGGGGGAGCAGGTGACCGCGCGGATCGTAGCGTTCCGCGCATTGACGACCTTGGTAGGCGAGATCGCCGAGACATTCGAGTTCGACCGGCGTACGCCGGTTGCTGCTCGGTTGGCCGAGGTCGCGACATCTGTCAGCGATGCGGTGGGGGCCGATCGCTGGTGGGTCGGCGCGTTCGTCGCCGATCTTCCGCACACGACTTCCTGTGGGGGAGCGCTGGACGCCGAGCAGTGGGAGACCACGCTCGGCGCCAGCGCTGCCCCTGTGGTGGTCCGCTGCCTCGACCACGATCTGCTCGAGTGGGGCATCGCGGTCCACATGGAGGGCGCGACCCTCGAGGGCTATGAGATCGAGCCCGTCCTGCAGGCGCTGATGTTCAGCGCGATCGGCGCGGCGCGCTCGCCGCTGCCCGTTGACTGACTGCGACGTCGCGCGCTCGTTCTCTCTAAGCCAGGACCTGGTCCAGGTGTGCCTCGAAGGCACCCTGCCCGTCCTCGGCGACACACAGACCGAAGTGCTCGGCGTACAACCAACCGAGGCAGGCCAGCCCGAGCGAGAGTGCGATGCTCTCCACCTCGGCGGCGCCGGCCGCCTTGTGGCGCTCCTCGGCGAGCCGCAGCAGCGGCTCGCGCAGCGGCAGCGCGGACCAGGTGGCTCCTGGCATGCCGGCCACGGCGGGGCTCGCGAAGACGAGCTCGAACTCGGAGGGACGGGCGAGCGCCCAGACGCGCAGGGCCACGAGCTGTCGCCGCGCGAGCTCACGCTGGTCGGCGACCGGTGGCTGCGCCCGCACGCCGTCGTTCATCGCCGCGACGACGGAGTCGGTGGAGTCGGCCACCAGTGCGTCGATCAGCGCAGCACGCGACTGGAAGTACCGGTAGAGCGCCGACGGAGTCAGGCCCACCTTGCGCGCCACGGCGCGCAACGACAGGTCCTGCGGCCCGTGCTCGGTGAGCTGCTGGCGGGCCGCCTCGACGATCTCGAGCACGGTCGCGTCCCGGAGGCGCTCCCGGCGGGACGGGACGTGCAGGGAATCAGGGTTCATCGGCATCTCTCGCGGTGGGGGTTGTTGAGCCCGGGATGCGACGGGCCCGAGAAGACGGTACCTCGCCTTCGGCCGAAGGGTGCGCCGAACCGGCCACTCGACTCGATCCGGGCCCGTTCGCGGGGCGGGCGGACCGCCGGCTTCGGCCCGGCCGCGTCGCTAGTGGTGCAGAACACCATTGATAGCCCATCTGGGTCATTGACCACGGTGTTCTCCTCAGTGAACAGTGTTCTTGCGACGTTCGTATCGCAAGGGGGAACAGTGTTCAACAACGGGGGAAATTGCGCTGTCGTGCGCTCTTCGGAGCGCGGACGCGCGTCATACAGGGGGATCCGTCAGGGGGTCAGGTCCGGCCGTTCGCGGCCGGACCTGCGACGGGTCCGCCCACATGGGCGGGTTCTCGGGGTGGCCTTGGTCCCCCCTGGAGCGACCCGGGGACCCGCCCACCTCACGCCTCGGCCGCGCGAGGCCGGCGCCTTGGGGGTCGGCCGATGAGCACGATGCCCAACCAGGTCGAGGTCGACCTGGACGACAAGGTCGAGCCCAGCGCCGGCGTGCCGGCAGCGGAGCCGGCGCCGGTGGCACTCGTGCCTCCGGCCCACATGGTGCGGCACGCCGTGGACCCGATCGAGGTCCCGAAGCCGTATCGCGGTGCGCGCTACGCGGCGCACCTCGCTCTCGCACCGGCGACGGCCGCGGGCGGGGTGGCGGGCTGGGTGCTCGGCCTGACCTGGCCGACACTGCTCGTGACGCTCGTCGCGACCGTCGCCGCGGTCGTCGCGAGCCGCTCCCGCGTGCGGACGGCCGTCCTGCCGGACTGGTCCTCGATCGCGCTCGGCCGACTCGCCGCCGCTCTGCTGGCCGCGCTGGGTGCACTGGCCGCGATCGGCACCATCGTCCAGGAGCCGGTGACGGACGCGCAGCTCGTCGTACTCGGCCTGGTGCCGTTGCTCGCGCTGCCCACCCGTGCGCTGGTGCTCCGCAAGGTGCGCCGGCCCAGCAAGGTGCTCGTGCTCGGCGACGCCGAGGCGCTCGCCGCGGCCAAGACGATGAACGAGTCTCCCGAGGTGGAGATCGTGGCGGCGCTCGGCGTGGGCAAGCTGGACGAGGTCGAAGGACTCGACCTCGATCGACTCGGCTTCCAGGCCGAGGCACTGTCCTCGCTGGCCCACGTCGCGGGCCGGGCCTCGGCGCTCGGCGCGGACACCGTGCTCGTCTTCCCGTCGGCACGACTCGGAGCGATCGAGCTGCGTGAGCTGACCTGGATGCTCGAGCGCAGCCAGACCCGGCTGCTCATGGCCGGGCTCCCGTGGGGGACCGCGACGCACCGGGTCGAGGTTGCCAAGGTCGCCGACCTCACCGCGGTCGAGGTGCTCTCGAGCCGGCCCGGGCTCGGCCACCGCTCCGGCAAGATGCTGCTCGACCGGGTCGCCGGGGCGGCGCTCCTCGCGCTGGCCGCGCCGGTGTTCGCCGTCTGCGCCATCGCGATCCGCCTGGAGTCGCCGGGCTCGCCCTTCTTCAAGCAGGTGCGGATCGGCCGCGAGGGCGTTCCGTTCACGATGTACAAGCTCCGCACCATGTACGTCGACGCGGAGGAGAGGCTTGCCGCCCTGAAGGAGATCAACCAGGGCCACGGCCTGCTCTTCAAGCTCAAGCACGACCCACGGGTCACCAAGCCCGGCCGGATCCTGCGCAAGCTCTCCCTCGACGAGCTGCCTCAGCTCATCAACGTCGTCCGTGGCGAGATGGCCCTTGTCGGTCCGCGCCCGGCCCTGGCGCGTGAGGTGGCGCAGTACGACGAGCTGCTCTGGCGGCGGCTCGCCGTGCAACCCGGCATGACCGGGCTGTGGCAGGTGTCCGGCCGCTCCGACCTCTCGCAGGAGGACTCGCTGCGCCTGGACCTGGAGTACGTGGACAACTGGACCGTGGGCGGCGACCTGGCGATCGGCGCCCGCACCTTCAGCGCCGTTCTCACCGCCAGAGGCGCCTACTGATCATGTACGCCGCCCTCACCATCGGCCACCGTCGTGGCCCCGCGACCGCCCGATCAGCTCGTGGACTCGGTCAGCCGACCGCCTGCGAGCAGGTATGCCCGGCCGGTCGCGGGGCACGTCCACACGCCGTCCTCGGTCTCGGTGAGGCGCTGTCCGGCATGGCCGACCCAGCCGAGCTGACGGGCCGGCACGCCGGCGACCAGGGCGAAGTCGGGGACGTCCGCGACCACCACGGCACCGGCCGCGACGAGGGCCCAACGGCCGATCGTCACCGGCGCGACGCAGACCGCGCGGGCTCCGATCGCCGCGCCCTCGCGGATCGTGACGCCGACCATCGCCCAGTCATCGGCCGACTTCAGGCTCAGGTCGGGGTTGACCGCGCGGGGATAGCCGTCGTTGGTCAGCACGACCGCCGGGCCGACGAAGACGCCGGTCTCGAGCACGGCGGGCTCGTAGACGAGAGCGTTGTCCTTGATCTTGCTCCGGTCGCCGACCACCACGCCGGGGCCGACGTACGCGCCTCGGCTGATGATGCACTCACTGCCGACGCGGGCGTCCTCTCGGATGTGTGCCAGGTGCCACACCTTGGTGCCGTCGCCGACGGTGGCGTCGGGGCTCACGTCCGCACTCGGCGCGAACCACGGCGGGCCTGGCTGCTGGTCGGGGTCGGTCACGGGCGTCCCTTCAACGGTCCGGTGGTGTCGTCATGGTAGGAGTCACCGCACCCGCACGGAAGGTGGGCGGCCAAGCCGAGCGGTCGCCGTACCTCGCGAGCGTCGTGATCCCGGCTCACAACGAGCAGAACGGCATCGCCGCGACGCTGCGCGCGCTGCACGACGGACTGCCCGCGGGTGCGCTCGACGTGGTGGTGGTCTGCAACGGCTGCACCGACTCTACGGCCGACGTGGTGCGGCGGACCTTCCCGGAGGTCCGGGTCATCGAGCGTGAGCAGCCGTCGAAGGCGGCGGCCGTCGTGACCGGCAACGATGCCACCGACGTCTTTCCCCGTGTGCACCTCGACGCCGACATCCAGATCAGCGGCGCGACCGTCCGGGCGCTCGTCTCCGCGCTCGGTGACGGCGTCCATGCGGCAGGTCCGACCCGGGTGCTCGACCGCACCGGCAGTCCGCTCCTGGTCCGCTGGTACTACGACGTCTGGGAGACTCTGCCCCAGGTCGAGTCCGGCCTGTTCGGCCGGGGCGTCTTCGCGCTGTCGGAGGAGGGCCAGAGACGGGTCTCCGCCCTCCCGAGGCTCATGAGCGACGACCTGGCGGCCTCGGAGGCGTTCGCGCCCGCCGAGAGGCGGGTCGTGGCCGGGGCCGAGTCGGTCGTCGCGCTCCCACGCCGGACCAACGACCTGATCCGGCGCCGGGTTCGCGTCGTCACGGGCAACTTCCAGGCGACCGAGGAGGGTGCCGCCTCGGCGTCGTCGGCGACCGGCCTCGGCGCGCTCGGCAGGATCGCCCTCCGTCGCCCCGCCCTGGTGCCTCGCCTGGCCGTCTTCCTCGGCATCACAGCCGTCGCCCGGCTCCGCGCCCGCCGGGCCATCAACGCACGCGACTTCGACACCTGGCTGCGCGACGACAGCTCGCGCGGCGTCGGCGAGCAGCAACCGACCCCCACCCTCTCCGAGGAAGAGCCATCATGCTCAAGACCCAACTAGCCCGAGCCGCCCGCGCGGCCGCGGCCTGCACCGCGCTCGTCGCCGCCTCCCTGGCCATGCCACAGGCGCCCGCACAGGCCGCCGCCGCCGCCCCGTGCGGGCCGGGAGGAAACAAGATCGCCTGCGAGAACTCCAAGCCCGGCACCCCGCAGGCCGAGTGGGACATCGATGGTGCCGGCGACGGCGACATCCAGGGGTTCAGCACCGACATCTCCGTCAACGTCGGGCAGCGCATCGACTTCAAGATCAAGACAAGCGCAGCCGCGTACGACATCGACATCTACCGCACCGGGTGGTACGGCGGGGACGGAGCCCGCAAGGTCGACGAGATCAACCCGTCGGCGACGCTGCCGCAGAACCAACCCAACTGCATCACCGATGTCACCACCGAGCTCTACGACTGCGGCAACTGGGCCGTCTCGGCGTCGTGGACGGTGCCCGGCAATGCCGTCTCGGGTGTCTACATCGCGCGCCTGAACCGGCCCGACACCGGCGGCACCAGTCACATCACCTTCATCGTCCGCGACGACTCGAGCCAGTCCGACGTGGTCTTCCAGACCTCCGACCCGACCTGGCAGGCGTACAACACCTACGGCGGCTCCAACTTCTACCAGGGCGCGGCGAACGGTCGCGCGTTCAAGATCTCCTACAACCGACCGGTGCTGACCCGAAGCGGTACGGGTGGGCGGGACTTCTACATGTCCAACGAGTACCCGCTGGTCCGCTTCCTCGAGCGCAACGGGTACGACGTGTCCTATATCGCCGGCGTCGACACCGACCGCCGCGGCAACCTGCTCACGAACCACAAGGTCTTCCTCTCCGTCGGGCACGACGAGTACTGGAGCGGCGCACAGCGCGCCAACGTCGAGGCCGCCCGCGACGCCGGCGTCAACCTGCAGTTCCTGAGCGGCAACGAGATCTACTGGCGTACCCGCTACGAGCCTTCGGCCGACGGCAGCAACACGGCGTACCGGACGCTGACCTCCTACAAGGAGACCTGGAACAACGGCAAGATCGACCCGGCGGCGGAGTGGACCGGCACCTGGCGCGATCCGCGCTACGCCCCGCGCTCGCAGGGCGGTGGGCTCCCCGAGAACGGCCTGACCGGCACGGCCTACCTGTCCAACTACTCCGACCTCCCGATCACGGTGAGTGCCGCCGAGGGCAAGCTCCGGCTCTGGCGCCACACGGCGCTGGCTTCGCAGTCCCCTGGGCAGAGCGCGGCGCTGGCTCCCCACACCGTGGGCTACGAGTCCGACGAGGACATCGACAACGGTTTCCGGCCATCCGGCCTGATCCGGCTGTCGACCACGACCGGCCCGGTGCCCGAGTACCTCCAGGACTTCGGCAACACGACCGCGCCGGGCACGACCACCCACAACACCACGCTCTACCGCGCCCCGAGCGGAGCGCTCGTGTTCGGCGCCGGCACCGTGCAGTGGACCTGGGGTCTCGACAGCGTCCACGACACGCCTTTCCCCGCCGAGCCGGCCGACAGCCGGATGCAACAGGCCCAGGTCAACCTGCTGGCCGACATGGGTGCGCTGCCCGAGACCTTGATGAGCGGCCTGACCGCGGCGGCCAAGTCGACCGACACCACCGCGCCCACCACGACCATCACCGCGCCTGCGCAGGGAGCCGCACAGGCCAACGGTGCGAAGATCACCGTCACCGGCACGGCGTCCGACACCGGCGGGGTCGTTGCCGGCGTCGAGGTGTCCACCGACGACGGCGACACCTGGCACCCGGCCACCGGCACCACGTCCTGGACCTACTCCTTCATCCAGAAGGGCCGGGGGAGCACCCAGGTCCGTGCCCGTGCCGTCGATGACAGTGCCAACATCGGCTCCGCGGCCACGCGGGCCTTCAATGTGTCCTGCCCGTGCAGCGTGTTCGGTCAGGAGGTGCCCCAGAGCCCGGCGGCCGACGACCCATCGGGTGTCGAGCTCGGGCTGCGGTTCACGCCAAACGTCGACGGCTTCGTCGCCGGCGTCCGGTTCTACAAGGGCGCCGCCAACACCGGCACCCACGTCGGGTCCCTGTGGACCGCAAGCGGGCAGCGGCTCGCTCAGGTGACCTTCACCGGCGAGTCGGGCTCCGGCTGGCAGACGATGAACTTCGCGGCACCGGTGGCGGTGTCGGGCGGGCAGACCTACGTCGTGTCCTACACCGCACCCAACGGGCGCTACGCCTCTGCCTCCAACGCGTTCTACTACCGCGGCGTCGACGCCGGCCCGCTGTCGGTCGCCGGTGGGTTCGGGGCCCCCGCCGCGGGCGTCTACGGCAACCCGGACAGCTTCCCGAGCTCCTCCTGGGGCTCGTCCCACTACTTCGTCGACGTTGCGTTCAACACCGAGGACAACTCGCCGTTGACCGCGCTGGCGCAGTCACCCGTGCCGGACGCCACCAGCGTGCTGCGCGGTACGACCGTGAGCGCTCGGTTCTCCAAGCCGGTGGTCGCGGGCACCGTCGGTCTGACCCTCAAGGAGCCCGGCGGCGCCACGGTCCCCGGCAACACCACCTACGACTCGACCACCCGCACAGTGACGTTCACGCCGTCCGCGCCCCTGAACGGGTTCGTCCGCTACACGGCCACCGTCGCCGCCACCGACTCGCAGGGCAACAGCGTCACGACCGGCAAGACCTGGTCCTTCACCACCGCCAAGCCGGCGAACGCTCCCGGTGTCTGCCCCTGCAGCCTCTTCAACGAGGAGGACCGGCCGGCCGTGGAGCAGGTGGCCGACACGGCCCTGGTGACGCTCGGCCTCCGCTTCTCGGCGGAGAAGAACGGGTTCGTCAGCGGGATCCGCTTCTACAAGGGCGTCAACAACACCGGCCCGCACACCGGCACGCTGTGGACCGCCACCGGACAGCAGCTGGCGACCGGGACCTTCACCGACGAGTCGCCGACCGGCTGGCAGACCCTCACCTTCGCCCAACCCGTCGCGATCACGAAGAACACGACGTACGTCGCGGGCTACCGCACGCCCGTCGGCTTCTACTCCGCGACGCCAAACGGCTTCGCGGCGGCCAACCTCTCGAAGCCTCCGCTCAACGTGACTGCAGGCAGCGGTGCCTACACCTACGGGAGCGGCTTCCCCGACCAGGCCGTCTCGACGAACTACTTCGTCGACGTCCTGTACGACAAGGCGCCGACGGGCGTGACCATCCTGACCCAGGAGCCGGCCTCCGGCGCGGTCGAGGTACCTCGGCAGAGCCCGGTCAAGGTCACCTTCAGCGACGCCATCGCCCCCGGATCCCAGCTGACGGTCAGCTCAGGCGGAGCCGCCCTGACCGGCACCGTGACGATGAGCGGCGACTCGCGCACGCTGACCTGGAGCCACGGCGTCCCGCTGCCGGCCGACGCCGACATCCAGGTCGCGGTCAGCGGCGTCGTCGCCGCCGACGACGGCACCCCGATGGCGCCCCAGTCGTGGACCTTCCGCACCCGGTCGGCGGACTCTCCGAGCAGCCAGACGCTCTTCGGTGACCTCCTGCCCGACGTCCCGGCCAACGCCGAGGGCACACCGGTCGAGCTGGGAGTGGCGTTCACGCCGGCGGTCAACGGCAAGATCAAGGCGATCCGGTTCTTCAAGGGTGCCGGCAACGGCGGCACCCACACCGGCTCGCTCTGGCGCACCGACGGCACCCGGCTGGCCACCGTCACCTTCGGCGGTGAGACCGCCACCGGCTGGCAGACCGCACAGCTCCAGACCCCCGTCGACGTGTCCGCGGGCACCACCTACATCGCGTCGTACTTCGCGCCCCAGGGCCACTACGCCTCGACCGGTGGCTTCTTCGGGCCCGCCCACACCTCGGGTGACCTGACGGCTCGCGCCCAGAGCAACGGTCTCTACCTCTACGCCGCCACCGGCGGGATGCCGACCCAGACGTGGGGCGGGGCGAACTACTTCGTGGACGTCGTGTTCGAGCGCTCCGAGGTACCGACGCCGACTCCCACGCCGACGCCGACTCCCACACCGACGCCGACGCCGACTCCCACACCGACACCGACGCCCACTCCCACACCGACACCGACGCCCACTCCCACACCGACACCGACACCGACGCCCGCGCCGAACTCGCAGAGCCTGTTCGGGTCGTCGGCGCCGCAGGTCGCCGTGGTGAGCGACCCCGACGCCGTCGAGCTCGGCACGGCGTTCGTGCCCAGTGAGGACGGCACGATCACGCACCTGCGGTTCTACAAGGGCGGGTCACAGAACGGCGGGACCCACAAGGGATCCATCTGGAGCTCCACGGGACAGCTGCTGGCGAGTGCGACGTTCACCGACGAGACAGCGTCGGGCTGGCAGCAGCAGGCGCTCGCGACTCCGCTCCAGGTCACCGCCGGGACGACCTACGTCGCGTCGTACCTCGCGCCGCAGGGGCACTACTCGGCGACCGGCGGCTTCTACAACCAGGCCTGGACGTCGGGCAGCCTGACGGCACCGGCCGGCAACAACGGCCGCTACCGCTACGGTGCCACGGGCGGCTATCCCAACAGCACCTACAACGCCACCGACTACGGCGTCGACGTCCTGTTCGTGCCCGCCGGCAGCGGCTCGCCGGCGGCGCGGTCGACGGCCAAGGAGCAGACCCTCTTCGGGAGCAGGCCGGTTTCTCGGGTGGCCAAGGGACGGGCCAAGGCGGCGACGGTCGGTCTCCAGTTCACCCCCAAGATCTCCGGCGAGGTGACCGCACTCCGCTTCTACGCTCGAGCCAAGCGGACCACCACGCGCACGATCACACTCTGGCGCGCCAACGGACGACGCCTGGCGACGGCGGTGTCGAGCGGTACTATGGGACCCGGCTGGCACGAAGTGGTGCTGACCCGCCCGGTCCGTCTTCAGGCCAAGCAGTCCTACGTGGTGTCCAGCTACTCGAAGCGCGGAGGCTACCTCGAGGCCAAGAACTACTTCCGGACCAAGCAGTTCCGTTCGGGGCCGCTCGTCGTGTCGCGTAGCAAGAGCGCGCACTTCCAGCCCAGGAGCGCCCAGAGGCTGCCCAAGATCGCGGCGCCCGGAGCGAGCTACTTCGTCGACATCCGGTTCCGCTACGACGTGAGCTAGCACCTTCGCGGCGACGAGCACCAGGCTCGGGCCCGAGCGCCCGGAGTTGCCGGATCGCGCCCGAAGCCACGGCGCCACGGATACCGTGTGGAACTGGCCGAGGGCAGAGGTATGGCCCGGCTGGGCTACTGCGCGCGCTGCGGCGGATGCACGAGAATCACTCACAGGGAAAGAGAGAGCATGGACTCGCAAGATCGGCTGGGTGTCGCCGTGGTCGGCGCCGGCTACTGGGGGCCTAATCTGATCCGCAACTTCCGGGGAAGCGGTGACTGGGACCTCGTCGCGGTGTGCGACCTCGATGTGGCACGCGCCGAGAGGGTTCTCGGTGCGCGAAGCGGAGTAGACGTAACGGCCTCGCTCGAGGACGTGCTAGCCCGCGACGACGTGGACGCGATCGCGATCGCGACCCCGGCGGCCACCCATCAGCACATCGCGGTCGCGGCCCTGGGGGCCGGCAAGCACGTGCTGGTGGAGAAGCCGCTGGCCGACAGCGTCGAGTCGGGGCGCCGGATGGTCGACCTCGCCGGTGAGCGCGGCCTCACCCTGATGGCCGACCACACCTACTGCTACACGCCGGCGGTGCAGAAGATCCGGGAGCTCGTCGACGACGGCGCCCTCGGCGAGATCCTCTTCGTCGACTCGGTGCGCATCAACCTCGGGCTGATCCAGCCCGACGTCGACGTCTTCTGGGACCTGGCGCCGCACGACCTGTCGATCCTCGACTACGTGCTGCCCGGTGGACTGCGCCCGACCGGTGTCGCCGCGCACGGCGCCGACCCGATCGGCGCCGGCAACTCATGCGTCGGCTATCTCACGCTCCCGCTCGCATCCGGGGCGATCGCCCACGTGCACGTCAACTGGCTGAGCCCCACCAAGATCCGGCAGATGGTGATCGGCGGCAGCCGACGGACCCTCGTGTGGGACGATCTCAACCCTCAGCAGCGGATCAGCGTCTACGACCGGGGGGTCGACCTGGCGCGTGAGGGCGTGGCGGACCGCACGGACGCCGCGATCTCCTACCGGCTCGGCGACACCTGGTCCCCCGCCCTTCCCGAGCGTGAGGCCCTGGGTCAGATGGTCGCTCAGTTCGCGGCCAGCATCCGCTCCGGCGAGGCATCCCCGACAGACGGCGCGGCCGGGCTGCGTGTGCTCTCGGTCCTCGAGGCCGCAACGACAAGTGTCAAGCAGGGCGGCGCCCTGATCGATCCCGGCCTCCTGGCCGGGGAGGAGGTAACGGTATGACTCGGCTCGACGGTGCGAACGTGCTCGTCACGGGCGGCGCGGGCACCATCGGCTCGACCCTGGTCGACCAGCTCGTCGACGCGGGTGTCGCCCACGTCGACGTGCTCGACAACCTGGTCCGCGGGCGCCGCGCGAACCTGGACGACGCACTCGCGAGTGGGAAGGTCTCCCTGGTCGAGGCGGACATCTGCGACCGCGACCTGGTGCACGACCTGACCCGGGGCAAGGACCTGGTCTTCCACCAGGCCGCGATCCGCATCACCCAGTGCGCCGAGGAGCCCCGGCTGGCCCTGGAGGTCCTGGTCGACGGCACCTTCAACGTGGTGGAGGCGGCTGCCGAGCACCGGGTCGGCAAGCTCGTCGCCGCGTCGTCGGCGTCCGTCTACGGCATGGCGGAGGACTTCCCCACGGGGGAGCGGCACCACCATCACAACAACGACACCTTCTACGGCGCCGCCAAGTCCTTCAACGAGGGCATGATCCGCAGCTTCCGTGCCATGCAGGGTCTCGACTACGTCCTGCTCCGCTACTTCAACGTCTACGGCCCACGCATGGACGTGCACGGCCTCTACACCGAGGTGCTGGTGCGTTGGATGGAGCGCATCGTCGACGGCCAGGCACCGCTGATCTTCGGCGACGGCAAGCAGACGATGGACTTCGCCTACACCGTCGACATCGCGCGGGCCAACATCCTGGCCGCGGCGAGCGACGTCAACGAGGGCGTCTACAACATCGCCCGCGGCGAGGAGGTCAGCCTGCTCGGCCTGGCCGAGACGCTGCTGCACGTGATGGGCTCCGATCTCGACGTAGAGCACGGTCCCGAGCGTGCGGTCAACGGCGTCGTACGCCGCCTCGCCGACGTCTCGGCCGCCGAGCGCGACCTCGGCTTCGTCGCGGAGATCCCCCTCGAAGAGGGGCTGCGCGACCTGGTGACCTGGTGGCAGCCGTTGCGCGACGAGATCGCCGCGGGCCGCGAGGTACGTGCATGACGCGCGTCAACGTGATGAAGCCGTGGCTCGGTGAGGAGGAGGTCGCCGCCGTCGCCGAGGCGATCCGCTCCGGTTGGATCGCCCAGGGCCCGCGGGTGGCCGAGTTCGAGCGCCGTTTCGCGGAGCAGCAGGAGGCCCGGCACGCCGTCGCCACGAGCAGCTGCACCACCGCACTGCATCTTGCCCTCGTCGTCGCCGGCGTCGGTCCGGGCGACGACGTGGTGGTGCCGTCCTTCTCCTTCATCGCGACCGCCAATGCCGCCGTCTACGTCGGCGCACGGCCGGTGTTCGCCGATGTCGACCCGCTCACCGGGAATGTCACCGCTCGCGGCCTGTCGGCCGCGCTCACGGAGCGCACCAAGGCCGTCATCGCCGTCGACCAGGGTGGCCAGCCGCTCGATCTCGAGCCGATCCGGACGCTGTGCGAGCCGCGCGGGATCGTGGTCGTCGAGGACGCCGCCTGCGGCGCGGGGTCGACCTATCACGGGCGGCCCGTCGGCGCGGGTGCCGAGATCACCGCCTGGTCCTTCCACCCGCGCAAGCTCCTCACCACCGGTGAGGGCGGGATGATCACGACCCGCCGCGCCGAGTGGGCCGACCGTGCCCGCACCCTGCGTGAGCATGCGATGTCCGTCTCCGCCGCAGACCGTCACGGCAGCGTCCTGGCTCCGCCGGAGGAGTACGCCGAGGTGGGCTTCAACTACCGGATGACCGACGTGCAGGCGGCCATCGGTCTCGTCCAGCTCGACCGGCTGCCCGCGCTCGTCGCGCGCCGTCGTGAGCTTGCCGGCCGCTACGCCGAGGCGATCGACGGCATCGACGGGCTGCGCGCCGTCGCCGACCCTGCCTTCGGCACCAGCAACTTCCAGAGCTACTGGGTCGAGGTAGAGAAGAGCTACCCACTCGACCGGGAAGGGCTGCTCACGCGCCTGGCCGATGCCGACATCTCCGCCAGACGCGGCATCATGGCCTCTCACCGGCAGCCGGCCTACGCCTCCCGCGACGACATCGGGCCGCTCCCCGTCACGGATCGGCTGACCGACAAGACCCTCATCCTGCCGCTCTACCACGAGCTCTCCGAGACCGACCAGCAGCGCGTGATCGACGTCCTCCGCGATCCCGAGGACTGAGCCGTGCACCTCGCCCGCCCCAAGACGCGGTGGGGCTGTCGGAGCTCAGCGCCAGCGCTTGACCATGCCCACCACGCCGCCCCTGACACGTGTGCGGACCGACGAAGGAGCGAGCATCTGCGAGGCGACAGTCTCCACCGTGTCGTGCGAGCGGAGGCTGAAACGAGGCTGGAGCCACGAGCCTCGGCGCGCCTGGAGCCGGTCGCTGGAGTACACGCCGGTGTAACCGAGCTCGGCGAGCCTGCGCAGCACTCGTCGGTCGTAGCGCCCGAGCGGCAGCGCGGCCGAGGAGATCGGGACTGCGGCCACCTCGGCGAGCCGGTCCCGGGCCGCGACCAGCTCCTGGTCGAGAGCGGTGTCGTCCAGTCCCTTCCACGGCACGTGGTTCATTCCGTGGCTGCCGACGCTCATGCCGGCGGAGACGAGCGACCTCACGTCGTCGCTTGCGAGACTGCCGGGCCGGTCCAGACGACCGGCGAGGACGAAGAAGGTGGCGGTGAGACCGCGCTCCAGGAGCGCCGGCAGGCCGATCTCGACATCGGAGGCGTTGCCGTCGTCGAAGCTGAGACATACGTCGTCGCGGTCGGCCACCAGGTCGAGCACCGCGTCGTACGTCTCGGAGCCGATCCAGTACGGCGCCTCTCCGGTCTCGAGGTCGCGGGCCGGAGCACCGATGCCGTGGAAGCAGAGGTTCACGATTCTCGCCACGCCGCCAACCTACTGGCACCAGTTCGCCGATTTCGCGCGAACGCGGCTCGCTCCTTCCCTAGGCTCGCCCGGTACCCGCGGCCGACCCGAACGGAAGACCACAGATGACCACGGATGAGGGGCTGCTGCTCGTGGGAGCGAGCGGACTGGCCCGAGAGGTGCTCGCCACCGGCATCACCGGTGTCGTCGGCATCCTCGACGACGACACCAGCCTCCACGGCGACGTCGTGGGCGGCGTACAGGTTGTCGGAGGCATCGACGAGGCCGCCGATCGCGACGAGCGGCTGCTCGTGTGCGTCGGCCCGAGCACGGTCCGGCGGGAGGTGGTGCGGCGTCTTGCCGCACTGGGCGCCACGGACGACCGCTTCGCGACCTTCGTCGCCGGGTCGGCGCAGGTCGGCTCGACGAGTGATGTCGGAGCCGGCAGCATCCTGCTCGACGGCGTGGTGGTCACCGCCGACGCACGCCTGGGACGTCACGTCGTGGTCATGCCGAGTTGCACCGTCACCCACGATGACACCCTCGATGACTTCGCCACCCTCGCCGCCGGGGTGGCCCTCGGCGGACACGTCCACGTGCGCGAGGCCGCCTACCTCGGAATGAACTCGAGCATCCGCCAGGGGCTCACGATCGGAGAGGCGGCGACGGTCGGCATGGGCGCGGCCATCCTCCGCGACGTTCCAGACGGGCAGACCTGGGCCGGGATACCGGCCCGACAGTTGGGAGTACAGGCGTGAGTGCACAGATTCCGTTCCTCGACATCGCGTCGCAGCAGGCGGAGATCGCGGACGAGGTCCTGCCCGTTTGGCGGGCGCAGTTCGCCTCGGCGGGCTTCATCGGGGGTCCCGAGGTTGCGGCGTTCGAGGAGGAGTACGCCGACTACATCGGCGTCGAGCACGTCGTCGGGGTCTCCAACGGGACCGACGCCCTCGAGCTCGCCTTCCGCGCCGTCGGAGTCGAGGCGGGCGACGAGGTCGTGATGCCGGCGAACACCTTCATCGCCACGGCGGAGGCAGCCTCGCGCATCGGCGCGGTCCCGGTGTTCGTCGACGTCGACCCGGAGCACCTCCTCATCGACCCGGAGGCGGTCGAGGCGGCGATCTCGCCGCGCACCCGCGCCGTGGTGCCGGTGCACCTGTACGGCCAGACGGCACCCTTGAAGCACATCCTCCAGGTCGCCGAGGCTCGAGGGGTCGCGGTCGTCGAGGACGCCGCGCAGTCGCAGGGCGCGTCGTCGAGCGCCGGTCGCGCCGGCGCTCTGGGGCGCATGGCCGCGACCAGCTTCTACCCGGGCAAGAACCTCGGAGCGGCCGGCGACGGTGGTGCGGTGATGACGAACGACGCCGAGCTCGCGGCGTACGTGCGAAACGTCGCGGCGCATGGGAGCTCGGTGAAGTACGTGCACGACCGCATCGGAATGAATGCACGCCTCGACGCCGTGCAGGCGCCCGTGCTGCGGGCGAAGCTGCGTCGCCTCGACGGGTGGAACGCCGCCCGGCGCGCCGCCGCAGATCGCTACGGCCGGCTGCTTGCCGGCGTGGAGGGTGTCCGCGCCCCCGCGGTTCGCGCCGGTAACGAGGACGTCTGGCACCTGTACGTCGTGCAGGTCGAGGAGCGGGAGCGGGTGATGGCGGACCTGGCGGCCGCCGGCATCGGCGTTGCGATCCACTACCCGACGCCGTTGCACCTCACCGCGGCGTACGCCGGTCTCGGATATCACCGCGGACAGTTCCCGGTGGCCGAGGCCGCCTCCGATCGGATCATGTCCCTGCCGATGTTCCCGCATCTGACCGCCGAGCAGCAGGAACGCGTCGTCGCACAGCTTGCTCACGCGACGTCACGATGACCGAGAGTGACACCGAAGACTCGGTCTCCCACCGCGCGTCCCGTGCGCTCGGGTGGAGCTTCGGCAACACGATCGTCTCGCGGCTCGGCACTCTCGCCATCGGCATCGCCCTGGCCCGGGTCCTGGGTCCCGATCAGTTCGGCATCTTCGCGATCGCCACCGTCACCCTGCTCGCCATCCTGAGCTTCAACGAGCTGGGCGTGAGCCTCGCCATCATCCGGTGGCGCGACGACCCGGCGAAGATGGCCCCGACCATCAACACGATCTCCGTGGCGAGCAGCCTCGTGCTCACGGTCGCCATCGTCCTCGGCGCGCCGGCGATCTCGACCGGTCTCGGCGATGTGAGAGCGACGCCGGTGGTGCAGGTGATGGCGCTGTCGGTCCTGCTCAACGGCCTCGTCGCGACGCCGGCCGCGATCCTGCAGCGCGAGTTCATGCAGAAGCAGCGCACGATCGCCGACCAGACGAACACCTGGCTCGGCGCCGGCTTGTCCCTGCTGCTCGCGTTGTCGGGTTGGGGCGCGATGAGCCTCGCGATCGGGCGGCTGGTCGCGAGCGTCGTCTTCGCCATCATGCTCGTCCACTGGTCGCCCGTGCCCTACCGCTGGGGATGGGACCGGGAGATCGCGGCGAGGCTGTTCCGGTTCGGCCTGCCGCTGGCGGCATCGAGCATCGTGGTCTTCGCCTCGGGCTACGTGGACCAGATGATCGTGGGCTCGATGCTCGGTGCGCAGGCGCTCGGCCTCTACGTGCTCGCCTACAACCTCGCGAGCTGGCCGGTGTCGATCTTCTCGCTTCCGCTCCGCGCGGTCGCCCCGGCCGCGTTCTCCGCCCTCAAGCACGACCCGGAGCGCATGTCCCGCAACTTCTCCCGGGTGCTCACCGTCCTCTCCTGCGTGGCGGTCCCCGCGTGCCTCGCGATCAGCGGCGCGGCGACCCCGGTCGTCGAGTTCGTCTACGGCGTAGCGTGGTCGGGCGCGGCCGAGGTGCTCATGTGGATGGCGGCGTTCGCGGCACTGCGGATCTGCTTCGAGCTCGCGTACGACTACTTGGTCGTCCATGGCAAGTCGGGCGTGCTGCTCGTGATCCAGCTCTGTGCGTTCGTCGTGGCGCTGCCGCTGATGCTCCTTGCCGTCCGGTCGTACGGCGGTGCCGGCGTCGCCGCGGCCCAGCTCGTGGTGGGCCTGATCATCATCGCTCCGCTCTACGTCTGGAGCCTGCACAGGGTCGGCATCGGGGTGCGCAGAGTCCTCGCCGCGGTCGGCCTGCCGATCGCGGCAGGGATCCTGACCTGGCTCGCGAGCCGCTTCCTCGCGGACAACATCGACATGCCGTTCGTCGCCGCCGTGACTGCCGCTGCGCTGGCTCTGGCCGTCATTGCCGGACTCGGGTATTGGCAGCGCAACAGCCTCAGACTGCTGCTGCAGGCGACGAGGGGGAGGGCCTCCGTATGAGAATCCTGGTGTACCCGCACGACCTCAACATGGGAGGGAGCCAGACCAACGCGATCGAGCTCGCGGCCGCCGTCTCACGGCTTGGGCACGAGTGCATCGTCTTCGGTCGGCGCGGCTCCCTCTGTGAACGGATCGAGGAGCTCGGCCTGGAGTTCGTCGAGTCCCCGGAGCCTGGCCGTAGGCCGTCCCTCCGCATCGCGCGGGCGTTGCGCCAACTCGTCATCGATCGCGAGATCGACATCGTCCACGGCTACGAGTGGCCACCCGGCATGGAGGCGGCGATGGCCACGGAGATGCTTCCCGACGTGGCCGCGGTATGCACCGTGATGTCGATGGCCGTCGCCCCCTTCCTGCCGCGGTGGCTGCCCCTCGTCGTCGGCACGCAGCAGATCTCCGCTCAGGAGCAGGCGTCCGGGCGCACGGCCGTGCACCTGATCGAGCCTCCCGTGGACCTCGACCACAACCGTCCCGCCGCCGTCGACGACGTCGACCGGTTCCGGACGGAGTGGCGGCTCGATGACCGGCCCGTGGTCGTCGTCGTCAGCCGCCTGGTCCCGGAGCTCAAGTCCGAGGGAATCCTCACGGCGATCGAGGTCGCGGCTGACCTGGCCGACACTGCACCGTTCCAGCTGGTCGTGGTCGGCGACGGGAAGGCGCGACCGGCCGTGGAGGAGGCCGCACGCCGTACGAACGAGGCGGTGGGGAGGCAGACCGTCGTCCTGACCGGTGAGCTGTCCGATCCACGCACCGCCTACTCGGCCGCCGACGTCGTGCTCGGCATGGGGGGTTCCGCCCTCCGAGCCCTGGCCTTCGGAAAGCCCCTGGTCGTCCAGGGCGAGCACGGCTACTTCCGGGCCCTCGCTCCCGAGAGCGTCGACGAGTTCCGTTGGCAGGGCTGGTACGGCATCGGCGTGGGTGTGGAGACCGGACCGGCTCGGCTGCGTCGCGAGCTCCTCCCGCTCCTCGACAGCGCATCACGTCGGGCGGATCTCGGCAGGTTCGGTCGTCAGGTGGTGGACGGCTTCTCGCTCGAGAGTGCCGCCGCGCGTCAGGTCGTCGTCTATCGCGACGCGTTGACACAGTGCGCCGGCCAGAAGCGTCAGGTGGTTGCGGACTCTCGCTCCACCGTCCAGCTCGTCCGCTATCACGTGGGGCAGCGCGTCGCCCGGTGGACCGGGCGGCGGCGCACCGACGACTTCAATGCCAAGCCGGTCGCCGCAGATCGTTCGTCGGGAGCCGTGAGGAAGAGCAGTGCCGGTCCCCAGGGCGGCCCCGTCCTCTACTTCCCGGGTGTCGGGTGGGACACGCTCGCCGGCACGGACCGACAGCTGGTGACCGCGCTGTCGGAGACCTGCCCGGTGATCTGGGTCGACACGCCGAGGTTCTTCCAGGAGGCGCGGCGCTTGGGGCTGCCGGCGGTGAGTGAGCCCGCCCCTAGCGTCACCCGCTTGACGGCGCTCACCCTCCCGGGAGTGCAGCGCCCCGTCCTCCGCGCGGTCGCCAATCGGCGGCGCGCCCACGCCGCACTCCGCTATCTGCGCAAGAACGGGTTGAGCCCCCGCGCGGTGGTCGCCTCTACGACGGCTCCGATGCTCGCCCTGACCCGGCGGCTCCCGGGCGTGAAGGTCTACTACGCCACGGACGACTTCGTCGAGGCGGGACCGATCTGGGGCGTGAGCAAGCGCTACCTGTCGCGGTCGCGGGAGGCGAACATCCGATCTGCCGACATCGTCCTGGCGGTCACGCAAGATCTGGCCCGCCACCTGCAGCGCGGATCCGACGTACCCGGATGGCTTGCGAACGGGGCAGACCTGAAGCGCTTCCAAGTGCCCGACGTGGCGCCGGCGCCCGACGTCATGCTTCCGCATCCCGTCGCCGGCGTCGTCGGTCAGTTCAACTCGCGCACCGACCTCCGCGCGCTCGAGGCGGTTCAGCGCGCCGGGATCAGTCTGCTCCTCGTCGGTCCGCGCTTCTTCGACTCACCCGCGGAGGACGAGGCCTTCTCACGGCTGGCCGAGCGTCCGGGAGTGCAGTGGATCGATGAGGTGCCGAGGGATCGCATTCCCCACTACCTGCGAGCGCTGGACGTCGGGCTGACCGCCTACGTCGAGTCGACCTTCAACCGCCGTAGCCACCCGCTCAAGACCCTGGAGTATCTTGCGGCGGGCGTGCCGGTGGTCTCGACCTCTCTCGCGACGCTCGACGGCCTGGACCCACGGTTCGTCTTCGCAGAGACGGATCTCGACCGGTTCGCGCAGCGCGTGCGTGAGGTGGCGTGCGCACCTCGGGAGCCGGACGAGATCCGGCGCTCGGTGAAGGACAACAGCTGGAGTCACAGGGCGGCACGACTGATGGAGCTGCTGCGGGAGGCGGAGAAGAGTGAGAGCGAGTAGAACCAGGCGGTCAGGACCCCACGTCCTGATCATCGTCCAGAACCTTCCGGTGCCCCTCGATCGACGGGTGTGGCTCGAGTGCCAGGCGCTCATCGCGCGCGGCTACCGGGTGAGCGTCATCTGCCCGAAGGGTCCGGACGACCCGGCACGTCAACACATAGACGGGGTCGACATCTACAAGTACCGGCCGGCTCCCGAGGCCGAGGGGCTGTTCGGCTTCGCCTGGGAGTTCGCATACAGCTGGGCGCGGACCGCGTGGCTGTCGATGAAGGTCCGGCGCAACCAGCGGTTCGACATCATCCAGGCGTGCAACCCGCCGGACACGTTCTGGCTCCTGGCGTTGATGTGGCGCCCGCTCGGCGTGAGGTTCGTCTTCGACCACCACGACCTCAACCCGGAGCTGTTCGTCTCCCGGTTCGGGAAGCCCAACGGACTGCTGAAGCGGCTTGAGTACGGGGGACTTCGCTGGCTGGAGCGGCGTACATTCAAGGCCGCCGACCGGGTGATCTCGACCAACGAGTCCTACAAGGCGATCGCCGTACGCCGAGGCGGGCACGCGCCTGATGACGTCACGGTCGTCCGCAGCGGACCCGACACGCGGCAGATGCGTCCGATCTATCCGGAGCACCCGCGAGCCGCGGACCGGATCAACCTGGTCTATCTCGGCATCATGGGGCCGCAGGACGGCGTCGACCAGGTGCTCCTGGTCCTGGACGAGCTCGTCCACAGACGGGGACGGACGAATGTCACGGCGACGCTGCTCGGCTTCGGCGACTGCCTGGAGGACCTGAAGGCGCAGGCGAGGACACTGGACCTGAACGATCACGTGAGGTTCACCGGACGTGTCGACCGCGTGGCGATCGCGGAGCACCTCAGCGCGGCCGACATCGGCCTCTGCCCTGACCTCAAGACGGCGCTCAACGATCTCTCAACGATGAACAAGACGATGGAATACATGTCCTACGCACTTCCGTCCGTCTCGTTCGACCTCGTCGAGACGCGTGTCTCCGGCGGGGAGACGGTCATCTACGTGCCGTCCGGCGACATCGCCGCATTCGCCGACGCGGTGGAGACCCTCATCGACGACCCGGACCTGAGGGTCCGGCTCGGTCTCGCCGCACGTAAGCGGGTGTCGGCGGAGCTCGACTGGCGTCCACAGGCCGAGGCATATGTCGGCGTGTACGACTCGCTCTTCGGGGTCGCGACTCCAGGTCCCGCAGTCCCCGGCGACGGAGCAGGGGACGCGGTCGACGCGCAGGGCCGTCGGTACGTCGACCTCGACGACGCGGCCGAGCTCGACCGGTTCATCCGGGAGCGGAGAGAGCCGTGATGCGCACGAACCTGCATCACCTCCTGGAGCAGGCGAACGCCGCGGCACCGGAAGCGGACGCGCTGTCCTACCGCGGCGAGACGCTGAGCTATGCCCAGGTGTGGACGGAGACGCGTGTGGCCGCCGCCCTGCTGCAGCGCATCGGCCTAGAGCGCGGCGAGCGCGTCGCGATCTATCTGGAGAAGCGGTTCGAGACCGTCGCGGCGATCTTCGCGGCATCAGCGGCCGGTGGCATGTTCGTGCCGATCAACCACGTGCTCAAGGCTCCACAGGTGGGTCACATCCTCCGGGACAGTGGGGCGACCGTCCTCGTCACCTCGACCGATCGGCTGGCCCAGCTGACAGCCGTCATGCCCGACACTGTGACCGATGTCGTCGTGGTCGGAGCGCTCCCCGTCGATCCGGCCGCGCCCCAGCGGCTGCACCCCTGGCCAGCGGGCGACGACCAGGACGCGAGCCCAACCCCGACGGGGGTCATCGACGTCGACCCCGCGGCGATCCTCTACACCTCGGGAAGCACCGGCAGTCCCAAGGGCGTCGTGCTGAGCCACCGCAACCTCATCGTGGGAGCGGAGAGTGTGAGCTCCTATCTCGAGAACACCAGCGCCGACGTCATCCTGAGCGTCCTGCCGCTCAGTTTCGATGCCGGCCTCAGCCAGGTCACCACGGCGTTCTCAGTCGGCGCGCACTGCGTGCTCCTCAACTACCTGCTGCCTCGCGAGGTGCCGAAGGCCTGCGCCCGGTACGGCGTGACGGGCCTGACCTGTGTGCCCCCGCTCTGGTTGCAGGTCGCGGACGTGCCGTGGCCGCCGGAGGTCGCCGGACGCCTGCGGTACTGGGCGAACACCGGAGGTCGGATGCCGCGGGCGACGCTCGCCCGACTTCGCGGCCTCTTCTCCCACGCGCAGCCCTACCTCATGTACGGCCTCACCGAGGCGTTCCGATCGACCTACCTCGACCCGGCCGAGATCGACCGGCGACCCGACTCGATCGGCAAGGCGATCCCCGACGCCGAGATCCTCGTGCTCCGCCCGGACGGCACACCGTGCGCTCCCGGCGAGGAGGGCGAGCTGGTCCATCGCGGCGCCCTCGTGGGGCTGGGCTACTGGAACGATCCGGAGCGGACCGCGGAGCGCTACCGACTCGTCCGGCGCCCGGGCCAGGAGTGGCGCACACCGGAGATGGCGGTGTGGTCGGGCGACACGGTGGTGGCCGACGACGACGGCTTCTTGTACTTCGTCGGACGCAAGGACGACATGATCAAGACCTCCGGCTACCGCGTCAGCCCGACCGAGGTGGAGGAGGCGGCGTACAGCACGGGTCTCGTACGGGACTGTGTGGCCGTCGGTGTGGAGGATCCCGCGCTGGGTCAGCGGATTGTGCTTGCGGCGACCCCGGCGGGGGAGGTGCTTGATGCCGCCGCTCTCACGACGGCTCTGCGGCAGTCGTTGCCGCTCTTCATGGTGCCGTCCGCGATCGACGTGCGTGCCGACCTGCCCAGGTCGCCGAACGGGAAGTTCGATCGAAATCTCATCAAGTCGGAGGTGACGGCATGACGCCGCAGGAACACGCGGCTCCGTTCGGTGTGGCCGACGGCGAGCTGAGGGTGGGCGGGATGCCGCTCAGCCGCCTCGCGGCACGGGTGGGCTCGACACCGTTCTTCGCCTACGACCGAGGCGTCCTGGACGTCCGGATCGATCGACTGCGTGCGCTGCTGCCGGAGCGTGTCGAGCTGAGCTACGCGATGAAGGCCAACCCGATGCCGGCGATGGTTCAACATCTGTCCCGTCGCGTCGACCGCATCGACGTGGCGTCCGGACTGGAGCTGCTGGTCGCCCTGGACACGCCGATCCGTCCTGACCGGGTCAGCTTCGCCGGACCGGGCAAGGCGCCGGTCGAGATCCGTCAGGCCGTCGCGGCAGGAATCATCCTCGAGGTGGAGTCCAGGACGGAGCTGGATCGCGCCGTCGCCGCCGGCGAGGAGCTCGGCATCACCCCGACGGTCGCCATCCGGGTCAACCCCGACTTCGCGGTCAAGGGATCGGGGATGCGGATGGGCGGCGGGCCGCAGCAGTTCGGCATCGACGCCGAGGAGGTGGCGGCGGTGCTGCGTGAGTACGCCGCGACCGGCGTCGACGTGGTCGGATTCCATATCTTCGCCGGCTCTCAGAACCTCAACGCCGAGATCATCGCAGAGGCACAGCGGCGCACCGTCGATCTCGTGACCGACCTCGCGGAACATCTCCCGACGCCGTTGCGCTATCTCAACCTCGGCGGCGGCTTCGGCATCCCGTACACGGTCCGCGACCGACCCCTCGACCTGGAGGCCGTCGCCGCCGAGCTCGGGACGCTCGTGGACGGACCGATCGCGGACCGTTTTCCCGACGCGAGCCCGGTCGTCGAGCTCGGCCGCTATCTCGTCGGGGAGTGTGGCGTCTACGTCACACGGGTCTTGGACCGCAAGGTCTCGCGGGGCAGGACCTACCTGGTCGTCGACGGAGGCATGCACCACCAGCTCGCCGCGTCCGGAAACTTCGGCCAGGCCATTCGCCGCAACTACCCTGTGGTCGTCGGCAACCGCATCGAGGAGCCGCCCGGGGACGGAGTCAACGTCGTGGGATGTCTGTGCACACCGTTGGATCTCCTCGGCGACGATGTCTCACTCCCACCTGCCGAGATCGACGATCTCGTGGTGATCTTCCAAGCCGGAGCCTACGGCCTCACCGCCAGTCCGACCGCCTTCCTGGGGCACCCCATGCCCGCAGAAGTCCTGGTCTGAAACACATCGAGGAGCATGCCCATGTCCGATACCCAAGATGCCGTTCGCGTCGTTCTCGTCGAGACGCTCGAACTGTCGCAGCAGCCGGAGGATCTCCATGCCGGTACCGCGCTGTTCGGCTCCATCCCGGAGCTCGACTCCCTGGGTGTCCTGGAGCTCGTCGCGGCCCTGGAGGACCGGTTCGACATCACCATCGACGATGACGAGTTCGGGGCCGAGCTGTTCGAGACGGTGGGCACGCTCAGCGAGTTCATCGACACGAAGCTCGCCGGAGCCTAGCGCGGTGTTCCGCGCAGCGGCGCTGCCGGGATTCCTCGCCACCACCGGAGCCGTCCCTCCTCGGATCGAGCGCGAGCTCGGGGACGCCGAGCGCATCGACGAAGGACCGTTGCACCTGCGTCATTGGGGGCTGCGAGCCGGGCCGTCCGAGCCGTCCGAAGCGCTGATCCTCTCCCGCGTTCGGCGCCGATCGGCCGGAGCAGTGGCCCCGAGCGAGATCGACCGGGCGATGCGCGCCGATCCTTCGGCGCTCGCGTCGATGCTGCCGCCGTTCGCCGCCGCGGCGGCGGCGGGCACAGGCGTGCGGCTTGTCGCCGACTCGATGGGCTTCCGTCCCCTCTTCCACAGCGATCCCGGCGCCACCGGTGAGGCGCTCGTCTCGAGCTCCGCTCTCCTCGCTGGCTGGGCCCGGTCCGCTCCGCTCGACTCGATCGGCGTCGGCGTGCAGTCGCTCCTGGGCTGGCAGCTCGGTCAGCGCACCCTCTTCGAGGGCATTGGCAAACTCACGCCAGGTGCAGTCGGCTTCCTCGACGGGGACGGCGTTCGCACCGAGGAGGCTGCGCAGCGTGCGGCTGAGCCGATCGGGCTGGAGTCAGCCGTCGCCGAGTCGGCCGCGTTGCTTCGGACCTCTCTGGCGGCGCTGCTGGACGACCACCCCGATGCGGTGCTCCAGCTCACGGGCGGCCTCGACTCGCGACTGCTGCTGAGCGCGATCCCTGCCGCTCGCCGTAGGGGTCTGCGCGCGATGACACTGAGCGTTCCGGGCACCGGCGACGTCGCGATCGCGAGCGCGATCGCGCAGCGGTACGGAATCGTTCACGATGTGCAGGGCCTCGCGGACGTCGATGCGGTCCGACCGGACGAAGCCTGGCGCCTCGTGTGTGCGGAGGCGGTCCGGCTGGAGGCGATGTCGGATCCGGTTGCCCTCGCCGCTCAACGGATCGCGGAACGCCACTTCGACCAAGGGGTGCGGATCTCGGGCCTGGGAGGCGAGATCGCCCGCGGCTTCTACTACGTCGGCCGGGTGCGCGACCGGACATTCTCGCGACGGGATGCGGAGCGGCTCGCCTCGTGGCGCATGCTCGTCAACGAGGCTGTGGAGCCCGGTCTTCTCACCGACGCCTTCTCGGCCTGGGCGCGTGACGCCGCGAACGAGCAGGTGTGGCTGGCGCTGTCGGCGGGGGGCGAGGAGTGGTTCCGGGCCACCGACTGGCTCTATCTCCGCCACCGCATGCAACGGTGGGCCGGGCTGACCGACGTTGCGGTCTCCGACCGGCGGATGGTGGTCAATCCGATGCTCGACCACGGCTTCATCGAGATCGCTGAGCGCCTCGCGCCCCGCGACAAGGCGCACTCGAGGTTTCTCGCGTTGCTGCAGCTCGAGCTCGACCCGGAGCTCGGGCGGATACCGCTCGACGGCCGGCCCGCGCCGTCGGCGTACGCGCATCCCGGTGCGCTAGAACCGGTGACGCGCGCGTTGAGCTCGGGGCGGCGGGTGTCGCGCAAGGCGGCTCAGCGCCTACGGCGAGGCAATCGGCCGCCGGCAGGCGGCACCGTGCTGGCGGCGAAGGTCGTCGCACACTGGAGAGCGCAACCCGAGGTCGTCTCGTCGCTGGCCGCTCTCGACTTCGTGAGGGAAGGCTGGGTCGACCGGATGCTCCTCGGCGAGATCGAGCCGAGGCCGAGCTCTGTCGGATTCCTGACCAACCTGATCGTCGCCACGGGGCCGGCCTCGTAGCAGTCAGTCCGCCAGCTCCGCGTAGAGTTCGCTGACCCGGGCCAGCCTGCCTGACCAGAGGTGCGTGTCGATTGCGCGCTCCCTCCCGGCGGCGCCCATTGCCTGTCTGAGCTGGGGATCCTGGGCGAGTGTGCGGATCGCTGCCGCGCAGTCGCGCGCCAGTTGCTCCGGGCTCTCGGCCTCGAGCAGGAGGGCACACGTGTCGTCGACGTTCGCGCCCGGACCGCCGCGACGACAGACGACGAGAGGCAGCCCGAATGCCATCGCCTCGAGCGCTACGTTCCCGCCCGGCTCACGGTAGCTGGGAAACACGAAGACGTCTGCTTGCTCGTAGAAGGCATCGACGGCCTCCCGGGGGACCTTCCCGTGGAAGGCGATCCGATCGGCTATCCCGAGCTCTGCGGCGAGCGCCTCGCAGGCCTCGCGGTCGTTCCCGTCACCGACGACATCGAGGACGAGGTCGAGATCGCGAAGCATGCCGATCGCGCGAATGGTGTCTCGCAGGCCCTTGGTTCGTACGGTGCGCCCCACGTGCAGCAGTCGCAGGGGCGCGGTGTGCTCGCTGCGGTCGACAGGCTCCTGCACCTCGTGTACCGCCGTCTCACTCATGATCTCGAAGCGCTGCAGCCGCAGGTCGGAGAGCAGCTCTCGTACGTAGTCGGCGACCCCGATCACGCAGTCGGCCGACTCGAAGGTACGTCGCAGAAGGGGATCACTCTTGAGACGCCAGGCGTCCAGGCGACGCAGACGCTGGTACCACGGCGTCGATCCTTCCTCCGCGACGAAGGCAGGAGGTGAGCTGAGGCTGCCGCCGACGGGCCCGATGAGGAACGGGATCCCGAGCCCTGCGGCCGGCGAGGGGTATCGCATCGCGACGGGGACGACCTGATGTGCGATGTCGAACCGCTCGCCTTCGGCAAGCCGCTTGCGGATCCATCTGCGCGCTCGGACGTAGAAGGGCGCATAGCCCGGCTGGAGCAGGCTGTTCAGCCGCTCGAAGCGCCCGACACCGGGGGGCTCCTCCCACTCGATCACTCGGACCCCGGGAAGCTGCTGCGCGCACGGAGTGTGTCCACGCTTGTAGGTCGTCAACAGCGTGAGGTCGAACTCCTCGGACAGGAGCTTCGCCCACTGGAAGGCCACCCAAGACTCGCCGACATCCTCTCCGTCGCATGCGGGCGCGATCATCAGGACTCGTCTCATGTACTGCCTTCCGGTTCTCAGCGAGGGAGGACGCCGTCGCTCGCCCCGAGGAGAGGTGGACGCCGCGAGGGGCGAAGGAGCGCGCGGACCGTCGGCCACGACTTCGAGTGGCCCAGGACGCCTCGCCGGATCTCGACGAGGACGGTGATGCCGAAGTAGATCCAGGCAAGGAGCGTGCCCCTGCGGCGGCGGTAGAGGCGCACCCGGTTGAGGATCTTCATCGTGTGGGTGGTGGAGCTCTCCCCGGAGCCTCCGCCGACATGCATGGCGCCGGCCTCCGGCGTGTAGACCGTCGACCAACCGGCGTCCTTCGCGCGGAGGCTGAAGTCGGTCTCCTCCGAGTAGAGGAAGTATGACTCGTCGAGGCCGCCGACGGCTTCGTAGCACGTGAGGTCGACGAGGAGGATCGCGCCCACGGCCCACTCGACCTCGTGCTCCTCGTCGTACTCGTCCGGATCCTCGATCCGCTCCGTGAACGCCGGGATGCCGGTGAAGCTGAGGCCTCCCACACGCGCCAGCGTGGGGCCGCGCCGGAGCGTCGGTGACAGGCTGCCGTCGGCCTCGCGGACCCGCGGCGCGACGATCCCGACCCCGGGCTTGTCGAGGACGCCCTTCATGATCGGAACGCAGTCAGGGTCCAACGAGGCGTCCGGGTTGAGGATGAGGACGGCCGAGCAAGGTGGAGAGGCTCGGATGGCGCGGTTCACGCCGGCGGCGTACCCGTCGTTGGTCGACCGCACGACGATGCAGTCGGCGCGACCGGCGAGGAGGTCGCGCGTGCCGTCAGAGGACCCGTTGTCGACCACGACCACGGAGTAGGTGAGATCGCCCATCGCCGCTGGGATGCTGTCGAGGAGGTCGGCCACGTGCTGCTCACTGTTGAAGGTGACGACCACTGCGGCCACATTTACCGGCACGGCGCTCATTCTAGGAGGTTCGGCGGCCCGAATCTCGCGTCTTCGATGCGTCTCAGGGCTCCGCCGATACCCACGGCGAGGAAGAGGGAGCCCATCGTCATCGGGAAGGCGAACGCGTCGAACATGAAGAGGCAGGTGAACCCGGCGAACATCGCGGCCGCCAATGACAGCGCGAGGTCGCGGGATACCTCGTCACGCATGCGCGCCCGCAGGCGCAGCATGGTTACTGCTGCGGTCACGAAGAACGCCACGAAGACGAGCGCGCCGACGATGCCGATCGTGACGAGCAGCAGGAGGTACTGATTGTCGAAGATGCGGTACTTCGGCAGGAACGTGCCGAGCCCGCGGCCGAACCACGGGTGTCGACCCACGAACTCGAACGCGAGCGAGAAGCTGTCGGTCCGGGAGGAGATCGACGGATCCTCGCTCGCTCCGGTGAACAGGCCGACGATCGAGTTCAGCAGGTTCGGTGTGATGACCATCATCGCCAGCACTCCAGCCACCGCGACCCCGAGGGCGCCCCACCGTTGTGACCGGGACCAGCCGATCATGGAGATCAGCAGAGCGATGATGGCGCCGAGATAGGCGGACCGCGACGAGCTCAGCGGGATGATCGCGGCGACCGCCAGCGCCGGGAAGTAGCGCAGGATGGGTGGACGATGGGTGTGGTGGAACGCGACGTGAAGGGTCAGCGGCAGCAGGATGGTGAGCAGCACGCCGAACTCGATCGGATGGATGGCCGTCCCTGAGGGTCGCGGGTATCCGCCTCGCGAGACGAGTCCGTAGCTCGGCGAGCTGGACAGGCCGGGGATCGAGAGCTGGTCCACCCACAGCTGGCGCGTCACCACCTGGATCAGGCCCAAGAACGCGATGAGCCCGCCACAGAAGACGAACCGCCAGAGGAGGGTGTCCAGTCGGGAGCGCTCGTGGACGCTGTCGTGGGTGAGCAGGAGAGTGCCAGCCCAGGAGGCGAGCGCCAGCAGCGCGACATCGGCCGGACTCGTCTCGTCCGAGCTCATGGGTCGCGACATGGCGAGCACGTAGGTGACTCCTACGGAGAAGAGGAGGAGTCCGAGAGCGATTCGGATCGGCTGGTGCGGAGCCATCGCCCGCCACGGTGCTCCGAGACGCAGGAGGAACCAGAGGAGCAGACTGCACAGGCCGAAGACCATGGACGGAGCACCCGCGCTGCCGAGCGGCCCGAAGACCAGTCGCGAAGGGACGAACAGCAGCAGAAGGACATAGGCCGTGAGCCAGCCGACGGCATCGACCGGCTGTGTCGCACGCGCCCGAAGGCGAGAGATCGTCGTGGTCAAGGACTGCGCCGAGAACCGGTGGCCGGTAGGCGGAGCGTGCCGCTCGTGTGCTGCTCGGCAGCGTCATCCTCCCGACCGTCTTCCCGGCCGGCGGGCGCGGGCCCCTCCATCGACTCCGGTCCCGAGTCGTGGCCCTCGGGCTGCGGTTCGCCCTCGGGCTGCGGTTCGTCGTCGGGCTGCGGCTCGTCCTCGGGCACCTGCTCGTGGTCGGGCTCCGATTCGTCCTCGTCCTCGTCCTCGGGCTCGGACTCAGGACGCCGGGACCGCCGACGAAGGAGGATGCCGTCGAGCATGAATGCGGCGGTGCCGGTCGCCGCCACGCCGACCACGCAGGCAGCGATCAGCATCCGGACCGTCCCCGACCGGTTCTCCTCGGCCGTGTCGTCGATCGTCAGCGTCAGGGAGGTGATCAGCGCCTTCTCGGGCGCGGCGACCTCCTCTTGGAGCCGAAGGAGCTCGACGGGGATCTGGTCGGTGATGTGGTGCAGGATCTCCAGAGCCCGGTCGGCGGTCGCGTCGGTGACATTGACCGCGATCACGGGTCCGCGCGTCGAGTCGTCGATGGCGACCTGATAGGTCGCCGTCGAGGACAGCTTCTTGACCTCGTTCTGTGCCGACGTGCTGGAGAAGTAGGCGACCAGGATCCCCGCCGGCTGCTCGAGGCCGCTGAGAAGAAGGTACGGGTTCCCGCCCCTGCCCACGCTCTCCTCCGAGGGGAGGAGCAGCACGAGCGAGCGCGCGTTGTACTCCGGTGGACTGAGGGGGAGGGCGCTGTAGGCGAGGCCTACGGTCGCCAGCACCCCGACCAGTAGTACGTACCATCGGCGCCCCAAGGTGCGCACGGCGTCAAGTATCACGGAGCCATTCTGCATAATTCCCCCCAGCCGCATACACGGTACGCTCCAGCAGGGGAAATATGACTTTCTTGGATTTCATGCGCGCGTGCCTCCGGTACTGGCCGGTAGTGCTCGTGGGCGCCGTCTGCACAGCAGCGGTGGGGTACGTCGCGATCAGCGACAAGGGGGTCTACTTCACTCGAACCGAGCTCGTCTTCCTGGCACCGACGAGCACCCTCTATCCGAATGCGCTTCGGACGCAGTCCGAGGATGTCATCGACACGGCGGGCGTCGTCGCCAAACGAATGACCGGGCCCGGGCGGGTCACGAAGTACTCATCTCCGACCGTGACCCTCGTCGGCCTGGGAGTGCGCGACGGGTGGTCCCTGAGGTTGCCCGACACGGGTGGGCAGTGGGCCTCGAACTACTCCACCCAGGTCCTGGTGCTCGACATCGTGGGACCGGACGCCGACCTCGTGCGCGAGCGTCAGGACGCACTGATCGGGCAGGCCCGGGCAGAGCTGGACGGGATGCAGCGCAGGGCCCGAGTGGACCCCGTCAACGACATCACGGCCACGCCCGCTCCCGAGTCCACCGTGATCTACCGTGTCGGAGGCAGCAGGATCCGGGCTCTCGGCATGACCGCCGTGCTCGGCGTGGCGGCGACCGCCGCTCTGGTCGTGCTCCTCGAGCACCGCCGCCGCTGGCGCCTGATCCGGTCCCGCCACGCCGTTCGGGTGCGGGATCGACGTCGCGGCCGCAGGGTCGTCGTACGAACGAGAAGGAGGTCCGATGGGCGCACCGGCGGTCGGCGTTGAACCGATCCTCCCCAAGGACTTCGACCGCATCGGAGCATTCCTTCACCGGCACATGAACGCTCGCGTTCCCGCTGCGGCTTGGAGGGGCGTCCTGCAGCCGCCGTGGGCTGCCACGGCTCCCAACCATGGATTCAAGCTTGTCAGCGGGGACGAGGTCGTCGGTGCGTATGTGGCTGTGTACTCCACCCGGAGCGCGGGCGACCGCGAACTCGCTGTGTGCAATCTCGCGGCGTTCTGCGTGCTGCCCGAGCATCGCCTGCACTCGCTTCGGCTCGTGCGCGCCGTGCTCGCCCAGAAGGGCTACGTGTTCACCGACCTCTCCCCGAGCGGCAACGTCCCGTCGATGAACGATCGGCTGGGCTTCCAGCGTCTCGACACCGCCACCCGTCTGGTCGTCAACCGGCCGGCTCTCGCCAGTCGGTCACACCGCATCACCGCCAGTCCGAGCGCGCTCGCCGACGTCCTGCGGGGAGACGACGCGGCGATCTACCGCGATCATCGAGGCGCGCCCGCGGCTCGCCACCTGCTCGCCCAGCGCGACGACCAGTACGCGTATCTGATCTACCGGCGGGACCGGCGCAAGCGGCTCCCTCTCTTCGCGTCGCCCCTGTACGTGGGTGGCAGCGCTGAGGTGCTGGAGGCCGCCTGGGCCGCCGTCTCGGCGCATCTCCTGCGCAGAGGGCTCGTGGCGACGCTCGCCGAGCGGCGGATCCTGGGGTTCCTACCGACTGGCCCGGGCCGGCACCTCTCCCAACCACGGCCGAAGATGTTCAAGGCGAGGGACGTGGCCTCAGCGGACATCGACTATCTGTACAGCGAGCTGACCCTGCTCCAGTGGTGAGGAAGGCATTTCGCTGGCTTCCACACCCGGAGCAGGTTCAGGCCGGACTGATCAGTCGGGTCAGTTGGCGGGGGGCACGACCCTTCCGTCGTCCCAGAGGTTGTTCTCCCAGACGTTGCCCAGCGCCCTGGAGTCGAAGGACGTGATGGGCCCCCAGATGCCGCACTTGCCGCTCGGACCGCGCATGAAGATGTTGTTGGTGAACCTGATGTTGTTCACTCCGAGCGAGAAGGGCTTGCCGGTGGTCGAGCCGCCGTAGGCGCAGTAGCCCATCGAGCCGTCCGGCCCACCGTCGATCAGGTTGTTGTCGATCGTGTTCCTCTGCACGATCGCGAAGTCGCCGTAGCCGGTGAGTGCTGCCGAGCAGCCTGCGTCCGGTGGGACCGGGCGGGCGTCGCAGGTGATCGTGTTGTGACGGATGGTGCTGCCGGCGCCCATCCGGATCGCGGACTCGTGGTCGATGCCGCGCAGGTCGGTGTACTGCCCGTGGAGGTAGGAGTCCTCGACCGTGCAGTTGGCTGCGCAGTTGACCGAGCGGCTCCCTCCGGTGACCTCGACGCGGGTCATCTTGAAGTTCACGTCGCCGACTCCGGTGCCGGTGCCGTTGCGCATCCGCACCTCGGAGTCGGTGAGCGTATAGGAGCCGTTGAAGTAGTCGGGGTCGCTGTAGATCGTGCCGTTGATGATCGATCGGCTGATCGTGACGTTCTGGGCGAGCACCCGCAGGTCGCAGTTGACGATCTTGGCCTCGATGACGACGTTGTTCGTCTGGATCGAGCACGGGCCGGTGTACGGCGTGAGCGCGGTGCCGCTGGGCACGCCGGTCGTGGCTGAGTTGGGGAACGATCGACCGAGGACGACGATCCCGCCCCCAGTCGAGGGAGATGTCGGGGTCGGTGTGCTGGTCGGCGTCGGAGTGGGCGTCACCGTAGGCGTGGGACTGGCCGTCACCGTCGGTGTCGGTGTCGGTGTCGGTGTCGGTGTCCGGGTCGGCGTGCTCGTGGACGTCGAGGTCGGGGTGGGAGTCGGCGTGGGGGTCCTCGTGGGCGTCGCCGTCGGGGTGGGGCTCGACGTCGGGGTGGGGCTCGAGGTCGGCGTCGGGCTCGAGGTCGGCGTCGGGCTCGAGGTCGGCGTCGGGGTCGGGGTCGGGCCGGCGTCGGCAGGCAAGAACCGGACGTCGACGAGGTAGTCGGACGCGCGGGGTGCCGGAGTGGTGGGCATCCCGAGGTAGCCCGAGCCCTGGCGGTAGACGCCGTTGCCGGGCGCCCCGGATGCCCGCAGGTAGTCGGTCTCCTTGGTGCTGGCGAATCCACCTCTCTCCGCGGTGTGTAGACCCTGGGAGTCGTAGACCGAAACGGTGTAGCTCGCGCCGGCCGTCACGGTCACGGAGCTGTCGAAGCTGACGCGGATCCAGCCGGCGCCGCGGGTCGGAGCGAAGCTCGCTGTGGCCAGCCGGCGTCCCCTGCTCGACCAGAGCGTCGCCGTCTCCGGTGTCGCCGAGGAGCCCCACCAGGCCTTGTAGGCCTCGATGCCGAGGAGCGCTCCGTCGACCTTGGGCGTGAAACGCATGCCCGTCACAGTGGGCACGTCACTCCGGAACCTGAGAGCGTCGTGGTCGTCGTCGGGTGCCTCGTTGCCGTAGAGCCCGACCTCCGCGACCGATCGAGGCTCGTCATCGTCATGCGAGCTCTTGCTGGCCGATCTCTCAGCCTCGGCCTTTCGCGAGGACACCGAGCTCAACGCCTGGGCGGAGAGGACGGGCAGGAGGATGACGGCGAGGAGGAGCCCGACGGCTCCGGGCCGGCTGATGCGTCTGCGGACGGACGCAAGGGTCGGGACCATGATCAAATCCTTGACTAGTGGGCCCCTGGAGGGCCATACCGTATCGGAAGGGTCCGGGAGGGCCAAACCGCTGGATTGCTCTGGATTTTGTTCTGTGAGCGGACCGGACGGGTCAGTTGGAGGGTGGGACGGGCCTCCCGTCGTCCCAGAGGTTGTTCTCCCAGACGTTGCCGGGGGCCCTGGAGTCGAAGGACGTGATGGGTCCCCAGATGCCGCACTTGCCGCTCGGGCCGCGCATGAAGATGTTGTTGGTGAACCTGATGTTGTTCACACCGGCCGAATAGGGCTTGCCGGTGGTCGAGCCGCCGTAGGCGCAGTAGCCCATCGAGCCGTCCGGGCCGCCGTCGATCAGGTTGTTGTCGATCGTGTTCTTCTCGACGATCGCGAAGTCGCCGTACCCGGTGAGCGCTGCCGAGCAGCCTGCGTCCGGTGGGACCGGGCGGGCGTCGCAGGTGATCGTGTTGTGACGGATGGTGCTGCCGGCGCCCATCCGGATCGCGGACTCGTGGTCGATGCCGCGCAGGTCGGTGTACTGCCCGTGGAGGTAGGAGTCCTCGACCGTGCAGTTGGTGGCGCAGTTGACCGAGCGGCTGCCACCGGTGACCTCGACGCGGGTCATCTTGAAGTTCACGTCGCCGACTCCGGTGCCGGTGCCGTTGCGCATTCGCACCTCGGAGTCGGTGAGGGTGAACGATCCGTTGTAGTAGCCGGGGTCGCTGTAGATCGTGCCGTTGATGACCGATCGGCTGATCGTGACGTTCTGGGCGAGCACCCGCAGGTCGCAGTCGACGATCTTGGCCTCGATGACGACGTTGTTCGTCTGGATCGAGCACGGGCCGGTGTACGGCGTGAGCGGGGTGCCGTCGGGCACGCCGGTCGTGGTGGCGTCGGGGAACCATCGACCGAGCACGATGATCCCGCCCTTGGGCGGCGGCGGCGGGGGAGTGACGGATGCCGGCTTGAACCGGACGTCGACGAAGTAGTCGGCGTCTCCTGGAGCCTGGGTGACCGGCATTCCCCCGGGCTTCCCACGCCGGATGACGCCGTTTCGGCCGCCGGGCGCCTTGAGCTGGTCACTGACCTTTGCCGCGGTGAAGCGGCCCGGGGCGGCGGTGAACTGTCCGCTCCGCGAGCGCACGGAGACCGTGTACTTCGTCTTGGCCCGGACGGGCACGGGCCGCTCGAACTTCACCCGGATCCAGCCGCGACGGGTGGCCGGTGTGAAGCGGCCGGTCGCGAGTCGGGTGCCGTCGCTGGCCCAGAGCGAGCCACGGGAGGGGGTCGCCGAACCGCGGCGCCACGTCTTGTAGAACTCGACGCCGACCACGTTGCCGTCGGCGAGCGGTCGGAACCTCATGCCGACCTCGACGGGCGCGCGGCGCAGGACCTTCTCCGCAGCCGGGGAGGCGGTCGCCGGGTACAGACCGACCGCCGCGGCACGGGCGCGTGTGGCCGGCGGACCGGCATCGGCGGACTTCGCCGCTCTCGCCGGGAGCGTCGCGCCGGTGAGGATCGCAACCAGGGCGAGCACTACGACGGCGCACAGGGGGCGCAGAGCCGGACGTGAGGTGATCGGGACCATTGAGGATGCTTCCTGTCGAAGTATTGCCCCCATGGAGATTTTCACCGTAGCGGAGACGCCGAGTCGGTCCCGACTGCGGCTCACTTCGTAAGACCGCGGCGGAGAGGGTGGTGCTCATGATGTCTGGTCCCCGCGGAGGATGGCGAACAGTGAGTAGGTGACGCGATCGCCTGTCTGGACGGTCAGGGTCGCCGACTCGGAGGATCGCGTGAATCCGTAGGTGACCGGTGCGGACCCGCCGCCGGCCTGCTGCACCTCGATCTCCTCGAAACCGAGTTCGGTCAGGTGTTGACGATAGAAGCGGACCAGTGCGGGTGCGCCGCCGCCGGCGTCGGCATTGAGTGCCACCTGGAGTCGGCTGCCCTGGGGCGAGACGCTGCTGAGCTCGATGGTCGACCCCGGCGCGGCGGGCAGGGCTTCGCGTGGGTAGCCGGCGACGTACCCGTCCTCGGCGAGGCCCGGGGAGGGCATGGGGCCGGTCAGGAGCGGTTTCGGCGGCTTCGTCGGCGTGAGCCCTGGCAGCCTGGTCGGGCTGGGCGACGCGGACGGCATCTCGAGCCCGTTGGTCGACGACGGTGTCGGTGGTCTCGGTGGTGCCGACGGTGTCGGGGTGCCCTTCCCGGTCGGCTGGGTCGGCCCGGCCGGGGTGGGCTTCCGAGACGGGCTGACGCTGGGCTCGGCGGCCGATGGCTTCTGGGTGCTCCTCCCTCGACCGGAGGGCCGACCGGCTGACGCTGAAGCGGCGTCACTTGCTCGGGCGGCTGGCGCCGAGGTGTCGTCGCCGCTCGGACCCGACGTGGCGGCCGGCTCGGAGACGGCGGGCGAGCGCACGTCTGCTGCCGTTCTATCCGTCGTTTCCTCGGGCGAGGAACAGCCGCCCACGAGCAGGACCGCGCTGCCTGCGATGACGAAGGAGCGCATCAAGACGCCCCGTTTGCTCGATACGAACAACTCGGACTCCCCCAAGTCCTCTCGGCAGCCCGGAACGGGCCGCCCCCGTGCTTGTCATCCTAACCGTGCCCGGGCGGACATGGACATGATCCGTCTGGGTCCTTCTCAGCCCCGTGTTGTGGTGATGCCGGCGACCAGGCCGAGGTGGTCGGAGCCGACGTCGACCTTCGAGAGCCCCGTGACGGCCAGCGCCGGCGACGTCAGCACATGGTCGATCGCCGCGATCGGAGGCAGCGTGACCCCGAGCCGCTGTGCCGAGCCGTCCTCGGGCCAGGTGGGCAGCCACCCGGCATTGACCTGGACCGCGGCGTCGGTGTAGCCCAGGCCGGCCAGTGCCCTCATCGGTGCGTGGTCGAGAGTGGCGTTGAGGTCTCCGGCCACGATCACGGGTGTGTCGGGCCGGATGCCGTAGCGGTCCTCCAGGAACGTGCGGATCCGCTGGTGGTCATCGGTCCATTTGGGCTGATGCTGGGGCTGGGTGGGGTGCAGGACGACCAGGTCGATCGGCCCGAGGTCGGGGATGTCGAGGGTCATGACCCGGGAGTCACCGCCGTCGGAGATGCGCTTGTCGTCGCGGAGCGGGAAGCGGCTGAGCACCACGGTGCCACCGGGCGGATCGACCCCGACGGCATGCGGGAGGATCTCGACGAGTCGCGACGCGAGGACGGGCTCGAGCGTGGCCGCGGTCGTGTCGGCGAGCACGAGTACGTCGACCTGATCGGCCTCGACGACGTCGAGCACGGCATCCGGGTCGCCGTACTCGAGGTTCTGGGTGAGGAGTCGCAGGCGCGCGTCTCCCGCTGCCTCCGGAGGGCTGCCCAGGAAGAGGGGCGCCTGCCACCAGCCATGGGCGCAGACGAGCACGAGGCTCGCGGCGACGACCACCCACCACCTGCGGCCTCGCGTGAGCGCCAGACCGACGGCGAGCAGTGTCGCCAGCGCGGCGAGCGGGAGGCCTGCCGGCACGGCCACGGTGAGCTCGACCAGCCGACGGGCCGTCGGCGCGGTCATGCGGAGCAGGGCGAGGAACGCGGAGCCGGCCAGCGGTCCGATCGCGAGCGTTGCGGCGAGGCCGTACGCGAACCGCCGTACGACTCTCACCGCACGACAGCCGGTGACCATGCCTGGGGAACGAGCAGGTCGGGTGCGGCCGCCGCGTCGGTGTCGAGCGAGAAGACGTCGGTCACTCCGGGTTCGTCGGTGCGTGGCTTGCCGTAGAGGACGGTGTCGTCGTCGAGCCAGGTGATCTGGTCGTCGACGCTGTCGGCCTCACCCTCGAGGCGCGTCGTCCGCATGGTGTCGAGATCGAGCACCGCGGGAGTCCAGTGGGTCTGGCCCCCCTTGCCGACATCCGCCTTGTAGGCGATCCGCCGGCCGTCGGGGGAGATCGCGGGGCATTCGATGCCCTCGGCGATCGAGGTGAGTGTGCGCTTCGCCAGGTCGCCTCTGACCAGGTGCTTGACGGCGTCGGTCTCGACGGTCGCATAGAAGGTGTTGTCGTCGGCGAAGGTCACACCCCAGTAGTTGCGGTCGGTCGCCTTGACCTCCGAGCCGTCGAGGATCAGCTGGAAATCCTCCAGGTTGCCGTAGGACTCGCCACCGACCTTGCGAATGACGGTCGCGGTGGAGAAGCCCGTCTGCATGTAGGAGTGCCCGGCGACGAAGACGGTGCTGGCGGCGAGTGTGCCGTCGGGGGAGAGACGGGTGCGGCTGGGTAGCCCGGTGAGCGGCGCCTTGCCGACCTCGCGAAGGTCGGCGTCGAGGTCGAGCCAGGCGTACCTGGTGACCACGCCGGGCTCGGTGACCAGGCACGACGCGCCGGTCGCGGTGGCGTCGATGCGATCACAGGCGACGTCGCCGATCGCCCGCGCCCCGGCGGGGTCGTCGAGCGCGACCGTCGAGACGTTGCCGTAGTCGTTGCCGATGGCGGTGTTGCGGAAGACGATGCGGGGACCTTCCTGTACGGCGGCCACATCGGTCTGCTCGACCTTCGGCGCGCTGGCGACCCGGTCGCGCTGACGGTCGACGGCGAGCATCGCGTAGGCCAGCGCCCCGCCCAGCGCCAGCACGCAGACGACCACGAATGCGACGACCCGGGTATGGCGGCCGGGCGTGTCCTCGGTCGTCATGCCGTCTCCTCTTGGGGGTCGAGCCCGCGCAGGGCGACGAAGGCCGCTGGGATCGCCACTATCAGCCCCACCCCCATGATGGCGAGTGCCGACCTGGCTCCCACGGCGTACCAGAGCACGCCGAAGACGCTCGAGCAGACCAGGCGGGCGAGCGCGACGCAGGTCTGCGCCGCGGCGATGCCGCTGGCGCGCGCGCTCGCCGCCACCATCCGGCCGGCGACCGCGGCGGTGACGCCGTCGGTGGCCGCGTAGAAGACGCCCAGGAGCAGAAGCGTCACCAGCGTCGGCCACGCTGCTCCCGCCGGCACGGCGGCGCACCCGTATGCCGCGAGCAGCGCAAGGTGGCCGAGCGCGAGCATCCTGGCGCGCCCGACCCGGTCGGCGAGCCGGCCCAGGGGGACCGCGAGCGACAGGTAGGCGACGTTGGTGCCGACGTACAGCAGCGGGAACCAGGTGGCCGCGAAGTCGCTGCGATCGAGCAGCGCGAGGTAGAGGAAACCGTCGCCCACCGTGAGCAGGCCCAGCACCGAGACCACCACCAGCAGCCGGACCAGCCGTCGGTCCGCGAGGTCCCGCCACCGGAAGGGTGTGCGCTGGCCGTTTCCGCGCGCGCGGAGACTCTGCCGCGGCACGAGAAGGACGAGCAGCGCGACGCCGGTCAGCGCGAACGCCAGGGAGACGACGGTCACGGTGCGGTAGCCGCCGGGGATCGCCCAGAGGATGAGGAATGCGAGCAGCGGTCCGATCGCGGCGCCGACGGTGTCGAGCGAGCGGTGCACGCCGAACGCCCTGCCCAGGTGCGCCGTCGGCGTGGCCGCCGAGATCATGGCGTCACGGGGAGCGGTGCGGATGCCCTTGCCGATGCGGTCCGCGCTCACAACCGCGCTCACCGAGGCCATCCCCGACGCGAACAGCAGGCCCACCTTGGCGACGGCGGAGAGCCCGTAGCCCACCACCGCGACCGGCTTGGGACGGTCGTAGCGGTCGGCGGCCCAGCCACCGCCGATGCGGACCACCGCGCTGACCCCTTGGTAGAGCCCGTCGACGAACCCGTAGGCGATCATCGAGAGGCCGACGACCGAGGTCAGGTAGACGGGCAGGATCGCGGCGACCGACTCCGAGGAGATGTCGGTCAGCAGGCTGACGAAGCCGAGTGTCCACACCACGGACGAGACCCGGACGCGACGGCCGTCGGGGCTGCTGCCCTTGGGACGGTCGCTCAGGCTGAGATACACCCGGCGTTCCCCCTCGCTGTTCGCCCGGATGGTGCCTGCCCCAGGGTAGTGGGGGATCATTGCCCCGGGCGCGGGTTTGGTTGAATGATGCCCGTTGCGTGCTCCACATCACCAACCGCCTGAGGAGAAACCGTGTTGCCCAAGCTGCTCGTCGCCGCTGCTGCGCTGGGAGTCGTCGGGCTGACGGGTTGCTCCGGGGCGCAGCCGGGCCTGGCTGCTCGGGTCGGCGACCGGTCGATCAGCACGACCGAGGTCAGCTCTCTCACCGTGAACTACTGCAAGGCGATCGCCCGTCAGCTCGGCGGCGAAAACCAGCAGGTGCCGATGGGCCAGCTGGCGACCGGCATCCTCCAGTCCCAGGTCATGAAGGCGGCGGCCGAGCAGCTGGCCGCGGAGTGGGACGTCGAGCCGGGCAAGGCGTACGTCCAGAAGCGCGCGAATCTCGAACAGGGCGTCAAGGATCTCGACGCCGAGGTCGGAGACGCGGTCGTCGAGGTGCAGTCGGCGTTCGACTACGTCAACGACATCCTCAACCAGGCCGCGGGCAAGGCACTGGAGGAGGACGGCGTCGAGGTGACGCAGGAGGACCAGACGGCCCGGGCCCGTGACCTGTTCGCGACCTGGATCGCGGCCAACGAGCCGGAGATCAACCCGAAGTACGGCGTCGAGATCGCCGACGTCGAGCCGGTCGTCGCCGACACGAGCACGTCATTCGCCGTCTCCGAGCTCGCCAAGGCCGCCGCGGCCGATGAGCCGGACGCCGCGTACGTCGCGGGCCTGCCCGAGTCACAGCGCTGCGGCTGATCGCCCTCCCGCGAGTGGTGCTTTCTCGGTGGTCGAGCCGTCGCGTGCCTCTCGTTGGTCGAGCCGTCGCGTGCTTCTCGGTGGTCGAGCCGTCGCGTGCCTCTCGTTGGTCGAGCCGTCGCGTGCCTCTCGTTGGTCGAGCCGTCGCGAGGAACGAGCGACGTGTCGAGACCACTCCGGTCGCGGTGAGATGACGTGACCGCCCGGGCAGGTGACGGCGAGCCGCTTCTCGAGTTCGCGACGGTGATGCGCCGCCTCCGCGCGGACTGTGCATGGAAGGCCGCCCAGACGCACCGCTCGCTCGCACGCTACCTGCTCGAGGAGACCCACGAGACCCTCGAGGCACTCGACAGCGGCGACACCGAGGCCCTCCGTGAGGAGCTCGGCGACCTGCTGTTGCAGGTCTTCCTCCACGGCGTGATCGCGGAGGAGGCCGGCGACTTCACCATCGACGACGTGGCTCGGGACGTCACCGCCAAGATGATCCGCCGCAACCCGCACGTCTTCGGGCCGGACAGCGACGACGCGGCCGGGCTCACGCCCGCCGAGGTCAACGACCTGTGGGAGTCGGCGAAGGCGCGCGAGAAGGACCGCACGATCACCGACGGGCTGCCGCCCGGCCTGCCGGCCCTCCTCTACGCCGACAAGGTGGTCGACCGGCTCGCCCGCGCCGGCCGACCGGTCGATCTCATCGACGCCGAGGGGTCCACCGACCTCGGCGACCGGCTGCTCGCGCTTGTCGCCGAGGCGCACGACGCGGGCGAGGATCCCGAGCAGGCCCTGCGTGACGCCGTACGCCGGCTCCTCGGCGGCTGAGCCGAGCCGTCACTTCTTCGCACCGGCGCCACCGCGTTGCATCGTGGGCCGAGGCGCCGGGGAGCTCACGACGAACACCCTGTCGCGCGGGCGGCCGGTCGTGACGCCGACCCGTGTCGTCGCTAGGGTGAGGCCGTCCGGCGAGCACCCGCCCGGCGTATGTCCGACCGACGTCATCCAGTCTCATCCAGGGAGAGCCCGTGGCAACCATCGAAGCAGTCGGCGCCCGCGAGATCCTCGACTCGCGCGGCAACCCCACAGTCGAGGTCGAGGTCGTCCTCGGCGACGGTTCCTTCGCCCGTGCAGCGGTGCCGAGTGGCGCGTCCACCGGCGCCTTCGAGGCGGTCGAGCTGCGCGACGGCGACGACGACCGTTACGGCGGCAAGGGGGTGCAGCAGGCGGTCGAATCGGTGCTCGACAAGCTCGGTCCCGTCGTGATCGGGCTCGACGCCTCCGACCAGCGCCTCGTCGACCAGGCGATGCTCGACGCCGACGCCACCCCCAACAAGGCGATCGTCGGCGCGAACGCGGTGCTCGGTCTGTCGCTGGCCGTCGCGAAGGCGGCGGCCGAGTCGGCCGGCCTCCCGCTCTACCAGTACGTCGGCGGACCCAACGCTCACATCCTGCCGGTGCCGATGATGAACATCCTCAACGGCGGCGCGCACGCCGACACCAATGTCGACGTCCAGGAGTTCATGATCGCCCCGGTCGGGGCGCCGACCTTCCGCGAGGCGCTGCGCCAGGGCGCGGAGGTCTACCATGCTCTCAAGTCCGTGCTGAAGAAGCGTGGCCTCGCCACCGGGGTGGGCGACGAGGGCGGCTTCGCCCCCGACCTGGAGTCCAACCGGGCGGCGCTCGACCTGATCGCCGAGGCGATCGGAGTGGCCGGCTACGAGCTCGGCAAGGACTTCGGACTCGCGCTCGACGTCGCGGCGACCGAGTTCCACTCCGACGGCGCCTATGCCTTCGAGGGCAAGAGCCTGCGCTCCGCGGAGCTGGTCGCCTACTACGCCGAGCTCGTCGCAGCGTACCCGATCGTCAGCATCGAGGACCCGCTCGACGAGGACGACTGGGATGGCTGGAAGGCGATCACCGACGAGCTGGGGGGCCGCACGCAGCTGGTCGGTGACGACCTCTTCGTCACCAATGTGGAGCGGCTGCAGCGCGGCATCGACGGCGGCCAGGCCAACGCCCTCCTGGTCAAGGTCAACCAGATCGGCTCACTCTCCGAGACCCTCGACGCCGTCGACCTGGCGCAGCGCAGCGGCTACCGCTGCATGATGAGCCACCGCTCCGGCGAGACCGAGGACACCACCATCGCCGACCTCGCGGTCGCCACCAACTGCGGCCAGATCAAGACCGGCGCTCCGGCCCGCTCCGAGCGTGTCGCGAAGTACAACCAGCTGCTCCGGATCGAGGAGGAGCTCGGCGACGTCGCCCGCTACGCCGGCCGCGGGGCATTTCCCAGGGCATAGCTCATCCCGCCTCGGCATGGCATCCGTGCGGGGGGAGCGTGCCCGACTACCGTTTGAGCAGTGACCGAGCGACGCAGGCCGGCCAGAGGGCGCGGCAAGGCTGACGGACGCGCGCGACCGGGTGGTGGGCGCGGGTCCGGGCCGACGCGTGCGCCGTCCTCCCCAGCGCGCCGCCCGATGGCGACCGGATCGGGTGACCCGCACCGCTCCCGGCTGACCGGTCGCGCACTGGTCTTGCTGATGGTGCTGCTGGTGCTGGCGGTCTCCTACGGTTCCTCGTTCAAGGCCTACCTGCGTCAGCGCGCCGAGATCGCCGACCTGCGGGCGACCATCGCCGACCGCCAGGCCGGCATCGACGCACTCGAGCGGGAGAAGGAGCGGTGGGAGGACCCCGCCTTCGTCCGGGCTCAGGCGCGTCAGCGGTTCGGCTACGTGATGCCCGGCGAGACGTCGTACGTCGTGCTCGACGAATACGGCAGGCCGCTCGAGCCGCAGTCCGAGCTCGACGACCCTGCCGACGTGGGCAGGCGGGAGCCCACCGGCTGGTGGAACCCGCTCTGGGAGTCTGTCGAGCTCGCCGGGCAGCCGGTGCGGGCGAAGGCGCCCAAGCCCCCGGCCGACGAGATCGACGGGACCGAGGAAGGCGCCGAGTGATCGACCCCGCCGACGAGGTGGCGATCAGGGCGCAGCTCGGGCGGCCACCTCGAGGCATCGGCGAGGTCGGACATCGCTGCCCATGCGGCAACCCCGATGTCGTCGTCACCGAGCCCCGGCTTCCGGACGGCACGCCGTTCCCGACGACGTACTACCTGACCTGCCCCCGCGCCGCGTCGCGCATCGGCACGCTCGAGGCATCCGGGCTGATGAAGCGGATGCAGGACCGGCTCGGTGCGGACGAGGAGCTGGCGGCGGCCTATCGCACCGCCCACGAGCGCTACCTCTCCGCCCGCGACGAGATCGCCGAGGGTGCGGGGATGAGCGTCCCAGAGATCGACGGCGTCTCCGCGGGCGGCATGCCCGGCCGGGTCAAGTGCCTGCACGTGCTCGCCGGCCAGGCACTCGCCCAGGGGCGAGGCGTCAACCCGCTCGGCGACGAGGTCCTCGACGAGCTCGGCGACTGGTGGGCGCCCGGTCCCTGCGTCACCCGAGCCCGGGACGAGTCATGATCGCGGCGATCGACTGCGGCACCAACACCATCAAGCTGCTGATCACCGATCTCCCCGAGACGTCCGACTCGGAGGTCAGGGAGTCGCGTATCGTCCGCCTCGGCCAGGGCGTCGACGCAACCGGACGGCTCGCCGACGAGGCGCTCGAGAGAGCCTTCGCGGCGATCGACCAGTACGCCGCGCTGATCGCCGCGCATCCCGTCGAGCGGATCCGCTTCTGCGCCACTTCGGCGACCCGAGATGCTTCCAATGCGAAGGAGTTCGCCGACGGAGTGCACGCCCGGCTGGGAGTGTGGCCCGAGGTGCTCTCGGGAGCCGAGGAGGCCGCGCTCGCCTACGACGGCGCGGTCCGCAACCTGCGCGCGGTGCCCGCGACGCCGGTGCTGGTGGTCGACATCGGCGGCGGGTCGACCGAGCTGATCCTCGGCGAGCGCGCACCCGTCGAGGCACGTTCGATGGATATCGGATCGGTGCGCCTGCACGAGCGTCACCTCCACTCCGATCCGCCGACGGCGGCCGAGGTCGCGGCCTGCGTGGCCGATGTGGACACCCATCTCGACGCCTGCCCGGTCGACCCGTCGTCGGCCGCCACGGTCGTGGGCATAGCGGGCACGACGCTGTCGGTCGTGGCCGGCGTGCTCGACCTCGCGGCGTACGACAAGCAGGTCATCGACCAGTCGGTCATCGCGATCGCCGACATCCAGGCGTACGTCGAGCGGTTCGTCGCGATGCCGCTGGCGGAGCGCCTGAGGTTGCCGTACCTCGATCCCGGCCGGGCCGATGTCCTCGACGCCGGTGCGCTCATCCTGTCGCGGGTGCTGGCCCGCTGCGCGGTGCCGACGATCACCGCCTCCGAAGCCGACATCCTCGACGGGATCGCCTGGTCGATGATCGCCGGGGAGCCATCCCCGTAAAGTCGTCGTGTGTCGGACGCCGAGGCTCTCCCGCACCCGCTGTCCGGGGAGCCATTCGACGCGCCCGTTCCGCCCGGCACCGGGTGGCCCGGCGACCCGGCGGCGGCCGACACGGCGGTGGCCCGCACGCCGGCCCGGGTACGACGTCTCGCAGCGACCGCCGATCTCGCCGAGCTCGACGCGCGGATCTCGGTGTGCTCGGGTTGTCCGCGTCTGGTGCGATGGCGCGAGGAGGTCGCCCACGACAAGCGGGCGTCCTTCGCCGACCAGCCGTACTGGGGCAGGCCGATCCCGGGCTGGGGCGAACCGGAGCCGCGGATCCTGGTCGTCGGCCTCGCACCGGCCGCCAATGGCGGCAACCGCACCGGCAGAGTCTTCACCGGAGACTCGAGCGGCGACTGGCTCTTCGCCTCCCTCAACCGGGTCGGTCTGGCGGAGCTGCCGACGAGCACGCACGCCGGCGACGGGCAGCGACTCCGCGGTGTCCGCATGGTCGCGACCGTCCGATGCGCTCCGCCCGACAACAGGCCGACACCCTCCGAGCGCGACACCTGTGCGCCCTGGATCAACCGGGAGGTCGAGCTGCTGTTGCCCACCCTGCGGGTCGTCGTCGCACTCGGCGCGTACGGCTGGGCCGGCGCCCTGCGCGCCCTTGCCGCCGCAGGGCTCGACCTACCGCGTCCCAAGCCGCGGTTCGGACACGGCGCCGCGGTCGTCCTCGGCCAGGTGACCCTCCTCGGCTGCTACCACCCCAGCCAGCACAACACCTTCACCGGCCGCCTCACCGAGGACATGCTCGACGGGGTCTTCTGCTCCGCTCGCCGGCTCGCTGGCATAGCGTGACCCCGGCGGGCGCCCCCGTATCCCAACCGGCAGAGGAAGCCGCCTTAAAAGCGGCACAGTGTGGGTTCGAGCCCCACCGGGGGCACCCTTGAGGCCCAGAACCAGCTCTTCGAGGGGGAGGGCTGGATCATCCGTGACGGCAGCATCGTGGGTTGCCGGCATCGGTGGGGTCAGCGTGGTCTGTGGCGTGCTCGAGCGAGGGCGTCGGCAGCTCGGACGAGGGCGAGATGGGAGAACGCCTGGGGGGTGTTGCCCGCCTGGCGCTCGCCCTCGGTGTCGTATTCCTCGGAGAGCAGCCCGATGTCGTTCGGCAGCTCGCAGAGCCGGCTCATGAGCTCCTTCGCGTCATCGAGCCGGCCGGTGACGGCATATTGCTCGACGAGCCAGAAGGAGCAGGCGACGAAGGCGTAGTCGGTGCCGGGTAGCCCGTCTACGTCGGTGGAGGTGCGGTAGCGGAGCAGCAGACCGTCCTGCATCAGGTCGTGTTCGATCCTGGTGACGGTCGCGAGCATGCGGGGGTCGTCGGGTTCGCAGTATCCGACCTGCGGGAGCAGGAGGAGTGAGGCGTCGACCTCGGTGGTGCCGTAGTACTGGTTGAAGTGATCGTCGGTGACCCCGTGCGTGTCGATCTCGTGCCTCATGTAGTCGCGGAGTTCGCGCCAGGTGTCGACCGGGCCGCTGAGGCCGTGCTCCTCCACGGCCCGCACGGCCCGGTCGAAGGCCGCCCACACCATCACGCGTGAGTGCGTGAACTGGTGCGGGGCGCCACGGATCTCCCAAAGACCCTGGTCGGGGCGGTCGATCTGGGCGGCGGCGTACGTGACGAGTTGCTTCTCCAGGGGCCAGGAGAACGCTGATTCGGTGAGTCCGGCGCTGCGGGCGGCGGACAGGGTGACGAGCACTTCGCCGACGACGTCCGCCTGGTACTGCAGCGCGGCGTCGTTGCCGATGCGCACGGGCGTGGACGCTTCGTAGCCGGGCAGGTGGTCGAGCACTCGTTCGAGGAGGTCTCGTTCGCCGGCGAGTCCGTACATGATCTGGAGGTCGGCGGGGTCTCCGGCGACGGCGCGGAGCAGCCATTCGCGCCAGCGGTCGGCGAGGTGGACGAATCCGTGGTCGAGCAGTGCCTCCAAGGTCAGGGCGGCGTCGCGGAGCCACACGTACCGGTAGTCCCAGTTGCGTTTCCCGCCGAAGTCTTCGGGAAGCGACGTCGTCGCTGCGGCCGCGATCCCGCCGGTCTCGTGGTTCGTGAGCGCACGGAGCACGAGCAGTGATCGCACCACCAGGTCGCGATGCGGACCATCGTGCTCGATCCGGTCGGCCCAGTCCTGCCACCAGTCACGCGTGCGGGGGAGCGAGCGTTCGACGTCGATCGAGTCCGGGACCGGTAGGTGCGACGGGAACCAGGTCATCGTCAGATCAACGTGCTGCCCGGCGTCGACGGAGACGATTCCTCGGTGCACGTGGTCCGCGGCGGTGAACATCCCACCGCGCAGGACGACGGCGTGGGGGCCGGCCATGGCGGTGAGCTGGGGGGCTTCGTCGGTGCCGGTCTGGCGGATCCAGGGCAGGGAGCGGGAGTAGTCGAACCGCAGACGCAGTTCGTTGTCGAGATCGACATGTCCGTGGACTCCGACGACGTGTCGCACGAGGTCGATGCGGTTGATATTCACGTGCGGTTCGGCGGGGATCGGCATGAAGTCGTGAACCTCGACGATGCCGCTGGCAGTCTCCCACCGGGTGACGAGGATGAACGTGGCGTCGTCGTAGTGTCGGCTGCTTGTCGCGTGCTCTTCGCAGGGGCGGACGCTCCAGCATCCGTTGTCCTCGGTCCCCAGCAGGGCTGCAAACACCGACGCGGAGTCCAGCCGCGGCAGGCACAGCCAGTCGATGCTGCCGGCACGCGACACCAGCGCGGCCGTGCGACAGTCGCTCAGCAACGCATAGTCTTCGATGGGCACGGACATCGCCGTCCACTCTTCCATCTTCGCGTCAACGACGCCTCCGAAGGTAGGCTGACCGTGTTGTCCGTCAAGGGCCCCAACCATCCACGCGCCGGTCCGTGAGAGAGGTGAGATGGATGGGCTCGACCGTCGATCGACTGCTCGACGAGGCGCGATCGTCGATCGCGCGGCTGACGGCCGCCGAGGCGCTCGCCGCGCAGAAGGACGGCGCGCTGCTGGTGGACATCCGCACCGAGCGGCAACGCGAGGCCACCGGGGCTCCGGCCGGGTCCCTGCCGATCGACCCGACCATCCTGCTGTGGAGGCTGGACCCGACGAGCGAGTGGGCGATCCCCGAGTCCCGCGCCGGCAGACGCGTCGTGGTGCTGTGCCAGCAGGGCTACAGCTCCTCCCTGGCGGCGTGGGCCCTGGGACAGCTGGGGACCTTCGACGTAGGTGACCTCATCGGGGGGTTCGACTCCTGGTTGGAGGACGGTCTGCCCGTGGCTCAGACGCTCCCCGCGCGGATCCACTGAGCCCTTCGCGGCCGGGTCCCCCGGGGAACACCGCTCCCCGACCGAACGTTGTCCTGATGAGCGGCCGACTAGACTCGGCACGCACGGGCGAGCCGCCAGAGCGGGCGGCTGCCAGAGGCCTCCAAGGAGGAGACCATGCAGAGCAACAACCCCATCTTCAGCCGGAGCGAGGGGTTCAACGGCCAGGCGTCGACGAACGCCTACGGCAACCAGACCTACCCCGGCAACGGCGCGGCGCAGGGCGGCTACGGCCAGCAGCCGCCGCAGAGCCCCTACGGCGCCCCGTCGACCTGGTCCACCGGTGGCCCGGGCAGCACCGTCGACACCGGCGCTCGGATGACGGTCGACTCCGTCGTCATGCGTACGGCGCTCACCCTCGTCGTCGTCATCGCGGCCGCCGCCGCCACGTGGATCTGGACCGGTGACTCGATCACCGAGAGCGGCGCCGCCAACGAGGGCGCCATCGGCAAGCTCTACCTCGCGCTGATGGTCGGCTCCTTCGGCGCGTTCGGGCTGTCGATGGTCAACTCGTTCAAGAGGGTCATCAGCCCCGCGCTGGTCATCGCCTTCGCCGCGCTCGAGGGCGTCGCCCTCGGCGCGTTCTCGAAGATCATTCCGGCCTACGCCGGGGTCGACACGGGCATCGTGCTCCAGGCGGTCATCGGCACGTTCGCGGCATTCGCGGGCACGCTCGCCGCCTACAAGCTCCTCAACATCCAGGTCGGCAACAAGTTCCGCACCTTCGTGGTCGCCGCCATGTTCGGCATGGTTGCGCTCGGCCTGATGGAGATGGTGCTGGGCTTCTTCGGCAACCAGATCGGGTTCTTCGGCTTCGGTGCGCTCGGCCTGCTGTTCTCGGTCGGTGGCCTGGTCCTCGGCATCTTCATGCTGATCCTCGACTTCGACTTCGTCGAGCGCGGCATCGAGGCCGGCCTTCCCGAGCGAGAGTCGTGGCGTGCCGCCTTCGGCCTCACCGTCAGCCTGGTCTGGATCTACACCAACCTGCTGCGCATCCTGGCGATCTTCCAGCAGGACTGATCCACCGCAGCCAACCGCACCGGCCGATGCGGCCGGAACGATCGTGGAGCGCCCGGGCAGGCACTGTCCGGGCGCTCCGCCCTCTCCAGCAACCTGCCGGGAGCAGTGGCTCGTAGTGCGCCTCAGCGCACGGGCTCCTCCGACTCCGCCGGGGACTCCGCGGCCGCCGCGAGCTGTCCGCCCCGGCGCCGGAGCTCCACCCAGCGTCCGCGCAGGCCGCGGCTCGAGCCGCCGACCGTCGTGCCGTCGACCTCGGTCCCGGGCTCGCGCGCGGCCTGGACGGCGGCCGTCGACACCGGCATCACCGCCTCGCGGCGCGGACGGCGCTCGGCGGTCTCCTCCTCTTCCGGAAGGCCCGCCGCGGCCAGCACCGACGGCAGCAGCACCCGGACCAGCGAGCGATAGCCGTCCGCCGACGGATGGAACTGGTCCGGTCCGAAGAAGACCGCCGGATGCGCCGCGAAGTGTGGCCCGAGGATCGAGCCGAGTGACACGGTGCGGCCGCCGGCCTCGACGACGGCCACCGTCTGTGCCGCTGCCAGCCGCCGGGACCAGGAGCGGGCAACCTGCTTCAGTGGCGGGGCGATCGGCTTGATGGAGCCGAGGTCGGGACAGGTGCCGACGACCACGGCGACGTCGCGCTGGACGAGGGTGCGGACCGCCTCCGCCAGGTAGCGCACCGACGCGTTGGGCCACACCTGGTGGGTCACGTCGTTGGCGCCGACGAGGATCACCGCCACGTCGATGCCCATCGGCAGCACCCGCGCGACCTGGGCTTCCAGATCGGAAGAGCGGGCACCGACGACCGCGACCTCCTGCATGTGCACGCGTCGGTCTGCCTGCACCGCGAGGCCCGATGCCAGCAGGGCTCCCGGCGTCTGCTCCACCCACGCGGCGCCGTAGCCCGCCGCCGACGAGTCGCCGATGAGCGCGAGCCTGATCGCGGGCCCGGGTCGCCCCCGGCCGTACCAGCCGGTGGAGTCGGGGGGTCTGTCCTTGCTGGCCTCGCCGATCGTGTTGCGGGCGAGCCTGGCCTCGGCGCGCAGCACGCCGTACAACGTGACGCCGAGCGCGGAGAGGCCGCCACCGCCGTACGCCGCGGCGGCAGCGAGCTTGCGGGCCGCGCTCGCCTTGGTCACGCCTTGGACCCTAACCCGGGACGGGCAACCGTCTATCCGGTGCCCTCCAGGTAGGCGAGGACGGCGAGCACGCGACGGTTGTCGTCGGCCGCCTGGGGCAGGTCGAGCTTGGCGAAGATGTTGCTGGTGTGCTTGCCGACGGCCTTGTCGGTGACAAAGAGGCGGGCGGCGATGGCGGCGTTGGAGCGGCCCTCGGCGATCAGGCCGAGCACCTCCCGCTCCCGCAGGGTGAGTCGGTGCAGAGGCGAGCGGGTGTCGGCCTTGGCGAGCAGCGCGGCCACCACCTCCGGGTCGAGCACGGTCCCGCCGGCCGCGACCTGGCGCACGGCGCCGACGAACGCGGCCACGTCGACGACGCGGTCCTTGAGGAGGTAGCCGACCGAGCCCTCGCCGCTGGCGAGCAGCTCGCGGGCGTAGCGCGGCTCGATGAACTGGCTGAGCACGATCACCGGGAACCGTGGGCGACGCCGCCTGACCTCGACAGCCGCAACCAGACCCTCGGTGGCGAAGCCCGGTGGCAACCGCACGTCGAGCACCGCGACCTCGACGGTGGGATCGGTGAGCGCCCGGTCGAGCTGCGGCGCGTTGTCGACCGCTTCGACGACCGTGAACCCGTGGCCCTCGAGGATGCGGATCAGCCCGTCCCGGAGGAGGGACTGGTCCTCTGCGATGACAACGCGCACGGAATCTCCATGGTGATGCTCGTGGGCCCGCCCTCCGGGCTGGTGACGGTCATCGTCCCATCGAACGCCGACAGTCTGCGGGCGAGGCCGGCAAGCCCGCCGCTCGAGCGGGTGGTCGCCCCGCCCCGGCCGTCATCGCCGCACTCGAGGTAGAGGGCGTGCCCGTCGTGGGTGAGCGCGACCCGGGCCTGGCGGGCTGCGGCGTGCTTCAGGGTGTTGGCCAGGCACTCGGCGATCGCGAAATAGGCCGCCGACTCCACCGGCGCCGGCGGATGGCCGTCGAGGTCAGCGTGCAGGGTCACGGGCAGGGGCAGTTGCAGGGCGAGGTTCTCGACGGCCGCCACCAGTCCCAGGTCGGCCAGCACAGGCGGGTGAATGCCGCGAACCAGGGAGCGAAGGTCCTCCAGCGCGGCGACGGTCGAGTCTCGCGCCTCCCGCATGAGACGCCGAGCCTCGTCGGGGTCGGAGCCCATCAGGGTCTCGGCGTAGCCCACGGTCATCCCGATCGCGGTGAGCCGCGCTTGCGGGCCGTCGTGAAGGTCACGCTCGATCCGCCGGATCTCGGCGGCCGTGTGGTCCAGCGTCTCGGCCCGGGTCGCGGTCACCTCCTCGACCCGCCGCTCGAGCTCTTCCGTGCGCGCCGACAGGATGCCGCGGTCGGCGATCGCCCGGGCTCGGAGCAGCGCCGGGGTCACCAGCCACCAGACGACCAGGGAGGGCGAGCCGAGGAGCACCAGCAGCGCGACCCACACCAGGCTGAAGTCGAAGACGAGGCCGAACAGGCTCACCACCGGCTGGGTCAGCAGCCCCGCCGGAAGGAGGCAGATCGCGAACCCGCCGGTCGCGGAGAACGCGAGGTAGCCGAAGTCTCGCCACCGTGCCTTGTCACGGAACCAGGTCACTGGCCCGCGCAGGGCGCCGCTGCCCACCGCGTACGACGCGTGGATGCGCTCGCCGAGCACCTCGCCGGCGAGCCGCCGGTGCAGCCGGACGAGGGCCGCGGTCGCCGGCACGACGCCATGGGCGACCAGCAGTCCGACGCCCAGAGGGGCGAGCGGGATGCTCAACAGCGTCAGGATGGCGAGCACCAGCGCAGGGATCCCGAGCAGCGCCTCGGCCAGCGCCAGGACGGTGAGCCCGAGCCGCCGCCGGATGCCGGCCTCGTCGAGGGGCCGCGGGTCGGCCGACGGCACGCGGAGGTCCACGGTGAACCAGTCTGGCATCGGCCGCTCGTCGGGGTGCGCCGCGTCGGTCCCGCTCATACGGGATCTCGGCGGAGCTGTCCCTGGGGAGAGAAGCGGCGGGGAAGGTCTCTCACGCCGCCGCCACCACGGCGCTCGGCGTACCGGAATCGAGCGCCCGGCCGCAGGCCACCCGGCCGGCCCCGACGGTGAGGGCCACGGCGGCAACGCTCACCACGACCGGCAGCCACAGCTGGCCGTCGGGCGCGAAGCCCTCGTCACGGGCGAGCGCGAAGGGCACGATCGTCGCGAGCGAAGCCGCCAGACCGAGGATCGTGCCGGTCACCGACACCAGGAGGGTCTCGGCGTGCACGCTGCGACGTACCTGTCGAGGCGTCGCTCCGACGAGCCGCAGCCGGCCGAACTCGACGGCCCGGTCGCCGATGATCGCCGCGAGCGAGTTGACCACCATCAGCGCCGCGAAGACGGCGATCATGCCGACGACCGCCTTGTTGAGCAAATTGACCGTGTTCGCCTCGGCGGCCGACATGCCCGGAGGCAGCACGAGGGTGCGCTCGTCGATGCCGACGAGCATCAGCGTGCCGGTGGTCGCGGCGGTGAAGACGATGACCGGTCCGAGCACCCCGCCCAGGAGGCGCGCGCGACGGCGGGCGTTGTACGCCGCCAGCTCGCCCTCGCCAGCACGGGTGCGACGAGGCGTGCCGCCCAGGCGAGCAGCGGCGGGGAGAGGACGGCGAGTCCCATCCCGGCCAGGATCGAGGCCGACCCGGAGGTCTGCATGGGCGCGTAGGGGTCGTCCTGGCCGGCCATCACGAAGACAGTGACGAACCCGAGACCGATGGCGTAGGCGATCATCGCCAGGCCGACCACGACCCGCCACCTCGGCAGGCGGCTGTGCCCACCCGCCTCTGCCGCCTCGCCGAGGACCAGCCGCGCCGGTGCCCGCGTCGTACGCCGGGACGCGAGGCCGGCCGCGAGCAGGCACAGCACGACGACGGCCGACACGGTGACGGGGAGCGCAACGAGCCCGTCGCCCGCGATCACCGACCCGTCGACGAGGCCGGCTTCGCGGATCGCGGCCAGCAGCAGCCGGCCGCCCGGCCAGGCGAGGGCGGCGCCCAACAGAGCGGCGACCGCGGCGACCGCAAGGGTCTCCGCCCGAATGAGCCGGCGCGCCTGGCGCGGGGTGGCGCCGATGGTGCGCAGCAGGCCGATCTCGTTGACCCGTCGACGGACGGCGACGCCGAGCGTCGAGACCAGGGCGAAGAGGGCGATGAGGCCGCCCCAGCCTCCGATCACCGCGCCCATGATGACGAGCGTCTCGCGGTCGGCGGTCGAGACGTCCCCGGCGGCGGCCTCGACGAGGCACGCGAAGGAGCCGATGACGGCGGTGCTCATCGCGATGGCCAGGAAGGTCGCGGTGAAGCTGCGGCGGCGGTGGCGGAGGGATCGCCAGGCGACCGGGGCCAGCGTGCTCATGCCGGCAAGTCCAGGTCGTCGAGGTGCGCGAGCCGGGCGGCGACGGCATCCACCGTGGGGTTGAGCATCCGGCCCGCGACGCGCCCGTCGACGAGGAAGACCACGGTGTCGGCGTATGACGCGGCGACGGGGTCGTGGGTGACCATCAGCACCGTGCGCTCTCCGCCGGTGTCGGAGACCAGGTGCCGCAGGAGGTCGAGGACCTGGCGGGCGGCCACGGAGTCGAGCGCCCCTGTCGGCTCGTCCGCCAGCATCAGGGCCGGGTCGGTGAGCAGGGCGCGCGCGATCGCGACACGCTGCTGCTGGCCGCCGGACAGCTCGGATGGGTAGTGGCGGTCTCTGCCATCCAAGCCCAGCCCACCGAGGATCTCTCGGACCCGGGACCTGCCTACCCGCCTGCCGGCCAGTCGGAGCGGCAGCGCGACGTTCTGCTCGGCCGTCAGGTAGGGGATCAGGTGGAAGCCCTGGAAGACGATCCCGAGGTGTTCCCGGCGGAAGACCGTGCGCCTGCTCTCGCTCCAGCCGGCCGTCTCCTGGCCGGCGATCCGGATGCTGCCGGAGTCGGCCTTCTCAAGTCCGGCGACCAGGTTGAGGAGGGTCGACTTGCCAGACCCGGACGGCCCCATCACCGCGGTGAAGCTGCCCTGCGGGACGGTGAGGTCGAGCCCTCGGAGGGCCGGGACGGTCGTGTCGGCAGTGCCGTAGTCGTGGGTGAGGTCGTGGACCTCCACCGCCGGTGTGGTGTCGAGGTACATGCCGACGACGCTAGGCGTCACGGCCGGTGGCGGCGATGGGTCCAGACCGCTTGTCGGGGTGGGCCTATCCCTACCTCGTGAGGAAACCTGACCCGGATCTCCCGACCGCCTAGAGAATGCGTCGGGGGCGGCCCGGCGGTCTTCGACCGTCGCGCCGCCCCCGACCTCTGCCGGGTCAGTCGCTCACGAGAGGGGACTGGCGATGACCACGACGTTCCTCGTGTAGTGGAAGCTCCCGTTGGGGTAGGTGACCCTTCCGGTGCAGGACACCAGCGCCAACTGGTGCTTCCCGCTGGTCCGGAACATCTCGCGGGGGAGAGCCTTGGACCGCAGGTAGGTGCGGACCGAGGTCACGCGGTAGCGAAGCGTCTCACCACCCTCTCGAACCGTCACGATCTGGCCCTTGTGAGCCTTGCGCAGCCTCCAGAACGATCCTGGAGAGTCGTGGTGGTCCGAGACGTGTCCGGCAACGACGGAGGTGCCGATGACCTCGCCGAGACCAGCCGAGCGGTTCAGCCAGCCGAGGCGAGCGATGTCGCCAGGTATGCCCATCGTGCCCTTGCGAGCGCGCACGGTGCGCACGCTGGCGTCGATGCCCAGCGCCGGGATGCCGACACGTGGTGCGCCGTCGGCAGCGGCCTCGGGACGGGTGGTGTCCGGCCCGGTCGGGATCCGGATCGGGCCGTAGCCCGCTCGCTTGACCAGGGTCGACTCCGCAGCAAGGCCGCAACGGTGCGAGGCAGCCTCGTTGAGCTTGTCGCTCGAGGTCTTCACCGTCCAGGTGTAGAAGCCGGGCTCGGTGACCTTGACCTTCGGGGTACGGATGGTGCCGCTACGGACCTTGAAGTTGACCGAGTCGACCTTGTTCGCCGACTCGCACGCGGACTTGGAGACATGGTCGACCGGACCGTAGAGGGTTGCGGTGCCGGTTGCATCTCCTCCTCGGGTGAAGCCCTTGACGGTGACCGTGTCGAACAGCTTGGCCGGGCTGACGCTCCCGTCCGCGCTGACCTGCATTGTCACGGTCTCGGCAGAGGCCCTGGTCTTCAGCTTCGGCTTGGTCTTGGTCCTTGGCGCCTCGGCCTTGACGATTCCGGCGGCCACGGAGCGGACATCGGGGCGCTCCAGGGTCAGGGTGATCGGACGGGTGCGCCCGTCCGGTCCCACGTCGGAGTCGTTCTCGTCGCTCCCGCCGGCCTTGAGGTCGGTGAACTTCATGCCGGGCGGGAGGTTGCTGAACTCCAGGATGTAGGTGCCGAGCGGCAGGCCAGCGAAGAGGTAGGTGCCGTTCGCGTCCGTGGTCGTGGTCGCGAGGACATTTCCGTTGGCGTCGAGGAGTTTCACGGTGATGCCCGCGACGCCAGGCTCGCCCGGGTCCTGGATTCCGTTGCCGTCGGTGTCGCGCCAGACCCTGCTACCGATCGAGCCGAGCCGCTCGAGCAGTCCGGCGTCCACGGTGCGGTTGTCCGGCGTGCCGACGGTCAGGCTGATCGTGCCGGTGCGACCGCCCGGACCCGCGTCGGAGTCGACGGTGTCGTCGCCCCCGGCGTTGGCCTGCGTGAACGTCGCGCCCGGCGGTAGGCCGCTGAACCCGACGGTGTAGTCACCGAGGGCGAGCCCCGTGAACAGGTAACTGCCGTTGGCGTCGGTGGTGGAGGTCGCCACCACGCTGCCGTTCGCTGCGTACAGGGTCACCGTCACGCCTGGGATGCCCGGCTCGCCGGAAGTCTGGAGGCCGTCGCGGTTGGCGTCGTTCCAGACTTTGTCGCCGATGGAGCCGAGCGGGACGATGCCGGCGTCGACGTCCCGGGTGACCCGGTCGGTGGGCGTCAGCGTGACGGTCCCGGTCCTGCCGTTGTGGCCCGGGTCGGAGTCGACGGCGTCGTCGCCCGCTCCCCGCATGGTGAAGCCCATGCCGTTCGGCAGCCCGGTGAACTCGACCGTGTAGTCGCCCAGAGGCAGACGCTCGAAGCGGTAGCTGCCACCCTCGTCGGTCGTGGTCCGGGTGACCTCGTTGCCGTTCGCGTCACGCAGGATCACGGTGACCCCGGGTACGCCGGGCTCACCGGCGTCCTGGATACCGTCACCGTCGGAGTCGTTCCAGACCTTGTCGCCGATGGTGCCGAGGGGGGTGAGGCCGGCGTCGACGGTGTTGTCGACCGGGTTGGGGCCGGTGAGGGTGATGACCGGGGTGCGGCCGTTGGCTCCGGGGTCGGAGTCGTTGGCGGGGTCGCCACCGGCGCCGGCGGGGGAGATGACGGTGTCGTCGGGTGCTTCGATCTCGATCCGGTAGTCACCGAGTGGGAGGTCGGTGAACTCGTAGCCGCCGTTCGGTCCGGTGGTGGTGGTGATCGGGTCGCCGTTGTCGTCGAGGACGGGGTTGCCGTCGCCGTCGAGGAGGTTGACCACGACGCCGGGGTAGCCGGGCTCGCCGGCGTCCTGGATGCCGTCGTTGTTGTCGTCGCGCCACACCGTGTCGCCGATGGTGCCGAGCGGGGTGAGGCCGGCGTCGACGGTGTCATCGACCGGTGCAGCACCCGTCAGCGAGACCACGGGCGAACGACCGGTGGCCGGATCCGCGTCGGAGTCGACGCTGGGGTCGGCGCCTTCGCCGTCCGGGGAGATCACGGTCTGGTCGGGTGCTTCGATCTCGATCCGGTAGTCACCGAGTGGGAGGTCGGCGAAGGAGTAGCCGCCGTTGGGTCCGGTGGTGGTGGTGATCGGGTCGCCGTTGTCGTCGAGGACGGGGTTGCCGGCGGCGTCGAGGAGGTTGACGGTGACGCCGGGGTAGCCGGGCTCGCCCGGGTCCTGGATGCCGTCGTTGTTGTCGTCGCGCCAGACCGTGTCGCCGATGGTGCCGAGTGGGGTGAGGCCGGCGTCGACGGTGTTGTCGACAGGGTTGGCGCCGGTGAGGGTGATGACCGGGGTGCGGCCGTTGGCTCCGGGGTCGGAGTCGTTGGCGGGGTCGCCACCTGCTCCGGCGGGGGAGATGACGGTGTCGGCCGGGGCGATGAACTCGATCCGGTAGTCACCGAGCGGGAGGTCGGCGAAGGAGTAGCCGCCGTTGGGTCCGGTGGTGGTGGTGATCGGGTCGCCGTTGTCGTCGAGGACGGGGTTGCCGTCGCCGTCGAGGAGGTTGACGGTAACGCCGGGGTAGCCGGGCTCGCCCGGGTCCTGGATGCCGTCGTTGTTGTCGTCGCGCCACACCGTGTCGCCGATGGTGCCGAGTGGGGTGAGGCCGGCGTCGACGGTGTTGTCGACAGGGTTGGCGCCGGTGAGGGTGATGACCGGGGTGCGGCCGTTGGCTCCGGGGTCGGAGTCGTTGGCGGGGTCGCCACCTGCTCCGGCGGGGGAGATGACGGTGTCGGCCGGGGCGATGAACTCGATCCGGTAGTCACCGAGCGGCAGGTCGGCGAAGGAATAGCCGCCGTTGGGTCCGGTGGTGGTGGTGATCGGGTCGCCGTTGTCGTCGAGGACGGGGTTGCCGTCGCCGTCGAGGAGGTTGACGGTAACGCCGGGGTAGCCGGGCTCGCCCGGATCCTGGATGCCGTCGTTGTTGTCGTCGCGCCACACCGTGTCGCCGATGGTGCCCAGCGGGGTGATGCCGGCGTCGATGGTGTTGTCGGCCGGGTCGGCTCCGGTGAGCGTCACGATCGGGGATCGACCGTTCGGGCCGGGGTCGGAGTCGGTGGCGTCGTTGCCGCCGGCGTCGGCCGGGCTGAGCTCGGTGTCGGCCGGGGCGATGAACTCGATCCGGTAGTCACCGAGCGGGAGGTCGGTGAACTCGTAGCCGCCGTTCGGTCCGGTGGTGGTGGTGATCGGGTCGCCGTTGTCGTCGAGGACGGGGTTGCCGTCGCCGTCGAGGAGGTTGACCACGACGCCGGGGTAGCCGGGCTCGCCGGCGTCCTGGATGCCGTCGTTGTTGTCGTCGCGCCACACCGTGTCGCCGATGGTGCCCAGCGGGGTGATGCCGGCGTCGACGGTGTTGTCGACCGGCTCCGCTCCGGTGAGCGTCACGACCGGGGATCGACCGTTCGGGCCGGCGTCGGAGTCGGTGGCGTCGTTGCCGCCCTGGTCTGCCGGGCTGAGCTCGGTGTCGGCCGGGGCGATGAACTCGACCCGGTAGTCACCCAGCGGGAGGTCGGCGAAGGAGTAGCCGCCGTTGGGTCCGGTGGTGGTGGTGATCGGGTCGCCGTTGTCGTCGACGACGGGGTTGCCGGCGGCGTCGAGGAGGTTGACGGTAACGCCGGGGTAGCCGGGCTCGCCGGCGTCCTGGATGCCGTCGTTGTCGTCGTCGCGCCAGACCTTGTCGCCGATGGTGCCGAGGGGGGTGATGCCGGCGTCGACGGTGTTGTCGAGAGGGTTGGCGCCGGTGAGGGTGATGACCGGGGTGCGGCCGTTGGCTCCGGGGTCGGAGTCGTTGGCGGGGTCGCCACCTGCTCCGGCGGGGGAGATGACGGTGTCGGCCGGGGCGATGAACTCGACCCGGTAGTCACCGAGCGGGAGGTCGGCGAAGGAGTAGCCGCCGTTGGGTCCGGTGGTGGTGGTGATCGGGTCGCCGTTGTCGTCGAGGACGGGGTTGCCGTCGCCGTCGAGGAGGTTGACCACGACGCCGGGGTAGCCGGGCTCGCCGGCGTCCTGGATGCCGTCGTTGTTGTCGTCGCGCCACACCGTGTCGCCGATGGTGCCGAGTGGGGTGAGGCCGGCGTCGACGGTGTTGTCGACAGGGTTGGCGCCGGTGAGGGTGATGACCGGGGTGCGGCCGTTGGCTCCGGGGTCGGAGTCGTTGGCGGGGTCGCCACCTGCTCCGGCGGGGGAGATGACGGTGTCGGCCGGGGCGATGAACTCGATCCGGTAGTCACCGAGCGGCAGGTCGGCGAAGGAATAGCCGCCGTTGGGTCCGGTGGTGGTGGTGATCGGGTCGCCGTTGTCGTCGAGGACGGGGTTGCCGTCGCCGTCGAGGAGGTTGACGGTAACGCCGGGGTAGCCGGGCTCGCCCGGGTCCTGGATGCCGTCGTTGTTGTCGTCGCGCCACACCGTGTCGCCGATGGTGCCCAGCGGGGTGATGCCGGCGTCGACGGTGTTGTCGACCGGGTCGGCTCCGGTGAGTGTCACGATCGGGGATCGACCGTTCGGGCCGGCGTCGGAGTCGGTGGCGTCGTTGCCGCCCTGGTCTGCCGGGCTGAGCTCGGTGTCGGCCGGGGCGATGAACTCGACCCGGTAGTCACCCAGCGGGAGGTCGGCGAACTCGTAGGTACCGTTCGGGCCGGTGGTCGTGGTGTCCACCGCGTTGCCGGCGCCGTCGAGGAGGTTGACGGTGACGCCGGGGTAGCCGGGCTCGCCCGGGTCCTGGATGCCGTCGTTGTTGTCGTCGCGCCACACCGTGTCGCCGATGGTGCCCAGCGGGGTGATGCCGGCGTCGACGGTGTTGTCGACCGGGTCGGCTCCGGTGAGTGTCACGATCGGGGATCGACCGTTCGGGCCGGCGTCGGAGTCGGTGGCGTCGTTGCCGCCCTGGTCTGCCGGGCTGAGCTCGGTGTCGGCCGGGGCGATGAACTCGACCCGGTAGTCACCCAGCGGGAGGTCGGTGAACTCGTACTCGCCGCCGGGGCCGGTGGTGGTGGTGATCGGGTCGCCGTTGTCGTCGAGGACGGGGTTGCCGTCGCCGTCGAGGAGGTTGACGGTAACGCCGGGGTAGCCGGGCTCGCCCGGATCCTGGATGCCGTCGTTGTCGTCGTCGCGCCACACCGTGTCGCCGATGGTGCCCAGCGGGGTGATGCCGGCGTCGACGGTGTCGTCGACCGGGTCGGCTCCGGTGAGTGTCACGATCGGGGATCGACCGTTCGGGCCGGCGTCGGAGTCGGTGGCGTCGTTGCCGCCCTGGTCTGCCGGGCTGAGCTCGGTGTCGGCCGGGGCGATGAACTCGACCCGGTAGTCACCCAACGGGAGGTCGGCGAAGGAGTAGCCGCCGTTCGGTCCGGTGGTGGTGGTGATCGGGTCGCCGTTGTCGTCGAGCACGGGGTTGCCGGCGGCGTTGAGGAGGTTGACGGTCACGCCCTGGACGCCGGGCTCGCCCGGCATCCTGGATGCCGTCGTTGTTGTCGTCGCGCCACACGAAGTCCCCGATGGTCCCGAGGATCGGCATGATGCCGGCGTCGATGGTGTTGTCGACCGGGTCGGCTCCGGTGAGCGTCACGACCGGGGATCGACCGTTCGGGCCGGGGTCGGAGTCGTTGGCGTCGTTGCCGCCGGCGTCGGCCGGGCTGAGCTCGGTGTCGGCCGGGGCGATGAACTCGACCCGGTAGTCACCCAGCGGGAGGTCGGCGAACTCGTAGGCACCGTTCGGGCCGGTGGTCGTGGTGCCCACCGGGTTGCCGGCGTCGTCGAGCAGGTTGACGGTGACGCCCACGAGGCCGGGCTCGCCCGGGTCCTGGATGCCGTCGCGGTCGGTGTCGGTCCACACCGTGTCGCCGATCGTGCCCAGCGGCACGATGCCGGCGTCGACGGTGTTGTCGACCGGGTTGGCGCCGGTGAGGGTGATGACCGGGGTGCGGCCGTTGGCTCCGGGGTCGGAGTCGTTGGCGGGGTCGCCACCTGCTCCGGCTGGGGAGATGACGGTGTCGGCGGGAGCGACGAACTCGATCCGGTAGTCACCGAGCGGGAGGTCGGTGAAGGAGTAGCCGCCGTTCGGACCGGTGGTCGTCGTCGCCAGCGTCGCGCCGACGTCGTTGAGCAGACGGACGGTGACACCTTCGATGCCGGGCTCTCCGGCGTCCTGGATGCCGTCGCCGTCGTCGTCGCGCCACACGAAGTCCCCGATGGTCCCGAGGATCGGCATGATGCCGGCGTCGATGGTGTTGTCGACCGGGTCAGCTCCGGTGAGGGTGACCACGGGCGAGCGGCCGTTGGCCGGGTTGGCGTCGGAGTCGTTGGCGTCGTTGCCGCCGGCGTCGGCCGGGCTGAGCTCGGTGTCGGCCGGGGCGATGAACTCGATCCGGTAGTCACCGAGCGGGAGGTCGGTGAAGGAGTAGCCGCCGTTCGGACCGGTGGTGGTGGTGATCGGGTCGCCGTTGTCGTCGACGACCGGGTTGCCGGCGCCGTCGAGCAGGTTGACGGTGACGCCCACGAGGCCGGGCTCGGCCGGGTCCTGGATGCCGTCGCGGTCGGTGTCGGTCCACACCGTGTCGCCGATCGTGCCCAGCGGCACGATGCCGGCGTCGACGGTGTTGTTCACCGGGTCGGCTCCGGTCAGAGTCACCACCGGGGATCGACCGTTCGGGCCGGCGTCGGAGTCGGCGGCGTCGTCGCCGCCGGCGTCGGCCGGGCTGAGCTCGGTGTCGGCCGGGGCGACGAACTCGACCCGGTAGTCACCGAGCGGGAGGTCGGCGAACTCGTACTCGCCGCCGGGGCCGGTGGTGGTGGTGATCGGGTCGCCGTTGTCGTCGAGGACGGGATTGCCGGCGGCGTCGAGCAGGTTGACCACGACGCCGGGGTAGCCGGGCTCGCCCGGGTCCTGGATGCCGTCGTTGTTGTCGTCGCGCCACACGCGGTCTCCGATGGTGCCCAGCGGCACGATGCCGGCGTCGACGGTGTTGTCGACCGGGTCGGCTCCGGTGAGGGTGACCACGGGCGAGCGGCCGTTGGCCGGGTCGGCGTCGGAGTCGGTGGCGTCGTTGCCGCCCTGGTCGGCCGGGCTGAGCTCGGTGTCGGCCGGGGCGATGAACTCGACCCGGTAGTCACCCAACGGGAGGTCGGCGAAGGAGTAGCCGCCGTTCGGTCCGGTGGTGGTGGTGATCGGGTCGCCGTTGTCGTCGAGCACGGGGTTGCCGGCGGCGTTGAGGAGGTTGACGGTCACGCCCTGGACGCCGGGCTCGCCCGGATCCTGGATGCCGTCGTTGTTGTCGTCGCGCCACACCGTGTCGCCGATGGTGCCCAGGATCGGCATGATGCCGGCGTCGATGGTGTTGTTCACCGGGTCGGCTCCGGTCAGAGTCACCACCGGAGATCGACCGTTCGGGCCGGCGTCGGAGTCGGCGGCGTCGTCGCCGCCGGCGTCGGCCGGGCTGAGCTCGGTGTCGGCCGGGGCGACGAACTCGACCCGGTAGTCACCCAACGGGAGGTCGGCGAACTCGTACGCACCGTTCGGGCCGGTGGTCGTGGTGCCCACCGGGTTGCCGGCGTCGTCGAGCAGGTTGACGGTGACGCCCACGAGGCCGGGCTCGCCCGGGTCCTGGACGCCGTCGCGGTCGGTGTCGGCCCACACGAAGTTGCCGATGGTGCCGAGCGGGGTGATGCCGGCGTCGATCGTGAGGTCTGTGGGGTTGCCGCTGTTGAGAGTGACGACGGGCGATCGCCCGTCGGCCGGGTCGGCGTCGGAGTCGTTGGCGTCGTCGCCGCCCTGGTCGGCCGGGCTGAGCTCGGTGTCGGCCGGGGCGACGAACTCGACCCGGTAGTCACCCAACGGGAGGTCGGCGAAGGAGTAGCCGCCGTTCGGCCCGGTGGTGGTGGTGATCGGGTCGCCGTTGTCGTCGAGGGCCGGAGTGCCGTCGCCGTCGAGCAGGTTGACGGTGACGCCGGGGAGACCGGGCTCGCCGGCGTCCTGGATGCCGTCACCGTCGTCATCGCGCCACACCGTGTCGCCGATGGTGCCGAGAACCGGCATGAGACCTGCGTCGATGGTGTTGTCGACCGGGTTCGCGCCGGTGAGCGCCACCAGCGGGGAGCGGCCGTTGGCGAGGTTGGCGTCGGAGTCGACGGTGTCGTTTCCGCCCTGGTCCACCGGGCTCAGCTCGCTACCGGCCGGAGCGACGAACTCGACCCGGTAGTCGCCGAGCGGCAGGTCCGTGAAGGAATAGCCGCCGGCAGGACCGGTGGTGGTCGTCGCGATCTGCGTCCCGCCGCCGTCGAGGAGGTTGACGGTCACGCCGGGGACGCCGGTCTCGCCGCCGTCCTGGATGCCGTCGCGGTCGGTGTCGTTCCACACGAAGTTGCCGATCGTGCCGCGCGGCACGACGCCGGCGTCGAGGGTGAAGTTGGTCGGGTTTGTGCTGTTCAACGTGACCAGCGGCGAGCGACCGGTGGTCGCGTCGGCGTCGGAGTCGATGCCGTCGTCGCCCCCTTGGTCGGCCGGGCTGAACACGGTCCCGTTCGGGGCGACGAACTCGACGCGGTAGTCGCCGAAGAGCAGGTTGGTGAACGAGTAGCCGCCGTTCGGGCCGGTCGTCGTCGTCGCGATCTGCGCACCGGCGGCGTTGAGGAGCCGGGCAGTGACGCCCGCGAGTCCGGGCTCGCCCGGGTCCTGGATGCCGTCGGCGTTGTCGTCACGCCAGACGCGGTCGCCGAGCGCGCCGCGGACGAGGCCGGCGTCGACCGTGTTGTTGATCGGGTCGACGGAGTCGATCGAGACGACCTCGCTCAGTCCGGTCGTCGGGCCGGCGTCGGAGTCGGCGGCGTCGTTGGCTCCTGCATTCGGCACGGTGAAGCCGCGACCCACGGGGAGGTTGGTGAAGCGCACGCGGTAGTCGCCCAGCAGCAGGTTGGTGAAGTTGTAGACGCCGGCGGCGTCGGTCGTGTCGGTGATCGGGGCGCCCCCAGCATCGGTGATCGTGACGCCGTTGACATCCGTCAGCGTGGCCAGCACTCCGGCGACCCCGGCCTCGCCGGCGTCCTGGATGCCGTTGGCGTTGGCGTCGTCCCAGACCCGGTCGCCGATCGCGCCGTTCTCGGGGAGGCGGAAGGAGATGCGCTGCAGGTCGGAGTTGTTCAGGTCGGGCGGCGGCGGTCCCAGGATGGCCGCTTCGCTTCGCGTCAGGTTGAGACCGTTGATGCCATCGGCGTACGGCGCCGCGGTGCGGAAGTAGGCAGTGCCGGTGCCGTGGGTGGCCGCCGGGAAGGTGCTCCACGGCGTCGCCATCGACGCGATGTCGAAGGTGACCGACGTGTAGGTGCCTTCCAGGGTCACCGAGCCGCAACCCGCGGTCTCGGTAGTCGGGCCGCGGAGGGCGGGGTTCGTCGGGTTCTGCACCGGGGTGGCGTCACAGAAGTTGTGGGTGTTCCGGTCGATCACTCGCATCGTCGTGCCGTCGGGCGACAGCAGGTTGGTCGAACCGCCGGACGGTGCCGAGAAGCTCACTCCCGGGGAGGTGATGTCCCACACCGTGCTGTTGAAGGAGCCGCGTGCGTCCGCGTTCATGTTCGCGAAGGCGAAGCCGCCGAGGCCGGAGATGTCGAGCACCATGTCGGTCATCGGCTCGGAGAAGGTCAGGGTCAGCGAGCCGACATTGCACTGGCCGTTGAAGTTCTGGTGCGCCGCGGTCCCGAGGGCGCCGCCACATCCCGCCGAGCCGTTCGTGTACAGGCCGAGCGCCGGCACGTTGGCTGGCGTGGGATTGCCGATGAACATGCCGGGCTGGCCGCCGTACGCGCCCTGGTTCGTGCCGGCGCCCAGGAAGGTCGACCCCGGGTTGCGCGCGGGGTTCAGCGTGAACTGCGCGTTCATGCTGACGTTGCCGAACCTCGTCGGCAGCACCGAGGTCGCGCTGTTGTGGGCTGGCGTCGCGGCGGAGTACTGGTTGGCGATGTTCGGCCCGGTCAGAGTCCAGGCGTTGTTGAACACGTAGCCGTTCTGCGTGACCGCGTTCGCCGCGGGCGCGCTGAAGACGAAACCGACGAGAACGCCGGTCGTGAGGGTGATCAGGGCCGTCAGGGCTGCCGTGAGCCGACGAAATGGGCGCGGTCGGGGCAGCCGCGAGTAGAACGACATGGTGAACCTTCCAGTCGCGGAACAGGAGATCTGGGGGGATCTCCAGGGGGGTGGCGTGAGAGTAGGCACGTGATTCGGCGGGTGTGGTCGTTTTCGGAAAACTTCACCCCGATGGGGACCGGAATGTGCTTGGAGTCAAGCCGCGAGTGTGATACGGGAGTGACAGATGTGACTGGTGCGTTTTGCCGTGGCGTCCCCGACGACCCTCGGGGACGACGACTACATTTGCCGGCGTGGACTACGTCGACTCGCTGCTGGACCTGATCGGTGACACCCCGCTGGTGCGTCTGCGGCGGGTGCTGGGCCCACCGCTGTCCGAGGTGGCGGGGCCGGGAGACGGGCCCGTGGTGCTGGCGAAGGTGGAGTACCTCAACCCCGGCGGCTCGGTCAAGGACCGCATCGCCGAGCGGATGATCGACGCCGCCGAGGCGTCGGGTGAGCTGCAGCCCGGCGGCACCATCGTGGAGCCGACGTCCGGCAACACCGGCGTGGGTCTGGCGATGGTCGCCCAGCAGCGCGGCTACAAGTGCGTCTTCGTCTGCCCCGACAAGGTGTCCGAGGACAAGAGGAATGTCCTGAAGGCCCTGGGGGCGGAGGTCGTCGTATGCCCCACGGCAGTGGAGCCTCAGCACCCCGACTCCTACTACAACGTCTCCGACCGGCTCGCCGCGCAGCCCGGTGCCTGGAAGCCCAACCAGTACGCGAACCCGCACAACCCGCGCTCCCACTACGAGACAACAGGTCCGGAGATCTGGCGCCAGACCGAGGGTCGGGTGACGCACTTCGTCGCCGGCGTGGGCACCGGCGGCACCATCTCCGGCGTCGGGCGCTACCTCAAGGATCGCAGTGCCGAGCGAGGGGGGCCGGGCGTCCAGGTGGTCGGTGCCGACCCGGCCGGCTCGGTCTACTCCGGCGGCTCCGGCCGGCCCTATCTGGTGGAAGGTGTCGGCGAGGACTTCTGGCCCGAGACCTACGACCGCGACGTCGCCGACCGGATCATCGAGGTCGCGGACAGAGACTCCTTCGCCTACACGCGTCGGCTGGCGCGGGAGGAGGCGATGCTCGTGGGAGGCTCGGCCGGGATGGTGGCGTACGCCGCGAAGCAGCTCGCCGAGGAGCTGGCCGCCGAGGGTCGCGACGACGCGGTGATCGTGGTGCTGCTGCCCGACTCCGGTCGCGGCTACCTCACCAAGGTCTTCAACGACGAGTGGCTCGCCTCCTACGGCTTCGCCACCGAGAGCTCGGCCACCGACGAGCAGACGGTGGGGGAGGTCCTGCGCGGCAAGACCGGCAGGCTCCCCGACCTGGTGCACACGCACCCCACCGAGACCATGGCCGAGGCGATCGCGATCCTCCAGGAGTACGACGTGTCCCAGATGCCGGTGGTCAAGGCGGAGCCACCCGTCGTGGCGGCCGAGGTCGTCGGCTCGGTGTCGGAGCGGGGATTGCTCGACGCCCTCTTCGCGGGCCGCGCGCGACTGACCGACCGGGTGTCCGACCACATGTCGTCCTCGCTGCCCGTGATCGGCTCGACGGAGCCGGCCCAGGCCGCCGTCGCGCTCCTGGAGAGCGCCGACGCGGTGCTGGTGCAGGAGGACGGCAAGCCGGTCGGCGTGCTCACCCGGCACGACCTGATCGGCTTCCTCGCGAGGGCGTGATGACGACCCGGAATGCCTGACCTGACCGCGACCACGCTGCTGCTCCTGCTGCTGGCCGCGCTGGCGGCCGGCTTCGTCGACGCCGTCGTGGGGGGCGGCGGCCTCATCCAGTTGCCAGCCCTGCTGCTGGGGCTCCCGGGGGCGAGCCCCGTGCAGGTGCTGGCGACCAACAAGCTCTCCTCGATCTGCGGTACGACGATCGCGGCGGGGACGTACTACCGGAGGATCCGGCCCGATCCCCGCACCTTCGTGCCGTTGATGGCGCTGGCGTTCGCGGGCTCGGCGGCCGGCGCGGCGGCGGCGTACCTGATCCCCCGCTCCGCCTTCGACCCGGTCGTGCTCGTGGTGCTGCTGGTGGTGGGCGCCTACGTCCTGGTCAAGCCCGGCTTCGGCGACGAGACCAGCCTTCGGTTCGCCGGGCACCGGCACACCGCCGCGGCGATGGTGACCGGGGCGGCGGTCGGCTTCTACGACGGCGCGCTCGGCCCGGGCACCGGGTCTTTCTTCGTGTTCGCCCTGGTCGGGCTGCTCGGCTACTCGTTCCTGGAGGCGTCGGCGAAGGCGAGGCTGGCCAACTGGGCGACCAACCTCGCCGCGCTGTGCGTCTTCGTGCCCCAGGGCGACGTGCTGTGGGGGCTCGGCCTGCTGATGGGTGCGGCCAACCTGCTCGGTGGCTATGTCGGCGCCCGTACGGCGGTGTCTCGCGGCTCGCGCTTCGTGCGGCTGCTCTTCGTGGTCGGGGTCGGCGGCTTCGCCGTCCGGATCGTCGGCGGCCTCGTCGGACTGTGGTGACCGGCCGTGAAGCACCCGCGTTCGGCGTCAATGGCCGGGCGTTATGGTGAAGACGTCGGCCGACTCGGCGCCGATGCAGATGTCCCAGGCAGTGGGTCGTACCTCTTTCACGGGTCTGATGATGTTCACAACGGTGCCGTCGAGGGTTGCCTCGCTGCCCAATCGGTAGCTCCCGAGGTCTGGGATCTCGAGCATGGTCCCCTTGTCGGTGAGCTCGGTGCCATACGGGGCGAGGACGGGTATGGGGCCGTCGTCATTGGGCGTGAAGGTGACACAACGCGTTGTGTCGTCGACGTCGAGGTCGCCGGTGTGCCGGCGGGTGTCGGGCTCGCTAAAGAACGGGGGTTCGCGCGCCGTAAGCAAGTGTTCGGCCGTCGACGGGTCACCGCCACACCCGGCAACTCCGGTTAGAAGTAGGAGCGCCGTGAATTTGGTGGACCGGCGCATCAGTTCTGACGGATCGTGATCAGCCGGGCTTCGATGGCGGGGATGGAGGTTAGGTACGAGGTGGAGGCGATGCCGCCCGAGGTGATTCCATATGCTCCTGAGTCGACGAACCAGGGTCCGCCGCTGTCCCCGTCCGCGGTGACCTGTCGGTTCGTCCCCGAGAGAGCACAATATGTGTAGCCGTCACTCGCCGAGCGGCACACGTCCTCGGCAACTATGTAGAGCGGGGTCGTGCTGCCGCAGTCTCGGCCGGTCTCGAGGCCGTACTTGCATATGGACATGCCTTCGCGTGGCGTGCCAACGCCGGTGACGGTGGTTTCGCTCGAGCCGCCGGATCTGAAGATCTTGGTGGTGGTGTGGGGGCTGTTGGTCCTGCCGAACTGCACGTCGAGGCGGCCTGAACCCCAAAGTGGTCGGCGAGTAGCCGGGACCGACGTGATGACTCCACTGGCTCCGTCGTAGGTGCTGAAGCCGCTGCAGTGTCCGGCGGTGATGACTCCCAGGTCGCCGCTGTTGCTGGCAGTGAATCCCGTCGTGCATAGGGGCACGGAGTGCCCGCCTTTGACTGCTACTTGAGTCTGGTAGGCGATGCCCTTGCCACCGGTGAAGCTCACCGGGATGGGTTTGTCGTGGCTCCGGAGCTCGGATGATAGAGAGGCGTTGGCGGTTTGCAGGATAACGGTCTCGATGTCGTCGGAAGAGAGTGTGTTGGAGGGCGCGAGTTCGTAGATGACTTGGAGCCCCTGGGTGTTCTCGCGTGGGGTGGCTTCGACGCTCGACGCTGTGACCGATGGGTGATTGTCAAGGGCGCTCGCCAACGCGTGGAGAACTTGGTCTCCTGCTGCGTCGTTGAGGGGGTAGCCCCAGGAGACGCGGGTGTTGAACGGTTGTGTGCGAAGCCCCGCGAGTACCTTCTCGGGCGGGGGAGTAGTGAAGTTGATCCAGTAGGTTTCCTCTGCGTCCCGATCGACCCCGAGGCTGACGAAGGTTGTCTCGTTGGCAGCGGCGATCTCTTCCAGGGTGTTGAGGGCGAGTGTCTGGTATCCGAACGTTCCCACTGCGACGTCGGCGCCTTGACCGAGGATCAGCGTCGAGTCGGTTGCCGTGACCTGCGGTGCGCCCTCCGCGAGGGGGCCTTCGGAGGTCACAGCCGGCTCCGCTGTTGCTGTTGTGGGTGCCGCAGTGGCAATGCACGCGATGGTGAGGAGAGTGGCGGCTGCCCAGAAGACGAACTGTTTGGTGTTCACGTTGACTGTCCTTGCCCGAGTCGGACGGCATCATCAGCCCTTGATGCAATGTACGCCTAATCGGCGCTGGGCCGCCAGCGCCAGAGTTGGCACATCACGGTTGCCATGGGGGCGAGCAGGTCCAGCAGCCCCGGATCCGTGGCGACGTGCGCAACCTGGCCGACGAGAGCCGGTTCGCGGTCTTCGAGCTCGTGTTCCTGCAGGACGGCGAGGCGCTCGTATCGGTTCAGTGCAGCAGCGAGAAGATCGCCCCGACGACACCGCGATCTTCAACTGCCCGGGCGTGTCGGCCCTAATCCCTCCGACTACGACGACGTCCAGGCCCAGGAGTTCGTCCGCGAGTGACGTCGGCCGGTGACTGACCTCGGTGGCTGATCCCGGTGGCTGACGTCGGCGCGACCAAGCTGCTCCTGCGCTGCTCGTGCCCTCGTCGCCGGCTTCGTCGACGCGGTGGTCGGCGGGGGAGGGCTGATCCAGCTGCCGGCGCTGCTGCTGGGGCTGCCCGGCGCCAGCCCGGTGCAGGTGCTGGCCACCAACAAGCTCTCCTCCATCTGCGGCACGACCGCTGCCGCAGCGACGTACTACCGGCGGATCCGCCCCGACCCCCGCACCTTCCTGCCGTTGATGGCGCTGGCGTTCGCGGGGTCGGCGGCGGGCGCCGCGGCGGCGTACCTGATCCCGCGCTCCGCCTTCGACCCGATCGTGCTGGTGGTGCTGCTCGGTGTGGGCGCCTATGTGCTGGTCAAGCCCGACTTCGGCGACCGGACCAGCCTGCGCTTCGCCGGTCACCGGCACACGGCCGCGGCCATGGTGACCGGGGCGGCGGTGGGCTTCTACGACGGCGCACTCGGCCCGGGCACCGGTTCGTTCTTCGTGTTCGTCCTCGTCGGGCTGCTCGGCTACTCATTCCTCGAGGCCTCCGCGAAGGCTCGCCTCGCCAACTGGGCGACCAACTTCGCGGCGCTGTGCGTCTTCGTGCCTCGAGGCGACGTCCTCTGGGGGCTCGGCCTGCTGATGGGTGCGGCCAACCTGCTCGGCGGCTACCTCGGCGCCCGTACGGCGGTCACCCGCGGCTCGCGGTTCGTGCGAGTGCTCTTCGTGGTCGTGGTCGGCGGCTTCGTGGTGCGGATCGGCGGCGACCTCGTCGGTCTGTGGTGACCGGCCGGCGTTGCCACCGCTCAGACCGCGCGGCGGGCCACGGGCCGGTCACAGCCGGGCGAGAAGCCGCGGCGTGTGGAGCGCGGTGACCGGCGTGGCGCCGGCCACGAGTCGAAGTAGGTGGTTGCCAGCTCCGGGTCCGACTGCACCGCCCGCAGCAGCGCGAGACGCTGTTCGTGCACCTCCAGCCTGGCCACGGACAACGTTGCCTCGTAGCCCGCAGACAGCGCCTCGTCCCGCTCCCGCCCGTACTCGCGCAGCGCGTGGTCGAGGCGTACGGGGTCGCCGAGCCGGTCGCCGATGTGCCGTGCCATCGACTCGGCCTGCAGGAAGGCGTCGCTGATCCCGCGGGCGGTGATGGAGTCCTTGTGGTGTCCCGCGTCGCCGACCAGAGCCCAGCCGGGACCGGATGCCTGCCGGAAGAAGTTCTGCTGGTCGCCGGTGCCGGGTATCCGCTCGACGCGGTGCTTGCCTCGTAGCCGTTCGAACAAGCGGTGGGCCAGCTCCTCGAGCGCCGCGGGCGAGTGCGCCGGCGAGCGGTTTGAGGATCACCACGGCGATGCCGTCGCTCGGTGCGAACCCGTCGGCGTCGGAGTCGCCGAACCTGGTCCGACCGTCGCCGGAGAGAGTTCCCGCCTGCGTCATGATGACGCCCTCGTCGGCGCGGAGGACGAGATTCACCTCGGCGACCACCGCCAGCGGGCTCTCCTTCGCCCGCAGGCTCTGGACGGCCGCGTGGACGGCGGACAACGACGACGAGCAGGCGGTGTCGACGGTGATGCTGGGACCGCGGAAGTCGAAGAAGCTCGAGACATGGGCCGGCAGCATCGAGCGGAAGCTGTGGTAGGCGGCGGGCGTCGCCGTCCGCAGCCCCCTGCGTACCTGCCCGTCGAGGAAGTCCGCGCGGGCGTTGCCGACGTACACCCCCGTCCGGCTGCCGGCGAGCGCGTCGGGCACCTGTCCGGCATCCTCCAGCGCCTCCCAGGTCGCCATGAGCAGCAGCCGGTGCTGGGGATCGAGCTCGGTGGCTTCGGCCCGCGACATCGCGAAGAACTCGGCGTCGAAGTCCGCGACGCCTTCCACGTAGCCCGCACCGCGACTCCCGATCGTCCCCGGCGCTCCCGATCTGGAATAGAGCGCGTTCACGTCATAGCGGTCGGCCGGCGTCTCACCGGTGGCGTCCACGCCGTCGCGAAGCACCGCCCAGAACCGGTCGACATCGGTGGCTCCGGCGAAGCGGCAGGCCATGCCGATCACCGCCACCGCCCGGGCCTCCTGGTCGTCTTGGTTGATGTACATGTGGCTACTCCTTTGAGGTTCGTCCGAAGGCGGCAGTGACGACGTCCTGGAGCAGGGCGCCCCCGGAGTCGTCGCGGTTGCCGAGCGGGTGAATGGCATAGGTGAGGGCGCGGCGTCCGTCGCGGGTCGTGAAGGCGCCGGACCTCGTGCCGGGGATCGAGCCGGACTTGCCCCACACGACCAACCCGCCGGTGAGGACCGTTCGCTGGAGGCCGCCGCTGTAGCAGGCGCGCTTGGTGGGACCGCACGCGTCGCCGCGATAGGGCACGTCGGGGATCCGGAAGAGCAGCCGCTGCTGACGCTCCTCGAGGAGGCGGCCGGTGACCAGGGCGTGCAGGAACCGGTGGAGGTCCCGGGTGGTCGACACCAGCCCGCTCTCCGCCCAGCCGTAAGGGCTCTGATCGGTGACGTCGACGGCCTCTCCGTCGAGGCGGACGTAGGTGTGCGTATGCGGCTCCCGGAGGGTCACTCGTCCAGCGCGGGCAGACTGGTGTCGCGCAATCGGAGCGGTCGCAGGATGCGCCGCTGCAGGAGGCGGGCGTACGGCGTGCCGGTGACCCGCTCGGCCAGTCGGCCGGCGACGAAGTAGTTGACGCCGTTGTACTCCTGACGGGTTCCCGGCTCGAAGACGAGGGGGTGGGCGGTCGCTGTCGCCACGACCTGCTCGGGCGTGAAGAAGTCGAAGCAGTGCGCGACGAAGTCGGCGGCGCTCTCCCAATCGGCGTCCTCGGTCGAGTGCGGCAGTCCGCTGGTGTGGTCCAGCAAGGTGCGCACGGGGACCGGCCGGTACGACTCCGGCAGCAGCTCGGGGAGGTAGCGCTGCACGGGCGCGTCGAGGTCCAGGCGGCGCTCTCCGGCGAGCTGCAACACAAGCACGGCGGTGAACATCTTGGTCGCGCTGGCGATCCTGAAGCGCGCGTCCCTGGGCACCGGCCGGCCAGAGACCAGGTCGCGTACGCCGGCCCGCGCGGTGACCCGGGCGCCGACGTCGTGGACGCGCACGCTGGCGGCCGTGGCGGTCTCGTCGGGGAGCCGGTCCAGGGCTCGCTGCAGTCCGGGTTGGTCGACGGTCCGCGGCACATCTGCTGGTGGGGTGGCGGCGGCGGGCCCTCCGGCGAGGAGGACGGCGAGGGTCGCGGTGAGGAGGCGTGTGGGGAAGCGGGTTGGGCGGGTCAGGTGGCTCGCTTCGGTGCTGGTGGCGGTGTTCACCCCTCCACATTGCATCGCCGGGGCGCGCGCGGTCCTATCCCTCAATCGAGGGGACCCACGAGAGACCGACTCGACCCAGCGGAGCGCCCGGGGTGCCATGATCCGCTCCATGACTGAGGAGATCCGGCCCGCGACCCCCGACGACTGGCCGGCGATCCGGCCGTTCTTCGAGGACATCGTGGCCGCGGGCGAGACCTACGCCTACCCGCTCGACCTCGACTCCGACCGGGCGCGCTCGCTGTGGATGGAGGAGCCGCCCGGGCTGACCGTGGTGCTCGCGGACGATGGGCAGGTCCTCGGCAGCGCGAAGATGGGGCCCAACCGGCCCGGTCGCGGAGACCACGTCGGCACGGCGTCCTTCATGGTCGCTCCGGCGGCTCGCGGTCGGGGCGTGGGCCGCAAGATGGCGGAGTGGGTGGTCGACTGGCACCGCGAGCATGGCTACCTCGGCATCCAGTTCAACGCCGTCGTCGAGACCAACACCGCTGCCGTCGAGCTCTGGCGGTCACTCGGATTCGCGATCGTCGGCACCGTGCCCGGCGCCTTCCGGTCCGCTGCGAACGGCTACGTCGGGCTGCACGTGATGTACCTCGATCTCACCCGCTGACGGGGTCGTCGCTGCCGACGACCCGGTCGGCGCGTAGACGGCTGCCGAGCACGAGGTCGGCGTTGGGGCCATCCACCCTGGCGACCCAGGCCGCCGCCTCCGCCGGGGTCTTGCCGAACGCGACGTGCCTGGCCAGCAGCCGCGCCCGCCGGGCCTCCTCGCTCGGCGCATCCACGAACCACACCTCGTCGATCGACTCCCGCGCCGCTCGCCAGGCCGGGTCGTCGAGCAGGAGGTAGTTGCCCTCGGTGATCACGACGTCGACCGAGGCCGCGATCTCGATCGCCCCGGCGAGGGGCTGTTCGAGGTCACGCTCGAAGCCCGGCGCGAACACGGTCTCGGCGGCGGACCGGAGGCGGCGCAGCAACGCGGCGTACCCCCAGCCGTCGAAGGTCTCGGGTGCTCCCTTGCGGTCCAGCAATCCGTGACCGGCGAGCACCCGGTCGGCGAGATGGAAGCCGTCGAGGGGGACGACGACCGCCGACTCCCCGCGGGCGGACGCCTGCTCCGCGAGCCGCGCGGCGTACGTCGACTTCCCCGCCCCCGGGGCCCCCGCGAGGCCGATGATCCGCCGGACCATCAGGTCTCCGCGAAGCCGGGCAGCAGGTCGGCCATGATCTCCCCGAACGGGGCCTCGGCGCCCAGCTGACTGAGGACGCCGATGCCGCCCAGCCAGGTGCGGTGGATGAGCAGGTACGACGGCGGCAGGTTGAGCTTGGTGGCGATCGCGAAGGCCGGCTCCTTCGGGTTGTTGAGCCGCTCGAACTGGGTGCGCATCCACTCGCGGGTGAAGCGGAAGCTCCCGGCCCTGGTCGGCTCGACGAAGGGCGCCAGATAGTCGAGCACGAGATGCGGGTCGACGGTGATGCCGGCCTTGATGAAGCCCTCGTCACGCAGTCCCTCGACCAGCGTCTCCGGCTCGTGGTCGAGGGCGATCCGGATCAGCCGGCCCATCTGCTCCGGCAACCGCCCCTCGGGGAGCCGCGCCACGGCGCCGAAGTCGAGCACGCCGAGCCGGCCGGGCGTCCCGTCAGCGGCGGGCAGGATCCGGAAGTTGCCGGGGTGCGGATCGGCGTGCAGCATCCCGGTCCGTCGCGGGCCGGTGAAGAGGAACCGGACGAGCAGCTCGCCGTACCTGTCGCGCTCCTCGGCAGTCCCGCCGGAGATGATCGACGCAAGCGAGGCGGGGCTCTCGAGCCATTCGGTGACGAGCACCCGGTCACTGGCGGCGACGACGTCAGGCACCACGAAGTCGGGATCGTCGGCGAAGGCGGAGGCGAAGGCGCGCTGGGCCTGGGCCTCGAGCCCGTAGTCGAGCTCGTCGGCGGCCCGGGCCTGGAGCTCGCGGACCAGGGGCATCACGTCGATGCCGGGGAAGACCGGCGCGATGCCGCGGGCCAGGCGGGCGACCTGACGAAGGTCGCCGATCAGGGCGTCGCCGGCGCCGGGGTACTGGACCTTGACGGCGACCTCGCGGCCGTCGTGCCAGCGGCCGCGGTGCACCTGCCCGATGGAGGCGGCGGCCGTCGGGGCGCCGTCGAGCCGCACCAGCCGGCTGCGCCAGTCGGTGCCGAGCGCACGCTCGACCTCGTCGCGAACGGTCTGGGTGGGCATCGGTGGGGCGGAGTCCTGAAGTGCGGTGAGCTGCGCGCGGTAGGGCGTCATGAGCTCCTCGGGGAGGGCGGCCTCCATGACCGACATCGCCTGGCCGAACTTCATCGCCCCGCCCTTGAGCTCGCCGAGGGTGCGGAAGAGCTGCTCGGCGGTCCGTTGCTGCAGCTCGGTCAACACCACCTCGGCCGGCCTGCCCCCGATCCGCTTGCCGAGCCCGATCGCCGAGCGACCGGCGTAGCCGAGGGGCAGCGCGGCGAGCCGCGCCGCCCGCTTCGCGGCGCTCAGCGGCAGGTCGGCCATGCACCCATTCTCACAGGGCAGGCCGAAATCGCTCCACCGAACCCGGTGGCGTGGCGGCGCTGCGCCGGAGTGCCGGCGACGGGCGGTCCCAGGGGGTCGGACCGCCCGCCACCGGGTTCGGGGGCTGCCAACGACGAGGCGGGCAGAGACCGACGGTCGCGTCGGGCGCGAATCCGGACGGTTCGGGGGTAAGCGTGCGCGTACAGGCTCTCGGAGACGCGAGTCGAAGGGGGTGGTCGACTCGGTGCCGCGCCCCGTGGGTCAGGGCGCACTCGTCCGAGCGATTGTAGCCGAGCCGAGTAGTTCGGTGGCCGGATTCGCCCCACGGGCTGAAGTCGCCCCCGACCCGGCGCAAACTCGCGCTACCTACGGGAACGGGACGCCGGTGTTCGCGTGGCAGCGGTACCCGTAGGGGTTCTTCGCCAGGTACTGCTGGTGCACGTCCTCGGCATACCAGTACGGCGGCGGGGCGTCGGCGGAGGTCACCTCGGTGGTGATCTCGCCCAGGCCGCGACGGGCGAGCTCGGCGCCGTACGCCGCGGTCGAGCTCGAGCGCGGTGGCCTCCTGGGCGGGAGTGGTCGGGTAGATCGCGGAGCGGTACTGGGTGCCGACGTCGTTGCCCTGCCGCATGCCCTGGGTGGGGTCGTGCACCTCGAAGAACCGCTTCACCAGGTCGGCGTACGACACGACGGCCGGGTCGAAGACCACGCGGACGGCCTCGGTATGGCCGGTGCCGCCACTGCAGACCTCCTCGTACGTCGGGTGCGGCGTGAAGCCGCCGGCGTACCCGACGGAGGTCGACCACACGCCCGGGATCTGCCAGTAGATCTCCTCGGCGCCCCAGAAGCAGCCCAGCCCGAAGAACGCGACCTCGAGACCGTCGGGCACCTCGTCGGTGATGACGGGCGCGTCGAGCACGCGGTGCCGGTCGGCGACGTGGAAGGGGCGCTCGGCGCGACCCGGAAGGGCGTCGGCTGGGGCGACCATCGTCGCCTTGCGGCTGAGGAACATCTGAACTCCTGACGTGGACCACGGGGTCCGCTCGGACCCTGTGGAAAACAACGATGCGTCACCGGTCAGTGTTCCGTAGCCCTGGGTGGTATCAGACAGATACCATGGAGGAGTGGCCATGACCCTCAGGACTGATGACGACCTCGACGCGGCGCTCGCCGAGCTGGCGCGGGCCGAGGGCATCTCCAAGCAGGAGGCCGCGCGGAGGGCGATTCTCGAGAAGCACCAGGCACTTGCTCGAAGGGACCGGATCGAGGTCGTCGCCGACAACATGCTGGAGCGATGGGGTGACGTACTAGACCGGCTCGGCAAGGCCTGAGCGATGATCGAGTACCTCCGTCTGGAGGATCTGCTCGTCCTGACCAAGAAGCTCGGCGCCGGGCCGGTGAGGGACCCCGGGCTGCTCGATTCGGCCGCCGCGCGTCCGCGGTCGAGCGTCTTCGGGGACGACGCCTATCCGACGCTCGCCCTCAAGGCGGCTGCGTTGCTGCACTCGATCTGCCGCAACCATGCGTTGGTCGACGGCAACAAGCGGCTGGCGTGGTTCGCCACGGTCACGTTCTTGAAGCTCAACGGGCGTGACGTCGGCCTCACGGACGACGAGGCGTTCGCGCTGGTGATGCGTGTGGCCGAGGGCATCGCGGATGTCGAGGAGATCGCTGCGACCCTCGAATCGGGCTCGGAGCCCTGGGAGTTCTGAGAAGCGCGGGCGCTGGAGACGCGGGATGTCCGATTCGGGATGTATCGCGGGTCAAGGTCCGACACTCTTGAAGCCGGAGGCAGTCACCGCGATTGCCTCAGGAGGGAAGAGCCCATGAACACGAAGGGACGGCGTCTCGGGATCGCACTGATCCTGTGTCTCGCCATGATGCTCGGCGGCGCGGTCGCGCTGTCGCCGGCCGGTGCATCGATGGCTGAGAACTGGAGCAAGATCTGGAAGAAGAAGATCAAGCCCAAGGCCGACAAGCGCTACTACACCAAGGCCACGTCCGACGCGAAGTACCAGGCCAAGGGCAGCTACGCACCGGCCGGCTCGTCGTACACCAAGGCAGAGTCCGACGGGAAGTACGCGCCCGCGCTGCCGTTGCACCGGGGCACATACCTCGGATGGGTGCCGGCCGGAGTCGGCGTCACCGCTGACCTCAGCTTCGGTGTCACGTTGAACGCTGCCCCCGTCGCGCACTACATCCCTACAGGCGGAATCGTCCCCAACGGGTGCTCCGGCACGTCCGCCAGCCCCAACGCCGACCCCGGCCACCTCTGCGTCTTCGAGACGGGGAACGTCAATGTCGCCAGCGCGACCGTCTACGACGAGCGGGGCTCGGCCGGCGTCGCGAACGTGGGCGGCGTGATGGGCGCCATGATCATCACCACCACGGTCAACAACGCGGCGGCCACCTGGTTCCGCGGAAGCTGGGCGGTGCGGCCGGCCGGCCTGGCCCTGATCACCAGCGGGAGCGACGCGAAGGTCAACGGGCACGAGGGCGCAAAGGGCGCGCTCGCTCCGTGACCGTAGAGTCGGTGCGTGACTGAGCAGTCCCACCAGCACCGTGACAAGGCGGGCTTCGACACCCGCGCCATCCACGCCGGCTACGAGCCGGACGCGTCGACGGGGGCGGTGATCCCGCCGATCTTCGCGACGTCGACGTACAAGCAGGACGGTGTGGGCGGGTTGCGGGGCGGCTACGAGTACAGTCGCTCCGCCAACCCGACCCGCACCGCCCTGGAAGGCGCGCTGGCCGCCGTCGAGGAGGGGGAGCGGGGCTTCGCCTTCGCCTCCGGCCTGGCCGCCGAGGACACGCTGATCCGCGCACTCTGCAAGCCCGGCGACCATGCCGTCATCCCCGACGACGCGTACGGCGGCACCTTCCGGCTCTTCGACAAGGTCGAGCAGGTCTGGGGTCTGGCGCACAGCCCGGCGCCGGTCAGCGACGCGGAGGCGGTGGCCGCCGCGATCCGGCCGGGCGAGACCAGGCTCGTCTGGGTCGAGACTCCGACCAACCCGCTGCTGAATATCGGCGACATCGAGGTGCTCGCGGCAGTCGCTCACGACGCCGGCGCGCTGCTCGTCGTCGACAACACCTTCGCGTCGCCGTACCTCCAGCAGCCACTCACCCTCGGCGCCGACATCGTCGTCCACTCGACGACCAAGTACGTCGGCGGTCACAGCGACGTCGTCGGCGGCGCCCTCGTCGTGCGCGACCTCGACCTGGCCGAGCGGATCGCCTTCCACCACAACTCGATGGGCGCCGTCGCCGGCCCCTTCGACTCCTTCCTGACCCACCGCGGCCTCAAGACGCTCGGCGTGCGGATGGACCGGCACTGCGACAACGCCGAGCGCGTCGTGGAGTTCCTGACCGGTCACGCGGGCGTGAGCCAGGTGTTCTACCCCGGCCTCGACGACCACCCCGGCCACGCGGTCGCGGAGCGGCAGATGCGTCGCTTCGGCGGCATCGTCAGCTTCCGGGTGTCGGCGGGCGAGCAGGCCGCCCTCGACGTGTGCGGGCGCACGCAGGTCTTCACCCTCGGCGAGTCGCTCGGTGGGGTCGAGTCGCTCATCGAGCATCCGGGCCGGATGACGCACGCGAGTGTGGCCGGCACCGACCTCGAGGTGCCGGCCGACCTGATCCGGCTCAGCGTCGGCATCGAGACCGCCGACGACCTCGTCGCGGACCTGGACCGTGCCCTCGGCTGAGCCACCGCCCCGCGCGGGCGGCAACTACCAGGCGGTGCTGGCCAACGAGCGCACCTTCCTGGCCTGGCAGCGCACCTCCCTCACCCTGATCGCCGCCGGCATCGCCGTGGCGCAACTGCTCGACAAGAGCGGGGACTTCCTCTGGCTCGGCGTGCTCCTGGTGGTCGCCGGTGCCGCGGCCGCGGTCTCCGGCTACCAGCGCTACCGGCGGGTGGACGGCGCCATCGCCGCCGGGCAGCCGTTGCCCCGCACTCCCGCCATCCTGCTGCTGGCGGCGGCGCTCGCCTTCGTCGGGCTCGCCGCCGCGCTGTTGTTGCTGCTGTGACCCGCGCGGCCCCGACGAAGGCGCACCCGGCGGCGGCTAGCCTGACCTGGTGAACGGAGCCGACCCCACGTGACCGACGAGGAGAGCGCCGGCCCGACCGAGGAGCCGACCGCGGAGGACCGGGCCGACGCAGGGACGGCGCCGGTACGCCGCGGCTTCCGGAGGGCACGCCTCCGCCCCGAGGCGGGCCGCGAGGGCGACATCGAGCACGAGCGGATCCGCCGTCGCGCACAGCAGCTCGCTTTGCAATGGGAGCAGATCCGGGCCGAGCGGCGCGCGGTCGCGCAGGTGCCGGCGCTCCAGACCGGTCCGTCCAACCTCCGGCGCGCACAGGTCCCCTGGGGTGTCGACGTCGCCGCCGCCTGGTCGTGGCGCTTCCTCGTCATCGTCGCGGGCGGCCTGGTGATCGTGAAGGCGCTGGCGATGTTCGCCGTCGTCGTGCTGCCGATCGTGGTGGCGCTGCTCATCACCGCCCTGGCCACCCCGATCGTGGCCTGGCTGCAGCGGATCGGCGTACCGCGCGGGTTGGCCGCGCTGCTCGTGGTCATCGGAGGCCTCGGCTCCATAGCTCTGCTGCTGACCTTCGCCGGGCAGCAGGTGGCCGCTGGTGCCGAGGATCTCGCCGACTCGGTCGTCATCGGCCTCGACGAGATCCGCGACTGGCTGAAGAGCGGCCCGCTGAACGCCTCCGACAGCCAGATCAACGACTACATCAAGCAGGCCCAGGACGTCATCACCGAGCGCAGCCGCGAGGGGCAGGTGCTGACCCAGGTCACCGAGGTGGGTGCGGCGGTCGGCCACGTCGTCGCAGGCTTCTTCATCGTGCTGTTCTCGACCTTCTTCTTCATGGCCGACGGCGCCCGGATCTGGTCGTGGGCGGTGCGGATCGCGCCGCGTGCGGCGCGGGAGCGGGTCGACAGCTCCGGCCGGGTCGCCTGGATCTCACTCATCCAGTTCGTGCGGGCCACGGTGATCGTCGCGCTCGTCGACGCGATCGGCATCTCCATCGTGGCCGCCGTCCTGGGCGTGCCGTTCGTGCTGGCGATCGCCGTGCTCGTCTTCCTCGGCGCGTTCATCCCGATGGTGGGCGCCACGGTCGCGGGCAGCGTGGCCGTCCTCGTCGCCCTCGTCGACCAGGGACCGATCACGGCACTGCTGATGCTCGGTGGCGTGATCCTGGTGCAGCAGATCGAGGGACACGTGCTCCAGCCGTTCCTCATGGGCCGCTGGGTCTCGGTGCATCCGCTCGGCGTCATCGTCGCGATCGCGCTGGGCGTCATCGTCGCCGGTGTGGTGGGGGCGCTGATCGCCGTACCGCTCGCCGCCGCGGTCAACGCGGTCGTCCAGCACCTGGCGTCCTTCACCGATGTGGGCGACGATCCTCGCGAGCAGCTCGACGAGGACCGAGAAGAGCTCGGGGCACAGGACCCACAGGAGCATCCCGATCTCCAGGAGGAGCAACGACCGTGACCGTGACACTGGCCGACATCCGCGCCGCCGCCGGCCCCCTCGAGGGCGTCGCGATCCGTACGCCGATGCAGGGCACTCGCTGGCTCTCCGCCATCGTCGGCGGCGAGGTGAGCCTGAAGTGCGAGAACCTGCAGCGCACCGGGTCCTTCAAGATGCGAGGCGCCTATACCCGGATCGCCCGGCTCACCGACGAGGAGCGCGCGCGGGGTGTCGTGGCCGCGTCGGCCGGCAACCATGCGCAGGGCGTCGCGCTCTCCGCCCACCTGCTCGGTGTCAAGGCGACGGTCTTCATGCCCGAGGGCGCGCCGATCCCCAAGGTCAACGCGACCATGGGCTACGGCGCGGAGGTGATCTTCCACGGCGAGTACCTCGACCACGCGCTCGTGGAGGCCTACGCGTTCGCCGAGCGGACCGGGGCGACCCTGATCCACCCGTACGACCACGACGACATCGTCGCCGGCCAGGGCACGTGCGGGCTGGAGATCATGGAGCAGGCACCCGACGCGCGGACCGTGCTGGTGCCGACCGGTGGCGGCGGGCTGCTCGCCGGCATCGCGATCGCGGTCAAGGCCATCGACCCGTCCGTGCGCGTCGTCGGGGTCCAGGCCGAAGGTGCGGCCGCGTACCCGGTCTCCCTCGCCCAGGGCGGCCCGGTGCGGCTGGAGAGGATGTCGACCATGGCCGACGGCATCGCCGTCGGCCGGCCGGGCGACGTGAACTTCCCGACCGTGCGCGACCAGGTCGACGAGATCATCACCGTCAGCGAGGAGTCGCTCTCACGCGCGGTGCTCGCCATCGCCGAGCGAGCCAAGCTCATCGTCGAGCCCTCCGGCGCCGCCGCGGTCGCCGCGGTCATGGACGCCCCGAAGGCGTTCGAGACCCGGTCGGTCGTCGTGCTGTCGGGCGGCAATATCGACCCGCTGCTGCTGGGCAAGGTGATCCGGCACGGCATGGCGGCCGCCGGTCGCTTCCTCCACCTCCGGGTCGTGATCTCCGACCTGCCCGGGGGGCTCGCGGGCCTGCTCAACGTGCTCAGCGGGCTCGGCGCCAACATCATCGACGTCATCCACGAGCGGATCTCCCCGGCGCTGACGCTCAACGAGGTCGAGGTCAGCCTCCACCTCGAGACCCGCGGCTCCCCGCATGCCGAGAAGGTCGTGGCCGGCCTGCGCGAACGGGGTTACGTCGTCGCGGTCACCGAGACGTCGTGACGCCGACCCGGGGCCAGTTTCGGGCCGACCCGTGCCTTTTCTCGAGCATCTAGCCCGTGAAGGGCACCGCGTCCACGATCTCCACACTGAGCTCTTTGCCGGTCGGGGTCGTGTAGGTGATCGTGTCGCCCTTCTTCGAGCCGTTGATCGCGGCACCGAGGGGTGACTGGGGCGAGACGACCTGGATCGAGTCGTCGTCGATCTCGCGCGCGCCGAGGAGCAGGGTCTTCGTCTCACCCAGCAGCACGTAGGTGACCTTCATCCCGGGCTCGACTACGCCGTCGTCGGCAGGGGTGCCCACCACTGCCCTCCGCAGCATGTCCTCGAGCTGGCGGATCCGGTCCTCGAGCTTGCCCTGCTCGTCCTTGGCCGCGTGGTAGCCGCCGTTCTCCTTCAGGTCACCCTCGTCGCGGGCCGCGCTGATGCGGTCGATGACCTCCTGGCGCCGGGGACCCTTGAGCTCGGCGAGCTCGGTCTCGAGCTTGTCCCTGGCCTCCTGGGTGAGCCAGATCGTGTCCTGGTCTGTCTGCGTCATCTCGGATGCTCCTGTCACGGCGTGTGCTTGTATGCCGACGTTCGGGGTCTCGCCCTTGCCTGCTGCGTCCGTTGTCCGGGTGCTGTTTCGGACAACGTGGGCCGGTCGCGCCGGGGGTGTATCGATCGCACGTCAACGGCCGCGAGACGGTCGAGACTGCCAGTCTAGCCGCGCGAGGACAAATCCGCAGGTTGCGGGGTCAACGGGGTCGGGTCTGCCCCTCGGCCGTGCACCCGATGAGCTGGGCGGCCGTCGCCTGCCGTTCCGTGCGCACGGTGACCTCGTTGGCGCCGTCGGTGGGCACGAAGGACAGGTCGCCGACGATCGCATGGTCCTCGGCGAGTGCCTGGACGACACAACGTGCGTCGACCTCGTCGGCGTCACCGTCGAGGAAGATCTGGATGCGGACGATGAGCTCGTGCTCGTCGCGGGCGTCGAAGCCCGAGAGCTCCGAGCGAACCGTCGGCGTCGCGTGGAACACCGCCACCCACAACAGCCAGCCGAGGGAGACGGCGGCGAGGACACCGAGCGCCAGGACCGCCGGCCAGCGCCGACGGCGTACGCCGTAGCGCTCCGCGAGACCCGCGTCGGGTGCCCTGGGCGTGCCGCTCATGAGCACGATCCTCACACCTACACTGGCCGCCATGTCGCAGCACCCCGCCTCGACGAGCCCAGGGCGACCGACCGGCGCCGCGGCCGGCCCCCGCGCCGGGCTCCGGCTCATGCACGTGCACGCCCATCCCGACGACGAGTCGAGCAAGGGCGCCGCCTCGACGGCGAGGTACGTCGCCGAGGGGGTCGACGTCCATGTCGCGACCTGCACCGGCGGTGAGCGTGGCTCGATCCTCAACCCGAAGATGGACCGGCCCGACATCGCCGCGAATATCACCGAGGTGCGCCGGCAGGAGATGGAGCGCGCCCGCGACATCCTCGGTGTCCGCCAGGACTGGCTCGGCTTCGTCGACTCCGGCTGGCCCGAGGGCGACCCGACACCGCCGCTGCCGGAGGGCTGTTTCGCGCTTGTGCCCCTCGAGGAGGCGGCGGCGCCGCTGGTGCGGCTCATCCGCGAGTTCAAGCCGCACGTCGTCACGACGTACGACGAACGCGGCGGCTACCCGCACCCCGACCACGTCAAGTGTCACGAGGTCTCCGTCGAGGCGTTCCAGGCGGCCGGTGATCCCGATCGCTACCCCGATCTCGGCGAGCCCTGGCAGCCGCTCAAGCTCTACTACCACCACGGTTGGAGCTACGCGAAGACGGTGGCGCTGCACGAGGCGATGCTCGCCCACGACCTCGAGTCGCCCTACGCCGAGCGGCTTGAGCACTGGGTGCGCGAGCCGGAGTGGGACGACCGGATCACCACCCGTGTGGCGTGCGGTGACTACTTCGGCGTACGAGACCAGGCACTGCTCGCACACGCGACGCAGATCGACCCTGACGGCATGTGGTTCGCGATCCCGCGGGAGCTGCAGATCGCCGTCTGGCCGACGGAGGACTACGAGCTGGTCGTCTCCCACGTCGACTCGCAGCTGCCCGAGGACGATCTGTTCGCGGGCATCACCCTGCCCCGGCCATGACGGACCACCAGGGCTGGGGGAGGATGGGCACATGGACGCCGGAGTCATCGTGCCGTTGTTGGTCCAGGCCCAGTCGATGGTTCGGTCGATCGCCGAGGACAAGGTGCCCGACGCCGACGACGTGACCGCCGGCGGCTGGGGCGCGCTGATGTTCCTCTTCCTGATCGTGGCCTGCGTGGTGCTCTTCATCAGCTTCCGCAAGCAGCTGCGCAAGTCGGACGCGGCCAAGCGTGCCGGGGTGTACGGCGACCCGCCCGACAGCGACGAGTGAGAGGTCCGGACTACGCCGTCCGGCGCACCCGGACCAGGCAGTCCCAGGCGGTGAGATCGGCCTCGCCCCCGTGCTCGTCGGCCGCCCTGACCCTCCGCGGCACGCGCCCGGCCCGCTCCACGTCGTACCGCGTCCCCTCGAGATCGGCGAGGACGTCGCCAGCGGTCATGAGCACCGCCGGGTCCTGCGGCCCACCGGTGCCCTCGACGAGGTTGGTCGAGTCGTGGGCGACCAGGAGGAAGGTGCCGCCGACGGCCAGCGCGTCGAAGGCGCCGAGCATCGCGGCGCGGCGCTCCTCGGCCGCCAGCTGCAGATAGGCGATCACCGCGAGGTCGTAGTCGTGCTCGGGGCGCCAGCTCGTCGCGTCCGCGACCCGCCAGTCGATCTCGACGGCTCCGGCGAGTCGTCGGCCCTTCGCGATCGCGACCGAGGAGAAGTCGAGGGCGGTCACCCGCCAGCCCCGTCGCGCGAGCCAGATCGCGTTACGACCCTCGCCGGCGGCGAGGTCGAGCGCACGCCCGGGCGGCAGGCCGGCGCATTCGCTCTCCACGAACTGGTTGGGCGTGACCGACCAGATCAGCTCGCTCGCGCCGTACCGCTCGTCCCATGCGCCTGCGTCCACAGGCCCCAATCTATTCGCGCTCGCCCTCGAGCGTCACTGTGAGGTTTCCCCCGGACCGTAGAGGCATCGACAATGAGGATCGAGATGCCAGAGAAGCGGAAGAAGCACGACTGGGAGTTCCGTGAGGGAGCTGTCCGGATCGTCGCGGCCCCGGATCCGCGAACACCGTCCCCGTTCCCGTCGCGACGCGGGGTGCGTCGCTTCCGGGAGGGTCACCCGTCCTTGGCGACGCGGGGTGCGTCGCAATTCGGGAGGGGGGTGTCCGGTGGCGACGCGGGGTGCGTCGCAATTCGGGAGAGGGGTGTCCTGTGGCGACGCGGGGTGCGTCGCAATTCGGGCCTAGATCTGCCAGCCGGGGCGGGGCGGAGCTCGTCGGTGACGCCGGCGAGGTCGAAGGCGCGCCGGCGTCGGGTGCCCATCGCGCCGAGCTCGGCGCGAGATGGCTGACCACCCGGGCGTGCTCGGCCTCTCCCCGCCGCGTCGTGAAGAACGCCCAGGGTTGGGAGTTGCCGGCCGAGGGGGCCCACCGCGCCGCCTCGAGCAGTACGTCGACCTGTGCCGGCTCGACGTCCACGCCGGGGTCGAAGCGCAACGGGCTGAACCGGCTGGCCAGCAGGGGAAGGAGCCGGTCCGGTGCCTCCTGGCGGTCGGGATCGGTCAATGCAGCGTCAGCCAGAGACCGATGAGCGCCGGGATCACGCCGAGCAGCAGCCACGGGGAGACGACCCGCCGGCCGTGGATGGCCAGGCCGAGGGCGACGCCGATCGTCGAGAAGACGCCCGCCATCACGTTGAGCCCGACCTCGGCGGTGCGGGTCGCGTCGTCGAGGGTCATCGCCGCGATGATGCACCCGATCGCGAGATGATGCGCGACGGAGACGGCGAGCACGGACATCACCCAGCGTTGCACACGCTGCAGCCGCTCGGCCGCTCTCGGGTCGTGCGGCTCCGGCGGGGCGTCGAAGTCGATCAGGTGACGCGCCTTCCGGGGCGCGCCCGACGCGCCGGCGCCCGTCGCTCCGCCGGTCGAGGATGGGCTGCCGGGCATGGACCGAAGCGTAGTCGGCCGCGGCTATGCCGGGCCGCCGGTGGCGGCCCACGAGCCCGGTGACCGGTCTGGGAGGTCCTCCTCGGTCTCCTCGGTGGCGACGACGACGAAGCCACGCGCCTGGTAGTTGGCCAGTGCGGCGGGGCCGTCGAGCGAGCAGGTGTGCACCCAGACCCGGTCGACGGCCGCGACATCGTCGTGGCGGGTCGCGAGCGTCCACGCCGCGTCAACGGCAAGCTCCAGGAGTACGCCGCCCAGTCGCCGTCCGAGGGCGTACTCGGCGAGCCCGAAGTAGCGCACCTCCACCTCCGAGCGCCCGTCGCGGGCCTCGGGCCGCAGCTGCACGTAGCCGAGCGGCGACCCCTCGCCGTACAGGACGTGGAACTCGGTGCCGGGCCACCGGATCTCCTCCAGCCACTCGGCCCGCGACCAGGCGAGCCGGTCGACCCAGAACCACGGCCCGCCCACCAACCCGTAGAGGAACCGGGCGTACTCGGCCGACATCTCCGCGACCCGGTCGAGCCGGACGCCAGCAGGGAGTCCGCGCGGCGGGCTCCCGGGCCGCGAGCACATCTCGAGGGTCCAGGTGGTGACACGCATGCCGCAGATGCTCGCACGGCGCCGGGCCGGTGCGAGACCGAGGGCGGCGAGACGGATGGGGTAGAAACGACCTCATGTCGAGGCGTTCCCTGATCCTGGTGCGGCATGCGAAGTCCGACTGGTCGCAGGACCTGCCGGACCACGACCGCCCGCTCGCCCCCCGCGGACGCCGCCAGGCGCCCGAGGCGGGGCGCTGGATCGCGGCGAATCTGGAGGCCCTGGACGCCGCGCTCGTCTCCTCGGCCGTGCGAGCCTGCAGTACCTGGGACCTCGTCGCGGCCGAGCTCGAGGATCCTCCCGTGCCGTCGGTGGACGAACTGCTCTACACATCCGGCTCCGGTCCCCTGCTCGCCCGGGTACGGGCGCTGCCGGCCTCGGTACGCACCGCAGCGCTCGTCGGCCACAACCCGGCGATGGAGGAGCTCCTCGAGCGGCTGGTCGGTGAACACCGGGTGATGCGGACCTCCACGGTGGCCGTGGTGTCCTGGGCAGGCGAGTGGACGGACGCCGGCCTGGTCGAGGCGCGGCTTGACGCCCATGGCAGGCCGCCGGGCTGAGTTCGGCCGCGCGTCGGAGTCGTCAGGCGATTTCACACCGCCTTGGAGAAGTCGAACAGCGCGATCGGCTCGGTCGTCGGCTCGGGCGAGCCCCCCGTGGGCTCGATGGTTATGCCCTCGGGGGCGGACGCCAGGTCCTCGGTCACGAGGACCGCACTGCCCTGCTCCACCGAGCGGACCAAGGTCGTCCGGCCGGTCCCGCCGAGGTCGACCGAGACCCTCTCGGCATCTGGTGCGCGCAGCACCTGCTCGGCCACCGTCTGCGTCGGTTGCTCGGACCAGGGCTGCCAGATCGCTGCGCCGACCGAGAGGATGGCGACGACCGCGGCCGCCACCAGGAGCGGAAACCAGGGCCGGCGAGGACCTTCTCGCGCAGGGCGGGCGGCGGTGGCGCGGCGGTCGTCTCCGACAGGATGGCCGCGGCCTCGCGGAGGCTCGGCTTGGTTGGCAGCGAGGCGGGGCGCTGGGGGACCCCGTCGCGGCCCGAGCTCGAAGATCCTCCCGTGCCGTCGGTGGACGAACTGCTCTACACGTCCAGCCTCGGTCCCCTGCTCGCGCGGGTCCGGGCGCTGCCGGCCTCGGTACGGGCTGAGAGCGGCCGGGCGTCGGAGCCGTTCAAGGTCTTGGCCGGCGGTAGCGCGAACGCACCGACCTTCGACGTGGACAGTCCGAGGCGGACGAGCTTCTCCACCTCGGCAGTCGCGGCTGCGACACCGTCGACCACGGGTACGCCGAGCTCGGCCGAGATCGCGGCACAGAGGTCGGCCATCCCGGCGCAGCCGAGCACGATCACCTCCGACCCGTCGCTCGCCAGAGCATCCCGGCACACCTCGGTGATCACGGTGCGCGCCTCCGGCTCGGTCTCGAGCTCGACCACCGGGATCTCGCAGGCGTGGATGCCGGCGCACAGCTCGGCCGTGCCGTAGGCCCGGGCGATGTCCCAGGTGTGGCCGATCACCCGGGACAGTGTGGTGACGACCGAGAACGACCGGCCGAGGTACGCCGCGGTGCGCATCGCCGCCTCGGCGATGCCGACGACGGGGCCGCTGACCAGCTCGCGTGCGGCGAACAGGCCCGGGTCACCGAAGCACGCGATGACGTAGCCGTCGTACCCTCGCGCCTGACCCGCCGCGATCTCGGCGAGCAGGTGCGGCGTGGCGATCGCGTCGTCGTAGTGGCTCTCGAGGGACACCGGACCGCTCGCGGGGTTGACGGCGTCGACCCGAACACCCGGCCCCGCGACGGCGCGAGCGCACTGCTCGACCATCGCGGTCATCGAGGCCGTGGTGTTCGGGTTGACGACGAGAATGCGCATCCGCTGTCACTCGGCTCCTGCGTGCGCCGGCTCCTCGGCCTCCGGTCGGGCGAGGAGGCCCTGGGCGGAGGCGAAGGCGTAGTAGCTCACGAAGCCGAGGGCGCAGCCGAGGAACCAGCTGTAGTCGGGCAGCCAGGTGAGCACGCCGCCCAGTTTAGGGATCACCACCGACAGGATCGAGAGGACTCCCGCCAGGACGACCGCCTTGACCGCCGCGGGGTTGTAGCCCTTGGTGTAGTAGTAGCTCCCCTCCGGGTCCAGGGTGAAGAGGTCGTCGACGACGATCTTCTGCTTCCGGATCAGGTAGTAGTCGGCGATCAGGATCCCGAAGAGCGGGCCGATGAGGGCGCCCAGCATCCCGAGGGTCCAGAAGATCGCGTCGTCGTTGTTGTACCAGTTCCAGGGCGTGAGGATCACCGAGCCGACCGCCGCGATCATGCCGCCCATCCGCCAGCTGATCCGCTGCGGTGAGACATTGGAGAAGTCGAAGGCGGGGCTGATGAAGTTGGCGACGATATTGATGCCGACCGTGGCGATCACGAACGTCAGCCCGCCGAACAGCACGGCCGTGTAGGTGTCGATCTCCTCGATCGTGTGCACCGGGTCGGTGATCAGCCTGCCGAACACCGGGACCGTCGCCGACGCGGTGAGCACGACGAGCAGCGAGAAGACGACGAAGTTGACCGGCAGGCCCCAGAAGTTGCCCTTCTTCACGTCGGCGAAGGACTTGCCGTAGCGGGCGAAGTCGCCGAAGTTGAGCATCGGTCCGGAGAAGTACGACACGACGAGCGCGATCGCTCCGCACATCGCACCGATCTGCTGGCCGACGGTCAGCTCCTTGTCGCTCAGCGAGAAGGAGATGTCCCAGTCGGCCCGGATCAGCATGTACACGCACAGGATGATCATCGCGACGTACACGGCGGGGCCGCAGAAGTCGATGAACTTCCGGATCGACTCCATGCCGCGCCAGAAGACCAGCGCCTGGGCGAACCAGAGGATCGCGAAGCTGAGGTAGCCGATGTAGGAGAGCCCCAGGAAGCTGTGGTCGGTCGTGGCGTACTCGGTGAGGCCGGGCCAGAGCTTGAGGATCACGATCGTCAGCGAGCCGGCGGCGAGGAAGGTCTGGACGCCGTACCAGGCGATCGCGATCATGCCGCGGAGGATCGCCGGGATGTTGGCGCCCAGGACGCCGAAGGAGGCCCTGCTCACGACCGGGTAGGGCACCGCCGCGACCTGGCTGGGCTTGGCGACCAGGTTGCAGAAGAACTGGACGATCACGATGCCGATGATGAGGGCGACGAAGACCTGCCAGCTGGTCAGGCCGAGGGCGAAGAGCGCACCCGCGGTGACGTAGCCACCAACGCTGTGCACGTCGGACATCCAGAAGGCGAAGATGTTGTACCAGCCCCAGTGCTGGTCCTCGAGCGGGTCGAGATCCTCGTTGGACAGGCGCGGGTCGTAGGCGCGTTTGGCGACGCCGCGACCCGGCGGGTAGCCGGCGGCCTCGACGACGTCGGCGGGCTCGGCGGGTGGCTGGTGGTGGGACATAGCGGGCTCCTCGAGCGTTGGGGTACCCGAGAACCTAGGGACGCGGTGTTTCTCCCACCCGCGCCTCCGGTCACCGCGACGTAACGGGAACCATATATTCGCGCCGACTCCTCACTCCTGACGGAAGAGCGCCGCGTCGTAGCGGATGGTCTCGAACGCCGACCGCAGGTGCTCGAAGTGCCTCGCGGACTCGGCCAGCAGGCGCTCAGGGTCGCGGGCGACGAAGGCCTCGAGCATGCGGTCGTGGTCGTCGTGGAAGATCATCCGGCGGCCGGCTCCTACCCGGGCCATCGGCCTGGCCGGCTCGGTGATATTCCAGGCGGCCTCGCACATGTGGACCAGGCGCTGCATCCGTGAGGGAGCGATCATCGCCAGGTGGAAGCTGCGAGATGCGGCGTGGTAGCCGCGCTCGTCGCCGGAGGCGATCGCGGTGCCGAGGGCGACGTGCCATCGGCGTACGTCGTCGTCCTCGGCGGGGGTTGCCTGTGGCACGGCCTGGCGCAGCGCCGCCGCCTCGAGTGCCTGGCGGACGTCGTAGAGCTCGCGGAACTCCGTGAAGGTCAGCTGCGCGACCGAGTAGCCGACGCGCGGCACGTGGTCGACCAGGCCCTCACCGTGGAGCACCTTGAGCGCCTCGCGGACCGGGATCTGGCTGACGCCGAAGAAGGCCGCGACCGCATCGATCGGGATGAGCGTGCCCGGTGGCTCGTCGCCGCTCAGGATCGCGCGACGTACGTCGTCGACGACGTGCGGGTGCTCGTCGTCGCCTGCGGAGTTGACCAGCCGTGAGGTGAAGATCGAGCGCCGCCTGCTGCCCTGCGCGGGCCGGGGGACGGTCATTCCCGCGACTCTATGGAAGCCATGTTTCGGCCGTGTGACGCAGCCGGTGTTGATCGTCGTGCCGAGGAGCAGATGGAGCGCCTGCGTCATTCGGGGAACCGCTCGGCAAGGCCGGCGAGCTCCGTAGCCGCGCATCAGAACCGGCAGGTCGAACTCCTGGAAGCTCAACGGCGATCCACCGACGAGGCCGAGCCGCTTCAGGGCCGGCATCATGCGCTCGCCGAAGAATCGTTCCGAGTCCTGCTTGGTCTGCCAGACGTCGAGGCTGTGCACGCCACGCTCGCTCGGGCGCCCGCGTGCACGATCCGTGGAGCGCGCGAACCAGGCCCGAGATCGAGAACGCCGTCAAGGGGGACGACGAGGCTGCGCCGGTCACGGAGCGATCGGACGCCCAGGCGATCGCCGCCGAGCCCGACGCCCGCCGCAGGGCCGAGCTGGACGCGGCCTTCAGCCGGTCGATCACCGAGCGCGTCGCACCCCTCATCCGGGTCGTGTTCGAGGCGGCGGCGTCCGCCCCCGAGCTCGCCGCCATGATGAACGCGGTCAAGGCTGTCCGCCGGCAGGAGATGATCGCGTCCGCCCAGATCGTCGGCGGACCCGACGGGTTGCGCGTGAGCGACGAGGAGGCGGCCGCGACCCTGTACGTCCTGTACAGCCCCCAGGTGGCAGACATGCTCATGGGCGACTACGGCTGGTCACCGGACCAGTACGAGAAATGGCTGGCGCGGATGATTCTGGAGGCGGTGATTCGGTGACGTCCGAGCCTTCCGCCCGCGGCTAGCGTGGGGAGCGTGCCGAATCGCCTGGCGTCCGCGACGTCGCCGTACCTCCTCCAGCATGCCGACAACCCGGTGGACTGGGGGGAGTGGGGGCCCGACGCGTTCGCCGAGGCCCGGGAGTGCAACGTGCCGGTGCTGCTGAGCGGAGACCGCCGTTGGGCACCGAGTTCGGGGCTTCGTGCATCACTCAGAGCGCTTGCGGGTGGATCCCTCGACGCGCTTGTGCTTGTTGCGCTGGTACACGGCCACCCAGTTCTTTGAGCTTAGCCAGGTTCCGTTGTCTGCCTTCTGAGCGCGAAGGCGACCGCGTTCCGCGGCTGCTCGAAGTGCGGTGGTTGTGATGCCCTTCTTGGGATCGACCAGGCTTGCGAGGGGAACGAGCCGTGTCGGCCCAGCGACCGCGGGTACGACGAACCTGTAGAGGTTGTTAGTGACGGCGCGAGCGATCAGCTCGCCCAAGGGCCCGTACTCGCCCTTGTCGGCCTTGCGCATCGCCTTCAGATACTTCGTGCGTTCGTTCTTGAAGACGATGGCCGGTGGGTAGCCCAGACGAACCAGCAGGAGGTTGAGCAGCAGCCGTCCCGCGCGGCCGTTGCCGTCGAGGTACGGGTGGATCCTCTCGAACTCGTTGTGCACCTGGGCCAGTCGCTCCGGGAAGGGGATTTCATCGGGCTCGCGGAGCCGGTTCACCTGCGCCACCCAGTCGCTCATGCGGTGGTCCACCTCGGGAAACGGTGGCGGCGTCATGCCCTCGGGGAACGACTGGATGTCGTGCTGGCGCCAGTTGCCGGGCGTCTCTGCGGGAGTCGCGTGGGGATGTGGAGCGACGTTCCACACGGGCGTCATCGCCTCGTAGTGAACCGTGCGTACCTCCTGGATGTGTCGACCGCCGACGTCGCTTGGGCTGGGGGAGCAGGTCGGTGACGGTCGTCGGCTCCCGGTCGGGCGCGACATGGGCCTCCAGTGCGGCCTCGGCCACCACCATCCGGCTTCTCCTCCCGCGCGAGGAGCTGGTCGAGCCGCCAGCGGTCGGGGTTGGCCATCACCGGCGGCGGCACCAGTTCGTCGTCCTTAAGGTTCTGGTAGCCCTTCGTTTGCCCGGCCGTAGCGAGCCATTACCTCGCTCGCGCTGAGGAAGATGTGGTGCGGGTCGTCCATGCGTCGCGCACCGTCTTCGGCTTGACGATGACTGGCCGGGAGGCGAGCCGGCTGGGAGCGGATGAAGCGGCGCAGGTCGCCGACGGGCGTGGAGAGCGCCCGGCCGATCTTGAAGAACTCCGAGCCGGCGACGGTCTGGCGCCACCAGCGGACGGTGTTCTCGGACGTCTTCAGGATCTGCGCGATGTCCTCCAGGGTTAGCGGCTCGTCGTCGTGACGCTCGTGGAAGGGGACGTTGTTGATGTTGCTATTCATGGCTCCTGGTCGCGCAACTCTGCTCCGGAGGTCGGGAGAACCCCTTGCCGGGCTGGGCGTCGGCCCACGCTCTGCGGGGCGAGTGATGCGCGAGCGACATGTCGATACCCCGTGCCACCGGCGACCAGTGGCGGGTTCCTGGGGTATCACACATGGCCTCGGCGCGGCGATGGCGCCGCGGCTAGCGTGGGAGCGTGTCGAATCGCCTGGCGTCCGCGACGTCGCCGTACCTCCTCCAGCATGCCGACAACCCGGTGGACTGGTGGGAGTGGGGGCCGGAGGCGTTCGAGGGGGCGCGACGCCGCAACGTCCCGATCCTCCTCTCCGTCGGCTACGCCGCCTGCCACTGGTGCCACGAGGTGAAGCCATCGACGGCCGTTCGCGGGATTTGACGAAACCGCAGGTCACAGGGGGTGTGGCGGTTCGCGGCGATTCACCGAGGACCGCCGTTGGACACCGTTTCCGGGGCTTCGTGTATCACTCTCGTGTATCACTCGGACCGGTAGCTGGCTCGGCCTGGACGGTCACCTGCTCCTGCGCGGGTCGGGGAACCCGAGGCTGGTGTAGCCCGGTGCTCGCTTGGTGAGCGCCGCGGCAAGTACCGGAACTTCGACGTCGTGGTAGTCGTGGACCTCGGCTGTCTGTTTGCCGGGGTGGGCTCGGAGGATCCGGCCGGCGTACTGGACGAGTCGTCCCTTGAACGAGACGGGACCGGCAAGGAACAGAGTGTCGAGTGCGGGACAGTCGAAGCCTTCTCCGACGAAGTGGCCCGTGGCGACTACGAGTAGCGGCGCATCGGAAACGGACGGGTTGAGCCGCTCCATTGCTGCGGCGCGTTTCTTGGCGCCCATGCCGCCCTTGAGGACGACAGGGTCCAGTCCGCGCTCGGCGAGTGCCGCGGCGAGATGGTCGACGTGGCCGGTTCGCTGGGCGAGGACAAGGCTGTGGCGGCCGCGACCGAGTGCCTCCACCACGTCGGTGAGGATCTGCTCGTTGCGCGCAGTGTCCTCGGCCAGCGCGCGGTGGACGCCTGCGATGGCGCCTGGGACGGAGAGATCGACGGGCTCGGCCAACTGGAATCGCGTGGGGTGAACCGTGAGCACGGGGCGAGGGCGATCGGCCGTTGCGCCCTCAAGGGTGTCTGGGTCGGCGTGAGTGAAGGTGTGGCGGACCGGGCCGAGTTGGAAGCCGATCAGGTCATCGAGACCGTCACGCCGGTAAGGCGTGGCCGTGAGCCCGACCCAGTAGCGCGCGGGGATGGCACGGACGGCGGTCTCGAACGCGGCTGCCGGGACGTGGTGGCACTCATCGACGATGACCTGGCCGTAGGTGCCCAGCTTGTCGGCTAGGTCGGTCCGACGAGCGAGAGTCTGCAAGGTCGCAATGTCGACGACCCCGGTGAGCTTGGACCGTCCGCCGCCGAGTTGACCCGGTCTGTGGCTGAGGAGATCGTTGATTTCGCGACGCCACTGGTCGGCGAGCGTCTTGCGGTCGACCAGCACGAGCGTGGAAACGGGTTCGCCGAGCGATGACGGCACAGGCCACCACCGTCTTCCCGGAGCCGGGTGGGACGACCAAGAGTCCCAACTCGTGTGACAGCAGCGCCTCCACTGCGTCCCGCTGGCGCGGCCTGAGATTGAAGGTCGGTGTGATGTCCAGAGGATCGCCATGGATGCGCTGATCATCGATCTCGATCTTGCTACCGGCGTCCTCGAGGAGCTTGGTGGCGGTGTGGCGCAGCCCGCGAGGGAGGACGAGGTGATCGTCGAGCGTCTCGTCATAGGAGGTGATGATGCGCGGGACGTTCCAGGTCGACTGGCGACGACGCTGGCGGTCGTAGAACTCGGGGTTGTACGTGGACGCCGCGTGCTTCAAGGTCGCATACAGCGAGGGGCTCAACTCCGAGCCGGGAATCCGCACCGTGCCGTCAAGGCGCAGGTGCACAGTCGGTGCCGGATTGGGCTGTGTCCTGGTCGACCGTGCGAGTCGGGCACGGTCGACGCGCACCCCGACCGTCGGCTCCCGGAGCGCCGAGGCGAGCTTCGTGACCTGCTTCGGGGTGAGACGTTCCAGCGTGGAGAGGTAGTCCCACTGATCCTCGAACGGTTCGAGCGTGGCCAGGTCGAGGAATACGGTGGTTCCGAGCCGGCGTGACTTGCCGTGGAGCGGGGCGGCTATCAGGTTGCCGGGGCCTTGTCCCGGCAGCACGTCTTGGGACGGGAAGAGGCGGTCATCGCAGCGCAGGTCCATCCGGCCGCGGACGGCAATGGCTTCGCGGACTAGCGCGGTCCCCAGCTGGCGCGCGGTAGCCGCTGGCACGGGGTCGGTGAAGAAGATCCACACGTGGGCGCCGATCCCGGACCGTGACACTTCAAGGGTGGCTGGCGCACCGACGGCTCGTGCCGCCTTCAGGTAGGCGAGCGCGTCGAGCATCGCTGCCTGTCCGTCGAAGTCGGCAGCCAGCCAGCAGGTCTGGTCTCCTCGGAGCATCGGGTAGAGGCCAATGTGGATGTCGCCGGTCAGGTGCGCAGCGAGTACCTCGGGAGTCAGCGGGAGGTGTCGCACCTCGGAGGCTGGCCGGCCCTTGCGCCAGCCGCCCTCGACGGCGGGCATCCACCCCGACTTGCCGGTGCGGGCGTTCTCCCAGCGGAGTGCGTAGACGTCCCGCCTTGCGCCGAACAGCGCGCCGTAGAACTCGACCTTTGTTTGTGGCGATGACGACACGTCGACCTGGCCAGGGGCCTTGTCGAACCACGCAGACTGAGTCCCCAACGCAGGAGCCACCTCGGCGTCGGTCAACTTGAGGAGGTTGCGCAGCCGAGCGTTCTCCCGCCGCAGACCTTCGATCTCTGCATGGAGATCAGTCATAGAAGCATCCTTGTGTCTGTCCTCGTCATGGCCGCGTGGTCAGGGCCCGAGGGCCCCGATCGGGATGACCTGAATGCCATCGGAACGGCGACCGCCTACGCCAGTCGAGGTGATGACGCCAAGGCAGGCTGGCTCCTTGTGGCGCTCGTTGTCCACGTTCGCGGCGAACCGGAGGAGCGAGGTGGCAGCCGAGTCGATGTCGCGCGGATTGAGCTTCACCTCGAAGGCCGCCCACCTGTTGTCGCGAGCTGTCAGGACGGCGTCAACCTCGTTGCCATTGGAGTCGCGCCAGGAGTCGACTCGCCCGCGGTGCAGTTGCGCATAGATCCGCAGATCGCGGATCACGAGTGCCTCGAAGTGGAAGCCGGTCGCGAGGTGGTCAGCCTTGAGTTCGGCGCTGCCGATGTTGAGTGCGGCGGTTCCGATAGAGGGGTCGATGAAGTAGCGCACGGGTGCTGCGCGTAGGCGCGAACGTGATCGCATGTGAGGGCGCCACGCCGCAGAGTCGTCAGTGAGACCGAGCCGGGCAAGTGCGTCGAGGTAGCCGGTCAGCGTCTCATGAGCTACCGGCCCGCCGTCGCCGCCGACATCCCTGGCGAGCTCGGCGAGCTTCACAGCTTGGCCGACGCCGCGGCCCAGCGACTCCAGTAGGCGGCGGAGATTTCCTGGGTTGCGCCGCACCCCCATCTCGGGGACATCGACCTCGACGATCTGGCGCAGGTAGTCGGCGAGCCAGTCGCGCGCGAAGTCCTCGTCTGCACCGATCAGCTCCGGCCATCCGCCGATGATGACCCGGCGCAGCAGTTCGTCGAACGTCAGATGCGTTCCCAAGCCAGTCTGCGGGTCACCGTCGAGCAGTGCGCCGAGCGAGATCTGTCCAGTTGAGTGGCCGGACTCGAAGAGGCTCATCGGTCGCATCTGCATCACCGAGAACCGCCCTGCGCCGGAGTGCCGATTCGTGTCGTCGCGCGGGCGGGCTGAGCCGGTGAGGATGAACTGCCCCTTCTCTGCGCGGTCATCGACCTGGCGTCGTACGCGGTTCCAGATCGCCGGCTCGATCTGCCATTCGTCGAACAGGATCGGCGGTTCGCCGGAGAAGAGCGCTTGAGGGTCGAGTTCAACCTGCGCACGCGCGACTGGATCCTCGTCGAAGCGCACGATCGTGTTGGCGACCTGCGATGCGGTCGCTGTCTTCCCGCAGGCCTTCGGGCCTTCGATCAGGACAGCCCCCATGAGGCGTAGCCGGGTGGCGAGGTCCTGGTCTGCGATCCGGGGGAGGTAGTCGACCATGACGGGACCTTAACGTTTGCATGGAGTGAAGTCGAGTGTTTGCATACTTGGATTTCGAACGTTTGCATAGATCGAACTCGAACTTTCGGCTCGAGTCCCGTCGTGCTGCCGAGAGCTCGCGTGCTTTCGTTGCATATTTGCAACGGAGAATCCTAGGCTGCATGCATGGACCTTGCTGAGCGCGTCTCGACGCTGCGCCGCGTGAACGCGCTGAGCGCTCGCCAGCTCGCGGCGCTCGTCGATGTCGCGCCGACGACGGTCACGCGGATCGAGTCCGGTGCAGTGAGCCCGTCGTTCGACCTGGCCCAGGAGATCCTGACGGCCCGGGTGAGCCGATCGGCTTCACAGGCATCGCCGACATCGACGCGATCGCTGCGGCCCGGTCGGCCCTCGACCCAACGCTCAGGGTTCCGGTGACTCCTGGCGTCAAAGCATGGCGACGGCGGTGGACGCGGATCGGGCTCATCGATGACGAGGGTCGGGTCGTGCCCGCCAAGGAGGCAGACCTGCTGTTCCGCGCCGGCCGGACCGCCCGACTCACTCGCCGTCCCGGCGCTGTGCACTTCAAGGCCGGGCCGGGTGCGCACGACGTTGCCAACGCTCTCGGCGCGGTCGGGGTCGAGTACGCCCTGACGGGTGATGCGGGCACGAACCTCTACCGCTCCAGCGCGGCGGAGGCGTGGCCAGTGCTCTATGTGGAAGACGTCTCGCGCGCCGCCGAAGCAGCAGGGCTTACGCGCAGGGAGCAAGGCACGTTCGGCTCGCGCGTCACGTTGATCCCGTTCGACGGCGTGAGCGAAGTCGGCAGGTCGACGACCAAGAACATCACGGTGGTAGCGCGCGATCAGGTGATCCTTGATGCGTATGGCGGTCTCGACAGGATGCCTGAGCAGGCGGACATCCTGCTGGGCCGACGCGGCGCGGAAACCTCGTAGGGCGCGCGTGATCTTGACCAGCGGGCCTCGAGGCAGTGACGGGCAGATACGCCGTGCGCGGCGTAATTGGAGTTATGCCGACGTCGGCATAACTCCAAGGAGCGCCGGGTCGATCCGCAGGTCGTGGTCGGGCTGCTGGTCGACCGGGCCGGCTTCCCGCTCGAGATCGGCTGCTATGAGGGCAACAAGGCCGAGACACAGACGATCATCCCGATCGTCGAACAATTCGCCGACCGGCACGGCTTGTCCGACATGGTCGTGGTTGCCGATGCCGGGATGCTCTCCGCGAGCAACCTCAAGGAGTTCGACAAAGCCGGGTTGCGGTTCATCGTCGGCTCCCGGGCCGTCAAGGCACCTCTCGACCTGGCCTCCCACTTCCGCTGGCACGGTGACGCGTTCACCGACGCCCAACTCATCGACACCATCACCGCGAAGAACCGCAAGGTGATCGAGAACGATCCCATGCTCAGGGCCGAGCCGGTGTGGGACCCCGAGCAACACCCAGCGTCGTGGCGAGCGGTGTGGGCCTACTCGACCAAACGAGCTGTCCGGGACCGCAAGACCCTCACGTTGCAGGAGAACCGCGCCAAGGAGGTCATCGCCGGGGAGAAGACCGCACGGACACCACGGTTCGTGAAGAACACCAACGGCACCAAGACCCTCGACGAGACCTCGCTTGCCCGCGCCCGGCGGCTGGTCGGGCTCAAGGGCTACGTCACCAACATCCCCGCCGACCGGATGGCCGCCGGCGAGGTGATCGCGAGCTATGACGACCTGTGGCGCGTCGAGCAGTCATTCCGGATGTCCAAGACCGACCTCCGCGCACGGCCGATGTTCGTGCGGACCCGCGACGCGATCGAGGCCCACCTCACCATCGTGTTCACCGCACTGGCAGTGTCCCGCGAGGTCCAGGACCGGACCGGGCTCGCGATCCGCAACCTCACCCGGCAGCTACGCCCGCTGCGCTCAGCCACCGTCCTCAGCAACGGCGCCGAGCAGACCCTCCCACCAGCCATCCCGGCCGACCAGCAAGTCCTACTCAACGCGATCCACGCCCGGAATCTCAGGCACTAAGCAAATGACCGAACTCGAGCGCAAGTTTCCCGACGGAGTCGCGGAGGGCATCCTCGCCCGCACGGACGGTAGTGGTTGAGAACGGTGGTGAGCTTGTCGCCGAGGTACTGAGCGACGACCTCCCACGGCTCGCCGAGCTCCTCGTGGAACCACTTGGTGGCGGCGTGGTGGCGGAGGTTGCGGTAGACGATCGTGCGGGACCAAGCGTTGTTGGGGTCGTTCTCGCTGACCCAGGCGCGGATGCGGTGCCAGCGGTCGTTGTGCATCTCGGGCTTCACGGGGAGGCCGGTCACGGTGTCGACGAACAGCCAGAGCTCTTCCTCGGGCGGGACGGGGTAGTTCCACCAGGTGAGGTTCTTGTCCTTCCGCCGATTCGCCAGGGCGGCACGGTGCTGGCGCTCTTCCCGCTGGGCGTTGACGACCTGCTGAAGAGACGCCTTGGCGGGAAGGCCGAGCAACTCCTTGACGCGGGGGAGGAGCTCCTCGTGCATCAAGGACTTCGGTAGCGGCACCTCGTGGAGAGTGTGGTTCTTCACCGGGCCACGGACCCGTCTGCATGCCGTGGCGTGACCCACGCGCCATTGACGTGGACGTAGCCACGGTCGAAGAAGACGTCGATCGCGCGGAGCGCGTTCTGCTCGCCGAGCCGCAGGCCGCCGAAGCCGGCTACGCGGATCTTCGTGCCGAACAGGGGGAGCCGGGTCATCAGCGGGTCTGTTCCGTCGGGTCCGCACAACTTGTCGGCGGCAGCGGCCAGCGCCTTCACCTGTCGGGTCTCGGGGCGCAGGCGTGGGTCGACGTGCTACGCCGTTGCTCCGTGGAGCGTGTTCGCTCGTCCGATCTCCAGCCCGTCGAGCGGGTCGATGCTGCGGTCGAGCCAGCCTAGCCGCCAGGCGAGCTTGCGCATCGCGGCCAGGTGGCCGCGGGAGTCCTCGCGGCCGCGCTGGGAGAAGAGCGTCTTGCTGCCCTTCTCCATCACCTTGCGGCTGTGCTCGACACGCCACTTCGTGACCGTCACGTCGCCGACGGCGGACAGGACGTGTGCGTTGAGCCGCGACTCACTTGCTCCATCGTCCGGGGCTGCTTGCCGCGCTCGATGCAGTCCTCGAGGTACTCCCCGCTGAGCATCCGGATGCTGCGGGCGGCTCGGACATCGGCACCGACCGCCGCCTCCTTCTCGGAGTCCAGCGCGGCCTCGTCCTAGGCGGAGGCCTTGCGGGCTCCCTCGGAGCTCGCGCGCCGCAGCACTCACTTCCGCAGCCGGCGCCCGGAACATGATCTGGTCCTTGGTGCCCCCGGACCTCGGGAGCGTAGAGCCGCACCCCCCACGGGCACGCGCTGCCGCCGAGGGGGCGAGTGATGCTACGAGCCGCCATGTCGATACCCGTGCCACCGACGACCAGTGGCGGGTTCCTCGCGTATCACGCACGGCCTCGGTCGCGGCGATGCGCCGCGGCTAGCGTGGGGAGCGTGTCGAATCGCCTGGCGTCCGCGACGTCGCCGTACCTCCTCCAGCATGCCGACAACCCGGTGGACTGGTGGGAGTGGGGGCCGGAGGCGTTCGAGGGGGCGCGACGCCGCAACGTCCCGATCCTCCTCTCCGTCGGCTACGCCGCCTGCCACTGGTGCCACGTGATGGCGCACGAGTCGTTCGAGGACGACGCGACGGCGGCGTACCTCAACGAGAACTTCGTGAGCATCAAGGTCGACCGGGAGGAGCGGCCGGACGTCGACGCGATCTACATGCAGGCGACCACGGCGATGACGGGGCACGGCGGATGGCCGATGACGGTGGTGCTCGACCACGAGGCGCGGCCGTTCTTCGCCGGCACCTACTTCCCCGACCAGGCACGTGGCGGGCAGCCGAGCTTCCGCCAGGTGCTCGCGGCGGTGACGGAGGCATGGCGCGAGCGTGGCGACGACGTACGCCGGGTGGCCGGCCAGCTCGCCGAGCACCTCGCCCGCCCGCTTCCGCAGGCGATCGGCGACCTGGACGATGCGCTGCTCGACGGTGCTGTCGCGACTCTGCGTCGGGAGTATGACGAGCGCTGCGGCGGGTTCGGCGGGGCGCCGAAGTTCCCGCCGTCCATGGTGCTCGAGTTCCTCGGGCGGTGGTCTCGACACGGGGCTCGTTCCTCGCCCCGGCTCGACCAGCGAGAGGGGGCTCGTCCCTCGCCCCGGCTCGACCAGCGAGAGGGGGCTCGTCCCTCGCCCCGGCTCGACCAGCGAAAGGCGAGCGAGATGCTCGACCACACGCTCGACGCGATGGCCCGCGGCGGGATCCACGACCAGCTCGGCGGCGGCTTCGCGCGCTACTCGGTCGACGCGTCGTGGGTGGTGCCGCACTTCGAGAAGATGCTCTACGACAACGCCCTGCTGCTAGGCGTCTACGCGCGCTGGGGCGATGCCCGAGTCGCCGAGGGCATCGCCGACTTCCTGCTGCGTGAACTCCGCACACCCGAGGGCGGGTTCGCGTCCGCCCTCGACGCCGACACCGAGGGAGAGGAGGGCCGCTTCTACGCCTGGACCCCGGCGCAGCTGATCGACGCGCTCGGGGAGGATGACGGACGCTGGGCCGCCCAGGTCTTCGAGGTCACTCCGGCGGGCACCTTCGAGCACGGCTCGTCGACGCTCCAGCTGCTCCTCGACCCCGAGGGCCCCGGAGTCACAAGGCTCATCGACGTACGTCGTCGTCTGCTCGCCGCACGGAACTTGCGCGTCCGCCCCGCCCGCGACGACAAGGTCGTCGCGGGGTGGAACGGTCTGGCGATCGCCTCCCTCGTCGACGCCGGACGGCTGCTCGGCCGGGAGGAGTACGTCGACGCCGCCCTCGCCGCGGGTGAGCTGCTCGCCTCCGTGCACCTGCTGCCAGATCGTGGGTCGAGCGGGAGCGAGACACCCTTCGAGACGCCTCGTCCATCGGCTCCTCAGGACAAGCAGGCGTCGGGTCGAGACTGCGAGGTGCGCCTGCGGCGGGTCTCGCGCGACGGCCACGTCGGTGACCCGGCCGGCGTACTGGAGGACTACGGCCTTGTGGCACATGGGTTCCTGGCGCTGGCCGGTGCCACCTGCGACGTCGTCTGGCTCGATCGGGCGGCGATGCTGCTCGACGTGGTGCTCGCGCACTTCCGCGCCGCCGACGGCGGCTTCTTCGACACCGCCGACGACGCCGAGGCTCTGCTGGCCCGGCCACGTGACCCGGGCGACAACGCCAGCCCGAGCGGTCTCTCGGCGACCGTGCATGCGCTGGTGGCCGCGCACGCGCTGACCGGCGACGGCCGCTATCGGACCGCGGCCGAGGAGGCGCTCGCCACCACCGCCGGGCTTGCCGCGAAGGCCCCACGCTTCGCCGGCTGGTCCCTGGCCGCGGCGGCCGGGATGATCGACGGACCGCGCGAGATCGCCGTCACCGGTCCCGCCGGCGAGGCTCGCGACGAGCTCGAGCGCCGGGCGCGGCGCCACCCGGGTGCGGTCGTCGCCGTCGGACAAGGTGAAGCTTCTGCCCCGACCCCTGGTGGCAAGGGCTACACACAGATCCCGCTCCTGGCCGGCCGCGCGGCGGAGGTCCCGACCGCGTACGTGTGCTGCGGTCAGGTCTGCGGCCTCCCGGTGACCACCGTGGCCGACCTCGATGTCCTCCTCGCCAGCTGACAGGCGTGCGCAATGGATGAGCCGCTCGCAGGTCGGTGAGGCCGATGCGACTGCGGCGTACGCCGTCGGGTGGGCTGGATCGGGCCGGCGACCCGCGGTGGCAGCCGTGAGTGGGCTGAGTCCGGCGCCGCCCGCGAGGTCGAGTGCTCAGGCGGTCGTACCCCTCGCGGTGACCAGCACTCGACCTCAGGTGGCCGAGAGTCCGAGCTCCGCGAGCAGCCGTGCCGCGACGCCGCCGGGCGGCAGGTCGCTGGTGAGCAGGTTCATCCCCTGGCGAAACCCGAGGACCACGAGGGTCAGGGCGACCGCACCGACGAGTACGCCGCGCACCCGCGTCGGCTCGCGTCGTACGGTCAGGTCGCGGGCTCGTCGCAGCCAGCCGGAGACCGTCGCGGCCACCACCGTCGAGATGACGGAGGCGACGGCGGCGCCGACGATGGTGCCGACCAGGTCGAGGCGGGTGGACAGTGCGGCCGCGGTCGCGGCGGCTACGGACCCGCCGATCAGCTGGGTCATGGAGAGGTCGATCGTGCGGGGCTGGCGGGGGTTCTCTTCGGACATGCTCTCGTCGTCTAGGGTCGCGGTTCGTTGCACCGAGGTCGGACGAGCCACGCCTGCCCAGGGTTGCCGATGGTGAGCGGTCTCACGCCAGGTCGGCGAGCAACTCACGCCAGGTCGGCGGGGAAGTCACGCAGTTTCGACGGCTACCTCAACGAGTACGTCGCGAGGGAGACACCCACGTAGTGGCTGACGAAGGCCAGGATCGTGAACGAGTGGAAGACCTCGTGGAAGCCGAACCAGTCCGGCCAGGGGTCGGGCCGCTGGAAGCCGTAGACGACTCCGCCGAGGGTGTAGAAGGCGCCGCCGGCGGCGGCGAGCACCAGGACTGCTATGCCGATGCCGGTGCCGAGCCTCAGCCCGCCCTGGATGAAGGCGCCGACGAAAGCGATCGCGGCCCAGCCGAGGGCGATGTAGATGGCGGTGTAGAGCCAGCGGGGGGCGTTGATCCAGAAGATCCGGAAGAGCACGCCGAGCGCCGCTCCGACCCAGATCACCGAGAGCAGGACCGCGCGGTCCCGGCCCTCGAGCAGGATGATCGTGAACGGCGTGTAGGTGCCGGCGATGAGCAGGAAGATGTTGGCGTGGTCGAAGCGCTTGAGCAGGTCGTGCGCGCGCGGCGACCAGTGCCCGCGGTGGTAGATCGCCGAGACGGTGAAGAGCAGCAGCGCCGACCCGACGTACACCGTCGAGCCGATCCGCGAGTCCGCAGTCGGCGACAGCGCGATCAGGACGATGCCCGCGGCGAGGATCAGCGGCACGTTGACGGCGTGCAGCCAGCCGCGGAGGCGGGGCTTGACCTCGGCGACGACCTCCTCGACCTTGTCCTGGAGATCGTCGATCCGTCCGCGGATCATGTCGTTCACGAAGAACACGGTAGGACACGGACCCAGCGGCCGTCAGCCCGATACGATCAACAGGTGGCGAGACTCACGCGGGTGAAGCAGGCCGTACGCCGTCTCCTCTACCCGGCCTACGAGTCGCGGGTCGTGAAGTTCCTTCCCCCGGAGCAGCTGCCCAAGCACATCGGAGTGATGCTCGACGGCAACCGTCGCTGGGCGAAGGCGGTCGGGCTGGGCACCGCCGACGGCTACCGAGCCGGCGCCGACAACATCCGCCCGCTCCTCGGCTGGTGCGAGGAGGTCGGCGTCGAGGTCGTCACGCTGTGGCTGCTCTCCAGCGACAACCTCACCAACCGTCCACCCGACCAGATGGAGGGCCTGCTCACGATCATCGAGGGCGCGGTCGAGTCGCTCGCGTCCGAGGGCCGCTGGCGGGTGCATCCGGTGGGTGCCCTAGACCTGCTGCCCGCCGTCACCTCCGAGCGGCTCAAGGCGGCCGAGGAGGCCACCCGTCACAACGACGGGCTGCTCGTCAATGTCGCGGTCGGGTACGGCGGCCGTCGCGAGATCGCCGACGCCGTCCGGTCCCTGCTCCACGAGCACGCCGCCGCCGGCACCCGGCTGGAGGATCTCGCCGACGTGATCGACGTGGAGCACATCGCCGAGCACCTCTACACCAAGGGGCAGCCCGATCCCGACCTGGTGATCCGCACCTCCGGGGAGCAGCGGCTCGGCGGGTTCCTGCTCTGGCAGAGCGCCCACAGCGAGTTCTACTTCTGCGAGGCGCTGTGGCCCGACTTCCGGCGCGTCGACTTCCTGCGCGCCATCCGCGCGTACGCCGAGCGGGAGCGCCGCTACGGCGCGTGAGGTGGTCTCGACACGGTCGCTCGTCCCTCGCGACCGGCTCGACCAGCGACGAGGCTCGTCCCTCGCGACCGGCTCGACCAGCGACGAGGCTCGTCCCTCGCGACCGGCTCGACCAGCGACGAGCTCGTCATTCGCCCTCGCGACCGGCTCGACCAGCGATGAAGCTCGGCGTGCAGCCGTTCATCTGAAGGTCACCCGCGCGACCGGGCGTGTCGCCCCAAACACACCCAGGGGCGGCGTACGTTCATTGGCATCGACAGGTGGGGAAGCCCGTCGTACCTGGGAGGCCCGTTCGTGAGACATCACGACCAGATCGCACGAGGATCCTCATGTCCACGTGCGCGAGGAGGCCGGCACCCCGGTCTTCGGGCGGCCTGCAGGTCCGTGCGCGACGAGTGATGGCCGCGCGCGGGTGCGCCGCGTGGCCGAGGTGAGGGATGACAGTGTCTCGATCAACGGCCAAGTCTGCGGCTCGTTCGGTTGTCCGGCCAGGTGCTGAGGCCCCCCCGTCGGCTCGCACGTTCGTGCTCGACACCAGCGTGCTGTTGGCCGACCCCGGTGCGCTCAAGCGGTTCGCCGAGCACGAGGTCGTGCTGCCGGTCGTGGTGATCACCGAGCTCGAGGGCAAGCGGCACCACCCCGAGCTGGGCTTCTTCGCGCGTACGGCGCTGCGGCAGCTCGACGACCTGCGGGTGACCCACGGCCGGCTCGACGAGCCCGTGCCGGTCGGTGAAACCGGAGGGTCGGTCCGGGTCGAGCTCAACCACACCGATCCCGCGTCCCTGCCGTCGGGCTTCCGCCTGGGTGACAATGACACGCGGATCCTCGCGGTCGCCCGCAACCTCGCCAACGAGGGGCACGATGTCACGCTCGTCTCCAAGGACCTGCCGCTGCGGATCAAGGCCTCCGCCGTCGGTCTCGACGCGGAGGAGTACGTCGCGGAGCAGGGTCGTTCGGGCTCCGACTCCGAGTTCACCGGCATGGCCGAGCTCGACGTACCGGCCGCGGACCTCGACGAGCTCTACGCCGACGGCACCCTCGACCTCGACAGCGCACGCGACCTGCCATGCCACACCGGCCTCGTGCTGCTCTCCGAGCGCGGCACGGCGCTCGGCCGGGTCGGGGCCGACAAGCAGGTCCACCTGGTGCGCGGTGACCGGGAGGCCTTCGGGATCCACGGGCGCTCGGCGGAGCAGCGGGTCGCGCTTGAGCTGCTGCTCGACCCCGAGATCGGCATCGTCTCGCTCGGCGGCCGGGCCGGCACCGGCAAGTCGGCGATGGCGATGTGCGCCGGCCTGGAGACGGTGATGGAGCGCCAGCAGCACAAGAAGGTGGTGGTCTTCCGGCCGCTGTTCGCGGTCGGCGGCCAGGAGCTCGGCTATCTGCCCGGCTCGGAGAACGAGAAGATGTCGCCGTGGGCGCAGGCCGTCTTCGACACCCTCGGCGCGCTCTGCTCGCGTGAGGTGATCGACGAGGTGCTCGACCGGGGCATGCTCGAGGTGCTGCCGCTCACCCACATTCGCGGCCGGTCGCTGCACGACGCGTTCGTGATCGTCGACGAGGCGCAGTCACTCGAGCGCAATGTGCTCCTGACCGTGCTGTCGCGGATCGGGGCCAACTCCAAGGTCGTGCTCACCCACGACGTCGCCCAGCGCGACAACCTCAGGGTCGGTCGCCACGACGGCATCGTCGCGGTGGTCGAGAGGCTCAAGGGTCACCCGCTCTTCGCCCACGTGACACTGACCAGGTCCGAGCGATCGCCGATCGCGGCGTTGGTCACCGAGATGCTGGAGAACGTCACGCTCTGAGCCGGCTGGGGCTGATGTGACGCCAGTTCTCGATGTGACGGAGATCTAGTTGCGCTTTCCACCAGATCGGTGGGTCTCGGTTTGCAAGGACCCCTCGATCTTCGCCATGGTGGACGGCGATCTGCCTAGCGATTCGTCCGTCTCCCCGGCCTTCTGAGAGCTCCCACCTTGTCCAAGCACCTCACCGACGCCCCCATGGGTCGGCGCCGCGACGCCGCACGCCCCGACGGCAAGCGCGCGGCCAGGCATCGTGCGCGGAGGACCTCCCGGGCGGGCGGATTCGTCAGGGCCGGCACCGCGGTCGGCGTCGCGGTCGCCGCGACCGGCGTGGCCGTCGCGGCTGGTGTCCTGACGACCTCGCCGCAGGTCGCGGCCCAGTCGGAAGATCTCGGCGGCGCGGTCCAGGGCGCCGGCGCGGGTGGTGGCGCGGATCCGGGCGGCGCGGCGGTCGGCGACAAGGACAAGGCCGCCCTCATCGCCGAGCGTGGCCGCGACCAGACGTCTCGCTCCGATCGCAGGGAGCGACGCGGCGCGGCGAAGGCGACCAGCCCCAGCACCGACGCCGGTGGGTCGCCGGCCGAGACCGAAGACCTCTCCGACGCCGATCCCCGCGAGATCGGACGCGCGCTGGTCGCCGAGTACGGCTACGACGCCTCCCAGTTCTCCTGCCTCGACTCCCTCTACGTCTCGGAGTCCAATTGGCGAGTGGACGCCGACAACCCCAGCTCCTCGGCGTACGGCATCCCGCAGGCGATGACCTCCGTCCACGACCTGCCGGCCGACTACTACACCTCCGCCGAGGCGCAGATCCGTTGGGGCCTCGACTACATCGAGCGGGCCTACGGCAGCCCCTGCGGCGCCTGGGCGTTCAAGCAGGGCAACGGCTGGTACTGACCGGGACGCGGCCGACGGAGGCGTACGCCGACATCGCGCACCGGCCCGGCCCGGCGCACGCCGGTCGTCTGCTCCGCTTGGAGGAGCAATCTCGACGCGGCGGAGGCAGGACCGGACAGCCCGACCGCGGCTGCCGATACGTTGGGACGCATGACGAGTGTCCCGACGTACGAGCTCAATGACGGCAACGATCTGCCCGCGATCGGCTTCGGCACCTACCCGCTCCGGGGCGAGGACGGCGTCTCGGCGATCGTCGGCGCTATCGAGACCGGCTACCGGCTGATCGACACGGCGGTCAACTACGAGAACGAGGCCGAGGTCGGGGAGGCGATCCGGGCGAGCGGGATCGACCGCGACGAGCTGTTCGTCACCAGCAAGCTCCCCGGGCGGCACCATGCGTACGACGACGCCCTCGTCTCGGTGGAGGCGTCGTTGCGGCGGCTCGGGCTCGACCACCTCGACCTGATGCTCATCCATTGGCCCAACCCCACCCGCGGCCTGTACGTCGAGGCCTGGCGTGCGCTGGTCGAGTGCCGGGAGCGCGGGCTGGTGCGCAGCGTCGGTGTCTCCAACTTCACCGAGGCGACGCTGACCCGGGTCATCGACGACTCGGGCGTCACCCCGGTGGTCAACCAGATCGAGCTGCACCCGTCCTTCCCGCAGGCGGAGATGCGCGCCGTGCACGAGCGCCTCGGCATCCGCACCGAGTCGTGGAGTCCGCTGGGGAAGCGGCAGGCTCAGTACGCCGCGCCCGCCGTGGCGGAGGCGGCGGAGGCGCACGACGTCACTCCCGCCCAGGCGATCCTGCGCTGGCACGTCGAGATCGGCGCCGTCCCGATCCCCAAGTCCGCCGATCCCGAGCGGCAGCGCGCCAACCTCGACGTCTTCGGCTTCTCCCTCGCCCCGGAAGAGGTCGACGCGATCTCGTCGCTCGGCCGACCCGACGGTCGGCTCTTCGGTGGTGACCCCGACACCCACGAGGAGATGTAGCCCGCCTTCGCCGGGGGGTCGAGTGCTCAGGTGGCTGTTCTCCAGGCGTGAGCCAGCACTCGACCTACAGCGCCTTGACCTCGTAGCGGAGACACCGCGGGTCGACCGTCAAGAACACCGCGTCCTCGGCGATCGCCTGCGCCACCAGCATCCGGTCGAACGGGTCGCGATGATGTAGCGGGAGACCGTCGAGGGCGTCGGCGTGCGTGCCGGCGAACGGCAGCTCGTCGAGACCCATGTCGTGAAGTCCGACGCGGAAGTGCTCGTCGACCTCGAGCTTGCCGATCGAGCGCTTGATGGCGATCTCCGCCAGTGAGATCGTCGAGAGAAGCTTCTCGTTGGATCGGTCGGCGATTGCCGCGCGGAAGGACCGTGGCAGCTCGGGTGCGTCGGTCCTGACCCAGAGCGCGACATGCGTGTCGAGAAGCAGCCTCACTCGCCGAACCAGTCCTTCTCGTCCTGCTCGGTCCAATCGTCGAAGTCGGGGGAGATCCGGATCTTGCCCTTGAGATCGCCGAAGATCACCGGCCGGCGCTTCTCCTTGACCGGGCCGAGCTGGGCGACCGGCTTCCCGTTGCGCGCGATGACGACCGTCTCACCCGCCTCGGCGGCCGCGATGAGCCTGCTGAACGAGGACTTCGCCTCGTAGATGTTCACCGTCGTCATCTCACCAGCCTACGGCGGCTGGCCAGGTCTGGCCAGACCAACTAACCCCTCTCCTTCAGCGACAGGCGCGCCGTCGGTCATCAGGTCTGTGGTCTCGACACGACGCTCGTTCCTCGCGTCGGCTCGACCAACGAGGGGAGCGGCTCGACCAGCGAGGGGTAGGTCACGGGTGGGTCATTCCGTCCACGTCGAGGGCTGCGTCGAGCTCGGCCTCGGTGATCTCGCCGCGGTCGACGTACCCGAGGGCGAGCACGGTCTCCCTGATGGTGGCGCCGTCGGCCAGTGCCTGCTTGGCGATCTTGGCGGCCGCCTCGTAGCCGAGCTGCCGATTGAGCGGGGTGACCACGGAGGGCGACGACTCGGCGTAGCGGCGCATGCGATCGGCGTCGGCGGTGATGCCGTCGATGCAGCGCTCGGCGAGCAGGGTCATCGAAGTCGACAGGATGCGCACCGACTCGAGGACGTTGCGCGCGAGCACGGGCATCATCACGTTGAGCTCGAAGTTGCCGGCGGCACCCGACCAGGCGACCGCCGCGTCGTTGCCGATCACCTGAGCGCAGACCATGAGGGTCGCCTCGGGGAGCACCGGGTTGACCTTCCCGGGCATGATGCTCGAGCCGGGCTGGAGGTCGGGCAGGTGGATCTCGGCGAGCCCGGTGGTCGGTCCCGAGGAGAGCCAGCGCAGGTCGTTGCAGATCTTGGTGAGGCCGACGGCGAGGGTGCGCAACACCCCGCTGAGCTCGACGAGCGAGTCGCGGGTGCCCTGGGCCTCGAAGTGGTTGCGGGCCTCGGTGAACGGCTGTCCGGTGGCGCTGGACAGCTCGGCGATGACGGCCGCCGCGAAGCCGGCCGGGGTGTTGATGCCGGTGCCGACGGCGGTGCCGCCGAGGGCGAGCTCGCGGACCCGGGGCAGGCAGCCCTCGAGGCGCTCCGCGGCGTAGCGCACGGTGGCGGCGTACCCACCGAGCTCCTGGCCGAGCGTCACCGGCGTCGCATCCATCAGGTGGGTGCGGCCCGACTTGACCAGGCCCGCGAACTCGGACGCCTTGGCCTCGAGCGACGTCGCGAGCCGGTCGATCGCGGGGAGCAGGTCGCCGGTCACCGCGAGGGTCGCGGCCACGTGGATGGCGGTGGGGAAGGTGTCGTTGCTCGACTGGCTGGCGTTGACATGGTCGTTGGGGTGTACGTCGACCCCGCGACCCTCGGCGGTCGAGCCTGTCGAGACCAAGGAGGAGATGACCTCGTTGGCGTTCATGTTGGAGCTGGTGCCGGAGCCGGTCTGGAAGACGTCGATCGGGAAGGCATCGTCATGCTCCCCGGAGGCGACCGCCCGGGCGGCAGCCGCGATCGCCCCGGACTGCTCGGGCGTGAGGACACCGAGCGTGCCGTTGACGACGGCTGCGGCGGCCTTGACGAGCCCGATGGCGTGGATGAGCGCCGGCTCGATCGGGGTGCCGCTGATCGGGAAGTTCTCGACGGCGCGCTGGGTCTGCGCTCGCCAGAGGGCATCGCGAGGTACGGCGACCTCGCCCATGGAGTCGTGCTCGATCCTGACCTCGTTGTCGCTCACGCCTCGAATCTACTTCGTTGCACTTGCGCCATTGGTAACAGATCTGTTACTGATGGTGGATGGACGCGTTCGGAGGACTGGCCGACCCGGTCCGCCGCGGCCTGCTCCGGCAGGTGGCGCAGCGGCCGGCGCGGGTGGTCGACCTCGCCGCCCAGCACGCGATCAGCCGCCCGGCGATCAGTCGGCATCTGCGGGTGCTGACCGAGGCCGGACTGGTGGAGGCGGAGGAGGTCGGGCGGGAGCGCCACTACCGGCTCCGCCCGGAGGGACTCGCCGAGGTGTCGGCCTATGTCGCCGCCCTGCGGGCCACCCCACCGGTCCCTGAGTCGGCCTTCGACGCGCTCGACCTCGAGGTGAGGCGCACCACCCGGGAGCGCCACACAGCCCGACCCGGCCCTCCCGCCGCCGACCGGGCCGCCCACCGCCCCTCCGACGAGGAGACCGCATGACATCCGACATCACCCGTCCACCGACGGCCACGGGCAGGCGGGTCGAGCGCGAAGGCCTCGACCGCGTCGCCTTCGACCGCACCTTCCGCGCGCCCATCGAGGACGTCTGGGCGGCCGTCACCGACTCGGGCCGGCTGGCGCGCTGGATCGGTTCCTGGACCGGCGACCCGACCACCGGCTCGGTCGACTTCCGGATGCTCTACGAGGGTGACGACATGCCCGTCGAGGTCATGCACATCGAGGAGTGCGACGAGCCCCGGAGGCTGTCCCTCCGCAGTGCCCACCCGGCCGAGCAGGAGGGCGATCCGGAGGTCGTCTGGCTGATGGAGCTCGACCTCGTCGAGCGCGACGGGGTCACCACGCTCACCTTCTCCCAGTCCGTCCCCACTCCCGGCTGGGCCGAGGGCGTCGGCCCGGGCTGGGACTACTACCTCGACCGTCTCGTCGCAGCCGAGACCGGCGCCGATCCGGCGGCGATCGACTTCGACGACTACCACCCGCGGCTCTCCGGGCACTACCGCGCCGAGTTCGGGCTTTCCTGACTCCCACCGATTCGTCCCGGTGGCTGAGCGAGGAACTACATGGGAGGGCGCAGACCCTTCGAGACGCCTCGTCCCTCGGCTCCTCAGGACAGGCCGAGTCGGTGTCAATGGCCGAGGTAGAGCCAGAATTCCTCGTCGCGGTCCTGCAGACGCACCGGATGGCGGCGTACCTCGACGGCATCGAAGGTATCGCGCAACGCGTCCGCCAGGTCGGGAGCCTCGCCGGCCGACCAGACCACCAGCGCGCCGTCGTCGCGGAGCAGGCGGCGGACCAGGCGCAGGAACGCGGGCTCGTAGAGTGCCGAGTTGCCCTGGTGCACGAGTTGCCCCGGCCCGTTGTCGACGTCGAGCAGCACCAGGTCGTACGACGACTCCGGTGCCTCGACCACGGCCTGCACGATGTCCGCGACGACCAGGTTGACCCGCTCGTCGGCCAGCAGCCGGGGACCATGCGGCACCGTGCCGTCGCGCAGCCACTCGACGAGGACCGGCTCGAGCTCGACCACGCTCGCGCGCCGCACCCGTGAGTCCGCGAGCACCGCGTCGAGCGTGAAGCCGAGCCCGAGCCCGGCCACGAGCACGTCGCGTGGCTCGGTGACGACGGCGAGCGCGACCGAGGCCATCGCCTGCTCGCTCGCGCTCTCGAGAGTGTCCATCACGTAAACCCCGTCGATGCGGAGCTCGATCGCGTCGGGCCCGGACCCGAGACGGCGGCGGCGCAGGACGACATCGCCGCGCACGCCTTCCGCGTGCGCCAGCTCGTCGTACTCGAACTCGCCGGTCGTCATGGCAGTCCCCGATGCGCTCTCTGCGGAAGCGCTCCCACAGATCAGTCGAAGAGCTCGCTGAGCCAGCTCTCCTTGCGCTTCTTCTTGTAGCCCGTCTGGTAGGGCTGCCGCGGATCGGCGTAGCGCCGGTCGTACTGCTGCCTGCGCTCGTCGCGCTCACGCTCGTAGGAGCCCGGTGGTGGCGAGGCCGGCTCCGGTGCGGCGGCGGGCTGCTGGGTCAGCGCGCGCTCGAGGATCTTGTCGAGCTCACCACGGTCGAGCCAGACCCCCCGGCACTCGGGGCAGTAGTCGATCTCGATCCCGCTCCGCTCGCTCATCACCAGGGTGGATCCGTCGGTGGGGCACTGCATCTTCTCGCTCCTTCGCGCGGGCTGGCAGCCCGGTCGGCTGGGTCGTCACCCGGTCCAACGGGCGGAGGGCGTCCGCGGTTCCGCCGCTGAGCGGCGGTTGGTTGCCTGGGTAGCGTGGGAGTCCACGGCACCACCGGGTCGCCGGCTTGCCAAGGAGGCATCATGATCGGCTTCATCGTCGCCGGGCTCGTCATCGGAGCGCTCGCCCGACTCGTCACACCGGGCAAGCAGCAGCTGTCGATCCTCTACACGCTGCTGCTCGGCATCGTCGGCTCCGTCATCGGCGGTACGATCGCGTGGCTCATCGGCACCGGCAGCATCTGGGAGCTCAACGTCCTCGGCTTCGTCCTGGCCGTCGTCGCCTCAGTGCTGCTGATCGGCACCGCGGAGGGCTTGTACGGCGGCCGGAGCAAGAGCGCATAGCCGGGCGCCCGCGCCGTAGCGGCACCCGGCCCCTGGAGCACTCGCGGGAGTGGCCTCAGCGCCGGGAGGCGAACCAGGGCCGGTGGAGGTCGATGTACTCCACCTCGGTCATGGCCGAGGCCAGGTCATCCCGCATGTCTGCGGGCATCTCCCTCTGCTCGCCGGCGCGGGCCGAGGCCTCGTCGGTGAACGCGATCGTCTCCGTGAAGGTGCCGTCGGCTTCGATGGCCAGCGTGGCACCGACCAGGTCCGGGCGGGCTTGGTGGAGCATCGCGGTCATCTCGGTGTCGGTCATGAAGTGGCGCAGTCTGTCCTCGTCAAAGATGCGCCCGCGCATGATCTGCACGAACCCGGCATCGTCGGAGCCGCCGTCGAGCATCATCGAGACGTCGTCGGACTCGTGGATCTCGCAGCCGCTGTCGAAGAGCTCCTCGGCACCCGCCCACCACAGGTCCGCTCCCGGCATCGAGGAGATCTCCTCGCACGCCGCCTGGGACTCGAAGCGGACGACGCCGACGAACTGCCCGTCATCTGTGAAGCCGTACGTGCCGCCCAGCCAACCTGGCTGGTCCGCCAGCTCCACTCACCAGTCGTCGACCAGGATCCGCATGTCGCCTTGCCGGGAACACGTCCCGCGAACCATCTGAATGAACACGTCGGGCCTCCAAATGAGTTGGAAAGGCCGCTTCGGTCGAAGTGGTCTGGCACCTTCCACGTTAGACCCTGCCTGGTGAGAGCCGCACCGTCACGGCGCCCGAGGGGTCGGTGAAGAAGTCGTTGCCCTTGTCGTCGACGACGATGAAGGCGGGGAAGTCCTCGACCTCGATCCTCCAGATCGCCTCCATGCCGAGCTCGGGATACTCCAGGACGTCGACGGAGCGGATGCAGTCCTGCGCCAGCCGGGCGGCCGGGCCGCCGATCGAGCCGAGGTAGAAGCCTCCGTGCCGTTCGCACGACTCGGTCACGACCTTCGATCGATTGCCCTTCGCCAGCATGACCATCGAGCCGCCCGCGGCCTGGAGCTGCTCGACGTACGAGTCCATTCGGCCCGCCGTGGTCGGGCCGAACGAGCCCGACGCCATCCCCTCGGGGGTCTTCGCCGGACCGGCGTAGTAGACGGGGTGGTCCTTGAGGTAGGCCGGCATCTCCTCGCCCGCGTCGAGGCGCTCCTTGATCTTCGCGTGCGCGATGTCGCGAGCGACGACGAGCGGCCCGGTCAGCGAGAGCCGCGTCTTCACCGGGTGCCTCGACAGCTCCGCGAGGATCTCGCGCATCGGCCGGGTCAGGTCGATCTCGACCACCTCGCCCGCCGAGATCTCGTCGGCGACGCCGGCGTCGGGCAGGTACTGCGCCGGGTCGGTCTCGAGCTGTTCGAGGAAGACGCCCTCGGGGGTGATCTTGCCCAGCGCCTGCCGGTCGGCGGAGCAGGAGACCGCGATCGCGACCGGGCAGGAGGCGCCGTGGCGGGGCAGCCGGATCACCCGGACGTCGTGGCAGAAGTACTTGCCGCCGAACTGCGCGCCGATGCCGAACGACTGGGTGAGCCTGAAGACCTCCTCCTCCAGCTCCACGTCGCGGAAGCCGTGAGCCGCCAGGGAGCCCCCTGTGGGCAGGTCGTCGAGATAGTGGGCGGAGGCATACTTCGCGGTCTTGAGCGCGAACTCCGCGCTGGTGCCGCCGACGACCACGGCGAGGTGGTACGGCGGGCACGCGGCCGTGCCGAGCGAGCGGATCTTCTCGTCGAGGTAGCTCAGCAGCCGGTTGGGGTTGAGGATCGCCTTGGTCTCCTGGAAGAGGAAGGACTTGTTGGCCGAGCCGCCGCCCTTGGCCATGAAGAGGAACTTGTACTCGGGGCCCCTATCTCCCTGCGGCGCGGAGTAGATCTCGATCTGGGCGGGCAGGTTGGTGCCGGTGTTCCTCTCCTCGAACATCGACAGGGGCGCGAGCTGGCTGTAGCGCAGGTTGAGCTCGGTGTAGGCGTCGTACACGCCGCGCGAGATCGCCTCGCCGTCGTCGGCCCCCGTGAGCACGCCCTCGGACTTCTTGGCCATCACGATCGCCGTGCCGGTGTCCTGGCACATCGGCAGCACGCCACCCGCGGAGATGTTGACGTTCTTGAGCAGGTCGAGCGCGACGAACCGGTCGTTGCCGGAGGACTCGGGGTCGTCGATGATCCGGCGCAGCTGGGCGAGGTGACCGGGCCGCAGGTAGTGGGCGATGTCGTGCATGGCCTCGGCGGTCAGCCGCCGGATCGACTCGGGCGAGACCTTCAGGAACGTACGGCCGTCGGCTTCGAAGGTGGACACGCCCTCGGACGTCACCAGCCGGTACGGCGTCTCGTCGGCGCCGTTGGAGCCGTGCGTCGGGAGCAGGTCGGAGTATCGGAACTCGGGCCCGGATGATGCGGTCGTCACGGCCGTCAGCCTAGTGGTCGAAGACCGCCGGAGCCGGGCGCGGCTCAGCCGAGCAGCCCCTCGACGAGGTCGGTGACGAACGGCTCCACGGACTTCAGGGGCTTGCGGTCGACCGGCGCGCTCTGCCAGAAGCCGTGCTCGCGGTCGGGGGAGACGCTGACGGTGACCTTCAGGTGGCCCGGCTCGTCCGCGCCGTCGAGCGCGACGGCGATCACCTCGGAGTCCTTGGGCTCGGAGAGACCGCCGTGCTCTCCGCGCCTTGCCGCGTGCCCGCCGATCCTCAGCTCGGCCCCGTCGAGGTAGAGGCTGCCGAGCGACTCGGTGGATGCCGTGACGCCGACACGGAGCGCGTGGCTCGGCTCGACGAAGACGCATTCGGCGACCTGCGGGGCATCCTCGTCGAGGATCGTGGCGGTCGACCGGAGCACCGTCGCGGCCCGCATGTCGTCGCCGAAGCGCTCACGTACGGCGCCGAGCGCCGCGGCGCACATGACGTTGGGATCGGCTTCCCCACGGCGGAGGAGCTCGCGCGGGTCGTCGGGTACGCCGACGTCCAGCGCCGGAGCACACTCGGCGTCCGCCTGGCCGGCCACGTCCTGGCAGGCGCCGGTGGCAGGCGTGTCGGACTCGTCGGCGGCATAGATCAGCCCTTCGGCGTCCACTGGCCGAGGCTCCGCGTCACCGTCACGGAGGGCCCTGATCAGCCCGGCGGCCACGCGCTGCATCCGCTCGCAGCGTCCGCCGAAGACCCTGGCCTGCACGGTCTGGCCGTAGCTGGAGGGCAGGTCCGCCGGCCAGGCGTCGAAGTGGACCCAGCACCCCTTGCCGTCCTCGTCCTGGATCTGTACCCGCTCGCCGGCGAGGGTGTCGAAGGTGCGCGTGTAGCCGCCGTCGCCGGCCCAGTCGTCCAGCGCCGGCGCGAGATTCAGCTCGAGGTGGACGCGTGCGGCCACCGGGTTGATGGCCAGGCCGCCGGTCTCCTCGGCGTCGGGAAGGTCCCACAGCGCGCACTCGTCGAGCGATTGGTCGTCGCGCCAGCCAGTGACGAGCTGCTGGTCGTCGGGCACCGGCGCGACGGCCTCGGCGAAGAGGTCGCAGGGCGCCAGCCGGTTGGGGCCGGCGGGACGGAGGAGTGACTCCGGGTCGCCGAGAAGCCGGCGCGCGGCGGCCGCGGCGTACGCCCGGGGCTTGCGGCAGCGTGAGGTGTCGGGGGCCCCGAACTCGATTGCGTGCGTGAAGCTCACCGGTAGGTAGATCTTGCAGTTCCCGAGGAGGGGACTGTTGCGATAGGCGACGGCGCCGCCGAGGGCGAGCCGCTCCTCGTCGAAGCGGTCCCACTCGTCGTAGCCGACGTGCAGCGTCACCCGGACGCCGTAGCCGGCCACACACGAGTGGGGGCCGTGGGCCATCCTTGCGCCCGGGTCGTCGCCGACCTTCCTCGCCGCTGTGGGGGAGAGGAGGGCACACGGGTCGAGCACCGCGAGCGCGCGCTGGACCTCGGCGTCGTCGCGGTCTGCTGGCGCCTCGGGTACCTCGCGAGCCACCGGAGCGAGCGGCGTGAGCGGCTCAGGAGCGTCGCCTTCGGAGCCGCCGGGCAGCAGGGAGCAGGCCGAGCAGAGGAGTCCGACGACTCCGAGGAGCGCGAGGGTGGCACGAGAGGAGGGACGCATGCTCGCAAGCGTTCCCAGAGAGTCGAGCGACAAACGGGTCGCGCTCGGGATGTCACATCCGGCGTGGAGGCGGTGTCTGGATGTCGAAGGACCCCAACCCCCGAGGAGGAGACATGACCACCAGAGTTCCCGCGAAGGAGATCAGCGGCGTGTACGGCGCGATCGTGAAGAGGCTCAGCGCCAGGATGTTCGGCCGTGTGCCGGAGTCGCTCGGCGTCATGTGGCACAACCTGCCGGTGCTCAAGGCGTCGATGGGATTCGGCCAGAAGCTCAAGAGGTGGGACCAGTGCGACGAGAGCCTCAAGTCGTTCGCCCACATGGCCGTGGCGTCGTACGTCGGCTGCACGTGGTGCCTCGACTTCAACTACTACATGGCCCGCAACGAGGGACTCGACCTCGACAAGGCACGGGAGATCCCGCGCTGGCGCGAGTCCGCGGCGTTCACGCCGCTGGAGCGGGAGGTTCTGGAGTACGCCGAGGCGATGAGCGACACGCCGCCCACGACGACCGACCCGATGGTCGCGAGCCTGCTCGACCAGCTCGGGCCGGCGGCGCTGGTCGAGCTGACCAGCGTGATCGGCTTCGCCAACCTGACCACCCGCGGCAATGTCGCCCTGGGGATCGAGTCGGAGGGCTTCGCCGCCGCCTGCGGGCTCGAGCCGATGGCGGAGCCCTCCCGGGCGCCGACGCGGGTAGCGTCGGACACATGACGGTCTCGGAGGACCCGTTCGTCACCCACCGCCGGCTGCTCTTCACCGTCGCCTACGAGATGCTCGGCTCCGCGGCCGACGCCGAGGACGTGGTGCAGGAGACCTGGTTGCGCTGGGCCGGCCTCGACGACGGTTCGCGGGCCGAGGTGCGCGAACCGCGGGCCTATCTCGTCCGGATCGTCACCCGCCTGGCGCTCAACCGGCTGCGCACCCTGGCTCGCCGCCGGGAGGAGTACGTCGGCGAGTGGCTGCCGGAGCCGTTGCTCACCAGCCCCGACGTCGCCGACGACGTCGAGCTCGCCGAGAGCGTCTCGATCGCGATGCTGACCGTGCTCGAGACGCTCACGCCGACCGAGCGGGCCGTCTTCGTGCTGCGCGAGGTCTTCGACCTGCCGTACGACGAGATCGCGGAGGCGGTCGGCAAGACCAGCCCTGCGGTCCGTCAGGCCGCCCATCGGGCCCGCGAGCACGTCGCGGCCCGCCGGCCGCGCGTGCGGGTCGACCGGCTCGAGCAGCAGCGCGTGGTTGAGCGCTTCCTCGCCGCCGTGACGACCGGGGACATCCAGGGCCTGCTCGACGTCCTGGCACCCGACGTCGTCCTCGTCGCCGACGGCGGCGGCATGGCCCAGGCCGTGCGCGTGCCGGTGGTGGGCGCGAAGAAGGTCGCGAACCTGCTGCGGCCGTTCCCCCGGCTCGTCGTCAGCCCCGAGGTGGGCACGATGTGGCTCAACGGCGCGGTCGGGGCGCGCATCCACGACGAGCTCGGCGGCACGACCGTCGTCAGCTTCGTGGTGGAGGAGGGCCGGATCACCCGCATCTTCGCGATGCGCAACCCGGCCAAGCTGACCGGGCTGGACGACGAGGCGATGCTGAGCCGTTGACGCCGACGCTGACGTCCGGCCCGCGGGCTAGATTGGCCACGTGAGCCAGCTGCCAGAGCCCTCCAAGCTGCGGATCTCCGACGCCGACCGGCACAAGGTCGCCGAGCTGCTGCGCGAGGCCGCGGGCGACGGGCGGCTCGACCTCGACGAGCTCGACCAACGCCTCGAGGCGACGTGGACGGCCAAGACCTACGCCGACCTGGTCCCGATCACCGCGGACCTGCCGGGCGGTGCGCAGCCGAGCCAGCCCGCCGTACGCCGGCCTCCCGCGGCTCCGGCCAACCTCCCCGTCAGCGAGCACGGCGGGACCTTCGCGATCATGGGCGGCAGCAGCCGCGCCGGCATCTGGAAGGTGCCCGAGACGCACACCGTCTTCGCGATGATGGGCGGCATCGACATCGACCTGCGGCAGGCCGTCTTCTCGGCCCACGAGACGGTGATCTACGCCAACACGATCTGGGGCGGCATCGACATCGTCGTCAACGCCCATACCCACGTGATCGTCGACGGCGTCGGCATCATGGGCGCCTTCGACCAGATCCGCGACAAGGTACCCGCGGAGCTCGACGAATCCTCGCCCGTCGTTCGCATCAAGGGCTTCGCCCTGATGGGTGGGGTCGGGGTGATCCGCCGGGCCATGCCCGGCGAGGAGCCGCCGCGACGCGGCATCCTGCATCGCGGACCGCGGGGCTGATCCGCCGCCCGGGCTGGGCTATGGTGCTGGGCATCCACCACGGGAGTCCGCGGCAGCGGGCTGAGAGGGAGCTGGGGCCGCTCCGACCGTCGTACCTGATCCGGGTAATGCCGGCGAAGGAAGCGAAGGAGCATCCCCATGAACCGTCCCGCGAGCACCGATGTGCCCCGCGTGCTGTGCCTGGTGTCCGAGCGCACCGACCTCGATGTCCTGCCCGCGCTCGTCGACGCCGGCGTCGACGGCGTCCAGGTCCGGGCGAAGTCGCTCGACGACCGGGAGCTGGTCGCGCTCACCCGCCGGGTGGTCGCCGCGGTCGCGGACCGACGATGTGCCGTGATCGTCAACGACCGCCTCGATGTGGCGCTTGCGGCCGGGGCCGGCGGCGTCCACCTGGGCGCGAGCGATCTCGCCGTGGCCGACGCCCGCCGGATCGCCGCACACCTGATGGTCGGCGCGACCTGCCGGAGTCGGGCGGCGGTCGAGCTGGCCGCCGCCGCGGGCGCCGACTACGCCGGATTCGGTCCGGTCTTCGCCACGCGGAGCAAGCCAGGGCTACCTGACCCGCTGGGCGTCGACGCCGTCGCCGCGGCGGCGGGCCTGCTCCCGCTCCTCGCGATCGGAGGCATCACGGCCGACACCGCGGCCACCGTGCGTGCGGCGGGCGCCTACGGCGTCGCGGTGATCGGCGGCATCTGGCACCCGCCCGATCCCGTCACGGCCGCGAAGGAGCTGGTCGCAGCGGTCGGGTGAGGGCCGCCAGGTGAGGACGAGTCGGGTGAGGCCGGCAGATGTCCCGGTCGCGCGGACCGCGATGCGGGTGAAGGTGCTCGGCGCCGGCATCGTCGGGCTCTCGGTGGCCGACGAGCTGGCCCGGCGCGGTCACCGGGTCGTGGTCGTGGATCCCGCGCCCGGCAGCGGCGCGTCGTACGCCGCCGCCGGCATGCTGTGCCCGTCCGCGGAGGTCTGGCACGGTGAGGAGGACCTGCTCCGCCTCGGCGTCGCGGCGCTGGAGCTCTGGCCGGGCTTCGCGCGCCGGCTGGGCGTGCCGCTTCACGCCCGGGGCACTCTCCTGGTCGGTCGCGACGCCGGCGACCTGCAGCAGGTCGACCGGCAGGTCGCGCTGCTGACCGCGCGCGGCCGGGTCGCGCGGCCGCTCGGTCGTGACGAGCTCCGGGACCGCGAGCCGGCGCTGTCCCGGCTGGCCGGCGGTGTCCTCCTTCCCGACGATCACGCCGTCGATCCGCGCCGGGTCGTGAGCGCGCTACGAGACCGCGTCGACGTGATCCTCGAGGACCGCGACGGCTGCGCCGATGTCACCGTGCTGGCGACCGGCAGCACGCTGCCGCCGCCGTACGACCGCCTGGTGCGCGGCGTCCGTGGCGAGATCCTGCGGGTTCGCAGCGACGACGCACCGCAGGGCGTCGTGCGTGGCTGGGTCAGAGGCGATCCTGTCTATCTCGTGCCGCGCGGTGACGGCGAGGTCGTCGTCGGCGCCACGAGCGAGGAGCACGCGGAGCCGGCCCGTGTCACTGCCGGGGGAGTGCACCGGCTGCTGGCGGCTGCCCGGGAGCTCTGGCCGGCCGTCGACCGGGCGGAGCTCGTCGACGCAACCGCGCGCGACCGTCCCGGCACCGCCGACAACCTGCCGCTGGTCGGTCCGTCCGGCCACGGCGACGGGGTGGTGCTCGCGGCTGGTGGCTTCCGCCACGGGGTGCTGCTCGCCCCGATCGTTGCTCGGCTCGTCGCCGACCACCTCGACACGGGCGTGGTCGACCCGTCGTTGGACCCGCGCCGCTTCACCACCCCCAAGACCGGCACAACCGAGAGGAGACAGGCATGCAGGTGATCGTCAACGGGGAAGCACGAGAGGTGGACGCCGGCGCGGTGCTCGCCGACCTGGCCCCGCCGCGGTCCGGCGTGGCGGCCGCCGTCAACGACGAGGTCGTGCGGCGCGGCGAGTATGCCGCGACGCGGCTCGGCGAGGGCGACCGTGTCGAGATCGTCATGGCGGTGCAGGGTGGCTGAGCACGGGTTGGTCGAGGCCGGGTTGGCCGAGCCCGGGTTGGCCGAGCCCGGCGCGCCGCTCGTCATCGCGGGGGAGATGCTGTCGTCGCGGCTCCTCCTCGGCACCGGCGGGCTGCCGAGCCTGTCGCTCCTGACGCCGGTGCTCGAGGCGGCGCGGCCGGCGCTGGTCACGGTGAGCATGCGGCGTACCTCCGACGCCGGCGACGCCGGCCTGCTCGCGGCCCTCGACCGTGCGGGCGTGCGGCTCCTGCCCAACACGGCGGGCTGCCTGTCGGCGCGCGAGGCGGTGCTGACCGCTGAGCTGGCCCGGGAGGCGCTGGACGGCCTCTCCTGGGTCAAGCTCGAGGTGATCGGTGACGAGACCTCGCTGATGCCCGACGCCGTGGAGCTGCTCGACGCCGCCGAGCAGCTCGTACGACGCGGATTCACCGTGCTGCCCTACGCCCCGCCCGACCCGGTGCTCGCGCGCAGACTCGCCGACGCGGGGTGTGCCGCGGTGATGCCGCTCGGTTCGCCGATCGGCTCCGGTCTCGGCATCCTCGATCCGCATGCCATCGAGGCGGTGCGGGCCGCCGTGGAAATCCCGGTCGTGCTCGATGCCGGGATCGGCACCGCCAGCGACGCCGCGCTCGCGATGGAGCTGGGCTGCGACGCGGTGCTCGCGGCCACCGCGGTCACCCGGGCCGATCGCCCGGTGGAGATGGCGCGGGCGCTCCGGCTCGCGGTCGAGGCCGGCCATCTCGCGCGGCGCTCCGGCCGCGTCCCGCGTCGGCCGGTGGCCCGGGCCTCCAGCCCGATGACGGGGAGAGTCTCTGGCCTCGGCGTCGGCGCCGCGACAGCCAGCGCGGCGGGGCCGAGCGGAGTGCGAGCGTGACGGCGCCCGTCCCCGAGAGCTTGTCTTTGATTACGCAGCGTGGTCAAGAGCAACTGGTCGGGAAGCAGCTCGCCGATGCCCAGCCTGACTCGGCCCACGCAATGCGACCGCTGATCCTGCCGCGGCTCCTGCTCGTCACCGACCGGAGCCAGCTGCCCACCGGGACATCGCTGGCCTCGACCGTCTGGGCGGGCGTAGAGGCAGGGCTGCGCGCCGTCGTGGTTCGCGAGCACGATCTCGCCCCGCTGCGACGGCATGCTCTGCTCTCCGAGCTCGCCGCGATCCCCGGATTGCTGGTGATCACCTCCCGGATCCCCGACCCGGCCGCCGCCGGCACGCACCTCGCCACCGGCATGCCGGCGCCGCGTGACCCGGCGTCCGGTGGGCCTGCGTCGGGTGGGCCCGCGTCGGGTGGGCCCGCGTCGGGTGGACCTGCGCTGTGGGGTGCGTCGGGTGGACCTGCGCTGTGGGGAAGGTCGTGCCACGCGCGGGCGGAGGTCGTCGCCGCCGCGTCGGACGGGGCGACCTACGTCACGCTCTCGCCGTACGCGGAGAGCAGGAGCAAGCCGGGCTACGGGCCGGCGTTGACCCCGGGGGCCTACGGCGGCCACGCGATCCCGGTGTTCGCCCTCGGCGGGGTCGACGCCGACAACGCGGAGCGGGCAATCGCCGCCGGCGCCTACGGCGTCGCGGTGATGGGCTCCGTCATGCGTGCGGCGCGACCCGCGGCCGTCGTCGCCGAGCTGCTCCGTCGGATTGAGGCCCCATCCGAGGATCGACCCATCGTCAGCCCACCCGTCGTGAGCTCACCCGTCGTCAGCCCACCCGTCGTAAGCCGCCCGTCGTGAGCCCACCCGTCGTCGTGTCCATCGCCGGCACCGACTCCGGCGGCGCAGCAGGTCTGGCCGCCGACCTGGCCACCTTCGCCGCACTGGGCGTCCACGGATCCTGCGTGGTGACCGCGGTGACCGCCCAGGACACGCTCGGCGTGCGGGCGATTCACCGGGTCCCACTGGAGGTGGTCGCCGCGCAGCTCGACGCGGTGCTCGACGACCTCGATCCGTCCGTGGTGAAGACCGGCATGCTCGGCTCCGCCGGCGTGGTCCGGCTGGTCGCCGAGCGCTGCCGAGGACGGGTCGTCGTCGTAGATCCGGTGCTCGTGGCGACCTCCGGGGCCATCCTCGGCGACGATGCGGTGGTCGCCGCCTATCGCGAGCACCTGCTGCCCGTCGCGACCGTCTGCACCCCCAACCGCACCGAGGCGCTCGCCCTCCTCGGGCTCGCCACCGACGACACGATGCCGCCGAACCGACTGGCCGCCCGGCTGGCCGGGCGACTGACGGGCCTCGGCTGTGCCGTCGTCGTGACCGGCGGCCCCGAGCCGGCCGAGCGCCACCCGGCCGGATCCTGCACCGACTGGCTCTGCCTGCCCGGGGACAGGCCGGAGCCGCTGACCCACTCGGCTGTGCCGACCACGCACGACCACGGCACCGGCTGCACCTTCAGCAGCGCCCTGGCCGCGGAGCTCTCGGAGACACGCGGACACAAGTCCGGTGTCGCCCCGTCCTCCACGCGGGAGCCGACGCCGGCCGAGGCACTTCGGTCCGCGTGTCTACGAGCGGCCGACTACACCACGACTCAGCTCACCACCAGCAGCACCTGGGACCTCGGCCGAGGCCGCGGCCCGATCGCCCACACCCTCGCACCGTGGTCTCGACACGGTGGCTCGTCCCTCGCCACCGGCTCGACCAGCGAGATGGCCTGAGCCGGCAACCAACAAAGGAGAACTGAAGATGACCGTCCACCCCGCCCACACCCGTGTGCTGACCGGCGACCTCGAGGTCCCCGTGACCCGGGTCCAGCTCACCAACGGCGAGACCTTCGACCGCTACTGCACCTCCGGGCCGGGGTGCGACCCCGAGGTCGGCCTGGCCCCGTTGCGCGCCGACTGGATCGCAGACCGCGGCGACACCGAGGAGTATGACGGCCGCGAGGTGCAGCTCGTCGACAACGGCCGGCGGGCGATGCGCAGCGGCAAGGCCCGCGACGAGTGGCGCGGGGAGCGTCGGACGCCGCGCCGCGCGCGAGGTGGTTTCGAGACGCCGCTCGTCCCTCGCGGATCCTCAACAACCGAGGGGCGCCGATGCGTGAGCCAGATGCGCTACGCACGCCGGGGCGTCGTGACGAGAGAGATGGAGTACGTCGCGGCGCGCGAGGCGTGCGACGTCGAGCTGGTGCGCAGCGAGGTCGCGGCAGGGCGGGCGATCATCCCGGCCAACGTCAACCACCCGGAGTCGGAGCCGATGATCATCGGCCGTCGCTTCCTGGTGAAGGTCAACGCCAATATCGGCAACAGCGCCGTCACCAGCAGCATCGCCGAGGAGGTCGAGAAGCTGACCTGGGCGGTGACCTGGGGCGCCGACACCGTCATGGACCTCTCCACGGGCGACGACATCCACACCACCCGCGAGTGGATCGTGCGCAACTCGCCGGTGCCGATCGGCACCGTGCCCATCTACCAGGCGCTGGAGAAGGTCGACGGCGAGGCCGACAGTCTGACCTGGGATGTCTTCCGCGACACGGTCATCGAGCAGGCCGAGCAGGGCGTCGACTACATGACGATCCACGCCGGGGTCCTGCTTCGCTACGTGCCGCTCACCGTCGACCGGATCACCGGCATCGTCTCCCGCGGCGGCTCGATCATGGCCGGCTGGTGCCTGGCCCACCACGAGGAGAACTTCCTCTACACACACTTCGACGAGCTGTGCGAGATCTTCGCGGCGTACGACGTGTCCTTCAGCCTCGGCGACGGGCTGCGGCCGGGCTGCACCGCCGATGCGAACGACGCTGCCCAGCTGTCCGAGCTGCGCACCCTCGCCGAGCTCACGGAGCGGGCCTGGTCGCACGACGTCCAGGTGATGGTCGAGGGACCGGGACACGTGCCGCTGGACCTCGTCGAGGAGAACGTGCGGCTCCAGCAGGAGTGGTGCCACGGCGCGCCCTTCTACACCCTCGGCCCGCTGGCCACGGACATCGCGCCCGGCTACGACCACATCACCTCGGCCATCGGCGCCGCGGTGATCGCGATGCACGGCACGGCGATGCTCTGCTACGTCACGCCCAAGGAGCACCTGGGCCTGCCCGACCGCTACGACGTGAAGACCGGCGTCATCACCTACAAGCTGGCCGCGCACTCCGCTGACATCGCGAAGGGCCACCCCGGCGCCCGTGACTGGGACGACACCTTGTCGAAGGCACGGTTCGAGTTCCGCTGGCGCGACCAGTTCGCGCTCTCCCTCGACCCGCACACCGCCGAGGCGTTCCACGACGAGACCCTGCCCGCTGACAACGCGAAGACCGCGCACTTCTGCTCCATGTGCGGCCCGAAGTTCTGCTCGATGCGGATCAGCCAGGACGTCAGGGAGCGGTACGCCCACCTGGCCGGCATGCAGGGCAAGTCCGCCGAGTTCGTCTCGCTCGGCGGCACCGTCTACGTCGACCCCGCGAGGTCGAGTGCTGGGTGAGGTGCGGCGTACCGCCACCTGAGCACTCGACCCTCGTCAGCGGCGGGTGAGACGGACCAGGGTGACGGTCTCCGGTCGCAGCCGCGGCATCCAGAAGCCGCGGGTCGCCAGGTCGTGACCCGTGCGCGGCGCGCCCGCGGTCGGCCCGGAGGCGAAGGGCGCGACCGACATGCTGGTCTCCTTGGTCGCGACCGGACCCTCCCAGGCCAGGTCGTACGTCGCGTCGGAGGCGAGGCCCGGCAGGCGTACGGTCACGCCCCGGTTGTGCGCCGACTCGTCGACCTGGACATGGGCGATCAGCGCCTCGGAGCGGTCGGCGGCGACGACACCGTGGAGCAGCACCGCGGGATCGGGGGACTCGGGTCGGACCACGCGGCCCGAGTGCAGCAGCGGACGGAAGCGCTTGAACCGCTCGACCCACTCGGCGAGCCGGTCGAGGTCGTCGTCGCTCGCCTGGGTGAGGTCCCACTCGATGCCGAAGGCGCCGAATATCGCGGTGGCGGCCCGGAAGTCGAGCGACAGCGTGCGCCCGGTCGTGTGGGAGGTGGGCGCCGAGACGTGCGCGCCGGCGTACTCGGGGGCGACCAGCTGGCCGGTCCAGCGCTGGATGTGCTGGCGGGAGAGCGCGTCGGTCATATCGGAGGTCCAGACCCGCTGGACCCGCTCGAGCACGCCGAGGTCGATGCGGCCGCCGCCGGAGGCGCACGACTCCCACGCCACACCGGGGTGTGCCGCACGGAGCCGGTCGAGCAGCGCATAGAACGCGACGGTCTGCTCGTGCGGCACCGGCGCTCCACCGCGGAGGCCCGAGCCGGCCTCGAGGAGGTCGCGGTTGTGGTCCCACTTGACGTAGTCGATGTCGTGGGCGGTGAGCACGGCGGACACGCGTTCGAAGAGCAGCTCGCTGACCTCCGGCCGGGTCAGGTCGAGCACCAGCTGCTGCCGGTGCAGCCGCGGCATCCGGTCGCCGGAGGAGAGGATCCACTCGGGGTGCTCGCGGTAGAGCTCGCTGTCGGGGTTGACCATCTCGGGCTCGAACCACAGCCCGAACCGCATGCCGAGCGCGTGGACACGCGCGATGAACGGATCGAGCCCGTCGGGCCAGACCGTCCGGTCGACCCACCAGTCGCCGAGCCCCGCGGTGTCGTCGCGGCGGCCGTGGAACCAGCCGTCGTCGAGCACGAAGAGCTCGACCCCGACGCGGGCGGCTCGCTCGGCGATCTCGGCGAGGCGCTCCTGGTCGTGGTCGAAATAGACGGCCTCCCACACGTTGAGCACGACCGGCTGGGTCTCGGGGTGGGCGGGGAGCGACCGCTGGAACGCGTGGAGCGAGGCGGCGAGGCCGTCCAGGCCGTCACTCGCCGCGGTGAAGTAGACCCAGGGAGAGGAGTACGTCGTCTCCGGCGCGAGCACGACCTCGCCGGGCTGCAGCAGCTCGCCGCCGCCGAGCGTCGTACCCGTGGTAAAGCTGCGCTCGACGCGGTAGGCGACGTTGCCGCTCCAGGCCACGTGTACGCCGAGGACCTCGCCGCGCGTGGTGCCGAAGTCGGGCTCGCCGACGATGACCGTCGTCGCCGACTCCAGCCCCGGCCGGCCGCCGCGCGCCTCGCGCAGCCAGAGCCCGTCGGTCACTGCGTGCCGCTGAGGAGTGCGCTCCCGCTCGTGACGGCCGGTGAAGTCGAGCACCTCGCTCAGGTGGTCGGCGACGGGCAGGACGACCTCGAGCCCGTCCACGACGTACGGCGTGGTGCCGGTGTTGGTGACCGAGCAGCGTCCACGGAGTGACCCGCCCACGACCGACTCGAACTCGACGACCACGCCCAGCCCGGCCGCGGCGTCGGAGCCCTCGATGCGAAGCGAGGTCCTCTCGCGGTGCACCGCGTCACGGCCGAAGAGCGGGGTCCACCCGGTGGTGTCGGCGCCGATGTCACCGTCCGGGCCGGGGATCCGGTGGCCGCGCAGGTGGGGGAGGGTCAGCCGCTCGTGTGCCTGCTCGCCCAGCAGGGGCAGCCCGGGGCCGAAGCGCACCGACGGCGTCGTGGCGTACTCCCCGTCCTGATCGGGCGAGGTCACGCCCACCCAGTGGAGCGACGGGAGTGCGTGCTCGTCGTCGCTGAGCACCAGTCCAGTGGTCGCCTCGTGCGTCACCGGCCAGGGGAACTGCATCGGGTCTCCTTGTCAGGGCGTGCGTGGACGTGGATCGGGTCCGGGCGTCCACACGGACACCCGGACCCGATGCAACCGAAGGGTCAGCCCTTGACCGCGCCCGAGGTCAGGCCGCGGACGAAGAACCGCTGCATCGCGAAGAACACGACCATCGGCAGCGCCATGGAGATGAACGCGCCGGCTGTCAGCAGCTCCTGCCCCTGGCCCTGGGTGCCGATCAGCCCCTGCAGCTTGACGATCACGGTCGAGTTCTCCGTGTTGAGGAACAGCTTGGCGATCAGCAGGTCGTTCCACACCCAGAGGAACTGCAGGATCGCGAACGCCGCCAGCGCCGGCATCGACATCGGCACGATCAGCTTCCAGAAGGTCTGGAAGTGGCTCGCGCCGTCGATCTCAGCCGACTCGATCACGGTCCGCGGCAGCGTCGACATGTAGTTGCGCAGCGTATAGATCGCCAACGGCATGCCGAAGCCGGTGTGCAGCAGCCACACCGCGATGTACTGACCGGAGACGCCGAGCCCGCGCGGGCCGAGGAGGTCGAGCATCGGCCCGAACGCCACCTGGATCGGCACCACCATCACGCCCACGATAAGGATGAACAGGAAGTCCTTCCCACGGAAGTCCATGAACGAGAAGGCGTACGCGGCGAACGCCGCGAACATGATCGGGATGATCGTCGCCGGAACGGCGACGGCCAGGCTGTTGAGGAACCCGGCGCCCATGTCCTGCTCCTCGAACACCCGGGTGTAGAGGCTGGTGGTCCAGCCACCGTTCCACAGCGCGGTCCACCAGCCGGTGGTCAGGCCGGCCTCGCGGGTGCGCAGCGACGTCACCAGCAGCCCGATCGTGGGCAGCATCCAGAGCAGGCACAGCAGTGGCATGACGATGGTCGCCGTCGTGCTGCGGGCGCGGCCGTCGGCCAGTTGGCCCTTGACCCTTGCCCTAGGGGTTGCGGTGTGGGTGCTCATCGAGCGGCCTCCTCGTCACGGAAAAGCTTGACCTGGTAGATCAGCACCGGCGTGATGGCGATCAACAGCACCACGACGATGGCCGAGGCCGTGCCGGCCCGGTCGTTGGCGAACAGCTCCTCGAAGAACAGGTTGGCGATGACATTGGTCTTGTCGCGGCCGTAGCCCTTGATCACGTAGACGATGTCGAACACCTTCAGGACCAGGATCACCTGGGTCACGAAGACGGTGATGATGGTGCCCTTGATCTGCGGGATGACCACCTTCCAGAAGATCTGCCACTCGGTGGCGCCGTCGATGCGGGCCGCCTCGATGGTGTCCTCGGGCACGCCCTTGATCGCCGAGGAGAGCAGGATCATCGCGAAGCCGACCTGCAGCCAGACCAGGATCACCATCAGCATGAACGAGTTGAACCGGGCCGTCGAGACGTCCAGCCAGGCGACCGGATCGCCGCCGAGCGCCGTCCAGATCGCGTTGAGCGGGCCGACCTGCGCGCCGGAGGCGTTGTACTGGTAGACGACGCTCCAGATCGCCGAGGCGGCGACCATCGAGATCGCCATCGGCAGGAAGATCAACGACTTGGCGAACTTCTCGCCCTGCGGCGACAGTTTGTCGGTGAGCACGGCGACGATGACGCCGAAGGCGACCACCAGCGCGGGTACGACGAGCAGCCATAGCAGGTTGTTGGTGATCGAGATCCAGAACTCCGAGTTGCCGAAGATCGCCCGGTAGTTGGCGAAGCCGACGTACTCGGTGGAGTCCTCGTTGGCGAAGGAGTAGTTGATCGTCTGGATCGTCGGGTAGAGCAGCATGACCGCGATGAACCCGAAGCCGGGCAGCAGGTAGGCGTAGGGCATCGCCCGGAGCGACAGCCGCTCCGGAAGTCCTTCCACCGCCACATTGAGGAGGTAGAAGAACAGGTAGGCGCCGCCCACGCCGGCGATCAGGGCGATCAGGGCGATCAGGACCTTGCTGCTGGCGAACCACTGCGGGTAGTAGGCGAAGGCCAGGAACAGGTTGAGCAGGAACCAGATCACCAGGCCCATGCCGAGGATGCCCAGCAGCAGCTTGGCACCGTTGGCGCGGCGCGGGCCCGAGTACTCCCCTCCGCCACCGCTCTCCTCGACCGGCGCCTCGGGGGGGCTGGGTGGCGCCTTGTCGATGACGTCACTCATGCCCTCACTCCTCGCTCTTCGGCCAGGAGCTCTCGATCGCGTCCGCCGTCTCCTGGGATGACGCGCCGTTCTCCCACTTGACCATCTCGGTCCAGAAGGTGCCGGAGCCGACCTCCTTGGGCATCACGTCGGAGCCGTCGTAGCGGAACACGTCGGCGCTGTACGCCATCTCGGCGACCTGCCTGGTGATCTCGTCGGGGTAGTTGGACCCGTCGAAGGTCTTGTGGGGCGAGAGCCAGCCTCCGGCCTGCGCCCACTCGGCGCCGAAGTCGGGCGAGGTCAGGAACCGCATGACCTCCTTCGCCTCGTCGTCGTTGCCGTTGAAGAGCGCGGCGATGTCGCCGCCGCCGAGGATCGGCTGGCCGTCGTAGCCGCCTTCGAAGGGCGGGAAGGGGAAGATGCCGACCTCGGTGTCGAGGTTCTCCTGGATCTCGGGCGGATAGAAGCCGGTGGCGAAGTTGCCCTGGCGCTCCATCCAGCACTTCGGCGGGTCCTGGAAGGCGGGCAGCATCGACTCGGCGAACGCGGTGTTGAGCACGCCCTTGTTACCGCCCAGCACGATCTCGGAGTCCTTCGAGAACTTGGCGACCTCGTCGAGTGCCTCGATCACGACGTCGTCGTTGAAGGGGATCTCGTGGAAGAGCCAGTCGTCGTAGACGTCGGGGCCGCCGATGCGCAGCACCATCTCCTCGACCCAGTCGGTGCCGACCCAGCCCGTGCCGGGTCCGGACTCCCAGCCCATGCACCACGGGGTCTCACCCTGGGCGGCGAGCTCGTCGGAGAACTTGAGCAGGTCCTGGACGGACTTGAACTCCTTGGGGTGTCCGGCGGCGTCCCAGGCCTTCTTCGGGTACCAGACGATCGACTTGACCGCCATCCGCATCGGGGCGCCGTAGACCCGGCCCTTGTAGCGGGCCGACTCCAGGAAGCCGGGGACGAGGGACGCGTCGAGGGCGTCGTAGTCGAGGAAGGTGTCGATCGGCTGCACGGCACCTTCCTCGGCGAACTGGAACAGGCCGCCGGGCTGCGGGAAGAAGCCGATGTCAGGCGCGTCGCCGGAGTCGACCTTGGTCTTGATCGTTGTCGTGTAGTCGGAGTCGCAGGTGTACTCGATGTCGATGCCGGACTCCTCCTCGAAGGCCGTGAGCGAGCCGACGAACGCCTTCTGCTCATCTCCACAGAACGCGCCGAGGACGGTCACCTTCCCGTCGCCGTCGGGCTGGGCGTTGTCGACATACCCCTCCAGCCCCGCGGCGGCGGCCCCGCCCTCGTTGGGCGACTGCAGGCAGCCCGTGGTCGTGACGGCCACGATGAGCCCCACCCCCACGGCGACCAGGCGTCGAGACGCTTTCATAGGTTCCCCTCCCTGTGATACACCTCACTGCTGACACGAATCAGCATGACACTGCCGGGACAGGTACCCCTGTGTCAAGGGGGGAGCCCCCGGTGGCTGGTGTGACTGGTGTGGCTGTGCAGCATGAGGCTCGGGGCCGACAGGTAGGCGAATCGGGTGATCGGATGAGCGATGAGCGGACACCACGACACCGGGGCGACCCGCGCCGGCGCCGCCGGGTGACCCTCGCCCAGGTGGCCGCGGAGGCCGGAGTCTCCCGCACCACCGCGTCGTACGTCGTCAGCGGCCGCGGCGAGCAGATGCGGATCGCGCCCGCAACCGCCGAGCGGGTCGCCGAGGCGATGCGCCGGCTCGGCTACCGGCCCAACCGGGCCGCACAGACCCTCCGCACGTCGACCACCAAGTCCCTCGGCGTGATCACCGACTTCGTGGCCGGTGGGGAGTTCTCGGCCAAGCTGCTGCTCGGAGCAGCGGCCGAGGCCCGCCGGCTCGACCACGTGCTGCTGATCTTCGAGACGGGGGGCGATCCCGCGCTCGAGACCCTTGCCCTCGGCGAGCTCCTCGGGCGAGGTGTCGACGGGATCCTCTACGCCACCCGCACCGACTCGTTCGTGGCCGTCCCGCCCGACTTCGCGGGCACGCACGCGGTGCTGCTCAACTGCGTCGACCCCGCGGCGGCGATCTCGGCCGTCGTGCCCGACGAGGAGGGCGGTGGCTGGGCTGCGGCCGATGTGCTGGTGACCGCGGGGCTCGGAGCCAGGATCCACCTGGTGGGTGAGCACACCACCGGGGAGGCCCGCGCCGGTGTGCTTCGCCGGACCGGGATCGACCGCCGGCTCGCACAGGCGGGCTACCGGTTGGCCGGCCAGTTGCCGTGCCCCTGGGCCGTCGAGGCGGCCCACGACGTGACCGCCGCCTGGCTCGCCGCCGGCGCGCGTCCCGATGCGCTGATCTGCTTCAACGACCGCGTGGCGATGGGGGCGTGCCAGGCACTCAGCGCGCATTCGCTGTCGGTCCCCGGCGACGTCTCGGTGGTCTCCTTCGACGGCTCCGACCTGGCCGGCTGGCTGCGGCCTGCGGTGACCTCGGTCGAGCTGCCGTTCCGGGCGATGGGCGCGCTCGCCGTACGCCGGCTGGTCGAGCTCGGCTCGGGCGACGACACCGCGCAGGCGCCGCGGGTCGACGTACTGCCGATGACGGTCAAGGTGGGCGGCAGCGTCCGGTCCGCCGGCTGAGGCGCCGGCCCGGTGCGGGCTCGGTTCACGCGGGCTCTGCTCACGTGAGACCGTCGCGCATGCCAACCTCCCTCCCCGCTCTCGCCTTCGGAGGCGACTACAACCCGGAGCAGTGGCCGGTCGAGATCCACGACGAGGACATCCGCCTGATGAAGGAGGCGGGCGTCGACCTGGTGACGCTCGCGGTCTTCTCCTGGGCGTACCTGGAGCCCTCGCGCGGCGCCTACGACTTCGGATGGCTCGACGAGATCGTCGAGCGGTTGCATGCCGGCGGCATCAGGCTCGATCTCGCGACCGCGACCGCATCGCCGCCACCGTGGCTGACCGCGATGCATCCCGAGATGCTCATGGTCGACAGGGACGGCGTACGCCTCTCGCCCGGCTCGCGCCAGGGGTTCTGCCCGAGCTCGCCGGTGTATCGGGAGCGTGCGCTGGCCCTGTGCACGGAGATGGCCAACCGCTACGGGGACCACCCCGGACTGGCCTTGTGGCATGTCAGCAACGAGATCGGCTGCCACAACGCACACTGCTTCTGCGACGTCAGCGCCGAGGCGTTCCGTGAGTGGCTGCGACGTCGCTACGGGTCGATCGACCTGCTCAACCACGCGTGGGGTACGGCGTTCTGGTCGCAGCGCTACGGGTCGTTCGAGGAGATCCTCCCGCCCCGGTCCGCGCCGACGCATCCCAACCCGACCCAACAGCTCGACTTCTACCGGTTCTCCTCCGACGAGCTGCTCGCAAACTTCGTCGCGGAGCGCGACGTACTCCATGAGCTCTCACCAGGCGTGCCGGTGACGACGAACTTCATGGTGATGAAGGGGTCCAAGAACATGGACTACTGGCGATGGGCTCGCGAGGTCGACGTGGTCTCCAACGACCACTACGTCGACTCGGCCGACCCGGAGTCATATCGCGAGCTGGCGTTCTGCGCCGACCTGACCCGAGGTCTCGCCGGTGGCCGCCCGTGGATCCTGATGGAGCAGTCGACGAGCGCGGTCAACTGGCAGCCCCGCAACCTGGCGAAGCGTCCCGGCGAGCTCAAGCGGGCCAGCCTGCAGCACGTCGCGCGGGGTGCCGATGCCGTCCTGTTCTTCCAGTGGCGGGCGTCCCGCGCCGGCGCGGAGAAGTACCACGCCGCGCTCGTGCCGCACGCGGGTCCGGACTCGCGGGTCTGGCGGGAGGTCGTCGACCTCGGGCATACCCTCGACCGCCTCCGAGATGTCGCCGGCAGCGGCGCTGCCAACCGGGTCGCCTTCGTCTTCGACTGGCAGGCCTGGTGGGCCTGCGAGCTCGACTCCCACCCGAGCATCGACGTGACCTACCTGGACCGCGCACACGCGTTGCACCGAGCGTTATTCGACCGCGGCGTGGGCGTCGACTTCGTCCATCCCGACGGGGACCTGTCCGGCTACTCGATCGTGGTGGTCCCGACCCTCTACACGGTGACCGACGGCGCCGCCGAGCGGATCCGGGCCGCCGCCGAGGCCGGGGCGACCGTGCTCGTCACCTACTTCAGCGGCATCGTCGACGAGAACGACCACGTCCGCCTGGGCGGCTACCCCGGCGCCTTCCGCGACCTGCTGGGCATCCGCAGCGAGGAGTTCCTGCCCCTGCGCCGAGGCGAACGCGTTCGGCTCGACAACGGCTGGACGGCCGACGTCTGGAGCGAGGATCTCCGGCTCACCGGCGCCGAGGCCGTCGCCGTGTACGCCGGCGGCCCCGCACCAGGTGCGCCCGCGGTCACCCGACGCGACCTCGATGATGGCGGCACCGCGTGGTACGTCGCCTGCCGGCTCGACACCGAAGCGACCGCCGGCCTGGTCGACGTACTCCTCGACGAGGCGGGCATAGAGTCTGTCGCCCAGACCCGGCCAGGTGTCGAGCTCACCTGCCGGACCGCCGAGGACCGTGCCCAGGTGGATCTTCGTCATCAATCACACCGATACCGCCGCGACGGTGGCACTCACCGGCCACGAGGTGTTGCGCGACGCGCCGGTCGAGGGCAGCCTCCTCGTGCCCGCCGGCGAGGTTGCCGTGGTGAGAGGCGCCTGAGCTCCGTCAGCCGACGGTGGCAGGCCGGCTCGGCGCGCCCCTTCCCATCCTCGCGCAGTCCAGATAGCGTGACCGCCGTCACTTCACTACGGATCGTCCGGCACGTACCTGCCGGTGAAGGAGAAAAGAGAACATGGCATCAGTGACCTTTCAGAAGGCCCAGCGTTGGTACCCCGGGGCGGACAAGCCCGCCGTACCAGGCCTCGACCTCGAGATCGGCGACGGCGAGTTCATGGTCCTCGTCGGCCCGTCCGGCTGCGGCAAGTCCACCTCCCTGCGAATGCTCGCGGGGCTCGAGGAAGTCAACGACGGCAAGATCTTCATCGGTGACCGCGACGTCACCCACGTGCCGCCGAAGGACCGCGACATCGCGATGGTCTTCCAGAACTACGCGCTCTACCCGCACATGAGCGTCGCCGACAACATGGCCTTCGCCCTCAAGATGGCCAAGGTCCCCGCCGACGAGCGCCGCAAGCGCGTCGAGGAGGCCGCCAAGATCCTCGGTCTCGTCGAGTTCCTCGAGCGCAAGCCCAAGGCTCTCTCCGGTGGTCAGCGTCAGCGCGTCGCGATGGGCCGCGCCATCGTCCGAAGCCCGCAGGTCTTCTGCATGGACGAGCCGCTGTCCAACCTGGATGCCAAGATGCGCGTGCAGACCCGCACCGACATCGCCAAGCTCCAGGCCGACCTCGGCGTCACCACCGTCTACGTCACCCACGACCAGGTCGAGGCGATGACGATGGGCGACCGCGTCGCGGTCATGAAGCTCGGCGTCCTCCAGCAGGTCGACACCCCGCTCGGACTCTACGACCGGCCGATCAACCTCTTCGTCGCGGGCTTCATCGGCTCGCCGCAGATGAACCTCCTCGAGGCGAAGGCAGCCAACGGCCAGGCCAAGATCGGCGAGTACCTCGTCCCCGTCGACGAGAAGGCGTCGAAGACGATGACGGGCAATATCACCGTCGGTGTCCGGCCCGAGGCATGGCGACTCGTCGGTCCCGGTGAGGGCCTGCCGGTCAAGGTGACGGTCGTCGAGGAGCTCGGCGCCGACGCCTTCGTCTACGGCACCAGTGACGTCGAGGGCACCCCGGGCAATGTCATCGTCCGGGTCAGCCAGCGTGACTCGGTGCACAAGGGTGAGGTCGTCCACGTCACGACCGACCCCCACCACGTGCACGTCTTCAACACCGACACCGGGGAGCGTCTCTCCGAGTAGCAGGTAATAGCGGCGAACTGGCGTCGGTTCTTCTCGAGCCGGCGCCAGTTGTCTGCGCCCGCCGGTTTCTGCGCCCGTCAGGTACGGCGGTTTGTCAGCGGGCCCTGCCGGCCGTCCGCACGATCGCGTCGGCGAACACGCGGTGCAGTGGGATCGGGATGTCGTGACCCATGCCCGGCACGAGCACCAGCTCGGCGCCGGGGATCGCCTCGGCCGTGGCGCGGCCTCCGGAGATGTGCACCATCGGGTCCCGCAGGCCGTGCATGACCAAGGTGGGGATCCGTAGCTCACGCAGCCGCGGGGTGCGGTCGGGCTGGGTGACGACCGCGAGCATCTGCCGCAGCGCGCCCTCCCGGCTGACGCCACGGTCGAAGGTCTCCTCGGCCCGCCAGCGGATCCGTGCCGGGTCGTCGGGGTAGTCCGGAGAGCCGATCAGTGCCCAGACCTTGCCGGCGTTGGCGACGTACGCGTCGCGCCCTTCGCGGGAGAGCAGGAGCGTCGGCAGCAGCTTGGGATGCTGCCAGCCGACGGTGCGACGGCCGGTCGTCGACATGATGCTGGCGAGGCTCCGCGCGCGGCCGGGCCGCTCGACCGCCATGGTCTGGGCGATCATGCCGCCCATCGAGACCCCGACCAGGTGCGCGCGCTCGACGCCGAGGTGGTCGAGGAGCCCGTAGGCGTCGTCGGCCATGTCGACGAGGGAGTACGGCGGGTCGACAGGTCGGCCGAGGAATGCCCTGACCAGCATGGCCTGACCGGCGGCCGCGTCGACTCGCGATGATCGGCCGACGTCACGGTTGTCGAAGACGACCACGTGGAAGCCCTCGGCGGCGATCATCCGGCAGAGCTCCTCGTGCCACCAGATCATCGGCCCGGCGAGACCCATGACCAGCAGGACGGTCTCGTCGGCGGGGTCGCCGTACGTCCGGTAGCACAGCTCGACGCCGCGCCCGACGGGAGCGAACCTCTCCTCCGACGCGGCGATGCGATCGAACTCGTGGACCGACATGGGCGCTCAGTGCTCGAGGTCGAGGATCGCCGCCAGTCTCATACCGGCACTCTATCGACCGGTCACATGCTCGGGCAGAGCGTCGTACCAGCTCATGCTGGTCTCCTTCACCGACAGCCAGACCGGTGTGCCCGGGGCCAGGCGCAGCTCGGCGGCCGCCGCCGGCGTGACGTCGGCGATCAGCTCGGGGTCGGTCGCCACCCGCAGCCTGAGCGCGTCGCCGTGGGGGATGACGGAGACGACCTCGCCCCGCCACCGATGTCGGGCGGAGCCGTCGGGCTCGCGCACCGACACCACGACCGCACTGGGACCGAAGGCGCCGAAGCGCTCACCGCTGCGGATGATGTTGAGACCGACCAGCCGGGCCACGTGGTCGGTCCGTGGCTCCGCGGCCACCTGCTCCGGCGTGCCGAACTGGGCGACGCGCCCGTCGTCGATGACGACGATGAGGTCGGCCAGGGTCAGGGCGTCGAGAGCGTCGTGGGTGACCAGCACGGTCACGCCTTCGTACGCCGCGAGGTGGCGGGAGAGCTCGAGGCGGAGCGATGTCGAGACGCCGACGTCGAGGCCGGCGAACGGCTCGTCGAGGAGCAACAGCGACGGCTCGGTCGCCAGCGCCCGGGCGATGGCGACCCGTTGCGCCTGACCGCCGGAGAGCTGCGCGGGGCGGCGTCCGGCGAGGTCGTCGATGCCGAAGCGACGCAGCCAGTCGGCGGCGAGCGCCTCGGCCTCGTCACGTCGTACGCCGCGAGCTCGCGGACCGAAGGCGACGTTGCGGAGCGCGGACAGGTGGGGGAAGAGGGACTGGTCCTGGAAGACCAGCCCGACGTTGCGCTCGCGCACGGGCAGCGTCGTCCAGTCCTCGCCGTCGACGTGGACGTGACCGCTGGCGTGGACGATGCCGGCGAGCGCGCCGAGCAGGGTCGTCTTGCCGGCGCCGTTGGGGCCGATCACGGCGACCACCGACGCGGGCGGGGCGGTCACGCCGGCGTCGAGGATGCCGTCGACCACGACGCTCGCGTCGAGGCCGAGGCGCTCGGTCATGGGCTCACCAGCCATCTGTTGCGCAGCAGCGCCAGCAAGCCGATCGACACCACGAGCAGGATCATGCTCAGCGTGCGGGCGGTGTCGGGGTCGGCCTGCAGCGTGCTGTAGATCAGCGACGGCATCGTCTGCGTTGTGCCGGGGTAGTTGCCCGCGAAGGTGATGGTGGCGCCGAACTCACCGAGCGAGCGGGCCCAGGCCAGCACCCCGCCGGCGACGATGCCGGGCATCGCGACCGGCAGGGTCACCCGCCAGAAGGTCATCCAACGCGAGGCGCCGAGCGTCGCGGCGACCACGTCGAGGCGGCTGCCGCCGGCGCGGAGGGCGCCCTCCACGGCAAGGACGTAGAACGGCATCGAGGCGAAAGTGTGCGCCACGACGACACCCACGGTCGTGTAGGGGATGGTGACGTCGAAGATCTCACGCAGCGGCTGGCCGACGAGGCCGTTGCGCCCGAGCGCCGTCGCGAGCGCGACGCCGGCGACGACCGGCGGCAGGACGAGGGGCACCGTCACCAGGGCGCGGACCAGTGCTCGGCCGCGGAAGTCCACCCGCGCGAGCACCCAGGCGAGCGGTGTACCGAGGACGAGGCAGGCGGCGACCGAGCCGAGCGACGAGATCGCGGTGACGACGAGGGCGTCGTGGACCCCGTCGTCGGAGAGGAGGTCGGGCAGCTCGGACCAGGGGGTGGCGAGGCTGAGCGAGACCAGCGGCAGGACCAGGAGGGTGACCGCGACCCCGGCCGGGACGACGAGACGCAGCGGCGGACGGCCGAGCCGGGCCGCCAACTAGGGTGCCCCGAAGCCGGCGTCACCGAGGGTCTGCTGACCGGCCTCCGACAGCACCAGGTCCATGAACTCCTGCGCCAGCGCGCTGTCCTCGGACTGCTCGAGGACGGCGATCGGATAGGTCGTCCGCTCGCTCTCGGCGCCCGCGATGTCGACCCGCTGCACAGCGTCGCCCGCCGCCGTGGCGTCGGTGGCGTAGACGAGCCCGGCGTCGGCCTCGTCCTCGGTCACCTTGGCGAGGACCGCCTTGACGTCGACCTCGAGGCTGGCCGGCTCGTGGGTGATGTCGTTGTCGCCGAGGACGGCCTCGGCGACCTTGCCGCAGGGGGCGGTCTCCACACAGGCGACGTAGGTGACGTCGTCGGCCTGGAGGTCGTCGATGGCCTCGATCTGCTTCGGATTGTCCGCCGGTGTGGCGATCACCAGGACGTTGGAGGCGAAGGCCTCGGAGTCGCCGGGCACCGCGCCGCCGTCGACGGCGGCATCCATCGTCGTCTGGTCGGCGGTCGCCAGGAGGTCGCCGGGAGCACCGTCCACGGCCTGCTGGGCGAGGGTCGCGGAGGAGTCGAAGACCAGCGTGACCTTCACGCCGTCGTGGTCGGCCTCGAAGTCCTCGGCGAGCGAGGTGAAGGTCTCGGTGAGGGAGGCGGCCGCGAGCACGTTGAGGGTCGAGGAGCCCTCGTCGCCCCCGGCGTCGCCGGCGTCACCGCCGCCGCCGTCGCCGGAGCCGCAGGCGGCCAGCGACGCGGTGAGTGCGCCGAGGGCGAGTACGGCGGCCAGTCGGCGGGTGGTCGGCTTGCGCATGGACTCTCCTCAGGGACGTTCGACGACGACGTTGGTGGACTTGATGGAGGCGTAGGCGTGGACTCCCGGCTCGAGGCCGAGCTCTTCGGCGGCCTCGGTGCTCATCAGGGACACCACCCGGTGCGGGCCGCACACCAGCTCGACCTGCGCCATGACCTTGTCCTTGACGACCTTGACGACGATGCCGTCGAACCTGTTGCGGGCGCTGACCGCCGACGCGCGGGTCGCCTCGCGGTCGGGCTCGTCGACGAGCGACTCGGCCAGCCGGGCGAGATCCGCCCCGGCGACCTGAGCCCGCCCGTCGACGACACCGGACGGCAGTCGACCGGCATCGATCCATCGACGCAAGGTGTCGTCGCTGACCCCGAGCAACTCCGCGGCTTCCGCGATCCGGTAGTTCGTCACGCGCAGACCGTACCGCATCTGCGGATCAATCGACCCGCCACGTCCGCACTCGCGGAGTCATCCCCGGGAGTCGGCGCGTCCCTGCGACTGGGGATGCGCCGACTCGGCGGTGGGGAGGGGAGGATGGCGGGGTGAGTGAGGGCGGGACGCGGGTGCCGGCGCAGATGTCGGGAGAAACATCGGCGCAGGGGCGGCCGGGGAGGTACCCGAGGTCGGCCTCCGGGCTGGTCGGTGCGCTGATCATCCTGCTGGCCGTGATCGTCGGCTTCGTCGTCGTGCGTGCCGTTACCCGTGACGAGCTCGAGATCCGGCCCGATCACGTCGATTATCTGAGCGTCGTCCGTGACGTGCAGGGCGCCGGGGTCGAGGTCGTCTACCCGGAGTCGCTGCCCGACGGCTGGTTCGCGAGCGGCGTCGACCGGGCGCAGGCGGCCGAGGACGAGAGCGACGGCCCGTCGTACGGGCCCGAGTGGGGGATCTCCCTGCTCACCGACGACGACCAGTACGCGGGCGTGCGGCAGCTCATGGTCGCCTCGCCGAGCGAGGCGGACCGGGGACGCCGCGCGATGTTGCGACGCCTCGTCGACGAGGAGGCGGTCGAGGGCGACGAGATCCGCATCGACAGCGACGTCTCCGGCTCCTGGAGCACCTGGACCGACGCCGGGGGCGACACGGCGTACGTCGCCCGGCTCGGCGACGACTGGGTCATGGTCTACGGCTCCGCTCCCGCGTCACAGCTCCGCGACCTGGCCGCCCGGCTGACCACCGAGCCCGCGCCGGCTCCCTGACCTGCGGGCCGCCGGCGGCTACTGCTGCTCGGCGGCCTTGTCGAGGCGCTCGCGGGCGCCGTCGAGCCAGCGCTGACAAACCTCGGCGAGGTGCTCGCCGCGCTCCCAGAGGGTCAGCGACTCCTCGAGGCCGAGGCCTCCGGCCTCGAGCGAGCGCACCACCTCGATGAGCTCGGCGCGGGCGTCCTCGTAGGACAGCCGCTCCTCGGCTGACTCGTCGGTCGCGGCCTGCTGCTTGTCAGCCATCGGTCTCCTCGGGCTGTGCTTCGTCGAGCTGGATCCGGTCGGTGATCGCGGCGATGCGGCCGTCGGCGACCCGGACGGACAGCGCCGCACCGGGTCGGGTGGCGGTGACGGACGCCACGACGTGGCCGGCCTCGTCCTGGACCACGGCATAGCCCCGGCGCAGTGTGGCCAACGGCGATAGCGCGCGGGCCCGGGCCCGCTGGTGGGCGACCTCGTCGGCGGCCCGGTCGAGCCGGTGGCCGAAGCCGCGGGCGGCCCGCTCGCGCAGCCGCGCGACCTCCTCGACGCGCCGATCGACGAGCACGTGCGGGTCGGCGAGCACCGGCCGGGAGCGGAGCTGGTCGAGGCCGGCCTGCTCGCGCCCCACCAGCCCATGGATGAGCGTGGCGAGCCGCTCGCGGGACCACGCGATGCCGGTCTGCTCCTCCTGTACGTCGGGCACGATGCGCTTGGCGGCATCGGTCGGCGTGGAGGCGCGGACGTCGGCGACCAGATCGAGCAGCGGCTGGTCGGGCTCGTGACCGATCGCGGAGACCACCGGCGTGCGCAGGCCGTGGACGTGTCGGATGAGCGCCTCGTCGGAGAACGGCAGCAGGTCCTCTACCGAGCCGCCGCCGCGCGCGACCACGATGACATCCACCTCGGGATGGCGCTCGAGACGGTCGAGGGCCCCGATCACATCCAGGGCCGAGCGGCTGCCCTGCATCGCGGCGTACGCGACCTCGAAGGCGGCGGCGGGCCAGCGGCGCCTGGTGTTGTCGAGAACGTCGCGCTCCGCGGCGGAGTTGGGAGCGGTCACCAGGCCGATGCGGACCGGGAGGAAGGGCAGCGGGCGCTTGCGCTCCGCCGCGAACAGCCCCTCTGCGGCCAGCAGCTGTCGGCGCTGCTCGAGCCGGGCGAGCAGCTCGCCCAGGCCGACGGTGCGGATCTCGCGCACCTGCAACGACAGACTGCCGCGGTTGGCGTAGTAGGACGGCTTCGCGAGCACCACGACGCCGGCGCCCTCGACCAGCGGCGGGTTGAGGCCGTCGAAGTAGCTGCGGGCGCAGGTCAACGACACGGAGATGTCGGCGACGGGGTCGCGCAGGGTCATGAAGACCGTGCCGAGACCGGGCCGGCGACTCAGCTGGGCCACCTGGCCCTCGACCCAGACGGTGCCGAGGCGGTCGACGTACTGCGCGATCGCGTTGGCGACCGCCCGCACCGGCGCGGGCGCCTCGGCGGTGGTGTCGCGCAGGGACGGCATGACCGACAGGCTAGAGGAGCGCGCCGACGGCGGGCCGCGCCGAGGTCGAGTGCTCAGGTGGCTGTTCCCACGGTGGGGGCCGGCACTCGACCGCGTCCCGGCGAGGCGGGGTTCGGCCGGTTCCCCCACTAAAGTGGCGCCCATGAGCACCGACCTGGGCCTCCCGCCCGTCCTGGACCCCGATCAGGCCAGGTCAGTCCTGCTGGCGGCGCCGCGAGGCTACTGCGCCGGCGTCGACCGCGCTGTCATCACCGTCGAGAAGGCGCTCGACCTGTACGGCGCACCCGTCTACGTGCGCAAGCAGATCGTCCACAACAAGCACGTCGTGGCCGACCTCGAGCAGCGTGGTGCGATCTTCGTCGAGGAGCTCGACCAGGTGCCGGGGGGCGAGACCGTCGTCTTCTCCGCCCACGGCGTGAGCCCCGCCGTCCACGCCGAGGCGGCCGACCGCGGCCTCAAGACCATCGACGCCACCTGCCCGCTGGTGACCAAGGTCCACCACGAGGCGAAGCGCTTCGCCGGCGACGACTACGACATCCTCCTCATCGGCCACGCCGGCCACGAGGAGGTCGAGGGCACCGCGGGTGAGGCTCCGGAGCACATCCAGCTCGTCGAGTCGCCCGCCGACGTGGCGAAGATCGTGGTGCGCGACCCGGCCAAGGTCGCCTGGCTCTCCCAGACCACCCTCAGCGTCGACGAGACGATGGAGACGGTGGCTGCGATCCGCGAGCGGTTCCCGCAGCTGCTCGACCCGCCGAGCGACGACATCTGCTACGCCACCCAGAACCGCCAGCTCGCCGTCAAGGACATCGCGAAGGACTGCGACCTGCTCATCGTGGTCGGGTCGGGCAACTCCTCCAACTCGGTCCGGCTCGTCGAGGTCGCGCTGGAGGCCGGCGCCAAGGCGTCCTACCGCGTCGACGACGCCGGCGAGATCGAGGAGGCCTGGCTCGACGGAGTCGAGACCGTGTCGGTGACCTCCGGCGCAAGTGTCCCCGAGGACCTCGTGCAGGGCGTGCTCTCCTTCCTCGCCGAGCGCGGCTACCCCGACGCCCGCTCCGTCCACAGCGCCGAGGAGAGCCTGATCTTCGCGCTGCCGCCGGAGCTGCGCCGCGACCTGCGCGCCGCCGAGCAGGGCGTCCGGTAGTCGCCGGTGGCGAGAGGACACAGGGGAGCTGACCGCTAGTGGCCAGGTACGTCGACCTGCACCCGGTCGACCCGCAGCCGCGGCTGGTGCGGCAGGTCGTCGCCGCACTGCGTGACGACGATGCGCTCATCGCCTATCCGACCGACTCCGGCTACGCCCTGGGCTGCCGGCTCGGCAACCGCGACGGCCGCGACCGGATCCTGCGCATCCGCGACCTCGACGAACGCCATCACTTCACCTTGATGTGCGACTCGTTCGCCCAGCTCGGGCAGCTCGTGCACCTGGGCAACCACGCCTTCCGGTCGATCAAGGCCGTCACACCCGGGCCCTACACGTTCATCCTGCAGGCGACCACCGAGGTGCCGAAGCGGCTGATGCACCCCAAGAAGCGCACCGTCGGCGTCCGCATCCCCGAGCACCGCGTGGTGCGCGCTCTGCTCGAGGAGCTCGGCGAGCCGATGCTCACCTCGACACTCATCCTCCCCGGCGAGACCGAGGCGCGCACCATGGGCTGGGAGATCAAGGAGGACCTCGACCACGCTCTCGACATCGTGATCGAGGCCGGCGAGACGTCGGCGGTGCCGACGACCGTGGTCGACTGGTCCGACGACATCCCCGAGGTGATGCGGGTCGGTGCCGGCGATCCGAGTCGGTTCGAGGTCTGATCACACCGATTCGTCCCGCCCCGCACGCGGGCAACTACATGGGAGGCCACAGACGAATCGGGGTCAGAAGCCGACCTGGCTCGCGACGGTACGTCGCACGGCGCGACGCTGCGCCCGCAGCCTCGCGAACAGGCAGCCCAGCGCCACGGCGTACCCGCTGACCAGCGCGAGGCTGTGCCCGGAGAGCCCGGAGAGCACGGCCTGTGCCAGCCCGTCGTCGGGATGGCCGACCATGCCCGGCGCGGTCAGAGTGACGAGCACGAAGATGCCGAGCATCAGCAGCGGGGGGAGCACGGTGACCGCGTAGAAGTCGTCGAGCCGGACCACCCACGCCACGGCGAGGCACGCGGTGACGAAGCAGAGGTCGAAGAACAGCGTGAGCCGGTCGGACAGCACCAGATCCAACGCCACGGCGGTGAGGGCGAGCGCGCAGCCGAGCGCGGCGGCCTGCAGGCCGGAGTCTCGTCCGTCGCGCACGGGCTCGTCCGTGGCTCGCTGGACCAAGACGCTCACAACGCCAACGTAGGCGGGTCGTCGGCGCCGTCGTCGGAGCCGCGCCGCGAGCCGAACGACGGCCGGCTGGGGACGTCACGTGCGCTGGCGGGCACCCGCTGGGGCGTGGCCAGGGTCGACTCGCGGCCGGCGAGCTCGTCGAACCGCCGGGCCGTCACGAGCACCCGCGACTCATAGCTGCCCACCGCGCCGTTGAAGTGACCGACCGCCGTGTTGAGGGATCGGCCGAGCTGGTCGAGGTGGCCGTTGAGGATGCCGAGGCGCTCGTGGAGCTCGCGGCCGAGGTCGTGGATCTCCTGGGCGCGATCGGCGAGGCCCGCGTGGGTCCAGCCCTGGGCGACGGTGCGGAGCAGTGCGATCAGGGTGGTCGGCGTCGCCAGCACGACCTGACGCTGTGCGGCGTACTCGAGAAGATCGCCGCGGACCTCGAGCCCGGCGCTGAGGAACGCCTCCGCGGGCAGGAAGCAGACGACGAACTCGGGGCTGGCTCTCAGCGAGCGCCAGTAGCGTTTCGACGACAGCTGGTCGATGTGGGTCCGCAGCTGGTGGACGTGACGGGTCAGGTGGTGCTCGCGCAGGTCCTCGTCGTCGGTGGAGGTGGCGTCGAGGAAGGCGTCGAGCGGGACCTTGGCGTCGACCACGACCTGCCGCCCGCCGGCCAGATGGACGACGAGGTCAGGGCGCAGGGCGCCGTCGTCGAGCGGCACCTGCTCGGTGAAGTCGCAGCGGTCGACCATGCCGGCGAGCTCGACCACCCGGCGCAGGGTCAGCTCACCCCAGCGCCCACGCACCTGCGGCTTGCGCAGCGCGGTCGAGAGCGACCGGGTCTCCTGGCGCAGGATGTCGGTCGAGTGGCGCATGTCGGCGACCTGCTGGGCGAGCTGCCCCTGCCACGACACCCGTGAGTGGTCGAGGTCGCGGAGCTGGTCGCCGATGCGGGCCAGCCCCTCGCGAAGGACGGCGTCCTCAGCCGCCCGGTCGGCGAGGGCCCCGGCGTCGAGGCGATGGGTGCGCCGGTGCGCCCACAGCACGCCCAGCGCGGTGCCGACGAGCAGGCCGACGAGCAGCAGCGCGAGAGCAGTGATCGTGTCCATGGGGACACCGTGACAGAGGGCACCGACAGTGGCGTCAGGTCAGGTCGAGGATCACGGGGGCGTGGTCGGAGGGGCTGCCGGTGCCCTGGGCGGGGTCGCGCTCGTCGCGGTCGATGAAGGCGCCGCCGACCCGGGCGGCGAGCGAGGGCGAGCCGAGCAGGAAGTCGATGCGTAGCCCGCGGTCGCGCTCGAAGCGCTGGCGGTAGTAGTCCCAATAGGTGTAGCCGGGGGCGAACGGCTTGCTGGTGTCGACCCAGCCGTCCTCGGCGAAGGCGAAGAACGCCGCGCGTTCGGCGGGCGTCACGTGGGTGGAGTTCTTGAACTGGGTGACGTCGAAGACGTCGTCGTCGGTGGGGCAGACGTTCCAGTCGCCGACGATCGCGACCTGGTCAGGGGAGCCGGCCAGCCACTCGCGCGCGGCGGCCCGGAGGGCGGCGTACCACTCGAGCTTGTAGGCGTAGTGGGGGTCGTCGGGCTTTCGGCCGTTGGGCACGTAGAGGGACCAGACGCGTACGCCGCCACAGGTCGCGCCGACCGCGCGCGACTCGACCTCGCCCTTCCACTCCGGCTGGCCGGGGAAGCCGACCTCGATGTCGTCGAGGCCGACCCGGCTGAGGATCGCGACGCCGTTCCACTGGTTGGTGCCGGCGACCGCGATGTCGTAGCCCAGCGCCTGCAGCCCCATCAGCGGCAGCTGGTCCTCGCGGGCCTTGGTCTCCTGGAGGGCGAGCACGTCGATGTCGTGCCTTTGCAGCAGCGACTCCACCCGCCCGATGCGGGAGCGGAGCGAGTTGACATTCCAGGTCGCGAGGCGCACGCCTGCAGGTTAGGCGGTAGGGGACAATCGTCGGGCGATGGCCACCTCTACGAGCTCGGACCGCGGGCGCACGACCGCTTCGCTGGCCGCCGGCTCGGTGCTGAGCGGCCTGCTGGCTTACGTCTTCTTCGCGGTGGCGACCCGTGCCCTCGGCGCGGAGGCGGCCGCACCGGTGGCGGTGCTCTGGAGCTACTGGGGCTTCGCGGCGGCCGGCCTCACCTTTCCCGTGCAGCACTGGATCGCGCGCAGCGTGGCGGCCGAGGGTGACGAGAGCGGTGTCGCGGCGGCGCTGCCCAGGGTGGCTCTCGCGGCCGTCGGGCTCTCGGGCGTGGCCGGCGGCGTCGCCTGGCTGGCGGGGGAGCCGCTCTTCGGTGGCCGAGGCACGACGTACCCCGTGCTCGTCGGTGTCGTCACCCTCGGCGCCGGGCTGATGGGATGGGTGCGCGGGCTGCTCGCCGCCCGTGGTCGCTTCGGGGCCGTCGGGGCCGTGCTGGTGGCGGAGAACGGCGTCCGGGTACTCGTGGCGGCGGCGTTGGTGCTCGCGGACGGTCCCGCAGCGGCGTACGGCTGGGCGCTCGCCGCCGGCTATCTCGCCTGCGCGGCTTGGCCCTCGGCCTGGGTCGCGCGTGTCCCTCGCACACCAGGTTCACCTGGGATGTTGTCACTTCCCCCTGGTTGTACGGCGGGTGAAGTGCCAACATCCCAGGTGAACCTGGGAAGCATGGGGCGGCCCCGCTCGCCCCTCGCCTTCCTCGGCGGGGCGGCGGGGGGTCAGCTGGTCGCCCAGGTGGTGCTGATGGGGGGGCCGGTGCTGCTCGCGCTGCTCGATGGTACGCCGGCGCAGGTCACGGCGCTGTTCGCCGGGCTCGCCATCTACCGGATCCCCTACACGCTGCTCCTCGGCCAGGTGGCCCAGCTGACCGGTGCGTTGACGCTCCTGGTCGTACGCCGGCGGGTCGTTCGGTTGCGTCGGCTCACCCGAACGATCGTTGCGGCGACGGTGCTCGGCGGACTCGTCGGCGCGGCTGTTGGTGCGTGGGTCGGGCCGTGGGTGGTGCGGCTGGTGTTCGGTGACGAGGTGCGCCTGGCGGTGTCCGCCTCCGTGCCGGTGGCCGCCGCCTCGGCGCTGGCGCTCGGCAACCTGCTGCTCGGCGTACTCCTCCTCGCGCATGCCCGGACGACGACCCTGCTCGCGGGCTGGCTGATCGCGCTCCTCCCCGGACTGCTGATCATGGTCCTCGACCCGGGCGGGGCGGCGCTCACCGTCGCGTGGTGCTTCTTCGCGGTCGAGGCGACCGCTGCGGCCTGGCTGTCGGCGGCCGGGCTGTCGGTGGCCGGGCTGTCGGCGGTTGCAGCCGGCGGCGCCTCCGGCGCGCGGCCCAACGCGACCCGGCGGCGAGCGGACCCGGCTGGGGAGTAGACACTGCTCCGCTGAGCTGAGCAATCACCATCGATGCTGGGGTCTGCTCCCGTGAGCGGAGCAATCACCAGTCGGAGGAGCGGCTCGGGCTCAGGCGACGAGCTCGTCCGGCTCGTGGACTACCTCTTCACGGCCGCGGCAAGGACCGAGGAGCCGAACGGCAGGTCGACCCGGGGGAGGAGGCGGCTCTCGGCGCGGCAGAGGGCTCGCAGCAGGCGATCCACCGCGGCCGGCGGCTGGGGGAGGCGCGAGCCGGTCGGGCCACGCTCGTCCGGTCGTCGGAGGCGGCGGGCGAGGCGCTCCCCGGCGAAGAACGGGAAGACCAGCGCGAAGGCGTGGGTGCTGCGCACGACATCCAGGCCCGCGCCCTCGAGGGCCGCCACCAGCCGGGCGCGCGTGTAGCGGCGGTGGTGGCCCGCCCGCACGTCGTGGTCGCTCCACGCCCATGCGTACGCCGGCACCGAGACCAGCAGCCGACCGCCCGGCCGCAGCACTCGGGCGAGCTCGGCGACGGCGACCGACTCGGGCTCGCAGTGCTCGATCACGTCGAAGGCCGCCGCCACGTCGAAGGTCTCGTCGGCGAAGGGCAGCCGCAGGGCGGAGGCGCAGACGTCCCGGCCGGCGGTCAGGCCGCGCGGGTCCATGTCGACGGCGACGCGCTGGTGGTCGCCGTGGAGCCAGCGCGCGCTGGGCCCGTCGGCGCTCCCGACGTCGAGCACCCGCGCCGACCGCCCCAGCCGGTCGCCGGGCCCGCCCGTCCGGTCGCCCAGCCAATCGCCCGGCCGGTCGCCTAGCCGGTCGCCCGGACGGTCGCCCAGCCAATCGCCCAGCGCCGCCCGCAGCAGGTCGCCGCGGGCGTCGTGCCACCAGTAGCCGGGCTGGTCGATCGACGACGAGCCGGACTGGGTGACGGCAGCGATCACCGCGCGGAGCGCACGGCCGCGACCAGCCGGTCGACGACGTAGTCGCAGTCGCCCTGGCTGAGCTCGTTGTGGAAGGGCAGCCGGATCAGCCGTGAGCTCACGTCGCTCGTCACCGGGCACTCGGTCGCCCGCGCGGAGAACCGCCGACCGCCGTCGGAGTCGTGCAACGGCACGTAGTGGAAGGTCGTCTGCGCACCTTGCCGCCGCATCTCGGCCATCACCGTGGGTCGCATCTCCGCCTTCGGCAGCAGGAGATGGAAGAGGTGGTACGCAGGCTCGCAGTCGGCGGGCACGTGGGGGAGCCGAAGGCCCAGCTCGTCGGCGTACGGCGTGAGGGTGTCCAGGTAGTGCTCGAAGACCCGGCGGCGCCGGGTCTGGATGTCCTCGCGGCGCTCGAGCTGGGCGAAGAGGCAGGCTGCGAGCGGGTCCGCCAGGCCGAACGACGAGCCCTGGTCGCGCCAGGAGTACTTGTCGACCTGGCCGTTCATGAAGGCCTGCCGGTCGGTGCCCTTGTCGTAGTGCACCCACGCCCGGTCGACGTCGCCCGGATCGAGGACGCACAGCGCGCCCCCCTCGCCGCAGGTGAAGTTCTTCGTCTCGTGGAAGCTCAGCGTGGAGAACCGGCCGAGGCTGCCGAGGGGCTCGCCCCGCCAGCGGCCGAAGAGCCCGTGAGCGTTGTCCTCGATGACGGCGACGTCCGGCCGGTCGCGCAGCACCTTCCGGATGCCCTCGACGTCGCAGGCGATGCCACCGTAGTGCACGAGCACGACGGCGCGGACGCTGTCGTCGAGCAGCTCGCCGACGCTCCACGGGTCAGGCCCGAGGGTCACCGGGTCGATGTCGCAGAAGAGCAGCCGCGCGCCCTGGCGGACGAAGGCGAGCGCGGACGAGGTGAACGTGAACGAAGGCACGATCACCGTGTCGCCAGGCTCGATGTCGAGGAGCATCGCGGACAGCTCGAGCGCCGCGGTGCAGGAGGTCGTCATCAGCACCTCCGCGGCGCCCGACTCCGCCTGCAGGAGCTCCGCGGCCTTCTGGCTGAAGGGTCCACCCGACGAGGTGTGCCCGCTGCTCAGCGACTCCGCGACATGCGCCTGCTCGGCGCCGGTCACGTACGGGGCGTTGAACTGCACCTGTCGCTCGACCCGTTGCTGGGCCGGGGTGCTGTACATCGTGGTCCTCCTTCGTCGGGGGCTTGTGAAGCGGTCACCGCCATGGCAGGTCACGACCGAGCAGTCTCGCCAGCTCCTCGTCCTGTGGGGCGAGGTGCTCGCGCAGCCGGGCGTACACCCTCGACTGTATCGGCGGTGCGGAAGAGGCCGACCTGTTCACGGGCTCGCCGACGCCCGCCGGGTGGAGGTCGGGGTCGACGCCCAGGAAGGCGTAGGTGTCCGCGATCGGGTCGCCGAGGAGCTGAACGAGAAGCCGCTCGCCGTACCTGTCCAGCCACGGACGCAGCTGGTCGGCGTACGCGCTCCGCTCGAGGTAGGCGTACGGCGAGACCGAGGTGCCGGCGGGCTCCAGCGGTCGCCGTCCGGCGAGGTTGTCGAGCAGAGCCTGCTCCAGCGGGCGGGTCTCGAGTCCGTGCTCGGTGCTGAACGCCCAGTTGGAGACGGCCCGCTCGATCGGGTCGCGCAGCTGGGCGATCACCCGGTGCTCGCCGAGCACCTTCTCTGCCCGCTCGCCGGAGTCCGGGTGCTCGATATAGCTGGTGGACTTCTCGCCGCGCACCTGACCGGGCCCTGCATGGGCGAAGTACGTCGCGTCGTACCACTCGCGTCCGCGGTCGACGCCGCGCTCGAGGATGGCGTCGTCGAGGAAGACCTTGGGCTCGGGCCGAGCCGGCTCGGCCATGGCGATGTCGGGATGCGCGGCGAGGAGTCCGCGCAGGTACGACGTGCCGCAGCGCTGGGCGCCGATCACCAGGAAGTACATCAGTCGACCCGCTCCGCGACGTGGTACGGCGTCTGGTCGCTCACGGCGTTGAGGGTGCGGACGACGTACTCGCCGAGCATCGAGAGCAGAGCGATCGTGAAGCCGTTGAGCACGGCGAGCAGCACGACGACCGAGGTCCAGCCGGGGACGCGCTCGTCGTTGACCAGTCCGATGACGAGGTAGACGGCGCCGAGGACGAGGCTGATGCCCGCGATGGCGAAGCCGACCAGCGCACCTAGCCGCAACGGGAAGGACGAGTAGGAGAACAGGATCGTCAGCACCAGCCGGAGGATGCGGACGAGGCTGTAGTTGCTGGAGCCGACCGGGCGCGGGTCGTGGCGGACGACGACGTTGGCGCGGTCGTGGGAGTAGAGCAGCGCCTGGCCGGTCAGGTACGGATGTGCCGTGCGGGATGCGCAGATCCGGTCGACGACGTCGCGGCGCAGGATCCGGAAGTTGGACACGGCCAGCCCGGGCGGCTGGCCGAAGACCCGGCGGTTGAGCATCGAGATCATCGCGCTGCCGAGGCGCCGGTAGCCGGCGTGGCTCTTGGACTCGAACCTGCCGAAGACCACGTCGTGGCCGGCCATCGCGGTCTCGATCAGCAGCAGGGCCTGGTCGGGGGGGTTCTGCAGGTCGTCGTCCATGGTGATCACGTAGTCACCCTTGGCCGCGCGCAGGCCGGCGAGGTTGGCGTGGTGCTGTCCGTAGTTGCGCAGCAGCCTGATCGCCACCACGTCGCTGTGCCGCCGGGCGTGGTCGGCGACGACGGCCCAGCTGCCGTCCTGGCTGCCGTCGTCGACGAGGATCAGCTCGTGGCGGAGGCCCGCGGCGCCGAAGGTCTCGAGGATCCGCTCGATCGTCGTGCCCACCACGCCTTCGCTGTTGAAGACGGGTACGACGATCGAGTACGTGTAGTCGGCGCGCCGCATCGCAAGCGCCGAGTCGCCCTCGCCCATGACCCGATCGTGGCACATCGGCGCTCAACCCCGGACCGCGGCGACGAGTCGTTCGCGTACGGCGGGGTCGACGTCGTCGACGACGTACCAGTACCAGCCCGGGCTCGTGCCGACCCGTTCGTAGTCGTCGAGGACCGGCCTCAGCCACCAGTAGTGGGCGCCGAGCCCGACGGCGATCAGGGTCGGCCGCTCGTCGCGAATGGACTCGGCGTACGTGCGCAGGCCGTCGTACTCGTCGGCGACGAAGCGCTCCAGGCCGAGGCGGAACATCTGGTGCTGGCTCGGGTTGACGCGACGGCCGAGCACCAGCGGCTGAGGTGCCTCGATGGCCCAGAGGCTCGCGTCGGGCACGACGTCGAAGACCGCGTCGACCTCCGCCTGCTCCTTGGGCAGGACGCTCATCTCCTTGTCGGCGGCGGCCTGGTAGCCCCAGGCCAGGCCGAGGCAGAGCGCGACCGCGGTCACGGCCCGCCCGAGGTGGAGGGGGACGGCGCCCAGCGCGACCACGATCGCGCCGATGCCGAGGGCGGCGAAGGGGAAGAGCACGAGGGCGTCGGCCCAGCCGTTGAAGACGCTGTAGCTCCACAGGATCCCTGCCAGCGTCGCCACCGAGAACACGAGGAACGACCGGTCGACGGTGGTTCGCCTCCGGAGCATCCACAGCACCGGCGGGGCGGCGAGGGCCGCTCCCAGGCCGGCGCAGAGCACGTACGTCGAGACCCGGAACGCCTCGATGAGGTCGCCCCAGACCTGCGCCGGGTCGTCGGCGATGCCCGATTGGCTGGTGTAGTGGAGGTGGATGACGACGAAGCCGTCCAAGGCGTCGCGGAGCGCGCCGACGACCGCGAAGTAGCCCGCGAACGCGGCCGTCGTGACGACTCCGCCGGCGAGGAGGCGAAGCACCGCCGCGCGTCGATAGCCGAAGTCGAGGAGCGCGCAGCCGAGCGCCGCGACGATCCCGGGGAAGAAGACCGGCTGCCAGGTCAGGGTCGCCAGGGCCAGCAGCACGCCGGCCCAGCCGAACCGATGATGCCGGCAGGCGAGCAGCATCAGCGTGAGCAGCAGCAGCATCGTGGTCTTCTCGCGCGGGCCGCCGGTGGCGTAGGTGATGATCCCGGGATTCATCACGAGCGCGACGGTGGCAGCCAGACCGGCCAACCGGGAGTCGAGCACGTCGCGGACCAGCAGGTAGAGGCACCACACCAACGCCAGCGAGAGGACGAAGAAGAGCACCCGTTCGGCGAGCAGGTCGTCGGCACCGGACTCGCTGAGTCCGAGTCTCCGGCCGAGCCAGGTGCCCAGCCCGGGCACGAGGTGCGCGAGCGGCCCGGAGCGGTTCATCACCCCGACGTACGGGGGCTCCCCGTCGGCGACCCGCTGGCCGGCGTACGCATAGAGAGCGAGGTCGCGGCTGAGGATGCTCTCCCAGCCGCGCGCGAGGAAGACGACCGCGGCCGCGACCACCGCCAGGAGCCCGACCGGATCGAGCACGCCGGCCGCGAGCCGCGGCGCCGGCCCCGAGGACGGACGACGGCGGGGTCGGGTCGCCGGCGGAGCGGCCTGGTCGGTCGTCACGCTTGTGAGCGTAACCACGGCTCAGTGAACGGCGAGTTGCCCCGGGGTGTCGGCATGGAGCCACGGGCTCAGCAGCAGAGGGGTGGCCGCGTCGGCGAGCGCGACGGCGGCCGGCGCCGGGATGTCGTGGATCCTGACGCTCTCGTGGCCCGCGGCCGTGGTGGCGACGAGCGTGAGGAGCCCGGCACGTCGCTGGAACCAGGTCTGCTCGAGCGACCAGCCGATGATGCCCTCGCGTTCGAGGGCGACCCGCTGCCGCGACCAGGCGCCGGTGCCGGACACGAGGTGGCCGTCGGTGAGCGCATGGCCGAGGTGGGCGTACGTCGCCTCGCCGGTCGCGGCCGCGACGGCGACCGTCACGACGGCGACGACCAGCACCGGCCACCTGGGCAGGGCGAGGACGGCGACCGGGACCACCGACAGACCGGTGAGTGCGAGGGCGACGTACTGGGCCCGGAGATGGCAGCGACGCCGGGCGCGTGGGCCGTGCCTCACCAGCGACATCGTCATCGGCGCGGCGTCCTCGAGCAGATCGCCGGCCACCCTGACGGCGACTTCCCGCGGGCACTGCGGCAGCACCTTCGTCACGCCTTCGGTGCCGACACCCGTCGCCCAGCCGGCGAGCTCGGCGCCCCGGACCAGCCGCAGCAGCAGCGGCTCGGAGAGCTCGGCGCCGCGCACCCTGGCCTCCTCGACGCTGATGGACCGGGTGGTGAGGAGGCCGCTCCTCAGGTTGACGTTGCCGCCCTCGCGGGTCAGCCGCAGTCCCCACCACTGCACCGCGTAGCCGGTGACCGAGAAGATCACCCACCCGACCAGGACGACCAGTGCGACGCCGAGGACCAGCAGGGGAATGGCGATCTCGAGCAGGTCCTTGGCAGTGCCCTCGACCCACTCCTCGGTGAGGAACGGCCACTTGATCTGCGAGAGCGCGCCGATCGCTGCGGCGACGATGGCGAAGCGGGCGAGGCTGAACGGCGCGAACCTCAGCCAGGACCAGTCCAGCTCGGCGAGCAGCGCCTCTGGTTGGGGTTCGGCGCCTTCGGCGCCGGCGGATGGGACGCCGACACGTCGCAGATGTCCTTCGCTCGCTGCGGACATTTGCGACGGGTCGGCCGGTGCCTGCTCGTCGTGGGCGACCGGCTTGGCGGTGCGGGCAAGCAGGGTTTCGCGCAGTGTTCGTGCGTCGGGCGCGGATAGGGCGTTGAGCTCGATGCGGCTGTCGTCGACGCCGGTGCCGATCTGCACCTTCTCGAGGCCGAGGACGCGGTGCAGGAGGTTGGCCTGCAGGTCGACGCTGCGGATCCGGTCGAGCGGAGCGGTCAGGGTCTGCCGGCCGATGAGGCCCTTGTGCACCTCGAGACGGGTGTCGGTGATGCGGTAGCGGGTGACGAACCAGGGCAGGACGCCGATGGCGCACGGGGCCGCGATCATGATCGGCACCAGCCACAGAGGTGGCTCGCCGCTGGACGCGGTGAGGCCGAAGAAGCCGACGACAAGCGGCACGAGCACGTGTCTCGCCGCGGTGACCGGACCGATCAGGATCATCCGGGCATCGAGCCGCCGCCACTCCGCCTCCGGTGTCCCCGCCATGTCTCTCGAGGGCGCGTCTCCGTCGCTCACGTGGCGTCACCCTCTGTGGCGCCGGTGATCTCGACCAGCTCATGGACGACGCGGCGTGCGTCGTCCTGGTCGAGGCAGGCGATGGTGATCGGCCCCGCCGCCGAGGCCGTCGTGACGGTGATCGAGGCGAGGCGGAAGGGGCGCATGAACGCAGACTGCTGCGAGTCGACCGTCTGGACCCGGGACAGCGGCGCGATGCGCTGCTGTCGACCGATCCAGCCCGCCCTCGTGTAGACGGCGGTCGGCGTGACCTCCCAGCGGTGCACCCGGAAGCGCACCGACGGCATCACCGCGGCGTACGTCGCGCTCGTCACCAGCAGCACCGCCGCGATCGCGATCCCCCACCAAGGATGGGGAAGCAGGACCCACCACGCCACGGTCAGGACGACGAGGACGCCGAGCTCGATGAGCGCCCCGGCGCGCCAGTACCCCACCGCGCGGGGGCAGACCTGGTGGGCGGGCTCGTGGAGGACGGCCTTGGTCGTCGTCATGTCTTCAGCCTCTCACCCGGGGTAGCCCCTAACGTTCTGGTTGTCGAACAGCCAGAACGTTAGGGACTACCCCGAGGGGCCGGGGGCAGGATGATCGAGACGGTTGTGTCGCCGGGGGTCGAGTCGAGCCATACCGTGCCGCCGTGGGCGAAGACGATGGCCTGCACGAGGGACAGCCCGAGGCCGGCGCCGTTGTCGAGCCCGCCGTCGCCGGTGCGCGTGCGGGCGCCGTCTCCGCGGACGAAGCGCTCGAAGGCGCGCTGGGCGAGCTCGGGCGGGAAGCCTGGACCGTCGTCGTGCACCGCGACGAGGACGCCGGCACCGAGGCGCGCGGTGACGGTGACGGTCGTGCCGGCCGGGGTGTGCTTGCGGGCGTTGGTCAGCAGGTTGGTCACCACCTGGTGCAGCCGCTGGTCGTCGCCGACCACCAGCATCGCGTCGTCCGGCAGGTCGAGCCGCCACCGGTGGCCGGGAGCCAGGACGCGGGCATCCGAGACGGCCTCGATCAGCAGCCGGCTCAGGTCGACCTCCGCGCGGTCCAGCGGGCGGCCCGCGTCGAGCCGGGCGAGCAGGAGCAGGTCCTCGACGAGCGCGGTCATCCGGATGGACTCCTGCTCGACCTTGTCCAGCGCGAGCCGGCTGCCGGCCGCGTCGTCGGGCCGGCGGCGGGCCAGCTCGGCGTACCCCTTGATCGTCGTCAGCGGGGTGCGCAGCTCGTGGGACGCGTCGGCGACGAACTGCCGCACCTGCTGCTCGCTGCGCTGCCGAGCCGCGAGCGACGACTCCACGTGGGCGAGCAGGGTGTTGAGGGACGCGCCGACCTGCCCGACCTCGGTGGCTTCGTCGGTCAGTCGCTCGGGCACCCGCTCGGAGATCTTGATCTCGCCCACCGCGAGCGGCAGCCCGGCCACGCGCTCGGCCGTGGCCGCGACCTCTCGCAGCGGCTGCAGCTGTCGGCGTACGACGACCAGGGCGGCCGTGCCTGCCGCCGCCAGGCCGAGGAGGGTGAGCAGCGCCTCCCAGAGGATCAGGCTCGCGACCGTCTGGTCGACCTCCTGGGTCGGCAGGCCGACGACCAGCACCCCGGGCACCCGGCCGCGCTCGGAGACGAAGGTGACCTGCTCGGCGACGACGCGGTAGCTGCCGAGATCGGGCAGGGCGAGCCGGTGTGGCTCGCCGTCGGTGTCGATCTCTCGGAGCTCGTCGAGCGCGGGTTCGTCCAGGCCGACCGGGGCCGGGCCGTCGGGCTCATCACCGTCGATGACGGCGCCCTGGGCGTCGTACCCCTCGGGGAACTGGGCGCGGATGCTGCCCACGGCGGAGTAGCGGCCCGGTCCGTCCCCCGGACCGGGTGCGGTGCGAAGGTCGCGGCCGACCAGATCCTGTAGCTGCTGGTCGAGCCGGCCGGTCAGGTAGCCGCGCATGGCCAGAGTGGTTGCGACGGAGATGAGCAGGCAGACAAGCGCCGTCAGCGCAACGGACGTCACGATCAGGCGGGCGGTGAGGGTGGCCAGCGGCCGGCGGCGGACCACTTCTCGGCCTCCGGTCAGCCGGCCGGCTTGAGCACGTAGCCCGCGCCGCGCATGGTGTGGATCATGGGCTCCCGCCCGGCGTCGATCTTCTTGCGCAGGTAGGAGATGTAGAGCTCCACGACGTTGGCCTGGCCGCCGAAGTCGTAGTGCCACACCCGGTCGAGGATCTGGGCCTTGCTGAGCACCCGTCGTGGGTTGCGCATGAGGTAGCGCAGCAGCTCGTACTCGGTCGCGGTGAGGGTGATCTCGTCGCCGGCGCGGAAGACCTCGCGGCTGTCCTCGTTGAGCTCGAGGTCGCCGACGACGAGCACGGAGTCCGCCTCGGCCTTGGTGTGCGCCGTACGCCGGACCAGGGCGCGCAGCCTGGCGACGACCTCCTCGAGCGAGAACGGCTTGGTCACGTAGTCGTCGCCACCCGCGGTCAGCCCCGCGACCCGGTCCTCGACGGAGTCGCGCGCGGTAAGGAAGAGCACCGGGATGCCGGCGTCGAAGGTGCGCAGCCGCCGGAGCACCTCCAGGCCATTGAAGTCGGGGAGCATCATGTCGAGGACGACGGCATCGGGCCGAAACTCCTTGCCGGTCGAGACCGCGGCGGACCCGGTGTGGGCCAGGCGCACCTCCCAGCCCTCGAAGCGCAGCGCCATGCCGATCAGCTCGGCGATATTGGTCTCGTCGTCGACCACCAGTACGCGCAGCGGAGTGCCGTCGGGGCGGCTCAGATCCATGGCGCCACTCTGGCGAACGAACCTGTGAGGTTGCTGTGAGGGCGCTGTCCAGAGGTCACGCCCCCCGCCGGGATAGTCCCTAACGTTCTGGTTGTTCAGCGACCAGAACGTTAGGGACTATCCCGGGGTCAGGGGATCTGCCAGCCGGGGTCGGTGATGGCGGACAGCGCGGTGGGGGACTCGAAGAGGAAGGTCGCGAATCCGGTGGAGGCGTCCATGACGTGCACCGAGGCCTTGCCCCGGTCGTCGCGGTCGACGGCGTAGAGGTCGTCGCGCCCGTCGTTGTTCTGGTCGGCGACCGCGACCGCCCACGCTCCACGGGTGAGGGTGGGGATGGCGGCGTACGACTGGTTGAGAAACTCCTTGAACCCGCTGCCCGCGTCGAGCACGTGGACCGCGGTCCGGCCGCGGTCCTGGCGGTTGATCGCGTAGAGGTCGTCGCGGCCGTCGTTGTCGTAGTCGCCGACGGCAAGGTCCCAGTACCGAGCCGGGAGCCGGGGGGTGCCGGCCACGGCGCTGGCGAGGGTCGTGGTGAAGCCGCTGGCGGCGTCCAGTACGTCGACGCGCGGCCGCTTGCCGGTGCGCCTCAGGACGTAGAGGTCGCCCTGTCCGTCGTTGTTGTAGTCGCCCGCCGCGAGCGTCGTGGACCGGGCCAGGAGGCGGCCGGCCGGGAGGCTGGCCTGGGCGACGACGGTGGAGAAGCCGGTGGCGCCGTCGAGGACCTGGATGTCGGCGATGTCGGGGTTGTCCGGCGCCGGTCCGACGACGTACAGGTCGCTCACGAGGTCTCCGTTGACGTCGCCGACGGTGTAGCGGCGCCCCGGTGTGACCAGCGCCAGCGGGGTCTGGACGGTGAAGCTGGCGTAGCCGGTGGTCGCGTCGAGGGTGTGCAGCTCGACCGGGTTGGTGCCGTCGTCTCTGACCGCATAGATGTTGGGGGTCGTGCTCACGGGGGCACGACCGATCCTCTCGACCTTGACGTAGTCGACGTACATGGCCGGTCCTTCGCCCGGAGCCTCGCCCTCCTTGTCGCCTGCCACGCCGCAGCTCGGCTGCTCGGCGTCCGGACAGTTGCGCTTGTTCTGCAGGCGGAGGAACTCCGCCGCCAACGGCGAGTTGGGCGCGGCCCAGGTCTCGCGGCCGTCGACGAAGAATCGGGTAGGCAGTGCGTGGTGTGTCGCGGGGTCGCGGCCCGGCCCCATGTAGGTGAACTCGACCGAGTACTCGTGCCACTCGTAGAGGTCGTCGGGGTAGTTGGCGCCCTGACACTGCACGGTGCCCGCCGGGGCGGGGTAGTACGCCCAGTAGAAGCCGACGTGGACACGCGAGCAGCGAGACCTGCCGCCCCAGCTCTCCACAACGTCCATCTCGCCGACCTTCGCCGAGTCCTTGGTGCGCAGCCAGAACGACGGGTGCACCCCGCGCCGCCTCGGCATCGTGAGCGACGACGTCACGCGGTACGTCGTGCCCACGTCGTAGGGGATCGGCTGGTGGGACATGAGGTTGCCCTCCGGCGTGATCTTGACGGCGGTCCGGCCGTCCTTGGTCACCGGCGCGGTTCTCTCGGGCGTGGAGGAGGAGACCTGCTCCCAGTTGTCGGTCAGCGGACCGCCGAAGTCGTCGAAGAAGATCTGCTCCGGTTCCTGTGCCTGCGGCACGCCGGGCGAGGTCAAGGGGGTCTTGGGCACCTTGAGCGACGGGCTGCCCGGCCGCGCCGCCGGCGTACCGGCGGGCGGGGTCGGCAACAGGGCCGGCGCCAGCGCCACGAGGGTCACCTGGGTCGCCACGAAGAGGTGGCGGATCCAGCGGCTGACGGACATGCGTTCCTCGGCGTACGGCTGTCGGGGAGTCGTCGATTCAAGCCCAATCGTGCCGGTGCTGCAAAACGCGCGGCCGGCCGTAGACTGCCCGCCCGTGGCTCTCACCATCGGCATCGTCGGCCTGCCCAACGCGGGCAAGTCCACCCTCTTCAACGCACTCACCAAGAACGACGTCCTCGCGGCGAACTATCCGTTCGCGACGATCGAGCCCAACGTGGGTGTCGTCGGCGTGCCCGACGAGCGGCTGCCGGTGCTCGCCGGCATCTTCGGCTCCGACCGGATCCTGCCGGCGACGGTCGAGTTCGTCGACATCGCCGGCATCGTCGCCGGCGCGTCACAGGGGGAGGGGCTGGGCAACAAGTTCCTCGCCCACATCCGCGAGTCGGCGGCGATCTGTCAGGTGACGCGGGTCTTCCGCGACGAGGACGTCACCCACGTCGACGGAGAGGTCAACCCCGCCTCCGACATTGCCGTCATCTCGACAGAGTTGATCCTCGCCGACCTGCAGACCGTGGAGAAGGCGATCCCGCGGCTGGAGAAGGAGGCGCGTGGCAGGAAGGAGCTCGCCGCCAACGTGGCCGCGGCCAAGGAGGCGCTCGCGGCGCTCGACTCCGGTACGCCGATCATCGACGCGATCGCTTCCGGGCGGATCGACAGGGAGCTGATCAGGGAGCTGTCGCTGCTCACCGCCAAGCCGTTCATCTTCGTCTTCAACTGCGACTCCGACGAGCTGGCCGACGAGAGCCTCAAGGCGAAGATGCGCGAGATCGTCGCGCCCGCCGAGGCGATCTTCCTGGACGCCAAGTTCGAGGCCGAGCTGGTCGAGCTCGACGACGACGAGGAGGCGCGGGCGATGCTCGCCGAGATGGGCGTCGACGAGCCGGGGCTCGACGTACTCGCGCGGGTCGGCTTCGACACCCTCGGCCTGCAGACCTACCTCACCGCCGGCCCCAAGGAGTCGCGGGCCTGGACAATCCGCAAGGGCGCCACCGCCCCCGAGGCCGCCGGCGTCATCCACACCGACTTCCAGAAGGGCTTCATCAAGGCCGAGATCGTCTCGTACGACGACCTCGTCGCCGCCGGCTCCAAGCTCTTGGCCAAGGAGGCCGGCAAGGTCCGGATGGAGGGCAAGGACTACGTCATGGCCGACGGCGACGTCGTCGAGTTTCGCTTTTCGAACTGACGTCTGGTTACCTCCCTGTCTGGGATGAAGACGAATTGGATGTCGGCGATGATGGGATCCCGGCTGGCCGAGGCCTTCACCGCTGACGATGCTGGCGGCCTGGATGATATCGCGATATCATGAGGTGGAGGTGGTCGTCATCACTAACGTGCTCATCCGAGGGCTCAGTGACGCGGCGGTCGAACGTATCGACGCAGAGGCGTCAGAGTTGGGTCTGTCCCGCAACGAGTTCCTGCGCCGGAAGCTCGAAGGCGCGACGCTCGCGAACCCCGGCACCGCGCTGACGGCCGCGGACTGGAACCGCTCCGCGGCGGCGTTCGGCGATCTGTCAGATGACGATGTGATGGACGCCGCGTGGCGGTGACCAACTGGCTGATCGACAAGTCGGCGTACGCGAGGATGCAGTCAGGGCATGCCGCTCGCATCGAGGAGTGGAATGCGCGCATCGAACGAAGGCTGGTGCGGCTTTCGACGGTGACAAGGCTCGAGCTCGGCTTCTCTGCCCGATCGGGCGATGTTGGGAGAGAAGCGTTCGGTCTTCCGCCGTTGCTGCTCATGCCGCTCGAGCGACTGACGCCTGCGATGGAGGATCGGGCGTGTGAGGTGCAGATGCTGCTCGCTGACCGTGGACAGCATCGCGCGCCGTCCATCCCGGATCTCCTGATCGCCGCGACCGCGGAGAAGGTCGGGCTGACCGTGTTGGCCGTGGGCAAGTACTTCGACCTGATCGCCGGGGTCACGGGACAGCCGGTGGAGACGCTTGCGTTGCGGTGATCATCTGGGTCCAGTCGGATCGTCTGGAGGCGAGAGCCCGCGGCCTCGAGCGTGATCTCGCCTCGGCAGAGAACGGCAACCACGACGCCACCCTGGCGTTCTGGGAGGAGTGGGGAGCGGCCGAGCGCGCATATCTCGCCGAGGACCGACCTGGGGGCGCGCGTCGATGATCGTGGCAGGCACGCCGCCGATGCCGGTCCCGGACGGCATGGTCGCCGTCGCGGACCCCGCCTGATCGACCTTCGGCAGAGACCAAGACCCGAAACACCGCAAGGAGAACAGCCTTCATGACACACCCCGCAGCGTCCACGCCCTGGGCGAACGGCCGCTGGACGAACCCGCCCGAAGCAGTCGTCGAGAGCGGCACAGCCCTGCTCATCACCGCGAAGGAGGGCAGCGACGCATGGCGCACGACGTCCTACGGCTTCGTCCACGACAGCGAGCACGCGCTCCTCGCTCCCTTCCCGCAGGACAGCGCCGTCGAAGTCGAGTTCACCGCCGCGTTCTCGCAGCAGTTCGATCAGGCCGGGATCTTCGTCCGCGTCAGCAGCACCCACTGGATCAAGGCCGGTGTCGAGTATGCGGACGGCCGCCCCCAGCTCGGCGCAGTCGTCACCGACGGCATGTCCGACTGGTCGCTCGCCCCGGTACCCGACTGGCTTGACCGGAAGATCCTCATCCGCGTCAGTCGCGCGGGGGATGCGCTCACGATCCGAGCGTCCGTCGACGGTGGAGAGCTTCAGCTCGTCCGAGTCGTCCCGTTCGCACCCGCTCTCGCCGCGCAGGCGGGACCTCTTGTCTGTGCGCCGACAAGGGCAGGTCTCACGGTTCCGTTCCACGCCTGGAGGATCACCCCCGCCGACGACGCGCTCCACTGATCCGGTGCATGCTTACCTGAGCTCCGGATCTGTTGTTGACGATCCCAGAGAGGCGGTGACGCATACGTTTCCGACCGTGGCGACGTGGTCGAGTTCCGCTTCAACGTGTAAAGCCGCAGGTCAGAGTCGGTTTAGCCGCCATCTGCCCTCACCGTGCCCTCACCAGCGCCAAGGACCTCGGCCGCGAGCCGCGCTGACGCGTCCCGAACCCGGCTCTCGGCGTTGGGCCACAGGTGCGCGTACGTCGTCAGGGTGGTCGTGGACCTGGCGTGCCCGAGAGCCCGCTGGACGGCAACCACGTCGCAACCCGAGGCGATCAGCCCGGACGCGTAGAAATGACGAAGGTCGTGCAACCGCACGCCGCTCACTCCAGCCCGTGACAGAGTCGTGCGCCACCGGTGCCCGACGGTGTTCTGGTGCGGCGGAAGCTTGGCGTTGCCTTCGAACAGCCATTCGTTGGTCAGGCCGAGCGCCACGTGCTCGGCGAGCATGTCGATGAGCGCCTGGGCGGCGTGGATGGTGCGCTCGGAGTTGTACTTCGGCAGCCGGATCTCGATCTCTCCACCGTTGACCCGCTGCACCTGGCGGCGGACGTGGATCTCGCGGCGCAGGAAGTCGACGTCGGTGACCTGCAGGGCAGCCGCTTCGCCGAGCCGCAGACCGGCGAAGGTGCACAGGCCGACGAAGGCCCGGAAGCGTGGGTCGGCGGCCTCGAGGATCTGACGGACCGTCTCCGGAGCCGGGATCGTCATCGCCGCCTCCCGCTTGCGCTGACGGGGGAGACGCACGCGCCCGGTCGGGTCGGTCGCGATCATCCCGTCGCGAACAGCCGCGCGAAAGACGGAGCGCACATTCACGAACCGGGTCTTGATCGTCCCCGGTGCTAGCGGCGCCGATCGCTCGGGCAAGGAGACCGTCATCGACTTCACCCAGGCCTCGACGTGGCTGGGCCGGATCTTCCGCAGGTCCATATCGGCGAACGTCGCCGAACGGACGGCGAGCGACATCGCCTTGCGCGTGCCGTCGGTCCAGACCTGATCCCGGTCCCACGACTCGAAGTACCGCAGCAACGTGACCTTGCCCGCCTGCGGGTCGACCCACCGCCCCCGGTCGAGTGCGTCGAGCTGCTGCCGGCGCCATCTGATCGCGTCGACCTGTTTGGCGAAGGACCGCTCGTGCTGCTGGCCGTTCTCAGGGTTGCGGTACCTGGCCCGCCATGAGCTGCCGCGCCTGGTAATGCCCTCGGGCATCAGGACTCCTCTCCAAGACCTTCGAGAGTAGGTCCGGGCTCCGACGCCGGTCGAGTCAATCCGCGAATCGCTGGTGGTGCGTTGCGGTTGTTGCCAAACGTCTCGACTTGCCTGCTTGTCATGCGCCGCAAGGGGCGGAAACGACGCCCGCTGTCGCCCGTGCGGATTGCGGCTACAGTTCCGAGCGGTTCCGTAAGAGGATTCCCCTAACGGCCACCGTTCCTGGGGCGGCGCGACGGGCCACAGCGTCCTGCTCTGGCCGCTCGCCTTGACAGTCACTCGCGGCGGCAAGACTCACTTCGGGTGGCAAACGTTCCAGGTGTCGAAACGCGCAGGTGCCGCGCGCCGACCCGCTGCATCCTTCAGCTGCGGCACACTGCGGAGCATGAAACTCCCGATCGTCGGCGTGCGCCAGATCAAGCTCCCGGTCAGCGACCTTGCCCGCAGTGCTCGATGGTATTCCGACCTGTTCGGGCTCGAGTTGGCGGCTGAGTTCTACGAGGACTCGGCGGTCCGAGGGGTCGTGCTCGCCGACCACGCTGCAGGCTTCGTGATCGGCCTGCGCCAACGCGAGTACTGCTCGAGCACTCCGGTGCTGGATGGCTTCGATGTCTGTGCCTTCATGGTCAGCACGCCCGACCAGATGATGACGGTGGCCGATCGGTGTATCGAGCTGGGCATCGCGCACGGCGACGTTCACGACCGAGGCGAATTCGGAATCGCGATGGATGTATCGGATCCGGACGGGACCGTCCTTCGCTTCGTGGCCGGCCCGCACACTGGACCATCGGGCACTTTCGCCGGACTCGAGTTCGGGGCTGGGCCGCCGACCCACTATGACCGACCGCGACTCCGTTTCTAGTGCAGGGCGCGTTGCGTACGCGGCGAGTGACGCGCTCCGGACGCTTCCGCTGACGGCCCGCCAGTCGCAACGATCATCGCCATGGCCCTTCTTCTCCAGCTCACAGTCGCTCCCGGGACCCAGGACCAATTCAACGACCTCGACGCCCATCTCGTGGACACAGGTACGGGGAACGACTGGTCATCCTGTCGCCGTTCCTGTTGGGCGGCGCTGCGAGCGCACAAGCGCGAAGCCCAGGATCAGCCCCCCCGGCACGAGGACGATCGGTGCCACAGGGTCCACGAATCCACCGCCGACCAGGGCCACCATGCTGAGCACTCCAAGGAGAGTGCTCACGATCGTGTTCACGCGAGCCGTCCGGCGGGCGACCTCGGATCTGCGGACCGCCTCACCCGCGAGCACCAGCGGTGAGGGCAAGTAGCGACAAGGCTGACACCAGGGGGACGGTCAGCGGGCCGAAGTCGCGCACGAGCAGTGGGAGATTCTCCGGGTCGGCGAAGAGCCCCAGCCCCAGCCCGACGTAGACCCACCACACGACCAGAGTGGCCAGCGCCGTCCACCAGGTGAATTCGCCGAGCCGTCCTCCTGCCCCTGCGCGGATTTTGCCAGCCATCCGAAGCAGGAGCGCCGGTGGTAGCAGCAGGCACAGCGCGGTGATCGCTGCGTAGAGCGGGTGGTCATGGGTGATCTGGGCCTGCGTGGTGGTCGCCACCGCGTTGACCGTCACTCCCTCGCGTTCGGCGGCCGCCTCTAGGTCGTGCTCGTAATCGGCCCCGAGAGTCACGGCGACGACGATGTAGCCCACCAGGGTGAGGACCACGCCGGTCAGTGCCCAGCCGGCCGTCGCTGCCCACGGTTGCCCAGCACCCGGCGCCTTCGGATACCGGGTGGATCGCTCGCCGCGGACGATGTTCTCTGCGTTCATGTCTCTTCCTCTCACCGGGCGCCCAGTTCGGCGGCTCGGCGACGTGCGATCTCCCCCGGGCCGTCCGCGAGCAGGACGTCGTCACGGTGTGGCTCGCGGTGATGCCTCACGGTGTAGAAGCGCACGTCATGGCCAGCTGGATCGTGGAGGATCGAAGGGATCCAGCCGAATGCAGCGACGCGGAAGCCCGCGTGCACTTCGCCATGGCCGGTCCGGGCGGCCAACGCGAGCGACCCTCGCGCTGCAGGTTGAAGCCGGTCGTCAAGTCCGGCTTGGCCGGCGCGCCGAGGATCACGGGTCTCAACAGCGATGGCGCTCATCAAGGCCTCGGCTTGTCGGGGATCGGCCCGAGCATCTCGATGCCGTGCTGCTCGGCGACGGCCAGGACGTCGTCGATGCTCGGCTCTCCGGCGGCCGCAAGCTTGGCGACCGCCCGGGAGAATTGCTCCATCGGCGGACCTGGTGCATGCACGACGAGCGCGACGGCGTCGGCGCCCGACTCGTTGCGGATGGTATGAGGCGTGCCGCCCTTGAGCGGGACGGTGTCGCCGGCCCGCGCGATGACCCGTCGCGCGTCGGCGCCCTGACCGAGGTAGAAGGTGAACTCACCCTCGGTCACGAAGTAGACCTCACCCGGATCATGACGATGCATCAGGGGTGGACCGCCGCCGGGATGCATGCGCACCTCGACCGCGAACAGCGCGCCATCGGTGTCAGCACTCGTTGCGAGGATCGTCAACTCGTCCGCTCCAAGCTTGATGCGTTCGGATGTGTCATTATCGACAGGTAGCTTGTCCATATTCCCGAGAATAGACAAGGAACTTGACTATGTCAAGCCGCATCCCTGTGATGGCCGGGACGGAAAGACCCCGCAACCTGGTCGTCCTTCTTCGTGAGGCATACCTGTCTCTCAACGACCAGGTCCTCGATCGACTCGCCGAGGAGGGCCACGCCGAGGTCCGCCCGGCACACGCCGCGGTCTTCCAGTACCTCGACGACACCGGGACCACGGTGAGCGTCCTGGCCCAGCGCGCACGGATGACCAAGCAGGGCATGGCACAGCTCGTCCAGCACCTCGAGACCCACGGCTACGTGCGTCGCGAATCCGATCCCACCGACCGCCGCGCCAAGAAGATCCTGCCGACAGAGCGCGGACTCGAGGTGTTCGCGATCGCCCGGGGACTGGTGCCGGGCATCGAGGCGCGCGTCGCCGACGTCCTCGGCGAGAGCCGCGTGCGCGAACTGCGCACCGACCTGGAAGCAATTAGGCGCGCTGGCCAGCAACCGTAGGCCGGCTATGGAGACAACGGACTTCGTGCAACAAATGCGACGTAGCGACGGCAGATGAGCCCGCCGTAGACGGCCACGGCGACGCACCTGGACTGAATCACGAGCTGCCCGGTCTTGTCACCCCCGGCAAAACGCGACGTGGCCGATACCCCGTCCCGCAGGGGAACCGCATACGACCATGCCGTCGATGAGGATGTGCAACAGGGATCGCACGTCCCGTTTGAGTCGTCCGGGCATTGGTTCCGGGACGGGGGACGTCATGCGGTACGGCAGGAATCTCTGCGACAACGACCTACATCGACCACGTCATCTCGGTCCGCTTGACCCATCGCACGCGGCCCGAACGCACAAGCAGCCCCGTTGCTCGACAGCTCGACTGACGATCCGTGACGAGCCTTGTAAACCGCTCGCTCGATCTCGGCCTTGTGACACCCATCAAACGAGCGGCACGCCTGCTACGGCGACATGTGTCGGCTCCCAGGAATCGTCCCGACTGCAGCCGCCTCATCGTGCTCAATCCGATCAGTGGGTCCCCCGCCTGATTTCGAGCGCTGGCGAAGGAGCACACACCTAGTGCATTCCCGGCAGAGATTCGTCCCGACGAATCTCGCTCTGCTCGTGTTCGCGAGGGTCCCCCCGGGTGGAGACCCCGTCCGCGAGCGCGAAAGGCTCGGCCGGAGTGATCGCTGCCGCCCGCTCCGCGCACATAGGTGACTGAAGAACGACCATCAGCTACCGAAGGAAGGCCGTCATGAGCAGCCAAGCGCGAAGTGAGGATCAGCCGGGGCTCTGGGGAGAGGCCACTCCGTCGTCGAGAGAGAGCGTTCCGCAGGTCCGCCGTCCAGCAGCGTCACCGGCATCCAGTCACACGAGGTCAGCGCCCGTGCTTCCGACGCATCGTCCGTCCAGGCCCATGGACTACAGCGAACTTTGGACCATCGACGACGTCGCCAACTACCTCGGCGCTCCGAAGCAGACCATCTAGTCCTGGCGTCACACCGGGTACGGCCCGAAGGGGTTCCGGGTCGGCAAGCATCTGCGGTGGCGATCTGCGGTCGTCATCGCCTGGACGCTGGGACTGGAGAAGGACGAGTGATTACGCACCAACCGTGCGATCGGTGCGGCCGCGCGATCTACGAGGGAGTGCCGCGGCATCCTGGTCGGCCCAAGCGATGGTGCAGCGTCGCGTGCCGTCGAGCGGACTTCGCGGAACGGCAGGCAGTCCAACGTGGCATGGAGCCGACCGTTCCCATCGAGCAGCACGTCGACGCGGTGCTCCAGTCGCAGGCAGCCTGTCGGCGGGTGCTGCGCCAGATCGGGGAGTGGGCGGGGGATGGGTCACTCGATGATGCGAAGTGGAGCAGCGGCGTCGACGAGATCACTCGCCTGGTTCGTGGGGTGGCGCCACGGAGAGGTCCGCGATGAGCAGTCAGTTGGGTCGGCGCCGCACCTGGGAGCGACGCGAGGAGCGCAGCCGTCAGCTGATGCGCCGTGCTCAACGAATCGAGGTGCTGGTCATCCGCGTCCTCAACGCCCTCGCGCAGCGAGGCCGCAGCCCGCAGGCCGATCTGGATGCCGGGCGCGCGCTCTCCGAGCTCCTCGACGTCGAAGGCGTCAGCCCTGCGGAAGTCCTCCGCTTGTGCGGCGGCGAGTTGGACACGGGCGACCAGGAGCGATTAGAGCTCCTTGTGTGCTCGCAATCTGACGTCCGCCGATCGTCGGAAGAGTCGCCTAGACTTATTAGCATGACCGCGAAACCGCGATGAGTTGATCCACCTGATCGAGGGACTGCCCGACGATCAGGTCGAGGTCGTGCTCGCGGACGTGCGGCGCTTGGCGTCAGAGCCCCCGCGGGGCGACTGGCCACCGATGTTCTTCGGTGCCGGTGTTACGAAGGACGGCCGGACCGACATTGCGCGGAACGTCGACGAGTACCTCGCCGAAGGCTTCGGTCGTCGACGCTCGTGATCCTCTGCGACTCGGGTCCACTGATCGCGGCCGCGGCCAGCGAGGTAGACGACGCGCTCTGATCCGTACTTCGGTGGCCGCACGTCGACCGCTCCGCCGTTGACGCGCTGGACCTGGCGGGAGACCTTGAACGACCTGCGGAGGAAGTCGACGTTGCGGAGCTGGACGCCGGCGGCTTCCGCGCGACGGCCACGGGGGAGGCGTACGCCGTCGGTCGGGTCGGAGCCGACCACCCTGTCCTCACCGCGGCGCAGAACACCGACCTGACATTGACGTACGGGTCTTCATCGTGCTGGGCGTCCATCTGCGTGATCCAGATCTCGACGTCCGAGCGCCGTACCTGCTTCATCGGCTTTCCCACGAAGGCATGGATCTGGCCGCCAGTGACATCGCGAGCATGGTGCCGGGAGCCCAGACCTGGCGAGCCGACCACTCGCCCAAGAACGCCGCGAACGATTCGTCCGGCCTTGGGATCGGCGTACGTGCCCGTGAGCACGGTCGAGGTGACTTGGTCCAGCCACTGCTGGGCGTCGAGCTCGCGGTCGAAGCGCTGCGAGTGCTCCTTGCCGGACTCGGCGCGGTACCGCGCCCGCCACTTGCCGTTGGCTCGCTTGGCGATGGATACGGGCATGGTGATGCTCCTTCCAGGATCGCTCCATCGTCTCTGGGATCCGACAGCGTCGTGTGTCAGCGGTGGTTCTGGGGACGGCTGGTGTGCTCGGTGAGCCAGATGATGAGGTCGGCGCGCCAGTAGCGGCCGTGGCGGCCGACCTCGACACTGCGGGGCCACGCCCCCGGCGTCGTCAGACAACACGCCGTCAAATACAGGTACGACGCATCCTGATGCGACCGAGACCACCACCGGCGGCCCGTTTCTCGGTGGGTGTGGTCTCGACACGTCGCTCGTCCCTCGCGGCGGCTCGACCACCGAAGGTCCCGCTACCACGAACGACCCGACCCTGAGTCGACCCCCGCGAGGTAGACCACCTAGTATCCCAACGAGTATAGTCTTGAGGCGTGGCGACGACGATCAAGGTGAGTGCGGAACTGCGCGACCGGATCAACCGTGATGCGCAGGAGCGCGGTGTCACGGCGGCGGGCCTCATCGAGAGGCTGCTCGATGCGCATGAGCGGCGTCAGCGCATGGAAGCATTCGGGCGCGCGTTCAGGGGCGCGAACGCCGAGTACTGGGATGAGTTCCGGTCGTGGGACGTGACGCTCGACGACGGTCGGGCCGGTGAGTGACCTTCGTCGCGGAGACGTCGTTTGGGCCGAGCTCGATCCAGTGCGTGGACGTGAGCAGTCCGGGCGCCGACCAGCACTCGTGGTGGCGAGCGATCTGTATCTCGAGCAGGCGGACACGCTCGCCATCGTCCTGCCCGCGACGAGGACCGACCGGGGATGGCCGAACCACATACGCCTGCGTGGCCCGCGCCTCCGCCTGTCGAAGCCGACGTTCGCGATGACAGAACAGCCGCGTACCGTGACGCGTGACCGCATCGTCGGCGAGATCGGAACCGTCGACGCTGCGACTATGCACGCGGTGGACGGCTGGCTGCGGGACTTCCTGGCGCTGCCCTGAACAACGAGAGGCGCCGGTGACGCGCTGGCTGTTCGACCCACCGCCTGAGTCCCGCCTGACGCCGACGGATCGCTCGACGGCGGCCGCAGTGCGTCTCACCGGCCCGCTGGGCCACCTTCCGCAGCCCGTGGCCCTCCAGCCACGCCCGCAGCACCTCACGCACCTCAACCACACTGACCTCCCTGAATCCCATCCCCGACGACCTCCGCGTCCACCGACATGACGCGCGCAGTCAACGAGGACACCCAGGACCCACCGGCTAGGCGCGCCGGGTGGTCCCATGACTGGCAATCCAGGTGGTCCCATGAACCTGGCAGCAAACTGCTCAGACCGGTCCCATGCTCATGGCAGGCGACAGCCGACCCGTTCATCATCGCGCACGCGGTCGAGCAAGAACTGGTGGTTGTGACTCTCGAACGGCGGAAGGGTCAGGGGGTCTTGGACCACAATCTCAAGATTCCCAATGTCGCTGACGAGTGGGAAGTCCAGTGCGTCACCTTCCAGGGGCTCGCTCGTCGTGAAGCCTGGGTCTTCTAGCCTGGCCGTGGACAGGGATGACTACCACCTCGCCGCTTCCGAGCGCCCCTCGAGCACATCGAGACCAGCGGCGATCTTCCGGTCGGGCGGTCAGGCGCGCCTGCTCTCCACCTTGTTGCTCACCGGCGAGGAACTGAGCGTTACCGATCTGGCCAAACGGGCCGGCCTGGCCTACCCGACCGCGCACCGCGAGGTCGCGCGCCTGGTGGACGCTGGCATCCTGAGCGAGCGACAGGTGGGCCGCACGAGGCTGATCCGCGCCAACGACGAGAGCCCGCTGGTGGATCCCTTGCGCGAGATCCTCACGCCCCCCGTAGGCGGAGCGGCGCCGCGTGATCCTGGTCGACACCTCGATCTGGATCGACCATCTGCCCGCTGTCCATCGGTGTCCTGCTCGGCCATGCCACGATCCTGGAGGCGCAGAGCGCCGGCCGCCTTCGAGTACGACGCCTCGCGGGTGAGGTCCCCGGCTCTGGCAGAGTCCGCGTCAACGACCGAGATTGGGGGCCCACAGCTGATGGATGACGTCTGGTCCGCGGTTCATGCCGAGCGCGAGCGGCTGATCGGCTTCCTGGGCTCGCTCGACGACGACCAGTGGGACGTGCCGTCGCTGTGTGCGGGCTGGTCCGTGCACGACGTCGTGGCGCACCTGGTCGACACGGCCAGGACCACGCCGTTGAGCTTCGTCGCCGGCCTGGTCGCTGCCCGCTTCGACTTCGACCGGCAGAACGCGAAGGGGGTCGCCCGCGCGCGGGGCGCCACCCCGGGGGAGACGCTCGACCGGCTCCGCGAGGTCGCGAGGCGGACGTCGTCGCCGCCGGCCTCGCGGGACACCCGACTGGTGGAGGCGTTCGTGCACGGCGAGGACATCCGGCGACCGCTGGGCTCCACGGGTGACTACCCGCTGCCGGCGGTCGAGCGCGCGTTGCGCTACCAGGTCAGCACGGCAACGTCGTTCGGCGGTGGCAAGGAGCATGTCGCCGGGCTCTGGCTCGTCGCCGGCGACACGCTCCTGTCGATCGGCGAGGGCGCGGCGGTGACCGGGCCGGCGGTGTCGCTGCTGCTCGCCGTCTCCGGTAGGACGGCCGCCCTCGCGGACCTCGAGGGTCCTGGCGTCGCCGAGCTCGCCCGGCGGATCGGCGCGGCGTGACCGGTCGCGCCGGAGGGATCCGTCGTACCCGGGGAGCGGAGGGTCAGGGTTGAGTCGTGCACTGCATTCCTCGGAAGGTACTTGCTAGGCTCGCATCGTGGATCCCTCGCCCGAGACCCCGGGCGGCACCCGTGCCGCGGACCTGGTCGACCTGTTCAGCAACCTGGTGCGGTTGCAGATCGAGCTCTGGAACGGCCTCGATGCGCGACTGCGTCGCGAGCATGACCTCCCAGTCAGTTGGTTCGAGGCGATGGGCGTGATCGCGTCCCGGCCGGGATGCCGCGTGCAGGACGTCGCCACCACGTTGGTCATCACCATCGGCGGCGCCAGCAAGCTGGTGGATCGCATCGAGAAGGCTGGGCGTTGCCGCCGCATCCCAGATCCCGGCGACGGCCGTTCCAACCGCCTCGAGCTGACCTCGTCGGGGAAGCGAGTCCTGGCGCAAGCACGCCGCTCCGTCGAGGACGATCTGGAGCGAAGACTCGGGGCGATCCTTACCGACGCACAGCTTCGCAGCTTCGCCGCCACCCTCTCGACGTCACGTGCTGGCCTCATCTAGAAAACTTGCATTCCATGGAATGTTTCTTCTAGCCTGGCTCTCCCGAGCCCGCAGGAGGAGCCCATGCGAACAACCCTGGCAATGTCACTGCTTGCCGCCACTCTGGTGGCGGTCGGCGCGCCGGCTCCGGAGTCGGCGCTCGCCTCCGATCGCGCGGCACAGAGGTTCCCCATGCCGAAATACCTCCCAGAAGTCGCCAGTCCCTGCCAGACGACCTACGACCTCGCGACGCTGCCGCCCGGGGCGGAGCTCCACAGGGTCACCGCCGTCCCGGCGGAGGCCGGAGGTCGCGAGGCCCTGCGTGTCGAGCTGACGGACGAGGGCCCAGAACGGCACGCCTTTCGTGGACAACACCGACGCGCCGACCTTCGTCACGATCCCGGCCGAGCTGAAGAACGGCACCGTCGAGGTCGACGTGCTGGCGCGCTTGAACGGAAAGGGACCTGCGGACGCGCGAGGCTTCGCCGGCCTGGCGTTCCGGATCTCCGAGGATGCCGACCGGTTCGAGTCGGTCTACCTGCGCGCGCTCAACGGGTTGAAGGCGAACCCGCCGAGTCCCCGCGATGTCCGCGCTGTCCAGTACTTCGCCTATCCCGAGTGGCCGTACACCCGTCTGCGCGCCGAGTACCCGGACGGTCGATACGAGGCGGGCGCAGACATCGGTCCGGACGAGTGGGTCCGACTGAGGGTCGACGTGCACGGCAGGCGCATGACGGCGACGGTCAACGGAACCCAGGTCCTGAGAGTGATCGGCAAGGCCAAGCTCGCCGGCGGCGACGTCGGCCTGTGGGTGGATCTCGGCACCGAGGCCTACTTCTCGAACCTGAAGATCACCAGGCGTTGAATGGGCGGGTCCGGAGAGGTGAAGGGGCTAGAGCCGATCCGGCTGCGGATCTGATCGCGGCTGCGTCACGCCGATCTCGGCTCGGGCTGCTCCAGTCGGCGACGGAGTAGGGCAAGGTCGACGTCGTTCTCGGCCAGGGATGCTCGGCCCGGACAGTCCGCACGAAGCAGGCCGAGCAGCAGGTGGCGGGTGTCGATCGAGCGCTCGCCGAGGCGGATCGCCTCGCGGAGTGCGAGCTCGAGCGCCTTCTTCGCGTCTCGGGTGAAGGGGATGTGCCGGCGGGTACGGCGCCCGCGGCCCAGGGCGCCCGCTCCGAACACCTCGTCGGCCCGCTCGGTGACGGCGTCGAGATCGATGCCGATCGAGGCGAGCGCGTCGCGGTCGAGTCCCGAGGACTCGATGTCGCCACGAGCGAGCGCGGCGATCCGGGCCGGGTCGCCGCCGGCGGCGCGTACGGCGTCGCACACCGCGCCGACGTACCCGTCGCCGTCACCGCCGAGGAGGGCAACCAGGACGTGGCGGGTGTCGACGCGTGACGAGCCCGTGGATCGCGCGACCTCCTGGGCGTCGATGACCGCGTTACGCGCGCTGCGCGTGAACCTCTCGAACATCATCGTCTCCTTCCGTGCTTCTTGTGGACGGCCTGACGCGTCACGCCCAGCGCGTCGGCGATCTCCTGCCAGGCCATCCCGAGGTCTCGAGCCCGCCCGACCTGGAGCACCTCCAGCCGGTCGGCGAGCTCGCGCAGGGAGCGAACCGCACGCAGCCCGACCCTCGGGTCCTCGCTGACCGCCGACTCCATCAGGTGCTCGTTCATGGTCGTCAACACTAGTTGACAAGCATCGAGGTGTCAATCTTGGTTGACGAATCCGGTCGGATCGCGAGCGGTCGCGCGGCCGCGGTCAGGCCTCGGCTGCCGCCTTGATCCGGTCGAGGGTCTGACGCATGCCGGCGCGAAGCGAGTCGGTGAAGTCCGGCTGCCCGCCGAGGAACTGGTCGGTGTAGTCGAGGGAGAGGTCCGAGATCCCGTCGGGCGTCTCGCGGCGCTGGGTGAGAAGGGTGCCGCCCTGGCCGTTCGGCTCGAGGGAGAAGGACCAGACGGCGCGATTCTCCGCGATCCGGAACGCGATGTAGCGCTCCGGGACGAACCGCACGATCTCGCCGTGGGTGATCCACTCCAGCTCGCCGTGCTTGTTGCGATTGGTGAACTCGGCCCCGAGCCGGACCGTTTCGTAGTCCTGGCGCAGCCGTGTCGAGATGACCTGCGGGCTCCATTCCGACATCCGGAGGACGTCGCTGACGAGGGCCCAGACCGCATCCGGTGGCGCGCCGATCTCGACGCCGTCCTCGAGCAACGGCTCGTACTGCTGGCTCATCAATGCTCCTCACCCGTGCGGCGGATCCCGGCGGCCGCCCTGTCGCCTCCGGTGTCGGCGACACTAGACCAAGCCGGTCGTCGTCCGGCTCGACTGATGATCGTGTGCCGGCCGTGCTCCCGTGGCCGTTTGTCGGCGAGACCCGGGGCATATGGCGCCGACTCGCCGTCCCACTGCGAGACGGCCGCGACGCGAGCGCGGGTGATCAGCTGGGCGGGAGGCGAGGGAGGTCAACCGTGCTGCCGTCGGGACGGGTGAGCGACCCACTTGCCGATCCTCAGGGTGACGACGCGCCAGTTCGGTCAACCTCTCCTCTACTGGGTCCCGTGGAAAGTACGGCGTGCGCGACGGCACCAGTTCGTAGTCGCCGTAGAGCAGGTAGTGCTCATCCTCACCCAGCGAGCGCAGGGTCGCGGTGACCTTGCGTGCCGCCGCGTCGAAGTCACCCACGGGATCGTGACCATCTCGTCCCAGTCCTCCCGGGACATGAGGATCTCGACGGTCCGGGTCGCACTGTCCGGGGTCGTCAGGGTGACCGTGATGTGACCAGCCTCGGCCTCCTCGGCATGCGCCCAGGCATTGAGCGACTCAAGCAGCCGCTCCCAAAGTCGGTCGTACTTCATCGAGTCAGCATGACCTGCTCGGATCAGGCCACGCAGAATTCATTCTTGGCGGTCTTGCTCTCGGGCACCCGGAGCCAGCCGATGGCCGGTGGCGCCGACTCTGGCATGGCAGGCTTCCCCGAGTGGACATCCCCCTGATCCAGATCGACGCCTTCGCGGAGGCGCCGTTCGAGGGAAACCCGGCGGCGGTCATGCCGCTGGTCGACTGCGCGACCGACGACGGCACCGACTGGCTCGACGACGTGCTGCTGCAACGCCTGGCCCAGCAGAACAACCTGTCGGAGACGGCTTTCTACACCTCGACCCTGCCATCCGGTGTCGACGCGCCGCCCGGGGGCGCCGGCGAGCCGGCGTACCACCTGCGCTGGTTCACGCCGGCGATCGAGGTGACGCTCTGCGGTCACGCGACCCTCGCGACGGCCGCGCAGATCTTCGAGGACCGCGACTCCGAGGCGCGACGAGTCTGGTTCCACACGCTGAGCGGCTGGCTGAGCGTGACCCGTGACGACTCCGGTCGGCTCACCATGGACTTCCCGGCCGATGTGTTGACGCCGGTGCCGGTCGATCCGTCCGTCGAGACCGCGCTCGGCGCGACGGTCGCCGAGATGTACCAGTCGCTCGACCTCGTCTGCGTCGTCGACTCCGCCGGCGTCGTCGCCGAGCTCGCGCGGGACCTCGCCACGATCGCTGCGCTGCCGCAGCGCGGAGTGGTCGTCACCGCGCCCGCCGATGGCCTCGAGTACGGCGACCCCGCGCGCCCGGTCGACTTCGTCTCGCGCTGGTTCGGTGCCCGCGCCGGCGTGCCCGAGGACCCGGTGACCGGCTCCGCCCACACCCAGCTCGCGCCTTACTGGGCCCGGCGACTCGGACGTGACCGCCTGGTCGGTCGCCAGCTGTCGGCCCGCGGCGGCACCGTCGCCTGCGAGGTGGTCGGGGAGCGGGTGCTGCTCAGCGGCGGCTACCGTCGCTACCTCGACGGCGTCGCGCATCTGTAGCGCTGCCCGGGCAGGTTGGCTCCGCGGGCGTCGCGCCGTCGGCTGTCGGCAGCGCTGACGGGCCTCGGCTGCCCGGCTAGCGTGGGGAGTATGGATCACGAGCCCCTGGACCAGGCGCCGGCGCCGAGGGCGTGGACGACGCGGCGCGACGAGCTCGCCCGGGCGGTGCTCGCCCTCGACGCGGCCGGGTGCGCCGCCACGGCGGTCGGCATCGGTGCCGTCGACGCGATGCTGCGCCCGGTCGACCCCACGCTGCGGTCCCGTCTGCCGCTCGTGGCGGCGCTTTCCGCCACCGCCGTGGTCTGCGCCTCGGGTGCGGTGCGACGAAGGCCGCCGCGGGCCGCTCTCGCGACCGCCGCCGGGATCAACGGCCTGTGGACCGCGGTCTGCCTCTTCGGCTGGCGCAGTCGCCCGAGCCGGATCGGCTCGCGGCTCGTGCTGGCGACGGCGGCGCTGGATGCGTCGGTCGGTGCCGCGCAGTGGGCGCTCCGCGAGGGGGCGCCGAGCTGATGGCCGTTCATGTCCCGCCACCCCTGTACGCCGCCGGCGCGGCGGTCGCCCAGCACCTCCTGGCCCGCGGTTCGTCGACCACCCGCACGTCGCGGGCGTGCGGCGCGGTCATCGCGCTCGGCTCGGCGGCGCTCGCAGGCTCGGCGGCCCGCCAGTTCCGCCGCCGCGGGACGACCCTCGACCCGATCGCCGTCGACACCGTCACCGCCCTCGTCGAGACCGGCCCCAACTCGGTAACCCGCAACCCGATGTACGTCGGCCTGGCCGGCCTGCTCGTCGCGCACGCGGTCGTCCGCCGATCGTGGCTCGCGCTGCTGCCCATCGCGGGCTTCGTCGCCGTCGTCGACCGGCTGCAGATCCGAGACGAGGAGGCCGCGCTCAGGCAGCGCTTCGGGGCGGCGTACGACGAGTACGTCGCCAGGGTGCCGCGCTGGCTGGGGCCGCGAGGCTCCGGGACACGCGGGTGAGTGTCGTAATCGGACAGGCATAACCTCCGGAGCTGCCCGCGCTCACGCGGGAAACGAGCCCTGTCGCCGCTCGCGTTCCGGGTTCTGCCTGTCCGTCTACGAGCCTCCCGACCGGCTCGTCAGTCGGTCGACGTCTTGGGGTCGTCGTCGACGGCCGCGGCGAGCCGGGGGACGAGGTCCTCGAGGATGAGGGGCATGCTCAGGACGGAGACGAAGCCGCCGGTGGCGTAGTACTCGGGGCTGTCGTCGTCGCCGTAGAAGACGGTGCGACCGTACTTCGCCAGGTCGAGCGTGTCGTAGGTCGGCACCTCCTTGCGCACGGAGCGCTCATCGTCGACCCAGACGATCGCCGCGACGTCGAGCAGGTCGGCCTTCTCGGCGCTCATGCTGAAACCGAACTCCTCGCCCGCCTCACCCCTCAGCGCCTCGGGGTAGACGAAGCCGAGATCCTGCAGGATCCGGGTGCGCGGGTCCTGGGGGCCGTAGACCCAGATGCCGTCGTAGGTGCTGGCGAATGCTGCCTCCTCGCCCTCGAACTCCGGGTGCTCGGCGCGCAGGTCCGCGACCTGCTGGTCGATCTCGTCGACTGATCGCTGGGCGAGCTCGGCCTTGCCCAGCGCCTTGCCGACGGTGAGGGTCATGTCCTGCCAGGAGACGCCGTAGTCGACGGTGCCCTCGGGTGCGGCGACCACCGGAGCGATGGCGGAGTAGAGGTCGTAGTCCTTCTGCTTGATGCCCGAGTACATGGCGACGATCAGGTCGGGCTCGAGCGCGGCGACCAACTCGTACTCCTCCTCGCTCGCGAGCCTCTCCGGACGCTCGGCGTCACCGAGCTCGTCCTCGGCCCACTCGAAGATCGCGCCGTCTCGGTCGCCCCACCACTCGGTGGTGCCGACGGGTACGACGCCCATCGCGAGCACCGCGTCCTGCTCCATCAGCCCGATCGTGACGACGCGCTCGGGCTCCTCCTCGATCGTCGTGGCCCCGAACTTGTGCTCGATGGTGACGGGGAACGAACTTTCGCTCGTGCTCTCCTCCGACTCGGTCCGGGCAGTCGAGCCCGACTCGGATCCGGTGCCGGTCTCGGTCTCGGTGTCGGAGCCGCAACCGACGAGGGTCGCTGCGGCGAGGACGGCGGCGACCAGCGCCGCGGCCTGGCGGGTTCGGGTGCGCGTCAAGGGAGCTCCTAGAAGTTAGGTGTGCCTAACCTTAACTGCACCGCCAGGACGGGGTCGAGTGCTGGGGCAAGCCGTGAATACAGCCACCTGGGCACTCGACCTCGTCGCGCTCCGCGGGATGCGGCGTGTGGGCGGACGCCGGGCGTCCGCAACCGCCTCTACGCTTCACGGCATGCCCGAGGTGCATCGGCTCTCCCGGCGTGACGCGCGACGCATCGCCGTCACCGCGCAGGCATTGACCAAACGGCGGCCGAGTGACCTGTTCGACGTCGTACGCCGGTTGACGATGCTGCAGCTCGACCTGACCTCCGCCGTCGCACCGAGTGCCGACCTCGTGCTCTGGAGCCGGCTCGGGACGGGGTACGACCCGGAGGACCTCGCCAACGCGCTCGCCGGTCAGGAGCTGATCGAGCTGCGCGGCATGATCCGGCCCCCGGAGGACATCGCGCTCTTCACGGCCGAGATGGCTGCCTGGCCGGAGCCGGGACGAGGGCCTCACGGCGAGCTCAAGGACTGGGAGGTCGAGATCGCCGAGTGGGTGCGCGACAACGACGAGTGCCGCCGCGACGTCCTCGAGCACCTGCGGGCGGACGGTCCGTTGCCCACGGCCGAGCTGCCCGACACGATCGTTCGGCCGTGGCGGTCGAGCGGCTGGAACAACAACAAGACCGTGTCGATGCTGCTCGACAAGATGGTGCAGCGTGGCGAGGTCGCTGTGTCGGCCCGCGAGGGCCGCAAGCAGCTGTGGGATCTCGCCGAGCGCGTCTATCCCGACGATCCGCCCGTCCCGCTGGAGGAGACGTTCGTACGGCGCGCCGAGCGGCGGCTCTCCGCCCTCGGCATCGCGCGGGCGACGGGCACCGAGATCCCCGGCGAGCAGAACACCGTCGGCGAGGTGGGGGAGCGAGCCTCGATCGACAGCGTCAGGGGCGAATGGCGCGTCGACCCGGCGTACCTTCCGGGCAACGCCGACGGCATCGACGCCTTCGAGGGTCGTGCCGCACTGCTCTCGCCGCTCGACCGGCTCGTCTTCGACCGCAAGCGGATGACCGAGATCTTCGACTTCGACTACCAGCTCGAGATGTACAAGCCCGCCGCCAAGCGGCGCTGGGGCTACTACGCCCTGCCCGTCCTGTACGGCGACCGGCTGGTCGGCAAGCTCGACGCCACGGCCGACCGCAAGGAGGGTGTGCTCAGGGTCGACGCCCTCCACGAGGACCAGCCCTTCGCCAAGACGATGCGCACCGCCGTCGAGCGGGAGATCCGCGACCTGGCCGCGTGGCTCGGACTCGAGGTGCTCCGCCTCGGCTGACCCGCCGGCCGCGCCGCGGCCGAACGGGGCGCCGCACGGGGCGGTCGTGCGAGGATCGGCGGACGTGCCGCAACGGAAGGGATGACGTCGTGCCGTGGTCCGCGGACAAGTGGCTGGGGGAGAGACGGCGAGCAGGCGTGGCGCTCGCCGTCTGTGCGGTCGTCGGGGCAGCCCTCGCGCTGTTCGGTCCGTCTGCCGGTGGCAGCGCCGCCTACCCGGGGCTCGACAACGCGATCGTGACCGTGGCGTCGTACCTGGCCGCGTATGTGGCGGTCACCGTCCTCGCCTTCACCCTCGCCTCGCCGGCGGACGTCCGCGCCTGGTCGCAGCGGCACGGGCACGGGACGTGGGTGCAGCGCTACCTGCTGGGCACGTCGCCAGGCCCCGGCGTCTCGATCTTCGTCAGTGCTCTGGCGCTCGCGGTGGGCGTCTACTGGATGCCACGCGGTGACGAGCTCGGCTCGACGATGCCCGACGAGCTCCGGATCGCCGTCGGCCTGGCGGTCATCCTCGTCGCCTGGGTCTGCGTGGTCGTCTCGTTCACCGTGGGCTACTACGCGGACGACCTCCTGGAGGGGGGTGGCCTCGACTTCCCCGGAAAGGGACCCGTCGGCGCGGTCGACTACGTCTACTTCGCGCTCTCGGTGTCGACCACCTTCGGCACGACCGACGTCGACGTGACATCGCCGCGCATGCGCCGCACGGTGTCCGTCCACGGCATGATCGCGTTCATCTTCAACACGGTCATCCTGGCGGCCGTCGTCGGCGTTCTGGCGGCGTGATCCGTGTGATGGTGTGGCGATGACCACCGTCGCCCAGATCCGCAAGGCTGCCCTCGCACTGCCCGAGAGCGAGGAGGGCACGCACTTCGGGATGGTGTCGTTCTCCGTGCGTGGCAAGGGCTTCTGCTCGATCACCAAGGATGGCCTCGCCCAGCTCCATCTCTCCGAGGCCGACGTCGTCGCGGCTCTCGGGTCGGTGCCGGGTGCTGATCGGCTGACTCGGAGGCAGACCCTCGTGGGCGCCCGGCTCCCGCTCGCCGGCCTCGACGGTCAGCAGGCCAACCACTGGGTACGGCGAGCCTGGCTGCACCGCGCTCCCAAGCGACTGGCCGCCGAGGCGAGGGCCGCCGAGACCGCCCGGGCGGGGGAGGTGGGCGACCTGCCGAAGGCGATCGGCAACCCGGCGACCCGTGCGCTCGTGGGCGCCGGCATCACCAGCCTCGAGGGTGTGGTCCGCCTCAGCGAACGGGAGCTCCATGCGCTGCACGGCGTCGGCCCGCGCGCGGTCCGGATCCTGTCCGAGGCGCTGGCCGCGTCGGGTCGGTCTCTGTCGGGCTGACCGCCCGGGGCGGCGCTCGGCGGCGTGCCGATGGGACCTTATCTTGATTAATTTGATATAGATAGGACATCTCGTCGCGTGAGACCCACCGCCGAGCAGCCGGAGACCCGTCGGAGGCAGAGATGTCCAGCAACCGCGCCGCGGCTGACCGCGGCGACTCGCCCGCCTCGCGACCGACCGTCGCGATCGTCGGAGCGGGTGCCTCCGGCACGCTGACCGCGATCCAGCTCCTGCGCACGGCGAGCCGTCGCTCCACGGGCCTCGACGTCGTGCTCCTCGACCCCGCCGACCAGTGCGGCCGTGGTGTCGCGTTTCGGTACGACGGACGACCGGCACCTGCTCAACGTCGCGGCCAGCGGCATGAGCGCGTTTCCCGAGGACCCCGGCCACTTCGTGGCCTGGCGGACCCGCCAGAAGGGCGTGGGCGCGGGCGATGCGTGTGAGTTCGCCCCCCGCCGTGAGTACGGCCGCTACCTCACCGACACCCTCGCCGACGTCGCGTCGGCCGCCGCCGACACGGCGACGCTCAAGCATCGCCGGGTCAGCGTCCATGGGCTCGACCGCACCGGTGGCGGGGTCGGGCTCAGCCTCTCCGACGGCACGACGCTGGCGGCCGACGGCGCGGTGCTGGCGGTCGGGCTCCCCGAGATCGGCACTCGCTGGGCCCCGGAGTCGCTGCGCCGCAGCCCGTTCTTCGTCGACGACCCCTGGCGCCCGGGCCTCCTGGACCTGATCGCGCGCGACCACGCCGGCCCCGCCGACGTACTCCTCGTCGGGTCCGGACTCACCATGGTCGACGTCGCCCTGACCCTGCGAGAGAGCCGCGCGAGCCGGCGGCTGCACGTGATCTCACGCCATGCCCGGCTCCCGGAGACCCACGTCTCGCCGCCCGCGCTCGCGGCCATCCCCGACATCAGCGACTGGGGGCACAGGCTCCCGGAGCTGCGCCGGCGCGCGAAGGACTACGTCCGCTCGGTCGAGGCGAGCACCGGCGACTGGCGCGCGGGCGTCGACGGCCTGCGCTACCAGGTCGCCACCTTGTGGGGGCGGCTCTCCGAGGACGAGCGGCTCGACTTCATGCGCGAGGACGCCGGCGCCTGGGGTGTGCTCCGGCACCGGATGCCGCCGAGCTCGGCCGACTCTCTGGAGCGGATGGCCAAGGACGAGGCGCTCCTGCTCGGCGCCGCGGAGGTGCTGGATGCCCGGCCGCTCGCCGAGGGCGGCCTCGCGGTGACCCTGTCCGACGGCACAACCCGGGAGGTGGGCTGGGTCGTCAACTGCACCGGCCCGGGTGTCGACGTCCGCGCCGACCCGCTGCTCGCCGGCCTGCTCGAGCCCGCCGGCCCGGGGGCGCTGGCGACACTGTCCACCGCCGGCCTCGGTCTCCGTACCCGGCGCGGACGACTCCGTCGATCACACCGGCACGACGGCCGCGCCGATCTGGACCCTCGGGTCGCTGCGGCGCGGCGAGCTCTTCGAGTCGACCGCGGTGCCGGAGATCCGCGGCCAGGCCGGCCAGCTCGCGACCGACCTGCTCGACGCTCTCGCCCCGCTCCCGCGCGTGCTCGCCGACGGACGGGTGGTCTCAGGTCACCACCCGGTGGCGCGGCCGCGCGACATGCTCGGCCTGCCCATCTCCACGACCGCGGAGGCCGCCGCGGCGTACAACGCCGGCCTCGAGAAGATCATGCGCCTCGAGTCGGGTGGCGAGGACCTGATTCGCGAGGCCACGGAGATCGACCCCGGCTTCGCGGTCGGGCATGCCGCGCTGGCGATGCTCGGTCACGAGGCGGGGGCCGCGTGCGACGTACAGGCGTCCCTGGAGAGGGCGCGCGAGGCCGTGCGCGTCAAGGGCGACGCCCGGGAGGCCAGCCTCGTCGACGTCGTCGGGCGGCGGGTGGCTGACGCCCGGCACGGCGGCGCGCAGGCGCTCATGGGCCACATCGCGACCTATCCCCGCGACGTGCTGGCGGTCTCTGCGGGGGTGCCGACCATCGCCTTCTCCGGCGTGACCGACATCCAGCGGGAGGCCTGGGAGCTGGTCGAGGGGCTCGCGCCGGCGTACGGCGACCACTGGTGGTACGTCTCCCTGCTCTCCTTCACCCGTCAGGACCAGGGCCGTTTCGAGGAGGCGGGCCTGCTCGCCGAGAGCGCGCTCTCCTGCGAACCGTCGAGCGGGCACGCGGTGCACGCCCTGACCCATGTGATGTACGAGACGGGGCAGCACGAGGCCGGCCGGGCGTGGCTCGACCACTGGGTCGCCGAGAGCGGCCGGTCGAGCGGTCATCGGGCGCACTTCTCCTGGCACGCGGCGCTCCACGAGCTCGTGCTCGGCGACACCGAGGCGGTGCGCGGCCGCTACTATTCGCAGCTCGCGCCGCCGACGGTCACCGGAGTACGGGCGCTCATCGACAGCGCCAGCCTGCTGTGGCGGTGGCGGGTGACCACCTCGGGCTGGGATGCCGCAGCGGCTCCGCACGGCGTACCCGCGGCGTTCGGGCCGGAGGCCGCCCCGCCGCCGGTCGGCCCGGTGCTCGGCGTGGTCGGGCGTGGGCTGGTCGTTGCGCCCGAGACCCCGTTCGTGGCGATGCACGCGGCGATGTCGTTGGCCGCGGCCGGCGACCTGGCCGGCCTGTCGAGCCTGCGCGCCCACTGCGCCGCCGCGGGCGAGGCGACGATGCGGTCGATCGTGGCGCTGGTGTGTGACGGCTTCCTGGCCGTGATCGAGGAGCGCTGGGGCGATGCCGTCGGCCACCTCCGTACGGCGCTGCCCACGCTGGTCACGATCGGCGGCTCGGCCGCCCAGCGCGACGTGATCGAGGAGACGCTGATCTTCTGCCTGGTCAACGACGGCCTGATCGAGCAGGCCGTCGAACTGCTCGACGAGCGCCTCGACCGCCGCCCATCCCCCTTGGACCGCCGCCGCGCGACCGCCCTGGCCCACTGACCGGGCACTTGCCGGAACTCCCAGCCCACCCACCGGGCACTTGCCGGAACTCCTTGCCCGTCGACCGGGCGTTCCCGGTAACGAGTCGGCGGGTCAGCCCGGCGCGCTCGCGGGCCTCGGGGCGAATGCGGTGGCTCGCGGCGATCGAATGGGCATCTGGGATGGCCTACACGAGGTCGAATGCGGCGATGATGGCCTGGGTCAACGCCCGTTCCTGATCCGTTTGCAGGAAGCCGATGGGTCGGCCAAGGTCCGTAACGGGGATCGTCACGACGTTGTCGAGGCTCACCACCGAGTCATCGTCGAGGCCGTTGCGCGCGCCGACGGCCACCTCGGTCGACAGGCCCCAGACCGTTGAGGTGATGGGCGCGACGGTGACGCGGCGAAGGTGAGGCCGCACAAGCTCGCGGGTGAGGACGAGGACCGGGCGGCTCTTGTCAAGCCGCGCGAGATGGATCGGCCGCACTGTCAGTCCAGGTCGATCGACAGTCGTGCGGCATGCTCGGCGAGGCCGTCGAGGTCGTCGGCGCCGTGGAGGCGCTTGAGGATCTCGACGTCGGCGAAGGCGAGTTGCTGTCGCCGTTCGCGCTCGAGTGCGCGGGTCACGACCGCTGCCCGGCTCGGCGCACGGCCCGCCGCGACCTCGGAATCGACGAACGAGGCGAGCTCGTCTGGGAGCCGAACGGCGATCTGTCTGCTCACGACAAAATGGTACCAGTATGTGATGCAGATTGCTCCCACCGCGTCGCGTGACCCCCGGTCTGGTTGGCTGGGCGAGTGCGTGTGACCCGGCTGTGGACCTATCCGGTGAAGTCCTTCGGAGGTACGCCGAGCCCGGAGGTGACCCTGACCGCGCAGGGCTTCGAGCACGACCGTCGCTGGGTGGTGCTCGACGGGGAGGGCAACCGGGTGTCGGCACGCGAGTGTCATGCGCTGCTGGGAGTCACCGCCCGCGCGAGCGGCGACGTACTCACGCTGACCGACCGGAAGGGTGGCCGGCTCGAGGTCACGACCCCACCGCCCGCCGCGCCGACGACGACCACGAGGATGAGCCGGATCGACGAGCTCACCCTGGCGGACCCGGTGGCCGCGGCCTGGGTGAGCGAGCGGGCCGGACGCCCCTTGCGGCTCGCCTGGCAGTCGCCTCGCCAGCGGCGCGAGATCACCGAGAGCCACGGTGGGCGCGACGGTGAGCTGATGGCGCTCGCGGACGCCGGCCCGATCCTGCTGGTGACCGAGTCGTCCGTCGCCGACCTTCGCGGCCGGATCGAGGACGGCAGCCCCGACTGGGCCGACCCGGTCCGCGCGGCCCAGCGGTTCCGGCCCAATGTCGTCGTCGACGGCGCCGAGCCGTACGCCGAGGACGGCTGGCAGCGGCTCCGTGTCGGCGACACCTGGTGGCGCCAGGGTGAGCTCTGCGACCGCTGCGTCCTGACGACCATCGACCTGACCGGACTGCACACGACCAAGGAGCCGATCCGCACCCTGGCGCAGCGCCGCGGTTGGGACGGCACCACCTGGTTCGGGGTGCGCTTCATCCCGGAGCTCGGGCCGGGGGAGCGGCGTACGCTCCGGGTCGGTGACGAGATCGCACCGGCCTGATCGCACCGACTGGCCGACCTGGCCGGGCGGTGGACCTGGCGCGGACCTGCTGGGTCAGGCGTGCGCACCGCCGAAGACGTTGAGACCGACCACGCCGGCGACGATGAGGCCGAGGCAGATCCCCTTGGCCAGGTTCATGTGCTCGCCGAGGAAGATCGTGCCGAGGACGGCGACGAGGGCCGTGCCCGCGCCCGACCAGACGGCGTACGCGACGGAAACGTCCATCCGCTTCACCACCAGGGCGAGCAGCCAGATGGACAGTCCGTAGCCGGTCGCGGTGACCAGGCTCCAGCCGAGATTGGTGAACCCTTCAGCGCGCGGCAGGACCGCGGTGGCGCCGACCTCGACGCCGATGGCCAGGGTCAGCAGGATCGCTGCGCCCCACATGATCAAGCTCCTTCTGGTTTGCTGTAGCAGTCGCTACATTTCCGTCTCCAATGTAGCAGATGCTACGTTGGCGCCATGGCCAGCCGGCAGGACCGACGGGAGTGGCTGATCGAGGCCGCCACGGACCACGTGCTCGAGCACGGTCTGATCGGGCTGACCCTCCGCCCCCTCGCTTCGGCGATCGGCACGAGCGACCGGATGCTCATCTATCACTTCGGCAGCCATGCCGGTCTGGTCGCCGCGGTCACGGCGCGAGCGAGCGACCGCAGCACGGCGATGGTCCAGGCGCTCCCGGCCGCGCCGACGGTGAGGTCCGCGGTCAACCGGCTCTGGGCGGCGTACGACGATCCGACGCTGGGCAGGTGTCTCGACGTGTACATCCAGGCCGCGGCGACCGGCCAGATCGGCGTCGAGCCGCATCGGACGGTCGCCCGCGAGAGCAACGACCGCTGGGCGGCGGCGCTGCGCGACTACTTCGAGCGGAGCGGCGCTCCGGCGCGGCGCGTGGCCCGCATCGTCACGCTGGTGGACTCGGCGCTCTTCGGCTTCCACCTCGACCTCGTCACCGACCGCAGAGAGTGGCTCACCAAGGGTGTCGAGGATCTGGCGCGCGCCGCCCAGGCGCTCGCCGATTGAGCCCAGTCGGCGCGTCTTTGCAGGGCACGGCCCTCGAGTCGGGACGCCGGCTCGAACGGATGCCGCGCCGGGCGGTCCCGACTCACGTCCCCGGGCTCCGCTCGGAGTGGAGCTAGTCGAAGTAGCCGCGCGGCATCGCGAACAGCCAACGCCGCCCGGGGTGCTCGGAGAGCGACCACAGGGTGTCGGTCGACGGCCAGTAGGCGATGTCCTCGGGACCCATCGGCGTCGCGAGCGCATGCCGAGCGAAGGCGCCGGGGAGGCCGGCGTACACGTCGCCCGGCCACCGCGGCCCGCGCGAGACGGTGATGTGGAAGCGCCCGCGGGCGAGGGCCGCACCCTGCATCTGCACGGGCCCGTTCTCGTCGGGGGCGAGCGGGCGGGAGTGGCCGTCCTCGTCGGTCTCCAGCTGCCAGGTCGCCGGATCGAGGCGGAAGCGCGCGAGCCGGGTCGTCTGCTCGCCGCGGCCGTACTCGCCCGCGACGATGGCCGGTGGGCTCGCCGCCCGGTCGAGGGAGAGGAAGGAGTAGCGCAACCTGGTCACGCCGTCGGCGGCGTACGCGCGGTAGCGGAAGCGGACGGGCAGCACGTAGCGGTGCCCATAGGAGAAGACCCGGTTGCCGAACACCCCGAGATCGTCGGGACGGTCGTCGTCGCCCGGCACGCGCAGGATGTCGTCCACACGGAAGGTCACGAAGCCGCGCTCCGTCGCCGCGACGTGCAGATAGGGGCCGGCCCAGACGATGCCGCCGGCGTGGATCCGGAGTGGGGCGAGCGAGAGCACGCCGTCCTCGTCGAGGGTCGGGACCACGAGCAGCACGTGCCGGTAGCGCAGCGTGTCGAGGTCGAGGAAGGTCACCCGTGAGCCGTGGCTCTCGGTGCCGTCTAGCTCCTTGGAGTACCAGGTCGCGACGAGCACCCGCCGACCGTCGATGTCCTCGGTGTCGGACGCGTCGGCGGAGGTCGAGATGCCCTGCGGCCACCAGCGCCGGTCGCGGGTGTCGTAGCGGTCCCACCGCAGGGCGCGCCGGACGGCGCGGCCGAGCAGCCGTGGCGCCCACCATCGCCGCGCCGAGTACTTCAGATCGTCCAGCAGGCCGTCGACGCCGGCGCGGCCACCGACCAGGTCCGCGAGCGCGTCGATCTCGCGGACGTTCTCGTCGGTACGGCGCAGGTGCAGGCCGGCGAGGTAGCCGGCGGACCCGGAGCCGGCGTCCTCGGGGCGCATGGCAGCACGGTAACCGGCGGACTGGCAGGGTTCGCCCCATGGTCCAGCTCGTCGTCGGCGCCGCCATCGTCCGCCACGGACGCGTGCTGGCCGCCCGCCGTACGACTCCGCCCGGCTGGGAGCTGCCGGGCGGCAAGGTCGAGCCCGGGGAGGCACCCGACGAGGCGCTGGTCCGGGAGATCCGCGAGGAGCTCGGGATCGAGGTCGGCGTCACGGCCTGGCTGGCGGGTGAGGCGCCGATCGGCGAGACACACGTGCTCCGGGCGGCGTACGTCGAGCAGCTCGACGATGCCGACCCGCATCCGGTCGAGCACGCCGACCTCCGCTGGCTCGCCGCCGACGAGCTCGACGACGTCGACTGGCTGGGCCCCGATCGTCCCTTCCTCGCCCAGCTGCGGTCCCACCTCGCCGGCCCGCGACGGCTCTGACCACCGAAACGTCTCGGTGGCCACGCGGGAAACTACGTGGGAGGGCGCAGACGAATCGGTGCTGACGGGCGGCAGGTCGTCAACGGTCGCCGATGGGGGTCAACGCGGCGGCCCCGGGTGCGGAGAGGGTGAGGACGGCGTACTCGACGTTGGGGTTGGTCTGGAGCGCGTCTTCGATCGCCTGGTGCTGCGCCGCGGCGGTCATCTGGTCGGGGTCGCCCTCGAGGTCGACGGCCGCGATCATGAAGGTCCGGTCGGCACCGACGTACACCAGGTAGAGGAAGGTGACCGCGGAGACCTGTGGGAACGCGAGCAGCTCGGCGAGCATCCGGTTGTGCACCGTGGGGCTGACCGCCTGCCCCGTCAGGAAGTCGAGGTTGCGCGAGATGAGGAAGATCGCGATGAAGCCGAGCAGGACGCCGACCAGGATCGAGCCGATCGCGTCGTAGATCGCGTTGCCGGTCACCTGGTGCAGCAGCATGCCGGCCGCGGCGATCACCAGCCCGACGAGCGCCGTGGCGTCCTCGGCGAACACCGCGCGCAGCGTCGGGTTGGACGTGCGGGAGATGTAGCGCAACGGGTGGAGCCCGGCTCGGACGGCGGCGCCCCGGGTCTCGCGGAGCGCCTGGAGGAAGGACACTCCCTCGAGGGCGAAGGCGAGGCCGAGGACCAGGTAGCCGATCAGGTAGCTGCCCGCCTCCTCCCCCGGGGCGCCGAGCTGTTGCACGCCATGGACGACCGAGACGACCGCGCCGACCGTGAAGAGCCCGAACGCCGCGATCATCGACCACACATAGGCGGCCCGGCCGTAGCCGAGCGGATGGGTCTCGTCGCGCGGGCGGGAGCCGGCCCGCTCGGCCACGAGCAGGAACACCTCGTTGCCCGCGTCGGCCCACGAGTGCGCGGCCTCCGCCACCAGCGAGGCCGACCCGGTCAGTGCGGCCGCGATCGTCTTGGCGATCGCGATGACCAGGTTCGCCCCGAACGCGATGGCGACGGTGAGCAGGCTGCCTCCGCCATCGGCCGGCTCGGCCTTCGCTGTCATGGGCACATCCTGCCCGAGCCCGTCACCGTGGACCCTCTCCGGCGGCCGTCGAGGAGATGCCTACGCTCGACCCATGCCACTCGACCCTCACGACCAGCGCCTGCTTCTCGTCCACGCGCATCCCGACGACGAGACGATCGGCCAGGGCGCCACCATGGCCAAGTACACCGCGGAGGGCCGCGGGGTCACGCTCGTCACCTGCACCGCCGGCGAGATGGGTGAGATCCTGGTGCCCGAGGTCGAGCATCTTGCCTACGAGCGCGACGGCGGGCTCGGTGAGCACCGGCGCGAGGAGATCGCCGAGGCGATGCGTCTCCTGGGCGTCACCGACCACCGCTGGCTCGGCGGCTTCGGCCGCTACCACGACTCCGGCATGGCCTGGCACGAGGACGGCCACGCAGTCGCGGGCGAGTTCGTGCCCGACAACGCCTTCTGGAAGGCCGATCTCACCGAGGCCGCGGACCACCTGGTCGAGATCATTCGCGAGGTCCGGCCCCAGGTCCTGGTCACCTACGACCAGTTCGGCGGCTACGGCCACCCCGACCACATCCAGGCGCACCGGGTCGCGATGTACGCCGCGCAGCTCGCCGCGGTGCCGTCGTACCGGCGTGACCTCGGCGAGCCCTGGGAGATCGCGAAGATCTACTGGAGCGCGATCAGTGAGGGTGGGCTGCGCGACAGCCTGCGCAAGCTGCGCGACGCGGGCGACACCACGACCTTCGAGGGCATGGACCCCGACGGCAAGCTGCCACCGTTCTTCACCGCCGACGAGGACCTCTCGGCGTTCGTCGACGCCACTCCGTACGTCGAGCAGAAGCTCGCGGCGCTCACGGCGCACGCCACCCAGATCTCCACCGACGGGCCGTTCTTCGCGCTCTCCAACAACCTCGGCAACGAGGTGATGGGTGTCGAGCACTACCGGATCGCCAAGGGGCAGCGCGGCCCGGTGAGCGAGGACGGCCTCGAGACCGACCTCTTCGCGGGTCTCTGAGCCGTCGGTGACCCGCTCGTGAGCATCGTCGGCCGGCTCCTGACGGGTCTCGGTACGGCATGGCTCGGGGCGGTCACGGCGGTCGCGGTGGCGGCGCTGCACCCGTTGTGGTGGGGGCTGCCGCTCGGTCTGGTGGCAAGTGGCGCGACCGCTCTGGCGCTACCGGCTCGCTGGTGGGTGCGACTGCCCTTCTGCCTCGCCTGGGCGGGGACGGTCCTCCATCTGGGCGTGTCGCGGCCGGAGGGCGACTATGTGGTCTCGGCCGACCTTCCCGGCTATCTGCTCCAGGCGTCGGCCGTCGCGATGGGCCTGCTCGGCGTCACCGCTCTGGCGCGTCCGCGGACGCGCCCGGCGCCCGGCGCGAATGCGGGATCGCCGGGCCCGCGACTCTAGGCTTGGCCGGTGACTGCCACATACGCATCGCCGCCGCCCAAGGAGAAGGCGGGCGGCAAGGTCGTCGTCCTGTTGATCCTCGGCCTGCTGGTGCTCGTCGGCGGCGCCTACGCGTTCGCCTACTACGCCGCGGGCGACCGCATCCCGCGTGGCACCACCGTCGCGGGCGTCAAGGTCGGCGGCATGGACAGGACCGAGGCGGCCGCCGCGCTCGAGCGCGGCCTCGCGGAGCGCGCCGACGCGCCGCTGACGGTGGAGATAGACGGGGAGACCCGCCAGGTCGACCCCGCCGACCTCGGCTTCTCGGTCGACTACGAGGCCTCGGTCGCGGACGCCGGCGCCGAGCGCAGCTGGGATCCCAAGCGCCTGTGGGACTACTTCACCGGCGGAGACGAGCTCGATGCGGTCATCGATGTCGACGATGCCGCCTTCGACGCCTACGTCGCTGCGCTCGGAGACGAGGTCGGAGTCGATGCCGTCGAGGGTGCGGTCACCTTCAGGCCGGGCGGCTTCAAGGTGACCGACGCCGAGGTCGGTCAGGCCCTCGACCCCGACGCCGCCCGCGCCGCCCTCGAGGCGGCGTACCTCGAGGAGGGCGCGTCCGCGACGCTGCCGCTCACCGAGGTCGAGCCCGAGGTCGACTCCGCCGACGTCGAGCAGGCGGTCGCCGAGTTCGCCAACCCCGCGATGTCGGCTCCGGTGGTCTTCCGGTTCGGCGGCTCCGAGGTCAAGCTCATGCCGCGGCAGTACGCCGGTGCGCTGACCATGACCCCCCGCGACGGTGTCCTCCAACCCGAGCTCGACGGCGACCTGCTGGCGAAGAGCCTTTCCGGCCTGATCTCCGGCAAGGGCCGGCCGGTCGACGCGACGGTCAGGCTCGTCGACGGCGCGCCCCGGGTGATCCCCGCCAAGCCCGGTGTGACCTTCGACCGCGAGGCCGTCGACAGCGCGTTCCTCGACCTGGTCCGCAGGCCGGAGGGCGAGCGGTCGATGGAGGTGCCGTCGAAGGTCGACGAGCCGAGGTTCTCCACCAAGGACGCCAGGGCCCTCGGCATCAAGCGCCGGGTGTCGACATTCACGACGTACTACCCCTACGCCGAGTACCGCAATATCAACATCGGCCGCGCGGCGGAGCTGGTCGACGGCACCATCGTCAAGCCGGGCGAGACCTTCTCCCTCAACGAGACCGTGGGTGAGCGGACCGCCGAGAACGGCTTCACCGAGGGCTTCATCATCAGCAACGGCATCTTCAAGGAGGACCTCGGCGGCGGCGTCTCGCAGATGGCGACGACGACATTCAACGCCGCCTTCTTCGCCGGCATGACCGACGTCGAGCACAAGCCGCACTCGTTCTACATCGACCGCTACCCGGTCGGGCGCGAGGCGACGGTCGCCTGGCCCTCGGTCGACCTCCGGTTCAAGAACGACACCCCGTACGGCGTGCTCGTCGCCGCCCAGCTCAGCCCCGGCTCGCCGAGCGCGCAGGGAGCCGTCACGGTGTCGATGTACTCCACGAAGTACTGGGACATCACCACCGAGACCGGCAACCGCTACAACTTCACCTCCCCGGCGACCCGCACGCTCACCACGCCCGACTGCTACCCCAACACCGGGTACGGCGGCTTCGACATCGACATCTGGCGCTACTGGCGCCGCGCGGGCTCGTCGGATCTGGAGCGCACCGAGAAGATGCACACGACGTACACGCCCTCCGACACGGTGATCTGCAAGCCGCCCCCGCCGCCTACCAAGCCGCCGAAGAACAACGGGTGACCCCGATTCGTCTGTGCCCTCCCATGTAGTTCCACGCTCACTCACCATGGACGAATCGGTGGCCTTGACCTGAGGTGCCCTCGAGGTGGCACGCTGGGGAGCATGACTGCAGAGGATTCTGGACAGCCGCGGCGCATCGTCGTCGTGGGTGGAGGACTGGCCGCAGGCGCGGCCGTCACGGAGCTGCGAGCGCAGGGGTACGACGGTGAGCTCACGCTCTTCGCGGCCGAGCCGCGCCTCCCCTACGAGCGTCCGGGCCTCTCCAAGGGAGTGCTGCTCGGCAAGGAGCCCGAGGACAAGCTCTTCGTCCGGGACGAGCAGTGGTACGCCGACAACGAGGTCGACGTCCGCGCCGGTACCCCGGTCGAGTCCGTCGATCTGGCCGCCCGCGAGGTGTCGGCCGGTGGAGAGCGGTTCGGCTACGACCGGCTGCTGCTCGCGACGGGATCTCAGCCGCGGCGGCTGCCGATGTTCGAGGATGTGCCCGCCCACTACCTGCGGACGATCGAGGACTGCCATGCCCTTCAGGAGGTCCTCAACCGACGTCTGCTGATCGTGGGCGCGGGCTGGATCGGCCTGGAGGTCGCGGCGGCCGCCCGGGACAAGGGCGGTGAGGTGACGGTCGTCGAGCCGCAGGCGCAGCCCCTCCAGGGAGTGCTCGGCGAGCGCATGGGCGCGTACTTCGCGGCTCTCCACCGCGAGCACGGCGTCGATCTGCGGCTCGAGACGACGGTCACCGCCGTGCAGGACGGGCCGGACGGTGTCCGGGCGACGCTCTCCGACGGCAGCGAGATCACCGCCGACGCGGTCGTCGTGGGCATCGGCGCGGCTCCCGACGTCGACCTCGCCGACGCGGCAGGTCTGGCGGTCGACAACGGAGTGCTCGTCGACGCCACCCTGCGCACGAGCGACCCGAATGTCTACGCAGCCGGTGACATCGCCTCCGAGGACCACCCCGTGCTCGGCCGGCTGCGGGTCGAGCACTGGGACACCGCCAAGGAGCAGGGCGCCGCCGCGGCCCGGGCGATGCTCGGCGACGAGACGCCGTACACGAGGCAGCCGTACTTCTTCACCGACCAGTACGACCTGGGCATGGAGTACGTCGGCCACGCCGGTGCCGGTGACTTCGACGAGGTCGTGGTGCGCGGCGACGAGAGTCTCGACGACGGCGCCGGCCCCTTGACGGCGTACTGGTTGAAGGGCGATCTCGTCCTCGCCGGGATGCACGTCAACGACTGGGACGCCACCGCCCGGATCCGTACCGTCGTCGGTCGCCACGTCGACCCTGCTGACTTGGCGTAGGTCGCCCCACGCACACCAGGTTGACCTGGGTTGTTGTTACTTCACCCACCGCACAACCAGGGGGAAGTGCCAACATCCCAGGTCAACCTGGGATGCACGTGACCCCGCGTCGCCTATGGCGCCAGCCGGTTGAGATCTCTCGGGAAGAGGGTGACCTCGCGGATGTTGGCGGCCTCGACGAGCCGGCCGACCCACCGCTCGAGCCCGATCGCGAAGCCGCCGTGGGGCGGGATGCCGCGGCGGAAGGCCTCGACGTACGACGCATAGGGCGCGAGCGGGTAGCCGCGCCTCTCGAGCGTGGCGACGTAGTCCTCGTAGCGGTGCAGTCGCTGGGCGCCGCTGACCAGCTCGACCCCGCGGAAGATCAGGTCGAAGGACCGCGACCAGTGCGGATCGGCGGGGTCTGGGTGGCTGTAGAACGCACGGCTCGCGGTGGGGTAGCCCTCCACCACGAGGAGGTCCGAGCCGTGCTCGGCTCGCGCCCACTCGCCGAGCGCCCGCTCGTGGGCCGGCGCCAGGTCGGGCTCGTCATCGGGTGCGCCCGCGATCCGCAGGGCGTCGCGGAAGTGCACCACGGGCAGGTCCTCGGCGACATCCGGGACCGTGATGCCCAGCCGCTCGACCGCGTCGCCGGCGTACGAGTGGATCGCCGCCACCATTCCGGCGACGGTGTCGCGCAGGCAGTCGATCACCTCGCGGTGATCCTCGACGAACCCGAGCTCGACGTCGAGGGAGACGAACTCGGCGAGGTGGCGCACTGTGTCGTGCGGCTCGGCGCGGAAGACCGGTCCGACCTCGTAGACGCGCTCGAAGACGCCGACCAGCTGCTGCTTGAAGAACTGCGGGCTCTGCGCCAGGTACGCCGGCCGGCCGAAGTAGTCGACCTCGAAGACGTTGGCACCCGACTCGGTCGCGGCCTCCACCAGCTTGGGGGAGTGCACCTCGGTGAATCCCTGGCCGTCGAGCGTCTCGCGGAAGCCGCGCAGCGAGGCCGCGGCGAGCGCCCACTTCGCCTGCTGCAGCGGGTGCCGCCAGGTCGTCGCGGCATGGTCGAGGAGCACGGGGAGGCCGGCGTCGAGGGTGGGCCGCCAGAGCTCGACGGCAGGGGTGTCGGCCGGCTCGCTGAGCGGGGTGACGACGGCGTCGGTGACCTCGACGCCACCCGGAGCCTGCGGGTTGGCGGTCGCGGTGCCGACGACCTCGATGGGCGTCTCCTCGGGAGGCACGTCCGCGCCGGGCGGCAGCACGACCTGGGCGAGGCCCGAGCGGTCGCGCAGCACCAGGAAGGTCACGCTCTTGAGCTCGCGCCGGCGGTGCACCCAGCCCTTGAGGCGGACGAGGCCGCCGGGCTCGGCGTCGGTCAGAGCCGAGGCCAGGAGTCGTTGCCGGGTCGGGTGTTCGGTGATTGGTGGTCTCATCGTTCCTCCAGAGTGGTGTTGCCCTGGAGGTGTGGGCGAAGGGCTCTACATCGCGGTGCCACCACACCTTCGCCGAGAGAGTCTCTCGGCCTCTCGTCGGTCCGCCGGACGCGCGAGCGACGGGCCGCAGAGCCAACTGCCGAGGGTCGTTATGCCTCACCGTCGCCGAGGCGGCGATGCTACGACTCGTAGTCGGACAGGCACAACTCGAATTCGGCCCGCCCTCGGGAGCCATCGGTAGGCGTGGCGACGGAGGTGTTGACGGGTTGTGCCTGTCGGGCTACGTGAGGATGGCTACTCGGCAGCGGCCAGGTCGATCTCCGGCAGCGGCCGGGAGAAGCCGCGGGTCATGCCCAGCAGCGCGACGACTCCGCCGACCACCCAGACGCCGCCCACCACGAGCGCCTGCGAGTCGAGGCTTACGAGCAGGGCGATGTTGACGACCGCGCCGATCACGGGGACGACCACCCCGAGCAGGGTGGCCCTGGCGCCGCGATCCGACGAGAAGCGGTAGTGGTAGGCAACCACCGAGACGCACACGGCGGTGAAGGCCACGAAGGCGCCGAAGTTGATGAGCGATGCCGCCTCGCTCAGGTCGAGGAACACCGCGACGAAGGCGATCGCGCCGACGACGAGCACGCTCAGCACGGGGGTGCCCTTGCCGTTGGTCTCACCGAAGACCCGACGGGGCAGCACCCCGTCGCGGCCCATCGCGTAGAGAAGTCGCGCGGCGCTCATCTGCTGGGTGAGCCCGCAGCCGAGCACGGCGCACATGTAGCAGACGAGGAAGAAGCTCTGGAAGGCCGCGCCTCCGACGTACTTGGCGATCTCCGGTGAGGCGGAGACGACGTCGCCGAGTGCGGCGACGTCTGGGAAGAGCAGTTGCATCGCGGTGGTGATCGCGACGAAGAAGACCCCGGCGCTGATCACGATGAGGAAGATCGCGCGCGGTACGTCGCGCTCGGGGTGCTCGGCCTCCTCCGCCAGGGTCGTGACCGCATCGAAGCCGAGGAATGACAGCGCGAGGATCGACGCACCGGAGAGGAGCGCGCCGAGGCCGGTGTCGCCGAGCTCGAAGGGTGCGAGCGTGAAGCCGGCGTCGTTGGTGCCGTCGACGATATTGCGCACCAGGAAGAACAGGAAGGCAAGTGAGGCCACGACCTGCGCCCCGACCAGGAGCAGGTTGGCATTGGCCGCGACCCGCACCCCTACGAGGTTCATCGCTGTGGTGACCACGACCGTCGACGCGATCCACACCCACGCCGGGACGCCGGGGAACGGCACCGACATGTAGATGCTCGACAACAGCGCGTTGATCATCGGCAGGAAGAGGTAGTCGAGCGTCGCCGACCAGCCGACGAGGAAGCCGGCGGCGGGGTGAACGGTGCGCCGCGCATAGGTGTAAGCCGAGCCGGCGTACGGCAGGACGCGCACCATGCGCGCGTAACAGAACGCGGTGAGCACGACGGCGACCAGGATGGTCAGATAGGCCAGCGGTACATGGCCGCCCGTCGCCTCGGAGACGATGCCGAAGGTGTCGAAGACGGCGAGCGGCGCCATGAACGCGAGGCCCATGAAGACCAGATGCCGCAGCCGCAACGCGCGCTGGAGGTGTCCGGCGCCGCCGGTCCCGGCGGGGCTGGGGGTATGCGTGGTCGTGCTCACGGTCGACTCCTTCGTCGCCTGGTTGGTCGCATCGGGACCCGAGCGGATCGACCGGGCGGATGGGCGGGTCACGGCGACCCGGCGGTCCGATCGCGGCCGCGAGGCGGGACGGCGACCAGGACCTGCCCATGATTGTTTGACGGCATCGTCAAAAAAGTCAACCCCCTCGTCTCGCGCAGCGATCCGACGAGCGGCCTGCCGCTCCCGCTACCCCCGGTGGCCCTTGCTAGCCCTCGGGCGGGCAACCGACCCCGGCGGCGACCGCCCGCATCGCCCGCGCCGCCATGGGCACGTCGATGCGGGCGTTGCCCGCGACGATGTGCAGGCAGTAGCCGTCCTCGAGGGCCACGAGGCTCATCGCGAGATCGCCGATGTCCATCGTGGGCGCGAAGTCGCCCGCGTCCTTGCCGGCGTCGAGTACGCCGCGATACGTGGCCAGTTGGCGCAGGTACATCTCTTGCACGAGCTGATCGTGGAGCTCGGAGTGACCGGCGAGCACGTCGAACTCGTAGAGGAGGCGCATCAAGGCGTCGTCGGGGCCGGTCGGGAGGCCGGCGTCGATCGCCTCGGCGAGCCGTCGGGCCGGCGACGCCAGTTGAGCCAGTCGGGCGTCGCGGTCGTCGCCGAGCCGCTTGATCCCGGCGCGGTGCGTCTCGACGAGCAGGGCGTCGAGATCCTCGAAGTAGTAGAGGATCGCGCCGCGGGTGAGCCCAGCCTGTTTCGCCACGTCCGTAAGGCTCAGCGCGACCAGCCCGTGCTGCAGCACGGCGCTCTGCGCCGCCTCGATGAGCTCCTGCCTGCGCTCCTCCTGACGGTTCGGCCTCCCCACGGGCCTTGACTGTACTGGTGCCTGTCCGCCATCCTGAGGCGAATTCTTTGACGAAGCTGTAAAACAATCTGGAGGTAGCCGTGCGGCTCGACCTGCTCCTCACCGGGGGCCAAGTGCGCACGCCGGCGGCGCTGGGCACTCCCGGTGCCTTCGCCGAGGCGATCGGCGTCAGCGCCGGGCGCATCGCGTACGTCGGCACCGCGGCCGAGGCGCCACCGGCCGGCCGGGTCGTCGACCTCGACGGCCGCCTGGTAACGCCGGGGATGATCGACAGCCACAACCACCTGCTGCTCGGCTTCGACCCCGACGCCGTGAGCCTCGAGGGTGCGGAGCACCTCGCGACCGTCCGCGAGCGGATCGCGGACCTTTCCACCCGCCGTACGGACCTGGCCTGGATCTGCGCTGAGAACGCCGTCTACTCCGTCGTCGAGGGCCGTCGCCCCAACGCCGCCGACCTGGCCGGCCTGACCGACCGGCCGATCTTCATCACCACCTACGACCAGCACTCGGTGTGGCTCAACGACGCGGCCCTGCGCGCGCTCGGCATCACCGGCGGCGGTGACATCGCCTGGGGCAACCCCGAGCGCGACGCAGACGGCGAGCCGACCGGCTGGGTCACCGACTTCTACACCAGAGCGATGACGACGGCCGGCCTCGCCGAGCTGCAGCGCGACATCCCGCTGTACTCGCCCGAGCGGCGTGCCCGCCGGCTGCGTTCCAGCCTTCGGATGGCTGACTGCGGTCGGCATCACGACCGCGGTGGAGCCGCAGGTTCCGCTTGCCGAGCTGGACCTGTTCGAGGCCCTTCGCGACGAGGACGGCCTGCGCTCGCGGGTGATCGCGGCGCTCTTCCACCCGATCGACTCGGACGGTGCCTTCCGCCGCGATCTGCGGGCGGCGATCGGTGACACACGCCAGGACGACCGGCTCCGTCTCGGCCCGGTCAAGCTGTACGCCGACGACGTCATCGAGCCGCACACCGCCTGGATGATCGACGACTACGCCAACCGCCCGGGGCACCGCGGTCACCCGAGCGCCGCGCTCGGCGAGCTCGCCCGCGTCGTCGCCGAGCTCGACCGGCTCGGCCTGCAGACCCACACCCACGCCACCGGCGACGGCGGCATCCGGCTCGCGCTCGACGCCATCGAGCATGCGGGCCGCGTCAACGGCAGCTCCGACCGGCGCCACGGCATCGTGCACGTCGAGTGCCTCCACCCCGACGACCTGCCGCGCTTCGCCGCCCTCGGGGTCACCGCCGCCATGCAGCCGCGTCATGCGTCACCCGACCTCGTCGCCGGCACCTGGATGGACAACATCGGGGAGTCCCGATGGGACCGCGCGTGGCGCTTCCGCTCGTTGATGGACTCGGGGGCCCACGTCGCCCTCTCCAGCGACTGGCAGGTGGGTGAGATGGACCCGCTGGTCGGGATGTACGTTGCCCTCACCCGTGCTCGTCTCTCGGGCGCCGATGCCTGGACCCCCGCCGAGCGGCTCACCCTCGACCAGGCGATCGCCGGCTACACCCGCGAAGGTGCCTGGGCCTGGCACGCCGAGGACCGCCTCGGAGCGCTCCGGGTCGGTGCCGACGCAGACCTGGTCGTCTGGTCCGACGATCTCTACCGGTTCGCCGACGAGCCGGCCGGGCTCCTCGAGCAGCGCGCCGACCTCACAGTCGTCGGCGGCGACGTGGTCCACGACGCAGACACGGCCGGCGTACCCGAACCCGACCGGCCGGGCACCCGTACCTGCAGCGCCCACTCCCACTGACGCCGAGTCGTCGCATCGTCGCGCCGCACGACACCCGAGTCGCATCCTGACGCTCCACGACCGTCGAGCCGTCGCGTCTCGCTCGCCACCTCGCATCCGTCAAGACGTGCCGACTCGCCACCTCGCATCCGTCAAGACGTGCCGACTCGCCACCTCGCATCGGTCAGGACGTGCCGACTCACGAGGTAGCGGCAGGAGTGGTGGGTGCGGAAGCCGAGGGACTCGTAGAGCGCCAGCGCTGGCGGGTTGTCGGTCTCGACGTGCAGCCAGACCGTCGTCGCGCCCCGCTCGGCGCCGAGGTCGACGAGCGCGGCCATCACCTGGCGGGCGAGGCCCCGGCGCCGGAATGCCGGGTCGGTGAACAGGCCGCGGACCCCGAGCCAGTCGTCGTGGAACGCCGCCCGTCCGCTCGCGATCGGCGGTCTCGACACGCCGCCTCGTCCCTCGGCGGCGGCTCGACCATCGAGGGCCGGCGAGTCGATCTCGACGAGGAAACGTGGGCCGTCGTCGGTGATCCGGGCGTCGGGTGGCGCCGGCAGCCGGCGGGAAACCTGGGCGAGTGAGCCGATCAGGAAGTCGGAGTCGCCGATGCCCAACGGCTCCCAGCCGGTCGCCAGGAAGTCCGCCTCGAGCGACCCGTCGCGCTCCACCTGCACGAGCGGGTCGCGGCCGCGCGCCGTGTAGAAGTCGAGCACCTGCTCCTCGGCGTCTGCGAAGGCCACCCCCGGGTCGCCGATCGCCAGGCAGGAGTTCGCCCGTTTGAAGAGCCGCTCGACCGGCTGGGGGTCGCTACGGAGCAGCCAGTCGCCGAGCGGGACCGCATCGACGTCGGGCCACATCGTGACGCCGTGGAGCTCGGCGTCACGCGCCGAGACCCGGTCGCGCGCGGACGGCCGGGGCGGCACCCGCTTACCAGCGATGATATCGGCGATCGCGATCTCCACCTCGCTCCCGTCGGTCCGGCGCACCCGCGCGACACCCTCACCCCACGCCGTACACACCCCAAGGACGTCGGTCATCGCCGGACCACCGGTCGGGCCCCGCTCACCCGGCACCAGGCGTCGTACGACGACCCGCTGGCCCACCACGTGCGGACCCAGGCCGGGCCGTCGGTCGGGGCCGCGCCCCGCGACCCGTTCACCGGGAGGGTGCCGGTCGGGGTGGGGCATCCCGGGATACTAGGCTGGGGCATGCAAGTCCGGTTCGGCTGCCCATCAATCCAGGAGGCCACAGGTGACCTACGTCATCGCTCAGCCGTGTGTCGATCTCAAGGATCGTGCGTGCGTCGACGAGTGTCCGGTCGACTGCATCTACGAGGGCAAGCGGATGCTCTACATCCACCCCGACGAGTGCGTCGACTGCGGCGCGTGCGAGCCCGTCTGCCCGGTCGAGGCGATCTTCTACGAAGACGACACCCCGGAGGAGTGGAAGGGCTACTACGACGCCAACGTCCACTTCTTCGACGACCTCGGCTCGCCCGGCGGCGCCGCCAAGATGGGCGAGATGGACAAGGACCACGAGCTCGTCGCGGCGCTGCCGCCGCAAGAGCACGACGAGTGAGCGCAGTCCTACCGAAGCCGGCCGCACGGTTGCCGGATTTCCCTTGGGACAAGCTGCGGGAGTACGCCGCGCGGGCGCGCGCGCATCCGGACGGCATCGTCGACCTGTCGGTCGGCACGCCTGTCGACCCGACCCCTGAGGTCGCCCAGTCGGCCTTGTGCGCGGCGTCCGACTCGCCGGGCTACCCGACGACGATCGGCCTGCCCGAGACGCGGCAGGCGGCGGTCGACTGGCTCGCCCGACGCCATGGCGTGACCGGTCTCTCGATCGACGAGGTGCTGCCGGTGATCGGGTCAAAGGAGCTGATCGCCTCGCTGGCCGTGCACCTCGGCGTCGGCGCCGGCGACCTGGTGGTGTTCCCCGAGCTCGCCTACCCGACGTACGAGGTCGGTGCCCGGCTGGCCGGCGCCGACGTGCTCGCCACCGACTCGCTGACCGCGATCGGCCCGCGTACGCCGCGGATCCTGTGGCTCAACTCGCCGTCCAACCCGACCGGTCGGGTGCTGCCGATCGAGCATCTCCGCAAGGTCGTGGAGTGGTGCCGCGACCGGGGCACGCTGCTCGTCTCAGACGAGTGCTACCTGGAGTGTGCCTGGGACGCCTCGCCCGTCAGCGTTCTTCATCCGTCCGTATGCGGCGGGTCGTACGACGGCCTCCTCGCCGTGCACTCGCTGTCGAAGCGCTCCAACCTGGCCGGCTACCGCTGCGCCTTCGTGGCGGGTGACGCGGGCGTGGTGGGCGAGCTGCTCGAGGTCCGCAAGAACCTGGGTCTGCAGATGCCTGGTCCGCAGCAGCGGGCGATGGTCGCGGCCCTCGACGATGATGAGCACGTCGCCGAGCAGCACGCCCGCTACGCCGCGCGCCGCGCCGTACTCAAGGAGGCGCTGGAGTCCGCCGGCTTCCGCATCGACCACTCCGAGGCCTCCCTCTACCTGTGGGCCACGGGCGCGGCCGACGACACGGACTGCTGGGAGCTCGTCTCGTGGTTCGCCGACCTCGGCATCCTCGTCGCCCCCGGCGACTTCTACGGTCCGGCCGGTAGACGCCACGTCCGCGTCGCCTTCACCGCCACCGACGAACGCGTCGCCGCCGCCCACGCCCGCCTCGCCGGATAGTCCCTAACGTTCTGGCTGTTCAACAACCACTTCGTGCGGGACTATCTCACCGTGCCGGTGACCGAACCGTTCGCGCCCGAGACCCTGCCCGATCCGGCCCTGGTGGTGCTGGTGGGCGCAAGTGGGTCCGGCAAGTCGACGTGGGCGGCCCGCCACTTCCGTGCTGTGGAGATCGTCTCGTCCGACGACCTTCGAGCCGTAGTGGGGAGCGGGCGACACGATCTCGAGGCGTCGGCCGACGCCTTCGACCTGCTCGACCGGATCGTCGCCGCTCGGCTGGGCCGGCGGCTGACGACAGTGGTCGACACGCTCGGTCTGGACGCCGACCGGCGGCTGGCGTGGCTGGCGCTGGCTCGCGCGCACGACGTCGCGGCCGTGGTCGCGGTCATGGAGACCCCGGTCGCGCTGGCGCGCGCCCACAACGCCGCTCGAGACCGGCCGGTGCCCGCTCGGGTGCTGACCGATCAGCTGCGGAGGGCCGGCACTGTCCAGGAGGGGCTGGCCGTGGAGGGCTGGGACCGCGTCGTCACCGTTGCCTGGCAGGGCTCGCCGACGTACGAGCCGCCCACCCGTACGACGGCGAGCGAGCGCGCCGCGCAAGTGGCGCCGACCGGCTCCCTGCTCGATGGCGACGGGATGTCGGTCGTGCTGCAGATCTCGCGCTTTCCATGGGGTGACGACCCGGTCGGCTGGCTGGGCGACATCGCCCACGCCGCGGCCGACGCCGGGTTCGCAGGTCTGGCGCTGATGGATCACCTGATCCAGATCCCGCAGGTCGACCGCGCTTGGGCGCCGATCCCCGAACCGTGGGTCACGCTCGGGATGCTGGCCGGGCTCGACACCGGCCTGCACCTGGGCACGCTCGTCACTCCGGTGACGTTCCGGCGGCCGGGGATCACCGCGAAGGCGGCGGCCACCCTGAGCACGCTCAATCGCGGCCGGGCCTTCGTCGGCGTCGGTGCCGGCTGGTGGCAGCGTGAGCACGCGGCGTACGGGCTGGAGCTGCCGCCGTTCCGCGACCGGATCAACGCACTGGGCGTCGGCATCGAGACGATGCGGGCGCTGTGGGCGCCGGGCACGAGGCCCTATGACTCACCCCGGGTGAGCCTGCCCGAGACCACCTGCTATCCGCGTCCGGCTGCGCCGATCCCGATCATCCTCGGCGGCAAGGGGGAGCGGACCGTCCGGCTCGCGGCCGAGCTCGGCGACGCCTGCAACCTGCCGGCCGACGACGCACTGCCCGGCCGGCTCGACGCCTTCCGGCGCCACTGCGCAGCCCTCGGTACGACGCCCTCGGTCACGGTGCTCGACACGCCGCTGGTCGGCTCCGACCGGGACGAGGTCTGGCGCCTCGTCGAGCGGCACCGCGGGCGGGTGTCCGCATCGTCGTACGCCGCCCGCCACCATGCCGGTTTGCCGGGCCAGCAGGCCGAGCGCTACCGGGCGCTGGCAGGCGACGGCGTGCGGGTCGTCTTCTGCGCGCCGGTCGGTCTTGCCGATCCGGAGCAGGTCGCGGCCCTGTCTCCCCTCGCTCGCCCCGTCGGCTGACCTCCGGTCCCGGAGGTACTCCCTAACGTTCTGGTCGCTGGAGAGCCAGAACGTTAGGGACTATCACAAGGTGTGAGGTGAGTCACAGGTTGATGTAACCGGTTTCTGATACCGGTTACATCAGACCATGGCCAGCACGATCCGGGACGTCGCGCAGCGGGCCGGGGTGTCGATCGCCACCGTCTCCCGGACGCTGAGGGACCCGGCCGTGGTAAGCGCGAGCACCCGGGAGAAGGTGGAGCGTGCGGTTGAGGCGCTCGCGTTCGTGCCCAGCCAGCTCGGCCGCCAGCTCGCCGAGCGGAGGCACGCGGCCAACGGCATCGTCTTCCCCGATCTCTCGGGTCCCTACTTCGCCGAGGTCGTGCTCGGCTACGAGGACGTCGCGGCCGAGTTGGGCCGATCCGTCCTGATCCTGTCCACCCACGGCCGGCAGGGTGCGCCCGAGCTGGTCACCGGGCTGGCCGGCCGCTGCGACGGGCTCGTGGTCCTCGGCCGCACGGTCGCCGACGACGTACTGCGCCGGCTCGCCGACCGTGGCATCCCGCTCGTGCTGCTCGCCCGCCACCCGATGCCCGACGTCGACGCCGTCAATGCCGAGAACCTCGAGGCGGCCGCCAGCCTCGCGGCCCATCTCGCCGAGCAGCGTGCGCGGTCCGTGCTCTTCCTCGGCGACCCCGATCTCTCGCCCGACTTCGCTCAGCGTCTCGACGGCCTGCGGTCAGTGGGGGGCGAGCTCGGCCTGGAGATCGACGTACGCCGCCCGAAGGGCATGGACGAGGACGCCGGAGCCGCAGCCGCCGCCATGATCGACGCGCTCCCCGACGCGATCGCCTGCGCCAACGACGAGCTCGCCCTCGGCCTCATCACCGCGCTCGCCGAGCGCGGCCAGCGCGCACCCGACGACGTCCTCGTGACCGGCTGGGATGACGTGATGGCGGCCAGGTACGCCGGGCTGACCACCGTGCGCCAGCCGCTGCGCGAGCTCGGCGCCACCGCCGCCCGGCTGCTCGACGAGCAGATCAAGGGCGAGCGCGACACCCCCAAACACGAGGTACTCCCCACCGAGCTGGTCGTACGGGCGACCAGCAGCCCCGAAAGGAAGGCGCCATGACACGCAACCGATCCGCCGCAGGCAGAGCCGCGGTCAGGGCCACGGCCCTGCTCGCCGCGACTGCCGTCGTACTCGCCGGCTGCGGCCGCGACGCCAGTGACGACGCGCCCGAGGGCCAGGGCCAGGCCATCGAGGAGGGCAAGGCGTCCGGCACCATCGAGGTTTGGGCCATGGGCACCGAGGGCGAGGTGCTCGGCGACTTCGCCAAGGCCTTCTCCGAGGACAACCCCGACGTGACCGTCAAGGTGACCGCGGTGCCCTGGGAGTCGGCCCACGACAAGATCGCCAACGCGATCGCGTCGGGCGAGACCCCGGACGTGACCCTGCTCGGCACGACATGGATGGGCGAGTTCGCCGAGGGCGGCGGCATCGATCCGATTCCGGAGGGGCTCGTCGACGAGTCGTCCTTCTTCGAGGGCGCGTGGGGCTCGACCGAGGTCGGCGGCACGTCGTACGGCGTCCCCTGGTACGTCGAGACCCGCGTCCTCTACTATCGCAAGGACCTCGCCGAGAAGGCCGGCTGGAGCGAGGCGCCGAAGACCTGGGACGAGCTGAAGCAGTTCGCGACCGACCTGCAGAGCAAGGGCGGCGCCGAGTACGGCATCCAACTGCCGGCCGGCGGCACCGGGTCGTGGCAGACGATGATGCCGTTCGCGTGGTCCAACGGCGCGAGCATGACCAACGAGGACGGCACGGAGTACACCATCGACAGCCCCGAGATGGTGGAGGCGCTGGAGTTCTACAAGACCTTCTTCGACGAGGGGCTCTCGCCCACGCGCAGCACGCTCGACCCCGGCGAGCTCGAGTCGGGCTTCGCCGACGAGACCTACGGATCGTTCTTCTCGGGTCCCTGGCATGCCCAGTTGATCGAGGACGCCGGCGTGGAGGAGGAGCAGTACGGCGTCGCGCCGATCCCCGGCCCCGACGGAGCGCCCGGCACGTCGTTCGTCGGCGGCGGGAACCTGGCGGTCTTCGCCGACTCCGACAACAAGGACAACGCCTGGAAGCTCGTGCAGTGGCTGACCGAGCCCGAGACCCAGCAGGACTTCTACGACGAGGTCGGCGACCTGCCGTCGGTACAGGTCGCCTGGGAGTCCGGCGAGCTGGCCGAGGACCCGCAGCTACAGGTCTTCGGCGAGCAGCTCGAGAGCGCGCTGGCTCCACCCGCCGTACCGACGTGGGAAGAGCTCTCCGGTGCCATCGACAGCGAGACCGAGAAGGCGACGAAGGGCGACACGGACGTCGCCGACGCCGTCAAGTCGATGCAGCAGCAGGCGAAGTCGATCGGCACCGGGCTGTAGCTCGTGTCCGCCACCGTCACCGCGCTCCCGACCGGCACGAAGGGCACGCCCAGCCGGCACGTCGACCCCACGCGGCGGCAGCAGGCCGTCGCCGCGTGGGTGCTCGCGCTCCCGTTCGTGGTGCTCTTCCTGGCGTTCACGCTCGGCCCGGTGCTCGCCAGCCTGGGCATGAGCTTCACCGACATGCGCCGGGCCGACATCCGCAGCCCGTTCGCCGTGGAGATCCTCGGCCTCGACAACTACGTCGACCTCGTCAAGGACCCGCTCTTCCGCAAGGTCACGCTCAACACGCTGCTCTACCTGCTGCTCGGCGTGCCGCTCACGATGGGCGTCGCGCTGACGCTCGCGGTGCTGATCAACCGGATCGATCGGCTGAAGGGCTTCTTCCGCGTCGGCTACTACCTGCCCGTCGTCACCAGCATCGTCGCCGTCTCGGTCGTCTGGAAGTTCCTCTATCGCGACGACGGCGGCCTCTTCAACACCGTCCTCGGCTGGGTCGGCATCGACGGCCCAGGCTGGCTGGACAGCACGACGCTCGCACTGCCCGCGCTGGTCGTGATGTCGGTGTGGCGCAACTTCGGGACGCTCATGGTGATCTTCCTCGCCGGTCTGCAGACCGTCCCGCGCGACGTGGTCGAGGCCGCGGAGGTCGACGGCGCCGGTGGCTGGGGGACCTTCCGCTACATCACGCTGCCGATGCTCCGGCCGACGCTGCTCTTCGGCGCGGTCATCACCGGCATCGGCTACCTGCAGTTCTTCGAGGAGGCGTTCGTGATGACGAAGGGCGGCCCGCTCGACGCCACCCGCTCGGTGACCTACTACACCTACGACCAGTTCGGCTACGGCAACTTCGGGTACGCCGCCGCCGCGAGCTACCTGCTGTTCCTCGCGATCGTGGTGCTCACGTACCTCCAGTTCCGGTGGCTCGGCGAGCGGAAGGAGCGCACATGACCGCGGCGCGCTCCGACGCCGTCCGCACGCCCGGATGGCTGTACGCCGTCCTCGGGCTCGGCCTGTTCCTCGTTGTCGTGCCCTTCCTCTGGATGCTCGCCTCGTCGCTGAAGCCCGAGCGTGAGGTGCGCGCCGTACCGCCCACGTGGTGGCCGGAGACGCTCACGATGGAGAACTACGACCGACTGTTCGGCAGGCTCGACTTCCCGACGTACCTCTTCAACTCGGTTGTGGTCGCGCTCGCCGTGACGGTCGGCAACATGGTCTTCTGCTCGATGCTCGGCTACGCCCTGGCCAAGCTCGACTTCCCCGGCAAGCGGGCCCTCTTCGCCACCGTGCTCGGCACTCTGATGGTGCCCGGCGTCGTCACCTTCGTGCCGCTCTTCGTCATCGTCACCAAGATGGGGCTCTCGAACAGCCTGCTCGGGATGATCCTGCCGTTCCTCGCCGGGCCCTTCGGGGTGTTCCTGATGCGGCAGTACATCTCCGCGCTGCCCGACGAGCTGATCCAGGCGGCGCGGATCGACGGCGCCGGCGAGCTGCGGATCTTCTTCGGCGTGATCCTCCCGCTGTGCGGCCCGGCCCTTGCCACGCTGGGGATCCTGACCTTCCTCGGCTCGTGGAACAACTTCCTCTGGCCGCTCGTGATCGCGCAGACCGAGGACAAGTACACGCTGCCCGTCGCGCTCGCGCTGTACGCCGTCGGGCAGAACGCAACCCAGTACGGACTGCTGCTCGCCGGCGCCGTCGTCGTGGTGCTGCCGGTGCTCGTGCTCTTCCTGCTGCTGCAGCGCCACATCACCCAAGGGATCGCGATGACCGGCATCAAGTGAGGACCTCTACTACGGCACGAAACCCCATCCAGCAAAGGAGAAGCTCGTGCGCACCCGCACCGTACTGACAACCATGACCGTCGCGCTGGCGCTCGCCGGTGCGTCGACAGCCGTTCCGGCCAGCAGTACGGCGGTCGCGGACCAGCCGGCGTCCGCGCCGTCGGCCGGCGACGGTCCTGACGGCGTACTGCCTGGCTATCTGGAGGACACCTGGCGGTCCTTCGTCGCCATGACCGGCGAGAGCGGGCTGCCGTCCGACAACATCGGTGGCGACCTCGACCCCGAGACCCGCAGCGGCTACACCTCGCCGACCAATATCGGCGCCTACCTCTGGAGCACCGTCGTCGCCCGGGACACCGGACTCATCGACCGCCGTGAGGCCAGGCAGCGGCTGCGTACGACGGTCGACACCGTGGCCGGGCTGGAGCGGCACGAGCAGTCCGGCCAGTTCTACAACTGGTACGACCCGGACACCGGTGAGAAGCTCACCACCTGGCCGGAGAACGGCAACCCCGTCCACCCGTTCGCCTCCAGCGTCGACAACGGCTGGCTCGCCGTGGGTCTGCTGATCGCCGCGCGTGCCGATCCCAAGGTGGCCGACGCGGCCGACGAGATCCGCGAGGACATGGACTTCGGCTTCTACTACAACGAGGCCGAGGGTGTCCGGAAGGACCCCGGCAATCCGGCCGAGCCGGTCGGCGGTCAGATCCGCGGCGGCTTCTGGGTCGAGCCGCCGCCCGACGACTGCTCGACGCCGGGCAACTACCGGCGCGGCCCCGACGTGTTCTACACCTGCCACCACTACGGCGCGCTCAACACCGAGCCGCGGATCGCGTCGTACCTCGGCATCGCGGCCGGCCAGATCCCGGCCAAGCACTACTTCGGCATGATGCGCACCTTCCCGCCGACCTGCGACTGGTCGTGGACCGAGACCAAGCCGTCGGGGGAGTGGCGGAACCACCTCGGCATCAACGTCTTCGAGGGCACCCTGCCCTACCGCGGCATGCACCTGGTGCCGGCGTGGGGTGGCAGCATGTTCGAGGCGCTGATGGTGCCGCTCTTCGTGCCCGAGGAGCGCTGGGGCCCGCGATCGTGGGGCGTCAACCACCCGCTCTACGTGCGCGGCCAGATCGAGCACGGACTCGACGAGGCGGGCTACGGCTACTGGGGATTCTCGCCGTCCAACAACCCGGCAGGCGGCTATCGCGAGTACGGCGTCGACCCGCTCGGCATGGACGGTCCCGGCTACACCTCCGACCAGGAGAAGACGGCCTGGGACCAGCCGTACGAGGGCTGCCCGGACCGCGAGGGCGAGCCGGCCCCGACGTCGTACGGCGACGGTGTCGTCACCCCGCACGCGTCCTTCCTCGCGCTGCGCTACGCACCGCGTGATGCGCTGGCGAACCTGAGCGCTCTGAGCGACGCCTTCGACGCCTACGGACCCGGCGGCTTCTACGACGCCGTCGCCGTGCGTAGCGGCACGGTATCCAAGCGCTACCTCGCACTCGACCAGGGCATGATCGTCGCCGCGCTCGGCAACGCGCTCGACCATGACGGGCTCCGTCGGTACGTCGCGCGGGGTGCGATGACGCGGCGGGTGCGGCCACTGTTGGCGATGGAGTCGTTCAAGACCAGCGCGCCTCGGGCGACGCGGGCTGCGACTCCGAAGGAGGGCGCGCCGAAGTGACCGACCAGCGCCGCGATGCCCGTTCGGACTGGGAGGAGCGGATCGGCAGCCGCAGCGGCGCCGTGCTCGGGGGGACCGCGCCGTGGCTCCCGCCACCGGGGTGGCTGACGGCATCGCCCGGGGGGCATCAGGTGACCCTCGACTGGGCTCCGGTCGACGGTGCTGTGGGCTACCAGGTCTACAGCGCGCCCGGGCCGGACGGACCGTGGGAGCCCCTCGACCACGCAGGTCGCGACGTGCTCGCGGTGCCTCATCCGCCGTACGCCGACACGACCGGTGCGCCTGGTGTGGAGCGCTGGTATGCCGTCGCCGCCCTCTCCGACGTCGATGTCGAGGGCGAGCGCGGGGGACCGGTGTCGGCGGCGCCTCTCGGGAGCGCCGCCGGCCCGGTGCGGCTGAGCGTCGACGCGGGGCGCCGTACCGGCGAGCTGGCTCGACCGTGGCGGCCGATGATCGGCAGCGAGCACCTCTCCCACGCGCTGTCGGCGGAGACGACGGGAGGCCGGCCGATCGGCGCCGAGCTCACCTCCGCCCTGCGGGCCGCGCACGACGAGCTCGGGGTGACCCACGTGCGCGCGCACGGGATCCTCTGCGACGACGTCGGCGTCTACCGCGAGGTCGACGGGCAGCCGGTGCACGACTTCGCCGGCGTCGACCGGGTCTACGACCACCTGCTCTCGCTGGGGTTGAAGCCGGTGGTCGAGCTGTCGTTCATGCCGCGCGACCTCGCCTCCGACCCCGACAAGACGGTCTTCGGGTACGGCGCCATCGTGTCGCCGCCGAAGGTCTGGGAGCGTTGGTACGACCTGCTCTCTGGTCTCGTCGCGCACCTCGTCGATCGCTACGGGCGCGAGGAGGTGGTCGCCGACTGGTCGTTCGAGGTGTGGAACGAGGCCAACCTCGAGGTCTTCTGGTCGGGGACGCCGACCGAGTACCTGCGGTTGTACGACGTCACGGCGGCGGCGGTGAAGTCGGTCGACGCACGGCTGCGCGTGGGCGGCCCGTCGTCGGCCGCGGCCGGCTGGGTCGAGGAGCTGCTCGCTCATGCGGCGTCGGCGGGGACTCCGGTCGACTTCGTGACGACGCACACCTACGGCTCGCCTCCGCTCGACTTCCGGCCGACGCTGGCGCGACACGGGTACGGCGAGGCGCCGATCTGGTGGACCGAGTGGGGCGTGACACCGACGCACTTCAACGAGGTGAGTGACGCGGTCTTCGCCGGCACCTTCCTGCTGCGCGGGATGGCCTCGGCGATGCGGGAGCGCCGGATCGAGGCGCTGGCCTACTGGGTCGTCTCCGACCACTTCGAGGAGCTCGGCCGACCGCCGGCCCTGCTGCACGGGGGCTTCGGTCTGCGCACCGTCGGGGAGCTGCGCAAGCCGCGGTGGTGGGCGCTTGCCCTGCTCGAGCGACTGGGGCCCGACGAGCTGGCCGTGTCGCTCGACGGTGACGGTGCGGGTTCGCTCGTCGAGGCTTTGGCCGCCTCGGACTCGTCGGGAGTGGTCACCGTGCTGGCCTGGAACCTGACCCTCGACCAGACCAAGGCGTCGGGCTCTCCCGATCTCGCCCGGTCGGTGTCGCTGGAGGTGACCGGGCTGGCCCCGGGTGCCTCGTACACCCTGACCCACCACCGCGTGGACGATGACCACTCCGACATCGCCACGGTGTGGGGGCGGATGAAGACCGCCGGCCAGGACTGGCCGACCGACGAGCAATGGGAGGCTCTGCGCGCCGCCGACCGCCTCGACGACCTCACCCCCGCCACCCCAGCCGCCCCCGTGTCCGCCGACGCCCGGGGCATCGTGGCCGTCGAGTTCGACCTCCCCATGCCCGCCATGTCCCTCCTCACCCTCACCCCGGCGTAGTCCCTAACGTTCTGGTTCTTCGGGCTCCGGATAGTCCCTAACGTTCTGGTTGTTCGGCAGCCAGAACGTTAGGGACTATCCCGGCGGTCCAGCGCCCAAGGACCGCCGGGCTACCGCCGACGTCAGGCGGACAGGCGGTAGCGCAGCAGGGACTCGCGCAGGCGCTCGGGGAGCGCGCGGCGAAGCGCGACTGACCAGGTGGGGGTCCACGAAGGGGGTGGCTCGACGGTCCAATACGCCGATCGGTCGCGGTCGTGAGCGGCGTCGTACGCCGCGTCGAGACGTCGTACGAAACCACCAGGGTCGCGGAGGTCCGCGGACGTCATCTCGACACCGATCAGGCCGGCCGCCTCGAGCCGCTCGAGCCGGCGCGCGTCCTTGTCGCGCATGTCCACGCCATGGAACTCGGCGCCGTAGTACTCGCCGAACACGCCCGCGACGGGATCGATGAGATCGGGCGTCGCGAGGTGACCTCCCTCGAGGTCGAAGACCGGTCGGTTGGTGAGTGGGCGTGGTCGGCCGGCGGTGATCTGCCAGTGCAGGCGCATGGTGACCTCCAACGGCGACCAGGCGTTCTCGTCGGCGAACGGGATCGCCTCACGGCAGCGGGGGATGCCGGTCCACGCGCTGTGTGCGGCGGCGTAGGCGGCGAGCTCGTCGATCGACACGAGGTCGTTGTACGCCGCCATGTCGAGGGCCGCGACCGCCTGAGCGAGGGTCGGTGCGTAGCGCATCTCGAAGCAGACCGAACGGACGCCGACGGTGATCGGCAGGCCGTCGACCACGATCACCTCTCGTGGATCGAGCCCTTCCTCGCACACCAGGATGCCCGGCTGCTGTCGGATGTGCGGCGTCGCGATCGGCACGTCGCGCGGGGTTCCGTCGCTCTTGAGCCCTCCGAACCAGTAGCCCCCGAGCCAGTACATGGCGCCCCACCCGGTGATGGCGCCGTACCTGGGGAGCACCGCGGCCGTCTCCACGATCCGCTGCTCGGGGAGACCGGTGTCCGTGCCGGGAGGGACGTAGAGGCCTCGCGACGTACGCCGCCAGCCGTGCCGGCGGATCGTCCCGCGCGTGGGTCCGTCGATTCCCGCCGCGTCGGCGCGGACCGGCGCGACGAGATGAGGTCGACGCGGATGGAAGGGAGGGAGGTCCATTGGACATGGCTACCCCGAACGCGCGACTGCTCGCGCGCCTCCTCCACAGGGAGCCGCTCGCAGGCGTGGATCCCCCTGCACGAACCCGCAAACCGCTGGGGATAGTCCCTAACGTTCTGGCTGCCGCACAACCAGAACGTTAGGGACTATCGCAAAGGATCAGTCGAACACGTCGACGTGGACGTGGTCGCGGTGCTCGAGGATCGCCCGGGTGCCGGCGTCGCCGGAGGTGGAGGGTGGGTCGAAGTCGCGCCAGCCCGTGGCGCTGCGTGGGCCCGCGCTCCAGATCCGATCGTCGAAGATGACGTGCTCGATGGCGAGGCGGTCGGCCTGGGCGACGAGGTACTGCGCGATGGCCCAGCCCCGGCGCTTGTTGTCGGGCGAGATGGGCCGAACGAAGACATCGATCGCCCGGCCGTCGTAATGGGCGGAGCCCTCCATGTGTCCGTCGCTCACGCCGGCCGGCTGGAAGCCACCGAGCGCAAGCTCGCCGAATGCGACGCCCAGCTCCAGCCGGACCTGTTCGGCCCGCCCGGTCAGGCCGCGTTCGTTGAGCCGGTCGCCCTGCTCGGCCGCGTCTGGGTCGAGCGTGCAGGTGAACGCACCGCGCGGAGTCTCGCCGGTGAGCGCCGACGCGAGCACGCGCGCGTCGGCCTCGTGGTCGGCGTACGCGTCGGGGTACGCCGAGCGCTGCACCTCCTGCGCGGCGACGGTGATCTCCAGCGTCTGGTAGTCCTCGACCTCGAGCAGCGCGTCGTAGAACCTGTTGATCGAGTAGACCGGGTCGAGGATCTGCTCCACCGTCCCCCAGCCCTGCGACGGCCGCTGCTGGAAGAGCCCGATCGAGTCGCGGTCACCGTGCTCGATGTTGTAGATCTTCGACTCCTGGTACGCCGTGGCCAGCGCGATCGAAGCTGCCCGAGCCGGCAGCCCGCGCTGCACGGAGATGGCGACGATGAGGGCGGCGTTCTCGGCCTGCTCCGGTGTGAGGGTGACCTCGCGGCCGTTGACCTTCGCCTGGCAGCCCTCCGGGTCGGGCAATGGACCGGCGCCCGTGAAGAGGGCGATGCCGATCGCGACGACAAGGGCGAGAGCGCCGATGCCGACGAACAGCACCGTGCCGAATCGCCTCACCCGGCAACTCTGCCATCGCGGTCCACGTCCTCCCAAAGTCGCGTGAGGCGTGGCATCCAGCCCAACCCGCAACGTCCTCAGGAGCGGGGCCCATGACCCCCGGATCTGATGACGCCCGGAGAGTCGCCGAGGACGTCATCAGGAGTGGGGCCCACTGCCCTCAGTCGTGATGAGGTCCGGTGGGGACGGTTCGCCGCTCAGTTGGCGTGCAGCGCCGCGTTGAGCACGATGCCGGTGCCGGCGCGAGCGACGGCCTCGACGGAGCCGGTGACGGAGTTGCGGCGGAAGAGGACGTTGTCGGAACCGCTGAGCTCGACCGCCTTGATCACCCGGGGGGCACCCGCCTCGTCGTCCTCGAGGCCGATGACAGTGACCTTGGTGCCGGCGGTGATATAGAGCCCCGCCTCGACGACGCAGTCGTCGCCGAGGGAGATGCCGCAGCCCGCGTTGGCGCCGATGAGGGTGCGACGCCCGATGGACACCTTCTGGGTGCCGCCACCGGACAGGGTGCCCATGATCGAGGCTCCGCCGCCGATGTCGGATCCGTCGCCGACGACGACGCCCTGGACGATGCGGCCCTCGACCATCGAGGTTCCGAGGGTGCCTGCGTTGAAGTTGACGAAGCCCTCGTGCATTACCGTCGTGCCCTCGGCCAGGTGGGCGCCGAGGCGCACCCGGTCGGCGTCGGCGATGCGTACGCCGGTCGGGAGCACGTAGTCGGTCATCCTCGGGAACTTGTCGACGCCGTACACGGCAACCGGCCCGGACGCCAGTACCCGCAGCCGGGTGGCCTCGAAGTCGTCGACCGGGCACGGGCCGGCGCTCGTCCAGACGACATTGGCGAGGGTGCCGAAGACGCCGTCGAGGTTGATCGTGTTGGGCTCGACCAGCCGGTGGGACAGCAGGTGCAGTCGCAGATACGCGTCGGAGGCACCGGCAGGCGCGGCGTCCAGGTCGATCGAGAGGGTCACCACCGTCGTACGCACGCGGCGCGCGTCGTCCTCGGTCGCGAGGGCCACGAGCTCCGGCGGCGGCCCGGCGTCGGCAGGTGCGGCGCCGAGCGCGGGAGAGGGGAACCAGGTGTCGAGCACGGTGCCCTCGCTCTCGCCGCTGGTGACGACGGTGGCGAGGCCGTGGCCCCAGGCGGTGCGGGATGAGTCGGTCACCCGGCCAAGCCTACGGAGCCCGGCGCCGGGCTCACTGCCCCGTCCGGCCGTCGATGCACTCGCTCAGCAGGTCGGCGTGGCCGCAGTGCCGGGCGTGCTCCTCGCCCATGCCCCCGGCATAGTCCCTAACGAATTGGTTGTGGAGCAACCAGAACGTTAGGGACTACCCGACCGGAGGGCGACCTTCACACAACCTCCACGATTCGTACCGACCTACTCCACGTCGGCGGATCTACGCTCACGGACATGGATCCGGTGGGCCGTGCTGTTGGCGAGGGGCAGCACCTGCTCGTCGTCGAGGACGACCCGGTCATCAACCAGGCCGTCGCCGATCGGCTGCGCGCAGAGGGGTTCTCGGTGACGCAGGCGTACGACGGGCCGCAGGCCGTCGCGGCGTACCGCGAGGCGGCCTCGACCAAGGAGAGCCGCATCGACCTCGTCGTCCTCGACGTGATGCTCCCGGGCTTCGACGGACACGAGGTGTGCCGGCGGATCCAGGTCGACCGCCCGGTCCCGGTCCTGATGCTGACCGCACGGGACGACGAGGCCGACATTCTCGTCGGGCTCGCGGTGGGGGCAGACGACTACCTGACCAAGCCCTTCCGGGCGAAGGAGCTGGTCGCGCGGGTGCGCGCCCTGCTGCGCCGTGTGGAGCGGGCCGCTGAGCTCGCCCAGCAGGGCGGCGCGGTGATCGAGCGTGGCGACCTGCGCGTCGACGTCGCGGCCCGGCGTGCGTACCTCCGGGGGAGCGAGGTGCATCTGACGCCGACCGAGTTCGACCTGCTGGTCACGCTGGCGAAGCAGCCGGGCCGCGTGATCACCCGCGACGAGCTGATGACCCAGGTCTGGGGCTGGCCGTCCGGCGGGCCAGGATCGCGGACCGTCGACTCGCACGTCAAGGCACTCCGCGCCAAGGTCGGACCGGAGCGGATCCGGACCGCACACGGGATCGGTTACGCCCTCACGGACGCATCTGGGAACGACGATGGCCGACGGTGACGTCCGGCCGCTCGACCGGGTGACCTCGATCCGGACGAAGCTCGGCGTCCTGGTCGGTGTCAGCGTCGTCGTCAGCGCCCTGTTCGCCACCCTGGCGGCGGCCGGCTCGGTGCCGTGGTGGCTCAGTATCCCGGTGGCGGTCGGCCTCGCCCTCGCGATCACGCAGCTGCTGGCGACGGGGATGACCGCACCGTTGCGGGAGATGACGACGGCCGCGCAGAGCATGTCGCGCGGTGACTACGACGTGGCCGTGCGGGCGACCTCCTCCGACGAGGTCGGCCAGCTCGCCCGCGCCTTCACCGAGATGGCCACGGACTTGGCAACGGTCGACCAACAGCGCCGCGATCTGGTGGCGACGGTCGCGCACGAGCTGCGTACGCCACTCGCGGGTCTCAGCGCCCGCCTGGAGAACATGGCCGACGGTGTCACGGCGGTCGACCTCGACTCCCTGGGAAAGCAGGTCGACCGGCTCTCCGCCCTCGTCGACGACCTCCTCGACCTCTCCCGTCTCGAGGCCGGCATCGCCCGGCTCGACCTTGCCGAGGTCGACGTCGCCGTCCTGATCGGCAACGCGCTCGAGACGTTCGAGCACACCGGCAGGGGGATCGTGTTCGAGCCGCGCGTCGAAGCCGGCCTGGTCGTGTACGGCGACCGCGCGCGACTGCTCCAGCTGCTGACGAACCTGCTCGACAACGCCGCCCGCCATTCACCGGCCGGCGGGCTGGTCTCCGTTCGCGCGGCCCGGGCCGGGCGGCACGGACCCGCCGCGCACCGCTGGACGCTGGAGGTGGCCGACGACGGCCCGGGGATACCGGCCGCCGAGCGCGCCCGCATCTTTGAGCGGTTCGGCACCGGTGATCCGGCCGGAGGGGGGACCGGCCTCGGCCTCGCCATCGGCCGTTGGGTGGCCGAACTCCACGGAGGCCGGATCGAGGCACTGGACGGGCCCGGCAGCGGTGCCCGCATGCAGGTGGCTCTCCCCGTGCGGCCCGACGTCTCTCCGCCACGGGCAACCCTCGGCCACCACGCCCCGCAGACCGCCGACGCGGAGCGGCCCGGCTCGCCAGCCCCCCGGACCCACAGGACCCGGGCCCTCAGCACCCAAGGAGACAATGAGATGGACCTCAAGGAGGCCGCTCCGATCGAGCCCAGGCCGCACTCGGGGGGACCGACGGAGCCGGCGCCATGGCTCTGGTCGACCGACGCGGCGTCCCGCCCCGGGGTGGTGCTCGGCGCCCTCGCCGTGGGTGTGCTCGCCGGAGCGGTCCTGCCCTACCACGAGTTCGGGCTCGCCCTGACGCTGTGCCTCCTTGCCGGTGGAGCCGTCGTGGTCTCCGCCTGGTGGCGGCACAGGGACGGCTTCGGCGCGGCCTGCGGCGTACTCGCCTCGCTGTGCGCACTGGTGCCCACCCTGCGCGCGGCGGAGTGGCTCACCGCACTGTGTCTGTTCGTGGCCGGGCTGCTGATCGTGGCCGGCGCCGTCCGGGTCCGCACCTTCCTCCACGTCCTCTGGGCGGGCCTGGCGGCGATGATCGCCGGAATCGTCGGGCTGCCCTGGCTCGGCCGGTCGATCCTTGCGATCCGGGGCGGCACCAACGCCCGGCTGGTGCGGACGGTCGCGATCTCGGTGGTGACGCTCCTGGTCTTCGGTGCACTGCTCGCCTCCGGTGACGCGGTCCTGGGGAGCTGGACCGATGCGGTCCTTCCCGACTTCGACTCCCCGGACCTGGTGCTCCGCGTGTTCGTGGCCATCGCGGTGGCCGGCTGCGTGCTCGTCGCCGCCTACCTCGGGCACCATCCGCCGCCGCTGCCCGGCCGTCGGGCGCGCGCGCTGGCCACGCGCTACGAGTGGCTCGCGCCCGTGCTGGTCGTCGATGGCCTTTACGTGGTGTTCCTGCTCGCTCAGGCCACCGCGATCTTCGGCGGTGAGCAGTACCTCCTGGACACCACCGGGCTGACCTACGCCGAGTACGTCCACCAAGGCTTCGGCCAGCTGACGGTGGCGACCGCGCTGACCCTCGGCGTTATCGCCGTGGCCGCCCCGCGGGCTCGTCGCGACGCGGCAACGGACCTGCTGTGGCTGCGCGGAGCCGTCGGGTTGCTGTGCCTGCTCACCCTCTCCGTGGTCGCGTCGGCGATCTATCGGATGACGCTCTACCAGGACGCCTACGGGCTCACCGTGCTGCGACTTCTCGTCACGGTCTTCGAGGGCTGGCTCGGGCTGCTCGTCCTCCTCGTGATGGCGGCCGGCATCACTTTGCGAGGCCGGTGGCTCGTGCGCGCCGGGATCCTCAGCGGCGCGGCCGCCGTCCTCGGCCTGGCCGCGATCAACCCCGATGCCTTCGTCGCCCGCCACAACCTCGACCGGTTCGCGGGAGGACATCAGCTGGACGCGTCGTACCTTCAGGACCTCTCCGCCGACGCGGTCCCTGCGGTCATCGACGCGAGGCCGGACGACATGGCCTGCCTGCTGCCGGTCGTCGCCGCGGACGACGACTGGCTGGAGTGGAACCTCGGCCGCTCACGCGCCCGGGCGGCTCTCGACGACCAGACGTTGCCGGTCACGGACGGTCTCGACTGCTCGGCGTACGACGCGTTCGCCGGCGACCGCTGACCCGGGCGACCGGGGCAGTCCCTAACGAATTGGCTGCTCGACAACCACTTCGTTAGGGACTATCCGAAGGGGAGCTGCTCTAACAACCACTTCGTTAGGGACTATCCGATGGGGGGCTGCTCGACAACCACTTCGTTAGGGACTATCCGAAGGGGGGAGCGGGCGGCGGGGGCGTTGCCCAATCCGGGAGCCTCGATTACTGTCCGGTTCACCTCTGTCGCAGCGGGGCGGGGTGCTCGGCCCGACTCCGCGCCAAGACTGTCCATCCGGGAAGGTCAGCCATGTCAGCGTTCCACCACCCTCGCGGCCGGTCGCGGCGCGCGGCTCTCGGAGCGGTCGTGGCCCTGATCGCCGGTCTGCTGGGCGGTGTCGTGGCGCTGTCGCCCGTCGCCGCCGACCTTCCCGAAGGCCAGGCACAGGCTGGGGACCGCGACGACCCGGTGGTCGCCATAGCCGGCGACCTGCCCGCCGGCTTCGCCCGCAGGATCGAGGTTCGCAGCCAGACAGCGGCGCTCACGGTGCGCCCGGCCGGGCAGCCCGCCTCCCTCGACCTGAGCGACCAGATCGCCGGCGCGACGGTCACGACCGACATCTTCCGCTCGGTCAACGGCCGAGCCTGGAGCGTGTCGGCATCGGTGACGATGAGAGCGGTCGCGACAGGCTACGACGACCCGCCGCCCGACTACCTCGTCGTCGGGCTCGGCCAGGGCTCGGCCGCCGGCTGCACCCCGGAGTCCTTCCTGGTGTTCGGCGGCACCGACTACGACACCCCCAGCTACTCCTTCAACGGCTACTTCGCCGACGGCGCGGCGGCCGTGCCCCCGGCGACCCTGTGGACCTGTGCGCTCGCCTACTCGGCGTACGACGCGAACGGCGACGGGCCCGTCGGCGACCCTCCGCTCGACCAGGTGCAGAACGCCCTCACCAACGTGATGGGCTCCGAGGCCCTGGTCATCCCGGGGCTCGGCAAGAACAAGGTGGTCAAGGGCGCCTGGACCGGCTTCGGCGTCCCGGTCGTCAACCAGGGCAATGTCGTCGCCCGGCAGGTGCGCCTCGACGCCAAGGCCAAGGGTGCGAAGGTCCGCATCAAGCGCGTGCTGGCCACCCTCGACGTGGGCGAGACCGACTACGTCCCGGTCGAGGTCAAGCTGACCTCGCGGTCCAAAGCCAAGGTGACCTTCACCGCCCGGTCGGCCGACGGCGTGGTCGCGGGCGCGAGCGGCTGGACGCTGAAGCGCACGAAGGCGCCGAGGAAGCCCACGGTCGGCCGGTACCAGTCCACCCAGGGTGCCGACGTGAGCTGGAAGATCGACCGCAAGCGCAAGCTCTCCGGCTTCAAGGTCCCGCTCAACATCTACTGCGACGGCAACCTCAACCCCTACCCCGGCGTCTTCAGGCTGCCGAAGTTCAAGGTCCCCAAGCACGGAGTCGTCTCGAAGACCTTCAAGGACGGCATCTTCACCAACGAGCTCTACCTCACCATCAAGGGCGACGACGTGCCCTACGGCTACTTCGCCCGCTACACCGACGGCCTGCTCACCGGCCAGCAGGCCTGCAGCGGACAGGCCGAGTTCACCGCCAAGTGGGTGGGTCGCTGAGCGGCCCGCCAGACATCTCAGGAGAAGACATGAAGTACCGCAAGCTCGCGGCGATCGGTGCCGCCGTGGCGCTGGCCGCCACCATCCTCGGCTCACCCCAGGCTCAGGCCGGGCAGGCCGGGCAGGCCGGGCAGGCCTGGCAGGCCTGGCAGGCCGGCGACGGCGACGGCGACCGCGCCGCGAAGGCCTCGAGGAAGCTCGACGAGGTCGTCTTCCGCAACGGCTCCCTCACCTCGGCCAACCGGGTCCCGGGCTCCAACGCCGTCCGTCCCGACGCGATCCTGAGCGCGGTCACGGTGCGACACGACATCCGCGGTGGACTGCTGCAGATGACCGCGACGCTGGCCGGAGCTCCGACCGACAACGGGTACGGCTACTCCGATGTCAGCATCAGCCTCGGCGTCGGCGAGTACGACGCCCTCGGTAGGTGCAGCAGCTCGATCTCCGGCTCGAACAACGCCTACATCCCAGCGCCCGAGGTCAGCTACGGAGAGCAGTGGAGCCAGAGCGGCAATGTCATCAGCTTTACGGACCAGTCCGACGGCTACGACTACGACCCCGGCTACAACTGCGTTGTCGCCAAGACCTCCTACGACGACGATGACTACAACGACTACACCGACACCCTCCAGGGCACGATGACCGACGACTACGGCGTACCGAACCTGCAGACGCCCACCAAGAAGGTCAAGCTGGTCAAGAAGGCGACCAGCCTGATCCCGATCGACATCACCAACGTCGGCACCTCCTCGGCGAGCGTGACCGTGACCGGCAAGGGCAAGGGCGTCAAGGTCACCTCGACCAGGATCGAGAAGGTCTCCAGCACCACCCCGGCCATCGCCTGGCTGCCCATCAAGCTCAAGAAGAAGAAGGCCAAGAAGATCAAGCTCAAGATGACCAGCGTCGGTCACACGAACACCGCCGTGGTCCGAGCGAAGGCCGTCAGGAAGCCCAAGGCGGCGAAGCCGGGACAGTACGGCGGCGGAGTCGCCGAGTTCACCGTCCTCAAGGGCTCGGTGCCGCGGGTCTCGGACTTCCAGGGCTCGATCTCCACCGCGTGCTCCGGCATCCCGACCCAGAACCTGAGCTTCCAGATCCCCCTGTCGCTCCGCATCTGGCCCAACGGCCAGGTCCAGGGCCAGGTCGCGGTCGACGACTACGTCATCGAGATGCAGATGGTCGTCAAGGGCAAGCGCGCGGGTCAGGGCTACCTCCGCTACCAGAACGCCGGCGTCGGCTGCGAGGGCGAGACACCCTTCAACGCCCAGCGTCTGGGGGCCTGAGCCCGGGCTCAGCGCACCGTGGGTACGGCGCCGGCGCGGCGCCGTACCCACGGCCAGGTCATCAGCGCCCAGACACCGGCGACGATCGCGATCTCCGCAACCAGATAGACCGGCCAGGGGCCGAGCAGATCCAGCGCGGTGGGTCTGCTCGGCTTCGCGTTCAGGTAGCCGTAGTTGGTGTCCGCGACCTGGTTGAAGCCGAGGACGGCGACCATCCACGCGAACGTCACGACGACCGCGAGGCGGTACTCACGCCAGGTCGGGCCGATCCGCAGCCCGAAGGTCAAGAAGATCGCCGACCACACGATCAAGAGATGCATGCCCCAGTACATGACCGAGCGCGGCTCCGGGAACGTGCTGGCGAGATCGGGCGTGACGATCCCCTGGATGGTCAGGGTGAGCGCCCAGAAGTAGTTGAGCGCGACCGCCCATCGCCTGCGGGTCCACAGCGCCACGACCGCGACCACCCACGCGAAGTCGCAGATCTGCAGGGGGAGTGAGGTGCGCAGGCTCCACTCCGCGGGCAGCAGCTGCAGCACCTGGGCAGGCACGGTGAAGCACGGGATAAGCACGGCGAAGACACGGCAGGCCCGGTCGAGGCCGACCGCGGAGTCCGGCGTACGGCGCAGCCTGGCCGCATAGCCGACCAGCACCGCGGCGCCGACCACGAAGACGACCAGCGCCACCCGATGGTCGGTGTCGAAGGTCTCGAAGCGCCCCCTGTCGATCAACTCAGGCGCGACCGCAAGTGTCGCGTGCTTCATGGGCTAAACTCTACACATGCGAATGCACATCGAGCTCGACGACGAGCTGGTCGCCGACGTCGACCGGATCGCCGGTCCGCGCGGCCGCAGTGCCTTCGTCCGCGGCGCGATCAAGGCCGCTGTCGAGGGTGAGGGCCGCCTCGCCAACCTCCGGCGGGCGGCCGGGTCGCTCAGCGATACAGCCCACGAGTGGGACGACGACCCCGCCGGGTGGGTCCGCCGCCAGCGTCGCGACGATCGCCGCGCGGGCTGAGACCGCCGCGATGCTGTACTGCCTCGACTCGACGGTGCTGATCGACTATCTCCGCGGGCGACCCGCCGTGGAGCGGGTCGCCGATCTGGTTCGCCGCGGTGGCGAGCCCGCCTGTACGAGCATCAACGTCGAGGAGATCGTGCGCGGCCTGCGTGACGGTGAGGAGGCGGCCGTGCGCGACCTGTTCGCCGGGCTCGTCGTACTGCCGATCACTCGCGACGCCGCGTGGCGAGCCGGCCGCTGGCGGCGCGAGCACGCCGCCGGGGGCGTCACGCTCTGGCAGGCCGACTGCCTGATCGCGGCGGCCGCCGCGAGCCACGCTGCCCCGCTCGTGACCGGCAACCCGAAGGACTTCCCGATGACCGAGGTCGAGGTCGTCCACTGGCCGGCCGGCGAGTGACGGCAGGCGGCATATCGATTCGCGCCACCGCACCCGGCGCGAGTACCGTTTGAGGCACAGGCGTTCGAGCCGTCATCAGCGGCGAGCCTCCGGAAGAACCGCTGCCCCGACCCGGGGGTGGGCCCAGTAGAACCGGACGGGTGGCCCGTGACAGCCGGCAACGAGAGGTCGTGGTCGAGACCACGGCAAACGAGGTGGTACCGCGGCTCCGGAGCGATCCGGTCGTCGTCCTCGTGGCAACACGAGGCAGACGACGAGCAGGAGCAGCGACGATGACCTATCCAAGGGTCCCCACCGGCCAGACCGCCCGACCGGGTCATGACGGTGACGGGCGCGTGCCGAGCACGCCAGACTTCCCGGCGATCGAGGAGCGGGTGCTGGCCTACTGGAAGGGCGACCAGACCTTCGAGGCGAGCGTCGAGGCGCGCCCCTCGTCGACAGGCGGCGAGGTCGGCGACAACGAGTTCGTCTTCTACGACGGGCCGCCGTTCGCCAACGGCCTGCCCCACTACGGGCACCTGCTGACCGGCTACGTCAAGGACATCGTCCCGCGCTACCGCACCATGCGCGGCAAGCGCGTCGAGCGGCGCTTCGGCTGGGACACCCACGGGCTGCCCGCCGAGCTCGAGGCGATGAGCCAGCTCGGCATGAAGACCACCCAGGAGATCCTCGACCTCGGCATCGAGAAGTTCAACGGCGAGTGCCGGCGCTCGGTGCTCACCTACACCTCTGAGTGGCGCGACTACGTCACGCGACAGGCCCGCTGGGTCGACTTCGACAACGACTACAAGACCCTCGATCTCGACTTCATGGAGTCGGTGCTGTGGGCGTTCAAGACCCTCTACGACAAGGGCCTGGTCTTCGAGGACTTCCGGGTCCTGCCCTACTGCTGGAACGACGAGACCCCGCTGTCCAACCACGAGCTGCGGATGGACGAGGACGTCTACCAGCAGCGCCAGGACCCGGCCGTCACCGTCGGCATGCGGCTCCACGGGGGCCCGATGACGCCGCCGACCCGCTGACCGGCGCCCACGCGCTGGTCTGGACAACGACCCCCTGGACCCTGCCGTCCAACCTGCTCGTCATGGTCGGCGAGGACATCGACTACGTCGTCGTCGAGTCCGACCTGCCGACCGGGACGACCGAGCGCTACCTCCTCGCCGAGGCCCGGCTGGCGGCGTACGAGCGCGAGTTGGGGGCCGGCGCACCGGTCGTCGCCCGAGTCAAGGGCAAGGACCTGCTGGGCCGCTCCTACACCCCGCCGTTCTCCTACTTCGAGGGCACCGAGCACGCCCACCGGGTCGTGGAGGCGCCGTTCGTCACCACCGACGACGGCACCGGCCTGGTGCACAGCGCCGGCGCCTACGGTGAGGATGACAAGGTCATCACCGACCGCGAGGGCATCAAACTCGTGGTCGCCGTCGGCAAGGACGGCCGCTTCACCCACCCGATCACCGACTACGAGGGCATGCACGTCCTCGATGCCAACGGGCCGATCGGCGACCACCTCAAGGCAGCGACCCGCCTCGCCGGTCGAGCCGCCGGTGACGAAGGAGCCGGCGGGTCGAGACCCGAGACGGGCAGCGTCATGCCGGGCACGCTGCTTCTGCGCCGGGAGTCCTACGAGCACTCCTACCCGCACTGCTGGCGCTGCCGGCAGCCGCTGATCTACATGGCGGTCTCGTCCTGGTTCGTCGACACCCGGCAGATCCGGGACCGCATGCTCGAGCTCAACCAGGAGATCCGCTGGGTGCCCGAGCACGTCCGCGACGGCCAGTTCGGCAAGTGGCTGGAGAACACCCGGCCCTGGTCGATCTCCCGCAACCGCTTCTGGGGCAGCCCGATCCCGGTGTGGCGCTCCGACGACCCGGCGTACCCGCGCGTCGACGTCTACGGCTCGCTCGACGAGCTCGAGCGCGACTTCGGAGTACGCCCCGACGACCTGCACAGGCCCTTCGTCGACGAGCTGACCCGGCCCAACCCCGACGACCCGACGGGCCGGTCGACCATGCGCCGTGTCACCGACGTCTTCGACTGCTGGTTCGAGTCCGGCTCGATGCCGTTCGCGCAGGTGCACTACCCCTTCGACAACGTCGAGTGGTTCGAGGCGCACTACCCGGGCGACTTCATCGTCGAGTACATCGGCCAGACCCGCGGCTGGTTCTACACCATGCACGTCCTGGCCACCGCGCTCTTCGACAAGCCGGCCTTCGAGACCTGCGTCAGCCACGGCATCGTGCTCGGCTCCGACGGCAACAAGATGTCCAAGAGCCTGCGCAACTACCCCAACGTCTACGAGGTCTTCGACCGCGACGGCGCAGACGCGATGCGCTGGTTCCTGATGTCCAGCCCGATCCTGCGCGGCGGCAACCTGATCGTCACCGAGCAGGGGATCCGCGAGTCGGTGCGGCAGGTGCTCATCCCGCTGTGGAACAGCTGGTACTTCTTCGCCCTCTACGCAAATGCCGCGGGCGACAGCGCCACGGCGAAGAGCGGGTACGACGCCACCTGGCGGACCGACAGCGCGCACCCGATGGACCGCTACGTCCTCGCCAAGCTCCGTCAGTACGTCGATTCGATGACCGATCAGCTCGACAACTACGAGGTCGCGAACGCCTGCGACTCCACCCGCAGCTTCATCGAAGTGCTGACCAACTGGTACATCCGACGCTCCCGCGAGCGGTTCTGGGGGTCTGAGGACGACCTCGGCAGCATCGATAGGGACGCCTTCGACACGCTCTACACGGTGCTCGAGACCGTGTGCCGGGTCGCTGCGCCGCTGTTGCCGCTGACCACCGAGGAGGTGTGGCGGGGCCTGACCGGCGAGCGCTCGGTGCACCTCACCGACTGGCCCGAGGCGGCTGCGCTGCCCGAGGACGCCGACCTCGTGGCGGCGATGGACGTCGTCCGCGACGTCTGCTCGGCCGGCTCGGCTCTTCGCAAGGCAGCGGGTCTGCGGACCCGGCTGCCGCTCGCCGGCCTCACCGTCGTGGTCGACGATCCGGAGGCGCTCGAGGGCTTCGAGGCGATCGTCGCCGACGAGCTCAACCTCAAGCAGGTGCGCTTCGTCGCGACCGGCTCGCCCGAGTCGGCGGCGTACGCCGTGGCCCAGCGGCTCACGATCAACGCCCGCGCCGCGGGTCCCCGGCTGGGCCGTGACGTGCAGACGGTGATCAAGGCCTCTAAGGCCGGCGACTGGTCGGTTGCCGTCGACGGCACGGTGGTCTGCGGCGGGGTCTCCTTGCAGGACGGCGAGTTCACGCTCGAGACCGTCGCAGGCGAGGACTCCGGCGGCGCGGCCACGGCGGTGCTTCCCGGCGGCGGCTTCCTTGCCCTCGACACTCGGGTCACGCCCGAGCTCGAGCGCGAGGGCCTGGCCCGCGATCTGGTGCGCGCCGTACAGCAGGCCCGCAAGGAAGCCGGTCTCGACGTCTCCGATCGCATCGCGCTGGTCGTCGGCGGCTCGGGGCCGGTCCAGGCAGCGGCCAGCGAGTTCAAGGCGCTCATCACCGGCGAGACCCTCGCGACGTCGTACGACGTGACCGACCTGGTGCCGGGGGTCGCGACGCTGACCGTCGGCCGAGGCGAGCCGGCGACCGTCTCCGTCCGCCCTGCCTGAACCGACCGCCGACCGCTCACCGCGTGCGTACCATCGCCCGCGTGACCACGGACCACCAGGAGCCAGCTGTGACCCTGCTCGACCCGACCGCCGACGTCGTCAGCCTCTGCGAGGCGCTCGTCGACATCGAGTCGGTGAGCCACCACGAGCAGGAGATCGCCGACGCCGTCGAGGCGGCTCTCCGCGCCCTGCCGCACCTGCAGGTGACCCGGCGCGGCCACACCGTCGTCGCCCGCACGGAGCTGGGGCGCGCCGAGCGGGTGGTGATCGCGGGGCACCTCGACACGGTGCCCCTCAACGACAACCTTCCCTCGCGCAACGACGGCACGCTGCTGCACGGGCTCGGCAGCTGCGACATGAAGGGCGGAGACGCCGTCATCCTGCGGCTGGCGGCAACCGTCGCCGAGCCGGTGCGCGACGTCACCTACATCCTCTACGAGGCGGAGGAGGTCGACTCGGAGTTCAACGGGCTGCGCAAGCTCGCCGAGAGCGACCCCGGCCTGATGAGCGCCGACTTCGCCATCTTGATGGAGCCGAGCAACGCCGTGGTCGAGGCGGGTTGCCAGGGCACGCTGCGTGCCGTCGTCCGGACTCGCGGCGAGCGAGCGCACAGCGCGCGCAGCTGGCGCGGCGTCAACGCGATCCACGGCGCGGGCGAGGTCCTGGCGCGGCTCAACGCCTACGAGGCACGCAAGCCGGTGATCGACGGGCTCGAGTATCACGAGGGTCTCAACGCCGTCTTCATCAACGGCGGGGTCGCCGGCAACGTGATCCCAGACCTGTGCGAGGTCGAGGTCAACTTCAGGTTCGCCCCCGACCGAGACGTGGAGGACGCCCAGTCGTTCGTCAAGGGCTTCTTCGAGGGCTTCGAAGTCGAGTTCACCGATCTGGCGCCCGGGGCGCTGCCGGGGCTCGGCACCGAGGCGGCGAGGGCGTTCATCGACGCGGTCGGCGGCGAGGTCAACCCCAAGTTCGGCTGGACCGACGTGGCCCGCTTCACCGCCCTCGGTGTGCCGGCGGTCAACTACGGACCCGGCGACCCGATGCTGGCGCACAAGCAGGAGGAGTACGTCCCTCTCGACCAGCTGCGCTCCTGCGAGGAGCAGCTGCGACGGTGGCTCTCCGCATGACCGAGCCGACCCGCGACTCACCGGACCCCGACCGGGGCGACGAGCAGCGCTTCAAGGGTCCCGTGGTGATGCGCCGCGGGCAGGTCGACCTGTCGACGACGGACCAGCGGCTGCTCGACAACCGAGGCCCGCACGACTGGGTCCACACCGACCCTTGGCGGGTCCTGAGGATCCAGGCGGAGTTCGTCGAGGGCTTCGGAGCGCTCGCGGAGCTCGGGCCGGCGATCGGTGTCTTCGGCTCCGCGCGCACGAGCCGGGACCACCCGTCGTACGCCGCGGGCGAGGTGCTGGGCCGGCGGCTCGCGGAGTCGGGCTTCGCGGTCATCACCGGTGGCGGACCCGGCGCCATGGAGGCGGCCAACAAGGGTGCCAGCGAGGTCGGCGGCGTCAGCGTGGGCCTCGGCATCGAGCTGCCCTTCGAGTCCGGCCTCAACCCGTGGGTCGACATCGGCATCAACTTCCGCTACTTCTTCGCGCGCAAGACCATGTTCGTGAAGTACTCGCAGGGCTTCGTGGCCCTCCCCGGCGGCTTCGGCACGCTGGATGAGCTCTTCGAGGCGCTCACCCTGGCACAGACCCGGAAGGTCACCGGCTTCCCGGTCGTGCTGATCGGCACCGACTTCTGGGGCGGCCTGATGGACTGGATCCGCGGGACGATGCTCGCCGGCGGCATGATCGCCGAGAAGGATCTGACCATGCTCACCCTCACCGACGACGTCGAGCGGGCGGTCGAGCTGATGGTCGAGACACGCGACGGACGGAGGGTCGGCTAGATGATGTGGTTCTTCGCGATCCTCGTCATGCTCGTGCTCGGCGCGATCGCCTTCGTCGCCGCCGGCCGGTGGGCACCGCTCGCTCCGGCGTACGACGACCGGCCCGACGCGCTCGTTCCCGAGGGGCGGCCGCTGGCTGCGGACGACCTCCGCAAGGTGCGCTTCTCGCTCGCCCTGCGGGGCTACCGGATGAGCGAGGTCGACGCACTCCTCGACCGGCTCGCCCGGGAGCGGGAGGACGTCGCGGACGCGGCCTTCGCCCCTGACGAGGCCGCCGAGAACGCCCCCGCCGAGAAGGTCGTGACCGAGGATGTCACCGCCGAGCCGGCGGGCGAGGACCGCTAGTGCTCGTCGCCGTCTACATCCTGACCGCGCTCTCGGCTGCCGCCATCTCGCTGGCCTGGCTGCGGCTGCACACCGGCAGGGCTCCGGGGCGGCAGCGCGTCGGCCGGGGGCTGCTGCAGGTCCACACCTTCGGCGGGGCTCTCGCGGTGCTCTTCTGGACGGTCTTCCTGGTCGCCCCCGAGTCGAGCCTCCTCGGCGGCTCGGGGTTCGGCATCGTCGGCCTGGCGCTGTGGTGGGTCGTCTCGTTGGTCGGTCTGCTGCTCATCGTTCGCTGGCTGCCGGCCCGCGGCAAGCACGCCTCGACAGATCACCATGCTCGGGGCCGCGGCCTCGCCCTGCTCGTGCATCTCGGCCTCCTCCTCGCCGTCTGCGTGTTCACCTGGGCCTACCTCACCGCTGCGGTTTGAGCGGACGGGTCACCTGCCGGTGAAGAGCGGCTTCTCCTTGGCAAGGAAGGCGTCGACGGCGATCTTGTGGTCGGCCGTGTCGCCGGTGCGGGCCATCATCGCCGACTCGACCTCCAGCGCCTCGACGAAGGTGTGCTCGGCGGCGTAGGCGACCGACTCCTTGATGGCGGCGAAGGCGGCGGTGGGGCCGGCGGCGAGTCCCGCGGCGAGAGCGGCGACCGTGGCCTCGAGCTCGGCGGCCGGCACGACCTGGTTGGCGATCCCCAGGACGACGGACTCATCGGCCGAGATCGTGCGCGGCCGGAGCAACAGCTCCATCGCCTTCGTAGGACCGACGAGCCGCGGCAGGGTCCAGCTCGACCCGGTGTCGCAGGAGAGTGCGACGCCCGCGAAGGCCAGGTTGAAGCCGGCGGTGTCGGCGACGATCCGCAGGTCGCAGGCGAAGGCCAGGGAGGCACCTGCACCCGCGGCCACGCCGTTGACCGACGCGATGACCGGCTTGGCCATCTGCTTGAGCGTGGTGACGATCGGGTTGTAGTGCTCGTCGACCGTCCGGAAGAGCACGTCGGCGCCCGACTTCAGCAAGGTTACGTGCTCCTTGAGGTCCTGACCGACGGAGAACGCTCGCCCGGTCCCGGTCAGGACGACGCAGCGGGCGTCGTCGTCGGCGGCCACCTGCCCGACCGCCTCCAGCAGAGCCACCTTGGTCGCCACGTCCAGGCTGTTCATGGCCTCGGGTCGGTTGAGAGTGATGGTGGCGACGCCGTCGGCTGTCGTGACGAGCACGGGTTCGGTCATAGTCAGAAAGACTAAGGCTCCTGGGTCGCCGGGACCTGTGGCCCGCGGTCACGGGCCGATGAGGGATAATGGTCCGACCGCGAGGGCGTCGCACCGGCGCCTTCCGACGTTTTCGACGGAGAAGAGGTACGCGGATGGCCGCGATGAAGCCCCGGACCGGCGACGGCCCGCTCGAGGTCACCAAGGAGGGCCGCGGCATCGTGATGCGCGTGCCGCTCGAGGGTGGCGGTCGTCTCGTGGTCGAGCTCAACGCCGAGGAAGCCGGCGCGTTGGGCGACGCCCTCAAGTCCGTCGTCGGCTGAGCGTGCCCGCGGCCGAGCTCGCCCTCCCCGCCCAGGTCTCCCCTCCCCAGTTCGCGCTGAGTCCGCTCAGACCGGAGGCGATTCGTGGCGTGGATGTGCTGGCCTACCCGGTGCTGCCGGGTGTCGAGGCATCGTCCGACGGTGCCGCCGGCCCCGGCCCGCTGCTCGGACCGGGAGCCGACGAGGCGTCGGAGACCTACGGTCTCGACCTTCTCGGGTTCCTTACGCAGCTCGCCGGTCCCGTCTCGGGGCCCGCCGACGCAGGTACCGTCACCGAGGTGCCTCTGGTCACCGGCGACGGTCCCCGGCTGATCCTTCTGGTCGGCGTCGGCGACGAGTCGCCCACGGCGTACCGGCGCGCCGGTGCGGCGCTGGCCCGCGCCGGCAAGGATCACGACTCGGTGGCGACCTCGATCGCCTCGATAGCCGACAGGGACGGGTTCGAGGCATTCGTCGTCGGCGTGATGCTGGGCTCTTTCGGCTTCCATTGGCGCTCTACCGGTCCCAAGGCCCAGCCGCTCGGCAAGGTCGTCCTTGCGGGCCATGTCGACGCCGGCGATCGCGACGGCGAGCTGCAGCGTGCCATCGCGACGGGCGGCGCCGCCTGGCTCAGCCGGTCGCTGGCCAGCGTCCCGTCCAACCTCAAGAACCCGGAGTGGCTCGCCACGCAGGCGCGTGACGTCGCCCGTGACCACGGCCTGGAGTGCACGGTCTGGGGCGAGCGCGAGCTGGCGAAGCACGGGATGGGCGGCATCATCGGCGTCGGCCAGGCGTCGGTCTCACCTCCGCGCCTGATCCGCCTCGACTACACACCGGCCAAGGTCAGGCGCGGTACGCCGCGGATCGTGCTGGTCGGCAAGGGCATCACCTTCGACACCGGCGGCCTGTCCATCAAGCCGGCCGAGCCCATGGTCAACATGAAGCGCGACATGAGCGGCGGGGGTGTCGTCATCGCCGTGCTCGGCGCCTTGGCAGCGGTCGGCTGCCCGGTGCGGGTGACCGGCCTGATCGCGAGCGCCGAGAACGCCGTCGGAGCGGACTCCATGCGGCCCGGGGACGTGGTGACCCACTACGGCGGCCGCACCTCCGAGGTGACGAACACCGACGCCGAAGGCCGGCTCGTCCTGGCCGACGCCTTGGCCTACGCGGTCGACAAGCTCGACCCGGCCGCACTCGTCGACATCGCGACCCTCACCGGAGCGATGAAGGTCGCGCTGGGTGAGACCGTCGGCGGGCTCTTCGCCGACGACGAGACCCTCGCGACGCGGCTGCGCGACGCGGGCGAGGCGGCCGGCGAGCCGGTGTGGCGGTTCCCGCTCGCCGCGGAGTACGAGGAGAAGCTCGCGTCGAAGGTCGCCGACGCCGACAACGCGCCGAGCGGCCCCGGGGCGATCACGGCCGCGCTCTTCCTGCGCCACTTCACAGGGGACGTGCCCTGGGCCCACCTCGACATCGCGTCGGTCGGCGACTCCCGCAAGGATCGCTTCGAGTGGACCGAAGGTCCCACCGGCTTCGGCGCCCGGCTGCTGTTGCGCTGGCTCGGTGACCCCGAGCCGCTCCGTGGGATTGGAGCCCGATGACCCAGAGCCCGATGACCCAGAGCCCGATGACCCAGAGCCCGATGGTGGAGCGCCCGATGATGGAGGGCCGTGAGCGTGGACTGACGGTGCGCTGGTCGCTGACCGACGCACCGATGGGCGTCGAGGCCGAGCTGGCCGAGTACGTCGCGACCGCGTCGCTCGCGCGCTTCGAACAGCTCGCCGGCCTCCGCTTCAAGACCTGGCGGCTGCGTCCGCGCGAGTGGTTCGAGGGCCTCTACGTCTTCGCGAGCGCCGACGCGCGCGCGGACTTCCAGGCCGGCTTCGAGAAGGGTGCCGCCGAGTCGCCCGTCTCCAACATGGTCGGCAGCGCCCCGGTCGTCATCGAGCCGTGCGAGATCGTCGGCGTCGCCGAAGGCCCCGAAGGGCTGGTCTCGGCGGCGCCGCAACCCTGAGTGCCGCCGGGCGCGTCGCCGACGCGTCCGCTCGTACCTCGCGGGCACGACCCCCCGGGTCTCGACACGGCGGTCGTGTGGTCCCTCGTTCCTCGGTCCCACACGCGCCTGCTCGACCTCTTCGCCGACGCGCCCGCTCGTACCTCGCGGGCACGACCCCCCGGGTCTCGACACGGCGGTCGTGTGGTCCCTCGTTCCTCGGGCCCACACGCGCCCGCTCGTACCTCGCGGGCACGACCCCCCGGGTCTCGACACGGCGGTCGTGTGGTCCCTCGTTCCTCGGGCCCACACGCGCCTGCTCGACCTCTTCGCCGACGCGCCCGCTCGTACCTCGCGGGCACGACCCCCCGGGTCTCGACACGGCGGTCGTGTGGTCCCTCGTTCCTCGGGCCCACACGCGCCTGCTCGACCTCTTCGCCGACGCGCCCGCTCGTACCTCGCGGGCGCTGGCTCAGACCTTCTTGGCGACCAGCAGACCGTCGCCGACGGGCAGCAGCACGGGCACGAGCGAGTCGTCGTCGGCGATCCTCCGGCCCAGCTCGCGAATGCTCACCGTCTCCTCGTCTCGCGCCGACGAATCTGCCACCCGGTCGTGCCACAGGGCGTTGTCGAAGGCGACGACGCCACCGGGGCGCAGCAGCCGCAGGGCCGCGTCGAGGTAGGCGCCGTACTCGCGCTTGTCGCCGTCGCAGAAGACCAGGTCGTAGTGGCCGTCGGTGAGCCGGGGGAGCACTTCGAGCGCCGCACCCGAGATGGTGCGCACCCGGGTGTGCGGGACGCCTGCGCTGGCGAAGGTCTCCTTGGCCAGTCGCTGGTGCTCGCCCTCGACATCGACCGTCGTCAGCACCCCGTCGGCGCGCATGCCGCGCAGGAGCCATAGGCCAGACACGCCGGTGCCGGTGCCGACCTCGACGACGGCACGCGCCTCGAGCACGGAGGCGAGGAACCGCAGCGCGGCGCCGGCGCCGGAGCCGATCGGCACGACCCCGACCTCGTCGGCCCTCGAGCGCGCCTCGGCGAGGAGCTCGTCCTCGACGACGAACCTGTCGGCGAAGGTCCAGCTGGCGGGCTTCGGCGGTGTGCTGATGGCAGGCCTCCCTTGTCGGGCGTGAACCGAGCCGGTGGATCGACTCAGGCCGACCCTATCGCGCACAGAATCGCGCGCGGAACGCGGGAACATCGCGGCGGGCCTGATCGTTGGAGGTCTCACAGGGTTCCCTCAGGTTCGCGCCGGGACTGCTTTCAGGTGCGCTCCCTAGCCTCGGAGAGGAGGAAGACGACTGATCAGCACATTTCGCCGTAAGCACGCCGGCGATATTCGGGCCCGCGAGGATGGGGAGAGACACGTGACCGACCAGGCGCCCTCGGGTGGCACCGATATCTCGACGGAGGCGCTCACCTGGGCGGACATCGTGGAGCAGCACTCCGGTCGCGTCTATCGCCTCGCCTACCGTCTCACCGGCAACAGGGCGGACGCCGAGGACCTCACCCAGGAGGTCTTCGTCCGCGTCTTCCGCAGCCTCGACAGCTACACCCCCGGCACCTTCGAGGGCTGGCTGCACCGCATCACCACCAACCTCTTCCTCGACGGCGCGCGCCGCAAGCAGCGGATCCGCTTCGACGCACTCTCCGACGAGCGCGCCGCTCGGCTCGCCAGCAGCACGGCCTCGCCCGACGCGGCGTACGCCGACCGCACCTTCGACGACGACGTCGAGCGCGCTCTCGCGTCCCTGCCGCCCGACTTCCGGGCGGCCGTCGTGCTGTGCGACGTCGAGGGCCTCAGCTACGAGGAGATCGCCGACGTCCTCGGCGCCAAGATGGGCACGGTGAGGTCACGCATCCATCGCGGCCGCGCGATGCTCCGGCGAGCCCTCGCCCACCGGGCCCCGACCGGCGGACGCGCGCGGTACGCCGGGCCCGTGGCGGAGACGCCATGATCGGCCACCTCGGCCCCCGCGTGTCGGCCCTCCTCGACGGCCAGCTCTCGCCGGCCGAGACCGAGCGTGCCTGGTCCCACGTCCACCAGTGCCACGCCTGCCGCGACCTGGTCGAGCGGGAAGGCTGGATCAAGGCCCGGCTCGCCGGGCTGTCCGCGCCCCAGCCGAGCGCGCCGCCGCACCTCGTCGGGGTCCTCGCCGCCGGCCCCCTGACGCCGCCACGCGCCGAGGCGCGCAACCACCGCGGCTGGAGCGGGGCGGCCTTCCTCGGCGGCACCGCGGTCGGTGCGGTGGTCGTCGGGGTCGTGGCCCTCGGCGTCAACCCGGGAGCCACCTCGATCGATCGGCGCAGCCCGGTCGGGCAGGACGGCGCCGGTACGTCGACCTCCCGGCCCACACCGGCGCGCTCGGCCACGAGCGGATCGTCGCAAGGCCCCATCTCGGCCGGCGCCAACGCCCCCACGATCTCGACCCGAAGTGTCCGCGCCGGCATCGCCGGGGTGAAGATAGGGCGGTGACCACCGACCCACGGCCCCAGGGCCCGACCGTGCCCGAGCCGTCCGGCGCACGCGGCGAGCCCGAGGAGACCGCGCCGCTTCCCGGCGTGTGGATGGCCGAGGAGGACCGGCGCCGGCACCAGGCCGGCCCCGCGGGGTCGAGCTGGACCCCGCCGTACGGAGGTCCAGCGGTGGAGGCGCCGCCGACGGGGTCGCCGCAGCACCCCTCGCCCGCGCCGCACGGCGAGCCGCCGTTCGGGCGGGGTGGCTACGCCTCGCAGCTGCCGCCCGGCGGCTACCCGCCACACGGGCCGCGCGACACGCTGGTCCTCGGCGGCCCGTCGCACTTCGCAGGCCCGCCGCCGCGCGGGCGGCTCGCCGGCTGGGTGTGGGCTGTCATCGTGATGCTGGCGCTGCTGCTCGGGCTCGGCGGCGGGCTGCTGGGCGCCGCGGCGTACGAGACCTGGTCGGGCGATGAGGGTGGCCGCAACGGCGATGGCCTCGCCGGGGTGGAGACCCGCGAGGATGCGCCGCTGCCCGTGCAGAACGGCTCGATCGCGGCGGTGGCCCAGGAGCTGCTGCCGAGCACGGTGCAGATCATCGCCGCGCTCGGGGGCCAGTCGGACGGTGCGAGCGGCTCCGGGTTCGTCCTCGACACCGAAGGCCACATCGTCACCAACAACCACGTGGTGGAGGGCGCCTCCGACGCCGGCGAGGTGGTGGTGGTCGACGACGAGGGCAACCGGTACGACGCGGAGATCGTCGGCCGCAGCCCCGTCTACGACCTGGCGGTGCTGTCCGCGCCCGACGCCTCTCGGCTGCGACCCGCGGCGCTCGGCGCCTCGGAGGCGCTGCACATCGGTGACGACGTGGTGGCGATCGGCTCGCCGCTCGGGCTGAGCTCGACCGTGACGGCCGGCATCGTCAGCGCGCTGGACCGTCCCGTGACCACCGGCGACAGCTCCGACGAGACGTCCTACATCAACGCCGTGCAGACCGACGCCGCCATCAATCCCGGCAACTCCGGCGGTCCGCTGGTCAACCTCGCGGGCGAGGTCGTGGGGGTCAACTCCGCGATCGCCACGACCGGCGGAGCGATCGGCGGCGACTCCGGCAATATCGGCGTGGGCTTCGCGATCCCGGTCGAGCAGGTGCGCACAACCGCCGACCAGATCCTGCGGAGCGGCGAGGCGCGCTACCCGATCATCGGCGCGAAGGTGGCCACGGGCGGGCCCGTCGATGCCGCCGGCGCCGAGATCAGCGAGGTGACCGCCGACGGTCCTGCCGAGGATGCCGGGCTGAGGAAGGGCGACGTCGTGGTCGCGGTGGGTGAGAAGCGGGTCACGGACGGGATCGCGCTCATCGTGATGATCCGCACCCACCAGCCCGGTGAGACGGTCGAGTTCACCGTGGAGCGCGACGGCGACCCACGGACGGTCGAGCTGACCTTGGATTCCGACGTGGGCTGACGCCGGCCCGGTCAGCGGACCGGCGTCGGTCAGTCAACTGGCGACCGGTCTAGGTCTCACTCCGCTCGGGCTCGAGCGGGTGCTGCTCGACGAAGACAGCGGTGTCCTCGTACATCTTCGCGATGAAGGACTCCAACTGGCTGGACTCGACGCGCCACTGGCCCCGCCCGCCGAGCTTGATGGCGGGCAGCTCCCCCCGGCGTACGAGCGCGTAGACCTGTGCGCTCGATGTGTTGAGGACCTCGGCTACGTCGGCAAGCGTAAGGAATCGCGGTGTGCCGGACATGGGCACCATGCTGCCACCTCGCGCCAATTCCGTACGCACCGACCTCCGGGCCTGTGGATAACGCCTGCCACAAATCACGGGTTGGGGTCATGATGTTCCCCGTGAACACCCTCGGGAGTGCCGGCGCGGTGCCGGCCGAACGCAACTCGACACCGGGCTGGCGTGATCCGCGCATGTGGATCGGCATCGCGATCGTCGCGGTCTCGGTCGTCGGTGGGGTTCGGCTGATCGGAGCCGCCGACGAGTCGGTGTCGGTCTGGTCGGTGGCCGACGACGTCGGGGCCGGGACAACGCTCGACCCCGACCAGCTCTCGGCCCGGCGCGTGCGCTTCGTCGAGAGTGCCGACGCGGAGCGCTACCTGCGCACCGACGAGACGCTGCCGGCAGAGCTGTTCCTGACCCGCCCGGTCGGAGCGGGGGAGCTGCTGCCGAGGGCCGCACTCGGCTCGGCCGACGACCAGGCGATCGTCGAGGTGCCGATCGGGGTCTCCGGGGACGCGGTGCCGCCGAGTGTCGAGACCGGCACCCGGATCGACCTCTACATCGCCCGTGACGATACGGGGGCGGGCAAGCCGGCGCGGCTGCTCCTGGAGGACGTCGTGGTCGTCGCCGCGCCGGGCGTCGACGACGGCCTGGGGTCCGGCGAGACCCGTCAGCTCGTGCTCGGCGTCCCGCAGAGCGACGTTGAGACGCTGCCCGGCGTCATCGGCGCGACCGCCGGCGGGGCCGTGACCGTCGTCGCCCGGCGCTGAGACAGCTCAGGGGAGGCCGTCATGATCTGTGTCCTGCTGGTGGCCGCCGGTGCGGCCTGGGAGTCCCCGGCGCTGGCCGCGCTGTCGGCCGAGGCCGACGTCGTCGTCCTCCGGCGCTGCATGGACACCGACGACCTGCTCGCCTCCGCGGCGGCCGGGCAGGCAGACGTCGCGGTCGTCGCCCTGGATGCCCCCGGGCTCGACGGACCGGTCGTCGCGCATCTGCTTCGTCACCGGGTGCGACCGATCGCCGTCGTCCCCGGCGCCGAGCACATCTGGGAGGCCGGACGCACCCGCGCGACCCGGATCGGGGTCGCCGAGCTCGTGCGGGAGCGCGACATCGCCGGCCTGGTGGCCGCCGTACGACGAGAGGCGGCGGGCGACACGACGACCGACCCCGACGGCGTCCCGCCCGCCCCCGAGTCGGCGGCGGTCTCCGAGGCGAGCGCTGCGACCGACGCCGGTGCGCCGCCGCCTCCACAGGTCGCTGCCGGCCGCGTGATCGTGGTCTGGGGTCCGCACGGCGCTCCCGGCCGGACGACCGTCGCGACCACCCTGGCGGGCCGACTCGCGGCCGCCGGGCTGCCGACGACGCTGGTCGACGCCGACCCGCACGCGCCGTCGGTCGCGCAGCACCTCGGCATCCTCGACGAGGTCTCGGGCCTGTTGAGCGCGACCAGGCTGGTGAGCTCCGGGCTGCTCGAGGAGCGGCTGACGACCGTGCAGCGGGCGCTCGGACCGTGTCTGCGGGTCGTCACCGGCCTGCCTCGGGCCGACCGGTGGAGCGAGGTCCGCGCCGGCACCGTCGAGGCCCTTCTCGAGGCGCTGCGCGAGCGCGGGCACGTGGTGGTCGACACCGGTGCGAGCCTCGAGGACGACGGCGTCGACTTCGGCGCCCGGCCCGGCCGCAACTCCCTGACGCTCGGTGCGCTGTCGGTCGCCGACGACGTGCTCGTGGTCGGCGCGGCGGACCCGATCGGGCTGTCCCGCCTCGCCCGCGGCCTCGTCGAGCTCCGTGACCAGCTCGCCGGCGCACCGGTGCGCGTGCTGGTCAACCGCCAGCGCGGCAGCCTCGGCTGGGCGGAGTCCGACATCGCGGGGATGGTCGAGGGCTTCGCCCGCGTCAGTGGCATCCACTTCCTCCCCGACGACCAGGGCGCCACCGACAAGGCCCTGATCGCCGGCCGCAGCCTGGTCGAGACCGGCGACTCGGCGCTCGTCCGCGCCGTCGGCTCGGTCGCCGACGCGCTCCTTCCCGGAGCACGGCCGCCGAGTCGCGGACGCGTCCGCACTCTGGCCTCCCGACGAGCCCGTGGGAGCGGCACCACGGCGCTCAGGCGGCGAAGAGGAGGTAGAGACCACCCACGGTGAAGCAGACCATGACGACCAGCATCGGCAGCTGCCCCGTGAGCTGGCTGCGCAGGGGCAGGATCTTGACGGCGCGCTCATGAGCCGCGATCACACCGAGCACGTGCCCGATCACGACCGCGACCACCTTGGTGACCGCCAAGAAGCTGGGGTGGTTGGAGAGCCAGTAGTTGATGGTGAGGTCGGCGGTGCCGAGGTAGTTGCTCCCGTCGGACATCGGGTCGCTCATCAAGATCATCGTCTGCTGGCCGACCTCGGAGAGGTACGTGAGGTAGTGCGCCACGACGTACCCGACGATGATCGGCACCACGGACGGCGCGAAGTAGTCCGGGAGACCGCGGACGTCGACCTCGGGTCCGGGCCGGGCGACGACCGTCCCCAGCGTCAACAGGAGACCGACGGTCACGCAGAAGGCGACGAGCGCGACGTTCTGCAACAGGTACGACGAGTCGGCGTGTCTCTGCACGAATCGGACCCACGGCAGGGCGTCCTTGAACGAGTCGAAGGCGGTGCTGCCGAAGAGGATCGCGACGACGCCCACCAGCCCTGGCCCCACGTCGGTCGTGTCGAGGTTGGCCAGCGGGCTGCGGACCAGGAGCCGGCCGTCGCGGACATGCCACACCGACAGCTTGGCGGCCAGGGTCGAGAACACCTCGAAGGCATCCGCCCGCTCGAACCAGCGGGCGCCGAAGATCAGCCCGCCGAGCAGCATCACCACGACGTACCCGGCGAACCAAAGCCGCACCGTCGCCAGCTCGGTCGAGGAGGTCGCGATCAGCTCGAGCCAGACGAACGCGAACAGGCCGGCCGCGGCGGGCCAGTAGCCGAGACGCTCCGGGTAGACGTAGAGGCCTCGCTGGGGATCGCTGCGGGCCAGCCGAGCCAGGCCGAGGGCGATGCTGCGCAGCGGGTTCATCGCTCGCCAGACCGGGCCGAGGAGGACGGAGGCGGGGACGAGCCCGACCCAGAGCAGCACGTAGAACATGCCGAAGAACGGGTTGATCAGGATGTCCTGGCCCCAGACCGCGACCCAGATCGTGTAGCCGAAGAGCAGCAGGCCGACGATTCGCGCGGCCATGGTCAGCCAGGTGAGCAGCGGCACGGCGGCGGCGACGGGTACGCCGCGCGTTGCCGCGTCGTACCGGGGCCGGCGCCAGGCGATGGCCAACACCAGGAAGGAGATGGTCAGCGCGGCGACCGCGCCGGAGATGGCGAGCTCGGTCGGGATCGGGAGGTCCTTCGCGCCGCCGATGCCGTGGGCGAGCGTAATGGTGTCGTCCATGGGTAGTGAGCGACGCGGCTCAGCGGACTTCGAGCTGGACGACGAGTGTCGCCGGCTCGTGGAGCTCCACGTCGACGACGCCGGGACGGTCGATGGTGATCTCCTGCGTGGTGGTCCCGGGCGTGAACTCGATTGACTGCTCGGGAGCGGAGTGTGCGTGGAGCTCGCCGGCGACGTCGGAGTCGATCACGAAGGTGATCGGCTGGCCGGCCCTGACCTCGACCCGCTCGCCGGCCGGAGTGACCGTGCCGTCCTTCACCGTCACGCCGACCGTCTGCTCGCCCGTAGTCGCGCCGGTCTCGGTGGCCTCGGTGGCCTCGGTGGTCTCGGTGGACTTGCTGGTCTTGTTGGCCTCCGAGCCGGGATTGGGGGAGTCCGGCTGCTGCTCGCCGCCGCCGCAGGCACCGAGCGCCACGGCGCAGACGAGGGCGATTGCGGTCGCGACAGGGCGCAGGCGCATGACATTCCTCTCCAGCCTTGAGGTGCGCGCTCCCCGTGGCGGACCGCGTACGCATGCCAGAATCGCATGCGGCGGCAACCACGACCCAAACCGGGACCGAGCCGGTGGGTCGGCACGAGGAGCGGACGGGAGGGTGGAGATGAACGAGCGACTGAGGTCACGCGACGTCGCCTTCTGGACCGCAGAGACCCCGACCACGCCGATGCACAACGTGACCGTCGAGATCTTCGAGCCGGGCGACAGCGGGTTCGACTACCAGCGGCTGGTCGAGCTCATCGCCGACCGGCTCGTCTTCGTGCCCCGCTACCGACAGCGGATCCACAACGTGCCCGGGCGGCTGGCCAACCCCTTGTGGCGAGACGATCCGCGCTTCGACCTCGCCTATCACGTACGGCGCGCGGCCCTGCCGCGCCCCGGCTCGAGCGACCAGCTGCGTGAGCTCACGGCTCGCATCGCCAGCAGACCACTCGACCGCAGCCGGCCGCTGTGGGAGACCTACCTCGTCGAGGGTCTGGAGGGCGGCCGGGTGGCCCTGATCACGAAGTCCCACCAGATCCTGGTCGACGGCGTCGAGACCGTCGACGTCGGGCAGGTGCTGCTCGACGTGTCGCCCGAGACCACCATGACCGAAAACGACGAGTGGCGCCCGCGCCGGGCACCCACGCCGCTCAGCCTGGTCGTCGACGCGGTGCAGGAGTCCGTGACCCGACCCGCAACCGTCCTCAACACCACCCGCGCCAACCTCAGCGCCGTGCTGGAGCGGACAGAGTCGCTCGGCCACCGGCTCCGGGGACTCAGGCAGATGCTCTCCAGTGATCATCCGGTCGCCGAGTCGCCGATCAACGGCGAGCTGAGCCAGCAGCGCCGGGTTGTCTTCGTGCTGACGGACCTCGCCGTCTACCGCAGGATCCGGCGCAATCACGCGGTCACCGTCAACGACGTCATCCTGGCCACCATCACGGGTGCCCTGCGGAGCTGGCTGATGTCTCGCACCGAGTCGCTCGGCGGCATCAAGCAGATCAGGGCCGTCGTGCCGATGTCGGTCATCGACGACGAGCTCGAGCCCACCTCGCTCGGCTCGCAGATCGCCGCCCACCATGTCGACCTGCCGATCGGCGAGGGCAGCCCGGTGGTGCGGCTGCTGCAGGTGTCCTACTCGTTCCGGGCCCATAAGGAGACCTCGCGTCCGGTCGCCGCCAACCGGCTCGCGGGCATCGCCGGTTTCGCGCCCACGACCTTCCACGCACTGGGCTCCCGGGTGGCGGCGGAGGAGGAGCGGCGCGGCTTCCACCTGTCGGTGACCAACGTGCCCGGCCCGCAGTTCCCGCTCTATGCCGCCGGTGCCCGGATGCTGGAGACCTACCCGGTGCCGCCCCTCCTGCCCGGGCACGCCCTGGCGATCGGCGTCACGTCGTACGACGGCCTGGTCTGCTACGGCATCACGGCCGACCGCGACCTGCTCCCCGACGTCGATGTCTTCGGGCAGGGGCTGACCGAGGCGCTGGAGGAGCTCGACGACTCGTTGGCCGAGGGCCGGCGGGCCCGTCGCGGCCGAAGGTCCTCCAAGGAGACCAGCTGACACCGATTCGTCTGTGCCCTCCCGCGGCCAACTACATGGGAGGTCGCAGACGAATCGGTGTGGATCTGCGAACGGCGCTATCGTCGCCCACCATGGACGCGATCACCACCCCGCCGGCTCCGGTCAACGAACCCAATCTCACCTACGCCCCCGGGTCTCCCGAGCGGTCTGCGCTGCAGGAGGAACTGGCCAGGCTGGAGCGACGTCAGCAGTCCTTCCGTGCGGTCGTGGGGGGCCGCCGCCGCAACGGCACCGGTCCCGAGACCAAGGTCGTCCAGCCCCACGACCACCAGCACGTGCTCGGCACTCTTCGCAACTCCTCGACCAAGGACGCCGAGGCCGCCATCAAGGCCGCCAGGGCCGCCGCGCTCCCGTGGCGGCAGATGCCCTTCGACGAGAGGGCCGCGATCATCCTCAAGGCGGCCGACCTGCTGGCGGGCCCGTGGCGTCAGCGGATCAATGCCGCGACCATGCTCGGCCAGTCCAAGACCGCGTTCCAGGCGGAGATCGACTCCGCGTGCGAGCTGATCGACTTCTGGCGCTTCAACGTCCACTTCGCGCGCCAGATCCTCGCCGAGCAGCCGATCGCCAACAGCCCCGGCGTCTGGAACCGCACCGACCAGCGGCCGCTCGAGGGCTTCGTCTACGCGATCACGCCCTTCAACTTCACCGCCATCGCGGGCAACCTGCCCACCGCTCCAGCGCTGATGGGCAACACCGTGCTCTGGAAGCCGGCGCACACCCAGCAGCTTGCCGCGTCGCTGACGATGGAGCTGTTGGAGGAGGCGGGCATGCCCCCGGGCGTCATCAACATGCTCCCCGGCAACGGTCTCGACGTCTCCAAGGTCGCGCTGCCCCACCCCGACCTGGCCGGCATCCACTTCACCGGCTCGACGCGACTCTTCCAGCACCTGTGGCGCACCGTCGGCGAGAACATCTCGTCGTACCGCTCCTACCCTCGCATCGTGGGCGAGACGGGCGGCAAGGACTTCATCGTCGCGCACCCCTCGGCCGACCCCGACGTGGTGCGGGTGGCGATGATCCGGGGCGCCTTCGAGTTCCAGGGCCAGAAGTGCTCGGCTGCCTCGCGGGCCTACGTCGCGAAGTCGGTGTGGGACAAGATCAAGGACCAGCTCGTCGAGGAGACCAACGCCATCGCCATGGGCGACGTCACCGACTTCTCCAACTTCATGGGCGCGGTCATCGACGACCGGGCGTTCGCCACGCACAAGGCCGCGATCGCCCGCGCGAAGCGCAACAAGCACCTCACCGTCATTGCGGGCGGCCAGGTCGACGACTCGGTCGGCTACTTCGTCCGCCCGACGATCGTGCAGTCGACCGATCCCACCGACCAGATGTTCTCCGAGGAGTACTTCGGGCCGATCCTCGCCGTCTACGTCTACGACGACGACAGGTTCGAGAAGGTCGTCGAGCAGATGGAGAGCTTCGCGCCGTACGCGCTGACCGGCGCGATCATCGCGCAGGACCGCGCCGCCATCGACTGGGCGCGCGACGAGCTCCGCTTCGCCGCCGGCAACTTCTATATCAACGACAAGCCCACCGGCGCGGTCGTCGGACAGCAGCCCTTCGGAGGTGCCCGCGCCTCCGGCACCAACGACAAGGCCGGCTCCGCGCAGAACCTGATGCGCTGGGTCTCGCCGCGCTCGATCAAGGAGACCTTCGTGCCGGCGAAGGACTACCCCTACCCCTACATGGGCTGAGCCGGCTCACCGTCCGATGCTCCCGCTGCACATGGGGTCGCTGCACCCCTACGAGACGGCCCTGACGCTGATCCTGGCGTTCGGGCCGCTCGTGGTGATCGCGGTGCTCGTCTGGGTACGGCGCCACACCGATTCGCCTGTCCTGAGGAGGCGAGGGACGAGCCGTCTCGAAGGGTCCCGGTCCGCGAGCGGGAGACTCCATGGTAGGTCGCAGACGAATCGGGGTCAGCGGGAGAGATAGCCGACGCCGACCTCGTGCTCCTTGTCGAGCGCCTTCTCGATGAAGCCGGCGACGAGTCTCTCGAGCTTGCCGCCGACGAGCGGGAGGCTCACCTTGACGGCCAGGTCGACCCGCTGGGCGGTGTGGCCGCCGGCCTCGGTGAGGCTCGCCGTACCCGAGCCTTCGCCGGGCTTGCCGGGGATCGCGATGGCGACCTCGGCCTCGGCGCCACGCCAGGACTCGGTCTGGACGACGGTGATCTCCTCGCCGATGACGCTGCGTGCGAAGGAGGGCAGGTCGCCGGCGGGCATCACCCGCTCGACGCGGGCCTCCCACTCGACGTCGCCGCCGGTGATCTCGACCTCGTACCGCAGCGCGCTCTGGGCCTCGCAGACCTCTTCCCGGAAGGCCGGGTCCCCCAGCATCGAGAGCACCTCCTCCAAGGGTGCGTCGTACCTGGTCTCGTGGGTCAGCCTGGTGGCCATCGGGGCTCCTCTCGCGCGGGGCGGTCCGACCCTAGTGCCACCGGGTGGCAGCGCGGGAGACGTCGACGGTGCCGGGGGTTGGAGCCGGGTCGCGGCGGGTCTAAGGTCGGCCTCGTGGTCTCCAGCGTCGAAGACAACAAGACAGAGCTGCTCGCCAGCGCCTCCGCCCTCGCGTCGCGGTCCCGCGGCGGCCCGCCGACGGGCGCCGCGGAGGCGATGCTGGCGACGTACTTCCGCCACGTCGCTGCCGAGGACGTCTGCGATCGCGGCGAGATCGACCTGTACGGCGCCCTCGCGTCGCACTACAAGGTCGGGCTGACCCGCCCGCAGGGCACGGCGCGGGTGCGCGTCTTCACACCGTCGGTGCCGGAGCACGGCTGGTCCGCCAACAGCCACACGGTGGTCGAGGTCGTCACCGACGACATGCCCTTCCTCGTCGACTCGATGACGATGGCGCTCAACGCGGGCAACCACTCCGTCCACGTCGTGATCCACCCGCTCTTCGAGGTCGTCCGCAACGTCGTCGGCGAGCTGAGAGAGGTGCGCGTCGGCGCGGAGCCCGAGCCCGAGGCCAAGCTCGACTCCGGCCTCGACAGCACCGGCCATGTCGATGACAGCGGGTTCGAGACGCTCCGCGAGTCGTGGATGCACATCGAGATCGACCGCGTCACCGACGACGGTGAGCTCGCCGAGATCGAGGCGACCATCCAGCGCGTGCTGCGCGATGTGCGCGACGCGGTCGAGGACTGGCCGCGGATGAAGAGCCGCATCCTCGAGATCGTGGCCGATCTCGAGGCCGACCCGCCGGAGCTCCCCGACCCCGGCGACCTGCCGCGCAGCACCGAGTTCCTGCGCTGGCTCGCCGACGACCACTTCGCCTTCCTCGGCTACCGGGAGTACGGCCTGGAGGGCGAGGGCGAGGAGATGGCCCTCACTGCCGTGCCCGGCAGCGGGCTCGGCATCCTGCGGGGCGACCCGATGCATGCGCAGGCCTTCCAACGGCTGCCGGCCGCGGTCCGCGCGCGTGCGAAGGACCCGACGGTCCTGGTGCTGGCCAAGGCCAACTCCAAGGCGACCGTCCACCGCAACTCCTATCTCGACTACGTCGGCGTCAAGCGGTTCGACGAGGACGGACAGGTCGTCGGCGAGCGCCGATTCCTCGGTCTCTTCTCGGCCGCGGCCTACACCGAGTCGGTTCTGCGCGTCCCGGTGCTCCGTGAGAAGGTCGAGCAGGTGCTCGCCAGCTTCGGCACCGAACACGGCAGCCATAGCGGCACCCAGCTGCTCAACGTGCTCGAGAACTACCCGCGCGACGAGCTCTTCCTCACCCCGACCGATGAGCTCATCCCGGTGGCCGAGGCCGTCATGCTGACCCGCGAGCGGCGCCACCTCCGGCTCTTCACGCGTCGCGACACCTACGGCCGCTACGTCTCCTGTCTCGTCTACCTGCCCCGCGACCGCTACAACACCGCGGTCCGGGAGAAGATGGCGACCCTCCTGCGCGACGAGCTCGGCGGCGACAGCGTCGAGTTCACCGTGCGCCTCAACGAGGCGGTGATGGCGCAGGTGCACTTCGTCGTCCGCTCCTCCAGTGGCGAGCTCGTCCCCGACATCGACACCCAGGGCCTCGAGCGCCGGCTGGCCGAGACCACCCGGTCCTGGCGCGACGACCTGTTCTCCGCGATCGTCTCCGACTACGGCGAGGAGTCCGGCGCCCGGCTGGCGCGCACCTACCTCGACTCCTTCCCCGAGGCCTACAAGGCCGACTTCGACCCGCGCACGGCGGCCGGCGACATCGGCCGGCTCGAGGCCCTCGACGTCAGCGCGGAGGGCAACGGCATCGACCTCTCACTCTACGAGCGGGTCGACGGCGCTCCCGGCGAGGCCCGGCTCAAGGTCTACCGCGTCGGGAACCCACTGTCGCTCTCCGCGGTGCTGCCGATGCTGTCCTCGATGGGCGTCGAGGTGGTCGACGAGCGGCCCTACGAGCTGGAGCTCGAACGGCCGACGCACCTCTACGAGTTCGGCTTGCGGTACGGCGACGGGAGCGCCGTACCGCCGCACGCGCGCGAGCTCTTCCAGGACGCCCTGCGTGCGGTCTGGGACGGCTACAACGAGATCGACGGCTTCAACGCCCTCGTCCTCGAGGCCGGCCTGACCTGGCGTCAGGCGACGATCCTGCGCGCCTACGCGAAGTACATGAAGCAGGGCCACTCGCCCTTCGCCGTCGACTACCTCGAGGGCGCGCTGCGGGCCAACCTCGACATCACCCGGCTGCTCGTGCGGCTCTTCGAGACCCGCTTCGACCCCGACCTCCTCGGCGACGGCAGCGCGCCCGCAGGCGACGAGGTCAGGGCCGCCGCCGCGACCGCGATCGTCGACAAGATCAGCCGCGCGCTCGACGACGTGGCCAGCCTCGACCACGACCGCATTCTCCGGTCCTACCTGGCGCACATCCTCGGCACCCTGCGCACCAACTACTTCCAGCGCGGCGCCAACGGCCAGGCCAAGCCGGCGATCTCGTTCAAGCTCGAGCCGACCGCGATCCCCGACCTTCCCGAGCCGCGGCCGCGCTTCGAGATCTTCGTCTACTCGCCACGCGTCGAGGGGGTCCACCTGCGGTTCGGGTACGTCGCTCGTGGCGGCCTGCGCTGGTCCGACCGGCGCGACGACTTCCGCACCGAGGTGCTGGGCCTGGTCAAGGCGCAGATGGTCAAGAACACCGTCATCGTCCCGGTCGGTGCCAAGGGCGGGTTCTTCTGCAAGGCACTGCCCGACCCGGGGAACCGTGAGGCGTGGCTCGCCGAGGGCGTGGCCTGCTACCGCACGTTCATCTCGAGCCTGCTCGACATCACCGACAACCTCGTCGAGGGCGAGACGGTGCCGCCACCGCGCGTCGTACGCCACGACGGCGAGGACGCCTATCTCGTCGTCGCCGCCGACAAGGGCACCGCGACCTTCTCCGACATCGCCAACGAGGTCGCCCTCGACTACGGCTTCTGGCTCGGTGACGCCTTCGCCTCCGGAGGGTCCGTCGGCTACGACCACAAGGCGATGGGCATCACCGCCCGCGGCGCGTGGGTGTCGGTCCAGCGACACTTCCGCGAGCGCGGCATCGACTGCCAGCGCGAGGACTTCACCGCCGTCGGGATCGGCGACATGTCCGGCGACGTCTTCGGCAACGGCATGCTCTGCTCCGAGCACACCCGGCTGGTCGCGGCCTTCGACCACCGCGACATCTTCGTCGACCCCGACCCCGACGCCGCGACGTCGTACGCCGAGCGCAAGCGGCTCTTCGACCTGCCGCGATCGTCGTGGCAGGACTACGACAGGTCGCTGATCTCCGCCGGCGGCGGCGTCTTCTCGCGGTCGGCGAAGTCGATCCGCCTCAACGACGCGATCCGTGGTGCCATCGGCATCGACGCAAGTGTCAACGCGATGACCCCGGCCGAGCTGATGCGCGCGATCCTCCTCGCGCCGGTCGACCTGCTCTGGAACGGCGGCATCGGCACCTACGTCAAGGCGTCCACGGAGTCCAACGCCGACGCCGGTGACAAGGCCAACGACGCGATCCGCGTCGACGGCCAGGAGCTCCGCGCCCACTGCGTGGGCGAGGGTGGCAACCTCGGCCTCACCCAGCTCGGCCGCATCGAGTACGCGCTGCGAGGACGGGACGGTGGGGGCGGACGCATCAACACCGACTTCATCGACAACTCGGCTGGGGTGGACACCTCCGACCACGAGGTCAACATCAAGATCCTCCTCGACAAGGTGGTCGCCGACGGCGACCTCACGTCCAAGCAGCGCAACTCGCTGCTCGCGGACATGACCGATGAGGTCGGCAAGCTGGTGCTCCGCGACAACTACGAGCAGAACCTGGCGCTCGCCAACGCGGCGGCGAACGGCCCGGGGCTGCTGCACGTGCACGAGACCTGGATCAAGAAGCTCGAGCGCGACGGCGTGGTCAACCGCGAGCTCGAGGGCCTGCCGACGACCCGTGAGGTGCGTGGACGGCTCGAGCGCGGCGAGGGTCTGTCGGTGCCGGAGCTGTCCGTGCTGCTGGCGTGGACGAAGATCGTGCTGGCCGAGGAGCTGATCGCCTCCGACCTGCCCGACGACCCGTTCCTGCACGCGGACCTCTTCGAGTACTTCCCCTCGAAGATGCGCGACACCTACAAGGCCCAGATGCTCGAGCACCCGCTGAAGCGGGAGATCATCGTGACCCAGGTGGTCAACGACCTCGTGAACGGTGCCGGCATGACCTTCTGGCCGAGGCTGGCGGGTGAGACCGGGGCGAGTGCCGCCGAGCTCACCAACGCCAACTTCGTCGCCCGGGAGATCTTCGGCTCGCTCGCCCTGCGCGACGAGCTCAAGACCTTCGACAACGTGCTCCCCGCCGAGCTGCAGACTCGGATGCGGATCGAGATGCGCACCCTCGTCGAGCGTGCCTCGCGCTGGCTGGTGACCAACCGCCGGCCACCGCTCGACAGCGATGCGACGACCGCGTTCTTCGCCGCACCCGTGCGGCGGATGATGACCGAGCTCCCGGAGCTGCTGACCGGGGAGGAGCAGGCCGCCTTCGCGCGACGTCGCGAATCGCTGGTGCTCGACGGTGTGCCCGACGAGCTCGCGACAAGGGTCGCGGCGCTCCACGCGGCGTACCAGCTGCTCGGCGTCGTCGACATCGCCGAGGCCGCCGGCGCCGACCCGCTCGAGGTCGCGCGGCTCCACTTCAACCTGGGCGAGCGGCTCGGTCTGCCGAGGCTGGTCTCGCGCATCCTCGAGCTGCCGCGCGACGACCGGTGGCAGACGATGGCGCGTGCGGCGCTTCGCGACGACCTGTACGCCGTACACGCCCAGCTCACCGCCAGGCTGTGGAAGACCACCGACGGATCTCTGCCGACAGACGAGCGGATCGCCGGGTGGGAGGACGCTGAGGAGGGACTGGTCGAGCGCGCCGTCGGCACGCTGACCGAGATCACCCGCGACGACCCGGCCGAGCTGGCCCGGTTGTCGGTGGGACTCCGCGTCGTCCGGGGGCTGTTGAGCTGATCGGTTAACGTCGTCGTCCATGGACGCCATCGAGGTCTCGGGCCTCTCGAAGACGTACGGTGACCTGAAGGCGGTCGACGGGGTCGACTTCACCGTCGCCGAGGGCGAGTTCTTCGGGCTGCTCGGTCCCAACGGAGCCGGCAAGACGACGACTCTGGAGATGGTCGAGGGGCTGCGCCGGCCCGATGCCGGCACGGTGCGGATGCTCGGTGAGTCACCGTGGCCGCGCAACCCGAGGCTCCTGCCGCGGATCGGCGTACAGCTCCAGTCGACCGCCTTCTTCGAGCGGCTGACGGCCCGCGAGCAGCTCCACGTGTTCGCGTCGATCTACGGCGTCGCCGGCTCGACTGCCGACGAGTGGCTCGAACAGGTCGGCCTGGTGGACAAGGCCGACACCCGGGTCGAGGACCTGTCCGGAGGCCAGGCGCAACGGCTCTCGATCGCCTGCGCGCTCGTGCACGACCCCGAGGTGGTCTTCCTCGACGAGCCGACCGCGGCCCTCGACCCGCAAGCGCGCCGCAACCTCTGGGACCTGCTGTCCGGGCTCAACGACTCCGGTCGCACGGTGGTCCTCACCACGCACTACATGGACGAGGCCGAGGTGCTCTGCGACCGGGTCGCGATCATCGACCACGGCCGGATCCTGGAGATGGGCACTCCCCGCGACCTGATCCGCTCCCTCGACGCGCCGACGCGAATACTCCTGGCGCCGGGGCAGTACGACGTGGAGCGGGGCATCGACGGGGTCGTAGACCTGCATGAGACCCCCGACGGGGTGGAGCTGACCACGCATCGTCCGGCCGACGTACTCAAGGTGCTCGCCGACGAGGGCCGACTCGCCGGCGTATCGGTGAGGACGGGGACCCTCGAAGACGTGTTCCTCGCCAGGACCGGGCGGGAGTACCGGGCATGAGGATCACCCCACGGCGTTCTTCTCCGCCGCTCAGCTCCCCCGAACAACGCCGCGGGGGCCCCGGATGAACTCCTTCTCCGCGTTGTCCGTCGCGATCCTCAAGGGCTTCGTCCGCGACAAGATGGCCGTGTTCTTCGCGGTGATCTTCCCGCTGATGTTCCTCGTCCTGTTCGGATCGATCTTCGCCGACCAGAGCCAGACCGAGGTCGACATGATCCAGGTCGGCGACGTCGCCCTGATCGACGAGATGCCGGAGGGGGCCCGGGCGGCCTTCAACGACACCTTCAAGATCGAGAGCTCCGACGACCTCGACGCCGCGATCGACAAGGTGCGCAAGGGCGACGCCGACGTCGCCGTCGAGATGCGGGGCAACGAGGTCGTCGCCCACTACACGCAGACCGACCAGGTCAAGGCCGCCACCACGCAGGGCGCGCTGCGTGCCTTCATCGACGGCACCAATGTCGCGCTGAGCGGGCAGCCGCCGACGTTCACCTTCAAGGCCGAGAGGGTCGAGGACGACTCGCTCAAGACGATCCAGTACGTCACGCCCGGGTTGCTCGGCTGGGCGGTCGCAATGAGCGCGAGCTTCGGTGCGGCGGCGACATTGCAGGGCTGGCGCCAGTCCAAGCTGCTGCGCCGCCTCCAGCTCGCGCCGGTGACCACACGCAAGATCGTCGGCGCGCGGGTGCTGGTGACCATCGCGGTCGCCCTCGGGCAGATGGCGATCTTCCTGGTCCTCGGCCTCGGGCTGTTCGGGCTCAAGCTGACCGGAGCCTGGGCGATGTCGATCCCGCTGCTCGTCATCGGCACCTTGTGCTTCATGGCCATCGGCCTGCTCGCCGGCGCGATCGCCAAGACCACCGAGGGCGCGGTCAACATGGCCAACTTCATCGTGCTCCCGATGTCCTTCCTCAGTGGCTCGTTCTTCCCGCTCGACGGGTCGCCCGACTGGCTTCAGCTCGTCTCCAAGCTGTTGCCGCTGCGCTGGCTCAACGACGGCATGCTCGACGTGATGGTGCGCGGCGAGGGGCCCGGCGCGGCCCTGCTGCCGATGGCGATCCTCGCCGGCTTCGCCGTCGTGGTCACCGCCGTCGCCGCCAAGCTCTTCCGCTGGGAGACGACCTGACTCGACCCGGCGCAGATTGTCCTGCAGAGGTCGTCGACCCGGCGCTCGTTGTCCTTCAGCGGCCGTCCACCCGGCGCAAGCTTCGACTCGGGGAGGGCAATCTGGGCCGGGTCGGGGTTGCGGGGAGGGCAATCTGCGCCGGGTCGGCGGGTCAGCCGGCTTTGGAGTCCGCCTCGTCCGCGTCACCCTTCGCCGACTTGTCGTCGGTGTCCTCGCCGCGGGCGGTCTTGGCCGCCTCGACGCTGCGCTGGAGCGCGGCGAGCAGGTCGACCACCTCGCCCGAGGTCTTGGTGGAGGTCTCGGTGCGCTTGACCTCGCCGCCCTCGACCTTCGCCTTGACCAGGGTCTCGAGCGCCTCGGCATAGTCGTCGGAGTAGTCGTCGGCGTCGAAGTCGCCGGCGAGGGTCTCGACGAGCATGTTGGCCATCTTGACCTCGGCGTCCTTGACCTTGCCGCCGTCGATGGTGAAGTCGGGCTGGCGGATCTCGTCTGGCCACATCATCGTCTGCAGCACGATGACGTCGCCGACCACCCGCAGCACCGCGATCGACGTACGCTGCCGCAACGCGACGGTGACCACCGCGATGCGGTCGCTCTCCTCCAGGGCCTGCCGGAGCAGGGCATAGGGCTTGGCGCCCGACTTCTCCGGCTCGAGGTAGTAGGACTTCTCGAAGAGCATCGGGTCGATCTGCTCGCGCGGCACGAACTTCTCGACCGCGATCTCGCGCGAGCTCGTCAGCGGCAGGTCGGCAAGGTCGTCGTCGTCGAGGATGACCATCTCGCCGTCCTCGGTCTCGTAGCCTTTGGCGATGTCGGCGTAGGCGACCTCCTCGCCGTCGAGGGAGCAGACGCGCTGGTACTTGATACGCCCGCCGTCCTTGGCGTGGACCTGCCGGAACGACACGTCGTGCGACTGGGTCGCGGAGTAGAGCTTGACCGGCACGCTCACCAGGCCGAAGGAGACCGCGCCCTTCCAGATAGCTCGCATGCGGACACTCTACGTCCGGCGGGTCTCGGGTACGCCCACGAACGCGCGGCCGGGGCGGTAGGGCTCGGCGTCGGCCCGGATGCGGCGCAGCTGCGGGGCGACGGCGCGCATCGCGTCGAGAACGTCGGCCAGCAGCTCGTCGTCGAGCCGCTCCCGGTCGGCCTCGGTCGCCTCCACCCGGACCTCCGTGCGGTCGATCCGGCAGCGGATCACGCCTCGCCGGCGGTCGTCGTACAGCCGGTGACGCAGCAGCGTCTCACCGCGGTCGACCGCCCGCACGATCGAGGGTGTGACGGGCGTGCCGGTGTAGAGCCGGCTGGCCAGGCACGGAGCCGCGGGCAGGTCGTGCCACTCCCGCCCGCGAGCCGCGGCGAGACTACGGATCTCGGCCTTGGTGATGCCGGCGTCGACGTACGGGTGCCGCACCCGGTGCTCCTCGGCCGCCGCGAGCCCCGGTCGGTACTCCGCGAGATCGTCGCGGTTGGCGCCGCTCAGCACGGTGGCGTCGCCGGGGGTGTCGGCGAGGACGTGGCCGATCTCCTCGTAGAGGTTCGTCTTGCAGAAGTAGCAGCGGTCGACAGGGTTCTGCAGGTAGCGCTGGTCGGCGAACTCGCCCGACGTCACCTCGCGCAGCGACCAACCCAGCGCGGCCGCCGTCCGCCGTACCCTCTCGGTCGCGGCCTCGGGGACCGCGGGCGTCACGGAGTGAATGACAACGGTCGTCGCCGGCGCCGCGCTGTGCGCGAGGTCGGCGAGCAGCAGGCTGTCCACGCCGCCGCTGCAGGCCACGATGCGGCGCGGGTACGCCGCGAGCGCCTCCTCGATGCGGGAGCTGGCGTCCAGCGCGCACACCTCCTCGGGCGATGGTCGGGGCCGGCGAGGCAGGATAGCGCGCGTGGACGCCCACCTCGACCTCGACCGCCACGACCGCACCGGTGACCCGGAGGTCGTCTTCGGTCTCGGCAAGACGCCGGCGCAGGTGGCCGACCTGCTCGGCTCGCTGCATGCCGCCCACCCCCGGCGGGCGGTGATGGCCACCCGCCTCGAGGTCGCGGCCCAGGAGGAGGTGCGCGACGCCCACCCGTCTGCCGATGTCGACGCGGTCGCCCGGACGGCGGTGCTCGGCCCACTGCCGGAGGCGATCGGCCAGGTGCTCGTCGTCACCGCCGGCACCAGCGACCTGCCGGTCGCCCGCGAGGCGCTCGTGACGGCACGCGTGCACGGCACGTCGGCAGAGCTGGTCGTCGACGTGGGGGTCGCCGGGATCCACCGGGTGCTCGGCGTCCGCGATCGTCTCGAGGCCGCGGACGCGATCGTCGTCGTCGCCGGCATGGAGGGTGCGCTCGCCAGCGTCGTCGGCGGACTCGTCGGCACGTCGGTGATCGCCGTGCCGACATCCGTCGGCTACGGCGCCGCCTTCGAGGGGGTCGCGGCGCTGCTCGGCATGCTCAACTCCTGTGCGCCCGGCGTCACCGTCGTCAACATCGACAACGGGTACGGCGCAGCGGTGGCCGCGGCGCGGATCGCCCGGCGGATCGGTCGGATCGGTGGGTCGCGTTGAGCCAGGTCCTCTGGATCGACGCCTCCGCGGGCGCCGCCGGCGACATGCTGCTCGGTGCGCTGCTCGACGCGGGCGTCCCGGTCGACGCCGTACGGGCGGCTGTCGAGGCGATCGCGCCCGAGCCGGTCCGTCTGCGGGTCGAGGAGGTACGACGCGCCGGGATGAGGGCCCTCCGGTGCCACGTCGACGTCACCGACTCGGCGACTCATCGGACCTGGCGCGACGTCCGGGCCCTGCTGGCCGCCGCCGAGCTCGCGAGCCCGGTGCGCCAAGCGGCGTACGTTGCGTTCGAGCGCCTCGCGGACGCGGAGGCGAGCGTCCATGGGACGCCTGTGGAGGACGTGCACTTCCACGAGGTGGGGGCGCTCGACGCGATCGCCGACGTGGTCGGCGTGGCCGCCGCGCTCGACCATCTCGCGGCGGACCGGATCATCGTCTCGCCGGTCGGCGTCGGCTCCGGCACGGTGCGGGGTGCACACGGAGTCCTTCCGGTCCCGCCACCCGCGGTCGCCCGGCTCCTGCAGGGTGTCCCGAGTCACGCGGGCCCGGCGGCCACCGAGGCGTGCACGCCGACCGGAGCGGCCTTGCTGACCGCGCTCGGCGACGGGTTCGGCGCGCAGCCAGCCATGACCGTGGCGACGGTCGGGGTCGGCGCCGGCTGGCGCGACCCGGAGACCCACGCCAATGTCGTCCGGGTGCTGGTCGGCGAGGCGAGCGAGACGGACCGGGAGCTGATGCTCCTGGAGACGAACGTCGACGACCTCGACCCGCGCGCCTGGCCGGACGTGATCGTGACGCTGCTCGCCGCCGGCGCGGTCGATGCCTGGCTCACGCCGATCCTGATGAAGAAGGGCCGCCCGGCGCACACCCTCTCGGTCCTCGCCCCTTCCGGTCTCGCCGACGAGATCAGGCGGCTGGTCTTCACCCACACGACGTCGATCGGCCTACGGGAGCGGCCGATCCACCGGTCGACGTGTGCACGCCAAGTCGTCACCGTCGACCTCGCCGGCCAGCCGGTCCGGGTCAAGGTGGCCATCTGGGCGGGGGAGCGGGTCACCGTGCAGCCGGAGTACGACGACGCGGTGGCGGTGGCTCGAGACCTCGGCCGGCCGGTCGCCGACGTGGTCGCCGAGGCGCGGGCCCTCGCCACCGCTCAACGTCATCACGACTGGGGCCCACATGGGTCACGGTCCTGATGACGTCCGGGGCGGGTAGGGGAGGATGGGGTCCATGCGACCGATGCTGGCCACCAAGGGTGACTACGTCCCGCGTGGCGAGGAGTGGCTCCATGAGGTGAAGTGGGACGGTGTCCGCATCCTCGCCGAGGTGACGAAGGGCGCACCGGCCGCTCGGATGTGGAGCCGCAACGGCAACGACGTCACGGTGGCCTGGCCCGAGGTCTCACCCTCGCCGCTGGGATCGCGGGACCTGCTCGTCGACGGCGAGGTCATCGCGCTCAACGAGCGCGGGCTTCCCGACTTCCGGGTGCTGATGGACCGCATGCACGTCCGCAACGCCATCCACGCCCGCCGGCTGGCCGACACTGTGCCGGCGACCCTGATGGTCTTCGACCTGCTGCGCCTCGACGGGCGCGACCTGACCCACGAGTCGCTCACCCACCGCCGGGAGCGGCTGGCCGGCCTCGGCCTCGACGGTGCCTGGCAGGTCCCCGTGCCGTATGACGACGGACCGATGCTGCTCGAGGCAACGAGGCAGCAAGGGCTGGAGGGCATCGTCAGCAAGCGTCGTAGCAGTCGCTACACCCCTGGAGTCCGGACGCCGTACTGGCTGAAGTTCGCCCATCGCGAGAGCGCGTCGTACGTCGTCGGCGGCTGGCGTCCGCAGGAGGGCACGACCGACCGGCTTGCCGCCCTCCTCGTCGGGACGCCTACGCCACAAGGGCTGCGCTACCGCGGCCGGGTGGGTAGTGGTGTCGGGCCCAAGGCCGGCGCACTGCTGAGCAGTCTGCTGGAGCCCCTCGCTCGCGCGTCCAGTCCCTTCGACGAGGAGGTCCCGCGGGAGGACACCCTCGGCACCCACTGGGTGGAGCCGATGCTCGTCATCGACGTCGACTCGCACCGCACCGCCCTCGACAGCCGGCTGCGCCAGCCCTCCTATCGGGGCGTCCGCACCGATCTCAACCCGGCCGACCTGTGACGACTGGAGTCAGCTGATGCCCGAGGCGAACGAGGTCCTCGTCGACGTCGAGGGTCACACTCTGCGACTCACCAACCTCGACAAGGTGCTCTATCCGCAGACCGGCACGACCAAGGGGGAGGTGCTCAACTACTACGCGCGTGTCTCGCCCGCCCTGCTGCCGCATCTCAAGGACCGCTGTGTGACAAGGGTCCGCTGGCCCCACGGCGTGCAGGACATCAGCTTCTTCGAGAAGAACATCCCCGGCGGCACCCCGAGCTGGGTCCGGCGCGCCCGGGTGCCCACCACCGGATCTCGCGGCCCGTCCCAGCACGGCGACCATCTGGTCTTCCCGGTCTGCGACGACCTCGCGACGCTGACCTGGCTGGTCCAGCTCGCCGCGATCGAGCTGCACGTCCACCAGTGGACCGTCGACGAGCACGGCGAATGGCAGGAACCCGACCGGCTCGTCATCGACCTCGACCCCGGGGAGCCGGCCGGGCTGCACGAGTGCGCCCAGGTGGCGCTGCTGGTGCGCGAGAAGCTCGCCGAGCGCGAACTCGTGGGCAGCCCGGTCACCAGCGGGAGCAAGGGTCTGCACCTGTACGCCGGCCTCCCGGGCGAGCTCGACCCCGCCGGCACCACAGCGCTCGCCAAGGAGATCGCCGAGGAGCTGCAGGGCGAGCATCCCAAGCTCGTCACAGCGACGATGACCAAGTCACGGCGCTCCGGGAAGGTCTTCCTCGACTGGTCGCAGAACGCCGGCTCCAAGACCACGCTCACGCCGTACTCCCTGCGTGGCAAGGAGAAGCCCACCGTCGCGACGCCGCTCACCTGGGCGGAGGTCGAGGCCGGCGCCGAGGATCCACTGGAGCTCGAGCAGTTCCGCTACGAGGCCGTCCTCGAGCGGGTGGCGGAGTACGGAGACCTCTTCGACGCCCCCTGAGGTTTGGGAGTCTGCCGCCCGGGTAGGTGACGCGTGGAACTGTCTCGAGGAGGGTTGATCCGATGGGCGACGAGCTTGCGCACCAAAAGCAACAGCTGTGGCGGACCGGTCGGCACGTGCTGCCGGGCGCGGCCGATCAGTTGAACATCGCATATGTGAACAACCCGACATACAGCTCGTATGTCTTCGGCAGGACGGGGCCGGTCGGCGTCGACCTCGGACCTCAGTGGGAGCAACTGGCTGAGCTTCTCGATCGGTCCCTCCAACGCAACGAGGACGCGGTCCGCGACATAGCGGTTTGGATGCTGGGCTACATCACCGACATGTCCGCCACAGACCAATACAGCAAGGCGAGGTTCGACCGACTCAAGAAGGAGTTGGCGTGAGCTACGACCAGCTGGCGGAACACGCCAAGGAACTCGAGAAGCTCGCCAAGAGGAAGTACACGGAGATCACCGAGGAGGGTACGACTGTCCATCCGCCCAAGGGTTGCTACTCGCCTGCCGGCGCGTGCACGTCGACCCACTACTCCCCGGAGGACTACGCAGACCTGATCTTCGGGGGTGTCGAGTACATCTTCTCGGGTTGGTACTCGGACGAGACCCCTGACCCGAGTGATCTCGGGTACCCGATCGGACAGCTCGACAAGGTGATGGGCATCTTGTCCGAGGGCGGCTACACAGAGGGCTCCGAAGGCGGACACGGAGGCTCGGGTGGGGCCAACCCGTGGATCACGGCCGTCGGGCCGACCGGCGCCTACATGCAGAGCTGGACCGGTGACGCCGCGTCGAACTATCAGGACTACATCGCCCCAGGTTCTCGGTGACCGCGTCGACGCAGTTCGGGATGGCGGCCGCGCTTCGCAATGTCGCCGTAGCGGAGAAGGCGCTCTGGGAGGCGGCACGGCGTGACGTCGACAGGATCGCCGAGGACGCAATCGCGAAGTTGGAGGCCATCACGACCGACTCGGGCGGCAGCGGCTGGTCGATGACCTTCACCGTCGTCGGTGCCGTCGTGGGCGTGGTCGGCACGGTGGCCACGGGAGGCACGGGCGGCGCCATCCTCTGGGCCTCGGCCGGAGCAGCCACCTCCCTGCTCGGGGCGGCCGACCCCACTGACGAGGAGGGGAAGGAGTATCCCGCCGGGAGTCCTTCGGAGATCGTCGAGGCCGCCAGAAGCCACCTCAGCGATCTCTCCGCCAAGGTCGCCGGCCTGGAGCGCAGTATGCAGGCCACGCTGCGCCAGGATGTCCAGACCGCGCGCGGTCACTTCCCGGTCAGCAACGCGAGGCTCGAGAACGCCGGCCTCTGGAGGCTTGTGCTGCCGAGACCGCAGCTCGTGGTCGGCAAGCCTCTGGATCCCGTCGCATGACGGGAGTCGTCGAGCGCTACCGCGCCGAGGTCACAGCCTCGGTGATCGAGGTCACCTCGGCCAACGACGCGGTGTTCGGGGTGCTCCGCGGGGAGAGCCGAGTGTCGCTCGGCTTCGCCCCGGGCTACGCCTTGCACGTCGCCCACCTCGACCTGGCCTCGCGGGTGGCAGAGGTGCTCCGACGGCTCTTCGACGAGTTGGAGGCCGCCCGGCTTCGGCGCGACCGCGCGTCAGGTGGGACCGGTCGGCGCGACCCGAGCCCGCTCGACCGCAGGCGGGCCGACTATCTGGACCGGATCGCGCGAATCGTGGCGTGCGGCTCGTCCTCGTCCGGAGACGTCACCGTCACCCGTGCCGGTTGGGACGTCTTCTCGGTCGACGTACCTGTCGACGCAGCCCGGCGGCTCGGGGACGATGCCCTTGCCGCCGCACTATCTGAGGCCACCGAGGCGATGATGCGTGACCGGCACGAGCAGGTCATGGCCGCCCGGCGAGTGGTCTACCACCCCGAGCTCGGCTCAAGAGCGCCGAACCATCCACCAACATCTCCGTAGGTTGGCGAGATGACAGAAGCTCTCGAGCCGTGACCGACCTGCACCGGCGATTCGGAGCCGTCGGCATCGTGGTGGCCCTTGTCGGTGTCGGGCTCGCGGTCGGGTCCGTCGTCCCGCCCCGGGTCGCCACCGCCTCGGCACCGGCCGCGACGTGTGCCGGCCTGGCGCCCGCGATCACGGGCACGGAGAAGAAGGACGAGCTCGTCGGGACACCCGGCAACGACGTCATCGCCGGCCTCGGTGGCAACGACCGCATCGACGGTGGTGGCGGCGACGACGTGATCTGCGGCGACGCCGGCGCCGACGCACTCACCGGAGGCGACGGCAACGACCGGCTCTACGGCGGGGACAACGGCAGGGTGTCGCGCTTCGAGAGCGAGCCGGCGGCCGCCGGAGACACGATCGTGCCCGGCCCGGGTGACGACCTGATCGACGTCGGAGCCAACACGGTCGGCGACGGTGACGACGACTACCCCTCCGACACCATCGACTTCAGCGCCGCGAACGCCGGGGTCCAGGTGGACCTGGTGGCGGGGACCGTCACCGGTGAGGGCAGCGACCTGGTGGTCACCGGTCCCACCTCGTCGCCTCAGGGCACGACGGAGGTGGAGGTGCTCGGCTCGGCGTACGGCGACACCCTCCTCGGGTCCGAGCACGACGACATCCTGGTCGGTGGCGACGGGGACGACACCCTGGCCGGGCGGGGCGGCGACGACCTGCTCCTGGAGGGATGGGACGAGGGGAGCGACGACTCCGCCGACTCTCTCGACGGCGGCGAGGGCGACGACGCGCTCGAGTCCGGGGAGGGGCCAGACACCTTGCTCGGCGGCCCGGGAAGGGACAGCTTCGACGACCAGGGCGGCATCGTGCTGATGGACGGCGGACCGGGTCGCGACCGGCTGTGGGCGTACATGTCACCCAACACGGTGGCGATCACCGGTGGCGCCGGGCGTGACCGCTTCGCCTTCAACGTCCACTACCTCAGCGGGAGGAGACGAACGACGGGCGGCCGCATCGATCTCGAGCGCGGCACCCTGACCGTACGCCGCGCCGGAGCGCCGACCTGGCAGGCCAAGCTCACCGACGTCACCTCAGTAGGGTTTCCGAGCTACGGGCGCTGGCGGTTCGGCGGCTCCGACGCGCCGGAGGTCCTTCGCGGCAGCACGGCCCGTCTTGTGGCCGACGGCCGCGGAGGCGACGACCGGCTGATCGGCTCGTCCAAGGACGACGTGCTCATCGGTGGCCCCGGCCGCGATCGCGTCGACGGCCGCGACGGCGTCGACCGCTGTCGGGCCGAGGTCAAGAGGCTCTGCGAGCGCTGAGAGCGCTAGTCGATCGAACCTCGGGGGACCGCCCAACGTTATTGGAGCCGATCGTCGACCGACGCGAGCAGCTCGAAGTCGGCGTCGTAGTGGAGGACGGCGCTGTCGGACGCGATGGCCGTCCCCGCGGTGAGCAGATCGCGGGCGCCCGCGCCACGGCCGGAGCCGGCGTCCCAGAGGGCACGCTGGAGCGCGATCGCGATCTCACCCGACTCGGGGGTGAGCGGCAACGGCTCGTATGCACCAAGCAGCCCCTCGAGCAGGCGAGAGTGGTCGTCGGCCGAACGAGCCGAGTATCCGGCCTCCAGCACGGTCACCGGCGTCGAGCACAGGACGTCGCCGTGGTCGAGCCGAGCGCGTACGGCGGCCACGACCGCACGGGAGCGCGCGTAACGCTGGAGTACCGAGTTGTCGACGAGCCACCTCATCCCCGCTCTGACGATATCTCGCCCAGGGGTCGACGGGCCAGCTTCGATGCCGGCAGACGCAGCCTGGTCCGACTCCCTGTGGGACCCTCGGGTCGGCTCGCGCGAGCGGGTATCAACGGCCGGACGCCCCCGCTCCTCACCGGCAGGACCCTCCGAGAAACCCAGGCGGTGCAGCATGGCCCAACACACGAGCTTCTCGACGCTGGACACGACGTACGCGATCGCGACCTACCGCTACCTCCGCCTCGGCATGATGCTCACCCTGGCGCTGATCGCGCTCGCGGTGCTGGTGGAGCGGGCCGGCGCCGGCTGCTTCCAGACCTCGATCAGCGCCTACTACTACACCCCGGCAAGCCCGGTCTTCGTTGCCGGACTGGTCACGATCGGGATGGGGATGGTGGTGCTCAAGGGCAGCACGGAATGGGAGGACATCCTGCTCAACCTGGCCGGCATGCTGGCGCCGGTGGTGGCGTTCGTGCCGACGCCGGGTGAGGGCACCTGCTTCTCCACTCCCGGCACCCGCCCGAATATCGAGGCCAACGTGGCCAACAACGTCCCCGTGCTCGTCGTCGGCGGCGTGATCGGCGTCGTCGCCCTCCTCGTCGTGCGCGCGCTCGTCCGCCGTGACGGGGGGTACGTGCCGCACGTCAGCCACACGATCGGCGTGGTCGTCTCGGTCGCCGTGCTTGTCGCGGGCTTCGGGTGGTTCCTGCTCGCGCGCACGTCCTTCGTCGGGAATGCCCACAACGTCTCGGCGATCTCGCTGTTCGCCTGCATCGTCGCCGTCGTCTGGCTCAACGGGCGGGGGTACGGCGACCAGCAGGTCCGCGAGGGCCACGACCGGCCGGCCCCTTACCGCAACACCTACTTCCTCATCGCGGTGCTCATGATCGCCAGCTTCGCCGTGCTGTACGCCGTCGGCCGGCTCACCGGCTCCGCGCACACCGTGCTGTGGATCGAGGCGGCGCTGCTGGTGTTCTTCTTCTGGTTCTGGGCGCTGCAGACCTGGGAGCTGTGGCACGACACCATCCGCGACGGCGCTGCGGTGGGCTGACCCGAACCGGTCGCAGGGGAGGACAGGTGGAGGGAGAGTGCGTCGAGGAGGCGCGCCGGCGTCCGGTCATCCGCGCAGCCGCGCGTTGATCGCCGCGGAGGAGAACTCGTGGTCGACGACGAGCCGGGTCAGACCCACGACGGCGGCGTCCTCGCCCAGGGAACCGAGCTGCAGGGTCATGTGCCGGGTGGCCCGGGGAGCGCGAGTCGGGTCTGAGCGCCGCGGATGCGGCCGGGGAGGCCCAGGCCGAGGCCGAGGACCTCAAGCAGGACCTGGGTGGCTAAGGCCCGTGAGGTCGGACGTCGTGGTGGAGGCGGACGGCTCCGATCCGGTGCGTCCGCCGACGCGCCGGTCGAGCCGTCGCTCGGTGAAGGGCCGCCGGGAGGCGCGCACGGGCCTCCTCCTGATGAGCCCGACGCTGCTCATCCTGATCGCGGTCGTCATCTTCCCCCTGCTGTGGTCGATCCTCATCTCGTTCCAGCAGCTCCGGCTGATTCAGATCGGCACCGCCGACCCGTTCTCCGCCGTGAGCCTGGACAACTTCCGGCTCGTCGCCCGCAACGGCGAGCTGTGGGAGAGCCTGAAGACCTCGGCCATCTACACCGTCGGCTCCGTGGTGGCGTGCGTCGGCGTCGGCCTGGTCGCGGCCCTGGCGGTGCGCAAGCCGTTCCGTGGCCGGACCCTCGTCCGCGCCGCGTTCCTGCTGCCGTACGTCGCGCCGGTCGTCGCGGTGACCTACGTCTGGCGGATCATGCTCAACCCCGAGTTCGGCATCGTCAACGAGTTCGGCAAGGGGGTGCTCGGCTGGGATGGTGGCGTCCCCTTCCTCTCCCAGAGCCAGGGTGAGATCGGCGTGCTGGGCCTGGAGATCCCGGTGCCGACCGCGCTGCTGACCGTCATCGCGTTCGAGGCCTGGCGCTACTTCCCGTTCGCCTTCCTGTTCCTCATGGCCCGCCTCGAGGGCCTCTCCGCCGAGATGGAGGAGGCCGCGACCGTCGACGGGGCGACGCCGCTCCAGGTCTTCCGTCACATCGTGCTCCCGCAGGTGGCACCGATCCTGTCGGTGCTGGTCATCCTGCGGACGATCTGGACCTTCAACGACTTCGACGACATCTTCCTGCTCACCGGCGGCACCGCCGGCACCGATGTGGCCAGTGTCCGGATCTACGAGCTGCTCACGGTGCAGCGCAACGTCGGCGGCGCCGCGGCCCAGTCGCTGGTGCTGGCCGCGGTGCTGATGGTGATGCTCGGCATCTACGTCATCGTCCAGCGGCGGCGGGGCGAGCGGCTGTGAGCGCGACGTACCCCTGGAGTCGCGACCGGGTCGAGCGGGCGGTGCTGAAGATCGCGCGCCCGGTCGTCATCGCCGTGCTGCTCTTCGCGGTGCTGTTGCCCTTCTACTACATGCTCGTGCTGTCGTTCAAGACCATCGAGAGCCTGCTGCGCGACCCGACGAAGATCTGGGTCACCGGTCAGGAGCTCACCTTCGACACCTACCGCGCGGTCCTGCGCTCGACCGGTGACGGGGGTCTCGGCTTCCGCGACTTCCTCGTCAACAGCGGACTGGTCTCGGTCGCGACGGTGGTGGTGACCCTGCTCATCGCGATCCCCGGCGCGTACGCGATCGCCCGGCTCGAGTTCCTCGGGCGTCGTCAGGTCAGTGCGCTGTTCCTGGCGACGTACCTCTTCCCCGCCCTCATCCTGGCGATCCCCCTGTTCGTGGTCTTCACCCGGCTCGGCCTGCGGGGCTCTCTGGTCGGTCTCGCGCTGGTCTACATCGCCCAGACGGTGCCGGTGGCGATCTACATGCTGCGCAACTACTTCGAGACCATCCCGGTCTCGGTCGAGGAGTCCGCGCGCCTCGACGGCCTCGGCACGCTCAGGACCATGCGGTACATCACGCTGCCGCTCGCCATGCCGTCGATCATGGCCACCGGGCTGTTCGTGTTCATGATCGCGTGGAACGAGTTCCTCTTCGCGCTGCTCTTCCTGATCGACAAGCGGGAGAGCTGGACGGTCTCGCTGGGCCTGTCCCAGCTCTCCGGGAGCATCGAGGTCGGCACCACCAGCCTGATGGCCGGGTCGGTCATCCTCACCATGCCGATCATCGTGCTCTTCTTCGCCACGGAGCGGCTGCTCACCGGTGGGCTGACCGCCGGCGCGGAGAAGGGCTGACGGGTGGCCGGCTGAGTGGAGTACATCACCGGCGCCGAGCGTGCCCAGGTCATGGGGCAGGAGCCCTATCCGCTGGCCGTCAACGAGATCGATCAGGCCGAGCAGTCGGGTCGCGACGTCACCGGCCTGCGCGAGCGGCTCAGCGAGCTGGATCCGCTCGCTCCGGCCGACCGGGTTGCGCTGCTCGAGCTGTACGACGCCGCGCGCCGGGCACCGGTGCGGCCCGGGGCCGCGACCTTCGAGAGCTCCGGGCTCGAGGAGATCCTCGCCGTGCTCCCGCGAGACCGGCAGCTGCCTCCTGCGGATCGTGCGGACCTGCCGCGCCGGCTGCTCGGTGCCTGGTCCGGGCGGGTCGCCGGCAACATGCTCGGCAAGCCGGTCGAGAAGGGCTGGCCGCGGCCGGCCCTGGCGGCGTACCTGCGCTCCGTCGACGCCTACCCGCTGCGCGACTACGTGCCCCTGGTCGAGGAGTCCCGTGCCGTGGAGCTGGGCTTCCAGACGCACCGGGGCCTCACCCGCGGCCGCATCGCCGGCGGCGTGCGCGACGACGACGTCGACTACACGATCCTCGGGCTGCAGATCCTCGAGACCTACGGCCCCGGGTTCACCACCGCGGACGTGGCGTACGAGTGGCTGCGATGCTTCCCGGTCTACCAGCTCTACACGGCCGAGCGGGCGGCCTACCACAACCTCGTGCGCGAGGTGCCGCTGGCCGAGGTCGGGGAGCACCACAACCCCTACCGGGAGTGGATCGGAGCGCAGATCCGTGCGGACGTCTACGGGTACGTCGCGCCGGGGCGGCCGCGGCGGGCCGCGGAGCTGGCGCACCGCGACGCGGTGCTGAGCCATCGTGCCAACGGTCTCTACGGCGCGATGTGGGCGGCCGCGCTGGTCTCCGCGGCGTTCGTGGTCTCGAGTCCGGAGGAGGCGATCGAGGTCTCGCTGGAGCATGTCCCGCCCGGGAGCCGCCTCGCCGTGGAGGTGGGCGAGGTCCTCGGCGACTTCGGCGCCGGGAGGACCTGGGAGGAGTGCCTCGACCGCCTCGACCGGCGACACGCGGCCCTGAGCTGGGTGCACGTCCTCAACAACACCGGCGCCCTCGCCGCGGCGCTGCTCTGGGGCGCAGGCGACTTCTCGGCCACGGTCGGGCTCGCGGCGCAGGCGGGCCTCGACGCGGACTCGATCGGCGCGACCGCCGGCTCCTGGGTCGGCGCGTTCCTCGGCCTCGACGAGATCCCGGCGCACTGGCTGGAGCCCTTGCACGACCGCACCTCGAGCGCCGTCTTCGGTGCCTCCGAGGTGAGACTCAGCGACCTCGCGGCCCGCACGGCGCGGCTCGTGGAGGCCTGACCCGCAGCGGTGTGGACCCGCGCCGCGAGCCGAACCGGCAGGCCACCCCGGGTACGGAGTCGGTAGGGCGGCCGCGAGGTCGCTCACCGGCCGACCTCCGTCAGGTCGACCCTGGGGTCACCAGACCCGACTCGTAGGCGAGCACGACGGCCTGGACCCTGTCACGGCAGCGGGTCTTGCTGAGCATCCGGCTGAGGTGTGTCTTCACGGTCGCTTCCCCCAGGTGCAGGTCTGAGGCGATCTCGGCGTTGGACAGGCCTTTGCCGACAAGGGTCAGCACCTCGATCTCCCGGCTCGTGAGCGGTCTCAGTCGTGGGTCGTCACCGCCGGCCAGTGGTCTCTGCACCCAGTCCTCGATGAGCCGGCGGGTGATCGCCGGTGCAAGCAGCAGATCTCCTGCCGCGACGACCCGGATGCCCTCCACCAGGCGCTCCGGCGGCACGGTCTTCAGGAGGAAGCCGCTTGCGCCCGCCCGTAGCGCCGCGTAGACGTTGCGATCCGCACCGAAGGTGGTCAGCATCAGGACCCGCGTCGGGAGGCCCTGTCGAGCGATCTCCTCTGTTGCCGCGATCCCGTCCATCACCGGCATCTGGATGTCCATCAGAACCACGTCAGGTCGGTGCTGGCGGATGGCCTCCAGGGCGGCCCTGCCGTCTGCCGTCTCGGCGACGATCTCGAGGTCCGCCTGTGCACCGACGATGAGTGACAGACCGCTACGAAACAGCAGCTCGTCGTCGGCGACAGCCACCCGGATCACGCCGAGGGCCCCTGGTTCGTCGACGAGACCACGGGCAACCACGCCTTCACCCGAAACCCGCCAGATGGAGCTGCCTCCGCCTCGAGCCGGCCACCGAACACCGCGACCCGCTCCTGGATCCCGACCAGACCGTGACCGGTCCCTTCGGGTTCCCCCGCGGATGTTCCCGCAGAGTTGACAACCTCGATCTCCAGGCCAGCTGTCGTTCGGCTGATCGTCACCTCGGCCGCCGCGCCGGTCGAGTGCTTGACCACGTTGGTCAGTGCCTCCTGCACGATCCGGTACGCGGACGCGTCGAGAGCCGACCCGAGAGAAGTCAACTCCCCTTCGACCACCACGGACACCGGTGTGCCGGCATCCTCGGTCGCCGAGACCAGCTCCTCCAGGCGGGACAACGAGGGCAGAGGCGATCTGCTCGACGCGTTCTCCTCGCGCAGTACGCCGAGCATCCGAGCGAGCTCATCGACAGCGAGCCGACCCGTCTCCTGCACCGCGGCGAGCGCACGCCGGGCCTGCACGGGGTCACTGGCCAGGACTTCCGAGGCGGCACCGGCCTGGACGACCATGATCCCCACGGCGTGCGCCACCACGTCGTGCAGCTCGCGTGCGATCCGGGCCCGTTCGTCGGCGGCGGCAACCGCGGACCGTCTGGCCTCCTCGTGCGCGCGTTGATCGGCCAGGTGTGCCCGGTGACGCTGAGTGCGCACCACCGTCCCGGCGACCCAGGGACCGGTGACCAGGATCAGCTCGACCGCGAGGTCGGCGAAGTCCTCGCCGAACGCCAGCAGCCATGCCATCGACACCAGAACCCAGGCGGCCCAGCCGGCCCAGGACCATCGCCGCGACAGGTGGGCGCCCGCCGAGAAGGCTCCGATGACCCAGATCAAGAGCTGGCTCACGGCGTCGAACGTGGCCGCATCGCCGGTGCGCGCCGCGTAGCCGATCGCCAGCAACACCATCATCGGCGTCAGGAACGGGGCGGACCGGCGCCACGCCAGGGTCAGCGCACAGGCGGCCGCGAGGACGATGCTCGTGGCTCTCGCCTCGCCCACCAGGACGTTCTCCAGCACGATGACCAGAGCCAGGGCGACCGCGACGACCACGTCGATGCCACGCGCACGTCCGTACAGGATCACCCGTGCAATGTAGCCACGCGCCGCAGCTCGGACGTCCACCTACGGGATGACCCGAATCCGCCTCAGGGCGCACGAGGAGATCCCGCCGGCTGACGACCGTGACCGGTGATCGGCGGATCGTGAAACCCGACGACCGCAAGCGCTCACCGGGAGGTACACGATGACAAGACTTCGCCGATTGACCCTGGCCGGGTCACTCGTGACGGCGCCGATCCTGCTCGCAGCCGGTGAGGCGGCTCGCATGCGGGTCGAGCAGGGCCGCACCGACTCCGCGGACGCCGTAGCCAATGCCGGCGAGAAGATCACCCAGGTGGCCGCACACCTCGCGACCTGGCACATGCACGGCTACCTGGTCCTGGCGGGCGCCCTGACCTGGCTCGGAGCGGTGATCGCTCTGACCGCGCTGATCAGTGAGCGGCGCCCCACGCTCGGGCTGGTCGGCGGCGTACTCGGGCTGAGCGCAGGCCTGGGATGGGCTGTGCACCTCGGCTTCTACACGGTCCAGCTCAGTGTCTCCGCAGCAGTCGCAGACACGAACCCGGACGCGGCCGCCACAGTGTGGGCGGCTGGGGACTCCAGCTCACTCCTCATGGCGATGGTGCTCTTCTTCATCGCCACGAACCTGTTGGCGCATCTGGTCTTCGGATTCGGCCTGTGGCGGGCACAGGTGCTCCCCTGGTGGGCAGCCGTGTGGCTGCCGGCCCTTCCGGTGCTTCTCCTCGATCCCGGGTCGAACCCGGCGTGGGCAGCAGCCTTCCTGGTTCTCCTGATCCCGTTCGTCCTCGCGGCCCGGCGACTACTCACGTCCGGTGTGGTCGATCAGCGCCTCGAGCGCGTAGTCGTTGACGGAGCCGACGACCATGAACACCTCAAGCACTGACCCGCCCGATGGTTGTCCACTTGCCTATCTTGCCGAGCGGCGCCGCCGATGATGGCCAACGCGCGGAGAGGTCGGAGCAGGTCGGTGATCTCGTCGTTCGCGGTGGCAGCCCTTCGTGCCTCGTGTACCCGGATGGCCCTCTCCGTCGGGGGGAGGGGCCACCAGGGTTCATCGTGCGCAGAGCGCGGGGCGCGGACCGATTCGGAGCGCGCGCCCTCTGGCCCGTCGGCGACGCGGTAGGCGTAGCGCCGCCAGAGCGCGGAGAAGCGGGCGTCGAACCCGGCCGGGGCGGCGACCACGCGGCGTACCCGGACGTTTGGGGCGGCCGACGGCGCTGTCGACATGCCGGCCACAATCGGTTCCCGAGCGCCGCGAGTGACTGCTGTGACCAGCGAGATCGGGGTTATCCACAGATCTGGATTCGGGCCTCCCGGAATGGCCCCCGACGTGGTTCAGTGAGGCCACCCACCCCCAGCGCTCGGCCTCGGGAAGGTCGCCATGAGCATGACGCAGACCCGCCTCGGCGGCACCCGCGTGGATCCCCTCGGAGCCGAGCGGCCCCCATCCGTCGCGGCCGCGCCGTCCGCGTCGTACGAGGTCGTGGAGGCACTCGACGGGTGGTTGCGCGAGCAGGTGCGGCGCGAGGGCGTCGATCCGCAGCGGGAGGTGGGCGTCGTCCGCCGCCTCGCCGAGGACGTGGTTCGCGAGTACGACGAGCGGTCGCTCACCGGGGCGGTCACCCCGCTCCCGGACCCGGAGGCGGTGGTCGGTGAGCTCGTGGCTCGGGTGGCGGGGTTCGGCGCGTTGCAGCCGTTCCTCGACGACCCGGAGATCGAGGAGATCTGGATCAACGACCCGAGCCGGGTGTTCGTGGCGCGAAGGGGTCGCCACGAGCTCACCAACCTGGTCCTCTCCTCCGCCCAGGTCGCCGAGCTGGTCGAGCGGATGCTCAAGACGTCCGGTCGCCGCGTCGACATCTCCAGCCCGTTCGTCGACGCGATGCTTCCCGAAGGGCACCGCCTCCACGTCGTGCTGGAGGGCATCAGCCGGGGCTTCAGCGCCGTCAACATCCGCAAGTTCGTCCTCCGGGCCTCCAAGCTCTCCGACATGGTCGAGCTCGGCTCGCTGACCGCGCCGGCGGCCGCCTTCCTCGACGCGAGCGTCCGGGCGGGGCTCAATATCCTGGTCGCCGGGGGAACCCAGGCGGGCAAGACCACGATGCTCAACGCGTTGGCGGCGTCGATCCCGGGGTCTGAGCGGGTGGTGTCGGCGGAGGAGGTGTTCGAGCTCCGCTTCCCACATCCCGATTGGGTGCCGCTTCAGACCCGGCAGTCGGGTCTGGAGGGCACCGGGGAGATCAAGCTCCGTCATCTGGTCAAGGAGAGCCTGCGGATGCGGCCGTCGCGGGTGATCGTCGGCGAGGTGCGGGCCGAGGAGTGCCTCGATCTCCTGCTGGCCCTCAACTCCGGTCTGCCGGGCATGTGCACCCTTCACGCCAACAGCGCCCGAGAGGCGCTGGTGAAGATGTGCACCCTGCCGCTGCTCGCCGGGGCAAACAATCCAAACAGGGGTGGTTCTGCGATACGGTCCTCTGGTGCCCCTCCACGCTACCCGCGACCCGGCCACCCAGGAGCGCGCCGTCATCTACGGGCGGGCCAGCCGCGACCCGCACGACACCGGCACGAGCGTCGACAAGCAGCTCGAACGAGGCAGCACCTGGTGTGACCGAGAGGGCGTCCGGATCGTCACCACGGTCCGAGACGACGACTCCTCGGCCAGCAGAGGCTCCAAGCCCCGCGAGGGCTTCTACAAGGTGCGGCACCTCGTCGAGACCCGGCAGGTGGACCTCCTTGTGCTCTGGGAGGTCTCCCGGTCTTCCCGAGACTTCGAGGAGTACGTCGGGCTCATCAACGCCGCCGACGACAATGCCGTAAAGATCGTCGTCGACGGACGGCGCTACGACCCGGGCGCTCCCGGCGACCGGCAGATCCTCCTGTTCATGGGCATGCAGGCCGAGGCCGAGGGTCGGAACATCCGGAAGCGCAACATCGACAGCGTCTTGTCGAACGCCGCCAATGGCACACCTCACGGCAGGCTCCCGTACGGATTCAGGCGCGTCTACGACCCGGGCCCGTCCCGCGCGCTGCTGTACCAGACGCCCTACGCCGCCGACCTGCATCCAGACGAGATCGCCGAGCTCCAGGAACAAGGTCTTCCTCTCCCAGAGCTGTTGCCCGAGGCCCAGGCGGTCCGCGACGCTGCGTACCAGGTGCTCGCCGGCACGACTCTGCGGTCGATCTGCAGGAAGCTCGACGACGGACCTCTCCCCAGTCCGAGGAAGCCGTCCAAGCGGACCCTGTCCTACAACCCTGACGGGGTCGTCTACACCTGGCAGCCGCAGTCGCTGCGGCAGATCCTGCTGTCGCCGACCATCGCCGGCCGGCGCAAGCACCGTGGCGAAGACATCGGCTCTGCAGCCTGGCCCGCCATCGTGCCGTACGACGACTGGCTGCGGATGCGCGCGATCCTGACCGACCCCTCGCGCCGGACCGTGGCCGTGGCGCGCGGCCCAGTGGCGAAACACCTGCTCTCGGGCATCGCTTTGTGCGGTGAGTGCGGGGCGCGGATGAAGGCCGTGACCAACATGTCACGGATGCCGCGGGCCTATACGTGCCGCCACGAGGGCTGTATGCGCGTCACTGTCACCGCCGGACGAGTCGACGACGCCGTCGAGGACGTGCTGGAGGCTCTCTTCGTGTCCCCGGGCTTCCGCAGCGCGATCGCCGCCGCCTACGACCATCGGGAGCAGGCCAGGGTCTCCGGCCCGGACGTGGGCGCACTGATCGCCGCCAAAGAGGCCGAGCTCGACGAGGTCGAGGCCATGCGTGGAGCGGGGGAGATCACCCTGCGCGCCTACGCGGCCGAGTCGAAGCGCATCGAGGACGCGATCGCCGCGCTCCAGGACCAACAGGTTGCCGCTGTGACATCGCCGGCCCTGCGGCGGTTGCTCGCGGCCGAGACGCTCGTCGCGGGTTGGAAGGTCGCCGGGCTGCCCGACAAGCGCGAGATCGTGCGGCTGCTACTGGACGTCGTTGTCAAGCGCTCGACCGTGCGAGGCCGCCGGTTCGACGTCGACCGCCTTGTCGTCGACCCGTCCGCGTTCCTGCGAAACGACGTGCTCACCAGAACCCCCGATCAACCTCCGGGCTAGGCCGCCTCCGAGTTCTGCTCGCTGGAGATCACAACGCTTGCGCCGACCGGCTCAGGCACCAGGAGGTCGACGAGCCTGCGAGCGACGACCGGCCCGGGGGACGGGAACCCGGCGAGCGTGCGCTCGAGCCAGGCGTCGTAGGAGGTGTCGGCAGAAGAAGCCTGAGCGGTAGAGGCGGTTGTGATGGTGGACAACGGCGTAGACCTTCGTCAGCAGTCAAAGGCCGTTCGCGCCCTCACGGTAAAGCGCGACCACCATTTCCGCGTCCGCCTCGCGCGGCGTCCCGGTCTCCCGGGTTCAGTCACCCTGTCAACGGATGAACTCGGTGAGCCCCGGGGTCGGGGCTCTTGCGATACCAATTGTCCTAGGGATCCCCGACACAGACAATAACCACAGCGCCGGCAGTTTGAGGTTGGTCGTCCGGCCCCTCGGCAGGTCCTCACGCGGGGTTGAATTGTTTGTCGGCGAACGCGGTCTGCTGCTGGGGAAGGCTCTCGCCGGAGTCAACACAAGACGCTCCACGCCGCTTTCACGGGCTCGACCTCCTGCCTCGAGTGTGGCCTTGACTCGGCGACCATCGTTGACAGAGAAGCCATCGGGTTGCAATGGGGAACCGCCTCACGCCTCACAGCATCGCCAGCTTCCCAGGTCACGCGGGTCGGGCAAACCGACGAAGGCCGCGCTCGAGACCCGGTCCACGAGGTGGAGGCTGAGGTCGAGCGGTTGAGGAAACGACTGATCGAGCTCGGCTGGCCGCTGCCGCAACTCAACACATGCTGTCGCGTTGCCACGTCTCCCGGACTCCGTCCTTCCCGCCCGGTGGGTCCTTTCGCATGTGACCGACTCCGTGGGAGAGGATGGACCAGCCCAGATTATGCGACTCAAGAAAGAGAACCGTGTGCCCGCCGTGACACCCGTGCCCACACCGTCCGTGACGCCAGCCGGGTCCGTACCTGACGGCAAAGTGGCCGACTTCCTCACCGGGACGTTCGTCAATGACACGCCCGAGGAGTACGTCCGACAGAACATCGAGAAGGCCCTCGTCCGGCAGTACAAGTACGCGCCGGCGGACTGCTCTCCGGAGTTCCCCATCAAGGTCGGGTCGTCGCGCAAGCGCGTCGACATCGTGGTCTTCGGCAAGGGAGTGGACCACACCCAGGCGAACGCCTTCATCCTGATCGAGACCAAGCGGGCCGAAGTCAAGCCGAGCCACCGCACCGAGGGCGTCGGCCAACTCCAGTCCTACATGGCCTCGTGTCTCAACGCGCAGTACGGGATGTGGACCAACGGCACAGAGCGGTTCTGCTTCGCCAAGCGAGCCGACGCCAAGGGTGGCTGGACGTTCGAGGAGATCATCGACATCCCCGCGTTCGGCCAGACCGAGGCCGACGCCCAGCGCCCGAGCCGGAAGGACCTGAAGGTCGCTACGGCAGACAACCTCCTGTTCGCGTTCCGCCGCTGCCACAACTACATCGCGGCGCATGAGGGCAAGCAGAAGACCGAGGCGTTCTGGGAGCTGCTCAAGCTGATCTTCACGAAGATCGAGGACGAGCGGGCACCGAAGCTGAACTTCTTCGCGACGCCGTCCGAGCGCGGCAACTCGACCGTGGCATCGGCCGCGAAGAAGCGCATCCAGGGGCTCTTCGAACAGCGTGTCGTGAAGAAGTATCCGACGATCTTCGACGCCAAAGACGCCGACATCGACCTCAAACCCGAGGTGGTGGCGTACGTCGTCACCGAGCTGCAGGGCTACTCTCTGCTCCGCTCGCCCGTTGACGTGAAGGGCGTCGCCTACGAGGAGATCGTCGGGTCGAACCTCCGCGGCGACCGTGGCGAGTTCTTCACCCCGCGCAACGCCTGCCGTATGGCGGTCGCGATGCTCGACCCGCAGCCCAGCGAGCGGATCCTCGACCCGTCCTGCGGCACCGGCGGCTTCCTCATCACCGCGATGAACCACGCGCTGGACTACATCGAGCGCGCCGAGCGCGAGCAGTGGGATGACCCTACGCAAGGCACGGACTTCGAGCGAGACGAGCTCTACCGGCGCAGGGACGAGTACTTCCGCCAGTGTGTCTTCGGCATCGACCTGAACCCAGCTCTGGTCCGTGCCGCGAAAATGAACATGGTCATGAACAACGATGGCTCCGGCGGATTGTTCCAGGCCAACTCCCTGGAGAACCCACACAAGTGGTCCAGAGGCCTGCACGAGGCGGTCCCGCTGGGATCCATCGACGTCATCGTGTCAAATCCGCCATTCGGCGCGAAGATCCCGATCGACGACGAGGACATCCTCTCCCAGTACGACCTCGCAGCCGTGTGGGATCAGGACGACGACGGCAACTGGTCGATCCGCCTCGACAAGCACGGGAACCGGGCCCTGCAGAAGTCTCAGCCGCCGGAGATCCTGTTCATCGAGCGGGCCCTCCAACTCCTCGTGCCGGGCACCGGCCGGATGGCGATGGTCATCCCGAACGGCATCCTCAACAATCCTGGCAATGCCTACCTCCGCAACTGGTTGCTGAAGAAGGCCCAGATCCTCGCCGTGGTCGACATGCAGCGCGACCTGTTCCAGCCGAACAACGACACGCAGACCTCGATGGTCCTCATGCGACGCCTGTCGGAAGAGGAAGAGGCGCACGCGGACGAGAGCGGCCTCGACTACCCGGTCTTCATGGCAGTGGCCGAGACGATTGGCCACGACAAGCGCGGAAACGTGGTCTGGCGGCAGCTACCCGACGGGTCTGACGCGCTGGTCAAGCGCGTCGAGACCATCGCCGAGATCGACCAGGAGACCGGGAACGAGGTTCTTCGGGTCGTCGAAGTCACCGATCGGCAGGTCGATGACGAACTGCCCGAGGTCGCCGCTGCATACCGCGATTGGCTGGCGAAGCAACAATGATCATCAGTTCGCTGTCATCAGTCTCTATCACCAGGGCGACCCGACTGGACGCCAGTTACTTCACAGCTCCCGGTGTGGTCGCGACGGTGAGGATGGATGCGCTGACGGCCAGCGGGGCAGAAGCCTTCAGGATCGATGACATCGGCGACGTCGAGCATGTCACTCGCTTCAAGAGAGTCATCGCCGCCCCCGATGAGCCCAGTCTCCCCTTCCTGCGCGCGTTCGACGTCTTCGAGTACCTACCTGAGCCCGCCGATCTGCTGTCGATGAACCGGACGCCGGGACTGGACGCCCTAAAGATCGAACCGGGTGTCATCCTCGTGACGCGAAGCGGACGAAACCTCGGCCCGTGCGTGCTCGCGGACGAGTACCTCGCCAGTTTCATCCCCTCAGACGACCTGCTCCGAGTCCGCATCGAGGATGAGGAGAAGCGACTGTTCGCCTTCGCCTTCCTCAGCTCCCCGAGCGGCCAGGATCTATTGCGGCAGGACCGGACCGGCAGCGTCATCGCACACCTATCGGCCGGCCAAGTGGGTAACCAGACTGTCCCGATTCTCGATGGCATATTCGACAAAGTGGTCGGGCTCGTCCGCGAGTCTCACCGGCTGCGTTGGAAAGCGCGAATGATCTTGAGCGCCTCCGTGAGCGCCGTGGATGCTGCAGTTCCGGACTACGGCACGGCATCTCTGGCGCGGGGATGGACCGTGAGGGCGTCGAACCTGGCGAGCCGCCTTGACGCGGCGTTCCATCAGGACTGGCTCCGCGACTTCAAGACTTCAGTCGCGCACCAGGGCGGGATCCGGCTCGGCGACGTGGCCGACATCAGCAAGCCCGGCGGTCGGTATAAGACCAACTACGTGTCGGCTGAGCACGGCCGCCCGCTTCTGTCAGGTCGTCAGTTGCTCCAGTTCTTGCCGATCGGGCAGAAGTACCTCGCCGAAGCGGTTCTGAGCGATGCAACCCCGTATGAACTAGAAGTCGGCACGATTGCCTTCCAGGCAGACGGCAGGGCCGAGGAGAGCCTTGGTCAACCTGTGCTTGTGACCGACGAGCGACGCGGCTGGCTCGCCAGCGGGCACGTGGGTCGTGCAGTTCCGCGTGAGGCGGACGACGCCGGATGGATCTGGGCTGCGATGGCCTCACGGGCTCTTCGCGATCAGATCGCATCGGTAGCGTGCGGATCAGTGGTCGACGCCCTGTACGAGGGCGACATCGAAGACGTTGTTCTGCCCCCTCGATCAACTGTCGATTCCGCATCCGTGATCGACGCGTGGGGTGACTTCGACAGGGCCAATCAGCTCATGGCTGATGCACTCGAGCTGATCGAGTCCGCGTTCCAAGGATGAGGCGTCCAGCCTGAGTTCAGCTCCTTCGGCAGGTCCTCGGTGAGATCGAGATGTTCGACGCCGCTCCGAGGGCGAAATTCGCGGACCACCAGGCCGTCGATTGAGAGGAAGCGAATCGCGATAAGGGTGGAGGACAGCCCGTTCCTGGTTGCGATTAGGTGGGCTGCTGCCGCGACGGCGACCGAGTCCTGTACTGCGTTGTGCTGATTCTCACGGCCAGAATGACCGACTCGATCTGGATACGAAGGCCTCGACCCATCCAGGCCTCGAAGACGCCGAAGCAGGTGTAGGCATGGGCTCGCGCGCCGCCCCTGCAAGGATGGATCCAGATGACCATCTGAACGACCTGAGGCCCGGGAGTGGATCCGCCAATGACGCTAACGCTTGAGCCGATCCTCCGCAGCGCCGGTATCGACCCCACCGAGGCCCAGGCGATCCGCCATGCTTTCGTGCGCGAACACGAGGACACTTGTCTGCCCGGAATCCACGCGGACTCCACGGACGAAGAGATCCTCGCCTACACGAGCCAGCAATCGGCGAAGCCGAGGATCTTCCCGGCCGACCCGCCCCGGCTCTGGGTCGTGTTCATGCGCGAGGGCGGCGACAGGGCCCGGCTCTGGTCGGTCCTGGAGAACCGCGGCGAGGTCGCGAACGACGGTGCGCTGCGCACCTTCGACCTGACCGTCTCCGACCACCTGGCCGACCTGAGGAACAGGCTCGTGATCGGCTGGCGGTCGCCGCGCACCTGGCGGCTCAACGGCCCGACCGCCGCCGGCTACCCGGTCATGGAGATCGCTGATGCCGAGCCGGTCCCGTTTCCCGGCTTCGACCGGCTCGTTCTGGACCGCGCACAACTCCAGGCGGTGATGCGCGAACACCGTTACGCCTCATGGCGCACCGCGCTGTCGTCGGTAACGGGCGTCTACCTGATCACCGACACCCGCGACGGCCGGCAGTACGTCGGCAAGGCCGACGGTGCCGAGAGCATCCGCCAGCGCTGGAGCGCATACGCGACCAACGGCCACGGCGGCAATGTCGAACTGCGCAACGTCGACACAACCGGGTTCCGTTTCTCGCTCCTGCGGGTGTTCGACCCGGCGACGCCGACGCGGGAGATCGACGCGTCCGAAAGCCACTTCAAGGTCGCGCTCGACACCCGCAGGCACGGTCTGAACCGGAACTGACTCAGCTCGGCCAAGTCTCCGCGCACTCCACAGTCCACGGCTGCAGTCGTTCAGCAAGCACGACTCATACTTGCGGCTCAGGCCATAGTTCTCTAATATCGCGATATTAGAGAACTACATGGAGGTGCAGGTCTGATGGCGCAGGGACTCATGGATCAGGCTCGGTCGCAGCTGCGGAGCTGGATCGAGGGCACGAAGCCGGGCGAGCACGTCGCTTCGGTGGCGAGCCTCAGCGCCGCCGCCGGGGACCTGTCTACGGCAGCGACGGTCGCGGTGCTGAAGGAGGCGATCAAGGACGGCTGGATCTTCAGCACGCGCGGGCCAGACGGCGGGTACTGGCGCACCGAGAAGCGGGTGCACGTCGACCTCGAGGAGTTTCTCACCCAGCTGGAGCGGCAAGCGCAGGACATGCTCGGGTCCGTGCGTGCGATCCGCGCAATCATCGCCGCGTAGCGCCGCTGCCTGCCAGGGCCAGCCGGTGGATGACGTGTCGCTCGAGGAGTTGCCCTTCGCCTTCAGGCGGGCCGGCATACCCGTGATCTCCTCGAACCCCTCCCTCATCCCCGTGCTTCCTCTTCGATGATCGACCTCGCTGCAACGACGATGTCCGCGTCCTGATTCATCACCCGCTCCCAGCCGGCCTGTGTCTCGAGCCTGTCGCCGCCCCGGTCGCTGAGTCCGAGTAGGTCGTCGATCTCATCCCAGGGCAGTCCCTGCTCTTGCAACATCTCGATCCGAGCCGCCGTCGCGTGGATCCGCCACGAGTGACTGTCCTCGCGTCGAGCGAGCAGCAGTTTCGCCCGCTCTCGGGTGCCGGCCACCTCCGCGTCGTGGAGCTCGCGCACGCTCACGACCTCGGTCGTTCTCCACCAGTCGAGGAAGCCCTTGTAGATCACGAGCGGAACGCCGATCTCCACGTACCACTGGCGTTCTGCGTCGTCGCGTCGGACGTGTCCCGAGGGGTGCATACCGAACAGCCGTTGCCAGTTCCCGTCCGTGGGTTGAGCGTTGACCTCGCCGTCGCCGTGGACACCCGGCCACCGCATCCACCGCGGCCGTTCGCGACGCAGGTCGAGGATGAGACGTGTGCCATGCACAGTGGTCACTTCCCAGGTCTGACCCCGCGCAAGCACGTAGGTGCCCTCTTCGAGCAGCTGCCTGGCGGCCGCCACCATCTCGGGGTTCTGCCCGATCCGCATCTGCCACATGGCCCAGACACCAGCACGCTCTGGGACTCTGGCGTCGGTGCCACCGAGGTAGATCTTTTCGTCGATCTTCTCCCACGACCAGCCGAGCTCGAGAGCCTGCTCGACCTTCGCGGCCGTCGTCCAGGTCCTGTCGTAGACCCCGTTCGCCCGGTCGCACTCGAACTTCAGTCGCGCGCGGGCAACAGCTTGATCGCCGTACCTGCTCTGGTCCTGCCCCATCGACCCATTGTCACAGCCGCCCCTGACACCGGCCGCTTACTCTGGACTCAGAGAGGAGCCGATCTTGACCGAAACGAATGAGCACGACCCAGCCGTGATCGGCCTCCCTGAGCCGGACTGCGTCCTCGGTCACTCGGAGTGTCAGCTCGCCGAGTCCTTCGGTGATCGCATCGGTGAGTTCCACGACTACATGCACGGGAAGACTCTCGGCGTCTGCGATGGCGCACAGTGCGCCGTGGCCCACGGCGACGTCTACTACTCCGGCAACGTCCTGAAGTTCTTGTGGCGGCTCGAGTCGTCGACGCCCGAGTGGGACGCCCTGCCCGAGTCGCTGCGTCATCCGAAGAACCTCGCCCAGCTCGCGATCGCCGGTCTCCCCGACGATCGCCCGTACAAGGCCACCGTCATGCAAGACGTCGACTGGCGCGAGCCAAAGGTCCGTGTGCTCGTCGAGTTGCCCAGCGGCTATGGCATCAACGTCCACATCACCAAGACCGACGATCCCGACCTGCTCGCCACGAAGATTCGGTACGCCGGCAACATGGCGCTCTTCATCGAGCGCTGCGAGCTTCACCCACGGTTCCTGTGGGCGGACCAGCACCCCGACGCGCTGCAGGAGCGCGTCAGCCCGACGATCCGGATGGTCGATGGTGAACTCGACGGACGCTGGGCCCTGCCCGCCGGCTGGGTTGGCATCGTGAACAGGACACACGCCGGCCTCATCGACCTTCTCGACTACTACGAGGTCGTGCGGGTTGGAAACAAGATGAGTTTCCTTCGGTACGCCATCGACAGCCGCCGCCGTCGCGACGGAGGCCCGGACGTATGGAAGCCGGTCACAGATCTGATCATGGCGGCCAAGGACGAGTCCTTGCGCACCTGTGACCTCTGCGGCGGCCCCGCGAACGGCACCATCTCGCGCGGCACGACCCGCTGCGATGACCACCAGCCGGGACCGGGCACCCGGTACGGCGCTCGGGCTCGTCCTCCGGGCTGGAGGCCGACATGATCGGTCGCCGGCTCCAGCTACGAGAGGCAGTCCGCTCCGGTGACTACCCACGGGCCTTCGCCATCGGCGAGCAGCTCAGACTGTCCGAGGACGCCGTCAAGCGCCGGATCTTCGAGGACTGGTTGCGTGCCAGCGGTCAGACGTCAAAGCTGGTCGCTGTGATCGTCCAGCCACGCAACCGGCGCATCGTCTTCCGAGCGTGGCGTCGGTATCTGATGGTCACGGCTAGCCCGTTGAGGGTTCGAGTTGGTCGTGAGCCGAGTCCCTACGACTCACGTCTGCGCTGATCAGCTCTTCTCCGGCCCGTTGACACTCCAGCCCGGACCGCCTGCCCGCGCGGTACGCACAGCTGAGGCCCAAGCCTCCGCGTCGGCGAGTATCCATTGCGCGTCAAGGCTTCCCGGCTTCCGTGGAGTCGACGGCTGCTCGTCTTTCGTGATGCCGTTCTGCCCTGACCGGTGCTCGTGGATCGCGTCGAGTCGGCTGCCGTAGGGCTCCGTCACCTCACACGCCAAGTAGTGATCGTCGCGAGCAAGCAACGTCGTCATGGTCACGATCCGCTCGTGCCTGATCGTTCTGGTCTCGTCGACCGTCAGCGGCCAGCACTCGATCGAATCCAGGTCGGCGATCAGCTCGGCGTCGTCGACGTAGTCGCGTGGTGCATCCGGCTCCTGCGCGACAGCCTCGCCGTACTCGAGACGCCAGACCTCATCGATCCTGGTGATCCTGGTCGGGTGGGTCCAGGGCGTGTGCCGTGGACCGAACAGGTGCGGCCGAATCAGCCGGCCCTGATGCTGCCACTCTGGACGTCCGGAGTAGTCAACAGGTGCAGTCGGCGGCCAGAACCACTCGAGCGGCTCGTCGTCGGCTGCCTGCGGGTTGGCGACGATCCATCCCCGGTCGAGCAGCGTGGTCCCAACGACCTCGCCGAGCAGCTGCATCGCCCGGACCTCGGCACGGATCCTGTCTCCGGAAGAGCTCACGTCGTTCTCCGCGGGCGTCGCCGCTTGCCGATGAGATGCGCCTCAACGAAGTCGTCAATGTCGGCCGGTCGATACAACACCGTCGACCCGATTTTCGCCCACCGCGGCCCGTCGCCCTGGCATCGCCAGTTCTTCATGGTTGAGGCCCCGACCCCGAGGAACGCCGCAGCCTCCACAGTCGTGAGGCCGGCTCGGTCACGGATCGGCGTCGTGTCGGGCGATGGTGTGTTTGCTTCGATGTCCATCCATCGAGTGTGCCAAGAGATACCGACACTGCCTTCGCGCACGCGCCGTCTCATCACACAGATCAGTCGTCGACGCATCGCCAGGAGAGCGTGGAGGCATGACGCACAGCGAGAAGGCAGACGCCGGCGACGTGAAGAAGATCGTAGGCGGGGGCTCACGTGCTGGTCCTCAGTAACCTGGCGATGAAAGGAGTTGCCTGCCGTGTCAAACACCGACCCCTCTCGACTGCGTCCGATGGCCGCCGACGCCATCGCCGTCCTCGGTCAGCAGATCAAGACCGCTCGACTCCGGCGGAACATGAAGGCCGCGGACACCGCGGCCCGGCTGGGCGTCTCTCCTACGACCTACCGCGCCATCGAGAACGGGACACCCACCGTGCAGATCGGTCACGTCCTCAACGCAGCGTCCCTTCTCGGCGTCCGCCTCTTCGGTCTGACAGATCCAGTCGACCTGCTGCGCCTGCGCCGCGCGGGTGCCAAGGACCTCGCACTCATCAGGTCCCGCGCGGTTGAGCCCGACGAGACTCTTCCCGACGGATTCGGCCGCAGGGGAGTCAGTCACCCCGCCCAGGACGACTGACGCAAGCAGCGCCCCACGGCTGCTTTACGGACCGTTCACAAACGAGCGATTGTGACGCACTTTCAGATGGGCCCTGAAGACGCCGATTCGACGCGATATTTCGAAGAACGAGCCTCTCGCAACACGTTTGTGCGCAAAGGTCTGGTAAACTGATAGACATCCCGAAGGCATTCAATGCCTTGATCATGATCCGACCTGAGCTGTTGCTCTTTGGTCGTTGACCTTGACCAAGCGACATTGGAGATCCTTCATGACCGAGCAGACGATCGCGCCGGCCACCAAGGCCGTACGCACCCGCGAACTCAACCAGGCCGCCGACACTTCGAACTACGCATTGCTACTGCAGTGCCTGCGAGATGCGCAGGCTGCGTCCGACAAGGCCAAGTCGATGGCGGCGAGCGGCGTCCACCACAGAACGTGGCGCGGCAACAGCGGCTCCTACGCCGTGTCGCGGCGAGCAGTTGCCCGCGCCTACTCCGCCAAGGAGACCGCGCTGGCCAAGGCCGCGCAGCTCCTCGCCGATCTCGATCTGACGTGGGGTTGGGGCGAGGACACGCAAGCGTGTGCCCTCCCCGTGGACTACCGACCGTCGCGTCGACCGACTCAGGTTCTCTACATCGATCTGCCGGCTGGCCAAGTCTCGTTCCATGCACCGACCAGAGGGCTCGGCCCCGACTATCAGGGCGAGTGGGATGGCTTCGTCGGACGCAACGCGGCCCGGATCGACGCCGCCATAGACACCCTTGTCGGTCTGGACACGTCGGCGTTCGATGCGTTCGAGGATGCCCTGCGCGCTGTTCGCGCGGCCGAGGTCGAGGCGCAAGAGCAGGCACGACTCCGGCGTATTGCCGAGCTCCGCGTCCTGGAACGCACGAGCCCGCTTGACGTCCTGAGACGCCTCGCGGGAAGCCCCAAGCACCAGGCCAGGTTGATCGCGGCGATCGGGGCCGGCACACCGCTCGACGAGGCTGTCCACGCGCACGGAGCGCCGGTTCAGGTGCGGCGCTACGACGCACTCTGCGACGGTCAGACGCCGTGGTGGCGGCCGAGCTCTGCGACGGTGATCTGAGATGCAGATCGGTTACGCGCGAGTCTCCCGGAAGGACCAGGTCCTGCAGCGACAACTCGACGAACTCACCGCCGCCGGATGTGAGCGGATCTTCTCCGAGGCCGCAAGCGGCAAGAAGGGTGCCGAGCGCCCCGAGTGGGAGCACTGCCTCTACGCCGCCAGGAAGAACGACAGCATCGTCGTCACAGAGCTGAGCCGACTGGGTCGGCACACCGGCGATCTCGCTGTCCTGGCGGACGATCTTGCTGCTCGCGGCATCGGCCTCAAGATCCTGAACCTGGGCATCGACACCACGACTCCGAACGGTCGGCTGATCTTCAACGTCGTCGGTGCCGTGGCTCAGATGGAGCGCGAACTGCTCATCGAGCGAACGATGAGCGGTCTCGCGGCTGCCAGGGCGCAGGGCCGGGTCGGTGGGCGTCGCCGGAGCGTCACCGACAAGCAGATCAGCAAGGCTCAAGCCTTGTACGACGAGCGCCGGTTCACCATGGCTGAGATCGCGCGGCTCTGCGAAACCAGCCCTGCGACGCTCTATCGATACCTCACGGTCGGGGCCGACACGTGAGGGCCGGGGGAGTGGGTCTCGGTCCAGCTGGGCGGGGCCGGGTGTCTGGCTGGAGGGGCTCGGCCAGTCTGTGGACTGCGACGGTGCCCCGCCAGGCGCTGGGTCAGATGTCCGGTGCCGCACGAGCGTCACCGAACCGAATGCAGGAAGGAGGCGATCACCAACACAATCTGAAGGAGCACACCATGCACACAAACAAGATCACGAAGACCATCACCGTCGCTGCGACCGGCCTCGCGCTGGCCGTGACGCTGTCGAGCTGCGCCGGCTCGAACAACGACGGCACCTACTACATCGCAGACGTGAACGGAACGGCCGCTCTTGGGCAGCTCGTCGTGGAGGGCAACACTTTCACCCACCACGAGTACGACTGCGAGGGTATCCGCAACGAATCGGATGTCATCAGCGTCGGTGAACTCAACGACGACAGCACGCAGGTCGTCTGGACCATGGCTGGCGACGACATGCGCAATGACCGCACCGGAACTCAGAGCGTTACCGTCAGTGACACATCGATCGGCATTGATGGTGACGTTTACGTGCGTGACGACAGTGATGCGGGGAAGCAGCTCCTCGAGTCCTTCAAGACCGACGAGTGCAGCTGACCTCGCCAACCCATACACAGTCTGATCAGCGAAGAACCCCGAGGCCGATGGCCCCGGGGTTCTTCTTTCAGTACTACCGACCAGCGAGGAAGACCTTCATCTCCTCGGCCGCGTATTCCTTTGGTGTCTCGGGCGGACGCTGTGGAGCGCCGTGCTTCGCGACGAAGTCGATCGCTGCCCAATCTGGGCGCTCGCGAATCCGCGAGACGACCAGGACCGCGCAGACGGTTCCGGCCACCAGAACGTTCAGAATCAAGAACGCGCCCATGCCAACGAGAAACCACACCACAACTGGCTGGCCAGCGGTCGTCATGAGCAGCATCGCCACCATCCCGACACCGGCGAGAAGCCCGAAACTAAAGCCCTCTCCGTCAAGGCGGGCGAGCTTCGCCGGATCCCGACGATGTCGGACAGCGAACATAGCCCTGTGGACGAGTAGCGCCGGGGCGATGATCAGGATCGCCTTGTCCAGAGCTTCCGTGGTACTCACGAACCACCATCGTGGGCTGTGCCACCAGCCTCGAGGGAAATCATCGCGAAAACGCATGTCAGTTCCTTCCGTTCGGACTGTTGGGTCGTCGCCGCCTTGGTGCGGACGGCGTCTGTGACCGAGGTGGCCGTCGTACCTGCTGCTCACCCAGCGGTACGACCGTCGACGGCACGACGACAGGCCGCTGCGGAGTCGGTGCCGGCTGGGTGGGTGGAGTGGTCCGCTGCGGCTGGATGATCCGCGTCGGCACGATCGGCTGCTGGGCCGATGGTGCAGGTGCCGAAGGACCCGGAGCACCGTTCGGACTACTGCCCTGCGACGGAGCACCGCTCTGCGTGAACCGGTTCGGGGCGCTCTCCCGAGATCCCGAGCCTGCGTTCCCGCCTCCCGTGGGAGCAGGTCCGCCTGTGCTCGCAGGGCCCTCTGCACCGAAGCGCGGCGACGACGAGCCGCCACCACTCGAGCCGTCGGTACCGAAGGTCGTCCCGCCCGAGCTCGGCTGGCCACTGGCACCAACACTGCTACTGCTCTGGCCTGAGCCGGTGTCGTACCCGAGATCGGACAGGCCGCCGCGGCTGGTCACCTCCTGTGCGGCATCCTTGGCCGCCCGCGAGCTACCGGCCGAGCCGCCGGGCAACTGCAGCGGACCACCTTGATCGCCGGGACCGCCGGATCCCGAATCCGATCCACCGTTCGGACCGTCGCCTGGACTCCCGCCCTGGCCGCCTTCGAGCGCCAGTGCCTGCGAACCCGAGAGCGCTTCCTGCTCGCTCCGCATGCCACCGGCATTCGTCGCAGTCGAGTCGCCTGGCTTGTCGCCGCCATTCGACGGTGCTCCACCGCCCGGCTTGCCGAGCGCGGACGACATCTGCTGACCCGCCGCTGCGCCGGCACCATGAGCCGCACCTTGCGCCATGGCCGGCATCAGGCTGCCCTTGTCCGGCGACGGAGCGCTGTTCGTGTCCAAGAACTTGTCGACCATCTTGGTGAACGCCTCGTCCATCGCCTGCAGCACCTGCTTGCGCGCCTTCAGCAGGCCCATGGTCACACCGAGGATCATCAGCGATGACACCAGTGTGAGGATGACGACGACGATTCCACCGAGCGCGGAGTCACCGAGGAGCGTGCCCTTCTTCATCATCTGCGATACCGGACCAGACATGATGCTGGGAATCGAGATGAGGAACTCGGATACGAACCTGTACATGAACAAGGTGACGATGATCTCGAGTATCAATGCGGCCGAATACACCACAACCTTCGCAATCGCCTGCAGCGCACCGAGTGTGGCGAACGGTATCGCCGCCACAAGCCCGAACATGCGCTTGACCGAACCGATGAGCATGCCAATGGCGTAAACCAGTCCGATCGCCGAGATGCAGCCCAGGATGATGACCGCGTTAACCCAGTACATGAACTTCGCCGGTCCGGTGCCGACTTGTGACACAGACATGTGATTTTCACGGGTGAAACCACTCGTGGCGTTGTTCGATGAGAACTTCGTCAACGCTGTGGGCGAAAAGCCAGTATTGAGGTAATTGTACGCGGCCAATGGCGCGAGATTGCATGACGCTGGGTTCTCCGTGTCCGTCTCCACGACCTTGAACCCGCAACCCTTCTTCGGGCCAGTCGTCGAGAATGTCTTGACGCCGTCGGACGTCGAGGCCTTCAGGCCCTGACCATTCGTCGCGATCACTGGGTGCGCGCTCGGCTTCGGCGCATGCCCCTCACCAAACTCCTCGACGTCCCCGTAGGTGTCCTCGTTCACGAACCAGGCCGCCGCCTTCGGGTTCTCTAGCTTGCCAATCGACGTCTTGATTCCTGACTCGAAGTCCGACGCCGCCACCTGACGACTACCGATGTAGTCGTTGAGCATCCCGAACGTAGAGAAGACAGCAGTGACATCCGCTCCCTCGGTGTCGGTGATTCCAGTGTTGCCGTCCTTCCACGCAGACTCAGCGTCGCCTGCCCCGGTGCGGATCGAGATGCCGCTGAAGGCTGGATTCGACTGGCTGTTGATAGCAAGAGCCGTCGTCCGAACCGCCATCAGTGATGCCGGCGAAGCCTGACCATCCTTCCACCCGATGGATGCCTGGTCCGGGATGCCCAATCGGTCATTCATCATCCATCGCTCAAAGTCGACATACGTCGACAACACGACACGAGTCGGGCCAGCGTGCTGACCCATGATGGAGTCGGAGAACTTGTTCAGCGTGCTGGTGTACATCGATCCTATTAACGGGATTCCGACACCGATGAAGACAACCCTGACGACGAACTTCTTGATGGCCGAACCTCGATCGTCTCGCATCTTCTTGAACAACACGAGACCGATCATGAGGAATCCCATGAACAACGGCACCAGCGCACCCCACGCGATGTCGTTGATCAACCCGTACCACTCACTAGTGAACTGCTGCAGGCCGGCTAGAGCCCCAGGTGCAGAGTTGCCCTGCACCATGCCCTCAGCGAACGTCGGATTGACCGCGTTGATCGCCTGGTAGAACCAGAGGAACGGATTGATCAGCTTGAGGAGTTCGATGATCAGCCAGAACAACGTGCTTACCGCGATCGACGTGGCATAGAGCAGCCACATGATCGAACCGCCGATCATGCTGATGAGTTCGCCACCGATGCCCGAGGACATCGTGTCCAGACCGAGATCCCGGTTGGCGGCCCCGAAATGAGCGTAGTCCAGGAGCCCCGAGTACTTCTCGCCAGAAAACGTGTCGTACCGATCCGTTTGTGTCGAACCCGAGATCTCGGCCGACAACCATCCGATCACATTGAACACGCTGATATCAGCGTCAGCGTATCCCAGCATCGAGCCGCCCATGGCCGGGTTCTGTGTGACCGGCAGCCAGTCGTCGTGAATCTTCTTATCTTCGTCCTGCGGTGAGTTCGACTCTCCGAAGTAGGCCGAAGCATTTGACGCTAAAGCGTAGAGCGAATAGTCGGCTGGGTCTTTTTCAGCCGAAGCCGGCGACATGAAGGCGCTCATGAACAGTGGAACGAGCAGCACCACCATCAGCGCGAGCGCGAGCAGGCGTACCAGCCCGTGTCGGCGCTGGGTGGTCGAGGTGGTCTTCACCGTGCATCACCACCAACGGCAGCGGACTCGACGAACTGCTCGTCCAGCCAGGAATCCACGTCGGCGGTGAAGTAGCGGATCTCTCCGCCGATCTTCTGGTAGCGCGGCCCATAACCCCGCATGCGCCACTTTCGGAGTGTGCTCTCCGCGATGTCTAGACGTTCAGCCGTAGCTGCTGAGCTGATGCGATCAGCGCAGTCATTCATCTCGCCTCCCCATGAGATATCCGATGGAGAGCCTCGATGTTCATCGTCTACAGGCTCAGGCCGTTAAATGAGTTAGTGGTTGAACAGGCCCCGGGCCGACATTCGTTGCCGACCTACATCAATTGTATTCGCTGGTTGCCGCCTGTTCCAACAGGCACCAGGTCGCGATTTTGCGTTCGATTGAGATCGACTCGTTTATGAGCAGAAATTGGCCGTGCGCCCCCAGCCAACCTCCGGCGTGTCGTGCACTCGGGCGTGTCGTCCTCACACGTTGGGCCCGTCGGGGTCGTCGAGCTCCTTCTCCGCGTCGGTGTGCGCGACAAGTTCGGCCGCCCGCTGCGACACCTTCTTCTTTGTCGCCTCGTTGCGTACATCCCGCTGCACCTGGCGCTCACGGTCGTGGCATTCGTAGTCGCCGTCGGTGAGCTCGGCCCGGAGCAATGTGGCGTGCTCGTTGCCCGTCTTGATCGTCCGGTCTAGCTGGCGGAGTACGACGTCACCCTCGAAAGCATCAGCCTCGCCAGACGCCTGCAAGGTCTTCAGCCGGGACACACGCTGTTCACGCGCCGTCTTCGCGGCCTCGTACGAGTCCCGAGCAGCCTGCATCTTCTCGGCGCGGAGCTCCAACTGCTCACGGATCGTGGGGTCGATGTGCTCGCCGTAGGTAGCAAGGAACTGATCGTTGATGCCACCGAAGCCCTTGATGCGCAGCTCGAACTCAGCATCCGGCTTCTTGCCGTGGTAGTCCTCCTCGAGTTGTGCCAGACCGTCGATGCGCTGCTGGACCGCCTTTGAGCCGCCCCTCGCCTTGACGCTACGCAGCTTCGATCGGAACACCGGCTCCGGCCGGACCTCGACAACCTCCGTCTCCGTGGTCATCGCCGGAGCGGCAGCGGAGGGGATGACCGCCTCGTCTGGAGCGGCAGCGGAAGACGGGGTCTGCAGTTCGGGTTCAACGACAGCTGGAACCACGACAGGTTCCACCGGCGTCGCACGCTTGGTTCTCGGTGCTGATTCAGCAATGAGCTCCCCGCGCTCCTGCGCCGTGGTGGGCCGACCCAGTGCCCACCACTTCGTGGCGAGGTAGTTCGCCTCGTCGTGGGGCATCCCGTGCTCGCGGCGCATCGCTACGAGGTCGTCGGTGCGCACGGCACTGTGGCCCGCGGTGTAGTCATCGCGGACGACGACCGTCTGGTCGACCAGTCGTGCCAGCTCGCGTTCGGAGAGGCCTGCGAACGCTGCCGGCGGGCTGTCGAGAACCTGCTGGCGCTTCTTCTCGAACTCGGCCTTGTCTGCAGCCTGCGCAGCTTGGCGCTGCCGCGCGCCTTCAGTGGCCGCCAGATGAGTTGCGTCGCTCTGGGCTTTGAGCTCTTCGAGCCTGGCTGCCTGGCGTTCACGCGTCTCTGCCAGTCGACGATCCGCCTCGCTCCGAGGTGAGGGAGCCTGCTGGTCAGCGCCAGCATGCACGGCGGGGGACTGCCGATCGCGCTCCGCCTGGGCCATACCGTCAACTTGCGCACGCAACTGGTTGAGCTCGTGTTGGTCCTCGGCGGTCATCGGCACCGTCTCGAACGGCAGCTTCCTCGCCTCGCCGACACGCTGTTTGTCATCCATCGCTTCGATCTCCTGTCCCAATGCCTTGAGGTCCAGCTGTGTACCGATGGCGTCATAGCCGTACTCGACGCCGAGCGTCTTGCCCTTCACGCCCTGCTTGGCACCGGCGACGTAGGAGTAGTCGTGGTTCTTCGTTGGCACCCCACGACGCAGGCCGACTTCCTTGACTTCGACGCCGCGGGCGTTCATCTCAGCGACGAACGAGTCGCGATCATGGACTCCGTCGCCGATCAGGGTCTCGACGATATTGCGCCGGATCTGGTCCTGGTTGCTCTCCTTGCCGCGCTTCTGCTCCCAGTACGACTTCTGCCCGTCGCGCTTCTGCGCGTCCTCGTACTCCTTGGTGCCGAAACGAGCCAGGCTCTGCGAGAACCCGAACTCTGGGTGCTCGTCCAGGAAGCGATCGGAGCGGGCACGCACGCTGTCCACCCGAGTCAGGTCTCCAGCCATCTTCTGACCTGCCCTGTAGTCCACACCGTCGAGCGTGAAGTCCGCGTAGATCGTCGCGTTCGAGGCGACGTGCACGTGCGCGAGTCTGCTCTCGCCGTTGCGTTCTAGCCACAGGCTCTCCTGTAGGCCGGGGTAGTTCTTCTCGCGCTCGGCGACGACCGCATCGAACGCGCGCTGCAGATCCTCTGGGTTGTCCGGGTTCACCAGGTCGGCACCGAACGCGTAGATGGTATGGGTGGCCTCGGACTCCTTCTCCAGCATGTGCGCGCCGGCCTCGATGCGCAGGTGCGTCGGCGTCTCGCCGGGTCGCACCGGCCGCTTGCGCATCCGGCCACCGCTGTACTCGTTGACGTGAGTACCCATCTGCCCGCTGGCATGCAACCCGGTCTCGGGGTCAACAGTCTCGTGCCGTGCGCGCGCGGTGCGCTTCGCACCGTCGGTGCCGTGCTCCACCCGTACCGCCTTGAACTCGGCGATCTGCGACTGCACGTCGTGCGAGCAGTTCCGCGACGCGGAGAACAAGTAACCTTCCTGCTTCTCCTTGAGGTTGTCACGGTACTTCAGCAGTTCCAGCGCACTTCGGCCCGTGAGCACCTTGACGGCGAGGCCACCCTTCGTCGGCTCGCTCATGCAGCCGACCGTGCCTGCTCGACCAGGGCGCGCACAGCGGCCACCAGTTGGTCGTCCTCGCCCTCGGCGACGGCCTGCTCGTCGAGCCGGCGCGCGATGCCCTGGAGCGCGAGGACGAGAGACTCCAGCGTCTGCTCGGAGACCTGACCGCCGTCGCGGACCAGGAGGCGATCGACGTTGGCGAGCTTAGCGATCTGATTGGTGTGGACACCGATCGCCTGTCGCTGGTTGGCGCGTCGAACCCATGCAGTGCCGAGTGTCTGCAGCGCGTCGATGAGCGGCTCCATCGCCTTCGCTCCCGCTTCGGCGACAACCTGCTGCTGTGCGAGAACCTGCTGCTGCGCCGTAGCCGCTGCGGCGATGGACACGGCGTCCTCGCCGAGGTTGTCATACAACGCCGCCAGAGCGCCGCCACGGGACATTCCGAGCTTCGCGCGGTCGGCGTCGAGTTGCAGGAGGCGCTCCGGCGTCATGGGCACGTAGACGCCCTTGGCGTCCGGCGACAATGAGCGCACGGAACGCTTCCGCTGCGTCGACTTCTTCGCTGTGCTCATCGCGCCAGCACCCCTTCATCGATTCGACGGTCGTCGGCATCGCTTCACCGGGGAGCATCGACAGCCGATGCCGATGGCGAACGCGCGACGCCAGCTAGATCGTCGAAGCGGACGAAGCCTGCGGCTCCGCCCGACTGGACTCACACCGTCGCGGAAATGCCATCGGACGCTCCGCAATAAAGCAACGAGCGCCGGTGAAGCAATCGACACGTAGGTCGATTCGGGGTACCTCAATTGTCGCAGCCGGACCCCCACCAGGCAAGCAGTCTGACCCACATATGTTCGCTTCGCTCCCCGCGCTTCGCGCGATTGGTCAGATGCTTGACTCCGACCTCGCGCAGGCGCTCGGTCTCGTGTGAGATAGGGGGCTCTGCCCCCTGCTCGCAAGCTCGCCACCCCCGTCATGCACAGACACAAACCGTGTCAGCAACGACGACGCTGCCGATGTCGAACACCTGCTGCACCGTGAAGCGGAGCGCAACGGTGCGGCGACAGGTCGAAGCGGAGCGCAGACCGATGTCCTCGCAGTCGGTGGACACGGAAGAGCCCCGACCGCCCTACATGGTCGGGGCCCTTCCGTGGCAGACACAGACAACGCCATGGCGTCACGCGGATTGCGGGAGATCGTCCAGCGCCTCGCCATCTGTGTCGAGACCGTCCTGATCGGCGATCGCACCCTGATCCTGCGGTGCAAGGTCCTTGGGCTTCGGCTTGCGCTCCTCACGACCCATCTCGTCGGTGAGCTTGAGTTCATTGAGCACGGAGGCGTCTGTGCCCTCGACCAGCGTGCCGATGATGTCGTAGCACCGTTGGGTCCGGACCGTCTCGTCCTTGTCGACTGCGACCTCGCTCTGCCTGCCCTTCACGATGCGCACGGTGCCGTGCTCGGGCTCGATGTCCAGCAGGTCGTACAGCGCGAGCACCAGGCGTGAGTGGTTCTCGCCCGCGTGCTTCATCGCGGCGCGGAGCGCCTTCTCGGCCTGCCTCTGCTGCTCGAGTCGCTCGGCCTCGGCAGCGGCCAACTGCTTGCGCAGTTCCTCGATCTTGTCGTCGTGGTTCTTCGTGGTGAACATGGTGTGGCTCCTTCTGGGTTCGCGTTCTGGGATCAGTCGATTCACTGGTCGTCGCTGGCGTCCGTCACCGCCTCTGCGTCGCCTGCTGTCTCCGCCTTCTCGTGGGGAAGATCCCTCTCGTCCACCGACCTGGTCAGGGGGAGTGGTTGGGCTTGGTGTCCTCCGGTGTGAGCCAGAGCCGCGAGCACATGACCCAGCGCGTCGCCGTCGATGCCGGTGATCGCGTCGCTCAGATCGACCGGGTGGTCGCTCGAGGCGAGGCTCATTGCGATGTGCAGAACACGGCGCTCTCCGCCGCTCAGAACACCGCCCTCGGCAGCGGCTAACTCAGGGTCGAACCAGAAGCCGTGGTCGTCGCTACGGTGTATCCAGGGGCCGCCCAGCAGCCGCCCGGTGAGCGCGGTGATCAGCAGTTCGCTGGCGGCCTCCAGTGCGAGATCGCCGCGTGCCCATTGGCGCAGGGCGTCGGCTCGCGGGTCGTGGTTGGTGGTCATCACGCGACCGCCTTCGATTCGGTCAGCCGCTGCAGAAGCTCGACCTGCTGGCGCTGGAGGGTCAGCGACTCAGCGTGGTACCTCGCCTGGTCGGTGCGTAGAACGCGCAGCTCGGCGAGGATGAGCAGGCTCGCCGTGCTGGTTACGCAGCCGGCTGCGGTCAGGGACTCCAGCGAGCGGAGGTGCACCTTGCCCGCGTCGTCAGCCTGATCTACTGCGCGCTGCGCCGTCGAAGCATCGAGCCCTCCGCTCTCCGCCCCGCTGGTCGCCCAGAAGGCCTCAAGGAGACGGGTGTCGAGCTCGGCATGATTCGCCAGGAAAACAGCCTCCTGAGCCAAGTCGCCGAGGTCTCCGTCGTCCGGAAGGTTGAGGCGCAAATGCAGTGCGTCATGGTGCGCGATGCGATCTTCGGACGAGCGGGTGGAGGTCTTCTTCTTGAGGGTGTGGCGGGCGTCGGCGATCTCTGGCTCGTGGTGGCCGGTCTGGTCGGTCATGGTCTTCTCCTTGGGTGTTGTTGTGGCTCGGTGGTCGCGGCTCAGGCGGCCTGGTCGTCGTCGGTGATCGCGGCAGAAGCGGCCGGCGCACCCACCACACGCACGAGCCCTCGGTAGTTGACCTGCAGGACGGGCTGAGACCTCTTCAGCGGATCTGACCCGCTGTAGTTCGGGTTCATCCACTTCTTGAGGTCGTACTCGGCGATGAGCGGCTCAGGGCAGTTCATCTGCTGGCCGGGGCGTATTGGTTTGGTCTTGTCCGCGCAGTGCCACAGCGTGTCTGCGCGGACGATGGACACCAGGTCGGTGATGAACTGCTTGTTCCCGACCGGAGAGCCGGACGGGTTCATCTCGGCGAACCACGACTTGTAGAGGTCGTAGAGGAAGGTGAAGGGCGCGAGACCCCAGACAAGGCGGGGGCGGAACTCCTCCCAGAACGCACGGACCGGGTCGTTGAGCTCCTTGTACTCGGCGAGGGTGGCCTTGGTCGCCGGCGGCTCCGAGAGCTCGTAGTAGTCGCCCGGGGAATCAGCACCAGCCTCATTGAGTACGTACCAGAGGACGTACTCGAGCACCTCGGGCCGCTTGAGGTAGTCATCCTTGATGTACTTCTTCTCTGCGCCGGTGAACGACTTCGTGAAGGGTACGAACAGTTTGCGACGGTAGTTCGAGTCGGACTTGTCTTTCATGCGCGGGAGCTCGTTCAGGCACTGGACCATGAAGCCCCAGAACTGAAACGCCATCGCCATCCTGTACTTGCGGTTGATCTGGATGACGTCGTTGGTCTCTACCGACTTGATGTTGGCGGCCTGGTCGACGTAGGTGCCGACGTCGTTCTCATCGACGATGATCGCGTTCGCCCGGATCAAGGGCTCGAGCGCGAAGTCCTTGCCGAAGTCGGACAGTGGGATCGACGTGTGCGATCCCGGGCCAACCAGGTTCCGCATGAGCTCACAGAGCGTGCCCTTGCCGTTGTTGCCGTGCTCGCTGTAGAGCCACGCCGACTTGCCCCAGCGCACGTTCGGTCGGATGATCGCGCCGATGATCTCCCAGATGAGATCTGACATTCCCGCGTGCTTGGTGTTGAACTCGTCGTCACCGTCGGTGAAGTAGAAGTCCTTGATCCACTGACCGATCTCCCAGTCGCCCTCGGTCGGATGGGAGATGACCACCCGCGGCGCGCCCTCGAGGTAGTCAACGCGGCACTTGGCGCGGAACACGAGTCGCGGGTCGAAGGCGTGCAGGGACTTCGCCTTGAAGTGGAAGAGCTTCCCGCCGATCTCGGCATCAAGGTCGTGTTTCGAGTAGTTGAAGACGCCGTTGTTCACAGGCACCAGATCACGGTGCAGGCAGAGCTGCACGCGAGGGGCGTCCTCGCGCAGCACATCAAAGACCTCGGCAAACTCCTTCTTCGTCAGCTGGGTGTTGTAGCGACGTGCGGTGGTGCGGATGTCCTCCTCACTGGACGTCTGCACGCCGCGGTTTTGTCCGACGGCGACGTACATCGACAGCAGGTCGTACTCGCGGTCCGTGTTCTTGCTGGTCGGCGCGATGCACACGACGTGATGCAGCGTGAGGAGGATCTGCGCGACCTGCCAGAACGTCAGGCATCGCATGATTGGCAGCTTCTCGGTGGCCGTGGTCGCCTTGGCGTTCTCGGCCTTGACGACGGCGTTAACGATCGCAAGGAGTTGCTTTTCGAGGACGCGAGGCGCAGGTGGGTCGTCTGGGTTGATTGCCTTCAAGTAGGCCGCGGTGACGACTGTGATGATCTCGTTCTGCGGGGCGATGTCGCTGTGGAGGGAGAAGCTGCTTAGGACCTGGTTGAGGACGTCTGCGACGGGAGGGACTGTGCTGTTGTCGTTGAGCTGGTCCGATGGATCGGATAGCATGGAGGTACTCCTTCGGGTCGTCACGCGAGCGCCAACTCGTGATCCGTTTGATGATTCGCTTGGAAGGCCCCGCTTCGGCGGGGCTTTTCGCTTGTCAGCCAGTTGCGAGGAGCCGGCCGAGTTCGGCCTTGCGATCAGGCGACAGCGATGGCCAGGAAGCCACCATGCGCGCAGCCAGAGCTGCGAGGTCGTCAAGACCTGGATCTGTGAGGTCGGCCGGAGTCGCCAGGACTGGGTCGTCCGAGTGGGCAGCAGCGATCGGCGCAGCGAGATGCGCTAGGTCAGCCTCCCGGACTCGAAACTCACCATCCCCGATGCGATAGGCCGGGAGCTTGCCGGTGTGGATATAGCCACGGACCGTCTGGGGATGACGACGCAGTCGCTTCGCGACCTCATTCACCGTCAGGTCGGCCTCGCTGACCGGACGGTCAGCGGCAAGGGTGATGGTCATGCTGATACACCTCGATGGCATGTCGATGCGGGCTCCAGAAGAGCAGGACAACGGCCGCGCAGTGTCGACCACGGCGCAGCATCGACAAAAGAGTCGATCGGGTGTGGTTCAACCCTAACGCATGCATGCTGACCTAGCAAGCCGCATCACCTAGAATGTTGAAACTGCATACCCGTCGGCACCGAAGGAGAGCCCCATGTCCACACCCAGCGCCGTGTTCGGGCGGCGGCTACGCGAGGAGCGCGAGCGCGCCCGACTCACGCAGGCCGAGCTTGGACAGCGGATGGCCGAGATCATGACGGTGAAGGTCGATCCCAGCGCGGTGTCCCGGATCGAAGGAGCCAGTGCAGGACGTGTGCTCAAGTTCGACGAGGCTGTCGCGGCTGCCCAGGCCTTGGATGTACCGCTGGCCTCGCTGGTCAGTGACGAGCCACCTGAGACCGCCAGGCTTCGCGAGCTCCGGGAAGCGCTGCAGCGAGAACGGAACCGTGCGGACGCGGCCGAGGCAGAGTTCCAGCAGGCACAGCTCGCCGTCGCGCACATCGAGCAGGAGATCCAGCAGCTCGAAGCAGCGGGTCGCGACTGAGCGCTGCGGATGGTCGCCTGAGGTGCACTTGGTCGTGCTGGGAAGCCTCGCGTGGTGGTGGGATGCGCCCGGTGTAGCGGGAGGCGTAGCAGTCAGATCGCGTCCTGCTACGCCTCCCGGTGCAGCGTTTGCCCAGGTCAGGGCACAAACATCGCCCATGTAGCGGCTGTAGCGTGAAAATCTGCAAACCCGCCCTAAGGGAAACAGATGGGACTCTCAGGTGTCAGCCGGCATATACATACCCCCTTGCATACTGACTTTCTGAAAAAACCTGCTACAGCTGCTACAAGCATCAGAAACACCCTCTGATCAAGGGTTTTGATGCATCGGGAGGCGTAGCGGGTGCGTAGCGTGAGCTCGCCCAGCCGCTACACCTCATGCAGCCCTTCCTTCTGCGACCACCCGCCGCTGCCAGCTGGCAACACCGACACCCGATCACCTCACCTCCACCCACGACCGAGCGCCCGCGCAGGAGTTCTCTCTCATATCCGTCGGCCGGCAGGCCGGTCTTCACTCGCGCCACGACGTAGAGCCGACGAGCCGCGCCGGCTCGTCTCCGAGGCGATCCGGTGTCGGTGTTGCGACCTACGATCGAGCGCATGCTGCCTCTCGGACCGACCTCCCACGCCGTCGCCGCCGCCATCGCCCACTACCGTCAGCTGCGGGAACTCACCATTGACGAGCTCTCGTACTCCCTCTCGACCAACAGCTACGACCTGGCCGCCGACGATCTCCCCGGCATCGAGCAAGGTCTGCAGGTCATCACAGTCGATGACGTCATCGCTCTGGCCGTCGCTCTGGGGGTGACACCGCTTGAGCTCCTCTGTCACATCCCCATCGACCACGTCGGCGAGGGTCCTCTGGCAACCGCGCTCCCCGGTGACGTGGACCAGTCACAGCTACGAGCGTGGATGCAAGGGCGCACAACGCTCGATCACCCATCCCGCGTCCAGTGGGCGCAGGACCGTGTCGCCCGGCTGCAGATCCTCTCCACTCACCATGACGACCAACTGGCCGGGGCCCGTGACGAGCTGACTGAGCTCGGTGTCCTAGCCGAACGTGAGGCATACGCCCTGCCTGTCATTCGCCTGCATGAGCGCATCCGGGAGAACGAGTACGCAGTCCAACAGGCCGACCTCGCGCTGGCATACGCAGAGCGCCGACTGGAGTTGCTGCAGGGTGTCGATCGCTGACCTGACCCGCGCCGGCACGGTCGTCGCTCTCTCGCGTAGTTCCTGACTGTTAGGCGGCGGCAGCCTGTTCCTCAGGGACATCGGAGCTGAACCGCTTGCCGAAGTCTCGGCAGTCCTCTGTGCTGGCGACCTTCATGGCGTCCAAGATCGGAGTCGTTATCTCGCCGGCGACGACCGTCCCCCACGTCGTCTCCGACGCCTCGTTGGCCCGCCGTGAGGCATCACGCAGCAACCACGGAGGAAGGAGGCCAGCGACCAGTGCGAACGGCGACCAAGCAACAGCCAGAAGCACGGCCAGGATTAGCAGCGGCCAGAAGATCGACATGCGCAGTTCGGCCTCCACCTTAAGTCGATCGATCTCGGCGTAGACGTCGGGGAACCTCATCTGGATGCGAACCTCGACGGCTGGTTGCTCCTGTTTCACTGCCCACCGAAAGCTCTGGGTGAGGCTCTCCTCGAACTCCCAGGAATGCTCGATCGTCGCGAGATGCGCATCGACCGTTTTGGCGTCGTAGAAGGCTTCGAACCCGTTCGGTGGGGCGATGCAGGTCTCGAAGCCCTGCATCAGCGGAACGCGGCCCGCGTTCCTATGTGTTTGGTACTCCTGCATAAGCCACTGGTCTACAGCTGAGTAGCCCTGCGGCTCGTCGGTGCACCACTGGCGTAGGCGACGCATGGCTGAGTCGGGGATAGCTCTGGAGCGCCAAGTCCGCCACGCCAACCGGTGTCGGAGACGACGTGGCAAGCGGTCTTCGTCCAACCGGTGCACGCCAGGAATAACGCGGTGTCGGAGGCGGGTGAGCGGGCGTTCCAGGGGGTTGGTCCGGACGACCAGCAGGCTGCCCACGAGGTAGATGAGCAGACCGCCCGCGCTCAACCAGACCGCGGCCGGCAGGCCGTCGAGGTTCAGGCGTTCGATGAAGTCGCGAGTCTCGGCGTCATCCGCGATTCGGTAGCCGACCAAGAGCCAGGCACACGCAGCCCAGAGCGCGCCCACGACGAGAGGAGTCCGGACCTCCCGGACGCCTGGCAGCAGTGCGGACAACATGACGCAAAGAATATTGCTGACCACCGACAGATCCCGGTCGTGCTTCGCGGACTGCCGATGCCAGGCCACTCAGAAGTCGTACTTGCCTTGCTCTCGTGCGTCGAGGATGAACTGGCGCAGCTGGCCAACGAGGCGGACGGCAGACAGCGTCCTGATCTCGGCGCACTTGGCGTAGTTGGCCTGAATCATGGCGCTCGAATCGAAGAACTTCTGAGCCTTGTCGTTGTGCGAGTGCCAGACGCAAGCGTTGAGGTAGATGTCGGCGAGCTCGTAGTCCGGCGTGAAGCCCGACGCGCTCATGCCCTCGGGCAGCGTTCCAACCGGACCCGCGGCGATTCTCACGACCGCGGTCTCGCCCTCCGGGAGCGGATTCGCTGCCTTGCCCAGGTGCTGAATGCCGAATATCAGCTCGGTCTTCCACCTGTTGAAGTCGGCCTTGGCGATCTTGAGCACCGAAGCCAGCTCTCGGTGCTCGAAGCTCAGGTCGTTGGTGATCTTGTGGAATGCGATCGCGTCCTGCTCGACGAACATGATCGGACGCATCAGAACGGCGAGATAGCCCCAGCTGGACTCATCTAGGTTGTTGAGGTCGAGGTCGGCCTTGGTGATCGCCTTGGTGTCGGGATCGAAGGTCACCTGAATCGTGATGGTGGAGTTCGTGCCGGCCAAGGGGTGCTCGACGATCGTGTCGGCTCGTCGCATGAAGTTGGCGACGTTCGTCTTCAGCTTGTCGCTGCTCGGCACGGGCTTCTTCAGTTCCTCGGTCACAGCGGGATCGTATGGGCCACCGCCGACTGCTAATTGCGCTGGGCATCGCGTCGGACGACCTGGTCAGGCTTGCACGGTCCGTACTGTCGGCGGTGTGGTGCAGGATCGGGTCATGCCGCGTGATACCCGCCCCAGCAAGCACTCAGGTCAACAGCTCACCACGCCGACCGACAGCCCGTTCTTGAGTCAGATGCGAAGTTTGTTCGGAACCGAGATGGTCACGGTCATCCGCAACCCTGGCACCGAAGACGAAGAGTCGTTCCAGGTCGAGGCCCACATCCAGGGCAGGACAGGGTCATTCGACGTCGGCACGCCGATCTTCACGGGCGACTACGTGGAGTTGCCCGATCCGCGTCTCGGCACGGGCGGGGTCGAGCGGCGCTATGTGGCGACGGCGAAAGTCTTGCGGACCGGGCCCGCCCACACGAACCGGGTCAAGGTCGAGTGGGGTGACGCGCCCGCACCGCCCCGAGTCGCCGCCGTGCGTCGCCTGACGTTCGAAAACCTGCACCCGGCTGTGCAGGAGGCGGCTGGCAGCTTCTTCGCTGACGGCCAGCACGAGGCGGCCGTCTCGGAGGCGTTCAAGTCGATCGACGACCGGGTACGGACCTCACCGGCATCGACAGGCCAGCAGTCGACAGGATGGCCCAGGCATTCAAGCCGGACGGCTCGGTCCTGGACGTTTCTGTCCACGAGGGCAAGAGTGGCGAGAACGAGCAGGAAGGCTTCATGCACGTGTTCCGTGGCGCGATGATCGGAATCCGCAACCCCGGCGCGCACGAGCAGTTCCAGCCGGGCGACCCGCAACAGGCCTTGGAGTACCTGGGCTTCGCGAGCCTGCTTCATCGCAGGATCGACGCGGCCGAGGCCAAGCGGCCGTAGGTCCGCAGGACCTTGTGGCGCGAGTCCGCACGATCCCCTTGGGACCCCCAAGGTATCCCCTCGGGACCCCCAAGGCTTGGCGCTTAAGGTGGAGTCGCGGTCGCGGCTAGGTGACCTGCTGGCTACTGGAGTACGCACGGTCGCTACTGGGGCGACCCGCCTGGCTCGTTGGCAACTGACGCGTTCAGAAAGTCGGCGAACTCTGCGAACGAGATGGTGCCGTTCGTCCCAAGGTCGACAGAATCGATCAGATCGCTCACGTCCAACTCGCGATCATCAGCCGGCATCCGGTAGAGGTTGACCGACTGATCGTCGAGCCCGATGACATGCTGCTCGTCCCACAGTAGGTAGCGGTCCGGATGACTGCGCATCCCCACAGCGTCGGCGTCGAAAGGGATCAGGTTCTCCCCAAGACGCGCGGTCACCTCCGACACGCCCACACCGAACAGCGTCGCGAGCGCACCCTCGGCGGTCGAATCGCAGCCCGGGTCGTTCCACTCGTCCGCTGTCGGGATCAGCTCGATCAGGCGGTGGCGGTGGACGCGCCGCTCAAGCTCGTTGATGTACTGCCTGAATTGCGCACCGGTAGTTGGAAACGGCAGCGTCCACATCACGACAGAGTCGGATGCGATGACAAGCACGTCTTGACCGTGTCCGTCGTCGGTCCAGTCGGCCCAGACATCGTCGAGCTCCAACTCGAGCCAGGTCTCGAGGTCTCGGATCAGCACAGCTTCGTCGGTGGCCTCGGCTGCGCCGTTCGTGTACTCGCAAACAGCGGCCACCAGTGCGGGGACGGTCGCGTACTCCGTTGATTCATTCAGGTCGCGCCACGTCGCCTCACGGGTGAGTCCGTAGGTGTCCGTCTTTCCCTCCGCACGGTGGGCCCAGCCCAGCTCTGCTAGCCGGTCGATGCACTCGTCGCGGATGCTCCTGCCGAGCACGTCCTTGGTCCCCGGCGGTGGTGCTCCAAAGAGGTCCGAGATCAGCCGTCGCGTCGAGACCCGACCTCTCCCGCGACCGACGAAGTGCCAGTTGTTGCCGTTGTTCGGATCCGGCTCCGCTCGGTCGAGCATCGCCGCGTAGAGACGCTCCAGGTCGATCTCCGTGCCGCACACGACGAAGCGGGTCTGCCTCCACGCCGCGGGCTGCGGTGTGCGTGCCTTCAGGTCCGGCCACAGGCCCAGCACCTGGGCTTTGACGTCCGGGTCGACGACCCGGTGCTCGCTGTGGAAGTCGTGGCCGGCCGTGGCCTGGTCGACAGCGTCTCGTCTGGCCGTCGGCAGCGCCGAGTCCCACGCCAACAGCACCTCGGGCAGCGAGCCCGGCTCATCGAACACCTCCAGGACCACGGCCGGTGGACCGACCGGTGTGTTGATCTGGAGTCGCTGGCCGCGAGGGCGCGCCATTACCACGGTCTGGCCCGGCATCACCCGGCCCACGTCCTCGCGAAGAACGGGCCACACGTCGACCATAGCCTGCCCGTAGTCGAGCACGGCCTGCTCGAGCGCCGCCTCTGCGGCGTGTGATGTCTTGGGTGCCTTGCCCATTCCGAGTGACACCCACATCGGCGCGGACGGGTCGATCAGCGGCATCCTCTCGGCAGCGTCTTCAGCGTCGTCGGCGTCCTCGGTGGCATGCTCGGCATCCCGCGGCAGCCTCGCCGGCGCGTAGATTCTCGACGCGCGCCGAATCCAGGCGTCATCCACGGTATCGGCTTGCGTCCACCACACCTCGAACTGCGCGCGCAGGCCTGCGACGACGTTCTGGTCGTCCGTCACGATCGCTGCCTCATGAAGCCGCCAGGCGCTATTGGCGGACAGGTTCATCGAGCCGACCACCGCCAGGGCGGGGGAGGAGTCCACGATGACTGTCTTCGCATGAAGTGAAGTCAGCGATCGCACCAGGGCACCGGCTTGGTGCCAGGCCTGCAGCGCTGCAGGAGCTGTCGCGCCGGCCTTGAGCGCAAGATCAGAGCCGTCGACCAGAAGCCTGGCACCGCGACGAGGCTCGAGCACCTCCAGTGCTGTCGAGCCCAGATAGGCCACCGCGATGGACAGGCTGTCAGGCGGATCGCCGGTGAGATGGTCTGCCACGATCTGTGGCCACACCTTACGTCCGCACAGCACGCGTGAACCCATGTCAGCCTTTCCGTCTGGTGGCAGCCACACAAGATGATCTGCGTCGCCGCCTATCGCCTGTGATCATGAAGGATGGCATCAGTCGTCCACAGTCGGCTGAGCCACGACGTCGCGACCGCTCTCTGACAGCGGCCAGCGCTCGGCTGCGGCAACCTGCTCGATGAGGTCCTTGCGGTACCAGCGTCGACGGGTGTCCGGGACCTGAAAGTACGGCAGGCGGTCTGCGCTGGCTCGATGGTTCACCGTCTGGCGAGAGACGCACAGAATCTCTGCTGCCTCGTTGGCCGACAGCCACACGTGACCGCCATCGGGAGGTGCTGTGCTGGGCTGTGGTCTCGCGCGCTCTGCAGCACGTTCGCGCTCTCGCGCTCGCTCTTCCCTGAGTCTCGCCGCGAAGCTGATCACGGACTCTCGGAGCAGCGAAGGCACCGGCGCTGCTGTTCCGCGCGAGATCACCTCGCCGTCTCTGACGGCCCTGGCCAGCCTGCCCTGGCTCGTGCTGGCGAGCCTCTTGGCCTCGTCGTAGCCGATCCAGCGGGACTGCTCTGACTGTCGCTCCTCGGCCGACCTCAGCATGATCCAGGTGACGGTGTTGTAGACCGTGGCCTGGAGTTCGCCGGTGGAGGCCAGTCTCCGTGTGTGTCGCTCTGAGATCCCGAGGATCCGTGCCGCGGTGCCCACCGAGATCCAATCATCGGACGGCGGCTCTGATGCTGGTGCTGGTCTCGACACCACAGTCCGCGGCATACGCGGCCGGTAGCCCGCAGCCTCCCGTGCCTCGTGCGCGGCAAGCAGCGCAGCACGGTCAAAGAACCGGCTCCGGCCGTACATCAGCGAGGGGGTGGTGGGTGCTCTCCGGGCGATCCGCCGGACGGCGTACGTGCTGGTCCCCAGGAGCGCCGCCGCGCCCGCGGTCGAGATCCATCGGTCAGGATATGGTGGGGGTGCGTCGCCGGCCGACAGTCTGACCATCTCGCCGTTGGCTGTGCGCCTACGGACGATCTCCTCCCATGTTGGCTTGAAGTCCAGCACTGACCTTCTGCTGAGGGTGCTGCGTACACCGTCGTGCTGCCGGCGTACGAACCGCCCGGTGCGGGCGTAGTGCTCCACAGTGGAGACCGGACAGCCCAGAATCCGCGCAGCCTCGGACCATGACACCCAGTCGTCATTGATCATTCGAGGCGGTCCCCTTGAGCACAGAGCATGCAGTCGGACCATCTTGCAGCACGGCGTGCCCGCGACGCAGCACGCGGGCTGCAGTACCGCTCGACTGTCGGAGGTGCGCCATATCTTCTGTGGTCGTGAAGGACTTGAGGTACTTCCTCCGAAACCCGCGTGCGCTGGCTGTGTTCTTGGCGGGCGTCGTCGCCGTGGGCCTATCGCTGCTGCCGGGTCCCGGGATCGACGACACGTGGACCCGGGACCTCCTGATGACGGTCGGCTCGTCGGCTGTCCTGTTCGCGGTGTTCTACTTCGTCACCCGGGCACTGGACGAGCACCTGGACCGTGTCGAGCAGCAGACCGCCGAGACGGCTCAGCAGGTCGAGGAGGTCCGTGCCGACGCGGCCGAGACGGTGTCCGCGGTGACCGCGCAGGTCGATGCCCTGCGCGCTGACGTCGACCAGCGGATGGAGGACATGTTCGTCCGGATCGCTGCCAGTCTGGACGCCGACGCGGCGGCTGACGAGGCAGCTTTCGAGGCTCTGCGAACCACACCCACCCGGCAGGCGGTGTGGGAGGCCATGACACGAGCGATCAGCCTCGGGCTGGTTCTCGAGTCCCGGCCCCCGCGGGTGCGCGTCAGCACGCAGACACCGCTCTACGTCAGTGTCGCGGTCGACCTGCACGAGTGGGCCGACCACCCGCTGTCGCTGAGGGTCGAGAACATCGCCGGCTACACCCAGGCCGAGCTCCCGTGGCCCGACGACGCGCCAGAAGAAGAGACAGCCGAGGCGGTGCTGCGGGAGGTCGGACGCGAGGTCCGCAAGCACGCGAACGAGATGTTCGACCCGAAGACACTCTTCGAGGGCCTCGCAGATCTGCTCGAGGCGGCGAACAGTCACGCGGAGCGGCGTCCCGCCGTAGAGCTGTGCCCACCTCAATGGCTAGTCTGCGAGCGACGCATCGTGGCCTACGACCGGACCTACGACGTGAGCGTGGACCGAATGCGGGCAGCCCCAAGCCTCGTCCAGAGCGTTGCCGAGAAGCCTTGGTGTGACCGGACCTCGTGGGACCGGGCACAGGAGGTAGCGCTCAGCCTCTATCCGCCGAGTTCCTGGGACCGGCCAGGGAGCGACGAGCCGCCGTTCTGACTGATCGTGCTCCTCGTCGCTATGCGGGGAGCACCAGCAAGACCTCTTGCGACCGCAGCGTCGTTGGCTTACGGTTCCTGCACTCGGGGGCACGGGGCTACCCGTCTAGGCATCAGGGATGCGCATGCTCTCGGGACCCTCAAACGTATCGGCATCTCTACTCATGACGCCGCGGCAGGAACCACGTCACGCTGGCCGTATGGTTCAAGGACACGCACGTCGCACATGGATCAGAATCGCGGCCGCTGTCACCGTCGCGGCACTCGTGGCCGCCGCCGCGTCCGCCTGCGGGTCGGATGAGAAGGCGACCGACGAGAGAGGTTCGAGCCCTTACCTGGATGCGCTCCTCGCCGATCCCATGGCCGAGGCCGAGCTCGAGGGATTCAAGGTCGGCCGCGAGTCGATCAGAGCGGGAAAGACGAGCGATGAGGATCCGATGGGCAAGGGCAGCCCGGCAGGGATCACACGCGACCTTGAGTTGATCAGCCCGGATCGCCAGGCGGCGCTCAAGGGGGTCCGCAGGCTCGCCAAGTCGTCTGGATGGACCGTGGTTGGTTCCGACGACAACGGGATCCACTGTGAGAAGTCCGTTGCCGTCGAAGGCCACGGTCTCGTCACCGCGACGCTGGGGCTTCACCTGATGCCGGCTGACTACGACCTGGGTGAGATCTGGGCGTTCACCATGAGGCTGGGCCAGTGAGACCCTTGTACGTGCGACGGCTGGCCGTGGTCGCCCTGGTGCTCGCTGTCCCTGTGCTTGGGACGCCTGCGATGGTCGGCCGGTCGTCTGGGGCTGCTGCTCTCACGTCGGGCAGGGAGACACCTGCCGCGGACACGGATGCGTCTGCGAGTGCGCTGACGCAGGCGTCCGCGAAGCGCTTGAAGGTGGCGATTCTCGGGGATTCCTACTCGGCGGGCAACGGGTCGCGGTTCGAGAAGGAGGGCGAGAAGCCGCGGACCAGCTACAGGGGACCGAACGGCTGCTACCGGTCGCGGGACAACTGGGGAACGAAGTATGCGCGGGGACTTCTAGGGGCTCGAAGCAGGATCTATGCGTGCAGCGGTGCCACGACCGGCAATATTCACGGTCGTAACGCCGCGGGCAAGTACCCCGGACGTGTCTCTCCCGCGCCCGATGGTGTGCGATCCGAAGAGGAGATCCTCGCATGGGCCAGGGAGAGCGACTGGTGTAACGCGAAGTACAACAACTATCCCGAGCATGTCGAGTTCGATCCCATTGGCCCGGCGAAGTACTCCTTCGGGCGCGGGTCATGGATCACATTCAAGTGCGAGCGCTTCCTCAAGCCGCAGGCCGACTTCGTCGATGAGACGACTGATCTGGTCCTGATGACGATCGGCGGCAACGATCTCGAGTTCTCCGAGATCGTTAAGCGCTGCTTCGGTCCAGTTGCCCCGTTCTGGGGGCGCAATACCGGCGAGTGCATCACTCTCGTCGAGAACGCCAAACGACTGACCCCGGACCTTTCCAAGACGATCGCGTCAACGATCGAAGGCCTGTATACCCGACCAGGTGGCCTCCGCCCCGATGCGAAGGTGGTGCTCGTCGGGTACCCGTTGCTCGCGTTGGCGGATGTCCCGTTCAACGTGGGCGGATACCACGCAGCTGTCGAGGTACGTCGCCTCGGTCTTCAAGGCAACGCGGCGCTCATCGACACCGTGGAGGCTGTCAACGCTGGGGTGACGCCAGCTGCCGGCAACGTCACGTTCGTCAATGGGATCCCCGGGCTCTTCGCTGACCACGAACCGGACCCGAGGTTCTTCCATCACAATCCGAGCCGATGGCTCTGGGAGATCGGCGACAACGGGACAAGCCTGCCGACGGACTACACGCAGACGCTCTTCGAGTGGTACCACCCGAACCCGCACGGTCACAAGGAATACGCCCGGCATCTGTATGAGTACCCCGGCGGGTCGGCGGCCTTCGGTGCTGGAGCGAATCGGAAGCCCGCGGGCGACGTGGACGTGGTCTTCGTGGTTGATACCAGCGACTCGATGTCGGCGGAGCTGAAGAGCTTGAAGGCCCAACTGCGTGGAGTCATGACCACGACCCGTGACCGTGCGAACACGTCGCGTTTCGCCCTGGTCTCCTATCGGGAGGATCCGAGGTACAGCGGCGACCCTGTCGACTACTTGTCGCGAGTGGAGCGGGCCTTTACCACGGACCCGAGCGCTGTGGCCTCGGCCGCGGACGGCCTGAGCGCTGCTGGTGGTGGCGGCGACCGCGAGACGATGTGGTCCGGCGTCAAGACCGCCGTCGACCTTCCGTGGCGCACGGACGTCAAGAAGCAGGTCATCGTGATCACGGACAACGGAGCGCACAATCCGGAGCCGTTCACAGGGCTCGACGACGCAGCGATCGCAACGGCTGCGTGGAATGTCGACCCCGCCTCGGTGACCGTCATCGACAGCGGGATCGGTGTCAGCCGTGCGCCGGTACGGCGCGTCGTCAACGCGACCGCGGGCGTACTCACCGAGGCACCGAACGAGGCTGACCTCGGTCCGGCGCTCGACACGGCCATCGCGCATATGCTGGACCGGCCGGACCCCTGGCTCGACGGGCCGTATGTGGCGAGGGTCGGGGATGAGCTCGAGATCGACGGCTCAGGGTCGTACGCGACTGACGAGTCCGGGCTGGCCTCCTACGAGTGGGACATCGACGGCGACCGGACGTTCGACCTGACCACGGCCCTGCCATCGATCACACACACATGGGACAGCGAGATGGCCGGGGAGATCGGGCTCCGGGTCACTGACGCCAGTGGACGCTCGTCCCTGACCACGGCCCGGATCAACATCACCCGCGACGCCGACGAGATCCCCACGGAGTACGACAACTGTCCTGACGACCCGAACATGGATCAGGAGGACACCGACGACGACGGGATCGGCGACTACTGCGACCCCACACCGGGCTGGACCGTCGGTGGTGAGCTGGTCGAGTTGACACCCTCTCGCCTCGAGGGTGTGCCGCGGCCAGGGAATGTGCTTCGCGCTGTTCCAGGAACGTGGAGTGAGCCCACCACCGCGCGGTACCAGTGGATGGTCGACGGGCAGTCGGTCGTCGGAGCGACATCGGACTCGTTCGTCGTGGACTCCTCACACGTCCGCCGCAAGGTGTCGGTGCGGATCACGACGACCGTCGACAACGGCGGCGAGACGGTCAAGGTCGAGACCCACGACGTGGTCGGCGAACCGCAGCCACTCACCAACCTCACTCCCAGCGGCATCGACGGGCGACCTAGGCCTGGGCACACGCTCACCGCGATTCCAGGTACTTGGAGCGGACGGACAACGCCTCACTACCAATGGCAGCGCGACGGGCAACCGATTCCCGGGGCCACGGCGCAGTCCTACGCGCTGACCAAAGCCGACATCCGCCACCGGGTGCGCGTCGTGATCACTACCAGCTCCGACGAGTTCGGCGAGATCGCCAAAGAGACCCACGGCGCATATATCGGCCGCTACCTGTCGACGGTTCGGATGAGGGTGCCAGACCGCACCGTTCGTGACGGGGAGCCCGTCATCGTCAAGGTGAGAGCATCCGTGACCGGGCTTGACCGGATCCGCGGCCGGCTGCGTTTCGTGAGCGACGATGGGACAGTCGCTCGACCGTGGCTCAAGCAAAAGGGCAGCCGGTTCGTGCGCTTCGCCCTTCGCGACCTGGAGCCGGGCCGACACCGAATCCGGGTCAAGCTGATCGGCTCCACATGGCTCGCACCGTCCCGGTGGAGCGCCGGCAAGGTGAGAGTGCTCCCGGCCAGCAACGAGCGGGCGCGGCTGTCAACCGACTCCTCGTACACGTCGTAACGGCCAGGCGCGGACTCACCAGTTGCCGCGCGTGTCCCACCGGTTCGTGACGTCGCTGAGCTCCATGTCGTAGCTCGGCATGAGGAGATGCCGGGGCCTGGGATAGACCGGTGGCAGCAGGGGGCTCATCGCATAGCGCACCACGGCCGCGTGCTGCCAGACGTCGGTGCAGCTGGTGATGGCCACCAGTTGCAGGACCCGCAGGAGCTGAAGCGTAGACAGGCCGGTGACGGCATGACGACTGACCGCTCGCGCGAGGATCCCGAGCCCGGTGACGCGCACCGTCGGGGTGTACGCGTGGGGGTGCTTGGGGCGTGACCTGCGCGGGTAGGCGATGGCTGCGTAGTCGATGATGGGGGAAGCCCTCGTGTAGACCCGAGGTGCGAGCACCTTCATCGCCTCCACCGTGAGGCTGCACCACACGTGCGAGTCCGCTGCCTTGGTGCCGACTCCGCCGGCGGCTGCCGCTGCGGCGGCCATCGGTCTGATCGCCTCCTCGGTTATCGCGTCGAAGAGCGGCACGAGCACCGGTGTTCTGGGTGCCTGGGCGGTGCGCAAGAGGATCTCGTGCACGCCGTCGTCCAGAACGACAGTCTCGAACCGTGACGCCTGCTTGCCAGACTCCATGGCGCTGCGCGACGGAGGCGGAACATACACCGTGTCGTCGCGGCCGCGTTGGAACTGTCGCTGGTCAGTGGATGGGTCGCGATGAAAGACGCCGTAGATCCTCTCGAGATCGGCAGCGAGTTCGGCGAACCCCGGGTCCGTGATGCCTTCGCAGCTCAGACAGCGCTCGAGGATCGCCTTGCCGTGCCCGGGTCCGTTGCACCAGCAGTTGCAGACCAGACCCTCGGCACTCTCGCAGCCCGGCTGGTGCGTCTTCTCTGTACTGCCTGCGATCGATCTGGAGGCCACGACGAGTCACACTCCGTTCGTTGGATGCGTTCTCGGCACCATCTCATCGACCACCGACAGGGCGGTTCACGCCTTGAGTACCTGATCCTGTTCGACGCGCAACCGCGGCCAGGGCTTCTTGCCGAGACTCGCAAAGATGTCACGCGGCTCGGTAAGGGCGCTCGCTGGACCGACTGCGAGCTTGCTGAGATCGAGCGGCACGGCTCCTCCAGGCAACATCGCGTTGAGCTCTCGTGATCCCCGACGGGTGCAAGCCGGATTCCTCGGGAGGTCGGCGCGCGAACGGCTCGTAGTCGATACGATCGCCCGGTGGGTGAACTCGACGGAGCAGACGAGAAGCCGCTGCGTCTGGACCAGGACGTCCGGGAGGCGTTGCTGCGCGCCAACGAAGGGTTCACCGACTCCACGTACTACTCAGACAAGAACTTCCGGGAGCAGCGCAACTACGAGATCACGGACGGGGCGTTGCATGTGCGCTCGCGCACCAAGACCTCGTGGGCTGACTCGCGCAACGAGACTGAGTTTGTTGCCGACGACAAAGCGACTCACCGGTTCTTGCGAGAGCGAATCGACGTGCTCGACACCGAAGGCGTCCGGCAGGAGGCCGCCGTAATCAAAGCGGCGCGCAAGGCTGCAGAGAGGGCCGAACGTGAGGCGCGACCGAACGATTCGGCCGACGTCGCGCTGGACGCGGACAGCGGCAACGCGGAACTCACCGATCCCGACCTCGGCGACGAAGATGCCAGCGTGGGCGGTGTGCCGTCGAATGCTAAATGGTTCGTCGCCGGTGCCCTGGCGATCGGAGGCACGGTCTGGGTCGCGCCGCACACGAAGAGGTGGTGGCAGACCAAGGGGAAGCCACGGCTGGACGAGTGGCGAGCTCGTCGTCGCGATTCCGGCCTCACCAGTGCAGATCAGCCTGGTGAGGTCCGCGAGGCGAATCAGTGGTCGAACGGGGACGCAGACGAATAGGTCCAAACGCATCAGCCCCTGATTTGGCCCGTCGAACTACGCATTGGGTCGGCGAAGGGTTGTATAAGTCCCGGTGCGCAACTCGCCTGGAACTCAAGTTGGACCGGGCCGAATCTTCGCCCCTCGCTCGCTCTGCGCACTCGCTCTGGGGTGCACACACCCTTTGGGCATGCTCGCCGGAGCAAGGGCGTGGGGGATGGCAAGTGCAGCCTAAGATCCTGCGCTGATGCCGCCGCAGGGAACGCCCAGAGTGTTCGTCAACAATGCGGCACGGATGTTTGGGACGTGACCTCGCTCGCGTGAAGCCACCACTTCCCGAACGTGGGAATCGACACCCAGAACCAACGATTGGTCGAGTAGTTGAGCGTCTTCCACGGCCCGTCCTTCCAGCAGATCATGGTGACCGGAACGGACCCGAGGATCGTCTTGGTCGCGCCGCCAGAGGTAGGCGCTTGAAAGACGGGACAGTTGTTGCGGTAGTTGCATCGCGAACTCGCGGCCTCGCTTACGCCGGGCGAGACCAGGACGATGCAAGCGGCGAAGAGCAACGATGCGAGCAGAGCACGAACAGGACGCATGCGACCCGCGCTCACTTTCCCTTGAGGGGTGATCTCGATGTTGCCGGAGAGCGCGCCTTGCGGGACCTGGCGTATCGATCGGACTTCGAGTGTTGACCGGTAGACGCTCGCATTGTGTTTCATTGGTGCCGCCCTTCTCCTCATCAACTCGACTGGGTGTCCAGCCCGCGCCCCGGACGCACTGGGGCATCGGGCGAAGCGGACGGCACCACTGTGGTCTGCACAGTCGACACGGACAACGGGGGAAGTCCCCACGATGTCGGGCACTCACAGCAGGTCGTCGGGTCCGTAGCCCAGGTACCTGGCGATGACATGAGCGGCAGGCCGGTCCGCGGACGCGTCGAGCCCGTCGATATCGACGTCACGGAGCAGGTCCTTGATCTTGCGGTTCAGGTTGGTGATGTGACGCTCGAGCGCCTTCTCGGAGTAGTGGGTCGAAGTGGCGATGGCTTTCATCGGCATGCCCTGGGCGCGTGCCCGGAGCACAGACGTCTCAGAGTCGGTCAGCTTGAGCAGCCCGAGGTGCTGCATCTGGTCGGCGAAGCCGGCGATCTGGGTGGTGAGGATGCGCTCGCTGCCCCTGGAGACGTCGGCGATCGCCATGATGAGCTCGCTGGTGGGCGCTGCCTTCGACACGAACCCGTTCGCGCCGGCCGCGATCAGCCGGGCGAGCACGTGCGGTCTCTCGTCCATGCTGTGCAGCAGGATCCGATAGCCCAGGCTGTGCAGGGTCTGCACCGCCGGCAGCCCGCGCAGGGGACGCGTTCTGCCGCGCAGCCACAGGTCGAGGACGACGAGGTCGGCTTCGGGTCGCGCGGCGATGAGCTCTTCGACGGTCGCATACGAGGCGGTCACCGTGAAGGAGCCGGTGTCGAGGCTCTCGAGCCGCTCCCGGTGTCCTGTCTCGTCGTCGACGACCACGACGCGATGCAGAGCCGGCGACCCCGGCAAGGCGTTGGTGGTGTCGGTCGGCGGGACCGGAGTGGCTGGCACGGGCCCAGGGACAGTGTCGTTCATCGTGCTCCTGTGATCGTGACGGTGGTGCCCTGGCCGGGTGCGGAGCGGATGCTGGTCGCCAGGCCGTGAGCAGTGAGGTGTCGTCCCGCGACCTCGCCGAGGCCGACCCGGACTGGGGTCGCGTCAGGGTCGAAGCCCGCGCCCGAGTCGGTGATGCTGACGCTGTACGAGCCGTTCTGCACGCTCGCGTAGATGGTGGCTTCCCGGCTGGCTGAATGCTGGAGGACGTTGGCAAGGAGGGTCTGCACCGCGCGGTCGATGGCCGCCAGCGTCGACGCAGCGAGATGGAGGTCGTCGACCTGGTAGGTGGTGCAGGTGACATGCAGCCCGGGGCACTGTCCGGCGACGGCGCGAAGGGCCGCGCCCAGCGTCCCGTCGCCGTCCTGAGCACGGGTCGCACCGGACAGCTCGGCGCGTGCGCGGTTCGCCGAGATCCACAGCGCGTCCGAGAGCTCACGGAGCTGACCACGGTCCTCGCGAAGGTCCGCCGGGTCGAGCTCGTTGAGGAAGGTGACCAGGCTGCCGGTCTGGTGGTGGAGCTCGTGGACGATCCGCTGGTTGCGGGCGGCCAGCTCCTCACGCGCGGCCTGGGCGGCGGCTGCTTCGGTATCGGCTCGGGTGCCCAACCGCACCAGGAACAGCCAGAGCAGTCTCATGGCGATCAGATTCACCGCGAGCCCGGACCCGTTGGCCACGACGGTGGCTGCCTGGTTGTAGGCGACGGCGTCGGGAAGAGTCGTCGCCCAGTACGTGCCGACCACGGCGACACCGGCCAGCGTGACAGCAGTCCATCGAGGCAGACACGCGATCGGGATCAGGAACCCCACGCCGACCCCGAACGCCCAGCCTTCCCAGGTAACCGCCCGCGCCGCGTCGTGTGCGTACACGACCTGGATCAGGTAGACCAGGCAGAGCGTGGTTACGTCGAGCAGGACCAGGTCAGGCCGGCTCGCGCGCCCGCCTCGCCACATCAAGACGCAGACCACGAGCGACTCGACCAGCACCAGTCCCGCCGCGCTCGCACTGAGCCAAGGCTCTTGCGCCCGAGTCAGGCTGCCGCTGCTCAGGCCGACGACCAACTGGACGAGCGACCCGACCCGCAGACAGATGAACCCGACGATCGCGGCGCGGTTCACGCCGGCAAGAGTGGCCGGCATCCAGGTTGCGCCTCGCACTGGAGCAGCAGGCGGCGAGGTCATGGCATGCATCCTCCCGCGAGAGCCGTGACGCTGGAAGGCCTTCGAACGAGGCCGGCGTGCTCGGCTATTCGCGAGAGTCGTAGTGGACGAAGAGCCGTCCGCGCTTGCAGTCGATCAGGGACTCGCCGTAGCGCTTGGACTTCACGCACCTGAACCCCTGGACCTGCTTGACGCTCGACTTCGGCCAGCGTGAGCCCTCGATCGCCTCCCGGATGACCGAGCCGGCCTTGCGGCACGTGACGTTGGTGCGCGTGTCGAAGAAGTCGAAGTACGTCCGACACCGTCGGACGTCCTGGACACCTTGTGAGTAGGTAGCCACGTTGGTCGCGGCCAACGAGCTACCGGCTGCGTCGGCCGCATGGGCCGGAAGGCCCGGAGTCACGACCGTGAAGCCCATGGCGAGCACGACGCCAGCCAATGCCTGGGTGGCGCGGTTCACGTGCACTCGAGACGTCATTGGTTCCTCCTTCTATGGCACCTGATCGGGCTTCCCCGTTGCCCGATCGGGTGGTGCCCTGACTCTGACAACAGGTGCTCACGGTCGACAACGAGGGAAGTCCCTACTGATTCATCCGAACCTCGGCGCGAGTCCCACTGTGTGATTAGGATCCGAACGCAGGTGCTCGGAACCCGACCCTCGACACGGAAACTTGGCTCTCGGTTGCTATGTCCCCTGATCGGGCGACTTGTGGGACCCGCACCGTCACGCTGATGCTGTCGATCAACCTCGAGGAAGACCATGAGAACAACACGGTCAGTAACGGGTTCCGTCGCTAGCTTTGCGCCGAGCGCGAGGATCGCCGCCCAAGCGGCACCGAAAGGACGACCGTGACCCACGAACGATTCAGAGTCTGCGCATCAGCCGCCCTCGGGCTCGCCTGCTTCCTTTCGCTTGCGGCCGTCGCACCCTCCGCGGCGGTCACGGACCCTAGAGGAGACGGACCGAAGGCGATCGACATCGTGAGGGTCACCGCGAAGAGTGGGCCACAGGGTGTGACCGCCAGGATCTGGCTGCGGAAGACGCCGACGCGCACGGACACTACGTTCCAGGTCGCGCTGGAGCAGCTGTACCGGTCAAACGATGCGCGACCAGAGGATCACGTTGAAGTTTGGTTCGAGGGCGGGAGTGCGCGCGCTCGGATGTGGTACGTGCGCGAGACCGCGGTCGAGCATGAGCCGTGCAGTGCTCCGACAGTCAAGGTCAGGAAGGCGGAGAACATGCTCCGCGTGCGCGTCCCGAAGGACTGCCTGTCGGGTAACAACCCGATGCGCGCTTTCGCGGGCAGCACGCTCTGGGACCGGCCATTCACGCAAGAGAACTACTACTACGAGTACTGGGACGACGACCGTGAGGTCGAGGCCACTGACGAGGTCAAGGGCTTTAACGTCTCGGGTGCACGATGAGTGCACGAGTTTGGCGATCGGCAACGACCGCAGCAGGAGCCGCGTGCGCACTGATCGCTGTCCTCCTGGTGAGTCCTGGAGCCGCTGCAACGCGGAACGCGGATCGTGACAGCGCCGGCTCCTCGACGAACGCAAAGTCACCGACCCCTGCGGCGGCACCGGACGCCGATCATGAGCTAGATGAGCGCGCTACGGTCTCACTCAAGGCGGCCGATCGTTTCGTCAACCCGGGTCGTGATGTCCGGCTAGCTGGTCGAGTCACCGGACAGCGCGGTGGGGAAGTAGTCATCCAGCGCATGGCGCAGCGCCGTGGTGCGCAGTGGCGTTCTCAAGCGGTGCGGCAACTCAACAAGGACCGGTTCTGGTACCGCGCGGAGGTCAACGGCAAGTCGCGCTACTACCGGGCGTGCTTTCAGGCCCGGTGCAGCAAGAGGGTCCTGGTGCGCGTGGGCTTCTACCCGCTGGCTGAGGGGAAGGTCGCAATCCTTGACTCTTCGAACTCGATCACGGTGCGAGACCTGGCGTCTTCGATAACGTGGCAGGCCTACAGCGGCTCAGCAACCCCGCAGGATGTCCAGCTGTCGAAGGACGGTCGATGGGTTGGGTGGACGTACTACGGGGGAGAGCCGACCCCCAGCGACCGGATCATGGTGCGCGGTGTCAACAGCCCGGCGGCTGCCGTCAACGTCCTCTCCACTCACGCAGGCACGTTCTCGTTCATTGACAGTTTTGACTTCTCGCCCGCCGGCGACCAAGTGGCGTTCGTAGCGAACGCTCAGGGGGTCACCCAGAGTCACTTATACGTCATCAACCTCGACGGCACCGGACTGCGGCAGGTAGCCGCACGAACCGGATGCGAGGACAACTGCGGGCGGACACTGTGGTCCCCGGTTGGCGACCTGATCGCGTCCGTCAACTGGGACGACGAGTTCGAGGTTCACAACCTCGCTACCGGTCAGGAGACCGTCATCCCGGAAGGGCCGCTCGGCCGCTTCTTCGGATGGTCTCCCGAGCAACAGATGATGGCGTTTGCGTCGTCTCCTTTCGAGGGTCCGAGCCGGCTGCGCCTGCGCGACACCGGTACCGGCAGGACGACGACGCTGCCGGCCGTCGATGTCAGAAGCGACGAGAACGCCGTATTCGTCGGGTCCACAGTGGTGTGGGAGACCGAATCCCGGGGCTTGCGGGCGATGCTCTATAGCTCGAGCGGAGAGGCCGCAAATCTTAGTGTTGAGGGGACCAAGAGGTTCAGCCGGCACGGGATCGCATTCGACTATGCCGGCTGAGTCATGGACTGGGACGGTGGCCTCACAAGCCGCACTGTTGTCCCCCGCATTCTCGGCGAGCGGACGGTCCAGCGATCGAGGGGGCCGCTTGAGGGCGCAGCCAGTCGCTGCGGGTATCGCGGATCCTCGTCCCAGTTCACGACAGCGTAAGGGGCCGTTGTCGACAACGAGGGAAGTCCCTCCTGTTCAGCGAACACACCACCAAAGTGCCGCTCCCGTGACTAGCATCCGGTTGCGGGCTTGGACGGCACGCCCGTGAGGGAGGCAGCAGTGCGCTGGCGGGGGGTCTCCGTGGGAGTCTTGCTCACGGTCGGTATCGCGGGCATGGCACTTGTCGAAGCTGATGCTGCGGCTGTAGACAAGCCGACGAGGGTCGTGGCTCCTCGACTGTCGAAAGCCAAGGCCGAGCCCGGAGAGCGGTTGCTGGCCCGCGGACGAGTGCCTGGAAAGGTCAAGCGGAAACTGACCCTTCAGGTGAAGGTCGGTGCTCGCTGGCGGGTTCTCGCCCGGGCGTTTGCCGCGAAGACCGGGACGTACAAGGTTCGGTTCCGCGCTCCGGAACCAGTCGGTAGCTACCGGTTGCGCGTGAGGGGTGGAATGGCGAAGAGGCGAAGCACCGGTAAGCGGCTGCCAGCATTCGTATCGCGCGAGAGTCGGCTCATCGTCAGGAGCGCGACGTCGCGGCCAAGGTCGTCCATCACGGCGACAACCTCCCGCGGCACGATCTCGGTCGGCGAGTCGGCGGTCATCGAGGCAAAGGTCGATCCTGCTGAGTCACGTCCCATTCGACTTGAGCGCCTGGCCGCGGGCGAATGGACGTCGATCGCCGACGGGTGGACCAGCCCGATCGGGGAGGCTACGTTCACCGATCATCCCGTTGCGGGTCGGGTGACCTACCGACTGATGGCAGACGCGACCCGCACCGCTGAGGCTACGGAGTCGAATCAGGTCATCGTGGATGTCGTCGACGCTCCGAAGCGTGCTGCTTCGCTTCAGGTGGTGGTCACTGGGCTACCTGACGACGCGGCAGGTCAGGTGACCGTGACCGGACCGGGCGGCGAGCGCCATGAGTTGACCGACGATGCAGTCATCACTCCTGCCGAGCCAGGACGGTGGACCGTGACGGCCGTGTCACGTCTGGTCGGGCTTGACACCTTCCACCCCGTTCGTGCGACACAGCAGGTGGACGTTACGGCTCACGGACACTCCTCGACCACCGTCGACTACGGGGTTGTAGTGCCGGAGTCGACCAGCGTGATCGATCCCACGGAGATCGCCGACGTCGTCGAGCTTCCGGACGGCCTGCTTCGCCTGGAGTTCACCCCTTCGGCCGCAGCCGCCCGCCGGGCACAGGTGGCCGCACGAACGAGGATCGCGGAGAGGTACGTGGATGGCCAAGCCACCAGCCCGTCCCTCTTGTCGCGCGATCTCGCCGGGCAGACCATGAACAACTGCGTGTCCACAACGTTCGTGCTCTGTGAGGGCGACATCGCCATCAGCGATGTCAACCTTGCCATCCCCGCACTCAAGCACGGCCTACTCGGCCGGGTTCCTGTCGGCGGCGTCGGTACCAACTGGGTCAACGTCGACCCGCGGGGCGTCACGCTGATGAATGCCATCAAGTCGGGCTCGCTCGGCGACAACGCAAAGGCCATCAGCGTCGCGAGACAGGCTGAGCATGACCTCGGCCACGGGCTCAGCTGCTCAGAAGGGGCAACAGGCGAGGTTGCTGCTGGTGTCGAGATCACCCCGACGCTCGATGTTGGAATCCGGATCGGATGGGGTGGCCTGGAGGAGGCACACGCCATTGCAGAGGTGAAGCAGTCGGCTGAGCTCGGGGTGAGCGTGAACGGTGAAGCCAAGTGCTCGCTGGAACGCCGCAGCCTCTTCTCCCGAACCCTTCCCGCGTTCCGAGCGCAGATCGGGCCGGTCCCGGTCGTCCTAGTACCCAAGCTCGACCTGATGGCCGAGGCGGACGTTTCAGCTACGGGCCGAGTCGACGCCGGCTGGAGCGAAGAGGCCAGAGGAAGGGCCGGGCTCCGCTACGAGAACGGCGCGTTCCACCACGTCAACGACGTCAACCTGCCTACCCTGAACAGTAGGGTGCCGACGTTCAACGCCGAGGCTAACGCGACCGTTTCGCTCACGCCGCAGGTCAACGTGAGCCTCTATGGCGTCGCGGGCCCGACGGTGGGCTTGAAAGGCTCGCTGATCGGAATGGCCAGTGCTTCGCCCGGCTCGCTCGAATGGTCAGTGAGAGGGAAGGTGGACGTTGTCGGGAGCTTTGACGTCCCGGCCCTGGGCAAGTCCACCGGTGAGTTGCACCTGGGCACCCTCTACGACCAAGTCCTGGTTCAAGGATCGGTTCCCGGCTGGGAGCCGCCGCCTGGCTACCACCCGAGGATCGTCACGACTGACCTGCCGGACGCCGTCGTCGGGGTGCCGTATAGCGAACGGTTGGAAACCGAAGACAACCGAAACGGAAACTGGAGTCTCGACGCCGGACAACTCCCCACCGGGCTGAGCCTCGATCCAGGAACTGGGGTCATCAGCGGAGCGCCCACGGTGGCCCAGGCTGACCGCACCTACACGTTCCGGTTTATTGACGGATACGGCCGGAGTGCCACGAAGGATGTATCCATGTCGGTGCTTGCGGAGTCCGCGGTCACCTGGCTCCCCGAGCCCGTTGTGGTCACTGGGATCGGCGTCGCCCCCGAGTACGCCGTCAACCTGAACACCCTTCGCGAAGGCACCGACTGGGCGGTCGTGCATGGGAGCCTGCCACCAGGCATGTCGCTTGCCCCATCGGGTCGCGTCACAGGACTTCCGCGGTACGAATGGCTGGCCGGGGCGATCGTAAGGGTGGCCTACACCGATCCTGGGCTTGCCCGACGAACGGTGCTCGTCGGTGTGGAAGGCGTTGACCTATACGCCGTCCACGCTTGCACGTTCGACCATCTACCCGCGATGGGCCCGGTCATCATCGGTGCCATGTTGGGTCAGGTGAAGCAGACCTGGCGCACCCCTCACCTGCTCAAGATCGTGGTCAACGGTGACGTGAAGTTGGATCGGACCGTCTACCCCGGCGATGGCGATTCAGAACGTCTCTGGTCAAACCTCAACCTCCCGACGGGCCAGTACGACTTCCATGTCGAAGTCGACGGCCAACTGCTTGTGTCGTCGAGCCAGTACTGCGCACCGCAGCCTGACCCACGTAACTGAAGGGGTCGCAACCAATCAGACACATCGACAGCCAGGCGGGACTTCCCATGACGTACAACAGCCACCTCGGTGAGAGTAGGTCCCCAGATCAGAGGACTTGTTCGTCTCGGACCGTCGCACTGACTCTGTTGGCCGGGACCCCTGCGAGGAGCAGCATGAAGATCTCTAGCCGAGCAATGGCCTTGATGGCCGCCATTGTAGTAGCAGCGGTGGGTGCTGCTCAGTTAGCGAGTCCTGGCGCGGCAGCACAGATCGCGCAACGCGCGCCCCTACGTGCCGTCGCCGACTCCTCAAGGATCGTCGGGCCGGCTGATCGTCCAACGCCTGCAAAGAAGGTAAAGCCTCAAGCGCGCGTGCGGGTCATCCTCCAGATCGGGGGGTGTGATGGCTGCACGGTCGAGGTGAACACACCGTGGCGGATCAACGCCGAGAGCTTCTTCTTCAAGAGTTCGCCTACCAAGACCGTCGCTGGAGGGCAGGTCGCGTTTCAGGTGCCACGCAGCCTCACGCCCGGAATGTACTTCTCCGTGAACGACCCGACAGCGATCGGCATGAACGCAGTCCCGGTGATCGCGATGCGCTACGTGGGCATGGAGCCTGGGCAGACCGTCGACGCGAACCAGGCAGCCGGTGGGACGCAGGCCTCGGGCTGCTGGAGTGGAGCCAGCCGGTTGGAGCACATGTTCACCGCCCAGGTCGACCGGTTCCCGCTCACAACGATCTCCGGTGAGCCGGGCACGGGTCTGCGCGCCTACCTCACCCGGGCGGAGAGCACAGCCGGGACGCCACAGGACACCTTCGAGGGCTCGCTGGGCACCCAAGACGCCTTGGCCGTGTGCGGTGATCTGCCTGTCAGACGCAAGGGTGGCCCCGACGAGGCCAGCGACCTGCTCGTCAAGCGCGCGAACGCCCGGAGGTTCTCGAAAGCCCGCCGCGTCGCCAGCCGATCGGCCGTCAGGGAGCTGAAGAGCCACCGCGAGCGGGGATACACCTACGGAGGGCGTTCGCTGAACCCGTGCCGACAGGTCGACTACTCGGACGTGTACGAGTGTCCAGCGACCGTGTTCAAGCGCGGTCGGACCTACGGCAGCGTCTACATGACGGTGTCCTTCACCGGTCGACGCTTCGCCGTCACCAAGGCCGTCGTCGCACTGGGCGAGTGAGATCGACGCGGATGATGATCACACTTTGCGCGCCGACCGATCGACTCTGTCGGATGGTCGCAGCGGCCGTCCTGCTCGTTGGGTGTGCGACTGCATGTCGTTCTGACGCGGATAGCGGAGCAGACAATCAGGCGTCAGGCTCGACCAGTGACACCCAGCAATCGGCGAACGATGACGAGAGCGGATCGTTGTGCGCCAGTGACATCGCATCGCAGTTCTCGGAGGTTCTAGCGGCTGCTGGTCACGGCGAGTACGCGTTCACCTCTGGATCGTCCGACGGCGACGGTTGTCTCTTCGAGACCACGTACAACGGCGAGCCGGCCTCGTCCCGGACGCTGTCAGTCGTATTGACAGACGAGAGCGGTGTCCCTTCGAGCGACGCCTGCAAGTGGGGCTATCAGATTGACTCCGACTCGTACTCGTGGTGCGGCCGCTTCGAGATCTACTGGTCGTTCTACACAGAGGAGTTCGTGGGAAGCAGCAACCGATTGGACGAGGCCGCCACCCTCGCCCTACACATGAAGTTCTGGGATGTTCTCAACCAGGCCCTCGACGAGGGACGTGTTGCAACCGATGTTGCCGGCGAAGAAGCTGCAGCCGCCGAGGCATCCGCCTCCGCGGCTGCCGAAGAGCTTGGCGACCTGAGCCGTGACGACTCGGGCTGCGTCAGCGCCGCCGAGCTCAACGCCCTCACTGGATCGATCTTCTCAACAGCGACCGGCTCTCCATCCTCGGGTTGCGTCTACGACCTCGTCGACTACTCGGGCACACGCTTGACAATCGGAGAGACCGATTCAGGTCTCGGCAACTTCGAGGAGCTGGACTGGGACACCTGGTACGAAGGCCAAAAGGAGCTGGTGGGCGACTGGTTCTCGGGCTTATCCGGAGCCGGAAAGCTGGTCAGTCGCGACGGCGAGTTCGCGGAGTGGGAGCATGCGATCGGCCGCGGCAAGGTCGGTCATGACGGAACCCTGTGGACCGTTCTTGTGCAGTGGCCGGCATCCGAACCGTTTCAAGATCTCTACGCCGACTTCTCACACAACCTGTGGGACGCCTTCGACCAAGCCTATCGGCTAGCCGAGTAGCCGGTCCCTCCTGGCAGCCACGCTCGACCGTCACCGTGATCCAAGCGACCAACCAACTCTCAATCAGCAAGCGAGGTCAGCCGTTGTCGCAGAGAACCCAGAGGCCAATGAGCCTGGTGCCAGGTGGAGGGCGAGGCTCTCGCCTGCTCATCCCCGTCGTCTGTGCCGGCCTTGTGCTCTGCCTTGTCGCTTGCACTGAGGACGGTGACGAGAGCCGCGGCGCTCCCAAAGACGAACGTCGGACGGGGGCGATATGGGAGCGCCACGATCCCGCACCCGTCTTGGAGGACCCCACTGCGGTGATCGGGCGCGAGGGAGGGCGGGCTGACTTCGACTCGGTCTCCGTCAGCGTTCCCGCGGGGAGCACGACCACCGAGCTGGAGATTCAGGCTGCCGCACCGATCGGAGTCGTCGACAGCGAGTGGTTCGGGCAACCGGTGAGCGTCGAACACTCGCAGCTACTCTCGGAGCCCGTCGAGGTCACCTGGGAGCTCGAGATCTCCGACGAGGCTGCACGCTCGGGGGTACTGGCGCGCTGGGACGAGTCTCTGGGTGCGTGGGAGGTATCGCGAAAGAAGGTGACGGTCTCGGATGGAGTGGCGACCGCCCGGCTCCGGAGCTTCTCGACGTGGACCTTCGTGGCCGACCAGGGGGCTGACGTCAGCCAGTCCCTAGGCACCTGGTTCGGCACACGCATCGAGCCACCCAGCTGCACTGGCAAGCCGCTACACGACTGGGTGGACGGGGTCGTGGACCCAGACGAGGACACTCCCGCCGCGCCGATCCTCGTGTGCTTCGAACCCGACAAGCGCGAGCGGGTCGCCGTTAGGGTGGGAAACAACAGGACGTTCACCCAGCGGCTCAAGGTGATTCGCGGCGGAGCTAAATGGGTCTGGACCTGGCCCGGCGCTGAGTATCCGGGCGTCGAGACCGCCGTAATCAACGCAGCGCGCACCGTGTTCGACGCCCCAAGCGACAACACCTACCTGATGCCACCAACACACGAAGTCGCCGTCGGACTCGGACGTCCCGATGCCTCGGGCTCCCACTTCATTCAGGTCGAGTCCGATGTCGACGCCATCACCATCTTCGTCGATGTCGTCGCCTACGCGGCCGGGCAGACTGCACCTGGAGGCCTCGACAACCCCGTTGCCAATGCCTTCCTCCAGGCCATCTACGAATGCGGTGGAAAGCACCTGCTCGGCGATGGCCTTCCGGGTGACGGCCGTGACGCACTTCGGACGGTGATTCAGGCCGTGGGCGCATGCTCTTCTGAGATCGTCAGATATGACAGCGAGTTCGGGAAGCGATTCGAACACCTCGCTCAACAGCAGATCCGGAAGCATCCTGGAAAGCCCGCGGCGGCCTGGGCGAAGGCATACCGGCTGGTACATCAGGCCGCGCGGAAGTTCGCGGTTCTCGCTGCCGGCGAGTTCGCCTTCTACCTCTCCGACCAGTTCGCGAACTCGCTCGTCGGCGGCAACTTCAGCTTCTCGATCCGAGGCCGCGGACAGCCGCAGGCCCTGGGGCGGTGGACTCCCACCTGCGTAGACACGTCAACCGACTCGGATCGGCTCTTCCGAAACCTCGCGCTGCAAGACCGGTTCGCCGACACGAGCCGAGAGTTCTGGGAGTTCCCCCAATGGGCACCATCGGCCCGCCAAGCCATTCGCCCGCTCCGCTCCTGCGACCAGGACTACCTTGCGACGCTTGCCACGTTCTTGCCTTCGGACTGGGGAGATCAAAAGGCGGCACAAGTCGTTGCCGACCAGATCCTGACACTTGTGGATTCGCCGCGAACTCTCGATGACTTCGTCGGCGAGTGGTACGTCCACGGTGGATCTCTGACGATCAACGAAGACGGCTCCGCGATCTCCCGCGGCCATGGGATCTGCCCTGACGGCTACCCGATCACTGCCTGGTGCGACGACGTCATGAGCCTCGCGGTGGTACCCACAGCCGAGGGCATCCGACTCACCGTGACCCGTGTGTGGATCGAGAGCGATGGCCAGGACCTCGGGTTCCCGGAGTACGCGTCGGCCTCCACAGGCTCCTTCTACGAAATGTGGCTCACAGACCAGCCGGGGTTGGCCGAGACCCGCCTCCACAACGACGATGGCATCATCGAGGGGGCGAACGGGCTCGGCAATCCCTACCTGTGCAGACCCGGCCTCGACACCGAGGCGAGCTCCAACTGCGGAGCGTGAGTTCTCGATCGCGCCCCGATCTCCAGAGGGGTCGGCTCGTGAAGCGGCAATCGTGGCAGCCGCGAGATCGCCGGCTGAGCACGGAGCTGGCCGTGTGTCCGGGTCTCGAAAGCCGAGCCCCACGGCCGGCGCGGCCATATCGAACTACAGAGAGCCCACCCTGACTGCGTCGGCCAGCATGAGCCGCCGATCGCCTCCCGGATGATCGAGCCCGCAGACGATTCGATGGGTCAGCAACCCGAGAATCCGTAGCCCTTTGCCGGGTTCCATCTCCATGCCACCCAGACCCCGTCGACCGGCGTGGTGGCCGACGGCTGATGGCCCTCTACCGTCTGCAGGAGCAAGACGAGCTTGCGGCGCTTGGCGCGCACGATAAGGACGTGAGCCACTCGATCGAAGACATGGTCGGTCGTGGCCACGACGGTCCCGGTGGGGTAGGCGGCCTGGGCCTCGCCAAGCGTTGAGCCGATGCCGACACCGCTGGTGGTCTGAAGATTGGTGTGCATGTTCGCAAGGACACTCTTCAACCTCTTCTTCCGCCAGCTCAGGTAGGCGTTGAGGTCAAGGCGTCCCTTCAGCTGCGGGCTGCCGCAGACCGCCCGGCCGAGGTAGCCCGTACGCCGGCCTTGTCGTTTGGTCATGCCGACCTTGAGCTTCCCGATCCCGGTCGGTGACAACACAGACTTCGCGGGCGGGCGGCTTATCTGGTATGTCGTCGGCGACAGCACGAACCCGTAGCCGGTGTCCGGGTTCACGCAGTTGACGCCCTGGGCCAGGATGTCGCAGCGATAGTCGCCGGCCTCGACCACCGCGCCGGTCGCCAGTGCCTGTCCGCTAGCGATGCTGTCGCCGACACATGCGCCCCACTGGGGCAGGCCCGGGCCACCCGCATCCATCAAGACGACGCTCGCCCACTCGACCGGGCAGTCCGATGGACGCGGCGGCAGCGGCACCGGCACTCCACCGCCGACCAGGTCGCACCGCAGGTTGCCTGCATGGTCGTCCGGGATCTCGATCTGACATGCGACCGTTCGGTCAGCATCCGTGAAGTAGACGAGGTCGGACGAAGCGGACGCGGGTGTCAATCCACTCGCGCCAAACACGAGGACACAGGCAGCAACCAGAAGTGCTCGCATCTGCAACCGCGCGCGATGCGTCGGATCAGTCATCGTCTCCCTCGATCCTAAGTCCGCTGGTCCCTTCCGGACTGCCGAAAGGCTACGCCAAAATGGAGGAGGTGGCGGCGGCATATGAGACGACACTCGTCCGCATTTCGGGCGACTGGAGATCAAGCCGACCGAGCGGGCTCAGGTCGTCGGGAGGGACCGTCGGTGTCAGGCCAGAGGGAACACTCCCAGCGCCGGTGAGATGGTCTACCACGACCTGTGGCAGCAGCGACGGACGCGCGGCGGGCAACCGAGGTTGGCCTCTGCGCAGACACGTTGGCTGTAGTGGTTGGGACCGATCCAGCGGTGGCCACCGAGGCGACCCAGCAGCGATACTTCGGCTCGGGATGCGTACCCGCCCGACGTCCCGTGACATGTTGCTCATCTTGCGATCACGGATGCTCGTCAACCCACGCTTGTATCGCGGCTTCGCGCTCATGTTTCCACCTCCTTCGCAACCTCGCAGTGGCGAGCCACGCGGTCATCAGGATCAATGCAGCGATGCCCCAAAAGTAGGTCGCCCTCCAATCACCGTGATCACTGCCACGGCCAGGTAGGCCAACAACCGCACAAAGGAGGCACAGCGAGCCAAAGACAGCCGTCCAGTTCCTCCCGAACCACGTCTTCCCGGGCAAGTCGACGTGGCCAGGCACCGCATCGTGTTCTGCTCTCCCACGCGCGATCGCTTGGCGCAGTTCGTAGCTCGAGCCGCGACTGACCACGTCGCGCGCGGCCTGGTTGACCGGTGAGACCTTGCCGTTCAGCTCGTACTTGAAGAGCGCAATGTTCATCGTATCGCCATACGCAACAGCCGGCCTCGCGAAGCCTGCGCCAGAGAAGAAGAGGAGTTCAACATCGTGATCTGCCCCGCGAGCACCGACGAGACGCTGCAGGGTCGGCCGCCCCGCCTGCGACGCCTCCCATTTCACTTGGGCGATCGCCTTTGCCGCGCGAACATCAATCCCCGCGTCCGAACCAGGCCCAGTCGTTACAGCATCGACGTAGCCCCAGTACCGCATCCAGGAGGCGGCATTCTCCTCAGCAGCGCGCCACGAGTCGATCTGTCTCGAGGCGGGCTCGCTCACGTCGCCATCATGGCGGAGGACAACCGCAACATGTAACCCCACCCGCGCATGAGCACAGACAAGGTGGATCCATGGTCAGGGCCCGTTCATCGCGTTCGCGCCACACGGCTGGCGTACCAACGATCCTCAAGGAGAGGGGCACGCCCCAGACGGCGTCGAGGACCCCAGTCCCGCTTGGTGCGTGCGTGTTCGTTGTACTCGTGGCCGAAGGCCAGGGCGCGAGTAGGACTGAGAACGTCGAGCTTGGCGGCACCGCTGCCGATCCTCACCGTGGCGGAGCGGCTTCGCCGGGGTCGTCCGACTGCTCATCATGGTCGGCTTGTGTGTGCCGCAGGCAGGTACGGCACAGACGGTCGTCGTCCCGCCACAGTTGACCGACCGTCGGCCGGGCGGGTGCCGCGCCGGGGTAGAGCATGGCTCGGGATCCGCACACCGGTGTTATCGCACCAGTGGCGAGTTCGTGGCCTCCGCTGGAGCCGACTGACGCGTTGACATCTGCGCTCGGGATGTGCCAGCGGCCGCGACCAGAGGAGGTGGGATAGAAGCTCATGGTCTGCTGGATCCGCGGGTTCACCCAGGAGTCCCAGGTCTGCTCCGAGGTGGTGACCCGGCTGTCAGCCGGAGCGAGCAGGTCCGAGAACTCTGCCCTCGCGGTCGCAAGGTCGACCGGGCCGCCCTTCAGTCTGCCGAGGAACTCCTCGGCGGGCAGTCGCCACAGGTACCCGTGCCGGGAGAAGTACCAGCCCACGGTGCGGATGGAGTGGCGATCGGTGGTGTCAGCCAGGAGATAGCCGAGGACCTGCCAGATCGTGATGCTGTTCAAGACTGCGGTCGTCACCGTCTTGATCTCGATCAGGGTGCCGTCGACGATGAGGTCCGCGTCCGCGCCACCGAGGTCGCTGCTGCAGTCGAAGGTCGGGTTGCACACCACTTGGTGCCGCGGGTTGGCGAGGGCTGGCTGACTCGCTTCGAACAGCGCAGTCAGAGCTACGACGTCATGGACGAGACGTTCGTCGACGAGGCGGAACTGTCTCTGGAGGTCGGCATCAGGACCGGCAAGGACCAGCGGATTGTTGGTAGCGTACCGCTCGGGGCAGCGGTAGAGTTGCTCGTAGAGGGCGAGAAGCCCGCACAACCTGGCCGTCGTCAGCGAAGTTGAGTCCGAGAGTCGCTGGGTCCCGTCGGTTGCTTGGAGGCTGAGGATCGCCTGAGCCAACTCGTTCCAGCCCGGGCCAGGGAGCGGCTGGTGCCAGCGGCGGGCAAGGTGCCTTGCGCCTGCGGCCGCAGTGAGCCTTGCCGGGTCCTGAGGCGCGAGAAGGAACCTGACCCGGTAGTCGAACGCTGTGCCGGCAGCACGCCGGTCGTAAGCACGCTCGCTCGATTGGTCGGCGGGCGGCAAGACCTTGGGCCCGCCGGGGCTGAAGCGAGACTGCGTCGTCAGGGCCAGATCCTCGCCGCTGATCGTGATCGTCGAGCGCGGCACATCGACCGCGGCGAACCGAACCTGGTCGATGTGAGGGTAGGTGTCGCTGAAGAAGCGACGCAGAGCGCTCTGCGGGTCGTCGAGATGCCCCGTCAGTGACATGGGGCACAACGTACCCGCCACCGTCGATGCTGGCCGTCACCGCGGCGGACCAGGAAGCATTGCCCGGGCCAACTCGCGACCGTGGACGCGATCGTCTGCGTCGATCGCGAGATTCCTCAAGAGCCGAGCAACCAAGGCCGGCTTCGAGGGCGGTCACAGTAGGAAGGCGCGGAACATCAGTTCGCGCCTCGCTGCGTCCCGGGTCACCTTCGAAATTGGGATGCCGACTGAGACGGGTCCCTTCGGTCGAGGTACTGGTCCAGCGTGCGGCCAGCCTTCTATTCAGCGGTCATCTCAATGAAGGGCGGAGCCAACCGCACCGACCTGCGACTGTCAGTGACGCGATGTCATTTGACTCCGAATAGTTTGGGGGACACTTGGGGCCCAACTGGCTCTCGAGTAGTGTCGGCCAGCGAGCGACTTGGAAATCGGTCCCGCGCGTCCAAGTTCCGTGCATCCCTACTTCGCACGCTCGACGATCTCAATTAGCCGCCAGCGCTTCAATCTTGAAAGAGGACGAGTTTCCATAACCCTCACGCGGTCGCCTACACCACAGTCGTTGGCCTCATCGTGGACATGAAGGCGAGAAGTTCGACGCACTACCTTGCCGTAGAGGGTGTGCTTAACGCGATCCTCGACCATCACGACGATTGTCTTGTTCATTTTGTCGCTAACGACGATGCCCTCACGGATCTTCCTTTGGCCCCGAATGGGGACGAGACCTCGCGGCGCTGATATGCCCGGTCCCTCCGTCGGGGAAACGAACGGCGTCTTCCGTGGAGGGGCTTGCTTCGGTTTGCGCTTGGGGTCTTGCTTCGGCGGCGAGAACTTCGGTTTCTGATCAGCCACCTATCCCGACCCTTCCGAACACCCAGATGGCAACAGTCCACGAGAAAAGGCCGAAACCCCCGAATGCGATCACGCGATTGAAGCGTGCCCGCAGTCGATCCAGACCTTCCTCGTTCTTCTCGATGTACACCTCAAGCCACCCACTGAGATCACGCAGCAGGCGAGACTCCGATGGCACGGGAACTCGACTGTCGATCCACTTGCGAATGATGTCCCCAGGATTGAGGCGAAGTGTGAACTCGTGACCTGCCCGAACCAGCAGCACGAGTTGGAAGGTGGCCCAGGCGACTAGGCCAGTCGCAATAACCGCGACCGTCACGAACGCGGGGCTTAGCCCTGGAGGAGCGGTCCTAACCGTCGTCCCGACAAGAAAGGCCGTCGCCGTACCGATGAACGCCATGAATGACACTGCTCGAGCGCGCATCCCGTCAACCTCGGCGGCCTGATCATCCAGCGTACGCAGTCCCTGCTCATACGCTATGCGGTACATGCTTGCCTGCTTTTGATGATCTGGCCGTGGATCCGGGAGGTGAGGCCGGTCAGGAAGGTCTCGCCCTCGCGCTTCGTCTCCCATGCCTCGATCCTATCCGCCGGCTGCCCCAGTTGCGTCGGTTACGCGGCCACGCGCTGTAGGTGAGTCTGTCGTTGAGGGGACGGAGGGTGTCCAGGCAGAGCAGCGTCGCCTAGCGAACCTGTACGGCGCACCACGACCTGGGGCGTGCCGAACGTAGCGCAGGAGCTCAAGCCGACCGAGCGGGCTCAGGTCGTCGGGAGCGACCGTCGGTGTCAGGGCACAGAGGGAACACTCCCATCGCCGGTGAGATGGTCTGCCACGACCTGTGGCAGCAGCGACGGACGAACGCGCGGCGGGCAACCGAGGTTGGCCTCTGCGCAGCCACGTTGGCTGTAGTGGTTGGCACCGATCCAGCGGTGGCCGCCGAGGCGACCCAGCAGCGATCCTGTGGCTCGGGACGCAACTGCGGCCCGGCCTGTTCAGCGCCCGTAAAAGGCCGGTAGACGTTTGCCCCGCGACTGGTGCAATCTGTGGGCTGCCTCGCCCGGGCGCGGTTCTCAAACGATCGCGGCGAGTTGGTGTGGTGGCAGTGTGGTCTCGAGGTCGGTGGAGATCCGCAGCGCACACTGGCCGTCGAGAAGCTGGTGCGAAGCCCAACGTGTGTTGACGATGGGGGAGAGCAGCTGTGCCTGGGCGAGGAAGCGGGTGAGGTCCCGGCCACTGATTGGCTGATTTCCGATGAAGTGGTAGGACCGTCCGGACTGCAGCAAGAGTCCAGTGCCGCCGAGGGCTGTGATCGCGTCCACGCAGGTATCGACGGACTCGACGGTAACCGGGAGCCCCATGTCGAGCATCGGCAGATGGAACTCGTCGTCGGGAGAGCAGAATGAACCGACGACGACCGAGGTGAGCGAAACGATCGTTCTGGGTGGGAGCCCGGTGAATGACCCGTCGGCGAGCACGGCGCTGAACTCGTCGAGGGCCATAAGCATCGTGATGGTCTCGGCACTGTTATGACGGATTGCGGCATTGATCAAGCCCTGGCGAGTCCGGAGGTCAGTGTTCGGGGCTTGGGCGAGTACGAACTCCCAGAAGCCGAAGTGTCGTAGACGGTGCTCGTCCCCGGGCGGAACCGGTGATCATCTTGGCCTGAGGAGAGACGGTGGCCCCACGGAAGGACTCGGCTCTGGTCAGGACGTCGAGCTGGACGAGGCGTACCCCAGCGGCTGCCAGAAGTGGTGGGAGGTGGATAGATAGGTCGCTCAATAGCGGGATCGACCGGTGTCCGGGGTCCCTGGCCTTCTTGTCGGGGTGCGGATCTGGAGCGCTCACACCCATGGTCCCTCCTGCCAGTCGAACACTCGCTCACTGGCGTTGTCCCAGTATCGGGTTGCCTCGTGGTTGTAGCCGGGGTTGATGCGCCGCGCCAATACCAAGGCCCCGAGTACGCGATGCCCCACTCCCTCAAGGGCGACGGCTGCGCTGTTGAGCCGGGACCCGGTGGTGTAGACGTCATCGATGAGCCAGATCTCGCGAGCTTGCTCGGTGGGTCGCGCCTGATAGCCACGGGCGTGCGGTCGACGAAAGCCCATGTCGCCGGGCCCGCGCTCGAGGAGGGGCAATGCGGGCACCTCAATCTCGAGTGAGTCGACTACGGCTTGGAGCGGGTGTGGGGGCGGGCGATCGGTGGAGGGAACCACGACGAGGGCGCTGGGCGCACCGAATCGTGAGATGAGCTGGTCACCATGCTCAAGGAGAAGCCGGCCGAGCATGGACGCGACAAGTTCGACCTGCGCGGGGTCAAACGGGTCGTCCTCATCGTCGCGGCCTTTGTAGCGGGTGAGGGTGTCGCGAAGAGGTGAGGGCTTGCAGTAGAGGGAGGCGACCGCAATCACCAAGGGTGCACGATTCAGCATCGTGCGAACCTCCGTGCAGTTCTCGCACTCGCTTGACGGCGGGATGTTGTCGACGGCGGCTGGTAGCCAGGTGTGGCAGTTCGGACACTTGCCAGTCGCACGCTTAGGGACCGGGACCAAGCGCTCGACCAGCGAATCGGACACACGGCGAATTGCCGCAGCATCGGCTCCAACTCGCATGTGCGGACTATGTCAGAGCGGCGAGGACGGCCTCCGCCGAATCGACGAAGCTCGCCTCGCCGGTCTCAGCTAGCCTCTTGGCCCACCTCTCCTGCGAGAGTGCGGGGGCCCACATGAGCACCGGCTTGCCGTAGCGGATCGCCTGTTCGACTTCGTGTCGGCTGCCGCTGCGATCGCGTCCGTCCATGATCAGGCTGCAGTCGGAGAGCGCAGCGATGACACAGTTGCGGCGCAGGAACGTTGTCCCAGTACGTGGTGCTGGCGGCGCGAACTGAGAGATCAGCACGCCATGGCGTGTGATTCTGCGCGCTAGATCGCGGTTCTCGGCTGGGAACACGTGATCGATCCCGGTCCCGAGCACGGCAGTGGTCCGCCCACCGACATCTAGTGTCGCCTCATGGGCCGCTGTGTCGACACCGGCAGCAAGTCCCGACACCACACGGAACCCGTGCTGAGCGACGACCATCGCGACCAGTCGGGTGTCGTTGAGCACCCAGGCCTCAGTCTCGCGGCCTCCGACGATGGCGACCGAAGGTCCGTCAGGGTCGATACCAGGCTGGGTCTCCGCCGGCCACTCCGAATCGATACTGCAGAACAGAACCGGAGGCGCGTCCCACGCCGCGGCCAGCCGGGCGGGATAGGCCGGATCGCCGATGATCACCGCTCGATACCTGCCTTCTCGCGACCCCCGCTCGATGATCTCGGCCCAGAGTTCCACGCGAGCAGGATCAATCCGTGTGCTCAGATACTGAGCGAGACAACTCGGCCGAGCGGGGTCCGCGCCTCTGTTCGACTGGAGGTTTCCAGGCCCGAGGAGTGCCTGCCGGTCCTCGGGCGAGCGCAGTACGCCCGTCAGGTCGGACGGCTCGCCCGGCACAAGTTCCAGTGCCGTGAGCGCGACTGCGGCACTCCTCGTCACGTCCATGTCAATAACGCTAGACGCGACCACCGACAACGGTCACGACCCGTCGTCCGAACATCGCTCGTCCGCGCCCGCACCCTCGTCATCCCGACCGGGCCCGCATACGTCTGCTGCTGCGCGTCCGGAAGGCTCAGAATCCGAGATCAGATGAACGGGGCCGGTGGTACATCGCCTGGTCGAGCAGTCGAACAGCGGCCCGGGCCGTGACTGTGGGATCGGCGGAGTTGAGTCGCTCCCATTCCTCGCTGTCGGTGGGTTGGCCGCCAAGGTCGGGCGGTGCGCCATGGTGGCGCTGCCAGTAGTCATGTGCTGCACCGCCGGAGCTCGCGAGGGGAACGACACCGGCACCAAAGCCCAATGCCCAATCGATCTCCTCTGCGGTCCTGCGGCCACCTTTGACGACCACCACGGCGCGGCTCTCATCCAAGACGCCGTGCACCAGCGGTTCACGCTCGAGATCTGAGAACACCGCAGTACCCACGCGCTCATCGAGTGTCGCAGGTGGTGCCTGGCCCTCCTTGCGGCGGTAGTGCAGCACAAGCTTCGAGGGGGCATAAGTCCCCTCTGCGCGACGAAGCGCCCCCAGGTCTCGGGTGACGTTCCAGCCAGCATGCCCACCCAGCGACGCGATCTCCCACCTGGACCGATCCACCAGCTCCCGTGCCAACGCCGTCGTTAAGCGGTCGAAGGTCGGGTCGGGGTCCTCCTCGCTCGTGCTGCCCGCGACGAATAGCCGCGATGCCCGGGTTCGCCGAACGAGGTCCGAGAGGATCTCGGTCAACGCCTCGTGGTCGTCGATCTCGTGGACGAGGACTCCGCTCGCCTCGAGGTCTCGAACGCGCAGCTCGTGACGTCGACGCCTGTCGGTGCCGTCGACTTCCGGGCGTGTGAGAACCGCAACGTGTCGATCCTGGGTCGCCGTGCCGGAGAGGCGGGCAAGCCGCTGGAGAACCTCGATGTTCGGGTCTGAGAAGCTGAACCCGAGGAACAGCATCGTGCGACTCAGGTAGACCGCGCGCAGCAGCGCCCACATCCGCGGATGATGAGTCTCGTAGGCCTCGTAGTCAGTGCGGGTAATTACCGGCGGGCTCAGCCAGGTCGGCGGCGTCGTGTCGCTCACGCTGCCGTGCATCTTCACGATCGACCGCGTGCTGGTGCCGATCAGGCGCACGTTGCCGTCGCCAGCAATGACCTGCACGCCCTGCCGCAGGTCTGTGCGCTCGATCAGCGGGTCGTAGTTCGTCGTCCAGATCTGGTCCACCGGCAGCCGCACCAGGTGCCGTATTGCCGGGGTGGCCACTGCCCCGGCGGCGGTCGTCGCATCCAAGATGTGTTGCTCCAGCCGAGCACGGGAATACCGACCCTCAAACAGGATGTACTCCGCCATCAGGGGCAGATCCTCGATCGTGGGCACCTCAGACTCCAAGCGAGGTTCCTCCAGAAGATCGCCCCACGAAGGCAGTCCGGCCCCCATCGACAGACCGGCACCGACGAACACGGTGCCGTTGCCCAGATCGCAGGCACGCCCGAACCGATCAATCAGGTCACGGCGGGCAAGAGGCATGCTGTGAGTCTCCCGCATCTTGCTGGCGAGACCATCTGCGAGCCGCTGCGAAGGTTCTGACTCAGGTCGATCCGGACATTGCTAGACCGGTCGTTGGGGTGCAGTCATAGCTGAGTTCACCGCGTCGAGGAGCGCCTGCGTCAGCTTGTCGTCCTCATCGTCCTCGGACTCACCGAACAGCGGGAGCTCAAGGAAGCCGCCATCGGCAAAGCGGACCCGAGCCTTCGACTGCCAGAGCCACAAACGCTCACCTGTGGGGCGCGTGGTCACCTGCTTGCTTTCAACGTGTTCGAGACAGGAGCCGACCACCGTGCTCAACGGACGCGCCCATGCCGTGCACTTGTCCGGCTGGGTCTCGTCGGAATATGCCGACCAGGACTCCTGACCCTTGCACATCGAGACGAACCCAATGAGGAAGTCGGTTACCCACGCAGCTTGCCACTCGGTGCAGCCGTTCTCCTCCTTCATGCGCACCACCACGAGTTTGGGGGGCACGCCGCTGAGGGCACGCACGGCACCCCACAGAGCGATTGGGGACGACCTCTTACTGCGGGAGTCGGTGAATGTGCGCTGGCTATCTTCTCCCAGCCAAGCCTCGGGCATCTTCATGGGCACGACCGTAGTGGCAAGCGCCGACGGTGCCCGATAGCACAAGCGCGGCGCGGGGTGAGACTGCGGTTCTAACAGCTGACACACTGACGTTACGTTGAGCAACGTCGGCCGCATGTTGCGCTCACGCCGCCTGAGCTGCACATCCCCAATGCGATGCTCGCGGGCGAGAACATCGGCGCGCGGTTCGTCGTGCCGACCGTCGCCTCGTCGGTCGACCTGGTCATCCACCTGCGCATCGACCCCGGCGGCGTACGCCGGGTGGGAGAGATCGTCGCCGTGCCCGGGCGGGTCGAGAACGACATCATCGAGTGCGAGTCGATCTTCGAGCGCCGCGGCGGCGAGCTGCGTCGTACCCGCGGCATGCCGCCGCGCCCCGACCGCTACGAGGCCGTGGGCATCGACATCAACCGCGTGCTCAACGAGGTGTCGTGATGGGCGCGCTCGTCGGGCTCGGCTTCGGCGTCGGCTGCCTGCTCGTCTACTCGGCCTTCTTCCTCCCGCGTCGCCCGGCGGCGAGCGTCCACCGTCCCGGTCCGGTCGAGCGACTGCTCGCGCGTGCCGGGATGAGCAACGTCAGCGTGCAGGCGTTCGTGCTGATGTGCGCGGGTCTCGGACTGGTCAGCGCGCTGGTCATCCAGGTCGCGTCGTCGACTCCGCCGGTCGCGATCGCCTTCGGCGTGATCGGCGGCTACCTGCCGGTCGCGGTGCTCCGCGGGCGGGCGAGGCGTCGGCAGCGCGAGTTCGCCGACGTCTGGCCCGAGGCCGTCGACAACCTCGCGAGCGCCGTCCGCGCCGGTCTCTCACTTCCCGAGGCTCTGGGGCAGCTGTCCGTGCGCGGGCCCGAGACACTGCGGCCGGACTTCGCCGACTTCGCGCTCGACTACCAGGTGACCGGGCGGTTCGGCGACTGCCTCGACCGCCTCAAGGACCGGTTGGCCGACCCGATCGGCGATCGCGTGATCGAGGGGCTTCGCATCGCCCGCGAGGTCGGTGGCGGCGAGCTCGGCCGGCTCCTGCGCAACCTCTCCGGCTACCTGCGCGAGGAGCTGCGCACCCGCAGCGAGATGGAGTCGCGACAGTCCTGGACCGTCAACGGAGCCCGGCTCGCCGTCGCGGCGCCGTGGCTGGTGCTGCTCTTCCTCTGCTTCCAGTCCGAGGTGATCCGGCGCTACTCCTCGCCCAGCGGCGTCCTGGTGCTGATCATCGGCGCCGGCCTCTGCGTCTTCGCCTACCGACTGATGGTGCGCATCGGCCAGCTTCCTCAGGAGAAGAGGATCTGGTCGTCGTGAGCTATCAGCTGTGGGGAGCCCTGCTCGGCGCGACGGCCGGGCTGGGGCTGCTCCTCATCGTGCTCAGGCTGCGCGTGATCGGCCGCCCGCAGCTCTCCGGCCGGGTGCTTCCCTACGTGCGCGACCTGCCACTCCTCGGCCAGAAGCGCTCACCCTGGGAGGTCTCGTCCTCACCCGTCGCGGCGGCCGCAGGAGTGTTCGGCCCGATCGTCCAGACCGCCGCGCGAGGGGTGGAGCGGGTGCTCGGCGGAGCAGCCTCCGTACGCCGACGGCTCGCCCGCGCGGGCATCGACAAGACCGTGCACGAGTTCCGCATCGAGCAGGTGACCTGGGGGCTCCTGGGCTTCGCGGCAGCGGCGGCGTACGGCGTGCTGCGGACGGTCGGTGACGCGGGCAACGCGATCCCGTCGCTGCTCATCTGCGCCGTCGGTTTTTCGACCGGCGTGCTGGCCCGCGACTCCTACCTGTCGAGCCAGGCCAGCAAGCGCGAGCGCGACATCATCCTCGAGTTCCCTGCGGTGGCCGAGCTGCTGGCGCTTGCGGTGGCGGCGGGGGAGGGCCCGGTCGCGGCGCTGGACCGGGTCGTGAAGCGCTCGGGCGGGGCGCTGTCGCAGGAGCTCGCGAGGGTGCTGGCCGCCGTACGGATCGGTGAGCCCGTCACCGAGGCCTTCGACCGGCTCGCCCGCGACACCGGCCTGCCGTCGCTGGCGCGCTTCGCGCAAGGTGTGGCGATCTCGGTCGAGCGCGGCACCCCGCTCGCCGAGGTGCTGCACGCCCAGGCCGCCGACGTCCGCGAGTCCGGGCGCCGCGAGCTCATCGAGACCGCGGCGCGCAAGGAGGTCGGGATGATGGTCCCGGTCGTCTTCCTCGTCATGCCGGTCACGATCCTGTTCGCGTTCTATCCCGGCTACGTCGGGCTAACCCTCACGTCTTGACCTTGGTGCTTCGGGAAAGGGAGACGAACCATGCAACAGATCACTATCACCATGACCGCGGTCTACGTCTGGCTGACGTTGCCACGTGATCGTGACGAACGCGGTGACATCCCCGGCTGGGTGCTCGTGACCGTCATGACGGCCGGCATCGTCGGCGTCATCTGGGGCGTCGCCGGCAGGAAGCTCGAGGACCTGCTGATGGTCGCTCTCAACAAGATCACGCCATAGGTCGCACGCGGGTGTCGGTCGCCGCCCGGGACGAACGCGGATCGGCCATCGCGGACTTCGTGCTCGCGATGGTCGTGCTGCTGCCGTTGTTCGCCGGCATCCTCCAACTGGCGCTCGTGCTCCACGTGCGCAACACCATCACCGCCGCGGCGTCGGAAGGGGCGCGGTACGCCGCCACGCTCGACGGCAGCATCGACGGCGGCAAGGCGCGCACCACCGAACACATCACCGGTGCGCTGAAGGCGTCGTACGCCGACGGCGTCTCCGGGCGCGTGGTCGAGATCGACGGCCAGACGGGCATCGAGATCACCGTGACGACCGAGGTGCCCGCCTTCGGGATCGGTGGTCCGGCGGTCGGCCTGACCGTGCACGGCACCGCGGTGAAGGAGACCGCCCCCGCCCCGGTCGAGGTCGCTCCATGAGCCTGCTCCCGGCCCGCGACGAGCACGGCTCCATGCTGGTCGAGGTGACCTGGCTCGGCATCCTGCTGCTGGTGCCGGTCGTCTACATGCTGCTCACCGTGTTCGAGGCGCAGAACGGCGCGTACGCCGTGTCCGGGGCGGCGCGGGCAGCGACCCGCGCCTACTCGCTCGCGCCGGAGGACGGGGCCGGCCAGGCGCGGGGGAGGGCGGCGGCGGCGCAGGTGTTCGCCGACCACGGCATCGCCGGAAACCAACGCGTCGACTTCAGGTGCATCCCGGAGGGCCACTGCCAAGAACCCGGGACCCGGGTCACCGCGATCGTCACCTACACCGTGCCGCTGCCGTGGGTGCCCGACTTCCTCTCCACCGGCAGGACCGGGATCAACCTCGAGTCCGAGCACACCGTGCCGATCGGCCAGTACGCCGGAGTCGCCGAATGACGGGGCGGTGGTCGGAGGTCGGGCCCGAGCGCGACGAGCGTGGCCAGACCACGATCATGATTGTCGGCTTCTGCGTCGTGCTGCTGATGGCGTTCGTGCTGGTCGTCGACGCGAGCGCGGCCTACCTGCAGCGCAACAGCCTCAACAGCATCGCCGACGGCGCTGCCCTCGTCGGCGCCGACGCCGCGGTCCAGGGCGACCAGGTCTACACCGGCGGGCTCGACGAGGAGCGCCTCGAGCTGGCCGAGGCCAATGCCAGCCGTGAGGTCGGGGAGTACCTCGCCGAGATCGGTGCCCGGGCGAAGTATCCGGGCCTCGACTTCGGCGTCGCCATAGACGCGAACCTCGAGCGGCTCGACGTGACCGTCACCGCGCCGATCAGGTTCCCGGTGAGGCTCCCCGACGGGATCGGTGGCGCGACCATCGAGGCGAACGGCGCGGCTTCGGTCTTCACGGGAGACTGAGGAGCCGGCATCGAGAATTGCTCCCACCACCGGCCGCCCAGGACCGGCCTCGGGCAGTTCACACGCCTTCGGAACTCATGTGACCGTGCTGACCTGGACGTCCACCGGTCTATGTGGTGATTCTGCCGGGACTGTCCCGGCAAAGTCACCACACAGGCAGTCCTTGCGCAGGCACGATGAGCCGGCGAGCGGTGCCGGAGCGGTAACAGCTCGGTATCGGCGGTATTGACCGCGCGCCTACCGAGGTCGATGGTGAGCAGATGGGCATCGCCGTTCTCGGCCCACTGACTTGGGACGACTCGGCGAGCCTCAGCCCCCGCGACCGTGTGGTGCTCGCGGTGCTGGCGACGAGGCCGGGCCACCCGGTCGCGCCGGATCGGATCGCGGACGCTCTCTGGGGCGACACGCCACCGGCGACCGCGGGCAAGGTCCTCCAGGGGTGCATCGGACGGCTGCGGAAGGTCATGGGCAGGGACGCCATCGAGACCTCCACGCAGGGATACGCCCTGACCCTGCCACCCGACGAGATCGACTCGGTGCAGTTCGAACGCCTGGTCGCGCGGGGGCGGGAGCTGCTGACGCTGGGCGAGATCGATCGCGCCGCGTACCTGCTCACCCAGGCGCTCTCGCTCTGGCGTGGCGCCGCCTTCGGCGACGTGGAGTCGTGGCCCCCCGCGGCCGACGAGGCCAAGCGGCTGGGGAGCTGCGGCTGGAGGCGGAGGAGCTCCGGGTGGATGCGCATCTTCGCGCCGGCCGGCACGACGAGGTGCTGGCCGAGGCTCAGGCCCTGGTGCGGGCGGCTCCGCTGCGTGAACGCCGCTGGTCGCTCCTGGCGCTGGCCCAGTACCAATCGGGCGCCCAGGGAGAGGCGCTGCGCACCATTCATCAGCTCAAGTCCGTGCTCGCTCGCCAGCTGGGGATCGATGCCGGCCATGAGGTGGTGGCCCTCGAGCAGGCGATCCTGCGCCAGGACTCCTCGCTGGTGGGCGGCCAGACTCTGGCGCCGTCGGCGGCGAACTGCCCGTGGCAGGGACTCAAGCCCTACGGCGAGGGCGACGCCGACCGGTTCTTCGGCCGGGAGGAGGACGTGGACTCCTGCTTGGACATCCTGCGCCGTACGCCGTTGCTCGTGCTGGTCGGGCCGTCGGGTTGCGGGAAGTCCTCGCTGCTCCATGCCGGGGTCGCGGCCACGCTGCGGGGACGCGGCAGACAGACGGTCTCGATCACCCCGGGCACCCACCCGCTGCAGGCGATCACCGCGCTTGGCGCGGCGCCCCCCGAGACGGTGCTCCTGGTCGACCAGTTCGAGGAGCTGTTCTCCCTCTGCGCCGACGTCGAGGAGCGGCAGGAGTTCCTGGATGCCTTGACGGCAGAGGCCGCCACGCGGACCGTGGTCCTGGCTCTGCGGGCCGACCATCTGGCCGACATCGCCTCCAGCCCGGCCTTCAGCCGGCTCGTCGAGCGGGGGCTCTACCTGGTGGGCGGACTCGAGGAGCGCGATCTGCGCCAGGCGATCGAAGGCCCGGCGCGGCAGGCGGGTCTGGCGATCGAGCCGGGCCTCGTCGACGTGCTGGTGCGGGAGGTCGCGGACGACCCCGGTGCTCTGCCGCTGCTCTCCCACGCCCTGCTGGAGACCTGGAAGCGCAGGGAGGGCAACACCCTGACGGTGGACGGCTACCAGGCGTCCGGGGGCATCCACGACGCGGTCGCCCAGTCCGCGGAGCGCCTCTACGCGCGGATCGAGGTCGAGCAGCGCCACCTGTTGCGTGACCTCGTCCTTCGCCTGGTCTCGCCGGGCTCCCAGGGCGAGCCCGTGCGCAGCCGCGTGCCCCGTCGGCTGATCGCGCACGACCCCGAGCACGACCAGCTGATCGAGATGCTCGTCGGCGCCCGGCTGGTGACCAGCGACGACGGCGTCCTGGAGATCACCCACGAGGCGCTCGCCCGGGCCTGGCCCCGGTTGCGCGGCTGGCTGGACGACGACATCGAGGGGCAGCGGATGCTGCACCACCTCTCGTCGTCGGCCGACGCCTGGGACTCCCTCGGTCGTCCCGAGAGCGAGCTCTACCGAGGCATCCGGCTGGCACGGGTCCTGGACTGGCAGCGCCGCGGCCGGACGGCACTCACGGACACCGAACGCGAGTTCCTGGAGGCGTCCCGGAGCGCCGTGGAGGCCGAGGAGCGCACGGCCGCCGAACGGGCGAGGACCCAAGCCCGGCTGATCCGGCGGTTGCGCGGAGTCCTCGCCGGCGCCGCGGTCCTCCTGGTGGCGGCTCTGGTTGCCGGGCTGCTGGCGGTCCGGCAGGCCGACGTGGCTCGGGAGAACGCCGCCGGCGCCGTCGCGGCCCAGACCCGTTCGGACGCTCGGGCCGCCGGCGCCAGGGCGCTGGTCACCGACGACATCGACACCTCGATGCTGCTCGCGGTCGCCGGGGTCCGGATGGACGACTCGCCGGCCACCCGCAGCAGCCTGCTCGCCGCCCTGGGCAGGCACCCAGCGCTCATCTCGTCGATGCCGATGGCGGGCCACGAGGTGAGGCGTCACGACGTCAGTCCTGACGGCCGCACCGTCGCGACGTACGACGGGGCACACCGGGTGCGGCTGTATCAGATCGACTCCGGAGAGCTCTTGAAGGAGTTCCAGGCCGGGCCCGACGAGGGCATCAATGACATCTCCGGGGACCTCGCGTTCAGCCCGGACGGATCCACCCTCGCGGTCATGATGGCTGCCCCGACCAGGCGACCGGTCCTGCTGCTGGACGCCGACACCCTCGAGCCGATCGACGTCCAGCCCGGTGGCATCCGGTCGTGGCGATGGCAGACCCAGGACCTCACCTACAGCCACGGTGGTCGGGTCCTGGCAGCGCTGCTGGCTCGGGTCCAGGGCACGGCCGCGACGACCAGGAGGACGTCGTCGTGGGCGGTGGTCTGGGACTCCGGAAACCCGAGGCGACCCATCCGGCGGATCGATGTGACTGGCTCCGCGGGCCTGGCCCTCAGCCCTGACGGGCGCTCCCTCTACACGAGCGAGCCGCTCACCCGGCACGACCTCGAGACCGGTACGAGCGTCCCGATGGGCGATCGCCCGCCCGTCTACATGCTCGCCACGAGCCCCGACGGGCGCCTGCTCGCCGGCTCCGCCAACAAGAGCATCGTGCTGTTCGACGCCAGGACCGGCGACGTCCGACGCGAGCTGCCGACCGGTAGCGACCCGGGCTGGCTGATCACCTTCTCCGACGACGGCAGAATGGTCGCCACGATCAGCACAGGACATCAGGAGGCGCTGGTGTGGGTCGTCGCGACCGGTGAGCTGCGGGCACGGCTGCCGTTGGCGGAGTGGAGCGAGAGGGCCGTCTTCAGCCCGGACGGATCCATGCTCTACACGGCCGGTGGCGACGCGTCCCTCCGCCAGTGGGACCTGGACGGGAGCCGACGCTTCCTCGCGCAGGTGGCCCCGCCCCTTTCCTCCTACTTCAACGAGGGTGTGGCCATCGCGCCCGGCGGGGCCTACGTCGCCTACCAGTCGAAAGGTGATGTCACCTTCCTCGACGTCGCAGCCGGGAAGGTCGGGTCGACCCTCGACCGGCCGCCCGGGTCCACCGGCCTCTCGGGCGCGTGGGACCCCCAAGGCGGCCGGTACGCTCTGCCGACCGGAGATCAGGTCACGGTCTGGGATGCCGGTGCCGGAGACATCGTCAGTCGCGGTCGTCCCGCGGCGGCCGACGTGACCGGGATCGACTTCAGCACCGACGGCAGCAGGCTGGCGATCGCGGACGTGTCCGGTGCCGTCGTCATGCTCGACCCGGCATCGCTCGACCCGCTCGGAGCGCCGGTGCGGCTGGATGACGTGCCCTGCGCGGTCGCGCTCGGGCCGGACAACAGCACGGCGTTCGTCGCGACGGGGCCGCCGAAGTCGGCCTGGGACTTCTGGCGCGTTCCGTGCTCGGACTGGGCTCTCGTGGACCTCGAGTCGGGCTCGGTGCTCGATCGCGGCAGCATTGACCAGGAGGGCGGCATCGGCCGGGTCGACTTCTCGCCGGTCGGCGATGCGGTGGCGGTCGAGGTCTCCAGGCGCTTGGTTGTGCTCGACGTGGAGTCGGGCCGGCCGTTACGTCCACCCGTCGCCGTACACGACGACACGGTTACCTCCCTCGCCTACTCGCCTGACGGTGGCCGCATCCTGACGAGTGGTTGGGATAGGAGCGCGGCCCTGTGGGACGCCGAAACCGGCCGACTGATCGCCAGGGCCGCCTTCCACCCCCTCATCGCGGTCTCGCAGTTTGCCGCCGACGGACGATCGGTGCTGGTCGCAGACGCGTACCAAGGATCCCTCCATCACTGGAAGACCCACCCGGACCACGCCATCAGGTTCGCCTGCCAGGCCGCGGGACGGGACCTCACGAAGGCCGAGTGGGCGGAGCAGTTCGGCGACCGCCCGTACCAGGAGACCTGCCCCTCCTGACGGCCGGCGGGTGATCGGTCGGACCTCGCGGGATCAGCCGAGCACGAGCGTTGCTCCGGCCAACACCACCGCACAGCAGGCGGCGACGAGGAGGGCGAGCGTGCCTGGCCACAGTCGCCGATCGGGGTGGTCGCCGGTCGCTGCCGCAGTCGCGAAGACTCCGGCCAGCGCGGCGAGCAGCACCGCGAACGCGAGCACGTTCGACGAGCGACCTTGGGTCGCGGCGCGGTCCACGCTGTCGTTCTGGGCGAGGCGGAGACGCTCCCAGTCCGCCGGCCCCGAACTCAGGATGGCGACGACCTCGGCGTCCAGCCCGTCCTCGGTGGAGGGCGGCCGGATCATCAGGCCGAGCACGGACAGCCACGCCTCCGACGCCCGCTCCTCGGCGACGCCGAGGGACGCCTGCGCGTCGTTGCCCGAATCGAGCGCGCTCAGCCGCCGTGAGAGCGCGCGCTGGGTGCGCCTGATAGCCGCCTGCTGGGCCCCGATGCGCATCGAGACGGAGAGCTGGCCGCCGACCGTGTGGGCGGTCAGCTCGACCGCCTGGCGGGTCGCGTCCGCGCCGACCCGGTCCGACCTCGTGGCCAGGTCGAGCTGCGCCGCCGGCAGCACCGTCACGAGGATCCAGGAGGCGAGCGCGACGTACGCGAAGGGGCGCACCCGCATCTTCGTCTCGGCCGGCTGCGGGACGATCCCGACATCGGGCGACCTCGGGACGGCATGGTGCGGCCGGGCAGGAGGCCGCGTAGGACGACGCCGGGCGCGACGCACTCCCACCCGCCCGAGCATGAATAACCCGACCAGGATCACCGCGCTCCAGGCGATCCTCCTCGCCCACCAGGCGGCGCCGTCTCCCCGGTCCAGCGTGGCAAGGGTGACGTGGTCGGGCACGTCGTCCTCGGCGAGCAGGTCCGCGAGCCTCCGGTCGAGGTCGAACCCGCCACCGTCCAGTTCGTACTCCTCGGCGAGCACGCCCGGGTCGTCCCTGCTCTGGAACCGGAGCTGAGCCGCGAGCGTCTCGGCGGTTGCGGCCTCTCCTGCCACAGCCGGACGGCGGTCGTTCGCGCGGAGCGCGGTGGCGAGCACCTCCGACTCGGCGACCGCGAAAGCGGCCTGCGCCTGATCGGCGTAGACGTGCCGGACCGTCTCGACCACACTCTGCGACCAGCGGACCTCGGCGCGGGTCGAGCTCTCCCAGTGCCCCGCCGCCTGGCCGGCGAGCAGCGTCGCCACGCCGTACAGGACCGCAACGGCGATGGAGACGGCGATCTGCGCCAGGTTCGAGGGCGTGCGCCACGAGGGCCGGAGCAAGCGCTGTGCTCGGCGCGGCCGCCTCACCTCAGCCATCGCCGATCCGCTCGAACGGGACCGGCCCGAACTCATTCGCCAGGGTGAGCATCCCGCCGTCGAACGACCAGGCGTAGGACCGCTCCTCGAGCGGGGAGAGCGGGCGGTCGAAATCACTGGACGGTGAGTCCGGATCCGTCATCGTCTCCCGACCCCTCTGCTGAGTGAGCACGAGCGTGTCGCCGTCCGCCTTGGCGACGCCGGCGGCACCGATGGTGAACGAGAAGACTCCGCTCGGGCGCTCCTGCATGAGCACCTCGGCCGACTCGTAGCTGCCGTCGGCGTGGAGGTGGTAGACCACCTCCGCGGTCCCTTGCCCGATGCTTCGCCACGTTCCGATCAGCTCGTCCGGTATGGCGGCGGCATCCTGCGGCTCCAGGGTCGGAGATGGCGTCCCGGACGGTGACGCCGGTGTCGTCGTACTCACCACAGGGGCGTTCGACTCGGCGCCGGTGCAGCCGGTCGAAGCGACCACAACGGCAAGGCCGATGGCCATCTCCAGCAGCCGCGCGCCGCGTCGACAACCGAGCAGGATGTGAGTCGTGGAGTCAGCCATCTTGGCCTCCGGAGTGGTCGGAGCCGCGGTCGTGGTCTGTCTCACGATGCCGCGCCACCGACGCGGAGAGAATGGCCCGCTTGGGTCTTGACGGAATGACTCGCTCTGCGATTCCGCCCGGACCTCTCGACCAGGATCAGGCTTCGGGTGTCCAGGTGAACGGGCGCATCTCCACGGGGCCCGGCCGCCTCCACCCGTCGACGAAGGCGAGGATCGCACAGTTCTGGCCCTCGGCTTCGGCCGAGAACTGAAGGACTCCCTCCCGCGGCGACCAGCCGTCGCTCCAGCCCGCGTCCCCGGGAGCGGCCGACGGGCAGGCCCCAGGGCGCACCTCGACCCGCGGCAGGTCCCAGACCGGGTCGCGTAGTGCGGCGACCTCGAACTGGTCGTACGACGACTCGACCTTGGTCACGGTGGACCCGACGGTCGGGGCCGGGGGCAGTGGGACCTCGAGGACGAGGGTCGTCCCGCCGCTGACGGTGCCCCACTCGGTGACCGCGAACAACGTGACGCAGGTGCTGGGAGCGTTGACCGGGAGCAGCCACTGGCCGGCTTCGTCCTCCAGCCACCGAGCCTGGTTCGGGTCGTAGGCCGGCAGGCACCGGGTCGGGGCGTCGAGGTCCGTCACCATCTCCAGGCGGGTGTCGACCGGGGCCGCCCAGGTCGTCCGGAACGCGTACTCGTCCCGATCCCAGACCGGGGGACTGACCTGCGGAGCCGCCGGCACCGGAGCCCACCGCGCGCGCCCGAACACGACGGGCGGCCGTGCCGCGCCGTACCGGTTCTGGACGCTGACTTGGTAGCAGTGCGGACCGAGGCCCTTGACCGGGTCGGCCCACGACGCGCGGTCGACCTTGGCGAGGTACTCCTCGACCTGCTTCGGCGGTGTCGCGCAGGTGGCCGCCTTCCAGACCTGGATCGCCACCTTGTCGCCGCCGTCCCGGCCGGCCGGTGCCTTCCAGCTGATCCGGACCGGCGCTCCCGCCGGCGCCTCAGCCGTCAGCGAGCCCAGCTCCGGCGGCAGCGGAGCGAGGGGGCAGTCGCGCGGTGGCCGCTTGGCCCGGCCGCCGTACCGTCTGATGAAGTGGTCGAGCATCGGCTTGTCGATCCAGCGGCAGGCGTAGTAGCCCGGCTTCTCGACACTCAGCACCGGACAGGTGCCCAGGTTGAAGATCGGCACCATCAGGGAGCACCTGCCGGCGGTATGGCCGAAGCCCAGCACGTGGCCGAGCTCGTGGGTGAAGAGCCGGCCCACCCAGGCCCGTGTCACGGCGTTCGTCGGGGACGTGCGCTTGTAGGCGTAGCTCAGGTGCACGTAGGCGTTGCGGGTGTAGCCCAGGGTGCCCACGCCGTCGGCGCCGCCCGTGTCGCCGTAGGAGATCCGGAGCTGGGCCCTGCCCCGCGGCGCCTTGACGAACCGGATCCTTCCTCCGGCGCCGTTCCAGGCCTTCACGGCCTGCCGCAGGTTCCAGTCCCACTTCTTCGGGATCGTCTCGTAGTAGCGGATCGTGCGCCCCGGCCACTTCCTGGCGTCGCCGGCCGGTGCCGACCGCGTGCCCGCCATGTCGTCGCTCAGGTCGCGCGTCCGCGGTGCGGGAGGAGTGGGGTCGGGTGGGTCCGGCTCGGGCGCCATCGCCGCTCCACCCGCTGTCGGTGCGGCAACGGCCGGGGCCGCTACGAGTAGGCCGCCGGCCCCGATCAGCATCACCAACACCGTGGACGCCACAAGAAGGCAGCGCAGCCCGCCAGATTCCCCCGAATCCCCCATGGTCGGATGATGGGTCCTCTCCCTTGACGCGTCAATGGCCCGAGCGGGTGGTCTCCGCCCGCCGGAGTCACCGGGCATCCGGGTTCGCGGGTGACTGTCCGGGTGAGTGTCCGGTGACCGTGCGGCTGAACACGGGCCCGGCGCGCGCGTGGCGCGAGCCATCCGAATAGCGTGAAGGCATGAGCCATGTGAGGGTGCACGACATCGCCGTCGCCGAGCCGTTGCACCGGTTCCTCGAGGAGGAGGCGCTGCCCGGCAGCGGCGTCGACCCCGAGCGCTTCTGGGAGGGTGCCGCGGCCGTCGTCCGCGACTTCACCCCTCTCGTCGCCGCGCTCCTTGCCGAGCGCGACCGGATGCAGGGCGCGATCGACGACTACCACCGCGAGTCCGGCCACCTCGAGGCCGGCGGCCGGCCCGACCCCGCCGACTACGAGCGATTCCTGCGCGATCTCGGCTACCTGGTCGACGAGCCCGCCGACTTCGAGATCAGCAGCCACGACGTCGACCCCGAGGTCGCCGGCGTCGCCGGCCCCCAGCTCGTCGTCCCGCTGCTCAACGCCCGCTTCGCCATCAACGCGGCCAACGCCCGCTGGGGCTCGCTCTACGACGCCCTCTACGGCACCGACGTCATCGACGAGGACGACGGCCGCGAGCGTGGCGCCGACTACAACCCGGTCCGGGGGCAGGCGGTGGTCGCGCTGGCCCGCGAGTTCCTCGACAGCAGCGTCCCGCTCGCGGCCGGCTCACACGCCGACGCCACCGGCTACTACGTGCGCGACCGCGAGCTCGTGGTCGATCACGAGAGCGAGCTCGGGGGAGTGCGCACCGGGCTGGTCGACGCGGGCGCCTTCGCCGGGTACGCCGGCGACCCGGCCGCCCCGACCGCGATCCTGCTGCGCCACCACGGGCTCCACATCGAGATCGCCATCGACCGCAGCGACCCTGTGGGCGCCGCCGACCGCGCCGGCGTACGCGACGTGAGCGTGGAGGCCGCCGTCACCACGATCATGGACCTCGAGGACTCCGTCGCCGCCGTCGACCCCGACGACAAGGTTCACGGCTATCGCAACTGGCTGCGGCTGATGCAGGGCACGCTCACCGCCGACGTCACGAAGGGCGGCCGCACCTTCACCCGCACGCTCGAGGCCGACCGCGAGTACGTCGCCCCCGACGGCGGCGAGCTCGTGCTGCCCGGCCGCGCCCTGCTGTTCGTCCGCCAGGTCGGCCATCTGATGACCACCGACGCCATCCGGCTGGTCACCGACGGGCACCCCGACGGCGTCCCCACACCCGAAGGTGTCGTCGACGCGCTCGTCACGACCCTTTGCAGCCTCCACGACCTCCGGGAGATGAGGATGAACTCGCGGTCCGGCTCGATGTACGCCGTCAAGCCGAAGCTGCACGGTCCCGAGGAGGTCGCGGTCACCGACGAGCTGTTCGCGCGCATGGAGGACCTGGTCGGTCTCGACCGCGGCACCATCAAGCTCGGCCTCATGGACGAGGAGCGCCGTACGTCGGCCAACCTCAAGGCGTGCATCGCGGCAGCGCAAGGACGGATCGCCTTCGTCAACACCGGCTTCCTCGATCGCACCGGTGACGAGATCCACACCTCCATGCTGGCCGGACCCATGGTGCGCAAGGGTGAGATGAGGTCGCAGCCGTGGATCGATGCCTACGAGCGCTCGTGTGTCCACACCGCCCTGGCCTGCGGCTTCGCCGGCCGCGCCCAGGTCGGCAAGGGCATGTGGGCGGCGCCGGACTCGATGGCCCAGATGCTCCGGGAGAAGGGCGGCCAGCTGCGCGCAGGCGCGAGCTGCGCGTGGGTGCCGTCGCCGACCGCGGCCACCCTGCACGCGATCCACTACCACCGCGTCGACGTCGCCGCCCGGCAGCGGGAGCTGCACGAAGAGCCCCGGCCGTCGCTCACCCAGCTGCTCACCATCCCGCTCGGCGACCCGTCGACGCTCACCGCCGAGGAGGTCGAGACCGAACTGCGCACCAATCTGCAGAGTGCGCTCGGCTACATCGTGCGCTGGGTCGAGGAGGGTGTCGGCTGCTCGAAGGTGCCCGACCTCGACGGGGTGCAGCTCATGGAGGACCGCGCGACCTGCCGCATCTCCACCCAGCACGTCGCCAACTGGCTCCACCACGGCGTCGTAACCCCCGGGCAGGTCGAGGTGGCGATGGCGGAGATGGCGCGCGTCGTCGACGAGCAGAACGCCGGCGACCCGGCGTACCGACCGATGACCGGTGACCCCGACAGCGAGGCGTACGCCGCGGTGCGCGACCTGGTGTTCGACGGCCTCGCCCAGCCCAGCGGCTACACCGAGCCCGTGCTGCACCGGCGTCGGCTCGTCGAGAAGCAACGGTGAGCGATCGAGACTTTCGAAAACTGCTTCCGCTTCGAACGAACCAATGGCCTGGCTCGTGTGTCACACCTGACATCAACGGATCGGGAGGTGCGCAACCACCCGCGAACACATCGGAGGCAGCACAAATGAACACCACTTCGGTCTCTCGGGGGCGCGCCGTCCTGGCCACCCTCCTCGTCGGCGGGCTCGCCGCCGCGGCCCTGACCACCACCGCGCCGGCCGGCGCCGCCGACCAGGAGCGCGCGGCCGCTCCCTGGAACGTGACCCTCAAGGCGAACGCGAAGGAGGCCGTGCAGGGCGAGGAGATCACCCTGAAGGGCCGCGTCGCCGGCGGCGAGAAGGGCCAGAAGGTCACCCTGCAGCTCCAGTACGAGGGTCGCAAGTCCTGGTCCAACCTGGGCAAGACCAAGCTCAACGCCTCCGGCAAGTTCAAGACCACCGACAAGCTGAGCACCACCCGCGACCGCACCTACCGGGTGCTCGTCCCGGCCGACAAGACGCACAGCAAGGGGCTGAGCAAGGGCCGCTTCGTGGAGAGCTACGGCTGGCGCTGGCTCGGCTCCTTCGTCTCGAGCGCCCAGGAGAACGTCATCGTGAGCAGCCTGCCGATCAACGGCGAGGTGTACGACCACACCATCTTCGCCAACCGCATTGCGAAGACGGCGTACGCCGAGTACACGCTCGGTCGCAAGTGCACTCAGCTCGAGACCACCTTCGGGCTCTCCGACCAGACGACGACGGGCGGTCAGGCGACCATCAAGCTGACCCTCGACGGCGCTGCAGCCTTCGAGAAGACCTACGGCCTCGGTCAGTCGGACCTCGGCACCTTCGACGTCGAGGGCGTCTACCGGCTCCGTCTCGACTTCGCCCAGGTCGTCGGCACGCCCGAGACCGAGCCGGCGGCCGGCGCGGCGCAGGTGCTCTGCGACTGAGCCTCACCGGGCCCGGTCGAAGAGCACGCCGCTCGTCCTTCGCGGCTCCTCGACCAACGGTGCGAACGAGGCCGGCGAACCCCTGGTGGGTTCGCCGGCTTCGCCGCGTCCGGGGCACGGGCTAGCCTTGATCCTTGTGGCAGGCCCCGACTACGACAACGAGATCAAACAGCTCCAGGCGACGATGAAGACCGTCGGCCAGGTGCTCGATCTCGACACCATGCGCGCCGAGATCTCCGAGCTCGAGCAGCAGGTGGCCGCCCCCGACCTCTGGGACGACCAGGGCAACGCCACCCGGGTCACCGGCCGGCTCTCGCTCCTGCAGGGCGAGCTGGAGCGCTTCACCGAGCTCGCCAGCCGCGTCGACGACCTCGAGGTGATGGTCCAGCTCGGCCGCGAGGAGGGCGACGAGGACACGCTTGCCGACGCCGAGAAGGAGCTCGAGCGAATCATGAAGGCCGTGGAGAGCCTCGAGATCCGCACCCTGCTCTCGGGTGAGTACGACGCCCGCGAGGCGCTGATCACCATCCGCTCGGGTGCCGGTGGGGTCGACGCCGCCGACTTCGCCGAGATGCTGATGCGGATGTACGTCCGCTGGGCCGAGCAGCACAAGTACCCCGTCGAGATCTTCGACACCTCCTTCGCCGAGGAGGCGGGCCTCAAGTCGGCCACCTTCGCCATCCACGCGCCGTACGCCTTCGGGACGCTGAGCGTCGAGGCCGGCACCCACCGGCTCGTGCGGATCAGCCCCTTCGACAACCAGGGCCGCCGGCAGACGTCGTTCGCCGCCGTCGAGGTGGTCCCGGTGCTCGAGCAGACCGACGAGATCGAGATCCCGGACGAGGAGATCCGGGTCGACGTCTACCGGTCCGGCGGACCGGGCGGGCAGTCGGTCAACACCACGGACTCCGCCGTTCGGCTCACCCACCTCCCCACCGGCACCGTGGTCTCCTGCCAGAACGAGAAGAGCCAGCTACAGAACAAGGTCAGCGCCATGGTCGTGCTGAAGGCCAAGCTGCTCGCGCTGAAGAAGGCCGAGGAGAAGGCCCAGCTCGACGGGATGCGCGGCGACGTCAAGGGGGAGTGGGGCGACCAGATGCGCAACTACGTGCTCAACCCCTACCAGATCGTCAAGGACCTTCGCACCGGCTACGAGACCGGCAACCCGCAGGCCGTCTTCGACGGCGATCTCGACGGCTTCATGGAGGCCGGCATCCGCTGGCGCCGGGGTGCCGAGCGCGCCGCGGCGCACTGACGGGCGCGCAAGAGCCCACCCCGGCTCCGCCGCACCTCTCGAGGATCCTTGGCAGCGAGGCACGCTCGGCTAGCCTCGTGCCGATGATCCGCTTCGAGAAGGTCACCAAGACCTACCCCGGCCAAGACCACTCCGCTCTCGAGAATGTCACGATCGACATCCCGAAGGGCGAGTTCGTGTTCCTGGTCGGCGCCTCCGGCTCGGGCAAGTCCACCGCGTTGCGACTGGTCCTCCGCGAGACCCGGCCGACCGCCGGACGCGTCTACGTCGCGGGCAAGGAGATCAATCGGCTCGCCGGCTGGAAGGTGCCGCGGCTGCGCCGGCAGATCGGCACCGTCTTCCAGGACTTCCGGCTGCTGACCAACAAGACCGTCGCCGAGAACGTCGGCTTCGCGATGCAGGTCATCGGCCGATCGCGCAGCCAGATCAAGAGCACCGTGCCGGAGACGCTCGACCTCGTCGGGCTAGGCGGCAAGGCGGACCGGATGCCAGACGAGCTGTCCGGCGGCGAGCAGCAGCGGGTGGCGATCGCGCGCGCGTTCGTCAACCGCCCGGCGATCCTCATCGCCGACGAGCCGACCGGCAACCTCGACCCGACGACCTCGGTCGGCATCATGAAGCTGCTCGAGCGGATCAACCGGACGGGCACGACGGTGCTCATGGCCACCCACGACGCCCACCTCGTCGACCAGATGCGCAAGCGGGTCGTCGAGCTCGTCGACGGACGGGTGGTCCGCGACCAGGCCGAGGGAGCGTACGGCGCGACCGGCTGAGCCGGCGTACCCGGCTCCGTCCAGCAAGTCGTCTCCGTCCCGCCAGTCATCCACATCAGGCCATCAGGAAGGGCTCCGTGCGCTACGTCTTCTCCAACCTCGCCCAGGGGCTGCGCCGCAACCTGTCCATGCACATCGCGGTGGTGCTCACCCTGTTCGTCTCGCTCACCCTGGTCGGCCTCGGCGTGCTGCTGCAGCAGCAGGCGCAGAAGGCCGCCGACCAGTGGGGCAGTCAGCTGCAGATCACGGTGTACCTGTGCAACGACAACAGTCCCGGTGCCAACTGCAACGGCGAGGTGACGGGTGCCCAGAAGGCCGCGATCGTCGAGGCCATCGACGCGAGCCCCGAGGTCGCCGGCTATCGGCTGGAGTCGAAGGAGGAGGCGTTCGAGAAGGTCAAGGAGCTGCTCGGCCCCGAGAAGTTCGAGGGGCCGCACCCGGCCGCGACCGCCGAGGCGATGCCCGAGTCGATCTGGATCGAGCTGAAGGATCCCAAGCGGTTCGAGGGCGTCACCAGCGCCGTCAGCGGTCTCGACGGCGTCGACAAGATCGGCGACATGCGCGACAAGCTGAAGCCGATCATGGGCTCGCTCGACCTGCTGAAGTGGGTGTCGCTGGGCACGGCGCTGTTCCTGGTCGTGGCGGCGCTGCTCCTCGTCGCGAACACGATCCGACTTGCGGCCCTCGCCAGGCGGCGAGAGATCGGGATCATGCGACTGGTGGGCGCTTCCTCGACGTACATCACGCTGCCCTTCCTTCTCGAGGCGCTCGTGGAGGCGGTCATCGCGGTCGCGCTGGCCGGCGGTGCGCTCGGCGCGCTGATGTACTTCGGCATCTACGAGCGCACCCGCGACTCCTTCAAGTTCATCCCGTGGATCTCGACCCCGGAGTACCTCGACGCGCTCCTCGTGATCGGTGTCCTCGGCCCTGCCCTCACGTTGGTCCCGACCCTCATCCTCACCCGCTTCTACATCAAGGTCTGAGGCAGCGGGTCCGCGAGGAACGAGCGGACCCGCGCCACCGAAGAGGTCGAGCAGGCGCGCGAGGGCGCGAGGCACGAGCGGGCTCGCGACCGCCGTGTCGAGACATGAGGCAGCGGGTCCGCGAGGAACGGGAGCGATCTGCCGACACCCGAGGCAAATCCCGGGATGCGCGGTGGTGAACGGTTAGCGTCGAGGCGTTCTCTTCCCCGAACACTCGAAGGCTGCACGTGCGCTACTTCCCCAACGCCGCACGCCGTCGCCTGGGAGTAGCCCTCACGCTGGGCTCCCTGGCAGCCGGCGTGATCGCGGTCCCCCTCGCCCACGCCGACGACGACACCTCCGGCAAGCTCGAGAACCAGCAGAAGACCGTCGAGAAGCAGATCGAGCGGACCCAGGAGCACCTGGAGTTCTCGAGCAAGCGGGTGGTCAAGGCTGCCGGTCGCCTCGATGCCGCGAAGACCGATCTCGGCACGGCACGCTCCGACCTGTCGACCGCGAGGTCCTCGTTGGTCGAGGCGCGGGCCCGGCTCGGTACGGCGCGCACGCAGCTGGTCGGCGCGCAGGCCGTCGACCAGCAGATGCAGGCCGAGCTCGAGGACGCCCGGGTCGAGCTGCAGGCGGCGCAGGCCGAGCTGGTGGGGGGCCGCATCGTCAAGGCGCAGCAGTCCGACCGGGTCGCCTCGATGGTCGCCGACGTCTACATGAACGGCGACTCGACCCTGCTCAGCTATGCCGCGCTCCTCGAGGCCAAGACCCCCGAGGACCTGGCCCGACAGGGTGAGGCTCAGGAGGTCATCGCGGGAGAGCAGACCGACGCCTACGAGGACCTCCGTGTCGCCGAGGCCAACCTCGAGGTCCAGAGAAACCGTGAGAAGGATGCCAAGGAGCGGGTGGCCGAGAAGGCCGAGGCCGCAGCCCAGCACCTCGCGGTGATGGCCGACCTCGAGCAGCAGGCCGAGCAGGCGAAGAACGACGCCACCTCGGCCAAGGACGCCGCCCACCGGGCCAAGGACGACGTCGCCGCGCTGGTCGTCGAGAGGCACCGCGCCCGTCGCGCGGCGCAGCGCGCCAAGGACGCCGACAAGGCGAAGCTCGCCAGACTCAAGCGCGAGGACGCCCGGATCGAGCGCGCGCTCGCCGAGGCCGCTCGACAGGCCCGCCTGCGGGCACAGCGCAAAGGACAGAGCACCGCCCCACAGAACAGCGGCGGCTTCCTCAACCGCCCGGTCCCCGGCACGGTCACCTCACCCTTCGGCTACCGGACCCACCCGATCTACGGCTATTGGGGCCTCCACGACGGCACCGACTTCTCCGTCGGCTGCGGCGACCCCTTGTACGCCGACGCGGACGGTGTGGTCCTGCAGTCCTACTGGTCCAGCGTCTACGGCAACCGGCTCGTGGTCGACAACGGCTTCCAGCGCGGCGTCGGCCTCGCCTCGATCTACAACCACGCCACCAGCTACACGGTCGGCGTCGGCACCCACGTCAAGCGCGGCGACCTCATCGGGTACGCCGGCTCGACCGGCTGGTCCACCGGTTGCCACCTGCACTTCACGGTGATGGCGAACGGCAAGCCCGTCGACCCGATGGCCTGGTTCTGAGGCGGCGGCGACCGACGAAGTCGGTCGCCGATCAGCGCCCAGGTTGAGGAGCGCCCACGACCGACGAAGGAGGTCGTGACGGCGCGTCTCGAAACCCGGTGAGGTAGCCGCGGACCCCGACCATCGGTGCGCAGCACCGGTGCGCAGCGGTCGCGCGCGGCGGCGCGCCGGGCCGTCCGAGCCCGCTCGAAACCCGTTGACCCTGCCTGAGAGACTTTGCGGGTGCCAAGGGAGAAGGGGCAGAAGCCCGTCGCGCAGAACAGGAAGGCGCGCCACGACTACCACATCGAGGACACCTGGGAGGCCGGCATCGCGCTGGTCGGCACCGAGGTGAAGTCGCTGCGGATGGGGCGCGCCTCTCTGCAGGACGGCTTCGCCGACATCGAGGGTCACGAGGTGTGGCTGCACGGCGTACACATCCCGGAGTACTCCCAGGGCACCTGGACCAACCACGCCGCCCGCCGAAAGCGCAAGCTCCTGCTCCACCGCTCCGAGATCGCCAAGATCGAGCGCAAGATCACCGACAAGGGCTACACCCTCGTCCCGCTCTCCCTCTACTTCAAGGACGGCCGCGCCAAGGTCGAGATCGCCCTCGCCCGAGGCAAGAAGGCCTACGACAAGCGGCACGCCATCGCCGAGCGCGAGTTCCAGCGCGAGAAGGAGACGGCGGTCCAGCGGCGCCTGAAGGGCATCCGCGACTGACCACGGATCCGAGAAGACGGGGGCTCGGAGGGATCCGGACGAACCACTTTGTCCACCCTGCACCCGCGTGGCCCTCGACGGACCCTCGCCAGGGCCACCCGGGTGCACAGGGCACGCGGCGCGGGGCGGGGCTGATGTCATCTACCTGTCCGGGCACCCGCTCATTGAGCCGCGGCCCGGCAAGGCTTCCGTGCCTTGCACGATGGACGGAAGTGGAGGTTCGTGGCGATCTGGGCGATCCATATTCGTCCACCATGCAAGGGTCGATCACGGGGGACGCTCGGCTGGCAGGACCCTGGAGCCGGAGGAAGACCCAGGCGTCGTCTACGTGATCGACCGGCGTGAGGGTGAGGACATCGCCGTCCAGGTCATCGGGGCCGCCATCACGAAGGACCCGCGCCTCCTCGACCTGGGCGTGCCGCGACCGACCTCGCGGCGCTCGTGACCGACCCGCGACTGAGCCTGACCACGTCTCAAGAGGTCATCGACCTCGGTGCCGACCTGGAGCTCGGGCCGGCCTGACGGGAATGCGGGCGACGGTGGTGGGTGTTGACCGGTAGCATGAACATCACAACTCAAGAGGGGCTGATCGGTTTCGACTTGGGACGTTAGTTCCAGGAGAAGCGGGTCGAGGAGCCAGCGACATCTCGTAAACGAACGCTGGAAAACACAGTTGCCGACTCTAATCGCAACGACTTCGAACTCGCCGCCTGAGCGGTGATCGAAGGGTCTGACCGGGCACCCGTCTCCGTCCCGGACCCAGGCCTCATCTAGGAGACTTGCTGGTCACTCACCGTCGCAGACGGGTGACCGGGACTCTTTCTGCGACTGGGCCTGTCGGCGACGTGTCTGTGCGAGCGCCGGGGCCGAGAAAAGCGCCAACACCGACTGCACCCGGAGAAGACCTGGATCGACGCTCGAGGACCGGGGTTCGATTCCCCGCAGCTCCACTCTCTGTACGTCGGGGAGGTTCGAGGTCTCTTGTTGACCTCGAACCTCCCCGTTGCCGTCGCTGCGCGGGATCGCGTGCTGGGCTGCCGTTCGGCATCGCGGCCAAGGCGGGGACGCAGTCCTTCCTCGAGCAGCCGCATCCTGGACGGGCAGGTTTCCGGTACGTGAACGACGGGTAGCGGTCTCTCATGGCGGGCGAGCACATCCTGGTGATGACGGCCGACGCCCCGCTCGCAGCCGTGCTGGTGCGTGGTCTGGTCGCCGACGGGTACGGCGTCACGGTCGTCAGCGACGCGTTCGAGGGTGAGAGCGCTGCGCTCACGGGGTGGATCGACCTCGTGATCTTCGATCTCGACGTGCCCGGGCGGGACGGGCTGGCGGTCCTCGAAGCCTTGCGCCGTAAGGGTTGTCGCTGCCCCGTCGTCGCGCTGGCCTCGCTCTCCGTCGAGTCGCCGGCGGCTCTCGCCCGGGGTGCCGACGACCTGGTCGTCAAGCCGGTCAGACTGCCGGTCCTCAAGGCTCGGCTCGGGGTCCGGCTGCGTACGTCGCGCGCGAACCGGGCGGGGACCGTGCACGGCACGCCCGCCACCGGTCGGTGCGACGGGATGCCGACCGTCGGGGGTGTGACGCTCGACCGGGTGGCCCAGCGAGCGGCGGTCGGGAGCACCTGGGTCGAGCTCACGCCGCGGGAGTTCGCACTCGCCGAGATCCTGATGCTCAACGCCGGACGCGTGGTGTCCGTCGAGGAGCTGGTCGACCATGTCTGGCGAGGCGAGCTCCCGCCGGGCTCGAACCTGCTCCGCATCTACGTCGGCTACCTGCGGCGGAAGCTGGGTCCGGGTGCCATCACCACCATCCACCGCAGCGGCTACCGGTTCGACGGCGGGGAAGCGGCCTCGGGTCACCCGGCTGGCGACGCCGAAGTGTAAGAGCGACGCTTACATTCATATGGAGTCATAGGAGTTTCCTGCCGGCGCACCTATCGTGACGCGCGCCGCGCCCCTCGGCTCTCTGACAGTCGGCGGCCGGCTGCACGCACCCATCGAGCTCCGTGGAGACCTGACCCCCTCGTCTCCAGGTGGGTGTCACCCCCAACCAAGGAGAACCAAATGAATCGAAAGCGAATGCGAGCCGCCGTCTCGGCGGTCGGTGTCGCATCTCTAGCCTCGACCGCCCTCAGCGGCATCGTTACGTCGCCGGCCGCCGCGGGGGCGACCGGGGACTACTCGGGTGGTGCGGACGCCAAGCTGGTCGGTCTCTCAGTGAACGCGCTCGGTCTGGACCTCGCCGGCGTCGGGATCGGCAAGTCCGAGACCCGGGTCAACAGCGCTGGGACGGCCGACGCGAAGTCGACCGCCGAGAGCCGGAACCTCGACGTGCCCGCCGCCGGAGAGACGCCGACCAGCATCAAGGTGGCCGCGCCGCCGGCGGCCTCGAAGTCGGGTGTGCTGCCTGATCTCAACCTTGCGCCGCTCGCGACCTTGGGCCTTCTCCAGGGCGATGTCTCGGCCAACTACGCCACCGACGACACCTGCGTGACGCCCAACGGAGGCGTACGCGGTCTCGCCTCGTCGTCCACCCGTCTCGCCGAGAGCAAGCTGCTGGACCTTCCCGTGGCAGGCAATCTCGCGACGATCGGCGCGGTGCAGACCACGGCGAAGACCGAGCTGGTCGACACTCCCGCCTGGGGTGACGACGTCCGGTCCACCACGACCACCACCGTGGCGGATACCTCGCTCCTCAACGGGAACGTGAAGATCTCGGTGAGCAAACCGGTCATCTTGACGGCGAACTCCAACGGCTCCGCAGGTACGGCGTCTATGAACAACCCGGTCGTCGTCGTCGAGGTCGTGGGCCAACCGGCGGTGCGACTGGATGTCGCTTCGGGTCAGGAGATCTCGGTGCCCGTCGGCGGTCTGCCCGGGGTGATCTCCGCGAATGTCTCGGTCAAGACGTTCGGTCTGAAGAACACCTCCTCTGGCGCCACCGGCGCCGGGTCGATCGACGCGATCGCCGGAGTCTCACTGGATGTGGACGGGCTCGCCGGGGCGCCGGTCGCGAATCTGGATCTGAAGATCGGTGGTGCCTCGGCCAACGCGACCGCGCCGTCCGGCGGCGTCAAGTGCGCCGACGACCCGACCAACCCGGGTGGTCCGGGCGGCCCGGGCGGTCCCGGCGGCCCAGGCGGTCCCGGCACCGGACCCAACGACGACCCCGACAACGACGGCCTCACCAACCAGGAGGAGCAGCAGCACGGCACCAACCCCAACGACCCGGACACCGACGACGACGGTCTGACCGACGGCGAAGAGGTCCGCGGCGTCCGTATCGGCCAGCTGGTCTACCAGGGCGTGAGCTGCAACAAGGAGAAGGCCGTCGCGATCGGCAAGGTCGAGACCAACCCGCTCAAGCCCGACACCGACGGCGACCGTCTCACCGACGGCCAGGAGGTCAAGGGCTTCATCATCAAGCAGAAGGTGTTCATGAAGACCGGTCGGCCGCGCGGCGGTCAGGACATCGGGCTGATCCACACCAACCCGCTGACCAAGGACACCGACGCCGACGGCCTGAAGGACGGCAAGGAGGCCAGGGGCTACAAGGTGAAGCAGCGGCTAAAGGTCGCCCCCAAGGCCAAGTGGTGGAAGGTCGGGAAGGTCAGGTCCGACCCGACCAACGCCGACACCGACTGCGACGGTCTGAAGGACAAGCACGAGAAGACCGGCAAGAAGAACAAGCGCTTCAAGAAGATGAAGACCAGCCCAGTCCACGCCGACACCGACCGCGGTGGCAAGAGCGACGGCCGGGAGGTCAAGCAGAAGACGAACCCCGCGAGCATCAGGTCGCACGCGGGACGCCCCAACGGCGACGTCTGAGAGCCGGGCGGGTCCCTCGGGACAGACAGAGGGGCCCGCCCACCGACCGCGCACGCTCCGTACCTCGGGGGGCGTGCGCGGTCGGCACCACGGACGACGCCAGCCGGGTGCTGCAGCTGCCCGTCGAGCGGGTCAGTGGGACGTGCTGGTCCAGGCCCCGAGCTCGTTGCCGGCGGGGTCGGTGAAGTGGAAGCGACGCCCGCCGGGAAAGTCGAAGGGTTCGACCACGATGGTGCCGCCGGCCGCGGTGACGGCCGCCAGGGTGGCGTCGAGGTCGTCGGTCCAGAGCAGCACGAGCGGCCCACCTCGTACGCCGTCCCCGGCTGCCGCGATGCCCCCGGCCTCCTCGCCCGCCGGAGATCCGGGGGTGCGGAAGCCGGCGTAGCTGGGGCCGTAGTCGACGAACTCCCACCCGAACGCGGTCGAGTAGAAGGCCTTGGCCACCTCGAGGTCGGGTGCGTTCAGCTCGATGTAGTCGATGCCGTGATGGACGTGGCTCATGACGCGCTCCACCGGGGGTCGCGGCCGGCCAGGGCGAGGACCTGGTCGAAGGCCGGCGCGTCGGCCGGCACCTCGACCACGGCGCCGAAGAGACCCTCCCGCCCGCTACCGTCGGGGGCTGACGGGTCGGGTGTGACGATCGGCCGCACCGCCTCGGTCTCGGCGTCGCCGGGTGCATAGGACTGCCCGGTCGCCCGGGCGACGTCCCATCCGTGCAGGAGGACCTCGTCGAGCGCCACCAACCCGCAGACCTCGCCCGGCAGGTCGACGCCACCCGCCCTGGTCATGCCGGTCCAGGCGCTCGAGTCGAGCCACGCCTCGGCCAGCTCGCGCAATCCGGCGTCGGTGCGCTCTCGCCAGTCGGCCGGAACCGGCTCGGTCGCCGGGCTGGGCGGCGTACTGGTGTTGGCGTTGTCGAGCTTGGCCGCCGCGTCGCGGAAGGCGACCGAGAGGCCGAGCAGGTGTTGCACCACCTGCCCCACCGTCATGCCGACTGGGGTGGGCCGGCCGAGGTGATCGTCGTGGACGTTCGCCAGTACGTCGCGGGCGCGGTCGCAGGTCGGAGTGAGGTCGATCATGCCCCCACCCTGACACGGGCAGTTGCCGGAATCCCACAGCTCCTGCTGCCGGATCTCTGAGTTCGCCGCGCCGCGGGTCTCCTCGCATCGCGATCGCGTTCCTCAACCCAGGCGCAATTCGCATCCTCCGACGGAGGGTGAGTGGTAAGGCGAACTCGCAGAAGGTCACCGTCACACTCCCGACGCAGGCAGTAGCAGCGATCCGAGAACTGGTCGCTGAGGGAAAGGCCGACAGCGTCTCGGGGTTTGTGCAGCACGCCGTGAAGACGTCGCTCGACGACGTGACCGGCTGGGGCGCCATGCTGGCCAAGGCGCTGGAGGACGCTGGCTGGCCGATGACCCCCGAGGAGGGCGCGTGGGCAGACGAGGTACTGGGCCACACCAACTCCATGGGGGCAGCGTGACGGGCGGAGTGACCCTCGACGCCGGGCCACTGATCCAACTGGACCGCAACGACCGGCGGGTGGCGCTTCTGCTCATGCGGGCGAATCAGACCGGTGACCAGATCGTCGTACCGGGCTCCGCGCTCGCCCGAGCCATCCGCGATCCCTCGCGCCAAGCGCGGCTCTCCCGACTACTGGCGGCGTCTGGCACCCAGGACGAGGCGCGGAGGATCGCAATCGGTCAGCCGGCGACCCTGCGGATCGCCTCCGTGACGGCCGCGGCGTCCAGAGGGTCGCGGTCGAGCGCGCGATGGATCGTGAGGCCCTCGACCAGGGCGTCGAGCAGGCGGGCGGTGGTCGGGTCGAAGTGGATCTCCAGCGCCCGGCGGCTCCGAGCCATCCAGTCCTCGGTGATGTCCCTGACGGTCGGCTCGCGGGCGGCGAGCGTGTAGAGCTCGTGGGTCAGGACCAGCTCGCGCCGTTCGCCGAAAACGTCCTCGAGGACGATGGCGGTGACGGCGCGCACGGCCGCATCGGTGTCCGCGGCCTCGGCCATCCGGCGTACGAAGCGCTCACTGACCGTCCGGGAGAAGCGGGTGAACGCCTCACGGAGCAGGTCGTCCATGCCGTCGAAGTGGTAGGTCATCGACCCCAGGGGCACGTCCGCGGCGGCCGCCACCCGGCGATGGGAAACCCCGGCGACACCGACGTCGGCGATGACGTCGAGGCAGGCGTCGACGATCCGGTCGCGCCGTCCGGGGTCGGTACGCCGGGCGGGCCTGGCCCGCCGCTCCCTCCGTTTCGAAGGGGACATGCGGGTCAGATCTCTCGGATGACGCGCGCCGGGTTGCCGACCGCGACCGTGTTGGCGGGAATGTCGCGGGTGACGACGGACCCGGCGCCGACCACGCTGTTGTCCCCGATCGTCACGCCGGGGCAGACGATGACGCCGCCGCCGAGCCAGACGTTGTCGCCGACGGTGATGGGCAGGGCCGCCTCGAGCCTGTCGCGGCGGGGCTGGGGCTCGATCGGGTGGGTCGGCGTGAGCAGTTGGACGTTGGGCCCGATCTGGCAGTCGGCCCCGATGGTGATCGGCGCGACGTCGAGGGCCATGAGGTTGTAGTTGACGAAGGTGCGGTCGCCGATCACGATGTGCTCGCCGTAGTCGACGTACAGCGGTGGCTTGACGAAAGCGTCCTCGCCGAGGCTGCCGAGCAGTTCGGCGAGGAGCGGCCGCGCCGCACCCTCGTCCTCGACGGCGGCGCGGTGGTAGGCGTCCGCCAGCCGCACCCCGCGCTGCGCGCGCCGGGCGCTCTCGGGGTCGTCGGCGATGTAGAGATCGCCGGCCAGCATCCGCTCGCGGTTCGTGCGGGGGTCGCCGGCGAAGTAGTCCGTGGTCATGTGTACGATCGTACACATACGACCGGACGGCGCCGCCGAGTCGCCCGCTCTCAGCCGATGTGGCCCTGGTCGAGTGCCTGCCGGGTGAGGAAGTGCGAGTTGCCGCTGAGACCGAGCTCGGCGAACTTCTCGCGCGTTCGGCTGAGGTGGGTCTTGACGGTGCCTTCGGCGATGCCCATCGCGCGGGCGGTGCCTCGGTAGTCGAGACCGTCGGCAAGACATGCGAGCACCTGACGCTGCTGGTCGGAGAGATCGACGTACGCCCGGGGGTCCGTGACGAGGGCGTGCGCGAGGGGGCCGGAGCAGCAGAACTCCCCGCTCATCGCTTGGCGGACGTTGGCCACCAGGCTCTCCAGGGAGTCGCTCTTGAGCAGGACGCCGCTGGCGCCCGCCTCGACGGCGCGACGGAGCGGGACCGGGCGCTCCTCGGTGGTGAACATCAGCACCTGCGCGCCGGAGTCCACGAGTGAAGGGATGTCCTCGACCGACGAGCCGCCATGCAGGATCAGATCGAGGAGCACGACGTCTGCCTGCGCGCCGCCGGCGAGGTACTCGGCGACCGTCGCCGACGACGCGACGAACGAGATCTCCGGGGCGACCCGTTCCAGGTGCGACTGGATCCCCTGCCGGACCACAGCGTGGTCGTCGATCGTGGCGACCGAGATCTCCCGGGAGGACGTCGCGGCGCACATTGGACAAGTGGAGCGCCTTCGGCCCCTCCGCCGACAGTCGTCCAATCGGTGGACATCCGGGCCCGCCGGAAGCACGGGCCCCCGGAAGACACGGGCCCGCCGGAAGATACAGGCCCGCCGGAAGATACACGGGGACGACCGTCGTCCGGCTCAACTACCGGCCGGCGGTTGGTCGACGGCCGACGACATCTCGTTGCTCGGCAGTCGCGATGCCCGGGGGGTGGTGCTGCCCGGCCACGCGGACGACGGACCGGCTCCCGTCGGACTCGACAGTCACGTTGTTCGTCGGGGACCCGCTCGCGAACTCGCACCAGGGCTGCTCGCCGGGTGACAGCGGCGGCAGGCACACGACGCGCGGGTCGGATCCGCCGAAGACAGTGATCACGTCGTGGCGCCCGGACGCGGCGAACCGGCCGACGATCCCCGCCTGGCCGGGAGGCCACGGCCGGGCGTCGTCGGCCTCCGCCCGGAAGTTCAGGACCACCCCGCGCCGGCGTGCCTCGTCCACCGCACGCCGTACGTCGCCGGGCAGGGGCTGCGGGAGGTAGAGCTCGTCGCGGCAACGGGCCGCGAGGAAGGCCGCCTCGACACGGTCGGCGGTGTCCGGACTGGTGGCCGCGGAGCGGAGGAAGGGCACGACATCGTTCTTCAGGGTGGCCAGGTGGATGCGACGGGCCTCCTCCCGGATCCCCGCCCACGCACTCTCCTCGAGATCGTTCAGCCGGGTCTGCTCCGCGGCTCGGGTCAGGACGGAGCTGCGTCTGAGCAGCACCCCGAAGAGGCCGACGACGAGCACCATGCTCAGCGTCGTCCCGATGGCGCCGACTGCTCCGGAGACCTCTACGGTCGGGTCGGCGCGGACGAAGGCCAGGATCACCAGGTCCTGCATCACCAGCGGCAGCACGACCGCGATGGGCCGCACCTCGAAGGCCAGCATCATCGTGAGCCCGGCGGCCATGCCGACGCACCAGGAGCGGTAGTCCTGCAGCGATCCCTGCGGCGCCACGCTCAAGCCGATCGCGGTTGCCGACGAGACAGTCAGGCAGACCCACAGCGCGTCCCGGGGCCGTGGTCTTCGCGAGCCGAATCGCCAGGCGGTGAGCAGGAGGGCGATCGACAGCGACACCAGGAGCATCGCCGTCGCGACCGGGCGGTCACCATGATGCCGGGCGGCGAGGTAGGAGTAGAGGACGATCAGCGGCGCGATGAGCGCCAGGTATCCTCGGCGCCGGTTCGCGACGGCGTACGGATTGTCGAGCGGCGACTCACTGGCGGGCGGATGCCAGGCGAGCCGTACCCGGGTGCCCACCGCCGGCGTAGCGGTGATGTGCACCACGCCACCGACATCCTCGACGCGCGCGCGGATCGACTGTGCGATGCCGAAGGTGGTGGGCGCGGACCGATGGGCTCCGGACCCTTCGTCGGTGATCTCGAGGACGAGTTCGCCGTCGCGCCCCGTGCTCGCGACGACGCGCGCGTTTCGGGATCCGCTGTGTCGCGCCACATTCCTCATCGCCTCGTGCGCGGCGTCCCGAAGAGCCTCGAGCACTGCTCGGGGCGGAGTGGCCGGCCAGCCCCGGTCTACGACGTCCGTCGCCGTCTCGGAGTGGCTCCGCAGAGACCTCAGCAGGTCGTCGAGGTCGTCGACGGGGCGCTGCTGGTCGAGGGCGGAGAGCGCCTCCTCACACGCAGTCCTCACGGATGCCGCCGGGAGGCCCATCTCAATGGCCCGTAGCGCGCTGATCACGTGGTCGTGGATCACTCGTCGTGCCGCCGCTCTGGCTCGTTCCCCGGCTCTCTGGGCAATGATCTCGAGGCGGTTGGCTGCGTTGAGCCGGTCGAGCTGCTCGGCGTACCGGCTCCCGTAGCGCAGGTAGCCGATCCCCGCGCAGACGACCAGCGTGGAAGCGGCGGTGATCACGCACTGGTCGAGAGCGATGCCCCCGAGGTCGAGCGGACGGTGGAGGAGCAGGTAGGGCGGCGCCGTGGCCAGGAGGACGAGGACGACCGGAAGCAGGCGAGCGCTGAGGCAGATCGCGACGATGTGGACACTCTGCAGGGTGACGGTGGGCACCATGAGCAGGCTGTTCTGAGACAGTCCGGGGTCGGGCACCCAGGTGACGGCCGACCCGAGGCACAGATCCGCGAAGGCGAGGAGGAGAAGCCCGGCTTTGAACGCTGCGCTGGGCCGTCGCCAGGAGGGCACCAGGCACCCAACGACCAGCCCGAGATGCCCGATCAGGATCAAGCCGAGCAGCAGCCGGGTGCGGCCCTCGGTTGCCGAGAGGAGCGCGGTGACCAGGTGCGCGGCCTGCAGCCCGAGGAAGGTCGCGCACCCGATCGGCAGCACCCGATCCAGCGCACTCGACCACGTCGGCGCCTGCCGCACCATGACCGCAGGGTAGGGCAGTCCGCGGGTTCGCTCGCCGAGTTCGCAGGGCGTGGACTGTCGCCCTATCGGAGGACTTGATGACTCCGGGCTGTGGCTCGGATGCTTTCCCGGGGGCGCCGCGAGCGACGGCGCCCCCGGCTCGGCGCTCGCCGACACCTTTGGTGCTCGCGTCGGATGCGGGGGATCCGACGCGAGCACTCGCTCGCCGCTGACGCGGGCCGGCGCTGTCGGAATCTGCCGGAAGATTGTCGCGGAGGGTCGCGTTCGTGACCACGACTCCGCCTAGGCTCGGAGGTATGACGCAGGGTGACGCGGCAGGCAGGCCGCTGGTCGGGGGGCCGGCAGATCCCGAGCACGACCCGACCGCGGCGTACGCACTCGAGCCGGAGTACGTCGAGACCCTGACCCGGCATGTCGTCTCGACGACGGGGGAGACCGTCAAGGCGGTCTCGCCCCTGCACGGGCGGCCGCTCGCGCACATCCCGCAGTCGAGCGACGGCGACGTGGCCGAGGCCTTCGTCCGCGCGCGGCGGGCGCAGCGGGCGTGGGCGCGTACGTCGCTCGACGAACGCGCAGGGGTGCTGTTGCGCCTGCACGATCTGATCCTCGACCGGCAGGACGAGATCATCGACCTGATCTGCTGGGAGTCGGGGAAGGCACGCAAGCACGCCTTCGACGAGCCGATGCATGTCGCGCTGACCGCGCGCTACTACGCGCGGACCGCCCACCGGCTCCTGGAGAGCCGGCGCGGCGTGGGCGTCGTACCGGTGCTCACCCGGATCGACGTCAATCGGGTGCCGAAAGGGATCGTGGGCGTCATCAGCCCGTGGAACTACCCCTACACGATGGCCGTCGTCGACGGTCTCGCCGCGCTGCTCGCCGGCAACGCGGTCGTCGCCAAGCCCGACTCCCAGTCGATGCTCACGGCCCTGCTCGGCAAGGTGCTGCTGGAGGAGGCGGGCTTCCCGCCCGACCTGTGGCAGGTCGTCGCGGGGCCGGGCGCTCGGGTCGGTACGTCGATCATCGAGCGCGCCGACTACGTCTGCTTCACCGGGTCGACCGCCACCGGCAGGCACATCGCAAAACAGTGTGCGGACCGGCTGATCGGCTGCTCGCTCGAGCTGGGTGGCAAGAACCCGATGCTGGTGCTGCGCGACGCGCAGGTCGAGCGCGCGGCGGAGGGCGCCGTACGGGCCTGCTTCTCCAACGCCGGGCAGATGTGCGTTTCGACGGAGCGGCTGCTGGTCGCCGACCAGGTCTACGACCGGTTCGTCGAGCGGTTCGTCGCTCGCACGGAGGCGATGACGATCGGGGCGAGCCTCGACTGGGAGGTCGACATGGGCTCGCTGATCAGCCAGCAGCAGCTCGACACCGTCGTCCGGCACGTCGAGGACGCCCGCGCCAAGGGTGCGCGGGTGCTCACCGGCGGCCGGCACCGGCCCGACCTCGGCCCCTATGTCTACGAGCCCACGATCCTCGAGGGCGTGACACCCGAGATGACCTGCTTCGCCGAGGAGACCTTCGGGCCCGTCGTCTCGCTCTACCGCTTCCAGGACGAGGCGGAGGCGGTCGACCGCGCCAATGACGGCGAGCTCGGGCTCAATGCGTCGATCTACTCCCGCGACGGCGCGCGGGCCCGGGCGCTGGCCCGACAGGTCAGGTGCGGCACGGTCAACATCAACGAGGGCTTCGCCGCCTCGTTCGCCAGCATCGACTCCCCGATGGGCGGGATGCGTCAGTCCGGCCTCGGCCGCCGGCAGGGTGCGGAGGGGCTGCTGCGCTTCACCGAGGCGCAGACCGTCGCCACGCAGCGGCTGTTCCGCTTCGCGCCGGTGCTCGGGCTCTCCGAGGAGCGGTACGCGCGGGCGATGACGCTCTACCTCAGGCTCGCTCGGAGGACGCGGCGCCCGTGATGGTCTCGACACCGCTCGCTTCGCTCGCGGGCTCGACCACCGAGGGGTCGAGTTGAGCGGGAGCCATCGGGCCTTCGACTACGACGTCGTCGTCATCGGCTCCGGCTTCGGGGGATCGGTCAGCGCACTGCGGTTGACCGAGAAGGGCTACCGCGTCGCCGTCCTCGAGGCCGGGGCACGTTTCGCCGACGAGGACTTCGCGGCCACCTCGTTCGACGTACGCCGCTTCCTCTACGCACCGGCGCTCGGCTGCTACGGCATCCAGCGCATCGACATGGTCAAGGACTGCATGATCCTGGCCGGCGCGGGTGTCGGCGGCGGGTCGCTCAACTACGCGAACACGCTCTACGAGCCGCCCGACCCCTTCTACGCCGACCCGTCGTGGTCGCACATCACCGACTGGAGGGCCGAGCTCGCGCCCTACTACGACCAGGCCAAGCGCATGCTCGGGGTGACGACGTACCCGGGCCTGACCCCCGCCGACGAGGTGATGCGAAAGGTCGCCGAGGAGATGGGCCGCGGAGACACCTTCCACCCGGCGCCGGTCGGTGTCTTCTTCGGTGGGCCGGGTGACCCGGCCGGCAGTGAGGTCGAGGACCCCTACTTCGGCGGCGCCGGTCCACGCCGTACGACGTGCACGAACTGCGGCGAGTGCATGACGGGCTGCCGCCACAACGCCAAGAACACTCTCGTCAAGAACTACCTCCACCTCGCCGAGCGAGCCGGCGCCGTCGTGCACCCGCTGACGACGGTGACGCGCGTAGAACCCTTGCCCGGTAGGGGCTATCGGGTCGAGGTGCGCTGGACCAAGGCGAAGGCGTCTCGGCAACGGGCCACCAGGTCGTTCACCGCCGAGCAGGTGATCTTCTCCGCGGCGGCCCTCGGCACCCAGAAGCTGCTGCACAGGCTGAAGGCCGAGGGCGACCTGCCCGGGCTCAGCGACCGGCTCGGCGTCCTCACCCGCACCAACTCCGAGTCGCTGATCGGCGCGATCGCACCCGACGCCAGGGTCGACTACTCGCGCGGCGTGGCGATCACGTCGTCGTGGCATCCCGACGAGCACACGCACATCGAGCCGGTCCGCTACGGCAGGGGAAGCAACGCGATGTCGCTGCTGCAGACGGTGCTCACCGACGGGCCGGTGACCGACGGCGACCGGCCGCGCTGGCAGACCTGGCTGCGCGAGCTTTGGGTGCAGAGGCGCAGCCTCGCGTCCGGCTACGACGTGAAGCACTGGTCGGAGCGCGCGGTGATCGCACTGGTGATGCAGACCCTCGACAACTCGATCACCACCTTCCCTCAGCGGCTGCCCGGCGGCGGCTGGCGGCTCTCCTCCCGACAGGGGCACGGCGAGCCGAATCCCACCTGGATCCCGATCGCCAACGAGGCGGTACGGCGTCTCGCCGCGCTGATGGGCGGCGTCACGCGCGGCAACGTCGGCGAGCCCTTCAACCGGCCGCTCACCGCCCACTTCATCGGAGGCTGCACGATCGGCGACTCGCCGGACACCGGCGTCGTGGACGCCTACCAGCGGGTCTTCGGCTACGAGGGCCTGCATGTCGTCGACGGCTCGGCGATCTCCGCCAACCTCGGCGTCAACCCGTCTCTGACCATCACCGCCCAAGCCGAGCGGGCGCTGGCGCTGTGGCCCAACAAGGGCGAGCCCGACCCGCGCCCACCCCTCGGCTCGGCGTACGCCGCGATCACGCCGGTCGCACCCCGCCGCCCGGTCGTGCCCCCTCACGCCCCCGCCGTGCTCCGCCTCCCCATCACGCCACTCTGACCGACCCGGCGCTGTTTGTCCTCGACCATCCGCCGACCCGGCGGTGTTTTCCTCGGTCGCCCGCCGACCCGGCGCTGTTTGTCCTCCACCAGGCCGCCAACGCATCGGCGGAGTGCAATACGCGCCGGGTCGACCTCTTTGGGAGGACAACGAGCGCCGGGTCGACCTGCTCGGGAGGGCAAACGGCGCCGGGTCGAGCGCTTCTGGGGGACAATCGGCGCCGGGTCGGCGGGGCACTAAACTCCGGGGAGTGACGGACCATGACCTCGTCCTCGTCGTCGACTTCGGTGCGCAGTACGCCCAGCTCATCGCGCGGCGGGTGCGGGAGGCGAGGGTCTATAGCGAGATCGTGCCGCACTCGATGTCCGTCGCGGAGATGCTCGCCAGAGGCCCGAAGGCGATCGTGCTCTCCGGGGGACCCTCGTCGGTCTACGAGGAGGGCGCGCCGGCCATCGACCCGGGCCTGTTCACGGCGGGGGTGCCGGTCTTCGGGATGTGCTACGGCTTCCAGACGATGGCCCGGGCGCTCGGTGGCGAGGTCGCGCAGACGGGTGCCCGCGAGTACGGCCGTACGCCGGTCCGGGTGACGGAGCCGGGCACCCTTCTCGCCGGCCTGCCGGCCGAGCACCGGGTCTGGATGTCACACGGAGACTCGGTGGCCCAGGCTCCCGAGGGCTTCACGGTGCTCGCGTCGACCGACGTGACCCCGGTGGCCGCCTTCGAGGACGTCGCACGCGGGCTGGCCGGCGTCCAGTGGCACCCCGAGGTGATGCACACCGAGCACGGTCAGCAGGTGCTCGAGCACTTCCTGCACGAGATCGCCGGCTGCCGGCAGACCTGGACGATGGTCAACATCGTCGACGAGCAGGTCGCCCAGATCTCGGCGCAGATCGGCGACGGCCGAGCCATCTGCGCGCTCTCCGGAGGCGTCGACTCCGCGGTCGCCGCCGCGCTGGTGCAGCGCGCGATCGGCGACCGGCTCACCTGCGTGTACGTCGACCACGGGATGATGCGCCTGGGCGAGACCGAGCAGGTCAGGCGCGACTTCGAGGAGGTCTTCGACTCCCTCGACGTGGTCGATGCGGCCGACCAGTTCCTCGACGCGCTCGCCGGGGTGCACGACCCGGAGGAGAAGCGCAAGATCATCGGCCGCGAGTTCATCCGCACCTTCGAGGCGGCCGAGGTGCGCGTCTTCGGGAGCGCGCCAGGCACAACCGCGTACCTCGTCCAGGGCACCCTCTACCCCGACGTCGTCGAGTCCGGCGGCGGCGCGGGCACCTCCAACATCAAGTCCCACCACAACGTCGGCGGACTGCCCGACGACCTCGAGTTCGAGCTCGTCGAGCCACTCCGCACGCTCTTCAAGGACGAGGTCCGCGCCGTCGGCGAGCAGCTCGGCCTGCCGTCGTCGATGGTGTGGCGGCAGCCGTTCCCCGGGCCCGGGGCTCGGCATCCGCATCATCGGCGAGGTGACCCGTGAGCGCCTCGAGATCCTGCGCCGCGCCGACATCATCGCGCGCGAGGAGCTCACCCGCGCGGGCCTCGACCGCGACATCTGGCAGATGCCGGTCGTACTTCTTGCCGACGTGCGCTCCGTCGGCGTGCAGGGTGACGGCCGCACCTACGGCCACCCGGTCGTGATCCGTCCGGTCACCTCCGAGGACGCGATGACCGCCGATTGGGCGCGCCTCCCGTACGACGTCCTCGAGCGCATCTCCACCCGCATCACCAACGAGGTCGCCGAGGTCAACCGAGTCACCCTCGATGTCACCAGCAAGCCCCCCGGCACCATCGAATGGGAGTGACCGGCTCGAAGTAGCGTAGAAAGGCGGCTGAGAGTAGTCGCAGCAAGGCCGCACGCCGGCGCCGACGAGCACACCGCGCTCTACCTGGAGAGCTCCGAGGGCTTCGAGGTCGAGCTCGTCGTGGCCGACTGATCGCCGCGGTCGAGCCTGCTCGGCCACCAGATCCGGTTGCCGAGGTCGAGGTTGAGGGCGGTGACCAGGACCGAGCGGACGACCATCGTGTCGAGGATGACGCCGAGCGCGACCGCGGTGCCGATCTGGGCGAAGGCCACGACCGGCAGCGTGCCGAGCACCGCGAAGGTCGCGGCGAGCACCAGGCCGGCCGAGGTGATCACCCCGCCGGTCGCGGCCAGCGCGACCAGGGAGCCGCGGCGGGTGCCGTGGACGACGGTCTCCTCGCGGACCCTGGTCATCAGGAAGATGTTGTAGTCGATGCCGAGCGCGACCAGGAACACGAACACGAACAGCGGGAACGCCGCGTCGGCGTGTGCGAAGCCCTGACCGTGGTCGAAGAGGCGGGTGAAGACCTCGGTGAAGAGGAGTGTCGAGAGCCCCAGCGCGGCGCCGAAGGAGAGGATCACGGTGAGGATCAGGAGCAGCGGCGCGAGCAGTGCGCGGAGCAGGAGCATCAGGATCAGCATGACCACCAGCAGCACCACCGGGATGATCAGCCGGTTGTCGCTGCTCGAGGCCTCCTTGATGTCCAGCAGGATCGCCGATCCGCCGCCGACCAGCGCATCGGAGTCGACGGCATGCACCGCGTCGCGGACCTCGCCGACCTTCTCGAGCGCCTCCTGCCCGGCGGCGTCGCCCGGCATCGTCGCCGTGACCAGAGCGACCCCGTCCTTCGCAATCGGCGGCGTCACCTCACCGAGCCCCTCGACGGAGCCGAGAGCCTCCCCGACGCCTGCCACCCGGTCTTCGGCGGCGACGACCATCACCGGATTGGAGGTGTCTTGCAGGCCGTGCTCGAGCAGCAGCTTCTGACCGGCGATCGACTCGAACTCCTTGGTGTACTGCTCCTCGGTGGACAGCCCGCTCGTGTCGAGCTTGAGCATGCCGAGACAGGCCGCTCCGAGCACGAGGGCGGTGACCACCCACACCGCGCGCGGACGCGGCTCGATCGCCCGGCCGACCTTCGCCCACAGTCCGGAGCTGGTCGGCTCGGAGGAGCCGTACGCCGGCCGCTTGGGCCAGAAGATCCACCGGCCGAAGATCACGAGCAGCGCCGGGAGCAGTGTGATCATCACCAGCAGGGTGATGGCGACGCCGATGGCCGCGACCGGCCCCAGGCCCGCGGTCGAGTTCATCTTGGCGAGCAGGAGGCACAGCATGCCGATGGCGACGGTCGCCGCCGAGGCGACGATGGCCGGCGTGGCTCGGTGGAGCGCGAAGGCCATCGCCTCGTGACGGTCAGCGTGGCGGCGCAGCTCCTCGCGATATCGGGCGACGAGGAGCAGGGCGTAATCGGTGCCGGCGCCGATGACGAGCACCGTCAGGATGCCCTGTGACTGACCGTTGACGGTGAGCCCGGCCTCCTTGGCCAGCCAGTAGATCACCGCCTGGGTGGTGAACAGGCTGACCAGCGCGCAGAAGATCGGCAGGATCCACAGCACGGGGCTGCGGTAGGTGAAGAGCAGGATCACGATGACGACCGCGAGGGTCGCGTAGAGAAGGGTCCCGTCGATGCCCTCGAAGGACTCCGCCGCGTCGGCCGCCTGCCCTCCCGCGCCGGCGACGTAGAGATCGAGGCCGTCGATCGCGGCGAGGTCGCGCAGCTCGTCGGCGGCGGCGGGCAGTGCATTCCACCCGTTGACGCCGAAGTTGAACGTCACGACGGTCTGCGCGACCTCGCCGTCGGGCGACGGGATCGGCCCGGCCACCTCCCTGGTCACGCCGTCGAGGTCCTGCAGTTCCGGCGTGAGCGCCCCGATCGCCGCGAGGTCGTCGGGCGTCAGGCCGCCGTCGCGATGGTGGACCAGCATGGTCGGGATGTCGTTCTGGTCCTGGAAGGGGGCCAGCTCCTCGAGGGCCCGGGTCGACTCCGCGCTCTGCGGCAGCCAGGAGGACGCCTCGTTGTTCTGTACGTCGGTCAGCTTGGCCGCGAAGCCGGAGCTGACTCCGACCACGATCAGCCAGACGACCAGGACGACCCATTTCGTGACTCGACCCGTAAGCCGGCCGGCGATCTCGCGCTGCATGCCCTCCATTGGAGCAGCCGCCGCCGACACTCGCCACCGGATTAGGGTCTCGACACCGCTCGCGCAGGCGCTCGCGGGCTCGACCGCCGGAGTGCGGTCCGGCCGTGCGGCCGGTCCGGGGTGGGGGGCCGCCGAAGCGACCCCCCACGCCGGCCGGTCACCGCGTCGACCACGCTGTGCTGCGTGGCCGACCCCCGGTTGCGGTGGCCGGTCGTGGTGGCCGTTGTGCGCTAGTGACGGATGTGGTCGCGCCCCGGGCCGCCGGAGAGCTTGTCGCGGTCGGCGCCGCCGTACAGCCAGTCGTCGCCCGGCCCGCCCTTGATCTTGTCCTTGCCGCTGCCGCCGTAGAGCCTGTCGTCGCCGCCGCTGCCCTTGACCTTGTCCTTGCCGCTGCCGGCATAGACCTTGTCCTTGCCGTTGTCGGCCAGGACCTTGTCGTCGCCCGAGCCGGTCTCCACCCGGTCCTTGCCGCCGCCCGCGCAGACCTTGTCGTCGCCGCGGTAGGTCTTGACCGTGTCGGCTCCGCCGCTCGCGACGATCACATCCTGCTGGTCGCTGCCGAGGAAGGTGTTCTTGCCGTTGTCGCCGTAGGCGGTGGCCAGCTTTCCCTTGCAGCTCGGCGTGAGGTCACCCGAGAGCCCCCAGAGCAGGCCGTTGGTGTCGAGCGTCAGGCCGACGGCGACGACCCGGCCCGGGCGCTGCACCTCGATGGCCGTCGCCCGGCTGCCCTTGGCGGCGTCGACGAAGTTGCCGCCCACACCCCAGCTCGGGTCGAGTGTGCCGTCGCGGTCGAGGCGGACGACGGCGGCATGGTCGTTGGCCATCGCCGGCAGCAGGATCTTGTCGTTGGCCTGGATCGCGATGGTGCCGGAGAGGTTGAGCGGGTAGTCACGGTGTACGGCGAACCGGTTGTCGACGGCGCCGCCCTTGGTGAACCGGACGACGACGAGTGCGGAGCGCTGGTTGCCGTTGCCGAGGTTCCGCTCGATCACGTTGCCGGCCACGACGACCGAGCCGTCGTTCTGCACGCCGACGCTCGCCGGACTCATGCCGGCGATCGCGAACCCGAGGGGAGGCGTCATCCGGTAGTAGCCGCGGCCGTTGGTGCCGAAGTCGCGGAGCCTGCCGCTGTTGCTGAGCCGGAAGGCGTCGAGGGTGTCGCCGCCGTGCCCGGCCGCGACGATGTCGCCGTCGGGAAGCACCTCGATGCTGTCGATGGTCACCGGGAGGGTCGCGCCGCCGCCGCTGCCGAAGGCTGCGTCGACGCCGCCGAAGCTGTCGAAGCGGTAGATCGTGGAGTCGCGCACTGCGAGGAGCTGGCCGCGGGCGGAGATGTCGAGGTCGGTGAACTGGCTGCCGGCGTACCCCGACACGCCGGTGCCGTTCCAGGTGGTGTCGAGCGCGCCGGCGGCGGTGAGCTTCCACACCCGGCTCACGCCGAGCTCGGGCGACCAGGCGGTGGCATAGGTCGAGCCGGTCACCGGCTCGACCACGACCGAGGGCCTGTTCCAGGTGCCCCTCGGGCCGCCGACGGAAACGGCTCCGACCCCGGCGAAGGACGGGTCCAGGGCGCCGTTGGCGAGGTAGCGTCGTACGTCGACCTGGTCCCTGGCGGCGTTGTTGCGGATGCCGACGGTGACGAACCGGTCGTCGGGCAGGCTGTCGAGATCGCCGAAGCGGTAGCCGTCGCCCGGGACGACCACCCGCCCGGCACCCGTGAAGGTCGGGTCGAGCGTGCCCGCGGCCATCGCCGGCGCCACCGGGCCCAGCGTGGTCAGCGTGGTCGCCACCGCCGTGGCGAGGGCGGCGCCGAGGACAAGTCGCTTCTTGATCGGGATCCTGCTGCGCATCGTGACCTCCGGGGGCTTACCGGTGTGGGGAAGGGCCGGTCCCCAGAGGCTTGTCGCTTAGAGCTGGTCGCTGAGAGCTGGTCGCTGAGAGGTGGCCCGTTGACCGTTGTGACGCACGCCGTGGCGGATCGGTTCGCGGTGCGCCCGACTTCGTGCGCGGTGGTGCGCGGCTCGTGGTGACTGCTCCTCTGACGGGAGCAATCACCACTGGTGCTGGTGACTGCTCCTCTCACCGGAGCAATCACCATCGCAATCAACCAGAGCGCGCTAGGAGACCCACTCCTTGACCTGGGCGACGGTGGCGGCCGGGTCGTCGCTCACCGGGGTGATCGACAGGTTGGTGACGCCGGCCTGGCGGAAGGCGGCGATGCGCTCCCTGACGTACGACGCGGGGCCGACGAGGTTCGCCGCCTCCAGCCACTCCTGGGGCACAACCGCCGCCGCATCGCGCTTGTTGCCGCCCAGGTAGAGATCCTGGATCTCCTTGGCCGCGGCCTCGTAGCCGTAGCGGCAGGCCAGGTCGTTGTAGAAGTTCTTGCCCCGCGCGCCCATGCCGCCGACGTACAGCGCGAACATCGGCCGCGCCAGGTCGAGGAGCGCCTTGGTCTCCGGCCCCTCGCCGATCGCCACCATGCCCCCGGCGCTGATCTCCAGAGGCGCCAGGCCCTCCTGACGCTTGGCGGCGCCCTTGGCGAGCGCGGCGCCCCAGACGTCCCGGGCCTTGTCGGGGTGGAAGAGGAAGGGCAGCCAGCCGTCGGCGTACTCGGCGACGCTCTCGACGCTCTTGGGGCCGAGCGCGGCGACCCAGATCGGGATCCTGTTGCGCTCGGGCCTGGTGAGGAGCTTGAGGGGCTTGCCCAGCCCGGTGCCCTGGCCCTCGGGGAGGGGGATCGTGAAGGTGCCGTCGTGGGTGAGCGTCTCGCGGCGCAGACCCCGTCGGATCAGCTCGACGATCTCGCGGGTGCGGGCGACGGGCTTGTCGTAGGCGAGGCCGTGGAACCCCTCGATCACCTGCGGACCGGAGGCGCCGAGCCCGATGACCGCCCGGCCGCCGGAGACGTTGTCGAGCCCGGCCGCGGTCTGCAGCAGCGCGCCCGGCGTGCGCGAGTAGACGTTGAGGATGGCCGAGCCGATCTCCAGCCGCTCGGTCTTGGCGGCGAGGTAGCCCATCAGCGTGGGGGAGTCGAAGCCGTAGGCCTCCGCCACCCACACCGTGTCCAGACCGGCCCTCTCGAGCGCGGCGACCTGGTCGGCCGCCTCGCGCGGGTTGCCGCCGTACAGGAGCTGGTGGGAGAGCTTCATGGGCTCATTGTGACAGATCGTGACAGTGATGGTGTCACGGTTGGTCGTGCTCCTCGGCCGGCGCGAAGGAGTCGAGGAACTCCGCGGCCGCCAACAGGGCACCGTCGGCGCTCGCGAAGTGCTCGGGTCGTCCGGGCACCGCCCGGCGGCCGCCGGGGCCCAGGAAGCGGGTGGCGGTAAGGGTCACCAGGAGGTGCTCGGGCTGTACCTCGACCCTGATAGTGCAGACACCGAAACGGGGGCGAGGCTCCGTCATGTCTCCTCCAGCAGCAGCTTGAGCCGGATCCGCTGGCCGAAGGAGGACAGGGTGACGCCGGCCGCGGCGGAGCGCATCGCGGCCTTGCCCGCCGCGTCGCCGAGCCGGTAGAGCGAGGCGAAGGCGTCGAGGTCCGCGTCGCTCACCCACCCCGACAGCAGGCGGGCACCGAGGCGCCCGCGGACCGCGGGCGGGATCTCGCGCAGGACGACCTCGCGCTGGGTGGCGACGAAGGAGCGGATCTCGCTGTCGCCGGTCAGCCCCGCCGCGCCCCCGGTGAAGGCCGGTCCCGCGATCGTCGCCTTCCGCGGGTCGGCCTCGTCGAGCTCGAAGGGGAAGGAGCGGTCCTGGCCGGCCAGCTCGGGGATCGCCGGGACCAGGGCGAGGGCGGTGCGGTTCTGGTTGGCCGGCTCGCCGGCACCGGTCTGCGCGGCGTAGAAGTCCACCAGGGTGTTCTGGCTGGCCGGCGAGAGCGAGGAGAAGTCGACGGGCGCGCAAGCCTCGAGGCTCTCGCGGATCCGGGCGATCAGGTCCGGGCGTTGGGGGAAGCCGGCGAGCCGGGTCGCGGTCCAGGCGCCGAGGGCGTTGGAGGTGAGGTCCTCGGGCCCGTACTTCGAGCCGGGCTCCGCGGTCTCCTCGTGCTCGACCCCCTTCTTCGTCGCGCCACGGTTGGCCATCGAGGCGTTGCCGGTGTTGAAGAACCAGGAGATGTAGAGGAGCTGGAGGAAGTGGCGCATGTCGATCAGCCCGGCCCGGCGCGTCATCAGGTAGCGGAGCGTCAGCAGGTACGGCGCCGCGTTGGCGGAGCGGAGTGACTTCGGCAGCTTGTCCGTCGCCGTCTGGCCTCCGCCGTGACGGACCAGCAGGTCCATGTCGACCTGGTCGCCGTACGAGCAGCTGGCGTTGACGAGCGCCGTGACCACGGCCATCATCGCGGCCAGGTCGGGTGCGATCTGGGATCGCTCCCCGGTGGTGAAGAGCTGGGGACGAGCACCGTGGGCCCGCTGCTGGACGACGTGGGTGAGCTCGTGCGCGAGGAGCCGGCGGCCGGCGGAGGTCTCGGGCGCAGGTGCCCGGGGCGAGAGGTAGACGTGCTCGCCCCAGGTCACCGCCTGCGCGCCGGCGGCGTTCGTGAGCGCGGCGGCACCGGCATCGCGGTGCATCCGGACGCCGTCGAGGACGCCGGACCGGTCGGGCCGGCCGGTCGCCGTCGCCGGCGCCTCCTCGACCGCCCGAGCCGCCTGCTCGGCCTCCTCCTCGCCGGTGCCTCGCAAACGAGGCCGTCGCCTGGTCATGGCTTCTTTAGAGGTTGCGGGTGTGCAGGAGCAGCACGATCGCCTCGGCATCGTCCGCCGACCTGAAGGCGTGGACCGGCTGTGGGTGACCGCCGTCCAGGGACGCCGCGAACAGTGAGGCGCGCAGGGCCCCGAGCGGCAGGCGCTCGTCGGTGGCGCCGAGGGCCACCACGCCGACCAGGTCGCCGACGTCGGCGATCAGCAGCATCGCCTTGCGCGCGAGGTCCCCGCCGGGGAAGTCCCAGCCGCCCTCGGGGTAGCTCAGGATCCCGAGCTCCCTGGCCTCCTTGACCGACCCGTTCGCGAACCGGTCCTCGGGTCGCTCACCCTCCGCGAAGGCGAAGTAGACCGTCACGTCCTCGGTCTTCTCCGGATCCGGTGACGGCCCCGGGTCGGGCGCCGACGTGGCGGGACGACGTACGAAGCCCACCCAGCCGTAGCCGGCCGCGACCTGCTCGGGCCGGTCGGCTGGCAGGAGGGGCAGGAGTACGTCGACCTGGGGGCGGCCGATGTCGCTCTGCAGGGGGATCCGGTCGCGGTGCTGGGCCGCGAGGATCTCGCCGGCGACCTGGTCGGCCCGGAGTTCGCGGAAGGCGACGTCGACGCCGGCGCCGAGGACGGCCGTCACCACCTCCCGGACGTTCTTCGCGGTCTCGTCGGTCCCGAGGTAGCCACCGGGTGGGAGCTCGCCGACGCCCAGCCCCGGGAGCGACCGCACGGTGTCGAAGCCGCCCTTGCCAACGGCCGAGGGATCGGTGTCCTGCTCGAACTGCTTGAACTGCTTCCAGCGCTCGACCGGAGTGCCGGCCAGCTCCTTCTTGAGGCGCTCGACCGCATCGCGGAGGGCGGTCTGCTCGGCCTGGATCACCACGACCTCGCCGGCCCTGCCCTGGTCGCCGAGGCCGACCGCGAGGTCCGCGAGCTCGGCCTCGAGCTGCAGGACCTGCGCCAGGAACACCGGCCAGGGCCGGATCGCGAGGCGCTCCTGCCAGGCCGCCGATGCCACCGGTCCGCCGACCAGCCGCCGGGCGGTCCACTGGTCCAGCCACCAGCCGTCGTAGGAGGCACCCAGCACGGCCAGCGGGACGCCCTGCTCGGGCGGCAGCGCGGTGCCGTCGTCCCAGTCGCGGGAGTCGAGCGGACCGACCCGGTCACCGACGCCGGCGGGGACCAGCCACGGCGGGCCGCTGGCGCGCTCGCGCTCGAAGTAGGCGGACGCGAGCCAGTTGCGGCGCCGGCTCGGCTCCACCGCGTCGAGGCCGGGGAGCGCGTCGGGCGTCAGCTCGATCCGCACGCCCTCGTCCAGCCAGGGCGCGATGGTGCGCCCGCCGCCCTCGCACGGGTCGCCGCAGACGTCGTCGCACAGGCTGCCGTAGACGGGGGCCGAGCCCGAGGTGCCGGTGGCCCAGTGCAGGGTGACCAGCCAGAAGCCGTGCGCGAGCCGCGCCGGCACGTGGTCGGTGTCCAGCGGCACCGAGACGGTGCCGCCCAGTCGCAGGAGCCGGCCGGCCGGGCTGATGGCGAGGCCCGGGGAGATCGTCAGCCTGCCCGGTGACCCGGTGCCGTCGAGGCCGGTCCCGAGGCCGTGGACCACGCCGGTCCCGCCGGCGGTCGCGCCGGCGAAGGCCAGGGACCGCGCGTAGGACTGGATGGCCTGGAGGTGCTCGGCCCGGAGGAAGAGGCCGTCCGCCGGGTTGAGCCCGCGGAAGCCGTCGAGCGCGGTCAGGTCGGTGGTCATCGTGCCTCCTCTCCCTCGGTGACGGGATTGAGAACGGTCAGTACGGCGTCGCGGCCGCGGCCGGCCGGGTCGGGGTCGTCGCCGACGACGCCCGCGAGCGGCGCGACCGGGTCCGCGCCGTACACCGGGACGCTGCCGGTCCCGCGGACCACGATCCTCACGATCGGGTGCGCCGGGCGGTCGGCGAAGGTCACAACGATCGAGCAGTCGTCGGCGTCGAAGCGGGCCGGCCCCATCAGGTCCTCCACCACCCAGTCGCTCTCCGACAGCGACGACACCGTGACTGCGCGGCGAACCGAGCCCGGCACGAGCGGGGCGGTGACCGGCAGTCGGAGCACGTAGCGCTCGTCGCGGTCTCGCTCCCAGGCCACCTCGGGCACCACCTGCGGCCCCAGGGAGGTCCCACCGGACCACCCCAGGAGCCCTGGCGCGAGCCCGCAGAGCAGGTCCGTCAGGACGCCGGTCGGGACGAGGGTCGGCCGGTGGCAGGTGTCCAGCTCGGCGCGGACGATCTCGGGGCAGCCCGACTCGTCCTTCACGGTGAGCCGGAGGCAGGCGAGCAGGACGCCGGCGTCCTCCTCGGCCACCGGGAAGAGCTCGGAGGAGCAGGGGTCCCCCGCCGGGCCGATGTCCGCGGCGTCGAGCGCGGCCAGGCACCGCAGCCTCTCGAGGAGCACGAGTGGCCGCTCGTGCGACGGCGCCGCCGCCACCTCGGCGCGTGCGGCCAGTGCCGTGGCGTCCACCTCGGCGTCCGGGTCGGGCTCCGGGTCGGCGAGACCGAGCAGCACGCGCACCCGGCGGTACGTCGCCGCCGGCTCGGGACAGCCGCGCACGAGATCGAGCCGTGCTCTCTCGACGATGCGGGACCAGTCGGTCGACTCCCGGGTCACGTCGCACGGGTCGAGCAGCGCCGGGACCTGCCCGTCGAGGCACGCGTCGAACCTCAGCACCAGACAGAGCACGACCTCCCGGGTGCCGCAGCCGGGGTCGTGGTCCTCCTCGAGCAGGCGGCGTGCCGAGACCGACCGCGGTGCGTCGACGTGGAGCTCGCGGCCCCACCCGTCGACGGCCAGGCCGGGCTCGACCGCGATGTCCCACTCGCCGCTGCGGCGCACGCCGAGGCCCCAGACGACGCCGGCGCCGTGGAGCCAGGCCCCGTGCAGCATGTGCTTGGCGCGCGGGTTGCCGGCGAGCAGCTCGTAGTCGTCGGCGCCGAGCAGCATCCCGGTGGCCGCCCGCAGGTCGGCCCACGGATGGAGCGGCAGAGTCGCCCGCGGATCCGGGTCCGCGTAGGGGTGGTCTGCTGACGTGTGGTCAGGTCTCGTCGTCATCTCGTCTCCTCGGTGGTCGGCCCGGGAACGGGGTCGCGGCCTTCAGGTACTCCCGTCGTACGGCGTCGACGAGCCGGTGCTGGGTGATCGGCTGTCCGGCGGCCGCGGCCGCGAAGGCGGCGCCGAGCGCGGCGTTGCGGATCCAGCCGCCGGGTATGGCGTAGAGCGCGGCGAGGCCCGTCACGTCGACGTCGTCGGCCAGCACCCGCGCCGGCAGCAGCTGCCGCCACAACGCCTCCCGTCCGTCGAGGTCGGGAAGCGGCAGGTCGACGACCACGTCGATCCGGCGCGTGAAGGCCGGGTCGATATTGCGGCGCAGGTTGCTGGTCAGCACCACCAGGCCGTCGAACCGCTCGAGCTGCTGCAGCAGGAACGCGGTCTCCAGGTTCGCGTAGCGATCGTGCGCGTCGGAGACCTCGGTGCGGGTGGCGAAGAGCGCGTCGGCCTCGTCGAGAAGCAGCACGGCCCGGGTCCGCTCGGCGGCGACGAAGGTCGCGGCCAGGTTCTTCTCGGTCTCGCCGAGCCACTTGGAGACCAGCCGGGAGACGTCGACGACCATCAGGTCCGTCTCGACGGCGGTCGCGAGTGCCGAGGCCGCGAGGCTCTTGCCGGTCCCGGGCGGCCCGCACAGCAGCACGCGTACGCCGCGTCGGGCCTGGGCCGTCTCCGCGAGGCCCCAGTCGTCGAGGACGGTGGCCTGCTGGGTGAGCCGGTCGACGGCCGAGCGCAGGGCGTCCGCGGCGTCGGCGGGCAGCACGAGGTGGGACCAGTCGACGCGGGGTCGGCAGAGGGTCACCCCGCTCGGCAGGTCGACCCCGGCCCGGGCCCGGATGGCGCGCGCGACCCGACCGGCGCAGTCGCTGCTGTCGGCGTCGGTGTCGGCCTCGCCGGTGGTGGCCAGGTCGAGGGCGACCGAGGCGGTGACCGCCGGATCGAGCGGGTGGCGGCCGGCCAGTTCAGCGGAGCGGCCGTTGAGGCTCGGCAGCGCGGCTCGCCACGCGGCCAGCACCGAGGCCATCGGCACCGGACCCGGGTCGACGGAGAGCACGGCCCGGTCGAGAGGCGGGCGCAGCCGGCCGGGCGGCGTGGCCACCAGCACCACCCCGGCGAAGTCGCCGAGCTCCGGGGTCACCACCGGCGTCTCCGGTCCGCCGCGCGCCACGAGGACGGGCACGGCGTCGCGGGCGACGGCATGGGCGAGCAGCAGACGGACCTGCGCCGGGTCGTCGACAGCGATCTCGGCGCCCACCGAGGGCCGCCCGGCGGCGGCGGAGATCGCGCGGCACCGCGCCAGCGCGACGGTCGCCTCCTCGTGCGGCACGACGACGAGCGCGCGCCGGCCGCGCCGTACGACGTCCACGCAGGCGGCGACATCCGGCTCCGCCAGCCACGGCTCCAGGCCGGGGGGCGGCGCCCCGCAGTCGGCCCGCCGCAGCGACGCCGGCCACGCGTCGCATCCGTGCAGAGCCGGCCAGAGCTCCTCGGCGAGGGCCAGGCTGCGCTCGAAGTAGCTGCCGGAGCCGCTCGTCCTGAGCAGCCCGTGCCGGACCGCGGCACCCGACGACAGCAGGTGGCGCAGCCGGTCGCGGCGCCACGAGCCCCCGTCGCCGAGCAGCGCCGCCAGGCCCACGGTCGCCCCCGGCTCCCCGAGCGGGTGGAGGCTGCGCAGCGTCGCGGCCAGACCCTCGTGCTCCTCGGGAAGGCCGGCGAGCAGGAGCAGGTCGACCTCGAGGCCGTCGAGGCCGAAGCGGCGGACCAGGCTGCCCAGCGGCGTGCCGGCGCGAGGGGCGTCCGCTTCGCCGGGCTCGGTCGGCATGTCGCCCTGGCCGTCGGCCCAGGTCCGCAGGAACCCGGCCGCCTGGTCGGCTCCCGGTGCCTCTCGGCAGGTCGTCTCGATCACGTCGGCGACCGCGCGCGCGATCGCCGCGGTCCGGAGCGAGAGGTCGTCCGGGGTCGCGACGGTCGGGGACGGCGGACAGGGCGCGGCGAACGAGAGGTCACGCATAGCGGAACCTCACGACCTGTCCGAGCCACCAGACCCAACCGGGGTCGAGGTCGAGGCCGGCGCGGCGGACCGCGATGTCGACGTCGTCCAGGTCAAGGTGGACCTCCACCCAGCCGGGCTCCCACTCGATGCGGGCGGGTCGCCGGAGGACTGCGGCGAGTCGCTGGTGGCCGGCGGTGTCGTCCGCGGCGCTGTCGTGCCGGGTGCTGTCGTCCCCTGGGCCGCCGGTGGCGTGGGGGTCGAGCCGGCGGAGCGTCTCCGTCGCCCAGGCGTCCGCGACCGCGTCGAGCAGGGTGCTCTCGGCGGGAGTCTCGCGAGTGGCGCCGTCGACCGGAGTGCGTCCGACGGGGTCGAGGCCGGCGAGCGCACGCACCGCGGGGTCGTCGCCGTCGACGGGCACGAGCCGGGTGGCGATCCTGGTCAGGAGCCAGGACTGTGGGCGGTCACCCGGGTTCGCCTGGTCGAGTGCCTCCGGCAGCCCCGCCCCGGCCGCGGTGTTGAGGAGGAAGAGCAGCCCTCCCCACTCGCTCGGCGCCAGGACCGGGCGGTCCCCGGCGGCGCGTCCGGACCGTGCGACGGCGGCCGGCGGCTCGCCCGCGTCGACGCCTGGGTCGGTTGCCGGGTCGGCGGCGGGTCGATGGTCGGGTCGCTGGTCCGGTCGATGGCCGCGTCGGCGTCGTCTGCCGAGTCCGGCACCGTCGGTGCCGGCCCCGAGGTGGCGCGACGTTCGGTGTCCGGCGTCACCTGGTCGGCTTCCACCGGGTGACCCTCCGTCGTCACCGACCGGGTGCGGGTGGCCGAACGCCCGGTCGGTGAGCCGGCCAGGACGCCGGCCAGCTCGGCGAGCACCGCCTCCGCCTCGACGCCGAGGAGGGCGCGCGGTTCGCCCGCCGCCACGGCGAGCACGGCCCAGGCCCGGGCGGTCGCCTCGTCCACCCGGAGCCTGCTGTCGCGCAGCAAACGGGGGAGCCCGTCCGCCGGGAGCAGCATCGCCTCGACTCGGCGGCGGGCCGGTGACCCGGCGGGCTCCCGCGTCGCGGCGACCGGCGCGACCGGGTCAGGTGTCGCGACGGGGTCGAGCAGCGCCGGTACGTCGTACGCCCCACCCGGCAGGTCGCGCAGCGCCAGTCGGGCCACCGCGGTCCATCCGCCGACCCCCAGCAGGCGGTGGACGGCGGCGGCCCCGGCGCGGCGGACCAGCCGATGGAGGGCGCCGGCGACGCCGTGCGGGAGCCCGGCCAAGGTCCGGACGGCCACCCCGCGCGCGTCGGCGACCGGATCGTCACCGGGCAGGAGCAGGCCCAGCTGTCGCCACGCCCACTCCCGGCCGGGGTCGCGCAGCGCCAGGCCTCTCAGCAGGTCGTCGACGGCGTCGTCGAGGCGCTCGAAGCGCACCACGTCGCAGGATCCGTCGCGCAGCGACTGACGGAGCGCGACCACGATCGCGTCGGCCCACTGGGTGGCCAGCGCGCCGTCCGGGCGGTCCAGGTCGCCGGCCACGGGCACATCGACCCGGCGTACGCACCACTCGCCGTCGGGCAGCGGCGCCCGACCGAGGGCATCGGCCAGCCGTCCGCCGGCCACCTGGTCGAGGATGGCCACCAGCCGTTGCGAGTCGGCGCCCTCGACAGAGGCGCTGAGCCTGGCCACGTGGAGGTCGGTCATCCGACTCGCACCCCTCCGACACGCGCATCGCCCACGCGTGCGCCGCAGGCCGGCGCACCGGCGCGCAGGCCTGCGCCGAGCCGCTGACCGCCGAGGAGGTTCCCGGAGGCGCCCGACCGGCTCCCACTGACATACGCCGTCAGCCCGACGCGCAGCCGGCCGACCGGCAGGCCGTCGCCGAGCTCGCAGATGTCGCCGAGGGTGTGGCTGGGGCGGTCGCGGCCGAGCAGGTCGGTGACGATGGCCCGCTGCTCCCTGTCGAGCCGGCCGGGCACCAGCACACTGAACCTGTGGGCGGTCTGCTCGTAGGCGACCGTCGAGCCCGGCACGCCGGCAGAGTCGCTCGAGCCGTCCCGCACCGAGGCACCCAGGGTGACCCGGCCGAGCATCCCGGCGACCCTCGCGCGGCCGAGCACGGTCGGCGCGTGCAGCCCCTCCGGCTCGAGTCCGAGGACCGGGCCGCCGAGTCCACGCAGCCGCCAGCGCTCGACGATCCGGACCGGCCGGCGCAGGGCGATGGTCAGCAGCCGCTCGAGCGATCCCTGGGTGCCCCGTCGGGTGTGGAGCGCGAAGAGTGCGGCGACGAGCTCGCGGGTCGCCGTCTCGTCCCACCGGCGGTCGGGGACCAGGCCGACGAGGGAGGCCACCCAGGGCAGCAGGTCGTCCGGCGTCGTCCGCGGGTCGACGATGCGCGCACGCCCGTCCGCCGCGGCATCGAGATCGTGCAGCAGACCCTCGGGCCCGGTGAGGAAGCCGTGCAGGAAGCCGGCCTCGGACTCCACCGAGGAGTACATCCGGGGGAGGCTCCGCAGCAGCGCGTGCCCCGGTCGCTCGACCCGCAGGGAGCGCAGCCGGGGCGAGGTGCTCTCGGTCCCGGTGAGCTCCACCTCGAGCCACAGGTAGCGGCCCGGGGGCGCGTCGACTCCGCCCTCGTACGCCGTCCACGTGCTCGCGCGGTCCGCCATGCCGGCGCCCGCCGGGTCGGCGGGGACGACCGGGAGCCAGCCCGCGCCGTCGAGAGCCGTTCGCGACGGGAGTGGTGGGGTCTGCTCCTCGTGCGGCACCGGACGGGCGCCACGCCCGGGCGGCTGCGGCGGCAGCGGGTCGGTGACCTCGTCCTCGTCCGAGGTGACGGCACGCACGGACAGGGACGTTCCTGCCGGCAGGCAGGCGTCGAAGAACACCCGTCCCCAGCGGGTGCCGTAGTGCTGGGCATCGAGTCGGTAGGTGCTCACCCGCCCCCGCCGACGGTGGGTCGCGAACGAGCCCTGGGTGCTGCGCACCCCTGAGCTGGTGGTGTACCCGATCCGGCCGTCGGGGGCCGTCTCGATCGCGCCGCCGTCGTAGCCCGCGGCGAGCAGCGGCTCGTCCTCCACCAGGGCCGGCCCGGCGTACCGCAGGAAGGCCGCACCCGGACCGCGCGCGACGACCAGCCCGCCGTCGGGCAGGGCGGCGAGGTCGGTCGCGCCCGGCACCTCGAGGACCACCCGGCCGGCGACGTCCGCGACGACGGCCTCGCTCAGGTCGCCCGAACGGCCATGGTCGGCCGCGCGCCAGAGCACATCGGCCCGGAGGCGGTGACGCTCAGGCGGGTGGCCCGCAGGTGTGCGTAGCCACAGGGCTGGATGACCCGGGGGCCGGGGCAGGGGAGGCGCCGACCATCCAACACCAGGAGGCGCACGGGGTCGGCCACCAGCAGCAGGGCGCCGGCGCCGCTCGCCGCGAGGTCCAGCGGGCGTTCCGTCAGGTTGACGCGTCCCAGGGTGCGCGACGAGGCGAGGTCGGCGACCAGCACGGACCGGCCCGACCGCTCGGCGACGTAGAGCCGGTCGGCGCGGTCGACCGCGACGGCGGTGGGCCACCGCAGCGCCGACCAGCGGGTCACGGCCGAGCCCCTCCGATCGGAGGACTCGAGGCGACCCTGCTCGGGCCGGGTGCGCCAGGAGCGGCACCACCGGTCGAAGGCGAGGCCGGCGGGACATGCGCCGACATCCGGCTCCGGCCGCGGGCGGCAGACCCCCTCGTCCCAGGGCGACCAGGGCGGCAGGCCGCTGGCGTCGGCGGTCCAGTCCAGCGTCACGCCGCCGCCGGGCAGCAGCGCGGTGCCGTCGTGGGCGCAGCGCAGCCACTGGTCCTCGTGGGCCAGCAGCGCGATCCCGCGCCCGCCCTCCATCAGCACACCTCCGGCGGCAGCGGGACGGGCACCTTGTCGGGGGCCGGGGGAGCGGGGGCGACGGCCGGGTCGGCGGGCTCGCCGGCGACGACCACCACGCTTGCCAGCTCGGGGAGCTGCCACTTCTGGAGCGGCACGGTGGCCCGCTCGGCGGGAGCCGGGTCGAGGGTGGCGAGCCGGGTGCCGACGGCGTACTCGACCCCCTCGACCTGCACCGCGACCGCCTCGAGCTCCGCGGCGCGCAGGGTCCGGCCCAGCGGCCACCCGCCGCCGTCCGGGCCGCCGGCGGGGAGGGCGGCGAGGTACTGCCGGAGGATCTGCTCGACCCAGCGACGTACGGCGTCCACCTGGTAGCCCGAGCGGACCGCGACGCCCACGGACACCGCGACCCTGACGTACTCGGGCGGGATCACGTAGAGCTCGGCGGTGACGAGCCGGCGGACGTCGAGGTAGCGGGCGACCCGGCGGAGCAGACCCAGGTCGGGCAGCGGAGCGGCCGGGTTGCGGGTGTCGAGCTCGGGCAGCACCAGGACGCTCGTGACGCCGGCCGCGTCCACCCCGGGCGTGTCGGGATGGAAGAGCGGCAGCACGTCGGCGCGGGCGACCCCCGAGACCTCCAGGGCCAGGTCCCGGTAGTCCTCGGGGACGACCGCTCGGTCGCGGCGGTGCACCTCGGCGGGGATCGCCTCCAGCGCGCTCGCCAGGTCCACCCGGTCGGCGCCGCCGACCGCGGGGAGCGGGTTGGTGACGGTGACGGCGGGGCTGGCCGGCAGTCCGGAGACCGCGCCGGCCGGCACGTTGCCCGCGCGGCCGCCGCCGTACCGGTAGCGCAGGACCCGGATCCGCTCGCCGATCTGCGGGACCCGGCCGCGGCCGAAGACGACGGCGCCGTGGTCGAGGTCGACCACGTAGTGCCGGTCGTCGAGACCGGACCTGGTGAACCCGTCGACCTCGTGCCACGGGGTCCACCCCGCCGGCTCCTCGACCTCGAGGGCGACGGTGCCTGGGAGGACAGGGGCGTGCGCGAGCGGAAGGCGCTGGTCGGCGTCACCCGTACCGCTGCCGAGGAGCTCCACGGCGGGCGGGGTGCGCGACTGCACCGCGCTCACGCAGTTGGCGCCCACCCACCGCACGCGATGGATGGCGTCGCCGATGTCGGGGCGGTCCGGCCGGCTCACCCGCAGCCAGGCGACCACGCGCGTGCGCACGTCGTCGTCATCCACTGGCGGCGGGCCGTCGCCGTCGTCGGGAGGGATGACGCCGATCCGCGGGAGGGTGGCCGGCAGCTCGAGCTTCACGACGCCGGTGGTGACCATGCCCCGGGTGGTGTCGCCGAGGACGGGGAGGGTCTTGTACGGCGGCGCGCCGGGCGCCGCCGTCGGGTCCCACAGCTGCCACAGCGTCGCCGGTGGGTCCTCAGTCAGGGCCCCCGATCGGAAGCGCTCCGTCTCGTCCGGGGCGAGTCGCTCCAGCTCCGGCGGAGGGTCCAGACGCTCGTCGAAGGCGACGCCGAGGAAGAGGGTGCGGCCGCCGAGGGCGGCCAGGTCGAGGGTGGGCCGGGCCAGCAGGGCTACCCACAGGCTGCGGTCGACCTGGGCGCTGACGTCGATCGGAGTCGCGTCCGGGGCGAGCGGGTCCTCGGGGGTCAGCACGGTGCGGTAGAAGGCGGCCTCGTCCGGCTGGCGTCCGGCGCGGGCCAGTGCGTCCGCCCTGCTCTCCGCCGTGCCCGCGTCCGTCGGCTCCTTGCCGGCGCCGCGCGCCTCCAGCGGCCAGACGTAGAGCTCGTCCTCGGTCTGGAAGGAGACCGGGCCACCGGAGGCCTCGGCGTCGCGGAGGACCTGGACGCCGGCGGGGACGTCTGTGATCGCACTGAGCAGGACCGAGGCGGGGTGGGCCGGACGCGGCTGCACGCCTAGCAGTCGGAGGAACTCCACCCTTGTGGTGTCGGGGATCTGGTTGAAGCGGTAGAGCAGTGACTCGCCCAGGTAGGCGAAGAGCTCGAGCAGCGCGATGCCGGGGTCGCTCTCGTTGTGGTCGGTCCACGTCGGCGAGTGCACCGGGATCCGGCGCAGCAGTTCCTCGCGGAGCTCCTCGTAGGTCCGGTTGTCGAGGATCGGACTGATCAGCGCCACGGCGTACTCATCTCAGGAGCTCGCTCATCTCAGGTAGAACGGGTAGACGAGGTTGTCGGGACGCAGGTCCGAGAGCCGGACGTAGGCGACGTCCACCCACACCAGCTCCGGCTCCTCGCCCGGGGTCACCACCACCGACACGAGCCGGATCCGCGGCTCCCAGGTCTCGAGCGCCGCGCGGATGTCCGCCTCCATCGCGGTGCGGGTGGTCAGGGTGTTGGGCTCCATCAGGTAGCGCCGCAGCCCGCACCCGAAGCCGGGCCGCATGACCCGCTCCCCAGGCTCGGTGTCGAGGATCGTCGCGACCGACTGGCGGATCAGCTCCATCCCCCCGACCCAGGCCAGCGCGCCCGTCTCCGGGTCGGGCAGGAAGGGCAGCAGCGGACCCGTCCCGGTCCACTGGTCGACGACATCACTCACATGACGATGGTCATCCGCCGCCCGTCACCGGATCGTCGCCGCCGGCGCGGGGCGCGCAGGGTCACCGCCACCGACGAATCCACGGGGCAGACGGAGAGTGCGGTGCACCGTGGACGAAAGTGGATCGCCTCCGGCCAGGCGAGGTTCCACCTCCAACCACGGTGCAGGTGCCCGCGCCTGGCGCGGGAAGGTGCTACCGACCAGCCAGTGACAACCGATCCGTGCGCAGACCACCACGCCCGAGGCCGGACGCGCCCAGCGGTACGGCGAAGGTGAAGTTGCCTTCACCGACGCTCGCGGTCAGGGTCGAGACGACCGCTTCCGCATGGTCGTACGGCCCTGCTACGTAGAACGGGGCGCCGTCCTTGCCGAACGTGATCGCGCTTGCCTCCACCCATGGTCCGAGGTGCTCCGCGGCCGCCGCGAAGTCGGCATGAGGTTCGAAGCCGAGTCGCCTCGCGGCGTCGACCCCGCCGTACACCAGATGGCGGGCCAGCTCGAGCGGAGCGCGCAGCGGCAGACCGGCCGGTCCGAAGGCGTCGAAGTACGCGTGCACGAAGGCAGGCAGGTCGCGGTCGCTCATGACATGGGGACCGAGGGTGTCCTTGACGCCGAGGCAGTAGGTGTCCACCAGGTAGCCACACACCGACACGCGGTTGGTGCGGTGTCGACGGGCAACCAGCACCGCGGCGATGCCGCCGGGGAAGTCGGACGTGTCGTCCCTGTCGCGCCATTCGGGATGATGGTCGAGGCGGCGGCGGCAACACGCGGAGGGTTCTGGTCATTCCTCCCGCCGTCCCGGGCCGCCTATGGTTCGGTATGGCCGATCAGGCGACCCCGAACCTGCCGGCGCGTGACTTCTCCGCGACGTCCGCGTTCTACGCGGCGCTGGGGTTCACGGAGGACTACCGCGACGACGGCTGGATGATCCTCACGCGCGACGGGCTCACGCTCGAGTTCTTCCCGTTTCCGGACGTCGACCCCGCCACCAGCTCGTTCAGCTGCTGCCTCCGTCTTGACGACGCCGACGGCTTCTATGCCGTGTGTCGCGATGCCGGCATCCCGGAGACGACGCGCGGCCGGCCGCGCATCCATCGGCCGAGGCGTGAGGACTCCGGGCTCCGGATCGGTGCGCTCATCGACGCGGACGGCACCTTGCTCCGGCTCGTCCAGAACCCGTAGGTCTGGACCGGGTCGGGACGGTCATCCACCCGCGCTGGTCGCGGCGTACGGATCGTCGGGGTCCACCTCGGTGGTGTAGGAGGTGATGGTGTGGATCGTGCCGTCGGTGAACTCGTAGATGTCGCAGGAGGACACCGCGGTGACGCCGTCGGGGCCCGCATAGCGACCGATGGCGTCGACGGCCACGACCTCGCCGTCCCCGGTGGAGACGAAGCGGAGCCAGGTCGTGCTCACCTCCGCGTTCTCGGCGGTGGTCCCTTGGCAGGTGGCGACCACGGCGTCACGACCCTCGAGGCGGGCTACGCCCACGAGGTTCCACACCACGTGCTCGGCCAAGTGCTCGAAGGTCTCGTCGAAGCGGTGCCCGGAGAAGGCACGCGCGATTTCGTGGTTCGTCATCTGGATCTCCTCTGTTCTGTGCGGAAGGTCTCATGGGGGCCGCGATTACGAGGTAGGCGGCCATCGCGGCCAGGTAGTAGCCGACGCCATCGAGGATGGCCGTGAGCTCGCATTGGTCGCAGTCAGGGTCGCCCGCCGCACGCTCGGCGTCGAACCCGGCCACCCACCACGTGAACGTCGCGGCGAGCCTGCTCGCGATGACCAGTCCCAGGATGAAGCCGATCGCGACTGCGATCGCCCGCGAGCGATAGACCTCGTCCTTCACTCCATCGAGGCTACGAGCCTCGCGACGAGGTCGTCGAGTTCGTCCTGGTCGGGCCGCCAGGCCTGTGCGGCCACCATCACGGTCCACACGGTGCTCCAGGCGATCGCGCGGTCGGGGTCGAGGCCGAGTTGCCGGGCGAGGGTGGCCGCCGTGTCGTGAATCGCGTCTGCAGGCTGGTCGGAGGCGAATGCGCCGACGTCGGCGCACGGGTCGCCGAGGCGAGGGATGGGGTCGATGCTCTTGTATCCATCCCCGTTGCGGAGCAGCGTCCGATGAGCGAATCCGCCGATGAGGCGACTCGGCTTCAGGCGTGCCGGGCGAGATGGGCGCTGACCCTTCGGGATCGGCTCAGTGGTGGAGCGCGGTCCGCCGTCTTCGCGGCCACTGGATACGGATGCTGCCACGACCGTCACCCGACGAGGCCGCAAACACAGCCACCCATGTCCTGTCCCGTTCGGACCTGCCACTCGCGGCGATCGGCCCGTCTCGGTGGTCGAGTCCTGCATTCTCGGTGGTCGAGCCCTGCATTCTCGGTGGTCGAGCCCTGCCTTCTCGGTGGTCGAGCCCTGCCTTCTCGGTGGTCGAGCCGGGCCGAGGAACGAGGCCCGAGTCGAGACCACGAAACGATCAAAGCGCACCTGTGGAAAATGCTCAGAACCCTTGTCACATAAGGGCTCCCGGCGTAGAATCGAACCCAAGTTCGAGCCACCGGATCCGACGCCGACGGGCTCGACCCGACCCTCTCGATGCGGCAACCCATCGGGCGGGTCGCCTTTCTCGGGAGGAGGAACCCACCGGATGCGCGACCACACCGACGAGACCCGCTCCGGCGGCGGGCTGCCGCCTGCACCGGAATGGGCGGTGCCGGGGTGCGAACGCCGCTCGGTCCTGGTCGCGGGTCTGCTGGAGAGCATGGACCAGAAGGTCGGGGTGCTGCTCGACCTCGACCCCACCTACCTCGGCACCGCCGACAAACGCGACCTCCTGGTCGCGCTGACCCGCCTCGAAACGAAGGTGACCGCGGCGAAGCTCCGGCTGATCGCCGGCTCCGACGACGTCGCCGAGGCCGACGGCGCCCGCGATGTCGCGGCCTGGCTCACCTCCACCTGCCGGGTCGACCGCACCACCGCGCCGCGAGCAACGCCTCGCGAAGACGCTCGCGACCAAGCGACCCGCGTTGGCCGACGGCCTCGCGCGCGGCGACGTCAGCGTGGAGCAGGCGCAAGTGATCGCCACCGGCCTCGACAAGCTCCCGGCCGACGTGCCCGCCGACACCGTCGCCAAGGCCGAGGAACATCTGGTCGCCCAGGCCGCAGACCACGGCCCGAAGGAGCTGCGGGTCCTGACCCGCCGGGTCCTCGACGTCGTCGCCCCCGACCTCGGCGAAGAGCAGGAGCGCATAGCCCTCGAAGCCGAAGAAGCCGACGCCCGCAAGAAGACCCAACTCTTCACCCGCTGCCACGGCGACGGCACCACCTCGGTCATCGCCCGCGTCCCCGACCTCGTCGCCTCCCGACTGCTCACCCACCTGCACGCCTACCTCAACCCGCGCCGGCCCGATGGTGGATGTGGTCTCGACACGGGCCTCGTACCTCGGCCCGGCTCGACCACCGAAGGATGCGGCTCGACCACCGAAGGTCCACGGCACGACCACCGGGGATCACTCGGTGGTCGAGCCCGCGAGCGCAGCGAGCGGTGTCGAGACCACCACCGGACGGTCGAGCGGAGTCGAGACCACCAGCGACGGCGAGCCCACGCCCTACGACGTAAGGCTCGGCCACGCCTTCTGTTCCCTCTTGGAGCACCTCGACCCCGGTCGGCTGCCGATCCACGGCGGCGAGGCCACCAGCGTGGTCGTCACCATCGACCATCGACGCCCTCCGCACCGGCCTCGGCCTGGCCACCACCAGCACCGGCGAAGTCATCACCGCGAGCGAAGCCCGCCGGCTGGCCTGCACCGCCGGCATCCTCCCCGCGGTCCTCGACGGCAAGACCCGGGTCCTCGACCTCGGCCGCACCCAACGCCTCTTCACCCCAGCCCAGCGCAAAGCCCTCGCCATCCGCGACCGACACTGCCGCACCGACGGCTGCGACATCCCCGCCGCCTGGTGCGAAGCCCACCACGAAACCCCGTGGTCACAAGGCGGGAACACCGACCTCGACAACGCCCTCCTCCTCTGCTCCTTCCACCACCACCGCGCCCACGACCCGACGTACGAACACACCAAGCTGCCCAAACGGAACCTCCGCTTCCACCGACGCAGATAGCGGTCCCCGCGTCCCACGCGCGCTGGCTGGCCACCAACGGGCGCCTTCGTTCTCACCTTCTCCTCGCTGATCATGGCGTTGCCGCCACGGCTGGGCTCGACCTGCCCCAGCCCGTCGGCCTCGAACCGGTGTGCGCCAGGCACGGACCGTCGCCGGGGTGACCTCGTGAACGCGCCGCTGCGGTCTCGATGCTCGCGCCGTCCGTAGCCTCGAGCAGCACCACGGCCCACTGCGGTTCGCCCTCCACCATGTCCCGGCCCCGGTATCGTCACGGTTCTGCAGAACCCGTTCCCGCCAATACCGCTCGAACGTCGGCGTCGGCGATCAACGGCACACCGCCTCCATGCAAACTGTCGGCGACCTACTCACGATCATCGGCATCCTCCTCACCCTGGCGTCCTACTACGTGCAGCACAGCGGCGTCAGCCTCGCCGACCTGGAACCCGGTCTCACAGCACGATGGAACCGAACGCGGGCCTGGGTACGGCGACGGCTGGGCCTCACGAAGACCATCACCCGCCAAGTCCCGACGGCATTGGATGGCTCGGCGGCCCTGTCCGTCACCGGCATCGCCTGGAGTCGCATCCAGCCCGGTGACGACATCGCCGTTCGTGCCGACAAGCTGGAGCGGAACCTGGACCGCCTCCGAGCCAACCTCGACGAGCACCGGAAGCAGGATCAGCAGCGGTTCCGCGAGGTCACCGACCGGCTCACCGAGCGGGTGAACGAATTGGATCAGTTGGTGGCGACCCGCCATGAGGAGATTCGTCGGGCGACGACGGCGGCGATGCGGTGGGAGGTCCGGGGCCTGCTCATCACACTCGTGGGCGCGGGCCTGTCCATCCTCGGGTGACGTCCCCCCGACAGTCCACCAGGAAGACGCCTGCGCCGGTTCCGGGGTCGCGGTCCTCCTCTGCTCCTTCCACACCACCGCGCCCACGACCCGACCTACGAACACACCAGGCTTCCCAACGGAGACCACCGCTACCACCGACGCAGCTAGCGGTCCCCGCGTCCTACGCGCGCTGGCTGGCCACTCACGGGCGCCTTCGTACTCCCTTCTCCTTGTTGATCATGGCGTTGCGGCCACGGCCGGGCTCGACCCGTAGGCCTCGAACCGGTGTGCGCCAGGCACGAACCGTCACCCGACCCTGATGGCGGTCGAGCTCGCAGAGTTCCGCCGCGGCGTCACTCCGGGTCGAGCGCGGCGGCGAGCTGGTCGGCCAGCAGGACCGCGACCTGGCGCTGTTCCTGCGACGGGTAGGTGAGCCGGGTCGTGGCGGTGACCAGGAAATGGCCGATCACGCGGTCGCGCCGTCGCACGAGGAGGGCGAGGTACCCGTCGTGGGGAAGACCGATCCGGCGCACGTCGACGACCTGGCCACGGCGGGTGATGACGCCGTCGTGGTCGAGCAGCGCGATGCGTGCGTCCTGGATCGGGCCGGAGACGAAGCGACAGCTGTCCGCCTCGAGTGTCTCGGTGATCTGACGCCCGACGACCTCGATCAGCGTGGACGCCGGCGTCGCTCCCTCGGACACGATCCTCGCGGCGCCGAGCACTCAGTCGAGGTAGCCGGACCGCCGGGCCGCCCGGCCCTGCTGGCGGTGACCCCACAGCGTGGTCTCCGTGACGGCCGCGCCGATCAACACGAGCAGGAGGGTCGCCTCGATGTCCTCGGGGTCGGCGATGCTGAATCGGTGGTAGGGCTCGGTGAGGAAGAAGTCGAACCAGGCGCCACCGCCGAGGGCGGCCAGCAGTCCTGCGAGCCTGTCGCCGCTCGCGGCGGCGGCGACCACCAACAGCACCAGGACGAGTATGGCGGTGGCCGCCGTGACGGTGTCGCGGACGGTCGAGAGCACTCCGCACGTCGCCAACGGAAGGGCAAGGGCGCCCCGAGGCGGGCCGGTGTGCGCCAGCGCTCCGTGCGTGGGGTGATGGACCACGTCTCGGTTTTCATGGCTCGAACCGATAGCCCATGCCGGGCTCGTTGAGGAGGTGGCGCGGGCGCGACGGGTCGGGCTCGAGCCCGCGAGCGCAGCGAGCGGTGTGTCGAGAGCACGACCGTCGGTCGAGCGGAGTCGAGACCACCACCAGCGACGGCCTCCGCACCGGCCGTACCCAAGCGACGCACGGGCATCGCGGCTCAGCGCGCAGGGGCGGGTGAGCCCGCGGTCAGGGACGCCGTGACGGTGGCCTCGTCGACGAGCTGGAGATCGTCGTCGTCGACCCAGAACTCGTTGAGCTGGCCGATCGCCACGGTCCAGATGTGCGGTTGCTGCTGGTGACGGTAGTAGCGCGTCACGCCGAAACGTGTGTCGCCGGGCTTCGGGCCGGCCACGAAGGACTCGAGCGAGCCGTAGCGCTCCTGCTTGGAGGTGACGGGGCGGCCGCCTCCGGTGACCTCCTTGAGCACGTCGTCGATCTCCTTGTCGATCTGGTAGGCGCTGACGAGGGCGGACCGGCGGGCGTCGGCGTTGACCGCCTCGACCCGTGCGCGGCCGGCCTTGTGGGCGAGAACCCGCACCCAGGGATCGGGTCCGAGGATGGAGGAGGCGCTGAGGATGGGCTCCGAGCCGTGGACCCACCCGCTCTCGGCGAGGCGGTATACCCGGGTCTCCGACCCGTGCTTGAGACGGTGCACCTGCCGGCGTGCCTCTGTGGGCAGGGCCGCCAGCCGAGCGCGCATCTCGACGTCGAGCGCGGCGAGCACGCGCGTCTCCTGCCGCTGGATCACCGCGGTGAGGTCGACCATGCGTCCGCGCCGCTGCCCGGGTTCTCCGGCGACCCAGGCCTGGTGGGTTCGCGGAAGGGCTCGTTGCGCGGCTGTCATGGACGGCTCCATGCGGGGGGTCGTCTCGATCGCCTGGATCTGGTGGGCGGCGTCGAGCCAGAGCGTGAGGTCCTGGTAGTCGCGGATCTCGGCGTCCAGATGCGCCGACAGGCCGGCGACGTCGAGGTCGGTGATGTAGCGGTAGACCGGCTGCCCGAAGACGGACGTGTCCGGCGCCGCCGTGCTCGGCTGCGTCTCCCGGGTGTTCTGGGTGCGCATCTCCCAGGTGGGGTTGGCGCCGAACTGCACCCAGAAGCGGTACTGCGCCTCGGACAGCGCGATGTTGTAGCGCTGCTGGTTGAGCACACGCGCGATCGGCGTGAGGATCTCGTTGACGACGACGAACAGTCCCAGGCCGCCGGCGACGATCCGTGTCCCGGCTCCCGGCCCGCCGGTGGTCGTCTCGGGAGTCGGCACCCGGCCCCCGCCCGTCGGCAGGGCACCGGGCCGGGCGATGACGCTGACGCCCCGCTCGGCCTGGACGTTTCCGTGGGCGTCGACGAGCAGCGTGAGCCGGCCGCCCGACTCGACCTGCCAGACCTCACCTCCGGTCCGGGCCACGGCGACCGGACGGCCGGTCGCGGGGTCGCTGACGACCCACTGCGAGGTGTAGCCACGGACGAACAGCTCGCCGGGCCGCAGCGCCTCGACGGGCTGGGACGGTGTGGGTGCCATGGTCGGTCCGCCCTCGAGCACGACGGTGCGGCCGGAGATGTTGATGACATTCGGATGGGCGAGGAACTCCGCAGGGATCGGCCCGGGCACGAAGATCGGCTGGCGCGGAGGGGTGCTGGGTGTTGTCGTCGTCGCGAGCCCGCCAGCCGGCGGCAGCGCGGTCGGGGCCGGGGGCCCGATGACGGGCGGCGGCGGTGCGGGAGTGCGTGGGACCGAGGCCGGCAGCAGGGGTACGGCGCTGACCCGGACTCCGCCTCCCTGCACCGTGAGCCGGTACAGGCGACCCTCGACGAGGGCGAAGCCGTTGTTCTCCTGGATGACCCGCTGGGCCCGCGTGTTGTCGCTCAGCTCCTCGAACGTCAGAGTCGCCGCACCGGCGGTCTGCCGGGCGACCTCGTCGGCGAGCGCGGCCGCTCGCTGGGCCTCGGCGTACTCGACGGGGGTGAGGCCGGTGAGCCGGTGGATGTCGGCGTCGACGTGCCCGAGCTCGGTGGTCAGCACCTCGCGCGTGCCGGCGGGCGCGCCGGTCAGGTAGGACTGGAGCTGTGCCCGGTAGGCGTCCAGCGCCGCGGCGACCTGGTTGCGCCGAGCCGGCGAGGCCGACCAGCGCAAGCCCGCGGCCAGCTCCTGGACCCGGGCGCGGGCGGCGAGCAGTCGGCGGGTCGGCTCGTCCTGCGCGGCGAGCTGGGAGCGTCCGACCACGACGAGGGCGGCGGAGGTGAACCGCGGTGGCTCCCCGACGACGGGAGCGGTGAACCCGGCGAGCAGCGAGCGGAGCGTGGCGAGCTGGGCCGCCGCCGGCTCCGCGGCGCCGAGCGGTGGAGCCACGTCCGGGCGACCGGCGGTCGCGGGGTCACGGTGGCTGCGGCCGATCTCGGCGCGTACGGCGGCGATGTAGGCCGTGCGGGCGGCCTCGATCGCCTGCCGGGCCTGCGCGGCGCTGCGAGCCTGGTCCAACAGGGTCTGCCGCTGAGCGTCGTCGGTCGCAACCTGACGCTGCGCGGTCAGCGTGCTCTCCTGCTGGCGCAGTTCGGCGACCGCCGCGCCGGCCTTGCGCAACACCGGGTCCTGCGGCGATCCGGCCGCCCACGCCGGCGCGGCGATGCCCGAGACGCTCCGTCCGCCGCCGAGGACGACCTGGAGCACTGAGATGTCCTGGGCGGCGGTCGTGCCGGTCCCGCCCCCGGTCGCGGGGTACACCTTGTAGCCCAGGCTGCCCAGCAACCACAGGTGCGATGGATCGACATAGCTCTCGCCTCCGGCGCCGCCGTGCACCGAGACGATCAGGGCGTCGCCCGCGCGGGATCCCTGCGCCGCCCGGCTGTCGATGAAGTCGGAGAGCATCTGCGTCAGCGCGGAGAGCTGGCGGCTGCGCACCACGGCGGTCCCGCTGACGAAACCCGCCTGTGAGTGGTGCGTCATGTCCCACAGGCGAAACGACTCGGTGACCCCCAGCCGGTGGAGCTGGCTCTCGAAGGAGCGTTGCAGGCGGAGCACGTCCTCCACGCGCTGGTCGGCGAGGACGAGGAGCAGGCCGGAGTCGGGCAGGGTGATCGCATAGGTGCTCGACTGCCTGTCGACCCCGCCGCCGGAAGGGGGCTGGCCGGTCGCCTGCGTCCGGTTGGTCACCCTGCCGGCCGACGGGTCGAGCAGCGTGAGGGTTCCCCGGCTCAGGTCGCCCTGCGTGATCGGCTGCGGGTTGGGGTCGGCGGGGCTCGGGATCGAGATCTGGCCGAGCGGGACCGGGACCGCGGTGACCTGACCCCCGCTCGGCACGGCGAGCTCGACGGTGGTCGACTGGATCGCCTGCATCCGTTGCAGGGTCAGGCGCTCGACCTCGGCGTCGAACGCGGCCTGCCGCTGCCCGGGGTCGGTGAGCCCGGCGGGCGGGGTGAACGTGCCGGTCAGCTGGCCGCGCACCTCGGCGCGGATGTGGTCGCGCCGCGCCGCGATCATCTGCCGCACGAGGTCGTCCAGTTGCGACCCGGTGCCCGATGCCGAGGGCAGCAGGGCCTGCAGCGCATTGACGCGAAGTGTGCCGATCGCCAGGCGCGCGTAGAGACGTGGAAGCAGCGCGGTGTGGTCGAGGTGGATATGCGTAAGCATGACCTCGACGAGTGGTTGACCGGCCAGGTCGGCGACGATGCGCTCGACGAGCGCGTCGGCGATCAGCTCGTTGATCGATCCGGCCACCTGGTGCATGCCGGCATCGACCAGGGCCCAGCCGGCGGCGGTCCGGACGAGGGTCGTGGACCCGGCGCCCACGGCGTACTTTGTGAATGTCGTCGTCACGATGTAGCCGCCGCTGGCGGCGACGACGTCCAACGCGCCGTCGAGGGCGTAGACGGTTCGGGCGCCCGCGAACCTCGACGGCCCGAGTGGCCCGGCGGGCGGAGGCGTGACGATCGGCCCGGTGGCCGGCGTGAAGGGCGCGCCCGGTGCATGGGCACGGGCCTCCTCGGGGGTGGCGAAGACGTCCGCGTCCGGCACGACGTACAGGTCGTCGCGGCGCTGGCGGAGCACCGGGTTGGTGAGGCTGACGTACTCGACGACATCGGGGCCGGTCGCCGTCCCGAGCCGCGGTACCGGTACCTGGACGGTCATCTGCGGGCAGGAGTACGGCGGGATCGGGGTCACCGGCGTCATCAGCGGGTTGGGCGGGAAGGTCGGCCCGCCCACGGACGTGGACTGGGTGCTGGTCGACGTCGAGCCGCCGAGCGGCTGACGGCGTACGACGTCGCGCGGCCCACCCTGCACGACATGGGCGAGCTCGTGGGCGAGCAGCGACGGCTGCGGCAGCCCTCCGTTCGCGGTCGCCCCAGGCCCGAGGGTGATGTGTGACCGCTGGGTGTAGGCCGCCGCGCCGAGCGCGGCCGCGCTGCGCTCCGCGGCCGGGCCGGAGTGCAGCCGGACCCCGGACAGGTCGGCGCCCAGCCACCCGCCGTACGCGCGCCCGACGGCGCTCGGAAGCGGCCGGCCGGATCCGCCGTCCGCCGGCGCAGCGGCCGAGGCATGGGAGGCGGCGACGCTCGACGGGACGGACCGGGCCACACGCTCGGCCTGCTGCTCCTCGACGTCGGTGGGCCGGCTGACCGGCACCCCCGGGGCGGGCGTCGGCTCCCGTGATCCGGTCAGGTTCCCGCCGATCATGGCGGTGGCGGGAGGGGACAGAGCGGGTCGTCGGGGCTCGGCTCGTGCGGCGCCGGGGTGTCGGGTACGACGTCGCTCGGGTCGGTGGCGATGACGAGCGCATGGGTGAGGGTGGAGTCGTCCTTGAAGACGAACTGGTTGGAGACCGGGTCCTTGGCCTCGTCGAGCTTCTTGACCCAGTTCACGGTCGCGTTGGCTCCGGCGAGGTCGCTGAAGTCGCTGCCGAAGGCGATGTCGAGGTCTGCCTGCATGCCGACGTCGAGTTCGGCGAGCAGCTTGCCGGTGGCGATGAAGTCGGCGGTGGCGGAGAAGCCGATGGACGGCGGGATGCAGAAGCGCAGCGCCAGCAGGAACCACAGCTGGAAGGCCAGCACGACGATCGGCAGGAACATCAGGAACAGGAAGAAGGCGACGATGAAGAACAGCTCGAGGGCGAAGGTGCACACACCGCCGCCGCCGCCGATCCGGCCGGCGCCGGACTCCGGGATGCCGTTGAACGGGTTGAACTTGAGCTGGGACGAGGGCGGGGTCACCACCCGCACACCGCCAGGGCCCTGGGGCCGGCCGGCCCGGGCCGCGAGCAGGCGCAGGTCGGGCAGCGTCAGCGTGACCGAGCGGTTCTTGGTGCCGTCGGGGTCGAGGGGTGTCGCGAGCCGGAAGGGCTCGGTCGGCGCGCTCACCCAGGTGTGCGGCGGACAGTGCTCCTGGCCCGGCGGGCGGGGCTGGGTGACCACGCACTCGATCTCGTAGATCGCCTTGTCGTCGAGCTTCGGCTCCCGGCGAGTGCTCCCGTCGGGCTGCGGCGCAAGCCAGTGCTCGCCGGAGAAGGCCGGCACGATCCCGAACCACAGCGAGCGCGTCTCGGCGGCCGCGCACTCGCTGTCCCGTTCGCGGCGCGGCAGCCGCCACATCTGGTGCATCTCCTCCCGCTCGCCCTCGGCGACCGGATCCACGGCACTGACATTTCGCCACCGGCCCTCCGCGGGGGAGGCCGGGGAGACCAGCCACTGCTGCAGCTCGCCCGCGTGGTCCAGCGCGTCGAGATCCTCGCGATGGTCCTCCTCGAACCGTCTCCGCCAGGCGCGGTCGGCCCACCACAGGTCGCGTACGTCCGGGTCGCCGGCCGCGGTGGTGACGCCCTCCTGCTTGGCGAGCTCCTTGACGAGCGCCGTCGCCACGCGCCGGGCGGGCGCGCGCCGGCTGGTCAGCGTGGTGTCCATGCGCCGCATCCGGAACTGCACGACCAGGTCCTCGTGGTCGCCGGCCCTCGGGAGGCCGGGCTGGTCGCAGAAGACCTCCACCACGACGACGTAGTAGCGCTGGTGCATGGGCTGGTAGAGCTTGCGCAGGTTGGTGGCCACCAGCTGGTACGTCGCCAGGCGCAGCCGGGTGCCGTCCGTCGTGCTCGGCGTCACCGGCACCGGGTAGCTCCAGACGTCGTCGGCGCCGAAGGCCACGCTGTCGGCGGGGTCGCGCAGGAGGGACTCGACGAACGCGGGGTCGTCGTACATCTGGAGGGTCGGCCGCAGCGCCGCCGGCGAGCGCAGGTCGACGCCGTCCCGGCTCCGGACGTACCAGGGCGAGCGCATCGCGAAGCCGGCGGCGCTCACCAGACGTTCCCCACGCCGGGGGTGTAGGAAGGCGAGACGACGCCGACCTGGGCGATCAGACTCTGGCAGATCACGTTGCCGTTGAAGGTCGAGGTCGCCGCGTCCACCGTCACCATCGGTGCGGTCACCTTGACCGACGAGTTCGCCTGGATCTCGACCGTGCCGGCCGCGGTGAGCTTGACGATGCAGCCGTTGGCGTGGCGCACCCGGATCTCCTGACCACCGGCGTCGAGCACCACCTCGTGGCCCGCCTCGGTCGTGAGCGTGACCTTCGCCGCCCCGGCCTTGTCGTCGAACTCGAGCCGGCTGTGCGCTCGGCTGCGCAGCTGGCGCAGGTTGTTGCTGCGGTCCGCCGCGTGGGGGAGCGCGGTGGTCCCGTTCCAGCAGGCGCCGAGCGCGTAGGGCCGGCGCAGGTCGCCGGCCTCGAAGGCGACGACCACCTGGCTGTCGACCTCCGGCAGGATCTCCAGGCCCTGACCGTCGTCGGCGTACGGCGAGCAGAGGGTCGCCCAGACCCGCACGTCACGGTCGCCGTCGGTGCCCAGCCAGGGGAAGCGCACCTGGACGCGGCCCTGGCCGAGCGGGTCGACGATGTCGGTGACCACGGCCGGGTAGACGCCGAAGTAGCCTGGCGCCTGCCCGTCCACCGGCGCGGGGAGGGCCATCAGGCACCTCCGGTGGGGTCGTTGAGCGTCGGACGTTCGGCCTCGAAGTGGGTGCGCAGCCCGTGTTGGGTGTCCCAGACCTGGGTCATCCGGGTGACGTAGTAGCCGTCGCCCTCGAAGGGTGCGCCCACCTGCTCGAGCCGTAGGACGCTTCCGACCCCGAGGTCCGGGGAGCCGCGGGTCACCCCGGTGACCCGGACGAAGGCACGCGCTCGCCGAAGCAGCTCCGCGCGTGCCCAGGAGGTCGCCTCCGCGGTGGTGAGCGGCACGTCGCGCACCCGGTGCCCGGCACGCTTGCCGAGGGCGCGCTCGAGGACCTGTGGACCGGTGCGTCCCGGGGGTGCCTCCGCGCGGATCGCGTCGTCGCCGGCGCGTGCGTGGATGACCTCCTTGCGCTTCGCGTCGTACCCGCTCGAGGACACCTCGGTGCGCTGGTGGGCGAGGTCGGCGCCGATCCTCGCGGTGATCAGCTCGTTTCCGTGGACGAGGGTGAGCTTGGTGCCGCGGCGGCGGCCGCGGTCGCTGAGGTGAAGGGTCTGGCCGTCGCACCAAAGGTCCGCCTGCAGCCTGCGGGCGCGCTCGCGCAGGAAGGCCAGGTCGCTCTGATTGACCTGCTGGAGGAGGTCGTACGTCGGGCCGTCGACGCTCGCCTCGGCCTCGAGGCCGTGCTCACCGGCGAGCGTGCGGAGGACGTCTGCGTCGCTGACCTGCGTGTAGGTGCGGCTGCGCCGGGTCATCCGCAGCCGCATCAGCCGGTCCTCCGCCAGCACCACCAGGCGCGGCGGTGCGCTGTCACCGAGCACGACCTCGAGCGCGGAGACGGTGCCGTCGAATACCGTGCGCAGCACCTGCTCCGGCCCGACCGAGACCTTGAGGTCGGTGCCGAGGTCGACCACGCCGCCGTCGAGGTGCAGCATCGGCTGCGGGGGGCCGGCCGCGCCCACGCCGCTGGCGACCAGCTGGGCCTCGAGGGTGCGCAGCCCCTCGACCCCCTCGTCGACGACGAGGCGCACGCAGTCGCGCGCCAGCGGGTGCGCGGTCTCGTCGCCGACGGTGAAGACCGGCGAGGAGATCGCGAGCAGGGTGTCAGTCATCGAAGCCCTCGGCGGCCACCCGGCAGCGGAGCCGGGTGACCCGCTCCTCCGTCCGCCGCCAGGCGTCCTCCGCGGCCGCCGGGTCTGCCGGCGGCGTTGCCGCGGCGCCCCGTGCTCCTCCGGCGTCGGTCACCTGGGCATGGATCTCCTCGACGTGCACGGACATGGCCTCATGGTCCGTGGGTCAGCGTCGCCGCCGCGTCACCGCGTGTGAGCGGCGGGAGGTGGTCTCGACGCGACGCTCGTTCCTCACGTCGGCTCGACCACCGAGTGGCCTGCGTCGTGGTGTCCGGTGGTCGAGCCGGGCCGAGGGACGAGGCCCGTGTCGAGACCACGGATGCCCAGCGCCCGGAGCCGGGTGGCGACCGCTCTGGGGTCGTCCACCCAGATGCCGACGTGGTCGGCGGTCAGGTCGCCCTTGGACGTCCTCAACACCGTGCTGCCGGTCAGCCTGAGCTCGAGGTTGGTGCGGCTGCCGACTCCGACGAGGAGCAGGCCGCCGTCCTGGTGCACTGCCTTCACGATCCCGGGCAGGTCGTGCTCGGTGGCGTGGGTGCCTGCTATCGCCGCGAGGGGCACGTCGACCCAGGTGCGTGCGCTGTTGCGCACCCGCAACCGCTCGTCGGTGAGGAGGTGGGGGCGAACCCGGTAGGCGGCCATCAGGCCGAGCATCCACAACACGCCCCAGATGCTGACGACCAGCACCGGCAGGCGGATGGCCTCGGCCCACCCGGCCTCGACCTGGCGCAGCACCACCTCGACCACGACCGCTTCGGTGGCCGAGCCGAAGATCCACAGCCACAGCATCGGTCCAACCAGCTGCGCGTAGCCGATCGGGATCGCGCCGGCAGGCACGTCGGGGCGTCGGGCGATCCACCGTGCCAGCGATCGATACAGCGCCAGCTCGAGCAGTATCGCGTCGCGGACCTCGGCGACTCCGGGCAGCTTCATGACTCCTCCATGAGTCGCGCGAAGGTGGCGATGGTCTCGTCGAGTGTCACGCCGAACGCGGCGAGCCGCTGCCGCGACACGGAGCCGAAGAGCTGCGACGCGAGGTCGGCGTGGCTATCGCGGAGCTCCTGGATCGTCCGCTCACCGAACTCGGTCGGTGTCACGAGCGTGGCCCGGCGATCCGTGGGGTGCGGCTCGCGCGTGAGGTGTCCCGACGCGGCGAGACCGTCGACCAGTCCGGTGATGTTCCTCGCGGTCACGTTGAGTGCGGTCGCCAGGGACTGCTGGGTGGTGGGTCCCGTCATGCCCAGCGTCCACAGCAGATGGACACGCGGGCCGGTCAACCCCGACTCCCTCTCGAACCTGGCCATGTCCACGGCCACCAGGGTGGCGAGGTGGAGCACCTTGTCGAGGACGTCTGCAGGCCGCAAAACCATATGATGAAGGTACTTCATTATCCGGCTACTACGCAATTGCCACCCCGTGCCTGCTGGACCCTGATGGCCCCGGCGCCGGCCTCCGGAAGGGCCATCAGGGTCCAGCGCGCAGGAAGCTCAGCGGCCGAAGTGGCGGCGCCACGACTCGGATGGGCGGGCCGGCACGCCGGCCAGACCGCGGTCGCGGAGCAGCCGCCAGATGCGGTCGACCGTGCGGTCGGGCTCTCGGTAGATGCCGGAGGAGGTCACCACGATGATCCGCCATCTCTCGTCGTCGATGGCCTCCCGCCGGGCGAGGTCGGACTCCCATTGCTCGACCCGCTCGGCGTGGAGGCGGCCGTCGTACTCGACGATCACCCGCGCCTGCGGCCAACACAGGTCGTAGCGCCGGACCGGCTGTCCGTCGACATCACGGATGGTCAGGTTGACCACCGGCTCTGGGAGACCGGCCAGCACGATCAGCATCCGCAGCCGCGACTCCATCGGCGAGTCGACTCCGGCGCGGACGTACGACGCAGCGCGGCGTGCTCGCCGGGCCCCCGGCGCGGAGGACGCGGCCGACCGGTCGACGAACTCGGCCGGGGTCGTGTGTCCGCGCTTGACCAGACTGTCCCCGAGCACGACCATCTCGACCAGAGTGAGCTGCGGGGCCATCTCGACGAAGAGCTGCCCCGGTGCGGAGGCCGGCAGGCCGTCGACGGTCCTGACCCGACCCCCCTCGGATCGGCTTCCGGGCGCGGAAGTCGCGTCTGCCGCGACGGACCCTGACGTCGTGTCCGAGGCGTCCGAGGCGTCCCCCGCAGGCGATGGGCGCTCGAGGTGGCAGCGCACGCCCTCGACCCGGCGTCGGTGTCGATCGGCCGCGACCGTCACGTGCTCGAAGGGATCGTCAGGAACGATGGCGTCGTAGAGACGTGCGGCCGAGGAGTGACTGAGCCGGCTGCCTTTGGCGAAGATGGCGAGGGCCGCCTCGGCGCGCAGCCTCGGGCGATCGGGCACCTCGGCGGCGACGTACACATCGCGGAACACCCGCCGAAAGCGCGGCCCGCGCAGGGTCTTTGCGCTGATGCCGGCGGCGATCCCGGCCGCTCGGGTGAACGGTCTCGTCGACTCGTTGTCCTTCGGCGGGTACGTCGCGTCGCCCGAGTCGGCTGGCTCGGCCGTAGGCAGAGCGCCCGAGTCGGCTGCCGGGTCCGCGCGGAAGGCCGCCTCGCCGTACGGGAAGGGATCGGGAGGCAGGTCGTCGGTATCGTCGAACCGGTGCATCAGGGGAGTGTCGCCCCCTCACTCCACGACCGCCACCACCCGGCAAGGGCTATCCACAGGCCGTGCTGGGCCAGGCGCTCGCCCGAGCGGCGAGGGTCCGTCATCTGTGTGCGCGATGGACCCTGGTGGCCCTTGACGAGGGCTCGGGTTCAGGGAGTGATCGCAACACCCTGAACGTGTAGGGGTGTCGTGATGCCTGCTGGTCATGGGAGTCCTCGGACGCCGGCCGAGGTGGAGTACCGGTTCTGGAATGCGGTTCGTGAGGGCATGGTCGTCCAGGATGCGGCGGCCGTCGCCGGCGTGTCGTGGACAACGGGCAAGCGGTGGTTCCGTAAGCGTGGTGGCGTGATGCCACCAACGACCGCGGGCCAGCAGACCAGGCGTTTGAGCTTCGCTGAGCGTGAGGAGATCGCTCTGCTTCGGGCGGCCGATCTGGGGGTTCGGGCGATCGCGCGGCGGCTGGGACGGAATCCGGGGACGATCAGTCGCGAGCTGCGGCGGGTCAAGCACCATCGCCATCCCAGCGATCGTCATCGGATCCCGTATCGAGCCTCGACAGCGCAGGCCGATGCCGACGAGAAGGCACAGCGTCCCAAGCCTGCGAAACTGGCGACGAACCTGCCGCTGCGGCGTGAGGTCCAGGCGAGGTTGAAGAAGAACCACAGTCCTGAGCAGATCGCGAACAGGCTGCGGGAGGACTACCCCGACGATCCGGAGATGCAGGTGGCACACGAGACGATCTACCAGGCGCTGTACGTGCAAGGGCGTGGCGCGCTCAAACGCGAGCTGACCAGGCATCTTCGCACCGGCCGGGCGGTCCGCAAGCCCCGCCGCAAGGTCGACGAACGGCAGACCCGGTTCGCGGGCATGGTCAACATCTCCGAACGGCCCCAAGAAGTCGAGGACCGTGTCATACCCGGGGACTGGGAGGGCGATCTGATTCTGGGGTCGACCGATTCCGGATCGGCGATCGGCACCCTGGTCGAACGCGTCACCGGGTTCACGATGCTGCTGCACCTGCCCCGCGACCACTGCGCCGAGACCGTCGCCGCGGCAATGATCGCGAAGATGACCCAACTGCCCGAACAGCTCCGCCGGAGCCTGACCTGGGACCAGGGCTGCGAGATGGCCAGCCACGTCCGGATCGCCGAGGCAACCGGCCTGGACATCTACTTCTGCGACCCCCACTCCCCGTGGCAGCGCGGCACCAACGAGAACACCAACGGGCTGCTGCGCCAGTACTTCCCCAAGGGCACCAATCTCTCAAGGTGGGGACCTGGCTACCTCGACAACGTCGCTGCCGAACTCAACAACCGCCCACGCAAACGACTCGACTGGCGTACCCCTGCCGAAGCCCTCGACAAGCTACTCTCAGAACAGTCAGATCCACTTGGTGTTGCGCCCACCGCCTGATTTCGCCGGGCTGCAGAAGGGCCATCAGGGTCCAGGCTGCACGTCAGTACTCGTCGAACACCGATTCGTCCCGGTGCTCAGGCGGCCTGCCACCGTCAGGGCCTCAGCTGCCGGCGGTCGGCTCGTGGGACGGCCGGGATGTGCCGCGGCAGCCGGTCACCTTCCGTCACGTCGGCGGATCCCGAGCGGTACGCCGCGCGCGTAGGTGATGCTCCGGGGGTCGGGCGCGTCGACCCTGGTGCGCGCCCGCCCGGTCGCGGAGGCGGTCGACGAGCCGGTCGACGAGCCGGTCGCAGAGCCGGTCGACGAGCGGGTGACCGAGCCGGTGACCGAGGCGACGGCCGGGACCGCGAAGGACGCGCGGGCGGTGCCGGTGTCGGCGGCGACCCGCGCCGCGGCGACGGCGTTCGAGCCGGCCGCGATGCCACCCGAGGCCGCCAGGTCGAAGCCGGCGCGGGCCTCGGCGGAGGCGCCGGCGGAGAAGCCGGCAGAAGCACCGGCCGACGCACCGGCCGAGAAGCCGGCAGAAGCACCGGCCGATGCGCCCGCGCCGAGCGCGACCTCGAGCCCCGCGGTCGCGCCGGCGCCGGCGCCGGCGGAGAAGCCCGCGGTCGCGCCGATTCCCGCCGAGGCTGACGCCGAGAAGGACACCTCCGCGCCGAGCTGGACCTGCGCGCCGGCCGCGAGTCCGAGCGGGCTGGAGAGCCCGGCCATCGCCGCCCGCCAGCCGGCCGGGTCGGCGTCGAGCCGGCTCAGCACCTGCTGCACACTCTCGCCGGCCTGCGCAAGCGCGGTCGTCGAAGGGGCGGCGGTCGGTCCGGCGCCCGGGCCGGTCCCGGCGATGCCGGAGGGCCGGGTGGCGCCACCGCCGGCTCCGCCCGGCGGGGTCGCGGCGCGGGCGTCGCGGGCTCCGGCGCCGACCCGGCCGGCCTCCCAGTCCGGGTTCTGCTCGGTGATCGTGACCGATACCTTCGCCCGCAGCGGCAGCCCCTCGGGCGAGAAGTAGTCGAGGTCCTCGGTCAGCTGGGTGAGCATGCCCTGGAAGGCGAAGCGACCCCACTCGAAGCGGATCGCCGGCGGCGGCTCCTTCGGCTTCTCCTTCGACGGCTCGGCGAACTGGCGCACGATCCGGGTGAGCTCGCGCACGTCCTTGGGGTTGCCGTCGCGGTCGCCCTCGGCGGTGTCGAACTCGAGGTCGAAGGTGAGCGTGGCGGGCTGGACCGACGGGGTCTGCCGGCGCTGGGTCCTGGTGGTCGCGCCGCCCTTGTCGACGTTGTTGCTCCGCGAGATCTTCAGCGAGGTCGGGTTGAACTGGACCTCGAAGCTCCCCTGCGGCTCGGCGACGAAGCCGGGGGTGGCGTTCTTGCCACGTCCGGGCACCTGCTTGAGCCGGACCAGCCGGGCGCTGGCGAGCGGCGCGCTCACCGGTCCACCATCCTCATCGGGGCGCCTCCAGCCGGAGGCCCTCGTGCACGATGGAGCTCCTCGATCGCGATCTCCCCGGTCTTGGCGTTGAGGGTCGGGCCGGTCACCTTCTGCGGGAGGGCGCGGTCGAAGGTCCACATCGCGAGTGCGTTGGCGCCGGAGGGGTCGAGCACCTCGACCCGGCCGTCGTACCGGGAGACCGGCAGCTCCCCGGAGACCACGTGCGCCAGCCAGGTCCACAGGTCGGCGTTGGCGGGCCGGTCCGGGCCGGCGGAGAACATCCCGCGCTTGAGCACCAGCGGTGCGAGCTTGACGCGGCCGACCCGGCGTACGACGCCGTCGTTGCGGCCGCCCTCGAGGTACTCCTTGACGTCGGTCTCGACCTCCAGGCCGCTGCACTCGGCGAACCCGCCCTCGGTGCCGAGCACCTCGGGGTCGGGTCCGGGCCCGGTCCTGGTGAGGGTGACCTTGAACCGGAAGGCGGGGAGCAGGAAGGCGTCATGCATCGGGCACCACCGAGAGGGCTCCCTCGACGTCTGCGCGCGATCCGGAGCAGGACGTACTCGAGGGGTGCGGCCGGGGCCACGCCGATCTCGGCGATCAGCCGGCCCAGGGCCAGCGAGGAGGCCGGGTTGACGTCGTCGCCGCAGCGAACGAAGAACGACTCGGCCTCGGTCCGTCCGGCGAACGCACCGCGGCGATGCAGGTCGCGCAGGAAGGCGGTGAGCAGCCGGGTGAGCCGCTGCCGCAGCTCCGCGGTGTTCGGCTCGAAGACCAGCCACTGCGTCTGCTGATCCAGGCTCAGCCGGATCATCGTCATCAGCCGCCGCACGCTGAGCTGTCGGTAGTCGGGGTCGCTGGATAGGGTCCGGGCCGCGGACAGCCGGAAGCCGTCGCGCTCGGCACGGAAGACGTTGACCCCCAGTGCATGCAGCCGGTCGTGCTCGGCGTCGGTCACGCCGGCCTCGGCCCGTACGGCGCCTTGGGCCAGCTCGTCGGCCGGTCCCCAGGGCAGCCCGAGCCGGAGCTCCCGCTCGGCGATGATCCCCGCGGCGAACGCCGAGGGCGGCACCGGGACGGCCTCCCCGCCGCCGCTCGGAGCCACCGCCAGCCATGGGTGGTACGCCGCGGCGTAGGCCGAGTCGAAGCCCGTGCGCCCATCGGGCCAGCCCGGCGACGGACAGCCCGGCCGGCGCGTCGAGCAGGGCGACGAAGCGCCGACGAAGCTCGGCGACCGCGACCACCCGCTGCTGGCGCGCGACGATCTCGCCGAGGTCGCCGGGTGCGCGTGGGTCGAGCCCGGGCCAGGCGAGGTCGGGCACGCAGAGGAGGCCGAGCGCCGGCACCCGGCCGATCCGGTCGACGCCCACGTGGTCGAGCTCGTCCATCGGGTCGGCATCGGCGGTCTGCGCGTCGAAGAACGCGTCGTATCCGATCCGTGCCGAGCGGTCCTGCCCGTCGTGGACGCGGCGAGCGGTGAGGTGGGCCAGGCTCACCGAAGGCATGAGCCGATCGGGCCAGGTCGCCGGGTCGTCGGGCCCGACCAGCCTCGACTCCGCCGCGATCGAGCACGGCAGCCATCGCGGATGTACGGCGGCGAGTCCCAGCCCGGCGATCCGCTCGCCGGGGCGGCCGGTCGCGGAGTGGTCGCTGACCACCAGCGTCCCCGTGACGACCTCCACGCCGACCCGGGCTCCCGGCCTGCTCGGCACGGCCGGTGACACCCCGACCCCGACCGGCGCACCGCGCACGGACCGGTTGTCGACCGACGTGACCCAGTGCAGGCCAGGGGCCTGGTCGGGGCCCTGGCCGGTGGTGACCCTGAGCAGCGTGCCGGCCGGCGCGGCGGTGCCGGCGGGCAGCAGCAGGGTGCCGTCCGCGGTCGTCTCCGCCCACAGCCTGCCGGGAGGTCTCGAAGCGGAGGACGACGTCGAGCGCGTTTCCCCAAGCCCCCTCGTCTGCCGCGACGAGCACGGGCCCTGCGGGAGCCGTCAGCCCCGGCAGCGCGTAGCTCGCCGTCGCGTCGGGGTCCCCGCGCGACCAGTCGGCACGGCGGGCCGCACGGTAGGGCGGAGCGACCCGGACGACGTACGCGAGCCGCCCGCCCTGCGCGAAGTAGGCCGCGACCGCGTGCGGGAGCATCCGCTCGACGCCGTTGCCGGCCGGCTCGAACCCGCCGAACTGCCGCTCGTATTCCGACCACCGCCGCACGGCGACCGGCGAGTTCACCGGACCGCGGAGGGCGACGCCGACGAAGCCGGCGACGTCCAGCCGCTCGGGCCGAAGCTCCGGCTCCGCGACCACGGGCGCGACGTACACCCCGGGGCGCTGGGCGACCATGGCGCCGGCCGACGGGTTCATAGCCGGCCGCTATGCGGTGAAGTCGATCTGCTCGGCGACCAGGTGCAGCTCCTCCATAGCCACCTCGCCGCCGCCCTTGCCGGCCAGCGTCGGGCCGACCCACTTCTTGGGCTGGGCGTTGCGCAGGATCCAGGTGCAGACCGGGTCGCGCCGCTCGTCGAGCAGGGTGATGGTGACCGTCGCGGTCGTGCTCACCCTCGCGGGTGGCCTTGAGCCAGGTGAACAGCCGCAGGTCGCCGATCACGCCGCGCTTGAGCGTGACGTCGTCGGTGCTGTTGACGTTGGCGATCTTGCGCACGTGGTTGTCGCGGTCGTTGCCGTTGCGGTACTCGGAGAACTTCACCTCGTTGCCGAGGCCGCTCACGTCGGAGAAGCCGCCGACGATCTGCTCCTCGCCGCCGAGGTCTCCGAGCGCACCATGAAGTTGAAGGCGCCGTACGGGTTGTCGCGGGTAGCCATGATCTCACCTCAGCTCTGTCTGTGCGATCGGCGGTCCACTGACCGATGCGGAAGATGACGAACTCGGCCGGATAGGTCGGGGCGACCCCGATCAGGCAGATCAGCCGCCCGTTGTCCAGGTCGTTCTGGGTCATCGTCGTCCGGTCGCAGCGGACGAAGAACGCCTCCTCGGGCTTGGTGCCCATCAGGGCGCCGGTGCGCCAGACGGCGATCAGGAAGTCCTCGATCGACTGACGGATCGAGGCCCAGAGCCGCTCGTTGTTGGGCTCGAAGACCGCCCACTGGGTGGCCCGGTCGATCGAGTGCTCGAGGTAGATGAACAGCCGGCGCACGTTGACGTACTTCCACTCCGGGTCCGAGCTCATCGTCCGCGCTCCCCAGACCCGGTTGGCCCGGCCCTCGAAGAATCGCAGCGCGTTGATGCCCTCCGGGTTGAGCACCGACTGGCGGTCGAAGGTGACGTTGTGCTTGAACCTGGTGATGCCCCAGCACCACCTCGTTGGCCGGCGCCTTGTGCACGCCGCGCTCGATGTCGCTGCGGGCGTAGATCCCGGCGGTCGAAGCCGCTCGGCGGCAGCTGCAGGGTCGCGGGCGCCGCGCCGGGATCGGCCTCGCGCCGTCGGGTCGAGGATCTCCACCCACGGGTAGTAGAGCGCCGCGTACTTCGAGTCGAACTGGGCGCGGAACTGGCGTACCTCCGACATCGAGCTGTCCTTGGGCGGGTCGACGATCCCGATCCGGTAGGCCTGCGGTGCCTCGCAGTGGGCGATCAGGTCGTTGGTCGCGGTCTTGAGCTCGCCTCGTCGCGTCGAAGCGGACGGCGTCGGGGGAGGCGACGATGGCGATGTCCTCGACGTCGCCGAGGGCCGCCAGGCCGGTGGCGGCGGCGCTTGGCGTCGTCCGGATCGGCCGGGTCGCCGGCGATCACGGCGGGGCGTGAGCGCCTCGCCCTCGCCGCCCCCGGCGAGGAACTGCGGAGTCCCGCCGGCGAGGAGCGGCGGTCACGAGCGTCGCCGGGCTGCGGCGGAGCCGGCGCCGCGGTCGAACCAGACGAGGCGACAGCTCGTCGGCCGGGTCCTCGGCCTGCAGCACCCGGCCGATGGCCGCGGGGGTGCGCGTCGTCGAGCTCGAGGCCCGGATAGACGTCGAGCCGTCGGTCGCCCCAGCGGACGTTGACGGTGAGGGTGAGGTGGCAGACCGCGCGGGTGCCGTCGTCGGCGACCGCCTCGACCGCGCCGCCGGCACCGCGGAAGCCGAGCTGGCCGTCGGCGTCCTGCGCGACGATCCGCACGTTCGCCGGGACGGGCGTGATGCTGCGTGGGTCGGGCTCGCGCGGGAGAGCGTTGCGGTCGGGGAAGAGCTCCACGGCCGCGCCCGGCCGGACGCCCTTCAGCGTCGCCGACCAGGATGTTCTTGCTGCGCTGGAAGGACACCCAGACCTCGATCTCGGCGCTGGCCGCGCCGGGCCAGCGGGCGCGCCAGGTGCCGACCGCGGGGTTGCCGGAGGCCAGCGACGCGAACGTCGGCTCCGAGGTCGATCTGCCCGCCGCCGTCGAGCGTGAACGGGAAGACGCGGGCGACGTAGAGGCGGCGCCCGCCGTTGGCGAAGAAGGCGCGCGCGGCGTAAGCGAGGTAGTTGGTGCGGTCGTCGAGGCCGGTGTTGCCGACCTCGCCGAGGCCGCCGAAGGCACGCTCGAACTCGGTGAAGCTGGTCACCAGCAGCGGGTCCGGCGTCATCACGACCTCCGCCGCGCCGGGTGGGGTCACCAGGTAGGGAACGGGTCCGTAACGGGTCAGGCCTGCCATCCCGAAGGTCGCGGTCGCCACGCCCTCGATCGACCGCGATCGGAAGGTGGTCTCCTCGACGTAGACGCCGGGCGTCAGGTACTCGGGCATGGGCACTGCCTCCTAGGGCGCTGTCTTGTTGGGCGCTGTCTTGTTGCGGGTGCGCCTCATGGCGCGGGTTCGAACGGGACGGGCTCGGGGCGGACCTGCTCCGCCCCGACGCGAAGGGTGATCTGGACCGGTGCCACCGCGTTGGTCGTGTACGCCGCCGGCGGCGTCGTCCCGCGCAGCAACGGGTTGTCGAGGTCGCCCGGCCCGGGCGGGTCGGCCGGCCGAGTGACGGGCTCCACGGGCAGGGCGGAGTAGGGGTCCGGGTCGGGCGCGGCGATATCGCGGGGTCCGCGGATGCGCAGGCTGACGCCGACGCCTGCCTGCACCGGGTTCTGGTTCGTCTCGCGCAGCAGCAGGAGGAACTCGCCGCGGTCGTCGGCGTGGGCGCGGCCGAGCACCGCGCTGCCCGGACCCACGGCGACGACACGCCCCCACGGGAGGGGTGCCCCGGCCCTGGTGAGGGAGCCACGCAGAGCCGTTGCGCCCCCACCCGAGGGGTACGCCGCTCCCGGCGCGAGCCACGCGTTGAGGGTGCGCGCCGCGACCCCGATGGGGTCGGCGTCGTCGACCAGGTCGGCGAACGGCCACCAGCCCAGCCCGAGCCGGCGGGCCACGAAGCGGCGGCTGGGGTCGACGATCCGGAGCACGAGATCGTCGGGACGGGGCGCGACCAGGAGCCGGTGACGGCCGCCGCCGAGCGGCTCGAGGTCGAGGCACGGCCACCACGCGGGGCGGTTCCGGGGCAGTCGGCGTACCGGCGCCTCCCAGCCGACCCGGACCCCGTCGACCGGGCGCGAGGTGACGGCGTCGCGGACGACGAGGCCGAGCGCGAGCCGGTGCAGGACCGAGGCCGGTCCCACCGAGGTCTGCAGCACGGTCACGGGTCCACCCCCCGGTAGCCAGCGGCCACGGCTGCGACGGGGGTGTCGACCGGCTCGGTGAGCCCTTCGATGCAGATCACCCGCGCGAGGTAGGGCATCTGGAGGCGGTAGTCGGTGCTCAGCGACTGGAAGGCCTCGCTCATCGAGTCGACGGCGAGGTCGTCGGACACCACCTGCACCATGTCGCCCGGCCGCCACGGGTCGACCGAGCCCAGCGGCGCCTGGTCGACGGGCAGCAGCGCGGGACCGGAGAGGATGCTGTCGCTCTCCAGCACCTGCGCGGCGAGGCCGAGCCACAGCAACTCCTCGGCCACTGTCGCCGCGAAGGCGCCCACCAGGAAGTGCATCCGGAGCGGGATCCGCGGGATCCCGTCGCCCTGCGCCACCGCCGACCAGCCCGCCCGGGTCTCGGCGTCCACCGTCACCCGGTAGCAGTAGACGCTGATCGCGGGCTGCGAGATCAGCTGGCCGGAGTTGTTCTGCATCGTCTTGAGCTCCTGGGTGTTGGCCAGGATCGCGGTGAGGCCGGCGCCGCCGTCGAGGTCGGCGAACCGCCGGTTGAGCAGCCCGACGATGCTCACGCCGGTCGCCGTCAGGGCCTGGAATCCCGCCATGCCGAGCATCGTGGGCGGATCTGCGTCACCGCCGCGTCGCGGAACTCCCCGATGGCGACGGTCCGGTGACACCGGTCTTCGGAGACTCGCCGGGCGGACACCCGAAGGGAGCACCAACCCATGAGCAACGACCACCCGACCTACGAGTCGACCGACCCGCCGACCTACCAGCAGAACGACCCGCCGCCCGACAAGCCCGAGGACTACGCCGAACCGGAGCAGCCCGAGCAGCCCGATGACGGCGGGTACGACGGCGGAGGAGGGGACGGCTGGCGCGACTGCCGGCCGCGACGCCCCGAGGACTCCTGTGACCCGTCCTCGATCGACGACCTGCGCTGCCGCGCCAGCGGCATCGCCGCCCAGGCGGCCTACGACGCCGTCCACCAGCCCGACCTGGTCACGGCCCAGCAGGACTACGACAAGGCGCGGATGGCATATCGCGACGCCCGCCAGGCCGCGGCGCTCGCGATGCAGGATCTCAAGCACCAGATCAAGCACCTCATCGAGCGCATCCGCTGCCTGATCGAGCAGGAGCGCGTCGTGCGTTGCCTCGACGAGGCCTACGACGAGGTGTGCGGCTGGCTCGCCTGCTGCGAGGGCGAGGGCGGGTGCTGCGCCGGCGACCCGTCGTACGACCTGGTCCCACCGACGTCGTACGACGAGCTGCTCCGGCGCATCGACGCCTACCAGCGGCGTGTCGACGCCGCCAAGGCCTGCTTCGCCGAGCTGGTCGGCGAGCCCGAGGCGCTGACCAAGCGGGTGGCGGACGCGAAGGCCGCGATCGACGCCGTCAACGCCGCCCTGGCCGAGGACCCTGCCAAGGTCGACCTCAAGCGTGTCTACGCCCAGGCGCTCATCGCGCGCCGGCTCGTCGGCCGGGTGTGGAACGGCTTCGGCGACGTCACGGCGTACGTCGACTGCCTGTGCCGCGCCCTCACCGCCTGGTCGAAGGGGGTCGAGGCGACCAGCGTGCTGACCGGCGCCAAGGCCGTCGTCGAGTGCAACCGGGCCGCGGCCCAGGCCTGGTGCGACGCCCTGCGCGGCAACCCGGTCGAGGAGATCCTCGCCGAGTACGAGCGGCGCTGCCCGTCGGGCAAGCCCTGCGACCCGGCGCCGGACGAGGGCTACGGCGACGATGACGACAAGAGCAACGGCAAGAAGGACGACGACGACTGCGACGACGACCCGCCCGAGAAGCCGGACTGCGGTTGCGGGCACGAGCACGGCAAGACGGGGGACTGACGTCGCCGAGCCGTTGGTGCGAACCACCCATATGGGTGGTATCAGCACTCACCCCCGAGCCTCCACGCTGGTATCCATCACCCACGGGTGAGTTCCCCACCGCCGGGCGTTGACGGCTCGGTGACGCGACTCGCCCTAGCGTCCTCAAGCCGGTGCAACGGCCTGGGGAGGAGGCGAGATGAGTGCCTTGAGCGCAGCCATGTCCGACCCGGTCGCGGTCTTCCTGCTCGGAGACCCGTACGTCGAGCAGGAGGGCTGCCGTGGGGTCGTCCCCGAGGGATGCAAGCGACTGCTGGCCTTCGTCGCGCTGAAGGGCGGCCGGGTCGATCGCCGGCACGCCGCGGGAGCGTTGTGGCCGGACGGGTCGGAGGGCCGGGCGTCGGGCAACCTGCGCTCCGCGCTGTGGCGGCTGCGGGGGGCGGGCATCGAGGTCCTCGAGGCGGACAAGGTCAACGTCTACCTCCGCGACGGCACCGTCATCGACATCGCCGACATGACCGCCTGGGCCGACCGGATCGCGTCGGGAACCTACTCCGCGGAGGACCTCCGAGTGCCGCTGTGGAGCGCCGGCTACGTCGAGCTGCTGCCCGGCTGGTACGACGACTGGGTGATCTTCGAGCGGGAGCGGCTCCGGCAGCGGATGCTGCACGCCCTCGAGGTCCTCAGCGCGCGACTCCGTGCCGCCGACCGGTGCGGCGAGGCGATCCAGGCGGCCATGGACGCGGTGTCCTTCGACCCCTTCCGGGAGAGCGCCTGGCGGGTGCTCGTGGAGGCGCACCTCGCGGAGGGCAACTGTGTCGAGGCGGCGAGATGCTTCTCCCGCTACCGCGAGCTGTCGCGCCGCGAGCTCGGCGTCGAGCCGAGCGCGGCGTTCGCCGGCCGGGTGCGTGGCCTAGGCCGGCCGGCTCCGGTCCGGATCCCCGCCCTCCAGCGCTGACCCGCCGCGCGGATCCGCCGGCGCGCGTTGGGATCAACGCCACGCATACCAGGTTCACCTGGGATGTTGTCACTTCACCTTGGTTGTACGACGGGTCAAGTGACAACAACCCAGGTGAACCTGGGACGCATGTGACGTCCCGCCAGCCGCTCACCCGCCGGAGCGCGCCGGAATGGTGGGCGATGGGCTCATGGCCGCCGCGACCTTCCTCGCGAGATCGGCGCAGCCGCCTGAGCGACCGGCCCCATCGACTAAGTGGAAACTCGGCGCCAACCCTTGGCACCGACTTTCCAAACAGTCGCGACGACCGGGCTCAACCGGCGTTGGGCGGCGGCGCGCAGGACGGGGCGCCACCCGGGAGCAGGTGGCGGTGGGTGCCGACCCACCGATAGACGCGGGCGGCGACCGGGTTCACCACCCCGGACGTCATCGCGCGTCCGGCGAGCCGGCCCATCCTCTCAGCCGAGATGCCACAAGCACCCCTATCGAGATGCCAGAAGCTCCGGCGGGTGTGGTCCCATGAGGTGGTGATGATCCGGCCGGCCGAGCAGACCGCCATCAAGCAGGGCGAGATCGACCTGGCCTTCCGGCGCTGGGAGCGGCCGCGGGTGGTCGTCGGCACGCAGACGCGCACGGGGTCGGGCTCCAGCGATGACCGCGCCGCTCAACGACGAGTCGGAGGTTCAGGGTCCAGGTGGATGCGCCCGCGCCGTAGCTCCGCCACCCGGAAGGGGTCACTGACGCCGCCGACGAAGTCGCCGTCGTCGTCGACCGTCAGTGATGCCAGCATCCACCTCTGCCCGGCGTGAGCATGGATCCTCGCCCCGTAGAGAGTCGATGGCCTTCCTCGGTGGAAGAAGTGGTCGGTGGCCGATTCGAAAGGGCCGGTCGGTCGGTCCGAGAAGTAGAGATGCATTCCTCCCTCACGCCGGTTCCGACCGTCCGCCAGCCAGGTTGCACTGACGTCGTCCGGGCCGTGCGCGAAGAGCAAGGCCCACCCGTCATGAAGCTCGAGCAGTTGGGGGACCTCGAGCTGGCGAAAGTGTCCCGGCGTCGCGACGGGCGGTTGGACTGTCCAGGTCTCGAGATCCGTTGAGGACGCGAGGGCGACCACTCCTCGTCCGTCGCTCGGCCCCGCGTTGGAGCGGGCCGTGATGTACATGAGCCATCGACCGACCTCAGCGCTCCACTGGACCCAGGGGTCACGCCAGTGCTCTTCGGGGAGCTGCGGCGTCCACTTCTCATACCAGGTCGCGTCGGCCTCGACGCAGACGTCGGTCCGTGTCCATTCGACCAGGTCGGATGAAGTGGCGGAGAGAATCCGTTGGACCTGGCCGTTCTCCGCGGTCGATACGCCCGTGTAGAACATGTGCCAGATCCCGCTCCGGTCCCGGATGGTGCAGCCCGTCCAGGTGGCGCGATCGTCGTATGCGCCCGACGCCGGCTCGCCAAGTGGTCTGGCAACGATCTCCCAGTTGCGCAGATCGTCGGAGACAGCGCAACCGATCCTGGCGCGTTGATGATGACCGTGCGGGTCTGGGTTGTCGTCGGGAGCCAGCAGGTAGAAGAGATGGTGCTCAGCTGGATCGGTGGTGGCCCACTGGTCGTTGGCCAGCCAGAAGTCCCAGACCCGGAACCCGGGGTGAGTGAAGCTCAAGGTGTCGCCTTTCAGGAGATGCCGACCGATTCATGAAGTGCAGGCACGGGCCGCGGCGCTCGTCATCGCGCTCGCGGGCGGATCAGGAGGTGCCACCAACGGCTAGCTCGGTGGGGATGATGAGCCCGCGGACGGGCAGAGGCAATCCGTCTATGCGTTTCAGCAGGAGGTCGATGACGGCCGTCGTCGCCTCATCGATCGGAACGCGGAGCGAAGTGAGGGGCGGATCGAGGTCGAAGGGGAGCGGGAAGCCGTCGAAACCGGTCAGCGCCATGTCGTCGCCGGGCTTGAGCCCCATCTTCGTCATGGCGCCGTGCACGCGCACCGCGAGGGTGTCGCTGGCGCAGATGATTGCGTCAGCGACACCGGGGCGGCTGAGGATGCGACGCGTCACCCGCTCGGCAGCGGTGTCCGCAGTGGCGGTGAGCACGCGTCGTCGGGGAAGGGAGAGTCCGTGATGCGCGAGGCGCTCTCGAGCGCCTTCGAGTCGCTCCACGTCCGCGTGGAAGGCCGAGTCGTAGCCGACGTAGGCGATCTTGCGCCGTCCGCGTTCGACGAGGTGATCCACGACCAGACCCATGGAGCCGGCGTTGTCGATGTCGACGCAGTTCTGTGGAAGGCCGGAGTCGAGGCGACCCATGATCGCGAAGGGAACGCCCAGCTCGGTGAACACCTTCGGGCGTGGGTCGTCATCACCGACGTTGCAGAGCACGAATCCGTCCACTCCGGATCGAACCAGGTCTCGGACCGACTGCTCCTGCAACGGAGTGGTGAAGACCACCAACTGCTGACCGGCCCGCTCGGCGGACTCCGTCGCGGCGCGGAGAAAGCTGATCGCGAAGGGCTCACGGACGCTGAGCCACCTGCCGGGCAGGTGGAGGCCGAGCTGGTGGGAACGGTGCGTCCGCAACCGCTGTGCCGCTCGGTTGGGGGCGTAGTCGAGCTCTGCTGCCGCCTCCAGGACGCGCAGCCTCGTTGCCTCGGTGAACCCGGTGCGCCCACCCATGACGTTGGAAACGGTCTGCTGCGAGACACCCGCGGCCAGTGCCACATCGGCGAGCCGGGCCTTGCGACCACGCCGGGGCCCGGCTGACGCTCCGCTGGACGCCCGTTCATCGCCTGAGCGGTGGGCGAGTGACTTGTCCACGACGTGATTATCCACGGCACTTCTCTCATTGCTGACCCGGCGGCATGGGTGAAGGGGTTGTGACGCAGCCTACTTTAGCGTTACAGTCCTCCTCGGAACTTTAACGTTACATCGATTGCACCACGAGGGGAGCCGCAGCGATGTCCCTGCGTTCCATTAAGGGCAGAGGCGGGCGCTCGCCATTGCGTTCGCTCCACGTCGGCCTGCTGGCCATCACCCTGTCTGTCTCCGCCGTCGCGTGCGGTGGCGACGTCGGTGGCGGGGCCGTGGCCGGCTCGGGCAAGGGTGAGATCAAGATCTGGGCGCACCAGGGCGCGGAGGCCGAGGTTGCTGTCCTCCAGCAGACGGTCGAAGACTTCAACGCCTCGCAGAGCGGCATCGAGGCGAGGCTGCAGCTGATCCCCGAGGCCGACTACACGAAGACGATCGCCGCCACGAGCCCGGACGAGCTCCCGGACGTCATGGAGTTCGACGGGCCCATCATGTCGACGTTCGTGTACGACGGAAAGCTCGCCCCGCTGGGCGACTTCGCGTCCTCGGAGACGATCGACGACCAGACCGCGTCGGTGAAGACGCAGAACACCTACCCCGGGGACGAGCAGCTCTACGGTCTCTCGATGTTCGACTCAGGCCTCGGCATGTTCGGCAACAAGGAGCTCCTCGACGCCGCCGGCGTGACCGCACCGACCAGCCTCGACGACGCCTGGTCTGCAGAGGAGTTCCAGTCCGCCCTGGAGAGGCTCGCCGCCGAGGACGCCGACGGCAAGGTGCTCGACATCAAGGAGAACTACGGTGCGGAGTGGCCGACCTACGGCTTTCTTCCCATTGTCAGCTCCGCTGGCAAGACCGCCGTCGCGGATGGCAAGGCCGACGGCAACCTGAACAGCCCCGAGGTCGTCGCCGCCGTCGAGCAGTTCGCCGGCTGGAGGCAGTACGTCGACGCCAATGTCGACGACAAGGCCTTCACCGACGGGCGGGTTGCCCTGAGCTGGGTCGGGCACTGGGTCTACCCCGGGTACGCCGATGCGCTCGGCCAGAACCTGGTCGTCCTTCCACTGCCCGACTTCGGCAACGGACCCAAGAGCGGCCAAGGGTCATGGGCGTGGGGGATCGGTGCGGGCACGAAGAACGGCCTGGCGGCCGGCAAGTTCCTCGACTTCCTGCTCGCCGATGAGCGCGTCAAGGCGATGACCGACGCCAACGCGGCACCCCCGGGCACGACGTCCGTGACCGAGACGAGCCCCCTCTACAAGCAGGGTGGGCCACTGGAGCTGTTCGCAGAGGAGCTGGTCAGGACCTGTGGCTCCGACGCTCCCACTCCCGACTGCATCGCGACCCCGCGGCCGCGGTCTCCCGCATACCCGGTGATCAGTCTGCAGTTCTCCCAGGCCTTCTTCAACGTCTACAGGGGCGGCGATGCCCAGGAGGAGCTGGACAAGGCAGCCGCGGTGATCGACCAGGACTACGAGGACAACGCCGGCTACGAAGACTGACGATCCACCGTCGGGGCGCGGGCGCTGAGGCCGCTGGTCGCCACGGCTCACATCCCGTCACGAAGGGAACAATGCAGATGAGTACGAAAGTCGCCGCCGAGCCCGAACCAGCGAGCCGTCGCGCACAGGCGCCCCGCAAGCGCCGCACGGAGTCTCGTAGAGAGTCACGCACCGCCATGCTCATGGTGGCGCCGGCGCTCGTTGGTCTGGTGGGCTTCGTGCTCATCCCATTCCTCACGGCCGGCTGGTTGTCCCTGCAGAACATCCGGCTCAACTCCGTCCGACCGGGCATCTGGATGGGCCTGGCTCAGTACGAGCGAGTGCTGACGGACCCCGGCTTCTACCAGGCCCTCTTCCACAACTTCCTCTTCGCCGCCATCGTGGTGCCCGTGCAGACCACTTTGGCGCTGGCGCTGGCCATGCTCTGCAACCGGAAGCTGCGCGGCATGAGCTTCTTCCGCACGATGTTCTTCATGCCGGTGGTGTTCCCGATGGCCCTCGTCGCCGTCATCTGGAAGCTGATCTACTCCCGCGACGAGTTGGGGATACTCAATGCCCTCCTCGGAGAGATCTCGTTCGGGCACCTCGGCCCGTTCGACTGGCTGGGCAATACCGCCACGGCGATGCTCTCCATCATCATCCTGTCGATCTGGCAGGGCGTGGGCTTCCAGATGATCATCCTGCTGGCGGCCCTGCAAGGGATCTCGCCGGAGTTGTACGAGGCAGCCAAGATCGATCGCGCGAACGCCTGGAGGCAGTTCCTCAACATCACCGTCCCCGGGATGCGGAACGCCCTCATCTTCGTCGTGATGGTCACCACGATCTTCGCGTTCCGCCTCTTCGACCAGGTCTACATCCTCACCCAGGGCGGACCCCAGAACTCGACGACCACCGTCATGTACCAAGCCGTCACCAGTGCGTTCTCTGCGAACAACGTCGGCCGAGGGGCCGCCATCACGGTCGTGTTCTTCGTGATCGTCCTGGTCATCACGCTGATCCAACGTCGTGTCCTGAAAGAGGAGCGTGCCGTCTCATGACCACCACAGTCGTATCGCCCGAGTCCAAGGCAAGAGGCCCCTTGGCGAAGGCGCTCATCCGGGTCGCGGACTATGCATGGATGCTCGCGGTCACCCTCTTCTTCGTCTCACCGATCATCTACATGTTCATCGGAAGCCTCAAGCCGGCGGACAAGGTTCTCAACGGCCTGAGCGGGTTCAAGCTCGAGAGTCTGTCGTTCGACAACTACTCCGGCGTGTTCGACCGCTTCAACAGCGAGGCGACGGGGTACTTCCACAACTTCTACATCACGTCGCTCATCGTGTCGGCCGTCGTGGTCCTGGGTGGGCTGGTCGTCAACTCCTTGGCGGCGTACGCCCTCTCGCGGCTGCGGTGGCCCGGTCGCGACCTTGTCCTGGTCGGGGTGGTCCTGCTCGTCATCGTGCCGTTCGAGGCGATCGCCGTACCTCTCTTCTACCTGCTCAACGACTACCGCAACACCTACTACGTGCAGTTCATCCCGTTCGTGGCGAACGCCTTCTCGATCTACCTCTTCTACACGTTCTTCGTCGGACTGCCCAAGGAGCTCGAGGAGTCGGCGCGCATCGACGGCGCCGGACCCTGGCGCATCTTCTTCAGCGTCATCGTCCCGCTGTCGAAGCCCGTCTTCGCCTCCGTCACGATTCTCACGTTCCTGGCGTCATGGGGGTCGTTCCTCTGGCCGGTGATGATGGTCGACCAACCCAAGTACCGGCCGCTCCCGCTCGAGATCGCCGTCTTCCAGGGCACTCCGCCGACCGACTGGGGCCAGATCTTCGCGTTCGGGGTCATGCTGGTGGTTCCTCTGCTCATCGTGTTCCTGGTGTTCCAGCGATGGTTCATCGAGAGCGTGGCCTCTGCGGGCCTGAAGGGGTGACGACCGCGTCGCCTGAGACCGACGTCGTCCACCTGCGACGGGGCGGCACAAGCGTCTTGGCCCGCCTGAGCAACGACGATCTGCCCTGCATCCTGCATTGGGGTCCGGACCTCGGCGAGCTCTCGCCTCGGGAGCTTCCGGAGCTGCTCCGGTCACTCCGGATGCCTGGACCGCACGAGCCGACCTACCCGCACTCCTGGGCGTCGCTGGTTCCGCGGCAGACCGCGGGGTGGCTCGGGCGCCCGGGGGTGCAAGGCAGTCGGCACGGGCGTGACTGGGCGCTGACCCCCGACTCCGTTCGTCACGAGGTGAGTGAGGGCTTCGACCTGGTGGCGTTGCGCAGTCTCGCCACGGACGAAGTGGCCGGCGTCGAGCTGTCGACCGACCTCGAGCTGCTGCCGAGCGGACTTCTCCGCGTGTGCGCAGGCGTCCGTAACAGGCATGACGACCCCTATGAGGTCACGGAGCTCTCGGCAGCGCTGCCTGTGCCTGGCGAGGCCGACGAGCTGCTCGACATGGCCGGACGGCCCGGCACCGAGCGCACCCCGCAGCGTCGACCCTTCGCCCAAGGTCACTGGGTGCGAGAGGCGTGGGGAGGCCGACCGGGACACGACTCAGCAACCATGCTGTGCGCCGGCAGGAAGAGCTTCGGATTCCGGAGCGGTCGGGTCTGGGGAGTGCACCTGGCGTGGAGCGGCAACCAGACCCTGAGCGCAGAGCACTCCTTCACCGGCTGGAAGCTCCTCCGCGGCGGCGAGCTTCTCGGTCCGCACGAGGTCGTGCTGGGCCGCGACGAGAGCTACACCTCACCGTGGCTGTACGGCTCGTGGGGAGAAGGTCTCGACGAGCTCTCGGGGAGATTTCACGACCATCTGAGATCACGTGCCTCGCACCCGCGCCGGCAGCGCCCGGTGCTGGTCAACACCTGGGAGGCCGTCTACTTCGATCAGACGCTCCCCAAGTTGATCGAGCTGGCCGAGGTGGCCGCCGAGGTCGGTGTCGAGCGTTTCGTCCTCGACGACGGCTGGTTCAAGGGCAGGCGCGACGACACGACCTCCCTCGGAGACTGGAGCGTCGACGAGGAGGTCTACCCCGAGGGCCTGATGCCGCTCGTCAAGACCGTCCGCGATCTCGGAATGGACTTCGGTCTGTGGTTCGAGCCCGAGATGGTGAACCTGGACTCGGACCTCGCGCGCGCGCATCCCGACTGGATCATGGGCACGCATGCCGGACCCGGACCCACCTCACGGAACCAGCACGTCCTCGACCTTGCCAACCCGGAGGCGTGGGAACACGTCCTCGACCGCATCTCCTCATTGGTTGACGAGTACGACGTCTCCTACATCAAGTGGGACCACAACCGCCCCCTGGTTGCCGCGGGACACGGCGCGCAACGCACGCCGGGCGTCCACGGCCAGACCCTCGCGACGTACCGCATGCTGGAGGAGCTCCGTCGGCGCCACCCCAGCCTGGCGATCGAGTCCTGCTGCGGTGGAGGTGGGCGGCTCGACCTCGGGATCATGGAGTACGCCGATCGGGCCTGGCTGTCCGACTGCATCGATGCACACGAGCGGCACCGCATCGTGCGCTGGACCGGGCTGCTCCTTCCCCTGGAGCTCATGGGCACGCACATCGGCGCCGACATCGACCACACGACGGGGCGACGGCACTCATTGGACTTCCGTGCGGCAACGGCCATGTGGGGCCACATGGGCATCGAGTGCGATCTGACGACGACGACCGCCGCCGACCGCGAGCAGATCCACGCCTGGATCCAGTTCTACAAGCGGTTCCGGGGCCTCCTGCATTCGGGTCGCGTCGTACACGCCGACGGTCTGAACGAGGCGCTGCAGTCGGAGGGAGTGGTCTCGAGAGACGGCCGCGAGGGGCTCTACCGGCTCTCCGCGCTGGACCTTCCGAACAGACTGCCGGCCGGACGAGTCCCGCTCCCGGGTCTCTCACCGGAGCTCCGGTACCACGTGGGTGTGGTGTCGCCGGCGAGAAGCGCATTCTCGGTGGCACCCCCAGCGTGGTTCGACGGCGGCGTCGTCCGATCCGGCCGCACGCTGACGGAGGTGGGCATCATGGCGCCACTTCTCAAGCCTGACGAGCTGGTGTTCCTGCACGCGACGGCGGAGCGCTGAGTGGCCGGCTAGCGTGACTGGCAATGGGATCACGCCCACCAGGTTCACCTGGGATGTTGTCACTTCACCTTGGTTGTGCGGTGGGTCAAGTGAGAACGTCCCAGGTGAACCTGGGATGCATGTGACCGACGACCAGCCGGCTCAGACTGATGCCCCACGCCCGTGCCGGGTGTGATGGCATAGGCCCCATGATGATCCGGCCGGCCGAGCAGACCGCCATCAAGCAGGGCGAGATCGACCTGGCCTTCCGGCGCTGGGAGCGGCCGCGGGTGGTCGTCGGCACGCAGATGCGCACGGGAGTCGGGCTCGTCGAGGTGGTCTCGGTCGATGAGGTGGACGTCGCCACGCTGACCGAGGACGACGCCCGTCGGGCCGGTGCCGCGTCGCTCGAGGCGCTGCTGCGGTCACTGGACCACCGCGCCGAGCGGCCGGCGTACCGCGTCGCCCTCAGGTACGCCGGGCCGGACCCGCGCATCGCGCTCCGCGAGTCGGTGCCCGACGCCGACGAGATCGCGCGGGTCAAGGAGCGGCTGGCCCGGCTCGACCGCTCCGCCGGCGCGCCGTGGACCGCGGAGGCGCTCGATCTCATCGATCGTCTCCCGGAGGTACGGGCGCCCGACCTCGCCGTCCGCGTCGGCCGCGAGACCGCCGACTTCAAGCGCGACGTCCGCAAGCTCAAGGAGCTCGGGCTCACCGAGTCGCTCGACATCGGCTATCGCCTCTCGCTGCGTGGCGAGGCGGTCGTCGACGCCGGACGCCGCCGGCCGCGCCGGCGTACTCCGCGTCCCGCCGGTACGCCGCTGCCGCGGATCGGCGCGCCCGCCACCCGCGCCCTGCGAGCTGAGGGCCTGGTCACGCTCGAGGCGCTCGCGGACGTCACCGAGGCGCATCTCGCCGGCCTCCACGGCGTCGGCCCGATCGCGGTCGCCCGCCTCCGTGAGGCGCTCGCCGATGCGGGCCTATCCTTCGCCGCGCCCATGCCCGGTATGTAGCTCACCCTCAGCTCCAGCCTTCCGCGCGCGCGGCCGATCGATCAGACTGCCGCCATGACAGAGTCACGCCCACCGTTTCCGCCCTTCGACCTCGAGAGCGCGCTCACCAAGGTGCAGGCTGCCGAGGACGCCTGGAACACCAAGGACCCCCAACGCGTGAGCCTCGCCTACACACCCGACTCGGAGTGGCGCAACCGCGACAGCTTCTTCATCGGCCGCGAGGCCATCGTCGAGTTCCTCACCGCCAAGTGGGAGCGCGAGCTCGACTACGTGCTGCGCAAGAGCCTGTGGGCCTTCAACGACGACCGCATCGCCGTTCGGTTCCAGTACGAGTCCCACGACGCCGGCGGCCAATGGTTCCGCAGCTACGGCAACGAGCTGTGGGAGTTCGACGACGCCGGGTTGATGCGCCGTCGCGAGGCGAGCATCAACGACGTCCCGATCGCCGAGGCCGATCGCCGCTTCCACGGACCACGTCCCGGGCACGAGCGCGGCGTCGGCTTCTGGACCGACCCGGACATCCCGCTCCAGTGAGCTGGCGCCCTGAGTCGGAGGAGGACTCAGCGGAAATCGGACATCGGGTCGTCCGCCTCGCTCGTTTCGCCGGCACGCCGCCGACGGCTGCTGACGAGCATCGCCCCGAGGCCGAAGGCGCCGGCCGCGAGCCAGGGGAGCGGCAGCAGCCAACGGAGGTCGTCACCCGTGACGACCTCGGAGTCGTAGACCCACCAGATCGAGGCGAGGCCCAGGAAGGCGACGCCCATCACCAGGTGGCCGAGGTTGACGGGGTGGAAGCCGGACCTGCGGTCGGGGGTGGGGTCGGCGTCGAAGGTCTCGGGCTCGAAGCCCTCGGCGACGTCGTTCATCGCGATTCTCCTTGCTGCACGGTGATCTGGCCGACGCTGAGTCGCGCGTCGATGTCGAGCTCGGGGTCCCCGAAGCGGCCACCCGGACTCTGCCGGGAGTCGGAGATGTCGAAGCCGTTGACGTTGGTGTCGAAGAGGTCGATGTCGCCGACGCCGGTGACAGCCGCGGTGACGTCGACCTGCACGCCGTGCGGGACCAGCACCCTGATCTCGCCGGCGCGGGCGTCGAGGTCGATGCGGAGGCCGTCGAGGTCGTCGACGTCGTCGACGTCGGTGAGGTCGACGACCAGTCGGCCGTCCTGGATCTCGTAGTTGGTGAGGACCTCACCGGCCGAGGTCGGGCGGAGGGTCACCTCGTGGGCGCCGTCCCAGCGGTCGACCACCGCGGTGCCGACGAGCACCGGCAGGATCAGCAGCCCGGTGGCGATGAGCCCGCCGGCCCTGCCCCAGAAGGCACCGACGACGAGCATTGCCCCGACGACCGCGAGCGCCGTCACGGGATACGCCGCCGCCGCGACCGAGGTGCCGGCCAGGTCGACGACCCCGAGCGAGCCGAGGGCCACGGCGATCAGGGCCAGGGTCGCGAGGAAGAGGATCGGGCCGCGCTTGCGCTCGTCGGATCTGCGCATGGGTGGCGGCGGCGGGATCCACGCCGGCCCGCTCGTGGTGGGCGGCGTCCAGAGCGGGGCGTTCGCCTGGCCGGTGGTCGGGTCGGTCGGGAGGCTCGGGGGAGCGTAGGCGACGGCGGGGAACGGGCCGGCGGGCTCGCCGTACGCCGCCGGTCGCTCGCCGTACGGCGGCGGCGCGCTGTACGGCGCCGCCGGGCGGTAGCCGCCGGGTCGCCCGCTCCGCTGCTGCTGGAGGACCACGACGACGAGCAGGATGCCCAGGCCGATCACGACCGCCGGGAAGGGGAAGCCGAAGTCGCCGCCGATCCCGTCGGCGAGGGCCGCGATCGCGGCCAGTGCGCCGGCGACCATCAGCGCGACGCCGCGGCTGCGGTCGTCGAGGCCCAGTGGGCGGGCCTCGCTGCCCTCGTCGGGCAAGAGCACCCAGCCGGCGAGGTAGACGATGAGTCCGGAGCCGCCGAAGCAGGTCAGCACCACCAGCAGGACCCGGACGATGATCGGGTCGATGTCCAGGTACCGGGCGATCCCGCCGGCGACGCCGGCGATCTTGCGGTCGGGACCGACGGCCCGGCGCATCCGGCTGAGGTCCTTCAGGTCGTTGCGGCCGACGCGCGGTCCGTCATGATCGGGGCCCTGCGGACCGTCGCCTCCCGCGCTGCCGGACGTGGGCGGCGGGGGCGGCGGTGTGGTGGTGTCGCTCATGACTCCATCGTGGGTCCGCGAGATCGCGGAGACCATCGGGGACTGCCCTGATTCGCACCGGCCCCGACCCTGAGGCTGCCCAAGCCCGCCGGGGTCAGGCCGCGGTCAGGGCTGCCGCAGGGGCGCCGTGGGACGGCTCGTCGCCCGGCTCGTCGCCCTGGTCGGCGGTTGCGGCGACGAGCAGCCCGCCGAGCATGAAGCTGACCAGTGCGGCGGCCAGCGTCGAGGTGGCGATGCTGGGCAGCCAGCGCCGTACGCCGGTCGTCATCGCCTCGCCTCCGTGGTAGCCGTGGGTCAGTGCGTGCCCCTTGCCCCGGCGCAGCAGGTAGAGGTTGACGGGGTACGCCGCCACGAACGCCACCGACAGCGCGAGCATCATGCCGGCCCAGAAGACCGGGTTGGTGAGGCCCGCCTCCATCGCGCCCGGGATGGCAGCCATCACGGCGTTGTCGACGATCTCCATCGTCGCGATCGACAGCGTGTCGGCCGCAAGCACCACCGAGAGGGCGGTACCGACGGCGAGGCCGGACTTGAGCAGCGGCAGGGTCGAGAGAGCGTAGCCGAACAGGAACGCCAACGACACGGCGAGGGCGATCGTCGCCACGGTGCCCAACCCGAGCGCGGTTCCTAGGATCAGGCCGAGGATCTCGCCGATCGCGCAGCCGGTGAGGCAGTGCAGGGTCGCGCTCGCCGCCATGGAGCGGAGGTCTCCCTGCATCCCGTGCATCTCGTGGCCGGCGTGATCGTGGCCGGCGTGATCGTGCCCGGCGTGATCGTGCCCGGCGTGATCGTGGTGCTGGTGGCTGCTCATGACGCGGGAACTATACCCCCTAGCGGTATATTCCCACTCTGGGACGAGACGTACGCGGCCCGCCCCAGAGTCGGCTCGTTCAGTCGGTAAGGAGCTTCTCGATCCGGTCGATCTCCGCGCTCTGTGACGTGACGATCGACTCGGCCATTGCGACGGCTTCGGCGTACCGGCCGTCCTCGACCTCGGCCTCGGCCATCTCGATCGCTCCCTCGTGATGGGCGATCATCATCTCCAGCCACATCCGCTGGAAGTCCTTGTCGGGGGCCTTGCGCAGGCTCTCCATGTCCTCGGCCGACATCATCCCGCCACCCTCCGTGCCTTCCATACCGTGGCCGGCGTTGGCGTGGTCGAGGGAGGTCTCGGGCACCTCCTGGCCCCAGGAGGTCAGCCAGTCGGTCATGGTCTCGACCTCGGGCACCTGGGCGTCGCGGACGCCCTCGGCGAGCCTGGCCACCTTCGGGTCGAGGCTCCTGCCCTGGGTGAGGGTGACCATCTCGATGGCCTGGGCGTGGTGCGGAATCATCGCCGTGGCGAACTCCACATCGGCGTCGTTGTACGCAGTCTCGCTCGTCTCTCCCGATCCGCCTCCGGCGGACTCGTCCTCGGCGCTCTCGCCGGAGCAGGCGGTGAGGGTCACCGCCATCACCACGGCGGTGAGCAGGGCGGGCAGGCGCAGCTTTCGGTGTTGCAGCATGGGTTGTCTCGCTCTCGATCTGATTGCTGGTTGTGGGCAGGGGACAGCGCTCGGCGGCCTCCGCGAGGCGGTGCCGAGCGCGGCCCCTCAGCAGCGCTGGATCGAGAGGGTGAACCGGTCTGGTGGCCATGCCGGCCGACCCCTCGGCCGGGGCAGGCGCCGTCGCAGGGCACGGTGACGCACCAGCGGGCCGGCGTACGCCGGGCGCAGCGCGAGGAGCATCGCGCCAAGGAACAGCGCTCCGGATGCGACCGCGAAGCACATGCCGGCCAGGCCGCCGTCATCGCCGCCGTGGTTCGGGCCTTCGCGGGTGGGACCGTGGCCCGCCGACGCCTCCGCCGATGTCGCAGGGCCGTGATGGGTCGCGTGGATCGCCGCGGGGGCGTCGTTGGCGCCGGCTCCATGGGAGTCGAAGCCATGCAGCGCGATGACGCCCGCGAGCGTCGCGAGGGCGAGCAGCAGCCTGGTCACCCGGACGTCCCGACCCGACCTGCTCATGGGGCCATCGTACGGACGCTCAGGGCCGATCCCAGGGGTGAGTCGGGGTCCTTCCGCATGGGGGGCGGCCGCTCGCAGTGCGACGATGGAGAGGAGATGACGCAGCACGCACCGCCGTACCAGGGCCCGCCGCCCGCCGGCCACCCCGCCGGTCACACTGCCGACCCCGGGGGCGGCGGCTTCCGGCGCGCCTACCGCGACGCGGACACGCCGATCCTCGGCGGGGTCGCATCGGGGCTCGCTCGCCACCTCGGCATCAACCCGACGTACGTGCGGCTCGCCTTCATCGTCACCACAGCGATCGGCGGGGTCGGCCTCTGGGTGTACGCCGGTCTGTGGATGTTCCTGCCCTCCGACTCGCGCTTCACCGTCGACACCCCGGGCGCCGAGAGCGCCACCCGCACCGGCAAGCGCCCGAGCCGGGTGCGGCGCCTGACCGACGCCGGCCCGGTGATCGTCCTGGGCGTCCTCGCCATGGGCGTGGTGATCCTGCTCGGTACGTCGATCGGCCAGGCGACGCTCTTCTGGCCGGCCGTGATCGCGGTCGCCGGCATCGGCCTGCTGTGGCGGCAGGCCGACGAGGTCCAGCGCGAGCGTTGGCTCGATGCGACCGGCCGGATCGACCTCTTCCGCAGTGTCTTCGGCAGCGGCGGATGGGCGTCCTACGCGCGCGTGGTGGCCGGCGTGCTGCTCGTGCTCGTCGCGATCTCCGTCTACGCCGCGCTCGACAGCAGCGGCAGCGGTCCCGCGTCGGTCTTCGTCGCCGGCCTCATGGGTGTCATCGGGCTCGCCCTCGTCGTCGTGCCGTTCGCGACCCGGCTGGCCAGCGACCTCGGCGCCGAGCGGGCCGAGCGCATCCGCACCCAGGAGCGCGCCGACCTGGCCGCGCACCTGCACGACTCGGTGCTGCAGACCCTGGCGCTGATCCAGAAGAACGCCGGCGACGGACCGACCGTCGCCCGCCTGGCCCGCGCTCAGGAGCGCGACCTGCGGTCATGGCTCTACGCCGGGGAGTCGACCGAGCCGGCCACCTTCGGGGGTGCGCTGCGCGAGATCGCCGCCCGGGTCGAGGACGAGCACGGCATCGTCGTCGACGTGGTCACGGTCGGCGAGACCGACAGCGCCGACAACGAGGAGTGGTTGCGGCCGCTCGTCGCGGCGACCGGCGAGGCCGTGACCAACGCCGCCAAGCACGCCGGCACTGGCCGCGTGGACGTCTTCGCCGAGGTGACGCCCGGCGGTGCCGAGGTGTTCGTGCGCGACCGAGGCGCGGGCTTCGACCCGGAGGAGATCCCGGAGGGGCGGCTCGGCGTCCGTCACTCCATCCTCGGCAGGATGGAGCGACACGGCGGCACCGCAGAGATCAGGAGCACGCCCGGCGCGGGCACCGAGGTGCGGCTGTCGATGAGCCGGCCGCGAGCAGAGGAGCAGTCATGACAGAGCGACCCGTAGGCCGGCCCACCCAGCAGCCGGCGGGTGACGGCCGCGTCCGGGTCGTGGTCGTCGACGACCACGCGATGTTCCGCCGCGGCGTGACCGCCGAGCTCGCCTCCGCCGGCGCGGACCGGGTGGTCGTCGTGGGCGAGGCGGCCGACGTCCCGGAGGCCGTGCGGGTGGTCGCCGAGCAGCGCCCCGCCGTCGTACTCCTCGACGTGCACCTGCCCGGCGGCGGTGGTGTCCAGGTGATGAAGCAGGCGCCGTACGCCGAGGCGCGCTACCTCGCGCTGTCGGTCTCCGACGCCGCCGAGGACGTCATCGGCACGATCCGCGGCGGCGCCCGCGGCTATGTCACCAAGACGATCACCGGCCCCGAGCTCGTTGACGCCATCGGCCGGGTCGCCGAGGGCGACGCGGTCTTCTCGCCGAGGCTGGCCGGCTTCGTCCTCGACGCCTTCGCCGGCTCGATCGACGTACCATCCGTCGACGAGGACCTCGACCGGCTCACCGAGCGCGAGCGCGAGGTCATGCGGCTCATCGCCCGCGGCTACGCCTACAAGGAGGTCGCGAAGGAGCTCTTCATCTCCATCAAGACCGTCGAGACCCACATGTCCAGCGTGCTCCGCAAGCTCCAGCTCTCCTCCCGCCACGAGCTCTCCCGCTGGGCCTCCGACCGCCGCCTCCTCTGATATCATTGATGTCATGTCCGACTCAGTGCTCGTCCGCAAGCTCCCTCCTGGCGTCAAGCAGGCCCTGCGCCAGCGCGCCGCGGCGCATGGTCGCTCGGTCGAGGCCGAGGTGCGCCAGATCCTGGTCGACGTCGCGTTTCCCGGCGACGACTTCGTCCTCAGATGGGTCGAGGGTGGGCGCGAGCTGCCCGACGGGCCCGATCTCGAGCTTCCGCCGCGGGAGGCCGGTCGAGAGCCCGTGAGCTTCGAGTGATCCTGGCCGACACAAACGTCTGGTCCGAGGCGGTCAAGCGAGCGCCCGACGAGACCGTGATGGCCTGGATGCTGGCCCACCGGGCAGAGCTCGCGCTCGCCACGGTGTCGGTCGGCGAGCTGCTCTACGGCGTCGAGATCATGCCCGCAGGTCGCCGCCGCAAGGCACTCGCCTCCGAAGTGGAGCGTCTGGTCGCCGGTGCCGGCCGCCGGGTCTACGGCTACGACGCCGCGGCCGCGGCCGAGTTCGCTCAGATCTTGGCGGCTCGCCGGCGCTCCGGGCGAGAGGCGACCAAACCGGAGGACGCCATGATCGCGGCGATCGCGGCCGCCAACGACTTCGCGGTCGCGACGCGCAATGTGGCCGACTTCGAGGGCATGGGTGTCGAGATCATCAACCCGTGGGACGGGTAGCGATGGTCGAGACGGCCTGGATTCAGGTCAGCCCTAAGCCCACACTCAGCCGCGCGTCGTCGGTGAACCCGTCCGTACACTGCTCATTTCATTCGGCTTCTTCGCGACCTGCCGGCCCGGACCAGGTAGTCGTTTCGCGGCCGGGCCAGCCGCCGTCGAGCGTTGTCGCGTGACCAGCCGGTCATCTCGACGACCCGGTCCAGAAACGCGGCCCTTGTCCTTCTTCGCGGCCTGGCGTGGCGGCGCGCCAGGGTTGCGACCGGCAGGTGTCGGGTGGGGCAGTACAGGATATGCTTCTTGGTATGACGACTTGGGCCGTGGTGCGTGAGTGGCACAGTGATGACGGGTGGGGTGTGCTCGATTCCGCGGATACTCCCGGCGGCTGTTGGGCGCATTTCTCGCATGTCGAAATGGCCGGGTATCGAGAGTTGGAGACAGGTCAGCGAGTCTGGCTTGAATTTGACCAACTCGGACAAGAGGGATACGCGTTCCGGGCAGTTCGAATCCTAGACAGGCGACCGTGACCGCAATCCTCAAACTATCCGTTTCCGCGAAATTTCAAGCGTCCGAAGATTCGTAAATGTGCTTCGCCGCCTCCGCCGACGTTGTGGTAGAAGTAGATATCGTCGCTATAGTCAACTAGGTCTCCCCTAGCGACAGGGTTGAACGTTCCATGAATAAGGTAGGTCTCGGGTACGAAATGCGACGTATTCCGAGGTTGAACCACTCCATTCTTCAACCAACTCATGCCCGCCTCGCTCAGCATAGAGACACAGATCGACTGGATGAAGGCACTCGTGTAGAAACCCCAAGGCGCCTTTTGAACCCCACACGCTCTCTGTACGCTGAACGTGCCGTCCGCGTCACTGAACGCGTAGGAACTGTTGCAGTAGATGTCGTGATAACCGGAACCGCCACGCCGCGTCCGAATGGCGGACGTCGCGCTTCTTGGACTTCTTGGAGTGGGGGGCTTCGCGTTTCGGCTAATCGGCGCGAGGGGCCCAGTTTCAACAATCGGGTCGATCGGAGACGTGGCCGTCGCACTCCCATCCTGGGTTACCTGAATGGTCACGTCCTCATGGAAGGCTTGTTCAAGGTCTGCCTCCACCTCGGGCAGTTGAGTTGGGTTGTCAAAATACAGTTCAAGGCTCGCATCCCCGGGTGGCCCGCCGGGAGAACCGATGCGCAGGACAGAGATGGCCGTTTCGTTCCTCACCTCGTGAGCGAAATTCGACGCTCCCGCAGGTCCGACTGGCCCCAAGAGTAGGATTGCTGTCCCGACGCCGAGATAGATGCGAACTTTGGATCGATCGCGCATATTGTCTCCTGAGAACGCGAGTGTTCGTTGATCGCGAGGATCCCATCCCGACGCAAATCCTGTCAATGGGACAACCCCTGCTTGACTCGCGAAGCCGTGCGCTCCCAGCGGTTCCGTGGGTCATCCACGGCCGGGAGGGCTGGTCGGTGGTCGCCTGGGTTGAGCAGGCATGGGCGAGAGGGCGAAGGGCTGGCCAATCCGAAGGCGTGCGGGTGGGTGGGTGGGGGCGGATCTTGCTGTGCCTGTGAGGTCAGTCCTCGCCGGTGAGGGAGAAGCCGCTGAGCCGGCGGCCGGCGTACCAGACGCCGGCGGCGGCCACGACGAGCGAGGCGACGAGCGCGTAGGGCAGCGACAGGTCGAGGCCGAGGCCGAGGTCCGGCGCGACCGCCTCGGTGACGCGCTCGCCCCAGGAGCCGGGGGAGAGGCGCGCGATGCCGGTGAACAGGTTGCCGAGGACCGACTCCCATAGGAACGCGAACAGCAGCCCGACGACGACGGCGTGCCGGGTCAGGGCGCAGAGAGCGAGGAAGATCGCGGCGTACGTCGCGCCGGCGACCGCGCCGCCGGCGAGGTAGCCGACCGCGCCGGAGGGCTCGCCGAGATCCATCACGAGTCCGGAGACGACCAGCGGCAGCACGCCGAAGCCGAGCACCGCGGCCAGGGCAGCGGCGTACTTGCTGGTCGCCACCGTGTAGCGGTTGACCGGCTTCGCGAGGAGGTAGACGACGGACCCGTCGTCGATCTCGGGGCCCAGCACCGAGGTGGCCGCGAGCAGCGCGACCAGGGGCAGGGCGAGCCTGAGCCCGAGGCCGCCGACGATCTCCTGGTAGCCGACGCCCGGCTCGGTGAGCAGCCGCACCACGAGGGCGAGGCCGACGAGCACGACGGGCAGGATCAGCATCAGCAGGCCGCGGCGGCGGCCGAGCATGGCCTGGCCGGCCAGCCGAAGGATCGTCCGGTTCACCGGGCCGTCACCCCGCCACCGGGCAGGCCCACGAGATAGGCGAAGACGCTCTCCAGCGACTCGTCGGTCGGCGAGACCTCGAGCAGGCGTACGTCGAGTTCGCTGGCGAGCGCCGGCAGCCGGACCGCGAAGCTGCCGAAGTCGCCCACCTCCACGGCGATCCCGCCGCGCGGCTGCAGGTGACAGCCGATGACGGAGTCCTCCGCGAGCAGCGCCGACGCGAGCCGGCGGTCGGCGGAGGAGGACACGACGTAGCGGTTGGGCCGGTCGGTCATCAGCCGGCGGATCGCGCCGAAGTCTCCGGACGCCGCGTGCCGCCCGGACACCACGACCTCGATGTGCCGCGCGACCTGCTCGACCTCCTCGAGGATGTGTGAGCTGAAGAGGACCGTGCGGCCCTCGCCGCCGAACCGGTTGAGCAGCGACATCAGGTGCATCCGCTGCCTCGGGTCGACGCCGTTGAAGGGCTCGTCGAGGAGCAGCACCCCTGGGTCGTGCACGAGCGCGGCGGCGAGCTTGACGCGTTGGCGCATGCCCTTGGAGTACGTGCCGATCCGGCGGTCGGCCGCGTCCGTGAGCTCGACGGTGGCGAGCGCCCACTCGCAGGCGGCGCGCGGGTCGGGCAGCTTGTGGAGCTCGGCGTTGGCGAGCACGAACTGCCGGCCGGTGAGGTAGCCGAACTGCACCTCTCGCTCCGGCACCAGGCCGATCGAGCGGAAGATCTCCGGGTTGCGCCAGATGCGGTGGCCGTCGAGGTCGATGCTGCCGGCAGAGGGTGCGAGGAAGCCCGCCATCAGCGCGATCAGCGTCGACTTGCCGGCGCCGTTGGGCCCGAGCAGCCCGGTCACGCCGGGGCCGATCTCCATCGAGACGTCGTTGACCGCGACGACGTTGCCGTACCACCGCGAGACGTTGCGCAAGCTGATCGCGCTCACCGGCCGGCCACCTTCTTGTAGCGGAGCAGCAGCAGCCCGACCCCGGCGAGCACGACGAGCAGGGACACAGCGAGGTACGCCGCGGTCGCCGCTCCCGACTCCGGCGGTGTCGGCGTGGTGTTCTGGTCGAGCAGCCCGCCGATCAGCCCGGAGTACAGGCTGAACGGGTTCACAAGGCCGGCGACGACCCCGACGCCCTCCTGGTCCTGCTCGTACGAGATGCCCTGCACGGCCGACACCACGCCGTACCCGAAGAGCAGCACGCCGATGGTCGCGACGATCGCGAAGCCGCGGCGCACGGACAGGGCGCTGGCTAGGCCGGAGACGCTGGCCAGCATCGCGGCCAGGAGTACGCCGAGCAGCGCCGCCTGCGACGCATCGACGATCGTGTCCGTGACGTCGATCTCCGCGAGCAGCGCGCCGACCGCGAGCACGACGATCGGCGCCAGGAGGAAGAGGAGGAGGGCGGTCGCCAGCGCCGCCCACCGCGCCAACGCGTAGGTCGAGGAGGACAGCGGCCGGGCGAGGTAGAGCACGATCGAGCCGTGCCGCAGGTCGCGCGAGAAGAGCACCGGCGCCTGGGCCGCGGCGAAGACGCAGGACAGGATCATCGTCGTCATCGGGTAGGCGGCGTAGGCGATCAGCGGCTCGGTCGCCCGCGTCACGACCATCACCGCGACCAGGATCAGCGCCGGGACGACGTTGAGCGTGACGAGGGCGAAGGGCATGATCTTCGACTTCGCCGAGCGGCCCAGGCCGAACGCGTTGCGGAGCCCGGCGAGGTAGAGCCACCACGCGATCGATCCCTCGCCGTGGCGCGCGCCCGGATAGGGGCGGTAGCCGATGTCGTGGATGACGCCACGCACGAGGGCTCCGCGCCCGTGTACCCCCGGCTGGTGGGCTCCGCCCCCCAGACTCCCCGCGCTCCCCGACGTCGTGCTCATGCCGGCACGTCCCGGAAGACGTCCTCGATGTGGCCGCGGTCGGGCTGGATGCGCACCAGCCCGAGGCCGAGAGCGGCCGCGGTGTCGCGGATCAGGTCGTGGACGTCGACCGGCTCCCCGTCGGCGCCTGCCGGTGGCGCGGGTACGGCGATCAGGGTGCCGCGGGCCTGGCAGGGAGCCCCCGCCTCGGCGAGAGCCGCCCCCATCCGGTGCTGCTCCGCCGTGCCACCGAGCACCTCGACCAGCAGCGTGCCGGTGGTGGTCATGAACTCGGTGGTCGCCGAGGCACGCAGCAGCCGACCGCCGTCGAGGACCACGACGTAGTCGCTGACGCGCTCCAGCTCGCCGAGCAGGTGGGAGGTGACGAGCACGGCGATGCCGAAGTCGTCGCCGATCCGGCGGACGAGCTCGAGCATGTCGTCGCGGGCCGCCGGGTCGAGGCCGTTCGTGGGCTCGTCCAGCAGCACGAGGCGCGGGTCGTGGGCGATCGCCTGGGCGAGCTTGGCGCGCTGCTTCATGCCGGTGGAGTAGCCGCCCATCGGCCGGTAGCGCTCCTCCGCCAGGCCGACGTGCCTCAGCACGTCGGCGGCCCGCTCCCGCGCGGCATGCCGGGGGAGGCCGGACATCTGGGCGAGATGGACGACGAAGTCGCTCGCGCTCACGTCGGGCGGCAGGCACTCGTGCTCGGGCATGTAGCCGACGAGTGCGCGGATGGCGGCGGCCTCGCGGCGAACGTCGTGACCCAGCACCTGCGCGGCCCCGCCGGTCGCCGGGATCAGGCCGAGCAGGATCTTGATGAGCGTCGACTTGCCCGCGCCGTTGGCGCCGACGAGACCGGTGACGCCGCCGCCGATGGTGACGTCGAGCCGGTCGAGCGCCAGCACCTGACCGTAGTCCTTGGTCAGCTGCTGGGTCGCGATCACGGGAGGTGACACGTGCGCAAACCTAGCGAAGGGCACCCAGCCGCCGACCCGTATCGTGCAGCCATGGAGATCGCCCGGCACGCCTTGCTCTTCGTGCACATCCTCGGTTTCGCCGCTCTACTCGGTGGTCTGCTCGTCCAGGTGCGTGAGCCGGTGCGCAACGTGCTGCCGGTGATGCGCGACGGCGTCGGTACGGCGTTCCTCGCCGGCCTGCTGCTCGTCGGCGTGCTCGAGGCCGGCGACGACCCGGTCAACCACGCGAAGATCGGGGTGAAGTTCGCCGTCGGGCTGGTGCTGATCGTGCTGGTCATGGCCAACATGCGCAGGGACAAGATCCCCGGCGGGCTCTTCTACGCGCTGCTGGCCCTCACCGTCGGCAACGTCGGCGTTGCGGTCTTCTGGCGCTGACCCGGCGGACGGATCACGACCGTCGGTGTCTCGCCGTAGGGTTGTGCCGAGATGAGTGAGACCCTGCCCGGCCTGGAGATCGACGAGGCCACCCAGCCCGCGCGCACCGAGCGTCGCGGCCCGACCGCCGAGGAGCTGCTGGCCGGCCTCAACGAACCTCAGCGGGCGGCCGTCGTCCACGCCGGCCCACCGCTCCTGGTCGTCGCCGGCGCAGGTTCGGGCAAGACCCGGGTGCTCACCCGGCGCATCGCGTGGCTGGTCGCCGAGCGCAGGGCCCACCCCGGGTCGATCCTCGCGATCACCTTCACCAACAAGGCCGCGGGCGAGATGAAGGAGCGGGTCGAGCAGCTCGTCGGCAGAAGGGCGCGGATGATGTGGGTCTCCACCTTCCACTCCGCGTGCGTGCGCATCCTGCGCAAGGAGGCCGACAAGCTCGGCTACAAGTCCAACTTCTCGATCTACGACGCCGCCGACTCCAAGCGCCTGATAACGCTGGTCATCAAGGACCTCACCCTCGACCCGCGCCGCTACCAGCCGGGCGCCGTGCTCCACTGGGTCTCCGACCACAAGAACGAGCTGCGTGACGCAGACGACGCCGCGAAGGACACCCGCAACTCCTTCGAGGATGCCTGCGCCGCGGCGTACGCCGACTATCAGAGCCGCCTCCGCGCAGCCAATGCGATGGACTTCGACGACCTGATCATGGCGACCGTCCATCTCTTCTCGCAGTTCCCCGACGTCAAGGAGAGCTACCGCCGCCGCTTCCGGCACGTGCTCGTCGACGAGTACCAGGACACCAACCACGCGCAGTACGCCCTCATCCACCAGCTCTGCGCCACCCCGCTCGAGGAGGCGGCTCCTTCGGTGGTCGAGCCCTTCGAGACGCCTCGTACCTCGGCTCCTCAGGAACCACCCGCGAGCGAAGCGAGCGCTGTCGAGACCACCGGCCCGGCGGAGCTGATGGTGGTCGGCGACGCCGACCAGTCCATCTACGCCTTCCGGGGCGCCAACATCCGCAACATCCTCGACTTCGAGGAGGACTTCCCCGACGCGACGACGATCCTCCTCGAGCAGAACTACCGCTCCACCCAGACCATCCTCACCGCGGCCAACGCGGTCATCACCAACAACCGGGGCCGCAAGCCGAAGAAGCTGTGGACCTCCGCGGGCGATGGCGACCGCATCGTCGGCTACGTCGCCGACGACGAGCGCGACGAGGCCCGCTTCGTCTCCGAGGAGATCGACAAGCTCACCGACGACGGCGCCGCCCGCGCCGGCGACGTGGCGGTCTTCTACCGCACCAACGCCCAGTCGCGGGTCTTCGAGGAGGTCTTCATCCGCACCGGCCAGCCCTACCGCGTCGTCGGCGGAGTGCGCTTCTACGAGCGGCGTGAGGTCAAGGACGCGCTCGCCTACCTGCGGGTCCTGGTCAACACGGCCGACGAGATCTCGCTGCGTCGCATCGTCAACACCCCCAGGCGCGGCATCGGCGAGCGCGCGGAGGCGTGCGTGCGGGCGCTCGCCGACCGTGAGCGCATCACCTACTGGGAGGCGCTGGGCCGCGCCCAGGAGGCGCCCGGGCTGGCGACGCGCTCCCTGAAGTCGATCCAGGGCTTCGTCGGCACCATGCAGGAGCTGCAGTCGATGGTCGACGCGGGGGAGCGCGCCGACGTGGTCCTCGAGTCGGTGCTCGAGCGCACCGGCTACCTCGAGGAGCTCGAGGCCTCCGACGACCCGCAGGACGCCACCCGCGTGGAGAACCTCGCCGAGCTCGTCGCCGTCGCGCGCGAGTTCGCCGACGACCCGGTCGCCGGTCCGTCGGCCGACCCGGCGCTGCCCGGTGACACGGCGGGCGGTACGGCGACCCCTGGGCTCGCCGACTTCCTGGAGCGGGTGGCGCTGGTGGCCGACACCGACCAGATCCCCGACGCTCCCGACGGCGACGACGCCGGGGTGGTCACGCTGATGACGCTCCACACGGCGAAGGGCCTGGAGTTTCCGGTCGTCTTCCTCTCGGGTCTCGAGGACGGCGTCTTTCCGCACGCCCGCTCGCTCGGCGACGCACCGGAGCTCGAAGAGGAGCGTCGGCTGGCCTATGTCGGCGTCACCCGCGCCGAGCGTCGCCTCTACGTCTCCCGGGCGTTGGTGCGCTCCGCCTGGGGGGCGCCCGCGCACAACCCGGCGTCCCGTTTCCTCGACGAGCTGCCCGTCGACCTCGTCGACTGGCGACGCACCGCGGGGGCGCAGTCGGTCTGGGGCCGCCGTGACCTCGCCGCCGGCTCACCGGCGGCCCGTGGGCTGGGTGCCGACTACGGCTCCGGCGAGCTGGGCGCACCCACGTCCGCCGGCCGCCGCAACTTCTCCGCCGCCGCGGCCCGCGCCGACGCGGCCGCCAAGGCCAAGCCCGCCCGCTCGGTCCCGTCACTCGAGCCGGGCGACCGAGTCGTGCACGACTCCTTCGGGCTGGGCACCGTCGTCGCGATGCAGGGCGAGGCCGACAAGGCCGTAGCCTCCATCGACTTCGGCTCCGAGGGCGTCAAGCGCCTGCTCTTGAGATACGCCCCCGTCGAGAAGCTGTGAATCCCGTCTCGATGACGGATTCGTCGGCGCCCCCCGTCCGCGGCCTCGCGGCCAAAGCCTGCGTGAGGGCGGGCTTCGGCCGGCGCCGTGCGGGTTTGCGCCGAGCCGGCGCTCGTTGTCCTTCCCCCCGCTGCGCTCCTCCGGACAACGACCGCCGGCTCGGCTCTCAGCCGTAACGAGGCGTCGAGCCTCGTTACGGCTGCACGCCGTGCTCGACCAGTGCGGAGTAGGGGTCGACCGGGTCGCCGCCGCCGGGGCGGACCTCGAGGTGCAGGTGCGGGCCGGTGGAGTTGCCGGTCGAGCCGACGGTGCCGATCTGCTCACCTGAACGGACCACGTCGCCGACGGAGACGAGGATCGAGGTCTGGTGGCAGAACCAGATCTCGGTGCCGTCATCGAGCGTGATGACGGTCTTGTTGCCGTAGGAGCCGTCGTAGCCGGTCTCGGTGACGGTGCCGCCGGCGACCGCCACGATCGGCGTGCCGCTGTCGGTCGCCATGTCGAGGCCGGTGTGGGTGCTGGACCACAGACCGCTGGACTCTCCGAAGCCGGCCGTGAGGCGATAGCCGCTCGTCGGCAGGACCCAGGCGTTCCTGGCGACCTCCTCGGCGTACGACGAGGAGTCGGCGGCGATCTGGGCCAGCGCCCGGTCGCGCTTCTCGACGGTGGCCTTGGCGTCCTTGAGCAGCGACCGTTGGTCACCGCGCGAGCCGCTACGGCTGACGATCTGTCCGCGCCCGGAGACGTCGGCTCCGCCACCCGCACCGGCCCCGGAGGTGTTGCCGTCGCCGGTCGTGCCGGTCAGCGCGTTGGCGGGGGAGACCTGGCTCACGAGCCGATGGGCCGCGGGCGCGTCGCCGGCGCTCATGGAGACGGTCGTGGTCGCACCGATGGCGGCGACGGCGATGGTCGCCAGGCCGGTCAACGCGGGGATCGCCGTCATGCGCCGGACGTACGGCGACCGCGAGCCCCTCACGCGCCACCTCCCCGAGGGGGTGATTGCCTGCGGTTCGGTGTGCGGGTCAACGGTGGCCGCCCGAGCGGTCATCTCGATGTCGGCGCCGGTTGCCGGCCCATGTCTGGGGGCCCTGCGCGCTCCACCCTTGGCCCTGGAGGGGTCCTTGAGGGGGGACACCGAGGTGCGGCGCGCGCCGCGATCTGCCCGGTGGTTGCCCATGCGAAACGGTTTCCCTTGCTGGTCGGAGACGTGCCTGAACGGCAGTGGTGACCTCTCCGGCCCCGTTCCGGGGAAAGTCGAGCCACGACTGTAGCGGACCGGTGAGGTAGTGGAAAAATCCACTTGACACTTCGTCCACAGTTCGCCGCCCCGCCCTCGTCAGTCCCGCCATACCCGGCTAGGGTGCCGATCGGGTCCTGGCGAGTGCCCGCCGGCTGCCCTTCGTCAACCGAGACAGGACGTGTTGAGTCGTGGATCTGATGGAGTACCAGGCGAAGGAGCTCTTCGCCAAGCACGGTGTGGTGACCACGCTCGGTGTCGTGGTCGAGAGCCCCGAGGCCGCCCGGGCCGCCGCCGAGGAGATCGGCGGGGTGACCGTGGTCAAGGCCCAGGTCAAGGCCGGTGGCCGCGGCAAGGCCGGCGGCGTCAAGCTCGCGAAGACGGCCGACGAGGCGTTCGAGTATGCCTCGGCCATCCTCGGCATGGAGATCAAGGGCCTGAGGGTCAACCGGGTCCTGGTCACTCCGGCAACCCCGCCGGTGGAGGAGTACTACTTCTCCTTCCTGCTCGACCGCGCGAACCGCTCGCACCTGTGCATCGTCTCGGTCGAGGGCGGCGTCGAGATCGAGGAGGTCGCCAAGACCAACCCCGATGCCGTCAGGAAGATCCCGGTCGATGCCATCGAGGGGGTCACGCCGGAGAAGGCCGCCGCGATCGTCGACGAGGCGAAGTTCCCCGCTGAGCTGCGCGACCAGGCCATCGAGATGATCCAGCAGCTCTGGCGGGTGTACGTCGAGGAGGACGCCACCCTCGTCGAGGTCAACCCGCTGGCGCGGCTGGAGGGCGACAAGCTCGAGGCGCTCGACGGCAAGATCTCGCTCGACGACAACGCCTCGGAGGTCCGCCACCCCGACCACGAGCAGTTCGAGATCCGCGAGGAGGCCGACCCCCTGGAGGCGAAGGCCAAGGATCTGGGTCTGAACTACGTCAAGCTCGACGGCGCCGTCGGCATCATCGGCAACGGCGCCGGGCTCGTGATGAGCACGCTCGACGTGGTCGCGTACGCCGGCGAGGCGCACGGAGGCGTCAAGCCCGCCAACTTCCTCGACATCGGCGGCGGGGCGAACGCCCTGGTGATGGCCAACGGACTGGAGGTGATCCTGGGCGACGAGCAGGTCAAGAGCGTCTTCGTCAACGTCTTCGGCGGCATCACCGCCTGCGACGAGGTCGCCAACGGCATCAAGGGCGCTCTGGAGATCCTCGGCGACCACGCCACCAAGCCGCTCGTGGTGCGCCTCGACGGCAACAACGTCGAGCAGGGCCGGGCGATCCTCAACGAGCTCGACCACCCGCTGGTGACGCTGGTCGCCACCATGGACGGCGCGGCCGACAAGGCCGCCGAGCTCGCCAACTCCGCGACCGCCGGCGCCTGAGACAGGAGAACCCGTAGCAATGACGATCTATCTGAACAAGGACTCCAAGATCATCGTCCAGGGCATGACCGGTGGCATGGGCTCCAAGCACACCACCCTGATGCTCCAGGCCGACGCCAATATCGTCGGCGGCGTAAACGCCCGCAAGGCCGGCACCACCGTCGAGCTCAACGGCAAGGAGCTCCCGGTCTTCGGCACCGTCGAGGAGGCCATGGAAGCCACCGGCGCCGACGTGTCGGTGCTCTTCGTGCCGCCGGCGTTCACCAAGGCCGCCTGCATCGAGGCCATCGATGCCGGGATCCCGCTCATGGTGGTCATCACCGAGGGCGTGCCGGTGCAGGACGCCGCCGAGGTGTTCGCCTACCTCCAGGGCGCTGAGACGAATCCTGGAGGGACCCGGATGATCGGCCCCAACTGCCCGGGCGTCATCTCCCCCGAGGAGTCGCTGGCCGGCATCACTCCGCACACCATTGCGGGCAAGGGCCCGATCGGCCTGGTGTCCAAGTCGGGCACGCTCACCTACCAGATGATGTACGAGCTGCGGGACTTCGGCTTCACCACCGCCATCGGCATCGGCGGCGACCCGATCATCGGTACGACGCACATCGACGCGCTCGAGGCCTTCGAGAACGACCCGGAGACCAAGGCGATCGTGATGATCGGCGAGATCGGCGGCGATGCCGAGGAGCGCGCCGCGGCGTACATCAAGGACAACGTCACCAAGCCGGTCGTCGGCTACGTCGCCGGCTTCACCGCCCCCGAGGGCAAGACCATGGGCCACGCCGGCGCCATCGTCTCCGGCTCCTCCGGCACCGCCGCGGCCAAGAAGGAGGCCCTCGAGGCCGCCGGCGTCAAGGTCGGCAAGACGCCGTCGGAGACCGCCGAGCTGATGCGGGAGATCCTCAACAACCAGCCTGGGTGAAGGGGCACATCTTCAGCGCGTCCACCACCCCGGACAGCGCTTCCACCGTCGAGGCGATCCCTGCCTCGGCGTCGCGCCACTCGCCGTAGGTGAGCGAGACCAGCCAGGCGTTCCCGACCGCGACCACCTGGATGATCGTCAGGCTGTCGGCACGCTGTCCGTCGAAGGCGAAGGTCTTCACCAGGGTTGCTGACGGAGTCGGCCCGAAGGCAGACCTGCGCACCTCGACGGTCACCGACTTCGGAGCCGGTTCGCCGTGCTCGCGGTCCAGGTCACCCGGCTTCGACCTGACGATGCGGTCCGCTCCCGTGCACTCCAGGGCGCGGTGGGTGACAACCTGGGCCCATCGCCGCGGCGACTCCGGGTCGCCCAGGAGCACAGCTTCTCGCTTCGTGGCCGACGTGCCGCCGCCGCGTCCGTAGGCGATCATCTGGTCGAGCACGGGCGCGCGCAGCGGTGACGGGACGGGCGGGAGGTCACAGAGAGTCAGCGCGCGCCATCCGGCCCCCTTGAGCAGGGTGACCCCGTCGGGCAGGTTGTCGAACGGGCCGCGCAGCCCGCTCGTCAGCGGAAAGTCCTCGGGGATCGCCGTTGGCGACGCGCGGGCCCTCGGCTCGCCGGCTGCCGGATCGGGCGGGCCCTCGGCGGGACGGCTACCGCAACCGCCCAGCGCCGTTGTGGCGTACAGGAGCGCGGCTGCGAGGGTCGCGGAGAGCCTCATGCATCGAGGACGCGCCAGCCCCGGCAAAGGTTGACCGCTGACGGGTGAGTTCGGTGGCTTCGCGGGCCATCTGCGGGAGGCGAAGCGAGATCTACACCGCCGAGCAGATCGGGCTCACCACCTTGTACAACCAGGTCGACGACGGCGACTGGGCGGACCTCAAGGCGCTCCACAAGGAACTCGACGAGTCGGTGGCCGACTGTTACGGGTGGCCACGGAGGGTGGCGCAGGACGACAAGGAGCTCGTCCGCCGGCTCTCGGAGCTCAATCGCGAGATCAGCGAGGGCGACCGGCCGTACTCACCCTTTGACTGAGATCAGCAGCCGTCGAGGGTGAAGGGGCAGAGCTCGGGGGCGAGAGTCCGGCTCAGCTCGGTGGCGCTCCGGCCCATGTCGGGGAGGCTCCTGCGGGTGCCCTCGCCGTACCGGTGCACGAGCAGGACGGCCGAGCCGACGCGGGTCCACTGGAAGAGGCTGGCGCCGAGCCCGTCGGTGTAGCTGAGGCCGACCGTGACGGAGTCGTAGCCGGTGTCCTCCTCGAGGGCGGTCCACACCTGGTTCTGGATCCGCTCGCAGGCCGCAGTGGCTGCGCGGGCCCGCGTGATCACCCGGGCGGCGGAGCGTGCGTCGGGGTAGACCAGCAGCTCGCGGGCGTCGAGAGCCTCGGGACCATGCGCGCTGGTGACCAGGCGCGCGACCGAGGAGCCCTCGCCCGGCCACACGGTCTCGCCACACATCTCGACCTCGCCGATGCCGTCACCCTCCGCGGACGGAGCGCGAGATGTCGAAGTCGCTGCCGTCCTCGGGGAAGCCGGTCGCCAGGGGGAGGTCCGCCGGGATCTCGGTCGGCACCGCCGTCGGCTCGGCGGGGTCGGTGCCGAAGACGCTCATCGCGGCGAGCGGGCGGGCGCTCGACTCCCTGATCTGAGCGATATACGCCGTCCGTGACTCCTTGCTGCCATTGGCCTCCCCATAGTGCGCACCGAGCAGCAGGGCATTGCCGATGCGGACGGCCTGCAGCACCTCGAGCCCGGTGTCGAAGCCGTGCTCGGGCAGGCGGTAGCGATGCAGCATCACCGCAGCCTCGTCACCCGCGTCAGAGGGGTACGGCGTGTACACCTGCTCGGTGCCGCCCTGGTCCTCCGAGGGGCACGCCGCCCAGCCGTCCCGGATCCGACGGAGCGCTGCCTCCGCAGAGGCGGTGCTCTCGTAGAGCGCCAGCGTGCGCGAGTCGGCGTACTCCGGACCGTCCGCGGCGGCGCCGGCGAGGTCGACGGGCCCGTCCCCCGGCCCGCGGGTCGACCACACCGTCTCACCGCAGAAGACCCACTCGTCGAACGCCGGCTCGTCGGTCGTGGTCGGCTCGCCGGACTCCTCGTCCTCGGGAAGACCCGACGCGAGGTCGAGGTCGTCCGGGATCTCGGTGAGGACGGATCCGGGCTCGCCGGCTCCGGTGCGGGTCTCGCCGCCCGGGCTGCCGGACGACGGTGCCGCCGAGGGTATGGCCGACGACGACGTGGCCGAAGACCCCTTCCCGTCGGCCTCCGCTCCGGAGTCCGTGGCCGAGCCGCCACAGCCTCCGAGCAGCAGGGCCCCGATCGCCGCCAGGAGGACTCCTCGGCGGCCGGGGCTTCGGCTGGGCGTTCGGCTGGGGGAAGTTCGCACTCCGCATCTCCTCGCGCATCGGGCTGGTGACAAGCAGACGCGCCACAGGTCGTCGAGGTTGCCTGGGGCCCGATGACTCGCGCAAGGGTGGCGGGTCGGACAGACTTCAGCGGTGCCTCGCGAATGGAATGCCAAGTCCTACGACGCGCTTCCCCTTCCGCACACGACCTGGGGCGCCGGAGTGCTCGATCGTCTTGCGCAGTTCGGCCCACAGCCCGGACAGCGCCTTCTCGATGCCGGCTGCGGCACGGGCCGCGACGCCTGCGCGGCCCGGGAGCGGTGGCCCGACCTCCGGCTGGTGCTGGTCGACGGCTCCACCCGGATGCTCGAGCAGGCGCGGTCGAAGCTGGGCAGCGCCGTCGAGTACGTGCGCGCCGACCTCATGCAGCCGCTGCCGATCGCTCCGGTCGATGCCGTCATGAGCGTGGCTGCCTTCCACTGGGTCGCGGACCACGACGTCCTGTTCCGAAACCTGGCCGGCGTGATGAGCCCCGGGGCACCCCTCGTCTCCGACTGCGGTGGCCGCGGCACCGTGGCCGGGGTGAACCAGGCGCTCGCGCAGGTGCTGGGCCGCCCCCACCAGCACCCGTGGACCTTCGCCGAACGTGAGGAGACGGGCTCGCGCCTCGATGCGGCGGGCTTCGACGTCCACGACGTCCGACTGCGACCCGATCCCTTCCGCTGCGACGACTCGGACGTTCTCGAGAAGTATCTGGCCACCGTCGTGCTGGGCAGCTACCTCGACGACCTCCCGGCAGAGGAGCATCGCGGCTTCGTCGAGGCGGTCCGACGCGCCCTGCCCGCACCCGAGGTCGACTACGTCCGGCTCGAGATCGAGGCCAGCCGCCGCTAGCGGCGATCGGCGGACCCGCGAGTCCGGCCGCTCGAGCCCTGCTGCTCCGTGGCCGGCTTCGGCGCCCTGCGTGGCGGCTCGGGCAGGCGCGCCAGCCTGGCCAACGCCCGCTCCGCCAGCGCACCGAACGCTCCCGGGGTGGTGCGGGCGTCCGTGCCCTCGATGAAGCCGAGCTGGGCGACGGCGGTGCCGTTGCGCATGAGGGCCATGAAGTAGCTCACGGAGCGGGTGTCGGAGAGCTCGGTCGTCACCCGCCAGACCGTGATCTCCCGCTCCTTCGCACGACGGTCGGCCAGCTGGGTCATCTCGGTGCCCAGGCGCTCCTCGACGCAGCTCGCGAAGCGCTCCTTGGTGTCGCTGATCCAGCCGCGGCCGGCGTCGACCGGGATGGTCGCCGCGGTCTCGGTGATGCCGAAGGCCCGGGGAAGGGACCGGTCGGGGATCACGAACGACCGGGTCAGCTTGCCGCTCATCGCAGGGTTGAGGAAGTTCGCTCGCGCGCAGCCACTGGCGGCGTAGTTGAACCGGGCCGGCTCGGGATCGGTGCCGACCCATGGCTTCTGTACGCCGCTCACTCCGGGCAGGTCGATCTCGCTGAGCAGGCCGGGGACCTCGCCGACGGGGAGCGGGTCGGTCACGACGAGGCGGGTGTGGCGGCTGCACCTGCCGCCGGCGTCGTCGTCACACAGTCGCTCGACCGCGCGGCCGAGCTCGGCGGCGGCGATCCCGGGCGGCACGGCCGGCCCGTTTCTGCTCTGGGCCGTGATGGAGGTCCCGATGCGCCCGGTCCTCGCGACCGCGAGGGTCACCAGGGTGGGCCTCTCCTGCCAGAGCTTCAGCGTGAGAACCGTCGCCTGGTCGCCGATGCCGGGCGCGTCGTAGGCGCCGACGAGCTGCATCCGCGGCACGAGGCAGCCGGCGCTCCAGTTGAGGATGGACTCGAACGCGGTGCTCGCGTCGTCGTCGGTCGCCGAGCGCTCGGTCACCTGCCGGGCCTCGAGCGGGCCGCGGACGGGCTGGTCGCGGCGCCGCTGCGTCGCCTCGGCGGTGTAGGAGGTGGACACCACGGCGTCGGCACCGGGGTCTCCCGAGAGGCCTTCCCAGCACAGCGCCGCGCGGGCCGGAGCCCGCTCGGCCACCTCGGCGTCGCCCCAGTCGCGCCGGGGTGCGAGCCGGCGTACGTCGTCGTCGCCGAGCAGGTCGCCGGTCGAGAGCGGGTGGTCCGCGTCGGACGCCTCCTGACCCGACACGGCGTTGGCCTGCTCGGTCGGTCGGGTGGGGTCGGCCAGCGCCGGCCGGACGTCGCCGCCACGCGTGACGACGACCCCGCTGACCACCAGGGCGGCGACCACCCCGACGACACCGGCCGCGGTGTGGGTGCGGCGGCGAGCCGTGCCGGCGCGCCGGATGATGGTGATCCGCGGCCAGTCGGCGTCCGCGGCGACGGCGCGGAGCGGGTCGAGCGAGGCGTCGATCTCCGAGGCGTTGATGCCGCGACGGGAGGCGTAGGTCGACTGGGCCTGCGAGAGCAGTTGCTCGGCACGCTCGTCGGACACGCCGATCTCGCGGCCGAAGCTGCCGATGGTGCCGGCGCAGAGCGTGGTGAGCACCAGCATCCGTCTCTGGTCGTGGCTCAACGCCGCGAGTGCCTCGAGCGTCGCGGCGGCCCGGGGCTCGTCGGTGCGCTCCTTGTGCCAGACCCGGGCGGTGGCCAGACGCTGGGCGTGGTCGTAGGCCTGCCGACGGACGTGAACCTCCAGGTCCGCGCGCCGGGAGAGCCTGCGCCAGTGGTGCCACGCGGCGACGAAGGCGTCGCGAACCCCCGCGCGCGCCGCGCGGAGGTCGCCGGTGAGCACGTAGGCCTGCAGCAGGAGCCGCCCGCATGCCTCGGCGTAGAACGCGTCGAACTCCGCCGCGCCTCGCTTGCCAGATTCCGTCATGACCGCACAACGGTACGTGCTGGGGACGGGGGAGTCCCACTCCGCGGGTCGGCGTACGTCGGCGTGGGAGCGTGGCTGCGCGTCGCTCGCGAGCGATGATCGGTAGGCCATGACCGCATTGCTGACCCCTTCGACCCGCACCGAGCCCGACGCCGCACGCCGCCGACCGCTGCTGGTGGTGGCGACGGCCGGAGGAGCGGTGGCCGCCTTCACGACCCTCGCCGGCTGCCTGGTGCTGGGTATGGTCGGCTGGTTTCTGAGCGACGGCGGCTCGCACGGTGCGCCGAGGGACGGGCTGCGCGCCGGCGCCCTCGGGTGGCTGCTCGGCCACGGCTCCGCGATCATGGTCGAGGGGGTCCGCATCACCGCCGCGCCCCTGCTGGTCACGCTGGTCTGCGCCTTCGCCGTGTGGCGGTGCGCGCTGCGGGTGGGCGACCTGGTCTCGGGTCACGGGCCCGACGCCGATCGGATCGCCGACGGTGAGCGCGACTGGACCGTGCCCGCGGCGACACTCTCGTTCGGGCTCGGGTACGCGGCGGTGGCGGTCATCACTCTCGCCCTGGCAGGCACCGCCGACACCGCACCCTCGCTGCCGCGGACGCTCCTATGGACGGCCGGCTTCCTCCTGCTGCTCGCGCTCCCCGCGATCGCCGTCGGCTCCGGCCGCGCCGCGGTCTGGACAGCACCGCTCCCGAGCGTCGTCGTCAGCGCGAGTGCCACGGCCCTCCGTACCCTCGGCTGGTTCCTGCTCGCCTCGGCGCTGCTGGTGCTCGGCTCGCTCGTGGCCGACTTCGGCACTGCGATGAACCTCACCTCCCAGCTCGGCGCGGACCGGTCCGCCGCGGTCGTCTATGTCGCGTTGAGCGTGCTGGTGCTGCCCAACGCCGTGATCTTCGGCGGGTCCTACCTGCTCGGCCCGGGGTTCGCGGTCGGCGCCCAGACCCTGGTGTCCCCCGGCGCGGTCGTGCTCGGCCCGCTCCCACTCTTCCCACTGCTCGCCGCGCTCCCCGACTCGGGAGCCACGCCGGCGTGGTCGCCGTACCTCATCGTCGTGCCGCCGGTCATCGCCGCCCTCGCCACCGTCCGCACCCGCCGCCTGCACGTCACCACCAGCTGGCACGAGGGCGCCGCCGCGGGCTGTGCCGGCGGTGTCGCCGCGGGGATCGCGACCGGGCTCCTCGCCGCCCTGGCCGGCGGTGCCGTCGGGCCGGCTCGCATGCAGCAGGTCGCGCCGTACGCCGGCGACGTGCTCGTGCATGCCGTCACCGCGTTCGGGCTGGGCGGTCTCGTCGCCGGCCTGGCGATGACCTGGTGGCAGCGGCGGCGGGCCGGCGACGCCGAATAGAGTCGCGGCCGTGACCGGTCGTCTCGTCGTCCTGGTGTCCGGGTCGGGCACGAACCTCCAGGCTCTGCTCGACGCCTGCGCCGACCCGGCGTACGGCGCGCGGGTGGTCGCCGTCGGGGCCGACCGCGACGGGATCGAAGGGCTGGCGCGCGCCGAGCGCGCGGGAGTGCCGACCTTCGTGCACAGGCTCCGGGAGGCGCCCTCCCGGAGCGAATGGGACCGGTCCGTGGCCGACTCCGTCGCGGCGTACGACCCGGACATCGTCGTGCTCGCGGGATTCATGAGGCTGGTGAGCGACGACTTCCTCGCGCGCTTCCCGCACCGGGTGGTCAACACCCATCCCGCGCTGTCGCCGTCGTTCCCCGGGATGCACGGCCCGGCCGACGCGCTGGAGTACGGCGTGAAGGTCACCGGCGCGACCCTGTTCGTCGTCGACGGCGGGGTCGACACCGGCCCGATCGTGGCACAGGGTGTCGTCCCGGTCGAGGACGACGACGACGTCGGAGCCCTGCACGAGCGGATCAAGGTGGCCGAGCGGGCGATGCTCGTCGACGCCCTCGGGCGGATGTCCAGGCTGGGTTGGCGGGTCGACGGCCGGCGTGTCACGATCGGTCCGGATCGATCGTGACCGCGAGGGTCCATCGACGAGGAGTGTCCGTGTCCGCTGCTTCCGCCCCGCCCGACGGTGCTGCCGAGGGCCGCATCCCGATCCGCCGGGCGCTGGTATCGGTCTACGACAAGGCCGGCCTGCCCGACCTCGTGCAGAGCCTCGACGCCGCCGGGGTCGCGCTCGTCTCCACCGGCGGCTCGGCGAGCCTGATCGCCGGCCTCGGGCTGCCGGTGACCAGGGTCGAGGACCTGACCGGCTTCCCCGAGTGCCTCGACGGACGGGTCAAGACGCTGCACCCGCGCGTGCACGCCGGCATCCTCGCCGACCGCCGCCTCGAGTCCCACGTCGAGCAGCTGCGCGAGCTCGGGGTGGAGCCCTTCGACCTCGTCGTCAGCAACCTCTACCCCTTCACAGCGACCGTGATGTCGGGCGCGACACCCGACGAGTGCGTGGAGCAGATCGACATCGGCGGCCCCTCGATGGTCCGCGCGGCCGCCAAGAACCATCCCTCCGTCGCCATCGTGACCTCGCCGGCGCGGTACGCCGACGTACTGGCCGCGGTGGCCGCAGGCGGGTTCACGCTGGCCGAGCGGCGGCGGCTCGCGGCCGAGGCGTTCGTCCACACCGCGACGTACGACGTGCACGTCGCGAGCTGGATGGGCAGCGTGCTCACCGACACCTCCGAGGGCACGGGCTTCCCGGCCTGGATGGGCGGCACCTGGGACAAGGCCGCCGTGCTGCGCTACGGCGAGAACCCACACCAGCCCGCCGCGCTCTACACCAACGGCTTCCAGCCCACCCCCGGGCTTGCCCAGGCGGCGCAGCACCACGGCAAGGAGATGTCCTACAACAACTACGTCGACGCCGACGCCGCCCGCCGCGCGGCGTACGACTTCGACGAGCCGGCCGTTGCGATCATCAAGCACGCGAACCCCTGTGGCATCGCCATCTGTGCTGCCGGCGCGGATGTCGCCGATCCGATCGCGGTGGCCCACCGCAAGGCGCACGAGTGCGACCCGGTGTCGGCCTTCGGCGGCGTGATCGCGACCAACGTGCCGGTGTCGGTGGCGATGGCCGAGCAGGTCGCCGAGATCTTCACCGAGGTCCTCGTGGCGCCGGGGTACGACGACGGCGCGCTCGAGGTGCTGCGGGGCAGGAAGAACATCCGCCTGCTCGAGGCCGCGCCGCCGGCCCGTGGAGGCATCGAGACCCGGCCGATCTCCGGCGGCCTGCTCCTGCAGGCGCGCGACGCGGTCGACGCGGCGGTCGAGGGTGGTGGCGACGACCCGGCCGCCTGGACCCTCGTGGCCGGTGAGCCCGCTGACGACGCGACGCTCGCCGACCTCGCCTTCGCCTGGCGCGCCTGCCGGGCCGCGAAGTCCAACGCGATCCTGCTCGCCCGCGACGGGGCGTCGGTCGGCATCGGCATGGGCCAGGTCAACCGGGTCGACTCCTGCCGGCTCGCGGTCGCCCGAGCGGGCGAGCGCGCGGCCGGTGCGGTGGCGGCGTCCGACGCCTTCTTCCCGTTCGAGGACGGGCCGCGCATCCTGCTCGACGCCGGGGTGCGGGCGATCGTGCAGCCCGGCGGATCGGTGCGCGACGAGGAGACAATCGCGGCCTGCGCCGAGGCCGGCGTCACCATGTACCTCACCGGCACACGCCATTTTGCGCATTGACGTCGGGCGGAGCCCGTCGCGGATGAGAGGATGACCCCGTGACTGCACAGACCCTCGACGGCATAGCGACCCTCAACACGATCAAGGCCGAGCTCACCGAGCGCGTGACCAAGCTCAAGGAGGCCGGCCACACGCCGGGGCTCGGCACGGTGCTGGTCGGCGACGATCCGGGCAGCCACTGGTACGTCGGCGCGAAGCACAAGGACTGCGCGGCGGTGGGCATCACCTCGTTCCGCCGCGACCTGCCGGCCACGGCCACCCAGGCCGAGGTCGAGGCGGTGATCGACGAGCTCAACGCCGACCCGGCCTGCACGGGCTTCATCGTGCAGCAGCCCACGGGGCTCGACGAGTTCGCGCTGCTCTCGCGGGTCGACCCCGACAAGGACGTCGACGGCCTGCACCCCTACAACCTCGGCAAGCTCGTGCTCGGCGAGGAGGGGCCGCTGCCCTGTACGCCGGTCGGGTCCATCGAGCTTCTTCGGCGGCACGGCGTGCAGATCGCCGGCGCCGAGGTGGTCGTGGTCGGCCGGGGACTCACGGTCGGCCGGCCGCTCGGCCTGCTGCTCACCCGCCGTAGCGAGAACGCGACGGTGACCCTCTGCCACACCGGCACCCGTGACCTCGCCGCCCACGTGCGCAACGCCGACATCGTGATCGCGGCTGCCGGCGTGCCCGGCATCATCCGCGGCGACATGGTCAAGCCGGGCGCGGCCGTGCTCGACGTGGGGGTGTCGCGTGTCGACGGCAGGGTCGCGGGCGACGTCGCCGACGACGTATGGGACGTGGCCGGCTGGGTCTCGCCCAACCCGAAGGGCGTGGGTCCGATGACCCGCGCGATGCTGCTCTCCAATATCGTCGACATCGCCGAGCGGGCCGCACGCAACTCGTGACGCCCCCGCTCGCGTCGGGAGAGTCGCTCGAGCCGCCGGAGGAGGTCCCGCCCGTCTCGGCCGAGCAACTGGTGGCCGGCGGGCTGCCCGAGGACGTCGTCGAAGTCCTTCCGCGCCGCTATCCCTCCACGATCGGCGGCGCCTTCTACCTCGTCGCGCTCGCCGTCGTCGTGGGCGGCCTCGTCATCGTGCTGCTCGGACCGTGGCGCACCGGCATCCGCTGGGTCGCCGGCGCCATGATGCTGGCGGCCGCGGCGCGTCTCCTGCTGCCCAGCAAGGACGCCGGCATGCTCGCCGTGCGCAGCCGCTGGCTCGACGTGCTCATCCTCGTCGTCGTAGCGGCTGTGCTCTTCTTCCTGGCCGGCTCGATCCCCGACCAGCTGGTCGCGCTCGGCCCGTGAGCCCGGTCGACCCGCCCGTCAACCCGTGATCCTGCCGAGCCGGGCGCGGAGGCGGTCGACGCGATGGGCGTTGCCGTGCAGTGCGACGTAGCGATCGCCGTACGCCGCGAGCAGGACGTCGTCGAGCCGCCGGACGGCGCCGCTGGGGTGCCGGTAGCCCATCCTCGCGTCGAGGGCGTCGGCGTCGACGGAGCGGATGACCTCGGCGAGCTCGTCCAGTGAGGTGATCCCGAGCTCCAGGATCAGCCCGCTGATCCAGGAGTAGTGGTCGGTGCGTGACCAGGCGGCGTCGTCGTACTGGCCGGCGAGGAAGGCAGCGAGCTCCGGCGCGCTGATCCGCGGGTCGTCGGCCGCGGCCGCCTCGTGGTGGGTCGAGAGCCCCGCCCGCACGCGCTCACGGATCGCCGAGAGCTCGCGGTCGGCGAGCTCGAGCAACCCCGCGGCGAGGGTGAACCGGCGGTCGAAGTCGGGACGGTGCTCGTCGGGGATGCTGCCCTTGTAGCGGATGTCGTGCTCGAACTCGGCCCAGGCGTGCTGGAGCACCGTGCGGATCTGCACCTGCACGTGGTGGTCGCCGATGGACGGAGAGGCCGCGGCGCCCTCGGCGTCGAGGCCGATCTGCAGGTGCCGGCTCGCGTAGCCGAAGCGGCCCTCGCTCGCGGTCTCCTGCCCGAGGTCGCGGTCGTCGTGGACGACGAGCTCGTCACCCAGCAGGGCGACCACGGCGGCCACGTCACTGTGCACGTAGGTGATGACCCGGACGCCGATGGTGTCGCCGATCTCCGCCAGCGGGTCGGTGAACGCCGGCGCACCGTCCCTGGTGCGGCCCGCCTTCGCAGCGAACGACGCGACGCTCTTGGCGCGGCCGTCGACGCTGAGGTAGTTGACGCCGGCCTCGTCGAGGATGCCCCGCACGAGGTCGGTCGCCTCGGCCGCGGCCTCGCGCAGCGCCGGCTGGATCGCGGCGTACTCACGGACCGCCCGGCCGACCGCGCCGTCCGTGGGGCTGCGCGGCGGTCGGGCGGACGGGGTCAGGTCGCCGGGCAGCGTGGGCGTGCGGATGTAGCCGTGCTCGAGGTCGCCGTACGTCGTGACGTCGCCGGGGCGGCGCTCGGCGAACAGCGCGATGTACGCGCAGACCACCGCGTCGACCTGGTCCTCGACGCGGCGCACCTCGCTCTTGCGGACCGCCGCGTCGATGTCGGCCACGAGCGAGCGCCAGCCGTCGTGGTCGGCGAGGTGCAACGGAGGGTCGGCGACCGCGAGTCCTTCGAGGAGGTCGACCAGGTGGCGGAGCTCGTCTCGAACCAGGGCGAGGGTGCGGCCGCGCTTCTGCTTGTACTTGAGGGTCCGGCCCAGACGGAAGAGCACGACGGTCGCCGGATGCGGGTAGACCTCGGCCGCCCGGCGCGGTGACCTCGAGTCCGGGTCGATGTCGAGACCCAGCCGGGCGCACAGCCGTGCGCCGCGCGTGCCGCCGGCGAACTCGGGCTTGCGAGTGTTGCTCGGATGGGTGCCGGCGTCGAACTTGGCGAAGTCGGCGCTCAGGGCGGCTTCGGCAGGGCGGCGTCCGGAGGGATTGGTGACGACGAGGGGCGCGTCGATCGCCACCCGGCAGTCACCTTCGACGTACGGCGCGATGGCGGCGACGATCTCGTCGTCGCTCCCGACCGCGCTGACGTGCACCAGCCGCCCTGCATCGTCGAGGACCGCGACCCCGGTGGGGTTGCTCTGACCCCACGCGAGGTCGAGCCCGATGAAGTACACCGGGATCAGATGAGGCCGAGCTCCCTGACCTGGTCGCGCTCGGCCTCCAGGCGCGCGACGGACGCGGCGATCCGCTCACGCGAGAAGTCGTTGTGCTCGATGCCCTGGACGATGGAGTAGGCGCCGTCGGCCACCGTGCAGGGGAAGGAGGACACGATGCCCTCCGTCACGCCGTATGACCCGTCGGAGGGCACCGACATCGAGACCCAGTCGGACGATCCGTTGAGCCAGTCGTGCATGTGACCGATCGTCGCGTTCGCGGCGGACGCGGCGGAGGAGGCGCCGCGGGCCTTGATGACCGCGCCGCCGCGGGTGGCGACGGTGGGGATGTAGGTGTCGGTGATCCACGACTCGTCGACCTGCTCGGCGGCGGTCCGGCCGCCCACCATCGTGTTGAAGAGGTCGGGGTACATCGAGTCGTCGTGGTTGCCCCAGATCGCCAGCTGCGAGATCTCGTCGACGGTCACGCCGAGCTTCTTGGCCAGTTGGGTCTTCGCCCGGTTGTGGTCGAGCCGGGTGAGCGCGTTGAAGCGCTCACGCGGGATGTCGGGAGCGTTGCTCATCGCGATGAGCGCGTTGGTGTTGGCCGGGTTGCCGGTGACGAGGATCTTGACGTCGTCGGCCGCGTTGTCGTTGAGCGCCCTCCCCTGGCCGGTGAAGATCGTGCCGTTGGCCGCGAGCAGGTCTGCGCGGTCCATGCCCTCCTTGCGCGGCATGGCGCCGACGAGCATCGCGGCGTTGACGCCGTCGAAGATGGCGGCCGGGTCGGCGCCGATCTCGACGCCGGCGAGCAGCGGGAAGGCGCAGTCGTCGAGCTCCATCACGACGCCTTCGAGCCCGGGCAGGGCCGGCTCGATCTCGAGCAGGCGCAGCTCGATCGGGCGGTCGCCGAGAGCACCCGCGGCGATGCGGAAGAGCAGGCTGTAGCCGATCTGGCCGGCGGCTCCCGTGACGGCGACCTTGAGCGGGTCAGAACTCTCAGCTGCGCTCACAACGACTCCTCGGGTGATTCTGCGGGTGATCGGAACGGGTCTCACCGCCGACGCTAGCAGCGCCCGGAGGCACCCGCGCAGGGGGCCGGAGGTCGGCTCCTCACCCGCTGCGTCATCCTTGGGAGCATGTCCGATCGGGTGCGGGGAGTACGTCGCGTGGCCGCCGCCCTCGGCGCCGTCGCCGTCCTCGCCGCGCTGGGCGCGTGCGGGGGAATGCCGCCACGGGTCGGGAAGTCCGGACTCGACGGACTGACGATCCCGACACCGTCGCCGCGACCCCGGGACTTCGTCGAGGGCCTCGACCAGCGCTGGTTCGCGCCGGGGGGCCGGCAGATCTGGACCTTCGCCACCGGGTCGGCCGCGGCCGGCACGTCCGCGGTCGTCACGATCGAGATCGACGACGACCCACGCACGATCGACGGCATCGCCACCACCCCGGTCACGACCACGGAGCGAGCCGGCGGACGTCGGACCAGACAGACGGACTGGTACGCCCAGGACAGGCCGGGCAACGTCTGGTGGTTCGGCCACCAGGGCCAGTCGGGCACGGGCGGGGCCGACTGGGAGGCCGGCCGCGACGGCTATCAGGCCGGCGTCGTGGTGCCGGCGCTCCCGCGGACCGGGGACGGCTTCGTCACCGCCCAGCGCGAGGACGACCCGGTCTCGGTCGCCGAGGTCCTCGACATCAACGTCGAGGTCGAGGTGCCCGCGGGCGAGTACGACGCGACGGCGATCAGGCTGCGCGACCCGGCGACCGGCATGACCGAGACCCGTTACTACGCCGACGGCGTCGGCCTGGTCTACCGGACCTCCGGTGCCGGCGAGTGGGGGCTCTCCCGCTGAGCTTCGCCCGGTCCTACCACGCCCGATCCCACGCATTGAACGCGCTGCCTCTGCCATGCCTCGGTGCACCTCGAGGCCACTCGAGGGGTGCGCTGACCGGTTGTCTCTGATTGCCCCACGTGGTCAGACAACCGGTGGAGGCGCATCCACCGAGGTACCCCCACCAGAGTGGCTCGTGCGCCCGGTGATCAGGTGCCGGGTGATCAGGTGCCCGGTGATCAGGTGCCGGTGATCAGGTGCCGGGTGATCAGGTGCCGGTGCTCAGGCGTCGTTGGGCCGGATCTGGGTGCGACCGTCCTCCTCGTCGTCCTGCTCCGCCGGGCGGCCCCAGTGCTGAGGGCCCGGCTGGCCCTGCTGGCCCGGCGGCTGAGCGGCGTCGTCGGAGGTCCCGAAGGCGTATCCGGGCCGCGCCTGCTCTGGCTGCGCCTGCCCTGGCTGCGCCTGCGGGGGCTGGCTCGGCCACTGCTGGGTCCGACCGGAGCGGTCGTCCTGCGGCTGCTGCCAGTAGCCCTGCTGCGGGTGCTGCTGCGCCTGTTGCTGGGCCTGGTACTGCTGCCACTGCTGTTGCTGCTGCTCGTAGGCCGCCTGGTCGTAGCCCTGCTGCGGGTGGGCACCCTGGTCGTAGCCCTGCTGGTAGCCGGCCTGCGGGTAGCCCTGCTGCCACTGCTGCTGGTACGGCGGGAGCTTGGCCGCACGCTCGATCTTCAGGCGCTCGCCACCGAAGACCAACGGGTAGATCAGACCGGCGGCGGCGCCACCGATCGACGGAGCCAGGATGAACAACCACAGCATCGCGATGTACTCGCCCTCGCCGCTGAAGAGTGCGGGGCCGATCGAACGGGCCGGGTTGACCGAGGTGCCGGTCGCGCCCATCGATGCGAAGTGGACCATGGTCAGTGCGAAGCCGATCGCGAGCGGGGCGGCGGCGGCCATGCTCTTGTTGCGCGTGTCGGTGGAGCCGAGGATGACCATCAAGAAGACGAAGGTGAGCAGCGCCTCGAGCAGGAAGGCGGCCCAGAAGGCGTACCCGGAGCCGTCGTCACCGAACTTGTTGGCGACGTCGGCGACGCTGGGTCCGTTGTCGAAGCCCTTGAGGAGCAGCCACAGCAAGAACGCGGCGACGATGCCACCGACGACCTGGGCGGCGGCGTACAGCGCGCCCTCCTGTGGCTTCGTGCGGCCGCCCAGGACCGCACCGATGGTCACCGCCGGGTTGAAGTGACCTCCGGAGACCCGCCCGAAGGCGTAGGCCATGGTCACGACCGTGAGGCCGAAGGTGAGGCCGATGACCGCGTAGTTGCCCTGGCTCATCACCACGGAGGCACAGCCGAAGAACACCAGGACGAGGGTCCCGAGGAACTCTGCGGCCAGCTTCTGGCCGATGGTGGGTTCGTCGAGGTCGACGACGTCGGACATGGAAGGCTCCTGTCACCTGAAGGAAGTGGCACCTGAAAGAAGTCGAGCCGAAGGCGGCTTTCACCATAACTCTTGCCCCATCCGGCCACGCCAAACCTCGCCGCCTCGTGAACGGCCGGAGCCGGCGCGGTGTAGCGTCACCGAGCGTGACCGAGCCGGAGACCAGCACCGAGATGACCAGCACCGAGATGAGCAGCACCGCGATCATCTACACGCAGACCGACGAGGCGCCGCTGCTGGCGACGTACTCCTTCCTGCCGATCGTCCAGGCGTACGCCGGCGCGGCCGGTGTCGCTGTCGAGACCCGCGACATCTCGGTCGCGTCGCGGATCCTCGCCCAGTTCGGCCTCGCCGACGACGCCCTCGGCGAGCTCGGAGCACTCGCCAAGACGCCGGCCGCCAATATCATCAAGCTGCCCAATATCTCCGCCTCGATCCCGCAGCTCAAGGCCGCGGTGAGGGAGCTCCAGGAGCAGGGCTTCGCGATCCCCGACTACCCCGAGAGCCCGAGCACCGCCGAGGAGCAGGAGATCCGGGCCAAGTACGACAAGGTCAAGGGCTCGGCGGTCAACCCGGTGCTGCGTGAGGGCAACTCCGACCGCCGCGCGCCCGCGAGCGTGAAGAGCTACGCCAAGACCCACCCGCACACGAACAATCCCTTCGCCGACGGCTCCAAGACCAGCGTCGCCACGATGGGCGAGCACGACTTCGCCAGCAACGAGAGGTCGGTGACGCTCGACGCAGACGACACCCTCTCGATCGTCCTGGAGACCGAGACGGGCGACACCGTCGTCCTCAGGGAGAGCCTGCCGGTCCTCGCCGGCGAGATCGTCGACGCCACGAAGATGGAGGCCGCCTATCTCGACGCCTTCCTCGCCGACGCGCTGGCGAGGGCCGAGGCCGACGACCTCCTCTTCTCGGTCCACCTCAAGGCCACGATGATGAAGGTCTCCGACCCGATCGTCTTCGGCCACGTCGTCAGGGCCTACTTCAAGGACGTGTTCGCGCGGTACGGCGAGCGGCTCGCCGCCGCGGGTCTCTCGGCGAACGACGGGCTGGGCGCGATCCTCTCCGGTCTCGACGCGCTCGACGACGGCGCGGAGATCGGCGCCGCCTTCGGGGCGGCGATCGCGGCCGGTCCGCGGCTGTCCTACGTCAACTCCGACAGGGGCATCACCAACCTGCACGTCCCGTCCGACGTCATCGTCGACGCGTCGATGCCGGCGCTGGTCCGCAACGGCGGCCGGCTCTGGGGCGTCGACGGCCGAGAGGGCGACACCCTCGCGGTGATCCCCGACTCCTCCTACGCCGGCGTCTTCCAGGCGGTCATCGACGACGTGAAGGCCAACGGCCCGCTCGACCCGGCCACCATCGGCACCGTCGCCAACGTCGGCCTGATGGCCCAGGCCGCCGAGGAGTACGGCTCGCACGACAAGACCTTCCAGATCGCCACGGCCGGCACGGTGCGGGTGCTCAACGCCGCCGGCGACGTGCTCATCGAGCACGACGTCGAGGCCGGTGACATCTGGCGGGCCTGCCAGACCAAGGACGTGCCCGTCCGCGACTGGGTCAAGCTCGCGGTCGCCCGCGCCCGCGCGACCGGCAGCCCGGCGATCTTCTGGCTCGACGAGTCCCGCCCGCACGACGCCGAGATCATCAAGAAGGTGCGTGCCTGTCTGCCCGACCATGACACCGAGGGTCTGGAGATCCTGATCCTCGCGCCGCCGCTGGCTACGGCGTACTCCCTCGAGCGGATGCGCCGCGGCGAGGACACCATCTCGGTGACCGGCAACGTGCTGCGCGACTACAACACCGACCTCTTCCCGATCCTCGAGCTCGGCACCTCGGCCAAGATGCTGTCGGTCGTGCCGCTGATCGCGGGTGGCGGCCTCTTCGAGACCGGCGCCGGCGGCTCGGCGCCCAAGCACGTGCAGCAGCTCCTCGAGGAGGACTACCTGCGCTGGGACAGCCTTGGCGAGTTCTTCGCCCTGGTGCCGTCGCTGGAGAAATACGCCGAGCAGGCGGGCCTCCCGGCCGCCCAGGTGCTCGCCGACACCCTCGACCGCGCCACCGGCACGTTCCTCGACGAGGACCGGTCGCCGGGCCGCCGGCTCGGCACCACCGACAACCGCGGCTCGCACTTCTACCTCGCCCTCTACTGGGCCGAGGAGCTGGCGAAGCAGACCGACGACGCCGAGCTGGCGGCCCGCTTCGCGCCGCTCGCCAAGACGCTGCGCGAGCAGGAGGAGACGATCGCCGCCGAGCTCCTCGCGGTGCAGGGCAGGCCCGTCGACCTCGGCGGCTACTACCGCCCCGACCCGGAGAAGACCGCTGCCGTCATGCGGCCCTCGAAGACCTTCAACGAGGGCATCTCCACCCTCTGATCGACCGCAGCTCGAGGGCCGCGCAGCCGGAGGATATTCGGAGGCGCGGTGTCGGTGCCGGCACATACGCTGGCGGCGATGACCGAGACGCTGACCCGCCCCGTTGCCCGCGCGTCGGCCGCCGTCACCGCTGATCCTTCCCGTCGCGTCGACTGGCGTCGCCTGCGCGGGCGGGCGGCGGGCTTCGCGGTGGCCGCTGCCGCGGTGGCCGCGCTCGGCCAGGCGCTCGGGACCGTGCTCGCCGGTCGCATCGCCGACCACCCGAGTGCCACGCTGGTGGGCTGGCTGGCGCTGTGCGTGGTGGGTGCGGCCACGATCGACACCGCCGGCCGGGTGGTGTGGGCGGGAGTCGTCGACCGTGCCGAGGGCCGACTGCGGGGCGATCTGCTGAGTGCGGCACTGCAGCAACCCCTGGAGCGCCTCACCGAGCAGGCCGTCGGCGAGGTCCTCGACCGCGTCGACGACGACACCCACGAGGTCGGCACCCTGCTGCGCCAGCAGATCTGGATGGCGATGCGGACCACCTTCGGCGCCGTGCCGATGTGGATGGTCGCGGGCTTCACCTGGTGGCCGGCGTTCATCCTCTTCCCGCTCGTCGGCTTCGTCACCGTCTGGGTGATGCGACCGGCGCTCGTCGAGATCGCCCGGCTCAAGGTCATCGAGGAGATGGCCTGGACCGACCACGCCGCCGCGCTGGAGGAGGGCATCGCCGGCCGCGACGACCTGCGCACCAGCCTCGGGCAGGCGTTCGCCGTCCAGCGGCTGGCGAAGCTCTCCGCGCTCGTCCACGAGCGGTTCCGGGCGGTGGTGCTGCTCGAGGGACGGATCGCCGTCCGGGTCGGGCTGGTCCTCCACGGGTTGCTGATCGCCGTCGCCGTGGCGGGTGTTGTCCTGGCGAGCAACGGCGGTCTCGAGGTCGCCCGTCTGGTCACGCTGTTCCTGGTCACGACCATCTTCGTCGGCCAGATCAACAACCTCGCGCACCAGCTGCCCGACATCCAGGCCGGCCTGGGTGCGGTGCTGCGGCTGCGTCAGCTGCTCGCGGTCGAGGCCGAGCCGGTCGGCGGGGAGGCCGTGCCCGGTGGCGCCCTCGACCTGCGGATCCGACACCTGGACTTCGCCTACGCCGAGGGTGCGTTCGAGCTGCGCGACATCGACCTGTACGTCGAGGCGGGGCACACCGTGGCCCTCGTGGGTCGCACCGGCTCGGGCAAGTCGACGCTGGCGTCCCTGCTCTCGCGAGCCGTGGAGCCGCCGGCGGGGACGGTCTTCCTCGGTGGCTCGGACATCACCACGCTCGACCTGCACGAGCTCCGGCGCCGGGTGGGGGTGGTCACCCAGCGCACCGAGATCCTTGCCGGATCGCTGGCCGACAACATCGCGCTGTTCGCGCCGGTGCCCCGTGAGGAGATCGAGGCCGCGGTCGGCGAGCTCGGGCTCGCGGACTGGGTCGCGGGCCTGCCCGACGGTCTCGACACCCTGCTGGGCCCGGGCGGGACGACACTGTCCGCGGGCGAGGAGCAGCTCGTCGCGTTCGCGCGCCTGTTGGTCAGGCACGTCCAGCTGGTCGTGCTCGACGAGGCCACCGCGCGCATGGACCCGGTCACCGAGAGCCGGGTGGTCGCGGCGGCCGACCGGCTGATCAGCGGCCGCACCGGCCTGCTCGTCGCGCACCGGCTGAGCACCATCGAGCGGGCAGAGATGGTGGCGGTCCTCGACCATGGCCGGGTCGTCCAGCAGGGGCCGCGCGCGGAGCTGGGCGCCGTCGACGGTCCCTTCCAGCGCCTCCTCGAGGCGAGCGCCACCGACGACGAGCCCGACACGCCCGATCCAGCCGATGCCGAGCCGGCGGGAGGCGTGGGCGGCCGTCGTCGTACGGGTGAACCCCTGGCGCGACCCGTCGTCGGGACCGGCCCCTCGCTGGCCCACGGCACCTGGCACGCCATGCGCGTGCGCCCGTGGTGGGGGCTGTACTCGGTGGTGCTCTTCCTCGCCGCCAGCATCTTCGCCCCGCTGGGTGCTCTGACCGGATTCGTCTGGGGCCATATCGTCGCCCGGCTCGATGTGGGGGAGTCCGTCGGGTTCCTGACCGGGCTGCTCGCGGTGCTGCTGCTCGCGGCGCCGCTCCTGCTGGGCGACGCCATCCGTCGCTATCCACGCTGGTGGATCGAGGTGATGCTCCGGGTGCGTATGTCGGTTCTGCTCGGCCAGATCGGCGGTCGCCGGTTGCCGCGCACGCCGCCGGGTGAGGTGGTGGCCCGGTCGATGGACGCCGACCGCTACGCCCGCTACTCCGATCGCTGGATCGACTTCGTCAACGGCCTGCTGATCGCGTTCTTCACGATGCTCGTGGGCGGCACCTGGCTCGCGGGGGCCGTCCTGCTCGTCGTGATGATGTCGAGCGCGCTCGCCTCCTCGATCGGTCGCCCGATCGCCGGCCGCTCCGCGGCGCGGTCCTCCGCGGCTCGCGCCGGGTTCGGGCGTGCGCTGGTGTCGGCCGTCGAGTCCGCCCGCACCGTCAAGCTCGCCGGCCGGACGCCGCAGGTCCACGCTCACCTGCGGCGCGTCGACGGGGGCCGGGTCGAGGCCGCGGTGTTCGAGCACCGGGTCCAGGCGGTGCTCGACGGGGTGCCGATGGTGATGGTCCAGGTCGGCGTCGTGGCCGCCTGGGGCTTCTACCTCTGGGACGTGTGGGGGCTGGCGACGGCGCTGCTGGTCGCGACCGCCGTCAACGGCTTCGACTGGTTCGGCCGGGTCGCCGGCGCGGTGGTCACCGAGGCGCCGGGGGTGCGGGCCTGGCAGCGCGCCACCTCCCGGTTCGCCGGAGGGGTGGACCTGGTCGACATTCCGGACGGGATCGACCTGGTCGCCGGCACGGCCCCGGCGCCCGAGGAGCCGGCGCGGGTCCGGCTCGATCACCTACGCCTGCGGGACTTCACCGCGGTGCACGACGACGGCACCATCGGCGTCGCGGGCATCGACCTGACCGTCGGGCGCGGCGAGCTCGTCCTGCTGGTCGGCCAGGTGGGCTCGGGCAAGTCCAGTCTGCTCGCCTCGCTCGCGGGCCTGATCGACCACGTGGGCTCCCTGCGGTGGAACGACGAGGAGGTCCGCGACCCCGAGACGTTCCTGCGCCCCGGCCAGGTGGGCCACGTCGCCCAGGTCCCGCGGGTGCTCTCGGGCACCTTCGCCGACAACGTCCGGCTCAGCCACCGTCGCGAGGTCGACCGGCCTCTCGCCGATGCCCGCCTGGTCGATGACGTCGCCGACGCGGGCGGGGTCGACGCCGTGGTCGGGCACCGCGGGGTGCGCCTGTCCGGCGGCCAGGTCCAGCGGCTGGCGCTCGCCAGGGCGCTGGCGACCGATGCCGAGCTGTTGCTCGCCGACGACGTCTCCAGCGCCCTCGACGCCGCGACCGAGATCGAGCTGTGGGCAGCGCTCCGTGCCCGGCACACGACCGTCATCGGTGCCACGTCCAAGCGTGCGGCGCTGGCGCAGGCCGACCGCGTCGTCGTCCTCGTGGACGGCGAGGTCGCCGCGGTCGGGCCGTGGTCCGAGCTCGGTCGCGACTGGGCGCACCTCGCCGGATGATCGGGGGCTTGTCAGATGGCCGTGATCGCGTCGAGGTCGATGGTCAGCTGCTGGCCGCGCGCCTCGACATGGGCGGCCCCGGTGTAGGTGCCGGTCGCCTGGTACACCCCGGCCCCATCGAGGGTGAAGGTCGCGAGAGTCCTGGTGTCCTGGTCGAGGATCCAGTATTCGTCGATCCCCGCAGTCGCGTACTCGTGGAACTTCGTGATGCGGTCGGTGGTGCGTGAACCTCCGCGACGATCTCGATCGCGAGGCGCACCTGATCGGGCGTGAACCGGGCCTGTGTCGCGGCCGCGGCGCGGTCGGCGAGCAGGACGTCCGGCGCCCGCACCGTGCCGGGGACTCCTTCTCCGATCACCACCTCGGCGTCCTGCGTCGCGACCAGGCCTGGGAAGTCGGCCTGCGCAAGCAGGTTGAACAGTCGGCCCATCACGATCTGGTGGCGCGGGGTCGGCTTCGGTGCCACGACGAGCACTCCCTCGACGAGTTCGACATGGTGGCGCTGGTCGACGGGCAGCCGCTCGAGTCTAGTCGCCGCCGGCTAGTCCGTACGCCGCACGCGCACCTGACGGGTGCGGTCGATCTCCCATGTCCGGAAGGTGGCCGCGGAGAACCTCGTGTGGTCGAGGTCGAGCCGCCTCCCCCACGGGTCGCCACGTAGACAGTGGCGCGACACGATCAGCCGGACGGTCTCGGTGATGCCCGTCCAGGTGTGGCCGATCTTGCAGTCGACGTCGTGGAGGCCCTCGTCGTCGAGGTAGGTCAGGTGCTTGCGCAGGGTGCCGTCGAGGGTGCGGCGGGCCTCCAGCCGCAGGGCGGCCGAGTCGCTCGAGTCGATCGTGAGCTGCACCGTGCCCTGCTTGCCGAGGCTGTGGAAGACGAGGGTGCCGCCGATGTCGGCGCCGGTGTTGGTGAAGTGCGCGCGCCGGATGTCGAGTCCTCCCGAGCGCCGGTCTCGCGGGTCCGCGACCGTGATCGACTCCGCGGCCGCCGGAGTCGCCGCCGCGGTCAGCGCGAGCGCCAGCAGCGCGACGGCCGCGCGAGAGATCCTCATCACCCGACCATGCCCCAGCGCGAGCGGCCGGACAACTCGGCCCCGCCAACCGGCGGGTAGCGTCCCCTCCATGCTGTCGCCCCTCGACCTCGTCCGGGTCCCGCTGGACAACCTCAGGCTCGGCGCGCGGGTGAGCGTGCACCGGCACATCCCCGCCCCTCCCGATGAGATCTTCGACCTGCTCGCCGACCCCGGCAGGCACGCCGACATCGACGGTTCGGGCACGGTCGAGCGGGCGCGCTCCGGCGGTCGCAGGCTGAGTCTCGGCGACAGCTTCGGCATGGACATGCGGCTGGGAACGTCGTACTCGACCAAGAACGTCGTCGTGGAGTTCGAGGAGGACCGGCTCATCGCCTGGCAGACACGCGCCGCACCGCCCGTCGACCAGGTGCTCGGCGGCCGCATCTGGCGCTACGAGCTGGCGCCCGCCGATGGAGGCACCTTCGTCACCGAGACGTGGGACGTGACCACCGAGGCGCTGCCCAGTCGTCTCGGGGTGCGGCTGACCATGGCGGGGCACACGAAGGACTCGATGGAGCGCACCCTCGAGCGCATCGAGACGCTGCTCACAGCCCCCGACGCCGAGGAATAGGCGAGCCGGCGGCCTTTGCTGGACTCTGGGTGCCGATGACCTCCACCACCCCTCGCTCCGCCGACCTGGCCCGCTCCGCGGGCTCATCAGGGAGCCGTGAGCCGCGGCGTACCCGCTTCGGCCTCGCGGTCCTCGCGCTGGCGATGGGCGGCTTCGCGATCGGTACGACGGAGTTCGTGGCGATGGGCGTGCTGCCCCAGATCGCCGAGGGCGTCGACGTCTCGATCCCCCACGCCGGCCACGTCATCTCGGCGTACGCCCTCGGCGTGGTGATCGGCGCGCCCGTGCTGGCCTACTTCGGTGCCCGGCTGCCGCGGCGTGGTCTCCTCATCGCGCTGATGTCGGTGTACGGCGGCCTCAACCTGCTGAGTGGGCTGGCCCCCAACTACGAGACCCTGATGTTCCTGCGCTTCCTCGACGGTCTGCCGCACGGCATCTACTTCGGCGTAGCCTCGCTCGTCGCGGCGAGCCTGGCACCCGCCGACCGCAAGGGGCGCGCCGTCGCGTCGGTGATGCTCGGGCTGTCGGTGGCCAATGTCGTCGGCGTCCCCGTCGCCACCTGGCTCGGACAGCAGGTCGGCTGGCGGTCGGTGTTCTTCGTCGTCGCCGGCCTGGCGCTGGTCACGGTCCTGCTGACCCTCGCCTTCGTGCCGCCGGTGCCGGGCGACCCGGACGCACGCGGGCGGCGCGAGCTCGAGGCGTTCACCAAGCCGCAGGTCTGGCTGACGCTGGCGGCGGGAGCGGTCGGCTTCGGGGGCATGTTCGCGCTCTACACCTACATCGCCAAGACGGTCACGGTCACCGGTGGGCTGGGGGAGTCAGCGGTGCCGGTCTTCATCCTCGCGCTCGGTCTCGGCATGGTGGCCGGCACCTGGCTGGCCGGTGAGCTCGCCCGCTGGTCGGTGCTCAAGTCGCTCGTGCTCGGCTCACTCGGCATGGCGGTGGCCCTGCTCGGCTACTGGCTGCTCGCCCCCACCGGCTGGGGAGCGCTTCCGATGGCGTTCGCGGTGACCGTGCTCGGCTCGGTCCTGGTCGTCAACCTCCAGCTGCGGCTCATGGATGTCGCGGGCGAGGCCCAGACGCTCGGCGCGGCGATGAACCACGCCTCCCTCAACGTCGCCAACGCCATCGGCGCGTGGATCGGCGGCCTGGTCATCGCCGCCGGCTACGGCTATCGGGCGCCCGCCCTGGCAGGGGTCGCCCTCTCCCTCGCCGGCCTCGCCGTGATCGTGGTCTCGGGCGTCCTCGCCCTCCGCAAGGCCCGCTGACCCGGCAGCGGTTCCCCCGGCCCGCTTTGACACAATCCCGTCCATGTCCGCACCCACCGCGCGCCCGCGCGTGCTGTCCGGGGTCCAGCCGACGGCCGACTCCTTCCACTTCGGCAACTACCTCGGGGCGCTGCGGCAGTGGGTCGCGCTCCAGGACGACTACGAGCCGTTCTTCTTCATCGCCGACATGCACGCGATCACCGTCGAGACCGACCCCAAGGTGCTGCGGGACCGGACGCTGCGAGCGGCGGCTCAGCTGGTGGCCATGGGGGTCGACCCGCAGCGGTCGGCGATCTTCGTGCAGAGCCAGGTGCCCGAGCACGCCCAGCTGGGGTGGGTGCTGCAGTGCCTGACCGGCTTCGGCGAGGCGCGCCGGATGACCCAGTTCAAGGACAAGTCCGCCAAGGGCGGTGAGGGCGCCGCGAGCGTCGGGCTGTTCACCTACCCGATCCTCCAGGCGGCCGACATCTTGCTCTACCGCCCGGCGTACGTGCCTGTCGGCGAGGACCAGCGCCAGCACCTCGAGCTCACCCGCGACCTCGCGCAGCGCTTCAACAGCCGCTACAAGAAGACGTTCCGCCTTCCGGAGCCCTACATTCTCAAGGAGACCGCGAAGATCACCGACCTCCAGGACCCGACCGCGAAGATGTCCAAGTCGGCGTCCTCGCCCAACGGCATCGTCGAGATGCTCGACGACCCCAGGGCCAGCGCCAGGAAGATCCGCTCCGCGGTCACCGACAGCGAGACCGAGATCCGCTTCGATCCGGAGAGCAAGCCGGGCGTCAGCAACCTGCTCACCATCTACTCGGCGCTCACCGGCAAGGGCGTCGACGAGCTCGTCGCGGCGTACTCCGGCCGGGGGTACGGCGATCTCAAGGGCGATCTCGCCGAGATCGTCGTCGACTTCGTGACGCCCTTCCGCGACCGCACGAACGAGCTGATCGCCGACCGCGCCGAGCTCGAGTCGATCCTCGCCTCCGGCCGGGAGAAGGCGCAGGCGGTCGCGGCCGGGACCCTTCGCGACGTCTACGAGCGGGTCGGATTCGCAGACGTGCCCGGCCCGCCCCCGGCCGGCTCCGGCAGCGACGCCGGTTAGCATCGAGCGGTGCCCACCATCGGAGTCGCCGTCGCGGTCCCGGAGCCCTGGGCGACCGAGCTCCAGAGCTACCGCACCTCGATCGGCGACGAGACCGCGACCCGGATTCCCACACACCTGACGCTGGTCCCGCCGACAGTCGTCGGCGCTGACGACCTCGAGCTCATCGAGAAGCACCTCGCCGACGTCGCCCAGCGCATCGGCGCCTTCCGGCTCCACCTGCGCGGCACCGGCACCTTCCGGCCCGTCTCGCCCGTCGTCTTCGTGACCGTGGTCGAGGGGATCAGCCAGTGTGAGCTGCTGGCCGACTCGGTACGACGAGGGCCGCTCGAGCAGACCCTGCTCTTCCCCTACCACCCCCACGTGACGATCGCCCATCACCTCGACGACGACGTCCTCGACCAGGCGTTCGCCGAGCTCGCGGGGTTCGACTGCAGCTTCGAGGTCGACCGCTTCCACCTCTACGTCCACGACGACGACACCGGCTGGCGGCCGACTCACGAGTTCGACCTGACTGCGGGGCGTTGAGCTTGGCCGTCAAGGAACGCGTCTCGGCGGCGCTGACCCGGGCCCGAAGGCGGGTGCCGCTGCTCGACCACGCGATCCGCACCTTCGAGTGGTACTCCGACCCGCGCGTCAACGGCAACGTCCAGGCCGCCGGCGTCACCTACTTCGCGTTCCTGTCGATCTTCCCGATCCTGGCCATCGCCTTCTTCGTCGTCGGCCTGGTCGCCGAGATCTACCCGGGCGCCGAAGCCGATCTCACCGACGCCATCGACCAGGTGCTGCCCGGGATGGTGGGTGATGGGGAGGGCGAGATCTCACTCGGCAGCATCCGCAGCAGCGCCCGAGCCGCGGGGCTGGTCGGACTTGCCGTCCTGCTCTACTCCGGGCTCAGCTGGCTCTCGGCGATGCGGACCGCGCTGCAGGCCGTCTTCTCGATGCCCAAGGCCGAGCAGCCCAATGTCGTCGTCGGCACCGTCCGCAGCCTGCTGACCCTCGCCGCGGTCGGGTTCACGCTGGTTCTGAGCGTCTCGATCAGCGGCGCCGTGACCGGCTTCTCGGAGCGGCTGATCGACCTCGCCGGGCTCGGCGCCGAGGTCCGGCCGGTCCTGGCCGTGGTCTCGGTCGTGGTCGGCCTGGCCGCCGACGTGGCGTTCTTCTACCTGCTCTTCACCCTGCTCGCGCGGCCCGACTGCCCGCGCCGGGCACTGCGCTCCGGCGCCCTGCTCGGCGCGATCGGCTTCGAGATCCTGAAGTGGGCCTCGTCGCTGCTGCTCTCCTCCACGAAGTCGCAGCCGGCCTTCCAGGCCTTCGGGATCGCGCTGATCCTGCTCGTCTGGATCTACTACCTCAGCAGGGTGATCCTGTACGCCGCGGCGTGGGCTCAGACCGCGCCCTCCGCCCGGGCCGCGCGGGCGGGGAGTGGTCTCGACACGGGCCTCGTTCCTCGGCCCGGCTCGACCACCGATGGGACAGCCGACCCGTCCTCGGTGGTCGAGCCCTCGCGAGGGACGAGGAGCACATCTTCGGTGGTCGAGCCCTCGCGAGGGACGAGGAGCACATCTTCGGTGGTCGAGCCCTCGCGAGGGACGAGGAGCACATCTTCGGTGGTCGAGCCCTCGCGAGGGACGAGCGAGGAGTCGAGACCACGCCCCCTGGTCGCCTACGTCGCCGGCGCCGCCTCTACGCTGGCCGCGGTCGCACTGCTGAGAAGACGGAAGGACGCCGCCGATGCGGATCGATAAGCGTCACGGGGCGCTCCTCCTGGCGGTCGCGGTGTGGAACGTGCTGACCTTCGGCATGTTCGCCCGCAACCTCTTCAACGCCTACGCCGCCGGCGAGGACCGGGCGACCGGATACTGGGTCGCCCACACGATCCTGATCGTCGTCAACTTCGCGATCGCGGCGCTGCTGGGCCGACTCGGGTTGCGGATCCTCCGCGGTGCCAGCACCACGGACGGCGAAGCCACCGGCTCGTGACCGACCTGCTCGCAATCTACGACGGCCAGCTGCGGCGCGAGGCCGAGCTGTCGCAGGCACTGGCGGTCCGGGAGGACGGGCCGCTGCTGGTCGCCCGGTTCGTCGGCGGAGGCTTCGTCACCTACCGCGATCTCGGTGGCCTCACCGGAGCCGACCTCGACGCACTGATCGCCCGCACGGTCGCGCACTTCCGCGACGACACCGACGTGCCGACGTTCGAGTGGAAGTCGCGAGGCCACGACCAGCCCGCCGACCTGGGGGAGCGGCTCATCGCGGCGGGGCTGGTGCCCGACGAGGTCGAGACCGTCATGATCGGCGACGCGGCGGGCCTCGCCGGGGCGCCTGCTCCCGACGGGGTCGTCGTACGACGCGTGGACGACGCGCCCGACCGGGACGCCGCCGTCGCGGCGGCCGCGGAGATGCAGGGGCGCGTGTTCGGCGGCGGACCGAGCGTCGAGGACGTGCTCGCCCGGCTCGCGGGCTCGGGCGACGCCGCCCAGTTCTGGGTTGCCCAGGTCGAGTCGGGGGAGGCCGAGGGTGTCGTCGTCGGCGCCGGCCGGCTCGAGTTCGTGCCCGGCACCGATGTGGCCGGCCTGTGGGGCGGCGCCACCGACCCGGCGTACCGCGGACGCGGCGTCTACCGTGCCCTCACCGCCGCCCGGGCCCGCGCCAGCCTCGACCGCGGCTATCGCTACCTGCACTCCGACTGCACCGCCATGTCGCGGCCGATCCTGGAGCGCTCCGGGCTCGTCGCCGTCACCACCACCACGCCCTACGTCTGGACCCGCTGACCCGGCGCTCGTTGTCCTCCTGACTACCCCGACCCGGCGCTGTTGTCCTTCCAACGGACAACGAGCGCCGGGTCGACGGTGTCTGAGGGACAACGAGCGCCGGGTCGACGGTGTCTGAGGGACAACGAGCGCCGGGTCGACGGTGTCTGAGGGACAACGAGCGCCGGGTCGGCTGGAAGCGGATCCGCTGGCAGCAGCACGCCCTTGGCCGGCGTACGGAGCTCGACCACCGTGGGGGGATGACGACCACCGGCTTCAACGGGAGGCTCGATGACGAGCTGACCCATCGACTCATGCACCAACGGATCATCGTGCTCGGCGAGGCGCTCGAGGAGGGCAACGGCAACCGGCTGATGCAGCAGCTCCTGCTGCTCTCCGCCGAGGACCCGCGCAGCGACATCAGCCTCTGGATCAACTCACCCGGCGGCTCGGTGCCGGCGATGCTCGCGATCCACGACGTGATGCGGCTGATCCCCAACGACGTCAACACGCTGGCGATGGGGCTGGCCTGCAGCGCCGGGCAGTTTCTGCTCTCGGCCGGCACACCCGGCAAGCGCTTCGCGCTGCCGCACTCGCGGATCCTGCTGCACCAGGGCTCCGCGGGCATCGGCGGCACCGCGATGGACATCGAGATCCAGGCGGCCGACCTCCGGCACACCCGCGACACCGTGCTCGGCCTCATCGCCGAGCACACCGGGCAGCCCCTCGAGGCCGTCGAGCGCGACTCACGGCGCGACCGCTGGTTCACCGCCGAGGAGGCCCGCGACTACGGCTTCGTCGACCGGGTGATCAGCAAGGTCGAGGACGTCGTACCGGCCGCCAGCTCCTACGCCGGGCTGAGGAGGGCGTGATGAGCAGCTACACCGTCCCGTACGTCGTGCAGCAGACGCCGCGTGGTGAGCGCACCGTCGACCTGTACTCGCGCATGCTCGCGGACCGGATCGTCTATCTCGGCACCGAGATCGACGACGGCGTCGCCAACACGATCATCGCCCAGCTATTGCACCTCGCCTCGGAGAGCCAGGAGAGCCCGATCTCCCTCTACATCAACTCCCCGGGCGGCTCGATCAGCGCCATGCTCGCGGTCTACGACGCGATGCAGTATGTCGCCGCGCCGGTCGAGACGACCTGCGTCGGCCAGGCCGCGTGGACCGCCGCCGTCCTGCTCGCCGGCGGTGCAGCCGGCCGTCGGTGGATGCTCCCGCACGCCCGCGTCGTGCTGCACCAGCCCGCCGCCCAGGGACGCGGGACCATCCCCGACCTGATCCTCGAGGCCGAGGAGGTCGCCCGGGTGCGGGCCGAGCTGGAGGGCATCCTCGCCTCCCACACCGGACGCACCCCCGACCAGATCCGCGAGGACACCGAGCGCGACCTGGTCATGCCCGGCCAGGCGGCGGTGGACTACGGCATCGCCGACGCGGTGCTCACCGGCCAGCGGGTGGGCTGACGGGTCAGGCGACGACCCAGGCCCCACCCGACGTCGCTCAGGCCGCCAGGCACACCGGTCCGGACGAGCCCGTCCGGGCGACGCGGACGGCGAGCTGGCGGACGGTGAGGTCGAGGGCGCCGGCGACGGCGGAGAGGATCTCCGAAGACGGGTCCTTGAGGCCGCGCTCGACCTCGGAGAGATACTGCGTCGACACGCCGGCCCGTCGGGCGACGTCCGTCAGTCTCTCCTCGCGGGCGAGCCGCTCGCGGCGCATCTCGCCGCCGACGGCCTCACGCCACAGCGGCTCGGGGGCGGCCTCGGTCGGCGGACCCGGTCGCGGAAGCCTCAGCACCTCACCCATGCGAGCCACGCTAGCCGTCGTACCCCGTCGACCCGAGCCGTTCTGCTCTCGGCAGAATGCCCACGTGCGGTCATGTCGCACGGGCCGGTCGCCGTTCGTAGATCCACTGAGACCCACCGAAGAGAGGGAGCGAGCAATGCGCCAGTACCTGATGTCCGTGCACCACGGAGACGACCTCCAGATGCCCGAGGGCGTGGAGTGGCAGGAGGTCTTCGAGGCGGTGGACCGCTTCAACTCCAAGCTCAAGGAGAACGACGCCTGGATCTACGGCGGCGGTCTGCTCCCGGCCAGCTCGGCCACGGTCGTCGACGGCACGGGCGAGGCGCCCGTCATCACCGACGGCCCCTACCTCGAGTCGCGCGAGTACCTCGGCGGTTTCTGGATCATCAAGGCGGACGACCTCGACGCCGCCCTGCGCTGGGCGACCGAGGCTTCCGCCGCCTGTCTCGGCCCGGTCGAGGTGCGGCCCTTCCAGGAGGACGCGGAGTGATCGACGCCGGGGGCGAGGCCCTCGAGCGGGTCTTCCGCACCGAGCACGCCGCGATCGTCGGGGGGCTGGTCCGCCGGTTCGGCGACGTCGACCTCGCAGAGGACGCGGTCTCGGAGGCGTACGCCGAGGCCACCACCAGGTGGGCGGCCAGCGGCGCCCCCGCCAATCCGGCGGGCTGGCTATCGACGACCGCGAAGCACAAGGCGCTCGACCGCCTCCGCCGCGAGTCGGCGCGCAACGACAAGGAGAGGGAGGCGACGAGCATGGCCGATCACGACGTCGTCCCGCTGGGCGTCGTCGACGACGACCGCCTCCGGCTGCTCTTCATGTGCTGCCACCCGGCGCTCGGGCCCGACGTCCGCGTCGCCCTCACCCTCCGGCTGGTGTCGGGCCTGACCGTCGAGGAGATCGCCGCCGCGTTCCTCGTGCCGGATCGCACCATGGCCCAGCGCATCACCCGGGCGAAGCGGAAGATCCGCGACGCCGGCATCCCCTTCAACATCCCGGCCCGGCACGACCTGCCGGCCCGGATGGCGGGCATCCTCACCGCGCTCTACCTGCTGGCGGGCGAGGGCTATCTGGCCCATTCGGCCGACCACGGCACCCGCGACGACCTCAGCGTCGAGGCGATCCGGCTGACCCGCCTCCTGACGCGGCTGGCGCCGCTGGACGGCGAGGCTCGCGGGCTGCTCGCGCTGCTCGTCCTCAACCAGGCCCGCCGGCCGGCAAGGGTCGACGACGAGGGGCTGGTCCTGCTCGCCGACCAGGACCGCACGCGGTGGGACCGTGCTCTCCTGGTCGAGGGCCTCGGGCTCGCAGCCGACCTGCTCGACGGTCCCGAGCGCCCGGGACAGTACGGCCTGCTCGCGACAATCGCCGCCGTGCACATGGCGGCCCCGAGCGCCGATGACGTCGACTGGCCAAGAGTCGTCGGCCTGTACGACGCGCTGCTCGCCGTCGCGCCGTCCCCGGTGACCGAGCTCAACCGGGCGATCGCGGTCGCGAGGGTCGAGGGGGCCGGGCCGGCGCTGGCGATCGTCGACGGCCTCGACCTGTCGTCGTACCACCCATGGCACGTCGCCCGCGCCCACCTGCTCGACGCGCTCGGGCGGGCGGAGGAGGCCGACGTCGCCCGCCAGGCCGCACTCGCGCTGGCCGTCAACCCGTTGGAGGTCGACCACCTCACTCGGTGGTCGAGCCGGTCATGAGGGACGAATGACCGTGTCGAGACCTCTTCAGTGCCCGTGGCGGATTGCCGTGCGCAGGTCCTTGTTGAGCTGGGAGATCACGTCGAGGGGGATCTCCTTCGGACACGCGGCGGCGCACTCGCCGATGTTCGTGCAGCCGCCGAACCCCTCGGCGTCGGCCTGCGCGACCATGTTGACCACCCGGGTGTCGCGCTCCGCCTGACCGTGCGGCAGCTCGCCCAGGTGGGTCACCTTGGCGCCCACGAAGAGCGACGCCGACCCGTTGGGGCAGGCCGCCACGCAGGCGCCACAGCCGATGCAGGTGGCGACGTCGAAGGCGCGGTCGGCGGCGTCCTTCGGGACCTGCACCGAGTGTGCCTCGGGCGCCGCACCGGTGTTGACCGAGATGTAGCCGCCCTGCTGGATGATCCGGTCGAACGCACTGCGGTCGACGCACAGGTCCTTGAGCACCGGAAACGCGGCTGCGCGCCACGGCTCGATGGTGATGGTGTCGCCGTCCTTGAACGAGCGCATGTGCAGCTGGCAGGTGGTGGTGACCTCGGGTCCGTGCGGCTCGCCGTTGATCATCAGGGCGCACATGCCGCAGATGCCCTCGCGGCAGTCGCTGTCGAACGCGATCGGCTCCTCGTCCCTGGCGCTGAGGTCCTCGTTGAGCACGTCGAGCATCTCCAGGAACGACATGTCCTCGGAGACCCCGTCGAGCTCGTAGGTGTGCATCGACCCCGCCGTGGCGGCGTCGGGCTGCCGCCAGATCTTGAGGTTGAGCTTCACTTGTACGACCTCTGCTTCATCTCGATGGCGGTGTAGACCAGGTCTTCCTTGTGCAGGACGGGGGGCCGGTCGTCGCCTGCGAACTCCCAGGCCGCCACGTAGGCGAACTCGTCGTCGTGGCGCAGCGCCTCGCCGTCCTCCGTCTGCGACTCGCCGCGGAAGTGGCCGCCGCAGGACTCGCGCCGGTTGAGCGCATCGATGCACATCAGCTCACCGAGCTCGAAGAAGTCCGCGACTCGGCCGGCCTTCTCCAGCGACTGGTTCAGGCTCTCGGCCGATCCGAGCACCTTGACGTTTCGGTAGAACTCGTCCTTGAGCCCGCGGATCAGGTCGATCGCCTTCTTCAGACCGTCCGCCGTGCGCTCCATGCCGCAGTACTCCCACATGATGTTGCCGAGCTCGCGGTGGTAGGAGTCGACGCTGCGGGTGCCGCCGACGGTCATGAAGTGGTCGATCCGCGCCTTCACGGCGTTCCTCGCCTCCACCACGGCCGGGTGGTCGTCGGGGATCGTCTCGAAGGGACCTGCGGCGAGGTAGTCGCGGATCGTGTGCGGCAGCACGAAGTAGCCGTCGGCAAGGCCCTGCATCAGGGCGGAGGCGCCGAGGCGGTTGGCGCCGTGGTCGGAGAAGTTCGCCTCGCCGGTCACGAACAGGCCGTCGATCGTGGACTGCAGGTCGTAGTCGACCCAGAGACCGCCCATGACGTAGTGGACGGCGGGGTAGATCCGCATCGGCACGGCGTACGGGTCCTCGCCGGTGATCCGGGCGTACATGTCGAAGAGGTTGCCGTACTTCTCCTCGACCGCGTCGCGCCCGAGTCGCTTGATCGCGTCGGCGAAGTCGAGATAGACGCCACGCCGGACGCCTTCGACCGCCGGGCCCACGCCACGGCCGTCGTCGCACTGGTACTTGGCCGCGCGCGAGGCGATGTCGCGGGGGACCAGGTTGCCGAACGAGGGGTAGATCCGCTCGAGGTAGTAGTCGCGGTCCTCCTCGGGGATCTCCCGTGGGTCCTTGTCGCAGTCGGCCTTGTTCTTCGGAACCCAGATCCGGCCGTCGTTGCGCAGCGACTCGCTCATCAAGGTGAGCTTCGACTGGTGGCTGCCGGTGACCGGAATGCAGGTCGGGTGGATCTGGGTGTAGCAGGGGTTGGCCATGTAGGCGCCCTTGCGGTACGCGCGCCAGGAGGCGGTGACATTGCAGCCCATGGCGTTCGTCGACAGGTAGAACACGTTGCCATAGCCGCCGGAGGCCAGCACGACCACGTCGGCGAGGTGGGTCTCGATCGCGCCGGTGACCATGTCGCGGGCGATGATGCCGCGTGCCCTGCCGTCGACGACGATGAGCTCGAGCATCTCGTGGCGCGTGTACGTCGTCACGGTGCCGGCCGCGACCTGCCGCTCGAGGGCCTGGTAGGCGCCGATCAACAGCTGCTGGCCGGTCTGGCCGCGAGCATAGAAGGTGCGGGAGACCTGGACGCCGCCGAACGAGCGGTTGTCCAGCAGGCCGCCGTACTCGCGGGCGAACGGAACGCCCTGCGCCACGCATTGGTCGATGATGTTGGTGGACACCTCGGCGAGCCGGTAGACGTTGGACTCCCGCGAGCGGTAGTCGCCGCCCTTGACCGTGTCGTAGAAGAGCCGGTGGACGGAGTCGCCGTCCTCCTTGTAGTTCTTCGCCGCGTTGATGCCCCCCTGGGCGGCGATCGAGTGCGCCCGGCGAGGGGAGTCCTGGTAGCAGAAGGACTTGACGTTGTAGCCGGCCTCGCCGAGGGTCGCCGCGGCGGAGGAGCCGGCCAGGCCGGTGCCGACGATGATCACCGAGAGCTTGCGGCGGTTGGCCGGGTTGACCAGCCGGGCGTCGAACTTGCGGGTCTGCCACTGGTCGGCGATGGGGCCGCCGGGTGCCTTCGTGTCGGCGACCGGTACGCCGGGCTCGTAGTAGCCGAACGCGTCGTCGCTCACCTCGCCGGGGCTGTCCAGCGACGGCTCGGCGGCGCTCGTGGTGTCGGGCATGTCGGGCAGGTCGGTCATGCGAAGCCCCTTACTTCTCGATGACGCCGGCGAGGACGAAGATCGGCACCAGCGAGAAGCCCACCGTGATGATCAACGCCAGGGTGAAGGCGATCTGCTTGAAGCGGTTGCGCGCCCGAAGCGTGCCCGTCCAGCCCAGCGTCTGGGCCGCGCTCCAGATGCCGTGGTGGAGGTGTGCGCCGAGCATCGCCATGGCGACGAGGTAGATCAGCGTCAGCCACCAGGTGTCGAAGGTGTCGACGATCAGGTTGTAGGGGTCGTTGGTCGGCCCGCCGCTGACGTTGATCTTCCCGATCGTGAAGTTGAGCAGGTGCCAGACGATGAAGAGCAGCAGGGTCACCCCGCCCCAGCGCATCATCCGGCTCGCGAACGTCGCCCCGGTGTGCTTCTTCATCGCGTACTGCACCGGCCGTGCCCGTTTGGCTCGCTGCCACAGCGTCACCGCGGCGTACAGGTGTACGGCGAGCGCCAGCAGGAGCAGGACGCGGAGCAGCCACAGAGCGCCCTCGTGGGGGAGCATCGGCTCGCCGAGGGTGCGCAGGTGGTGGGCGTACTCGTTGAACGCGTCGTGGCCGCCGAATGCCTTGAGGTTGCCGTACATGTGGGCCAGCACGAAGAGGATGAAGATGACGCCGCTGGCGGCCATCAGGATCTTCAGGAAGATGGTCGATCGGGCGGCGCGGGCATCCGAGACCAGTTGAGTCGACGACACGAGGGCAGGCTATCGAACGCCTCACCCCTACGGGTGAGGCGGCGCCAGGAGAAATCTCACGCACGGCGCTGGAGGGCCGGCAGGACGAAGGCGTGTCCTCTTCCGTTTCGGGTGGTGCAGGCGCCATAGTCGCCTCTGTCGCCCATCCCGTGGAGGAACCTGTGGCAGTCGCCGACAACGGCGTGACCGGCCCGACCAGGGCCCGGATTCCCGAGAGGACCCTGCGCCAGGACGACTGGTGGCTGCCGCCGCTCCTGACCTTCCTCGGGTTCACGGCATTCGTGGTCTACTCGACGATCCGGGCGTTCATGGGGAGCGACTACTACGCCTCGCCGTACCTGTCGCCGTTCTACTCGCCGTGCCTCGGCGACTGCGTCGTCGGGGCGAGCGACTTCGGGCAGCCGTTCGCGTGGTGGCCACTGTCGGCAGCGCTGATCATCCTGATCTTCCCGCTCGGCTTCCGCCTCACCTGCTACTACTACCGCAAGGCCTACTACCGCGCGTTCTGGCTGAGCCCGCCGGCCTGTGCGGTCGCCGAGCCGCACGCATCCTACTCGGGCGAGACCCGGTTCCCGCTGATCCTGCAGAACATCCACCGCTGGTTCTGGTACGCCGCGGTGCTGGTCGCCCTCGTCCTGACCTACGACGCGGTCCTGGCCTTCCGCAACGCCGACCACGAGTGGGGCCACATGGGTCTCGGCACCGTGCTCATGTGGGTCAACGTGGTGATGATCTGGCTCTACACGCTCTCCTGCCACTCCTGCCGGCACATCGTCGGCGGCAGGCTGCGGCACTTCTCCAAGCACCCGGTGCGCTACCGGATCTGGACCTGGGTCTCCAGGCAGAACACCCGGCACGCCCGGTACGCCTGGTACTCCCTGTTCTCGGTGGCGATGGTCGACCTCTACGTCCTCCTGCTCGCCACCGGCACCATCGAGGACGTGAGGTTCTTTTGAACCACCCCACGAAGTTCTCAGCTCCCCCGCTTCGCTCCTCCGCTGACGTCTCCGCGGGGACCCCGGAAGGCGCGCCACATGGCTGAGGCTCACAACAGGCACCCGATGACCGGCAACGAGATGTCCGGCGAGGCGTCGGCAGGCATCGAGCGACACGCCTACGACGTCGTCGTGGTCGGTGCGGGCGGCGCCGGCCTCCGAGCCGCCATCGCGGCCCACGACGCGGGCGCGCGGACCGCGATCGTCTGCAAGTCGCTGCTCGGCAAGGCACACACCGTGATGGCAGAGGGCGGCATCGCGGCATCGATGGGCAATGTGTATCCCGAGGACAGCTGGCAGGTGCACTTCCGCGACACCATGCGTGGCGGGAAGATGCTGAACAACTGGCGGATGGCCCAGCTGCACGCCCAGGAGGCGCCCGAGCGCGTCATGGAGCTGGAGGACTGGGGGGCGCTCTTCGACCGCACCCCCGACGGGCTGATCAGCCAGCGCGACTTCGGCGGCCACCGATACGCCCGGCTCGCCCACGTCGGCGACCGCACCGGCCTGGAGATGATCCGCACGCTGCAGCAGCGGGCCGTGGCGCTGGGCATCGACGTGTACATGGAGTGCACGGTCACCGAGCTGCTGCTCGACGGCGCTCCGGTGGTCGAGGAGGTCGCGCAGCGACCGTCTCGAGACCCCGCGAGGATCTGCGGGGCGTTCGCCTACCGGCGGGAGACCGGCCGCTTCGTGGTCTTCGAGGCACCGTCGGTGATCCTCGCGACCGGCGGCATCGGCAAGTCCTTCAAGGTCACCTCCAACTCGTGGGAGTACACCGGCGACGGTCACGCACTCGCCCTGCGTGCGGGAGCGAGCCTGATCAACATGGAGTTCGTGCAGTTCCACCCCACGGGCATGGTTTGGCCGCCGTCGGTGAAGGGGCTCCTGGTCACTGAGTCGGTACGCGGCGACGGCGGCATCCTGAAGAACTCCGACGGCAAGCGGTTCATGTTCGACTACATCCCCGACTTCTTCAAGGCGGAGACCGCCGACACCATCGAGGAGGCCGACCGCTGGTACGACGACAAGGTGAACAACCGGCGGCCACCCGAGCTGCTGCCGCGCGACGAGGTGGCGCGGGCGATCAACTCCGAGATCAAGGCGGGTCGCGGCTCTCCTCACGGCGGCATCTACCTCGACATCGCCTCGCGGCGCTCGGCCGACTACATCCGCAAGCGGCTGCCCTCGATGTACCACCAGTTCAAGGAGCTGGCCGACGTCGACATCACCGCGGAGCCCATGGAGATCGGGCCGACCTGCCATTACGTGATGGGCGGCATCGAGGTCGACGCCGACACCGAGCTGTCCGCCGTACCCGGCCTCTATGCGGTCGGTGAGTGCTCCGGCGGGATGCACGGATCCAACCGGCTGGGCGGCAACTCGCTCTCCGACCTGCTGGTGTTCGGCCGGCGGGCGGGCGAGGCCGCCGCCACCTACGGGAGGCAGGTGCGCGGCTCGGGCCGCGACGTCGTGGTCCGGGAGGCGGACGTGAAGGCGGCCCAGCGGAGTGCGCTGGCGCCCTTCGCGGTCTCTGCTGCCTCTTCGGGAGGTGGTGAGAACCCGTACACGATCCAGCAGGACCTGCAGCAGTCGATGAACGACCTGGTCGGCATCATCCGCACCGCCTCGGAGCTGGAGCGATCGCTGGAGGAGATCGAGCGGTTCAAGGAGCGAGCCGCGCGGATGACGGTCGAGGGGCATCGCCAGTACAACCCCGGGTGGCACCTGGCCCTCGACCTGCGCAACATGCTGCTGGTCAGCGAGTCGATCGCGCTCGCGGCGCTGGCACGGACCGAGTCGCGCGGTGGCCACACCCGCGACGACTTCCCGGCGACCGACCCGGAGTGGGGCACCAAGAACCTCGTCGTCAACCTGAGCGCCACCGGCGACGGCGTGGACCTGGCGGAGCAGCCGTTGCCGGTCATGCCCGACGAGCTCATGACGTTCTTCGAGACCAAGTGAGGAGCTGACGTGGGCTACCAGCTGAAGATGCGGTTGTGGCGTGGCGACCGGTCCGGCGGCGAGCTCGGTGACTACGAGGTCGAGGTGTCCGAGGGCGAGGTCGTGCTCGATGCGATCCACCGGGTGCAGGCGACCCAGGCCGGCGACCTCGCGGTGCGCTGGAACTGCAAGGCCGGCAAGTGCGGCTCATGCAGCGCCGAGATCAACGGCAGGCCGCGGCTGATGTGCATGACCCGGCTCTCGGACTTCGACCCGTCGGAGACCATCACCGTCACCCCGCTGCGCGCCTTCCCCGTGATTCGCGACCTCGTGACGGACGTGTCGTTCAACTACGAGAAGGCGGCCGAGCTCCCCGGCGCCCAGTTCGGGCCCCGCGATGCCGACGGCAAGCGCCGGATGATGCAGATCGACGTCGAGCGGAGCCAGGAGTTCCGCAAGTGCATCGAGTGCTTCCTGTGCCAGGACGTCTGCCACGTGGTCCGCGACCACGAGGATCTCAAACCGCGCTTCGCGGGCCCGCGCTTTCTCCTCCGGTACGCCGAGCTCGACATGCACCCGCTCGACACCCTTGACCGGCGCAGGCTGGCCCGCGAACAGGGCGGCATCGGCCTGTGCAATGTCACCAAGTGCTGCACCGAGGTCTGCCCGGAGGGCATCCGGATCACCGACAACGCGATCATCCCGATGAAGGAGCGGGTCGTCGACCGCGTCTACGACCCGCTCGTCTGGCTGGGCAACAAGATCGGGCTGCGCAAGATGGGCCTGGGCAGCAAGGACGACGACGGGCGTTCGGAGCCCTAGGGCTACGCGGCCCGGTGGACCCGGCGGCGGTCCAGGTGGCTGGTGACGAGCTCGTCGACGGCGACCTTCCAGTCGCGCTCGAGCATCAGCCGGCGGCCGGCCAGGCCGAGGAGCCGTCGACGGGGGTCCGCGGCCACCGCGCCGACCGCGTCGACGAGCGCGGAGGGGTGCTCGGGGTCGTAGAGCAGACCCGACTCCAGGTGCCTGACGACGTCGACGGCGCCGCCGCTGCGGGGCGCGACGACGGGGAGGCCGCTCGCCGAGGCCTCGCGGAGCGCGGGCGCCGACGTCTGCCTCGGCCCCGGGTGGACGAGCAGGTCGAGTGAGGCCATCGCGACGGCGATCTCGCCGGTCTCGAGGTGCCCGGTGAACTTCACCCGCGGCAGCCGGTCGCGCAGCCAGGTGCGCTGCGCACCCTCGCCGATGGCCACCAGCCGCACTCCGGGGAGCTCGGCCAGGCCGGCGAGCCGCCGGACGCCGTTTCGCTTGCGCAGCGACCCGGCGTACCCGACCACGACGAGCGGGGGGTCGGCCTTCCCGACGCGCGCCCAGCTGTCGTGGAGCGGCTGGTCGCGCAGGCTCGGCGAGAAACAGTCCGTGTCGACCCCTGGCGCCCACAGTCTCGCGTCGACGTCCTGGGCCGCGAGGCGGTCGCGCATCCAGGTCGAGGTCGTCACGAGGCGGTCGGAGCGCTCGGCGACCTTGACGCGCCAGCGCTCGGTCGCGTACGCCGCGCGGTCGCTCTGCTCGATCGTGACCGTCCGCGCGCGGAGCCGGCGGCCGTGCTTGAGGGCGCTCTCGCCGATCGAGCCGGGGGTGGTGACGAGCACGATGTCGGGGCGGATCCGCTCGAGTGCCCGCCGGACCTGGTGCCCCGGCGCGAGCTGGGTGATCCTCGTGACCGTGACCCCGCGGAAGCTCGCGAGGCCGGGTGCGGAGGTGAGCATCTCGACGTGGTCGCCGCCGGCCGCGAGGTGCTCGGCGAGGTGGCGCGCCAGGGGGGTGTCGCCGTCGACTGCGGGGTGGAAGCGCTCGGTCACGAGCGCGATCCGGAGCTGCTCGGTCATGACACCACCGTGACAGCCGATGCTGACCTGCGGTGACCCCTGGACGAACACCCGGAGAACGGCGGACGAAGGTCCTTCAGAGGTCTTAGCAGTTCCTTAGCGGTCTCCTCACCCGCCGTTTGCCCGACGAGCGGGAGAGTCTTGAGTTGTTCGTCGCAATCAGCACGAGACACCGCCAAGGAGAACCGTCATGTTCCGTCGCATCACCGCAGTCACCGCCGTCGTCGCCCTCGGCGCCGTGCCGCTCAGCCTGGCGACCGCCGCACCTGCCCACGCCGACGCGGAGCGCCACGGCACCTGCGGCACCGGCCTCTACGAGCTGTCCGTCGACCGCGAGGGCGGCGGCTTCGACGTGTCGGTGGACCTCGACCGGCTGGCCGCCGGGCAGGAGTGGCGGGTCGTGATCCGCCACGATGGCAGCAAGGTGGCCTCCGTCGTCCGCCGCGCGGACAACGAGGGCGACCTCGAGCTGGAGCGCTACCGGAAGAACAGCGCAGGCAAGGACGCGTTCAAGTTCACCGCGACCCGTGTCGGCGGCGCGTCCTCGTGCAGCGACACGATCACCCTCAGCTGATCGAGCGCTCAGGCACCACCGAGGTCGACCGTGACCCGGGCCCCGCCGAGGTCCGAGCGGCCGACCGTGAGGTCGCCGCCGGAGGCGGCGGCGGTCCGGGCGACGATGGCCAGCCCCAGGCCGGTCGACCCGCCGCCTGAGGCGCCGCGGACGAGGACGTCGGCCCCCACGGGGAAACCCGGGCCGGCGTCCTCGACGACGATGCGCGCGCCACCCTCGGGGAGGCCCGTGAGCGTCACCCGAGCCGTAGCAGGAGGCGCGGCATGCGTGAACACGTTGTCGAGGAGTACGTCGAGCAGCGCCGTCAGGTCCTCCTCGGGGATCCGGACCGGCGTCGGTCCGGGGGGCAACGTAAGGGTGAGCTCGCGGTCCTGCTCCTCGGCGAGCAGGCGCCAGAAATCGACGCGCGACCTGACGACGGCCGTGCTGTCCGTCGCGACGACCAGGCCCTCACGCTCGGACCGCCTGGCCTCGCGGATGATTCCGTCGACGGTCATCTGGAGCTCGTCGAGGTCGGCGGCGAGTCGCTCGCGCTGCTCCGGGTCGTCGACGCCGTCCAGACGCAGCCGGAGCGCCGTCATCGGCGTCCGCAGCCGGTGGGAGATGTCGGCATTCGCCTCGCGCTCGCGGGCGACCAGCGTCTGGACCCGGCCGACGAGGCGGTTGAGGGCGGTGGCGAGCTCGCGCACCTCCTCCGGTCCGGTCACCTCCACGGCGCGCTCGTCCTCGACGGATCGTCCGGGCCGGCCGAGCCGTCCGGCGTAGTCGGCGAGGCTCCGGATCGGCTGGACGAAGGACCGGCCGAGCCGGTCGGCCAGCAGCAGGGCGCCGGCGAGCAGGCCCAGGCCGAGGAGGAGCAGGACGAGCAGTGCACCGAACAGCTTGGAGGAGAGTCCCGGCCGGTCGACGATCACCCGGATCACCGGGGTCTGCGCCGGGTCGGCGCTGCTGCCCAGCGACACCGGGATCAGCATCTGGGTGCCGCCGGCGACATCGTCGACCCTGGCCAGGCCCGTCTCGCGGGCCTCGCGGACCTGGTCGCTCTCGCCGGGGTCGGGGCCGATCGCCTCGGTGCCGCCGGGGAAGAGCACCGTGGTCGAGGTGCCTTCGTCGTCGTTGATGCGATCGAGGTAGACCGCGATCGACCCCCGGTCGCCGAAGGCGACCACCGTCTCGGTTGCCTGCACCTCCAGTGCTGCTCGCGACAGCCGGTCCTCGAGGGCGTAGCCGCGCATCAACACCGCCATCGGCACCAGCATCGCGACGAGCACCATGGTGACCGCCGCCGCGACGGTCACGATGAGCCGGCGGCGCACGGCTCAGTGCTCCTCGCCGGCGAACCGCACGCCGACCCCGCGGACCGTCTCGAGGAACCGCGGGTCGGCGGCAGTCTCGCCGAGCTTCCGGCGCAACCAGGAGAGGTGGACGTCGACGGTCTTCTCCGAGCCACCCCACGGCTGCTGCCAGACCTCCGCCAGCAGGGTTCGCTTCGTCACGACCTCGCCGGCGCGTTCGGCGAGGAACCGCAGCAGGTCGAACTCCTTGGGGCTGAGGTCGAGCGGTGCCTCGTCGAGGGTCGCCCGCCGGCCGGATACGTCGATGCGCAGACCACCCACGGTGATCGCCGGATCGGCGGCACCCGTGGAGGAGGAGACTCGCCGCAGGACGGCTCGGATCCGGGCCTCGAGCTGGTCGACCGTGTAGGGCTTGACGACGTAGTCGTCGGCACCGGCGTCGAGGCACCGCACCAGCGAGGGATCGTCGTCGCGGGCCGTCGCCACGATGACCGGCACCTCGCTGACGGCGCGCAGCATCGACAGCACCTGGGTGCCGTCGACGTCCGGCAGGCCGAGATCGAGGACCACGAGGTCCGGACGGGTGTCGACGGCCATCGAGAGGCCGAGCATGCCGGTCGGGGCGGAGTCGACCGCATGGCCACGCCCTGTGAGTGCCTTGATGACGAGCGGCCGGATCCGCGGGTCGTCCTCGATGATCAGCACCTTGGGCACAGAGCGAACGTACTGGGAGAGAACGTGCTGGGGGAGGATGGGTCGGGTGAACGCTGAGGGCACCAGGCGCAGGATGGGGTACGCCGCGCTGTGGCTGCTCGTCGCCGCCGTGTGCGTGGCGATCGGCGTCCTGGCGGTCAACGTGGTCGGCGCGGGCCTCCGCGACCGGGGGCCGATCGGCAGCGAGTCCCTCGTCCCGCGGGAGGACCCGACCAGTCTGCCGGTCGACCCCGACGACCCGACGCACGCCAAGACGATCCGGGGCGAGTTCGGGGAGTTCGACGTCCGGTGCCAGGGCGTGGTGATCCGGGGGGAGAAGCCGCGACCCGCGAAGGGCTGGCGGACCGTGACCTACGAGGACCGCCCCGACGACGACGTCGATGCCGTCTTCGAGTCGCGCACCCAGGTGATCGAGATCGAGGTCTACTGCAACGGCGGGCGTCCGACGATCGCCGAGCAGGAGATCGGCACCCGACCGGACGACGAGGGCGACGGCGACGGCGGCGACTGACCGGGTCGCCGGGGAACCGGTCGATCGGCCAACCTGTCAGGCCCCTGCGAGCTCCGACAGGAAGCGGTTGCGGAAGCGGCCGTCGGGGTCGCGCTTCTCGGCGAGAGCGAGGAAGTCGTCGAGGCGTGGGTAGCGGCGGTGGGAGCCGCTGGCGCGGTGCCAGACCTTCCCCCAGTGGGGGAGGGCGTCGTACGGCGTCAAGGCCCGCTCGACCACCTCGACGGCCGGGAGGACGAGAGCGGGGTCGGGCCGCCAGGTGAAGTGCAGGGCCAACACGTCGCGTCCGTTGGCGGCGCTCAGCCAGAGGTCGTCGCCAGCCACCGTGCGCAGCTCGCAGCCCTGCAGCGCGTGGTCGAGCAGGTGGCCGACTCGCGACACCGCCTCGATCACGGCTCCTGCGTGAGCGAGCGCGACGAACCACTCCGACTGGATCTCCCGCCCGGTGCTGGGCTGGTGGTCGGGACGGAAGTGCGGCAGCCGCGCGTGCCACGGGCCCGGTACGCCGCCCTGCTGGGTCACGCCGGCCGGCTCGACGCCCAGCGTCGGGTGGAGCGTCTCGTCGGTCGCCACGGCCCCGGCGATCTCCGCGGGATCGTCGGCCGGGTCTCCCGGTCCCTTGATGATCACCGAGTACGCGACGTCGCCCTGCCAGCGGGTGAAGCAGGAGACGCTCTCCGCGGCGCCGAGAACCTCCAGCGGGCGCTCGGCGAGCACGCTGAGGGAGAGGCCGAGGTACGCACGCTGGTGGTAGGGGACGGCCGGGACGGCGTCGAGTGTCATCGAGGTGACGACCCCGAGCGCGCCGAGGTGCACGACGTGCCCCGAGAAGTCGGCTGTCGTCTCACGCGACACCCGCACCGGATCGCCCCTCCCGTTGATGAGCTCGATCGCGGTCACCGGCGCGGCGAGGCTGGGGTTGCGCAGGCCGGAGCCGTGCGTCGCCGTCGCCGTCGCGCCGGCCACGCTGATGTGCGGGAGCGAGGCCATCGTGTGCAGGGCCAGGCCCCGGTCGTAGAGGGCGGCCGACACCTGGGCGTACGTCGCCCAGCCGGACGCGGTGACCTGGCCCGTGCCGTCGGCCCGGGTCTCGACCCGGATGTCGACCGGCATCCGGCTCAGCGAGATCTGGGCGCCGTCGGTGTCGGCGATCGCGTTGAAGCTGTGGCCGGTGGCGACGACCTTCACCCGCTCGTGACCGGTCACGGCAGCATGCAGCTCGTCGAGGCACTCCGGCTGCAGCAGGTGCTCGGCGGCATAGGCGTGGTTGCCACCCCAGTTGGTGCGCGTCACGGGCTTCAGGTCCCTTCCTGGTCGAGTAGAGCCAGCTCGAGAAGCGCCAGGGCGAGCTCGGTGTCGACGACGAGGGAGTCGGCGAGCCGCCCGCGCAGCATGGCCGCGGTGGCGCGCGCCTTGCCCGTGCCGTGCGAGACGGCGATCACCGAGTCGATGGCGCGCAGCTGGTCACCCGAGATGCCGATGACCCGCTGCGACAGGTCGATCTCGACCAGTCGACCGCTCTCGTCGAACAGGATGCCGACCACCTCGCCGACGACTCCAGCCGCAGCCACCTCGGCGCGAGTGCCGTCGGGGGCGAGGTCGTACAAGGTCGACTGCCCGGGGGCCCAGCCGCCGACGCTGACAACCCCCACCGTCACGTCGTCGGCCCCACGGATCGCGTCGGCCACCGTGGGCTGCCGCAGGAACGCGGCGGCGCTCTCCCGGTCATCGGCCAGGAGCGGGGCGTAGAAGACCTGGCCCGGGATGCCGGTGAGCCGGGCGGCTGCACGGACGACATCGACCGGGCTGCCCTCGCCCGGGATGACCTGGGAGCCGCACAGCTGCACGGTCGGGACCGGTGGCAGGGTCGGGCGGGCGTCGATCAGCGCGGAGACGGTGCGCGACCAGGGCAGGCCCAAGATGTCGTCGGGCCCGACGTACTCACTCAGCATCGCGGCGGCGGCGCGACCCACGGCGGCGCGCCGGCCCTCCGCCGTCGCGCTGACGACGCGGCACTCGCGCAGCCCGTAGGCCTTGGCCAGCCGGTCGGCGAGCTCGCCCTCGGGCGGCTCGGGCTCGAGCACCTCGATGCGCACCAGGCCCGCCTCGCGCGCCGAGGCCAGCAGCCGGGCGACCTTGAACCGGCTGAGGCCGAGGGCCGTGGCGATGTCGCTCTTGGACTCGTCGGCCAGGTAGTAGCGCCGCGCGACATCGCACGCGAGCACGAGCTGCGCTCGTTGGGCGTCGCTGGTCACGGGCGCCATTGTCGTCGCTCTCAGTCCGTGTGGGGGCTTGCCCCGAGGGTGTGATGCGTGCCACTGTACTCGAACGAGCATGAAGGTGGTGCACATATGAGCAGAAACTGGACGAACACTCCACAACCGTGGCGGCGTCCTCGGGCGCGGGCAGCGAGCGCGGTCGCCCTGACCATGGCCCTCCCGCTGGCCCTCTCCGGCTGCGCGGGATGGGGCGGCGGTGGCGGCGGAGGCGGCGGGGCGAACTCGATCAACGTGCTGATGGTCAACAACCCCCAGATGGTCGACCTGCAGCAGCTGACCGCCGACCACTTCACGGCCGAGACCGGCATCGAGGTCAACTTCACGACGCTGCCGGAGAACGACGTCCGCGACAAGATCAGCCAGGAGTTCACCAGCCAGGCGGGCCAGTACGACGTCGCCTCGCTGTCGAACTTCGAGATCCCGATCTACGCGAAGGCGGGCTGGATCGCGCCGCTCGACGACTTCATCGCCGGCGACTCCGGCTTCGCGCAGGAGGACATCCTCGAGCCGATGACCACGTCGCTCTCGAGCGACGGCAAGGTCTACGGCGAGCCCTTCTACGGCGAGTCGTCGTTCCTGATGTACCGCAAGGACCTCGTCGACCAGCTCGGCCTGACCATGCCGGAGAAGCCGACCTGGCCGGAGGTCGCCGAGCTGGCCAAGCAGCTCGACGGCGCCGAGCCCGGCATGAACGGCATCTGCCTGCGCGGCCAGCCGGGCTGGGGGCAGATCTTCGCTCCGCTGACGACCGTCGTCAACACCTTCGGCGGCACCTGGTTCGAGGAGGACTGGACGCCCAAGGTCAACGCCCCGGAGTTCACGGCGGCCGTGAACTTCTACGTCGACCTGGTCCGCGAGTACGGCGAGAAGGGTGCGCCCCAGGCCGGCTTCACCGAGTGCCTCAACGCGCTCACCCAGGGCGACGTCGCGATGTGGTACGACGCCACCTCGGCCGCAGGGTCTCTCGAGGCCCCCGGCTCGCCCGTGAAGGGCAAGATGGGCTACGCACCCGCTCCGGTCATGGAGACCGACAGCGCCGGCTGGCTCTACGCCTGGTCGTGGGCCATCCAGGAGGCCAGCACCAAGCAGGAGAACGCCTGGAGGTTCATCTCCTGGGCCTCCAGCGCGGAGTACGAGGAGCTCGTCGGCGAGGAGCTGGGCTGGTCGAGGGTGCCTGCCGGCAAGCGCGCGTCGACGTACGAGAACCCCGCCTACCTCGAGGAGGCCGGTTCGTTCGCGGAGGCCACCAAGCAGGCCATCGAGAGCGCCGACCCGACCGACCCCGGCGCGAAGCCGCGACCGGCGATCGGCATCCAGTTCATCGACATCCCCGAGTTCCCCAATCTCGGCACCCAGGTCAGCCAGGACGTCAGCGCCGCGATCGCGGGGCAGACGACGGTCGAGGAGGCGCTCGACAAGGGACAACAGCTCGCCGAGGACGTCGCCGAGCGCTACCAAGAGAGGAGTGAGTGATGGCTGCCACGACACCCCAGGCGCCGGCTCCCGCGCCCGAACGCCCGACCAAGAGTGGTGAGAGCGCCATGGCCAAGGCCGGAGCCTGGTCGCGGCGGATGCCCCTGCTCCCTGCCCTGATCTTCGTCATCGTGCTGACCCAGATCCCGTTCATCATGACGGTGGTCGTGGCGTTCATGGACTGGAACGCCTACTACCCCAACGAGCGCGGATTCGCGGGGATCAGCAACTTCGTCGACGTCTTCACCGACACCAACGCCCGGCAGGCGGTGTTCGTGACCATCCTGCTGACCTTCCTGGTGGTGATGATCAGCCTCCTGATGGGCCTGGGCATCGCGGTGCTGCTCGACCGCAAGTTCCGTGGCCGTGGCGTGGTGCGCACCATGATGATCACGCCGTTCCTGATCGTCCCGGTGGCGGCGGCGTTGCTGTGGAAGCACGTGCTCTACAACCCCGAGTACGGCCTCCTCAACGGCATGCTCACCGTCATCTTCGGCGACAACGCGCCACAGCCCGACTGGATCACCAACAACCCGCTGCTGTCCATCGTGGCCGCCCTGGTCTGGCAGTGGACGCCGTTCATGATGCTGATCCTGCTCGCCGGGTTGCAGAGCCGGCCGCTCGACGTCGTCGAGGCGGCTCGCATCGACGGTGCCAGCACCTGGCAGATCTTCACCACCATGACGCTCCCGCACCTGCGCCAGTACATCGAGCTGAGCGCCCTGCTCGGGACGATCTACGTGGTCCAGAACTTCGATCACGTCTTCACGATCACCGCGGGCGGCCTCGGCACCGCCAACCTGCCGTACTACATCTACCAGACCTTCTACACCGCCCAGGACTACGGACGGGCCTCCGCGGCCGGCGTGGTCGTGGTCATCGGCACGATCGTGATCGCAACCTTCGCGCTCCGCACGGCGCTGAGCCTCTTCAAGGAGGAGACCAGATGAGTACGACGGCAACCCCCACGGCCGCACCGGCCCGCAATCGCAACATCGGCGGTTCGCTGCTGACGGCGGCGACCTGGCTGATCGGCATCCTGTTCGTGCTGCCCGTCGTATGGATGGTGCTCACCTCGTTCCACAGCGAGACCGACGCGGCGACCAATCCGCCGAGTGTGCTCGCCCCGCTGAGCCTGGAGGGCTACCGGACCTTCTTCGAGGCGGGTCCCTGGCCGCCGCTGCTCAACTCGCTGACGGCCAGCGTGTTGTCGACCCTGCTGGTGCTGCTGCTCGCCTTCCCGGCGGCGTACGCGCTGTCGATCCGGCCGGTGCAGAAGTGGACCGACGTCCTCTTCTTCTTCCTGTCCACGAAGATGCTGCCCATCGTGGCCGGCATCCTGCCGCTCTACCTCTTCGCCCAGAACCTGCATCTGCTCGACAACATCTGGCTGCTGATCATCCTCTACACCTCGATGAACCTGCCGATCGCCGTGTGGATGCTGCGCTCGTTCCTCGCCGAGGTGCCGGTGGAGATGCTCGAGGCGGCGCAGGTCGACGGCGCATCCCTGGTCACCACGCTGCGCAGCGTCGTCGCCCCGGTCGTGATGCCCGGCATCGCTTCGGCCGCGCTGATCTGCTTCATCTTCAGCTGGAACGAGCTGCTGCTCGCCCGGGTGCTCACCGGCACCGTCGCCGGCACGGCGCCGGTGTTCCTCACCGGCTTCGTGACCAGCCAGGGGCTCTTCCTGGCAAAGGTGTGCGCGGCGTCCCTCATCGTGTCGCTGCCGGTGCTGGCCGCCGGGTTCGCCGCACAGGACAAGCTGGTCCAAGGCCTGTCGATGGGCGCCGTGAAGTGAGCCTGCCGCTCTCGTCGTCCCTCCTGGAGGATCTGCCGGAGGGGGTGTCGGGCCCGGCCTACGACCGCGCGAAGGTCACGGCCGGCATCGCGCACATCGGCGTCGGCGGCTTCCACCGGGCCCACGAGGCGATGTACGTCGACGCATTGATGAACCAGGGAGCAACACAGGAAGGCGCCGGCCTCGACTGGGGGATCGTCGGCGTCGGCACGATGCCCGGCGACGCCCGGATGCGCGATGCGCTGGCCGCCCAGGACCACCTCTACACGATGGTGGTCAAGCACCCGGACGGCACGCTCGAACCCCGGGTGATCGGGTCGATCATCGGCTTCGTGCACGGCCCCGACGATCCGGAGGCGGTGCTCTCGGTCCTCGCCGATCCGGCGATCCGCATCGTCAGCCTCACGGTCACCGAGGGTGGCTACCACGTCAACCAGGTGACAGGGGAGTTCGACGCGTCCGACGACGGCATCCGGCGGGACCTGCGGCTCGGGTCGCCAGGAGGGCCGGCCTCGCCGGTCACCGCGTTCGGGTACGTCGTGGAAGGGCTGCGCCGGCGCCGGGCGGCGGGAGTCCCGCCGTACACGGTGCTCTCCTGCGACAACCTGCCCGGCAACGGCGACGTCGCGCGCCGGATGATCGGCGCCTTCGCCAGGCTTCAGGACCCAGAGCTCGCCGACTGGATCGAGGCGGAGGTCGCCTTCCCCAACGACATGGTCGACCGGATCACTCCGGTCACCACGCCCGACGACATCGCCGCGCTTCGTGACCGGTTCGGTGTCGAGGATGCCTGGCCGGTGGTGTGCGAGCCGTTCACGCAGTGGGTGGTGGAGGACCGCTTCCCGTCGGGGAGGCCGCCCTTCGAGGAGGTCGGCGTCCAGCTCGTCGAGGACGTCGTGCCGTACGAGCTGATGAAGCTCCGGCTGCTCAACGCGAGCCACCAGGCGCTCTGCTACCTCGGCTACCTCGCCGGCTACCGCTACGCGCACGAGGTCTGCGCCGATCCGCTGTTCGCCGACTTCCTGCTCGGCTACATGGAGCACGAGGGCACGCCGACCCTGCCCGACGTGCCGGGCGTCGACCTGGCGGCCTACCGACGCAGGCTCGTCGAGCGCTTCGCCAACCCGGAGGTGCGCGACACCCTCGCCCGGCTGTGCGCCGAGAGCTCCGACCGGATCCCCAAGTGGCTCGTGCCGGTGATCCAGCACAACCTCGCTCACGGCGGTGACGTCGAGCGGTCTGCGCTCGTGGTCGCGTCGTGGGCGCGGTACGCCGAGGGGGTCGACGAGCAGGGCCGGCCGATCGAGGTCGTCGACCGGCAGCGCGACGCGGTGATGGCCGCCGCCCGACCCGGGTCCGACCCGCTAGCCTTCCTGCGCAACCGCGACTTCTTCGGTGACCTTGCCGACCAGGCGCGCTTCACCGATGCCTACGTCGCCGCGCTGGACAGCCTGCGCGCCGACGGCGCCAGAGCGACTCTCGAGAACATGAATGTGAAGGAAACGCCGTGACCGTCGAGCTCCGTGACCTCACCGACCAGGTCATCGTCGTCACCGGCGCCGGTTCCGGGATCGGTGCCGCCGTCTCGCGGCAGCTGCTGGAGCTCGGGGCCCTCATCGTGGCGGGAGAGCTGCGCCCGGAGCGGCTCGAAGCGCTGACCACCGAACTCCCCGATCGGGTCGTCGCCGTCGGCGGCGACGTCGGTGACCCCGCGACCGCCCGCAGGCTGCTGGCCGCGGGAGTGGATCGGTGGGGTCGTGTCGACAGCGTCGTCGCCAACGCCGGCGTCGGGTTCTACGGCGGCCTCCTAGACTACGACGAGGACCAGGTGCGGCTGATGACGTCGACCAACTTCCTCGGCACGGTCTGGCTCTCCCGCGCGGCGGTGGCGCATTTCAGAAGTGCCGGAGAGGGCGGAGACGTCGTCATAGTCGGGTCGGTGGCCGGGCTCGGCCCCGGCGGTGGCAACGAGGCCGTCTACGCCGCGACCAAGGCGGCGCAGATCCAGCTCGGCACCTCACTGGACCGTGAGGTCCGCGGCGAGGGCATCCGCGTCGCGGTGATCGCTCCGGCAGGGGTCAACACCCACTTCGCGGCCGCGACCGGCCGGTTCGGCAACGTCCCGCCGGAGCAGGGCCAGTTCATGACGCCCGACGACATCGCGTTCGCGATCGTGACGACGCTGCGCCAGCCGCGCCGGATGCGCACGGCGATCTGGACGATGTGGAGCCTCGCCGAGGCCAACGGCTGAACGGGCACTCGGACGCGTGTCGGCCGCGAGCCGGTACGCCGTAGGTTGGCGCCATGAGCCTGTTGCTCGGCATCGACTCCGGACTGACGGTCACCAAGGTCGTCGTCTTCGACGAGGACGGGCGCGAGGTCGGGCAGGCCGCGGCGCGGGTGACCCAGCGCACGCCATCGCCGGGTCATGTCGAACGGGATGTCTCCGAGCTGTACGACGCGACCGGGCAGGCGATCAAGGAGGCGCTGTCGGGCCTCGACGCGACCTCGGTGCGCGGTGTCGGGGTCACCGGCCACGGAGACGGCCTGTACCTGGTGGACGAGGACGCCCGACCCGTCCGTCCCGCGGTGCTGTCGCTCGACAGCCGTGCCCACCGGATCGTCGCCCGCTGGGAGAGCGACGGCACGCTGGAGCGCGTCTTCGCCGCGACCGGGCGCATCCCCTATGTGTGCTCGCCCGCCCCGCTCCTCGCCTGGGTGGGCGCCAACGAGCCGGCCACGCTCGAGCGCGCCGCCTGGGCGCTCTCCTGCAAGGACACCATCAAGCTGTGGCTCACCGGGGTGGCCGGCACCGACCCGACCGAGGCGAGCACGTCCGAGGCGTTCGAGAGCTACGGGCTCGCCGGGGTGCGCCACCTGGTCGCGCCAGTGGCCGGTGCGACCGAGATCTCCGGAGGGGTCACCCCCTCGGCGGCTGCCGCGACCGGGCTGGTGCCGGGTACGCCGGTGGTCGGAGGCATGCACGACGTCGACGCCTGTGCCATCGGCACCGGATGTCTCGACCCCGGCGACCTCTCGCTGATCGCGGGAACCTTCAGCATCAACCAGGTGATCTCCGACCGGCCGATCGCCGGCCGTCGGTGGAACTCGCGCCGGTTCGTGATCCCCGGGCGCTGGATCAACCAGGCGGTCTCGCCGGCGTCGGCCACCAATCTGGAGTGGTTCGTCGGCCGGTTCGGATCCGCGGGGGCGGCGGCCGCTCGGGCCGACGGGACCGACGTGTTCGACGTGCTGGCGGCCGACATCGAGCGGCTGGAGGGCGACGGCGGCCCCCTCTTCCTCCCCTTCCTCTTCGGCTCGCCGTTGGGCCCGACGCCCTCCGGCGGCTTCCTCGGCCTCCGAGGCTGGCACGGCCGCGCTCACCTGGCGCGTGCCGTCCTCGAGGGAGTCGTCTTCAACCATCGCTGGCATGTCGACGACCTCCTGCGAGTCTTCCCCGCCGCCACCACCCGGCTGGCGGGGGGCGCGACGCGGAGCACGCTGTGGTCGCAGATGTTCGCCGACGGGCTGAACCGCAGGGTCGAGGTCGCCGCCGCCCAGGAGACCGGCGCCCTCGGCGTAGCGATGGCCGCCGGCGTCGGCACCGGCGTGTACGCCGACCTGCCGGAGGCGGTCTCCAGGACGGTGCGCATCGCTCGCACCCACGTGCCGGATCCCGAGCGGGCGGCGGTGCTCGACCGTTCGTACACCCGCTTCCGTCAGGTTGTCGCCGCGCTGGAGCCGGTGTTCGACCTTCTCGAGACGCCGCTCGAGGGCGTTCGCGAGTAGCGACGGCACGACCCGGCGCATTCTGGGTACCGGGGGGCACGACGAACGGAGGGAACGGACGTGCCAGCTGAGTTGTCGGCGCCGCCCGGCGGGCCGCGGCGAACGGTCGGGGTCGAGGAGGAGCTGTTGCTGGTGGATGCACGCACGGGGGCGGCCAGATCGGTGGCCAGCCGGGTGCTGCGAGTGGTGCGCTCACGCGGTGAGGACGGATCGGGCGGAGGCGGTGCGCCGACCGGCTCGGTGGGACCCGAGCTGCAGGAGCAGCAGCTGGAGACCGACACGCCGCCGGAGCACGACCTGGGCCTGCTCGAGGCCGACCTCAGGCAGTGGCGCGAGGCGGCGCGCAGTGCCGCCGCGGAGGCCGATGCGCTGATCCTCGCGAGCGGCACCTCGCTCCTTCCGGTCGATCCTCAGCTCTTCGAGGAGCCCCGCTACGTGGAGATGGCCAAGCGCTTCCGCCTGACCGCTGACGATCACCTCAGCTGCGGGTGTCACGTGCATGTGTCGGTCGACTCCGACGACGAGGCGATCGCGGTCCTGGACCGGATCCGGGACTGGCTGCCCGTCCTCCTGTCCCTGAGCGTCAACTCGCCATTCTCGCAAGGCGTGGACTCCGGCTACGCCAGCTATCGATCGCAGGCGATGACGCGCTGGCCGACGAGCGGACCGACCGAGGCCTTCGGGAGCGCAGCGGCCTACCGCGACCACCTCGACCGGATGCTCGCCACCGGGGTGCTGATCGACGAGGGGATGGTCTACTCGGATGCTCGCCCGTCGAGGCGGTATCCGACGCTGGAGGTGCGGGTGGCCGACGTGTGCCTGGAGGTCGACGACGCCGTCCTGATCGCGGGCCTGTCTCGGGCCCTGGTCACCACCGCCTCCGCGGAGTGGCAGGACGGCGTGCCCACACGACCGACCTCGGTCGCGCTGCTGCGCCTGGCGACCTGGCAGGCGGCCAGGTTCGGGCTGTCCGGCGACCTTCTCGACCCGACCGACCTGCGTCCCCGGCCCGCGGCCGCCGTGATCGACGGCTTGCTGACCTGGCTCGAGCCGGCGTTGCGGGCCACCGGGGACCTGGCACGTGTCAAGCAGTCTCTCGACGACCTGCGCGCCCGCGGGACCGGCGCGGACCGTCAGCGAGCCCTCTTGTCAGACACCGGGCAGCTGCATCGGACGGTCCTGGAGCTGGCCCGCTTGACCGGCGGCGAGCACTGAAACGGTCAGGTCGGACCGATCACTCGGTGCGGGATGTGGAGGATGTCCAGAACCTGCTGCGCCACCGAATCGGGGGCGGCGACGAGGTCGACGAGCGCGACGCGCCCGTTGGACTGGGGTCGCCCCGTCAGCCCGGTGAGCCTGAGAAGGATCTGAACGCCGGCCCCCGACCACCGCGTCACTCCGGTGACGTCGAGGGTGGCCGGGATGACACCACCGTTGCTCAGATGCATGAACTGCGATAGGAGAGCCTCTGCGGCGTCGTCGTCCAGGGCTCCTGCGACCTCGAGGACGATGCGGTCGGCACGCCGTGTCAGCGTGACCTCGAAAGCAGCCTGGTGCGGAGGCGGGCCGACCACGTGGGCCTGGCGCAGGCCGATGGGCCTGCCTAGTCGGCGATGCCACTCTGCGACGGTTCCCGACTCGGGCCGGACCGTGAAGTGATCTGCGAGGACGGCCGCGATGCCGAGCCCGTGGCCGGAGGTGGCGACGGGATCGGGGCGGGTCCACGCCCCTTGGTCGCCGACGCACACCTGGAGGAATCCGTCCTCCGCGAGGTGGGCGTCCACGCTGAGCCGGCCGGCTACGCCGGCCGGGTACGCGTGAACGACCACATTGCGAATCAGCTCCTCGACTGCCCGAAGCGCTGCGATCCGGTCCACGACTCCGACGCCTGCGGTGCCGAGCCACGTGGAGAGCTGTCCTCGGACCCGGTCGGGAGCCTCTGCGTCGACCATCCGAACGAGTCGAAGCGGCTCGGCCGGCGCGATGCGGTGAGCCGCCAGGGTGACCAGCTGGTCTTGATATCCGGTTGCCCCACCGATGGCGTCCACGCCGGCCCGGCAGAGCCGCGCCGCTTCGCGGACCGTCGACGCGTCATGCGAGCCCCGTCCGTCCGCGACCGCGTGGCGCCAGGTGTCCACGCCCCGGCGCCACTCTTGGGGCTGACCCGAGAACGCACCGTTGTGACACATCAAGATCACGTCGCCGTCGTCCAGGCGCACGGACCTCACGGCGAACGGGCCACCGGAGCCCAGTGGTGGGGCACCGGGTGAGTCGAGCCGGTGGGCGCGGCCGTCGGAGACCACCAGGGGAAGCGGGTGGCCGGCCGAGCCGTAGCTCATGGACGCTCCAGAGGTCATCTCCACGAGGCAGACCGAGCAGGTGTTGCCCTCGGACAGGTGGCCGGCGAAGCCGTCCAGGGCGACGAGGACCTCCTCGAGGCTCGCACCCGCGATCAACCGCTCCCTCATCGCCGCTCTCAGCTGGGCGGCGACGACCGGCGGCGAGCCACCGGCGCCCGAGACGTCGCCGACCGCGAGCACGACAGCGCCGGGACGCGTGACGAAGGCATCGACCCAGGCTCCCTGAGCCCGAGAGGCGTCTGGCGCGAAGACCACCTCGGCCGCGATGTCGACCCATGGCAGGACAGGGAGATCCTCGGCGAGGAGGATGTCCTCGAGTCGAACGTCTGCCGCCATCGATCCCGCTCGCCTCTCCGCAGGAGACCCGCTCTGTAGGCATGACCGGCTCCTACTGTCTCACGCACCAGGTACCCGAACCGGGCGACGTTCAGCAGCCGAGGACGGCCGCGGGGAGACTTCCCCGGGGGCGAGAGGATCGCTAGTATGGGGAAGCGCCGCTCCGTCGTGGGCGGCACACCTCTCTCTTGCTGAAGAAACCGGCAAGCGCCCGACTCGTCGTGCGAGGCGAAGTATCCATGGCGAGCAGCTCGCCACCGGTTCCAGCGACGTACCCGAGCGAGCGCCGCCGCCGGCCTTGGGGGACACGACATCGACTCAGATGAGGAGCAACGGGGGATGGTGGTTCGTGACGACGGCTTCGCGGCGGAGCTCTCGGAGATGGCCCTGCGGATGCACGACGAGAGGACGGTCGACGAGACGCTCGACCGGATTCTCGAGTTCGCCCTGAAGGCCGTCGAATGTGCCTACGCGGGAGTGATCTTCGTCGACCGACGAGGGACGGTGGAGACTGTCGCGGCAACGCACCCCCTCGTCGCTACCCTGGACAAGGTCCAGCTCGAGTGCAAGGAAGGACCGGACCTCGACGTACTGCACGACAGATACAGCCTGATCGTCTCCGACACCAGGCTCGAGCGCCGATGGCCGAACTGGGCAAGCCGGGTCTCTGCCGCGGGCATCCGAAGCCTGCTGAGTGTCCGCCTCTACACCGACAGCGAGAGGGTCGGGACCCTCAACCTCTACGACCCTGAGCCGGACCGGTTCGACATCGCCGACCAGGAGGTCGCGCACATCTTCGCCCGCCACGCGGCCGTCGCCCTCTCATCCGCGCGGAACGTCGAGAATCTGTGGCAGGCCGTCGACTCACGCAAGATCATCGGTCAGGCGCAGGGGATTCTCATGGAGCGCTACGACCTCTCTCCCGAGCAGGCGTTCTCGGTGCTCTCGCGCTACTCCCAGCAGAAGAACCTCAAGCTGAGGCTCGTCGCCGAGCGCCTCATCTCCAGTCGCTCGCTCCCGGACTGACGGCGTCGCGGCGGTCAAGGTCCGGAGCCGGGCGCGCCGGGGTCGGAGACGAGCAGGGACTCGCTCTCGTGCTCCCAGCGGCGCATCCGCTTCTCCGCACGGTCACCGAGCCGGTGGAGGACGCCGTCGACCAGGATCTCGGTGAGCACGAACGCGCTGGCGGCGGAGTCGAAGGCGCCCGCTGAGGACACCGAGGTGGGCAGGACCACCTCGGCGACCTTGGCGACGGGCGAGAGCCAGGGGTCGGTGACGCAGACGATGCGAGCGCCGGCGTCGGCGACCCGCTTGGCGCGCTCGACGGTGGAGCGCTGGTAGCGGCGCAGGTCGTACACCACGAAGACCCGCCGCCGGTCGGCGTCGACGGCGTCGGCGACGTCGCCGAGGGTCAGGTCGTCGCTGGCGAGCACGCCCTGACGCAGCTGCTGCAGGTGCAGGATCAGGTAACGCGCGATCAGCCCGGAGTAGCGGCCGCCGAACGCGGACACGGAGAGCTTGGGGTCGGCAAGCAGGGCGACCGCGCGTTCGAGCTCGGCGCTCGGGATCCGGGCCAGCGACTCGACGATCCCGGTGTCGATGGTCGAGAGCATCTGCTGGGGCCAGGCGTCGTCGAGAGGTGCCTGTTGGCCGAAGCGCGAGACCGGTGAGGCCATGCGCTCGGACATCTCGTCGACCACACAGGACTGCAGGTCCACCAAGCCGCCGAACCCGAGGCTGCGCGCGAACCGCACCACCGTCGGCGGGCTGACGCCGGCCAGTGTGGCGAGATCGCCGCTGGACATCAGCGCCGCGCGGGGGTAGTCCGCGAGCACGGCGCGCGCCACCTTGCGCTCCTGCGGCGTCAGGTCGCCGAGCTGCCGGCGCACCTGGTCGGCGACCGAGGCCGGAGCCGACGGAGTCTGGTCCACTGTGTGCGAGGTCACAGGAAGGCAGTCTGCCGGGTCTGCAGGTCGACCCGCAGGACGGTGTCGGGAGGCACCGACTCCCACGCCTCGGGCGCGAGCCCGCTGGACACCACGTGCACCGCGTCGCCGGTGACCCGATAGCCGAGCTCGAAGTACGCCGACTCGTGGCCGCGCGGCATCCGGTCGGGGTCGAAGAGCTCGCGGAGCTCGTCGGAGGGTCCGCTGGCACGGCTGTTGTGATGGACGGCGTAGAGCGCGGCGCCGGTGAGCAGCAGGGCATTGAGGCTCGACTCGGGGAAGTGGGAGGCAAGCTCCGCCACGCCCTTCTGCACGGCCTCGACCTCGTCGTCGTACCGGCCGAGCTGCTGCACGAGGAACCGGAAGTAGCGCTCGCTGTCGGTGTCGCCGCGCAGCAGGACGCGCTGCTCTTCGTCGAGCAGCGGGTGCAAGCGGTCGATCGGGTTGATGCTTCCGTTGTGGGCGAAGGCCAGGTCGCCGTCGACGAACGGATGCGTGTTCGCGCGGGTGACGGCGAGCCCGTCCGTCGCCCAGCGGAGGTGGAGAAGGCCGGCCGCACCCAGCCGGGCGTCGACCAGCTCGTCGTACTCCGGGTCGTCGGCGGCGGACGTCGGTGAGGTCCGCGCGCCGGTGACGCCGTCGGGTGTGCGCCACGCGCTGCCCCAGCCGTCGCCGTGGACGCAGGTCAGGGCCGTGAAGGCACCGAGGTCGTCGCCGAGGCACTCGGCGACCGACACCGGGGCAGCTGCGACATACCCGAACAGTCGGCACAATGTTCTGCTCCCCTCTACCCAACCGGCCCGGGATGGGCTATAACACCAAGTGTAATGAATATTTCAGGTTGACGGCAAGAGCATCTTGACGTAACAAAAACGTCAAGAGGGTCGGCGGCCGTCGAAGCAGCGCGACGAAGGCCCGAGCGGGTCATTGGGAGGCGGCATGGAACCGGCCGAGATCGAGGTGCGGGCAGCGCGGCTGCGCGCCGACGGAGCACGTGTGGTGCTGGGCGTCGTCAGCGACAGCGGCGGTGTGATGCGCGGCAAGTCGGTGCCTGCTGCCCGGATCGAGTCGTTCGCCCGGTCGGGCATGGGCGCCTCGCTGACCTGGCCGGTCTTCTGCGTCGACAACCACGTCGCGATGACCGAGCAGATCGGCGTGGTCGGCGATCTGCGTCTCGCGCTCGACCTTTCGAGCACCGTCGTCCTCGACGGCGGCCTGGCCTGGGGTGTCTGCGACGTCCTCGACCAGGACGGCGACCCGTCGCCCTACTCCTGGCGGGGCGTGCTGCAGCGTGAGGCAGACGCGCTCGCCGGCGCCGGGCTAGAGGTCGCGATGGGTCACGAGCTCGAGTTCCTGCTCACCGACGCCGACGGGCGGCCGCTGGGCGATCGGGACGGCTGGCCCTGCTACGGCGCCGGCGTCTTCGGTGAGCTCTCGGCCTTCGCCGTCGAGCTCAGCGACGAGCTCACTCGTGTCGGCCTTCCGCCCGAGCAGCTGCACGCCGAGTACGGCCTCGGCCAGTTCGAGGTCTCGCTGCCGCCGGCGCCGCCGGTCGAGGCAGCCGACGGCGTCCTGCTCGCGCGCGCGGTCATCGGCGTGGTCGGTCGCCGTCACGGACTGCGGGCGAGCTTCTCGCCGGTGCCCTTCGCCGGCGTCGCGGGCAACGGCGCACACCTCCACGTCTCCTTCGTCCGCGACGGCCAGCCCCTGTTGCACGGCGGCGACGGACCGTCCGGGCTGCACGCCGAGGCACTGAGCGCCGTCGCCGGTCTCGTCGACGGACTCCCCGCCGCGATGGCGGTCCTCGCCGGCTCCGTCGTCTCCGACGACCGCATGCAGCCGGGCCACTGGTCCGGCGCGTGGGCCTGCTGGGGCGAGGAGAACCGCGAGGCCGCCGTACGCCTCATCGCCGCCCGGCGCGGCAACCCGCACGGCGCCAACCTCGAGGTCAAGTGCGTCGACTCGAGCGCCAACCCATGGCTCTCGGCCGGCCTGGTGCTCGGCCTCGCGCGCCGGGGCATCGAGTCGGGCGCTGCTTCGCCGGCTCCGGTCGAGGGTGACCCGGCGGCGGTGCCCGAGGCCGAGCGGCCGGCGCAGCTCCCGTCGACGGCGCCGGCGCGGATAGCCGTCTTCGAGAGCTCGAAGCTCGTTCGCGACGTCCTCGGCGACCCGCTCCACGAGGCGATCCTGGCGGTCCGGCGCCACGAGTCGACGGCCTACGACGGCGCCGACGCACACGAACCCACCCGCTTCGCCTGGTCCGGCTGACCACACCCCTCGAAGGAGCAACACCCATGTCCAAGCGCAAGCTCAAGCTGTGGGAGGCGCTGGCGCTCTCCCTGGGCCTCATGGGCCCCACCCTCGCGATGTCCGGCAACGGGCAAGGCATCATCGGCTCGGTCGGCAAGGCCGTGCCGCTGGTGTTCCTGCTCGGGTTCGCGGGGGTCGCCCTGGTCGCCTACGGCTTCATTCGGCTGACCAGTCGCTACAACCACGCCGGCAGCGCCTATGCGCTGGTCGGCGCGACGATCGGCCCGCGGGCGGGCTTCATCGCCGGCTTCGCGCTGCTCGGCACCTATGTCTGCTTCGTGATCTGCACGGCCTCGGTCTTCGGCGCCTTCCTCAACGCGCTGCTCGACACCTTCGACCTGCCGGTCGTCGGGTTCGGGCTCGCCGCACTGGCGTGCCTGCTGGTCAGCGCCTACCTCAACCTGCGGGACACCTCGACGGTCTCCCGCGTGCTGCTCGCCATCGAGGGCGTCGGCATCGCCGGCATGGTCGTGCTGATCTTCGCGGTGCTCGGGAAGGGTGGCGCCGACTCCACCGGCGTCGACTTCTCCACGTTCTCACCCGACGGGGTGGGCGTCTCCTCCATCCTCGCGGCGGTCGTCGCCGCCTTCTTGTCCTGGGCCGGCTTCGAGGCCTGCGCCTCGCTGGGGGAGGAGACCGACGACCCGAAGCGCAACATTCCGCGCGCGCTCTTCGGTGCCGTGCTGCTGACCGGAGTGCTCTTCGTCGTCGTGATGTTCGTGCAGACGATCGGCTTCGGCACCGACGCCGACGGGCTGGCCGCCTTCCAGGGCTCCGGCAACACCCTCGGCGATCTGGGCGAGTCGTACGTCGCCCGCTGGTTCGGCATCCTGCTCATCGTCACCGCCGTGCTCTCCGCCTTCGCCTCCAACCTGTCCTCGATCGCGGCCGCGGCGCGGCTGCTGATGGCGCTGGCACGCGACGGCTTCGGACCGCCGGCGCTGGCCGAGGTCGACCCGGTCCACGGCGCTCCGCGGACCGCCGTCGCCGTGCTGGGCGCCTTCGGCATTGTTGTCAACGTCGTTTGCTGGCTGGCCGGCTGGCCCGACATGGGCACCGGCAACGCCGCCATCGACGCCTACTTCTTCTTCGCCGTCGTCGGCTCGGTGGCGCTGCTGTTCGTGTACCTGCTGGTCGAGGCCGCGGTCGTGGTCGCGGCCCGGCGCGGGCTGGTCGAGGTGCCGACCGCAGAGCTCGTCGTACCCGGGCTCGGCGCGCTCTTCATCATCGTCGTCATCGTCTACAACGTGAAGGACGCCAGCGGGTTCTCGCCGGCCTTCGTCGCGCTGGCCTGGGTGGTGGTCGGCGCGGTGGTGGCCTTCACGGCCAGCGGGCTGGCGGAGCGCATCGGTCGATCGCTCTCCCGTGAGCTCGCCGATGACGCGAACGACCGGCCGGGGGCACACACATGACGGCTGCTCGGGCGATCCATCCGACCGCGGCAGACCTGCTGGCTCGCGACGCCGCGGTGATCGCGGGCGTGGAGAAGCTCCGGTTCTTCGCGCCACCCGGAGCCGGCGCGCTGTCGAGCCCGACATCGTCACCCTGGGCAAGGCGCTCGGCGGCGGCCTGCCGATCTCGGCGGCGGTGGGCCCGGCGGCCGTGCTCGACGAGCCAGGCGCGAGCGCGCTGCTCACGACCGCCGGCAACCCCTACGTCACGGCCGTGGCCCGGAGCATCCTGCGGACCATCGAGGCCGAGGGGCTCGTCGCGCGGGCGCGCGTGTTGGGGGAGCGCCCGGCTTCCGGACTTCGCGAGGCCACGGCCCATCTCGACGTCGTCGGCGACGTACGGGGCCGCGCCGCTGGTGATCTCGGGCGAGGAGGTCGACCGAGCGGTGGCTCTGCTGGCCCGGGCAGTCGCCGACGCGGGGGCCGGCGTGGTGACCGAGGACGACGTGGCGGAGTTCGCGGGATGGTGAGCCCTGTGAACGACCTCGAGGCCCTGGTCGCGGCTCAGCCGCTCGTCGACCACCACGTGCACGGCGCGCTGGCGTCGGCGGTTCCACGGGAGATCTGGGAATCGATGCTGACCGAGGCGCCGGTGGCGCCGAACGGCTTCAGCGTGCTCGACTCGAGCCAGGTCGGGTTCGCGATCCGGCGCTGGTGCGCGCCGCTCCTCGGGCTCGAGGCACATGCCCCGTCGGCGTCCTACTGGTCGACCCGGGTCGCGCTGGGCGAGGACGAGGTCACCCGTCGGCTGCTCGCGCGGACGGGTGTGTCGGCGTACCTGCTCGAGACCGGCTACCTCGGCGATGCCGTCACGCCTCCCGCGCACTTCTCGGAGCTGTCCGGAGCGCGCACCTTCGAGGTCGTGCGGCTCGAGACCGAGGCGGAGGTGCTGCTCGCGTCGGGTGTCTCTGCGGCCGGGCTAGTCGACGACTACGCCGACCACCTCGCCCAGCGTTGCGGCGACGCGGTCGGTGTGAAGAGCATCATCGCCTACCGCTACGGCTTCGACATCCCGGCCGAGCGACCGTCGCGCGCCGAGGCGATCGCCGCGGCGGGGCGCACCCTCGAGGCCTCCGGCGAGTCAGGCGTGCGCGTGGCAGACCCGGTGCTGCTGCGCTGGCTGCTGTGGTGTGGCGTCGACCAGGGCCTGCCGATCCAGCTGCACAGCGGCTACGGCGATCCCGACCTCGACCTGCACCGCGCCGATCCGCTGCTGCTGATGCCGTGGCTGCGGCTCGTCGAGCCGACGGGCGTGCCGGTGATGCTGTTGCACAACTACCCCTACCACCGGCAGGCCGGCTACCTGGCCCAGGTCTTCGCCAACGTCTACTGCGATGTCGGGCTCGCGGTGAACTACACCGGCACCCAGAGCCGACAGGTCATCGCCGAGTCGCTGAGAGCTCGCGCCCTTCCACAAGCAGCTGTTCTCATCCGACGCCTGGGGTCCTGCCGAGCTGCACCTGCTCGGCTCGGTGCTCTGGCGCCGCGGGATCGCCTCGGTCGTGGGCCGGTGGGTCGCGGCGGGGGACTGGTCCTTCGACGACGCAGCACGGGTCGTGGACCAGATCGGGCGCCGCAACGCGGAGCGGGTCTACGGTCTCGACCTCCGCTGACTCGTCAGCGCGCGGTCTCCTCGATGGTGGCGGGGGCAGCGGTCTTGCCGCTCTCGTCCTTGAACAGGAACATGAAGGCGACCATCACGACGGCCGCGATGGCGGCCGGGATGACCCAGATGCCGGTCCAGGAGTGGCCGTCGTCGGTGGCGTAGGCATCGACGATCGGGCCGGCGACCAGCGAGCCGATCAGGATGCCCACGCCGTACGTGGCCAACGTGATCATGCCCTGGGCCGCGCTGCGGAACTTCTCGCCCGCGAACTTGTCGGTGTAGATCTGCCCGGCGACGAAGAAGAAGTCGTAGCAGATGCCGTGGAGCACGATGCCGAGCAGCAGCATCCAGAACATCGGACCGGCGTCGCCGGCGGCGAAGAGCACGTAGCGCAACGCCCAGGCCGCCATCGCGATGACGATCGTCTTCTTGACGCCGAGCTTCACCAGGATGAACGGCATCAGCAGCATGAAGAACACCTCGGAGACCTGCCCGAGTGACTGCACCGCCGCCGCCGACTTCACGCCCGCCTCGTTGAGGAACAGGTTCGTGAAGTTGTAGTAGAACGCGAGCGGGATGCAGATCGCGATCGAGGAGATGAAGAACACCAGATAGGAGCGGCTCTTCAGGAGGGCGAGAGCGTCGAGGCCGAGGATGTCGCGAACGGTGACCTTCTCGCCGCGCCGGGTCGGCGGGGTCGGCGGCAGCGTGAAGCTGAAGACGCCCAGGAGCAACGAGGCCACCGCGGCCATCTTGAACGTCAGCTCGAGCTGCTCGCCCTGCTCCCAGGCGAGCCAGCCGATGATCAGCCCGGCGATGATCCAGCCCACGGTGCCGAAGACCCGGACCGCCGGGAACTGCTTCTCCGGGTTGGACATCTGGCGGAACGAGACCGAGTTGACCAGGGCCAGCGTCGGCATGTACATGACCATGTAGCCCAGGATCAGCGGGAAGAAGGCGTCGAAGCTGGTCGTGCTCGACGCGAGCCAGAGCAGAACGGCGCCCGCCAGGTGCAGGACCGCGAGGACCTTCTGGGCCGAGAAGAACTGGTCCGCGATCAGCCCGATGAAGAACGGCGCCACGATCGCGCCGAGGGACTGGGTCAGGTAGGCGAGGCTGATCTGGCTGCCGGAGGCGTCCAGGCTCCCGTCCAGGAACGTGCCGAGGGTGACGAACCAGGCGCCCCAGACGAAGAACTGGAGGAACATCATCGCCGACAGCCTGAGGCGGGTGCTCGCCTCGATGGTCGGCAGTGGTGAGCTCTCGGTGGTTGAAGCGTTCATCGTGATCTGCCTCTCGAAGTGCAGGTGCCTACGTCAAGCCGGGGCTGGCACGACGGGAGCGGAACGGGACACCGTCCTTGAATCACCGCCGCTGGTTCCTGGCGTCAAGTTAGTAGTGTGCTTAGTGATCTGCAATGACGGAATTTCGCCTGTTTGCGTTAGATATCTGACAGAATCAGGCTGTGATGCAGGGATCCTCGCCCCTTCCGCCGCTGCGGCTGCATACCCCGTCCCTCACCGGCCGGGCCGGCACCGAGGTCACACTCAGCACGGTGGCCCGGCTGGTCGCCTCCGGAGTCGCGGTGAGCAAGGCTGACCTGGTTCCGGCGTCCGGGATGGCGCGGAGCACGGTGAGCGCCGCCGTCGACCAGTTGCTGGCCAGGAAGGTGCTGCGGGTCGCGGGCGCGCGGCCGACCCCGGGTCGCGGGCGCCCCGCAGACCGGCTGGAGGTGTCACCGCGCGGTGGTCACGTCCTGGTGGCCGACGTCGGGGCGCGCGGGATGCAACTGGCCATCGTGGACCTGAGCCAGCAGGTGGTGGTGCACGAGCACGTCGAGCACGACGTCCGAGAGGGTCCCGAGATCGCGCTCGACCTCGTCGAGGCCCGGCTGGAGAAGCTGTGCGCGGAGGCTCCGGTCCAGGTCGGCGCGCGGGTCTTCGTGATCGGGCTGCCGGGCCCCGTGGACGGCGAGCTGGGTGCGCCGGTGCGTCCGCCGATCATGCCCGGCTGGCACGGCTACCGGGTGGCGGCTCGTCTGGAGGCCAGGTTCGGCCGACCGGTGATCCTGGAGAACGACGCGAACCTGCGGGCGCTGGGCGAGGCCCGGGCGTTGCCCGCCGACCAGGCTCCGCTGCTCTTCGTGAAGATCGGCACCGGCATCGGTGGCGGGCTGGTGACGAGCGAGGGTGTGCTGCATCGCGGACCCGACGGCGCCGCGGGGGACATCGGGCACGTCCGCGTGAGCGGCGCGAACGATCCCTGCGCGTGCGGCAACGTCGGCTGCATCGAAGGCGTCGCCTCGGCCGGCGCGATCATTCGACGGCTCGACGAGCTGTCACCCGACGAGGCGATCGACACGATCGCGTGCCTGCGCGAGCACCTCGCCCAGGGAGATCCGACCGCGCGCCGCCTGGTTCGTGAGGCGGCGGTGCTGATCGGTGAGCTGGTGGCCACCTTGGTGCACTTCTACAACCCGGCCAGGGTCACCTTGGGCGGCTCCCTGACCGAGCTCAGCGACGAGCTGCTCGCCGGTGTGCGCAGCGTCGTCTACCAACGGGCGCTGCCGCTGGCCACCCGAAACCTCGTTCTCGCCAACAGCGTGCTGGGAGAGTACGCCGGGCTGGCCGGAGCGGCCGTGCTGGGCATCGAGCACGTTCTGTCCGCCTCGCGGATCACCGGGCTGTCTGCTCGGTGATCCGCGAGGCGGGTGGGTCAGGGCGTCACCAGAAGAGCTTGCCGGACCGGACCTGCGAGCGAAGCCTGTTGGCGTCGTTGAGCAGGAGCGTCCGGTCGCGGGTGAGGGCGCCGATCGAGATCCTGCCTGCGAACAGCGCGGTGCTGTCGGCGTCGGCGCGGGTCTCCTCCTCGCAGTGTGGAGCGGGGCAGACGGCCCAGCCGATGCTGAAGGTGCTCGTGCCCGGCGCAGCCGTGTAGGTGTGCACGCCGAAGGTGCCCAGCCCGACCCGCGTCCACCGCGGCCGGCCCGGGTCGTGACCGTCGGTGACGTCGGGGTAGTTGACGTTGATGACGTAGTCGCTGGTCAGCAGGCGCTTCTTGAAGAGCTGGGCGATGAGCTCCGCCCCGAACTCCGCCTCGGCCTCGTAGGTCTGCCTCGTCACGAGATCTGACGCCGCGTCGACGTGGCCGCTGAACGCCACGGCCGGGACGCCGTTGTCGATGCCGGCGATGGCCGCGCCGACGGTGCCCGAGTCGTTGATCGAGGCGCTGACGTTCGGGCCGGAGTTGATGCCTGTCACGACCAGGTCGGGGTCGCCCTCCCAGCCGACGAGAGCGGTCAGGCCGTCGTGCAGAGCGAACTTGATCGTGTCGGCCGGGGTCGCGCTGAGCGAGGTCGTCGTACAGGGAGCGGCGTCCCTGCAGAGGCCGAAGACCGCACCGCCCGACGGCGCCGTGGCGCAGTCGCTCTCGTAGCCGGCGGGCAGCGCCGTACGCCGCTGCGCCGTGAGCTGGCCGCTGTTGGTCACCGCCCCGCCCGCGCCGCTCATGTACTGCCAGGGCGCGACGACGACCACGTCCGCACCGGCGGCGCAGAGGGTGTGGCGGATGTCGTAGAGGCCGATCCCGTCCTTGCCGTTCTCCCGGGCGGCCTGCATGGAGTCGTCGTTGGAGAGCACGATCCTCTTGCCCACCAGCGGCGGCGACTGCGTCTCCGCGGCGGGTGCCGCCGTCGCGGTGAGCTGTGGCGCCGATGCGGCGCCGAGCGCGACGAGCAGGGCCGCCGCGAGGGCGCCCTTCTGGACCAGGTTCATGGGTTCTCCTTGGTGTTGGGGGAGGTGTTGGGGGACTGCCGGGCCCCGGCCCCGCCAGGTGTCGAGCCGGGACCTGCCGAACCTTGCGAGTATGGCCGTAGCGAGAGCGAGCCCGCTAGGTCAGGATGGGCCGGCGTGAAGGTCCGACGGTCGCTGAACCAGCGGGGCCTCCGCCTCGTTCTAGGGAGCAAGGAGGTACGACCCATGTCAATCACCCGACGCACCACGTCCCTGCTCGCCGGCCTCGCCCTCGTGCTCGCCGGCGCCGCTAGCCCGGCACCAGCCGCCGCTCCGGCCGAGCGGGGCGCCACGACCCTGCACGCCAAGCTGACACCGAGCGGCGACACCGACGGCTCCGGCAGCGCCACGTTCACCCTCGACAAGGCCAAGAGGAAGGTCTGCGCGAGCGTGACCTGGAAGAACATCCAGAAGCCGCAGGCCGCCCACATCCACAAGCAGAGCGACGGCTCGATCGTCGTCGACCTGTCCGGCTCGGTGACCGGCGGCAAGAAGTGTGCAACTGGCGTCCCCAAGCGGTTGATCCGGAGGATCGTCGACAAGCCCGGCCGCTACTACTTCAACGTCCACAACGCGGCGTACCCGGCGGGAGCCGTCCAGGGCACCCTGCGCTGACCGACCGGCTACGCGAGCCGGGTCTCGAGCAGGTGTCCCAGGCCGAGGTCTCGCAGGCTCACGCCGACGGACGCCAGGCGGAGCGCCACGCCGAGCTCCGGCCGGGCGGGGTCCAGCCCGACGCCGAGATGGACCCCGAGGGGGGTGAGGTCGTCGGCGAAGATCGGGGCTCCGGCCGACGCGGGCGACGTTGGCAGGCGGTGGTAGACCCGGTCCCCGGGCGAGGCACCGTCGCGGGCGGCGCGCCCGACCTCGAGCCGGAGCGGGCCGGCCGGCGGACGGTCGAGGAGCAGGAGTCCGGGCGACTCCTCGCTCGGGCGGCCGCGGGCGACGTCGACCCAGCCGCGCAGGATCCCGGTCGAGCTCTCGACCGCGTCACCGCCGACCGGCTGCACGCCCGGGCTGCCCGAGACCCGCAACAGCGCCCAACCGCCCGCGCTTGCGGCCTCCGCCGGCACGGTGGCGACCAGGTCGCGAACCCGGTACCAGATGCCGGGCGTGACCAGTCGGCCGTGGCGGTCGTGCTGGGCGTCGAACTGGCAACGGAGCTCGCCGGGCCGCGCGCCGGCGAGCGGCACCGCCGAGGTCAGCACCAGGGCGGCACCCACCAAGAACCCGGTCGCGGACCCGCGATCGGCGATGTCGAGCCGACAGACCTGACCCTCCAGCTGCCCCAGCCACCGCCACCAGGAGGCGGTGTCGAGACCCGCCGCGAGCACGCTCCGCTCGGTCTTGGCAACGTCGCCGCGCGGGGTGGCCAGGCCGACCGCGGCCGCTGCCTCGAGCAGGCGTGGGTCGCCCGGAGCCACCTCCCGGCACCTCGCGATGAGCTCGAGGAGGAGGCCTCGGGCCTCGAGGGCGCTGATCAGGCCGTCGACGGTGCGGGCGAAGTCCCGCTGGTCCCCGGGCACCAGTGCGTCGAGGCTCTGGTGGAGCCGCAGACGCAGGAACCAGCGCAGCGAGTCGAAGCTGAAGATCGAGGTGAGCACGTCCGCGAGAGTGTGGCGGAGCTCGGGAGTGACGGTGACCTCCCTCAGCACGTCGGGCTCCGGCACGGCGAGCGGCTCGGTCGGCCGCCGCAGTGCCGGGTCGGTGCCCAGCAGCCGGGCCAGCGCGGTCGCCAGCGGTGCCGGGTCCGGTCCGCGTACGCCGAGCAGGTCATCGATCGCCAGCCGGACCGCGGTGTCGTCGGCCCGGAGGAGGAAGGCGCTCCACGCGGCGGTGAGTGAGGGGCCGGGGGAGACGCCGTGCCGTCGCGCCAGCATCCCGGGCGTCTCCCCGTGTCGTGCGGACGCGGTGACGTCGAGGTTGGCGACCTCTGCGGCGACGACCCGCACCGGGCCCTCCTCATGGCGCGGCAGCCCGGCCAGCCGCACCGCCCGCGACAGCCGCGGTACGTCGGCGGCCTCGCCGAGAAGTGATCCGACCAGCCGGACGAGTCCGGGGTCGCCGGCGAGCATGTCGTCCTCGACGGCGTCGAACCGGTCCCTCGTCCTCTCGGCCAGATCGGCCGCGTCGTCCGGCGTGGCGCGTACGGCGAGCGCCGCCCGCAGCGCCGTGCAGGCGAGCCCCACGACCGGGTCGGAGACGAGGTCGCCCAGCCGGCGGAGCCGGGCGTCGACCGAGCCGGACCGGTCCCAGGCGCCCGCGGACAGGACCAGCTCGGCCTGGAGTCTGGTGAGCCGGACGGCATCGTGGGCGAGGCTCTCGACGAGCGCGTCGTCCGCGGCTCTGCCAAGAACCTCCAGTGCCTTGCCGACCTGTCCCAGGGCGAAGTGCGCCTCGGCGGCGAGCGCCACCAGCGGGCTGCGGGGCGACCGGTCGCGTCTCGCGCCCAGCGCCGTGAGGGCGTCGCGAGGACGGTCGTCGTCCAGCATCGCCCGCACCTTGGTCGCGGTCAGCCGCTCCCAGTCCTCCAGCCGCGCCTCTCGGGAGGCGCGGTCGTCCAGGACGACGCCGAGACGTACGGCCAGGAAGGCTCGACGCGCGCCGTCGAACTCGTCGAGCGCGCCGGCGAGGTGGGGCTCGACCCCGTCGACCCAGCGCGCGGCGAGCGTCTCGACGGGCTCGCCGGTCTTCAGCCGGTGGTAGATCTCCTCGGCGCGCTCGCGCGGATGGTGCGGACGACGTGCGTAGTAGTCGACGGCGGCGCGGTGGAGCGCCTGGGACAGCATCGGCTGGTCGGCCTCGAGAAGGGGCAGCACGGCGCGCCGCAGCTCTGCCCGGTGCACCAGGGCACCGTCCGGCTCGGCCTCGACCAGTGAGGTCTCGCGCCGCAGCTCTGCGCAGATGCGCTCCGCGTCGGCCATGGAGGTCACCTCGAGCCGGCAGGGCTCGGCGAGCACGTTGAGGACGATGTCGGGGGTCACCCTCCGGACGACCAGCCCCGGGTTCGCCACGCGTCGTACCTCGGGATCGTGGACGTGCCCGAGCACCCGCTCGTAGAGCTTGCGCTGGATGACGGCCGCGTCGAGACGCAGGAACCACTCGGCCGCCCGCGAGATGATGCCGGACAGCGGCCCGTGGGAGGCGGGGTCGGCGGCGGCGAGCTTGAGCAGCTGCGGATCGCCGGAGTATCGGCGGGCGATCCGCTCGGCGAGCGCCCGGTCCTCGACTCCCAGGCTGAGCAGGAGCTCGGTCGCCGAGGCGGGATCGAGGCCGGCGATCTCCAGCTGGTCGGCGTAGGGCCGCGGAATGCCCGCACGCCCGGCCACCACGACTCGCAGGGCCGGCACCGCGGGCACGAGCAGGTCGAGCATCCGGAGGATCGCGGCGACCTCCTCGCTGCTGCGGTACTGAACGATCTCGAAGGTGTCGAGGACCAGCAGCAGCGGCCGTCCGGCGAGGTCCAGCGAGTCCACCAGCGTGGCGAAGTCCTGGACGGCCGACCGAAGGGCGTAGCTCCGGCCCACGCGCTGGTGCTCCAGCACCTGCGCCCACTCGGCGCGGATGCGTTCGCAGCTCGGCTTGGCCTCGGGGAACTGGACGCCGAGCTGGCCGACCGCCTCGCTCAGCACGCTGAGCGGGTGGCTCGAGTCGATCGTCGGCCGGTCGAAGTCGAGATAGGCGAAGGGCGCGCGAGCGGCGGGATCGGTCTGGTACTGCCCGACCAGGAACCAGGCGATGAGCGTGGACTTCCCGATGCCGCCGGGGCCGTAGAGCGCCAGCATCCGCGCGTCGGGTCGGCCGGGTGGGGAGGCGGTCCGGCCACGGCGCCGAGGGGCGGCGGGCACCTCGGGGCCGGTGCCGGCGAGGGCGCGGAGCCTTGCCAGCTCGGCCTTGCGGCCGACGAAGCCCGAGCCGAGCAGCAGCTCCAGGGGCTCGAGCTGGGCCAGGAGGTCCGTCCGGTCGGCCAGCTCGGTCGGGCTGGGCAGCCCGTCGAACCCGGCCTCCCGCAGCCAGTCGCAGACCAGAGCGACCGAGTACAGGTCGCCGAGCCCCAGGTCATCGAGGTCGACACCCTCCCCGGTCGCGTACGCGCGGATCAGACGGTGCAGGGCGTCGCCGTCGCCGGCCTCGTTGGCTGCCAGCGCTCGCTCGACGCCGCCGGTCTCCCGCAGTCGCCGCAGCACCTCCACCCGTCGCCGCGAGTGGATGCTGAGCTCGCGGGCCCCGCGGTCGTCGATGACCATGGTCGCCTCGGCGACCAGCGTGTCGAGGTCCCGCTTCGCCGCGGCCGCCGCGGGCCGCAGGGTGCCCGGGTCGAACCATCCGAGCACGGCCGCCGCCTCCTCGAAGCCGTTTGTCGGCGGCTCGCTGTACGGCGCCGCGGTGCGCGGCGCGGGCACGTCGCCCGTCGCCAACCGGGCGAGAGCCGCGGCGAGCACGTCACCGGTGTGCGACGGACCGTCGTCCACGCCGACTCACCTCCCGGGCATCTCGAGCAGCACCCGACCCGCGAGATCGAGCAGCTTCCCCGGTGGCGCGGACTGTTGTCCCTGGAGCACGTTGACGACCTTCTGCAGCAGGTCGTCCTCGTCGATCGCCACCTCGGCCTCCTTGTGGACCTTGTCGAAGAACTCCGCGACGTCGGCCTGGGTGATCTCGCCGGTCCGGTCCACCAGCAGTGCCTGCCGCAGGCCTGGCGGCAGGTCGCTCCGGTAGCCCACGAGCACCAGTCGGAAGCGGGAGAGCCGCATGGCGACGCACGCGCTCAGAGCCGCGATCAGGTCGGTCGTCGCCTGGTTGAGCCGCACCTTGTTGAGCGCGTCGAGCACCAGGTAGATCCGGCGCGGGTCGCTCGCGGCCCGGCGCTCGAACTCTCGCACGAAGTCGACGATCCAGGCGGACCACTGGCGGTCGCCGGGCTCGCACGGCAGCGGGAGGTCCTCGTACTCGAGGGCCGTGACGATCTCCTCGGCGAGGCGGAGCGGTGTGAAGGTATTGCGCGGCCCGAGCCGTCGGCAGGAGAGGTCGAGGTCCACCTCGGAGATCGAGAATCCGCAGGTGTCGCGGAGGTGGTAGATCAGCCGCAGGCTGTGGCTCAGCCCGGAGCCGTTCTCGCCCTGGACGACGAGGACTCGGTTTCCGGTGGGGGGCAGCATCCGGGCCAGCGACGCCCGGAGCGGCGCCCGGTTGATGAGGAAGAAGCCGCCCGACAGCTCGGAGCATCGGCGCAGGGCCTCCTCGGGCGCCTCCGCCCGCGCCGCACGGACCGCCGGCCCGCGGAGCTCGTCGGCCAGGGCCTTCAGGTCGCCGTCGCCCGGACGTCGCTCCACCGCGGCCTCGAGCAGCTCGGTGATCCAGCCTTCGTCGACCGCCGCGCTGACGCAGCGCAGCAGGCTGTCGCTGATCGGCCAGGAGTCCCGCCAGGCCGAGGCGCCGTGCCGATGTGTGGACGAGAGCAGGCCGGTGAGCTCCTCCGCCGACGGGAAGCCGGCCAGGAGGGCGTCGCGCACCAGGATCCGGTGGTCCGTGAGGACCTCGTGCATCTGTGGGGCCGGCGCCCGTTCGAAGGCGAGGGAGGCGACCTCGATCGACGCCAGGCGGAGGTTGCTCGGGTTCACCAGGCGCGCCGCCTCGAGCAGGGCCGCCACGTTGTCGGTGCGCTCGGCGCGGGCCACCAGGGCGTCGATGATCGCCGGGTCGGCCACCCCCTCGCCGACCAGCCACGACAGCCGCCATCCCAGGCGACGGGCGAGGGCGGAGAAGCTGTCGCGTCCCTCGAACGCGTCGGCCAGCGCGTCGATGACGTGCTGGTGGGACTCTGGAGCAAGCCTCATGGCTCCTCCCCGCCGAACACCCAGCCAAGACCGTGGGAGTCCAGATGCGCCTGGATGGTCGCGATCGGGATGCCCTGGTTGTACTCCGCGGGCGAGACCTGCTGGCCGCAGGGCAGCCACACGTCCGGGGAGCCCGGCTGCCCGGCGTGGTGCAGTGCCACCAGCTCCAGGTCGCGGTCGAGCACGGGCGAGCCGGAGGAGCCCGGCATGGTGTTGGTGCGGTACTGCACGCGCAGCCGCTCGCCGACGACGCGGACCACGGCGTCCTGGACGAAGTCGAAGGAGATCGGGTCGTGGCAGGGATGCTGCACGATCATCAAGAAGGCGCCGGCCGGGAAGTCGAATGCCTCCGCTCGCGGCTCCACCCAGCCGCGCTCGGCGCCGAGCGGCCCGGCGAGGCGGAGAACCGCGTAGTCGAGCTGGTCGGGCTGCGGCGCCGCCCCTTCGACGTACGCCGTGGTGTCGAAGCCGCCGTGGGCGGCGGAGTGCACCAGCCAGTCCTCGGCGAGCGTCGCCTCGACGCCGGCGTTGACGACCCGTCCGTCCCGGACCCGCTGGTAGTCGAAGCGGAGCACGATCCTGTCGGGCGGGAACGCGCCGTCGGCGGCCTTGGCGACCACATGGCGGTTTGTGAGGACGGTGCGGGGACCGATGAGGAAGCCGGTGCCGGCATCGTTGCCGAGCTCGACCGCGCACACCCGCCGCATCAGCCCGTGCAGCCGCTCGGCGAACCTGCCCAGGTCGGCGATCCCGCGGTCTCCGTCGACCATCCGCTCCAGGCGGGCGTGGGTCTCGGGCAGCCTGTCGGCCGGCGCCAGCCCGGCGGCCGGCACGCCCGGCCCGGTGCCGACGGCCGCGGACAGCTCCAGCAGTGCGACATTGGTCGGGTTCAGCGCGCGGGCGGCGGTGAGGAGCTCCGGCACCCGGTCGCGGGTCTCCGCGTGGGTGATCACCTTGCCGACGACGGCGAGCATCGAGCCGGGCGCGGCGATCTGCTGGATCCTCAGGTCGGCTCGGCGCAGCGCGGCTCCGAGCTCGTCGTAGTCGGGGAAGGCGTCGAGCAGGGCGCCCTCCAGGGCGACGTACTCCTCTGCGGTCAGTCTCATCGTCCCACCCCCTAGAAGAGCGACGTCCCGCCGTACTGGACGGTGGCCACGCTCACCAGGACCGCGCCGACGAGCACGAGCATGCCGGCGAAGCGGTGTTGCACCGGCAGCGCGCCGACGATCCCGCTCACCTGCTCCAGCGCGGACCTCGCGGTGGCGTTGGACGACGCGGCGGCAGCCGTGGCCCGGGCGGCACCGGACGCGGCGGCGGCGACCTGGGCGGCGCTCGGGGCCGCGCTCGCGGGGCCGAAGCCCTCCAGGCCGCCCTGGCCGAGGCCCTGGAGCCCTTCGAGCGCCGCTCCGATGCGCTGGTCCGCCGCCGCGACCTCGCCCCTCGCCTGGTCGACCTTGGTGCGCGCCTCGTCGGCTTCCGGGCTCCTTCGCGTGCGGGTGCCGAGCCAGGCGCCCCCCGCGATCAGAACCGCGCCGAGCAAAAGGCAGATGCCGGCCACCAGACCGGCGCCGGTGAGGGCGTAGAGGGTGAGGGTTTCGGAGGTGACTTCTGTAGGTGAGATCGTCATCGCGAGTTCTCTCTGGTGCTGAGCCTGCTCTAGAGAGGCCCCGCCGATGCCAGAGCCTCACTGACAATGAGATCCCGAGGTGCTCCGAAGATACCGCTCGGCGACATCTTCGTGCGCGGGTTTTCGGAGCGAGGTGCGAGCTCCGATGTTCCTGCCTCGCGCGGACGATGATCGCGGGCTACCTCACCGGCGCGCTGCCCAGTACGTGCGGGTGGCGGGGAAGCCACGGACCGGCGAGGGTGTGCTCGAGAAAGCGCAGCCTGCCGCCCGGCCGCAGCACGCGCACCACCTCGGCGAGCGCAGCCGGCCGGTCATCGACCGAGCAGAGCACCAGGCACAGCACGGCTGCATCGACGCTGTGGTCGGGGAGCGGGCGTCGGTCGGCTCTCCACGGTAGGACGGTGATCGCGGTGGCGGCCGATCCCGCGGCTTCGTCGGCGAGTCCGCGCAGCCGTTGCTCTGGCTCGACGGCGATCGTCGCGAGCAACTCCCGGAGCGGGTCGCCCAGCCCTCGCCCTCTATCCGCGGGCTCAGCCGAGCGTAGTCGCGGCTGAACCATGGGCGGGAGATGTCGTGCTGATCGACCGCCGACATGCCGTCGACGCTAGCGGGGCGACGTACGCCGGGGTGAGGTCCGGCAGGGTCAAGATGTCCGAGTGCGAGCAGTCGTCTACACGGAGTACGGGCGCACACCCACGGTGCGTGAGATGCCCGACCCGGTCTGTCCGCCCGCCGGCGTGCCTACTGTCGGGCGGGGGAGGCTCAGGTCTGCCCGAGCCAGACCCAGCCGGGATTCACGGGGCCGGGATCCTTCGCCGAGCAGGTGGCCATCGATGCGGCCGACACGAATCTGGTGGCCCTTCCGGACTCGGTCGACTTCGTCACGGCTGCGTCGCTGGGCTGCCGGTTCGCGACGGCGTACCGGGCCCTCACCGCCCATGGCCGCGTCGGTGGCGGCGACTGGCTGGCTGTGCATGGCTGTGGTGGGGTCGGCTTGTCGGCGGTCATGATCGGCGTGGCCCTGGGCGCGCGGGTGATCGCCGTCGACGTCACCGGGCGGCGTTGGAGCGAGCCGAGAGTCTCGGTGCGGAGGCCGTGGTCGAAGGTCACTGGCTCGCGCCCGCCTGGATCGCCCAGGACCGCGAACAGCTTCTCGCCGACGGCTGGACCGAGACCACACCCGCGGACATGCCCGACGACGACCGCTGCCCGACCTGCCACGTCTGAGAGTCGGCGGTCACCCCAGGAGGCGATCGTCCGCGACCCGGTCGACGACGCGGACTTGGCGGGTACATGCTCGTCCGTCCGCGAGGGAGGCGAGATCCTGGCCGGCCTCCGGCCCGACATCGACTCCCATCCCGTCGAGGTGAGCGCGACTTCGAGCACCTGCGCTGGTTCGAGTTCTCGGCGAGCGCCACTGAGGACGTTCAAGGGCCACGAGCCGCGCTGGTGCGGCTCGCGACCGAGGGTCCGGTTCTGAACGTGGACCTCGGGCGGGCGACCCTCAGTCGCTGCGGACGGAGCGCGAGGTGGCGGGGTCGGACCTGTCGGCGAGCTGGATGCGAGTGCTGTCGCTGGCGACGGCGCCGCCCCGGACGGTGATCTCGACCAGGCCGTCCTCGAACTCCGCGGAGATCTGGGCGGGCTCGGTGCCCTCGGGGAGGGTGATGACCCGGCGGAACTCGCCGTAGAAGCGCTCGCGGACGTAGAAGGCGGGCCCCGCGTCCTCCCCGAGGCCGGTCCCACGGGTGCCGGAGACGGTGAGTACGCCGTGGGTGAAGCGCAGGTCGATGTCGTCGGGATCGACACCGGAGAGCTCGACCCTGATCACCAGGTCGTCGCCGAGCGCGAAGATGTCCGTTGTGGGCACCCAGGCCGAGGCGTGCGTGCGCTCCGAGGCCTCGACGCCACCCTCGCCGCCGCCCCGGATGCCGATGGAGCGCATCCGGCTGAGCTCGGAGAAGAAGTCGGTGACACCCTCGAAGGGGTTGCGGCGGGAATCGGGCACGGGCGTGCTCCTTCGGCGGTAGGAGGGTCAGGAGAGGTCGAGGGGCTGCATGAGACCCGTGCGGCGAAGGTAGTCGGTGGCCACCTTCTCCTCGTCGCGCCCGTCGGTGACCTCGGCGTTCATGGCCACCATCTCCTCTTCGGTGAGCGACTCGTTGACCGTGTCGACCACGGTCATGAAGGCGTCGGAGTCGATGGAGTCGAGCTTCTCCTGGCCCACGACCATCACGACGTTCTGCGAGCCGAAGAGGAGCTCGGGGTCCTCGAGGAGGACGTAGTTGCCGCCCTCGAGCTGGGGGTCCGTGGTGAACGCGTTGATGACGTCGACCGAGCCGTCGTCGAGGGCGGCGTACTGCTCGCCCAGCTCGACCGGCGCGAAGTCGAGGTTGTCGAGGCCGTAGACGTCGCGCAGTCCCTCCAGACCGAGGTGGAGCGACTCGAACTCCGGGCGCGCGCCGAGCGTCGCCGACTCGACCTTGCCCAGGTCGGCGATGGTCTCGAGCCTGTTGTCGGCGGCGAACTCGCGGGTGGTGGCGATCGCGTCCTTGTTCTCGAAGGGCGTCATCGCGCTGGTCTCCATGTCCTGGCCGGCGTAGAACCTCTCCACCGCCTGGTACGTCGCCTCGGGGTCGAGGCCCGACACCTCCTGGCCGGCCACGATGGACAGCACCGTGCCGGTGTAGGCGACGTACCCGTCGATGTCGCCGGCCTTGAGGGCATCGTCGAGATCCTCTGTCGGGCCGATGCCCTTGCGCAGGTCGACGGCGTAGCCGTTGACGGCCAGCGCCTTGCGCCAGAGCTCGCCGAGGATGCGGGCCTCCGGGAACTCCTGGGTGCCGATCGTGACCCGTAGCGTCGCGCCCTGCGGCTGCTGGGAGGCGTCGCGTTCCTGGGACTCCCCGCACGCGCCGAGAACGGTGAGCGCCAAGAGCGACGCCAGCGCCAGGGCAGGTCGTCTCATGCCTCGACCTCCGCATCGCGTGGACGCGCGGATCCGGTCCGTGCCGACATGATCGGTGGCTCCTTGTCGCTGCGCTCCTTGCGCAGCTCCTTGATCCAGCAGTAGGCAACGCCGACCAGGACGAAGGTGAAGGGCACCGCCCCGAGCACGGCGGCTTGTTGCAGGGCCACCAGCCCGCCGACGAGGAGCATCGCGCAGGCGATCGCACCCATCAGGCCACCGAGCACGACGATGACCAGCTTGGACGGCGTCAGCGACCCGCGGGAGGCCATGGTCGCCATCACGACGCTGGCCGCATCGGCGCCGCTGACGAAGAAGAGGGCGATCAGGAGCACGCACACGGCGGAGCTGATGACCGGCAGCGGCAGCGCGTCGAGCGCGGTGAAGAGCGAGAGCTCCGGTGTGGCAAGGGATCCGACAATGTCGGCGTCGCCGGAGCGCTGCAGCTCGATGCCGACTCCGCCGACGATGGCGAACCAGAAGAAGCCGAAGCCGGTCGGCGCGGCGACCACTCCCAGCACGAACTCGCGAATGGTGCGTCCGCGGGAGATCCGGGCCACGAACATGCCGACGAAGGGTGCCCATGACGCCCACCAGGCCCAGTAGAAGATCGTCCAGCCCGCCATCCACTGCTCGTCGCCCACTCCGGTCTGCAGCGACATCGGCAGCACCTGGAGGACGTAGTTGCCGATCGACTCGATGCCGTTGGAGACCACCAGCACGGTCGAACCGCCGAGCACCAGGAAGAACAGGAAGAGTCCGATGGTGGCGAAGGAGCCCATGTTGGCCAGGAAGTTGACGCCCTTCTCGACGCCGGAGGTCGCCGAGAGCAGGAACAGCGTCGTGACCACGGTGATGATGATGACCGCGACGAAGTTCGACTTGGGTACGTCGAACAGATAGGCCAGACCCGAGTTGAGCTGGAGCCCGTTGAGCCCGAGGGCGGTGGCAGTGCCGAAGAGCGTCGCCACGATGGCCAGGGCATCGACGATGCGACCCAACGGCTTCTTGCTCGCGTCGGGTCCGAGGATCGGCGTGAACGTGGAGCTCACCATCATCGGCGTGCCCTTGCGGAAGCTGAAGTAGGCCATCGCGCCGCCCATGACGGCGTACATCGCCCAGCCGTTGAAGCCCCAGTGGAAGTAGGTGTAGCGCAGCGCCACCAGCGCCGCATCCTCACTGCTCGGCTCGGCGAGTCCGTGCGGTGGCGCGGTCCAGTGCGAGACCGGCTCGGCGACCCCGTAGAACAGCAGCCCGGCGCCGAGGCCGGCGGCGAACATCATCGAGATCCAGGAGAAGGTGCCGAACTCGGGCCGAGAGTCGTCCGGGCCCAGCCGGACCTTTCCCCAGGGGTGGATCACGAGCACGATGCACAGCATCAGGGCAGCGAAGGCGAGCAGCACGAAGGCCCAGCCGAAGTTGCCGATCACCCAGCCGAGGGCAGGTGACATCACGGAGCCCAGGCTCTCCGGCGCGAGCAGCCCCCAGCCGACGAACCCCACGATCAACAGCGCGGACCCCCAGAAGACGGCGGGGTCGGTGTCCTTGAGGTACCGGTTCACATCGCCCTCCGATGGCTAGTTGTGGCGGCGGTGAGCCGTCCGGCTAGTCCCCACCCTCGGCGGTGGGCATGGTGCTGTCAACAAGGCTCTGTCTACCGAGTCGATAGATGCCGCCTATGGGAATCGGCCGACGCTCGCTCATCGCTCCGGCACCGAGTCGGTCGCCGGTGACACCCAGATCGGCGACGACCACGCCATCTCGCCGTCGACCAGGAAGACGCGTACGTAGTAGAAGGTCGTGCGATCCGCAGGCGGCTCGGCGTCGGTCCAGGTGAGGTCGAGCGACGTCGCCCCGAGCGACGACAGGCCGCCGACGCCCGGCTGCAGTCGCAGGTGCCCGGCAGGCACGAGTACGTCGTGCACACGGCCGCGCAGGTCGCCGAGGGCGACGTCGTACGCCGCTCGACCGACCCGCACCGACACCGTCGCCTCCGGCGGGCCGACGACGCTGACCTCGACGCCGCCGCGCTGCGAGCCGTAGGGCTCGCCGTAGCCGTAGGTCGTCGACCGCCAGGCGACTTCGCGCTCGGTGGCGACGGTGATCTCCGGGCTCCAATGGGGCGTCTGCACGATCCGCGCGCCGGCCGAGACCGCCAGCCGGCCGTCCCACGTCGTCGTGTCGTCGGCGCCGCCCCACTCGATCCGGATCGGCACCGACACCTGGCCATCGGGCACGAGATGACCGGGCGCCGTCTCGTGCAGGACGACGCCGTCGCGGAGCAGGTCGACCCGTGCGATGTCGGTGTAGCCCTCTGCGTGCACGGTGAACGTGCGCGGCCCGGAGACCGCGGCCTCCTCGCCGAGGAGGGTCTCCGCGCCGTCGGGGCCTTCGCCGTGTCGCAGGCGTACGTCGAGCAGCACGTCGCGGGTGGTCGCGGCGAAGGTACGCCGGCTGTGCAGGGCGTCGAAGATCGAGGCGCGGTCGAGCGACTCGGCGTACGCACCGACGTAGCTTGCGCCGTGGCCGTGGTCGCTGGAGGCGATGAAGCCGAAGCGGTGCCCACGCAGCAGCCCGTCGAGGGTGAACGTGCCCTCCTTGGTGGCGTCGGAGTACTGCCGGAAGGCGCCGAGCGACTCGTAGTTGCCCCTGCAGGCCTGGAAGACCTCGACCAGGCGGCTGTAGTCGGGATGGTGGTAGTCCCAGTCGTTGTAGACCATCGCCGAGCCCGGGTGGTGGGGGATCGTGATGGCCGGGTAGTCCGGGTTGGCCGACATCTGCTCCCAGAGACCCGCGGGATCCGTCGTGCCCTCGGCGAACGCGGAGAAGATCGGTGCGCCTCTGGCGACGTCGCCGTAGATCACGTTCTGGTGACCCGTGTCGGCCGAGGTCCACTCGAAGCCGTAGAGGGGCACGAAGCGCTCGTCGATGTGGAAGAGGTCGGCGATCTTCTGGATCGACCACCACTGGTGGTCCGACGAGTTCTCCGAGTGGTCGGTGACCGCCCAGAAGTCGTACTCGCAGACATCCCACGCGTAGCGGTAGAAGTCCTCGAGCGACGGCTCGTCGCCCGAGGTGCAGCGGCTCACCAACGAGTGACGATGAAGGTCGCCCCAGTAGACGGCGTACTCGCGCTCGCCGGAGCGGAGCCGGTAGCGCTCATGCGGGGAGGCGCCGGCATGTGCCCAACGGCGAGCCTCCCTGCGGTCGTCTGCGCTCACGCGCGCCGCACCGGTGAGGGTTGCGGCCGCGGCGACGGGCCCGGCCCCGGAGACCTCGGCGAGCACCACCTCTCCGACGCCGTGCGTGCCGTGCCAGACGACGGAGCCGTGGTGCTCGTGGAGGTAGGGGCACTCGCGGCCACCGAAGCCCTCCGTCCAGTTCAGCGCGACCTGCAGGCGCGCGTCGGTCTGCGCGGCGACGACCGCGCCGGAGCCGTGGGCGGCCAGGCCGACCTCCTCGAGGGTGCCGTCGGTGCCGCTGTACGTCGTCGGCGGCAGCCAGCCGTCCGCGCCGAGCACCTGCGTCGCCGCCTCCCAGTAGTAGGTCATCAGCGGCAGCCGCCGGTGGATCCGGTATGCGACGACGAGTCCGCCGTCGTCGGTGGCGACCAGCTTCGGCAGGCCGGACGGCACGACGTCGAGGCGGTCGGCCAGGACGCCCGGCGCCTCGACGACACCGGCCTCGGTCACCGCGACCACCCGGATCGACGCGGTCACGTCGGGCAGCAGCTCCGGCGGCACGCTCTCACCGCCCGGCCGGACGCCCTCGACGTCCGCGGGGTCGGCGCCGACCTCGTCGGCCGGCCGCAGCTTCGTCGGTCCGCTGCCGCCGTGGCCGGTGACGGTGATCAGGTCGAAGGCGCACCACAGCTGCTGGTCGCGGGTGACGGCTAGGTGCGGGTGGAGGGCATAGTCGCTGCCGGCGGTGAGGTCGCGCGGCTCCCCGAGTACGCCGTCCGCGTCCTTGCGGCGGACCACGACACGGTAGGAGCCGTCGACGTACTCCGACCAGCCGTAGGCCATGCCACCGTCGGCGAAGACGGCGAGGGTCGGGTCCCAGACGTTGGCCTCGACGCCGACCGTCACCTCCTCGCGCGGGCGCCAGCCGCCGTCGACGTACCGCCTCGAGAAGACGGCGAACCGACTGCCCTGGCGACCCTGCCAGCAGACCTCGATGCTGCCGTCCGGCCGGGCGACGGCCTCCTGGTTGAACGACGGGTGCTCGGTGTCGGAGACCGGCTCCGGCGTGCTCCAGCCCGTGGTCGCGCTCCAGCGCGTGCCCCAGACAGCGACGCCCGTGGTGTTGTCGGGCCCGCCTTCGCGGCGGCCGAAGAGCACCCACGGCTCGCCCGTCGCACCGACCACCGCTGTCGGGCGGAAGACGTCCGTCACGTCGCCGGAGACGACCTCCGGGGATGCTCCTGCGAGGGTGGCCCGCACCACGTCGCCCTGGTCCGGGATCCACTCGATCCAGGCGACCAGCCGGGTGCCGTCCGGCCCGACCGCGACACTCGGCCGGGCGGCGTCCGTCGATCCGGCGACGGATTGCGTCCCGGACCTGCCGTGTCCCTCCGGCCGTGGTGCCTTGTCGAGCACCCGGTGGGCTTCGCCGATCACCTCCGCGATGCGGCCCTGACCCTCGTCGACCCACATGTAGCGCAGCGGGTCGGGATCGAGGTGGGCCTCCACCTCGGTGACGTCGTGGCCGGCGTTGATCGCGTCGGACATCCTGCGGTTGAAGTCGAGCACGAGATCGAGGTCGGCGCGCTGTCGGGGGGTGTATTCGCCACGATGATGGTCCGGACCGCCACAGATGTGTGCATGGGCGACCCCGGCTCCGTGTCCGTGCCCGTGCCCGTGTCCATGCCCGGCCGGCATCGGCCCTCCTTCGCTCGCCGGGCGTTAGGCGGTGCCCGGTCTCTGGCATTGTCGGCCAGTCGGAGGCGGATGTGTCCGGTCGGCGCGTCTAGGAGCTAGACCGGTCGGCTATCGACGAAAGAGCCGTCGTCGATGGCCGCATCGGCCAGGGGGGCCACCGCCATCGCACAGAAGTCCACGAACTGCCTCGCCAGCGGGCTCAGCCTCCCGTCGCGCCAGACCAGATGCACCTCGATCCGGCCCGGCGCGTCCAGTCGTACGACCCGGGCCCCCTTCGCCGCCGCCTCCGCGGCCAGGGCGCTGGGCAGCACTGCCGCGCCGGCCCCGGACAGCACGAGCGGGACGAGCGAGGCCATGTGCGCGGTCTCGACCGCGATGTCGGTCGACCTGCCCACCGACCCGAGCAGGTCGTCGAGGAAGGTGCGCACCGCCGTGCCCGCGGGGGTGCTGACCAGCCCGAACGGCGCCAGGTCGTCGATCGACAGACTGGCCGGCACCGAGGTGGCGCCGCGCGGCAGCACGGCGACGTACTCGTGGTCGGCGACCCACAGGCTCGCCAGACTTCCCGACGGGGGCGGCCCCTCGAGGAGCCCGAGATCGGCTCCGCCGAGGCGCAGGGCGTCGAGTACGTCGCTCCGACGCGCCGGGTCGCCGACGGTGAAGCGGACCTGGGGGTGGAGGGCACGGAAGTAGCCGATCAGGTTCGCCAGCGGGTCCACGACCCACAACGTGTTGCCGATGATGCTCAGCTGCCCGAAGCCGCCCTCCGTCGTCGCCCGCACCGCGCCTCGCGCCGCCTCGAAGGAGCGCAGCGCCCGTCGGGCCGGCTCGAGCAGCGCCTCGCCGGCCGTGGTCAACCGCACCCCTCGCCCATGACGCTCGAAGAGCTCGCAGCCGAGATCGCGCTCGAACCAGCCGATCGCGTGCGAGAGCGACGGCTGGGCGATCGACAGCGACTGGGCGGCGCGGGTGAAGCTCCCCAGCTCCGCGATCGCCACGAAGTACTCGAGGTGGCGACGGTCCATCGAACGACCATAGCGGGCCCGCGGCGACGCCGACCTGCTGTCAGGATGTTCGCGTGAAAGCGGTGGTCTACACGGAGTACGGGCGCACGCCCGCCGTGCGTGAGGTGCCCGACCCGGTCTGCTCCGCGTCCGCCGCGATCGTCACGGTCGGCGCGACCGGCGTCTGCCGGTCGGACTGGCATGCCTGGAAGGGTCACGACCCGGTGACGCTCCCGCACATCCCGGGACACGAGCTGGCCGGTGTCGTCGAGGCGGTGGGCGCCGGGGTCACTCGCTTCCGCCCCGGCGACCGCGTGACCGCGCCCTTCGTCTGCGGCTGTGGCGAGTGCTCCTATTGTCGAGCGGGAGAGGCCCAGGTCTGCCCGGACCAGACCCAGCCGGGCTTCACCGGGCCGGGCTCCTTCGCCGAGCGGGTCGCCATCCACGCGGCCGACACGAACCTCGTGGCTCTCCCGGACTCGGTCGACTTCGTCACCGCAGCATCGCTGGGCTGCCGGTTCGCGACGGCGTACCGGGCGCTCACCGCCCACGGTCGTGTCGGCGCCGGCGACTGGCTGGCGGTGCACGGCTGCGGTGGGGTCGGGTTGTCGGCGGTGATGATCGGCGTGGCCCTGGGCGCCCGGGTGATCGCCGTCGACGTCAATCGGGCGGCGTTGGAGCGCGCCGGGAGTCTCGGCGCGGAGGCCGTGGTCGAGGCCGGGCCGGAGGTGGATGCGGCGGCCTCGATCCACGAGTTGAGCCGCGGCGGGGCTCAGGTGTCGCTCGATGCCCTCGGCTCGCCCGCGACGGCGGTCGCCGCCGTGCGATGTCTGCGCCGGCGTGGCCGGCATGTCCAGGTCGGCCTGCTGCTGGGCCCCGCCGCCACCCCTCCGCTTCCGATGGACCTGGTCGTCGCCCACGAGCTCGAGATCTATGGCTCGCACGGCATGGCCGCGAGCCACTATCCGCCCATGATGCGGCTCGTCGAGGATCGCTCCCTCCGTCCCGAGCAGCTCGTCGGCGACGTGGTCACCCTCGACGACGCCGGAGCCGCGCTCGCCGCGATGGACGGAGTCGCCACCACGACCGGCATGACCGTGATCGACCTGTCTCGCTAGGGAACTCCGGCAGTGTCCGTCCCGCACGATTCGTCGCTGGATGCCACGATGCCCAGGTGACGGACTACGAGCAGCTCTTCGTCCGCGCCGCCCGAGCGGCGGCCGAGTATCGCCGTACGGTGACGGATCTGCCGGTGGTGCCGACGGCCTCGAGCGCTGACGTCCGCGCGGCGTTCGACGGGCCGCTGCCCGACGGACCGACCGAGCCCGGCGAGGTGCTGGACCGGCTGCTCGCCGCCGCGGAGGGCGGGCTGATGGGAACGGCCGGTCCGCGGTTCTTCGGGTTCGTGATCGGTGGCGCCCTGCCCGCCGCGTCCGCCGCCGACATTCTCGCCGTCGGCTGGGATCAGGTCGCCTACAACGAGGTGCTCTCCCCGGCGGCCGGCGCGGTCGAGCGCGCGGCGGGCGCCTGGGCGAAGGAGCTGCTGAGCCTGCCCGCCGACGCGTCAACGGCCTTCGTGACCGGAGGGCAGGCGGGCAACACGATCGGCCTGGCGGTTGGGCGCAACGAGGTGCTGGCCCGTGCGGGCTGGGACGTCGCCGCCGACGGGCTCTTCGGTGCCCCGCCGGTGCGGGTGGTCGCGAGCGAGGAGCGGCACGCCACGGTCGACCGGGCGCTGCGGCTGCTGGGCATGGGTACGGCGTGCGTGCGGACGATGCGGGCCGACGCCGACGGCGCGATCGACGTCGACGATCTCGCGTCGGTGCTGACGTCCGCCGGCGACGCGCCGGTCGTCGTCTGCCTGCAGGCCGGCAACGTGAACACCGGTGCGTGTGACGACTTCGAGCGGGCGATCCCGGTCGCGCGCGACCACGACGCGTGGGTGCACGTCGACGGCGCCTTCGGACTCTGGGCGGCGGCCAGCCCGCGGTACGCCGGTCTCGTGCGCGGTGTCGGCGCCGCGGACTCGTGGGCGACCGACGCCCACAAGTGGCTCAACGTCCCTTACGACAGCGGGCTCGCCTTCTGTCGCGACCCGGCCGCGCACGCCAGGACGATGTCGTACGCCGCGCCATACCTCACCAGCTCTGGCCTCACCGGCTCGGGCGGCGACGACCACGTGCTCGGCGACGTCACGGCGGAGTCGTCACGCCGGGCCCGCGGCCTCGCGGTCTGGGCGGCCCTGCGCGAGCTCGGCCGCAGCGGCGTCGCCGATCTGGTCGACCGCTGCTGCTCCCTGACCCGGCGTCTCGCCGGACGGCTGGCGGCCGGCGGCGCCACCGTCCACAACGACGTCGTCCTCAACCAGCTCCTGGTCTCCTTCGGCGACCCCTCCCGCACCGACGAGATCGTCACCGCCGTCCAGCGCGGCGGCAGCTGCTGGCTCGGCGCCACCACCTGGCGCGGCCAGCGGCTGATGCGAATCTCGGTCTCCAACTGGACCACCACCGAGGACGACATCGACCGCACCGCCGACGTCGTGCTTCGTGCGGCGCGTGCCGGCTGAGCAGTCCGCTCCGGCCCCGCTGTCGGAGTCACGATCGGCGGCTGAACCAGCCGCGGCGTCGGAGCCAGATGATGGCGAGGACGGCGATGACCACGGTCTCTGGTCCGGGGACGGAGCGGTCGAGGCATTCTCTACATGCGCGCACGCGCGACTCGACGGTACGGCGAGGGGGAGGTCGCCGGCGCGGATGGCCTGGGCTTGCAGCCCCAGCGGATGCCGACCGCGCCTGCCGGGATCCGTCCTTGCATCGCCGGTGCGGTGCGTTCCGACTCTTTCGTATCGGTGATTCGCCCGTATGGGTCACTCCGGGATGCCCGGTCCGACGACCTCGAGTCCATAACGGGGACCAACCTCGGCCCACTTCGGAAGCTCGACCTCCGGTGGCTGGCCGTCTGCCCCGGGCAGCCGCCGCTCGCCGGCCGGCGTCCCCACCTCGTCGTACAGGCCCATCAGGCCACCGGGCGCCGTGAACGCGACGAACCGGGTGGGGGCAGTACCGCGGATCCGGAAGGCGTGGGGGACGGACCGCGGCAGGTAGATGAAACACCCGTCATCGAGTTCGTACGTGTCGTCACCGGCTCGGTAGCTGACGTGGCCTTCAAGTACGAGAAATGCCTCAGCCTCATTCGTGTGCCGATGCAGGGGCGTCGCGATGCCGGGTGGCTGCGTGACCAGAGAGACGCCTAGCAGCCCCTCGGTCTCGGCCGCTCCGACGAGGTGCTCGAAGAGCGACCCCATCGCCCAGGTGGCAGGCCCCTCGCCGGGGCGTCGTACCACCACACCGTTGCTGGCTCCCATGACCTGCCCCTCATTCGTCCGAATCAACTTCGGGTGAATGTTAGAGTAGGGCCTTATGGCAGACGAGGTCAAGAGGCGCTACCTGTCCCCGCAGCGGGCACAGCGCGCGGCCGCGACGCAAGCGGCGATCCTGAGCGCGGCGCGCGAGCAGTTCATCGACAAGGGGTACGCCGCGACCGCGGTTGCCGACATCGCTGCTGCTGCCGGCGTGAATGTCGATACGGTCTATGCCTCGGTCGGCCGCAAACCCCAGTTGATGCTCGGCGTCATCGACATGCTCCTGGCCGGCTCGGACCATCCCGTCGCTGCCGAGCAGCGCGACTACGTCGTGGCCGTACGCGCAACCCCGAGCGCCGTCGGCAAGCTCGCGACGTACGCCGAGGCACTTGGCCGCGTCATGCCCCACGTGGCTCCGCTCTTCGCGGCGCTCGGGCAGGCCGCGCTGACCGACCCGGAGTGTGCGGCGCTGCGGGTCAGGATCGGGGCTCGCCGCGCCTCGAACATGCAACAGCTGGCGGCTGACCTACGGTCGACCGGTGAGCTCCGGGCAGACTTGACCGACCACGATGTTGCCGACCTGTTGTGGACGACCAACGCGCCGGAGTACTACGCGCTTGCGGTCGCGTGCGGATGGTCTCCCGCGACCTACGCCGAGCGGCTGGCGGACCTGTGGGTCCGGTTGTTCCTTGACGACACAGATGCCGCAAGCACCTGGCGACCGGTAACCACCGGTCACCGCGGTACAAGTCGTTAGCGCGCGAGGTTGAGCACCACCTGTTCGAGGCCGGCGGGGCCGGGGGAGGCGGTGATGTCGTGGGCGATGGACTCGGCGCGTTGGCGGTACTGCGGCTCGGCGAGGACGCGGCGTACGGCGTCGCGGATGGCGGCGGGAGAGGGGCGGCCGGTGTGCAGGTTGATGCCGACGCCGGACCACTCGACGCGGCGGGTGGTCTCGGGCTTGTCCTCGGTGTCGCCGGCGACGACCATCGGGATGCCGTGGCCTAGAGCGATGTGCAGGCCGCCGTACCCGCCGTTGGAGACGAAGACGTCGGTGAGCGGCATCAGGCTCGAGTACGGAACGAACTCCGCGGCTCGGGCGTTGGCGGGCAACGGCCCGAGGTCGGCGACCGGAGGCCCACCCGTGGTGGCGACCACGAGGACGTCCTCGCCGGCGAGGGCTTCGATCGTCGGTCGCACCAGCTCGCCGAGGTCGTGGTTGGCCACCGTCCCCTGGGAGACGTGTACGACGGTCCGGCCGTCGAGGTCGCCCCACCAGGCAGGCAGCTCGGACTCAACAGAGGCTGACCGCCCGACCGGCCCGACGAAGCTGACGTTGGCCGGCAGGTCGCGGCGCGGGTACTCGAAGCTCGGCACCGTGAACTGGGCATAGTGATCTGCCCGGACCGCCCAGTCCATGAAGAACACGTCGAGCTTCGCGCCGGCCACATCGGCGATGAGCCGCTCGACCAGCTTCTGAGGACGACGCAGCAGCACGTGGCGGACGACGCGATTGAGGAGCCTGTTGCGCATGCGCCCGACGGCATCGCGTCGCGGCAGCACCCCTGGTCCGAACGGCGCCGCGTCGACGCTGCTCAGACCGAGCGGCAGGATCCCGCACGCGACGATCGGCGGATGAGGCGCGCTGCCCCACGCGATCGCCGCCACGCCGAGGACGGAGAACTCGGTGAGGATCGCGTCGGTCGGCTCGGCGTCGACCGCGGCCCGGACCGCCTCGTACTGCGCTCGTCCGGGCGCCACGAAGATCGTCTCGACATCGATCGCCATGCTCTTGAGGCCCCGGGCGCCACCCCGGGTCTCGGCCAACATCTCCTGGTGGTCGACCTGCGCCTCGGCGGGCCACGGCACGAACTCCGCTCCCACCCGGCGTACGTCGTCGGCGAACCGGTCGCCGGAGAGGAACCGCACGCGATGACCCGCGCCGACGAAGTGCTCGGCCACCCCGAGCATCGGCGCGACGTGACCGTCGGCGACGTTGGCGGCAAGCAGGACGGAGAGCATGGTGACCTCGCAGGTGCCCGTCGACGGTGGAGCCGGGCTCCGAAGAATCTACGCGCTACTCGATGGTGCGAGGGGGAGTTCATGGAGGACATCCCGACCCATCGCCCTGCGCGGTAGGTTCGCGGACATGTTCCACGGGCTCACGAGCGACTGACCGAGCGTGCACGCCAGACGTCGCATCGCCGTGGTCGGCGGCGGGATCGCCGGGCTGACCCTCGCCGCGGCGCTCGACCCGCGGCGGTTCGCCGTACAGCTGATCGAGGCCCAGCCCGATCGGGCCGCGACCGGCAGCGTGCTCGGGCTCTGGCCGTCCGCGCGAGTCGCGCTGACGTCGATCGGCATCGACCTGCCCGCCCCCGCGCTCGGCCCGGCGCTGGAGGGCGGTGGTCTCCATGCGATCTCCGGGCGCCGACTCGTGCCGGCCCGTGACGTCGGAGTGCGCCTCGTCGATCGCCCCGCGCTGCTGTCTGCGCTCGAAGCGGGTGTGCCGGCGAGCGTGGAGCGAGTGACCGCCGAGGTCACCGATCCTGCCGACCTCGATGCCGATCTCGTGGTCGGTGCCGACGGTGTCCGCAGCCGAGTGCGCGGCCTCGTCGACGTCGGGGCGGCCGAGCGACGACGTACGCCGTACGTCGCTCTGCGTGGGATCCTGCCCGGGCCGCCGGCCGCAGGGACCGTCGGTGAGTACTGGGGCGACGGTTGCCTCTTCGGGCTGATCCCGATCTCCGCCGAGGGTGCGTATTGGTTCGTGAGCTTCCGCAGCGACCTGTCGCCGGAGCCGATCCCGCTTCGCGCGGCGCTCGCCGAGGCACGAGAGCGGTTCGCCGGGGCTGCCCCCGTCATCTCCCGAACGCTGGATCGGGCCGCTCCCGACACGCTCGTCACCCGGCTCTGGGTCGCGCCCCCGATGCGGCGGTATGTCCATGGCCGGTACGTCGTCGTCGGCGATGCCGCACACGCGATGACGCCCAACCTCGGCCGCGGCGCCTGCAGCGCGATCGTCGACGCGGTCACGCTCGCCCGCACGCTCGAGGCCGGCCGGGACCTGCGCTGGTGGCAGGCCCGCCGACTGCCCGCGACCCAGATCGCACGACTGGGCTCCGCGGCCCTGATGCGGGTGGCGCTGGGGTTGCCGGTCTCGCGCTGACCGCTCGGCGCGACTCGCAGGTCAGCCGGTCGTCGCGGGTGATCGGGCCAAGGTACGCCGTACTCGGCCGGGCGACCTTGGCACAGCCGTGAGTATCGGAGCAGCTCTCGGAGGATCCCGGCGTTGCCCATCGCCCATCCGTTTGGCGAAGTCGAAGTCGACATTGCGCTCGATGATGGTCACATGCGAGTGCGAGGACCCCGGCGGTTCCACAGCAGCGGCCGTTGTTGTCCCACAAACCGGGTCTGAGGCGACGCGGCAGTCCGGACTCGCGGACAGTACGCCAGCATCGGTCTCCCAGGTCGGTCCACCTGTCATCCGCGGTGACCTGAGTGAGCAGGCGGAAGACCGGCGCGTCGCCGGCGGGGCCGTTGCGCCAGGGCCAGTGCATGGACGACGCCGAGCGTGCCGTGCGCGATGTGGTGGGACCGCGCCGGGGACGGCCGCACCGGCCAGTTGACTCCGGCAGAGGTCACGTCAGCGGTGCTGAGGTAGGGGCTCACGGCGATGACCGCCAGCTCGACGTCTCCCGCATGCAGTGCGCCCAGCCCGATGCCGGCGTTGCCCATGAGGAGCTCGAACATCTCGTTCCACCGCTGTCCGTCGAAGCGATCACGCACTCTGTCGAGCGCCCGTATGACGGCGTCGCCCCTTCCGAGAGCATGCAGCGCGTACGCGACGCCGGTCAGCCCGAAGTACAACGAGTCGTCCTCGAGGTGGTCGCTCCGAGCGGCCAGCGCCGCGACCCCGTGCTCGACCGCCCGACCGTACCGGTCGTCACCGAAGTGCTGGTGTGCCTCATGCAGCGCGAGCACCACACCGGTCAGGCCGTGGTAGAGGGACGGGTCGTCCTGATTCGGTCCGGAACCCGTGACGAGCCAGTCCGCCGCACCGCGCGCCAAGTCCTCGGCCTGGTCGCCACGGCGCCTCTGGTCGGATCGACCCACGCGTCGAGGCTAGCGCCGGGTGACGTGCCAGATCTGGCCGGTCGGCGAGCGAGGTCACCAAACGGCCACTCCGTGATATCGATCTCGACCGCAACCACGAGGGTCGACCCGAAGGGCCTGCGACCCGCGCACCGTCGGCAACCAAGTACGGCGACCCACGGTGGCGCGCAACCACGCTTCTCGAGAAATCCAACCGAAACCGGAATCGACCGCGCCCCCCGATCGCTGGTGGGTGAGGAAGCTCGCGAGCGAGCTGTCTCGAAACCCCTCGCGCGTGAGAGCCGATCTGAGGACCCGAGCTGCCGGATCGAAGGTGTCGCCCACGACCCTCCCCCATGCCCCGGGAACGGCTCAACAAGATCGCCAGAACCCTTGCGCGGTAAGGGGAAACCACGTACAATCGATCACATGTTCGAGACATCAGCCGGGGCCGAGACGCCGGTCGACGCTGCCGAACTGAACCGCCTGCTGACCCGGCTGGCCGCCACGCCCGGACCCGACGCCGACCCCGACCGCATCGATATCCTCCACGCCCTGGAAGAGCTCAAGTGCGCCGCCGAAGGACTGCAGGCACAGGTCACCGCCGACCTCGCCGAAGCCCGCCGCATCCAAGACCAAGCCGCCGGCGTACCTCCAGAGCGGCGGGGTCGCGGCCTCGGACACCAGATCGGCCTGGCCCGCCGCGAGTCCCCCTGGCGCGGCACCCGCCACCTGCACCTCGCCCAGGTCGCGGTCCGCGAACTCCCGTGCGCGTACGCCGCCCTCCGCGCCGGGAAGATCACCGAACACCACCTCACCGTCCTCGCCCGGGAGACCACCTGCCTCACCCGCGAGCACCGCGAGTACGTCGACCAGGTCGTGGCCGGTGACATGGCTGCGCTGGAGCGGCACACCCCGAAGACCCTCGCCGCCCACGCCGCCAAGCTCGCCGCCCACCTCGACCCCGAAGCCGTGGTCGCCCGGCGGCGGATCGCCGAGTCCGAACGGCACACGAGCCTGCGGCCGGCACCCGACGCGATGACCTGGTTCTCCGCGGTCCTCCCCGTCCGCGACGGCATCGCCGTGCACGTCTCCCTCGAGCAAGCCGCCCTCCACGCCCAACGACTCGGCGACCCCCGGACTAAGGGCCAGCTGATGGCCGATGTCCTCGTCGAGCGCGTCACCGGACGGCCGGCCCAGTACGCCGGTGAGGGTGGTCTCGACACGACGCTCGTTCCTCGCGTCGGCTCGACCACCGCTGACGAGCGCACGGCTCCCTCGGTGGTCGAGCCCGCGAGCGCAGCGAGCGGTGTCGAGACCACCACCGCCGACAGCGAGTCGACGCCCGGCGGCGTCGTCATCAATCTCGTGATGACCCACACCCAGCTCTTCGGCACCGGCCGCGGCTCCGAAGGCGCCGCGCACCTCGACCGTCATGGGCCCATCGACGCCGACCTCGCCCGCCAGATCGTCAAGGACTCCGACCGGGTCTGGCTCCGCAGGCTCTACACCGACCCGGATTCGGGACAGCTCGTGAGCATGGACTCGCGACAACGCTGCTTCCGCGACGGACTGCGCACCCTGATCCGGCTCCGCGACCAGGTATGCCGGACCCCGTGGTGCCGAGCACCCATCCGACACACCGACCACATCACCGACTACGCCCACGCGGGTGCGACGGCGTACCTCAACGGCCAAGGACTCTGTGAGGCCTGCAACCTGGCGAAACAGGACAACTGGTGGGCACGTCCCGGACCCGACGGGTCGATCGAGATCACCACCACCACCGGCCACACCTACCGATCACACCCACCCGACATCGACGATCCTCTCGGGGATGGTCTCGACACGGGCTCGCTGCCCTCGCCCGGCTCGACCAACGAAGAGGAAGCCGGCTCGACCACCGAGGAGGCGCGCTGGCTCGCACCGGCCTGGATCGCCCAAGACCGCGAACAACTCCTCGCCGACGGCTGGACCGAGACCACCCCAGCCGAACCACCCAACGACGAGCCCTGCCCGACCTGCTACGCCTGATGCGCCGCCCGTCGACAGGTCGGCCCGCCCCGGGCCACGACTGCGGCGGTCGCGACGGCGTGCCCGGATGTGGTGCTGTCGGGGGGACGCCGCTGTTCGCCCGGCGGAGTCAGTCCGCGATCCTGGAGGAATCGACATGTCCGAGTTGCTGATCGACTTCATCACCTCCCTCGACGGGTACGGCGCCGCCGATGGGTGGCCTGGCTTCTGGGGCATGGAGAGTCCCGAATACCTTGCCTGGCTGAGCGAACAACCCGAGCACATCCACCTCATGGGCGCCAAGACCTACCGACTGATGTCCGGCTTCGCCGAAGACGGCGAGCCCGGCACCGACACCATGGCCGACATGCGGAAGATCGTGTTCTCGTCGACCCTGGCCGATCCACTGTCGTGGGGGAACACGACGCTCGTCTCCACAGACGCCGTCGAAGCCGTGCGTGAGATGAAGGCGCACGAGACCACGCCGATGGCCACCCTCGGCAGCCTGAGCCTGTGCCGCTCCCTCCTGGTCGCCGGCCTCGTCGACCGGTTCCGGGTGGTGGTCTTCCCGGTCATCACCGGCGCCACCGGACATGACCGCATCTACGACGCCTACCCCGACGTCGCGCTCGACCTGATCGAGAGCCGAACCTTCGACGGCGGCCTCCAGTTGCTGGAGTACGTCCCCCGCGTTCTGGACGGTCCGCCGGGCACCGATTGAGGGTGAATCGATAGCCTCATCGGACAGCGGTGCCGCCGACGGTGCTCGGAGATCGGATTCGCTCGCCGGACCAGGCGTCAGCCGCCCGAGGTGAGTCATGCCAGCGAGTCGCGTCGCCGTCGCGGAACTGGATGCTCAGCTCGCCCTTGATGACGAGGAACAGCTCGTCGGTGTCGGCGTGGCTGTGCCAGACCAACTCGCCCTCGAGCTTGACGACCTTGATCTCGTAGTCGTTCAGCCGGGCGACCACCTTCGGGGACCAGTGGTCCGAGAACGCCGCGAGCTTCTCGGCGATGGCGCGGCTCAATACCGGAGGAGCAGCCGGAAGATCGAGACGTTGGCCAAGCTGCGGGTCCGGGCGTCGCCCGGAGCGCAGAGCCGACGCCGCAGGCCGTCACCGAGCGGCTTACGTTGAGCTGAGCCGCGCTGTACGGCGGCAGCGTGGCGGCCGGCCGCCGAGCCGAGGGCGGCTACGGCGTACTGGTCCGACTGCCTCTGGACGGCGTAGCGAGATGACGATCCGAGTGCTCGTGTGCGACGACCAGGCGCTCGTCCGGGCCGGCTTCGTGAAGCTGCTGGAGGCCGCGCCGGACATCGAGGTGGTGGGGGAGGCCGCGAACGGCGAGGAGGCGGTGGCTGTCGCGCGCCGCACTCTGCCCGACGTCTTGCTGATGGACATCCGAATGCCGCGGCTCGACGGCATTCGTGCGACCCGCAGGATCGTGGACGACTGCGGAGACCGCGTGCGGATCCTGATCCTGACCACATTCGGCGGCGACGACTACGTGTTCGACGCGCTGCGGGCGGGCGCGAGCGGCTTCCTGCTCAAGGACGCTCCTGCCGAGCACCTGCTCGCCGCCATCCACGTCGTGGCCCGTGGCGAGGCCCTTCTGGACCCCGCCGTGACCCGATCGGTCGTCGCGGCGTTCATCCGCAGCACGCCCACGCGACCACAGCTGCGCCGCAAGCTCACCCGACTCACCTCGCGCGAGGCCGAGACGCTCCGTCTCCTCGCTTCGGGTCTGTCCAACGCCGAGATCGCCGAGCGCCTCGTGCTCAGCGAGGCGACCGTGAAGACCCATGTCGGACATGTTCTGGCGAAGCTGGACGTGCGCGACCGCGTGCAGGCGGTGATCTTCGCCTACGAGGCCGGCCTGGTGATCACGTGAGGGCCTCGGCCCCGCGTGCCCCGAGTAGGCCAAGCGGCGGAGCCGGCCGTTTGCGACACTGAACTGAGGCGAGGTCAGCGGGGAGGGCCCGCGATGACCGACTGCGGGGCTGCCGAGAGCGACGCGCTCCTGCGCCGATCCGCGCGAGCAGGTCCTGCCGGGCTACGCCCCGGTCGCGCCGTCGATGGACTCCCGGATCAGGTCGGCGTGGCCGTTGTGGCGTGCGTACTCCTCGACCATGTGGATAAGGATCCAGCGCAGGTCGAAGGGCTCGCCGGTGTGTCGACTCTGCACCAAGGCCTGGAGGTCGAGGTTGTCGCCGGCCTCGTCGAGGATGCGGTCGCTGGCCGCGATCGCGTCGTCGAGCAGGGCGAACAGCGCCTCGGGTGAGTCGGAGGCGGCGGTGTGGAACTCCCAGTCGGGGTCACTCTCCCAGTCGATGCCCACCCACGGCTCCGCGTCCTCGTTGCCGAGGAGCACGACCGAGAACCAGTTGTCCTCCACCAGCGCCATGTGCTTGAGCAGGCCGCCCAGGGTGAGCGTGCTCGGACCCAGGGTCCGCGCGAGCTCCTCCTGACTCAGCCCCGCGGCCTTCTGCTTGAGGGTGTGACGGTGGAAGTCGAGCCAGGCTCGCAGCTGGACGGCCTCGGCACCGTGCGTGGGAGGGCTGGGGCGCTCGTTGTGTGGCATGGCCGCGACGGTAGCGGCAGCCACCGACGACTGCGCCGAGCGCTCGGTCATGCACGGTCAGTCCGGCGACCGGTCCGTCAGGCAGTAGGCCATTCCGGCGGGATCACTCATCACGGTCCACGCCCCCCAAGGTCGTCCACGACCTGGGCGCCGAGGCCGACGTGGTGCAGCAGCTCGCGCTCACGCGAGGAGCACGCGAGGTCGAGGTGCGCGCGGACCGGGCCGTCGTCGCGGACGCGCTGGAGCAGGACTCGCAACGCCTGGCCGGCGGGGCGGACGAGCCGCTCGAACTCGGCGTACGACGAACCCATGCGCGGCCACTCCAGCAACGACTGCCAGAAGGCGGCCTCGGCGTCGAAGCCGGACCGCGGGATGTCGATGCACACCTGGTCGACGATGCTGCGCGACCCGTCCGGCCACCGCGTGGGCGGCACGGCTTCGGCGGCCGGATGGCTGACGAAGCAGAAGGTCAGGCCACCGGGCGACTGCATCACCACGTAGCCGTGGTCGGCGACCTCTGTGGCGCCGAGCGCAACGGCCCGATCAGCGGCGACGCGGGGGGCGGGGACATGCACGTCGAGGTGGATGCGCGGTGACCCATCGCCGACCCGCTGCATTCGCAGGTGGTCGTCGGCCGTGGGCGGAACGAGGGTGAGGAACTCCTCGTCGGCACCCCGACGGGCCGACGGCGAGTAGCCGCTCACCGCCGCCCAGAAGGAGGCCGAGGTCTCGAAGTCGGGTGCTGGTACGTCGATGAAGGCGCTCATCCAGAACACGACCCGAGCCTAATCAGAGGGTGGGACCCTCCCCCCGCAGCTTGTCGACCTCGGTCATCGCGTCGCGCAGCCGGCCGAGCCATTCGTCGGCGTGCTCGCCGACCAGTCGGACCGACCACGCCAGTGCATCCGAGCGCGAGCGGGCCACGCCCGCGTCGACCAGGGTGTCGAGCACCTGCCGCTCCGGTTGGCGCAGTCGGGTCATCACCGGGGCGGACACGTGCGTGAAGAGCGCCGTGGTGTCGCCGAGGCTGGTGCCCCACGAGACCTTGCGCTGATAGCGGGCCTCGGCCTCGAGAGCGATCTCGATCCGCTGCTCGCGGGTCTCGGACCGGAAGCGGCCGATCCGCCCCTCGGCCTCTGCTGCGGTAGCCGACTCGTCGGCCAGCGTGCCGATCACGAGGATCTCCTCGCGGTCGGTGCTCACGTCGACGGACGTGAACCACTCCGAGGGCAGCCGTCCGGCGAACCATTCGGCCGCGTCGTCCGCGCTCGGCAGGTCGGCGACCTGCCAGCCGCCACGGCGGCCACGGTGGGTGTTCATCATGCTCCTCCTTGCGAACCCGCCAGATGATTACATCGTTACAACATATACGACGCAAGCCTATTCCCGGGGCAGGCCAGATCGACCGGTGGCATACTCACAGCGGAGGGGCGAGATGGGCGAACCGGACGACAGCGACGCACTCCTGCGCCTGATCCGCGACTCGGTGATCGGCGAGGACCACGTCATGCGGACGCCGTACGGCGCGCGGCGGGTCACCTACGCCGACTACACCGCGTCGGGCCGGGCGCTGACGTTCATCGAGGACTTCATCCGCGACCAGGTCCTCCCGAGCTACGCCAACACCCACACCGAGTCCAGCGGCACAGGCCTGCAGACGACGCGGCTGCGGGAGGAGGCGCGCGAGATCATCCGCGAGGCGGTCGGCGGCGACGATGACACGGTGGTGCTGTTCGCGGGGTCGGGCTCGACCGGAGCGGTGGCGAAGCTGATCGGGGTGCTCGGGCTGCGGATCCCGTCGGCCCTCGAGGATGCCCATCACCTCACCGCACACATCCCGCCGATGGAGCGCCCGGTGGTCTTCATCGGCCCCTACGAGCACCACTCCAACGAGATCCCGTGGCGCGAGTCGATCGCGGACGTGGTGAGGATCCACGAGGACGTCGACGGCGGGGTGGACCAGCAGGAGCTGCGCATCCAGCTGGAGAAGTACGCCGATCGGCCGGTGCGGATCGGCTCGTTCTCCGCCGCCTCCAACGTGACCGGGATCCTGTCGGACACGGCAGGGATCTCGACGCTGCTCCACGAGCACGGAGCGCTGAGCTTCTGGGACTTCGCCGCCGCGGCGCCGTACGTCGACATCGACATGAACGCCATCGACCCGGCGGCGCCGCTGACCTACAAGGACGCGATCTTCCTTTCCCCGCACAAGTTCGTCGGCGGCCCGGCGACGCCGGGGGTGCTGGTGGCGCGGCGCGAGCTGTTCGCCAACCGGGTGCCGGACGTGCCGGGCGGCGGGACGGTCGCCTACGTCAACTCCGCCGAGCACCGCTATCTCGACGACCCCACACAGCGTGAGGAGGGCGGCACGCCGGCGATCATCGAGGCGATCCGTGCCGGGCTTGTCCTCCAGCTGAAGCAGGCAGTCGGCACCGACACCATCCGGCAGCGGGAGGACCGGCTGCTGTCTCGGGCCGTGGCGGCCTGGCGGACGGAGCCGACGATCGAGCTGCTCGGCAACCTCGATGCGCCGCGGCTCTCGATCGTCTCGTTCGTGGTCCCCTCGCCCGCCGGCCGCCGCATCCACCACAACTACGTCGTCGCCCTGCTCAACGACCTCTTCGGCATCCAGTCCCGCGGCGGCTGCTCCTGCGCGGGTCCGTACGGGCATCGCCTGCTGGGCATCGACCTCGAGCATTCCCACGAGCTCGAGCGGGAGATCATCGGCGGGTGCGAGGGCATCCGGCCGGGCTGGGTGCGCGTGAACTTCAACTACTTCCTCTCCGACGCGGTTGCCGACTACGTCATCGAGGCGGTCCGCCTCGTGGCTCGCGACGGATGGCGGCTGCTCGGCGACTACCGCTTCGACACCGGGTCCGGGCGCTGGCGACACCGCGACGGCCTGGTGATCCCGCCGCTGTCGCTGCGCGACGTGTCGTACGCCGGTGGGGTCGCCGCGATGCCGTCGGCAGATGCAACCGGGGGAGAGGACATGCTCGTCCGGCAGCTCCGCGAGGGAGCCGAGATCCTCGCCGCCGCGGCCGGCCCCGACCTCGACTCACATCCGGCCGAGGTGAGCCCGGCCTTCGAGCACCTGCGCTGGTTCGAGCTGCCGGTCAGCGCACTGGAGTGACCCGGGCTCGGGCGGGTCGTCCGAGGCGTGGGTGAGGAGAACCTGGGTACGGGTCGTTCACACGTGAGGCGCCCCACAGGATCGAGGTTCACGCGATGAGCAGTGTGGAGATCGGCCGGATCACGACCGACATACCGGCCCGGCTGGTTCGGGCGCAAGAAGCTGTTCCTGATCACTCTCACCGTCTACACCGTCGCCACCGTCCTGACGGCGTTCTCCCCCAACCCGGCGTGGTACTTCGCCGCCCGGTTCCTGACCGGCACCGGCATCGGCGGCGAGTACGCCGCCATCAACTCCGCGATCGACGAGCTGATGCCCAAGAAGTACCGCGGCCGGGTGGACGTCGCCATCAACGGGTCGTTCTGGGTCGGCGCCGCGGGGGGCTCCCTGCTGACGATCCCGCTGCTCGACCCGACCACGCTCGACCCGGCATGGGGCTGGCGGATCGCGTTCGGGCTCGGCGCGGTGCTGGCGATCGGCATCCTCGTCGTCCGGCGAAACCTCCCCGAGAGCCCGCGCTGGCTGTTCATCCACGGTCACGAGGATGAGGCCGAGAGGGTCGTCAGGGGCATCGAGGAGCGGGTGGCCGAAGAGTCCGGCGAGCTGCCCGAGACCGACGAGACCATCACCATCCGCCAGCGCAAGACCATCGGCCTGATCACGATCGCGCACACCGTCTTCGCGCTCTATCCGAAGCGGAGCGTGCTCTGCTTCTCGCTCTTCGTCGGCCAGGCGTTCCTCTACAACGCGTTCTTCTTCACCTACGGCGACACCTTGGGCACGTTCCTCGGGGTCGAGCAGACCGGCTGGTATCTCGCGGTCTTCGCGGCCAGCAACTTCCTCGGCGCGCTCGTGCTGAGTCCGCTGTTCGACCACTGGGGCCGGGTCCGGATGATCGCCGGCACCTACATCCTGTCCGGCACGCTGCTCGCGGCCACCGGCATCGCGCTCGGCTCGCTCACCGCCGTCACCTTGACCCTGATGGGCGCGATCATCTTCTTCTTCGCCTCTGCCGGGGCCAGCGCGGCGTACCTCACCGCCAGCGAGGTCTTCCCGATGGAGACGCGGGCGCTGTGCATCGCGTTCTTCTACGCGATCGGCACCGCGGCGGGTGGGATCAGCGGGCCGCTGCTCTTCGGTGCCCTGATCGATTCGGCATCGGCCGACCAGGACATCACCGGGATCGCCGTCGGCTACTTCATCGGCGCCGCGCTGATGATCGCCGGCGGCGTGGTCGAGGTGGTGCTGGGCGTGCGCGCCGAGGGCAGATCACTGGAGAGCATCGCCCAGCCGCTCACCGCGGAGGACGACAGCAGCGGTACGTCGTCCGGCGCGGCCTCGGCGCCCGGGTGAGCGGTCGGCCTGCCAGGGCGTTGCCCGGGGCGGTTGGAAAGTTCACACCCGGTGGCCGCCCGGCGGCCCGCGCTCCTAGGGTGCGCCTATGAGCCCGACTGAGCAGGGGGAGCGCCTCGCGCTGGCGGATCCGGCGGACCCGACCGGTGCCGGCCACCGCGCCGACTGGGACGCGGCGGCCGCGGCGGTGCTGCGCAAGGCGCGCCGCCTCGGCGAGGCCGTCGCCGACGACCTGGCCTGGGAGCGGCTGGCGACCACGACGCTCGACGGCATCACGGTGACCCCCCTCGGCACCCCTGACGACGTTCGTGAGACCGGCGCCGGCCGGCCCGCGCGCACCGGGCCGTGGGACATCCGCACGCCGCTGACCGCCCCCGAGGGCAGGGATGCCGAGGCGCTCAACGAGGCGGCCCTGGTCGACCTCGAGAACGGTGCCACCTCGCTGTTCCTCTGCATCGAGGAGGACGCGGGCGACTTCGACCTCGCGACCGCGCTCGGCGGCGTGCTCCTCGACCTCGCGCCGGTCACCCTCGACCGCCCCACCCTCGGGCAGGCGGAGGCACTCGCGTCGATCCTCGAGTCGTACGACGGCACGCCGGCGCCCGGCGCCAACCTCTCGATCGACCCGGTGACCACGGAGATGCTGCCCCACCGGGTCCCTGACGACGGCTCAACGCCGGCCGACTGGCTGGTCCCGATCGCCCGCCGGGCGCTCGAGCTCGGCGTCCTCGGCGTCGTCGTCGACGGCACCGCCCTCCACGACCAGGGCGCGAGCGACGCGCAGGAGCTCGGCTGGACGATGGCGGTGGGCGCCCACTATCTCCGGCTCCTCACCGACGCCGGCATCTCCCTCGACCAGGCACTCGGGCTGATCGAGTTCCGGTACGCCGCGACCGACGAGCAGTTCCCGACGATCGCCAAGCTGCGCGCGGCCCGGCGGTGCTGGGCGCGGATCGTCGAGCTGAGCGTGGGGACCATCGGCTATCAGCGCCAGCACGCCGTCACCAGCCGGCCGATGCTGACGACGTACGACCCCTATGTCAACATGCTCCGCGCATGCGTGGCCGCCTTCGCGGCCGGGGTCGGCGGGGCCGACGCGGTGACGGTGCTGCCCTTCGACACCGCGCTCGGGCTGCCCGGCGCCTTCGGCCGCCGCATCGCCCGCAACGTCTCCGGCCTGCTGATCGAGGAGGCCCACGTCGGTGCGGTCGCCGACCCCGTCGGCGGCGCCTACGCCGTCGAGCGGCTCACCGACGACCTCGCCGATGCCGGCTGGGCCGAGCTGGGCCGCATCGAGGCGGACGGGGGCGTGCGGGCCGACGCCGCCCGAGCCGGGGTCAAGGCGCGGGTGCGAGACGTCGTCGCGCGGCGCGATGCCCAGATCGCCGACCGCTCTCGTCCGATCACCGGGGTGTCCGAGTATCCCGACCCCACCGAGACGCCGCCCGAGCGCGCTCCGGCGAGCGGTCCCTACGCGCGGCGCCATGCGAAGCCCTACGAGGAGCTGCGTGACGACCCCCGCGGCGCGGTGTGGCTCGTCCCGATGGGCCCGGTCTCCGCGCACACGGCACGCGCCGCCTTCGCGAGCAACCTCTTCGCCTCCGGTGGGATCGCCGCCACCAACCCCGGTCCGCTGCTCGACGCCGACGCCGTGCGCGCGGCGTACGACGCGGATCCGGCGGCCGGCCCGGTCGTCTGCCTCGTCGGCACCGGCGCGGCGTACGCCGAGTGGGGCGCCGCCGCGGTCGGCGTACTCCGCGAGGCGGGGGCCACGCACGTGATCCTGGCCGGCAGGCCCGACCAGGTCGGGGTCGAGGTGGACGACTCCTGCGCCGTCGGCGCCGACGTCCTCGCGTTCCTGCGGCGGACGCGGGAGGTCTTTCCTCGCGACCGAGCCGAGCGAGGTACGAGCGAGCGACCGAGTGAGGAGTCGAGCAGAGCATGAGTGTTCCGAGGAGCTTCGCGGGGCTGCCGCTGGTCGATGGTCTCGACACGGGCTCGCTGCGCTCGCCCGGCTCGACCACCGTTGAGTCCTTCGTTGGTCGAGCCCCTGTGAGCGCCAGCGAGCAGGGTGTCGAGACCAACTGGCTCAGCCCGGAGGGCATCGAGATCAAGCCCGTCTACACGCCGGGTGACCTAGTCGGTCTCGACGCGCTCGACACCTGGCCGGGGCTGACGCCGTACCTGCGCGGGCCCTACCCGACCATGTACACGACGCAGCCGTGGACGATCCGTCAGTACGCCGGCTTCTCGACCGCGGAGGAGTCCAACGCGTTCTACCGCCGCAACCTCGCGGCCGGTCAGAAGGGGCTGAGCGTCGCCTTCGACCTGGCGACCCACCGCGGCTACGACTCCGACCACCCGCGGGTGCGCGGCGACGTGGGCATGGCGGGCGTGGCGATCGACTCGATCTACGACACCCGCACCCTCTTCGGCGGCATCCCGCTCGACCGGATGAGCGTCTCGATGACGATGAACGGCGCGGTGCTGCCGGTGCTCGCGCTCTACATCGCCGCCGCCGAGGAGCAGGGCGTCAAGCCCGAGCAGCTCAGCGGGACCATCCAGAACGACATCCTCAAGGAGTTCATGGTCCGCAACACCTATATCTACCCACCGCGGCCGAGCATGCGGATCGTCAGCGACATCTTCGCCTACACCGCCAGCCACATGCCGCGCTTCAACTCCATCTCCATCTCCGGCTACCACATGCAGGAGGCCGGGGCGACCGCCGACCTCGAGCTCGCCTACACGCTCGCCGACGGCGTCGAGTACCTCCGCGCGGGCATCGCGGCGGGGCTCGACGTCGACCGGTTCGCGCCGCGGCTGAGCTTCTTCTTCGGCATCGGCATGAGCTTCTTCATGGAGGTCGCCAAGCTGCGCGCCGCCCGCGCGCTGTGGGCGCGGCTTGTACGGCAGTTCGAGCCGAGCAACCCCAGGTCGCTGAGCCTGCGCACGCACTGCCAGACCAGCGGCTGGAGCCTGACCGCGCAGGACGTCTTCAACAACGTCGGGCGCACCTGCATCGAGGCGATGGCGGCCACCCAGGGCCACACCCAGAGCCTGCACACCAACGCGCTCGACGAGGCCATCGCGCTGCCGACCGACTTCTCCGCGCGCATCGCCCGCAACACCCAGCTCCTGCTGCAGCAGGAGTCGGGTACGACGGACATCATCGACCCCTGGGGGGGCTCGTACTACGTCGAGCGGCTCACCCACGACCTCGCAGAGCGGGCCTGGGCGCACATCCAGGAGACCGAGACCGCAGGGGGGATGGCGCAGGCGATCGAGCAGGGCATCCCCAAGATGCGCATCGAGGAGGCGGCCGCCCGCACCCAGGCGCGGATCGACTCCGGGCAGCAGGCCGTGATCGGCGTCAACACCCGCCGGCTCGCGGCGGAGGACCCCCTGGACGTGCTGAGGGTCGACAACGACGAGGTCTACCGCCAGCAGGTCGCCAAGCTCGAGCGGCTGCGTGCGGAGCGCGACGGCGACGACGTACGGCGCACGCTCGCGGCACTCACCTCGGCAGCGGAGCGCGGCGGAGGCTCGGAGGAGACGAATCTGTTGTCGCTGGCCGTCGACGCGGCTCGCGCGAAGGCGACGGTCGGCGAGATCTCCGACGCGTTGGAGAAGGTCTGGGGCCGGCACCGCGCCGAGATCCGTACGATCAGCGGCGTGTATAGGCAGTCTGTGGGCGAGGCAGGCGACGTCACGGTTGCGGAGGTCTTGGCTCGTGCTGACCGGTTCGCGGCCGAGGAGGGCCGCCGCCCGCGAATCCTGGTCGCCAAGATGGGCCAGGACGGCCACGACCGCGGCCAGAAGGTCGTGGTCACCGCATTCGCAGACCTCGGCTTCGACGTCGACGTGGGGCCGCTCTTCTCCATGCCCGAGGAGGTCGCCCAGCAGGCCGTCGACGCCGACGTGCACATCGTCGGCGTCTCGTCGCTGGCCGCCGGCCACCTCGCCCTGCTGCCCGCACTCAAGCGGGCGCTGGCCGACCTCGGCCGCGACGACATCATGGTCGTCATCGGCGGGGTCATCCCACCCGACGACGTCGCGACGCTCAGGGAGATGGGCGCCGCCGCGGTGTTCCTCCCCGGCACCGTCATCGCCGAGTCGGCGCTCGACCTCCTGGAGCGGCTGCGCGAGCAAGCAGGTCACCCTACGTCCGGCTAGAGCTGCAGGTGGGTCACCAACGCACAAAGTGATACACTCGCCTCGATGCCGACGACCAAGCGCCGCCACCAGGTGACCGAGACACCTGAGCTGGCGCATGCGCTGGAGGTCGCCGAACGCCGGTGGCCGGGCAGGTCCCGGAGCGCCCTTCTCGCCGCGCTGGCCGAGGTCGGCGCCGAGGTGATCGAAGGCGAGGAGGCCCATCGGCGCGAGACCCGGCGGCAGGTTGTCGAGGAGAACGCCGGGGGATTCGAGGACGTCTACTACGACGGCTACCTGGAGGACCTGAGGCAGGACGGGCCGGAGTGATCGCGCTCGACGCCAGCGTGCTGATCGCCTATCTCAGCCGGATCGACGCCTCTCACGCCGCGGCCAAGCGGATCCTGGCAGACGGGCATCGACGGATGGCTCACACGATGACGATCGCCGAGGTGCTCGCAGGTCCGGCGGCCGCGGGGCGGTTGACGCAGGCACGCCGCCAGCTCACCAACATCTCTCTGGAGGAGGTCGACCGGGTCGCGGAGGAGTCCTCGGCGCTGGCGATGCTCCGCGCCGAGACCCGGCTCAAGCTCCCCGAATGCTGTGTCGTACTCGCCGCTGAGTCCTGCGGATCGCGGGTGGCCACCTTCGACCGCAGACTCGCGGACGCCGCGCGCGCTCGCGGCATCAAGGTGCTGGACGGAGCTTCGTGAGGATGGCCGGGGGGCTGGTCGAGGGCATCCGATCCGGGCACCGCGCCTCGGTTGCGCGGGCCATCACGCTGGTCGAGTCGACCCACCCTCGTCACCGGCAGCAGGCCCGCGAGCTCCTCACCGCGCTGACCGCGCCCTCGGTGGTCGAGGAGCGAGCGCCAGCGAGCGTCTCGAGACCAGCCACCCGAGTCGGCATCTCGGGAGTGCCCGGGGTCGGCAAGTCGACGTTCATCGAGGCGCTCGGCAAGCAGTTGACGGCAGCCGGCCACCGGGTCGGCGTGCTGACGGTCGATCCGTCGTCGGTGCGCACAGGCGGGTCGGTGCTGGGGGACAAGACCCGGATGGCCGGCCTCGCGGCCGACCCGGCGGCGTACATCAGGCCCTCGCCGTCGGCCGGCACCCTGGGCGGCGTGGCGCGGGCGACCACGCAGGCGATGCTGGTGCTCGAGGCGGCGGGGTACGACGTGGTGCTGGTCGAGACGGTCGGCGTCGGGCAGTCGGAGGTCACCGTCGCCGGCATGGTCGACACCTTCTTGTTCCTCACCCTCGCGCGGACCGGCGACCAGCTGCAGGGCATCAAGAAGGGCATCCTGGAGATCGCCGACGTGATCGCGGTCAACAAGGCAGACGGAGATCGCGAGGCCGAGGCCCGCACGGCGGCTCGCGAGCTCTCCGGTGCGCTGCGGATGGTCCACCGCGGCTCGTCGGGCTGGGTCCCGCCCGTGCTCACCTGCTCCGGCCTGACCGGCACCGGCGTCGACGAGGTCTGGGCCCGGGTCACCGCTCATCGCGAGCACCTCGGCTCCGACGGCTTGGCTGCCAAGCGCGCCGAGCAGCAGCTCGACTTCACCTGGGCCTTGGTACGCGACGAGCTCGCCGACCGGCTCCGCCGCTCGCCCGGGGTCGCCGCCGTGCGCGACGACGTACGCAAGGCCGTCCTCGACGGCAGCCTCCCCGCCACCCTCGCCGCCGACCGCCTGGTCGCGGCGTACGACGCCGACAGCTGACGGTCTCAGCGCCCGCCGTAGATGTCGCGGCGGTGACCGAACGCGACGACGAGGACCATTAGTCGTCGATCGTGGATCTCATAGACGATCCGATAGTCGCCGGTGCGCACTCGCCACTCACCCGCTCCGCCCGCGAGCTTCCTGGCGCCCGGCGGCCTAGGAGTGCCGGCCAACAGGTCGATCGCCGCGATGACGCGCTGCGCTGCGGCGCGATCGAGCTTGCGGAGCTGGCGCGCGGCCGCCGGGCTGAGCTCGACTGCGTAGCTCACGCGAGCCCGAGATCGGCCTTGATCTGCTCCAAGGAGACCGGCTCGGCGTCGGACCCACTCAGCTCCTGTCGAGCCAGGGCCGCTGCCCGGATGTCGGCGAGGTCCTCCGCCGCCTCGATCAGCCGCTCGAGGTCGTCGGCGTCGATGACCGCCGCGACCCGGCGTCCACGACGGGTCAGGAAGACCGGGTCGTGGCCGACCCGCGCATCGTCCACGACGTCGGCGAGCCGTGCGCGTGCCTCGGTGACCGTCATCTCACTCACGATCACCAGAATAGCCCGTGATCGCCGGAATGTACAAAGAAGCGCTCTACTTCGTCGTCGCCATCACCATGCACGTGCGGGCTCGCGACTTCGGGCGCAACCTGTTCGCAAACGCGACCGGGATGCTGGTGCTCACCACGGTCACCCTCGCCGTCGTCGCGTGGTGACGTCGCCTGACGTCGGGCGGGCGACGTGGGACGATGATCCTCATGACCGGGTGGGGTGAGGTGGTTGCCGACGCGATGGCCATGGCGGGCCTCACGCGACGACGGCGGCGTACGACGATCGCGCCCACGGTACTCGCCGACGGGGCGATCCCCGCCCGGCCGATCCGGACCAGCCTGGTCGACAGCGCGATCTACGTCGACGGCTGCCGGGTCGCGTCACCGAAGGGGCTTCCCGAGTCCATCCGCGAGCTACGCAGGCATCTCGGCGCGGTCGCCTGGATCGGGCTCTACCGGCCGGACCGGCACGACCTCGACTCCCTGCAGCGCGAGTTCGGGCTGCACCAGCTCGCCGTCGACGACGCGATCGCCGCGCACCAACGGCCGAAGGTGGAGCGCTACGGCGAGACGGTGTTCATGGTGCTGCGGCCGGCGCGCTACCTCGACGACGTCGAGGAGGTCGAGTTCGGGGAGGTGCACCTCTTCGCCGGGCCCGACTTCGTGATCACGCTGCGCCACAGCGAGGCGCCCGACCTGGCCGACGTACGCCACCGCCTCGAGGACTCACCCGAGCTGCTCGCCCGCGGCCCCTCCGCGATCCTCTACGCCGTCCTCGACCGCGTCGTCGACGAGTACGCGCCCGTCGTGGCCGGGCTCGAGAACGACATCGACGAGATCGAGACCGAGGTCTTCGACGGCGACCCGAAGGTGTCCCGCCGCATCTACCAGCTCACCCGCGAGGTCATCGACTTCGAGCGCGCGGTCACGCCGCTGTGCGGGATGATCGCGACCCTCAACGTCGGCATCGGGCCGCTGGATGCGGACGAAGAGCTGCGCCGCCACCTCCGCGACGTCGAGGACCACGTGATCGCGATCGTCGAGCAGGTCTCGGGGTACCACCAGCTGCTTCGCGACATGCTCACCGTCAACGCGACCCTCGTCGCCCAGCAGCAGAACGAGGAGATGCGAGCGCTGTCTGTCGCCGGCCACGAGCAGAACGAGGAGGTCAAGCGGATCTCCTCCTGGGCCGCCATCCTGTTCGCGCCGACCGTGGTCGGCGGCATCTACGGCATGAACTTCTCGCACATGCCGGAGCTCGGCTGGGTCTTCGGCTACCCGATGGCCATCCTGCTGATGTTCCTGGTCAGCCTCACCCTGTACGTCGTGTTCAAGCGCCGCGGCTGGCTCTGACCTGTCCTCGGGGTGGTCGAGCCGTCGCGTTCGTCTTCGGTGGTCGAGCCGTCGCGTTTGTCCTCGGTGGTCGAGCCGTCGCGAGGGACGAGCGACGTGTCGAGACCACGCCCGATCAGGCACCGGGATAGATTCCCGGCCATGGCCGGCCGCCCCGATCGCAGGTACCCCGATCGTGTCTGGGCCGACCGAGTCTGGGCCGACCCGGCGTCGGAGCACCTCTTCACCGGCGCCACGATCATCACCTTCGTACGGACCGCCATCACGCTGGGCATCTGCCTGTACGGCATCTATGCCGAGAGCATGGCATGGCTGATCGCCGGTCTGGTCTCGCACTGGATCGGCGACTCGATCGACGGCGAGTGGGCCCGCTGGTTCGACTGCGAGACGCGCATCGGGTCGGTGATGGACATGGTCTGCGACCGGCTGGCCTGTGCCTGCATCTACCTCGGCATCGCCGTGCTCGAGCCCTCGATGACGCTGCCGGTCGGCGTCTACCTCTTCGAGTTCATGGTGGTCGACAGCTTCCTGTCGCTCGCCTTCCTCGCCTGGCCCATCCGCAGCCCCAACTACTTCTACGTCGTCGACCGGCGCATCTACCTGTGGAACTGGTCGCGGCTCGGCAAGGCCGCCAACTCCGGCCTCTTCGCGATCATGCTCCTGGTCACCGGCTGGTGGTGGCTCGGGCTGGTGGTCGCGCTCGGCCTGCTCACCCTCAAGTGCGTCTCCCTCCACTGGCTCATGCGCCTGGGCCTGCCGATCCCGCCTCGGCCACCGGCGGCCGCCGCGGCCGGGTAGACCTCCGGTGCTCCTGCTGCTCTCCACCCTCGGCGTCGGGCTCGCGTCGGCCCTGCTCCCGTTCGTCAACATCGAGCTCTACCTTGCCGGCGTCGGCGTGAGCAACCCCGGGGCGTACGTCGCCATCGCGGTGATGGCGGCGCTCGGCCAGACCGCGGGCAAGGTGGTCTGGTACCTCGCGGCGTACAAGGGCGTCGAGACCGCCTGGGTGCAGAAGAAGCTCAACGGGCCGAAGGTCAAGCCGCGCTTCGAGAAGTGGGTCGGCCTCATGACCGGCCGGCCCTGGTACGGCGCCGCGATCATGTTCGTCGCCGCGGCCGTCGGCATCCCGCCGCTGCTGGTGATGGCCGCGGTCGGCGGCGCACTCCGGATGTCGCTGTGGGTGTTCGTGCCCGCCGTCTTCGTCGGCCGGGCGATCCGCTTCTACGCCATCGTCGCCGGCGTCGACCTCGTCCTCCACTGACCTTCTGTCTGAGAGCGCTGTCAACTCTGAAGATCGCCCGTTCGGGCTATGGACGCGTCACCTCCGGGCGCAATAGACCATTCGCACAGGTCGATCGCATCGGGCGATCGTCCGATCTCGAGGAAGGAATCTCGGTGAGACTCTCGGTCATCGTCGCGGGTGTGGTGTTAGGGGGGGCGACGTTGGTCGCTACCCAACAGGCATCCGCTAGCTTCAATCAATGCGCGTCGGCGCGCACCTGCATGTGGGAACACACCGACTGGAACGACAACACCGCAGGCGACTTCGTGGGACGCGACGAAGGGAAGGACAACTGGACGAACCTAGGGCCGGGGATGAACGACCAAATGTCCTCGTGGGCCAATCGCTCTGCGACCTACACCTCTTGTGGCGCCGGTGGGTTCGATGGGGCTGGCGACAGGCAGACGTGGTCCAGCCTGAACAGCGACAACAACGTCGCGCCGTGGAACAACGACGAGGTTTCGAGTTGGCGGACGAAGTTTGGTTGCTGAGCCCGCAGCCGATGCCCTCCTGAGGTTGTCGCGCGTAAGCAAGCGATACCAGACCGGTGTCGAGGAGGTCATTGCCTGCGACGACGTGTCCGTCGAGATGTTGGCTGGTGAGGTGGTCTGGCTCCGGGGTGCGAGTGGCTCCGGGAAGACCACCCTCATCAAGGTCGCCGCGGGGATCGTCGCCCCGGATTGCGGTGAGGTTCACGTCGCCGACAAAGCGCTTGACGCAGGCGGTGCCGGCGCTGCGGCGCGGCGGCGCCTAACCGAGATCGGCATCGTGTTCCAGGACGACCTCCTGATCGAGGAGTTCACCGCACACGAGAATGTCCGTCTTCCGCTCGAGGCCGGGCACTGGCGTGGTGACTGGGATCGAGAGGCCGAGGACAAGCTAACGCTCGTCGGCCTCGGGGACCTCGCGGGGCGCCGCCCGACTGAGATGTCGGGCGGCCAGCGACAGCGCGTTGGGATAGCTCGCGCATTAGCCGGTGGGAAGAGGCTGCTCCTCGCGGACGAGCCGACGGGCTCGCTCGACTCACGGACATCGTGCAGCATTTTCGAGCTCTTCGCCGACCTCGCTCGGCGCGGGGTTGGGGTCTTGGTCGCTTCGCACGACCCCATCTTCGGCGCGTACGCCGTCCGGACCTGGGACATCGTCGACGGACGGGTCGACGAGCGGGCGGGTGGGGCGCGGTGAACCGCTCGTCGTTCGCCGGCAGCGCCTTGCGCTGGTCGGTTTCCGGGCCGGCTCGCCGGGGTGCACTGATCGCCATGACCTCGGGCGTCTTCATCATGCTTGCGTACCTGATGCTTGTCGCGCAGTCGTTGAGCGCGGGTCAGGTGCGTGACCGAGAGTTCGGCCGGTACGGTCATATCGCAGGGTACGGATCCTTCACCGTTGAGCCGGGGGAGTCGGCGCCCGTCGAAGTCATGGAGCGCTCGCTTCGGGAGCACGGCGTTCACGTCGCGCTCGTGAGCGTGATGTCCAATGAGTTCTACGTCGCCGGCGTACCGGGCGAGGAGGCGAACTACTTCGAGACCGATTGGCGCCCGAACCCGTTTCCGCGCCGGTACGCCGACGTCGTAGGCCGGTATCCCGAGCGTGCAGGTGAGGTGCTCGTAACCGGTGCGGGCGACGTGTCAGTCGGTGACCGGTTGCGCCTGCTCGGCACCGACCGATCGGTACTAGTCGTCGGGACCGCCGACGACCTCTACATGACGGCACCCAAACTGTTGGGGGGGCGCGGAACGTGGGATCTTCTAACGGCATCGGTGGCCGAAGGCTACCCACTCGCCCGCGCAGACCTGCTGGTCCATTGGAGCGGTGCCACCAAGGATGAGGGCTTGTCGGCAATTCGAGATGCGACTCGCGAGGTGGGGTCGCCGCAGAGCGCGCGCGAACTCTCGCGCGGCTACCACGACGTGTCATGGATTCGTGAACGATCTGGTACTTGGCTGTATCACCTTCCGGTCGGCTACTTCATGCCAGCCGTTGCCCTCCCGGTGATCCTGGTCCTGGTCACCTTCGGCTTGAACGAGCGCACCCTCAGACGACTCCGCACGGTAGGCAGCGCCGTCGGCATGCGCCCCCGCTGGTTGCTGTGCCCGTGGATCGTCGCGTCGGCCACTTGGATACTGGTCGGCCTATGCTTCGGGATGGCGCTGGGTGTGGCGGCCGCGCACGTCGGGCGTCCGTTGCTGGTGAACGTCCTCGGCCGAGCGGTCGACCTGGAGACGTCCCTGGTGCTGCCGGCACTGTTCCCGGTTGTCGTCACAACGGTCGGGGGCGTCGTTGCGACGACGGTCGCCGTGCTGAGAGAGCCGCAGGCGCGGGCCGGTCGGGGCCGCCGGCGCGAAACGACCCATCCACGCCTCCGCGCGACACTCAGGATCGCCACTGCGGGGTGTGCTGCCGCAGCGATCGTGATGTTGCCCAGGGCGACGACCGCAAGCGTCGTCCTCTGGGTCGCCGCCTTGCTGGGCGCGGCCGCCCTCGGCATCGTCCCGGATCTCTTTCGGTTCGGAGCCTGGCTGGTGCGAACCGGCGGATGGCGATGGAGCCTGGCGCGCCGCCGCGTGGCATCGGCAATCGGCCGCGCGACCGTCTTCGCGGTCGCCGTCGGCTCCACGCTGAGTCTCAGCCTTGGTTTCGCGGCGCTCGTCGGGTCGCTCGGCAAGGGCGCTGAGGCAACAGCCCTGCCCCAGGTCGCGACCGGACAGGTGCTGATTCAAGACCGTGCCGGCCCGTCCTTCCCTGCGGACTCGAAGACCATTGCAGCGATCGCCGACGCCACCGGCCGCAGTCCGGTCGAGTTGCGCTACCTGTACGACCTCGTGAAGGATCGGCCGCGCAGTCAGGTAACAGTTCGCGGCCGCGGCGTCCTGTTGGTCGCTGCGCCCGACACGGCTTCTGCCGAGCAGATCCTGGGCGCCGAGCTCACCGACGCCGAGGAGAGGCTACTCGCTCAAGGCGGCCTGTTGACGTGGTCGCCCTCACTGTTGGGGCCGACGCTGCGCGGGCCGGTGCCGATCGAGAGAGCCGACGGTGAGAAGGTCGCGTCGCTTGGAACGATCGAGGCGCTCCCGGTTGCGCCGGTCCGGGCGGAGTGGCAGCGGCCCGTGGACGGCGTCATGCTGATCTCCACCGCGGAGGCCCGCGACCTACCCCTGACACGCGGAGCCGCCCTCTTCTCGGGTGTGGGTCAAGACGCAGTCGACCGGGCACGGCGCGTCGCGGCGGAGATCGGCGTCGATCCCCAGACGATCCTGACAAGATCTCGGCCGGATCCCGCCGTCCCACCGGGAATCGTGCGAGCGGTCCAGCTTGCGCTGGCCGCCATCGCCGTTCTCATCGCGGCCGGCGTCGCGTGGGCCGACAGCCGAAGTGGCCACGACCTCGTCCGCCTGCTCGTCAGCCTGGGCATCTCCCCGGTCGCCGGCCGGACCGTTGTACTCCTACAGGTCACGTTCATGCTCGCCGTCGGCATTCTGGTCGGCGTTCTTGCCTCCATACCCGGGATCGTCCTCCCTGGGGCGCTGCTGGAATCGGCCGCCTTCAGTGTTCCGTGGCGGTTCGCGATCATCCAGATAGCGATCGTCATCGTCGTCGCACTGGCGGCAGCCTGGTTCGGGGCACCGCGTCGCACCGAGAAGGGCGTCTAGAAATCGCGCCAGCTTGAGCCATGCCCGAGGCTGCTGGTTCGAGAACGTTCAGAGCGCGAGGCGGCGTCGCGGCCTGCGACCCGAGCGAGCCAGGTAATCAGTCGACCCTCGCCCTCCACTGACGACACCGAAACGTCTCGGACCCCACGCGGCGAACTACCCGGTAGGTCGCAGACGAATCGGTGTACGGCGACCCTCGGCGCGGCGTACCGTGCTTTCGGGGGCTGCGACCGGGGGGTCGCGGCGAGGGTGAGGTGACCGATGAGTGACACGGCCGGTTCGAATACGTTCCGCGCGGGTGGGGCGGCGGCGTACGACGGGTTCATGGGCCGCTACTCGCGACCACTGGCGCACGGGTTCTTGGACGTCGCGGGCGTGAGTCCGGGGCTCACCGCCCTCGACGTCGGCTGCGGCCCGGGCGCGCTGACCGCGGTCCTCGTCGAGCGTCTGGGAGCCGACCGGGTCGCGGCGTGCGACCCGACGGAGCCCTTCGTCGCCGAGTGCCGGCGGCGTCACCCCGGGGTGGACGTGCGCGCCGCCGCCGCCGAGGACCTGCCCTTCGACGACGACTCCGCCGACCTGGTGCTGGCCCAGCTCGTCCTGCACTTCGTGTCCGATCCGACGGAGGCGGCGACTCAGATGCGGCGGGTGGCCAGGCCCGGCGGCGTCGTCGGCGCGTGCGTGTGGGACTTCGACGAGGGCATGGAGATGCTCCGGCTCTTCTGGGACGCCGCCCTCGCCGTCAACCCGGATGCGCCCGACGAGGCACGCGCGCCGCGTTTCGGCGGCCCCGGCGAGATCGCCGGCCTGTTCGAGCACGCGGGTCTGAGCGACGTCCGTGAATGCACGCTCGAGGTGAGCAGCACGTACGCCGACCTCGACGAGCTGTGGCAGACCCTGCTCGCCGGAGTGGGACCCGCCGGTGGCTATCTGATCGGCCGGCCGGCGGCCGATCGCGACCGCGTGCGATCCGAGATGCGGACGCGGGTCGAGCGGCGCTTCGGGTCCGCCGATGCACCCTTCACCCTCCGCGCCGTCGCCCGCGCCGCCTTCGGTCTGGCCCCCTGACCACCGATTCGTCCCGGTCTCCACGCGGGGAACTACATGGGAGGTCGCAGACGACTCGGTGTCAGTCGCCGACGGCGTCGATGCCTCGGACGACGAGCAGGGGGTCGGGCGGGCCGACGACCTCGGGGTCCTTCCCCGGGTAGTCCACGGTGGACAGGAAGTGCCTGATCGCGTTGATGCGGGCGCGCTTCTTGTCGTTGCTCTTGATGGTGGTCCATGGCGCCCAGTCGGTGTCGGTGCGGCGGAACATCTCCTCCTTGGCCTCGGTGTAGGCGTCCCACCTGTCGAGGGACTCCAGGTCCATGGGGGAGAGCTTCCAGCGGCGCACCGGGTCGACCTGCCGGATGATGAACCGGGTGCGCTGCTCCGACCGCGTCACCGAGAACCAGTACTTCGAGACCGAGATGCCGCTCTCCACGAGCATCCGCTCGAACAGCGGCACCTGGGTCATGAACCGCTGATAGTCCTGCTCGTCGACGAAGCCCATCACCCGCTCGACGCCGGCGCGGTTGTACCAGGAGCGGTCGAAGAGCACCATCTCTCGGGCGGTCGGCAGCCGTTCGACGTACCGCTGGAAGTACCACTGGTGCTGCTCGCGAGAGTTGGGCTTGGTGAGCGCGACGATCCGTGCGTGCCGGGGGTTGAGGTGCTCCATGAACCGCTTGATGGTGCCGCCCTTGCCCGCCGCGTCGCGGCCCTCGAAGAGGAGGACATGACGGCCGCCCGTCTCATCGCAGTGGCTCTGGAACTTCAACAGCTCCACCTGGAGCGCGTACTTCTCCTCGTCGTACGTCGACCGCTCGAGCCGCTCGTCGTACGGGTAGTTCTCCCGCCAGGTGTCCACGGCGCTGCCGTGGGGATCGATCAGGATCGGGTCGTCGTCGTGGTCCTCGCCGATCGTGAAACCGTCTGTGTGCAGCTGGTCGATGTACTCGCGAACGTCGTTGAGCATGGAGGAACTCTCCCGCACCGCGCAGCCGGCCGTCGAGAGCGGATTTCAGCGCGCGCGTGAACAGTGGTTGAACACCGCACCAGCTCCCTACGGCACCGACGCGGCCCGGGCGGTGGGCCTGAGGGGTTGGCCGTCCCGATGCCGGAGCCGGTGACCGGGTCGGCGAGAATCGAGGCATGAGAACCATTCATGCATTGACCGGTGCCGTCCTCGCGACCATCTCGTTCGTGTCGGTCGGAGTCATCGCCCCGGCCCACGCGGCCACCAACTGGGAGACCAAGGTGTCCTTCGCAAGTGCGAAGGGGCAGTTCTGCAGGTTCAAGGTCGTCGACGGCTCCGTGGGGCTGAGGTTCCGGCTCGACAACCGCGCTGGGCGGGCGCTGAGCAACAGCGTGACACTGAACCGTCCGCGCAATGACGAGTGGCTGGCGGCGATCCTCAAGGTCAGAGCGGGCTCGGTCAGCAAGGCCAAGGACGTCACCGGGCTCGAGCTGGGCACTCGCATCTGGGCCGAGCTGCACGCCCACGAAGCGCAGGGCTCGGGTGTCGTGGCCGAGGAGCGGTTCTCGGTTCGAGACGTCGGCCGCTGCTGAGCACACCGATTCGTCTGCGTGGCTGAGCGGGAAACTACATGGGAGGGCACAGACGAATCGGGGTTCGGTAGCCTGAGCCCGACATGTCGAGTACGCCGCCGGCCGCCCAGCCATCCGCAACGCCAGCCGAGGCCTCCAGGCTGTTAGCGGAGACGGTCGACAAGCTCGCCGACGAGCTGGTCGACCTCCGGCGCGACCTGCACGCGCACCCGGAGCTGTCCTGGCACGAGCGGCGGACGACCGAGGTGGCCCGGGAGCGGGTCGCCGGGGCCGGGTGGGAGATCACTCCGACCGGGGCGACCGGCTTCTACGCCGACCTCGGAGCGGGGCCCGGAGACCCCTCCGACCGGGGGCCCGTCGTGGCGTTGCGCGCCGACCTCGACGCACTGCCCGTCGACGACACCACCGGCGACGCCTGGGCCTCGACCACGCCGGGCGTCGCGCACGCCTGCGGGCACGACGTACACACCGCCGCGCTGGTAGGCGTCGCCCACGCACTCGGCGAGGTGCATGCGCGGGGCCAGTTGCCCGGGCGGGTGCGGCTGCTCTTCCAGCCGGCCGAGGAGGTCATGCCGGGCGGCGCGCACCGGCTCATCGGCGCCGGCGCCCTCGACGACGTCGTCGCCGCCTTCTCGCTGCACTGCGACCCGACCGTCGACGTGGGACAGGTCGGACTCCGCGAGGGTGCGCTGACCGGAGCCGCGGACCGGGTCGAGGTGCGCCTCTTCGGCGCCGGTGGCCACACCTCGCGACCCCACCTCACGCAGGATCTGGTCTTCGCCCTCGGCAAGGTCATCGCCGAGGTTCCGGCCGTGCTGTCGCGCCGCCTCGACCCGCGCGCGGGTGTCAGCCTGGTCTGGGGAATGGTCAGCGGCGGGGCGGCGCCCAACGTGATCCCCAGCACGGGGATGGTCGCCGGCACCCTGCGGATGCTCGACGAGACCGCCTGGGACCAGGCGGAGGGCCTCGTCAAGGAGGTCGTGGCCGGAGTGCTGGCGCCGTACGGCGTGACCGCCGAGGTCGACTACGAGCGCGGGGTGCCGCCGGTCGTCAACGAGCGGGCGGCCACCGCCCTCCTCGGCGATGCCGCCCGCCGGGTGCTCGGTGACGACGCGGTCGTGCCGACGGCGCAGAGCCTCGGCGGCGAGGACTTCGCCTGGTACCTCAACCGGGTGCCCGGGTCGATGGGCCGGCTCGGCACTCGCACGCCGGGAGGACCGACCTACGACCTGCACCGGGGCGACCTGCGGGTCGACGACCGGGCGGTGGCGATCGGGGCCAAGATCCTCGGCGAGGCCGCGTTGGCAGATTGCGCCAACAGAAAAGTCATACAACAGTTACCTGCAACCGGTCAGCGTAGTGACTGACCGGTATTAGGGTGGCCCGGCAAGCGGGCGCCAGGGCGGTGCCCCTTTTTCAGACGATCAGGAGGCGCCGTGAAGATGAAGACGGCCCGAATCGCGGCGGTCGCGTGCATCGCCGCCCTCAGCTTGGCGGCCTGCGGAGAGCGGGCGTCCGACGAGCCCGAAGGCGAGTCGGCCTCGGAGACCGAGACCGCCGAGTCCGGTGAGGAGCCGGCCGCGGAGCAGTACCCGGACTTCAAGGCGTGCATGGTCTCCGACTCGGGCGGCTTCGACGACAAGTCCTTCAACCAGACCTCCCACGACGGCCTCGAGAGCGCCGCGAGAAGTACGGCGTGCAGGACGGTGAGGTCGAGTCCACCGACCCGGCCGGCTTCGCCGACAACATCGACTCGATGGTCAAGGCCGGATGCAACGAGGTCACCACCGTCGGCTTCCTCCTCGGCGACGCCACCTTGGCGGCCGCGAAGAAGAACAAGAAGGTCGACTTCGCCATCGTCGACTACGCCTACTTCGACGAGGACGGCAACAACACCGCGCCCAAGAACCTCAAGGGCCTCACCTTCGACACCGCCCAGCCCTCCTACCTCGCCGGCTACCTGGCAGCGGGCCACTCCGAGACCGGCATCGTCGGCACCTTCGGGGGCCTCGAAAATCGCGACCGTGACCATCTTCATGGATGGCTTCGCCAAGGGCGTTGCCAAGTACAACGAGGACAACGGCACCGACGTCAAGGTCGTCGGCTGGAACCCCGAGAAGGAAGAAGGGTCGTTCACCAACGACTTCGAGAACAAGACGCTCGGCCAGTCCACCGCCGAGGAGATGATCACCCAGGGCGCCGACGTGATCTTCCCGGTCGCCGGTCCCGCCGGCCTCGGTGGCCTGCAGGCCGCCCAGGACCAGGACGTCAGGGCGATCTGGGTCGACACCGACGGCTGCGTCTCGGCCGAGGAGTACTGCGACGTGCTGCTGACCTCGGTCATGAAGCGCATGGACGTCGCGGTCGAGACGGCCATTGCCGACTCCGCCTCGGGTGCCTTCAACAACGAGCCCTACTTCGGCACGCTGGAGAACGACGGTGTCGCGCTGGCGCCGATCGCCGACGACGTCGACCCCGAGCTCACCGCCCAGGTCGAGGAGCTCCAGCAGCAGTTCATCGACGGGACGCTCACGATCGAGTGACATTCCAACCAGACGCGGCCGATCGCTGATCGACGCACGTGACCCGGCGCCGGCCGCTAAGGTCGGCGCCGGGTACTTCTTTCTCCCCGGGTCACGTAGAGGCGAGGACATGAGGCTGGACGCATGAAGCTGGAGATCAAGGGCCTGACCAAGCGGTTCGGCACATTCACCGCCAACGACCACATCGACCTCACCATCGAGCCCGGCGAGATCCATTGTCTCCTCGGCGAGAACGGCGCCGGCAAGTCGACGCTGATGAACATGCTCTACGGGCTGCTCGACCCGACCGAGGGCGAGATCGCGATCGACGGCAAGGCGGTCGCCTTCGCCACACCCGGCGACGCCATCGACGCGGGCATCGGCATGGTGCACCAGCACTTCATGCTGGTGCCGGTCTTCACCGTGGCCGAGAACCTCATGCTCGGACGCGAGCAGACCAAGGGTGCCGGCGTGCTCGACCGTGCTGCCGCCGCCACGAAGGTCACCGAGCTCTCCGACCGCTACCGCCTCGCGGTCGACCCCAGCGCCATGATCGAGGACCTGCCGGTCGGCGTCCAGCAGCGGGTCGAGATCATCAAGGCGCTCGCCAACGACGCCCAGGTGCTGATCCTCGACGAGCCCACGGCGGTGCTCACCCCGCAGGAGATCGACGAGCTGATGGGCATCATGCGCGACCTGAAGGCGCAGGGCAAGTCGATCATCTTCATCACCCACAAGCTCCGTGAGGTCCGCGCGGTCGGCGACCGCATCAGCGTCATCCGGCGCGGCAAGGTCGTCGGCACCGCCGAGCCCACCGCGAGCGAGGGAGAGCTCGCCGAGATGATGGTCGGGCGCGAGGTCAGCCTGCGCGTCGACAAGCCGCCGGCCCAGTCGGGTGACCCGGTCCTGAGCGTCGAGGGCGTCACCGTCATCGACGCCCGCGGAGTCACCGTCGTCAGGGACGTCTCCTTCGAGGCCCGCGCGGGCGAGGTGCTCGGCATCGCCGGCGTCCAGGGCAACGGCCAGACCGAGCTCATCAAGTCGCTCCTCGGCCTGGTCCGGCCCGATGCCGGCCGGATCTACCTCGAAGGCAAGGACATCTCGCGGCACGGCCCGCGCGAGAGCCTCGAGGACGGCATCGGCTACGTCCCCGAGGACCGCTCGCACGACGGGTACGTCGGTCCCTTCTGCGTGCGGGAGAACCTCGTGCTCGACCTCTACCGGAGCGACGAGTTCTCCACCGGCGGCCGGCTCAAGATGAGCCGCCATCGCCGAGAACGCCCGAGCGCGGATCGAGGAGTTCGACATCCGCACCGAGACGATGGAGACGCCGGTCAGCTCGCTGTCCGGCGGGAACCAGCAGAAGGTGGTCGTCGCTCGCGAGTTCAGCCGGCCCCTCAAGGTGCTGATCGCCTCCCAGCCCACCCGCGGCGTCGACGTCGGCTCCATCGAGTTCATCCACAAGCGCATCGTCGCCGAGCGCGACAAGGGCACTGCGGTGATCGTGGTCTCCACCGAGCTCGACGAGATCTTCGCGCTCTCCGACCGCATCGCGGTGATGTACGACGGCCGGATCGTCGACACCGTCTCGCCGGAGATCCCGCGTGAGGAGATCGGCCTGCTGATGGCCGGTGCCTACACCGAGAAGGTGACCGCCTTCGAGATCGATCCACACGCTCCAGCGAAGGGAGAGTCCGCATGAGCGACAGCTCGCCCGTGGCGACCAAGCCGGCGGAGCCGCCCCCACCCGCGCCCAAGCCCGACCGTGGTCTGCAGTCGTGGCTGCCCACCGTCGTCGACACGGTGCTCGCCGTCGTGCTGGCCCTCGTGGCCGGTGCGCTGCTGATCATGTTCTCCACCCCCCGGGTCGTGGAGTCGCTCGGCTACATCTTCAGCTACCCCGGTGACTTCTTCAGCTTCTCGGCCGAGGCGGTCGGCGAGGGCTACCGCGCGCTCTTCGACGGCTCGGTCGGCTCCGGAAGTGCCCTGCGACTGACCCTCCAGCGGGCCGCACCGCTGATCGCGGCCGGGCTCGGCGTCGCGGTGGCCTTCCGCGCCGGACTCTTCAACATCGGCGCCCAGGGGCAGGTGCTCGTCGCGGCCCTGCTCGGCGGCTACATCGGCTTCCACTTCGACATCGGCGGCCCGCTGCACTGGATCTTCGCCCTGGCGGTCGCGATGGCCGCGGGTGCGGCGTACGGCGGCATCGCCGGAGTGCTCAAGGCCAACACCGGGGCCCACGAGGTGATCACCACGATCATGCTCAACAACATCGCCAAGTTCGTCCTCCTCTACGCCCTGGGCAAGGAGGCGTTCCAGATCGCCGGGAGCGACAACAAGCAGTCGCCCAAGCCGCACGAGAGCGCCTGGTACCCCGAGCTCTTCGGCCTGCACTTCGGCATCTTCCTGGCCGTGCTGGCGGCCGTCGGCGTCTGGTACCTCCTCGAGCGCAGCACCCTCGGCTTCGAGATGCGCGCCGTCGGCGCCAACCCCGACGCCGCCCGCACGGCCGGCATGAGCGTGCCCAAGACCTACATCACGGTGATGCTGATCGCGGGTGCCCTCTCCGGGCTCGCCGCCATGAACACCGTGCTCGGCCAGCACAACTCGGTGACGGTCGACGTCGCGGGCAGCGTCGGCTTCGACGCGATCACCGTCGCCCTGCTCGGTCGTGCGACGCCGCTGGGCACCGTGCTCGCCGGCCTGCTGTTCGGCGCCCTCTCCGCGGGCGGCCTGGCGATGCAGGGTCAGGCGGGCATCCCGCCGGAGCTCGCCCAGGTGCTCCAGGCGCTGATCGTGCTCTTCGTCGCGGCGCCGGCCCTGGTGCGAGGCATCTTCCGGCTGCGAACCCGCGGCAAGGCGAGCACCGTCATGGCGAGTGGGTGGTGAGCATGAGCGACGCCGGCAGTGAGACGGCGGTCAAGGAGATCGCCCCGCTCGACGAGCCGCGGGTGCGCGACCGGGCCGACGTACGACGCCAGATCCGGCAGATCGTCGTATTCGCCATCCTCGCGGTCATCGCGCTGGCCTTCGCGCTCCAGATCGACAACGCCGATGTCACCTACATCCTCGGCGAGCGGGTCTCCAAGGACATTCGTCCCAAGGACCTCGACGGCACCTACCTGTCCTGGCTCGGGGTGATCACCCCGCTCGTCGGCCTCGCGCTGGCGGCGGTCAACCGGTTTCCGCGCGGCTGGGCCGGCGGCCTGCTCATGCTGGTCATCGGCGTCACCTTCTACCTCGGCTTCCTGATCTGGGCGTACGCCGACCAGGACGGCTCGTTCCAGGCGGCCATCGCCAACCCGATCCCGGGCACGATGCGCATCGCGACGCCGCTGGTGCTCGGGGCTCTGGCGGGCTGCATGTGCGAGCGCGCCGGTGTCATCAATATCGCGATCGAGGGGCAGTTCCTCGCGGGAGCGTTCACGGCATCGGTGTTCTCCAGCTTCGCCTACGCGTCGCTGCCGTTCATCCCGATCGCGCTGTGCGCGCCGTTCGGCATGCTGGGCGGGGCGGTGGCGGGCGTCGGTGTCGCCGCGGTCCTGGCCTTCTTCGCGCTCCGCTACCAGGTCAACCAGGTGGTGCTCGGCGTCGTCCTGGTGGCCCTGGCCACGGGCCTGACGGGCTTCCTGTTGGGGCAGATCCCGGGCGACCAGAAGGCCCGCTTCAACTCCCCGCAGAAGCTCGAGCTGATCGAGATCCCCGGGCTCTCCAAGATCCCGGTGATCGGGCAGGCCCTCTTCAACCAGACGCTGCTCGTCTACTTCATGTACCTCGCCGTCGCGTTGGTCGCGTTCGTCCTCTTCCAGACCAGGTGGGGCCTGCGCGTGCGGGCGGTCGGCGAGCACCCCAAGGCCGCCGACACCGTCGGCATCAAGGTCAACCGGGTGCGGTGGCAGGCGGTGCTCGCCGGCGGCGTGCTCGCGGGCGTCGGTGGTGCCTACTACACGATCGGGTCGACCGGTGCTTTCGACAAGGATGCCTCGGCCGGCACGGGCTTCATCGCGCTGGCCGCGTTGATCATGGGCCGCTGGCACCCCGTCGGCGCGACCTTCGCGGCGCTCTTCTTCGGCTTCATGTGGAACCTGCAGAACCAGATGAGCTTCGTTGCGAAGGTGCCCGGCGAGCTGCTCGGCGCCGCGCCCTACCTGGCCACGATCGTCGCCGTCGCGGGTCTGGTCGGACGCGTCCGTCCGCCCGCTGCCGACGGCCAGCCCTATGTGAAGAGCTGACGTGGCCGTCGTCGAGCCGGTCGACTGGGGTGCGCTCCGGACGGCCGCATCCGAGGTCGCGGCGCGTGCCTACGCGCCGTACAGCCACTTCCCGGTGGGGGCGGCGGCGCTCGCCGCAGGCCCGGACGGCGCCACCCGTCTGCTGGTCGGCTGCAACGTCGAGAACGCGGCGTACGGCGTCACGCTCTGCGCGGAGTGCGGGCTGGTGTCGTCGCTGCACGCGACCGGGGGCGGCCGGCTGACCCACTTCGTGTGCGTCAACGGCCGTGGCGAGGTGATCATGCCGTGCGGGCGGTGCCGCCAGCTGCTCTTCGAGCACGGCGGCCACGACCTCGAGTTGCTGACCCCCGAGGGCCCACGCACCATGGCCGACGTGCTGCCACAGGCCTTCGGCCCCGACGACCTGGAAGGCTTCCGATGACATCCACGACGCCCGACCCGCGCGCCCACGACGCCGTCGAGGTGATCGGCGCCAAGCGTGACCGGCAGGCCCTCAGCGACTCACAGATCGACTGGGTGATCGACGCCTACACCCGCGGGGTGGTGGCCGACGAGCAGATGTCCGCGCTCGCGATGGCGATCCTGCTCAACGGCATGAGCCGGCCGGAGATCTCGCGCTGGACCGCGGCGATGATCGCGAGCGGCGAGCGGATGGACTTCTCCTCGCTCTCCCGTCCGACCGCCGACAAGCACTCCACCGGCGGGGTGGGCGACAAGATCACCCTGCCGCTCGCGCCGCTGGTCGCGGCCTGCGGGGTCGCCGTGCCCCAGCTGTCGGGGCGCGGCCTCGGCCACACCGGCGGCACGCTCGACAAGCTGGAGTCGATCCCCGGCTGGCGTGCCCTGCTGTCCAACGAGGAGATGCTCGCCCAGCTCGAGTCCGTCGGCGCCGTGATCTGCGCCGCCGGTGACGGCCTGGCGCCCGCCGACAAGAAGCTCTACTCGCTGCGCGACGTGACCGGCACCGTCGAGGCGATCCCGCTCATCGCGTCGTCGATCATGTCCAAGAAGATCGCCGAGGGCACCGGAGCGCTGGTGCTCGACGTCAAGGTCGGCACCGGCGCGTTCATGAAGGACGTCGAACGGGCGCGGGAGCTCGCCGAGGTGATGGTCGGGCTCGGCACCGACGCGGGGGTGCACACCGTCGCGCTGCTCACCGACATGTCGACGCCGCTCGGGCTCACCGCCGGCAACGCGATCGAGGTCGAGGAGTCCGTCGAGGTGCTGGCCGGCGGCGGGCCGGCCGACGTCGTGGAGCTCACCTTGGCCCTCGCACGAGAGATGCTGCTCGGCGCGGGACGAGACGACGTCGACCCTGCCGATGTGCTCGCCTCGGGTCGAGCCATGGACGCCTGGAAGGCGATGATCCGCGCCCAGGGCGGCGACCCCGACGCCGCGCTGCCGGTGGCTCGCGAGTCGCAGGTCGTCACCGCGGCCGCTGACGGCGTGCTCACTCGCCTCGACGCGATGGCGGTCGGGCTGGCGGCCTGGCGGCTCGGGGCGGGCCGCGAGCGCAAGGAGGACCCCGTGCAGGCCGGCGCCGGAGTCCGCTGGCACGCACGCCCCGGAGACCCGGTGCGGGCCGGTGACCCCCTGCTGACCCTCTACACCGACGAGCCGGCCCGGTTCGAGCGCGCCCTCGCCTCCCTCGACGGCGGCTACGACATCGCGCCGGCCGGGATGGCGCACACCCCCGACCCGCTGGTCATCGACCGGGTGGGCTGATCCCCTACCGGCCCTACACTCGGGACAGCCACATCTGCGCCGCTCGGGGCCGACCTTGGGGGAGCCCATGCACGTCATCGCCACGCTGATGAACCGCGGCCGCCGCGCCGTATCACCGGCACTGTGCCTGTGCTTGGGCCTCGCCCTCGCGGCATCGGCCGCCCACCCCGGGCCAGCACCCGCCAAGGCACCGCCGATCAAGGCCGCGAATCTGCCCACGTGGGATGAGGTCTCCGCGGTCTACCCGGGCTTCGAGGACGGATCGAGGGAGACGACGTCGTCCCGCGACACGTTCGTCCTCGAGAAGAACTGCCGCGCCTACGCCGACGGGCCGAACGCAGACAAGGGACGCTTTGCCGACTACTACGGCGCGTTCCGCAGCATTCCTGTGCACGCCGGCTACGAGCAGCCTTCGGTGTTCACGATGAGCTTTGCGACCGTCGCCGCGGCCAAGAAGGCCTTCAAGACCCAACAGGGCTGGATCAAGGGCTGCGACGGCAAGACCGCGCACGAGTATATGGAGACGAACTCCTACGACAAGATCGCGTCGCCGCGACTGGGCGACCAGAGCGTCGCCTATCGCCACACCATGGTGCAGCAGCAGACCGGCGGCGAGCCGTGGCACGTCAACGAGCTCGTCTTCTGGGTCCGCGACGGCAGATTCCTGCTCGACGTCCAGGCGCGCGTCGACGTCGCGGGCGCGACCCCGGCAGAGGCTCCGTTGGTCACGCTCGCCGAGATCGCCCTGGACCGTCTTCCCTGAGCCCAGACTGAGCCCGGAGCAGCAGGACCACGTGCTCGGCGACGCAGGCCGGCTTGTCGGCGCCCTCGATCTCGACGGTGTGCTTGATGATCAGCTGCAGGCCGTGGGCGAGATCTGTGGCCTCGCCGAAGGCGACGTGGGAGCGGACCCGGCTGCCGACGGGCACGGGAGCGGGGAAGCGCACCTTGTTGAGCCCGTAGTTGAGCCGGGCGCCCGGGGTGTCCATCCGGAAGGCCTGGGTGTTGAACCACGGCAGCAGGCTCAGGGTGAGGAAGCCGTGGGCGATCGTGCCGCCGAAGGGCCCGGAGGCGGCGCGCTCCTCGTCGACGTGGATCCACTGGTGGTCCAACGTCGCATCGGCGAAGTCGGCGATGCGCTGCTGATCGATCTCGAGCCACTCCGTCGTGCCGATCTCGGTGTCGGCCGACTCGGCCACCTCCTCCAGCGACGTGAACACCCGCATGTGGTCTCCTACGGTCGGCGTACCTGGCCATCAACCTACCTGTCAGGATGTGCGGCATGAACCAGGCTGATCCGACCCAGGCGCCACTGACCGAGGACGTCGTACGTCGCGCGCCCAAGGTGCTCCTCCACGACCACCTCGACGGCGGGTTGCGGCCGGCGACGGTCGTCGAGCTGGCCGCCGAGTGCGGGCACGCCCTGCCCGCAGACGACCCGGTCGCGCTGGGGGAGTGGTTCGCCGAGTCGGCCGACAGCGGATCGCTCGTCCGCTACCTGGAGACCTTCGACCACACCGTGGCGGTGATGCAGACCGGTCCGGCGCTCGCCCGGGTGGCGCGCGAGTGCGTCGAGGACCTCGCCGCCGACGGCGTCGTCTACGCCGAGGTCCGCTACGCGCCCGAGCAGCACGTCTCGGGGGGCCTCACCCTCGACGAGGTCGTCGGTGCCGTGAGGGAGGGCTTCGAGAAGGGCATGGCCGCGGCCGGCGGGAGGATCGTGGTGCGTCAGCTCCTCACCGCGATGCGCCACCAGGCCCGCTCGCGCGAGGTCGCCGAGCTGGCGGTCGCCTGGCGCGACCGCGGTGTCGCCGGCTTCGACATCGCGGGCGCGGAGGCCGGCTTCCCGCCCACCCGGCACCTCGACGCGTTCGAGTACCTCCAGCGCGAGAACTCGCACTTCACGATCCACGCGGGCGAGGCCTTCGGTCTGCCGTCGATCTGGGAGGCGATCCAGTGGTGCGGCGCCGACCGGCTCGGTCACGGCGTACGGATCATCGACGACATCACCGTCGCCGACGACGGATCGGTCGAGCTCGGCCGGTTGGCGGCGTACGTGCGCGACCAGCGCATCCCGCTCGAGATGTGTCCGATGTCCAACCTGCAGACCGGTGCCGCGGCGTCGCTGGCCGAGCACCCGATCGGGCTGCTCACGAAGCTGCGCTTCCGGGTCACGGTCAACACCGACAACCGGCTGATGTCCAACACCTCGATGACCCGCGAGATGACCGCGCTGTCCGAGGCGTTCGGCTACGACCTCGCCGACCTGCGCTGGTTCACCATCAACGCGATGAAGTCCGCGTTCCTCCCCTTCGACGAGCGGCTCGCCATCATCGACGGCGTGATCAAGCCCGGGTACGCCGCCCTCATGACCTGACCGCCGACCCGCGGAGGGTGGCGACGGTCTCCGAGCCGGTCATCGGGCGGCAGCCCATCGTGACCGCCTCGCGGACGATGCCGCGCTGGGCGCGCAGCAGCGCGACGCCACGGCGGACGAGCACCAGCGGTGGCTTGCGGTGCTCGCGCAGGTCGCGGGTGAGCCGGCGCCAGAACGTGACCATCGGGTGCTGGCGCACGCAGAAGGCGTCGGCGAGCAGCCCCTCCTCGCGAAGCCGGGCGACGATCTGGTGGGCGAAGATGCCCTCCGCCAGGAACAGGTCCGCGCCCTCGAGGTCGAGGGTCTGCCACCCGCAGCGTCCGTCCTCGGCGATCTCGTAGACCGGCACCTTCGCGGAGCCCCGGGCACACAGCTCACGGATCGCCGCGAGGGCGTCGTCCGGGAGCCAGGAGCCGGGGTCGTCCCAGTCGACCAAGCCCCTGTTCGGTCCTGCCGTGATCCGCGGCAGCGACGGGTCGCCGCCGTTCTTGTAGAAGTCGTCGAGCCGCAGCACCGGCCAGCCGACCAGCTCCGCGACATGCGACTTCCCCGCGCCCGACGGGCCGGCGAGGACGACGACCCGGGCACCGCCCGTCTCGCTCACAGGCCGATCGGGTGCCAGACCGTCTTGGTCTCCAAGAACGTGGTCATCGAGTCGATGCCGGGCGGCTGCGTCCAGTCCGGCTCCGCAGCGGGGGCGCGGCGTACGCGCTTGAGATTGTCGGCTGCGGCGATCTCGTACTCCTTGGCGTGCTCGGGGTCGCCGGCGACCCCGACGAGGTCGATCGCGTTGACGTCCATGTGGCTGGCGAGCCAGGGCGCCGTGGCGGCGTAGTCGCCGGTGAGGATGTTGACGACTCCTCCGGGGACGTCGGAGGTGGCAAGGACCTCGGCGAAGGTCACGGCCGGCAGGGGGCGGCCGTAGGACGACTGCACGACGACCGTGTTGCCGGTGACGATCGCCGGCGCGACCACCGAGATGAGCCCGAGCAGCGACGACTCCTGCGGCGCGATCACCGCGACGATGCCGGTCGGCTCCGGGGAGGAGATGTTGAAGTACGGGCCGGCGACCGGGTTGGCGCTGCCGGTGACCTGGGTGATCTTGTCGGCCCAGCCGGCGTACCAGACCAGCCGGTCGATCGCGGCGTCGACGACCCTGTCGGCCCGTGCCGGGGTCAGCCCCTCCGACGAGCGCACGGCCTCGACGAACTGCGGCCGCCGATCCTCCATGATCTCCGCGACGCGGTAGAGGATCTGCGCCCGGTTGTACGCCGTACGCGACGACCAGCCGCCGAAGGCCTTGCGGGCTGAGACGACCGCGTCGCGGGCGTCCTTGCGGGAGGCGAGCGCCGCGTTGGCCACGAACTTCCCCTTGTGGTCGTTGACGACGTAGGAGTGGCCCGACTCCGAGCGGGGAAACGCGCCGCCGACGTAGAGCTTGTAGGTCTTGCGTACGTCGACCCTGGTCGATGCCGGCATCAGCTCGCCGCTCCTGTCGTCGTCGGCTCGGTCGAGAGATACGCCTCGAGCCCGTGCCGCCCGCCCTCGCGGCCGTAGCCGGACTCCTTGTAGCCGCCGAACGGGCTGGTCGGGTCGAACTTGTTGAAGGTGTTGGCCCACACCACGCCGGCGCGCAGCTGGTTGGCCATCCAGAGGATCCGGGAGCCCTTGTCCGTCCAGACGCCCGCCGAGAGACCGTACGGCGTGTTGTTGGCCTTCTCGACCGCCTCGGCGGGGGTGCGGAAGGTCAGCGTCGAGAGCACCGGCCCGAAGATCTCCTCCCGCGCGATCCGATGCGCCTGCGAGACACCGGTGAACACCGTGGGCGCGAACCAGAAGCCCTTGGCGGGCAGCTCGCACGGCGCGGACCATCGCTCGGCACCCTCGGCCTCGCCGATCGCCGACAGCTCGCGGATGCGGGCGAGCTGCTCCGCGGAGTTGATGGCGCCGACGTCGGTGTTCTTGTCGAGCGGGTCGCCCACCCGCAGCGTCGTCATCCGTCGCTTGAGGCGGTCCAGCAGCTCCTCGGCGATCGACTCCTGCACCAGCAGCCGCGACCCGGCGCAGCAGACGTGGCCCTGGTTGAAGAAGATGCCGTTGACGATGCCCTCGACCGCCTGGTCGATCGGGGCGTCGTCGAAGACGATATTCGCGGCCTTGCCGCCCAGCTCGAGGGTCAGCCGCTTGCCGGTGCCGGCCACCGCCTTGGCGATCGCGCGGCCGACGGCGGTCGAGCCGGTGAACGCCACCTTGTCGACCCCGGGGTGCTCGACGAGCACCTGGCCGGTCGCGCCGGCGCCGGTGACGATATTGACGACGCCGGGCGGCAGGTCGGCCTGCTGGCAGATCTCGGCGAAGAGCAGTGCCGTCAGCGGCGTGGTCTCCGCGGGCTTGAGGACGACGGTGTTGCCGCAGGCGAGCGCGGGGGCGATCTTCCAGGCAAGCATCAGCAGCGGGAAGTTCCACGGGATCACCTGGGCCGCGACGCCGACCGGCTTGGGATCGACCCCGAAGCCGGCGTACTCGAGCTTGTCGGCCCACCCGGCGTAGTAGAAGAAGTGCGCGGCAACCACCGGGATGTCGACGTCGCGCGACTCCTTGATCGGCTTGCCGTTGTCGAGGCTCTCCAGCACCGCCAGCTCGCGGCCGCGCTCCTGGATGATCCGGGCGATCCGGTAGAGGTACTTCGCCCGCTCACTGCCGGGCATCCGCGACCACACCCGGCTGTACGCGCGGCGCGCCGCCTGTACCGCCGCGTCGACGTCCTCGGCGGAGGCCTCGGCGACCTCGGCCAGCACCTCCTCCGACGCCGGGCTGATCGTCTTGAACGCCTTGCCGTGCCCGTCCACGAACTCTCCGTTGACGAAGAGCCCGTACGACGGCTTGAGGTCGACGACCGACCGTGACTCGGGCGCCGGGGCGTAGTCGAACGCCAGCGGCGGGATCGGATCCTGCGAAACCTTGACCATTGTGTCTTCCCTGCTCAGTCGAGGGTGAAGTAGTCGGGACCGGAGTAGCGGCCGGTGGCCATCTTCGTCCGCTGCATCAGCAGGTCGTTGAGCAGCGTCGAGGCGCCGAAGCGGAACCAGTCGGGGTCGAGCCAGTCGGGCCCGGCCGTCTCGTTGACCGTCACGAGGTATTTGATCGCGTCCTTCGCCGTCCGGATCCCACCGGCCGGCTTGACCCCCACCATCTGACCGGTGGCGGCCCGGAAGTCGCGCACCGCCTCCAGCATGATCAACGTGACCGGGAGCGTCGCGGCCGGCTGCACCTTGCCCGTCGAGGTCTTGATGAAGTGGGCGCCGGCCATCATGCCCAGCCAGGACACGCGCCGTACGTTGTCGTAGGTCTGCAGCTCGCCGGTCTCGAAGATCACCTTGAGATGCGCGCTCGAGCCGTCGGGCCTCGTGCACGCCTCGCGGACGGCGACGATCTCGTCGTACACCTGCAAGTATCTCCCGGAGAGGAAGGCCCCCCGGTCGATGACCATGTCGATCTCGTCGGCGCCCGCCTCGACCGCGTCCTGGGTGTCGGCGAGCTTGATGTCGAGGGCCGCTCGACCCGACGGGAACGCGGTGGCGACCGCGGCCACGTGCACGCCGCTGTCGCCCAGCGTCTCCTTGGCCACGCCGACCATGTCGGGGTAGACGCACACCGCGGCGGTCGACGGGCAGGTCGGGTCGGCAGGGTCGGGGCGCATCGCCTTGTTGGCCAGCGCGGTGACCTTGCCCGGCGTGTCCTGGCCCTCCAGTGTGGTCAGGTCGACCATGCGGATCGCCAGGTCGAGCGCGTAGGCCTTCGCGGTCGTCTTGATCGAGCGGGTGCCCAAGGAGGCGGCACGTGCCTCACAGCCCACCTGGTCGACACCGGGGAGACCGTGCAGGAACCGGCGCAGCGCGGACTCGCTCGACGTGACGTCGTCGAACGCCGCCTTCGGATCGTACGACGAGGTGGGAACGGTGGCTGTCACCTGCAAAGCATAGGGTTGTCGGGTGGGAGACGTTCAACCCTCCGGTGACGAGGGGGCATCTGGACAGGGTGCGGCGCCCCGCGCGGAGCACTTCCGCCCCACGAGCGGCCGCCTCACCGGCGCGTTGCTGGTGCTCGCCGCCTTCGCCGTCGTCGTCTTGGTGGCGACCGATGCGGGGCACCCGGCGATCGTCGCCGGCGCGGTCTTCGCCGGGATGGTGGGCTGGACGATCCTGCTGCGCCCGCGAGTGTCCGTGGTCGGCGACGACCTGGTGCTGCGCAACCCCGTCGCCACCCACCTCGTCCCGCTCGCCGCGATCGAGCAGCTCGCGGTCCGGCAGGTCCTCGTGCTGCGCGTCGGCGACCGCCGACTCACCTCGACCGCCCTCGGCCGCTCCCGCCGCTCACTGCTGAACCAGAAGAAGGCGGCCGACACCGAGCCGGCCACCACGCCCGCGTCCCCGAGCTACGGCGAGTTCGCCGAGGACCGGCTTCACGGCTACCTCGACCGCGCCCGCATCGAGGCCGGCGTGCGGATCGCCTCCGACGAGCAGCTCGCCCTCGCCGACGGCGTGCGTACGACGTACGCGTGGCCGGAGATCGTCGGGCTCGTGGGGTCCCTCGTGGCGTGTGTGCTCCTCGCGGTCGCGGTCTGACGGTGCTGGTTGTGACCGGTGCTTGATGGCGGGCCGAGGAGCGTGGTCCCGTAAGGGTCCCACCGTTCACCAGGGGGAGGGCTGGTAGTCCTTGAGGAAGCAGCCGTAGAGGTCGACGCCGGCCTCGCCCTGCACGATCGGGTCGTAGACCCGCGCGGCGCCGTCGACGAGGTCGAGCGGGGCGTGCCAGCCCTCGGCGGCGATCCGCAGCTTCTCCGCGTGCGGGCGCTCGTCGGTGATCCAGCCGGTGTCGACGGCGGTCATCAGGATCCGGTCCGACTCGAACATCTCGCCGGCGCTGGTGCGGGTGAGCATGTTGAGCGCGGCCTTCGCCATGTTGGTGTGTGGGTGGCCGGCGCCCTTGTAGCGGCGGCCGCCGAACTGGCCCTCCATGGCGCTCACGTTGACGACATAGGCGCGCTCGGCGCCGGCGGCGACGGCGGCCCGCATCGCCGGCCGCAGCCGGGAGACGAGCAGGAACGGCGCGATGGAGTTGCAGAGCTGCACCTCGAGCAGCTCGAGCGGATCGACCTCGTCCACGACCTTGGTCCAGGAGTTGTCGAGCTGTACGTCGGGCAGCAGGCCGCCGGCGTCGACCGCGGTCCCGGCTTGGTGGGCCACCAGGCTCGCGTTGCCCGCGGTCAACGCCAGCGCGGTCATGGCTGCCGCCGACCCGGTGGTCGAGGAGCGAGGAACGAGCGTCTCGAGACCCTCCTCGACCAACGACTGTCGCTGGTCGAGCCCGCGAGCGAAGCGAGCGGCGTCGAGACCATCGCCGTGGGGGACGGGATGCGCCTCCAGAGCACCGGCGATCGCGGCCGGATGCGCCGCGGAGATCCGGTCGAAGGTCGCCATCTCCGGCAGTGCGATGCCGTCCGGCAGCGGCGCCAGTGGTGCCGCTTCGGCCTCGACGAGCTTGGAGTATGCGCCCGGCGAGCGGCGTACGGTCTGGCAGGCGTTGTTGACCAGGATGTCGAGCGGGCCGTCGGCGGCGACGTCGTCGGTCAGCGAGACGACCTGGGTGGGGTCGCGCAGGTCGATGCCGACGATCTTGAGCCGGTGGAGCCAGTCGGCGGAGTCCTCCATCGCCGCGAAGCGCCGCACGGCGTCCTTCGGGAACCGGGTCGTGATCGTCGTGTGCGCTCCGTCGCGCAGGAGCCGCAGCGCGATGTACATGCCGATCTTGGCGCGGCCGCCGGTGAGCAGCGCGCGCTTGCCGGTGAGGTCGGTGCGCTGGTCGCGCTTGGTGTGCGAGTACGCCGCGCAGCTCGGGCAGAGCCAGTGGTAGAAGGCGTCGACGAGGGTGAAGTCCTCCTTGCAGATGTAGCAGCCGCGCGCGGTGATCAGCTCGCCTGCGAAGGCGCCGGGGGCCGTCGACACCAATGGGATGCCGGCGGTCTCGTCGTCGATGCGCATCGCGCTGCCGGTCGCCGTCTGCTCGATGATCCGCTGGTCGTGGAGGTGCCGCTCGGCACGGATCTCCGCCCGCCGTGCCTTCTTGATCAGCTTGTACATGAACGAGGCCGCCCGCTTCACCCTGGCGATGTCGGGGTGGTCGGGCGGGAGGCCGGGCAGCTGCTCGAGGACCCGCAGGGTCGTCTCCAGGTCCAACGGGTCGATCCCCGGGTGCTGCTCGCTCACCGCCGGATCGTACGGCGGCCGGACCCGCCGGTCAGATTCCCGCCGCAGTCTTGAGGTCGGCCTTGATCGCGTCGAGACGGCCGACGGCGGAGATGCGGGCGGCGACGACGGCCTCGTCGGCGGCCGTGAGGCCCCCCTCGACGGGTACGACGACCTCGAGGTAGCACTTCACCTTCGGCTCGGTGCCGCTCGGCCGCACCACGACCCGCGCGCCGTCGGCGAGGGTGTAGCGCAGCCCGTCGGTGGGTGGCAGGGTGGCCGACCCCTCGGCGAGGTCGTCCACCCGCTCGACGGCGAGCCCACCCAGGACCGTGGGCGGCGCCGTACGCAGGCGCGCCATGGTCTCGAGGATCTGGGCGAGATCGGTGAAGCGCACCGACAGTTGGGCGGTGGCGTGCAGTCCGTGGGCGCGGGCGAGGTCGTCGAGCAGGTCGGTCAGCGTGCGGTCGTCGGCCTTGGCCCGTGCGGCTATCTCACAGACCAGCAGCAGCGCGCTCACACCGTCCTTGTCGCGCACGTGCTCGGGGTCGCAGCAGTAGCCGAGGGCCTCCTCGTAGCCGAACGCCAGATCCGGCACCCGGCCGATCCACTTGAAGCCGGTGAGGGTCTCGGCGTACGCCTGACCGGCGGCCGCCGCCATCTTGCCCAACAGGCTCGAGGAGACGATCGAGCAGGCGTAGACCCCGTCCCGGCCGCTCGCGAGCAGGTGGGCGCCGAGCAGCGCACCCACCTCGTCGCCGCTGAGCATCCGCCAGCCGTGCGGGCCGCGGACGGCGACCGCGCAGCGATCGGCGTCGGGATCGTTGGCGACGACCAGGTCGGCGCCGCGCTCCTCGGCGAGCGCCATCGCGAGGTCCATCGCTCCCGGCTCCTCGGGGTTGGGGAACGCGACCGTGGGGAAGTCGGGGTCCGGCTCCTCCTGCTGAGCGACCACCGCGGGTGCCGCGAAGCCCGCCGTCTCGAGCACCTGCAGCACGGAGTCGCCACCGACGCCGTGCAGGGGTGTGTAGACGAGCGTCAGGTCTCGCGGACCATCGGCGGCCAGGCCGGCGATCGTGTCGTAGTAGCGGTCGACGATCTCCTCGTCCAAGCGTCGCCCGGGGCCGCCGCGCGCGATCTCGGAGACCTTGCCGACCGCCGCGATCCGCGCCGCGATCTCCGCGTCGGCGGGCGGCACGATCTGGCTGCCGTCGCCGAGGTAGACCTTGTAGCCGTTGTCCTGCGGGGGGTTGTGACTCGCCGTCACCATCACGCCGGCGGCACAGCCGAGCTCGCGGATCGCGAACGCGAGCAGCGGCGTCGGCAGCGGCCGCGGCATCAGCAGCGCCTTGAAGCCCGCACCGGTCATCACCGCGGCGGTGTCGGTGGCGAACACGTCGGAGTTGTGGCGCGCGTCGTAGCCGATGACCACCGGAGTGCCGGGCCTCACGCCGGTGTCGCGCAGGTACGCCGCCAGCCCGGCCGCCGCGCGCAGGACCACGACCCGGTTCATCCGGTTCGGCCCGGCGCCCAGCGCACCGCGCAGGCCGGCCGTCCCGAACTCGAGCGTCCCGGCGAACCGGTCCGCCAGCTCCGCGGCCGCCGCCTCGTCGCCCGCCTCGACGGTCGAGACCAGAGCCTCCAGCTCGCCGCGGGTCCGCTCGTCGGGGTCGTCGGCGGCCCAGGCGCGGGCCAGCTCGAGAAGATCGGTCATTCGCGCAGGCTAGTGGGTATCCGGCGGTGGCGGTGGCCGGATGCGGCTGCCAGGATCGACCTCGTGATCGATCACTTCGGCATCAACGTCACCTCGATGGAGCGGGCGGCCGCGTTCTACGACGCCGTCCTGGGCACCCTAGGCCATCGTCGCCTCATGGACTTCGGCGTCGCCATCGGCTACGGCACGACCCAGCCGCACTTCTGGATCTCCACGTTCGAGGGCGTGGGCGACAACCGGGAGGTCCACGTCGCCTTCGCCGCCCCGAGCGCGGAGGCGGTGCGCACCTGGTTCGAGGCGGCCGTGGCCGAGGGTGCGGAGGTGCTGCACGAGCCCCGGCTGTGGCCGGAGTACCACGAGCACTACTACGGCGCGTTCGTGCGCGACCCCGACGGCAACAACGTCGAGGCCGTCTGTCACACCGCGTGACGACGTACTCGTTCCGGACGTCGTGGCCGAGCCGGCCGCCGACAAGGTCCGGCCTGAGTCACCGGGCGTGATCTGCGCCGCCGACGGCGTACTGCAGAGCGACCAGCCTCGAGTCCTCCAGCCGCCGCGCGTCGAGGAGCGTGAGCTCGTGCTGGACCGGTTGGCCGAACGTCGGCACGCCGGAGCCGATGGCGCCCGGGCCGACCAGGATGTGCAGCTCGTCGACGAGGCCGTGCGCGAGCAGGTCGTTCCAGGTGGTGAGGCTGCCGAAGCAGACGATGTCGCCCCCGTCGCCGTCCTTGAGCTCGGCCACCCGAGCGTGCGCGTCCGTGCGGCGGACGATCTCGGTGCTAGCGTCCCAGGGCGAGGTCTCCTCCGGTCCGGTGCGGTCGGAGACGACCACCTTGTCGAGTGTGCTGTGGAGCCGCGAGATCTCGCGCTCGACCTCGGGTGCTGTGTCGTCGTCGGCGAGCGGCGGCCAATAGCCGCGCGCCGCGCGGAAGGAGGTGGCGCCGAACAGCATCGTGTCGGCTGCCCGCATCCGCTCCAGGTTGTAGCGGTCGAAGCCCAGGTCGATGGGCATCATGAAGACGTCGCCGCCCTCGCCGGCGGCGTAGCCGTCGAGGGTCGAGATGACGGTGACGATCAGTTTCCTCACGGGGTGCTCCTCGTGCGTGCTCGCTCCAGTGTTGCCTCGTCCACGCCGCTCATCATGCCCGGGGCGAGGTCACTCCAGAAGCGCAGGTCGGACCCGATCGGGGGGAGCCGATCGGTGCGCGACTACTGTCTCGCCCTGCTTCGCCGGACCAGCTGTGTCGCGATCAGCGCGAGGATCATGAGCCAGGCCGCGACGTTCACCAGCGGGACCCAGAGCGCCTCGCGGACCAGGTCGCCGCTGGTGCCGTCCTGCACGTAGCCCTCGGTCAGGGGGTACTTGGCCAGTGCGACGTACCCGTAGAGCGGGGTGAGCTTCGCGATGCTGAGGAGCACGCCGGAGAGCGGGAAGAAGACGTTGCCGAGGAAGCCGAGCACGACCACGGCGCCGCCGGCCGCGCTCAGCGCCGCCTCGGACTTCAGCGCCAGGCCGATGCAGAGCCCGAGGAGCGCGAAGACCACGGCGCCGAGCAGCAGGAGCAGTGCGCTGAGGAGCCAGGCGGCCGTCGAGCCCTCGGCGCCGGTGAGGGCACCGATCAGGTAGACGAAGAAGATCGGGATCATCGCCACGAGCACGGCGAGTGCGACCTTGGTGGCGACGTACCCGGCGTCGGTCAGTGGGGTCAGCCCGAGCTGGCGTCCCCAGCCCTGCATCCGCTCGACAGCCGCACGGCCGCCGACATTGACGGTGGCGCTCACCGCGCCGTACGCCGCCATCGAGATCATGATGTACATCGCGATATTGCCGTTGCCGATGCTCTCGTTCTTGAAGTCCTGTGCCGCACCGAAGATCAGGTAGAAGAAGACGGGCAGCCCGGCGGTGAAGAACAGGCTGGCCTTGTCGCGGACGAAGCGTCGCAGCTCCAGCTTGAGGTACGTTCGGTTCACCCCGCACCGCCCTGGCCGGACCGGTCGTCGTCTTGGGTGAGCGCGACGAAGGCGTCCTCGAGCGAGCCCGCGGTGATGAGCACGTCGTACCCGCCGAGCTCACCCAGCAGGAGCCTGGCAACCGCATCGGAGTCGCCGCTCCTGACCCGCACCCGTCTGCCCTCCGGGGTGTCGTCGACCTGGACGTCGGAGACCACGTCGACCTCCCGTAGAGCCACCACGGCCGCGTCCAGGCGGTCGGGCGGCAGCGCCGCGCTGACCTGCCGGCCGGTCGCCTTGGCCCGGATCTCCTCTGTGCTGCCGTCGGCGATCACCCGCCCGCGCGCGATCAGCACGATCCGGTCGGCGAAGTTGTCGGCCTCCTCGAGGTAGTGGGTCGCGAACACCACCGTGCGGCCGGCGTCGGCCTCCAGGTGCATCGCGGCCCAGAAGTCGCGGCGGGCGTTGACGTCCATCGCGGCGGTCGGCTCGTCGAGGACCAGCAGGTCGGGCTCGGGCAGCAGCGCCAGCGCGAACCGCAGGCGCTGCTGCTCCCCGCCGCTGCACTTTGAGACCAGGCGGTCGGCCACCCCCGTGATGCCCGCCCGCTCGATCACCTCGTCGACGCTCGCGTGCCTGCCGAACGTCGAGGCGATCAGCTCGACCGTCTCGCGCGCCTTGAGATCGCCCAGCAGCCCACCGCTCTGCAGCACCGCCGAGATCCGCCCGGTGCGCACGGCGTCGCGCGGCGCCATTCCGAACACCCGAGCGTGTCCGGACGTGGCGTCGCTGAGCCCCAGCACGACGTCGAGGGTGGTGGTCTTCCCTGCGCCGTTGGGCCCGAGGAGTGCGACCACCTCGCCCCTGGCGATGCTGACGTCGACCCGGTCGACGGCGACTACCTCGCCGCCGGCAGTGCCGAACGTCTTGCGCAGCGCCTGGAGCGAGATAGCCGGCTCCGACATGGGAGTCGTCGCTTCCGAGACAACTGAACCCATGCTTCAGATTGTTTCCTGACGAGGGCCTCAGCCGCTTGCGTGTCCTGTCACGACTTCAGCCGTGACAACTGTCATGGCCGCGCGTGGCTTTGTGCTCAGAGCCAGCCGCGGGTCTGGGCGAGCCGGGCGGCCTCGACGCGGGTGGTGGCGCCCGTCTTGCCGATCGCCGCGGACAGATGGTTGCGGACGGTTCCCGCGGAGAGGTGCAGGCGCCCGGCGATGACCGCCACCGTCGCTCCGTCGAGGGCGATCCGGAGGATCTCCGTCTCGCGCTGGGTGAGCGGGTTCGGCCCGAAGACGAGGGTGTCGGCGGCGAGCCCCGGGTCGATCACCGTGTTGCCCGCGTGCACTCTGCGGCAGGCGGCGACGAGCTCGTCGGCGGGAGTGTCCTTGACCAGGAAGCCGCTCGCACCGACATCCATGGCGCGGCGCAGGTAGCCCGGCCGGCCGAAGGTGGTCACCATCAGCACCCGGGCGTCGGGCACTGCCTTGCGCACCAGGCGGCAGGCCTCGATGCCGTCGATGCCCGGCATCTCGATGTCCAGCAGGCAGATGTCGGGCCGGTGCTCGAGGACGGCCGGGAGCACGTCGGTGCCCGCGCCGACCTGGGCCACCACGCTCAGGTCGTCCTCGAGGTCGAGCAGGGTCGCCAGGGCGTTGCGGATCATCGCCTGGTCGTCGGCCAGGAGCAGCCGGATCGGACGGGCGCCGTCAGGGTCGGGGCCGGACGCGGAGGAGGCCGCGTTCACCACGACACCTCGAGCCGGGTGCCGGCGCCATCGGGCCCGGGGCCGATCTCGAGCCAGCCTCCGGTGCCCTGCAGCCGCTCCCGTACGCCGCGGATCCCGTTGCCGGACAAGGACTCAGGTGCGGACCGCACGCCAACCCCGTCATCGGTGACGACGAGCCCAGTCTCGGTCAGCTCGACCGTGCACCGGGTCGCCCGCGAGTGCCGGATCACGTTGGTGACCGCCTCTCGCAGCACCCAGCCCGCGACCGGCCGGTGCCGCGGGTCGAGCACTCGCGCGTCCTCGGGAAGGTCGGCGTCGATGCCTGCCCCCCGCAACGCCGTACGGGCAGCGTCGATCTCGTCGGCCAGCCGGGCGGCGCGCAGGCCGCCGACGGTGGCCCTGATCTCCGCCAGCGCCTCTCGGCTCAGCTGCTGCACGTCCGCCATCTCGGCGCGAGCCCGCTCTGGGTCGACGTCGATCAGCCGGCCGGCCAGGTCGGCCTTGACCGCCAGCACGGTGAGGCTGTGACCGAGCACGTCGTGGACGTCGCGGGCCACCCGCTCCCGCTCGGCGATCACGGTGATCTCGTCGTTTCGTCGGCTGTAGTCCTCGCCGTGGTCGCGCATCACCCGCCCCGCGCCGGTCGCGAGCGCGACGGCGAGCAGCACGAAGCCGAAGGGGAGGTCGTCGCGCGGGCTGGGGAGGAGCAGGACGGCGGCGGTCCCGGCGACCACCCCGCCGCTGAACAGCCACACCCAGGGGCGAGGGAGCGCGAAGGTTGCGAAGGAGATGACGAACGGGAGATAGCTGATGACGCCGATGCCGATGATCGGCACCGACGCCGCGATCGGTGCGGAGAGGACGAGCACCTCGAGCGCCGCCCGACGAACCGACTCCAGCTGCTCGGGCCGGGCGACGGTGAGGTAGGAGCCGTGGGTGAAGATGCCGGCGAAGGCGGCGAGCAGAGCGAGGCCGAGCACCTTGACCGACCACGGGTGCCCGCTGCCCAGTACGTCGAGCAACGGGAACACCAAGAACACCATCCAGGCGCCCCAGAGCATCCAGCCGAAGCGCTGGAAGGGCGACCGGCCCGAGACGTCGACACCTCTCGTCTCGCGATCCTCCCCGGGCCGGTGCATGCGCTCACGCCCTGTCGAACGCCGGACGGTAGTTCGACTCCCACGCGAAGGTGCCGCCGACGATGGCGTTCTCGGCCTCGTCGTGGTCGGACTCGGCGACCTGGGCAAGGAACCGTTCGGCGTCGTCCTGCGGGTCGTAGCCAAACGCGCGGCCCGGCTCGAGGTCCCACCAGGCACGGGTGTTAGCCGAGATGCCGTAGAGGACGGCATACCCCGGCGCCGGCGCGGTGAGCGCCGCGTCGAGCATGCGGACGCAGTCGTCGTGGCTCAGCCAGGTGGAGAGGTGGCGCACGGAGCTCGGCTCATCTCGGAACGAGCCGATGCGACAGGCCACCGCGTCGATGCCGAAACGGTCGGCGTAGAGGCTGAGCAGACCCTCGGCGGCCACCTTGGCGACGCCGTAGAACGTGTCGGGCCGCGGCTGGGCTTCGACCGGCAGCGGCTCGCCGGTCGCGCCGATGCCGCGTGGAGTGTTGCCGACGGCATGGTTGGAGCTGGCGTAGACGATGCGGCCGACCTTGTGGGCAACCATGGCTTCGAGCAGCGCCGCGGTGCTGACCACGTGGCTGGTGAGGGACTCGGACAGGCCGCGCTCCTCCGCGATGCCCGCGAGATGCACCACGCCGTCGGGCGTGCTCTCCGCGACCACGTCGGCCACCGCGTCGGGGTCCGTGCAGTCCAGTGAGTGCCAGGCGCCGGCGTACCCGTCGGGAGCTGGGAGCAGGTCGACTCCGACCACCTCGTGACCGCGGTCGGCGAGGCCGAGCGAGACCACCCGGCCGATGGCTCCGGCCGCGCCGGTGAGCAGGACGCGCATGCCTCGACCTCCGTTCAGATCCGCGGGACGACGCCGCCGAGGAGCTCGCCCATCCGGGTGGCTGCCGCCTTGCCCGCCTCGAGGACCTCCTCGTGGTTGAGCGGGGCTCCGCTGAGCCCGGCGGCGAGGTTGGTGACCAGGCTGAGCCCGAGCACCTCCATGCCCGCCTCGCGGGCCGCGATCGCCTCGAGAGTCGTGGACATCCCGACCAGGTCGCCGCCGAGGATGCCGGCCATCTTGACCTCGGCCGGGGTCTCGTAGTGGGGTCCGGTGAACTGCACGTAGACACCCTCCTCCAGGCTCGGGTCGGCCTCCTTGCAGAGCGTGCGCAGACGACTGGAGTAGAGGTCGGTAAGGTCCACGAAGTTGGCGCCCACGATGGGCGACTGGCCGGTGAGGTTGATGTGGTCGGAGATCAGCACCGGAGTGCCGGGCGTCCAGTGCAGCTTGAGGCCGCCGCACCCATTGGTCAGCACCATCGCGCGACAGCCGGCGGCAGCCGCCGTACGGACACCGTGCACGACCGCCGCGACCCCTCTGCCCTCGTAGTAGTGGGTGCGGCTGAGGAAGACCAGCAGCCGCCGGTCGCCGGCCCTGATGCTGCGGATCCTGCCGGAGTGGCCCGCGACCGCGGCCGCGGAGAAGCCGGGCAGGTCGGTCGTCGAGATCTCCGCGGTCGCCTCCCCGAGGGCATCGACGGCCGGCAGCCAGCCGGAGCCGAGCACCAGCGCGATGTCATGGCGTTCGACGCCGGTGAGCTCCTCGAGCCGGTCGGCCGCCTGCTGAGCGAGGCCATAGGGATCGAGTGCTGTGGGGTCGGACGCCGTCGGCTCGGTCGTGTCGGTCACGGACGGATCCTACGGCGAGATGGCGCAAGTAACCCGTCGAGATGGCAGGAGCTCCTCAGATCCCGGTGCTGCGGCAGGGCCGGTGGCGCAGCGCGACCACGTAGTCGGCCGGTGCGTCGGCGGCCTCGGCCGCGTCGGCGAGGACGCCGAGGTAGGACGCGCTGGGCAGCCCGCCCTCGTAGGCGTCGAGCACGTAGACCCAGGCGACCTGCTCGCCGGTCATCGTGGAGACCCGCACCTTGAGCTTGCGGTAGAGGCCGGTGTCGGCGAAGTCCCATTCGTCGAGAGACGAGACGTCGTCCTCGGTGACGTCGTACAGGGCGACGAAGACCTGCTCGATCGGGTCGGGGACGATCGTGACAAGGGCGCCGTCCCATCCGTGCTCCTCGCCACCGAAGGTGAGCCGCCACCCGGTGAGCCAGCCGGTCGTGCGCAACGGCGAGTGCGGGCAGCGCTTGCTCATCCGCCTCGGGTCGAGGTTGGTCCCGTAGGCGGCGTAGAGCTTCACGAGCGCCAAGGGTAGCCACCCGGAGCCGGATCGCTAGGCTGCCTGTCGTGACCAACCACTTCGATGTCATCGTCCTCGGCGCCGGACCCGGTGGGTACGTCGCAGCCATCCGCGCATCCCAGCTCGGCAAGACCGTGGCCGTGGTGGAGGAGAAGTACTGGGGCGGGGTATGCCTCAACGTCGGCTGCATCCCGTCGAAGGCGCTGCTCAAGAACGCCGAGCTCGCCCACACCCTGAGCCACGAGAAGGCCAAGTACGGCATCGAGGGGGACGCCACGATGGCCTTCGGCCCGACCCACAAACGGTCGCGCGACGTGAGCGCCGGCATCGTCAAGGGCGTCCACTACCTGATGAAGAAGAACAAGATCAAGGAGATCAACGGCTGGGGCACGTTGACCGGGCCGACGAGCCTCGACGTGCGCGACGCCGACGGCAACACGACGGCGTACACCTGCGACGACCTGATCGTCGCGGCCGGAGCGACTGTGCGGATGCTGCCCGGCATGAAGGTCAGCGACAACGTGGTGACCTACGAGGAGCAGATCCTCTCCGACCAGCTGCCCGGCTCGATCATCATCGGCGGATCGGGGGCCATCGGGGTGGAGTTCGCCTACGTGATGGCGAACTTCGGCGTCGAGGTGACGATTGTGGAGTTTCTCGACCGGATGGTGCCGACCGAGGACGCCGACGTCTCCAAGGAGCTCGCGAAGCACTACAAGAAGCTCGGCGTCAAGGTGCTCACCTCGACCGCCGTCAAGAACGTCGAGGACACCGGCTCCGGGGTCCGCGTCACCATCGCCCCCGCCGGCGGAGGCGACTCCGGGGGAGAGCAGGTCCTCGAGGCCGACAAGTTCCTCTCCGCCTTCGGCTTCGCGCCGCGTGTCACCGGCTACGGCCTGGAGAGCACCGGCGTCAAGGTCTCCGACCGGGGCGCGATCGAGATCGACGACCACTGCCGCACCAACGTCGAGCACGTCTACGCCATCGGCGACTGCACCGGCAAGATGATGCTCGCCCACGTCGCCGAGGCGATGGCCATCGTGGCCGCGGAGACCATCGGCGGCCACGAGACCTTCCCCGTCGACTACGACATGATCCCGCGGGCGACGTACTGCATGCCACAGATCGGCTCCTTCGGCTACAGCGAGCAGCAGGCTCTGGAGCTGGGGTACGACGTCAAGACGGCCACCTTCCCGTTCAGCGCCAACGGCAAGGCGATGGGCCTCGGCGAGGCGGTCGGCTTCGTCAAGGTCGTCGCCGACGCGGAGCACAACGAGATCCTCGGCGCCCACATGATCGGCCCCGATGTCACCGAGCTGCTGCCGGTGCTCACCCTGGCCCAGAAGTGGGACCTCACCGCCGACGAGGTCGGCCTCAACGTCTTCGCCCACCCGACGCTCACGGAGGCCGTCAAGGAGGCCGTCCACGGCATCGGCGGACACATGATCAACCTGTGACGATCCGGGGCGCAGCCCCGGTCGGCGCCCCACCCGCCTCCGCAAGCGGATACCCCGTGCGCGAATACGGCCCTTCTGCCACTGGCGAGGGCCATGAGCGTCCATCCTGCACGGACTCAACAGGCCCCGGACGGCTCATCCACCGCCCGCGAGACTCGAGCCTGGTTGCCGGTGCCCTAGCCTTCACCCGTGAGTTCGAATCCCGCCGAGACAGCCAAGCTCGACCGCGTCGTGATCCTCGGGGGTGGGCCGGGGGGCTATGAGGCGGCGCTCGTCGCCGCTCAGCTCGGCGCCGAGGTGACGATCGTCGACTCCGACGGGCTCGGCGGGTCGGCGGTCCTTACCGACTGCGTGCCGAGCAAGACGCTGATCGCCACCGCCGAGGTGATGACCGAGGTGGCCGCCTCCGCCGAGCTCGGCGTCACGCTCGCCGACCACGAGGGCGACCCGATCTCCTCGATCACCGCCGACCTGGCGAGGGTCAACGCCCGCGTCCGGCGGCTCGCGCAGGACCAGTCGGCCGACATCGCCGCCCACCTCGAGGCACAGGGCGTGCTGGTCGTTCAGGGCCGCGGCCGGCTCGACGGGCCTCGCCGGGTGGTCGTCGGCGACACGTCGTACGACGCGGATGCGGTCCTCATCGCCACCGGCGCCGCACCGCGGGTGCTCCCGACTGCCCAGCCCGACGGTGAGCGGATCCTCACCTGGGAGCAGGTCTACGACCTCGACGAGCTCCCCGATCACCTGATCGTCGTCGGCTCGGGCGTGACCGGTGCCGAGTTCGCCAGCGCCTACCTCGCCCTCGGCATCCCGGTGACACTGGTGTCGTCGCGCGACCGGGTGCTCCCAGGCGAGGACGCCGACGCCTCCGCGGTGCTCGAGGAGGTCTCGACGCGCAAGGGCATGCAGGTGCTGTCGCGCTCGCGGATGGCCTCTGTACGCCGCGACGGCGACGAGGTGATCGTCGAGCTGACCGACGGACGCAGGGTCACGGGGTCCCACTGCATCCTGGCGCTCGGCTCGGTGCCCAACACCGCCGGGCTGGGTCTGGAGGACGCCGGAGTACGGCTCGATGACGGTGGGTTCGTCGCGGTCGACCGGGTCTCGCGTACGTCGGCCCGTGGCGTCTACGCCGCGGGTGACTGCACCGGGATTCTCATGCTTGCCTCGGTCGCGGCGATGCAGGGGCGCATCGCGATGTGGCACCACCTCGGCGACGCCGTTCGGCCACTCGATCTGACCAAGGTGTCCTCCAACGTCTTCACCGCCCCCGAGATCGCCACCGTCGGCTGCTCGCAGCGCGCGGTCGACGCCGGTGAGATGCGCGCCGAGGTCGTCACGCTGCCGCTGGCGGGCAACGCCCGGGCGAAGATGCAGGGTGTGCACGACGGCTTCGTGAAGCTCTTCTGCCGCCCCGGCACCGGCACCGTCGTCGGCGGCGTGGTCGTCGGTCCGCGTGCCTCCGAGCTCATCCACCCGGTCTCGCTCGCGGTCGCCGAGTCACTCACCGCCGACCAGCTGGCCCATGCCTTCACCGTCTACCCGTCGGTGAGCGGCTCCGTCGCCGAGGCGGCCCGACGCCTCCACGGGGTGTGAACCGAGGCAGGAGCCGAGATGTCCGATCCGGGTGGTCTGAGCGCCGAGCTCGATGACCTGCTGCGGGCCGACGACGAGCGACTCGCGGCGGCGTACCCGGGCGACCGGGGTGTCCGGCAGCCGGTGCACACCGTCTACATCCCGGCCGATCGCTGCGATTCCGGCGTGGTCCCCGCGTGGGGTGCGCAAGCACTCGCCGTACTCGACGAGCACTGCCCGGACGCCGACGCTCTCGTCGAGATCTTCGGGCTCCCACCCGAGCTCGCCGGCGAGGTGCTCGACCGGGTGCGGACAAAGCTGGCGACGCAGCCGATCGAGGATCTCCGCATCGACCTGGAGGACGGGTACGGGGCGCGTCCCGACGACGAGGAGGACGCGGCCGCCCGAACCGCCGCGAGCGAGCTTGCGACGGCCATCTCGGCCGGCAGAGCGGCGCCCTTCCACGGCATCCGCTTCAAGAGCTTCGAGGCGCCGACCAGGGAGCGCGGACTGCGCTCCCTGAGCCTGTTCGTCGAGGGGCTGGTGACCGCGGACGCACTGGCTGATCGGTCCCCGGCCGATCGGTCCCCGGCCGACGGGCTCGTGGTGACGCTGCCCAAGGTCACCTCGGTCGCGCAGGTGGAGGCGATGGCGCTGGCCTGCACGCGGCTCGAGGAGCGGCTCGGGCTCGCGGCCGGACGGCTCCGCTTCGAGATCCAGGTGGAGACCCCGCAGTCGATCCTGGGTGCGGACGGCACGGTCCTCGTTGCGCGGATGATCCAGGCGGCGGGGGGCCGGTGCACCGGCCTGCACTACGGCACCTACGACTACTCCGCGTCGTGCGGCATCGCCGCGGCGTACCAGTCGATGGAGCACCCGGCGGCGGATCATGCGAAGGCGATCATGCAGGTGGCCGCCGCCGGCACCGGAGTCTTCGTCTCCGACGGCTCCACCAACGTCCTGCCGGTCGGCGACGCCGGCGCCATCCGGTCGGCCTGGCGGCTGCACGCCCGGCTCGTACGCCGATCCCTGGAGCGCGGCTTCTACCAGGGCTGGGACCTGCACCCGGCCCAGCTGCCCAGCCGCTTCATCGCGACCTACGCCTTCTATCGCGAGGGCCTGCCGTCCGCGACCGCCCGGCTGCGGGCCTATGTCCACGGAGGCGAATCGGGCTACCTCGACGAGCCGGCCACCGCAGCCGCGCTCGCCGGCTTCGTCGTGCGCGGAGTCGACTGCGGCGCCGTCACCCTCGAGGAGGTCGCGGAGACGGTCGGCATCGACGGCGAGCGGCTCGCCGCCCTGGCCCGGCGCAAGCGGGCCGGCTGACCGGCCGGGCAGGATGGTCGGATGCGGATCGAAGACTTCAACACGGCGCCGGCCGGCGTCCTCCTGCCGGGGCTCCTGGCCTGTTGCGACGTGCCCTCCTGGGCGGACGATGTCGTCGCCCGGCGTCCCTACCCGGACGTCGACGCGGTGGCCGAGGCCGCCGACGCGGCCGCCCGGGGGCTGACGCCGGCCGAGGTCGACCGCGCGCTGGCCGCGCATCCGCGGATCGGGGAGCGAGCCGAAGGCGCCACCACCGAGGCTGCCTGGTCGCGCGGGGAGCAGGGGAGCGTCGACGCCGGCGTGGAGACCCGCCGGTCCCTTCACCACGGCAACCTCGCCTACGAGGAGCGCTTCGGGCGGGTCTTCCTGATCTGCGCCAGCGGCCTGTCCGCGGAGGAGATCCTCACCGCTCTGCGACGCAGGCTCGACAACGACGACGCCGCGGAGGCGGGCGAGGTCGCCGACGAGCTGCGCAAGATCGCCGTCCTCCGCGTCCGCAAGCTGCTCGACCCGTCCACCGCAATCGACCAGCGAGGGAGCTGACCCCGATGTCCATTCGCCTGGGCCCGAACCAGTACGGCAAGGCCGAGAGCCGCGTCGTCCGGATCGTCCGCGACACCGCCCGCCACCAGATCCGCGATCTCAACGTGTCCACCTCGCTGCGCGGGCGGTTCGACGAGGCCCACACCAGCGGTGACCAGCGCGACGTACTGCCGACGGACACGCAGAAGAACACCGCCTTCGCGTTCGCCAAGAAGGTCGGCGTGACGACCATCGAGGAGTACGCGCTCGCGCTGGGCAACCGTCTCCTCGACGCCACGCCGGCCGCCGAAGGCGCCCGGATCGAGGTCGAGGAGTACACCTGGGAGCGGATCGAGGTCGACGGCGCCGGTCACGACCATTCCTTCGTCCGCTCCGGCGCCGGCGTGCGCACCACGGTGGTCAACCTCGATGGCGAAGGGGAGACGGAGACCCGGGCCGCGCACGTCGTCTCCGGCATCAAGGACCTGGTCGTGCTGAAGTCGACGGGGTCCGAGTTCCACGGTTTCCTCAAGGACGAGTACACGACCCTGAAGGAGACCGACGACCGCATCCTCGCGACGTCGCTGGTGGCGCGGTGGCGCTACGACGAGGCGTACGTCGCGCGCGGCGACGTCGACTACGACGAGTCCTTCGCGGACGTCAAGGCGCTGATGCTGCGGCGCTTCGCCGAGATCCACAGCCTCGCCCTCCAGCAGACGCTCTACGGCATGGGGGCGTCGGTGCTCGAGGCACACCCCGAGGTGGCCGAGATCCGCTTCTCCGCCCCCAACAAGCACCACTTCCTGGTGGACCTCGCGCCCTTCGGGCTCGACAACCCCGGGGAGGTGTTCATCGCCGCCGACCGGCCCTACGGACTCATCGAGGCCACCGTCGAGCGCGACGACGCGAGCGGGCCCGGCTCCGCCTGGCACGCCGTACCCGGCTTCCGCTGAGCCGCCCGCCGTTGCGCCGGCTGTGGAGAATGTTGCTGGTGTTGTGGAGGCGGACGTGACTTCTGTGGGCGCGCGGGTTCGTGCGGTGGAGAACCCGAAAGACTTCAAGAAAGTTCGCGGGAGGCCTTGTGCCACAAGGGATCTTCCACGTAGAACTCTCCTTACGCCGATCCGCAGGGAGCGGCGGGATGGCTCGGAGGAGGCAGGTCCTTCCGTCCACGAGGTCTCGGTTCGCCGAGACGGAGTGGCCGCGGCGACTGGGTGACGAAGTCGCCGGGATCAGCGGATACCGAGCTGTCGGCCGGAGGCGTCACCACGATCCGGTCACCACGGCGAGTCGCCGGGCTTCGGCCGGGCGACTCGACCAACCCGAAGGGCCCTTGTAGCTCATACCTACGAGGGCCCTTCACCTATTTCGCCTCATCAAGGTCGCGGACCGGGGCAGTCTCGGCGTGTCGCCCGCGCTCGGTCGCCCGTCGTGGACATCCCGCGCACCGGCGCCCGGTCGCGGCATGATGGGGGCGTGCTCTACGAGGTCACCCATGCCGTCCTGCCGCCGGTGCTCAAGGCCGTCTGGCGCCCGACGGTCGTCGGCCTCGACAACATCCCGGCCACCGGCGGCGTGCTGCTGGCCAGCAACCACCTCAGCTTCTTCGACTCCGTGGTGATCCCCTCGCTGGTGCCGCGCAAGGTGGTGTTCCTCGCCAAGGACGACTACTTCACCGGCTCCGGGGTCAAGGGCACCGCGACGCGGATGTGGTTCGAGGGGATCGGCATGCTTCCGGTCGATCGCGACGACACCAAGGCAGCCATCAGGTCGCTCGACACCGCTCTCGAGGTTCTCGGACGCGGCGAGGCGTTCGGCATCTACCCCGAGGGCACCCGCTCCCGCGACGGCCGTATCTACCGCGGCCGCACCGGCGTCGCCCACCTTGCCCTCACCGCCGGCGTACCCGTCGTGCCCGTCGGGCTGACAGGCACCGAGAAGCTGCAGCCGGTCGGGTCGCGCCTGCCGCGGCTGGCCAAGGTGCGGGTGGAGTTCGGGGAGCCGATCGAGGTCGAGGGACGGTACGACGGCGTACCCCTCGGCCGCGCTCGGCGCGAGCTGACCGACCGGATCATGACCGAGATCCGGCTGCTGTCGGGCCAGGAGCCGGCCGGCGTCTACAACGAGCGCTCCCCGGACGCCTGACGGGCTGGCAGACATTGCCGGAGTCCGTGGTGCCGGTCGGCAGGATGTGCCGTCGAGCGTGTCGTCGTGGCCTCGCAAGACTTGCCGGCATGCGCATGGCAGCGGATGGCCGATGACCCGTAGGATCCGCATCGGCATCGACACCGGCGGCACCTTCACCGACGTGGTCGCGCTCGACGAGGAGACCGGTGAGACGGTCACGACCAAGACGCCGAGCACACCGGCGAACCCGGCCGACGGCTTCCTGGCCGGCATCGAGAAGGTGCTCGGGCTGCTCGGCCTCCCGCCCGGTGACGGCGAGCCGATCACCGCGGTCAGCCACGGCACCACGGTCGCCACCAACCAGCTGCTCGAGGGGAAGGTCTCGGGGCTCGGCTACCTCACCACCGAGGGCTACGAGGCGATGCTCGAGATCGCGCGGCAGTCGGTGCCCGACGGCTACGGCAACTCCTATTTCTGGGTCAAGCCGCCGCGGATCGTCCCGCGCGACCTGGTGCGGGGGGTCGGCGGCCGTCTCGACTTCGAGGGCAACGAGGTGCGTCCCTTCGACGAGGCCGGCGCCCGCCGCGCGGCGCGTTGGTTCCGCGAGCGGGGCGTCGACACCCTCGGTGTCTGCTTCCTGCACTCCTACGCCGACCCGGCTCACGAGGAGCGGATGCGCGACATCCTCCGCGAGGAGCACCCCGAGGCCGTGGTGAGCATCAGCAGCGAGGTGCTTCGCGAGTATCGCGAGTACGAGCGGGCGATGACCACGCTCGTCGACGCGGCCGTCAAGCCGAGGCTCTCGGCGTACGTCTCGAACATCCGGGCGCGGCTCGAGGAGTACGCCGAGGGTGGCCGACCGTTCTACGTGATGAAGTCCAACGGCGGGGTGCTCTCCGCCGGCGAGGTCGTCAATCAGCCGATCACCACCGTGCTGAGCGGCCCGGCGGCCGGCGCGCTGGGGGCGGCGTTGATCGCCAAGGTGGCCGGCTTCGGCAGGGTGCTCACCAGCGACGGTGGAGGTACGTCGACCGACGTGAGCGTCGTCATCGACGGTGAGCCGACCCTCACCACGGAGGGGTCGGTGGGCGCCTACCCGAGCAAGATCCCGATGATCGACGTCGTCACCGTCGGCGCGGGCGGGGGCTCGATCGCCCGGCTCAGCCCGGAAGGGACGCTGAAGGTCGGCCCGCAGAGCGCCGGCGCCGACCCCGGCCCGCTCTGCTACGGCCATGGCGGGGCGGAGGGCGACGGCCTCTGTGTCACGATCACCGACGCCCACGCCGTCCTCGGCCGGATCCCGCCCCACCTGCTCGGCGGCGAGATCCCACTCGACGTCGGCGCCGCACGCGCCGGCGTGGACGCCCTCGCCGAGCGGCTCGGCCTGACCCAGCAGGCCTGCGCCACCGGGATCCTCGAGATCTCCGCGTGGAACCAGGCCAACGCGCTGCGGCAGGTCACCGTCAAGCGCGGCCTCGACGTCCGCGACTTCGCACTGGTCACCTTCGGCGGCTCGGGATCGCTGCTGCTCTGCCGGCTGATGGACATCCTCGGAGTCCCGACCGTCCTCGTGCCTCCCGACCCGGGCAACGTCAGCGCCTTCGGCCTGCTCACAGTCGACGTCAAGAACGACTACGTCCAGACACATGTCGCCCTGCACGACGGCGTCGAGCCGGCCAGGCTCCACGCTGAGTATGACGCCCTCGCGGCGAGGGCGGACGACGCACTGGCGGCGGAAGGCTTCGCCGCCGACCGCCGGGTCTTCCAGCGCACCGCCGACCTGCGCTACTACGGACAGGCCTTCGAGGTGCGGGTGCCGGTGCCCGGAGGGCGGCTCGACGGGCCGGCGCTCGACATGGTCGCCCGGGCGTTCCACGACGAGCACCGGGCGCTCTACGGCTACGACTTCGCCGGCGACCCCTCCCAGCGGGTCGAGTGGGTCAACCTCCGGGTCACCGGCATCGGCCCGATCCAGCGCCCCGAGATCCGCGCCGTTGGCAGTGGTCTCGACACGGGCTCGCTGCGCTCGCCCGGCTCGACCACCGAACGGCTCGCTGGTCGAGCCGGCGCGAGGGACGAGCGCCGTGTCGAGACCACGTCGGAGACCCGGCCCGTCTGCTTCGACGCCTCCGAGGGGTACGTCGAGACGCCGGTCGTGGCCCGCGACTCGCTGTCGCCCGGGGACGAGCTGACCGGGCCGCTGATCATCGAGGAGTACGGCTCGACGGTGCCCGTCCACCCCGGGTTCGCCGTACGAGTCGATGCCTACCGCAACCTGATCGTCACGAAGGGCGCCGACCGATGAGCCGCCGAGTGCCCACCGACTTCCCGTTCGGCTTCCTGACCGACGACAAGGGTGCGAGCGCCGACCCGGTGCTCGTCGAGATCGTGCAGGGCTCGCTGGCCAGCGTCGAGCGCGAGGTCGAGACCGCGATCGCCCGCACCAGCCGCAGCCCGATGATCCGCGACGCCCATGACTTCCGCGCCGGCATCCACGACCGGCTGCTCCGCAAGCTCACCGGCCGCTCCTACTCCGCGCTCGTCCACCCCGTCGCCCGCGATTTCCCGATCGAGGACATGCGCTCGGGCGACGTCTTCTTCCACAACGACGTCTACCGCTCCGAGGGCGGCATCGGCCACCTGCCCGACCTGTGCGTGACCGTGCCGGTCTTCGCCCACCCGGGGGGCGAAGCCGCCCGGGTGGTCGGGTTCGTGCAGGCCTTCGGCCACCACGACGACATCGGCGGCGCGGTGCCCGGCTCGATGCCGAGCAGCGCCACCAGCGTCTTCGAGGAGGGACTGATGGTCCCGCCGATCCGGCTGTGGGACGCCGGCGTCCCCAACCGGGCGGCGCTGTCGATCATGACCCGCAACTCCCGGATGCCCGAGAGCCTGGCCGCCGACCTGGACGCCGAGTGCAGCGCCTGCCTGATGGGCGCCCGCCGGCTGGGTGAGCTCTTCGAGAGGTACGGCGTCGAGACGGTCGAGTCCTGCTTCGACGCGATCATCGACCGGTCCACGGAGACCTACCGCCGCGAGATCCTGAGCAGGATCCCGGTCGGCTCGTGGGTGTGGGAGGACTACGCCGAGCACGACGGCGTCGACGCCCCCCGGCTGCACACGCAGCGGATCACCCTGACCCGCACCCCGGCCGACGACCCGGACGGCGAACGGCTGGTCCTCGACTTCGACGGCACCGCCCCGCAGGCGAAGGGGCCGATCAACCACTGCGGCGACTACAGCGACGGCGTCTTCCTGAAGAAGTGGCTCGCGCCGATCCTCCGCAACCTGGCCGACACGCCCGAGCGGATGGCCGAGCTCGACGTCAACGAGGGCGTCGTGCCGCTCATCGAGATGCGCTTCCCGCAGCCCGGCACCCTGCTGACGCCGGTGTTCCCGGCGCCGACCAACGCCCGCACCTTCGTGATCTTGCGACTCCTCGGCGTGCTGGCCGGCGTGCTCGCCAAGGCCGTCGACGGCCGGATGCCGGCCGACCAGGAGACCATTCGCTACACCGGCGTCTACGGCACCGGCCGTGACGGCGCGCCGTACCTGATGCGGGAGGTGCTCGGCGGCGGCTCGGGCGGTCGCTACTACGCCGACGGCGAGGACACGATCCACGTCGTGCCCGACTCCCGCAACCTGCCGAGCGAGTTCACCGAGGCTCGCTTCCCCTTCCGCGTCGAGTCGCTCGGCCTGGCGATCGACTCCGGCGGCGCCGGGGAGTTCCGCGGCGGCCTCGGCTACGAGAAGCACATCCGGATGCTCGCCGACGCCCATTTCATGTCGATCGCCGACCGGTCGATCCTGGCCTGCTGGGGGGTCAGGGGAGGAAGGGCCGGCCGCCCGTTCCAGGTCACCGTCGATCCCGGCGGTCCCGGCGAGCGGGACGTCGACGCGCTCGCCGACGCCGAGCCCGTCGACGCGGGCGAGGTCATCCGGATCCGTACGACGGGTGGCGGCGGGTGGGGCGACCCGCTGGACCGCGACCCCGCCCTCGTCGTCCGCGACGTGGTCTGGCTCAAGGTGTCACCGAAGGCGGCGCTCGCCGACTACGGCGTGGTGCTCACCGGGTCGCTCGACGGCGACACGCGAGGCCACGACGAGGCCGCGACGAGCGCGGAGCGGGAGCGACGGCGGTCCGGGGCCGACCCCGCCGAGCGGGTGTTCTTCGACCGCGGCCCCGGGTACGCACTGCTCGCTGACGGCGCCGACCGGGCGGACGTGGACCTGGTCTGACCGGTGAGCGGAAATGATCGACTGGGTCTCACCTCGCAGCCACGAGCCTGACGGGCGAGACCCAGTCCAGGCGTTGTTACCCCCTCGGCGGTCGAGCGGGAACGCCCCCGCGTCCCGTGCTCGACTTCCCCCAAGCAACACCTATGGGTGGAGGGTAGAGAGCGCCCGTTCACACTGACGTGAAGAGTTGTGTGAAGCCCGCGGGCCGCGGGCGGTATCGTCGAACGGTGGCCAGGTTCGCCGACGCGTTCGCCGACGCCCTGGATGCGCGCAGAATGTCGTTGTCCTCGCTCCGTCACGCGTTGGTCGCGCGCGGGACCCCGATGAGCCTGGCGACCCTCAGCTACTGGCGAGCGGGGCTCCGTCAGCCCGAGCACGAGCAGTCGATGCGTGCGCTGGTGGCCATCGAGGAGATCCTGAGGCTGTTCCCCGGCGAGCTCGAGTCACTCGTCCCGCCCCGGCGCAGGCGCCCGCGCGCCGATCCGCTCGACCACTACCCCGGCGAGCGGGAGGTCGTCCGTCGGCTTCTCGCCGAGCTGGGCATGACGACTCCCTTCGACGAGGTCGTCGATCGGGAGATCACGATCAAGTACGACGTCGACGAACGCGGCCGTTCGGTCCGCCTGACGCACATCTCGGTGGTCGAGGCGGTCATCGACGGTGCCGCGCGACATGCCGTCGTGACGCTCGGCGAGGATCCCGCGGAGCCACCGCTCCGGTTCACGGCGCTGGGCGGGTATCGCCAGGGGCGCGTCGTGGCCGACCCTGGATCGCGGGTGACGGTCGTCGAGATGCTCCTCGAGCGGGAGCTGGCGGCCGGTGAGACCGCGATCCTCGAGCAGCAGATGGACCTCGATGGCTCGGAGGATGACAACGAGCTCGTCTACTGGGCGCAGCTGCGGGTGAAGACGGCGAGCCTGTGGGTCCGCTTCCATCCCGCGAAGGTTCCCTCGCGCTGCGAGGCGTTCAGCGTGGTCGAGGGGATCGAGAGGGCTGAAGAGATCCAGATGTACGGGAGCAGCGTCACCCGCACGGTCTCGGGCTTCGGGCCGGGCACCTTCGGGATCCGCTGGTTCTGGGAGTGAGGCTCACGCTCTCGATTCCGTGAGCGCACGGAGCCGCGCGGATCTAGAATCCCCAACCATGGGGGACGGGGACGGCAGCTTCGCTGCCGTGTTCGAGGCGGCGCTCACTCGACGGAGGATCAGCCTCGGCGCGTTGCACCGAGCGCTGGAGGGCCGTGGCCGGCCGGTCAGCCTGGCGACCCTGAGCTACTGGCGCTCCGGACGGCGCGAGCCGGAGCAGCGGCAGTCGCTGCTCGCCCTGGCGGAGATCGAGCGGATCCTGCTCCTCGATCCGGGCGAGCTGGAGCGACTGCTCACGCCGCGTCGGCGCCAGAAGCTGAAGCCCACCGCGATGGCCGGACTCAGCGACCGCCACGAGGTGATCGGGCGGCTGCTGGCGGAGCTCGACTTCGAGACGCCGTCCGACGAGCTCATCGACCGCGAGGTCACCCTCAAGTACGACCTCGACGAGCACGGTGCGCCCCGTCGCTGCACCTACATCGTGGTGGTCGAGGCCATGATCGACCAAGCCGCCCGCCGGGCCACGGTCCTCCGGGTCGAGGACCAGGTGGCACCGGCGCCGGTCATCACACCTCTCGGTGGCTACCGGCTCGGCCGCGTCAACCACGACCGCGAGAGCGGATTCGTGGTCGGCGAGATGCTGCTCGACCGTGAGCTCGGTGCCGGGGAGACCACGCTGCTGGAGCAGCAGATCGACTACCAGGGCGTCGACCCCGACGACACCACGTTCTTCTACTGGGCGATCCGCCGGATGACCTCGGTGAGTCTGTGGATCCGCTTCCACCCCAACAGGGTCCCGGCGCGATGCGAGACCTACACCGTCGTGGACGGGGTCGAGCGGACCGAGGAGGTCGAGACGTTCGGCACGAGCGTCAGCCGGACCGTCACCGGCTTCGGACCGGGCACCCTGGGCTTCCGCTGGCACTGGTCCTGACCGCGGCCCGAGGCGACGCGGCGGTAAGAGGCGCGGCGCTGGACCCCCCTTGCCCCAGCGCCGCGCAATCCCAGCGTAGGCGACGCAATTTCACAAACCGCCCGCTCAGATGTGAAGACGTGATCTAACATCTCCCCACTTGCCGATATGGCGATCCGGGGCCGGGGGGACCGGAGGCGGGGGCACGCAAGCAGCCCGTCGTACATCCCCTCGTGGACAGGGGGGTCCATGAGTTGGGTAGAGGGGCGCGACCACGGCCTGAGGCGTCCGGAGTCGGAGACCTTCGCGGCGCGGCTGACGAGGGTTCTCGCCGAGCGCGAGCGCTCGTTGACCTGGCTGCGCCGCCGCCTCGCAGAGCGGGGCCACTCGGTCAGTCTGGCGACGTTGAGCTACTGGCGCCGCGGCCGGCGGGAGCCGGAGCGGGCGGCGAGCCTGGACGCCGTCGAGGCGATCGAGGAGATCCTCGACCTCCAGCGCGGAGAGCTCAAGGCGGCGATCGGCCCGAGCCGGCGCAACAGCCCATCCGAGTCCGAGCGGCCGGACACCGCTCAGGACATCGACATGCTCGCCGGCCAGGCGGTCGACCACGGACTCGCCGAGCTCGGTCTGGCGCTCGGCCAGGTCGCGGAGGGGTCGATCCATCTCACCGTCGACGTCGACGCGGCCGGCCGGGAGCGACGCCTCACCAGCCGCGCCCTGATCCGTGCGACACGCGACGGCGTACGACGGGTCCCGATCGGCATGATCTTCGGGGTGCCGACTCCCGACGCGCTCCGGTTCGAGGCGCTGGCCGGCGCACAGGTCGGCCGGGTCCATCACAACGCAGACCACGGGGTGCACCTCGCCGAACTGGTGCTCGACCGCGAGCTGCGCATGAACGAGAGCGCTCTGGTCGAGCACCGCATCGAGCTCGGCGACGGCATTCCGAGTCAGCGCGAGTACCACCACTACCTGATGAGCCGGGTCCACGAGTTCACGCTCTGGGTGCGGTTCGCGCGGCTCAGGCCGGCGACCCACTGCGAGGCGTACCAGCTCGTCGACGGCGAGGAGACGACCTCCCCGGTCGACATGCACGGGGCGACGTCCGCGCATCTGGTGCTGCGCGGTTTCGGGCCCGGGACGGCCGGCCTGCGCTGGGCATGGTGAGGCGGGGCGCTGCCCGATTCTGGCTTCGGCAAGGGTTGACATCCGGTTCGGCACACCTTGCCCGACTTGTGTCGGTGTCCGATCCGACCGCTGCTCACTAGCCTCGGCCCGTGAGGGTGATGCTCGCGCTCGGCGGCAACGCGATGACGAACGCCGACGGTCGCGCGCGCCCCGAGGACCAGATCGCGGCCGCCGAGGTCGCCATGGCGGCGGTCGCCGAGCTGCTCGCGCGCGACGTGGACGTCGTCATCACCCACGGCAACGGTCCCCAGGTGGGCAACCTGCTGGTGAAGAACGAGCTCGCCGCCACCGTCGTCCCGCCCGTCCCGCTCGACTGGTGCGGTGCCCAGACCCAGGCGACGCTCGGTTTCGTGCTCATGGACGCTCTCGACTCGGCGCTGTCGGCCCGCGGCCTCGAGCGGCGTACGGCGGCCCTGGTCACACGCACCCTCGTCGACGCGGACGACGCCGGCTTCACCCGCCCCACCAAGCCCATCGGCCGGTATCTGCCCGCCGCCGACGCACAGGTGCTGATCGACCACGGCGAGCACTGGGAGGACCGTGGTGACAAGGGCTGGCGGCGCGTCGTCGCCTCGCCCGAGCCTCTCGACGTCCTCGACGCCGCCGCCGTCGGAGTGCTGGTCGACGCGGGGTTCGTGGTGATCGCGGCCGGAGGCGGTGGGATCCCCGTCGTACGCCGGCCGGACGGTTCGCTGAGCGGGGTCGAGGCCGTCATCGACAAGGACCTCGGTGCCGCGCTCCTCGGTCGTCTGCTCAATGTCGACCTGCTCGCGATCGCGACCGACGTACCGCGGGCGATGCTCGGCTTCGGCACACCGGACGCGGAGCCTCTGGGTGCCGTGACCGTCTCGGCGATGCGTGGCCACGCAGCGGGCGGGCAGTTCGCCTCCGGGTCGATGGGGCCCAAGGTCGAGGCGGTCTGCCGGTTCGTCGAGGCGACCGGGAGGCGCGCCGTCATCACCGACCTCGCGTCGATCGTGCCCGCGGTCATCGGCGCCGAGACCGGCACCGTCGTCCGTCCCGACAACCCATGATCGGTGGTCGAGCCCGCGAGCGCCCTTCGAGACGCCTCGTTCCTCGGCTCCTCAGGACAGGCACCGAGCGGTGTCGAGACCACGACCCGACGAGAGGAACCCCATGAGCGACAAGCCCCCGGCGATCGAGGTGCGCAAGGTACCGATCCATTCCGTGGCCGACGCGTCGGAGCTCGCGAGGCTCATCGACGACGGCGTCCTGCACGCCGACCGGGTGATCGCGATCATCGGCAAGACCGAGGGCAACGGCGGGGTCAACGACTACACCCGGATCATCGCCGACCGCGCCTTCCGCGAGGCCCTGGTCGCCAACGGCGCTCCCGCCGAGCGGGTAAGGGAGATCCCGATCGTCTGGTCCGGTGGCACCGACGGGGTGATCAGCCCGCACGCCACGATCTTCGCGACGGTGCCGGAGGAGGAGGCCGTCCAGACCGACGAGCCGAGGCTCACCGTCGGCTTCGCGATGAGCGAGCCGCTGCTGCCGGAGGAGATCGGCTACCGCGGCATGATCGAGAAGGTCGCCGCCGGGGTGAGGGTCGCGATCGAGCGCGCCGGCATCACCGACGCGGCCGACGTGCACTACGTGCAGACCAAGACGCCGCTGCTGACCATCCACACGATCCGCGACGCCAAGTCGCGGGGCGAGTCGGTCTGGACCGAGCACACCCACGAGTCGATGGACCTCTCCAACGGCACGACGGGTCTCGGCATCGCGGTCGCCCTCGGCGAGATCGATATGCCCGACGACGCCGAGGTCATGCACAACCGCGACCTCTACTCCTCGGTGGCGTCCTGCTCGTCCGGAGTGGAGCTCGACCAGGCGCAGATCGTGGTCGTCGGCAACGCCCGTGGCGTCGGCGGCCGCTACCGCATCGGGCACTCGGTGATGACGGACGCCCTCGACGCCGACGGCATCTGGGCGGCCATCAGGGACGCCGGCCTCGACCTGCCCGAGCGCCCGCATCCCAGCGACCTCGGCGACCGGCTGGTGAACGTCTTCTTGAAGTGCGAAGCGTCACAGTCGGGCGAGGTCCGTGGCCGCCGCAACGCGATGCTCGACGACTCCGACGTCCACTGGCACCGCCAGATCAAGGCGTGCGTCGGAGGCGTAACCGCTGCTGTGACAGGGGATCCGGCCGTCTTCGTCTCCGTCTCGGCGGCACACCAGGGCCCCGATGGCGGTGGCCCCGTGGCCGCCATCGTCCGTCTCGACTGACCGGGAGCGAACCGACACCGGAGGTTTGGCGTCTCCTCTCGCGGGATAACGTCTAGCGCGAACGCCGCATCACCCCACTCGGGCGGCGTATCTCGGCCGCGCCGGACGATGGCGTGCGCCGCCCAGAGACGAAAGGAACACTCGGAACGATGAAGACCACCCGAATCATCGCGGGGCTGACGACGGCCGGCCTGCTCGGCCTGACCCCGGTCGCCCTCGCCGCATCGCCCGCGAGCGCCGTTGTCGCGACGACCTCGACGCTCACCTTGACCCAGACCGAGGCTGCGTATGGCGAGGACATCGGCCTCGACCTCGACGGTAGTGTGGTTGCCGCCGACGGCTCGTACGTCGACGGCGTGGCAAGCCTCCAGGTCCTCACTGCCAGCAACCAGGTGTGGACCGAGGTCGCCACCGACGACTCGCCCTCCTCGCTGTACTTCTCCGCGGTCAAGGCGCAGTCCAACGCCCAGTACAAGGTCGTCTTCTCCGACGCCACCGGCGCCTACGCCCCCTCCGAGTCGCTTCCCGTGACCCTCGGCGTCACGCGCAAGATCGACGTCAAGAACCTCGCCGGCAACGACGCCAAGGTTCGCATCACCGTCAAGCCCGACTTCGCGAAGAAGAAGCTCAAGATCTTCACTGCCAAGAAGGCGAAGGGCAAGTACAAGCTGGCGAAGAAGGTCAAGACCGACAAGAGGGGCAAGGTCGTCTACAAGTTCCGCGGCAGCCGGTCGATCTACTACGTGCGCCTGGTCGTCCCCGGTGACGCCAACTACGTGAAGACCATCCTCGAGGGCAGCATCTCCTGACCCGAAGCGGCTGATCCGCTCAGCACTTCCGCGCGGCCCCTGCTCCACCTCCGGGTGGCGCAGGGGCCGCGCTCATGTGGCGTCAGGCTCCTCGAGCCAGCCGCGGATTGCCTCGCCGTGCTCGTCGAGGAGTGGTGGGGCGAGGTGCTGCTCGCGCCCGCCGGAGTGGGCGTTGTCATCGAAGCGCAGGGCCGAGCCGGCCAGCGTGAGGGATCCGTACGCCGGGTGGTCGACGTCGATGACCAGCCCCTGTGACCGGGTCTGCTCCCACTCGTAGACCTCGTCCATGGAGCGCACCATGCCGGCCGGAACGCCCGCGTCGAGCAGCAGCCGCAGCCAGTCCTCCGTCGGCCGGTCGGCGAAGATCTTCTCGATGATGGCCACCAGTTCGTCGCGGTGCGCGACCCGGTCGCGGTTCGTCGCGAACCGCGGATCCTGAGCGTCCAGACCGACGGCGGCCGCGAAGCGGGCCCAGAGGCCCTCCGAGCCGACCGCGACCTGGAGGGGCTCTGTCCCGGTGGCGAACATGCCGTACGGCGCGATCGCGGGATGGTGCGCACCGGCGATGCCCGGCACCTCGCCTGCCAGCGTGTAGCGGGTGCCCTGGAAGGCATGGACGCCGACGACCCCTGCCAGTAGGGAGGTCCGCACGACCCGGCCGGCGCCGGTGCGGTGGCGCTCGTGCAGGGCCGCCGCCACGCCGTACGCGAGGTTCATCCCGGCCAGCAGGTCGGCGATGGGGACGCCGACCTTGGTGGGCTGCTCGGTGCCCGTGACCGACATCAGCCCGCCCTCGCCCTGTGCGATCTGGTCGTAGCCCGCGCGGCCGGCCTCCGGGCCGTCGTGTCCGAAGCCGGTGATGGAGCCGATCACCAGACGGGGGTTGAGCTCGTGCAGCCTCTCCACCGAGAAGCCGAGCCGGTCGAGGACCCCGACGCGGAAGTTCTCGATCAACACGTCGGCCCGCACGACCAGCCGCTCGAGAACCCTTGCGTCGTCTGGGCTCTTGAGGTCGAGGACGATCGACTCCTTGTCGCGGTTGGCGGACATGAAGTACGTCGAGTCGCGCGGGCCGTGCCCGTCGTCGGTCGAGCCTGTCGAGACCCCGGCCCAGGGCGGACCCCACGCGCGCGTGTCGTCGCCGGCCGGGCTCTCCACCTTGATCACCCTCGCGCCCAGGTCGCCGAGCATCATGCCGGCCTGCGGACCCGCCAGGGCGCGGGTGAGGTCGAGGACCACGATGTCGGCCAGGGGTCCGGACGGCTGCGTCATGGCCCCGACCGTAGCCGCATCGCAGGTCGAGCCTGTCGAGACCAATGTCGGAGGCCGGTGGTTTGCTTGCCGCATGTCCGACGCCGCGCCCCGATCCGAGATCGGACCCGCGTACCGGCTCGTCCGCCCGGTCGCGCCGCCCTCGGTGCCGGTGGCGCTCGACGAGGAGCAGCGACGGGTCGTCGGCCACCCGGGCGGTCCGCTGCTGGTGCTGGCCGGCCCCGGCACCGGCAAGACCACGACCCTGGTCGAGGCGATCGCCGAGCGCATCGAGCGGCGCGGCGTACACCCCGACCATGTGCTGGCCCTGACCTTCTCCCGCAAGGCCGCCGAGCAGCTGCGCGACCGGGTCACCGCGCGGGTCGGCCGCACGGTGTCCGCATCGCTGTGCACGACCTTCCACTCCTTCGCCTACTCCCTGATCCGGGCCTACAGCCCGCCGGAGCTGTACGACGCTCCGTTGCGCCTGCTGTCCGCCCCCGAGGCCGACGTCGTGCTGCGCGAGCTGCTGGTCGACAACCCCGAGTCCGTCGCCTGGCCCGAGAGCCTTCGCAGAGCGCTCGGCACCCGGGGCTTCACCCGCGAGGTGCAGGCGGTGCTGTCGCGGGCCCGCGAGCAGGGGCAGGACGGCGACGAGCTGCGCCGGATCGGCCACGAGCACGGGTTGCCCGAGCTCGTGGCCGCCGGGCACTTCCTCGACCAATACCTCACGATCCTCGACAACCTCGGCTCGACGGACTACGCCGACCTGATCCGGCGGGCGGTGATCGAGGCCGAGGCGCACCGCGACGAGCTGCGTGCGCGCTTCACCGATGTCTTCGTCGACGAGTACCAGGACACCGACCCCGGTCAGGTCGCGCTGCTGCAGGCGATCGCCGGCGACGGTCGCAACCTCACCGTCGTCGGTGACCCCCACCAGTCGATCTACGGCTTCCGGGGGGCCGAGGTGCGCGGCATCCTCGACTTCCCGAGCGCCTTCGCGACCGCCGACGGCGGACGCGCACCGGTGGTGGTGCTGCGCCGCACCCGTCGCTTCGGGCCGCGCATGCTCCTCGCCGCCGGCCGCGTCGCCGCCCGGCTGCCGCTGGGCGGCAGCATCGACGCGGAGTCGCGGGAGACCTTCCTCTCGCCCGTCGCCACGCCCGGAGCCGGCGCCGCCGACGGGCGGGTGGAGGTGCGCACCTTCGACACCGACCGCGCCGAGGCCGAGCACCTCGCCGACCTGCTGCGCCGCGCCCACCTCGAGCACGGCATCGAGTGGGACCGGATGGCGGTGCTGGTGCGCTCCGGCCACACCTCCATCCCGCCGCTCCGCCGGGCCCTGGCCGCGGCCGGTGTCCCCGTCGAGGTGGCCTCCGACGACCTGCCGCTCGTGCGCGACCCGGCCGTCCTTCCTCTCCTCGAGGCGCTGCGCGCCGTGGTCAACCTCGACAACGCCGACCCCGACTCTTCCGGCTACCTCGACCCGGGCAGGGTCGAGGGGCTGCTGCTCTCGCCGCTCGGCGGCCTCGACGCCGGCGACATCCGCGCGTTGTCCCGGCTCCTGCGCCTCCGCGAGAAGGCGACGCGCGGCGACGACCCGCCGCGCCCGTCGGCGGAGCTGCTCCGGCTGGCCCTGGTCGACCCGACCTTCCTCGACGGGCTCGACGGCCCCGAGGTCGAGCGGGCGCGGTCGCTCGTGGGGCTGCTGCACGGTCAGGCTGCGCGGCTCGCGGAGCGGGCCCCGTCTGATCGGGCCCGGTCTGATCGGGCGAGCGCGGAGGAGATCCTCTGGGAGCTGTGGTCGGGCACCTCCTGGCCCGCACGGCTGCTTCGCCAGATCGACCAGGGCGGGGCCTCGGCCCGACGGGCGCATCGCGACCTCGACGCGATCTGCGCGCTCTTCGAGGTCGCCGGCCGGGCCGAGGAGAAGCGTGACCACATCGGGGTGGCGGAGTTCCTGACGAGCCTGCTCTCGCAGCAGATCCCGGCGGACACCCTCGCCGAGCGCGGGGTGCGTGGGTCCGCGGTGCGGCTGCTGACCGCACACCGCGCCAAGGGCCTGGAGTGGGACCTCGTCGCCGTCGCCCACGTGCAGGCCGAGCAGTGGCCCGACCTGCGCCGGCGCGCGACCCTCCTGGGCGCCGACCGCATCGGACGGGGCGAGCTGGTGCCGCCCGTCAGCCCTCGCGAGCTGCTCCAGGAGGAGCGCCGGCTCTTCTACGTCGCGTGCACCCGCGCGCGCCGCCGGTTGGTCGTGACGGCGGTCCGGTCGCCCGACGACGAGGGCGAGCAGCCCTCGCGCTTCCTCGAGGAGCTAGGCGTGAAGATCGAGCACCGAGACGGCCGACCCGCCCGGCCGTTGTCGGTCGGCGGGCTGGTCGCGGAGTTGCGCCGCACCCTCGCCGACCCCGACCAGCCGGAGGGTCTCCGCGCGGCCGCCGCCCGCCGCCTTGCGCGGCTGGCCCGCGAGCGTGCCGGCAAGGGCAAGGCCGGCTCGGGCCAGCTCGTCCCGCTCGCCGACCCGGCCTCGTGGTGGGGCACCCGGGCGGCCAGTCGCTCCGGGATGCCGGTTCGAGACCCCGACCGCCCGGTGCCGCTCTCGGCGAGCGCGCTCAACGCGATGGCCGTGTGCCCCGCCCGGTGGTTCTGGAGCACCGAGGCCGGTGGTGTCTCGGCCGCCCACCAGTCGGCCAACCTCGGCCAGATCGTCCACGCGCTCGCCGAGCGGGTCGCCGCCGGCGAGCTGCCGGCCGAGGTCGACGCGCTGATGACCGAGGTCGACGCCGTCTGGGACCGGCTCGCCTTCCGCACCCCGTGGGCCAAGCAGCGCGAGCACGACCGCACCCGCGCGGCCCTGGAGCGCTTCGTCCGATGGCACACCGGCAACCCGCGGGCGCTGCTCGACACCGAGGTGCGGTTCTCCACCGAGGTCGAGATCGGCGGCGAGCAGATCTCGCTGATCGGGTACGCCGACCGCATCGAGGTCGACGCCGCCGGAGGCGTCGTGGTCGTCGACCTCAAGACCACGCGCACCGCCCCCACCGGCCCCGCCGTCGCGGGTGACCTCCAGCTCGCGCTCTACCAGTACGCCGTCGCCTCCGGTGCGGTCGACGGGCTGCTGCCCGACGCTGCCGCCGGGTCGGCCGTGGTCGGTGGGGCCGAGCTGGTCCAGCTCGGCGAGACCAACGGGGGAGAGACGGCAAGGGTCCAGCCCCAGCCGGCGCACGACGCCGACGGCCGCGAGCGGGCCGTGCTGCGAGGGCAGCTCACGCGCGCCGCGGCGTACGTCCGCTCGGAGAGCTTTCCGGCGGTGGCGGGCGCGCACTGCCGCGACTGCGTGTTCCTCTCCATCTGCCCGGCCAAGGCCGCGGGGTCGGTGACGGTGCAGTGAAGGCGCCGACGATCGTCCTCGAGACGCCGGAGGACCTGGCCGCCCTGACCGGTGGCTTCGCTCCGAGCGCGGAGCAGTGGGCGGCCATCACCGCGCCGCTGCGACCGACCGTGGTGGTCGCCGGAGCCGGCTCCGGCAAGACCTCTCTGATGGCGATGCGCGTGGTCTACCTCGTCGCCAGCGGCCGGGTGCGGCCCGAGGAGGTGCTCGGCCTCACCTTCACCACCAAGGCCGCGGCCGAGCTCCGGCAACGGATCTCCGCGGCTCTGTCGGCGGCCGGGCTGCTCGACCGCTCCGTGGTCGACGACGAGGAGGTCCTGCAGCCGACGGTGGCGACCTACCACGCCTACGCCGCCTCGCTGCTGACCGACCACGGCCTCCGGATCGGGCACGAGCCAGACACCCGAGTCATCACCGACGCCTCCCGCTACCAGCTCGGGGCGCGGGTGATCCAGCGATTCACCGGCAGCGTCGAGCTGCTCACCGACCATCCCGAGACCGCCATCCAGAACCTGCTCGCCCTCGACTCCGCGATGAGCGAGCACCTCGCGACCAGCGATGACGTACGCCGTGTCGACACCGACGCGGTCGCGGGCTTCCGGCGAGCCCTCGACGACGAGGTCGCCGGCAAGAACCGCAAGACCTACCGCGACGCGATCGAGAAGGCGATCAACGCCATCGGCCGGCGTGGCGAGCTGCTCGAGCTGGTCGCGGGCTACCGCCGTCTCAAGGCCGACCTGGGAGTCATGGACTTCTCCGACCAGATCGAGCTCGCCGCCCGGCTGGCCGCGGAGCAGCCCGATGTGGGCGTCTTGGAGCGGTCGCGCTTCAAGGTCGTGCTGCTCGACGAGTACCAGGACACCTCGGTCGCGCAGGCGATCATGCTCAGCCGGCTGTTCTCCGGGCCGACCACCGAGGCCGGGCTCGGCCACCCCGTGATGGCGGTGGGCGACCCCAACCAGGCGATCTACGGCTGGCGCGGAGCCTCGGTGTCCAACATCTTGAACTTCGCCGAGACCTTCCCCGCTGCTGGCGGCCAGGCCGGTCTCGGGGCGGGGCTGCTGCCGCTCACCGTCAACCGGCGCTCCGACCGGCGCATCCTCGACGTCGCCAACCGGCTGGCCGAGCCGCTGCTCGCGGAGTACGGCGACCGTGTCGCCCGCCTCCGCGCCCGCGACGACGCGGGGGAGGGCCTGGTCGAGACGCATGTCCTGGAGCGGGCGCTCGACGAGCTCGTCTGGCTCACCGATCGGGTGCGAGCGGTCCACGAGGCCGGCACGGCGTGGGCCGGCATCGGCGTGCTGACCCGAGACAACGCGCAGGCGGAGGAGGTGTACGACGCGCTCACCGGCGCCGGGGTGCCGGTCGAGATCGTCGGCCTGTCCGGGCTGATCCGGCTGCCCGAGGTCGCCGAGATCGTGGCCACCCTGACCCTCATGCACGACGTCACCGCCAACGCCGCCATGCTCACCCTGCTCACCGGTCCTCGCTGGGCGATCGGGCCTCGTGACCTCCGGCTGCTGGCGCAGCGCGCGGTCGAGATCTCGGGCGGGTCCGGTCGGGTGGAGTCCGAGACGGTCGTCGAGCAGCTGCTCCAGATCGCCGACGGCATCGATGTCGCCGAGCTGCCTGCGCTCAGCGACGCGCTCGCCTCGCCCGGCGACGCGCCGTACTCGTCGCAGGCGCGCGAGCGCTTCGGCCTGCTCGCCGCCGAGCTGCGGATGCTGCGGGCGCACGTCGGCGACCCTCTCCTCGACATCGTGCGACGCATCGTCGACACCACCGGTGTCGACGTCGAGCTCGCCGCCGCGGTGTCGCCGGCGGCGGCGGCGAGGCGCGACAACGTCGACCTGTTCGTCAAGGCGGTGGCCGACTTCCAGTCCGTCGACGGCGAGGTGACGTTGCCGGCCCTGCTCGCCTACCTGACCGCCGAGGCCGACGACGGCAACGGCCTCGACATCGCGACCCCGACGGCCGCCGACTCGGTCAAGCTGCTCACCGTCCATCGCGCCAAGGGCCTGGAGTGGTCCTCGGTCTTCTGCGTGGGCGTGGGGGAGACGCGCTTCCCCTCCAACCGCTCCCGGACGCTGTGGGTGAGCTCACCGGCGGTGCTCCCCGCGCCGCTGCGCGGCGATGCGGCCGATCTCCCGCAGCTCGCGGGCTTCGACAAGCCGGCGCTCGACGCCTACCGCGCCGACACCCGCGCACACGACGGCGAGGAGGAGCTTCGCCTGGGGTACGTCGCGTTCACCCGCGCCGCGCGCCATCTCGCCGTCACCTCCTACGTGTGGGGCCCGCAGAAGCGGCCGTTCGGCCCGTCCGACTACCAGCGCGTGGTCAAGGAGAGGCTCGAGGAGTGGGGCGAGGAGGTGGCCGACTGGCTCGAGAAGCCCGACGCCGGCACCCCCAACCCCTACGACGAGATCGACGCTTCGGTGCCCTGGCCGGTGACCGGTCTCGGGCAGGAGCAGCAGCGCCGGCTGGCGGCCGCGGAGCGCGTCCTCGCGCTGCTCGACGATCCCTCGACCGACGCCGCGCTCGTCGACGACGGCCTCGACGTGGTCACCGCCGCCCAGGTGGCGGCCTGGGACTCCGAGATCGAGCGGCTCCTGGTCGAGGCCCGGGCCGAGCGGGCCGACGTCGTGCCCGTGCCACTGCCGTCGAGCCTCTCGGCGACCGCGATGTCCCGGCTGCGCGACGACGCCGACGCCTTCGCCCGCGACCTCGCCCGACCGATGCCGCGACCGCCGTCGCCACAAGCGAGGCACGGCACCGAGTTCCACGCCTGGGTGGAGGCGCGTTTCGGTCAGCAGCCCCTCCTCGACCCCGAGGACCTGCCCGGTCGCGCCGATGCCGGCATCGACGACTACGCCGACCTCCGCGAGCTCATCGAGCGCTTCGAGGCCGGCCCGTTCGCCGACCGCCCGCCCCATCGCGTCGAGGCACCGTTCGCGCTGGTGCTCGCCGGGCAGGTGATCCGCGGCCGCATCGACGCGGTCTACCGCGAGCCCGACGGGTCCTACCTGATCGTCGACTGGAAGACCTCCCGGTCCGTCCATGCCGATCCGCTTCAGCTCGCCCTCTACCGACTGGCATGGGCCGAGCTCAACGGCATCCCGCTCGAGCAGGTCCGCGCGGCCTTCTACTACGTCCGCACCGCCCGCCTGGTCGAGCCGGAGTCCCTTCCCGGCCGAGACGAGCTGAGGCGGCTGCTCACCGGATGAGCGCCGCGGCGAGGGCGATCTCGACCATCCGCCCGAAGCCCTGCTCGCGCTCGACGGCCGTCGTCTCCTCGCCCGTGACGATCTGGTCCGAGACGGTGCAGATGGCCAGCGCCCTGCGCCGGTAGCGGGCGGCGAGGGTGTAGAGCGCGCTGGCCTCCATCTCGACGGCGAGCACACCGTGCTCGGCCATCCTCCGGGTGAGCTCGGGCCGGGTGGCGTAGAAGGAGTCGCCCGAGAGCACCAGGCCCACGTGCACCCCGGCGGCTCCGTCCGGCCCGGCGACCGCGGCGTCGTACGCCGCCCGCAGCAGGCCGAAGTCGGCGACCGGCGCGTAGTCGAGCCCTTCGAAGGTGATCTTGTTCATCGCCGAGTCCGTGCAGGCGCCGGAGGCGATCACGATGTCCCGCAGCCTCACCGGCTCGACGAGCGCACCGCAGGAGCCGACCCGCACGATCGTCTGCACGTCGTACTCACCGAAGAGCTCGTTGACGTAGATCGCCAGCGACGGCTGTCCATCCCCGAGCCCTGCACCGAGACGCGGTCGCCGCGCCAGGTGCCGGTGTAGCCGTACATGCCGCGGACCTCGGAGTAGCAGACGGCGTCGTCGAGGAAGGTCTTCGCGATCCAGGTGGCTCGCAGCGGATCTCCGGGGAGCAGGACGACGGGCGCGATGTCGCCGGGTGCTGCGCCGAGATGGGTGCTCACGGCCGCAACTATGCCCGACGGCTAGCCTCGCCGGGTGACCCACGCGCACGAGCGGATGGCCGCCGACCCGCACGACCGGATCGCCTGGCTCCGAGGCGACGAGCGCGCGCTCGCCGAGCGCTGGGCGGACCCGAGGAGCCGGGTGCTGGTCATCGCCGGGAGCCGCGTCCGGCCCGCCGACGGGCGGGTGGAGTGGGTCTCGCCCGACGCCGCCGATCGGATAGCGGCGGACGGGGTGACCGTGCTGCTCGGCGAGCACGGCGGACGCACCTACTTCTCCCGGCTGCTTCCCTCGGCCGCGGCGGGCGAGGACTGGGTCGGCGTACGCGCGGTCCTGCCGTCCCTTCTGGGCGACGGGCCCGAGGGCCCGCTGGTGCTGCACGCGATCGGCATCGCCGAGTGGCACCGCGTGACCCGGCACTGCATCCGCTGCGGTGGGAGTCTGGCCTCCCGCCTGGCCGGCCACGAGCTGGTGTGCCTCGCCTGCGGCTGGCGGACCTTCCCGCGCAGCGACCCGGCCGTGATCATGCTGGTCACGACCGGCGCGGCCGGCACGGCCGAGGAGGCCTGCCTCCTCGGCCGGCAGCCGTCGTGGCCGGCCGGACGCTTCTCCACCCTCGCCGGCTTCTGTGAGCCGGGGGAGACGCTGGAGGACGCGGTCCGCCGCGAGGTCTACGAGGAGACGAGGGTCGTCGTCGGTGAGGTGACCTACTTCGGCAGCCAGGGCTGGCCGCTGCCGTCCAGCCTGATGGTCGGCTTCCTGGGACGGGCGGAGACGACCGACATCCGCGTCGACGCGGACGAGATCGAGGAGGCACGCTGGTTCACCCGGGAGGAGTTGAGTGCCGCCACCGAGTCCGGCGACGTGCTGCCGCCCTCGGCGGTCTCCATCTCCCGGGGCCTCATGGAGTCCTGGTACGGCGGGCCGCTCGCCGGCTCCTGGTAGCGCCGGCGGCTCAGGGGAGCGTGGCGAGCTTGTCCATGACCTGCGCCAGCGACGGGTTGGTCATCGCGGCGCCGTCGGCGAAGACGAGGGTCGGCACCGTCTGGCTGCCGCCGTTGACCTCCTCGACGATCTTGACGGCGTCGGGCTGCTGCTCGATGTCGACGGCCTCGAAGTCGATGCCCTCACGCGCGAGCTGGCTCTTGAGGCGATGGCAGTAGCCGCACCACGGCGTGGAGTACATGACGAAGCGACTGCCAGACGCACTGTCGATGGTCATGGCCGCAGCGTACGACGTGCATCAGAGCGCCGAGCCGCGGCCGTCCGTCGGCGAGGGCACACGAATCGGTGTTGTCGGCGGGTGGTTCTAGGGTCGGGAGCGATGGATCCCGACGACCTGCTGACCGCGCTCGACCCCGAGCAGCGCCGCGTGGCCGAGGCGCTGCGCGGGCCGGTGCGCGTGCTCGCGGGCGCGGGCACCGGCAAGACGCGGGCGATCACCCACCGCATCGCGTACGGCGTGGCGCGCGGTGTCTACCAGCCCACCGAGGTGCTGGCGGTGACGTTCACGACCCGGGCCGCGGGCGAGCTGCGCACCCGGCTGCGCGACCTCGGCGCCGGCGGCGTCCAGGCGCGTACCTTCCACTCCGCGGCGCTGCGCCAGCTGCGCTACTTCTGGCCGCGCATCCACGGCGCCGACCTGCCGGTGCTCACCGAGTCCAAGATCGGCATGCTCGCCCAGGCGACCAGACGACAGCGCATCCAGGCGGACCAGGCGCTGCTTCGTGACCTCGCCGGCGAGGTCGAGTGGGCCAAGGTCTCCAATGTCACCCCGGAGTCCTACGCCGCCCGCGCGGCGACGCGTGGCCGCGAGGTGGGCGCGCTCGACGCGGAGCAGGTCGGGCGGGTGTTCGCGGCCTACGAGCAGGTCAAGCGCGACCAGGGCCGCATGGACATGGAGGACATCATGCTCCTCACCGCCGGCACCCTCGCCGACGACGAGCGGGTCGGAGCGCAGGTCCGCGCGCAGTACAAATGGTTCGTCGTCGACGAGTTCCAGGACGTCTCGCCGCTCCAGTCCGCGCTCCTCGACCTCTGGCTCGGCGGTCGACACGAGATCTGCGTCGTCGGCGACCCCGCGCAGACGATCTACTCCTTCGCCGGCGCCGACGCGGCCTACCTGAGGGAGTTCCCCGCCAAGCATCCCGACGCCGCGCGCATCGAGCTGGTCCGCAACTACCGCTCCACCCCCGAGGTCGTCGCGGCCGCGAATGCGCTGCTCGCGGACACCCCGAGCCAGGGCGTCGCCCTGGCCGCCCAGCAGCCGTCCGGCCCGCAGGTGACCTACGCCGCGCTGCCCGACGAGGTCGCCGAGGCGACCGACGTGGCCGACCACATCGTGCGGCTTCGCAGCCAGGGCGTGGCCCTGGCCGAGATGGCGGTGCTCTTCCGCATCAACGCCCAGTCCGAGACGTTCGAGGAGGCGCTCGCGGCCAAGCAGATCCCCTACGTCATCAGGGGTGCGGCGCGGTTCTTCGAGCGGCCGGAGGTGAAGCAGGCGGTCACCCTGCTCCGCGGCACGGCCCGCAGCGGCGGGGGCGGCGACAGTCTCGTCGACGACGTGACCGCGACCCTCTCCGGTCTCGGCTGGAGCCCCGCGCCACCGGCCGGTCGCGGCCAGACTCGCGACCGCTGGGAGTCGTGGCAGGCGCTGGTGACCATGGCGGACGAGCAGGCCAGGGCGGGTCTCAACCTGGGCGAGTTCGTCGACGAGCTCGACCGACGCGCCGCCGAGCAGCACGCACCGCAGGCGTCCGGCGTCACCCTCGGCACGCTCCACGCCGCCAAGGGCCTCGAGTGGGACGCGGTCTTCCTGTGCGGCCTTCAGGACGGCACGCTCCCGATCACCTATGCCGAGACCCCGGCCGAGATCGAGGAGGAGCGCCGCCTCCTCTACGTCGGGATGACCCGCGCCCGCACGCACCTGCGGCTGTCCTGGTCACTCGCACGCAACCCGGGTGGCCGTGCCAGCCGCCGGCCCAGCCGCTTCCTCGACGGCGTCCGCCCCGACGACCCTGCGCTCATGCCGGCCGAGTCGCGGCGGCGCCGCCGCGGGGCGGTCACCTGCCGCGAGTGCGGCAGGATGCTGTCGACCGGCCAGGAGAAGAAGCTGGGCCGCTGCTCCGACTGCCCGGCGTCCTACGACGAGGCGCTCTTCGAGCGACTCCGGGGCTGGCGCAAGGAGCGAGCGGACACCGAGAAGGTCCCGGCGTACGTCGTCTTCACCGACGCGACCCTTCAGCTGATCGCCGAGCACAAGCCCGCATCCGCCAAGGATCTGCTGCGCATCAACGGCATCGGGCAGACCAAGCTCGACCGTTACGGAGAGGACGTTCTTGCGCTGCTGACTTCCGAACCGGAAGAAATTTCGTGAAATGCCCATTAAATCGTTTGCCCATGACACGTTCGCGAAGGTAGCGTTCCTCTCACAAAGCCCACGCGCGCACATGAGAGTGACGACCTCAGCGCCCGAATGCACCGAAGGAGGTGGCCCCGAATGAAGAACCTGATGATCGACCAGACGCCGGCGATGCCCATCGCCACGGCGCCCATCGGCACGTCCGCAGATGGCCACCCCTGCGCCCAGGCGGCCGTGCGCGGCACCGGTGTCGTCGACGGCTCCGTCCGGAGCCTCATCGAGGCCAAGCCCTTCCCGGGTCCCCTTGCCTGGAGTCCGCCAGACTGAGAACGCCTCAGCACCGGCAGCCTCCAGGCCGCGGAACCCAACCCAAGGGATCCGCGGCCTTTCTGTTTCCCAACCGCCACACGACAGGTCAGAGGAGGAGGTGACGAAATGACCATCAGCGTTCTCGACCGCACTGATGGGGCTGCCGACGCGACACTCGATGTGACGCTGGGCGGCCTCCACGACGCGGCCGGTCGGGTCGACGAGGAGCTACTGCCGTGCCGGGCGAACAACCCGGAGCTGTGGTTCGCCGAGTCACCCACCGACGTGGAGTACGCCAAGGCGCTGTGCCAGTCCTGCCCGGTCCAAGACATGTGTCTCGACGGGGCGCTGGAGCGGCGTGAGCCCTGGGGTGTCTGGGGTGGCGAGCTGTTCTTGCAGGGAGTCGTGATCCCGCGGAAGCGTCCGCGTGGACGTCCACGCAAGAACGACCCCAGCAACCAGGCCGCCTGAGCGGCGTACGCACCAGGGGCGCGCTCTCTGGATCACCCGAGGAAGCCAAGACGTGAACGACCTGAAGAACGGAAGCAACGACATGAATCTCATGGCAGAAGAACTCGCGCGCGCACAGATGTCCGCGCGCCTGGGAGAGGCGCACTCGCGGCGTCGGGGGCACCAGCTGGCCCTCGCCCGCCGACTCAGCCGTCGCGCTGAGGAGGCCGCGCAGCAGGCGCGCCTCGCCCTGGCCCGCTCGATCGGCTAGTCAGAGCCGGCCGAGCGGCACAGACAGGGCGGTCCGCGAGCTTTCGGTCCGGCACGACCGGCGGGCCGCCCGCATCCGATATCCACCACGACCCCGAGGGCCGGGTACGACGAGCGTCGTACCCGGCCCTCGGCTGTCCCCGGACACCGGGCCGGGCGTAGGGTCGAAGCCGTGGTGGATGCGGTCAGCTGCGACTTCTGCGGCCGGCAGGCCCCGGCCGGGCACGGCGAGGGCGTCACGCTGACCTGGACGACGGCGACGGAGCACGGCCGTCGCCGGATCTTCTGCGACTCCTGCTCGCGTGAGCACCTGCGGGCCATGGAGGGCAAGCTGGACAGCGAGCACTGGTGAGCCGCTAGTGGGTATCGCCGCTAGTTCGTCGGGGGTCAGGCCGCTGTCGTGAGGGTGCCGTCGTTGTTGAGGCGGGCGAGGTGGCGGTTGAGGTCGTGGCGGGTGTACTTCCAGCCGAACGGTTCAGCGGTCTGGTTGTAGCGGTTCTCGAAGGCGTGGATCCGTTGGGCGAGGTCGTCGAGGTCGGCGAAATCGCCCGTGGTGATGGCTTTGCGCTGCAAGATCGAGAAGTAGATCTCGACCTGGTTGAGCCACGAAGCGTGCACGGGCAGGTGAACCAGGACGGTGTTGGGCCAGGCTTCGCGCATCCGGTCGATCGATGCTTGCCCGGCGTGGGAGGAGCCGTTGTCGACGATCCAGAACACACGTTTCGCCGAGGCGTACGGTTCTTGGGTCATCACCTGTTCGACCAGTTGGGTGAAGGGCTCGATCCCGGTCTTGGGCGCGGTCATCCCGTGCACGCGGGGATGGTGGACGTCGTAGGCGGCGAAGTAGGCCAGGGTGCCGCCGCGGCGGTACTCGAACTCGACCCGCCGTGGCTGCCCCGGTGCAGCAGGGGTTTCGGGGTGACGGCGTCGGAGGGCTTGCAGTTGGGACTTCTCATCAGCACTGATCACGTACTCGTCTTGGCTGAGGTCGACCCCGTTCCAGCGACGCTGGTACAGGTCCAGCACCCGTCCGGCCTTGGCCGCGAAGTCGGGGTCACGGGGGAAGATCCACGAACGGTGCTGCCACGGCTTGATCGCATCTGCGGCCAGCCAACGACCGATCGTCGAGGTCGACACGGGTCGCACCAGCCCAGTCGCGACGGCGTGCGCGGTGAGCTCGGCGGTCGACCACCTGGTCAGCGGCAGACCGTGGTCGGCCGGCCGGGTGCACGCCAAGGCCTTGACTTCGGCGACCTCGACCGGGGTGAACACCGGTGGTCGACCCGACCGCGGTCGGTCCTTGAGACCGTCCAGACGCCGGGCGCAGAATCGGTGTCGCCAGCGCCGGGCGGTGTCCTCACAGACCCCGACGTCACGGGCGATCTGGGCGTTCGGGACGCCGTCGGCGGCAGCCAGCACGATCCGGGCCCGGAGCACGTCACGGTGCGGGCAGCGGGCGGCGTTTGCACGCCCGGTCAGGACACGACGTTCCTGGTCGGTGAGGACCACGACATCAGCACAGGTTGGAGTCACATCCATTTCTGGCGCATCCAGCAGCCGGGGGCCAAGTCGCCACGCCGCAGCGGCAAGGTTGGGCCGATCGGTGATGCCCGATGATGAGGAACATGGCGAAGATCCCCGACTCGACCCAGACGTCGCTGCGGCAACGGCTCCTGGCCCGAGCCGAGGAACGCTGGCCACAGCTCGAGATGATCCACACCCGCTACCGCGCCGGGTTTGCCTACATCGACGCCACCCTGACCGACGGCGACCAGCTCAAACTCTTCCGACTGCGCTACGCCGGGTCAGCCAGCCGCTGGGGTTTTGCGATCTACCGCGCCAGCCACGACGACTACGAGCAAGCCGCCCTCCCCAACGGCTGGCCCTCAGGCACCCCCGAAGAAGCCCTCGACACCGCCTGCGGCCTCTACCTCGGCGACCCCACCGCCTGGCTCACCGACCCCCGACGAACTAACGGCGATACCCACTAGATGATTGATTCCCGGGTTCAGTGGTCGTAGGCAGTCAATGAGCGATGGGTGGTGAGGCCGAGTGCGTCGTTGTGCCAGATCGCTGCGGTCAGCGCCAGGACCCGTTGGGCTATGCGGGTGCAGACTCCGGCTGGGGTCCTGCCGCGGTGGTGCTCTAGGTCGAGTTGTCCCTTGAGCGTGGCGTTAACGGACTCGATGATCTGGCGCAGTGGTTTGAAGAACTCCCTGCCGGCACGGGGCTTCTCGCCCTTGCGTGCCTTGCGGAGCAGGTCGATCCCGGCGTGATCGAGCCCTGCTTCGAACTCACGGCCGTAGTAGGCCTTGTCGGCGATCACGATCTGCCGGCCGGGCCGCGCCAGGCCGGGTGTGGCAGCCAGGATCGCCTCGAGAGCCTCGCGTTCGTCGGCCTTGGCTCCGGTCAGGGCCCATCCCACGGGCAGCCCGTCCAGGGTGCAGACCAGGTGGAGACGCAGTCCCCAGAAGAACCGGCTGTGGGAGGCGCAGTAGCCGTACTCGGCCCACCCGGCCAGGTCCGAGCGCTTCACGGTCTCTCGCGAGCGTGCGCATTCCACGGGTGTGGAGTCGACGACCCAGACGTCGTCGGTGACGGTGCTGGTCTGGCGAGCGAGCTCGCCGATCAACCAGACCATCGTGTTCGACAGCTTGCGCAACCGCTTGTTGTAGCCCGGCTGCAACGGCATTGTCGGGAACATGCCGAGCAGACGGGTATGGGCGTAGCGCAGCCAGCGGGACTCGCTGGTGTAGCCCAGCAGGGCCTGCATCACCGCCAGGGTGAGCATCTCGGCGTCGCTGGTCGCCGGTTCGAAGGAGCCCTTCGGCCGGTGCGGGACACGCTCGGGATGAGCGCGGAGCAGATCGTCGGTGGTCACATAGAGTGCAGTCGCGAGGGTGTCCAGATCGGTGTCCACGAGGCCTCCAGAGCTTCGGTTGGGTTAGCAACACCGACTCTTAGGCACCCTCGCACCAATTCACACGCGCCACACCAGTCACATCCCCGGGAATCAATCATCTAGGCGGTGAGCTCGTCCCAGCAGCAGCCGCAGTGCGGGTGCCGGGCGAGATCCTCACGCGGCACGAGCAGCTCGGAGTCGATGGTCACGGTTGCCGACCAGGTCGCCGGCCGGTCGCCGTCGGCGTACGCCGCGACGTCGCGCGCGGCCCAGGCCAGCGCGAGGTCGAGGAGCGCGGGGTCACGGGGCACCAGGCCCCAGCCGCCTGCCGGGCCGGTGCACTGGGTGTGCACCGTGGGCCAGCCCGGATCGTCCTCGGTGCGCCGCGCGTCGTAGCAGCGCAGGCAGGCGGTGCGGCCCGGGATCACGAACGGGCCGAGCCGCACGGTGGTGTCCAGCACCGTGAGCAGGAGATGTGGACGGTCGGCGGCCATCAGCCGGTCGACCTGTCGTCGCGTCGGCTCACCGTCACTGAGCAGGACCGTGACGTCCCGGCCTCGGACCAGTCCCCGGCCCCGTCCTCGGCCCAGCCCCAAGGCGCCCAGCCGCGCCCGCAGTGCGTCGGCGTCGGGCGGGGCAGGCCCGGCCCGCACGATCCCGACCCCGGTGTCGGAGCGTGCCGCCAACCGGCGCGGAGCGTCGTCGCCGAACTCGGCGAAGAGGCCGGCGACGAGCCGTTGTCCCTGCTCGTCGGGGGGCAGGGTGCCCCGCAGCGAGTCGGCGGCCACCAGCAGCCCGGCCGCCCGGAGCAAGGTCAGGAGCTCAGGGCACTCGACGGGCCTGCCGACCAGGAGCGCATCGAGGGCCGGGCGCAGCCGGTCGGCGACGACCACGAGCGGCCCGGCTGCCGGCCCGGCCTGCACCAGTCCACCGGACCGTCGCGCGAGGCGGCTCCCCGGCCGCAGGATGTCGGTCATGCCGCGAGACTGGCACGACGCGACGTGGTGGATCCGCTAGATCCACAGCCGACGCGGCGCAGGCGGGCGAGCGACGTACCGAGCACGCAAACGCCTGTGGAATGTCGCCCTGCGGAACGACGAGACGGCGGCGCCCCGGGTGGGGACGCCGCCGTCTCGTGTTTGGAAGTGCGTCAGGCCTTCCCGAGGATGCGGTTGAGGTTGGTCCCGCACTCGGGGCACTTGGCCTTGGCCATGCGCGTGCCCTTGTCGTTGACCTTGACCTCGCCCGAAGCCTCGCGCTTCGCCTTGCACTTGACGCAGTAGAACTCGCCGCTCCAGGTCTCCGCCATGACGGCCTCCTTGCTTCATAGTTTGTGTGGTCGTCGCGACGGGGTGTAGTCAGGGAAGCCCGTCGGGATCCGGCCGCTCACCCGGTTGGGCGCCACGCGGACCGGAAAAGACCCTACGCCACGCCTGAGGGTGAGGCACGCAGCCACCCCGCAGCGCCCGGGTCGGGCACGGAAGTCGGTGCTGAGAGGGGCTCCGCCCGACCCGACGACGTTTGCCTTCCCCAAGCCAGCGTCGTCCGGCCTCGCCTCGCGGCCACGGGCGGAGCCCCCTTCGAACGAGCACGCTAGGAGGCGGGGGAGCGCGGAGTCAACGCGGGTTGTGGACAACCTGTGGATAAAGCTGTGCGGAACCGGCGGTCGGTGCTGAACCTCCGGGGAGAGCCTGGGGAGCGGCGGTGGAGGAGCGGCTCGGGAAGGCGGAGTACGCCGCGCTGACCTGCGGCTTCGTCGTCCACGGGGTGTGGACGCAGAAAGTCGGTGCGGGGTGGCAGGATGCGAGACGTGCCCGACAGCCCTCCCGCGCCTCACGACGCTGCGGCGTACGCCGCCGGGCCGGTCGCCGCCCTGCGACGCATCGCGTTCCTGCTCGAGCGGGCCCGTGAGGACACCTACAAGGTCCAGGCCTTCCGCAAGGCGGCGGCCGCGATCTTGCCGCTCGCTCCCGAGGAGGTCGCTCGTCGGGCGGCCGACGGCACGCTGACGGAGCTCGACGGGATCGGGGCCAGCACCGCGAAGGTGGTCGCCGAAGCGGTGGGCGGTGTGCTGCCGCAGCGGCTGGCGCGGCTGGAGGCAGACGGCGCCGGGCCGCTCGCTCCCGGTGGCCGGGCGCTCCGAGCCGCGCTGCGCGGTGACCTGCACTCCCACTCCGACTGGTCCGACGGCGGCTCCCCGCTGGAGGAGATGGCCTTCACCGCGGTCGAGCTCGGCCACGAGTACCTCGTCCTCACCGACCACTCGCCCCGGCTCACGGTCGCGCACGGGCTCAGTGCCGAGCGGCTCGGCCGGCAGCTCCTGGTGATCGACGCCGTCAACGACCACCTCCGGGGGAGCGGCAGCGACTTCACCCTCCTCAAGGGCATCGAGGTCGACATCCTCGACGACGGCACGCTCGACCAGACCGACGAGATGCTCGCCCGGCTGCAGGTCCGGGTGGCCAGCGTCCACTCCAAGCTCCGCATGGACCGGGCGCAGATGACCAGGCGGATGGTCGCCGCGGTGCACAACCCGTTCACCAACGTCCTGGGCCACTGCACCGGCCGACTGGTGACGGGCAACCGCGGCACCAGACCGGGCAGCGACTTCGACGCCCGCGCGGTGTTCACGGCCTGTGCCGAGCAGGGGGTGGCCGTCGAGATCAACTCGCGGCCCGAGCGCCGCGATCCGCCGACGCGACTGCTCGAGCAGGCTCGCGACCTCGGCTGTCTCTTCTCCGTCGACTCCGACTCCCACGCGCCCGGACAGCTCGACATGCTCGACTACGGCTGCCACCGGGCCGAGGAGGCGGGCATCGACGCCGACCGCATCGTCAACACCTGGCCGCGCGAGCGACTGCTCGAGTGGGCGGGGAGCCGGCTATGAGCCGGCAGGAGCCGGAGGTCGGGGCCCCGCTCGTCGAGGTACGGCGCTCGCGGCGACGCCGCCGTACCGTGTCCGCCTACCGCGACGGCGACCGCATCGTCGTGCTCATCCCGGCCTCGATGTCACGGCGCGAGGAGGCCTCGTGGGTCGAGCAGATGGTGGATCGGGTGCGTCGCTCCGAGGCGCGCCGAAGGCCCACCGACGACGACCTCCAGCGACGGGCCGAGCGGCTCAGCGACGACTACCTCGGCGGGCTGGCTCGCCCGGCGTCGGTCCGCTGGGTGGCCAACCAGCGCTCCCGCTGGGGCTCGTGCACGCCGGTCGACCGCACCATCCGGCTGTCCGAGCGGTTGCAGGAGATGCCCGCGTGGGTCGTCGACTACGTGCTGGTCCACGAGCTGGCCCACCTGCTCGAGCCCGGCCACAACGCCGACTTCTGGGCGTGGGTCGACCGCTACCCCAAGTCCGAGCGCGCCAAGGGCTACCTCGCCGGCTGGTCCGCCGGGGCCCGGATGGACGGCCCGCCCGACGCGGCCGACGCCGACTGAGCCGCCGGCTCAGCCGCCCAGGCGCTCCCGGGCCAGCCGGATCAGGGTGCGCATCTCGTCCTCGAGGTCCGGCAGGCCGTCGAGCGGCCACCACCGGACCTCCAGCGACTCCTCGCTGGTCTGGGGTAGGACGCCCGCGGGCGCGCGGGCGGCGAACCTGACGTCGAGGTGGTGCACCGACCCGCGGGGGTCGCAGAAGCCGACGACATGCTCGTCGAGGTGCACCGGATCGGGGGAGAGGTCGACGGAGGGCAGGCCCGACTCCTCGATCGCCTCGCGCAGTGCCGCGTCCGCGAGGGTCGAGTCGCCCCGCTCGAGGTGCCCACCGAAGGCGAACCAGCGTCGCGCCTTGCCGTGCAGGTTGAGCAGCACCGAGTCGAGGTCGTCGGAGAGCACGATCACCCCGGCGGTCAGGTGGTCGGGGAAGCAGGACCGGAAGACACCGGCCGGTTGCTCGAGGAGATGCGCGACGTACCGGTCACGGAGCACGAGCTGGTCGGTGGACGGCGGCGTCCAGGCGTCCAGCACCGCAAGCGCCTCCGCGTGGAGCGCCGAAGCGGCCGAGCTCACTCCTTGCCGTTGCCCGTGCCCGTGCCGTCGTCCGACCCCGGCTCGGGCGCGCCGCCGGTCCGGCCCTCCAGCAGGTCGGCCAGCCCGGCGTCGAACTCCTCCTCGGTCATCGCCTCGGGCGCCGCGGCCTCCTCGCGGAAGCCGAGCGGGTCGTCGAGGTCGTCGGCGGTGGGAAGCAGGTCGGGGTGCATCCACACGCCGTCGCGGGCCTCGGCGCCCTGACGGGAGCGCAGCGAGCCCCACAGGGTGGAGGCGTCGCGCAGTCGTCGCGGCCGCAGCTCCAGCCCGACGAGGGAGGCGAAGGTCTGCTCGGCGGGCCCGCCGGCGGCGCGTCGGCGGCGTACGGCCTCCTGGAGCCGGGTCGCCGCCGGCATCCGCTCCAGACTCGCCTGACCGACGACCTCGTCGACCCAGCCCTCGACCAGGGCCAGTGTCACCTCGAGCCGGGTCAGCGCCGCCCGCTGCTGGGGCGTGTCGGCGAGCTCGAAGAGGCCGCCGTTCATGGCCTCCTGCATGGCGCTCATGTCGTTGATGTCGAGGCCGCGCACCTGCTCCTCGATGGCAGCGGTGTCGATCTCGATGCCGGCCGCGTAGTCGCGGACCGCGCCGATCAAGTGCTCGCGCAGCCAGGGCACATTGGCGAAGAGCCGCTGGTGGGCGGCCTCACGGAGCGCCAGATAGAGCAGTACGTCGTCGTAGCCGACGTCGAGCCCGTCGGCGAACGCGGCGATATTGGCCGGCAGCAGCGCGGCCTTGCCGGCCGGGCCGAGCGGCAGGCCGATGTCGGAGGCGGTCAGCACCTCACCGGCGAGGCCGCCGAGCGCGGTGCCGACCTGCTGGGCGACCATCGCGCCGGTGGCCTGGCCGAGCAGCCCGATCAGCGGACCGGCGGCGGCGCGAGCCTCCTCGGGCAGCGCCTTGCCGAGCGCCGTCGTGGCCTGGGCGGCGACCGGCTCGACGAGCACCTTCCACACGTCCGTGGTGCCGACGATCCACTCGGCCCGCGACCAGGCGGCGGTCGTGGTGACCCCCGACGGGAGCTCGGTGGCCGAGTCGAGCCAGTGGTCGGCCAGTCGAAGGGCATCGGCCACTGCGCTCTTCTGCTGCTCGCTCGGGCTCGGGTCGGAGGACTGCGCGGCCGTCTTGCGGGCGATGTCGATCGCGGCCTCCCAGTTGAGGGGCCCGTCGTGCGGCTTCATGAACGCCTGGAGCTGGCCGAAGATCGCGCTCAGATCGGGCCCCTGTCCGGGCTGACCGCCGAAGATCTTGGACAGGTCGGGCATGCCGGCGCCGAAGATCGCCTCGAACGGGGTGCCCTTGAAGGGGTTCTGGGGCGTGTTGTCGTCGCCGGGCTCGTCGCCCTTGCCGTCGTCTGGCCGGCCGGGAGTGCCGGGGTCGTCGCTCATGCCCCCAAAACTACTCGCCCACGGATCAGGGCGTGCCGACCCACTCGTCGGTGCCGTCGGCGAACCGCTGGTGCTTCCAGATCGGCAGCTCGGCCTTCAGTGTGTCGATCAGCGCCTTCGACGCCTCGAAGGCGACGCCGCGGTGCGAGGACGTCGTCGCGACCACCACCGCCGCGTCGCCGATGGCCAAGGTGCCGACGCGATGGACGGCGGCGACGCCCTGCACGTCGTACGACGCGGCGATGCGCTCGCAGACGTCGCGCAGGCGGTCGAGAGCGGAGGGGTGCGCGGAGTAGTCGAGACCGGCGACACCGCGGCCGCCGTCGTGGTCGCGCACCCGTCCGACGAAGAGCGTCAGTCCTCCGCTCGCCTCGTCGTCGAGACTGGCGAGGACCTCCTCGACGTCGAGCGGCGTCTCGCGCAGGTCGACGAGCCGGACCGCGCTCGCGGAGTCGGGGCCGGCGGAGTCAGGGGTGGTGCTCACCCAGATGAGGGTACGGCAGCGCGCCGCCGCCGCGGACCCACCGTCGCGACCTAGGCTGAGGGGGTGGAGATCCTGCTGTGGCTCGTGCCTGCCGCCGTGGCGACCCTGCTCGCGATGGCCTGGGCCGCGTGGGCCGGGCGCGACGGGCGCGGCGAGGTCGACCGCGACGAGGCGGTGGCCCGGTTGGGCACCGCCCTCGGCCGTGAGCACCCGGGGCGCGCGTACGGCCGGCCGGTCACACCTCGCGAACGGAGCACCGGCATCGCCGTACGCCGGACCCGCACCCCCGGCTAGTTGTCGCAGGATGAGAGGCTTGGGCCCATGATGGTGGGCCCTCGGAACGTTGGCTTCGGCACGCGCCGATGAGTCAGCGTGCCGTCGCGGTCCTGATCGCCATCTCGCTCATCGCCGCCCTGTGGATCGCGGCCCTCCTCGTGCCGCTGCCGTATGTCACCTACGCGCCGGGCGTGACCGTCGACGTCCTGGGCAAGGAGGACGGCAAGGAGATCATCGAGGTCAGCGGCCACAAGACCTACCGCGAGGACGGTGAGCTCCGGATGACGACGGTCTACGTCACCCGGCCCGACGCGAAGGTCAACCTGCTCCAGGTGATGGGCTCCTGGCTCGACCCGGAGGAGGCCGTCTACCCGCACGACGCGGTCTACCGCCCGGAGGAGACCGACGAGGACGCCGAGCGTGAGGGCGCCCAGCAGATGGTCTCCTCACAGGACGCGGCGACCGCCAACGCGCTGCGCGAGCTCGGGTACGACGTGAGCATGGTCGTGAAGGTGCTCGACGTGCAGAAGGGCCTGCCGGCGGACGGCGCGCTGTCGGTCGGCGACGTGATCCTGCGGGTCGACTCGACCCGCATCGAGAGTGCACAGGACGTCGTCGACGCGGTGACCGCGGTTGAGCCGGGCGGCACGGTCCGGTTCCAGGTCGAGCGCGACGGCGAGCGGCTGACCGTCCCCGTCACGCCGAAGGCGGTCGAGGGCAGGCCGCGGGTCGGCATCGTGCCGGGGCCGGGCTTCGAGTTCCCCTTCCAGGTGCACGTGCGGGTCGACCCCGACATCGGCGGGCCGAGCGCAGGGCTGATGTTCTCGCTCGCGATCTACGACACCCTGACTCCGGGATCCCTCACCGGCGACGAGATCGTCGCCGGCACCGGCACGATCGACGAGTCGGGGGAGGTCGGACCGATCGGCGGCATCCAGCAGAAGATCGTTGCCGCCCGCGACGCCGGCGCCCGGCTGTTCATGGTGCCGCCCCGCAACTGCTCCGACGCCGTCGGCGCCCCCCGCGGCGACATGCGGCTGGTGAAGGCGACCACGATGCACGTGGCGGTCGAGGCGATCGACGACTGGACGGCCGACCACGACGCCGACCTGCCGTCCTGCGACACCGCCGACGCCGCCTCGACGGAGGGAACGAGATGACCGAGCCCAGCACCGATCCCTTGCGGGCGGCCGTCCTCGAGGTCGAGGCGCACGCCGCCGAGTCCGGCTGGGACCAGCCGGCGCGACTGTTCGCGCTCGTGGAGACCACACGGCTTCGCGATCGTGAGCCCGCCCTGGCCGCCGCCCTCGGACTCGAGGGGGAGGCCGACGGATCGCTGACGCCGATCCAGCAGGACGAGATCGCCGGCGACCGGCTGGAGGAGCTGCTCGAGACGATCGGCTGGCCGTCGTCCGTCGTCGGCTGCGCGGCCGTCGTCGAGCGGCTGGTGCTGCCGCCGTCGGCCGATGGTGACGTCCCGAGCGAGTTCGACGACGCGCAGAGCTTCGCCCGAGAGCACCCCGACCGGCAGGAGGTCCGCATCGTCGCCGGGGTCTCGCGCGCCGGCTCGACGTACTGTGCCCTGCGCCTGCGGGCCCATGACGACCCGACGACCGTGCTCACCGGTCCCGACCTGGTGCCGGGGCTGCTCGACCTGCTCGCCGCCACCATGGCCGAACCGGTGGACGCCCCGTCCAGTGAGAAGGAGATCGGATGAGCGACCTCTTCGAGGACGACCCGAGGGTGCAGCGCGTGCGCGACCGGCGCCCCCGCATCCTGCTGCTGACCCTGATCGTCGTGGTGGCGGGCTTCCTGCTGCTCACCCTGACCTCGTCGCTGTGGACCGAGCGCCTCTGGTTCGGCTCCCTGGGGTACGAGCAGGTGTTCTCGACGATGCTGTGGACCCGGGTCGGCCTCTTCCTCGTCTTCGGCGCGGTCATGGCGCTCGTCGTGGGTGGCAACATGCTGGTCGCCTACCGGGTGCGACCCCTCTTCCGGCCGGCGTCGCCCGACCAGGCCGGTCTCGACCGCTACCGCGACGCCGTCCTGCCGGTCCGCACCTGGCTGATGGCAGGCGTCAGCCTGCTGGCCGGCGCCTTCGCCGGCGCATCTGCCTCGGGTCAGTGGCGGGCGTTCCTGCTATGGCGCAACTCCGAGAGCTTCGGCCAGAAGGACCCCTACTTCGACCGTGACGTCGGCTTCTACGTCTTCGACCTGCCGTGGCTGCACTACCTCCTCGACTACACGATGGTCGTCCTGGTGCTGGCGCTGATCGCCAGCGCCTGCGTGCACTACCTCTTCGGCGGCATCCGCCTGCAGGTCGCTCACGACCGGCTCTCGCCCGCCGCGATCGCGCAGTTCTCGGTGCTGCTCGGGCTCTTCGTGCTGGTCAAGGCCGGCGACTACTGGCTCGACCGCTTCGACCTGCTCAACGAGAGCGGACCGCTCATCACCGGCATGAACTACGCCGACGAGCACGCGGTCTGGCCGGCGCGCAACATCCTCGCCGGCATCGCGCTGGTCTGTGCGGTGCTGTTCTTCCTCAACGTGTGGCGCCGCACCTGGGCGATGTCGGCGATGGGCCTGGCGATGATGATCGTCTCCTCGGTCCTGGTCGGCATGATCTGGCCGGCGGTGATCCAGCAGGTCTCGGTGAAGCCGTCCGAGGCCGACAAGGAGGCGCCGTACCTCGCCAACAACATGCGGGCCACCCGCCAGGCCTACGACATCGAGGACGTCGTGGTGCAGCCCCACCGCAGCCAGGAGGCAACGACGCCGGAGGAGGAGCCCAACCTCGACGGCGCCACCTCCTCGCTGCCCGTGGTCGACCCCTCCTTGGTGCGGAGGAGCTTCGAGCAGCAGCAGCAGGTGCGCTCCTACTACACCGTCCCCGAGGTGCTCGACGTCGATCGCTACTCGATCGGGGGCCGCGACCGCGCGCTGGTCGTCGGGCTGCGTGAGCTCGACCAGACCGGGCTCGACGAGGGCGCGCAGAACTGGTCCAACCTGCACACCGTCTACACGCACGGCAACGGGGTGATCGCCGCCTACGCCAACCAGAGGCCCGAGGACGACCTGGAGCAGTCGACGGTCCTGGAGTGGGCCGAGGGCCAGGACGCCGACCAGCGCGCGTTGGAGGGGCTGTCGCCCGACGGCTACGAGTCGAGGATCTACTACGGCGAGCGCAGCCCGTCGTACTCCATCGTCGGCAAGGTCGAGGGGGGCAAGGACGTCGAGTTCGGGCTGGCCGACACCGCGACCGACGCCGAGGGCACCACGACGTACGACGGCGCCGGCGGCGTGTCGGTCGGCGGGCTGTGGCACAAGCTGCTGTACGCCGTGAAGTTCGGCGAGCCGAACATCCTGCTCTCCGGCCGGGTCAACGACAACAGCAAGATCCTCTACAACCGCAACCCGGGCGACATGGTGAAGAAGGTCGCGCCGTGGCTGACCGTCGACAGCGACCCGTTCCCGGCAGTGGTCGACGGCCGGATCGTGTGGATCCTCGACGGCTACACGACGACCGACGAGTACCCGCAGTCCCAGCGCGAGTCGTTCGAGACGATGGTCGACGACTCGCTGGCGGCCGACACCGGCTTCCAGACGCTCCCCACCGACGAGATCAACTACGTCCGCAACGCCGTCAAGGCGACCGTCGACGCGTACGACGGGAGCGTCACCCTCTACGCGTGGGACGACAGCGACCCGATCCTCAAGGCCTGGCGCTCGGCCTTCCCGGGTGTCGTGAAGGACAAGGCGGAGATCCCCGAGGCGCTGCGCGACCATCTGCGCTACCCGGAGGACCTCTTCAAGGTGCAGCGCTACCAGTACCAGAACTACCACGTCGACGACGCGAAGAGCCTCTACGAGAAGGACAACGTCTGGGTCGTCCCGAAGGACCCGGAGAGCAAGGCCAAGCTGCAGCCGCCGTACCGGATCTTCGTCAACCCGCCGGTGCCGGTGGAGGAGGGCGAGGCCGAGCCGGCGCCACCCGACCCGGCCAACGAGGTGTACGCCCTCACGTCGGTCTACGTGCCCAAGGGCAAGGAGAGCCTGGCGTCCTACCTGTGGGTCAACAGCGACGCGACCTCCGACGACTACGGCAAGCTCCAGCTGCTGAGCCTGCCGACCGACGACGCCCCCGACGGACCGTCGCTGATCTCCAACGCGATCCAGACGGACCAGGACGTGCGTGCGGAGGTCTTCAAGTTCACCTCCAGCGACGTCGAGCCGCACTACGGCAACATGCTCACGCTGCCGGTGGCCGACGGGCTGATGTATGTCCAGCCGCTCTACGCATCGAAGGACGCCGACGCCTCCTCGCCCCCCAACCTGCAGTTCATGCTGGTCTCGTACGGCGGCAAGGTCGGCATCGGCGAGACGCTCGACGAGGCCATCGCCGACGTGCTGCAGGTCGACCCGGACGACCCGGGCACCACCCCGCCCGCACCGGGCCCGACCACCGGCCCCACCGACCCCGCGACCCCCGAGACGCCGACCGGCAGGCTCTCCCCGGAGGTGCGCCGCCTCCTCGGCCTCGCCGACGACGCCTACCAGCGGGCCGACCGGCTGCAGCGCCAGGGCGACACCGCCGGCTGGGCCGACGAGATCGAGAGGGCCCGCGGCTTCGTCGACGACGCCCTCGCCCTCCTCGACAGGTCCGGCAAGAAGTCGACCGGTGGCTGAGGCCTCTTGACGGACGAGGTCTTTCTTTCTCGGAGGTCGAGCCCGCGAGCCAGTGGAGTTCTCGGTGGTCGAGCCCGCGAGCCTCTTCGGTGGTCGAGCCCGCGAGCAAAGCGACGTTCTCGGTGGTCGAGCCCGCGAGCGAAGTGACGTTCTCGGTGGTCGAGCCCGCGAGCCTCTTCGGTGGTCGAGCCCGCGAGCAAAGCGACGTTCTCGGTGGTCGAGCCCGCGAGCGAAGTGACGTTCTCGGTGGTCGAGCCCGCGAGCGCAGCGAGCGGTGTCGAGACCACCACCCGCCCGATTTGGCCGCCACTTCACCCCTCCCGTAGAGTTGTCTTCACCGACGCGGGGTGGAGCAGTTCGGTAGCTCGCTGGGCTCATAACCCAGAGGTCGCAGGTTCAAATCCTGCCCCCGCTACGAATTTCAGGCTCGGTTCCCTCTGGGGAACCGAGCCTGAAAGCTTTCTAACTTGACTCGGTCATCACAAAGTCAGTCTTTTCTGACCAACCCGTCGGTTCGGCGCCTGCCCGGTGCCGGCGGCTGGCGCGGTCGCCGCTACGACAGGGCGATGACCACGATGATGAGCGCCGCTCTGCCGGCTACCGCCCTTGTCCACACCATCGACCCGATCGGCGTCATGCCGCGAGGCCTCACCGACACCGACGGCGAGCGAATCGCCACCGCGATCGCTGCGGCCCGCACCGAGTCCACCCGCCGCGTCTACGCGGGGGTCTGGAGCCGCTGGGAGCGATGGTGCGCCAACCGGGGCGTCGCGGTCCTGCCGAGCGATCCACTCGCGGTGTGCGCCTACCTGACCGAACAAGCCGCGGCCGGGCGCGCGATGGGCACTCTCGATCTCATCTGCACGGTGATCCGCCATGTCCACCGCACATGCGACCTGCACAACCCCACCGACGCCCTCGCCGTCCACCAGGTACGCCGCGGCCTGCGCCGCACCTACGGCTCCGCGCCCCGGCGCCTGGCGCGACCCCTGACCGTCGGCGAGATCCGCCAGATCGTCGACGGCATCGACCGCACCACGCTGATCGGCATCCGAGATGCCGCGATGATCCTGCTCGGATACGCCTCCGCGCTGCGCCGCTCCGAGCTCGTCTCCCTCACCCTCGGTGACATCGAGGACAAACCCGCCGGCCTGATGCTCCACATCCGACGGTCCAAGACCGACCCCGAAGGCCACGGCACCGTGGTCGGCGTCGCTCACGGACAGCACGCCGCCACCGACCCCGTCGCAGCCCTCAACGCCTGGCGCAACATCCGAGGCGCAGCCCCGGGTCCGGTGTTCACCCGCATCTGGGGGAGCACCATCAGTCTGCAACTCCTCACCGGGCACGTCCCCGCCCGGATGCTCCGCGCCCGAGCCGAAGCAGCCGGACTCGACGGCACAAGGATCACCGCCCACTCGATGCGCGCCGGCCACGCCACCACGGCAGCTCTCGCAGGCGTCTCCCTTGACCGCATCGCCGCCCAGACCCGGCACAAGGACATCGGCGTCCTCGTCAATCGCTACATCCGCCCCGTGTTGGCACTCGAGAACACCTCCAGCAAGGACCTCGGCCTCTGAGTCACAGGGGATCGGCCCCGTCATCGGTTCGGTGCTCGGTAATGGCGCTCACAGTACGGAGACTTGGCGAGGCGGGAGACTGGAGGCATGCGAATGCTGAGCGGGCTCCTCGTTTTTCTGGTCCTGGTCCTGGCTGGGTGCGGTACGGCGACCACTACAGCCGGAACCACCGCCGGTGGCGATGTGACCGGCACCGGCAAGACCGCCGACCTGGACTTCGCCGCGACCCGTCTGGATGGGCAGCCCTTCCAAGGCACGACCCTCGCAGGCAAGCCCACGGTGTTGTGGTTCTGGGCACCGTGGTGTCCGACCTGCCGGGCGCAGATCCCCACAGTCAGCGGCATCGGCGAGGAGTACGCCGGCCGGGTCAACGTCATCGGGGTCGGCGGTCTCGACACCCAAGGTGAGATCGAAGCGATGGCAGGCCGGATAGAGCATGTGACGCACCTGGTCGATGACCAGGGCACGGTCTGGAAGCACTTCCGGGTCACCGCTCAGAGCACCTACACCGTGATCGACGCAGACGGTGAGATCGTGCACGAGGGCTATCTCGACAACGGTGAGCTCGAAGACCTCGTCGCCGACCTGGCCGGCTGATGGTGCTGCCCGCTCTGGACACTGTGTCCCTGGCGCTCGGCGCGGGCATGCTCGCAGCGGTCAACCCGTGCGGCTTCGCCCTGCTCCCGGCCTACCTCAGCATCTTCGTCCTCGACGAGCGGCCCGGGCGTGCCGCGGCCCTGCGCCGCGCCGTGCGGGCAACCGTCGCGATGACGGCGGGCTTCGCGGCGGTGTTCGCGCTCTTCGGGTTGGCGATCATGCCGGTCGCCTCGTCGGTGACCGGCCATTTGCCCTGGTTCACGGTCGTCCTCGGTGTGACGCTGGCGGCGGCGGGTGCGTGGGTGCTCCTCGGCCGCAGGCTGCCGACCCTGCCGGTACCACGAGCGCGGCGTCGTGGCAGCCCGAAGCTGGTGACCGACAGCCTGGCCTCGATGGCCGGGTTCGGAGCGTCGTTCGCCATGGCGTCGTTGGGCTGCACGATCGCCCCGTTCCTCGCGGTCGTAGTGACCTCCTTCCGTGTGGGCTCCGTGGTTGAAGGCGGCGCCCTCTTCCTGGCCTATGCCGCCGGAATGGGCCTCGTTGTAGGCGCCGCCGCGGTGGCTGTCGCGCTGGCCCGCCGCGGAGTGCTCGACCGGGTCAGACGGGTTGCCTCGATTCTGCCGCGTCTCGCCGGCGCGATGCTGCTGGTGGCCGGCGCCTACGTCGCCTGGTACGGCGCGTGGGAGCTGCGAGTGCTGCACTCCGGCGCTGGTAGCGACCCGGTTGTCGAGAGCGCCGCGCGCGTGCAGCAGTGGTTTGCGTCGGCGGTTGCGTGGGTGGGATGGCAGGGGTTCGCAGGCGCGCTCGGGGTCTTGCTGGTCCTCGGCCAGGTGCGGCGCCGTGGTCATAGGGCGGCCAGCGCGAATTTCAAGTCGTTGGGTGATGGATAGTTTTGATGCGGGGCGGCAAGAGGCCTCGAGTCAGCCGCCTCAGTTGCGTCTCCGACCTTGCGTTCCCCGGGCGTGCAGCGGTGGAAGGCTCGAGATCGTGCGCCACGCGACGCTGACAACGACCAGGCCCGTCGACCTTACGAAGCGGTGACGTCCTTGCGTTGGCCCTCGGATCGCCGGCGGCCCGGTGCCAGACTCGGACGCATGACCCTGGCAGACGTTGCGGTGATCGGCGGTTCCGGCTTCTACAGCTTCCTCGAGGACACGCACGATGTGGATGTCGAGACGCCCTACGGTGCGCCGTCGGCTCCGATATCCCTGGGGACACTCGCGGATCGACGCGTTGCGTTCCTCCCCGGCATGGGCGGGGGCACGAGTACCCGCCGCACCGGATCAACTACCGCGCCAACCTCTGGGCGCTGGCCTCCCTCGGCGTGCGCCAGGTGCTGGCGCCCTGCGCGGTCGGCGGGATGGGCCCGACTGTCCGGCCCGGGGACCTCGTGGTGCCGGACCAGTTGGTCGACCGCACACACGCCCGCGCCGCGACCTATGTCGAGACCGGGGCGGTGCACGTGCCTTTCGCCGACCCTTACTGCGCGAGGGTCTCGGGAGCGCTCGCCAGCGCGGACCCGACGTCCGGATCGGCGGGACCATGGTCGTCATTGAGGGTCGCCGTTCTCAACTCGCGCGGAGTCGCAGACCACGCCGCGCAGGGCTGGAGCCTGGTCAACATGACCGGACAACCGGAAGCCGTCCTCGCCCGGGCGCTGCGTCTCTGCTACGCCCCACTGGCCCTCGTCACCGACATGGACGCCGGTGAGGGCGAAGGGGAGGGCGTGAGCCAGGCAGAGGTCTTCGCCTGTTCGCACGCAACCTCGACCGGCTGGGCGCACTTCTCACTCGCGCAGTCGCGGCGCTGCCCGATCCCGGGGGTTGTGCCTGCTCGACCTGGGCCGACGACGTGGAGCCGCGTATGGGATCCCCGGACCGCGATGAGGATCCTGCTCACCGGGTCGGCCGGGTTCATCGGCACTGCCATCGACCGGCAACTCGTCGACGAGGGACACGAGGCGGTGTGCGTCGACGCCATGCTTTCGCAGGCCCACGGGATCAGTGAGGCTCCGCCCGGTACGCACCGGCTCGACGTACGCGACGCCGACGGCTGGCGCGCGCTGCTCCGCGGCATCGAGTGGTGTGCACCAGGCGGCCGTGGTCGGTGCCGGGGTCACAGTCGCCGACCTCCGCTGTACGCCGCGCACAACGACCTCGGCACGGCGGCGCTGCTGGCCGCCATGCATGCCGAAGGCGTACGACGGCTCGTGCTCGCCTCCTCCATGGTCGTCTACGGCGAGGGCCGGTACGCCTGTGGGGAGCATGGCCGGAAACCGGCGGCGTGAGGACGGTCGAGGCGCTTGATGCGGGCGACTTCGACAACCATTGCTCCGACTGCGGCAAGGCTCTCGAATGGGAGACCGTGCCCGAGAGCGCCCCGGTCGACCCGCGCGCATGCTATGCGGCGATAAGGTCGCGCAGGAGCACTACGCCTCGGCGTGGGCCCGCCAGGCCGGAGCGTCCGCGGTCGCGCTGAGATACCACAACGTCTACGGGCCGGGCATGCCGAGGGACACGCCGTACTCCGGGGTGGCCGCGATCTTCCGGTCCTCCCTGGAGCGCGGCGACCGCCGCGGGTCTTCGAGGACGGTGGCCAGACCCGCGACTTCGTCCACGTCAGGGACGTGGCCCGGGCCAATGTCGCCGCCATTGACGCGGTGTACGCCGGGTCCCCGGCCTGGGCGGCGTACAACGTCTGCTCGGGCAGCCCGGTGACCATCGGTGAGGTGGCTGCCCTGCTCGCCGGCAGGACGGGTGGAGCCGGTCGTGACGGGGGAGTACCGCCTTGGCGACGTCCGCCACATCGTGGCCTCGCCCGAGCTCGCGCGTCGCGGGCTGGGCTTGGCAGCACAGGTCATGCCGGAGGAGGGCGTGCCGGAGTTCTCGACGGCAGCGCTGTCGCTCGACGCGCTGGTGTGGAGCAGGTGCTGCAACGCGAGGGCGACGCCGACCTGTAGGGCCAGCCCGGGACGGCGCCACCGTCGGGGAGAGCGGCTGTCGCCAGGGTCAGCGACGGCATGAACGGGAGCCTGATCCGTCGACCTCGGCCCGACTCATCTGGGACAGGTCGGCGATCGCCACGGCGGCGAGCGCTCCGATCACCAGGGCGCGCACGGGGATCGCGAGGCGCATCCTGGCCAGCGAGGCGACGACGATCGGCCCTGTCGTCGCTGCCAGCAGGGCGAGGTTCGCCCAGGTCCAGTACGCGCCGGGGCGGTCCGAGGCGATGCCGTCCCAATAGCGCTGCCGGAGGACGGGGTCGCCTCCACCAGGCAATATCCGCCGCAGCGAAGCCGAGGACGACCGCGAGCGCGAAGCCCGCGACGACCGGCAGCACGACTGGCCGTCGGGTCACGACAACGACGGCGAGCGCGACGAGCCCAAGAGCGGCATGCCGTACGACATCTCGACC
>CAVYDO010000004.1:0-123952 GCA_963767345.1 uncultured Actinomycetota bacterium
GCGCAGGTGCTCGCGTACGTCGAGGAGCAGTGCGGACACGCCAGTCGCCCGCCGCTGGCGGGCAACACGGTCGCCACGGACCGCGCGTTCCTGGCCCGCGACATGCCCGGGCTGGAGGCGTTCCTCCACTACCGCATCGTCGACGTCTCCTCGATCAAGGAGCTCGCGCGCCGCTGGTACCCCCGCGCCTACCACGCCGCACCCGCGAAACAGGGCAACCACCGGGCGCTCGCCGACATCCGCGAGAGCATCGAGGAGCTCCGCTACTACCGCGAGACAGTCTTCGTCCCGCCTCCCGGCCCCGACACCCGCCATGCCGCCGAGATCGCCGCGCGCCACCGGGGCGCGCTGGCCGAGGCCGAGGGATCGGCGGTCGTTCCCGATTCCACGCGGGCCCCCTGATACCTCTACACTTCTCTCCGGTCTCCGGTCTCTTGACCGGGGCGCCGTGGTGGGCGTAGCTCAGCTGGTAGAGCGCCGCGTTGTGGTCGCGGATGTCGCGGGTTCAAGTCCCGTCGCTCACCCCACCGAGACGTTCGGCCCCGGCTCTCAGGCCGGGGCCGACGTCGTCGTGGCCCCCCAGATGATCCCGTCCCGCCGATCTCCCACGATTTCTCCGGCCCGACCGCCGCTGGTAAAGTTGCTCTCGCTTCAGACGGGCGCCATTAGCTCAATTGGCAGAGCAGCTGACTCTTAATCAGCGGGTTCGGGGTTCGAGTCCCTGATGGCGTACAGATCGACGGCCCCGTCCATTGACGGGGTCGTCGTCGTTTCGGGATAGAAGCTCGGTCACGGTGCATCGAGGTGCCGGGAGCTCGCGCCGCGTCGTGCTCTTTCGGAGAGGAGCAGGTGAACGTTCTCGCCGGCTACGGGCTCGCTCAAGGACCTCGACAGCCTTCGCGCGCTCACGATCTACCCGACACCCAGCTGGCGCATTCGAGGCGTACGGCGGTGAGGTAGAGGTCGACGCCCGGGGGTGCGTGGGCCATGATGTCGGCCTCGTCCTTGTCGAGTCTTCGGGTGCCGTGGTGGTCGACGAGGAAGGTGAGTCCGTGCGGTGTCTGCCAGAGGTGGCGGCCGCCGCCGGCAGCGCGGCAGCGGTAGCCGCCGAAGGTCTTCCACCGGTGATGCCTGCGGCGCAGCGGGCCACAGTTGTGGGCTCCGGTCTGCCCGGGTGGACCGGTCGGGTCGTAGGGGGTGGAGTGGTCGAAGTCGACCCGGTCCCGCATCGCGGTCCGCGGGCTGAACGGGAACACGTCGCCACCGGTGAGCAGCCACACCTGGTCCTTGAGACTCTCGTCGTGCTCGTAGGCATCCGATCGCCTGCGCATCGCGAGGTCCTGGACGGGGACCACCCGGATGTCGGCGTGGCCGACCAGGTCGGCCAGGTCACGCACCCACAACGGACCATGCCCCTCGACCCGGGCGACGCCGACGCCGTCGCACAGCGACCGGTCGGTGAGGTGCACGAACACCGTCGCCTTCCCGCGCAAGGCCGCGAGCTGACGGGTCGACATCTCCGCCAGCCGGCCCACCAGGTCCCACGGCGCCCACACCGGACGACCCGCCTCCGGCCCGGAGATGTCGGCGGCGTTGGTGGCGGGAGTGTGACGAGTGTTCCGGGGCGATGAATCGGGCAGGTCGCATCGGGATCTGGATCGGGCCGGTCGGTGTGGTCCAGCAGTAGCCGCAGCAGGTCCGCCGGGCGGGCCAGCCATCCGAAGGCCAGCGACCGGAGCTCGTCACGGTTGTGGTCCTCGCCGTGGGTCAGGACCAGAATGTCGGCGACCCGGTCGACCATCGCGTCCACCCACACCGCGTCGCCGGCGGTCACCTTCGCGATCACGTGCCGAGAGCCGAACTCATCACACCGTGACAGGTGCACGAACCGACGACGGCGTTCGTACTCCCGCCGACCCGCATACCCCTCCGGGTCCGCCGCGATCGCCTTCGCCTCCGCGAGCTCCAGCACCGTCGACGGCGCATGACCGGCGATCGCGCCCGCGACCGCCCGATCCACCACCCCGACCGTCGCGAACGGCACCCAACGCGTCTTCGCGGCGACCTTCCGCGCCACCCACGGCTCACACTCCCCGGCCCGGACCCGCACCCAGGTCAACGGCAGCCGATGGATCAGGTCCAACACATCCGCGACCAACGCCCGCGTCGTGAGCGTGTGGGTCTCCCGCGCCATCGCCAACTCCGGCAACGCGTACTCCCTGACCGCCGGCGTGCCCTCACCGGCCGGAGTGACCATCGGATCCCGGTCGCCAGAAGGGTGGCCATGCAGGACCGCCCACTGCGCGGCCAGCTCCAACTCAGCGACCTCCGCCAGCCGCCGGGCGCGTAGGGCCGCCGTAGCCGCATCCAGCACACCCACCGCACCCACGCCGGCAGGGTCCACCGGCCCGGTCGCGTTGAGGGTGTCGGTCGTGGTCATAGGTCCACTCAAGCAGGGACCTCCGACAGTCAAGACGCCGAAAGGGCCCTATCCACAAGGCCTCTGGGACTGTTACCAGATCGTGACCTACCACTCCAGTCCCCCGACGCCCCCTGCGCGGGGTTTCGAGACAGTCGCCGCGCGATCTCCTCAACACTGGCAGGGGTGCGTCGCCCGTGCTCCCGACTCAGGGGCGGCGCGGGAATCGGGTGAAGTCGGGGGCGCGCCGTTCCTTGAACGCCTCCCGGCCCTCCTGCGCCTCGGCCTGGCCGTAGAACAGCAGATTGGCGTCGTGGGCGAGCTGCTGGATGCCGGCATAGCCGTCCTCGTGGGCATGGAAGCTCAGCTTGGACAGGCGCAGCGCCCACGGCGACAGCGCCAGCATCTCCCGGCACCATCTCACCGTCTCCGCCTCGAGGTCGGCCAGCGGCACGACGGTGTTGACCAGGCCCATGTCGAGCGCCTGCTGCGCGTCGTACTGACGGCACAGGAACCAGATCTCCTTGGCCTTCTTCGGGCCGACGAGGTCGGAGAGGATCGAGGCGCCGTAGCCGCCGTCGAAGGACCCGACCCGAGGGCCGACCTGACCGAAGCGGGCGTTGTCGGCGGCGATCGTGAGGTCGCAGACCAGGTGCAGCACGTGGCCACCGCCGATGGCCCAGCCGGCCACCATCGCGACGATGGGCTTGGGACAGCGGCGCATCGCGACGTGTAGGTCGGTGACGTGGAAACGACCGGTCGCGCCCTCGTCGGTCTTGTAGCCACTGTCGCCGCGCACCCGCTGGTCACCACCGGAGCAGAAGGCCCGCTCCCCCGCGCCGGTCAGGATGATGACGCCGACCCGCTCGTCGTCGCGCGCGGCGCGCAGCGCCTGGTCGATCTCGATGATCGTCTGCGGCCGGAAGGCGTTGTGCACCTCCGGCCGGTTGATCGTGATCTTCGCGATGCCGTCGGCGCTGGTCTCGTAGACGACGTCGTCGTACTCCCCGGAGGCCTGCCACTCGATCTGCTGGTCGGTCATGTGCCGAATGCTCTCAGGTCCCAGATCTCAGGTCTCAGGGCGGCGGCCCGGCAACGGTCGCCGGGCGACGGGCATGATTCCTAGGACGTCCGATGACGTCTCGTCTAGCCTGACTGGATGAGACCCGAGCGTGACCCCATTCGGGAGGCCCACCGGCAGTGGCTTGAGCACGGCTGGGAGAGCGCGGCCGACGGCATGGCGATCGTGACCTCGGTGGTCCGCGTGCAGCAGCTCATGATGGAGCGCATCGACTCGGTGCTGCGACCGCTCGGGCTGACCTTCGCGCGCTACGAGATCCTGCGCCTGCTCTCCTTCGCCCGCTCCGGGTCGATGCCCATGAACCGTCTCGGCTCTCTTCTCCAGGTGCACCCCACGAGCGTGACGAGCGCTGTGGATCGCCTGGTCTCACAGGGGTTCGTCGAGCGGCTGAGACGCGAGGAGGACAAGCGGGTGGTGCTTGCCTCCGTGACCGATGCGGGGCGCGAGGTCGTCGAGGCTGCGACCGAGGGGCTCAACCAGGATGTGTTCGGTAAGCCCGGCCTCGACAACAACGAGATCAGCCAGCTCTTCGGGCTCCTGGGCCGGATCCGGGCCGCCGCCGGAGATGTCGTCGGGGGGGACGACGAGAGTCCGGCGGCAGTGCGCTGAGCTCTGAGGGGGGTCAGGCTCAGCGCTTTCCCGTGGGAACCCGGATGCCGTAGTATTGAGAATACTTGGACATCCAACTATCGGCCGATCGATTGCCGCCCTGAGGACCGTGATGAGCGACCCGCCCACCCCGCGCATGCCCGAGCTGCACAAGCCCGTCAACCCGGTCCGGCTGGTGACCGCCTCCAGCCTCTTCGACGGGCACGACGCGTCGATCAACATCATGCGACGCATCTTCCAGAGCCAGGGGTGCGAGGTCGTCCACCTCGGCCACAACCGCTCGGTGCAGGAGGTCGTCGACGCGGCGATCGAGGAGGACGTGCAGGGCGTCGCGGTGTCGTCGTACCAGGGCGGCCACGTCGAGTACTTCGAGTACCTCGTCGAGCTGCTCCGCGCCCGGGGCGCCGGCCATGTGCGGGTCGTCGGCGGCGGTGGCGGGGTCATCGTCCACGACGAGATCGAGCGGCTGCGCTCGAGCGGCGTGACGATCTTCTCGCCCGAGGACGGCCAGCGGATGGGCCTCGCCGGCATGATCAACTCGGTGGTCGCCGACTGCGACACCGACCTGTGGGGTGCGCAGGAGGTGTCCGCCGAGCAGGTGCTCAGCGGCAGCCGGACGGCGATCGCGCGGGCGATGACCGGCGCCGAGCAGGGTCGTCTGCCCGATGGCATGCGGGAGCAGATCGTCGGCGCGGCGGAGCGCTCCGGCACCCCGGTCCTCGGCATCACCGGCACTGGTGGCTCCGGGAAGTCCTCGCTCACCGACGAGCTCGTCCGGAGGCTCCGGGTCGATCAGCAGGACAAGCTGCGCATCGCGGTGATCGCGGTCGACCCGACCCGACGAAAGGGCGGCGGCGCGCTGCTGGGCGACCGGATCCGGATGAACTCGCTGACCTCGACGGGCTCGACCTCCGATTCGCCCATCATCTTCCGGTCTCTCGCGACCCGCGGCGCCCACGAGCTGCCCGAGCAGCTCTCTGACGTGATCGCGGTGGTGAAGGCGGCCGGCTTCGACCTGGTGATCGTCGAGACCCCGGGCATCGGCCAGGGCGACGCCGCCATCGTGCCCTTCGTCGATGCCTCGCTCTATGTGATGACGCCGGAGTTCGGAGCCGCGTCACAGCTGGAGAAGATCGACATGCTCGACTTCGCCGACGTCGTGGCCATCAACAAGTTCGAGCGGCGCGGTGCCCACGACGCCCTTCGAGACGTCGGCCGTCAGCTGGTGCGCAACCGCGAGGCCTTCGGCAAGCGCCCCGACGACATGCCGGTCTTCGGCACCTCGGCCGCCACCTTCAACGACGACGGCGTCACCGCGCTCTACCAGCACCTGCGCGGCGTTCTCGCGGAGCGTGGCCTGTCCCATCAGGGATCGGCCGTCGGCGAGGGCGCCCTCGCCCGCGTCGACGTCCGCCACTCCTCCGGCATCCGGCAGGTCGTCCCGCCCGAGCGGGTGCGCTACCTCTCCGAGATCACCGAGGCCATCCGCGGCTACCACGCCCGCACCGGCGAGCTTGTCGAGCAGGCGCGGCGGGTGCAGCAGGTCGAAGCGGTGCGCGCGATGCTCGTCGAAGGTGGTCTCGACACGACGCTCGCCTGTCCTGAGGAGCCGAGGGACGAGGCGTCTCGAAGGGTCCCTCGCGTCGGCTCGACCAGCGATTCCTCGGTGGTCGAACTGCTCGAGCGGGTCCGCGACGACCTCGACCCGGAGGTCGCCACGCAGCTCGCGGAATGGCCGGCCGTGGTGGCGGCGTACTCCGGCGACGAGCAGGTCGTGCGAGTGCGCGACAAGGAGATCGTCACCCGGCTCACCAGAGAGTCACTGTCGGGCAACAAGGTCCCGCGGGTCGCGCTGCCGTCGTACGCCGACCACGGCGAGCTGGTGCGCTTCTGGCGCAAGGAGAACCTGCCGGGCTACTTCCCCTACACCGCGGGGGTCTTCGCGTTCAAGCGGGACGGCGAGGACCCGGCGCGGATGTTCGCGGGCGAGGGCGACCCGTTCCGCACGAATCGCCGCTTCAAGCTGCTGTCGGAGGGTCAGAGCGCGACCCGGCTCTCGACCGCCTTCGACTCCGTCACCCTCTACGGCCGCGACCCCGACCCGCGCCCCGACATCTACGGCAAGGTCGGCACGTCCGGCGTCTCCGTCGCGACGCTCGACGACATGCGGGCGCTCTACGACGGCTTCGACCTGGTGTCCCCCACCACGTCGGTGTCGATGACGATCAACGGCCCCGCGCCGACCGTGCTGGCGTTCTTCCTCAACACGGCGATCGACCAGCAGGTCGACCGCTTCCGTGCCGAGGAGGGCCGCGAGCCCTCAGGGGCCGAGCGGGAGGAGCTGACGGCGTACGCCCTCGCGAACGTGCGCGGCACCGTGCAGGCCGACATCCTCAAGGAGGACCAGGGGCAGAACACCTGCCTGTTCTCCACCGAGTTCTCCCTGCGGTGCATGGCCGACATCCAGGAGTGGTTCATCGAGCACGGAGTGCGCAACTTCTACTCGGTGTCGATCTCGGGCTACCACATCGCCGAGGCCGGGGCGAACCCGATCAGCCAGCTCGCCTTCACCCTCGCCAACGGGTTCACCTACGTCGAGGCATATCTCGCGCGCGGCATGAGGATCGACGACTTCGCTCCGAACCTGTCCTTCTTCTTCTCCAACGGCATGGACCCGGAGTACTCCGTCATCGGCCGAGTCGCCCGACGCATCTGGGCCGTCGCGATGAAGGAGAAGTACGGCGCCGGCGAGCGGTCGCAGAAGCTGAAGTACCACGTGCAGACCTCCGGACGCTCGTTGCACGCGCAGGAGATGGACTTCAACGACATCCGCACCACGCTGCAGGCGCTCATCGCGATCTACGACAACGCCAACTCGCTGCACACCAACGCCTACGACGAGGCGGTCACCACCCCGGGCCCCGAGTCCGTACGGCGCGCACTGGCGATCCAGATGATCATCAACAAGGAGTGGGGCCTGGCGATGAACGAGAACCCGCTCCAGGGCTCGTTCATCATCGACGAGCTCACCGACCTGGTCGAAGCCGCCGTACTCGAGGAGTTCGACCGCATCAACGAGCGTGGCGGCGTGCTCGGCGCGATGGAGACCGGCTACCAGCGCGGCCGCATCCAGGACGAGTCGATGCTTTACGAGCGGCGCAAGCACGACGGCTCGCTGCCGATCGTCGGCGTGAACACCTTCCGGCTGCCCGGCGGCGATGACGGGACCCCCGACCACGTCGAGCTCGCCCGCGCCACGCCGGAGGAGAAGGAGTCACAGCTCCAGCGCGTCCGCGACTTCCGGTTGACCCACTCCGAGGAGGCAGCCATCGCGCTCCCCCGCCTCAAGGAGGCCGCCGTCGGTGGCGAGAACGTCTTCGCCGCCCTCATGGACGCCGCCCGCGTCTGCAGCCTCGGCGAGATCACCGATGCGTTCTTCGAGGTGGGCGGGCAGTACCGGAGGAACGTCTGAGGCAGCGCACGCGAGGAACGAGCGGGGGCGTCGGCGAAGAGACTGCGGTCACGGACGGGCGCATGGTGGCCGTTGGGTCGACCCCGCGGATCCGGCGCTTGTGCGGTGCACGAACCCGCATCGCCAACATGACGGGGGCACCGTCCTCCCGTGCTTCATCGACGCCCACGGTCACTTCCCCAGGTCAGCATGGATTCGATGAGGGTCGAGCTTGGGGTGCCGGGGGTGCCGTCGATGTGGTCCATCTCGGTGGCTGGTGTCGGGCGGGTCTACCGCTCATGTACGTCGGTGGAACCGGTGGTCTCCGTTGGGGAGCTTGGTGCGCTGGTAGGTGGGGTCGTGGGCGCGGTGGTGGTGGAAGGAGCAGTAGAGGACGGCGTTGTCGAGGTCGGTCTTCCCGCCTTGTGACCACGGGGTTTCGTGATGGGCTTCGCACCAGGCGGCGGGGATGTCGCACCCATCGGTGCGGCAGTGTCGGTCGCGGATGGCGAGGGCTTTGCGCTGGGCCGGGGTGAAGAGGCGTTGGGTGCGGCCGAGGTCGAGCACACGGGTGTTGCCGTCGAGGACCGCGGGGAGGATGCCGGCGGTGCAGGCCAGCCGGCGGGCTTCGCCGGCGGTGATGACTTCGCCGGTGCTGGTGGTGGCGAGACCGAGGCCGGTGCGGAGGGTGTCGTGGTCGATGGTGACGACCACGTTGGTGGCGTCGCCGCCGTGGATGGGGAGCCGGTGGGGGTCGAGGTGTTCGAGGAGGGAGCAGAAGGCGTGGCCGAGCCTTACGTCGTAGGGGGTGGGCTCGCCGTCGCTGGTGGTCTCGACTCCGCTCGACCGATCGGTGGTGGTCTCGACACCGCTCGCTGCGCTCGCGGGCTCGACCACCGAGTGATCCCCGGTGGTGGTGCCGCATCCTTCGGTGGTCGAGCCGGGCCGAGGGACGAGGCCCGTGTCGAGACCACGTCCACCATCGGGTCCTTCGGTGGTCGAGCCGGGCCGAGGGACGAGGCCCGTGTCGAGACCACACCCACCATCGGGTCCTTCGGTGGTCGAGCCGGGCCGAGGGACGAGGCCCGTGTCGAGACCACATCCACCATCGGGTCCTTCGGTGGTCGAGCCGGGCCGAGGGACGAGGCCCGTGTCGAGACCACGTCCACCATCGGGCCGGCGCGGGTTGAGGTACGCCTGCAGGTGGGTCAGCAGCCGAGAGGCGACGAGGTCGGGGACGCGGGCGATCACCGAGGTGGTGCCGTCGCCGTGGCTCCGGGTGAAGAGTCGGGTCTTCTTGCGGGCGTCGGCTTCTTCTGCTTCGAGGGCTATGCGCTCCTGCTCTTCGCCGAGGTCGGGGGCGACGACGTCGAGGACCCGGCGGGTCAGGATCCGCAGCTCGCGGGGTGGGTGGTCGGCGGCCTGGGCGACCAGATGTTCCTCGGCCTTGGTGACGGTGTCGGCGGGCACATCGGCCGGGAGCTTGTCGAGGCCGGTGGCGATCACCTGCGCCTGCTCGAGGCTGACCTCACCGCGTGCGAGCCCGTCCGCCAGGGCGGGGCGTCTGGTGGCCAACGTCTTCGCAAGGCGTTGTTCGCGGCGCGCGGTGGTCCGGTCGACCTGGCAGGTGTTGGTGAGCCAGGCCGCGACGTCTCGGGCGCCGTCGGCTTCGGCGACGTCGTCGGCTCCGGCGATCAGGTGCAGCTTCGCCGCGGTCACCCGGGTTTCGAGACGGGTCAGCGCGACCAGGAGGTCGCGTTTGTCGGTGGTGCCGAGGTAGGTGGGGTCGAGGTCGAACAGCACCCCGACCTTCTGGTCCATGGCCTCCAGCAGGCCGGCGACCAGGACCGAGCGGCGTTCGCATCCCGGGACCGCCCAGTCCGGTGCGGGCGGCAGCCCGCCGCCGGAGCGGGTGTCGTCGGTGTGGTCGCGCATGCGGTGGGGCCTCTCCCGAGGTCGGCGTGGACGAGCTTCTCAGGCTCGAACTTGAGTTCGATTCTACGCCGGGAGCCCTTATGTGGCAAGGGTTCTGAGCGTTTTCCACAAGCGCACTTGATCGCTTCGTGGTCTCGACGCGGGCCTCGTTCCTCGGCCCGGCTCGACCACCGAGAAGGGCCGGCTCGACCACCGAGAAGGGCCGGCTCGACCACCGACCAGAGAAGGGCCGGCTCGACCACCGAGCACGGTGGCTCGACCACCGAGAAGGCCGGCTCGACCACCGAGAAGGGCCGGCTCGACCACCGAGAAGGGCCGGCTCGACCACCGAGCACGGTGGCTCGACCACCGAGGAGAGTCCCGCTCGACGACCGAGAAGGCGAGGCTCGACGATCGAGACGGTCGGCGGGAAGGTCGCGGCAGGCGCGTGGCGGCGGTCCTTCATTGTGACTCACGGCTCGGTCCGAGGTCGACGGGTCGGGCTCGACGTCGCCGATCACTTGGGTCAACGTGCGCGCCGCCGGTGTCACCAGGTCTCGTCGGACTCGGCACGGCTCTTGAGGCCGGCACTCTCCATGGCGAGGTAGCGGTGGGTGAGGCGACGCGCCGCCAAGCCGATGAGCAGGCCGAGGGGCTTCTCCTGGGTCAGCGCCGCGACCACACGACACTCTCCCGGCCCGCGGTCCTCGACGACGTGGATCCCCGTCGTCAGCACGCCGGGGGCGCGACTCACCCAGACGAAGCTCCGCCCCTCGTCGAGCTCGGTGACCTCCCAGATCGCGGCCGGGAGGCGGGGCTGACGGACCCGAGCCCGCGCGCCGACCCGGAGCGGACCGTCGAGCAGCTCCACGGAGGTGATGCTCGCGGTCCACTCCGCCCAGCGCTCGACCTCGCGGTAGATCTCCCAGGCCCTGGATGCAGGCGCATGCACACTCGCCGACGACTCGAACCTCATGCACCAATGGTGCACCCGGACGGTGGCGTGCCGGGTCCGGCCGACCAGGCGCGGCCGGCAAGTAACGTCAGCACGGTGAGCAACCATCCGTCGTACGACCAACTCGCCGCCCTGCCTGCGTACGCCGAGCAGCCGGTGCCCATGCCCTTCGAGGACATGAACGGCCACCTCAACGTCCGCCACTACCTCGGGATCGCGAGCGAGGGGCTGGACGAGTCGCTGGTCGACCTGGGCATCCCACAGAACTGGCCGGTGAGCGCAGGGCACGCGTGCTTCTCGGCGGAGCACCACTGCACCTACCTCACCGAGCTGCGAACCGGCGACGTGATGTCCGCGCGGGTGATCCTGCTCGGCCGCTCCGAGCGGGCCGTGCACGCGCTGGTCTACCTGCTCGACGAGACCCACCAGCAGGTCAGCTACGTGATGGAGGAGATCTTCCTGCACATCGACATGAGCACGCGCAAGACCGCCCCCTGGCCCGACGACGTGGCCGCCGGCCTCGACCGGCGCATCGCCGAGCAGGCCGCGCTGCCCTGGCACCCGGAGCCCAACGGCTGCCTCGCCCTGCGCTGATGCCCATGCGTCGCGTCGTCAGCCTGGTTCCGTCTCTCACGGAGGCGATCTGGCGCGACGCGAGTCGCTGGTCGGGGCGACGGACTGGTGCACCCATCCGGGCGATCTCGACAAGCTCGATCGACGAGGGAACGCCGATCGACGAGGGAACGCCGATCCGCGAGGGAAGGCCGATCGGCGAGGGAACGCCGATCGACGAGGGAAGGTCGATCGACGAGAACCGCTCACGCGGGTGCGCGGCACCAAGAACCCCGACCTCAACGCGATCCTGGCGCTCGAGCCAGACGTGGTCATCGCCAACAAGGAGGAGAACCGGGAGCTCGACGTCCGTCGACTCCGCGACTCGGGTGTCCAGGTCTGGGTGAGCGACCCGAAGGTGCCGGTCGAGGAGATCGACCGCGCCGGCGCAGACGTCGTACTCCTGCCCGACGAGCCGTACGTCTTCACCGACACCGACGGCCCGGAGGCGTTCGACCGCACCCGCACCGAGCTGGTCAGCGGGCGGCTCGTCACCTGGTACGGACCGTCACTGGTCGAGGCACATCGGATCCTCATGGCGGTCGCCCGCTGACCCGCAGTGGGGGCTAGTGTCAGCCTTGGGCTCCTCGGGCGAGGGGCGGGACGAGAAGGAGAGACTGACGTGTCTAGGACGATCGTCGTCGGCATTGACGGCTCCGACACCGCGGCGCGCGCCGCCAACACCGCGGCGGAGCTCGCCAAGGCCCTCGACGCCAAGCTGCTGCTCGTGTGCGCCTACGAGAAGGCCGAGGTCACCCGGATCCAGGCCGGAGCCGAGGAGTTCATCTTCTCCACCGAGGCCGAGGCCCGGAAGACCGCCGAGTCGGTCGCCGGCACCCTGCACGGAGTCGCCGACGACGTCGTGCCGATGGCCCGTCGCGGCAAGCCCGCCGAGGCGTTGATCGATGTCGCAGAGGACCGGGACGCCGTCCTCATCGTAGTGGGCAACAAGCGGGTGCAAGGTCTCGCCCGCATCCTCGGCAGCGTCGCATCCGACGTCGCGGCCAAGGCGCCGTGCGACGTGTACATCGCCCACACGCACCCCTGAGCGGGCCTGTCGGATATCTCACGGCGCGCCGAGCGTACGGAGCGGTAGCCTGCCGGGCGTGCCGCAACTGAAGAAGGTCCTGGTCGCCAACCGCGGCGAGATCGCGGTGCGCGTCGTCCGCGCCTGCAAGGACGCCGGCATCGGCAGCGTGGCCGTGTACGCCGACCCCGACCGCGACGCGCTCTTCGTCCGGCTCGCCGACGAGGCGTATGGCCTCGGCGGCGCGACGCCCGCGGACACCTACCTCGACATCGCCAAGATCATCGACGTCGCCGAGCGCTCAGGTGCCGACTCGGTCCATCCCGGCTACGGCTTCCTGGCCGAGAACGCCGCCTTCGCGCAGGCGGTCGTCGACGCCGGCCTGGTCTGGATCGGACCGCCGCCCGCGGCCATCGAGAGCCTCGGCGACAAGGTGAGGGCACGGCACATCGCCGAGACGGTCGGCGCACCGCTGGTCGCCGGCACCAAGGAGCCGGTCGAGAGCGCCGACGAGGTCGTCGCCTTCGCCGAGGAGCACGGGCTGCCGATCGCGATCAAGGCGGCTTTCGGCGGCGGCGGCCGCGGGCTCAAGGTCGCCCGCAGGATCGCCGAGGTCGCCGACCTCTACGAGTCCGCCGTCCGCGAGGCGGTGACCGCCTTCGGCCGCGGCGAGTGCTTCGTCGAGAAGTTCCTGGACAAGCCGCGACACGTGGAGACACAGTGCCTGGCCGACCAGCACGGCAACGTGGTCGTCGTCTCGACCCGCGACTGCTCGCTCCAGCGGCGGCATCAGAAGCTGGTCGAGGAGGCACCCGCTCCCTTCCTCACCGACGACCAGATAACCCGCCTCTACGAGTCGTCGAAGGCGATCCTGCGCGAGGCCGGGTACGTCGGCGCCGGCACCTGCGAGTTCCTGGTCGGCCTCGACGGGACGATCTCCTTCCTCGAGGTCAACACCCGGCTCCAGGTCGAGCACCCGGTGTCGGAGGAGGTGACCGGCCTCGACCTCGTCCGCGAGATGTTCCGCATCGCCGCCGGGGAGGAGCTCGGGTACGACGACCCGGACATCCGTGGCCACTCCATCGAGTTCCGGATCAATGCCGAGGACGGCGGGCGCAGCTTCATGCCCGCCCCCGGCACCCTCGCGAAGTGGTCACCTCCCGGCGGTCCGGGCGTCCGCATCGACGCCGGGTACGTCGAGGGCGAGACCGTCCCCGGATCCTTCGACTCTCTCATCGCAAAGCTCATCGTCACCGGCCGCGACCGCACCCAGGCACTGGAGCGCGCCCGGCGGGCGTTGGCGGAGTTCGAGATCGACGGCATGCCGACGGTGATCCCGTTCCACGCGGCGGTGGTCGACGATCCGGCGTACGTCGGCCCGTCCAACCCCGCCGGCACCGGCGACTTCACCGTCTGCACCACCTGGATCGAGACCGACTTCGACAACCGGATCGCGCCGTACTCCGGGAGCCCGGCCGACGCCGGGGAGCCCGCGGAGCGGCGTGCCGTCACCGTCGAGGTCGGCGGCCGCCGGCTCGAGGTGGTGATCCCCGCCGACCTCGGAGGGCTGGCTGCCGGCGGGGCGGGCGGCGCGAGGAGGACCAGGCGCTCCGCCAGGAAGCAGTCCGGCGCCGCCGCCAGCGGCGACGCGGTCACCAGCCCGATGCAGGGCACGATCGTCAAGATCGCCGTCGAGGAGGGCCAATCCGTCGCCGAGGGCGAGGTGGTCGTCGTGCTGGAGGCGATGAAGATGGAGCAGCCCCTCAAGGCCCACAAGGCCGGCACCGTCGCCGGCCTCACGGCCGAGGTCGGAGCCACGGTGGCCAACGGCGCGGTCATCTGCGAGCTCAAGGACTGACCCGCCCGCCTGCGCGCTTGGCCGATTCACGACCACGAAGGCGGCACCATGGAGGCATGCGCATCCGTACCGCACGAGGCCCTCGAGCCCTGGCCGCATCCGCACTCGCCCTCACGCTGGGCTCGACACTGGCCGCATGCGGGAGCGACGACGGCGGATCCGAGGCCGGGGACGACCCGAGCTCGACCAGTACGCCGAGCGAGCCCACCGAGGCTTCTCCGACCGCCACCGAGACGCCATCCGCTCCGGAGACCTCCAGCACCGGGAAGCCGCCGGGCACCGAGCACACCATTCCGCTCTACTTCGTCAGCGGCACGTCGCAGGGGCCGCGACTCTTCCGCGAGTTCCAGAAGGTCACCACCGACGACCCGCTGCTGGCCGGGGCGCAGGCTCTGGTCGACGGCAAGGCGCTCGACCCCGACTACGAGTCGCTGCTTCCCGAGACCACGATCGACAAGGTCACCCTCGACAAGGCCGCTCAGACCGTGACCGTCGCCGTCAGTGACCCGGCGATCACCGTGAAGCCCTCGAGCCTGAGCGACCAGGACGCACTCATCGCCGCCCAGTCGCTCGTGTACACCCTGCAGGGCATCGCGGGCGAGCGCGTCGCGGTGGTGGTCACCCTCAACGGCGAGCCGTCGACCCTGATGGGCGTCAACACCGCCGGCGGCCTCAAGGAGGCCCCCGAGCTCGACGTCCGGTCGCTGGTCAACATCACCGCGCCGGAGGAGGGGGCGACCGTCTCCGGCAGGTTCAGGGCCGAGGGCGTCGCGAGCTCCTTCGAGGCCACCGTGCCGTGGGAGATCCGGAAAGGCAACAAGGTCGTGAAGTCGGGATTCTCGACCGCAGAGGGCTGGATCGACAAGCTCTACCCGTGGCGCACCAGGGTCTCGCTCAAGGGTCTGGCGCCGGGCGAGTACGTCTTCGCCGTCCTCACCGACGATCCGTCCGGCGGTGAGGGACCGGGGCCGATGGCCGACACGAAGACCATCGTCGTCGAGTAGCCGAAGGTGGTTCAGCCGCGGCGGACCACGGCGTCGTCATCGGGCATCGCGGCACCGGTGATCTCCGGGGCGGGCGCGCCGGTGATCTGCTCGTACGCGACCGCCGCGACGGCCGCCATCCCGGAGCGGAAGGGGTGCCACGACATCGCCTCGCCGGGCCGGTCGTGCATGCCGTTGACCCAGGCGTCGCCGCCCGCGCACACGTCGTGGCCGGTCGACGCGGGCCCAAGGTCGACGTACGTCACGCCGACGCTCGCCGCCGCCCTGGCGAGGGAGCCGTTGAGGGCTTCCTGGATCCGGTTGGCGGTCGCGACGTCGTCGGCGGAGATCCCGGCGTCGGGGCAGGTGCCCTTGTCGGGCAGCAGCCGCAGGTAGCCGACCACGTAGACCTCGGCCTCGGGGGCTCGTGTCCGCACCGCGCGCAGCGCACGCGTGACCGGCTGCGCGATCCGCTTCGCGGTGGCGAGCGCGTCGCCGCGCAGCCGCGGGTCGCACGTCGGCGAGTGGCCGGCGCAGGCCAGCGCCGATCCGAACAGCCCGAAGTCGTTGCCGCCGATGCCGACGGTCACCAGGTCCGTCTCCTCCGACAGTGCCTTCAGCTGCGGCGCCGGACGCAGACTCCCCGGCACCGGCTGCCTGCGACGGAAGTCCTGCGTCGTCGCGCCCGAGCAGGTCGCGTCGGTGTACGACGCGACGTCGAGCAGGTCGGCCAGGTAGGCGGGATAGTTGTTGGTCGACACGAAGCAGCCGCTCGCGTCGTTACGCGCCTCCGGGATCAGGGGCCCGGCGCTGAACGAGTCACCCAGCGCCACGTAGTGCACGCCACCCTCGTACGGCGCGCTGCTCGCGCCCTCCTGCACCGGCGCGCCGTCGGCACCTGCGCCGTCGCCTCCCGCCCCGCTCGCCCGGCAGCCGGTCAGCAGAAGAAGACCGATGGCTGCGCGGATGCCGAAACACCGGCCCCGCAGACCTGGTCCGAATCGCATGGGGACCGACGCTACCGTGCCGTAGCGGCCGCTCGGGAGCTCGGTTCGGCGACCACGACGCACCCTGCGTCGCATCCCGAGGGCACCACCTCTTTCGCGACGCACCCCGCGTCGGTGTCCGGCGGCTCAGCGCCCCGCAACCGTGAAGGTGAAGAAGGTCGAGCGCAGGCCGAACCGGGCGCGGACGTCGTCGCCGGTGGCGCTCGCGCGGCCGCGGGAGCCGACGAAGTCGACCGAGGTGATCCGTCCGCCCCACTCGCCGTTGCCGTCACGGCCGGTGACGACCACCTCGCGGAGGTTGCCGATCCGGGGGTACGCCGCCTCGATGGCGCGGTCGCCGAGGGCCTTGGTCCAGGTGTGGACCGGGTTGCCCTCCCAGCCGTCGTAGGGGTCGGCGACGGCCGCGAGGTAGGGCTTGGAGCCCGCCGCCGTGAAGCCGCCGGACGAAGCCGAGAACTGGGTGAACGCCGGGCCGCCGGTCGCCGGGTCGGTCAGGATCATCCCGGGCGTGGACTTGATGGCCGCGTCGGTGGTCGCCGACTCGTCGCTCGCACCGCCGTACACCTGACACGAGGTGGTGTCGCAGAGGTCCCAGTGCGCCGCGCCCGGCTCGATCATGCCGTGCGCCGCATACGTGCGTGCCGCGATCGCCTGGGCGCGCAGCGCCTCCGGGCTCCACGAGGTCGGGATCTCGCGCGGGACAACTCCGCGGAGGTACTTGTCCATCGGCAGCACGTTGACCGTGTCGCGGGCCGCCGAGCCCGCGGACGGAGCGGCCGAGCGCAGGCTGCCGCGGTAGCTCCGTACGCCGCTCGGGGTGACCAGCGACTTGGCGCCCCGCCCGGTGAACTCGGCCTCACCGGCGTACGCCGCCAGGCTCCGCCACCCACCCGCCCCACCCTCACCGCTCAGCCCCTCGAGCCGGGTGCCCGCGCCGCTCGCGACGAGCCGGAAGCGGGTCGGCCCGGCCGGCACCACTGCCTTGGCGCCCGTGCCGAGGTCGCGGACGGCCAGGTTCTTGCGGGGCAGCACGACGACGTCGTCGCTGGAGTCGGCCGACACGGCGACGCGGACCTTGCCCGCATAGGTCGACATCACCGTGCCCGGGTAGTAGAACGCGACGATCTGCTCGGCGGTGAGACCCTGCCGGGCGGCACCCTCGGCGCCGTACTGCGACATCCCGTGGCCGTGACCGTAGCCGTGACCGGTGAGGGTGAGCGTCGCGCGCGCCGGCACCGCGTAGGCCTCGCGGCGCTCGCCCGCACCCGCGGTCGAGCCCGCCCCACCGGCGGTCGAGCTCGTCGAGACCCCCGCCGACGGGTCGTGCGCCACCGCCGGCGAGGTGGAGAGTGCCGCCGTCGCGGCCAGCGCCACCATCGCACCGAGGACAGGCCGGAAGATCGCAGATCGGGACATCGGGGAAGGCTCCGTAACCGCTGTGAAGCGTGTGGCTGATGTGACGAACCCGCCCATGGCAGCACGGCTCGTTCCGGCCTCGCAATGGGTTACCGCGAACTACAGATGTGTAGTTCGCGGATGCTGGTCTCGACACGCCGCTCCTCCCTCGCCGCGGCTCGACCACCGGGTCGGTCACCCATCGTTCACCTGACCGCGAGAGGGTTGGCAGGTGACGCTCAGCTCTCCCGCCGCCGGGCTGCTGCCCAGCCTGCTCGCCGGCGAGCGCGCGGCAGCGCCGCGCACCCTGCTCGACATCTTCCGTGACTCGGTGGAGCGGCATCCCGACGCGCTCGCGCTGGACACCGGTCGCGCGACGCTCACCTACGCCGAGCTCGACGAGGCGGCGCGGGGGGTGGCCGAGGATCTCGCCGAGATCGGCGTCGGCAGGGGCGACAAGGTCGGCGTACGGCTCAGCTCCGGCACGACGGACCTCTACGTCGCGATCCTGGGCATCCTGTCGGCCGGAGCGGCGTACGTGCCCGTCGACGCCGACGACCCCGACGAGCGCGCCCGCGTCGTCTTCGACCAGGCCGACGTCGCGGCGATCATCGGCGCCGCCGAGGGCGCCGCGAGCATGACGCCCCGCAGCTCCGACGGGCTGCCGATCTCCGGACGGGCGCGGGAGTCGGCGCGCGATATCGCCAGCCGTGATGTCGCCGGCGCCGTGGGCGCCGGCACCGAGGTCACGGAGCCGACGCCGGCCGACGACTGCTGGGTGATCTTCACCTCCGGGTCGACCGGGCTCCCCAAGGGAGTCGCGGTCACGCACCGAAACGCGGCGGCGTTCGTCGACGCCGAGTCGCGGATGTTCCTCCAGAGCGGACCTGACGGGCCCCGCCCGATCGGCCGGGGCGACCGGGTGATGGCGGGCCTCTCGGTCGCCTTCGACGCGAGCTGCGAGGAGATGTGGCTCGCCTGGGCGTACGGCGCGTGCCTGGTGCCGGCGCCCAGGTCGCTGGTGCGCTCGGGCGTCGACGTCGGTCCGTGGCTCGTCTCCAACGACATCACCATCGTCTCGACCGTGCCGACCCTCGTCTCGCTCTGGCCGTCGGAGTCGCTGGCGAAGGTGCGGCTGCTGATCATGGGCGGCGAGGCCTGCCCGGCCGAGCTCGCCGACCGGCTGGTCCGAGGCACGATCGACAGGGAGGTCTGGAACACCTACGGACCCACCGAGGCGACCGTCGTCGCCTGCGGCGCCCGGCTGGATGGCTCGGAGCTCGCCGGGGGGGCGCCCGTCCGGATCGGTCTCCCGCTCGACGGCTGGGACCTCGCTGTCGTCGATGACGCCGGCATGCCCGTGCCCGCCGGCGAGACCGGCGAGCTGATCATCGGCGGCGTCGGCCTTGCTCGCTATCTCGACCGGGCCTTGGACGCCGAGGTCTACGCGCCCATGCCCACGCTCGGCTGGGAGCGCGCCTACCGCTCCGGCGACCGGGTCCGCAACGACCCCGAGGGGCTGGTCTTCCTCGGCCGCGCCGACGACCAGATCAAGCTCGGCGGCCGGCGAATCGAGCTCGGCGAGATCGACGAGCAGCTGCTCCGGCTGCCGGGAGTCGTCTCCGCCGCGGCCGCCGTACGGAGCACCAGGTCGGGCAACAAGCTCCTGGTGGGCTACCTCACGACCACCGACCCGTTCGACGCGGACACGGCGCTCGCCCTGCTGCGCGAGCGGATGCCCGCCGCCCTCGTGCCCCGGCTGGCCGTCGTCGGCGAGCTGCCGACCCGCACCTCCGGCAAGGTCGATCGCGACGCCCTCCCCTGGCCACTGCCCAAGGCCGGCAAGGTCGACACCAGCGGCCTCACCGCCACCCAGGCCTGGGTGGCCGACATCTGGGCCGACGTGCTCGGCGCCGAGGCCACCAAGCCCGAGGACGACTTCTTCGCCTTCGGCGGCGGCTCGCTCACCGCGGCACAGGTGGTGGGCCGGCTCCGGGAGCGCTATCCGGACGCGGCGGTCGGCGACGTCTACACCTACCCGACGATCGCCACCCTCGCCGCCGCCCTCGAGGAGCTCGACGGCGAGCTCGTCCGCTCCGACCGCAAGGTGCTGCCGATCCCGTTCAAGACCCAGGCCGGCCAGCTGGCGGCCCTGCTGCCGCTGCGCACCCTGGCGGCGCTGCGCTGGGTCGCCTGGCTGATGCTCGGCGGCACCCTCCTCGACCTGCTCGATCTCCGTCCGGTCTGGCTGCCGTCGTACCCCTGGTGGCCGGTCGTGCTGACGACCTGGTTCCTGCTGATGCCACCGGGGCGGATGACGATCGCGGCCCTGCTCGCCCGGCTGGTGCTCCGGCCGGTGAGGCCGGGGCCGCACCCGCGCGGCGGCAAGATCCACCTGCGGATCTGGCTCGCCGACCGCATCCAGGACGAGCTGGCGGCGAGCGCGCTGGCGGGCGCACCGTGGTTCCCGGCGTACGCCCGCCTCCTCGGCGCCAGGATCGGCAAGGGCGTCGACCTGCACACGCTGCCGCCGGTCACCGGCTTCCTCACGGTCGGCGACGACGCGGCGGTCGAGCCCGAGGTCGACCTGGGTGGCTACTGGATCGACGGCGACGTGCTCCACGTCGGCGAGATCAAGATCGGCAAGCGCGCCAGGGTGGGCGCACGAAGCACCGTCGCGCCGGGTGCGCGGATCGGCGCGGAGGCCGAGATCGGCCCCGGCTCACTGGTGGTGGGCAAGGTGCCGAAGGCGGAGTTCTGGTCCGGCTCCCCCGCCCGGCGGCAGGCCAAGGCCCGCGGCCCGTGGTCGACCAAGCAGCCACCGGCCGAGTCGCTCTGGCTGGGTGCCTACGGACTCATCGCGGCGGTGATCGCCGCCCTCCCGCTGGTCTCGGTGCTCGCCGGCGGCCTGGTCGTCCTCCCCGCGCTCGACGACGCCTCCGGCCCGTGGGACGCACTGCGCGGCGCCCTGCCCTGGCTGCCGATCGCGATGATCGTCGGGTACGCCGTGCTGGCGGTGCTGATCGTCGCGCTCGTGCGGCTCCTCGGCGCCGCGATCGAGACCGGCCACCACCCGGTGCGCTCGCGCGCCGGCGTCGCGATCTGGGGCACCGTGCGGGTCCTCGACGAGGCGCGCACGTGGCTCTTCCCGCTCTACTCGTCGTCGCTGACGCCCACTTGGTTGCGACTGCTCGGCGCCGATCTCGGCCGCGGCGTCGAGGCGTCGACGGTGCTGCTGATCCCCAAGCTGGTCAGGGTCAACGACCATGCCTTCCTCGCCGACGACACCCTCGTCGGGCCCTACGAGCTCGGCGGCGGCTGGATCCGCGTGGAGCACGTCAAGGTCGGCAAGCGCGCCTTCGTCGGCAACTCCGGCATGCTCGCACCGGGCCGCCGGGTGCCCAAGGAGGCGCTGGTCGCCGTACTGTCAGCGGCTCCGAAGCGAGGCACCGCCTCGCCCGGCACCTCCTGGATCGGCAGCCCTCCGGCACAGCTCCCACGCGCGCCGGCGGCGAAGGACGACAGCCGCACCTATGAGCCGCCGAGACGCCTCAAGGTGATGCGGGCGCTCGTCGAGCTCTGCCGGGTCGTGCCGATGGCGGCGGCCCTGGTGACGTACGGCGCCGTCGCTGCCGCCCTCGTCTCCCTCCTCGATGTCGCGAACGGGTGGGCCGTACTGCTCGGCGGCCTCGTGATGCTGGCCGCGGGTATCGTCGCCGCCCTCCTGACCGTGGCCGCCAAGTGGATCCTGATCGGCCGGGTGCGCGCCGGCGAGCACGCCCTGTGGACCTCGTTCGTCTGGCGCAACGAGCTGGCCGACACCTTCGTCGAGCTCCTCGCCGCGCCATGGTTCTCCGGCATCACCCAGGGCACCGCGGCCCTCAACGTCTGGCTGCGGCTGATGGGCGCCAAGATCGGCGACGGCGTGTGGTGCGACACCTACTGGCTGCCCGAGACCGACCTCGTCGAGCTCGAGGACGGCGCCACCGTCAACCACGGCTGCGTGGTGCAGACCCACCTCTTCCACGACCGGGTGCTGGCCATCGACAAGGTGCGGCTGCGTGCGGGTGCGACTCTCGGGCCGCACAGCGTTATCCTCCCGGGAGCCTCGATCGGCCGGCATGCGACGGTGGGTCCGGTCTCGCTGGTCATGCGCGGCGAGGGCGTGCCCAGCCGCACCCGCTGGGTCGGCAACCCGATCGGCCCGTGGCTCCCGCACGAGGACCACTACGCGCCACCCCTGGAAACCGACGACGAGCCCGAGTGAGGTTGATGTGAACCCGGCCGGCACCGATCCCTACGTGCCCGGCCACGGCGACGCGACGTACGCCGTGGAGCACTACGACCTCACGCTCGACTACCAGGTACGCACCAACCACCTCGACGGCACCGCCGTGCTGACCTGCGTGGCCGAGACCGACCTGCCGGCCTTCGAGCTCGACCTGCACGGACTGCAGCCGAAGAAGGTCGAGGTGCGGGGGCCCACCGGCAAGGCGGTGCGGGTGACCCGCTTCCGGCAGACCGGCTCGCGCCTGCGCGTCGGGCTGGGCAGGCCCGTCGCGGCCGGTGGGCGGTTCACCGTCAAGGTGCGGTACGCCGGTCGGCCGGTCCCGGTGCCCTCGCGGGTGCTCGGCGCCGCCGGGTGGGAGGAGCTCACCGACGGCGTCATCGTCGCCAACCAGCCCCACGGCGCGCCGTCCTGGTTCCCCTGCAACGACCGCCCCGACGACAAGGCGACCTACACCTTCACCGTCACAGCGCCGGTCGAATATCACGTCGCCGTGTCCGGGGAGCCGCTCGGCAGCGAGCGCCGGGGCGGCCGGACGACCTGGCGCTACGAGCAGCGCGCACCCATGGCGACGTACCTCGCAACCGTGCAGATCGGGCAGTACGACGCCACGCCCGTCGAGACCTCTGGATCCGGGGTTCCCCTCACCCGGGTGACGCCGAGACCCCTCGTCGAGAAGGCGTACGACGCCGCCTTCGGCGACCAGCCCCAGATGCTGGACTTCTTCGTCGACCGCTTCGGCCCCTACCCGTTCGCGTCGTACACGTGCGTCATCACCGACGACGACCTCGAGATCCCCCTCGAGTCTCAGGGGCTGTCGACGTTCGGGCGCAACTTCATGACCGACGACTGGGACGCGGTCCGGCTGGTCGCGCACGAGCTGTCCCACCAGTGGTTCGGCAACGCCGTGACCGCCTCGTCGTGGCGCGACATCTGGCTCCACGAGGGCTTCGCCTGCTACGCCGAGTGGCTGTGGTCGGAGGAGTCCGGCCGCGACTCAGCGCAGCAGCGGGCCGCCGACCACCACAAGCGGCTCAGCGACCTCCCGCAGGACCTGCTCCTCGCCGACCCCGGGCCCCGGCTGATGTTCGACGACCGCGTCTACAAGCGCGGCGCCCTCACCCTGCACGCGCTGCGCGCCGAGCTCGGCGACGACGCCTTCTTCGCGGTGCTGCGGTCCTGGGTGGCGACGTACAACGGCGGGTCGGTGACCACGGCGATGTTCGAGGCCCACGTCCGCGAGGTCACCGGCCGCGACTGCGCCGCGCTGTTCGACGCCTGGCTGCGCACCGTCGAGCTGCCCGACCTCCCCGGGCTCTGACGCGTCGGCGGCCCCGCCGGCAAACCGCGACCTCGCCGCCCTCGGTAAGGTTCCGCCGCGCGGCAAATTCGGAATCGTCCATTGACGCGCGTTACCCAGGTGTGCGATCGTCGTCGTTAACACGCGTTAACGATTCGTCGACGGAGCGAAGAGATCACGATGGGCGCACGCAGCAGGGGGCCGGTCACCATGGCCGAGGTCGCCCGGGCGGCGGGTGTCAGCCGCACGGCCGCCTCGTTCGTGATCAACGGGCGTGAGGTCGCGATCCCGGAGGCGACGCGCAGGCGGATCCTCGACGCGGCCGCACGGCTCGGCTACCGCCCCAACGCGGCGGCCCAGGCCCTGGCCCGGCGACGCAGCGGTTGGCTCGGGCTGGTCACCGAGATCGTGACCGCGCCGTACGCCGTTGACATCATCCGCGGGGCGCAGCAGCGGGCCTGGCGCGACGAGCGGTTCCTCCTGATCGCCCCCAGCGAGGACGAGGAGAGCATGGCGTCGGCGGCCGTCGAGAAGCTGCTCGAACAGCGCGTCGAGGGGATCATCGTCGCCGCCACCTGGCACCGCGCGATCAGGCTGCCGTCCAACGTGCACGACGTGCCATGCGTGCTCGTCAACTGCTTCGACGCCGACGGCGTGCTGCCCGGCATCGTGCCCGACGAGGTCGGCGGCGGGCGCACGGCAGCGCGCGTCCTCCTCGATGCCGGACACGAGCGCATCGGGCACCTCACCCTGATGGCGGGCATCCCCGCTCAGGTCGGGCGGCTCGAGGGCTTCCGTGCGGAGCTCGACGAAGCCGGCGTCGGGCTCGACGACGCGCTCGTGATCCCCGGCGACGGGACGGCTGAGAGCGGCTTCGTGGGTGCCTGCGAGCTGCTCGACAGCGACGACCGGCCCACGGCGATCTTCTGCGGGAACGACCGGATGGCCATGGGCGCGTACGACGCCGTGAAGGAACGCGGCCTGACGATCGGGCACGACGTGTCGGTCGTCGGTTTCGACGACCAGGAGATCCTCGCCGCGCACCTACGACCAGGTCTCACCACCGTCGCCCTGCCCTTCGAGGAGATGGGCGCGCAAGGAGTGCGCACGCTCACCTCGCTGGCAGCCGGCGGCACGGTCGACCCGACGACGCTGGTCGACTGCCCCCTGCACCTCCGCTCGTCCATCGGACTCCACGAAAGGTGACCATCATGACCAACCCCCACGACCTCTCTCGCCGCGGCCTGCTCGCGGGCGCCGGAGGAGGTGTGCTCGGCGGACTGACCGGGCTCTCCCTGACGGCGGGTGTGGCCGATGCCGCGCCCGGCGGGCGGCCCGAGCACCCGGGAGCGCGAAGGTCGAGCCTTCGACCGGCGTACCACCTCAGCGTCCCCGACAACTGGAAGAACGACCCGCAGCGGCCGATCTACCTCGACGGCGAGTACCTGTACTACTACCTCTACAACGCCGACTACATCGAGGGTGGGCCCGGCACCGCATGGCGGCTCACGACCACCCGCGACCACGTGTCCTTCCGCGACCGCGGCGTCGCCATCCCGAAGAACACCAACGCCAACGGTGACTGCTGGTCGGGGAGCCTGGTCGTCGACGAGACCAACACCGCAGGCTACGGCGAGGGCGCCGTGATCGCCATCGTGACGCAGGCGCCCCAGGGCCGTCAGGCCCAGTTCCTGTGGTACTCCACCGACGGCGGACGGTCGTTCCGTGCCGGCGGCACATCGCCGGTGCTCCCCAACCCGGGTCAGCCCGACTTCCGCGACCCGAAGGTGATCTGGGACGAGGATCGCTCGCGCTGGTTCCTCGCGAACGCCGAGGGGCAGCGGATCGGCTTCTACGTGTCCGCCGACCTGAAGTCATGGCGCCGGGTCGGAGAGTTCGCGCGCAGCGACATCGGCCTGCTCGAGTGCCCCGACATCTTCCGGATGTCCGCCGACGACGGCACGTCGCACTGGGTGCTCGGGGTGAGCGGCAACGGCAAGGGCCGGGGACTGCCCGCGACCTACGCCTACTGGACCGGGGCCTTCGACGGCACGGCGTTCGTCCCCGACCGCGACGAGCCGCAGTGGCTCGACTACGGCTTCGACTTCTACGGCGCCGTGACCTACCCGCACCACGACGACAGCGGAGCGGAGGACCCGTCGCTGCGCCGGGTGATCGGCTGGGCCAACTTCTGGGACTACCCGCACAACACGCCGACGCTCGTCAGCGACGGGTACAACGGGGACGACATGATCGTGCGCGAGGTGCGGCTGCGCAGCGGATCCGGCGAGTACTACCTCGCCTCCTCGCCACCGGAGGCCCTGCGCAGGTACACGACGCGGACGCATCGCCTGGGCGACGTACGCGTGTCCGGCACACGCGTGCTGGACGTGCGAGCACGTGCGTACGAGCTCACCTGCGAGGCGGTCTGGGACACCGGCGCCGCGCCGACGAACATCGGCTTCGAGCTGTGCCGCGCACCCGGCGGCGGTCGCCACGTCGCCGTCGGCGCCTACATCCCGGGACCTTACGCGTACGTCAATCGCCGGCCCACCGTCAACCCGACCGGCGGCGAGACGCAGACGCCGTTCGACGCGGCGCCCGGCCGCCTCGCGATGCGCATCCTGGTCGACCACACCAGCGTCGAGTTCTTCATCGGCGATGGCCGGACCGTGCAGTCGCACCGGGTCTTTCCGCTCGCCGGCGACGACGGCATCCGGCTCTACGCGAACGACGGCGCGGCCACCTTCCGGGGCCTGACCGTCAGGGAGCTCCGCGTGCGCTGACGAATCGGTGTCAGACCAGCTGCCGGGACAGCACGGCGTGCCGGTTGACGTCCTTGTAGAGCAGGTACCGGAACCGGCCGGGGCCACCGGCATAGCAGGCCTGCGGGCAGAAGGCGCGCAGCCACATGAAGTCGCCCGCCTGGACCTCGACCCAGTCCTTGTTGAGGAGGTAGACGGCCTTGCCCTCCAGCACGTAGAGGCCATGCTCCATGACGTGGGTCTCCGGGAACGGGATCGCACCGCCGGGCTCGAAGTTGACGATGTTGACGTGCATGTCGTGACGTACGTCGAGCGGGTCGACGAAGCGCTGCGTGCCCCAGACGCCATCGGTGTCTGGGAGCGCGACGCTGGGCACGTCGGCCTCGTTGGTCACGAACGCTTCCGGTGGCTCGATGCCGTCGACGTGCTGGTAGGCCTTGCGGATCCAGTGGAAGGTCGCGATCTCGGAGCCCGTGTTGTGGAGGGTCCACGCCTGTCCGGGCGGCAGGAAGACATAGCCACCAGGGCCGAGCGCGTGCCCTTCACCGTCGAGGCTCAGGGTCAGCGTGCCGGCGACCACGAAGAGCACCGCCTCGGCACCCGCGTCGAGCTCGGGACGGTCGGATCCGCCACCCGGCTGCACCTCGACGACGTACTGCGAGAACGTCTCCGCGAAGCCGGAGAGCGGGCGGGCGAGGACCCAGAGCCGGGTGTCCTCCCAGTGCGGCAGACTGCTGGCGACGATGTCGGTCATCGTGCCGCGCGGGAGCACGGCGTACGCCTCCGTGAAGACGGCCCGGTCCGTGGTCAGCTGGGTCTGAGGTGGCAGACCACCCTTGGGCGCGTAGTAGGGGCTGGTCATCGGTCCTATCCTCGCACCAGGAGCCGACCACGCGGCTCCTGGTCCAGTTCGACGGGTGCGCCGTGCAGCCAGGTCCGACGTACGGCGCCGGTGAGTGCACGGCCCGCGTAGGGCGACACCGGGTTCTTGTGCCGCAACTGCGCAACGTCGACCACGAAGGTCTCCTCGGGCGCGAAGACGACGAGATCGGCCGTCGCCCCGACCTCGATGCGCCCCCGGTCGGCGAGGCCGACCTGGTCTGCGGTGCCCTGGGCCATCCAGCGCACGACGTCGGTGAGTGCCAGCCCGCGGCGGCGTGCCTCGGTCCAGACCGCCGGCAGCCCGAGCTGAACGGAGGCGATGCCTCCCCAGGCCTCCCCGAAGTCGCCGGAGTCCAGGCACTTCAGGTCCACCGTGGCCGGCGAATGGTCGGAGACGACCGTGCGGATCGTGCCGTCGACGAGGCCCGCCCAGAGCCGTTCGCGGTTGTCGTGCTCGCGGATCGGCGGGCAGCACTTGAACTGCGTCGCGCCGTCGGCGATCTCCTCCGCTTCGAGCGTCAGGTAGTGCGGGCAGGTCTCGACGGACAGCGGCAGTCCCTCGCTCCGGGCGGCGCGGAAGAGTGGCAGCGCATCGGCGTCGGAGAGATGCAGCACGTGGGCCCGAGCACCGGTGTCGCGGACGGCCTCGACGACCTCGGCGATGGCCCGCTCCTCCGCCGCCTTGGGCCGCGACCCGAGGAAGCCGGCATAGACCCGGCCCGTGGGGTCGGGCGCGGAGTCGATGGTCTCCGCATCCTCGGCATGCACGATGACCAGCCCGTCGAAGGTCGCGGCCTCGGCGAGCGCCTCCCGGAGCTCGGCCGAGGTCAGGTGCGCGAACTCGTCGACGCCGGAGTGCAGCAGGAAGCACTTGAAGCCGAACACTCCGGCGTCGTGCAGCGGCCGCAGGTCGGGGAGGTTGCCGGGCACCGCCCCGCCCCAGAAGCCGACGTCGACGTAGGCCTGGTCGCGGGCCGCCGCGCGCTTCTCCTCGAGTGCCGCCACCGTCGTGGTCGGCGGGATGGAGTTGAGGGGCATGTCGATGATCGTGGTGACGCCGCCGGCGGCGGCCGCGCGGGTCGCGGTGGCGAAGCCCTCCCACTCGGTGCGGCCCGGCTCGTTTACGTGGACGTGGGTGTCGATCAGCCCGGGCAGCAGCACCTCGTCGTCGGCCAGGTCGACGTGCTCCCCGGCGGCGAGGGCTGCGTCGTACGCCGCGATCGTCGCGATCCGGCCGCCGGTGATGCCGACGCTGCCGGCCACCTCACCCGCGGGCGTGACGATCCGGCGGGCCCGGATCACGGCGTCGTACCGCTGGGTCACGTCACTCTCCACCCGGTCATCGTCCCAGCAGGCGGTCCGCGGGTGGCGCGAGGGGCCGGACGCCGGCGCTGGTCCGAAAGCCGGGCCGAAATAGGTGAAGGCCCTCGGCAGTATGAGTGCCAAGGGCCTTCGGGTGATCGTGGTGGTGACCCCTCGATCGTCACCTCACCGGCTCGGATCCCGATCCACGTCACCGTGGGCCGCGGCGGACGAGTCCGCCGGATGGATCCTCCCCTGCGAGGGACCGAACCTCCGAGGAGGTTCGTAACCACAGTTCTACGTCGCGGATCCTCGCGACACAAGGGTTCTGGGCAAAGTTCTTCGTCGTGCACAGGATTTCCCCAGTTCGTCCGCCGCGATCCCCAGACCGAGCCGTCCATCCACACCTAATCCACTGCCGAGTCCACAGGAGACTGGGGCTGCTCTGGGGCTACTCAGGACCGGTCAGCCTGTGCCGGACGGTCGCGTTCAGCCCGCGGCGATGGCGTCCTCGAACGCCTGGGCCACCTCGAGGAGCGCCCGGTCCGAGCCGTGCGGCGCGACCAGCTGGACCCCGACCGGCAGCCCGCGGCGGGTCCGGCCGACGGGGAGGGAGAGGGCGGGGCAGCCGGTCACGGTGATGGCGTAGGCGGAGCGCATCCAGTCCAGGTAGTCGGCCACGGGCCGGCCGTTGATCGAGGTCGGGTACTCCTCGTCCACCGGGAAGGGTGGCACCTGCGAGGTGGGCAGCAACAGCACGTCGTAGTGCTCGAAGAAGAGCCGCGTGGTCTCCGACAGCGCCGTCCGTCGCGCGTACGCCCGCGCGACGTCGGCGCCGGTGAGCGACTCGCCGGCGCGGATGTTGTCGGCCAGCGACTTCTTGAAGCCGTCCGGGCGCTCACGCAGAAGGTCGCCGTAGGCCGCCTGGAAGTGCCAGGCGCGGAGCGTGCGAAAGGTCTCGTCGGCCCCCGCCAGGTCCGGCGCGTCGCCGTCGACGCGCGCGCCGTGGGTCGCCAGGATGGTCGCCGCGCGGTCGACGACGGCGGCGACCTCGCGGTCGACACGCAGGGTCCCACCCAGGTCGAGGGACACCGCCACCCGCAGCCCGCGCAGGCGGCCGACCAGCGGCGGCCCGAACGCCGGTCCCAGGTCGCCCAGCGCCATCGGCACTCGCGGGTCCGGGCCGGCGATCACCGCGAGCAGCAGCGACAGGTCGCCGACATTGCGCGCCATCGGGCCGCCCACCGAGGTCGTCTCCCACTGGTTGGTGCTCGGCCACTGCGGCACCCGGCCGAGTGAGGGCCGCAGGCCCACGACACCGCAGAACGACGCCGGGTTGCGCAGGCTGCCGCCCATGTCGGAGCCGTCGGCGAGCGGCACCATCCCCGCCGCGAGGGCACACGCGGCGCCACCGCTGGAGCCGCCGGCGCTGCGGCTGGGGTCGACCGGGTTGCGCGTCGTACCGAAGACGGTGTTGAAGGTATGCGAGCCGGCTGCGAACTCCGGCACGTTGGTCCTGCCGATCACCACGACGCCGGCTCCGCGGATCCGCTCGACGAGGAGCTCGTCGCGCTCCGACACGTGCTCTGCGAAGAGCGGCGAGCCGTACGTCGTCCGCCAGCCCGCGACCTCGTGCGTGTCCTTGAAGGCGAACGGGAGCCCGTGGAGCACGCCGCGCTCGTCGGCCGGGACCTGGTCGGCCGCGTACGCCGCCTCGCGGGCCCGCTCCTCGTCGAGCGAGACGATCGCGTTGAGCTCGGGGTTCCGCTCCGCGATGCGAGCCAGATGCAGGTCGAGAAGCTCTCGCGCGGAGATGTCGCCGGAGCGGATGGCTGCGATCTGCTCCCGCGCCGTCGACTCGACGGTCAGGTCGCTGGTCGCTGCCATGTGCCGATCATGCCCCGTTCGCAGGTGTTCAGTCGTCGGAGGTGGTGCGGTCGTGCGGCACGCCGACCTGCTTGGACTCCGGCGAGCCGCGCTCACGCAGGTAGATCGCGAAGACGGCCATGCTCGCGATCGCGAGCATCTCCGACTGCCAGTTCTGGAAGGTCCGGCTCCAGAAGTCGGGTGAGGCGACATAGCCGGCCAGGGACACCGGGTCCAGCAGGTCACGGAGCCGCTCCTCGTTGTACGCCACTCGGCCGGCCACCGCCTGCACGGCCCAGGACGCGGCGAAGATCGCCGCCATCACGATCAGCAGCGAGTGGGAGTAGACCCGGGTGCGCCATCCGCCCGCCTTTGCCCAGGCGGGCGAGTCGGGGCGCGCGTAGGCGCCAACCATCTGGGCACGGTCGGACTCGCGGCCCTCGCCGCCCGGCTTCTTCGACTCCGACGATCCCCGCTGGACCAGCCAGACGGTCAGCAGGATGAACAGCGTGAACTGGAGGTACTCCGACTGCCAGTTCTCCGCGACGTCCACCGCGAAGGACGACGAGGTGAGGTAGCGGCCGAGAGTGATCTCCTGCAGGCCGGCGGTTCGCGCCGCCTGGTTGTACCCGGCCACTCCGGCGAGGGCCTGACCCACGAGGCTTGCCACCAGCAGGGCCACGAACGCGAGCGACAGCGCGTTGTCACGCAGGAAGCCGCGGCGTCGGCCCGAGCCCGTCATCGCTGCATCAGCCCGATCGCGAGGCAGTAGCAGATACCGCCTGCTACGAACGCGACGATGGCCCAGAACATCACTCGCAAGTCGGCCTCCTCACTCTCCCTGGATCGCGCAGGCGTACGGCACCGCGGGGTCCGGCCGCTCCCGCAGACAGCCGGCGGCCGTCACGAGCCAGCCGGAGTCGAAGCGAGCGAGGAAGAGCGTCGCCGTGCGCGACCTGACCTGGGCGGACCCGCCCGCGACCACCGCGTCGCCGAGGCCGCCGGGCGCGATCTCCGGGAGGCCGGCCTTCTGGAGTCCCGTCGCGCACTCACCGTCGCCGTCCTCGGCCACCGCCCGGCTGGTCTCGGGTGCCAGCAGACGACAGGCGCCCGCCGGGTCGGCACGTGCCAGCTCGACGAACCTGCTCGCGGCTCGGGTGGCGTCATCGGCTCCGGCCGGTGTGCAACCCAGGAGGGGGGTCGTTGCGAGCGCGAGGATGGCGATGCCGCACAGCCTGCGCATACCCACCCCCGGACCAGCTCGACGAGCACCTGCCGACGCGGTCTCAGTCTAGAGCGACGGCCACCGCCGAGCGAGGACGCCTCCGGCGACCACACCAACGAGCACGAGGCCTGCACCGACGGCGATGCCGCGCAGGAAGTCTGAGGACGTTCCCGTGGCGGGTCTGGGCGGCGCGGTGAAGACCCGGCCGACCGCGGGTGGGGTCTCGACGCGCCGCTCGTCCCTCGCGGCGGCTCGACCATCGAGATCGGTGGTCGAGCCGGCTTCCTCGGTGGTCGAGCCGGGCGACGAAGAAGCCCGTGTCGAGACCACCCCCTCGGCGATCGCCCGGTCGACCGCACCGAAGAACTCGCCGGCCATCCGTCTGGACACCGATCCGAGCATCCGCTGGCCGACCCCGCCGATCATGCCGCCGACGACCGCGTCGGCGGCATATTCGATCGTCGTGGTCTCGATGGTGGTGCTCCCGTCGCCGTCGACTCCGTCGGACTCCCCGGCTCCGCCGGGCGTGAAGCGTACGTCGACCCGTGCCCCGATCGTGCCCGGGGCGCCGGCTCCCTGCAGCCTCATGACGAGGGAGTGCGGCCGTTGGAGGTCGGTCAGCTCGCAGGTGCCGGTGTAGGTGCCGGTGATCGCGGCGACGCCGGCGGTGACGGTCATGTCGTAGGAGTGCTCGGCGGTGGCGACCAGCCGCTCGCAGCCCGGGATCGTGGCGACCAGCACCGCCGGGTCGAGCAGTGCCTCCCACGCCCGCTCGGGCGCGGCGTGCAGGACGTGGCTGCCGGTGATCTTCATGCGGACTCCTCGGGTCGCTCCTGGGCGGGGTGACGGCGGCGCAGCTCGAACAGCTCGCTCGGTGAGATCGGCATCGAGCTGATCGTCAGTCCCGGGTGGTCGAAGCCCTCGGCGTCGGAGATCGCCGCCGCGAAGACGGCGGCGCCGGGGATGACGCCGGCCTCGCCGGCGCCCTTGATGCCCAGCGGGTTGAGCGGCGAGGGCGTCTCCAGGTGGTCGATCTCGATGCGCTCGGGAACCTCGGTGGCATAGGGCATCAGGAAGTCCATGAACGACGCGTTGAGGAGCTGACCGGACTCGTCGTAGACCATCCGCTCGTAGAGCGCTCCCCCGACGCCCTGCGCGACGCCACCGTGGATCTGCCCCTCCACGATCATCGGGTTGATCAGGCGGCCGCAGTCGTGGACGACGGCGTACCGCAGGATCCTGATCTCCGCGGTGAGCGGGTCGGTCTCGACGATGACGGCGTGCATTCCCGAGGCGAAGGTCGACCGCTCCGGGCTGTAGAAGTCCTTGCCCTCGAGGCCGGGCTCGTCGTCGTCGGCGACCGGAGGCCTGCCGGGGTCGCCCACGGAGAACTGGGTCGCCGCCTTGGACGCCTCGTCGAAGGCGTAGCGAAGCGGGTTGGAGAGCACCGCGATGGTGCCGAGGTCGATCGAGGCCGCGTCGTCGGGGGTGCCGCGGACCGACACGACGCCGTCGGAGATCTCGAGATCGGCCTCGTCGGCCTCCAACGCCTCGGCCGCGATCCGCAGCGCCTTCTCCTTCGCACGCAGAGACGCGAGGTGGATCGCCGAGCCGCTCATCACCGCCGCACGCGACGCGAAGGTGCCGACGGCATAAGGCATCCTGCGGGTGTCGCCGGTGACGATCTCGACGTCCTCGAAGCGCACGCCGAGCGTGTCGGCGACGATCTGCGCGAAGACCGTCTGGTGTCCCTGCCCCTGGGTCGTGAGGCCCGTCGCGACCTTCACCTTGCCGGAGGTCTCGATGTGCACGTGCGCACCCTCGTAGGGCCCCACGCCGGTGCCCTCGACGTAGCAGGCGAGCCCGATGCCGACACGCCGCCCCTGCGCCGCCATCTCGCGTTGGTAGGCCGGGAAGTCGTCCCAGCCGATCAGCTGCTTGAGCTTGACGAGCAGGGCCGGGTAGTCGCCGGAGTCGTACTCCAGCTCGCGACCGTCCTGGAAGACCAGGCCCTGGTCGTAGGGGAACTCGTCGGGCTGGATGAAGTTGACCGCGCGCACCTCGGTGCGGTCCCTGCCGAGCGCGGCGGCGATCGCGTCCATGGTGCGCTCCATGACGAAGCAGCCCTGTGGCCGGCCGGCGCCGCGGTAGGGCGTGACCATCACGGCATTGGTGTAGATCGACTCGAAGCGGACCCGGTAGACGTCGGGCTTGTATGGGCCGAGCAGCTGGGTCGAGGTGATGATCGGGACGATCAGCCCGTACGGCGTGTAGGCGCCGTGGTCGTGCCAGAACATCACGTCGAGCGCGAGCAGCCGGCCGTCGTCGTCGAAGGCCACCTCGACGTGGTGCTGCTGCCCGCGCTCGTGGGCCGAGGAGATGAAGTGCTCGCGCCGGTCCTCGGTGAACTTCACCGGCCGGCCGAGCAGCCGCGCCGCCATCGGCACCAGCAGCTCCTCGGGCCACGGGTGGTTGATCTTGACGCCGAAGCCCCCACCCACGTCGGGGGTGATGACGTCGACCTGGGCGAGATCGAGGTCGAGCTTGGCGGCGACGCAGCCGCGCACGCCCGTCGAGGTCTGGGTGGACGACCAGACGGTCAGTCGCGAGGCGTCCGGGTCCCAGCGCGCCACCACGCCGCGCCCCTCCATCGGCGTACAGGCGCTGCGCTCGATGGTGAGGTCGAGCGACAGCCGGTGCGGTGCAGATTCGAGCGCCGCCTCGACGTCTCCGGTGTTCTGCTCCATCCGGGCGCCGATATTGTCGGGCACGTCCTCGTGGACGGCGTGCTCGGCCGCGCGGGACGCCGGGATCCCTACGACGACAGGGAGCAGGTCGTAGGTCACCCTGATCCGCGACAGCGCGTCCTCGGCGACGTAACGGTCCGTCGCGACGACGAACGCGATGGCCTCTCCGACGTGGTTGACCTCGCCGGCCGCCAGTGCGTACTGGGTGCGGCCGTGGGTCAGCGCCGGGTGCGGGATGAGCAGCGGCAGCGGCTCGGCCATCCGCGGCGCCAGGTCGCCGAGGTCGTCGTACGTCCAGACCAGGTGCACCCCCTCGATGTCGAGCACCTCGTCGACGTCGATGTCGACGATCCGCGCGTGGGCGTGCGGCGAGCGGAGGACGGCGGCGTGCAGCGCACCGTGACGGGCGTCGAGCAGCACGTCGTCGACGTACCGGCCCTTGCCTCGCAGGAAGCGCTGGTCCTCGGTGCGCTTGACCTTCGTGCCGAACAGCCTGGTGGTCATGGGGTCTCGACTCCCCCTGACCCTTCCCGGACGTCATGCGAAGTGGTCGCCGGGGCAGCCACATCGCATGACGTTGCGGAAAGGTCAGCCGCCCGCAGCACCGCCGCGACAATGTTCTGGTAGCCGGTGCAGCGACAGAGGTTGCCGGCGATCATCTCCCGCGCCTCGTCCTCGGTCGGGTGCGGGTTGTCGCGCAAGCCCGCGGTGATGGTGGTGAGGAAGCCCGGCGTGCAGAAGCCGCATTGCAGGCCGTGACAGTCGCTGAACGCCTGCTGCACCGGGCCGAGCCGTCCGGCGGCCGAGCCGTCGTCCTCGGTGAGCCCCTCGACCGTGGTGATCGCCACGCCCTCGGCCGCCACCGCGAACATCAGGCACGCCCGCATCGGCCGGCCGTCGACGAGCACCGTGCAGGCACCGCAGACGCCGTGCTCGCAGCCGACATGGGTGCCGGTGAGCCCGCAGTCCTGGCGCAGCGCGTCGGAGAGCAGGCGGCGGGCCGGCACATCGATGAGGTATGCCGCTCCGTTGACCCGCAGCGTGACCTCGTGGACCTCCTCGGTCATGCGGCACCACCTGGCCGGGGCCTCGAGACGCCGCTCGCCTGTCCTGAGTAGCCGAGGCACGAGGCGTCTCGAAGGGTGCCTCGCTGCTCCTCGACCACCGAGAGGCCCAGGGCCCTCTCGTGCGCCCGACGGAGCACCCGGTCGACGAGCACCTCGACCAGGTGCCGGCGAAAGTCGGCACTTGCGTGCAGGTCGCCCTCCGGCTCGACGCGCGCGGCGGCCTCGGACCCCCATCGGTCGACGGGTACGTCGCTCAGGTCGAGCACCGTGGGCACGTCGGCGACCGAGACGAGACCGGCGTGCGCGTCGACGACCTCCCCGGCGTCGTCGACGCGCACCAGCCCGGCCACGCCGACGACGGCGTAGTCACCGTGCCGACGGGCGATCTCCTCGAAGGCCACCCCGCTGCGCGCGGCGAGCAGCGGGAAGACCGCCTCGACCGCGATCTCGTCGTGCGCGAGGGACGACTCGAGGGGTCCGACGTACAGCTCCGCTGCCGGGATCTCCCGGCGGCCGGCCGGCCCGACGGCGGCGACCGAGCCACGCAGCAGTGAGAGCACGACCGGCATCTCGGCCGCCGCGTCCGCGTGCACGAGCGAGCCGACGGTGGTGCCACGGTTGCGGATGGTCGGGTGGGCGACGTGTCCGAGCGCCTCGCGCAGCAGCGGCTGCGCGAGCGCCGCCTCGTCGGAGGCGAGCACGTCGGCATGCCGCGCGAGGGCGCCGACGCGGACGCCCTCGGGTGTCACCGACACCCGGTCGAGGCCGGGCAGACCGTTGATGTCGACCAGCATCGTCGGCGCGGCCAGCCGCATGGAGAGCAGCGGGACGAGGCTCTGTCCACCCGCGAGCACCTTGGCCCCCCGATGCTCCGCGAGCAGCCCGACGGCCTCCTCGAGCTCCCGAGGGCGACGGTAGGCGAAAGGGGCGGGCTTCAACGGCTACCGCGCCCTGCTGGCAGGGGCAGGCCCACGTTCGTCTCGCCAGTTGACGAGGTGGAAGAAAACGATGACCAAGATGGTGCCGAGAGCGATGCCGCCGAGCTCGAAGTTGTCGGTGATCACCAACGTCACGTTGCCGATGCCGGCGACGAGACCAGCGGCGAGCGCGACGAGATTGACCGGCTTGCCGAAGTCGACGCCGTTCTCCACCCAGATCTTCGCGCCCACCAGGCCGATCATGCCGTACAGCACCACGGTGATGCCGCCGAGCACGCCGCCCGGCGTCGCGTTGACGATCGCCCCGAACTTGGGGCACAGGCCGAGCAGGACGGCAACGATCGCGGCGACGTAGTACGCCGCGGTCGAGTAGACCTTGGTGGCCGACATGACGCCGATGTTCTCGGCGTACGTCGTGGTCGGCGAGCCGCCGAAGGCGGACGCGAGCGCCGTGGCGATGCCGTCGCCGGCGAGGGCGCGCCCGAGGTATGGGTCGAGGTCGTCGCCGGTCATCTCCGCGACGGCCTTGACGTGGCCGGTGTTCTCAGCGATCAGGGCGATGACGCCCGGGAGGACGAGCAGGACGAAGGTCAGCGAGAACGACGGGCCGTGCACCACCGACACGCCGTCGGCGAGCTTGCCGCTGGGCAGCCCGAACCAGTCCGAGGCGCCCACGGAGCTCCACGCCCACATCCGGTCGTGGTCGGTGGGCTCGGGCCCGAGTGCGGGCACCACGGAGCTGATCGTGCCGAACAGCCCGTCGAAGACCCAGGACAGGAGGTGGCCGAAGACCAACGCCAAGAACACCGCGATGCGGCCCCAGAAGCCGGGCAGCAAGACCGCGGCGCAGACCATGAACGCCGCGGTGATCAGCGCGACCCACTGGTCCTGCGGCCAGTAGATGCCCGCGACGACCGGCGCCAGGTTGAAGCCGATCAGCATCACCACCGCACCGGTGACGGCCGGTGGCAACAGCGTGTGGATGAGCTGTGCGCCGGCGAAGTGCACGGCCAGGCCGACCAGCGTCAGGACTGCGCCGGCGACGAGGATCGCGCCGGTGACGTCGGCGGAGTCGCCGCCGTCGGCCCGGATCGCGGCGACGCTGGCCACGAAGGACGCGCTGGTGCCGAGGTACGACGGCACCCTGTTCTGCACGATCAGCAGGAACAGGATCGTGCAGACGCCCGAGAACATGATGGCGAGGTTGGCGTCGAGGCCCATCACGATCGGGAAGACGAAGGTGGCGCCGAACATCGCCACGACATGCTGGGCGCCGAGGCCGATGGTCTTGCCCCACGGCAGTCGCTGCCGGGGGGAGACCGGCTGGCCGGGGGCCGGATCGACCACCTCCCAGGTGAACATCGACATCGGCTACCTCCGTGGCCTCGTGGCGCCGCCGGCGGGCGGGGCGACCGATCCCTGGCACCGGCCTCCCCCGGCAACGTAGTGACGTCCGTTTCGCACCCTCACGGGCGAGAGATGCCGAAGCGAGAGCGCCGACTCGGCAGTAGTTGTACCTCCTCCGCTCCGCTCCCCCGGTACATCTACGGCCGACTCGGCGTTCAGCGGCTTCGCCGCTGTCAGTCGGCCGACTCGACGAGCGCAGCCAGCCCGTCCAACAGCCGGGCGAGGCCGAACTCGAAGGTGTCACGAGCCTCGGCCTCGAGGTACGACGTCGCGTCGGGTGGCTGGTCGAAGCCGCCGCTCGCCGCGATCCGGGTGAGGGCGGGGAAACGCTCGGCGTAGTCCGGCGCCACCTCCTCGAGCAGCGCGGCGCGGGCGAACCACCAGGTGTCCTCCGCGACGCCGGTCGCCTCGGTGGCCTGGACCGTCTCGATGAACGCCTTGGCCGATCCGTGCACGTAGCGGCTCAGCGCCCAGACCGACCGCGCCCGGTCACGTGCCGAGAGAGCCGTCTGCTCGAGGACCGCGACCGCCGCCTCGGCGTTGCGGGTCTCATGGGGGCCGAGGGTCGGCCGGGCGCCCGAGAGCGACAGGAACCAGGGGTGCCGCTGGCAGAGCGCCCAGTTGGCCTCGGCCCACTCGACCAGCGCGGCCCGCCAGCCCGCGGACGCGTCGTACGCCGCGGGCAGCTCGGCGAGCACCCGGTCCCACATCAGGTCGAGCAGCTCCGCCTTGCCGGGCACGTAGGTGTAGATCGCCATGGGCGTGCGGCCGAGCCGGTCGCCGACCGCCCGCATCGACAGCGCGTCGATGCCCCCCTCGTCGGCGAGCGCGACGGCGGCGTCGACGATCTCCTCGACGGAGAGCTTGGGCTTCGGGCCACGCGTCCGCGGGGCCTCCGCGCCGGTCCGCCAGAGCAGCCTCATCGACGGCTCGGCGTCGCCCTGACCCACGTAGAGCACCACGGCTTGCCAACTCCTTACATCGTAAAGTAATCTCGGATCTCCAACTCCTTACGGCGTAAACTATCAGGAGGCAGAGCGTGACTCCGGCACAACCTTCCAACCCCGAGGGGGGCCAGGTCGCCGCAATCAGCGCGCGCGGGCTGGTCAAGCGGTACGGCGCGCAGCGGGCCCTCGACGGTTTCGACCTGACCGTGCCGCGCGGCGTGGTCTGGGGCCTGCTCGGGCCCAACGGCGCCGGCAAGACCACCGCGGTCCGCACCTTCGCCACCCTGCTCCGCTGCGAGGAGGGAGAGGCGCGCGTCGCGGGGCACGACGTACGCACGGAGGCACACGAGGTACGCCGCCGAATCGGGCTCTCGGGCCAGTCGCCGGCGGTGGACGAGATCCTCGGCGGCCGGCAGAACCTGGTGCTGTTCGGCCGCCTCAACCGGCTCGCACGCCGTGACGCCGAGCACCGGGCCGAGGAGCTGCTCACCCGGTTCGAGCTCGTCGAGGCCGCTGACAAGCCGGTCAAGCAGTACTCCGGTGGGATGCGTCGGCGACTCGACCTCGCCGTCACCCTGCTGCTGCGGCCGGAGGTGCTCTTCCTCGACGAGCCCACGACGGGGCTCGACCCGCGCAACCGCCTGGAGGTGTGGGAATCGATCCGCTCGCTCGTCGCCGACGGCACCACCGTCCTGCTCACCACCCAGTACCTCGACGAGGCCGACCAGCTCGCCTCCAGGGTCACCGTCATGGACCGCGGCCGGGTGATCGCCGAGGGACGGCCCGATGACCTGAAGCGCCAGATCGGTGGCGAGCGCCTCGAGGTGACGGCCGAGGACGCCCGCGACCTCGACGCGGTGGTCGCCGCCGTCGCCCGGCGGGCCACCGCCACTCCGCAGGTCGACCCCGAGGCCGTGCGGGTCAGCGCTCCGGTCAGCGACCCGGTAGACGCGGTCGGCGACGTCCTCGCGGAGCTGCGGGCGGGCGACGTACGGCTCGCGGACATCGGCCTGCGACGTCCCACTCTCGACGACGTGTTCCTCCAGATCACCGGACATCACGCGGAAGCGGACATGGAGCCGACCGACCCGGCCGAGAGGACCGTCGCCCGATGAGCGCCACCGTGCTCAAGCCGGAGACCCGCGGCCACTCCCCCCTCTTCTGGGCGGCCCGCGACGCGCTGCTCATCGCCGGCAGGGACGTCTCCCACTGGGTCCGCGAGCCGCAGCTGATCCTGTGGACGCTGCTGTTCCCGATCATGTTCGTGCTGCTCTTCGCCTACGTCCTCGGCAGCTCGATGGTCGTGCCCGGCGGCGGCAGCTACCAGGACTACCTGATGCCCGGCATGTTCGTGCAGACGATGGCCTTCGGCCTCGCGGAGACGGTGATGTCCGTGCAGGCCGACAACGCGAAGGGCGTGATGGACCGTTTCCGCTCGATGCCGATCGCGCCGTCGGCCGTGGTGGTCGGACGCATCCTGGCCAACCTCCTCTACTCCTCGGTGAGCCTGGTCGTGATGATCGGCTGCGGACTGGCCATGGGATGGCGGTGGCACGACGGCGTCGGCGGCCTCCTGGCCGGCGTCCTGCTCCTGCTCCTGCTCCGGCTGGCGATGATGTGGGTCGGGCTGGTGCTCGGTCTCAAGGCGACCAGCCCGGAGATGGCCAACGCGCTCTTCGGCCTCCTCTACCCGGTCACGATGCTCAGCAGTGCGTTCGCGAGCCCCGACCTGATGCCGGGCTGGCTCGGCACGATCGCCGAGTGGAACCCCCTCTCGTGGACCATCACCGCGGTGCGGGACGTCTTCGGCAACCCCTCCGGCGGCGCCGACGGCTTCCTCGCCGACCACGCCGTCCTTCTCGCGTTCGGTTGGCCGGTCGTCGTCTCCGCCCTCACCCTGCCCCTCGCCGTGCGCGCCTATCGGCGGCTGAGTCGCTGAGGAATCTGGTCTCGACACGCTCGCTTCGCTCGCGGCTCGACCACCGAGAAGCGACGGGTGAGGCCGGAGCAGAAGCCGGGAGACTCACAGCACCTCGACACGCGGTGGGAGGTTGTCTCTGAGTCGCTGGAGTGGTCAGAAGCAAGCTCTCCGGACCGGCGTGAGGTACGAGCCCCGAGAACCGCCGGTCGAGCCGGCGTGAGGTACGAGCCCCGAGAACCGCCGGTCGAGCCGGCGTGAGGTACGAGCCCCGAGAACCGCCGGTTGAGCCGGCGTGAGGTACGAGCCCCGAGAACCGCCGGTCGAGCCGGCGTGAGGTACGAGCCCCGAGAACCGCCGGTCGAGCCGGCGTGAGGTACGAGCGCCGAGTCGAGACCAGACCTCAGCGCAGGGCGTCGAGGGCGCGGAGGGCGACGGCGGCGTCGAGACGCAGGTGCGGGTCGCTGGAGAGCGGGCCGAGGAGCCGCTCGAGCTTGCCGACGCGGTAGCGCATCGTGTTGTAGTGGAAGAACTGGGCGCGGGCGGCCTCGGCGATGTTGAAGTTGGTGTCGATGAGGACCTGGAGGGTGTTGCGCAGATCGGCGGCCTCGTCGGTGCGGGCGGCCAGCGGTCCGAGCACGTCCTCGGCGAAGTCGCGGAGCTCGGCCTGGTCGGGCACGAGGGCGATCAGCCGGTGCACGCCGAGGTCGTCGAAGTGGGTGACCGAACCGGGCCCGTGGACCCGCCGGCCGAGCTCGACGGCACGGCGGGCCTGGGCGTACGCCGCCGACAGGCCGTCGAGACCGGTGGTGACTCGGCTGACGCCGACGGCGAAGCTGCGCCGGCCGCCGCCCCGGTCACCGGCTATGCCCTTGACGACCCGGTCGAGCAGGCCGTCCACCTCGGGCAGCAAGGTCGCCACCTCGGAGGAGAAGTCGGCGGTCGGGATGCCGCGACCGGCGTCGCGGGTCACCTGACGCCAGGCCCTCGCGAACCGGGCCTGCCACTCGCGCTGCTGGCTGCCGGGCACCTGGTCGTCCTCACCCGGCGGGTCGATCTCCGCGCACACGACCCGCACCGGCCGGTCGAGCCGCCAACCGAAGGTCTCGGCGTGCTCGGCGACCCAGGTCGCGTCGACCGCCCGGCCCAGGAAGAGGTCGCGCAGGAAGTCCGCCTGGTACTTGTGCTGAACCGCGGCGACCGCCTGCTCCCGGGTGATCACCAGCGCCGCGACGATCGCGACGCGCTCCAGCGCCTGGACGTCGTCGGCGCCGATCTCGCCGGAGGCGTCGATCGCGACCAGCCGGCCCAGGTCGCCGTCGCCGGCACGGATCGGCATGCACCTGACCTGCCCGGCCACCGAGTCATTGTCGGAGGCAACCCGAAGGCCGGCGTCGGGCACCCTCTCCACTCTCAACCGCCCCGTGGGGTCGAGGAGCCCGGCGGCACGCAACCTCGCGCGGAGGACGGCGTCGACTCCCCCGGCCGCCATCTCCCGGCCGTCGGTGGAGGTCACCACGATGCCGAGCCCGAGGACGCCGGAGACCTCGATGCTGATCCGCTCGAGGTCGTCGCCGTCGAGCACCTGGCGGGTCAGCGCCGTGTGGAGGGCGTCGGCGCGGGCCAGCGCGGCCTTCTTCGAGCCCAAACCTTGCCCCTTTCCGACGGTGTTACTGGCAACTGACGACAACTGACACGCTAGCGCGCCGCCGCTACCTTGGCACGGTGCCAGCGCTGACCCACGGCTCGATCCCGGCGGCGGCGACGAGCCGCGTTCGCCGGCGCCTCGCCGCCACCGAGGACGGACCGGTTCGGGTGCTGCACCGCGGCGCGCACGCTCTGTACGTCGATCTGGGTGCCCGCGTCGAGCCGGCGACGGACACCCCGGTCCCCGGCGTCGTCGGCATCGTAAGTGCGTCCGCCGCCGCGCTGCCGTTGGCCCTCCGGCTGGCCCGGCCCACCCTCGGCGCGCTGGCCGGCGCGGACGCCCGCGTCGCGGGGGGCGTGCTCCATCTCGACGACCGGCCGGTGCGGATCACCAGGCTGCTCGGCGCCCGCGTGCCGTCGCTCGCGGCCGGGTTGCCCGTGCCGGAGGTTCCCGAGGGCGGCGCGCGGCGCCTCCTCGACGCGCTCCCGGCGGTGTCGGCCGAGTCCGTCCCGCGGCTGGTCGGCTCCGGCCCGGGGCTGACGCCGCTCGGCGACGACGTGCTCTGCGGCTGGCTCGCCTGGCACCGCGCCGCGGGCACGGCGACGGCGGCGGTCGACGACGCCTGCCGCCGCTCCTGGTCGCGCACAACCACCCTGTCGGCGGCGCTGCTGGCCGACGCGCTGGAGGGCGAGGTGGTGCCCGAGTTCGCGGACCTGGTCGCCTCGCTCGGCACCCCCGCCGCAGCATCGGCGGCTGCGGCGCTGACCCGCCTCGGCGCGACCTCCGGTGCCGGCATGCTGTACGGCGTCTGGTCGGCTTCGCTCGCGCACCGGGCGGCCGCGGCATGACCGAGCCCGCGGTGCATGTGGAGGTCCGGCCCGGCGCCTACGCCGACTCGGTCGCGCTGCTCGAGGTGAGCCGCCGCGTGCAAGGAGTCGGCGGTGTCGCCGCCGCACAGGTGGCCATGGCGACCGCCCTCAACCTCGAGGTGCTGACGCAGATGGGCTTCCTCCTGCCCGACGGCACCTCGCCCAACGACCTGGTGGTCGCGGTCCGGCTCACGCCCGACGCCTCCGACGGCGCACTCGATGCCGCACTCGCGGTCGCCGACGCAGCCCTCGGCGAGCGCTCGCCCGGCTCCGGCGAGGCGGAGATCGCGCCGCCGCGGACCACGGCGTCCGCGCTGCGCCGTACCCCCGGCGCCCTCGTCCTGGTCTCCGTGCCGGGCGCGCACGCCTTCGCCGAGGCGATCGACGCCCTCGACGCCGGCAGCGACGTGATGATCTTCAGCGACAACGTGCCGGTCGAGCAGGAGGTCGTGCTCAAGCGGATCGCCGGCCATCGTGACCTCCTGGTCATGGGACCGGACTGCGGCACAGCGGTCGTCGACGGGCTCGGCCTCGGCTTCGCCAACGCCGTCTCGCCCGGTCCGGTCGGCGTCGTCGCGGCCTCCGGCACCGGCTGCCAGCAGCTGATGACGCTGCTCGACGCCGCCGGCGTCGGGGTCTCGTACGCGCTCGGAGTCGGCGGTCGCGACCTGTCCGTCGAGGTGGGCGGACTCTCCGCGCGCGAGGCGCTGCGCCGGCTCGACGCCGACCCCGCCGTCGAGCTCATCGTGCTGGTCTCCAAGCCGCCCGCACCGGAGGTCGCGGCCGACCTCACGACGTACGCCGAGACGCTGGCCACGCCGGTCGAGCTCGCGCTGCTCGGTGAGGGGCAGCCCGACCTGAGCGCCGCCGCCGAGAGGGTGCTACGCCGACTCGGCCGGCCCACGCCGTCCTGGGCCCGATGGCTCCCGCCGTCGGCGCGGCAGGCCACCGGCCGCTTCCTGCGCGGCCTCTACGTCGGCGGGACCCTGAGCGCCGAAGCCGCCCTGATCGCCGCCGACCGCCTCGGTCACGTCGCGACCGCCGCCGGCGCGCTCGACCGACCGGGACATGCCGTGGTCGACTTCGGCGCCGACGAGCTGACCGGCGGCCGCGCGCACCCGATGATCGACCCGTCGCTGCGCTCCGCGGAGTTCGAGCGGCTCGCGGCCGACCCCGACACCGGGGTGCTGCTGCTCGACGTGGTCCTCGGCCACGGCGCCGAGGCCGACCCGGCGGCCGGTCTCGTCCCGCTGGTCGGAGCCACCGACGTGCCCGTCGTCGTCGCACTGGTCGGCACCGAGCTCGATCCGCAGGTTCGCTCCGACCAGGCGGAGCGGATGGTGGCCGCGGGCGCGGAGGTCTACGTCTCCAACGCCGACGCGACCCGGCGGGCTCTCGAGCTGCTGGGGGCGTCATGACGGTCCCGCGCGTCGTCACCGCCGGAGCCGGCCACCTCGCCGACGCGGTCGAGGCGCAGGCCGCCGAGGTCACCCGTGTCGACTGGCAGCCGCCGATGACCGGCACGGAGACCGACCTCGGCACCGTGCTGGCCGACCCGCGGCGGCCGGACGCCAATGCGCGCGCGCTCGCGGCGTTCCTCGCCGTGACCGCGCGGCTGGTGGACGTGGCGCCGGCGAGCGAGCTGCTCGGCCTCGAGCGAGGGCAGTTCCTCCACGCCGGTCCGCCCATCGACTGGGAGCGCGCCTCCGGTCCGCTCCGCGGTGCGCTGATGGGCGCCGCGGCCCTCGAGGGCCTGGTCGACGACCCCGAGGACGCCGCCGCCCTCTTCGCGCGGAGCGGGAGCGTGTCCTTCGAGCCCTGCCACCAGCACGCCTCGGTCGGGCCGATGGCCGGTGTGGTCTCACCGTCGATGTGGATGTGGGTCCTGGAGGACCCGGCGACGGGTCGTCGTACCCACTGCACCCTCAACGAGGGCCTCGGCAAGGTGCTGCGGTACGGCGCCTACTCGCCCGAGGTGCTCGACCGGCTGCGCTGGATGGGCGACGTCCTCGGGCCCCTGCTCCGGTCCGCCGTACGCGCCGGAGACCGTCCGGACATCACGGGCATCCTCACGCAGATGCTGCAGATGGGCGACGAGGCCCACAACCGCAACCGGGCGGGCACACTGATGCTGCTGCGCGACCTCGCGCCGGCAATGGTCACCTCGAGTCTCGGCGGCGGCTTCGACGCCGGCGACATCGCCCGGGCGATGGCCTTCATCGGCGGCAACGACCACTTCTTCCTCAACCTGGCGATGCCCGCCTGCAAGCTAGCCCTCGACGCCGCGCGCCGCATCGAGGGCTCGACCATGGTCGTGGCGATGGCCCGCAACGGCACCGACTTCGGCATCCAGGTCGCCGGCACCGGCGACGAGTGGTTCACGGGTCCAGCGCAGCAGGTCGACGGGCTCTACCTCGGCGACTACGGCCCGGCCGACGCGAACCCCGACATCGGCGACTCCGCGATCACCGAGACCGCCGGCATCGGCGGCTTCGCGATGGCCACGGCGCCGGCGATCGTGCGGTTCGTCGGCGGCTCGGTGCCTGACGCGCTGGCCACTACGCGGCGCATGCACGAGATCACCCTCGGCGACAACCCGCGCTGGCAGGTGCCGGTCCTCGACTTCCAGGGCACGCCGACCGGCATCGACGTCACCCGCGTCTGCCGCACCGGCATCCTGCCGCAGATCAACACCGGCATGGCGGGCCGGGTGGCCGGCGTCGGGCAGGTGGGTGCGGGGCTCGTCACCCCGCCTGCCGAGATCTTCCCGAAGGCGCTCGCCGCCCTCGCCGCCCGCGTTCCCTGACCTGCCGCCGGCGATCACACACGCTCGACGTGGTCGGCGAGATCGAAGGCCGGGTCGGTGAGGCCGCCGTCCTCGAAGTCGACGAGCCGGCAGGTCTCGCCGTCCCAGAGGACGTTGGCGGGGTCGAGATCGGCGATCCCCAGCGCCGTCAGCCTCGGGTCTGGCAGGGCGCCCTCGGTTGTCAGCCAGACGCACGCCGCGGCCTGGGCACTGCCGACGAGCGCCGGGTCCTGACACGCCCGGCCGAGCGACGCCGTCTGGGCTGAGGTGAGGGGTACGCCGCCCAGCGGCTCCCCCGCCAGCCGCTCCATCACCACGACCGGTGCACCGCCCTCGACCTCCCGGCGCAACGGCCGAGGCGCCAAGCCCGGTGCGTGCTCGGCGAGCAGAACCAGGCAGGCCCACTCGCGGTCCGCCTCGCCCCTGTCCCAGCTCACGAACCGCTTGCGCACCTCGGTGTCCGTGAACCTCAGCTCGTGCGTCTGCGACTGAGTCTGCACGACATCACCCAAGGGAGGGCCGCCCCGGTCGCCTTGCTTGACGTCAAGCAAGGCGATCACTACCTCACGTCGTCAGACGCCAGGTCTGCCGGTTCAGCCGGTGTCGGGCGGGAGCCAGAGGGCCTTCCTGATGTCGACGCTGCTCGACGGCCGGAGCGGCGTGCCCTCCTCGAGGTAGGCCTGCCGGGCCTCGCCCTGGTGGCTCGGCGGGAGGGAGCCGTCCGCCCGCACGACGCGCCACCACGGCACCGGTCCGCCGTGGCGAGCCATCACAGCGGCCACCTGCCGGGGACCGCCGCCGAAGCGGTCCCATAGCGCGTCGGCCAGCGCGCCGTACGTCGTGACCCGCCCGCGGGGCACCCGCTCGACGAGCGCGAGCACGGCCTCGACGTACTCCTCCCGGTCCGACATCCCCGCTCAGCCCGACTCAGCCCGGTTCAGTCCGCCGGGAGCTCGCCGCGCACCAGCGAGAACGCGACTCCCCCGCCGGCGATCGCCAGCAGAGCGGCCGCCAGCCCCGCCAGCCAGATCCCGGGCGGCGGGGGTTGGTCGCGCAGCCCGACCACCAGGAAGAGCACGAGTGGCGCGGGATAGAGCACACAGAGCCCGCGCCAGGCCCAGCGGCGCGCGAGCACACCGGGGATCGGCGCAGCGTCGGGCCCGTACGAGGCGACCAGCGCCGCGAGGTGGGCGACCAGTAGGGCGGCGGCGGCCGGGAGCGCCCAGACCGAGAGCCCGTCGCGCAGCCCGACACCCCACCAGGCGACGACCAGGCACAGCACACCGGTGCCGACGGACGACTCGGGGCTGCTGGCGAAGTACGCCGCGAGCAGGGCGACCACGACCACCAGCCACGGGGCCGGCCAGTTGCCGGCTCCGCCCGTCGCGAGCACCGCGGCGACCGGCCCCAGCAGGATCGGCAGCCGCACGGCCCACTGGCCCGCGCTCCAGCCCCGCCGGCCCGTCATCGCCGCACCACCTGCGGGAGCGCCGCGCGCCGGGCCAGCCTGCGCAGGACCTCGTCGAGGCTGCGCGGACCCCGCCAGGCGACGACCGGACAGCCGCCCGCTGCCAGCTGCTCGAGCAGCAGCCGCCGCTCCAGGAGCAGCATCCGCCAGGCGACCATGGCGCGGTCGGCCGGATAGCCCTCGCTGGCCTCCGGGGTCACGTCGTCGGGCAGCGTGTCGACCACCAGGACCGGGATCCCCCTCCGCATGAGCGAGGCCGTCGACGCCGCCACGCTCTCGTTGAGCATGGCGGTCAGCCAGATCACCGTCGTGCCGGCACCCACCTTGAGCCGGATCGCGTCGCCGGCCGATCGGTCCAGGTGCTCGCGCGGAGTGCCGGCGCGGATCTGTGCGAGGGTGCCCAGAATGCGGCGCAGGTGCCGGGTGCCGGCGCCGAGACCGAGCTGCTGCCCGCTGCCGCCGACCACCTGCAGACCGACCCGGTCCCCGACGCGGGCATGATGCTCCGCCAGCGCCGCGGCCGCGCGCACGGCCCGGTCGAGACAGCTCTCCGCACCGTCGATCCCACCCGATCGGCCGTAGTCGGCGAAGGCGTCCAGCCCGATCAGCACGGCGCTGTCCTCCTCGCCGCGAGTGTCGACCACGTGCAGCTCCCGGCTCCGCAGGGACACCCGCCAGTCGATCCGGCGCAGCCGGTCGCCGGCGTGGAAGGGACGGATGCCGGAGAACTCGGTGCCGGTGCCCACCCGGGCGGACCGGTAGGCGCCCACGAGGCCGTCGGGGGCCGGCATCTCGGCGCCCGAGTCGAAGGGTGCGGTGCGCGGCAGCGCCACGAGCTCCTGGCCGGTGAGCACCACCGGCCCGAACCGGAAGCCCGCCCAGCGCGTGTAGAGCGCCACCCGCTCCTCCGCGACCAGCCGCCGGCCCCACCGGCGCGGGCTGATGGCCACATCGAGGGGCGCGGCATCGCCGGCGTACGTCGCGCTCACGACGCCGCGGTAGGGCTTCAGACCGAGGAAGGGCACCGCGCCGACGACGCGGACCACGTGGTCGACGTCGCCGTCGTCGGTCAGCTCGAGACTCGAGACGGTGCCCTGGCCCTCGTGCAGGACGCGGTGCCCGACCCGGTTGGCCACGGTGGGATGCCCGGCGGGCAGGTGCACCAGACCGAACCCCGCGCACAGCGCGATCGGCGCGACCAGGACGACCAGCACCGGGTCGCCCAGGAGCACCGCGAGCGCGCACCCCACGCTGCCGACCAGCAGCGCCCGGGCGAGAGCCGGGGTGGGACGCCAGACCCTCACCGCCGCGACAGCCCCTCCCTGACCGACGGCGTACGCGTCGAAGGCGTGGGCACCGACCCGAGCACGCTGTCGACGACGCCGCTCCCCGAGGCCTCCGTCATCCAGAGCTCGGGCTTCACCGTGATCCGGTGGGCGAGCACCGGCCGAGCGACCGCCTTGACGTCCTCGGGGATGACGTAGTCACGGCCGCGGATGACGGCGAACGCGCGCGCCGCGAGCACCAGCCCGAGGGAGCCCCGGGGCGACGCTCCGGTGAGTACGTCGGCATGGGCGCGGGTCGCATTGGCCAGCGCCACGCAGTAGCGGCCGACCGACTCGTCGACCGCGACGGTCTCGACGGCGGCCTGGGCGGCGAGCAGGCCGTCCGCGTCCGTCACCGGCTCGAGCACCTGCTCCTCCCGGCGCCGCGCCAGGCGCGCGGCGACCACACCGTACTCCTGCTCGGCGCTCGGGTAGCCGAAGGAGACCCGCAGCAGGAAGCGGTCGAGCTGCGCCTCGGGGAGCGGGTAGGTGCCCTCGTACTCGATCGGGTTGGCCGTCGCGAGCACGTGGAAGGGCGACGGCAGCGGGAAGGTCTCGCCCTCGACGGTGACCTGGTGCTCCTGCATCGCCTCCAGCAGCGCCGCCTGGGTCTTCGGTGGGGTGCGGTTGATCTCGTCGGCCAGCAGCAGGCCCGTGAAGACCGGACCCTTTCGGAACTCGAACTCCTGGCGGCCCTGGTGGTAGATGAACGACCCAGTGAGGTCGGCGGGCAGCAGGTCCGGGGTGAACTGGGCACGCGCGAAGTCGAGCCCCAGCGTCTGGGCGAACGACCGGGCGGCCAGGGTCTTCCCGAGGCCGGGGAAGTCCTCGAGGAGCACGTGGCCCTTGCCGAGGATACCCGCCAGCACGATGGTCAGGGCGTCGCGCTTGCCGACGACGGCGGCCGACACGCGGTCGAGGACGGTGCCGGCGAGCACACCCGCTTCGGGGACGGTCATCGCTGGGACGTCGGCGGCTGTCACAGGTCCTCGATTCGATCGAGCAGCCGGTTGAGCTGCGGGACGGTCAGGCGTCGCGCCGGAGAGGCCAGGATCTCGGTCAGCTCCGGGCCGAGCAGGTGGGCGGCCTCGGGCGAGGGGCGCCGTACGCCGTATCGCTGGCGGAGCCTCCGGTCGGCCAGCGCCGCGAGCCGGTCGCGGAGCACGCCGTCGGGCGACCCGGCCGTCAGGTGACTCTCGACGATGCGCAGGTAGGCGGCCAGACGCGGATCGCCGCCCACCTCGCGCCCGGTGGACCCGGCGCCGACCTGCCACTCGCCCGTCCTGTCCTCGAGCGTGTCGAGCACGACCAGAACGCCCGCGAAGCCGACCGCGACGAGCAGTGCGAACGGCACCAGGCGTGGCCCGAAGTCGAAGTGCCTCAGCAGCAGGTAGGGCACGGCGACGGCGACCGCGAAGATCGCCGTCCGCCGGCCCCACTTCCGCCGCACCGGGCTCATCCGCGCCCACCGGTGCCGGCACCGCTCAGGTCGGCGTGGATCCGCTCGAGCGCGGTCCTGGCCGACTCCCGCTCGGCCTCCCCGACCGGATGCTCGCTGAAGCGGGCCTCCCGGAAGAGGCCCGCCAGTGTGGAGACCGCGTGCGGTTCGGCGCTGACCAGGTCGAGTACCCTCAGCGCGTACTCGGAGGAGGTGTCGGCCGGAGCCCTGACCACGCCGGCCTGGCTGCCGAGCGTCTCGAAGCGCTCCCAGCAGCGCACGATCGCGTTGCGCGGCTCGCCGTCGGCCAGGATCGCCAGCATCGCGTCGCGGTCGGCCACGATGCGCTCCTTGACCCGGGACGGGTCGTCGACGACGTCGAAGTCGACGCTCTCACGCACGATCACCTCGCGCCGCGGCCGGCTCTCCCATGTCAGCTTGGCCAGGAAGCCGATCACGGCGACGAAGACGGCGATCATGCCGGCCAGCAGCCCGAGGCCGAGGATCCGCACGACGAGGGCCAGGCCCTCGTTGTCGTCGGTCGGCCCGCCGAGCCGGTCGGTCGGGTCCCCGGTCTGTACGTCGGTCGGGCTGGCCGAGGCCGAGAGCGTCGTCCGCTGCGGCTCCGGCCCGTCGCCGGTGAGCACCTGGCCCGGCCCCAGCGCGGCCGCCCAGGCCACGAGGAGGGCGACCACGAGCAGGCAGCCGGCGACGGCGACCATGGCCGCGGACCGGCGCTGCCCAGCGGCAGGCCCGGCGTCCGGCCCGGCCTGGTGCCCGGCCTGCTCCCCCGCCTGCGCCCGGCCCACGGCATGGGAACGTACCCGGCCCGGGTCACGATGGGGTCACGACACCGACTCGGCCTGCCCTGAGGAGCCGCGAGGGACGAGCGGCGACTCGTTGGGTCTGCGACCTCCCATGTAGTTCCCCGCGGGGGGCCGGGACGAATCGGTGTTGCTCAGTACGCCGGCTGGGACGGGTCGATCTGGTTGACCCACGCGACGACGCCACCGCCGACGTGCACCGCGTCGTCGTAGCCGGCGCCCTTGACGACCGCGAGCGTCTCCGCGGAGCGGACACCGGTCTTGCAGTGCATCACGACCTGCGTGCCCGAGTCGACGGTCGGCAGCTTGGCCAGGGCCGAGCCGTCGAGGAACTCGCCCTTGGGGATCAGCACCGACCCGGGGATCTGGTTGATCTCGTACTCGTTGGGCTCGCGGACGTCGACGAGCACGAAGTCACGAGTGCCTTCGGAGCGCTCCTTGAGCATGTGCTCGAGCTGGGCCACGGAGATCGTGGCCCCGGCGGCCGCGTCCAGGGCCTCGTCGGACACCGCGCCGCAGAAGGTCTCGTAGTCGATGAGGGAGGTGACGGTGGGGTTGTCGCCGCAGAGCGCGCAGTCGGGATCCTTGCGGACCCTGAGCTTGCGCCAGCTGAGCTCGAGCGCGTCGTAGATCACGAGCTGCCCGATGGCCGGGTCGCCGATGCCGGTGAGCAGCTTGATCGCCTCGTTGACCTGGATCGAGCCGATGGACGCGCAGAGCACGCCCAGCACGCCGCCCTCGGCGCAGGAGGGGACCATGCCCGGCGGGGGCGGCTCCGGGTAGAGGCAGCGGTAGCAGGGCGCCTGCTCGTCGAGCGACGGCGCGAAGACCGAGGCCTGGCCGTCGAAGCGGTAGATCGAGCCCCACACGTAGGGGATGCCGAGGAAGTACGCCGCGTCGTTGACCATGTAGCGGGTCGCGAAGTTGTCGGTGCCGTCGATGATCAGGTCATAGCCACGGAAGACATCGAGGACGTTGTCGTTGTCGAGCCGCTGCTCGTGGAGCACGACCTCGACGTACGGGTTCGTCTCGTTGATCGACTCCTTGGCCGAGAGCGCCTTCGACTTGCCGATGTCGGACTGGCCGTGGATGACCTGGCGCTGGAGGTTGGACTCGTCGACCTCGTCGAACTCGGCGACGCCGATCGTGCCGACACCCGCGGCAGCCAGGTAGAGGAGCGCCGGGCTCCCGAGGCCACCCGCGCCGATCACCAGGACCTTGGCGTTCTTCATGCGCTTCTGCCCGGTCATGCCGACGTCGGGGATGATCAGGTGCCGGCTGTAGCGGCGTACCTCGTCGATGGTCAGCGCGTCGGCGGGCTCGACCAGGGGGGCGTAGGACACTGTTTGCTCTCTCCAGACTCGTGGGCGGGCGACCTGCGTATCCAACGCGACCGTCCGCCTCCATGTTCCCCGCACCGGTGGGGCCGACACCCGCGGGTCCCGCCATCCGGACCCTGGCGGCCGCACACCCGGAAACGGGACGGGCAACCGGAGACTGGGCGGGCGGCCGAACCCTGGGCAACGAACCCTGGGCAACCGGCGAGTAGGCTCGCCGATCGCGGGGCTCGAAGCCGGACGTGGGGAACAAGGGAAGGCAGGACCGATGGCCGAAGTGTCGATGAACGGCCCGGATCTGGGTACGCCGCCGGGCAGGCGCGGCGCGCGGATGCCGCGGCCGCAGCGACGCGCTCAGCTTCTCGACTCCGCCCGCGAGGTGTTCGTCGCGCAGGGCTACCACGCCGCGGCGATGGACGACATCGCGGAGGCCGCTGGGGTCTCCAAGCCCGTCCTCTACCAGCACTTCCCCGGCAAGCTCGAGCTCTACCTCGCCCTCCTCGCCGAGTCGTGCGACTTGGTGATCACCGGAGTGCGCGACGCGCTCGAGGAGACCGACGACAACAGGCGCCGGGTCGAGGCGACGATGGCCGCCTTCTTCACCTACGTGGCCGGCGAGTCGGGGACATTCCGGCTGGTCTTCGAGTCCGACCTCACCAACGACGAGCGGGTGAGGGCCCAGGTCGACCGGGTGACCGACGAGTGTGCCTCGATGATCGCCGAGGTCATCCACGACGACACCGGGCTGCCGGACGAGGCGTCCCGCCTGCTCGCGGTCTCCCTGGTGGGAATGGCCCACGTGAGCGCGCGGTTCTGGCTCTCGGAGGGCCGGCGGATGGACCGCGAGCACGCATCGGCTCTGGTGGCCGGCCTGGCGTGGCGCGGCATCCGCGGCTATCCGCTGCACGACGAGCACTGAGCCACCGCTGCACGACCAGCCCTGAGACGTAACACGAGCGAGAGAGGACCCCATGGAGGTCAAGATCGGCATCCAGCACGCACCGCGCGAGCTGACGTTCGAGTCGGAGGAGACGGTCGAGGCGGTCGAGCGGCAGGTCGCCGAGGCGGTCGGCTCGAGCGGCACGCTGAGCCTCACCGACATCAAGGGCCGGCGCATCCTGGTCCCGGGGGACCGGATCGCCTACGTCGAGATCGGGACCGGCGTCCTCGGCACGGTCGGTTTCCGCAGCTGACGCGGGCGCCCGGGCTCCCCGGATTGCCGGTCCCGGCGAGGCATGATGGCCTCGCAGGCGCCGTACGGGCGGCGCCGTACGTCGGAGACGGCGTAGGACGAAGGGTGGCAACGCCATGTTCTGGACGGTCATCTTCTACATCGTGGTCGGCCTCGTCGTCGGCCTGGTCGGCAAGTTCCTCGCCCCTGGCGACAAGGACAACATCCCGCTGTGGCTCACGATCATCTGTGGCATCGGCGGCATGGTGATCGGCGGCGAGCTCATCTACCGAGCCTTCGGCGGCGACGGCAGCAGGGGCCTCGACGTGACCCAGGGCGTCGTCACGGTGCTCACGGCGATGGTGCTCGTGATCATCGCGGCCGGCGTCACCGGACGCAGGCAGGCCTGACCGCTTGCCTCAGGCGTCGAGGCCGAGCGCGGCCATCCGCTCGGCGTGCCGCTCCGTGAGCCGGGTGAACATCCGGCCGATCGCGGCCAGGTCGAGTCCGGGCCGGTCCACACCGCCGGCCAGGAGGGCCGTGAGCTCGTCACGGTCGGCGGCGACCCGCTGTGCCTGCGTCAGCGCCTCGCCCATCAGCCGCCGGCCCCACAGCGCGAGGCGGCCGCTGACCCTCGGGTCGGCCGCGATCGCGGCACCGACCTTGTCGACGACGAAGTCGGCGTGGCCAGCGTCCTGGAGCGACGCGACGATCAGGTCGCGCGTGTCGTGGTCGAGGTACGCCGCGATCTCCCGGTAGAAGTCCGCGGCGAGGCCGTCGCCGACGTACGCCTTGACCAGGCCCTCCAGCCAGTCGCGCGGCGCGGTGTGCTCGTGGAAGCCGTCGAGCGCCGCGCGGAACGGCGTCATCGCCACGAACGGGTCGGCGCCCAGCTCCGCGATGCGATCGCGCAGGCGGCCGAAGTGCGCCAGCTCCACGGCCGCCATCTCGACCATCGCGACCTTGTCGGCGAGGGTGGGGGCGAGCTTCGCGTCGTCGGAGAGGCGCTCGAACGCCGACAGCTCGCCGTACCCGATGGCACCGAGCAGATCGACGACCGCGGCCCGGTACGCCGGATCGCTGAACGGGCCGGGCTCCGGGGATGCCGTCATGGCGTCAGGGTAGCGATACAATGACCCCGACCCCGTCGGCTCACCCGAGCTCCACCCGAGCCGGCAGCCCGGGTCGCGAGCCGCCCGACCACCTCTCGGAGGAGGGGCCGGTCTTTCCAGCAGTCGGCTCGCTGTATGCGCGCGGCGCAGCCATCGGATCTCATCGCCTGTAGGTCTCGCCGCACGGTCGAACCGATCAGAAAGCGAAGAGAGCCATCACCACCTTCCGAGACCTCGGGGTGCTCCCCGAGATCTGCGACGCGCTCGAGCGCGCAGGTATCACGACCCCGTTCGCCATCCAGGAGATGACCCTGTCGGTCGCCCTCCTTGGCACCGACCTCATCGGCCAGGCCCGCACCGGCACCGGCAAGACGCTGGCCTTCGGCATCCCGGTGCTGCAGCGCAGTGTCGCCCCCAAGGACCCCGACTACGCCGAGCTCCCGCAGGGCAAGCCGCAGGCGCTCGTCGTCGCACCGACCCGTGAGCTCGCGCTCCAGGTCTCCGGCGATCTCGCGCTCGCCGCCGCCGACCGCGGCCTGCGCGTGCTCACCGTCTACGGCGGCGTCGGCTACGACTCGCAGCTCGATCCCCTCATCGAGGGCGTCGACGTCGTGGTCGGTACGCCGGGCCGGCTCATCGACCTGATGAACCGGCGGGCCCTCGACGTCTCCCACGTGCACGCGCTCGTGCTCGACGAGGCCGACGAGATGCTCGACCTGGGCTTCCTCCCCGACGTGGAGCGGATCCTCAAGGAGACCCCGGAGACCCGGCAGACCATGCTGTTCTCCGCCACCATGCCGGCCGCGATCGTGGCGCTCGCCCGCACCCACATGCGGCACCCGATGAACATCCGCGCGGAGTCGTCGTACGAGAACGCGACCGTGCCGGCCACCGCGCAGCACATCTTCCAGGTGCACGACCTCGACAAGCCCGAGATCGTCGGGCGCATCCTGCAGGCCGACGACGCCGAGAAGATCATCGTCTTCACCCGCACCAAGCGGCAGGCCCAGCGGGTCGCCGAGGACCTGCAGGAGCGTGGCTTCAAGGCCTCGCCCCTGCACGGCGACATGGCGCAGATCGCCCGCGAGAAGGCCATGACGAGGTTTCGCGACGACAAGATCCAGGCGCTGGTCTGCACCGACGTCGCCGCGCGCGGCATCGACGTCCGCGGCGTCTCCCACGTGATCAACTACAGCTGCCCGGAGGACGACAAGACCTACGTCCACCGCATCGGCCGCACCGGCCGCGCGGGCGCCACCGGCACCGCGGTCACCTTCGTCGACTGGGCCGACCTGCACCGGTGGAAGATGATCAACAAGACCCTCGACCTGCCCTTCGACGAGGTGCAGGAGACCTACTCGACCTCCGAGCACCTCTTCCACGACCTCGGCATCCCGCCGGGCACGAAGGGGCGCATCGTCGACCCCAAGCCACGGGAGGAGCAGGCTCGCGAGCCCCGATCCCGTGACGGCCGCTCCCGAGACGGCCGCTCTCCTGACGGCCGCTCCCGTGACCGTCAGGGCGGCGAGCAGCGCGCCTCCCGCGACCGCAGCCGGCGCCGTACCCGCAGCGGGCGGCCCGTCGCCGGCGGCGCGGATGCGGGCAGCGCTCCCGAGACCAGGACTTCCGAGACCAGGGCTCCCGACAGCCAGGCAGCCGGGACCAGGGCCGTCGAGCAGCCGGCCGGCGCACGGGACGGCGAGCGCAAGCCCCGTCGCCGGCGTCGCGGCCGCTCGGGCGGCTCCGCCAAGCAGACCACCACCGACTGACGAAGCCGCAACGTCATACCTTCTCCCAGCTATTTGCCAGGAGTTGGTATGACGTCCGCCTACGATGTGCGGGGCCTCCTGGAGCGGGTCACGAGGGCATCGGCCACGTCGCGGTAGGCGGCGGCGCCCTTGCTGCTGCGGCTGGTCCGCAGGATCGACCGACCGGCCGCGGGTGCCTCGGCGAACTTGATCGTCTTCGGGATCGGGGGCTCGAGCACCTCGAGGTCATAGGTGTCGGAGATGGTCTCCATCACGGCACGCGCGTGGTTGGTGCGGCCGTCGTAGAGCGTCGGCAGGACGCCCCACACCTCCAGGCCACGATTGGTGAAGCGGCGTACGTCGTGGACGGTGTCGAGGAGCTGCCCCACCCCGCGGTGGGAGAGCGTCTCGCACTGCAACGGGATCAGGACGCCGTCGGCAGCCGTCAGCGCGGCGACGGTGAGCACCCCCAGGGACGGCGGGCAGTCGAGCAGCACCCAGTCGTAGCCCTCCAGATCCTCGAGCAGCGTCTTGAGCGCGTGCTCCCGGCCGGTGCGGGTCAGCAGGTCGGCCTCGGCTCGCGCGAGCTCGATCGTCGCCGGCAGCAGGTCGACGCCGTCCTCGGTCTCGACGACCGCGTCGGCGACGTCCTCACCCTGGGTGAGCGCGTTGTAGATGGATGTCTCGAGGTCCTCGGGGTCGATCCCCAGCGAGAAGGTCAGGCACGCCTGCGGGTCGAGGTCGACCAGGAGCACCCGGTGGCCGAGGTCGGCCAGCGCCGCCCCGATCGACGCGACGGTGGTCGTCTTGGCCACGCCGCCCTTCTGGTTGGCGACGGCCAGGACGGTGCCCGACCTACGACTCTGCTGCGCGCTCATCACCGATCATCATGCCGGACCATGCACACCACGCGAGGAACCACCTGGTTGGCTGAGCGCATGTCCCCAGGTGCTAAGGCCCCGATGACCCTCGGCTCGACCGCGCTCGTCACCGGCGCCAGTGCCGGCCTCGGCCACGAGTTCGCCCGGCAGCTCGCCGGGCGCGGGCACGATCTGGTGCTCGTCGCGCGCTCCACCGAGCGCCTCGAGGAGGTCGCCGACCAGCTGCGCACGACGTACGGCGTGTCCGTCGAGGTGCTCACCGCCGATCTGTCCGAACGAGCGGGCATGGCGCTCGTCGAGGAGCGGCTGGCAGACCCCGCCCGACCGGTCGACCTGCTGGTCAACAACGCCGGCTACGGGCTCAAGCGGCGCTTCCTCGACAACACGATCGATGCCGAGACCGCGAACCTCGACGTGCTCGTCACGGCCGTGCTGAGGCTCTCCCACGCGGCGCTCGGCCCGATGGTCGAGCGTGGCCCCGACCCGAGCGGACGACGCGGGGTCATCAACGTCTCCAGCGTCGCCGGCTTCCTGCCGGGCGGCACCTACTCGGCCGCGAAGGCCTATGTGAACTCCTTCGGACGCTGGGCACACAACGAGTACGCCGGCCGCGGGATCACGGTCACGACACTCTGCCCGGGCTTCACCAAGACCGAGTTCCACGAGCGGATGGAGGTGCGCCGGGGCAGCGGTCCGTTGTGGCTCGACGCCGAGCGGGTCGTCGCCGACGCGCTCGCCGACTTCGACCGCGGCCGCTCGTTCTCCATCCCCAGCAACCGCTACAAGGCGATCGTCGCCGTGGCGCGCGCCGTCCCCGCTGGAGTCATCCAGCGGCTCGGGTCCTTCCGCCGCCACTGACAGCTCCCTCGCTGGTCGAGCCGGTCGCGAGGGACGAGCGACCGTGTCGAGGCCACGACCACGGTGTCACCAAGGCGGCGGCGGGCCGCCGAAGGGCAGGTCGACGAGCTGCGGGCCGGCGCCCGCGAGATCGCGCAGGATCCAGTCGTCGCGCAGGAGCAGGACGGCGGACGCCGGCCGGAGCACCAGCCAGAGCCAGCGTCCGTGCGCCTCACCGGCGAGGACCATCCGGTCGAGGGTCACGCCGGGTGTCGGGACACTCCACAACGCGATCACGTTGTGGTCGACCCGCAGCCTGACGACTGGCTGTCCGTGACCGAAGTCCGGTCCCGGGTCGGGACCGGGCACGCCGGCCACCCGCGCGCCGAGGCCGACGTCCGGCTCCTCCGCGACGACCAGCACCTCGACCGCGCCGTCGAGGTCCGAGGTGCCGCTGCTGCAGCTGACCGTCGCCCGTCCGCGTCCGCCGACGTCGGCCACGACCCCGAAGTCGCTGACCCGCCAGCCCGGGCTCAGCGGCCAGGGCAGGTACGTCGGGAAGCCGGCCGCGCGCGTCAGGTGGTCGCTGAACGACTCGTACGCCGCCTCGACCGGCTGCCACAGCGGGCGGATGTGCCCGTGCCCGGGGCACGACCACCCGCCATCAGCCCTCTCGACGGGCTCGGCGCAGCGCGGGCAGCCCGGTTGCAGCGGCGGCATGTGACAACCGTCGGGGGCGACCCGCCCAGCAGTCAACACCCGCCGATCCGCTCGCCCAGGTTCGAGCCGGGTTGGCACAGGGTCGCTCCGGGTCGTTCAGGTGTTCCAGCGCAGGATCGCCGGCGTCTCGCGCTCGAAGCCGAGCACCGAGATCGTGGCGGTGTCGAGCCTCAGGTGCCGGCCGAACTGCGGCTCCTCCCCCAGCCACCGGGCCGCCAGCACCCGGCTCGCGTGGCCGTGGCTGAAGACCAGCGTGCGGCCCGTCGTCCGCGCCCGCTCGACCACACGGTCGAGCCGCGAGGCCACCTGCGCGGCGGTCTCGCCGCCGGGCAGGGGGTGGGTCCACACCGTCCAGTCGGGCACCGACTCGCGGATGCCGTTCGTGGTGACTCCCTCGTAGTCGCCGTACGACCACTCCACCAGATCGTCGTCGACCTCGGCGTCGGGGAAGCCCGCGAGCTCTGCCGTATGCCGGGCGCGAAGCCGAGGGCTGACCAGGACCTGGTCGAAGGCCGTCGCCGCCAGGCGCTCACGCAGGGAGGCGGCCGTCTCCTCTCCCGCATCGGTGAGCGGCAGGTCGGTGACCGACGTGTGCCGGCCGTCGCGGCTCCACTCGGTCTCTCCGTGTCGCACCATCCACAGCTCCGCGCCCGGCTCGCTCATCGCTCGACCGGCCCGGCCTTGTCGGGCCCAGCCTGGTCCGGCCTCGGGACCGGGCGGCCGGGCTGGTCGCCTCCTCGCGCCTCGAGGTAGCTCTGCTTGGGCACCATCATCTTGCGGCGGAAGGTGCACACCACCGTGCCGTCCTGGTTGTAGCCGATCGTCTCGACGTGGACGACCCCGCGGTCGTCCTTCGACCTCGACTCCCACTTGTCGAGCACGGTGGTCTCGCCGTAGAGCGTGTCGCCGTGGAAGGTCGGTGCGACGTGGCGCAGCGACTCGACCTCGAGGTTGGCGATGGCCTTGCCCGACACGTCCGGCACGCTCATGCCGAGCAGGAGCGAGTAGACGTAGTTGCCGACCACGACGTTCCTGCCGAACTGGGTGGTCTCCTGCGCATAGTGCGCGTCCAGGTGCAGCGGATGGTGGTTCATGGTGAGCAGGCAGAAGAGATGGTCGTCGTACTCCGTCACCGTCTTCCCCGGCCAGTGCTTGTACGTCGCACCGACCTCGAACTCCTCATAGCCTCGCCCGAACTGCATGGGCTCATCGTGCCGGACGGGTACGCCGCTACGTTCGCGTCGTGGGATATCTCACCGGCTCATCAGGCGCCACCGCCGCCGGCCTTCCGCCGGTGCATGCGCGACGCCACGCCACCGCCGGCGACCTCCGGGCCGTGGGCCTTCTCGCGCGTGGGGGCGTCCTCGTGCACGCCCTTCTCTCGCGAGTTCTTCTTCGCCAGCGCCTCGCGCATCTTGGCCTTGATGTCGTCGTTGGCACCTTGGGAGTCAGGCATGTCGGTTCCCCTTCGCTCGGCTCGCTCTTCGCTGGCGTACGCCGCCCACCCTGCCACGCGGCCGGTGGCCGGGTCGAAGGGGATTCCCTCGCCGGGGAACCCGCGTGCGTCACCGCTCGTCCCACCAGCATGACCCGGAGCCGCATGCTGATCGCCTCGCCCGTGCTGCTCGCCTGCCTGCTCCTGGCGGGCTGCGGCAGCGACACCGGCACCGAGGGCGGCAGCGAGCCGTCGCCGAGCCCGACCGGGACGCCCAGCGGGACACCCAGCGGGACACCCTCGCCCTCCAGCGGTACGCCGGCGCCGACCGGCCCCAACCCGCCGTACTCCCCGACCGACTACGGCTTCACCCTGCAGATCTCCTGCTACTGCCCCGACGCCGGTGCGCCGATCCGTGTCACCGTCACCGACGGCGAGGTCAGCGACGCCCGCTGGCTGCGCCGCTCGAGGGACCATGCCAAGGGCGACCCGGTGACGCAGGACTGGCAACGGCTGACCATCCAGGACATCATCGACGCCGCCAACGACCCCGAGGCCGCCGACGTGAAGGTCGACTGGCCCGACGGCCAGGACTACCCGAGCCAGGTGAGCATCGACCAGAACAAGCGGATGGTCGACGAGGAGCGCTACTACACGATCAAGGACGTCGAGCTCGCCGAGTAGCCCCCACCCCGCCGAGTCGGGTCGGGGTCGGTCAGCCCTTGAGGGGGTAGTCCTCGAGGAGGCGGCGGCCGATGATCATCCGCTGGATGTCCGCCGTACCCTCCCCGATGAGCAGCATCGGCGCCTCGCGGTAGAGCCGCTCGATCTCGTACTCCTTGGAGAAGCCGTAGCCGCCGTGGATGCGGAAGGAGTCCTCCACGACCTGGGCGCAGTACTCCGCGGCGAGGTACTTGGCCATGCCGGCCTCGAGGTCGTTGCGCTCGCCGCCGTCCTTCTTGCGAGCCGCCTTGACCATCATCTGGTGCGCGGCCTCGACCTTGGTGCCCATCTCGGCGAGCCGGAAGAGCACCGCCTGGTGCTCGGCGATCCGCTTGCCGAAGGTCTCGCGCTGTTGGGAGTAGGCGATGCCGAGCTCGAAGGCGCGGTTGGCGACGCCGCAGCCACGGGCGGCCACGTTGACCCGGCCGACCTCGACGCCGTCCATCATCTGATAGAAGCCCCTGCCCGGTGTGCCGCCCAGGATCTGGTCGGCGGAGATGCGGTGGCCCTCGAGCACCATCTCGGTGGTGTCGACGCCCTTGTAGCCCATCTTCTCGATCTTCCCGGGGATGGTGACGCCCTGGGCGGTCTCGCCGAAGCCCACCTCCTTCTCCACGAGGAAGGTCGTCATCCTCCTGTAGACCGACGCCCCCTCCTCGGCGTCCTCGTCGGTGCGCACGAGCACGGCGACGAGGTTGGCCGAGCCGCCGTTGGTCAGCCACATCTTCTGGCCCGTGATCTCGTACGTCGACGGGTCGCCCGCGGCTCGCACCGCCTTGGTCTTGATCGCCGCGACATCGGAGCCGCAGCCGGGCTCGGACATCGAGAAGGCACCGCGTACCTCGCCGGCGGCCATCCTCGGCAGGTACTTCCGCTTCTGCTCCTCGGTCCCGTGTTGGAGCAGCATGTAGGCGACGATGAAGTGGGTGTTGATGATGCCGCTGACGCTCATCCATCCGCGGGCGATCTCCTCGACGACCAGCGCGTAGGTGAGCAGCGACTCGCCGAGGCCGTCGTACTCCTCGGGGATCGTCAGCCCGAAGACGCCGAGCTCCTTGAGTCCCTCGACGATCTCGGTGGGGTACTCGTCCCGGTGCTCCAACTCGTTCGCGACCGGGATGATCCGCTCGTCGACGAACGTCCGGACAGCTTTGAGGATCTCGACCTGGTCATCGGTGAGGTCGTCGGTCTGACAGAGGCGCGCCATGCCGCCGGACGCTAGACCCCTGGGCTCCCGGACGGCAATGAGAAGCACCACACAGTGGGGTTTGTCATGATGGGGTCATGGACACCCGACTGACGCGACCCCGAGCCAAGGCCATGCGCGCCCTCCCCCTCGTTGCCGGCGCCGCAGCGGTGTTGTTCACCGTGAGCGCCTGCGGGAGCGACGACAGCTCCGGCGACACCGCCGAGGGCGGAGCGGAGAGCTCTCCGTCCGCCACCACGGAGACCTCGGCCGCGCCGAGCGAGACCGCGACCCCGGAGCCGCCCGACGGCCTGGCCGACAAGGTGTGGACGAAGCAGGCGGCCAAGGCGCTGAGGGCCGGCCTGCCCGCCCTCGTGCCCTCCGACACGTCCTCCGGCTATTCGCTCAGCAAGGCCACGTACAGCGCCGAGCCCGAGCCGGCGTGGGATATCGAGCTGACCAACGGCGCGGGCACAGTGGCGGCGGTCAGCCAGAGCCTGGCGGGGGCCGACGCGCTGGTCGCCGACCGCCTGGGCGCGGGCGCCGAGGCCGGCGACCCCGTCGACCTCGCCGACTACGGCACCGGCAGCTGGGACACCTACACCGTCGACGACGTGGCTGCGATGACGCTGCAGCTCAAGCACGGCTCGGCGATCGTGACCGCCCCGACGCTCGACGAGGCGACCGCGATCGCCAAGACGCTGCTCACCTACGAGATCGACCCCGGCGGCAGCGAGGGCTGACCAACGCACGCCGATTCAGTCGACTGAATCGGGGTTTGCTCAGGCCTGGGCCCACATCTGGTCGAAGAGGTAGGCGTACTGGTCGGCGTACGCCGGGTCGTTGATCTGGACGATCAGGTCGTCGCGGTTGAGCGCTCGGTCGCTCCAGTTGTGCGACCCGGTCCAGGCCCGTGAGGTCCGGGGCAGGCCGTCGAAGCCACCCTGCACGATCATCACCTTCTGGTGGGTGCGGATGCCCTGATGGGTGCCCGCGTTGACCGCGACGCCGGCCCCGGTCAGGATCGAGGTGACCGCGCTGCCGGTGCCGACGCCGTAGAGCACCTGCACCGCGCAGCCCGAGCGAGCCAGCTCGGCCACCCGGAAGGCGATCGCCTTGCCGCGCTCGCCGTTCCACGCATGGGCGCTCAGCAGCAGCCGGGTCTGCACGACCGCCGTGGGGTCCGGGTACGTCGGGTCGATCTCGACCATCGGCACCAGGCACCGGATGCGGCTCATCGCGTCGAGAACGGGGTCGGGCGTGAAGGCAAGGTTGATGGGCGTCATCTCGACCTGGTTGAGGCCGGCGACCCGCCGGCGGAAGGACGGGATGACCTCCTGGTCCTTCTTCAGCTGGTTGAACCAGCGGTTGTAGGACTTGTAGTACGTCTTGTCGTTGGCGACCGTGTAGAGGTCGTTCCACTGCCGCTGCGCGTTGTACTGGGTGATATTCACCGACCCGGCGATCGTGACGAACTGGGCGGTGCCCACGTCGCTGAAGGCGAAGTACTTCGCGTGCATCTGGCCACCCTTCGGGCCGCGGCAGCTGCCGACGCAGGCGATCGCGAACGACGCCGCGTTGGGGTTCGTGCCCAGCACTCGCCGTGCTCGACGTACGGCGGGGAAGTTGCGGTCACCGGACACCACGAGCTTGACCCGCACACCGCGCTGGTAGGCGGAGATCAGGGCGTTGGAGACGCTCGGGTCGGCGAAGGAGAAGACCGCCATCTTGATCAGGCTGCCCTTGGGGCTCGCGTTGATGTTCTGGATCAGGAAGTCGACGAGCGTGCGCTGCTCGGTCGACGCGCCGAGCGGGTTGTTGAACATGACGCCCGACGCCGGCGTGAACCGGCGGCCCAGCTGGCGTGCCCCCGGGCCGAGGTTGGTCTTGCGGACGCGAGCGACGCTCGCGGCGGCCTTCGCGCTCCAGTCGTCCTTGAGCCGGACGACCGTGCGCCCATCGGGCGCGGGCGTGGGATCGGCGGAGGCGGAGCCTCCGACGAGCGCGGGCAGGACGCTCGCGACCAGCGTGGCGGCGACCGCGAGTGCGAGGGCGCGCGGGGTGGGTCGCCCGCGCCTGGCAGCGGTGGTGGACGTGGGAAGGGGCACCGGATTACTCCTCGGTCGACGTCACGGATGTGCCTTGGTTTGGTGCAGGTCGCGTCGGCTTCTACCCCTCGGTGACCGAAGACACACCCATCACTGTAAGTACATCCCGTCACACGAGCAACATGGCGCCACCTGCGGACGTCTGGTACGACGCTCGCGGACCGCCCCGGGTTCGGTCGGGTTCGGACCGGGAGCGGGTCAGTCGTTCTCCCAGGTGCGGCCCGGGTGGAGCTGCTCGGTGCGCAGCTTCTGCACCTTCCGGGTGCCCTGCTTGGTCACCAGCCGACCGTTCTCTCGGACCAGATAGTCGAAGTTGGTATAGGTCGTGGTGTAGGCGTTGCGGGAGTAGCGGGGGCGCCACATCAGGTTGAAGTTCCTGGTCCACTTCTTGACCGCGGACGCGCTGTTGAGGGCGACCATGATCTCGTCCTGGGGCAGGCCGAGGCTGGACCAGTTGGACGACCCGGTGTAGACGTACCTGGCTTTGGGGTTGCCGCGGTACATGCCGTCGATGGTCAGGTACTTCTGGTGGGTGTAGCGCTCGATGGTCAGCAGCCCGTCCTTGTCGCGCACGCCGTCGAGGTCGAAGCCGGTCGAGCGCATCGGCATCCTGCCGCGCGGCGTGACCGCGCCGAGCTTCTGCTTCACGTGGAAGCCCATGATGCCGAAGCTCAGCCGGACGTTGCAGCCTTCGGCGTACTTGCGCCGGATGACGTCCGCGAGCCGCTCACTACGCTTGCCGCGCATCGTGTGCATGGAGATGTTGAGCGAGGTCCTTCGCTCGTTGCCGGCGGAGCCGGTGTAGAGGCATTGGACGTTGTTCAGCACCTGGGTGACCGGGTCGTTCGCGGGCGTCACGACGAGCGGGAAGACCTTGGTGAAGATCTTCGAGGTGTCCTCGTTGCACGGCGCGACCTCGACATCGCAGAAGTCGTAGGCCGGCTGCCGGTCGCTGTAGTCGTGCCGCATGTCGTTGAACAGCTTCACGTACTGCCGGTAGAGGTACTGCTTGTTGCGCCCGGTCCACAGGTCGTTCCACTGCCACCTCACCGCGTTGAGCGTCATGTTGTACGACCCGAGCATGACCACGTGCTTGGCCTTGCCGGTCTTGGAGAAGAGGTAGAACTTCGAGTGCAGGTTGTTGTAGGAGGTCTTGTTCGCCCGGCAGCCCGCGTTGCAGCGCCACACGAAGTTCTTCTTGCTCCGGTCGGTGCCGAGATATTTGCGCAGCTTCGCCTGCGGGGCGGGCCGCAGCGCCGGGTGGTCGTTGAGCAGGAGCTGCACCTTGACGCCGCGACGCTTGGCCGCGATGAGGGCGTCGGTCACCGGCATCCGGTCGAGGGAGTAGGAGGCGATCCGGATCCGCTCGCCCTTCTTGGTGTGCCGGATCGCGGCGAGGAGGTGGCGCTCGATCTTGAACTTCTGGGCGGAGCTGCCGACCGGGATGTTGAAGATGCCGCCCTTGGGAGGCTTGTAGCGCTCGGCCTGGGCGGGAGCCACGGACAGCGCCAGCAGCGACGCGACGAGGCCCAGGAGCACGAGGGCGGTGGTCAGGCGCGACTTCACTGTGGACTCTCCCGATGCTGATGGCGGATGGGGCCGGCGCAGCGCGAGACGATGGCCCCCCGCTACGACGAACGGCGCGCGATGCGATCGATCGCTCGCGTGCCGTGTCGGTAGGTCCGATGCTGCCCTCGGGGCGCGACCCCTCCGCACTGGTTACCGGGGGGGCCGAGACTCTCGGGACAGGTCTCGGACGTCTTGGAGCATAACAGCGACGAGTGTCGCGGCCGCATCAACGAGCCTCGAGTCGGGTACGTCGTGTCGCGGCTCACCGACCCCGTCGCTCGTGGTCGGCGCGTCGCCGGGGACCAGGAGTGCTGCGACGTCACCACGGACGTCGTAGCCAGCCTCCTCGATCATCCGTACGGCGCGGCCGGCCCGTCGCCGGCAGTCCTCGACCAGGTCCGGTGGCGCCAGGATCGGGCCTCCGCGCTGCTGGGCGAGGCGCCCCTCCGCCAGATAGCCGCGGATCCACTCGCCCCGGTCGAGGGAGGTGTCGAAGCCGTCCAGTCGCTCGTTGACCCTGCGCAGCAGCTCGATCTGCTCGTGTCCGATGCGTGCGTTGACCGCACCCTCGGGGGCCCGGTGGCGGTCGGGGTCGAGACCGAGGACGCCCGCGAAGTTGCGCCAGTGGGCATCGGGACGCGAGGTGGACCGATCGGGCATCGGCAGGATGTGCAGCCGCTCGGGCGGTACGTGACCGCCCCACCGGCGCAGCACCTTGCCGAGGTCCCAGGTGCGCCAGCCGAACTCGGAGCCGGCACCGCGTGCGGTGTGCGCGGCGACCTCCTCGAGGGTCCTGCGACCGCCGTTCTTCACCGACTCCTGCCAGCCGGCGGTCAGCATGCCGAGGGTGTCCCGGGCGGTGATGACGACGTGGACCTCCGCCTCACCGAGGGCCGCCACGGCGGCGGCGGCCTGGGCGCGCGTGGCGCCGCACATGAACTCATGGGTGATGAGCGCGTCCTGCCGCCAGCCGGCGGTCTCTGCGACCAGGCGCGACCAGGCGCCGGGGGCGTCGGGGTGTCGCCGGGCCAGCCTCGGCCGCTGCTGCAGGTCGAGCGCCGCCCAGAGGTGCTCCCGGTGACCTGCCCCCGGCAGCAGCAGTCCGTCCGCGCGAAGCGGTCTCCTCGCCTCCCAGAGGATCTGCTGGAGATACGTCGTCCCGGTCTTGGGCAGACCGATGTGGAGGAAGACCCGGCGTGCCATCGGGACCGCCCGGCCTACAGGTCCTTGCCGTACTGCTTGAGCAGCGCGGCGAGCTTCTCCTCGTCACGGGCGGCGACCGGGATCAGGAGCTCACCCACGATGTCGGTCAGCTCGGCGAGGCGGCCGTTGAGAGCACGGCACTCCTGGACCTCGGCCTCGAGGCGCGCGACCCGGCGACGCAGATCCTGCTGCGAGCTGCGCCGCTCCCGCGCGGTCGAGACGGTCTTGCGCGCCCAGTCGAGGGCGGCTCGGCCGCCTCCATCCCGTGTCCGGTTGGGCGAGTCCGACTGCGTCATGGGCACATCATCCCCTCTCCTGGGCGGTCGCGCCGTCCGGGTCCGGGGCATCCGCTCCGGGTGCCGGCCAGGTCACGACCATTCGGCAGACCTTCGTCGCGCGCGGGTGATCGGACACGGCGTACCGCTCGACCGACTCGACGACCGCGCCGGCCGCCTCGAGCTCGCGCTGGACCTCGCGCGGCCGGCGGCGTTTCACGCGCACGGCCCGGGCGTAGCCGTCGGGGCCGCGCTTGGCCATGAACTCGAGGTACAGCCGTCCTCCCCCACCCTCGGCGGCGGCCCCCCGCAGCATCAGCCCGCAAGCCCGCCACAGGTTGGCCCGGGCCGGAGCGCCGATGGTGTCGACGAGGTGCCGGGCGAGGAGGATGCGCGGCTCGGGCAGCCGCGCCCCGAGCGCGCTGCCGGCCAGGACGCTGCGGATCTCCAGCAGGTTGAACGCCTGGAAGCGGACGTCGCGGGCCTCGCCGTCCTCGCCCAGCCGGGTCGCCATCTCCTGGTAGGAGCGGGTCTGGAAGTCGAGCCCGAGCCCGGAGGCGCCGTCGCGGGTGAGCAGCTCGAGGTCGGCCCCACGGCCGCAGCCGAGGTCGACGAAGGCTCGCGCATCCGGCTCGATGCGGCGTACGTCGTGGGCGAGCCGCGACGCCTCGGGCACCGGCTCGCGCAGGGCGCGGGAGTAGAAGCGGTCCCAGCCGGCCCGCCCGGTCCGGGTGCCGCGGAAGATGCCGGTGAACATCCGCTGGGTCGACTCCGGCGTCGTGTACTTGAACGCCGGGTCGGGTGTGCGCCAGTGGGGTCCGTAGGTGGCGACGAGGAACGCGTCGGTGTTGCGAGGCACCGGGAAGGTGCGCCCCTCGAGGGTCGCCTCGCCGAGCGGGTGGATCCAGTCCTCGCGGTAGGGCGTGCGGATCTCGCCCAGAAGGTGCAGCTGCCCGTCGCGCAGGTAGCCGCCGAAGACGTCGAGGCCGCGATGGACGCCGTCGCCCTCGGGCACGTAGATCTTGAAGGCGCCGCCGGAGTAGCGGGTGATGCGGTAGCCCACCTGTTGCAGGCTGCGCTGGAGGGCGAAGGACTCGCGGATCACGTCGACGGGGTGGTCGTGGCGGCTGACGTAGCCCAGGTCGGCGTCGCTGTCGTGGCCGATCAGCCTGCCGTCGCGGATCGCGCCGAGCGCGGTGCCGTAGGCGAGGAAGGCCTCGACGCCGGCGGACCTCAGGGCGCCGAGCGCCTCCTCGATGGCGTCGAGCAGCGGCCCCCGCAGGCCCGCGTCACGGGTCTCGAAGGTGCCGACCAGTCGCTGGAGGTAGTCGAGGCTGAGCGGGACGCCGTCGGGGTTGACGATCTCGATCCGGTCAGGACGGTCGGTGAAGGCGACCTCGGCCCGGAAGACCTCGTCGTCGCTCGTCCGGTCGATGACGGTGATCTCGCTGTGGCCGTCGAGGAACTTGGCCAGGTTGCCCGGCCAGGCGGCCAGCCGGCCACCGGCCACCCGATGGCCGTCGCGGACCGACCAGAAGGACCAGATCCGGCGCCCGTCGAACAGCACGTCGTAGAGCGCGTCGGAGCGACCCCCCACGCGGACGCCCTCGGCGTCGACGGTCACCCGGGGCGTACGGCGCGCCAGCAGCGCGCGCGGGGCCAGCCGCGCCGGGGTCGGGGGGACGCTCACCTGCCGCCACCATCCTCGGTCGGCGTACCCGGGCCGGGTCCCTCGGTCGGCGTACCCGGGCCGGGCCCCTCGGTCGGAGGCTCCTCGCCAACCACCGTCGCATCGGCGAAGACCAGGTCGTGGTCGGAGACCCGGCCCTCGGTGCCGGTGCCCGACTGGGTGTAGTTGGCCCAGGTGATGAGGGAGGCGGTGCCGTAGATCCAGTCCACGTGCATCGCCGGCGGCGGGGAGCAGGGGCCCGAGCCCACCGATCCGCCGTTGGCCGCGCCCATGTCGGTGCGCTGCACCATCGGGCAGAAGCTCTGCTCCCGCTCGTTCATGTCGCCGGTGATGATCACCGGGAGCCCGGTCTCGGCGCGGAGCCGGTTGATGAGGTCGATCTCGATCTCGCGGGCCGTCAGCCGCCAGCGGTCGTTGTTGCCCAGGCGGCCGGTGCTCGCGGGGTTGTGCACGTTGATGAAGTACACCTCCCGGCCGGTGTCCTTCCGGCGGAGCCGGACGACGGGCATGTCGATGTAGTTGCCACCGGCGTACGTCACGCCGACGGTGCTGGTATCGACGGCGGTCCACTCGTCGGTGCGCCAGGCGATCGAGAAGCGGACCGACCTGGGCCCGAGGCTGGTGCCGGGGAAGAGGGCGTAGCGGCCGCCCGTCATCGCGCTGAACCGGTTGGCCTGGGAGGTCTCGAACTCCTGGAAGCCGACCACGTCGATGTCATGGTCGTCGAGGGCGGCCACGGTCCACCCCATCCGGGTGCCGCTGGACGCCCAGCCGGGCTTGTTGCCGCCGGCATCGGTGTGCGATGCCCCCAGCACGTTGAAGGTGGCCACCCGGAAGGTGCTCGGCAGGGCCGCCCGCTCCGCCGCGACCGCCAGCCTGCGGCGTCGTACGTCTGCCTGCCGGGCCTCGATCTTCCCGATCTCGACGGCGACCCGCTGCTTGCGGCGCTTGTGGGCGTCCCGCTCGGCCGGCGGGTCGGGAGCCACCTCGACGTCGATCTCCTCGCCGGCCATCGACACCTCGGTCGGCTCAGGGCGAGGGCGGGGACGACGGTCGTCCTCGACGCGCTCCGCGGCGTAGAGCACCGCGGACGCCAGCACCACCAGCGGCACCACCAGGACGACGGCGCGGCGCAGCCACCTGGCGGCAGGGCGGGATCGGGCGTGCGACTGCTGGCCGCGGCTGCTGGACATCCTGCCCTTCTCGTTGGGTCCGACTTCGTCGGAGACGGCGGTCGGCGGCAGCGGGTGCGCTCGGGGCACCCGGTCGGGCCGCTCCGCGAGTGTAGCCGTCGCGCTAGGTCGCATCCCGCCCTCGCCCGCGCGGTCGGCGCAGCACCCTGCGGGCCGCTCCGGCCGGTAGCGTGTGCGCCCGTGAGCATCGCCCCGTCGCGCGTCTACGTGGCCCGCCTCGTCGGCCTGCCGGTCTTCGACCCGCAGGGCGACCAGGTGGGCAAGGTGCGCGACCTCGTGGTGACGCTGCGCTCCGACAACCGGATGCCCCGAGTCGTCGGCCTGGTCGCCGAGGTCTTCGGACGGCGCCGCATCTTCGTGCCGATGACGCGGGTGACGAATATCGACGTCCGGCAGGTCTACACCACCGGCCTGATCAACACGCGCCGCTTCGAGCAGCGACCGACCGAGACCCTGATCGTCGGACAGCTCTTCGACCGCACGGTGACGATCCGCTCCAGCGGGGTTTCCGGCACGGTGTTCGACGTCGCGATGGAGCAGGCGCGCAACCGCGACTGGGTTCTCAGCCGGGTTGCCATCGCCGAGCCGGGAAAGGGACTGCGCCGACGCGGCCAGCAGCACGTCGCGGAGTGGGACGAGGTCGACGGGCTCACCCACGCCGAGCCCGCGCAGGGTGCCACCCACCTGATCGCGGCCCTCAACGACATGCGCCCGGCCGACGCCGCGAACGTCATCCACGACCTGCCGGCCGAGCGCCGGTCCCAGGTCGTCGCGGCCATGGACGACGAACGGCTCGCCGACGTCCTCGAGGAGCTGCCCGACGAGGACCAGGTCACCATCCTGGAGGCGCTCGAGCACGAGCGCGCGGCCGACGTCCTGGCCGAGATGTCAGCCGACGACGCAGCCGACCTCATCGCCGACCTGCCACCCGACACGGCGGCCGCGCTCCTGGAGCTGATGGAGCCCGACGAGCGCGAGGACGTCCGGCGGCTCATGCAGTACGGCGAGGAGACGGCCGGCGGCATGATGACGCCGGAGCCGGTGGTCCTGCCACACGACGCGACCGTCGCGGAGGCCCTGGCCCACGTCCGCCGCGAGGAGCTGCCGACCTCGCTCGCCGCGCAGGTCTACGTCTGCCGCCCTCCGCTCGAGACGCCGACGGGCAGACTGCTCGGGCTCGCGCACATCCAGCGGCTGCTGCGTGAGCCACCGTCGACCCAGGTGGCCGGCATCCTCGACCGGGAGACGACGTACATCAAGGCCGAGGCCTCACTCGCCGACGTCGCCGTGCACCTGGCCTTCTACAACCTGACCGCCGCACCCGTCGTCGACGACGAGGGACGGCTCCTCGGGGTGGTCACGGTCGACGACCTGCTCGACCACCTGCTCCCGGACGGCTGGCGCGACCGCAAGAGCGGCGGCGAGTTCTGATGCCGGGCGCCGGCAGCGGGAGGGCGGGCTGATGGCCGAGCGTCTCGACACCCCGAAGCAGAAGCGACGCCCGCTGATCAACCGCGCGTCGTACGACGCGGACGCGGTCGGCATCTTCGCCGAGCAGTTCGCCCGGTTCATGGGGACCGCGCAGTTCCTGTTCTACATGACGGTCTTCGTGCTCGTCTGGGTCGGCTGGAACGTGCTCGCGCCGCAGGACCTGCGCTGGGACGACTACCCCTTCATCTTCCTCACCCTGATGCTGAGCCTGCAGGCGTCGTACGCCGCTCCGCTGATCCTGCTCGCGCAGAACCGGCAGGAGGCCCGCGACCGCGTGCTCGCGGAGCAGGACCGGCGGGCCGACGCCCGCGCCCACGCCGACATGGAGTTCCTGGCCCGCGAGGTGGCGTCGCTGCGGATGGCGGTGGGCGAGGTGGCGACACGCGACTTCCTCCGCTCGGAGCTGAAGTCCCTCCTCCAGGAGATCGAGGAGCGTCAGCCCGCTCCCTCCGAGTCCTCCGCGGACGGCGCGCGTCCCAGCGAGGACGGTCCCGACCGCAGCGGCCGACCCACGAACTACAGTTGACTCGGTGAGCACCTCCACGTCCGACACCGGCAGCGACCAGCCACTCGAGCGGGCCTTCCCCGAGATCTGGGCGGCGCTGGCGACCGTCAACGACCCGGAGATCAAGCGACCGATCACCGAGCTCGGCATGGTCGACCACATCGCCACCGACGACGGTGTGGCCAGTGTTCGTGTGCTGCTCACGGTGGCCGGGTGCCCGCTCAAGGACACCATCACCCGTGAGGTCAAGGGCGCCGTGGGCCGAGTCGTCGGCATCCGCGAGGTCGCTCTCGAGCTCGGCGTGATGACCCCCGAGCAGCGCTCGGGCCTCCAGCAGAGCCTGCGGGGCGGGCAGGCCCAGCGCGAGATCCCGTTCGCCCAGCCCGGCTCGCTGACCAAGGTCTTCGCGATCGCCAGCGGCAAGGGCGGCGTCGGCAAGTCGTCGGTGACGGTCAACCTCGCCCAGGCGATGGCCGCACTGGGTCTGAAGGTCGGGGTCATCGACGCCGACATCTACGGCCACTCGGTGCCGGCGATGTTCGGCGTGGCCGACGCCAGGCCCACCCAGGTCGAGGACATGATCATGCCGGTCCCGACCTCGAGCGGCGTCAGCGTGATCTCGATCGGCATGCTCAAGTCGCGGCGCGACCAGGTCATCGCCTGGCGCGGACCGATGCTCGACCGCGCGCTCGTCCAGATGCTCGCCGACGTCTACTGGGGCGACCTCGACGTCCTGCTCCTCGACCTGCCGCCGGGCACCGGCGATATCGCCATCTCGCTCGGTCAGCATCTCCCCGGAGCCGAGGTCGTCGTGGTCACGACCCCGCAGGACGCCGCCGCGGAGGTCGCGGAGCGGGCCGGCACGATGGCCTCGATGATGCACCAGCGGGTGATCGGTGTCATCGAGAACATGTCCTACCTCGCCTGTCCCCACTGCACGGCCGAGGGCAAGGTGCACCACCTCGACATCTTCGGCAGCGGCGGCGGCGCACAGGTCGCCCAGACCCTGTCTCAGCGCTTCGGGTACGACGTGCCGCTGCTCGGCCGGGTGCCGCTCGAGCCGTCCCTCCGCGAGGGGGGCGACGTCGGCAAGCCGATCGTCGAGGCCGACCCCGGGGCTCCGGCGGCGAGCGTCCTCACCGAGATCGCCGGAGGGCTGGCCGGCCGCGGCCGCGGTCTCGCCGGCATGCAGCTCGGACTCACGCCCTCGGGCCGACTCTGATCACCTAGGCTGCACCCGTGTTCGGGATAGGCCTGGGCGAGCTGGCCGTGATCGCCGTGCTGGCCGCACTCGTCTTCGGTCCCGACAAGGTGCCGGAGCTCGCCCGTCAGGCCGGCCGGCTGCTCCGTCAGGTCAGGCGGATGGCCAACGACGCGCGCGACGAGCTGCGCACCGAGCTCGGCCCGGAGTACGCGAACCTGGAGCTGCGCGACCTCGACCCGCGCACCATCGTCCGCAAGCACATCGCCGAGGCGATGGCCGACGAGGAGGACGACGACGACAACGAGATCCGTCCCGCCAAGCCGGCCTCCCGCCAGCTCGAGGACGGCGAGCGCCCGCCGTACGACTCCGACGCGACCTAGCGCCGAGAACCATCCACGGGTCGGCTGAGAAGTAGCCACGGGTCGGGGTCAGGGGTCGGGGCGGCTCTGAACGGCGGCGATGGCCGCGAAGCCGAGCAGCACGACGGTGTCGAGCCCCTCGACCGCCTCGACGAAGTCCGCGCCCACCCGACGGAGTCGTACGTCGTGACGCGCGCCGTCGCGCAGATGTGCGACGCAGGGCTGGTCGGCCTCCGCGATCCGGCGCAGCGCGGCGGCGAACCCGAGCCGGGTGAGGGGTGACCAGGCGACCTCGGGGACCGAACGCTCGGAGACGCCGGCGAGCGCCGACACGGCGTCGAGCCGGATGACCCAGTCCTGGCCGTTGCCGTGGAGCAGGAGCCAGTCGGCCGCGACCCGCCGGATCTCCCCGGCCACCGCTCCGACGCCCAGGACGTGCGCCCGGACGGATCGGTCGACGGAGGCCATCACCCGGCTGGCCAGCGTGACACCGGCGTACTCGGCGCGGCTCCGGTCGGCGTGGTCCACGATCCGTTCCGCCTCGTAGAGCGCCTCCGCGCGGCCCTCGAGATCGTCGAAGAGCGCGAACAGGTCCTCTTCCCAGGCCACCACCCCATCCTGTGGGATCTTTCGCGCCTCGGCAAGCGATTCCCGAATGAACCATTGACAAATCATCTCAAATCGCGTTCAGTATCGGAAACATAGGTAAACAGATACGTCAGAGACCATCGGGGACACCATGGATGCATCTCATCGACCAGCACCGGTCGCCCGCTGCCTGGCCGTGTGGAGTGGCATCACCCTGGCGGCCGCGGCCGTGCTCTGGTTCCTATCCCCCGACCTGCTCGCCCTCACCGGCCCGGGCGGGGCGACCTCCGGCGGTCTCGACGACCTGCTCGCCCGGTGGGGCGCGCTGATCGGCGCCGCCTGCGTCGTGTGGCTCTGGGCGGTGGGCTCGGTGGCCGTCGCCGAGGGCCTGACCGGCCGGTTTCCCGCCAGGGTCGCCGGCTGCCCCCTCGCGCTCCGGCGCCTCGTCCTCGCCTCCTGCGGCGCGGTCGTCACGGCCGGCCTCATCGCCCCGGCGCACGCCGGGCAGATCGGCGTCGACGACCCGGGCGAACGCCCGCGGACGCACGTGCTCTCGGGCCTCCCGCTGCCGGAGCGGCCATCGGCCGCTCCGGATCGGCCGCCTGCGCGTCCGGCGGCCGCGCCGCGCCCGGTCGAGCGTGAGGTCGTCGTGCGAGCCGGCGACACCCTCTGGTCGCTCGCCGAGGCCACCGTGCCCGCGGCCCGCCGTACACCGGCGACCATCGCCGCCCGGGTCCGGACCATCTACGCGGCCAATCGTGACCTCATCGGCGCCGATCCCGACCTGATCCACCCGCACCAGCGTCTGCGGGTCCCGCCACAACCCTCGGAGGAACGATGAGCAAGACGCCGAAGCCGGCCGCCCAAACCAACGCCGCCCCCGGCCGCATCACCCGGCTGAGACGCAGGGAGCCGCTCCCGTCCGCGGCACCGATCGACTCCTTCCAAGGAGCACTCGCGCTCGACCTCGGACCACGCCTCGCACCGCCGGAGGCGCCTCCGGTCAGCTCGGCGCCCATCGCCGACGACGCGGAGCTCCGGGAGTGGGAGCTCCTCCACCGGTCGGGGTTCGAGAAGTGGTCGTGGCGCTACCTGCAGACCGCCGTCGAGATCGCGGGCGGCGGTCGCCCGGCCGCCCAGCTCCTGCGGTGGAGTCGTCCCGTCGTCTACAACGAGCTCGGGCGGCTCGCGCAGTCCGCGGCGCGTCGCCAGCGTCCCGAGGGCCACCCCTGCCCGCAGCTCGTCACCCTGCACAGCAGCTTCGTGAGCCGGATGACCTGCGAGGTCACCGCACGGGTGCGGTACGGCGACCGCTACCGTGCCCTCGCCGCCCGCTTCGAGCTCCTCGAAGGCCGCATGCAGTGCACCGCACTCGAGCTGGGTTGACCACGGGGCTAACCACGGGCTAACCACGCGGTCAACCAGGAAACCGGATCTCCAGGGAGGCCCCGCGAGCAACCGCGCGGGTGTCGTGGAGGGTGCACCGCGAGCCGTAGAGCGACAGGGTCCCGTCCGTGTCGGGCACGCTGTCCCAGTCGCCGTCATGGGTGGACACCAGTGCATGCCGGTCCCGCCCGTCGGGGCTCTGGTCCGGCATGAGCCGGTCGAACAGCTCCTCGTAGGTGCCGTTGTGGCTGCCGTGGTGCGAGATCTTGACGAAGTGCACCGGCTCGAGCAGCCCCTGCTCGGTCATCTTCCGCCACGAGCCGAGCTCGGCGTCGCCGGCGAAGAGCAGCCGCCAGCCGCGCCACTCGAGCTCGAGGACCACGCTGGTGTTGTTGTTGGCCCGGTCGATCTCCAGGATCTGGCGGCGGGTGCCGTTGAGCCGCGACGCCTGCAGGTCGAAGAAGGCTCCCGGCTCGACGCCCACCGGCGGAACGGACAGACCCGGCGCCGTCTCGCGGGTGTCGGCGTCGGCGGCCGCGGCCGCCGACGTGAGGACCGGCGCGCTCGCCTGCCTCCGGTAGTACGACGCCGTGTCCTCCTCCGGCGCCAGGATGCGCAGGGTTGCCTCGCGGAAGGGATGCCTCTCGTCCAGGCCGGTCGTGGTGCGGTCGACGTAGTGGGTCCGGTCGGCCGGGGCGATGCCGCGCAGATGGTCGACGTAGTCGCAGGTCCTCAGCCCCAGCGCGCCCGGCGGCAGCATCGTCGAGTTGTTGCGGATCATCATCTCCAGCCACGGGTCGGGGGCGGCCCGGGCGAGCCGATGCGCGTCCTCCAGCGCCAGCTCGAGCGAGCGCTTCCGCTTCCTCGCCTCGGGGTGGTTCGCGTAGTAGTCGGGGTGGGCCGACCCGGTGAGCCACGCATGCCGAGCCGCGAGCTCGACACCTGCCCGCTTCGCGGCCAGCAGTCCCTGGACGTGATCGAGGTGCTCGTGCGTCATCACATAGAGGTCGACGGTGCCGCCGGTGCGGTCGGCGATGTCTCGCACCACGTCGGCGAAGACCGTGTCCTCGTTGCCGTCACCGGCCAGCAGGTTCCCCACGTCGATGAGGAGGTGGCGGGTCACCTCGGCGATTGGTCTCGACTCCTCGCTCGTCCCTCGCGAGGGCTCGACCACCGGGCCGCGCTCCGGCACCGAGACCAGGATCGCGTCACCGAACCCGACGTTGTACGCGCGCACCACCAGGTCGCTCATTCGTCCCATCCCGCGAGGTGGAGCAACCGGTGGCTGCAGCGTAGGCCGGCGTCACCCGTGCCCCGGAGCCCGACACCGGCCACATCGTCGGGCTCGAGCAGGCCCTCCTGCTCCAGCTGGGCGAGGAGTCCGTCCCGTTCCCGGCGATGACCGGCGCCGGTCACGTCGCTGTGCACAAGAGCCAGGCACTCCCCCGTCGCCCACTCGAGTACGACGGTCGAGCCGGTCGGGACCACCCGGATCCGGCCGGATCCACCTGCGGCGTCCTCCGTGTCGTTCCAGGAGATCTTCATGATCAGCTCCCGCTGGACCGGCGCGGCTCCGTCCCGCTTGGGCCCGATCACCTTCGTGCTGTCGACGCGGGGAAGCACCGTGAACGAGAGGCCGTCGGGGATTCCCAGCGTCGCTCGGCGCTGGGTGACGTACTGGTAGGCCGCCCAGTCGCTGTCGTGCAGCTGCGGCACCTGACCCGCCGCGACCCCGAGCTCCCGCGGTCGCGCGCTGTCGAGTTCGCTCGCTCCGCCCACGACGAGCCGCTTGACGAACTGTGCGGCGAAGTGCGCCCGCTGCTCGAGGAGGGCCGTGCTCGCGTCGGCGTCGGGACGCGTCGCGCGATCGGCCGCCAGGGTCGCCCTGCCGACGTCGGCGAAGCTGAGCTCTCCGGGCGGCAGGTAGTCGATCCCGCGCAGCAGGAGCCTGCGGAAGATGATCTGCGCCGTGCCGAGTGCCCTGTTGGCGGCCGCTGCCGGCGAGAGCGCGACACCGCGGTCGTCGGGCATCTGCTCCGCTTCGAACCTGGTCGCGAAGATGAAGCTCAGGGTGTCGTAGAAGATCGCGGACAGCAGCGTGCTGAGGATGTGGGGCCGCGCGCCGGCCAGCGTCGTCAGGGTCTCGTCGTTCCTCAGGTCCCGCAGCGCACGGCGGGCCAGGCCATCGGCCCCGGGACGCGCCATGCCGAACTCCTCGGCGATGGCGTTGAACGCGTTCGCACCGGCCAGCGAGTTTTCGCTGCGGGCCAGCACCTCCTCGCGAAGGCGCCTGCTGTCGAGCGCCATGATCACCGCGATCAGGTCGGCGACGGCCTCATGGATCGCGATCGACTGTGGTGTCGAGCTGTCGTAGAGCGACGGGACCACGGCGTCGAGCAGGGCGTGTCCGCACTCGTGCGCGACGATGTCGCGACTCAGCGCGGTGTGGACCCGGACGCCCGACCTCCCAGCGAACGAGAAGAACTGCAGGCTCCGGGTCCCCCTGTCGTAGAAGGCGTTGGCCCACTCCCCGGCTCGGGGCACGACGAGAAGCTGCTCGCTCCCGAACGCCCACTCGACCCTTCTCCCCAACGCGTCGGGACCCTCGAACATGCGCACCGTCAACAGCACCGTCCCGAACGCGTTGACAGCGATATTCGCCGCGGAGGTCGCGTCGCCGTCGGCTTCATACCTCCCGGAGCGGGGGTTGGACCTGAACGGCGTGAACCTGGCCGGCGGTGGGGCCGGAGCGCCGGTTGCGGGGTCGAAGTCGACGATCGCGAACCGTCGGCACGCCGGCCCGTCGAGGAAGCGGTCGTTGTTGTCGCCGGACAGCTCGAGCTCCTTGGTCTCTCGGGCGGCGTCGCCCGGGGTGCCCATCTCGGCGAGGGACACCGAGCAGTCCTGGATGAGGAGCTCCACCTCGGCGACGACGTCAGCCAAGGCGCCCACCTCCGCGGAGCAGAGCGCCGAGCAGGGCATCAGTCGCCAGCCAGGCGCCCGCGGCGCCCACGAGGATCACCGGCACTGGGTCGCGCCACGCCCTGGGGTGCCAGGCCTCCCACCAGGCCGCCAGCGACGCGCAGACCATCAGGACCGGGCTGTGCCCGACGGTCATCGCCATCATCATCGGTCCGCAGAGCAGTGCGCAGCGACGCCAGGTCAGTACGCCGGCCATCGTCGCGGTCACCACCCCACGGCGACCTCCCGGCGCCAGCGCCGGCAGCCTCTGGCACTTCTCCAGCAACCGGCTGCGCCGCGCCGAGCGCAGCGCGACGAGGGCGAGGCAGACGCATGAGAGCTGCCACCAGACGCTGCCCGGCGGGAACGAGAGCGTCCGGGCGAGCATGGCCCCGGCCAGGCCGAAGGCCAACCACAGGACGGTCACCGTGGCAAGGCAGACGCCTCCCAGCCGGGTGCGCCAGCCGCGGAAGCTGGATCGGCCGATCGCTCCGACCGTGGGGACGGCCAGCGGCCACATCATGGCGACCACCATCAGCAGCCAGGTCGCGACCCAGGTCGGGCTCCAGGGGTCGACCGGCCCGGCATCCGGCAAGGTCACGGAGAGAGGGTGGTGAGCCGCGGCCGACTCGGTTTCGCCGTGGCCGTGGGCACCGACCGGCCACGGAAGAACCAGCGCCACCCACGCCGCCGCCGTACCGGCCAGCACGACCCGTGCGGTCGTGGAGCCGAGCGCCTCCGTCAGGCGCACCGACGATCGCGGTGCCTGCAGCAGGGTCATCGCTGCTGCTCGTAAACCGTCACCTGCTCGACGTGAATCCCCCGATCCGGGTCGTCGGAGTCGGGCCGCCCGGCTTCGGGGACGAGGTTCACCGACAGCTGCCCGCCGGTCCATCCCTCCGCCAGCAGGTCGGGCAGGATGCCGGAGGCGTCCACCAGGTAGCTGCGCTCCTCCTCGGGTGGGGTCCCGAGCAGACCGAAGGTCGCGAACCTCCCGGCTCGGTGGGGCTCCTGGTCGGGCGCGGAGCGCACCTCGACGACGTACGCCGCATGCGGCTCGACCGCGCGCACCCCGGCGAACTCCAGGACCAGGCGAGTCGGTGGCGGGTCGTCCAGCCCGCGGGGTGCGGTGTGGAAGACGACATCGCGCTCCTCACCGGAGTCCAGGTTGAAGCTGGCAGCCACCGGCTCCCATCGGGGCTCGGCCTCGTCCAAGGGGATCCCGCCTCCCTGCATCGCCTCGCGAGCGGCGGCGATGGCCGTCGCGGCCGCGTCCGGCAGCTCGATCGACTCGTACTCGTAGTCCATCTTCGCGCTGGACAGGTCCTCGACGTCGTCCATCGTGTACGTCGAGGGCGACTGCTCGGAGCCGAACCAGAAGATCGCCGACCGCCACTGCGTGGCGAGGAAGGCCGACGCCCCACCGGGGTCCGTCAGGCGAACCGAGCCCGGGAGCGAGAGCCACACCTCCCACAGCCGGTCGATGTTGGCGTGGTGCAGCCAGAAGATCGGGTCCTGGCCGGCCGTGGCCGGGCTCTGCATGAGTCCGCCGATGTCCACGTGCACCCAGTTGTGCGGCGCACTCTCCACGTCACCGAATCGGCGGTCGCGGTCGGTGCCGCCGAAGCCGACGTCCGGCACGCCGCCGACGAAGCGGGGCTCGGTGAGCGCAGGCACGACGTCGATGTCCTCGGCCGGGATGGGACCGTCGTTGCGGGTCGAGTCGAAGAGCGGGTTCGGCACGACCTGGCCGCCGACGGTCCTCGTGGGCACCCGGAACTCCGCGGGAAGGAATGCCGCGTCGGGGTTGTCCGGGTTGGAGTAGTCCCAGTAGGGCAGCCCCCAGCCGTCCTCGCCGGTGAGCCTCCGGACGGTCCCCTCGAACCAGGCGAGGTAGCCGCGGTGCCAGGCCAGGAAGAAGAGCGAGGCGTGCGCGCACTGCCCCCAGGCAGGGCGCGGCGGCGTACCCGAGGGGAATCCGTGGGTGTTGGCCGCCCACTGCCACGACTCGGGGTCCTCGGTGGGCAGGGCGCGCATCAGCGCGACGCCCCGGGCGTAGGTGTCGAGGACCGGGTCCCACTCCTGGGTCCGTGCGTCGGCCTCGTTGCCGAGCGTCAGTGTGGCGATGTCGTGCCGCGTCCGAACCATGGCCTTCTCCCCGCGTCTGTACGTCGAGTACGTCGGGTCCACGATCCTCGGACCGCGCGGCGATGCACATGGCCCGAACGGGTCAGTTCGGCGAGTGCCGATCCCGACAACGAGCCGCCGCTCGGGTCAGCGCGGCGCTCGGCCTTGCCCGGTCGGCCTGGTCTGCCGTGCAAACTAGTTGACAGCACTCTCCTGAGGGACTAAGTTGGCAGCACAAACTAGTCTGGGAGATCGAGATGGAGCGGACGAAGCTCGAGTCGGCGGCGGCGAACTACACCTACCTGCGGGGACTCTTCCTCATCCCGTTGGGCGTGCTCCCGATCGTCAGCGCGTTGGGGAACACGGGTTGGGGCCCGCTGCGGAGCACCTGGGTGTTCCTGGCGGTCGTGGGGCTGGTCGGGATCGCCTGCCTCCCGATCAACAGCTTCTACAACAAGCACTACGGCAGGCTTCGCCCCTCGGCGCGACAACAGGCACGTGCCTCCGTCGCGGTCGTCCTCGCCATCGTGGTGGTCGTGGTGGGTTCGACGCTGCTGCGAAGCCGCGCGGACTGGTCCTTGAACCTCCCGGTCAACGCGACCGCGGTGACGTTGTCCCTGGTCGTCCTCCTCTCCTACGCTGCCGGCCGCGTCCTCAACACCCACCACCTGATCATCTGGGGGACCGTCCTGTTGGCGGGGGCGATCCCACTGTGGGACGGGGCGGACCCGAGCAATATCGGCCTGGCGATCGTGGGAGTGGCGATGATGGTGAACGGCCTCTTCGACCACCTGCTCTTCGTCCGCACCTTCGGTACTCCCGCGGGCCTCGACGGCCAGGGCGGCCATGCCCGAGCCTAAGCCCGAGCCGGTGCTCGACCGACTGGTTCACGAGCCCGGCCGGCTGGCGATCCTGACGGTTCTCTCCTCGGTGACCGATGCCGACTTCGTCTTCCTGCAGCGCGCGACGGGGCTGACCAAGGGCAACCTCTCCAGCCACCTCACCAAGCTCGAGGACGCGGGACTCGTCGCGATCGAGAAGCGGTTCGTGCGGAGGAAGCCGAACACCAATATCGCCCTGACCGGGTCCGGCAGGACGCGAGTCACCCAGCACTGGGAACAGCTCGACCAGCTCAGGCGCCTCTCGGAGCCGCCGCCATGATCGGCCGCAAGACCCGCCAGTGCTTGCTCGGGCCCGGCGTGCCTACCTATCCGTTGGAGCGGGCGGTCAGGCCGGTCGGGCCGCCGGGGGCGCCGTGGCAGCGCTTGTACTTCTTGCCGGAGCCGCAGGGACACAGCGCGTTGCGGCCGATACTGGCGAACTCATCGTCTGCGGTGCCGGTGGAGGCGGCCGAGACGCGGGCCTCGCCGTCCTCACCGGGAGCCGAGTAGGACAGCTGCTGCGCACGACGGGAGCGCTCGAGACCCTTGGCCCGGATCTGCGGACCCGACTTGGCGAACGCGGCCAGGCCCGGGTCGGGCTCGTCCTCCTCCTCGTCCTCGTCGGATCCGTCGGCCGCCACGACCTGCGCGGGCGCCGTGCGGATCTCCTGCAGCATCGGCTCGGCGACGTCCTCGACCTCGACGTCATCGTCGTCGTCGACCTCGACCTGGAGGTTGAAGAGGAAGCCGACGGCCTCCTCCTTGATGCCATCCATCATCGCGGCGAACATGTCGAAGCCCTCGCGCTGGTACTCCACCAGCGGGTCGCGCTGGGAGTAGGCACGCAGATAGATGCCCTCGCGGAGGTAGTCCATCTCGTAGAGGTGCTCGCGCCACTTGCGGTCGAGCACCGACAGCAGGACGCGGCGCTCGAGCTCGCGCATGACCTCCTCGCCGACCTCGGCCTCGCGGGCGTCGTACGCCGCGAGCGCGTCGGCGGTGATGGCCTCGATGAGGGCCTCGCGGCTGAGGTTGCCGCGACCACCGACCTCGTCCTCGAGCCTCCCGTGGTCGAGGGAGATCGGGTAGAGCTGCTTGAGCGCGACCCAGAGGGCCTCGAGGTCCCAGTCCTCGGGGAACTCGGTGGTGGCCTCGGTGACGTAACCCGACACCGTCTCGGTGATGAAGGTGCGCACCTGCTCCTCGAGGTCGGCACCTTCCAGTACGTCGCGCCGCTCGCCGTAGATGACCTGGCGCTGGCGGTCCATCACGTCGTCGTACTTGAGGACGTTCTTGCGGGAGTCGAAGTTCATCGCCTCGACCTGGCCCTGGGCGCTGGCGATCGCACCGGTGACGCGCTTGTTCTCGATGGGGACGTCGTCGGGGATCTTCATCGCGACGAGGACGCGGTCGACCCAGTCGGACTTGAACAGCCGCATGAGCTCGTCCTGCAGGGACAGGTAGAACCGCGACTCGCCCGGGTCGCCCTGGCGGCCGGAGCGACCGCGAAGCTGGTTGTCGATGCGGCGCGACTCGTGGCGCTCGGTGCCGACGACGTAGAGGCCGCCGAGCTCCTTGACCTCGTCGTGCTCGGCGGCGACCTGAGTCTTGACGCGCTCGACCATCGCGGGCCAGGCGGCGTCGTACGCCTCGGTGTCCTCGACCGGGTCGAGGCCCTCCTTGCGGAGCTCCTGGTCGGCCAGGAACTCCACCGAGCCGCCGAGCATGATGTCGGTGCCTCGACCGGCCATGTTGGTGGCGACGGTGACGGAGCCCCGGTGGCCGGCGAGTGCGACGACCTTGGCCTCGTCGGCGTGGTGCTTGGCGTTGAGGACGGTGTGCGGGACGCCCTTCTTCTTGAGCAGCTTGGAGAGGTGCTCGGACTTCTCGACGGAGATCGTGCCGACGAGCACCGGCTGGCCGGCCTTGTTGCGCTCGGCGATGTCGTCGACGACGGCCTCGTACTTCGCCTCCTCGGTGCGGTAGACGAGGTCGGCACGGTCGTCGCGGATCATCGGCTGGTTGGTGGGGATCGGCACCACGCCGAGCTTGTAGATCTTGTCGAACTCGCTGGCCTCGGTCATGGCCGTGCCGGTCATGCCGGAGAGCTTGTCGTAGAGCCGGAAGTAGTTCTGCAGGGTGACGGTGGCGAGGGTCTGGTACTCCTCCTTGACCTCCACGCCCTCCTTGGCCTCGATGGCCTGGTGGAGCCCGTCGTTGTAGCGACGCCCGGAGAGCATGCGGCCGGTGTGCTCGTCGACGATGAGCACCTCGCCGTTCATGACGACGTACTCCTTGTCGTTGTGGAAGAGCTCCTTGGCCTTGATCGAGTTGTGCATGAAGGAGATCAGCGGGGTGTTGACGGAGTCGTAGAGGTTGTCGATGCCGAGGTGGTCCTCGACCTTGGTGATGCCCGGCTCGAGCACGGAGATGGTCCGCTTCTTCTCATCGACCTCGTAGTCGACGTCGCGGGTCATGGTCGCGGCGATCTTGGCGAACTCGTCGTACCACTTGACCTCCTCCTGCGTCGGGCCGCTGATGATCAGCGGGGTGCGCGCCTCGTCGATGAGGATGGAGTCGACCTCGTCGACGACGGCGAAGTTGTGGCCGCGCTGCACGCACTCCTCGAGCGAGCCGGCCATGTTGTCGCGCAGGTAGTCGAAGCCGAGCTCGTTGTTGGTGCCGTAGGTGATGTCGCAGTTGTAGGCCTCGCGCCGCTCGGCGGGCTTCATCGGCGCCAGGATCACACCGGTCGACATGCCCAGGAAGTGGTGGATGCGACCCATCTGCTCGGACTGGAACTTGGCGAGGTAGTCGTTGACCGTCACGACGTGGACGCCGTCGCCGGTCAGCGCGTTGAGGTAGGACGGCAGGACCGCCACGAGGGTCTTGCCCTCGCCGGTCTTCATCTCGGCGATATTGCCCATGTGCAGGGCCGCGCCGCCCATGATCTGGACGTCGAAGGGCCGCATGCCGGTCACCCGCTTGGACGCCTCGCGCACGGTGGCGAACGCCTCCGGCATCAGTGCGTCGAGCGACTCGCCGTCGGCGTACCGCGTCTTGAACTCGTCGGTCATGCCACGGAGCTCGTCGTCGGTCATCTTGACGAAGTCGTCCTCGATGGCGTTGACGGCCTTCGAGATGGCCTGGAGCTGGCGCAGGATCTTGCCCTCGCCGATGCGGAGCAGCTTGTCGATGATGGCAGGCACGTTCGGTGGACTCCCGGGGTGGTGTGGAGCGAAGGGGGCAGGTGACCCGCCGACCATGCTAACGGTCAGTCGGTGGGCATCGTTCCGACCGGCTAGCGAAGCTCGGCGCCGAGCGCGGCCGAGAGATCGCCGCGGTCTGACCTGACGACGTCGTCGAGGCCCAGCCAGCCGGCCAGCCGCCGCAGCTCGCCGGCTAGCCGGTCCGCCGTCTCGGGCGGCGCGGCGGGTTCGCCGTACGCCGCCTTGACCAACAGCCGGCCGCCCGGCCGGTCGGCCTTGAGGTCGACCCTGGCCGCGATGCGGTCGCCGAGGAGGAAGGGCAGGACGTAGTAGCCGTACCGCCGCTTGTGCGCGGGGGTGTAGATCTCGATGCGGTAGTGGAAGTCGAAGAGCCGCTCGGCGCGCTCCCGCTCCCAGACCAGCGGGTCGAACGGGCTCAGCAGGGTCGCCGCGTCCACCCGACGCGGCCGGACGGCCTCGTGCCAGAGGTACGCCGGCCGCCGCCAGCCCTCGACCCGCACCCGCTGCAGCTCGCCCGACTCGACGAGGTCGTCGATGGCTCCCTTCGCGCCGCGGGTGCCGAGGCCGGGCTGGTAGCGCATCCGGTAGTAGTCGGCCAGGCAGCGCCCGGTCGCGACGCCGTGCGACCGGGCGGCGCGACGGACGAGCTCACGTTCGGCGTCGTCGATCGAAGGGGTCGGCGCGGCGAGCACCTCGGCCGGCAGCACGCGCTCGGGCACGTCGTACCGGACCTCGAACTGGCTGTTTCGCCCGGCGATCGCGACGTCCCCCACCAGGAACAGGTAGTCGAGGACCTGCTTGGCCTCCGACCAGTTCCACCCCCAGTGCATCCTGTCGCGCGGCACCGAGGTGAACTCGGCCTCCAGGTCGCGGGCGGTGACGGGGCCTCGTTCGCGGACCGCGGACAGCACCCCCGGCTCGAGGTCCTCGCTGGCCGTCCAGCCCCACTTGCCGCGCTTGGCGCGGTAGGAGTCCATGCGATGGCGCATGACCGGCCACAGCTCGACCGGCATGAGCGCCTGCACGTGCGCCCAGTACTCGACGAGGCGCCGGGGGCGGGGTCCGTTGCTCGACGCTCGGGCGAGGAGCGCTGTGTCGTAGGGACCCATCCGCGAGTAGAGGGGCATCAGGTGGGCTCGTGCGAGCACGTTGACCGAGTCGACCTGGAGCACCCCGGTGCGGGCCAGAGTGCGGTCGAAGGTGCGCAGCGTCGGCACAGCGTGACGGCGATCGGTGAAGCCCTGAGCCGCCAGCGCGACCCGGCGCGCCTGGGCCTGCGAGAGGTCGTACGACGGTGCCCGGCTCACGATGTCGGACATTACGCGGGCCCGCCGACAGTCGGGGCGGCGAACGTCGTCCGGCTCGCGGGGCGTGCGTGGGCGCCGACCCGGCGCAGATTGTCCGGGCATGGGCGCCGACCCGTCTGTGTTTGCTGCTCCTCCGCTTCGCTCCCCCGGCGCAAACGCAGACGGGTCGGCGTTGTGCCTACGGCACCTCGAAGAGCTTCTCGCGGACGGCGTACATGACCGCCTCCATGCGCGAGTGGAGCTGGAGCTTCTCCAGGATGTTGCGGACATGGTTCTTGACGGTGTTGTCGCTGATGAACAGGCGCGCGGCGATGTCCTTGTTGGTGAGCCCGCGCGCGACGAGCTTGAGGACCTCCATCTCCCGGTCGGTCAGGCGCAGCCTCGGCAGCTGCTCCTCGGGCTCCTCGGCAAGCTGCTTGAACTCGGCGATCAGCTTGGCGGCCATCGACGGCGAGATGAGCGACTGGCCGTCGGCCACCACGCGGACCGCGTGCACCACGTCGTCGGTGGACGCGTCCTTGAGGAGGTAGCCGGAGGCGCCGTTCTTGACCGCCTCGACCAGGTCACCCTCCTCGTCGGATGCGGTGAGCATGATGATCTTGGCCGAGGGCACGGCCTGCTTGATGGCGCGGCAGGCGACGATCCCGGTCTGCTTGGGCATCCGTACGTCGAGGAGGACGACATCCGGCACGGTCTGCTCGGCCAGGGCGGCGCCCTGCTGGCCGTCGTCGGCCTCGCCGACCACGCGGATGCCGGGCTCGGTGTCGAGCAGCATGGTGAGTCCACGGCGGAAGAGCTCATGATCGTCGACGACGACGACCCGGACCTCGTCCGTGGGACCGCCGTCGGCTCGGGGGGACGTCACGCTCACAGCTGGCATCATCGCAGAGTCCAGCGGCCGCACGCCGTTATCGGCGTGCCGCACCATGAGTCCGCGCGCGCTACGAGGCGTCGGAGCAGTCCATGTCGAGGCTGATGACGCCGTAGTCGTAGCCGCGGCGCCGGTAGACCACCGACGGCCGCTCGCTCTCCTTGTCGACGAACAGGTAGAAGTCGTGGCCGACCAGCTCCATCTCGTAGAGCGCCTGGTCGAGCGTCATCCTGGCGGCCGGGTGCGTCTTCTCGCGCACCACCAGCGGCCCCTCACCGGTCACCGTGATCGGACCGATCTGGCGCTCGACGGCCACGTCGACCTCCTCGACGAGGTCGCCGCCGGAGTCTTGCGCGGCGGCGAGCGCGGCCAGCTCCTTGGCCGCTGCGGCCTTCTGTCCGCGAGCGCGGTGCCGGTGGCGGCGATCGGCCGCCCGGCGCATCTGCGATGCCATCTTGTCGAGGGCGAGGTCGAGGGCACCCATCTTGTCCTCGGCGGCGGCCTCGGCGCGGATGACCGGACCCTTGGAGAAGGCGGTCAGCTCGACCTTCACCGCGCGATCGTGCTGCCGGGGGTTGCGCTCACTGGCGACCTCCACCTGTACCCGCATGATCCGATGGTCGTGCTTCTCGAGTCTGGCGAGCTTGTCCGAGACGTGACTGCGGAAGCGCTCCGTGATCTCGCAGTGCCTGCCGGTGACGACAACGTCCATTCCTAACCTCCAGGATCCTTGGGACTTGCGGATTCACAGGGCGTAGCGCCGCGGGTCGGCTCCTTCCAGGTGTGCGGGTACGCCGGTCGAGTACGGCCGAGATACAGGAGTCCGCCCGGCCGACCTGGTCTTCGACCCCACAATCGCCTGCTGAGGTGCTCGCAGCTTCTCTGCCATCCCTGGCGCCACTAATGACCTTCTCCCACGGGCTCCCGCATCTGGCGGGACCCGTGAGGCAGGACTTACGTCTAAGCCGCACCGTGATCCCCTCACACCGGCCCGGATCCCCGTCGACCACCGAAAGGCGTGCGCGGGGGCGGCTCCCGTGCGTGGGTTACGTGGGCCGCTTCGCCTGCGACTGGCATCGGCTAGCCGCCCGGTGGTTTGCTCGTGCGCACCCCGGACGGGGCAACCACGGACCCGGGCGGACTCCATGACGTGACGCTACTCGCTGGACCCGCCACGGGAAAGGGCTGCCCCGCCGCCATGGATGCCGTAGGCGCCATCAGAGGGAGGCACCCGCGTGCGCCGGGCGGTGGCCGCGACGGTCGCGATCGCCGCGACCGACAGGCCGACGGCCTCCAGGGCACGCTGCGCCTCGCGTGCGGTGGCACCGGTGGTGATCACGTCGTCACAGACGACCACCCGGACGGCGCCCGCGGATGCCGCCGCCGTCCGGCGCAGCCTCGCCAGCCGTTCACTCGGGCACTGGTGGTGACCGTGCAGGTTGCTCCACCGCCGCTCGGCGTCGAGGCCGGCTTGGTCCAGGGGCGCCCCGCGCACCACGAGCAGCCCCCGGCAGCCGACGACATACCCCTGGGCGAGGAGGAGCCTGGCCGCGACGCCGGTGACCGCGCCCAGCGGGTCGTGCCCGCGCGCGCGAACCGTGGCCGGCCGAGACGGCACCGGCACGAGGACCACCGGCAGGTCAGCGGGGACGGCGAGGCGGACCGAGGCCGCGAGCAGATGCGCCAGCGGAGCCCGCAGGGCATGCCGGGCGTGCTCCTTGTGGGCGAGCAGCGCGGCCCTGACCACGCCGTCGTAGGCGGCCGCCGCGAACACCGGGGCAAGCCCTGGCGGGGCGGGCGTCGGACCGGTCCGGGTGGCCACCGCCGGCAGCGTGCGCGCACAGTCGCAGCACAGGGAACGCCCCGGCCGCAGGCAGCCGACGCAGGCCGAGCCCCGGATGAGGTCGGCGGCCGAGTCACGCAGCCAGGCCAGCACCCCGTGAGCACAGCAGGGCCGGAGGCCGGACGCCAGCGCAGATCGCGGAGCTGTGGATGACCCGGGGCCTCCCGCCACCTGTGGACGAGCGTCGCCGTCGGCCGACGTACCGATCAGCCCACGTACGTGAGCGTCAGCGGGTCACCCTGGATCGGCACCGGAGTCCGGTCGGTGCTGGCCAGCCGGCTCACGCCCTCCCGGCCCGCGACGAACGACTCCTCGCTGGGCACGGGGGAGCCGGCGAGCCACTTGTACTGCCGGCCCAGGGTGGCGATGCCCTCGCCGAGGTCGACGGGCTGCCGATCGACGTTGAGCGGCCGGGCCTGGACCACGTCCGCGACGCGGCTCAGCACGGTGACGCTCGTCGGGCTCCGCCAGGCGATGTCGCGGATCCTGGGTCGGTCGTCGTTGGGCCACGGGATCCGCAGCGCGTCGGACAACCCGAGCACCTGCCCCCGGCGGTTGTGCCGGATGCGCGCGACCGCGACGCGGTCCTGACGCGCACCGCGTACGACGGCGACAAGGCGCGACCCGTCACGTGAGACCAGCACGGAGCGCAGCGTCTGCCCTGCGAGACCCGGGGCGTTCAGCGTGCGTACCCTCCCGGCATCGAGCACCCGGAGGCGGGCGCCGGTGGCCGGGTGGTCGACGAGCCACAGCCGGTCGGCGAAGTCCCAGGCCGGCCGCAGGACCCGCCCGGCCCCGAACGCCACCTCCCGCGCCGACGCACCGGGGTCGCGGGTCTGGCTGAGCAGCACCGCTCCGCTCCCCCCGATGACGGCCGCGACCTGGTCGGCGTCGAGGGAGACACCGAACGACTGGACCGTGTAGTCGCGCTGCCCGAACGGACCCCCGACCGGGTCGAGACTTGCGAGGCCTCCCGTGACCAGTCGGCCGTCGCGAAGCGCGAAGAGGCTCGCGGTCGCCGAGATGTCGGTCGGAGCGAACTCGAACCCGGCACTCATGTCGACGACCCCCAGCAGGCCGGGCGGCGGCGCCCCCCCGTAGCTGATCCGCAGCCCGGAGATCGCCGGATCCTGCCCCAGGGTCCAGGTGAGCTGGGCGGCGGCCAGCTCGGCGTCGTGCTCCGAGCCGGCCGATGCCGTGTCAAGGGGCACGTCCGCCACTCCGTCGGCGTCGACGGAGAGTCGCAGGCTGTGCCGGGCGTCCGTCGGCAGGAAGGTCCTGACCACCCGGTCCATCCCCGGCCCGGGCCCTCGCAAGAGGCTCTGGGCCAGGGCGCCGGCGAGCTGGTCGCCGCGCGGCACGAGCACCGGTTCGGGCACCAGGATCTGGCCGGTGGGGTCGAAGTAGTAGATGTTCGCACGGGTGTAGTTGGAGGCCACCCACGACTGCGGCACGATCCACGCGTTGGGGGCGGCCGCGATCCGCCACTCCCCGGCCTCGAGCTCCATCGGCAGTGTGAGCCGGGCGTCGGCAGCCGGCAGGTCGCCGACATACGCGCCTCGCTGGTCGAGCCGGTATGCGTCCTGGAGCCGCACCAGCACCCGGCCCTGCCCGGTGGGCTCGTCCGCACCGCCGTAGACGACCATCCCGCTGTCGGGTCGCCAGCGCGCCCGGGCCGTCTCGGACAGGTACTTCTCCGCGACGCCCGTCTGCGGCGGCGAGGCGGTCATCGCGCCGAGGAACCCGTCGACGATCTCCGCCGCGCTCTCGCCGGGCTGCGGCGGGTTGGGCAGGTAGCCCGCGGCGCGCTCCCCCGTGACCCCTCCGTCGTTGACCGACTCGACGGGACCGCTGTCGGGCAGGCCGACACACCCCGCGCAGACCGACGCGGCGAGCAGCAGCGCCGACCACCTGCCGAGTGCGGCCAGGCGGGCGCGTACGACGAGTCGTGGGCGGGTCACACCGCCTCCTTCGCATCGACCGGCACCAACGGCAGGGGGCTGCGTCGCAAGGTCGCGCCGAGGTGCCGGGGCAGGGTCAGCCGGAAGTGTGCTCCTCCGCCAGGGCGTCCCCAGGCCTGCAGCCAGCCTCCGTGGAGGTGGGTGTCCTCGAGCGCGATGGACAGACCGAGCCCGGTACCGCCGCTCGTCCGTGCCCGGGCGGGGTCGGCGCGCCAGAAGCGGTTGAACACCATCGCCGACTCCTCCGCGGTCAGCCCGACGCCGTAGTCGCGCACCCCGATCGCGGCGGCGCCCCCGTCTGTGCCCTCGTCTGTGTCGTCGCTGTCCTCGGAGGCTGCGATGGTGACCACGACGTCGGTGGCTCCGGCGTGGTCGATGGCGTTGCCGACCAGGTTGCGCACGATCCGCTCGACCCGGCGTACGTCAGCCTCCGCGAGGCAGGGCGTGTCGGGGGCCCGGACGACGACCGAGATGCCGCGGCGGGCCGCCAGGCCGCTGGTGAGGTCGACGACCCGGTTGACGACGTCGACGAGGTTGACATCGGTCGTCTCCAGGTGGGCGGCGCCGGCATCGAAGCGGCTGATCTCCAGGAGGTCGGTCAGCAGGGTCTCGAAGCGGTCGAGCTCGGTCTGGAGGAGCTCGGCCGCCCGGGCGGTCGCCGGGTCGAAGTCGAGGCGGGCGTCATGCAGCATGTCGCCGGCCATCCGCACGGTCGTGAGTGGCGTCCGCAGCTCGTGGGACACGTCCGCGACGAAGCGGCGCTGAAGCCGGCTCAGCTCCTCGAGCTGGCGGATCTGCCGCTGGAGGTTGCCGGCCATCTGGTTGAAGGACGTGGCCAGCCGGGCGAGGTCGTCCTCGCCGGTCACCCTGAGTCGTTCCTGGAGGTCACCCGCGCTCAGCCGCTCGGCCACCCGTCGTGCCATCCGGATCGGCGTCACGACCTGGCGGGTCACCAGCCAGGTCACGCCGGCGACGAGAACCATGAGGACTCCGGCGGCGGTCAGCGCGGCCCGCGCGACGAGGGTGAGAGTGTCGGCCGCCTCCTGCATCGAGAAGAGGTAGTAGAGCGTGTAGGTCTGCTGGTCGGCCGGGAGCACGAACTGCGTGCCGACGGCGATGCCGGGCTCGTCGAGCAGGATCGTGCCGTCGTCGACCCGGATCCGGGTGAAGGTCCACTGCGGGTCGGTCTGCTCCGACATCTGCTCCTGCAGGGAGGCGGGCACGCTGCGCAGGTCAAGGCCCGGGCTGAACCTCGGACTGCCCTCGGCGATGGACCGGCCGCTACCGACCGGACCGGCGAGCACGACCTCGAAACCGCGGGCGGCGCCACGTTGGATGATCGGGTCGACCAGGTCCTGGAGCTGTGCGCGGGTGTCGCTGTCGGTGCCCGGCACCCGGTTGAGCCAGTCGATGACCTCGGCCGACTCGTTGGCCACCTCGGCGACCACGGCCTCCCGTCGTTGCTCGACCAGGCCCTCCTCGGTCTGCTGCAGCAGCAGCCACCCGACCACGACGACCACCATCGCCGAGAGCACCACCGTGCTCGCCACGACCCGGGCCTGGATCGAGCGTCGCCAGAAGGTCGGTGCCCTGCGGAGCGCCGACCCTAGCGTCGACCGGGCCATCGGCGCGCGGGTGTCACGAGACGCCCGCCTTGTAGCCGACACCGCGCACGGTCACCACGATCTCGGGGCTCTCGGGGTCGTGCTCGATCTTCGAGCGCAGCCGCTGGACGTGGACGTTGACCAGCCGGGTGTCGGCCGAGTGACGGTAGCCCCAGACCTGCTCGAGCAGCACCTCGCGGGTGAAGACCTGCCAGGGCTTGCGGGCCAGACAGAGCAGCAGGTCGAACTCGAGGGGCGTGAGCAGGATCTGGTCGCCCCCGCGGGTCACGGAGTGGCCCGCGACGTCGATGGACACGTCCCCGACGGAGAAGGTCTCCTGGTCGTGTTGGTCGGTACGGCGCAGCCGAGCGCGGATGCGCGCGATCAGCTCCTTGGGCTTGAACGGCTTGACGACGTAGTCGTCGGCGCCGGACTCCAGGCCGACGACCACGTCGACGGTGTCGCTCTTGGCGGTCAGCATCACCACCGGTGTGCCGGACTCCTCGCGGATCTGGCGGCAGACGTCGATGCCGTCCTTGCCCGGCAGCATCAGGTCGAGCAGCACGACGTCGGGCTGATAGTCGCGGAACGCCGTCAGCGCCTCGTCTCCGCGATCACACACGCGCGTGTCGAAGCCTTCCTGGCCGAGCACCAGAGTGAGCATCTCCGCCAGGGAGGCGTCGTCGTCGACTACCAGGACACGACCGACGGCCGCCGAGTGCTCCGAGCTCATGTGAGCCAGTTTAAGGTCAGTACCGATAGGCCTCGGACTTGTAGGGGCCGGTGACCGGGATGCCGAGGTACGACGCCTGCTCGCCGGTCAGCTCGGTCAGGTTCACACCGAGGCTCCCGAGATGCAGCCGGGCGACCTCCTCGTCGAGGTGCTTGGGCAGCACGTAGACGCCGACCGGGTACTCCTCGGGCTTGGTGAACAGCTCGATCTGGGCGAGGACCTGGTTGGTGAAGGAGTTGGACATCACGAAGCTCGGGTGACCGGTCGCGTTGCCGAGGTTCATCAGCCGACCCTCGGAGAGGACGATGACCTGGCTGCCCTGGCCCGAGTCCTGGCTCGAATCCTGGCTCGGGTCCTTGGCGGGGAAGGCGAAGATGTCGACCTGGGGCTTGACGTTGGTGCGCTCGATGCCGGGCCACGACTCGAGGCCGGCCATGTCGATCTCGTTGTCGAAGTGGCCGATATTGCCGATGATGGCGTTGTGCTTCATCCGGCTCATCTGGTCGGCGGAGACAACGTCCTTGTTGCCGGTGGCCGTGATCACGATGTCGGCGATCGGCAGGACGTTCTCGAGCGTGTCGACCTGGTAGCCGTCCATCGCGGCCTGAAGGGCGCAGATCGGGTCGATCTCGGTGACCACGACGCGGGCACCCTGGCCGCGCAGCGACTCGGCGCAGCCCTTGCCGACGTCGCCGTACCCGCAGACGACGGCGACCTTGCCGCCGATCAGCACGTCGGTGGCGCGGTTGATGCCGTCGATGAGCGAGTGCCGGCAGCCGTACTTGTTGTCGAACTTGGACTTCGTGACCGAGTCGTTGACGTTGATGGCCGGGAAGAGCAGCGAGCCCTCCTTCATCATGTCGTAGAGCCGATGCACGCCGGTGGTGGTCTCCTCGGTGACGCCCTTGAGCTCCGCGGCGATCTCGGTCCAACGGTTGCCGCTCTCCGAGAGCGACTTCTGGAGGACCTCGAAGACGACCTTCTGCTCACCCGAGGTGGCGCTCGCCGGGTCCGGCGCCTGGCCCGACTTCTCCATGTCGACACCGAGGTGCACGAGCATGGTGGCGTCGCCGCCGTCGTCGAGGATCATGTTGGCGAAGCGCTTCGCGCCGCCCTCGTCCGTGCCCCAGTCGAGGATCTGCTGGGTGCACCACCAGTACTCCTCCAGCGTCTCGCCCTTCCAGGCGAACACGGGGACCCCGGCCGGGGCGTCGACGGTGCCCTCGGGGCCGACGACGACGGCGGCCGCCGCGTGGTCCTGGGTGGAGAAGATGTTGCACGAGGCCCAGCGGACCTCGGCTCCGAGCGTCACGAGGGTCTCGATGAGTACGGCGGTCTGGATGGTCATGTGCAGGGAGCCGGCGATCCGCGCGCCGCGCAGCGGCCGCTCCTTGCCATAGCGCTCACGCATCGCCATCAGGCCGGGCATCTCGTGCTCGGCGAGCTCGATCTCGGTGCGGCCGAACGCGGCCTGGCTCAGGTCGGCAACCTTGAAGTCCACGGTGTCTCCTCAGACGTTGATGCTTGTCGGCGCTGCGCGTCCGCACATCATTGGGATCTCCCACACCGACCTGGACCAGACTAGGACGCCCCCTGGGCGTCGACAGAATCCGCGACCGCCTCGTGCGGCGGCCCTGGGAACCACGTCCGCCCGTCCACGCCACCACCCCCGGAACGGCAGGTCCACGACCGGAGTGCGGTCAGTGCGCGGCCTTCTCCCCGTGGCCGACGGGCAGGAAGTGCATGACACCCACGACGACGAATCCGACGATGACGCCGATGATGGCCGAGAAGATCGTGTTGACCAGCCAGCCCAGGGCCGCGCCGACGCCGGCGACGGCGTGGTGGATGTCCTCCTCGATGTGGTGGACGAACTCGTACGGCGGGTGGAAGCCGAGCTCGTCGGCTCCGACGAGGAGGATGTGGCCGCCGACCCACAGCATGGCGACGGTGCCGACCACCGCGATGACCGCGAGCAGCTTGGGCATCCCGGCCACCAGCCCCCGGCCGATCCGTTGCGAGGCGGCCGACCGGCGCTCGGCCAGGGCCAGACCGAAGTCGTCCATCTTCACGAGCAGTGCGACGAAGCCGTACACGGCGATGGTGATGACGAAGGCGACGACGATGAGGATGGCCAGCCGCGCCAGGAAGCCCTCGTCGGCCACCTCGTTGAGGGAGATCACCATGATCTCGGCGGAGAGGATGAAGTCGGTGCGGATCGCGCCGGACACCGTCTCGTCCTCCTGCTCCGGCGTCATCTCACCGGCGCTCCCGTGGAACTCCGGCTCGTTCTCGACGTGGCCGCTCAGCTTCTCCCAGATCTTCTCGGCTCCCTCGTAGCACAGGTACGTGCCGCCGAGCATCAGCAGCGGAGTGAGCGCCCAGGGCACGAACTGGCTGAAGATCATGATCGCCGGGAGGATCAGGAACAGCTTGTTGCGCAGCGACCCGATCGCGATCTTCTTGACGATCGGCACCTCGCGCTGCGCGGCGACGTTGTGAACGTACTGCGGGGTCACCGCCGTGTCGTCGACGACCACCCCCGCCGCCTTGACGCTCGCCCGGCCGGCCGCGGCGCCGATGTCGTCGACCGACGCGGCCGCGAGCTTCGCCATGGCCGCGACGTCGTCGAGCAGTGCGAAGAGGCCGGCGCTCATGGCGTCGCGCCTCGAGGGCTGGAGGCGGCGCGGCGGCGGTGCAACACGGGGGCAGCGTAGCGTCCGGAGGCGTCTTGGCAAGCCCGACACCCGTCGAACGCTCACGTTCTGGTCAAGCTGCGGCCGGGCAGCGGCGGCGTGCTCCAGCAGGGTCCCGGCCGGTGTCGGGCCTTCGACTCAGTCGTCGACGAGGCCGATCCGGAGGTACTGCGCGGCGTATCTGCCCTTGAGCCACAGGTCGGCGTACCGAGCCACCTCGCTGGCCGCCGCGGACTCGAGGGTCTCGACGCGTACGCCGCGCTCGGCGGCGGCGGCCTGGAGCCGGCCCCGCGCCTCGCGGACGATCGCCTCCTCCGCACCGTCGTCGAGGATGAGCAGCAGCGGCCTGCGGTCGGCCGCCGGGTCGTCGAAGGGGTCGCTGAACGGGTCGTCGAAGACGTCGCGGCGGGGCGTCGCCTCCAGCAGCGGAAGGAGCTGCTCGACGTCGCCGGCGACGGCGCTCCGCCCGGTGGCGCGGCGCAGGGACTCGGCGACCCGTCGCGCCGCTCGGGCCGCGAGCACCGAGCCCCCCCAGACCACCGGGTTGGTGTCGGCCAGGGCGATGGCCGACATCTTCGCGGGGTTGACGGAGAGGTCGTGATGGGGGGAGCAGCGCACGGCGACCGCGTCGAGGGAGGACGCGACGGGCTCGGGATCCGCGGCGGGCCCGAGCCCCGCCCTGCCGAGCAGGTCGAGCATCACGACGGACGTCGCGAGCGGATCGCGCGACACGGTCGGCAGGACAGTGCTCCAGCGGCCCGCGGCGTGGTCCGCGACGAGTGAGGTCTCCGGGCAGGCGACGACGACCTGGCAGCCCCGCCGTACGGCCTCGGCGACCGCCGACGCCGCTCCGACATCGGCGCCGTCGGGGGCGAGGACGACCACGAGGTCCATCGGCCCCGCCCAGCCCGGCAGGGCCGGCGCCGGCCACGCCACGAAGGGGACCGGGCACCAGGGCTCGAGCACCGCGCGCAGCAGCCGGGAGTCGGGCCCGGCAGCGAGTACGGCGCGCGGACGCTCGGCCGAGCGGGCCGCGGCAACGGCTCCCTCGACCGCATCGGCGGCCTCCTGGGCGTCGCGACGCACCCGCGCGCCCGACTCGGCCAGGCCACGCAGGACGAGGTCGGCGCCGGCCAGCACGCGCTCGTCGTCGAGCCTGCTCTCGTCGAACCAGGTCACCATCGGTGGACGGCCCGGCTCAGCCGGCCCGGCGGGCCTCGTCGACCAGCAGGACCGGGATGTCGTCGCGCACCGGGTAGATCAGGCCACACCCGGCACAGGCGAGCTCCTCCGCGTCGCCGAACTGGTGAAGGTCTCCGTGGCAGTCGGGGCACACGATGATCTCCGCCAACTGTGGGTCGAGGTTCACTGAGGTCTCCTGGTGGGGTTCACTGCGGGGTCCTGATCCGGGCGAGCACGGCGTCGCGCACTCGGGCCATGGTGGGCCCATCCTTGCCCTCGACGTTGAGCCGGAGCAAGGGCTCGGTGTTGGAGGGGCGGACGTTGAAGGTCCAGTCGGGTGCCTGCACGGTCCAGCCGTCGAGGTCGTCGAGTACGACGCCGGGCCGGCCGCCGTACTCCTCACGGATCGCGGCATAGACCGGCTCGGGGTCGGCGACCTCGCTGTTGATCTCGCCGCTGGGGACGTAGCGGGAGTAGTCGGCGACCAGCTCGGAGAGCGGGCGGTCCTGCTCGGCCAGCGCCGCCATGGTGTGCAGCGCGGCCAGCATCCCGGAGTCGGCGCGCCAGAAGTCCCGGAAGTAGAAGTGGCCGGAGTGCTCGCCGCCGAAGATCGCATCGGTGTCGGCCATCGTGGCCTTGATGAAGGAGTGCCCGACGCGGGTACGAACCGGCCGGCCGCCCAGCTCCGCAACCAGCTCGGGGACCGACCGCGAGGTGATGAGGTTGTGGATGATCGTCGCGCCCGGCTCCTTGGCGAGCTCACGCTCGGCGATCAGGGCGGTCAGCGCCGACGGGTCGACGAGCTCGCCGCGCTCGTCGATGACGAAGCAGCGATCGGCGTCGCCGTCGAAGGCGAGCCCGAGATCTGCGCCCTCGGCGAGGACGCGCGCCTCGAGGTCGACGAGCGTGGTGTGGTCGAGGGGGTTGGCCTCGTGGTTGGGGAAGGTGCCGTCGAGCTCGAAGTACATCGGGACCAGGTCGACGGTGTCGATGCGCTCGAAGACGGCGGGCGCGGTGTGGCCGGCCATGCCGTTGCCTGCGTCGGCGACCACCTTGAGGCGACGCCCGCTCACCGGTGCGAGGGAGAGCAGGTGGTCGGCGTACGCCGCGAGGAGGTCGGCCCGGTCGATGGTGCCCGGCGTGGTCGCGGGCTCGACCCGGCCGCTCCCGATGAGCTCGCGGATCTCGGCCAGCCCGGTGTCCTGGCCGACCGGGCGGGCCTCGGAGTAGCAGAGCTTGATGCCGTTGTAGGCGCCCGGGTTGTGGCTGGCGGTGATCATCGCGCCGGCCCGGCCGAGCGTGCCGGAGGCGAAGTAGAGCTGGTCGGTCGAGGTGAGCCCGAGCAGGGTCACGTCCGCGCCGGCCGATGCGGCACCCTCGGCGAGCGCCCGCGCCAGGCCCGGCGACGAGGGGCGCATGTCGTGGCCGACGACGAGCGAGTCGAGACTGCCGACCGTGACGAAGGCGGCGCCCACGGCGTGGGCGAGCTCGTCGGTGATCTGCTCGGGCACCCGGCCGCGGACGTCGTAGGCCTTGATCACCGCGGCGAGAAGGGCGGGGTCGAACGGGGCGGCCGGCACAGCGTCAGGGTAGTGGGGGTGACGTCACTCGGTGACGAGCACCCGCAGGTGACCCCGGCGCGCCACCTCGCGCCCGGTCTCCTCGGCGGGCGCGACGACCTCGGCCGGCCGGGCGGCCTCACGGACGGCGTCGGCGAGGGCGCACAGATCGTCGTCGGTCGGGCCGGAGAGCGACGGGTCCGGCGCCAGGCGGAGCACGTCCCAGCCGCGAGGAGCCGAGAGCCGCTGCCCGTGGACCTCGCACAGGTCGTAGGCGTGCGGCTCCGCGAAGGTCGAGAGCGGCCCGAGCACTGCGGTCTGGTCGGCGTACACATAGGTGAGCGTCGACACTGCCGGCCGCCGGCAGGCGGTGCGCGTGCATCGACGGGACATGCTCACGCGCCTGACGCTACCTGGGAGTGCGGCGCCCGGGCGTTTAGGCTCGCGGGCGTGATCTCCGAGTCGCCGCCACCGGCCGGTCCGCGACGGCGGGACCGCCGCGGTCGCGGCATGCGGGGACCGGCCGTGCTCTCCCTGGTCCCGGGGCGGGTTGCCCCGGTCCTGGCCCGCTCCCGACCGCGTCAGCGGTTCGACCGCGTCGCGCTGCGGATCGTCTCCGAGGTCGACGCGCGGTGGCAGGACCGGCTCGGGCTCGTCGAGTACGCCGTCGAGGACGCGCCGGAGGTTCCCGACGACTGGGACACCGACACCGTGCCGCTCTCGTCCCTGATCCGCGGTCAGGGCGCACAGGCGACGAGGTTGGTGCTCTTCCGTCGACCCATGGAGCACCGCTCGGAGTCCCTCGCCGACCTCGAGGCTCTGGTGCTGACCGTCGTCGTCGAGCAGGTCGCCGAGCTGCTCGGGCTGCCGGCCGAGGACGTCGACCCGCGCTACGAGGCACCCTGACCACACCGCTGACGTCAGCGGCAGTCGACGGCCACGGCCAAGGCGCCGCAGATCTCCTGCATCCGGGTCGAGCCGAGGCGGCCCAAGCGCTCCACCAGCAGGGCCGTGGAGACGCTCTCGACAGAGTCGAGGTTGACGGCGCAGAGCCTGGGGACCGGCTCCGCGCCCGGCTCGAGCAGCACCTCGCTCGGCAGGTTGCGGATCGTCGTGGTGCACGGCGCGACGAGAGCGCGGCCCAACCGCGGGATCGCGACGTCCCGGGAGAGCACGACCACGGGCCGGCGCCCGATCTCCGGCGGCTCACACCACCAGACCTCGCCCCGGCGCGGCGTCGGCATCAGGTGGCTGCCGCCGCGGCGTGGAAGCTGGCCAGGTCTCCCCAATCGTCCGGCTCGTCGGCGGGATGTGCGTCGTAAGCCTCGTATGCGCCGTCGATCTCGGCCGACCGGTGAGCGGCGACGAGGGCCGCCAGCGCCTCGTCGAACAGCGCTGAGTCACGACGTGCGACCAGCCCTCGTGCGCTGGCGAGCAGATCGCTGTCGACTGTGGTGCTGATCCTTTCCCGTGTCATGCCACGATTATGCCACGTCCCTCATCCGCGCCTGCCCTTCGTGTCTGATGAGTGGGTGTCGGCGCAGGGTGCTAGACACTGTCGGGTGAACCAGCCGCAGTCGACCGCCGCCGTGGATCGCGACGCCGTACGCCGTGACGCCGAGGGCGTCCTGCGAGCGCTGGTCGGCCGCGACGACGCCCGCCTCCACGAGGACCAGTGGCAGGCCGTCGAGGCTCTTGCGATCGACAAGCGGCGAGCGCTCGTGGTGCAGCGCACCGGCTGGGGCAAGTCGGCGGTCTACTTCACCGCGACCCTGCTGCTGCGATCGCAGGGCGCCGGGCCGACGGTGATCGTGTCGCCGCTGCTGGCGCTGATGCGCAACCAGATCGCGGCCGCCGAGCGGGCCGGCATCCGGGCGGTCACGATCAACTCCACCAACGTCGACCAGTGGGAGCCCATCCAGCAGCAGATCCGCGCCGGCGAGGTCGACGTCCTGCTGGTGAGCCCCGAGCGGCTCAACAACCCCGGATTCCGCGACGAGGTCCTTCCCCGGCTCGCTTCCGCCTGCGGGCTGCTGGTGGTCGACGAGGCGCACTGCATCTCCGACTGGGGTCACGACTTCCGGCCCGACTATCGCCGCATCCGCACCCTGCTCGCCGACCTCCCGGCCGGCATCCCCGTCCTCGCAACCACCGCCACGGCCAACGAGCGCGTCACCCGCGACGTCGCCGAGCAGCTCGAGGTGCGCGCCGACGGCACCGAGGCCGACGTCCTCGTGCTGCGGGGTTCGCTCGACCGTGAGTCCCTGCACCTCGGCGTCGTCCGGCTGAAGACCGCGGAGCAGAGGCTCGCCTGGCTCGCCGACCACCTCGCGGAGCAGCCCGGCTCCGGCATCGTCTACTGCCTCACCGTCGCAGCCACCCAGGAGGTCGCCGGCTACCTGCGCGAGCGCGGGCATGCCGTCGCGGCCTACTCCGGTCGCACCGAGACGGCCGAGCGGCAGGCGCTCGAGGAGGACCTGGTCACCGGCCGAGTGAAGGCCCTGGTGGCGACCAGCGCGCTCGGCATGGGCTTCGACGCCACGCTCGGCTTCGTGGTCAACCTCGGAGCGCCCAACTCCCCCGTCGCCTACTACCAGCAGGTCGGTCGCGCCGGCCGCGGCACCGACCGGGCCGACGTCGTGCTGCTTCCCCAGATCGAGGACCGCGACATCTGGGCCTACTTCGCCTCACTCGCCTTCCCGCCCGAGCGGCAGGTCCGCGAGACGATCGCCGTGCTCGCGGAGTCGGCGTCGCCGGTGAGCACCCAGGCCCTCGAGACCCGCATCGAGCTCGGCCGCAACCGGCTCGAGGCGATGCTCAAGGTGCTCGACGTCGATGGCGCCGTGCGCCGGGTTCGCGGCGGCTGGGTGGCGACGGGCGAGCCGTGGAGCTACGACGCCGAGCGCTACCGCCGGGTGAGCGAGGCGCGCGAGCGTGAACAGCGGGCGATGCTCGACTATCTCGACACCGACCGGTGCCGCATGGAGTATCTCCGCGACCAGCTCGACGACCCGGCCGCCGAGCCCTGTGGGCGCTGCGACAGCTGTGGCGGTCTCGACCTGTCCGCCCAGGTCTCCGAGGAGTCGGTGTCGGCGGCCCGGAGCAGCCTCGACCGCCCAGGCGTGGTCGTCGAGCCGCGGCGGCTCTGGCCGACGGGCCTGCGCGGCCTGGGCGTCGACCTCACCGGCAAGATCAGGGAGCCGGCCGAGCCGGGGCGCGCCGTCGCCAGGCTGACCGACCTCGGGTACGGCGCAGCGCTGCGCGAGCTCTTCCGGTCCGGGGCGGCCGACACCCCGATGCCCGACGGGCTGGTGCGGGCGGTGATCGCCGTACTCACCGACTGGCGACCCCAGGTCGACGGCATCGTCGTCACCGAGTCCGCCACCCGGCCGCTGCTCCTCGCCGACTTCGCCGACGGCCTGTCCCGCTATCTGCGGGTGCCGGTGCTCGGCCGGTGGACGATCGCCGACGATGCCGTGCCACCCGGCGCCGGCGCGGTCAACTCCGCCCAGCGCGTCGCCGCCGTCGTCCGCCGCTGCGGCCTCGCCGCCGATCCCGGCGCCCTCGACGGTCGTCGGGTCCTGCTGCTGGACGACCAGGTCGTCACCGGCTGGTCCCTCACCCTCGCCGCCCGCGCGATCCTCGACGCCGGCGCCGACGCCGTCCTCCCCCTCACCCTCGCCGTCCAGGCGTAGCGCAGCGGAGCCTGGACAGCGCCGACCCGGCGCTCTTTGCACCGGAGGAGCGAAGCGGAGGAGGTGAAAGAGCGCCGGGTCGGCGTCCACGCCGGGTCGGCGTCCACCCTCGCGCTCGAGCCGAGCGCCTCACGGCAGGCCGGGGCCGACGGCCGGGACGAGGGCATCCTCGACGAGGGTGGCGAGCGGCAGCACGACGGCGCCGCGGGGGGTGACGTTGAGCAGGCCCGCGACGGCGGTGGTGCGCTCGAGCCGCACCTCGGCGTACGCCGCTCCCTCCGGGAGGACGAGACGGGTCGCACGCTGAGGGATGACCTCGACCCGCTTGGCGCCGAGACGCCCACCCTCCGCGTCGTAGCTCGTCACCCGGGCGACTCCGCGGCCGGGAGAGCCCGCGAGCAACAGGGTCGACCGCCCGCCCGCCGGAGGGAGTGCGACCGCGCGGCCGTCGACCGGCGAGGCCGCCGTCGCATGGCTCAGGTCGCCGGCGACGAAGGACCGCAGCGCGGCGCTGACCGGGTGGGTGGCCTCGAGGGCGAGGCCGACGGCGCCGCCGGCGACCTGCGCACCGAGCAGATCGTCGAGGGCGACCTGCTGGACCGTGCCGGGCGGGATCACGATCTCGTCGGCACCCTCCGGCGTGAAGGTGCTCTCCTCGGTGACCACCTGCAGAGACGCACGCGCCTCGTCGGCACCGAAGTTGGCGACCGCGAGCTGCCGCGAGCCCCGGCCGGGAGCGAGCCCAAGCAGCGTCGCCCGCTTTGCCGGCGCCGACTGGGCGGCCAACCAGTCGCCCGCCGAGTCGCCGCGCCCCAGCTCGTCGACCTGGTCCCACGCGCTCGCGATCACCCGGCCGCGCGACACCGTCATCCGGACGGCGATGTCGCTGCGGCGCGGCACCACCTCGCCGAGGTCGAGCACCACCGTGCCGTGACCCGGCACCCGCACCCCGCGGAGGGCGTCGACATCGAGGCGGCGGGTGCTGCCCAGCACGTCGAAGTCCGCCACCGCGGGGCCCGCGTCCGGGTTGACGAGCTCGATGACCGTGTCGTGCTGCGGCCGCGCACCCAGACCGGTCCACCACCGCTCCGGCACGGGGGCGCCGCACCCGGTCGCGGCCACCTCACCGGTGCGGCCGGCCGCCAGCCCGGCAGCCGGCTCACCCTCGGCGGCGACGACGACCGCTGTCTCGAGGTCGCGGCTCACCGGCGCCGCGTTTCCCGGCAGCTGCCAGGGGACCGCGTCGTCCGGGAGCCGCCGCAGGCCGAGCTCACCGGCGACCCCGTCTGCGCTGACCACCGACACACCCTCCGCGCCGGGACGGCCCCGCGGGCACGCCAGGTCGGTGCGGGTCACGGCCGTCCGCTCGGGTGGGGTGTCGGCCCTCTCGGCCGGCTCCGCCGTCACCTGCGTCAGCACGCCGGCCGTGAGAAGGGGAAGCGCGAGGCCGACGGCAAGTGCGGACCGGCTCCACCGGCTGCGCCCGGCCGGCTCCGCCATCCGGCGACCACGATGTGCGGCTGCCTGCCCGCGCCGACCGTCAGAAGAGGTCATGAGGCCTCCTCCCGGCGCCGGCTCGGGCCGCAGAGCACGAGCAGCACGGCGAGGACGGCGACCTGACCGGCGATCAGCAGCGTCCGCGGCGTACTCCGCTCCGCTCGCGGGTAGCCGTCGGTGTCCGTCGCCTGCGCCTCCACCTGCCAGGCGCGCGTCGAGCGGTCCTCCGCGCTCGCCTGTGTCAGCCCGCTGGCCGCGTCGAGAGTCGCGGACACCCGGCCGTCCGCCGGCGACGGCATCACGACGTACTCGATCCCGGCGGTCGACAGCGCGGCGACGTCCTCCGGCGACGGCCGCGACGTGAGTCCCCGCACGGCAGCGTCGAAGTCCGCGCTCGGCGCGGTGAGCGCGACGATCTCGTCCTCCCCGACCGTCACGCCGTCGCCGCGCCGGACCAGGAACCGCAGCCCCTCCTCGACCGACCCGCGCAGGATCAGCACACCGTGCTCCACGCCCTCCGCCGAGCTCTGGGTCATGTACGCCGGGATGTCGTCGCCGCGGTCGCCGTCCCGGATCGCCGGGTCGACCTCACCGGCGAACCACACCAGCCCGCTCACCGGAGCAGCGAGCGCCACGAGACCGAGGACCAGCCCGAGCGCCCGCCGGGTGGCCGGCGCGGGCGGCCACTGCGATCGCACCGCGGCGTCACCGAAGGCGACGGCCGCGATCACCAGCGCGGCCTGGGCGAGCGGCACCAGGGCGGCTATCGACGGCCGCGCCCGCAGGTCGGCGAGCTGGAGCGACGGCAGCTGGGCGAGCAGCGCGGCGACCCCGGTGACGAGCACCACGGCCCATGCCGCGATCGCGGTCGGCCGGGAGCGGTCCGCCAGCAGCGCCGCGATCGCGGCGCCGAGGACCGGGAGGGCCCACCACCACGGGGCGCCGCCGGCGACCCGCCCGAGCAGCAGGTCCCAGCCGTCCAGTGCCAGCGGCGGCAGCCGCCCCGGCTCGAGCAGCAGGGCGCGTGCGTCGCCGCCGCGGATCAGCGGCAGCCACCAGGGCAGCCAGAGCACCACGGGGACGAGCAGCGCGACCAGCGGCGGCAGCGAGACCGAACGGTCCCGGACCAGGGCGCGGTTCAGCAGCACGCCGACGAGCAGGACCAGGAGCGTCACGAGCGCGGCCGCGACGAACAAGGACGGCCCGAACGCGGTGATCACCGCGAGCAGGAGGCCGGAGCGGAAGGCCGCCCGCCACCGCCGATCGCGATCGGGATCCGCGAAGCCGAGGACGGCGTGCACCCACCACGGCAGCAGCGCGGTGATCACCACCGGTCCGAGGCGGCCGGCGCCCCACGCTCCGCTGACCGCCGGGAGCACGGCGTACGTCGTCGCGCCCGTCGCGAGCAGCCAGCGCGGCGTACCGAGCGGGTCGCTCAGCTTGCCGAGGGTCCGGAGCAAGCGGTAGGCACCCCAGAGCGCGAGCGGCATCGCCGCGACCAGCACGAGGCTGGTCGTGGCGGCCGCGCCCAGGAGGGCGGACGGCACCGCCAGGGCCGCGACGTACGGCGGCGCGGACACGTCACTGCCCAGGCCGAGCGCGTGCTGCCGCTCCAGCCAGAGCCGCCACCAGGCGCCCGCCGCCTCCGGAGCCGGCGCGAGCCCGCCTCCGGCGAGGCTGCCCCACGCGGGCCAGCTCGCGGCGAGCACGACCACCACGGCTGCGGTGATGCCGAGCGCGACGGGGCTCGTGACGAAGCGAACCAGCCAGCCCGACTCGGGCACGTAAGCGTCGTCCTCCTCCCCGAGACCGGCACTCGTCCCCTCGCGGGGCGCCTGGCGGAGTCCGGACTCCTCGACCGCGACCGCTCGGCGACGCTCGGCGACGTCCTGTGCCTGGCTGCCGAGCGCGGCGAAGACGTCGGCGACGTAGTCGAGGCCGTGCCGGTAGGGCGTCCACCACGGCGCGAGGAGCGCCTTCACCCGGTCCGGATCGCCGGTCGGACCGCCCGCCTGGTCGCGTCTTGCGCGTCGGGCGGAGATCACCTGGCCGGGCCGGGCACCGATGGTGAGCAGGGCCGCGAGCTCGTCGAGCGCCTCGCCGACCGAGCGCAACAGCAGGTAGCCGACGGTCCGGAGCAGGGTGCCGATGACGAGCCGCGGGAGCAGCCACCACAGCCGCGCACCCCGTGCGTTGGCAAGCAGGGTGAAGAGCGCCGCGCGTCGCTCCTGATAGAGCGTGCGGTTTCCCGTCAACGAGGTACGGCGCACCCCACGGTGGGCCGCCTCGACGTGGAAGACGACCGCCTCGGGCACGACGACGGTGCGGTGGCCGGCCTTCGCGGCGCGCCAGCCGAGGTCGATGTCGTTGCCGAAGACCGGGAGCGCACGGTCGATGCCACCGAGTGTGTCGTACACGCGCCGGCGGATGAGGAGCCCGGCGGTGTTGACCGCGAGCACCTCGCGCACCTCGTCGTGCTGGCCCTGGTCGTACTCCCCTCGCTCCAGGCCGGTCTCTCGCCGCCCGGTGGCGGAGATGGTGACGCCGACCTCCTGCAGGCGGCGCAGGGACGGCCACTCGCGCAGCTTCGGGCCGAGGAGGTCCGCGCCGGGATCCGCCTCCGACGCGGCGAGGAGCGCGGCGAGGGCCTCGGGCGCCGGGTTGCTGTCGTCGTGCAGCAGCCAGACCCACTCGGTCGGGTCGTCGGGGTGCAGGCCCGCGTCGAGCTCGAGAGCCAGGTCCACTGCCTCGCCGTACGACGTCCGTCGCCCGGCCCTGCACACCCGGTCGGCGCCGAGCTCGGCGGTGAGCAGCTCGAAGCTGCCGTCGCGGCTCCCGGTGTCGGTCGCGAAGCTGCGGTCGGGTCGGCGGGTCTGGGCGGCGACGCCGTCGAGGACCTGTGGGAGCCAGGACATTCCGGCGTGGTTGACCACCACGACGGTCACTGACCCCGGCTTCGGCACCGGGGAACTCTAACGAGGCGAGGGGAGGATGCCGGCCTCGGCGGCGCCCCCGCGGCTGGACGACAGCCGGCCGGGGGCCGCCGGGACGACGTCTAGACTGCCCGCTTCTTGAGCTTGCGCCGCTCCCGCTCGGAGAGGCCGCCCCAGATGCCGAAGCGCTCGTCGTTCATGAGCGCGTACTCGAGGCAGTCGTCGCGTACGTCGCAGGTGAGGCAGACCTTCTTGGCCTCGCGTGTCGAGCCGCCCTTCTCGGGGAAGAACGCCTCGGGATCGGTCTGTGCGCACAAGGCGCGCTCTTGCCAGCCGGGGTCGTCACCGTCCGACTGGAGAAGGAAGAGTTCTCTCACAGTTCCGCCCTTTCGACCCTGATTCCGTCAACGTGGCCGACCTCCTGGGGAGGGTGGTCGGCACGTTCTGACGAACTGTTTGTCCGATGCTGGTTGCAACGAACGACACTAATGGAATTACATGCCTGTCCTAACCCGAAAGTCAAGCCTGGATCTGGTATGGAGTCCGCGATACGGAAGGCTGATCCCGTGACCATCCGCCTCACCGTGCTGTCCGGAGGCGTCGGCGGGGCGCGCTTCCTGACCGGCCTCCGCCACCTGATCGCGCGCGATCGGCTCGACGCCGAGGTCACCGTGATCGCCAACACCGCGGACGACCTGTGGCTGCACGGGCTCAAGATCTGCCCGGACCTCGACACCGTCATGTACACGCTCGGCGACGGCATCGACGCCGAGCGCGGGTGGGGACGGCGCGGCGAGACGTGGAGCGTCAAGGAGGAGCTGGCGGCGTACGGCGCGGAGGCACCGTGGTTCGGCCTGGGCGACCGTGACATCGCCACCCACCTGATGCGGACGCAGATGCTGGAGGCCGGCTACCCGCTCTCCCAGGTCACCGAGGCGCTCTGCCGGCGCTGGGAGCCGGGGGTCCGGCTGCTGCCGATGTCCGACGACCGGGTGGAGACCCATATCGCCGTCGCCGACCCCGACGAGCCGAGCGGACGGCGGGTGATGCACTTCCAGGAGTACTGGGTGCGGCTGCGGGCGGAGGTGCCGGCCGAGGCTGTCGTGGTCGTCGGCCAGGAGGCCGCCGCCCCGGCGCCCGGTGTCCTAGAGGCGATCGAGAGCGCCGACGTGGTCGTGCTGCCGCCCTCCAACCCCGTCGTGTCCGTGGGCACGATCCTGGGTGTCCGCGGTTTGCGTGACGCCGTACGCCGCGCCCCCGGCCGGGTGGTCGGCCTCTCCCCCATCGTGGCCGGGACGCACGTGCACGGCATGGCGCGGCAGCTGCTCACGGCCATCGGCGTCGAGGTGAGCGCCAGCGGCGTGGCGAGGCACTACGGATCCAGGGCCTCCGGTCCCGGCATCCTCGACGGCTGGCTCGTCGACGACGCCGACGCCGCGCTGGTCGCCGCGGTCGAGGCGAGCGGCGTCGCGTGCCGCGCCGTACCGCTGCTGATGACCGACCCGGACGTCACCGCCGACATGGCCCGCGCCGCCATAGACCTCGTCGCGCCGGGTCTCGTCGGCTGATGTCGACGGCGGAGACCGCGATGGCGGCGATGGAGGTCTGGGCGCCCGGCGGGGTGCCCGAGGTGAGGTTGGGCGACGACCTCGCGACGCTCCTGCTCGACGCGCTCGACGCGCTCGACCGTCCGCTCGCCGACGGCGACATCGTCTGCGTGACGAGCAAGGTCGTGAGCAAGTCCGAGGGCAGGGTCGTCGCCGGCGACCGCCGGTCCGCGCTGGCGGCCGAGCTGGCCGACGACGCCCGGGTGGTGGCTCGCCGCGGTCCGACAGTCATCGTGCGCACGCGCCACGGGTTGACCTTGGCCGCGGCGGGCATCGACGCGTCAAACGTCGAGATGGGCCGACTCGTGCTGCTGCCGACCGATCCCGACGGGTCGGCGCGCCGCCTCCGGTCGAGGCTGCGCCGGGTCGCCGGCGTGGTCGTCGGCGTCGTCGTCACCGACACGGCGGGACGAGCCTGGCGCGAGGGACAGACCGATCTGGCCGTCGGCGTCGCCGGCCTGCCTCCCCTGCTCTCCCTCGCCGGGTCCACGGATCCCTACGGCAACCCGCTTCACGTCACCGCACCGGCCGTGGCCGACGAGGTCGCCGGCGCCGCGCAGCTGGTCCAGGACAAGCTCTCCCGCCGGCCCTTCGCGGTGGTGCGCGGCCTCGCCGCCCTGGTCCTGCCCGAGGACGACGACGGCCCCGGGGCCGCGCGGCTGGTCAGGGCGGAGGGTGCGGACCTGTTCGGGTACGGCGCTCGGGAGGCCGTGGTCCGCGCCCTGACCGGTGATCCGGCTGAGCAGGCGCCATTCGGGGCGCCCGTCGAGGCCGACGAGCTTGCGGACGTCGTAGACCGCGCGCTCGTCGACGCGACCGTGACCGTCGGGCGTGACGTCGTCGAGGTCGCCGGCGCGGACCCGACCGCGGTGCGGGCATTGGCCTTCGCGCACGGCTGGCGGCTAGCCTCCGACGGCCGGCCGGACGGCGCGACGGACACCGTGATCAGGCTCCGACCGGCCGCTCCGTAGACTCCCGGCAGACTCGCGAGCCGCCCAGGAACAGCCGGGCCGCCGTCCGCCGTACGACCCTCAAGGAACCCGCCCCGTGGCAAAGCCCTCCAAGTCCGCCAAGTCCGACCGCCAGGCCGTCGTCGACAAGATGCTGGCGCAGCAGCGTTCGGCCGAGCGTTCCCGAGGCCTCCTGATCGTCGGCGTCTGCGTCGTCATCGCCCTCGGCATCGTCGGCGCCGCTGCCTGGAAGCCGATCAAGAACGCGATCGACAAGGAGCGGTACGCCTCCCGTGCGCTGAGCGACATCGGCATCGCGAAGTCGAAGTGCCAGAAGCTGACCACCAAGGAGGCGACCGGCGAGCAGGAGCACGTCGAGGTCGGCACACCCCTCGACATCAAGCACTTCCCGCCCGCGTTCGGCAAGCACTACAACGTGTGGGAGCCGATCGACAAGAAGTTCTACTCGCAGGCCGATCGTCCCGAGCTCGGCAAGATGATCCACAACCTCGAGCACGGCTACACGATCGTCTGGTACGACGAGACGGTGGCCGACGACGACGACATGATGTCCGAGCTGCGCGCGATCGGCACCAAGTTCGGCGGCGAGAGCAACTACCGCAACAAGGTCAAGATCGCCCCCTGGACCAGCAAGGACGGCGGTGACTTCCCCAAGGGTCAGCACGTCGCCATCACCCACTGGTCGGCCGGTGGTGTCGGCGACGCCGCGACCGGCACGCAGGTCGGCGTCTGGCAGTACTGCCCCGCCCCCAGCGGCGAGGCGCTGGAGAACGTGATGGAGAAGTACCCCTACATGGACTCCCCCGAGCCGAATGCAATCTGACGAGCGCAGCGAGTCAGATCAAAGCCGACCCGGCGGACTTTTCCGGAGGAGCGAAGCGGGGGAGGGAAAATGCGCCGTGTCGGCGCCCACCCACCGACCCCGCGCAAGCCGAACGAGGAAGCCGAGCGAGCGCAGCGAGCAAGGGCGGCCTACAGCAGGCCGGGGTGGGTCTCCTTGATCCGCTCGACGACGTCCTTGACCCGCTGGGCGTGGGCGCTCGTCGTCACGAGGAGGGCGTCTCCGGTGTCGACGACGACCACGTCATGGACGCCCACCACCGCGATGGGGCGGTCGGCGGTCACGACCAGGCCCGAGGCGTCGACGCACACGACCCGGTCGGGGTCGCCCAGCACGACGGGTCCGGACGCACCCGCATCGCGCGCACCGGCACGGCCCGCGGCCAGCAACGTGGCCAGCGAGGCGAAGTCGCCGACGTCGTCCCAGCCGAAGGCGCCGGGTACGACGGCCACCCGCCCTGCGGCGGCCGCCGGCTCGGCGACGGCGTGGTCGATCGCGATCCTCGGCAGAGTGGGCCAAAGCTCCGCGAGCCGGGCGGGATCCGCCGCGATCCGGCGCAGCGTCGCCGCGAACTCCGGATGTGAGTCGGCGAGCAGGTCGAGCAGCAGGTAGGCGCGGCAGACGAACATGCCGGCGTTCCAGCGGTAGTCGCCCGAGGCGACGTACTGCTCGGCCACCTCCTCGGGGGGCTTCTCGACGAAGGAGCGCACGGCGTATGCCCCGGGACGCCCGGTCAGGGGCGACCCCTGGTGGATGTAGCCGAACGCCGTCGAGGCGTGGGTCGGCTCGATGCCGAGGGTGACGAGCAGTCCGTCCTCCGCGACGTCCACGGCGAGCCCGACCAGGGTGCGGAAGGTGTCCGGGTCGGTGATCACGTGGTCGGCTGGGAAGCTGCCGACGACCGCCTCCGGGTCACGCGCCTCGATCAGAGCGGCGGCGAGGCCGATGGCGGCCATCGAGTCGCGGCCGTCGGGCTCGGCGATCACCTCGGCGCCCGCTCCTGCGCCTACTCCCGCGCCCAGGCCCGCGCCCGGGCGCGCGAGCTGCTCGGTGACCGCGGTGACATGGCGCTCGCCGGTCACGACCATGACCCGGTCCCCGGTGAGTGGATGCAGCCGGTCGACCGTCGCCTGGAGGAGGCTGCGCCCGGCGCCGGTGAGGTCATGCAGGAACTTCGGCGAGCCGGCACGCGACAGCGGCCACAACCTTGTGCCCGCGCCACCGGCCGGGATGACTGCATGGAGGGGCGGGCGCGACATGGCGGACACCCTACGGTGGCTGCATGCCCACGTTCGCCGACGTCCTCAGCAGCCGCCTTCGCGCCGACGCGGGGCAGCCGCTGGTCACCTTCTACGACCACGCCACCGGCGAGCGGACCGAGCTCTCGGTCGCGACGTACGCCAACTGGGTCGCCAAGGCCGCGTCGTACCTCGTCGAGGAGTGCGACCTCGAGCGCGGCGACACGATCAGCATCCGGCTCCCGGCGCACTGGCTCACGCCGGTCTTCCTGGGGGCGGCGTGGACGGCCGGGCTCGTGGTCGTCTGGGACGGCGACGCCGACGCGCTGGTGGTGGGACCCGACGACCTCGAGCGGGCGGCTGCCGAGCCGGCGCGGGCGCGCGTCGCGACCGCACTGCATCCGCTCGGCCAGCGGTTCACGACTCCCCTCCCGGCAGGCATCCGCGACTTCGGTGCCGAGGTGTGGAGCCAGCCCGACTCCTACCTGCCCTACGACCCTCCCGGCGAGGGCGACGAGGCGGTTGCCGGTACGACGCACGGCGAGCTGTGGAGCTCGGCCGCCGCCGGGAGCCTGGTTGGGGGGTTGGGGGATGGCATCTCCGACGGCGACCGACTCTTCACCGAGGTCAGTCCGGCTTCCCCATCCGGGCTTGCCTCGTTGGCGGAGCCACTAGCGAGGGCGGGCTCCGTCGTCTGGGTGCGTCATCTCGATCCCGCCCGGGCGGAGGCGACGTACGCCGCCGAGCGGGCGACGCGGCGCTGGCCATGACGTGGCCATGACGTTCGGCCGTGAGATCGGCCGGTCAGTCGGCGAGGTCATAGACCTCCATCCCGCTGCCGATCTTCACGCGTCCCGAGAGGGTGCCGTTGGCGGCGGACATCGCCCACAGGGTGCCCTTCTTCTTGTTGCGCAGGACCAGGTCGGCGGATCCGTTGAGGTCGAGGTCGCCGACGCCGATCATCCAGTCGAAGCGCTTCATCCCGCGCTTGACCTGGATCTTCTTGCCGCTGAGGCCGCCCGGGCCGTTGCCGCGGATCAGCTTGAGGTTCTTGCCCTTCTTGATCAGGCTGTCGGGGGCCCCGTCGCCGTCCATCAGCCCGAAGCCGACGTGCCGGCCGCCACGGATCTTGCCGTAGGCGCCGTAGCCGGGGTAGAGGCCCGACATCCCGGCGCCGGGCCAGAGCATCATCGAGCCGCCGCGCGGCTGGCCCATGATGTCGGGCAGGCCGTCGCCGGTCACGTCGCCGACGGCCGCGAGCAGCCGCACCGCGTTGAAGCCGGCGCCGATCGCGACGGGCTCGACGAAGTGGCCGGCGCCGTCGCCGCGGTAGAGGTAGAGCGCCCCGTCGGGCTGCCGCGTGACGATGTCGCCGAAGCCGTCGCGGTCCCAGTCGCCCACGTTGAGCAGGCTCTTCGCTCCGGCGAGGTTGCGGCCGGTGTCGACCGCCGCGCCCACGGGCGCCGCGGTGCCGCTGGTGGGGATGATGAAGAGCTGACCGTCGGACTTGCGTCGCGCCACCAGGTCGGGGTTGGCGTCGCCGAGTAGGTTCGCCTGCTTCTGCCGCCCTGCCCAGCCGACCTGGGCGGAGGCGGCGTACTGCCGGATGAGTGGCAGCTGGGCGTAGAGGTACTTGCCCGGACATGCCGTCTGGCCGGCGTCACGGTGCCCGTTGACCGCCTGGAAGGTGCTCTTGCCGACGACCTGGCTCGTCGACGCCGCGGACACACCGTGCAGGGAGAGCTTCCAGGCGAAGAGCGCGCCGTAGGCCTGGAGCGTTGCGGCGCTGGGCTCGGTGGTCTCGTAGTTGCCGATCGCGGACATCGCGAAGGAGTACTCGTTGTAGCCCAGGGTGTGGGCCCCGACGACGGCCCGGTCGACACCGCCGTACCGGCCCTCCCAGATCCGCCCGAACTTGTCGACGAGGAAGTTGTAGCCGATGTCGCTCCAGCCCCGCGACCTGGTGTGGTAGGCGTAGATGCTCCGGATGATGCCGGGCACGTCCGCCTCGGTGTAGTCGTTGCCGGTGACCGTGTGGTGCACGAAGCCCGCGTGCACCTCGAAGTAGCTCGGAGTCGAGGCGCTCCGGCGGCTGTCGTCCGCGCCCCACTGGGCTCGGGAGTAGATCGTGGGTGCGGGTGTGGGGGCGATCAGTGCCGCGGCCGCGGCCGCACGAGCCGGTCGCCCGTCCGCACCGCCGGCGAGCTGGCCGGTGTCGATATCCGCGCGCTCACGCGCGGTCGCCTGGTCCGCACCCGGGTCGATCACCGCGAGCCGCAGGTCGGCGGGGAGCCTGCTGCCCTTGGCCCGGATCTGCACCTTGTCGACGCGTCCCACCAGGAGCGCGTCCGTGCCGGGGCGGGCTCGCCGCGCCTCCGCGGAGTCCGGGTCGGGACCGTGGTCGGCGTCGTAGACGACGCGGCTCCACTTCGACCACGACCCGCCTTTCTTGCTCCGGGCAGAGAAGCCGAGCGGAAGGCCGGCGCCCGAGGGGTCCCAGGTCACCCCGACCGCGCCATAGCCGACGACGTCCTGGGGCGTGCTGACGAGGGTCTCCTTGCCCGCGGCGTCACGGCCGAGCCGGGCCTGCGGCGTGCTGCGCCGGTCGGCGGCCGCTCCGGGGGCAGGCGTCAGCGAGATCTCGCGCACCGCGGGCTCGACCGGGCCGGTGTCCACCACGGCGGGCTTCCGCCGGGCGTCCGTATAGGCCGCGAGAGAGACCGCCGGTCCGCTCGCCGCGCGGTGGGCGGTCGACGGGGACGCGACCACGTCGAGGCTCACCACGCTGGCGGCCGGCGTGAGCGCGACGAGCACCACGCCCAGGGCGAGCAGCTGCTGGCAGGCCGTGACGTACCGGGCCTGGCCGGCGCGCATCGTCGCCGGCGGAGTCGAGCGAGACCCCCGCCTGCTGTTGGGCGAGCGACCAAGGCGTCCGATGGGCATGAGGGGCGACTCCAGTGGGGGAAGACTTTCACAGGAGTTGCAAGTTTCACATCAGTCACAGTGGTTACCGCAAGGGTTTCTGAGTAACTACAAGACTGTAATTTCCACTCGACACGCCGGGCGACCCCGGATTTGTCAACTTCCCGACCCCGCGGGGTGCGAAGACGTGACGGGTCGGCGTACCTCAGGTGCGAAGACGTGACGGGTCGGCCTACCTCAGGCGCGCCCCCGCAAATCGAGCGAGGTACGAGCGAGGTTTGCTCGCCCGACGCGAGCGCAAGCGATGCGAGGAACGAGCGAGCTTCCGCTGCGCCTGGAGGGCGAAACGAGGAGGCGGCGAGCGAAGCGAGCTCAATGCCTCTCCCGCCGAAGGCCCTATATGTCGTTGGCGAGCTCTTCGTCGAGGACGTCCTCGGGGGTGTCGGGCTCCCCTTCGTCGGCGTCCTCGCCCTCGAGGTACTTGATGCCCTCGTCGACGTCACCGTCGAAGGCGAGCCTGCCCTTGTCCAGCACGAGCACCCGGTCGCACATCTTGCGCACCGAGCCCGACGAGTGGCTGACGTAGAACATGGTTATGCCGCTCTCGCGGATCTCCTGCATTCGTTTCATGCACTTGCGCTTGAACGGGCGGTCGCCGACGGCGAGCACCTCGTCGGCGATGAAGATGTCGCAGTCGACGTGGACCGCGACAGAGAAGCCGAGCCGCGCGTACATGCCCGAGGAGTAGTTGCCGACCGCGGTGTCGAGGTGCTTGCCGACGTCGGCGAAGGCGGCGATGTCGTCGAACTTGGCGTCGATCTCGTCCTGCTCCATGCCCAGAAGCGCGGCGTTCATGTAGATGTTCTCGCGGCCGGTGAGCTCGGCGTGGAATCCGGCACCGGTGGCGATGAGCCCGGAGATCCGGCCACGGGTCAAAACCGTGCCCGTGTCGGGGACCATCACCCCGGAGACCAGCTTGAGCAGGGTGCTCTTGCCGGATCCGTTGAGGCCCATCAGGCCGATGGACTCGCCCTGCTCGACCGTGAAGGAGACTCCGTCGAGCGCCTTGAAGTGGTCGCTTACCTGCTGCTTGCGGCTCTTGGCGAGCAGGATCTTCTTGAGCGTCTTGTGGTATTGGAGCCTGAACTCCTTCGACACGTCGTCGACCACGATCGAGGTGATCCTCGGGGGTGCCTCGGGCGCGGCGCTCATCCGAGCCGCTCCGGCACGCGCTTCTCGAGCTTGGTGAAGACCCACTGGGCGAAGGCGAGCAGCGCGACGCAGAAGCCGAGCGTCAGGAACCCCCGCGACCACAGGTCGCCGACGAACTCCGGCAGCTCGCCGCCGGTCACAGGGTCGACCGAGCACGCGGGTGCGCAAGTGGGATACCAGAAGCCACGCTGGATCAGCATCACGGCCTCGGCAACGGGATTGAGGACGTAGAGGTCGTGCCAGATGCCCGGGAAGCGCGCTTCCGCGATCCAGTACGGGTACATCATCGGCACCGAGAACGGGACCATGTTGATGAAGGTCCCCACGACCCTGCCGAAGTCGCGGAACAGCACGTTGATGCAACAGAAGAGCAGCCCGAGGGCGGTGGCCAGCAGCATCACGATGAGGAAGCCGAGCAGCGCCGCGGCCAGCCCGGCCGCGTCCGGCACCCACATCGGCCCGTCGCCGAAGATGCCAGTCGCGATGCAGGCGATGATGAGGATGACCAGCTGCGGTCCGGCGTGCCACAAGGAGACCAGCATCGAGGCGAACGGGAACATCTCCCGCGGCACCGCCATCTTCTGCACGACACCCTTGTTGCTCAGCAACGACTTCGTCGCAGAGTTGACCGTCGTCGTGAAGTAGTTGACCAGCACCATGCCGGCGAAGAGGTGGATCGCGAAGTTCTCCAGCCCCATGCCGCGCCCCAGCAGGATTCCGAAGACGAGGAAGAACGTCAGGAACCGGATGGCCGGGTTGATATAGGACCAGGCCAGGCCGATCACCGACCCGGCGTACCTCGCCTTGATCTCGCGCCTGACCATGAGCCGCAGGAGGTAGCGCCTGCGGAAGACCTCGAGCAGCCCCGACGTTCGCGAGGGTGGCGCCAGCGGGACGTGCTCGAGGCCGTGCCGGACGACGACGGTGTCAGTCATCGCGCCCTTCGGCACCGCTCTCGGCAGCCTTATCGGTCTCCTCCGCGGCGGTCCAGGGCGCGAAGGTCTTGTCCCACGCCTCCGGTGAGGTGATGTCGCCGAGGGCGGCGCGGTACTCATCGGCCAGCCGCGGCCACTCGCGGTGCAGCCGCAGGTGCATCTCCGTGGTCCGCTTGAGCAGATCACGGTAGAGCGCGGGGTCGCGCTGGTAGAGGGCCACAGAGGCGCCGTCGTTCATGGACACCACGACGGAGTCGTACTTGACCAGGTTGAACCAGCCCGAGTCCATGGCGGTCAGCTCGGCCTCGGGATACTCCCGAGCCATCGGGCGGGCCGGACGAAGCTGGCGCAGCGGCGCGAGACCCGCGGCGATCAGGGTGCTGAGGCGCCCCGGGATCTCGATGTCGCTCTTGCCCTTCTTCGGCGGTTTCCTGCGCCGCACCGGGGGCAGGTCGTCGCGGTCGGCGTGCAGCCGGGCGTCGGTGAACTGCTTGCGAAACGAATTGACCTCGGCGAGCTTCGTCGGCAGGTCCTCGTGCAGGCGGCGCGGACCGGCCAGCACGTCCTCGAGCGCCAGGTGGCGCAGCTCGGCGGTTGAGTACTGCAGCGAGGCGAGGTGCTTGACCTGGTGGTTGAAGCTCTCGCGCACCATCCGGCCGCCGTGCTCGTAGGGCGAGTGCAGCAGGGCCGCGACGAAGCGGTTGCGCTGGTGGAAGTAGGACTGCCAGTCGACGCCGTCGTTCTTGTCGGTCCACGGGACATGCCAGACCGCGGCACCGGGGAAGGTCACCGTCGGATAGCCGGCGGCCTTGGCGCGCAGCCCGAACTCCGAGTCGTCCCACTTCAGGAACAGCGGCAGCGAGAGACCGATCTCGTCGAGCACCTGACGCGGGATCAGGCACATGAACCAGCCGTTGAAGTCGACATCGGCCCGCTTGTGCAGCCAGCGCGACGAGCGCAGGTTGCGCGCGGAGAGGTCCCAGTCGCTGAAGCCGTCGAGACGGGTCTGCCACCAGAAGCGCCACGGCTGCACGATCTCGCCGAACGAGTGCAGACGCGAACGGCTGTAGATGTTGAACATGTGGCCGCCGACGATGGTGGGGCGCTTCGCGAGGTCGCCGAAGGTGACCGCACGGATGATCCCCTCGGGCTCGCAGATCACGTCGTCGTCCATCATCAGGGCGTACGTAGCGGTGCCCTTGCGCACCGACTCGAGCTGCCCGCGTGCATAGCCGCCCGAGCCGCCGAGGTTGCCTTGCTCGATCACCCGCAGGGTCTTGCCGAGGGACGCCCCTGCCGCCGCGAAGTGCTCCGAGTCGACGACCTTCTGCGTGCCCTGCTCCATCACGAACACGGTGTCGAGGTAGGGGCGCAGCGCCTCGTCGTCGGCTAGCTGGCCGATCAGCTTGGCGCAGAAGTCCGGGCGGTTCATGGTGGTGATGCAGATGTCGGCGGTGCCGTGCTCGAGGCGGTCGGCCGGCACCTCGGCCGTCCACTCGGCCGACTCCACGACGGCGTCCTCGTCGCCCGCGACGACGTCGTACCAGTACCAGCCGCCGTCCACGAACGGCGCGAGGCTGAGGTCGAAGGTGAAGGTGTCGGGGCCCGAGCCGTCGACGGTGACGGTCTCGACCCGCTGTGAGTGCCCTCGCGACATCGACTTGAAGACGGTGACCGTGGCGCCGGCACCGCTGATGCGGAGGGCGAGGTCGACCCGCTGGACCACGGTCCAGCGACGCCAGTAGGACGCCGGGAAGGCGTTGAAGTAGGTGCCGAAGGAGGTCGACTGGCCCTGGGGGATGCGCAGGGAGGTGCGCGAGAGGATCTGGTCGGGGTGCAGCTTGCGGCCGGTCGAGGTCGACTGGCGGATCGCCGCGTTGTTGAGGTCCTTGGCGGCCTTGTTGCCACCGATCTCGTAGCGGTCGGCGTCGAGCCTGGCCTCCTCGAGGTCGACGTAGAGCGGGAAGACCCCGGTGTCCTTGTCGAGGGGGAGGATCTGTCGCTGCAGCAACCGGCGCTGTGCGGGTGTGCTCTCGGCCATCAGGCGTCCACTCCCCCGCTCTTGAGCTCGGCTCCGTCGGCGAAGTGGGGCCTGATCTTGTTGTCGTACATCGACAGAGCCGAGCCGATGGCCATATGCATGTCGAGGTACTTGTAGGTGCCGAGCCGGCCGCCGAAGAGCACCCTGTTGTTGCGAGCCTCCGCGTCGGCGAGGTCACGATATTTCAGCAGCTTGACCCGGTCCTCGGCGGTGTTGATCGGGTAGTAGGGCTCGTCGTCGTCCTCGGCGAACCGGGAGTACTCGTGCACGATCACGGTCTTGCCGCTGATGTAGGTGCGCTCGGGATGGAAGTGTTTGAACTCGTGGATGCGGGTCCACGGCACGTCCTGGTCGTTGTAGTTCATCACCGCGCACCCCTGGAAGTCGTCGACCTGCTTGACCTCGGCCTCGAGGTCGACGGTCCGCCAGGACAGCCGGCCCTCGCTGTGACCGAAGTACTCGTCGACCGGGCCGGTGTAGACCACCGGCACCCTGCCGACGTACTCGTCGCGGATGTCGAGGAAGTCGACGTCGAGCTCGACCTTGATATTGGGGTGGTCGGCCATCTTGGTCAACCACGCGGTGTAGCCGTCGACAGGAAGGCCCTCGTACTTGTCGTTGAACCAGCGGTTGTCGAAGTTGTAGCGGACCGGGAGCCTGGTGATGATGTCGGCGCCGAGCTTGGTCGGGTCGGTCTGCCACTGCTTGGCCGTGTAGCCCTTGATGAACGCCTCGTAGAGCGGGCGACCGATGAGGGAGATCGCCTTCTCCTCGAAGTTCGAGGCGGTGGCGGTATCGAACTCGCTGGCCTGCTCGGCGATCAGGGCCCTGGCCTCGTCGGGCGTGTGCGACCGGCCGAAGAACTGGTTGATCAGCCCGAGGTTCATCGGCAGCGAGAAGACCTGGCCCTGGTACTGCCCGAACACCCGGTGCTGGTAGTTGGTGAACGAGGTGAACCGGTTGACGTACTCCCAGACCCGCTCGTTGGAGGTGTGGAAGAGGTGGGCGCCGTAGACGTGGACCTCGATGCCGGTCTCCGGGTCGGCCTCACTGTAGGCATTGCCGCCGATGTGGTGGCGGCGGTCCAGCACCAGGACCTTCAGCCCGAGCTCGTTGGCGCAGCGCTCGGCGATGGTGAGGCCGAAGAAGCCGGAGCCGACGACGACCAGGTCGGGGAGGTCGGGCGTGGAGGACGGGTCCGTCGACAAGGGTATTGCTCCTGCGGTGTGGGTTCGGCCCGGTCGCTCGGCCGGGGCATACGGCGGCTCAGTCTATCGAGCAGGTGGTGCGGATCCTGCTTTGCCCGGGCCGGGCCCGGCGGGCCTCCCCGCGGGGATCTCGGTCGCGATGTCACGCATCCCGCGCGCGTCACGAATGGCTCGCCAGGCGTTGCGGGCCTCGGCGCGGCCGCCGCGGACCGGGCCCCGTGCAATCAGGCCCCGGGGGATGAGACCCCGGGGAATGAGACCCAGGGCGATCACTCCGGCCGCGAGGAGGTAGGGCTTGGCTCGCACGAGGACGTTGTCGCCGTGCCGGAAGTGCACCGCGAACAGGTTGCGGTACATGTAGTAGCCCTTCCACCCGGCGAGGTCGTGCTGCTGGTCGAAGGCGAGCTGCCGGACGAGAACGGCGTCGCGGACCGCCCAGATCCGCCAGCCCGCGCGCCGGGCGCGGATGGCGTAGTCGCAGTCGTCGTAGAAGATGAAGAAGGTCGGGTCGGGCAGCCCGATCGCGTCGATGACGCGCCGGTGGATCATGAATCCCTCGAAGGCGACGTTCTCGACCTCGACCCGCTCCGGCATCGCGTCGCGGGCGCCGTACGTCGTCTCCACCATCGCCGTCTTCGGCTTGAGCGCGAGCGGGTTGCGCAGGTCGAAGCGCAGCGCGGCCTTCTCGACCAGCGTCCCGGCGGTGTCCTCGCGCACGGCGATCAGGCAGTCGGAGTCGCCGGGATGCTGCTCCTCCTGCGCCAGCAGCACCGAGAGGCAGTCGGGGGCGGGCACGACGTCGTCGTCCATCAGCCAGATGCGTTGGAAGCCCTGGCGGTACGCCGAGTCGACGCCGAGGTGGAAGCCGCCGGCTCCGCCTAGGTTCTCGGTGAGATGGACGGGCATCAGGCCCTCGTTGGGTGCGCAGTCGAGCACCTCGCGGGTGTGGTCGGTGCTGGCGTTGTCGACGACGATCACGGCGCCGGGCTGGACCTCGAGCTGCGCCAGGCCGTGCAGCATCCGGCTCAGCAGGTCCGCGCGGTTGTAGGTCACCACCACGACCGCAACCGACTCGCCGGGGTCCATATCGCTCACCCCAGGAACCTCTCATGCCCGGTGAAGTCGCCACGCAGCCCCGCGCGCATCGCGCTCAGGCTGAGCCGGAGCCTTGCCGGGCTGGGCCGGGTGAAGGAGTAGAACCACGCGGTCTTGGCGACGAACGCCAGCGCCGCGAACGGCCCGCGGTAGGTCTTGAGGTTGACCAGGTTGTTGCGGGCCAGGCAATAGTGCTTGAGGTCGCTGGGGCTGTGGTTGTAGGTCGTCCGGCCGAAGGCCATCGGGGTGCCGAGCTCACCGACGCTGGGGTGTCGCACGACGGCGTCGACGACCGTGGCGATGCGCGCGCCGGCCCGCTCGGCGCGGAAGCGGTACTCGTGGTCGTCGCCCCAGATGAAGAACTCCTCGCGGACCAGGCCGATCCGCTCCACCAGTTGGCGGGTCACCAGCACCCCGTTGAACGGGATCACCACGCCGCGGATCAGGCCGTCGGCCGCGGCCGCGCGCACGTCGTCCAGCTCGTGGACCACCTGGGCGCGTCCGGGGAGGCGGATCGGGAAGACCAGCCGGTCGGGGCGGTCCTCGTCGACCACGAGCGGGCCCCAGAAGTCGAGGTCTCCGCCATGCAGGGGCAGCCCGGCCTCGAGCAGCACCGCCAGGCAGTCGGGGTCGGGCAGTCCGTCGTCGTCCATCAGCCACACCAGGTCGGCGCCGCGTGCGACGGCCTCGGCCAGGCCGTCGTGGAAGCCGCCCGCCCCGCCGCGGTTGCGGTCGAGCCGCAGCGGCCGCAGCCGCGGGTCGGCCGGCTGCTGGGCCGTCAGCCACTCCCCCGTTCCGTCCGTCGAGGCGTTGTCGACCACGACGATCTCGGCGAGGCGGCCGTCGGTGTCCGCGACCTCGGCCAGGCGTCGTACGACGCGCTGGAGCAGCTCGAGCCGGTTGAACGTCACGACCACCGCGATGATGCGTGGGTCGTCGCGAGTCACAGGGGGCACCCTATGGGTCGGGGTCTCGACACGGTCGCTCGTCCCTCACGACCGGCTCGACCACCGGTGTTCTCGCTGGTCGAGCCCGCGAGCGCAGCGAGCGGTGTCGAGACCACCGCTCGCTGGTCGAGCCCGCGAGCGCAGCGAGCGGTGTCGAGACCACCGATCAGCAGGTGGCCGCCAGGTCGTCGGACTGGTTGGCGGCGTACCCCTCGCCCAGGGAGCCGACGGACCCTCCGGTCACCGGCTCGGGGCCCTTCGGCTTTCTCCGCGGCTTCGCCGGCGCCGGGGTCGCCGCCGTCTCGCTCGACGGGGCGTCGGTCACCTCCTCGGACGCCGGTGCGTCACTCGTCTCGCCGCTCGACTCCGCCGGAGCCTCCGCGGCCTCGGCCGCCTCCGACGGGACCTCCGCGGGACGACCCTCGGCAGCGGCGATGGCCTTCCCCACCTCGGCCTGGATCAGCGCGACGTCCGGCTCAGCGGTGTTGACCAGCGGCGGGACGAGGGAGAGCGACGAGATCTTCTGCCCCTTCGCCTTGAGGGCCAGGTCCATGAACCGGCCCACCTCCTTGCCCGGCACGTTGGTCGAGATCATGTCGGACGACGCCTCGGCGATGTCCTGGAAGTTGCGGACCGCGACCTGCGGGCTGACCTGACTGAGCATCGCGCCCATGACGCACTTCTGCCGCGCCATCCGGCTGTAGTCGTCGGAACCCTCGCGGGCACGGGCGAACCACAGGGTGTCGTGGCCGTCGAGCACCCGTACGCCGGGCTCGATGTATCCGGTCACGTCGGAGCCGAGGCCGCCGACGGGGATCGCCTGGCGCACGTTGAGCCGTACGCCGCCGACGGCGTCGACGAGGTCGCGGAAGCCCCGCAGGTTGACCATCGCCCAGTAGTTGATGCGCAGCCCGGTGATGCCTTCGACAGCCTGGATGGTCGCGTCGACGCCGGGGCGCTTGGACCTCTTGAACAGGGCCGTGTGGTCCTCGGCCCAGGTGCTGACGCCGTTGAGGTACTGACCCTCGAGGTTGAAGCCGTCGGGGAACTGCTCGGCCATCGTCGTCCCCTCGCGGAAGGGGAAGTTCTGCATGTTGCGTGGCAGCGAGATCAGCACGGTCCTGCCGGACTCGGCGTCGATGCTGGCGACGGTCATCGAGTCCGGGCGCAGGCCCCAGCGACCCGCCCCGGAGTCGCCGCCGAGCAGCAACACGTTGTAGCGACCGTGGTGGGCTCCGACGGCGTCGCCGCTGCCGAACATGGTGATCATGAAGTCGCGCTGGACCGCGACCATGTGTGCGCCGAAGAGCAGGATCCCGGCCATGCCGAGGCTGAGGAAGCCGTTGAGGCCGACGACAGCGAGCCGGTGCTGCTGGCGCAGGGTCAGCGGCTGCCCGAGCCGCCAGGCGTCCATGAACAGGGCCACCCACCCGATCGCGAGGGCGAGCAGGACGATCCGGGCCAAGAGCAGGATGAAGGTGTTGGACACCAGGAAGAACGCGGTCCGGTGCGACACCAGCGTGGAGACGAGGATCCCGAGCCCGACACAGATGACGACCGCCCAGGTGGCCAGCGCGGCGCGACCGATCCTCCGGTTGCCGTACACGAACTGGGCCGACCCGGGCACCATCAGCGTCATCAGCATCAGCGACATCGCGCGGCGGAAACGCACGCGTCCGGCGCGCTCGCGAATGCTCAGTCCGATCGGCGGGCGGTCGGGCGGTCGGTTGGACGTAGCTGCCATGAAAGGGTCGACTCTCGTGCCGGGGAAGTGAACAGGAGCGGTCCCCGTCAGTATCACCAGCCACTTCGGTCACAGGTGTCACGACGCGCCGTGACCTTGGATCTCCCCGGGTTCGCTACGGTTCCTGACATGGATCAGCGTTCCCCGGGGAGCGGCCCCCCCGAGGAGGGCACGCCCGAGTACGAGTGGCTGTACGGGCCGAGCGGCGATGACGCGGGGGCCGACGACGAGACTCGCGCGATGCCCACGACCGGCCGGCCTTCCGTCGACGGACCCGGGTACGTCGAGCCGCCGGCGTACGAACGGCCCGACGAGACGAAGGTGATGCCGACCGTGCCACCGCCGGGCTCCAGCGGCTCCTCCCGCCGTGAGCGACGTCAGCCGAAGGGGTCCGCGCCGCCGCCCATGCCCCCCGGCCACGGCGCTCCGGCCGGGGCTCCCCCGCCCGGCCGGCCGAGGCGGCCGAGGCGGCGCTTCCGCTTCCGCTGGATCGTCTACCTGCTGCTGCTCTGGCTGGTCTTCATCATCGCGGTCCCGCTCTGGGTCTGGACGCGCGTCGACAAGGTCGACGCCGACCCGGGTGGAGGCCGGCCCGACGACCAGCCGGGCAAGACCTACCTCCTCGTCGGCAGCGACTCCCGCGCCGACCTCACCGAGGAGCAGCGCAAGGAGCTCGGCACCGGCGGCGACGTGGGCCAGCGCACCGACACCATCATGATGCTGCACACCGGCTCCGGGCCGTCGATCCTCGTGTCCGTCCCGCGTGACTCGATCGTCGAGGTCCCCGAGCACGGTGAGACGAAGATCAACGCCGCCTATGCGTTCGGCGGGCCGCGGCTGCTGGTGCAGACGCTGGAGAACGAGACCGGCATCCGCGTCGACGAGTACGTCGAGATCGGCATCGGCGGCTTCGTCGACGTGGTCGACGCCGTCGGTGGCATCCAGATCTGCCCGACCGAGGCCATGAAGGACCCGCTCGCCAACCTCGACATCGAGAAGGGCTGCCAGGAGGCCGACGGCAAGACCGCCCTGGGCTACTCCCGGTCGCG
>CAVYDO010000005.1:0-543829 GCA_963767345.1 uncultured Actinomycetota bacterium
CTCCCCACCTCCGGTGCAGTTCGGGGACACCGACACCTCTGGGAAGCCGCCCCCGGGTGAGGGCCAGCGCGGAGCTGTAATCAGGACCGGGCCAGTCGTCGGCGATGAACCCCTCGCTCGAGAACGTGAAGGGTGTTTCGAGACTCCACGTGCAACTCACCTCGGGGTAGTTCAAGCGTTTCACGAAGGCGCTCACGGTGCCCTTGTACAGCGTGCCGGTGCCGTCGGGCTTCGGCTCGGCCGTCAGAGAGACCGTGGCGCTGGAGGCTTCTGTGTAAGTGCCGTACCCGTTCGTCATCGACCTGCTGGTCTCGTAGGAGTGGGTCACGATCCCCGTCCATGCGTCAGCGAGGGGGCCTGCGGTAGCCGGCGGGGCGGTCAGACTGACGAGCGGAGCAATCAACATCGCGCAGGCAGACAGTAAGGCAACACGCCTCTTGGGCAAGGGACACCTCTCAGGGTCGGCACCACCGCGGAGCCGCGACAACCCGGTCCGAGATGCGGCGCCCCCCTGCTCCCAACTGAGGAGCCTGAGACCCAGAGAGTACGACGACAATGACACTGTTACGACGGGATTGACGAAGTCGACTGCCTGCGCACTCAACGCGGCGTACGACGACTCACTGACCAGCAGTGATCGAGACGGTGGTGACGACCTCTCCGTCGGTCCGAGTGAGGTACTGGATGGGCATGCCGGGCAGGTCCTTGGCGAACCAGAAGACCCGATCGGTCACGCCGTCGCGCACCGTGTAGCGCAGGCAGTCCAGCTCGCCGATCGCCGTTTCGATCCGCTCGGTCTCGATCGTCGTGGCGTCGGCCGGGAACGAGGCGTGGGCCTGCAGGTCTCGCCAGGTCACCCGCGCCACCTCGGGTTCCCCGAGTGGTGAGCCGTCGAGCGACAGCAGGTGGCGCTCAAGGGTGGCGCCGTCCTCGTCGGGGTCGACGAACCGACTGATGCGGTAGGACGATTCCTCGCCGTCCGCGTCGACGCGCAGCCGGATGGTCCGGCCGGCCGGGCAGCCGCGGCGGATCTCGTCGGCGGTGAACGGCGTAGGCGCGCATCCGGGTGCGAGGACGTGCGGGTCACGCGCCTCGTGCAGGCGCTGTTGAGCGGCGGGGAGGTAGGCCAGGCATGGCGCTTCGGAACCGGGGTGTCGCTCGTGCAGATGGAAGATCCACCGGTCCATCGCGGCCATGAAGCCGTTGTCACCGCCGGCGCGATAGGCCGACCAGCTCACGCCCCCTCGTACGACGCACGCGGAGCAGGTGATCTTGTAGACGAGCTGCTTGTGCCGATCGACGTCGATCCTCACCCTCGCCAGTGGGCCGGCCTCCGCCGCGGCCTTCCTCTGCCGAGCCGATCGGCTCGCAGTCATGTCGGACTCCTTCGTCGGCCGGAGATCCGATCCTAGGTGTCGAGCTCGACGCCTCCTAGCCGGCCTTCCGATCGCGGCGCGGACGGTGCTGGAGAATCGTGGCGCCGGCATCGAACCTCGGGTCGGCGACGAGGTACTGGGCCATCAGACTGTCGTGCCGATGGTGGGAGGGGTGCACGGGTTCGGGGATCACCCGACCCTCGGCGCTGTCCCAGAACCGGTCCGCCAGCGCCCAGATCCGGCGCGCGATGAGGCCGAGGATGCCGGTGTGCGGCAGCACCGGATGCGGCCGGGTCGGACCTCGGGCCTCGGCATCGAAGACCTTCCGGGCCAGCCCGTCGACCTGCGCCGGATCACCGTGCTCGATCAGCTGGACCACCATCCGGCGTTCGATGCGGTTGTGCGCGTCGAGCTGGCTCCGCGCCGCGTCCCACAGCTGCGGCCATGCCAGATGAGCCGCATGAACGCTGCCGTACAACCGCGCCTTGATCAGCGCCAGGGTCTGCTCGAGCTCTCGAGCAGCGTGAAGGTAATCGTGGCACAGGCTCGCTCCGTCCGGGCCGCTGTGGCGCAGCGGGCCGAGCAGCACCGCCTCGACCGCGGCCAGGTGACGGCTGGTCGCGGCGACGAAGGTGTCCGTCGACGCGTAGTCGTCTCGCGGCCGGTGCGGGTCACGGTGCGGGAGCAGTGCCTCGCGCAACCTCTCCTCCAGCGACCGCTGAGTCGCCTCGACCGTCTGCGTCAGGGACTCTCCGTGCGTCATCACCCTCACCTCATCAAGAAGGTCATCCAGAAGGGCAGGCCTGACGCGGCCGCGGTCGCGCAAGACCGCCTTCATCCAGTCTCTCTCGGCGACGCGCTCCGGGCAATGCGCCCCGTCGCGGATCCCGAGAGGCTCTAGTCAGCCCTCGTCCGCGACGTCCCGGCCGTCGGCCGTCTGCGGGTTCTCGTCGATCGCCTCCACCGCCTCGGTGAGCCCGACCTCAGCGGCCGGGCGGCGGTCGAGGTGGACGCCGGCGATCATGCAGCGCACCGACCCGCCCGCCAGCTCGATGGTGGGGATGTCGATGGCGACGATGCTGCACGACTCCTCGATCGCCGCCACCTGGTCGGGTCGGAGGCTGCTGCGAGCGCTGGCGGACATGGCCATGATGTAACGGCGCCTGCCGTCCGGCGTACGACCGCACAGCTCGACGGCGTTGCCGGCGAACCGGCGGACCTGCTCCTCGGTGATCTCGACGACCCGGCGTCCGTTCACCGTCAGGCGCTCGCGGACCTGCTCTCGGCGCTGCCGGTCGCGGATCATCTCCAGCGCGAAAAGCGCGACCTCCGTGCCAACGCACCCGATCACGTTGGTGTGGTAGACGGGCACGCCATCGGAGTCGACGGCGTCGAACGCCATCGGCTCATAGCCGAAGTCGGTGCAGAACCGCTCGAGGACGTGCGTGTCGGCGCGGTGGCTGCGCGCGGCGTACGCGACGCGCGACACGTGGTCGAGGACCATCGCGCCGGTGCCCTCCAGGAAGATGCCGTCGGGCTCGAGACCGGAGTAGTCGACGATGGTCTGCACCCGGTACTCGGACTTGAGCAGCTCGAGCACGTCGGCGCGACGCTCGTGGCGCCGGTTGGAGGCGTACATCGGGTAGACCGCGACGTTGCCGCCCGCATGAGTGGACAGCCAGTTGTTGGGGAAGACGCTGTCCGGCCGCGTGTGGTCCTCGTCGGAGAAGACGTGGACCCGTACGCCGGCCGCGCGCAGGGTGTCCGCCACGGAGTCCATCTCGGCGAGCGCCTTGACGGCCGTCTCCTCGACGGACTGGCCCGCCGGGGCGTCAGCCTGGAACGCGTTGTCGGCCGCCGTCGCGGGGTTGGGCTTGAATCGCTCGGCGCGGACCAGGATCACCGCAGCAGGGGCTTGGGCACTCACGAGACGCGAACGTAGACCATCCGCACCTACCTCGAAGCACGCAGGTCCTCAACTGCCGCCTCGCGACGCCCGCCGGTGTGCTGTCGCCGGACCCGTCAGCCGACCCGTCAGCCGACGCGGGAGCCGACGCCGGGATAGTCCAGCACGAGCCCGTGGTCGTCGTAGGTCAGCCGACAGGCGAAGTCGAACGTAGGACAGTCGTAGTCGTACCGGTGCCGTCCGCCGTCGTCCTCGAGGCGCCGGTACTCCTGCTCGATGCGCTGGACGTTGAGGTCCTCGCCGCGGACGTACGCCGCCGGGGCGGCCGCAGCCACGCCGACCGCGAGCGCGAGCCGGTGCACCGGGAAGGTGTTCGTGAAGCACGACGTCTCGATGTCGACGTCGGGGCAGCCGTCGAGCCCTGGCGACGGGATGCCGTTGACCGTCCAGTGCCTCTCGCCGTCGGACTCCAGCGTGACCCGGTGGCGACCTGCGCGGGAGATGTTGGACGCCTCGGCGCGACGGGTCTCCCATCCGGCGCCGACCTCGATGCAGTACTCCACCACGGTGGGGACCCCGTCCTCGACGGCGGTCGTGGTGCCCTGGACGAGGTGACCGTCGCTTCTGCGGCGCACGAACACGACCTCGAAGCCCTGGCGCACGGGGTGGTGACGCCACGCGGCCCACGGCGGCAGCTCCATCAAGCCATGGTGGCACGGTCAAGAGGTCGAGCACCACGAGCGGGTCGCCACGGTCCTTGACCTGAGGCCCTCGCCGCGGCGGACGGTCAGAAGTCGATGACCCGCTCCAGGGCGACGGTGATCGAAGGCTTCGGCTACCTGGGCGAGGTCTCGGCGGCCCTCTTGATGGAGGCGGCCTCCGTCTCGACGTACCGCTCGGTCAGCGACCGCGTCATCAGCCAGCCGATCCCGGACAGCGGACCGGACACGGTCACGGCGAGGGTGAGCCGACTCCCGTCGGGGTGCGGCTCGACGACGTGCGCGGCGGTGACAGTGACGCCGGGCGATCTCGACTCCCACGTGTACGACGACCCGTCGGCCAGCTCGGTGACCGTCCACACCGCTGTCGGCAGCCGCGGTTGCTGCAACCGGGTGCGGGAGCCGATGACCAGCGGTCCGGCGTCGAGACGCTCCACGGCGTCGACCGTCGGGATCCGCTCGGGCCAACGCTCGACGTCGACGACCACCGCCCAGACCCGCTCGGGCGCGGCAGCGATGGTGACGGTGCGTTGCAGGCCAGGCATGCGCTGAGTCTATGAGCCTGCGCGTAGCTCATTCCGCGCAGGTGGCACTGGGCACTCAAGCGGGCGACCCGGCGTGCTCCAGGCGCGCGGGGCTGAGGTAGATGTCGATGCCGGGTGGGGCGTTGATCATCAGGTCGGTCTCGTCGGGGTCGAGTCGGCGGGTACCGGTGTGGTCGACGAGGATGGTCAGGCCGTGGGGGGTCTGCCACAGATACCGTCCCGGGCCGGCGGGGCGGCAGCGGAAGCCGCCGAAGGTCTTCCAGCGGTGATGTCGACGACGTAACGGCCCACTGTTGTGGGGTCCGGTCTGCCCGGGTGGACCGTGCGGGTCGTAGGGGACGCTGTGGTCGAAGTCGACCCGGTCGCGGGTCGCGGTGCGGGGGCTGAACGGGAACACCTCACCCCCGGCCAGCAGCCAGACCTGGTCCTTCAGGGCCTCGTCGTGCTCGTAGGCATCCACCCGGCGCCGCATCGCCAGATCACGCACCGGCATGACGCGGACGTCGGCGTGGCCGAGGATGTCGGCCAGGTCCGAGACCATGACCGGGCCCAGGCCCTCGACCCGAGCGATCCCCGCGCCGTGGGCAAGCGCCTGGTCGGTCAGGTGCACGAACACGGTGCCCTTGCCGCGTAGAGCGGCGAGCTGCCGGGTCGACAGCTCCGCAAGTCGGCCCAGGGTGCGGTCCAGATGGGAGGGCGCCCACACCGGGGCTGGGCAGGTCTCGTCCGGCATCGCGTCGTCGTCGGCACCGACGGTCTGGTCGGGCTGGTCGGGCTGGTCGGGCTGGTCGGGCTGGTCGGGCTGGTCGGTGTGGTCGAGGAGCAGCTTGAGCAGGTCGGCCGGGCGGGCCAGCCAGCCCATCGCCAGCGAGCGGAGCTCGTCGCGGTTGTGGTCGAACTCGTGGGTGGGGGTGAGGATGTCGGCGACCCGGTCGACCATCGCGTCGATCCAGGTCGCGTCACCGGCGGTGACGCGGGCGATCAGGTGCCGATAGCCGTACTCGTCACATCGCGACAACCGCACATAGCGCTGGTGTCGCTCGTACTCGCGCTGTGCGGCGTGCGCTTCGGGGTCTGCCGCGACGGTCTTCGCCGCGGCGATCTGCAGCACCGTCGACGGCGCATGCCCGCAGATGGCCTTCGCGACTGCCCGGTCCACGAGGCCGACCCGGTCGGCGGCCAGGTCGCGGGAGGTCACCGCGACCTTCCGCGCGACCCACGGCTCGCACGCCCCCGCCACCACGTGTGCCCAGGTCTTGGGGAGCCGGTGGACCAGGTCGAGGGTGTCCGCGACCAGCGTCCGGGTCGTGGCGAAATGGGTGTCGCGGGCCATCGCCAGCTCCACCACCGCGTACTCCCGCACCCCCGGCGTACCCTCGCCACCCGGCGTGATCATCGGATCGCGGTCATCACGCGGCTCGCCGTTGACCACCACCCATCGGGCCGCCAGCTCCATCTCCGCGACCTCGGCCAACCGCCGCGCCCGCACCCCCGCCGTAGCCGCCTCGAGCAGCCGCACCCCACCGAGCTCGATGGGATCGGCCGGCCCGATCGGCCCGACGATAGTGGTTGCGGTCATGAGACAACTCAAGCAGGCACCACCGACACTCAAACCGCCAGAAAGCCCCTATCCACAACCTGATCCGAGACCGTTACCAAACCGTTACCCTCGTCGATCGAGCGGTGGCTTCGAGACGGTTCGCTCGCCCCTCGCGACCCTCCTCAGCCAGCGGGATGTGCACCGCCCGACCCCCCCTCCCCACTTGTTCTTGAGACGGTCGCTCCGCCCCCTCGACCAACGAGGGTGCGCGACGTCCAGCACCCCTGAGATCTGTGGTCTAGAGGGTCTCGACCCAGTTGCGCAGCAGCCGCGCGCCGGCGTCGCCGGACTTCTCGGGGTGGAACTGGGTGGCGCAGAGGGGGCCGTTCTCGACGGCGGAGACGAACCTGTCCGAGGATCCGGCCGGCCCGTGCTCGGTCCAGGTCACCAGCGGCGCGCGGGTGCGGTCGTCGGTGACGAGCGGCCAGTCGCGGACGCCGTAGGAGTGCACGAAGTAGAACCGCTCGTCCTCGACTCCTGCGAACAGCCGCGAGCCGGCGGGCGGCGAGACCGTGTTCCAGCCCATGTGCGGCACGACGGGCGCCCGCAGCCGCTCGACGACACCCGGCCACTCGTCCAGCCCCTCGCTCTCCACGCCGTGCTCGACGCCGCGGGCGAAGAGGACCTGCATGCCGACGCAGATGCCGAGCACCGGTCGGCCGCCCGCGAGACGACGCCCGATGACCTCCGGCGCCCGTACGGCACGGAGTCCCTCGACGCAGGCGGCGAACGCGCCGACGCCCGGGACGACGAGCCCGTCCGCGTCGAGCGCCGCGCTCCGATCCGCGGTGAGCGCTACCGACGCCCCCGCCCGCTCAAGGGCGCGCACGGCGGACCGGACATTGCCGGAGCCGTAGTCGAGAACGACGACGCTCGGCTCGCTCACGCTCGCCCCACCGATTCGTCCCGGTCGCCGAGCGGGGAACTACATGGGAGGTCGCAGACGAATCGGTGTGTCACAGGGTGCCCTTGGTGGACGGCACACCCGTCTCCCGCGGGTCGAGGGCGATGGCGTCGCGCAGGGCCCGCGCGAACGCCTTGAACTGCGCTTCGACGATGTGGTGCGGGTCGCGGCCGCCGAGCAGGCGCACGTGCAGCGCGAGGTGGGCGTGGAAGGCGATCGACTCGAACACGTGGCGGGTGAGGGACCCGACGTACGGAGGTCCGACCGACCCCTGGATCGCGACATTCGCCTGAGCGTCGGGCTCACCGGAGTGGACGCAGAAGGGCCGGCCCGAGACGTCGACGACCGCCTGCACCAGCGCCTCGTCGAGCGGCACTGTGGCGTCGCCGAATCGGCGGATGCCGGCCTTGTCGCCGAGCGCCTCACGGATCGCCTGGCCGAGCGCGATCGCGGTGTCCTCGACGGTGTGGTGCGCGTCGATGTGGATGTCGCCCTCGGTGCGCACGACGAGGTCGACCAGGCTGTGCCGGCCGAACGCGGTCAGCATGTGGTCGAAGAAGCCGACGCCGGTCAGCACGTCGGTGCGTCCGGACCCGTCGAGGTCGACCTCGACGTGCACCGACGACTCGCTGGTCTTGCGGTCGATGGTGGCTGCACGGCTCATGTGGGCTCCTCGGTCTTGTCGGCTGACGGTGGTCTCGAGACGCCGCTCGTTCCTCGCGGCTCCTCGACCACCGATGACAGTGCCGCACGGAAGGCGGCCATCTCCGCCGGCGTGCCGATCGAGACGCGCATCCACCCGTCGGGTCCGGTCTCGCGGACCAGCACGCCTCGATCGAGCAGCCCCTGCCAGACGGCGTGCCGGTCGGGGAAGCGGCCGAAGAGCACGAAGTTGGCGTCGCTGTCGGCCGCGACGTACCCCCGCTCCCGCAGCCAGGTGATGGTGACGTCGCGCTCGGCACGCAGGGCGTCGACGCCGGCGAGCAGGTCGGGCGCGTGCGCGAGGGCGGCCAGCGCCGTGGCCTGGGTCACCGCCGAGAGGTGGTAGGGCAGCCGCACGATCCGCAACGCGTCGCCGACGGAGGGATCGGCGGCGAGGTAGCCCAGCCGGGCGCCGGCGAACGCGAACGCCTTGCTCATCGTGCGGGTCACCACGAGGTTGGGGTACGCCGGGAGCAGCTCGAGCGCACTGGGCGTGCCGGTGCGGCGGAACTCGATATAGGCCTCGTCGACGACGACCACCCCGGACTCCCCCACCGCGTCGCACAGCGCGGCGATCGCCTCCGGCGGGAGAGCGGTGCCGGTGGGGTTGTTGGGCGACGGCAGCAGCACCACGCTCGGCCCGTGCTCGGCCACGACCTCGCGGGCGTGGTCGAGATCGAGGGTGAAGTCGTCCTCCCGGTGACCGACGACCCAGCTCGTGTGGGTGTCACGGGCGTACTCGGGGTACATCGAGTAGGTCGGCGCGAAGCTCACCGCGGTGCGCCCCGGGCCGCCGAAGGCCTGGAGCAGGTGCAGCATCACCTCGTTGGAGCCGTTGGCCGCCCACACCTGCTCGGGGTCGATGCCGGAGCCTCCGGAGTCGTTGAGGTACGCCGCGAGCGCGCCGCGCAGCGCGGTGAACTCACGGTCGGGGTAGCGGTTGAGCGTCTTCGCGGCGGTGGCGACGGCGCTTGCGATATCGCTGACGCAGGCGTCGCTCGGCGGGTAGGGGTTCTCGTTGACGTTGAGCTGCACGGGTACGTCGAGCTGCGGTGCGCCGTAGGGCGCGATGCCGCGCAGCTCCTCGCGGAGCGCGGGGTGGCTCATGGGTCAGCCCTCCGCAGCGAAGCGGACGCTGATCGCCGCGCCGTGAGCCGGCAGGTCCTCGGCCTCGGCGAGCGTGACGACGTGGTCGGCGACCTCGGCGAGGGCGTCACGCGTGTAGTCGACGACGTGGACGGCGCGCAGGAACGACCGCACCGACAGCCCGGAGGAGTGACACGCGCAGCCGGCGGTCGGGAGCACGTGGTTGGAGCCCGAGCAGTAGTCGCCCAGCGACACGGGGGCGAAGGAGCCGACGAAGATCGCACCCGCGTTGCGCACCCGCGCGGCGACCTCGGCGGCGTCGCGGGTGTGGACCTCGAGGTGCTCGGCGGCGTAGGCGTTGACGACGTCGAGACCCTGGTCGACGTCGTCGACGAGCACGATGCCGCTCTGGCTGCCGGCCAAGGAGGTGCGGACGCGTTCGATGTGGCGGGTGGCGAACACCTGCTTCTCGAGCTCCGCGTCCACGTCGTCGGCCAGCGCCGGCGACGTGGTCACCAGGACGGACGCGGCAAGCGGGTCGTGCTCGGCCTGGCTGATCAGGTCGGCGGCGACGTACGCCGGGTCGGCGGTGTCGTCGGCGAGGATCGCGATCTCGGTGGGCCCGGCCTCCGCGTCGATGCCGACGACGCTCGAGACCAGCCGCTTCGCGGCGACCGTGTAGATACTTCCCGGGCCGGTGATCAGGTCGACCCGGCGGCACGAACCGGCGCCGTAGGCCAGCATGCCGATCGCCTGAGCGCCGCCGACGGCGTACACCTCCTCGACGCCGAGCAGCGCACAGGCCGCGAGGATGGTCGGCTCGGGCAGGCCCCCGCGGTCTTTCTGTGGAGGGCTGGTGAGCGCGATGGAGGCGACGCCGGCGACCTGGGCGGGCACGACGTTCATGACGACGCTGGACACCAGCGGGGCGAGGCCGCCGGGCACGTACAGGCCGACCCGCTCGACGGGCACCATCCGGTGGGTGACCGTGGCGCCGTCGCCGAGCGCGGTCGTCACGTCGCTCTCCAGCTCCGCCTCACAGGTCAGCCGGAGCCTGCGGACCGACTCCTCCAGGGCCGCCCGCACGGCCGGGTCGAGCTCGCCCAGTGCGCGCTGAAGGGCGTCCGCCGGCACCCGGATGTCGTCGAGCCACACACCGTCGAAGCGCTCGGTGATCTCCTGGATCGCCTCGACCCCCCGGGTGCGTACGGCGTCGAGGAGCGGCCGGACCTCATGGGCAGCGGCCTCGACGTCGAACTCGGCGCGCGGAACCGCCGCGCGGTAGTCGACCGAGGCGCCCTCCGCCAGATCGGCGGCGGCTCCTCGGAGGTCGATGCGCCCGATGAGGGGTCCAGTCATGGGGCTCAGTCTAGTTTTCGTCTATCCCCGCCCCCGCCCGGTCCCGCTGGGCGAGCCGCGACGGTTAGGGTCGACGCGTGCCCGACCTGCCAGACGAGCCCACCGAGTCGCCGGGTCCGACGCTGCCGATGTTCCCGCTCAACACGGTGATGTTCCCGGGGGTGATGATCCCTCTGCACGTCTTCGAGGACCGCTACCGAGCCCTGATCCATCATCTGATCCGCGAGCCCGACATCAGCCGGCGACTCTTCGGCAGCGTCGGCATCCGGGAGGGCTACGAGGTCGGCGACCACGGCGCGCAGTCGCTCTATCGAGTCGGCTGCCGGCTCCAGCTCACCGACGTCGAGGCCAACCCCGACGGCAGCTTCGAGATCACCGCGGTCGGGCGCGACCGATTCCGGCTCGACCGGCTGGTCACCTCCGGACCGTTCCCGGCCGGGGAGGTGGAGCCGTTGCCCTCGGCCGAGCAACCCGCCGATCCGGATCTGCTGGAGCCGCTGATGACGAGAGCGCGCACGCTCTTCACGGCCTATCGCTCCCAGGTCGCGCCCTGGCGGGGCGACCCTCACCCGGGCGATCTCCCGCGCGACCCGACGTACCTCTCCTGGACGCTCGCCGCCGTCGTGCCGATGCCGATGCCCGACCGGCAGGCCCTGCTCGAGGACGACGACCCGGCGGACCGACTCCTCCGGATCGTCGCCCTGCTGCGCAGCGAGCTCCGCGCTATGAACGCGATCCCCTCGCTCCCCGCCACCGAGGTCGCGCGCACCCGGTGGTCACCCAACTGACGCGCGCCGCGGTGACCGCTCAGTCGGTGGTGATGCGCAAGAGGCCGTGGCTCACGTCGCCGTCGAGCCAGCCGGAGAGGCCGACCGCGGACAGCGGCTCGACGTTCTCGGCCGTCTCGGGGCCGTCCTCTGCGGCGAGCTGCTCGAGCCAGTCGCCCGCGTCGAGGTCGAGGAACAGGACCGCACCATCGCGACCCTCCTCGGGGATGACGTCCTGGTAGGTCTCGGAGTCGCCGAGGCCACCGTCCTCGAGGAGCTTCTTGCGGTAGTCGTCGCTCGGGCTGATCACGACGTATCCGTCGCCGGCCTCCGAGACCAGCACCTCGCCGACGCTCGGGTCGGTGGAGCGGAGCTTGTCGAGGACTGCTTCGATCGCCTCGGCGTCACCCTTGATCTTGACGCCGACGGGTACGTCGGTCGGCGGCTCGGATCCCTCGAGTGACGCGGGGTCGAGGTCGGAGCCGACGCCCAGAGCGACCGAGTCGCCGAGCAGCGTCTCCAGGTCCGCGGGGAGCTCCAAGCCGATCTGGGCGGAGAACTCATCGAGCATCTCCTGCCCGGTCTGGCCCTGGCCCATCGCGTTCGCGATCTCGTCGGCCATGACGGTGACCCAGCCGTCCTTGAAGCCGGCGCCGAAGGCGAACGCGGTGTCTGCGGGCAGGCTCGACACGGCGTCTCCGGCCCCCTCGGCGGCGATGACCTTCGCGGCGTACGGACCACCGTCGCCGGCGTACTCGACCTCGAGCCCGGCGTCCTCGAAGCGCAGCGTTGCGGCCATCCCCCCGAAGTCGCGCCAGGCGTCCATGCCCTCGGCAGGGACCTCCTCGCCGAACGCTTCGGCGCTGCTCATGCCGGTGATGGTCTCGGCAAGCAGCTCGCCGGCCTTCGGAGCCAGGTACGCGGACACGATGCCGCTGTCGCCGGCCTCCCCGGTCCACCTCTGATACTCAGCTTCGTCGGCCAGTGTGCCCTTCTCGGCGTCGGCGGCGACGTTCTTGGCGATGTCGTCGGTCTCGGCGAGGACCGCCCAGTCGCCGGCGATCACGAAGCCGCCGGTCTCACCCCCGCCGCAAGCGTCGGTGAGGGCCTTGATGCCCGTCTCGGCGGCGTCGCCGTCGGTCACCTCGACCACGCCGACGGGCGTCACGCCCGCCTCGCCTCCGGGGATGGCCGCCACCGCGACGCGGTTGCCGAGCCAAGGCTCGACGTCGTCCTCGAAGGAGACGCCGGAGCACTCCTGGAGCGCCTCGTCGAAGAAGGCCTTGCGGATGTCGTCGTCGGTGTCGATGTCGACCTCGGCGCGGAAGGCCGGGAACTTGTTGAGCATCTTCAGCGCCTCGACCTTCTGCTCGCCCGATGGGTCGAAGTTGACGCTCAGGTAGCCCACCGTGTCGGCCGGCAGCGCCTCGGCGGGCTGTGCGCCGGCGCCGATGAAGCCCTTGAGCGCGAACGCACCCGCGACTCCACCACCGACGAGCACCGCCGCGCCGACCACCAGCGCGGTGATGACCAGCGGCCTACGGCTCCTGGGCTGCGGGCCCCCAGGGGGGAGCGGCTGCCCGCCACCGGACTGCAGGTACTCCGAGGAGCCCTGGGGGTACCCCTGCTGGGGATAGCCCTGCTGCGGGTAAGGCTGGCCCTGCTGGGGGGGCCCCTGCGGCGGGTACGGCGGGCCGTCCTGCGGCTGCCAGGACGGCTGGTCTGGCCCGTCGGGCGGTGTCGTCGACATGCGTTCTCCCGTGATTGGTGGCGTGGCTAGCCGGTGCTGCGACTGCTCGATGTCCGGTGCGATGAGCCTACCCAGAGGTCGGGGATTCCAACCCTTCCAGCCGCGACGGCCGGCGGCGGAAGGCCGCGAGGCCCACGAGCAGGCCGGAGAGGGCGCCGGCCGGCCAGCCGAGGTAGGCCGATCGGCCGGTGACGTGGAGGTCGCCGGGGATCTTCGTGTAGTCGGCGGCGTCCTTGGCGAGTGCGGCCGGGTCGGGCGGACCGAGCAGGTGGCCGACCCGGAGCATCACCCAGGCCGCGAGCAGCGACCCCGCCAGGAGCGCGGCCAGCACCACGACCTCGCGGCGGCCGGCCAGGACACCGAAGACGAGACCCACGGGGACGGACAGCCCGACGGAGAGCAGGACGTAGAGCCCGGTCGCGGCGAAGTCGTCGGGGAGGCCCTTGTCGTCGAGGAACCAGCTGCCCTGGACCGCGGTGCCGCTCGGCGCGGTCCACAGCCACTCCCAGAGCAACCCGCCGATCGCGCCGGCCGCCACCAGCGTCGCGACCGCGACGAGCGGGGCGAGCACCCGCCGGCCGACCGAGTTGCTCACCCGGCCAGGCACCCGGGGCCGAGGAGGTGCTTGAGGTCGGCGTACAGCGCCGGGCCGGGCGCGACGCGCAGCCGGTCGTCGAGCCGCATCACGGTGGTGCCGTTGCGGGCCATCAGCCGGAGCCGCACCTCGGTCACGCCCGGATGGGTGCCGAGCACCTCGCGCAGCTGTTCGACGACCGGCGGGGTGCATCGGGTGGCCGCCAGAGTAATGACCACCGGCCCGGTCGGGCCGTCGCTGAGGTCGGGCACGGTGACCGACTGCCCGAACATCGACGGCTGGTCGTCCTCGCGGCGGAAGCTGCCCCTCACCGTGAGGATCGCGTCGGGCGTGAGGTAGGTGGCCGCGAGCTGGTAGGCCGAGGCGAAGAACCGGATGTCGATCGCGCCCTCGAGATCCTCCAGTGTCACGATCGCCCAGGTGTCGCCGCGCTTGTTGATCTTGCGCTGTACCGAGGTGACCAGTCCGCTGATGGTCACCGAGGCGCCGTCGGGACGGTCCTCGTCGGCGAGCAGCTGGCCGATCGTGGCGTCGGTGCCCTGGCTGAGGACGTGCTCGAGCCCCATCAAGGGGTGGTCGGAGACGTAGAGCCCGAGCATCTCCCGCTCGTGGCCGAGGAGGGTCATCTTGTCCCACTCCTCGATCTCGTCGGGCACCCGCACGGTCACCCCGAACGACGCGCCGGCCTCGTCGTCGAGCCCGCCGAAGAGGGAGTCCTGTCCGATCGCCTCGTTGCGCTTGATGTCGACGTACTGGTCGACGGCGAGCTCGTGGATCGCGACGATCGCCCGCCGCTTGTGCTTCATGTCGTCGAAGGCGCCGGCGCGCACCAGCGAGTCGATGACCCGCTTGTTGCAGACCAGGGCGGGCACCTTGGACATGAAGTCGTTGAAGTCGACGTAGCGACCCTTCTCCTGGCGGGCGGCGACGATCTCGGAGACGACGTTGTGGCCGACGTTGCGGATCGCGGTGAGGCCGAAGCGGACGTCCCTGCCGACCGGCGTGAACGTCGCTTGCGAGGAGTTGACGTCCGGCGGCAGGACCTGGATGCCCATCCGGCGGCACTCGTTGAGGTAAATCGCAGACTTGTCCTTGTCGTCCTTGGTGCTGGTCAGCAGCGCCGCCATGTACTCGGCCGGGTAGTTGGCCTTGAGGTAGGCGGTCCAGTAGGACACCACGCCGTACGCCGCGGAGTGCGCCTTGTTGAAGGCGTAGTCGGAGAACGGCAGCAGGATCCCCCACAGGGTGGTGATCGCCGCCTGCGAGAAGCCCTTCCCGAGCATGCCGGCCTGGAAGCCGGCGTACTGCTTGTCGAGCTCCTCCTTCTTCTTCTTGCCCATCGCCCGGCGCAGGTTGTCCGCCTGACCGAGCGTGAACCCGGCCAGCACCTGCGCGATCTCCATGACCTGCTCCTGATAGACGATCAGGCCGTAGGTCTCCCCCAGCACCGGCTCGAGTGCCTCGGCGAGCTCGGGGTGGATCGGCGTGATCGGCTCGCGGCCGTTCTTGCGGCGGGCGTACTTGTTGTGGGAGTCGGCGCCCATCGGGCCCGGGCGGTAGAGCGCACCCACCGCCGAGATGTCCTCGAACTTGTCGGGCCGCATCGAGCGCAGCAGGGCGCGCATCGGGCCGCCGTCGAGCTGGAAGACGCCGAGGGTCTCGCCGTGGCCGAGGAGGTCGTACGTCGCGGGGTCGTCGAAGGTGAGCTCCTCGAGGACGACCTTCTCTCCCCTGTTGGTCTCGATATTGGCCAGCGCGTCATCGAGGACGGTGAGGTTGCGCAGCCCCAGGAAGTCCATCTTGACCAGCCCGAGCGCCTCGCACATCGGGTAGTCGAACTGGGTGATGACGGCGCCGTCCTGCTCGCGGCGCATGATCGGCACGATGTCGATCAGTGGGTCGCTCGACATGATCACCCCCGCCGCATGCACGCCCCACTGCCGGATCTGGCCCTCGAGACCGGTCGCGGTGGTGTAGATCCTCTTCGTGTCGGGATCCGACTCGTAGAGCGCACGGAACTCTCCGCCGTCGCTGTGGCGCCTGTGGCCGGAGTCGAAGATGTCCTTGAGCGGGACCCCCTTGCCCATGATGTCGGGCGGGAGCGCCTTGGTGATGCGGTCGCTGACGGCGAAGCCGTAGTCGAGCACGCGGGCGGCGTCCTTGATCGCCTGCTTGGCCTTGATCCGGCCGAAGGTCGCGATATACGCCACCCGGTCGCTGCCGTACTTGTCGGTGACGTACTGGATCACCTCGGTACGCCGACGCTCGTCGAAGTCGATGTCGAAGTCGGGCATCGAGGGCCGCTCGGGGTTGAGGAAGCGCTCGAAGATCAGGCCGTGCTCGAGGGGACAGAGGTCGGTGATGCGCAGGGCGTACGCCGCGATCGACCCGGCGCCCGAGCCGCGGCCGGGGCCGACCCGGATGCCGTTGTTCTTGGCCCACTGGATGAAGTCGGCGACCACCAGGTAGTAGCCGCAGTAGCCCTTGGCGCCGATGACGCCGAGCTCCATCTCGACGCGGTCGCGCACCTCCTGGGTGAGCCGGTCACCCGGGTAACGGGCCTCGATGCCGCGCCAGACCTCCTTCTCGAACCACGACGCCTCGGTCTCGCTGGCGGGCACGTCGGCGCGCGCCATGTAGCCGCCGGTCGACTCGACGAACTCGACATCGCACCGCTCGGCGATCCGCAGGGTGTTGTCGCAGGCCTCCGGCATGCCGAACCGGTCGGCCCACAGCTCGCGCATCTCGGCGGCGGACTTGATGTAGTAGCCGCCGCCGTCGAACTTGAGCCGGTTGGGATCGGCGAGCCGCTTGCCGGAGGCGACGCAGATCAGCGCGTCGTGGGCGTCGGCATCCCCGGGGTTGTTGTAGTGGGAGTCGTTGGTGGCGACCGGCGGGATGCCGAGCTCCCTGCCGAGACGGAGCAGGTCGTCGCGGACCCGCTTCTCGATGTCGATCCCGTGGTCCATCAGCTCCAGGAAGAAGCTGTCCCTGCCGAAGATCTCCTGGAACTCCGCCGCCGAGCGCCGCGCCTCGTCGTACTGGCCGAGGCGGAGCCGGGTCTGGACCTCGCCGGACGGGCAGCCGGTGGTGGCGATCATGCCCTTGGCGTACTCGTTGAGGAGCTCGCGGTCGGCGCGGGGCTTGTAGTAGTAGCCCTCCATGCTCGAGCGCGACGACATCCGGAAGAGGTTGTGCATGCCCTCGGTGGTCTCGGCCCACATCGTCATGTGCGTGTAGGCCCCACCACCGGCGACGTCGTTGCCGCCCTCCTCGAGAGCTCCGCCGTCCTCCCGGGATCTCTGGCCCCATTTGACCCGCCGACGCTCGCTGCGATGCGTCTGGGGCGTCAGATACGCCTCGATGCCGATGATCGGCCGGATGCCGTGCTTCTTCGCCTTGGAGTAGAAGTCGTAGGCACCGTGCAGGTTGCCGTGATCGGTCATCGCGATCGACGACATGCCGAGCTCGCTGACCCGGCTGAACAGGCCGTCCAGCAGCGACGCGCCGTCGAGCATGGAGTACTCGGTGTGGACGTGCAGGTGGGCGAAGTCTTGCGATCCGGTCGACATGCGCTGGTGCTGACTTCCCTCTGAGTTCGCGAGTGGACAGGCGGAGGCAGCGGCCCGAAGCCGCGGGTCTAGCAGGGGAAGGAGAGTCAGCCTACGTCAGTGGTCGAGGTGCCCGAGAGAGCCTCGCTGGCCTGTCTCAAATCATCCAGGATCCTCCGCCGCGGCGAGCGACTCGGTGATGATCGCGTCGATGATGCGGGCGGTCCGGTCGGCGCCCAGGGCCGGGGCCCGGCGGGCCAGCTCGGCGGCGATCTCGGCCTCCCGCACCGAGTCGCGGTTGGTGTCGTGCTTGATGTCCTGGACGGCGCGGGTCAGCGCGGCGCGGCGGGCGAGCAGGTCGCCCAGCTCCGCGTCGACCTCGTCGATGAGCCGCCGCAGGAACGGCAGCGGCTCGCGGCCGGGCCAGGCCATCCGCACGTCGGGGGTGCGCTCCTCGTTGGCCGAGCCGTCGGTGCGCTCGAGGTCGATGAGCCCACGTTCGCGGTAGAAGCGCCGGGCCGGCTCGTTGGCCTCGAAGACCCAGAGGCAGAAGCCGTCCGGGCGTGCCGCCTTCGCGAGGTCGAGCATGGCGGAGCCGACGCCACGCCGGGCAGCACGCGGTACGACGTACAGGCTGTCGAGCCAGTCGCGGTCGACCGTGGCGAAGCCGACCGGCTCCCCGTCGGACTCCGCGACCCACACCGCGCGCGCGGTGTCTGCCAGGTCCCACGACCCGACGTGGCGGCGGACCTCCTCGGGGGTGTGCACGATCGGCGGCATCGCGGGTACGGCGGCGCGGCGCGTCTCCAGGTAGACCTCGGCGAGTGCCGGGAGGTCGTCCGGCACCGCGGGCCGGATCGTCAGGTCAGTCGGCATCCCGGATCACCTCGAGCGCGTGGGCGAGGTCCTCCGGGTGGGGCGACTCGAACTCGACGTGCTCGCCGCTGTCAGGGTGCTCGAAGCCCAGCCGGACGGCGTGCAGCCACTGTCGCTCCAGCCCGACCCGCCTGGCGAGCACCGGGTCGGCTCCGTAGGTGAGATCGCCGAGGCAGGGGTGCTTGAGCGCCGACATGTGCACGCGGATCTGGTGGGTCCGACCGGTCTCCAGGTGGACCTCCAGCAGCGAGGCGAACCGGTGGGCCTCCAAGGTCCGGTAGTGGGTGACGCTCGGCCGGCCGCCCTGCTGCTCGGACATGACGGCAAACCTCCAGTCCGACCTCGGGTGCCTCCCGATGGGCGCGTCGACGGTGCCCGCGAGCGGGTCGGGATGGCCCTGGACGAGAGCGTGGTAGGTCTTGTCGACCGTGCGATGGCGGAAGGCGTTCTTGAGGAGCGAGTAGGCGCGCTCGCCCTTGCAGACGACCATCACGCCGGACGTGCCGACGTCGAGGCGCTGCACGATGCCCTGTCGCTCCGAGGCGCCGCTGGTGGCGATGCGGACACCGGCCGCCTCGAGATGGCCGACCAGGGTCGGCCCGGTCCAGCCCATGCTCGGGTGCACCGCCACGCCGACGGGCTTGTCGACGACGACGATCGACTCGTCCTCGTGGATGATCCGCACACCCTCGACCAGCTCCGCGCGCACCTCCGGCCCGGTGGGCTGCGCGGGAAGGGTGACGTCGAGCATCGCGCCCAGCGAGACCCGGTCGCTCTTCGAGGCCGCGACGCCGTCGAGCAGCACGTGGCCTTCGCCGATCAGGTCGGCCGCCCGGCTGCGGGAGACGCCGAACATCCGCGCCATGGCCGTGTCGACCCGCTCGCCGGCCAGGCCCTCGGGCACGAGTACGACGCGCTGGTCGCTCACGTCGCCCGCTCCCGGCCGCCGTCGAGCCCTACGCCGCGGAAGACCTGGACCAGGATCAGCGCGGCCCCGACGTTGATGCAGATGTCGGCGACGTTGAAGATCGGCCAGTGCGGGATCGAGAACATGTCCACCACATGACCGCGCAAGGGAGCCGGATCACGGAGGATCCGGTCGGTCAGGTTGCCGCCGATGCCGGCGAGCAGGAAGCCGAGGGCCGCACTCCACAGGGGGTCGAGGACGCTGCGGGCGTACCAGAGCACGGCCGCGCTGGCGCCGATCGCCAAGCAGCTGAAGACGACGGTGAACGACGTACCGGTGCTGAACGCGGCACCGGGGTTGCGGGTGAGCTCCAGGCGCAGCAGGTCGCCGATCACACTGACCGGCTCTCGGCCGGTCAGCACCTCGACGGCGACGACCTTCGAGAGGACGTCGAGGAGGTAGGCGAGGAGGAAGCAGCCGAGGAAGAGCGCGCGGGCGCGGGTACGGCGACGGGTCCGGTCGTCGTCCGCGTCGGCCGCCTGACCGGTCAGCGACGCTCCTCGCGCTGCTTGCATGCCATGCACAGTGTGGCACGCGGGAAGGCCATCACCCGCATCTTTCCGATGGGGTTGCCGCAGGACTCGCAGATGCCGTAGCTGCCGTTGTCGATGCGCTCCAGCGCCCGGTCGAGCTGGGCGAGCGTCTCGCGTTCGTTGTTGACGACGCTGAGCTCCTGGTCGCGCTCGAACGACGAGGCGCCCAGGTCGGCCTGGTCCTGGCCGGCGCCGTCACCGGAGTCGCGCATCAGCTCGGCCAGGTCGGCCTCCTGGTCACGCAGCATGGCGGTGAGCCGGTCACGATGCTCGTGCAGGTCGGCGAGCACGCTGTCGAGCTCGCGCTTGGTCCACTTCGTCTCCCCCTCCCTGACCGCCAGTGAGCCGGGCGTCAGCGGACGCGGCGCAGCCGAGACGGCGGGTGCGGCTCTCGTCACGGTCGCCTTCGCAGGGGTCGTCTTCTTCGCCGCCTTCTTGGCGGGCGCGGCCTTCGTGGCGGGCGCGGCCTTCGTGGCCGCCTTCTTGGCCGGCGGGGACTTCGTCGCCGCCTTCTTGGCCGGCGCGGCCTTCTTCGCCGCCTTCTTGGCCGGCGCGGCCTTCTTCGCGGCCGTCTTGGCTGGCGCGCTTGCGGGCTCTCGCCGCCTTCTTGGCCGGCGCGGCCCTCTTGGCTGCCTTCTCGGCCGCGGGCGGGGCCTGGTCGCTCGCGCTGCGCCGCCCTGCGATCACCTTGCGGGCGGCCGAGGCGGCGGACCCGGCGATTGACTTGGCGGTGCTACGAACCATGGGAAGGGACCTTCCTGGCAGACCTCGACCGGGAGGTGAGGGTCTCGGCGGCTACCTCCGCGAGACGACGAGAGGGTACCCGCCCACACCGGGCTGTCCAACCCGGCGCGCGGACCCGGAAATGGCGACGACGACCGGGCGCTGTGCGCCGGTCGCCGTCGCTCCCAGGTCGGGGGAGGTCTGCTGAGGTGACCCGCCCGGTCAGCCCTCGTCCTCGCCGAGGATCGAGCGCAGCCGTTTGGGCGCCGGGGAGGCAGCGTCGGACGGTGCTCCGGACCCCTGGTCGGCGGTGTTGTCGAGCGCCTCCAACTGCTGGGTGAAGTAGCTCTTCAGCCGCGAGCGGTACTCGCGCTCGAAGGCCTTGAGACCCTCGACCTCGGTGCTGAGCTTGGCCTGTTCGGACTCCAGTGCCCCGAACATCTGCGTGCGCCGCTCCGCTGTCTCGGAGTCGAGCATCTGCGACCGGGTGCGGGCGTCCTGCTCGAGCTTGTCGGCGCGGGCCTTGGACTCCATCTCGAGCCGCTCGGCCTTGGTGCGGGCCTCCCCGATGATCTTGTCCGCGTCGTTCTTCGCGGAGTCGACCAGCTCGTCTGCGTTGCGGGTCGCGATCTCGAGGAGCCGGGCAGCGGCATTCGACGCCTGCGGGATGGTCTGGACGCGCGCGGTCTCCGGGGCGGCCGCGGCCGGCTCGCGCTGTGAGCCGGGCTGTGACTCGGGCTGTGACTCCGGCTCGGGCTCGGGCTCCAGCTCGACCGCCACGGTCTCGGTGGATACCTCGGTCGACTGCCCCGACTGGGCGGCCGCGACCCGCGTGCGCAGGTCCTCGTTCTCCTTGGTCAGGCGCGCCAGCTCGGCCTCCACCTCGTCGAGGAACTGGTCGACCTCGCCCATGTCGTAGCCCTCGCGGAGCCGGACCGGAGTAAAGCGCTTGTTGCTCACGTCCTCAGGCGTCAGCGGCATGACCTCATCCATTCGTTGTCGTCGGGAACGGCAGAAACTCGAAAGAACCATAGCGCCTGAGGTATCCGGAACCGGAACCGGACGGGCCGCCCGGATCCGCGGCCGAGACAAACATCATGCGCAGATGGTTGAGGTTCCTCGCGACGGTCGTGGGCGGGGCGCCAACGATCAACGACTCCCTAGAAGACCCGCGGCACGAGAGCAAGCAGCACGTAGGCGGTGATCAGCACCAGCAGGAAGGACACATCGATCGCGAACTGCCCGATGCGCAGCGGTGGGATGACCCGACGCAGGGCCTTGATCGGCGGATCTGTGACCGTGTAGACGCCTTCCAGACAGACCAGCAGCACCCCGGTCGGCGACCAGCGGCGCGCGAACACCTGCACCCAGTCGAAGACCAGCCGCACCATCAAGAACAGCACGAACAGCCACAGCAGGCCATGGATGACCTGGCCCAGAATGCTCAACGACGACTCTGTTTCGGTATGCGGGAGATCCGGTGCGGGTCAGCTCTGGTTGAAGAAGCCGCCCTCGGCGAGGCGGCGCTTGTCCTCGGCGGCCACGCTGACATTGGGCGGCGAGAGCAGGAACACCTTGTTGGTCACACGCTCGATGGTGCCATGCGTCGCAAAGATCATGCCCGCGCCGAAGTCGACCAGGCGCTTGGCGTCGGCGTCGTCCATCTCCGAGAGGTTCATGATCACCGGGATGCCGTCGCGGTAGTGCTCGCCGACCGTGCGGGCCTCGTTGTAGGTGCGCGGGTGCACGGTGATGATCCGGGAGGACTCGGCGACCACGCTGGCGGTCGGGCTGCCGGCCGGGCGCGCACGTCGCTCGGCGAGGTCGGCGACCGACGCCTGGCGCGGCTCGTGACGGGACTCCTGCCGGGCCGCACTCGGCTTCCCGCTTTCATCGGAGTCGTAGCCCTCAGCGTCGTACTCGTCGTAGGTGCCGGTGTCCTCGAGCAGGCCGAGGTATTCACCGATCCTGCGCATCCCGCTGGCCATGGTTGTGGTCCTTCGCTCGTGGCGAGCACCAACCGGTGCTCCGTGGTTTGGAATCTACCTGTTCGCGGGCCTCGGACCGAGGACCGCGCTGCCAATTCGTACGTGTGTCGCGCCGGCATGCACCGCCGCCTCCAGGTCGGCGCTCATGCCCGCCGAGAGCCAGTCGGCGCCCGGGTGGGTGTCGACGAACTCGGACCGGATCGCCGCGAGCCGTTGGAAGGCGCGCGCCGGGTCCTCGCCCAGCGGAGCGACCGCCATGAGGCCCCGCAGCCTGAGGGCGCCCTGCCGCTCGACCGCGGCCGCCAGCTCGGGGAGCTCCTCGGCCGCCGCGCCGGACCGACCCGTTGCCCCCGGCGGGTCGAGGCTCATCTGCAGCAGGCACTCGACGCCGTCCGGACGCCCGTGAGCCCCGCGCTGCAGGCCGGTCACCAGCTTCGTGCGGTCGATCGAGTGGACCACGTCGGCGGACGCGGCGACCGCGGTCGCCTTGTTGCTCTGGAGACCGCCGATGAAGTGCCAGGTGAGCGGCAGGTCGTCGCACTCGGCCCGTTTGTCGCGACCCTCGGGGTGCCGGCTCTCGCCGACGTGGCGGACGCCGAGGTCGGCGAGCAGACACACGTCGGATGCCGGGAAGAACTTGGTCACCACGATCAGCGTGACCTCGTCGGCGTCGCGGCCCGACGCCCGGCACGCGTCCTCGATGCGCCGGCGTACGGCGGCCAGGCCGGCCGCGAGCTCGTCTCGCCTTGTCGAGCCCTGGTCGGTCGAAGTCTGCGTCATCGCCACCACACCAGCCCGGCGAACCTTCCTGCCCTCGCGCCGTCGCGCCGGTATGAGTGCAGCCCCGGCTCCTCCAGCGTGCAGCCGTGCACCTCGCGGACGGCCACGCCCGCCTTCTCGAGCTGGCTGCGCACACCCGCGCCCAGGTCGAGGGCAGGCTCGCCGGTGCGGCTGACGGCGTACGTCGCCGACACCTTCGCCGCGACGTCGTCCCGCATCTCCTCGGGCACCTCGTAGCAGCGACCGCACACGTGCGGACCGACCCAGGCGACCAGCTCGGCCGCACCGGTCTCTCGCATCCGGTCGACGGTGCGGGTGACGACGTCGTCGCGAACGCCGGCCCGTCCGGCATGGGCGGCCCCGACGACGCCGGCCTCGGGGTCGGCGAGGATCACCGGCACGCAGTCGGCGACACGGACCATCAGACCGACCCCGGCGGTCGCGGTCACCAGCCCGTCGCCGGTGGGCACCGGGGCGAGGGCCGGCGGACCGGGCTCGTCGGCGGTGACGACCTCGACGCCGTGCACCTGGTCGAGCCGGGCGAACCTGACACCGCAGGCCTCCTCGAGGCGGCCGAGCTCGGCCGGGAACCCCGGGCGCAGACCCTGGAGATCGAGGCCGCCGTCGGTGAACGCCACCTCGACGGCTGCCCCGGAGCCCGGAGCGACAAGGGTGTCGTGGAACCAGAACACGGACCTGTCGACCCCGGCCTACTTCAGGAAGTCGGGCACGTCGAGGTCGTCGTCGTCGAACGACATCGGCCGCGGCTCGCGGGACTCGGAGGGTCCGGGCGCCGACGCGCCGCGCGACGGCGAGCCCTGCGACGCACCGGAGGCTCCGTCACCACTCGGGCGCGCGTACGGCGCGCTGGCGCCGACCGGCACCGGCTCGGGGCGGCCCTCGGTGCTCTCGGACTGCCGCTCGGGCGGGGCGGCCGCCCTGGCCGGCTGCGCGCCCGAGTTGAGCCGGCCGATGGCGGCCCGGGTCTCGGCCTGGCTCTGCGGCTTGGCCTCGCGACGCAGGCCCGAGCCGTCGGCATGACGCTTGGGCATGCCGCCGTCGAAGCCAGCCGCGATCACGGTGACCCGGACCTCGTCGCCGAGGGCGTCGTCGATGGTCGCGCCGAAGATGATGTTGGCCTCGTCGTGCGCGGCGTCGGCTACGAGGGCGGCGGCCTCGTTGATCTCGAACAGGCCGAGGTCGGAGCCCCCGGCGATCGAGAGCAGGACGCCGTGCGCACCGTCGATGCTGGCCTCGAGCAGCGGGCTGGAGACCGCCATCTCGGCCGCCGCGACCGAGCGGTCCTCGCCGCGGGCCGAGCCGATGCCCATGAGCGCGGAGCCGGCGTTGGCCATGACCGACTTGACATCGGCGAAGTCGAGGTTGATCAGGCCCGGGGTGGTGATCAGGTCGGTGATGCCGGACACGCCCTGCAGCAGCACCTGGTCGGCCTGCTTGAAGGCGTCGAGCACCGAGACGTTGCGGTCGCTGATGGAGAGCAGCCGGTCGTTGGGGATCACGATCAGGGTGTCGACCTCCTCGCGGAGCCTGGCGATGCCCTCCTCGGCGGAGTTGGCGCGACGACGGCCCTCGAAGGCAAACGGCCGGGTCACCACGCCGATGGTCAGCGCGCCGAGCGAGCGGGCGATCCGGGCGACGATCGGGGCGCCACCGGTGCCGGTGCCGCCACCCTCGCCGGCGGTCACGAAGACCATGTCGGCGCCCTTGAGCACCTCCTCGATCTCCTCGGCGTGGTCCTCGGCCGCCCGGCCGCCGACCTCGGGGTTGGCGCCGGCGCCGAGACCGCGGGTGAGCTCGCGGCCGATGTCGAGCTTGACGTCGGCGTCGCTCATCAGCAGCGCCTGCGCGTCGGTGTTGATCGCGATGAACTCGACGCCCTTGAGGCCGACGTCGATCATCCGGTTGACGGCGTTGACGCCGCCGCCACCGATCCCCACGACCTTGATGATGGCCAGGTAGTTCTGGGCTGCAGCCACGAGAGGTGCCTTTCGAAGAGTGCGGTCGGAGTTGCTGAGCTGGTGCGGTTGAGCCCTCGTCCTGTCGGGTCGAGTCGGGGAAGGAACTCTCACCGTCAGCCTGAGGGTTATAGTTATGTCAACCTGCTGTCTTCGACGACAGTAGGCGCGGGACTGGCACCGGCGACGGCAACACGCCCGGCGCGTCGCGGAAATTCGCAACGTCATGCGTTGTGGTCGCCAGGGCAGCCGGGTCGCATGACGTCCGCGGTACGGCGCTAGCCGAGGCCCGGCGGGATGGTGTCGCGGGTGGTGGGCTGGCCGGGGACGCTGACGTCGTAGACCTCGGCCTCCTGGGCGAGGAGCTTGCCGAGCACCTGTGCCTTCTGCTCCGACTCCTCAGCGCTCCCCCACAGCACGACGCGGCCGTCGCGGAGCACGAGGGAGATCTGGTCGATCGTCTCCACCGCCATGTGGTCGACCCGGCGGGCGAGTGCCGACGGCAGCGCGCGCACCACCTCCGCGGCCTCGGCGAGCACGGTGCTGTCGGCGGGACCGGCGATCCTGACGAGCGGCAACGCGGGCGGCCGGCGCGGGTAGTCGCGGAAGAGCACGCCGGAGTCGTCCAGGCCCCGGATCTGGCCGCCGAGGTCGACCACGGCGACGGCTTCGCGCTCGGCGATCTGGATCGCCACTGTGTGCGGCCACTCTCGCGTCACCGTGGCCGACTCCACCGGTGCGAGCGCGGCGACGCGGCGACGGATGGCGTCGAGGTCGAGCCGGGCGAGTGGCCGGCCGTCCTCGACGCGGGCGGCCGCGAGGACCTGGCCGTCCTTGACCAGCGAGGTGCCGTCGACGGTGACGTCGGTGACGGTGAGGTACTTGCTGAAGTAGACGATCCAGACAACGCCGCCGAGCAGGGTCACGACGAGCACGGCCGCGAGGATCGGCTTCCAGAGGCCGAAGCGGCGTCGCCACTGCCGCCTGACGAAGCGCCTGCGGGTGCGCTCGGCGCCGACGGTCGGCTGGGCCTCCCCGCGCCTACGCCGGAGCATCGGCCAGCCTGGCGAGCAGCAACGGGCCCAGCCCGGTCACGTCTCCCGCTCCGAGGGTCAGGAACAGGTCGCCGGGGCGCAGGCGCCGCAGTGCCTCCTCGACCGCCGCCGCCTGGTCGGACACGTTGGCCACCCGGCCGGCGGGCAGCTCGACGGCGTCGGCCACGAGCGCGCCGGTGACCTCGGCGTCGGGCGTCTCGCGCGCGACGTACACGTCGAGGACGACGACCTCGTCGGCCGCGGAGAGTGCGCGACCCATCTCGGCGCCGAAGCGCCGGGTGCGGGAGACCAGGTGCGGCTGGAAGGCGACCACGAGCCTCCCCTCCCCCGTGACCGATCGCGCGGCCTCGAGGTCGCCGGCGATCTCCCGGGGGTGGTGGGCGTAGGAGTCGTAGACGCGGATGCCGGCCGCCTCGCCCTTGAACTCCATTCGCCGTCTGGTGCCGGAGAACGCGGCCATCCCGGAGAGCAGGGCGGCCGGGTCGTAGCCCAGTCGTACCCCGGCGGCGAGCGCCGCCGCGGCGTCGACCAGGTAGTGGCGGCCCGGGATCCGGAGGTGGATGCGGCTCGCGCCGGCTCTGCCGCGGTCGCGGTCCCCTGGAACCTCGCGGCCCCAGGTGACGTCGGCGGATGCGGCGAAGCCGTCGTGGCCGGGCAGGCGTACGTCGAGCAGCCGCAGGTCAGCCTCGTCCGCCTCCCCGACGCCGATGACCTCGATCCCCCGCTCGCGCGCGACCGCGGCAAGCCTGGCCGCACCGGGGTTGTCGACGCAGCAGACGAGGAAGCCGTCGGGGTCGAGGCGGTCGAGGAAGTCCTCGAACGCGGCGGCGTAGGCCTCCTCGGTCCCCCAGACGTCGAGGTGGTCGGCCTCGACGTTGGTGACGATCGCGGCGTGGGGCGTGTAAACCAGGAAGGCGCCGTCGCTCTCGTCGGCCTCCGCGACGAACAGGTCGCCGCGGCCGAGGTCCGCGTTACGCCCCGTCGCCGAGAGCACCCCGCCCACGGCGTACGTCGGGTCGGCGCCCGCCGCGATCAGCGCGACGGTGAGCAGTGCCGTCGTGGTGGTCTTGCCGTGGGTGCCGGTGACCGCGACGACGCGCTGGGTGTCCATCACGGCCTTGAGACCCGCGGAGCGCGGCAGCACCCTCAGACCCCGCCGCTGCGCCTCGAGGACCTCCGGGTTGTCCTCATGCGCGGCCGTGGTGACGACGACCGTGTCGGCATCGCCGAGGTGCGCGGCGTCGTATCCGAGGTGGCAGGTGACACCCAGCTCGCGCAGGGCGGGAAGGAAGGGGGTGTCGTTGTCGTCGCTGCCGCTCACCGGAAGTCCGCGGCGGGCCATGATGCGGGCGATGCCGGAGAGCGCGGCACCGCCGAGACCGACGAAGTGCACGCGCCCCAGCTCGGGCGCGGGAAGGATGACGGGCGGGACGGGGATCTTCATCGAGCGACCTCGCGGATGATGGCGGCGAGACGGTCGTCGGCGTCGCGTGGGATGAGGGCGGCGGCGGCCGCGCCCATCTCGCTCAACCGGTGCGGATCGGTGGCGAGCGCCGGCACCCGGTCGGCGACCCAGTCGCTCGTCAGGTCTGCGTCGTCGATCAGCAGCCCGCCGCCGGCGTCGACGACCGGGCGGGCGTTGAGCGCCTGCTCGCCGTTGCCGATCGGCAGGGGCACGAAGATCGCGGGCAGCCCGACCGCCGCGGCCTCGGTGACCGACGACGCGCCCGCTCGGCAGACGACGAGGTCGGCGGCGGCGTAGGCGAGGTCCATCCGCTCGACGAAGGTCTCGACGACGTAGGGCACGTCTGTGTCGCGGGCCTCGACCGCTGCCTGGTCGACCTCACCCTTGGGGCCCACGACGTGGAGCACCTGGACGCCCGCCTCGGCGAGCGCTCTCGCCGCGCCGGAGACGGCGTTGTTGAGGTTGCGGGCGCCCTGGGATCCCCCGGTCACCAGGAGGGTGGGCCTGTCGATGTCGAGGCCGAACGCCTCCCGGGCCTCGGTGCGCTCGGCCGCCCGGGTCTCCGGGTCGAGCCGGGAGATGAGGGTGCGGATCGGCAGGCCGACGTACTCGGCCCTGGGCAGCCTGGTGTCGGGGAAGCTCACCGCCACTCGGGTCGCGACCCGCGCGCCGGCCTTGTTGGCCAGGCCGGGCAACGCGTTCTGCTCGTGTACGACGAGGGGCAGGCGCCGGCGCCTGGCCGCGAGGTAGGCGGGCATCGAGACGTAGCCGCCGTAGCCGACGATGACGTCGGGCTCGATCCGGTCGACGATCGCGAGGGTCGCCTTGACCGCGCCTCTCAGCCTCGCCGGGACCTTGAGGAGGTCGACGGACGGCTTGCGCGGCAACGGGACCGGCGGGATCAGCTCGAGCGGGTAGCCGGCCGCCGGCACCACCCTGGTCTCCAGCCCCCGCACCGTGCCCAGACAGGTGATCTCGGTGTCGGGATCGGCACGGCGCAGCGCATCCGCGGTGGCGAGCAGGGGCGAGGTGTGGCCGGCCGTGCCGCCGCCGGCGAGGAGTACGCGCATCGCCCTCGATGCTAGTCACTTCGGCGCGTGCCGGACGGCTGCCCCGAGGGCGAGTCCGGGGTGTGTGCGTCACATGCGGTCGGGCCGAGCAGACCGACTTGCGGTCGGGCCCGGCAGACCGGCTTGCCACCCCTCGACCGGACCTGCCATCCCGCACGCCGTGCGGCAGGTGGGCGGCACGGATGCAAGTCGGGCGGCGGGGGCAGCGCTGGTCAGCGCGCCGAGAGCCCCGCCGAGCGGCGACCGCGCCGGCGGGCGGCGAGGGCGGCGGCGGCCTGGGGCTCTCGGCGGGCGAAGCCGACGAGCAGGCCGAGGGCGACGAGGGAGGGCACGAGGGCGGAGCCGCCGTAGGAGACCAGGGGCAGTGGGATGCCGATGACCGGGAGCAGGGTGAGGACCATGCCGACGTTGACCATCATCTGGCCGAGGAGCCAGACGATGATGCCGAAGCTCATGTAGCGGGTGAAGGCGTCGGAGGTCCGCTGTGCGACCCGGAGGGCGGCGTACGCGAGGGTGAGGAAGAGCAGGATGACGAGCAGGGTGCCGACCAGGCCGAGCTCCTCACCGAGGACGGCGAAGATGAAGTCGGTGTGCGCGGCGGGGAGGTCGTCCCACTTCTGCCGCGACGCCCCCAGACCCTCACCGAACCATCCGCCACTGGCCAGCGCGTAGAGGCCGTGGGCGGGCTGCCAGCCGGTGCCGTGGTAGTCGCGGAAGGGGTCGGAGAAGTTGGCGATGCGCTCCATGCGCTCGCTGCTGGTGCGGGCGAGGACCAACGCGCCGGCGCCCATGATCGAGAGGCAGATAGTGAAGAACCGGGCGGGCGCGCCGATCACCCAGAGCATGCCGAGCAGGATCGCGAAGAGCACGAGAGCGGTGCCGAGGTCACGCCCGAAGACCACCAGGCCCGTGGCGAGCAGCATGCCCGGCACGACCGGGAACATCGTCTGGTGCAGGCTGCCGAGCCGTCGGTCCTTGTGGGCGTAGACGTGGGCCGCCCACAGCACGATGCCGAGCTTGGCGATCTCCGAGGGCTGGATGGCGATCGGACCGAAGGCCAGCCAGTTCTGGTTGCCGTTGCGCTCGACGCCGAGGAAGGCGGTGAGGAGCAGCAGGCCGAGCGAGACGCCGTACGCCGGCCAGGCGAGCCGACGGATCCACTGGTGCGGCAGCCGGGAGGCGACGATCGCGCAGGGAATGCCGATGACCACCCACATGAGCTGCTTGGTGACGACGGCATAGCTGTTGCCGAAGGTCTTGAAGGAGTAGACGCTGCTCGAGCTCAGCACCATGACCAGGCCCAGCGTCAGCAGCAGGGCCGACGCGCCGAGGATCAGGTAGTAGGACGTCAGCGGACGGTCGAGCGCCCCGACGATCCAGGCGCGCGCGCCGCGGACCACGTCGAGGGGGCGGGAGACGGCGGCGCCCACCGACCGGCCGAGTGAGGGACGCTGATCGGAGTCGGGGCTGACCGCGGTCACGACCCTCTCCTCCCTGTCGATCGGCCTCGGATCGGCCCGGCGTCAGCCCGGCCCGAGTCGTCGGACCGCGGCTGCGAAGGCATCTCCTCGCGCGGCGTAGTTTCGGAACTGGTCCATGGACGCGCATCCCGGTGCCAGCAGCACCGTGTCACCCGGGTGGGCGCAACGAGCCGCGGCCTCGACCGCGCGGTCCATGGGTGCACCAGTCTCGTCGTCGTCGATCACGAACACCTGGACATCCGGCGCGTGTCGCGAAAGGGCGGCGGCGATCAGGTCGCGATCGCGCCCGAGGAGCACGACGGCGCGCAGCCGCTCGCGCACCGCCTCGACCAGGTCGTCGAAGCGCGCACCCTTGGCGAGCCCGCCGGCGATCCACACGACGGGGTCGTAGCCACGCAGGGAGGCGAGCGCGGCGTGCGGGTTGGTGGCCTTGCTGTCGTCGACGTAGGTGACATCGCCGACGGTGGCGACCGGCGCGATCCGGTGGCCGTCGGGGCGGAAGTCGCGGAGCCCGTCGCGAACCGCGTGCGCGGGGACGCCGTGCGCGCGGGCGAGGGCCGCGGCGGCGAGCGCGTTGGCGACGACATGGGGGGCGGGATCGTGGCCGTCGACCGCGAGGTCCGCGAGGGTGCCGAGCTCGGCCGCGCTGGTCGCCCGCTCCTCGACGAACGCCCGGTCGGCCAGCACGTCGTCGACCAGCCCGAGCATCCCGATCGACGGCACGCCGAGCGTGAAGCCGATGGCGCGGGCACCCTCGGCCACCTCGGCCTCGCGGACGAGCCGCTCGGTCTCGGGGTCGGCGACGCTGTAGACGCAGGCCCGCTCGACCCCTTCGTAGACGCGACCCTTGTCGGCGGCGTAGGCCGCCATCGCCCCGCGGGGGTTGGTCTCGACACGGTCGCCCTGCGCTCGACCTGCTCGACCGACGAGGGTGGTGGCGTCGTCGTACCAGTCGAGGTGGTCCTCGGCGACATTGAGCACCGCGGCGCTCTCGCAGCGCATCGAGTGGGTGTAGTGGAGCTGGAAGCTGGACAGCTCGACGGCGAGGACGTCGTACGGCGTGGGGTCCATGACCGCCTCGACGACCGGGCGGCCGACGTTGCCGACGGCGTCGCTGGTGAGACCGGCTGCGCGGAGGATGGACTGCAGCATCCCGACCGTGGTGGTCTTGCCGTTGGTGCCGGTGACGGCGAGCCAGGGCGCCGGGTGCTCCGGGTCGCTCTCAGGACCACGGCGCAGCCGCCAGGCGAGCTCGACCTCACCCCAGACCGGGATGCCGCGGGCCACCGCTTGGGCGACGAGCGGCGCGCTCGGCTTCCAGCCGGGCGACACGACGAGCAGCTGTGTCTCGCCGGGAAGGGTCGCGGTGGTGCCGGCGCCGAGACGCACATCGGCGCCCAGGATGCCGAGCAGCGTGGCCTTCTCGGCCATCTCGCCGTCCGGCTCGGCATCCGTCTCGTCGAGCGCCACGACACCCGCACCCAGGTGGGTGAGGGTGTCGGCGGCCGCGAAGCCGCTGACGCCGAAGCCGGCCACGACCGCGCGTACGCCGCTCCAGTCGTCGCCCCGGCCGAGGGCGTCGACGTCCGGGCTCATCGGGCTGTGGCTCATGCGCTGGCGACCCACTGCGCGTAGAAGATGCCGAGACCGGCGGCAACGCAGAGGCCGGTGATGATCCAGAACCGGATGACGATGGTGACCTCGGCCCATCCGATGTTCTCGAAGTGATGCTGGATCGGGGCGATCCGGAAGACCCGGTGTCCGGGCTGCACGCGGAACACGGTGCGGAACAGTGCGCTGCGCCGGCTTGCCTTGAACACGCCGACCTGCACCATCACCGAGACCGTGACCACCACGAAGAGCCCGCCGAGCACGACCAGGAGCAGCTCGGTGCGGGTGAGGATCGCCAGCCCGGCCAGTCCGCCGCCGAGAGCGAGCGAGCCGGTGTCGCCCATGAAGATCTGCGCCGGCGAGGCGTTCCACCACAGGAAGCCGAAGCAGGCGCCGGTGATCGCGGCCGCGACGATGGCGAGGTCGAGCGGGTCGCGCACCTCGTAGCAGTTGGCGGTCGGCGTCGTCTGGCAGGACTGGTTGAACTGCCAGATGTTCACCATCGCGTAGGCGCCGAACACCATCGCCGACGCGCCCGTGGCCAGTCCGTCGAGGCCGTCGGTGAGGTTGACCGCGTTGCTGAAGCCGGTGACCAGGAACCAGATCAGGGCCAGGACGACGATCGTCGGCAGCTCCCAGCCGAAGTCCTTGAGGAAGGACAGCTGGTGGGAGGCCGGGGCTCGGTGGTTCTCGTCCTCGAGCATCGAGGACAGGGCGAAGACGCCGAAGACCACTGCGACAACGGTCTGGCCGATCATCTTCGCGGCGCTCCGAAGGCCGAGGTTGCGCTGCTTGACGATCTTGATGTAGTCGTCGAGGAAGCCGACGAAGCCCAGGCCGGTGAAGAGGAAGAGCAGGAGCAGCGCCGACGCCGTCGGCAGGTCCTGGGTGAGGACCTTGGCCGCGAAATAGCCGACGATCGTGGCCAGGATGATCACGAGACCGCCCATGGTGGGGGTGCCGCGCTTGGCGTGATGGGTCGTCGGCCCGTCGTCGCGGATCTCCTGGCCGTAGCCGCGCGCCGTGAGCAGGTTGATCGCGACCCGGGTGCCGAGCAACGAGATCAGCAGCGCGATGCCGCCGCCGAAGAGGATCGCTCTCATCGAGGTTCTCCTTCTGCGGCTGATGGTGGCGGGGTCTCGAGCAGCCCATCGACCAGACGCTCCAGGGCGAAGCCACGGGAGGCCTTCACCAGCACCACGTCGTGGGCGCGGACATTGTCTCGCAACCAGGCGAGGGCCTCGTCGCGCCCCGCCGTGACGGTCACCTCGCCCGCGTACGCCGGCTGGGTCGCTGCGCAGTCGGCGATCTCCGCCGCCTGCCGGCCGACCGTGACGACCACGTCGATCCCGGCGGCGGCGGCGAGGTGGCCGACGCGGCGGTGCTCCTGCCGCTCGTCGTCCCCGAGCTCGAGCATGCCGCCGAGGACGGCCACGGTACGACGGCCCGAGCGGCGCCCGGCCCGGCCGAGCCAGTCGAGGGCAGCGGCCATCGAGTCGGGGTTGGCGTTGTAGGCGTCGTTGACGACCAACGCGCCGTCGGACCGCTCGTGCGGCTCCATCCGCCAGCGGGAGGAGGCGGCCGCCTCGGAGAGCCCGGCGGCCACGGCGTCGAGCTCGAGCCCGGCGGCGAGGGCCATCGCCCCGGCGGCCACGGCGTTGGCGACCTGGTGGGCGCCGAGCTGACGGAGCCGCACCGGCGCCCAGGCGCCGGCGTACCCGAGCTCGAAGCCGGCCCTGCCGAGATCGTCGGCCGTGACCGCCCGCCACGCGACGTCACCGTCGCGCCCGAAGGTGAGGGCGCGCGCGGCGGTGCGGTCGGCCATGCCGGCGACCACCGGGTCGTCTGCCGCGAGCACCGCCGTACCGTCGTCGGGCAGTGCTTCGACGATCTCGCCCTTGGCGCGGGCGATGGCCTCGCGGGAGCCGAACTCGCCCACGTGTGCGGTGCCGACGTTGAGCACGGCGGCGATGCGGGGCGGCGCGATCTCGCACAGGTAGCGGATGTTGCCGACGTGGCGGGCGCCCATCTCCACCACGAGGTGGCGGGTGTCGGTGTCGGCACGCAGCACGGTGAGTGGGACGCCCAGCTCGTTGTTCTGGTTGCCGCGGGTGGCGACGGTCGGGCCGCTGCCGGCGAGCAGATGGGCGAGGTAGTCCTTGGTGCCGGTCTTGCCCTGGGAGCCGGTGAGCGCGTGCACGGTGACGCCGGGCAGACGGTCGAGCACGTGGCGGGCGAGCCTGCCGAGGGCCTCCTCGGGGTCGTCGACGACGACGGTCGGTGCGTCGGTGGGCCGGCTGCCGAGCACCGCATGTGCGCCGGCAGCATGGCGGTGACCGTCGGTGCGCTCCCCGACGATCGCCACGAAGAGTCCGTCTGGGACGGGCTCGCGGCTGTCGAGGTAGGGAGGCCCGCTCACCACCAGGTCGGCGACGTCCACGGTCACGCTCCCGTGCACAAGGTCCGCAAGCTCGGCCAGGGTCATGGGGATCATGCCGGACCTCCGGCGAGCCTCTGGGCGATCTCCTCGCGGGCGACCTCCCGGTCGTCGAAGGGATGCACGACGCCGTCGATCTCCTGACCGGTCTCATGGCCCTTGCCCGCGATCAGCACGACGTCGCCCGGCTCGGCCCGGCCGATCGCGCGCCGTACGGCGGCCCGGCGGTCGCCGATCTCCTCGACCTCCGCGCCCCTGGCCCCGTCGATGCCGGCGAGGACGGCGGCGCGGATGGCGGCGGGGTCCTCGGTGCGCGGATTGTCATCGGTCACGATCAGGACGTCCGCGTCGCGCGCGGCGATCGCCCCCATCATCGGGCGCTTGCCGGGGTCGCGGTCGCCTCCCGCGCCGAGGACCACGATCACCCGGCCGCTGGTGAGGGGCCGGAGCGCCGCGACCGCCGCCGCGACCGCGTCGGGCTTGTGTGCGTAGTCGACGACCACGGTGAAGTCCTGGCCGGCATCGACCGGCTCCAGCCGCCCGGGCACGCCGCCTCCGGTGCCGAGGCCCGCCGCGACCCGCGCGGGATCGAGCCCGGCCTCGGCGGCGGCGGCCACCGCGGCGAGGGCGTTGGCCACGTTGAAGGAGCCGGGCAGCGGGCAGGTAGCGGCCACCCGGACGCCGCCGGGACCGGCGGCGACGAAATGGGAGGCGGCCGCCTCGGCGACGACGTCCTCAGCGCGCCAGTCGGCCGCGCCACCGACGGCGTAGGTGTGCACCGGGATGCCGGCCTCCCCCGCCAGTCGGCGCCCGAACTCGTCGTCGACGCAGACGAGACCCGCCCGCGACCGAGCGGGCGTGAAGAGCGTGGCCTTGGCATGGAAGTAGTCCTCGACGTCATCGTGGAAGTCGAGGTGGTCGCGGCCGAGGTTGGTGAAGACGGCGACGTCGAAGGCCACCCCGTCGACCCGGCCCAGCACGAGGGCGTGGCTGGAGACCTCCATCGCACACACCTCGACGCCCCGCTCGACCATCAGCGCGAAGAGGCCGTGCAGGTCAGGGGCCTCCGGCGTGGTGAGCGAGGTCTTGACATCGGCGCCGGCGATGCGGGTGCCGATGGTGCCCACAACGGCGGCCCGGATGCCCGCTCGCTCCAGCGCGCCCTCCAGCAGGCGGGTGGTGGTGGTCTTGCCCTGGGTGCCGGTCACCCCGATCATCCGGAGCCGCTCCGCGGGGTGGCCGTACACCAGCGCCGAGAGACGACCGAGCACCGCGCGCGGCTCGGGGACGACCACGGCGGGCAGGTCGGCGCCGGCCGCCTCGAGACGCTCGAGGCCCGCGGGGTCGGTGAGCACGGCGACCGCGCCGGCCTCGACCGCCGCCGAGACGAAGTCGGCGCCATGAGCCCGGGCACCCGGGAGGGCGGCGTACAGGTCGCCGGGCTGGAGCCTCTGGGTGCTGAGCGAGATGCCGGTGACCCCGGGCCCGCCGTCGCCCTCGAGCAGTACGTCGACTCCTCGGCCGCGCAGGTTCGACGCGAGGTCGCGGAGCGGGGTGCGCGGTGGATGGCTCGGCCGCCCCGGACGGACCGCCGGGAGGGGTTCGCTCACGTCGCCGACGCTATCGCGAGCCGTCTGCGCCACCCCAGGTGACGGGGAAGGACGACGGCTTGGTCTTCGTCGGCGGCACGCCGTAGCGGCGCAGCGCGTAGCTCATGATCTTGGCGAAGGCGGGCCCGCCGACCGAGCCGCCCCCGCCGCCGTTGCGCGGGTTCTGCACGACGACGTAGACGGTGAAGCGCGGGTCGTCGGACGGGGCGAACCCGGCGAACGACACGGTGAACGTGCCGTCGTAGCACCGGCACTCGGGGTTGACCCGCTGCGCCGTGCCGGTCTTGCCGGAGACTCGGTAGCCGGGGATCTGCGCACTCGGGGCGACGCCGTCCTCGGGATCGACCACCTTCTCCATCATCTTGGAGACCTGCCTGGCCGTCTTCTCGCTGACCACGCGCCGGGTCGTCACCTGGTCGGTGCCGTAGGCGCGGCCGTCGTCGGCTGTCGCCGAGCCCTGGATGAGGCTCGGGTCGACGCGCACGCCGCCGTTGGCGATGGTGTTGACCGCGGCGGCCATCTGCATGGCGTTGACCGAGATCGACTGGCCGAAGGCGATCCGGTCCTTGGTCTGCGAGGTGAGCATCGCGCCCTCGGGCAGGATGCCGGGCGCCTCGCCGCGGACGCCGATGCCGGTGGGCTGGCTGCCGAGACCGAACGCCTCCAGATAGCGCGCGAGATCGGCCGACCTCATCGTGTCGGTGGCGAGCACGGTGCCGATATTGGAGGACTTGGCCATCACGCCGGTCGCGGTGAGCCGCAGGTCGCCGTGGCCGAACCAGTCGTTGATCGGCCGGTCCTGCCGCTGCAGCACAGGCGGGACGTTGATCTTGGTGTACGGCGTGATCTTGCCGGCGTCGATGAGGGCGGCGAAGGTCAGCACCTTCTCGACCGAGCCCGGCTCGTAGACGTCCTGCATGGCACGGGAGCCGAGATCTTCCTTGTCGGACTCCAACGGCTTGGTCGCGTCGAAGGTCGGATGGTCGGCCAGGGCGAGCGTCTGGCCGGTCTTGCGGTCGAGCACCACGACGAAGCCGGAGTCGGCCCTGGCGTCCTCGACGGTCTGCCGGAGCACCCGCTGGGTGTACCACTGCAGGTCGGCGTCGATCGTGGTCTCGAGGTCGGCGCCGTTCTTCGGCTCGACCGTCGTGCTGGCGCCCAAGGGGATCCGCTTGCCGCCGCTCACCTGGTACTTCGCGTGCCCGTCGGTGCCGGAGAGCACCGAGTTGAAGGTTCGCTCGAGTCCGGCGAGCGGCTGGGCACCCTTGACCGGGTCCGGCGTGCCCAGGAAGCCGACGAGGTTGGCGGCGACGTCGTGGCCGGGGTAGTCGCGGGCCGGGTCGGGGCGGGTGGTGAGCCCCTTGTAGCCGGCTTCGTCGGCCTCGGCCAACACCTCGGACGCGAGCGTCGCCGGCACCCGGCGGGCGACGTACTCGAACCGGCTGTCCTTGGCCTTGAGGGCGCGGAGCGCCTTGAAGTAGTCGACGTCGAGCCGGTCGGTGAGGAAGGTCGCGAGCGCGTGGGCGTCGGGTCGTGTCCACTCCGGGTCGGCGACCACCATGACGCCCTTGACCGAGTCGGCCAGCGGCTGGCCGTTGCGGTCGAGGATGTCACCGCGCTCGGCGGAGAGCACGATGTCGACGGACCCCTCCTGCATCGCCATCTCGGCGTACGCATTGGGGTCGATCACCTGGAGCTGGACCAGCCGGGCGCCGAAGAAGGACAGCACGACCGCGATGACGATGAAGCCGGCGCGCAGCCGCAGCATCGGCGTCCCTCGGCGGCCGCGCCTCTGGGGCCGTCGCTCGGGCCGTGCCATGCGTCTCCTCGCTCGGTCGTCGTCGGCGTGCTCGTGGCGGTCAGTTGCGGTTCTTCTTCTTGCCCTGCTTGTTCCTGCCCTGCTTCTTGCCCTGGTCACCGGCTCCCTGTGCCTGGTCGGTGATCGGCGCCGCGGGCGGGGCTACGACGGTCTGCACGATCGGCTTGGGGTTGTAGACCGGCGGGAGCTTCGGTGCCTTGGGAGTCAGTCTTATGTCATCGTCACGCGTCGCAGGGGTCGGCACGCCGGTGACCTTGCCACTGTCGAGGTCGAGGAACGCGGGAGAGGCCGCCGGCACCATGCCGAGGCTCTTCGCGGCGGTCGCCACGCGTTGCGGGTCGCGCAGGTCCTCGAGCTCCGTGCGCAGCGTCTCCTGACGCGCCGTGAGCGTCGCGGCCTGACCCTCGAGGCTGCTGGCGGCGAAGCTGGCCTGCTGCATCGAGGTGTTGAACATCAGCAGCCCGATCACCCCGGCCACCATCATGAACGTGATGAGCGCCACGAAGGGCACCCGCGGGGTCTCGGCGATGCGACGCGGCACGACGCTCAGCCGGGCCCGTCGGACCGCCTCCTCCGCGATCCGCGGGACGCGGGTCACGAAGGACGAGCTGTCGGCAAGGGGCTGGCTCATCAGGCGGCTCCTGTCGTGGGACGGACTCGTTCGACCGCGCGGAGCCGGACCGAGGCCGCGCGCGGGTTGCTCTGGATCTCGTCGTCGTCGGCGACCTCGGCACCACGGGTGACCAGCCGCAGCGCGGGCTCGTGGCCCTCGGGCACGAACGGCAGGTCGTCGGGTACGTCGCTGGTCGTGGCTGCGCTGAAGGCCCGCTTGACCAGCCGGTCCTCCAGCGAGTGGTAGGACTCCACGACCACTCGGCCACCGACCCGGATCGCGCCGATCGCGGCCGGGATCGCGCGGCGCAGGACTTCGAGCTCGTCGTTGACCTCCATGCGCAGCGCCTGGAAGGTGCGCTTGGCGGGGTGCCCGCCGGTACGCCGGGCGGGCGCCGGGATCACGTCGTAGAGGAGCTCGACGAGCCGAGCCGAGGTCGTGAACGGCCGGGTCTCGCGGGCCCGGACCACGGCCCGGGCGATCTGACGCGCGAACCGCTCCTCGCCGTACTCGCGCAGGATGCGGGCGAGGTCGGCGGCGGCGTAGGTGTTGAGGATGTCGGCGGCGGTGGCGCCGCTGTCGCCCATCCGCATGTCGAGCGGTGCGTCCTCGCGGTAGGCGAAGCCGCGCTCGGCGACGTCGAGCTGCATCGACGAGACGCCCAGATCGAAGAGCACGGCATCGACGGCGTCGAGCCCCTGGGCCTCGAGCACCTCGGGGATCTCGTCGTACACCGCCTCGACGCCGACGAAGCGGGCGCCGAAGGGTGCCAGCCGCTCCCCCGCCAGCTCCAGGGCGCGCGGGTCGCGGTCGATGCCGATGACCCGGGCCGGCTCGCAGCGGGTCAGCACCGCCTCGGTGTGGCCGCCCAGGCCCAGCGTCGCGTCGACGAGGATGGAGCCGTCCCGGTCGAGTGCCGGCGCGAGCAGCGCGACGACTCGGTCGAGGAGGACAGGTACGTGAGCCGGCGAGTCCTGGCTGGGGACCATCGGCTACCGGCCCAGGCTCAGGGCGACGAGCAGGACGAGGGACACGACCACCGACGCGACCGCCGAGAAGACCATGAGCGCGGCCGCGTCACGGGCCTGGTGGCGCACCCGGCGCACCGGCGGCGCCTGCTGCGTGCTGCTCATCGTCTCGACCCTCGATGCGGTGTTGGTGCGGCGTTGGCTACGACTCGTCGGTGCGGTGTGGTTGTCGCCGGCGCCACCTGGCCAGGTCTCTGCCCGTTCCCTAGGGAAGTCGCCTTCTGGAGCCGGGGAAGGTGCCCCAGACGGCTGAAGGAACGGGCACGAGACCTCGCCCTGTGGTGTCCGGCTATGGAGATGTGTCCTGCGGTGGTGCGGTGGGTGGGGATCGACCGTCCGGCGCGTCAGACGCCGGGGATGATCTCCTCGCTGAGATCGGCGAAGCTCTGCTCCTCGGCCTCCAAGAACGCCTCCCAGTTGGTCGGGTCCCAGATCTCGACCCGGTCGAGCGCGCCGATCACGACGACCGCCTTGCCCAGCGAGGCGTACTCACGCAGCAGTGGCGCGATGGTGATGCGTCCCTGCTTGTCCGGGGTCTGCTCGTAGGCGCCGGAGGAGAGCATCCGCACATAGCTCCGGTTGGCCCGGTTGGTGAGCGACGCCTCCTGGAGCTTGGCGGCCACCTCTGCGAACTTCACCTGTGAGTAGACGGTGACGCAGCGCTCCTGCCCTCTCGTCACCATCAGGCCCTCCTCGAGCTGTTCCCTGAACTTGGCGGGGAGGAAGAGCCGGCCCTTGTCGTCGAGCTTCGGGGTGTAGGTGCCGACGAACATCGCCGACCACCCCTTCCGGTGCTTTCTCCACCACTTTCCACCACACTACCCCACTTTCCCCCACGGTCAACCACCATTCCCCCCAATCCCTCCCCCACGCACCACGTCGTGGTCTCGACACCGCTCGCTGGCGCTCGCGGGCTCGACCAGCGAGAAGTCGCCCTCCCTCTCGGTGGTCGAGCCGGCGCGAGGAACGAGCGCCGTGTCGAGACCAGCGAGAAGTCGCCTTGTTCTCGGTGGTCGAGCCGGCGCGAGGAACGAGCGCCGTGTCGAGACCAGCGAGAAGTCGCCCTCCCTCTCGGTGGTCGAGCCGGCGCGAGGGACGAGCGCCGTGTCGAGACCAGCGGGAAGTCGCCCTCGTCTCGGTGGTCGAGCCGGCGCGAGGAACGAGCGCCGTGTCGAGACCAGCGAGAAGTCGCCCTCCTTCTCGGTGGTCGAGCCGGCGCGAGGAACGAGCGCCGTGTCGAGACCAGCGAGAAGTCGCCTTGTTCTCGGTGGTCGAGCCGGCGCGAGGAACGAGCGCCGTGTCGAGACCAGCGAGAAGTCGCCTTGTTCTCGGTGGTCGAGCCGGCGCGAGGAACGAGCGCCGTGTCGAGACCAGCGGGAAGTCGCCTTGTTCTCGGTGGTCGAGCCGGCGCGAGGAACGAGCGCCGTGTCGAGACCAGCGAGAAGTTGTCCTCCTTCTCGGTGGTCGAGCCGGCGCGAGGAACGAGCGCCGTGTCGAGACCAGCGAGAAGTCGCCCTCCCTCTCGGTGGTCGAGCCGGCGCGAGGACGAGCGCCGTGTCGAGACCACGCCACACGTTGTCGAACCGTGACCACCGTCGGTGGCCGGAGCCGGTGACCGGCCGCGTATGTTGCTGGTCCCGCCTAGATTTGAGACGCCGCGTGCGGGAAGCGCGGGAGGGAAGGACGTCGAGTGGAGCCGCAAACCGAGCAGGGCCGAGTCGAACCCGGTCAGGCGGACCTGGAGACGGTCGTGAAGGTCACGCGCCGGATCCGGGCCAACATCGAGAAGGTGATCGAGGGCAAGCCCGACGTGGTCGCCTCGGCCGTCGTCGTCCTGCTGGCGGAGGGTCACCTGCTCATCGAGGACGTGCCGGGCGTCGGCAAGACGATGCTGAGCAAGGCCCTCGCCCGCTCTATCGACTGCTCGGTGCGACGCATCCAGTTCACGCCCGACCTGCTGCCCTCCGACGTGACCGGCGTGTCGGTCTACAACCAGGAGACCCGGCAGTTCGAGTTCCGGCCCGGCGGCGTCTTCGCCAATATCGTCGTGGGCGACGAGATCAACCGGGCCTCCCCCAAGACCCAGTCCGCCCTGCTGGAGTGCATGGAGGAGCGACAGGTCACCGTCGACAACACGACGTACATGCTCGAGGCGCCGTTCATGGTGATCGCCACGCAGAACCCCATCGAGATGGAGGGCACCTATGCGCTACCCGAGGCGCAGCGCGACCGCTTCATGGCGCGGGTGTCGGTCGGCTACCCGGTCGAGGGCGCCGAGATCGCCATGCTCGAGAACCACACCGAGCACAACCCGCTCGACGACCTCGAGTCCGTCACCGACGCCTCAGAGATCCGCAAGCTCGTGGGCATCGTCGGCCAGGTGTACGTCGCCCCCGCCATCCAGCGGTACGCCGTCGCGCTGACCACCGCGACCCGTCGCTCCGCAGACCTGATGCTCGGGGCCTCACCGCGCGCCACCCTGCACCTGGTGCGCGCGGCGAAGGCGGTGGCCGCCATCGCGGGTCGCGACTTCGTGCTGCCCGACGACGTCCTCACCCTCACCCGCCCGGTGCTCGCGCACCGGCTGCTGCCAAGCGTCGAGGCGGCAATGACGAGCCGTTCGACCACCGCGATCCTCGACGGCATCGTGGCGTCCGTGCCCGTCCCCGAGGGCAACGCGGGCTGATGGCCGTCGGGAGACGGAGGTAGAGGGGTGCGCGAGGCACTCGCGGGGCTGACCGTGCGGGGCCGGGCATTCGTCGCCGCCGGCGTCGCGGCGATCGGCTGTGCGATGGTGCTCGGCCAGACCTCCCTGGTGCGGGTCGGCGTTCTCGTGGTCGCCCTCCCTCTCGTCACCGCCTTCTTCATCGCGCGCGGTCGCTACCGGCTCTCCCTCGTCCGCACCGTGACGCCGCAGCTGGTCACCGTGGGCCAACCCGCCGCCGTGCACCTGACGCTGACCAACGAAGGCCGTACGCCGAGCGGCGCGCTGCTGCTCGAGGACCAGGTGCCCTACGTGCTCGGCCCCCGTCCGCGCTTCATGCTCGAAGGCATCGGGCACGGCTGGAAACGGCAGGTCACCTACCGGGTCCGGGCCGACGTGCGCGGCCGCTACGAGATCGGGCCGATGGGGGTGCGGGTCTCCGACCCCTTCGGCCTGGTGCTGCTGGGGCGGGCGTTCCAGACCTCGGTGCCGCTGACGGTGACGCCGCGGACCGTGCGACTGCCCGACATCTCTCTCGGCGGCGCCTTCTCGGGCTCTGGTGACAACCGCCCGCGGGCCTTCGCCAGCGGAAGCGCCGAGGACGTCACCGTGCGCGAGTACCGACGGGGCGATGACCTGCGCCGCGTGCACTGGCGCAGCTCGGCCCGGATCGGCGAGCTGATGGTGCGCCGTGAGGAGCAGCCCTGGCAGTCGCGGGCGACCGTCTTCCTCGACAACCGCACCCGCGCACACCGCGGCCAGGGGGTGGCCTCGTCCCTCGAGGCCGGCGTCTCGATGGCCGCGTCGGTGGCCATGCACCTGAGCCACCGCGGGTTCACGGTCCGCCTCGTCACCGCGGGCGGCGAGGAGCCGGGCGCTCCGTGGCACTACCGCAACAACGACCTCAACACCGGGCGCCTCCTGGAGTCGCTGGCGGTCGTCGAGTCGGTGCCGCACTCCGGCTTCGACACCTCCTGGCTCGCCGACGCCAGCGGCGGCTCCCTCCTCGTCGGTGTCTTCGGTGCGCTCGACTCCCAGGACCAGCCGGTGCTCCGCCGGATGCTCCACCACGCGAGCGCCGCCCTGGCCCTCGCACTCGACGTCGACCAGTGGCAGTCGCGTACGCAGGCAACGACCGAGCCCGGAGAGGCGCTCACCGGGCTCGGCTTCCGGGCCGTCACGCTGCGACCCGACGACCGCCTCGACCAGGCCTGGAAGTCGCTCGGGCTGAGCAGCCGGGCGGGCGCGCGGACCGGGGGCCGGGCGAGTGGCCCAGCGACCGGTGCGGAGCGGGTGTCGTGAGCAGCATCGTCTCGTCACTGCGCGACACGCTCCCGGTCACGGCCGCGTCCATGGCGACGACCTGGGTCGCGCTCTTCGCCTGGCGTGGGTTCACCCACGAGTCCGCGACCTTCCTGGTGCCGCTGCTGCTGCTCGCCGTGCTCGTCGGCGCGATCGGTGCCATGGGCCGTGCCCTCCGGATGCCCTGGGTGCTCGTGCTGCTGGGGCAGGTGGTGATCGGCGGCCTAGCCACGATCAACCTGACCGCGGGCGAGGACGGCTTCCGGGCTGCCCTGGCCGACGCCTATCTCTCCGCCGAGCAGTACTCGCCGCCCATCCCCTTCGCAGCGCCGTCCATCGACCCGCTGCTCATCGCCTGCGGGTTCGGCTGCCTGGTCGTCGTCGACCTGCTCGCCTGCTCGCAGCGTCTCGTCTCGCTCGCCGGGCTGCCCCTGCTGACCGTCTACACCATCCCCATCTCGATCACCGGCCAGGGCGTGTCGTGGTGGGTCTTCGTCGCCACCGCCGCCGGGTTCGTCACCATGCTCTTCGTCCAGGAGAGCGAGGTCCTCGCCCGCTGGGGCCGCGGGATCGAGGACCGCCGGCGCCCGGAGGTCGAACACAGCGGCTTCTCGGTCCGCACCGGCAACATCAAGACCTCCGCGGCCTCTATCGGGGGGGTCGCGACCATCGCCGCCCTCGTCGTGCCGCTGCTGATCCCGACCTTCGGGCTGACCCTGTTCTCCGGGGGGTTCGGAGTCGGTCAGGGCGGCAACATCGAGATCGAGAACCCGATGACCGACCTGCGGCGCGACCTCAACCCGAACCGCCCCGACATCACACTCCTGACCATCGAGACCGACGACCCGGACCCGGCGTACCTGCGCGTCTCGGTGCTCGCCCAGCTCAACGCCGACGGATTCAGCCCGGGTGACCGACAGGTACCGCAGGAGCAGGTCGCGCAGGGTCCGATGCCCGCGCCCGAGGGGGTGAGCGGCACCGTCCCCCGCGCGGCGTTCGACTACCGGGTGCGCGCGACCGAGCAGTTCCGGTCGATCTGGCTGCCGACCGCCCAGCACATCAGCCGGATCGGGGCGCTCGGCGATTGGCGCTACGACCTCAGGACCATGGACTTCCTGCGCGGCGACGAGGACCTGACGACCTCCGGTCTCTCCTACACGTTCACCAAGACCCGGCTCGACCTCTCCGGCGTCGCGATGAGCAGAGCCCCCTCGGCGACCGGCCGGCTCGACCAGGTCTTCACTCAGGTGCCGGCGGATCTCCCCGACAGCGTCCGCGACCTCGCGCGGGAGGTTGCAGGCGACCAGCCGACGAAGTTCGAGCGCGCGGTGGCGTTGCAGGACTGGTTCCGTGAGAGCGGCGGCTTCACCTACGACCTCATCCCGACGGGAGACGGCGACCTGCTGTCGTTCCTCGACGAGGGCGGCCGGCGGGGCTACTGCGAGCAGTTCGCGACCTCGATGGCGATCATGGCCCGCACCCTGCAGATCCCGTCGCGGGTCGCCGTCGGCTTCCTCAACCCCGAGCGGGTCGGGCCGACCACCTTCGAGTACAGCTCACGTGACATGCACGCCTGGCCCGAGCTCTACTTCCCGGGCTCCGGCTGGGTGCGGTTCGAGCCGACCCCCGGCGACCGGCAGGGCACCCTGGTGCCGCCGTACACCACCGAGCGGCTTCCGGAGGCCGGGACGCCGACGAACAGCCTGCCGACCGGACAGGCGAGTGACGACCTGCCGTCGCGCAGCGCCAGCCCGCGTGGGGGTCTCGACGACGCCACCGCTTCCGGTGACGACGCGGGCTTCCCGTGGCGACCCGTGGCGCTGACCGGCGGCGGGCTGCTGGTGGCCGGGCTGGTGCTGGCGACGCCCGGAGCCGTCCGTCGGGTACGCCGCTCACGGCGCTGGCGATCGCCCGGCGGCTCCGCTGCCGCCTGGGACGAGCTGCGCGACACCGCGACCGACCTCGGGCTCCGCTGGCGTGCGGGCCTCTCCCCCCGCGCGACGGGCGACTGGCTGGTCCTTCACCTCGGGCCGGCGAGCGGCTCGAGCCTGGAGCGGCCGGCCCGCGGCCCGGGCCAGTCCCCGGAGGCTGTCGGCGCCCTCGACCGGATCATCGACGCGGTCGAGCGGGACCGCTACTCCCGCCGGGCCAGTGGAGCCGAGACGTCCGCCCTGCGAGCCGACGTCGAGACCTGCACGGGCGCACTCGAGGCGGGCGCCACCCGCAGCGCCCGGGCGGCCGCGCGATGGTGGCCCCGCTCCCTGTGGCGACGCCGTCCGCCGGCCGCGCCGACGGGCGGTCAGCCGGACCGGGGCCAGCAGGGCATGATCGTCGACCGGGTGGGATAGCCGAACTCGCCTATGGTCGAGTGCTGGCGGATGCGGGAAGGACAGTCGTCTGAGCACTCGACCGGCTTCTTCGCCGGGCGGCTGTCGCTCAGCCGTCGCCGCGCTCGTCGCGCCGGCGGCGCCAGCGCTCCTCGAGCCGGTCCATGAAGGAGGCGCCGCCACGAGCGGACGAGCGGGACCGGCGACCGGAGCGGCCGCCGTCGATGACCGTGAAGGGGCCATTCGTGCCGGAGGTCTCCCCGCGCGACTCGATCGGGTTGGGCTGGTGACGCAGCGCGGTGACCGCGACGGTGGCGCAGCCCAGCATGACCAGGAACCCGAGGACGCCCAGGACGGTGCTGCGCGCTGCCGCGCCGGCGATCAGGATGCCGATGCCGGCCAGGAAGCCGACTCCGGCGAGGATCGCGCGCCGACGCGCCGTACGCCGGAAGGCCGTGCCGCGCAGGGTGGACGCCAGCTTGGGATCCTCCTGGACGAGGGCGCGCTCCATCTGCTCCAAGAGCCGAAGCTCCTCCTCTGAGAGCGGCATTGCCGGTTCGTCCTCCCCTCGTGCCGTGCTACTCACCAGTCTAGGCAGCCAAAAGGTAAGTCGGTAGCGCGCCGAAGGAAAAATTGCCGACACGCCGCGCCAGGACGTTGTCCCGCGGCGTTGTCCGGGCGCCGCTGTCACGGGCGCCGGTCCAACAGACTGGCCGGACCGACCGCCGCCGACCCGAAGCGCAGCGCCGCCCGGTCGACCGCCCGATCGGCCTCCGCCCAGCCGTGCGACCGCTCTCCGAGGACGGCCTGCCGGTAGACGCTCCGACGTGGCGCGAGGCCCTCGACGCGCACCCCCACCAGGCGAAGCCGGGCACGCTGCAGCCCGAGCCCGTCGAAGAGGCGGACCGCTGCGCCGTAGATCTCCTGGGTGACGTCGGTGGCCTCGCGCAGCGTGCGGGAGCGGGTGAGGGTGGTGAAGTCGGCGAAGCGGACCGTGACCGTGACCGTGCGGCCGGCCACCTCGGCGACGCGGAGCCGGTTGGCGACCTTGGTGGTGAGCCGGAGCAGCTCGCGAAGGACGACCTCACGGTCGTCTGTGTCGCGGTGGAACGTCTCGTTGGCGCCCATCGACCTCTCCGGGTCGGCCGGCTCGGCACCCCCGGGACGGCCGTCGGGGAGGCCGAGCCCGAAGAGCGAGGCATTGCGCGGTGTGACGAGGCGGCGGTCCTCGCCCCAGGAGAGCCCGTGGAGCTGCGTCCCCACGACCCGGCCGACCGCCCGTTGCAGGGTGCGGAGCGGCGTGTGCGCGATGTCGCCGACGGTGTAGAGCCCGAGCCGGTGCAGCATCGCGCGCGTCTTCACGCCGACGCCCCACAGCTCGCCGACGTCGAGCGGGTGGAGGTAGGCGGTGACCTCGTCGGCCGGGATCACCAGGACGCCGTCGGGCTTGGCGCGACGGCTGCCGAGCTTGGCCAGCGACACCGAGCCGGCGACACCGACCGAGCAGGTGATGGCCTGCTCGTCGTGGACCGTCGCCCGGAGCCGCTCGGCGATCTCGAGCGGCGAGCCGAGGCGTCGTACCGATCCGCTCACGTCGAGGAACGCCTCGTCCAGCGACACCGCCTCCACCAGCGGGGTGACCCGGCGGAAGGCCTCCATCACCGACCGCGAGACGGTCAGGAAGGTGTCGTAGTCGGGCGGGAGCACGACGAGCCCTGGACACAGGCGTCGAGCCCTGCCCATCGGGATCCCCGAGCCGATGCCGTGGGCCTTCGCCGGATAGCTGGCGGAGAGTACGACGCCCCGCTCGCCGCCGGCGACCACCACGGGCCGATCACGCAGGTCGGGTCGCTCGCGGGTGGCCACCGACGCGTAGAAGGCGTCCATGTCGACGTGCAGGATCGGGCAGTCGAGGGATCGGTCGTACGACGCCTTCGGCGCCGCACCGCTCATCGCCGGCGTCCCTGCGGTCGCGTTACTTCTTGCGGTCGGTCTGGGGGGCGCCGACCCGTCACAAGCCGCCCTCCTCCGCTTCGCTCCCCCGGTGCGTTCGAAACGGGTCGGCTCTCAGCGGGCTCCGCCCGCTGCGCTCGCCAGTGCGTGCAATTGCGTGGAGAGGGGGAAGTACTCGGGACGCTCGGCGACGGCCCGCTCGAGCTCGAGGAGCGCCTCGGACGCACCGGGCTCGAGGTCGAGGAGGGAGCCGGGCACCAGGTCGGCGAACACCCGCACCCCGTGGACCGACCGCACGCCGAGGCCGGCACCGGCGAGGAGGTCGAGCAGCTCGTGGTGGGCGAAGCGGCGTCCGGCCCTGCCGTCGGCGCCGGCCGCCGGGTCGAGGAGCGCGTGGGCCTGCTGGAAATGACCGGCCATCGCTCGCGCCAGGACGGCGGCATGCCGCTGCGCGACGAGCAGGCTGAGGCAGCCGCCCGGTCGAAGCACCTGCCCGATCGTGGCGAGGGCCGCCACCGGGTCTGGCACCACCTCGAGCACGCCGTGGCAGAGCACCAGATCGCTGCTGGCGGCGCCGGCGACCTCGAGCAGCCCGGAGAGGTCGCCCTGGCTGCCGGTGACGACGACCCCGCGCTCCTGGGAGCGCCGCCCGAGGGCGGCCAGCGCGTCGGGGTTGGGGTCGACCACGTGCACCCGGTGGCCGAGCTCGGCGACCCCGACCGCGAAGCCGCCGGTGCCGCCGCCGATGTCGAGCACGTCGAGCGGCCCGCCGTCGAGGAGCGGACGCAGCGACTCCCACACCACCGCGGTGCGGGTGGCGGCGCGACGGTCGCTGACGCCGGGGCGCTGGGGCATGGGAGAACCCTAGTCGTCACGGTCATCCGGGGGACCCGGGGCTGCGGTGCCACAGCCGGCGGGCGACGTCCTTCGCGCCGTCCTTGACGGAGTCGCCGGCCGGCCGGACGTCGGCGTACGGCGACATCCGGAAGCCGCTGGAGTGGGTGAGCACCCGGCGCCGGGTGGCGTCGGGCCCGGCGGGCGTCCCGACCTCCGCCTGCCCCTCCGGCGGGGTGGCGATCCGGTCGTGGACGGCGTCGACCCCCTCACGCTGCCGGAGCGCGTAGAGCTCGCCGAGATCCCAGGCACCGGTGGCGCGGACCGAGACGCCCCGATAGCCGGTGCGGCGCACGACACCGCGGATCACCTGCAGCCAGCAGCCGAATACGGTGGCGGCGTAGCGGCCCTGTGCGTCCTCGAAGAAGGTGGCGTCGACCGGGCCGGTCATGTCGTCGAGGGTCACGAAGACGACCCGCCGCCCCGAGCGCACCGGCGGCGTCTGGGTGGCGACCTTGACGCCCGCGACGAGGATCTCCGAACGGCTGCGCACCTTGAGCAGGTCGGCGCTGCGCACCACGCCGAGCTCGTCGAGGAAGCCGGTGAACGCGCTCAGCGCATGGCTGCTGACGTCGAGGCCGAGGATCTCCAGCTCGGCACGCATCCGCTCGCCGGTGTCGAGCTCGGGCAGTCCGCTGACCTCGCCCTCCCCGGGCTCGTCGCCGAGGTCGAGCGCGAGCTGGACGGACTCCGGTGGTGCCGGCGTCGCGGTTGCGCGCGACTGGGCGGAGGCGCGCAGCCAGATTCCACCCTCGGCGACGGAGCCGAGGGAGGGCTGGACCGGGGTCCGGGCGAGCGACCGGGTCGAGGCATCGAGGCCGTCGCCGTGCACGTGCCGTTCGACCTTCGCGGCGACGTCGCGGGTGCGAGGGTCGGTGCTGTTGCGCTGGGCGGCCGCGTCGGCGACGGCGACCGAGGTGCGCGGCGTACGGCGTGGTCGTCCGCGGGCCGCACCCTTCGCCATGGCCCGCCCGAACCGGTCGAGCTCGGAGACCTGGAGGAGCAGGTCGCGGCGGGTGACCTTGGTCCGCCGGTGCACCGCGGTGGGCGCGCCGATGCGGTAGACGCCGTCGAAGCCGCCCGCGAGCACGAGTCGCTCGACCACGGGCCGCGCGACGTGGGCGCGGTGCCAGAGGTCGGTGAGGGAGGCGTACGGCGCGCCGGCCACGATGCGGTCCACCTCCGCCTCGGCGATGCCCTTGACCTCGGCGACCGGCAGTCGGATGCCGTAGGCCGAGCCGTCCGGCCACCCGGCCGCGATGGACGCCTCCCGCGGGAGGCCGTCGACCGGCTCGACGACGTAGGTCCTGCCGCTGACGTTGACGTCGAGCGGCAGCACGGTGACCCCGCACTGCCGGGCGTCGTCGAGCAGCAGCCGCTTGGGATACATGCCCGGGTCGTGGGTGAGCACCCCGGCCAGGAAGTGCGCGGGCCAGTGCTCCTTGAGCCACGCCGACTGGAAGGTCGGCAGCGCGAACGCCGCGGCGTGCGCCTTGCAGAAGCCGAAGGACGCGAAGGCGGCGAGGATCCGCCACAGCCGCTCGACGACCGCCGGCTCGTAGCCCGCCGAGACGGCCCGCCGCACGAACCAGCGTCGCGTCTCGGCCATCCCCTCGACGTCGCCCAGGGCGCGGCGACGCTCGTCGGACTCGGCGTACCCGACCCGCGCGAACCGGGCGATGATCTCGATCAGCTGCTCGTGGAAGACGACGACCCCGCCGGTGTCGCGGAGGATGGGGCGCAGGTCGTCGTGGAGGTACGCCGGCTCGGCCCACCCCTGCTTGGCGTCGAGGTAGGGCGTGACCATGTCGCTCTTGACCGGCCCGGGCCGGAAGAGCGAGATGTCGGTGATGATGTCGGCGAAGCTGCCGATGCCCGACCTGCCGACCAGCTCCCGCTGGCCGGGCGACTCGATCTGGAAGACGCCGAGGGTGCGCGCGGCGCTGATCATGGCGTACGTCGCCGGGTCGTCGTCGGGCACCTGCTCCGGGTCGTCGAGGTCGATCGCGACCCTGTCGACGCGGGCGATCTCGGCGACCGCATGCGCCATCGCGGACTGCATCCGGATGCCGAGGATGTCGAGCTTGAGCAGCCCGAGCGCCTCGACGTCGTCCTTGTCGAACTGGCTCATCGGATAGCCGGCGAAGCTCGCCTCCACCGGCGTGCGGTCGAGGAGGGTCAGGTCGGAGAGCAGCACCCCGCAGGGATGGACGGCGATATGGCGCGGCAGCCCGTCGAGCCGCTCGACGAGCGAGAAGAGGAGATCCAGCCGCCCCTCCCCCAGGCCGCTCGCCCGCAGCTCCGGCAGGTCGCGCAGCGCCGCGCGGGCGTCACGGGCCCGGATGTGGGGGAACGCCTTCGCGATCGCGCCGGTCTCGCCCGGGGGCAGGCCGAGCGCGGCTCCGACGTCACGGACCGCGTGGCGCACCCGGTAGGTGTCCATCATCGACACGCACACGCAGCGCTCCCCGCCGTACCGGTCGAGGATCGCCTCGTAGATCTCCGGGCGCCGCGCCGACTCGACGTCGAGGTCGATGTCGGGCAGGGCGCGGCGCAGCGGTGAACAGAAGCGCTCCATCAGCAGGTCGTGGCGGATCGGGTCGACGCCGGAGACGCCGAGCAGGTGGTTGACCAGGCTGCCGGCGCCGGAGCCGCGAGCGGCGCAGCGGATGCCGCGCTCACGGATCAGGTCGGTGATGTCGGCGACGGTGAGGAAGTACGGCGCGAGGCCGAGCTCGCCGATGATCGCCAGCTCGTCGTCGAGCCGCTTCCAGATCCGCTGCCGCGGCGCCGAGCCGTAGCGGTCGCCGATCGCACCCTCGCAGCGCGCCCGAAGCAGCCGAGACGGCCGGTCCTCTCGGGGGAGCGGAGCGGAGGAGGGACGATCTGCCGACTCGGCAGGTACGGCGAGGCCACCGCGCCCCCAGAGATCCGGCAGGTGGACCTCCCCCAGCCCCAGGTCGGCGCGCGGGTCGAGGGCGCACCGGTCGGCGACGCGGCGGGTCTCCGCGAGCAGCCTGACCGCCGCGCTCTCCCCCAGCCCGGCGAGCCGGCAGATCTCCTCGGCGACCTCGGCCATCTCCTTGCCACCCTTGAGGTAGCCCTCGGCGTTGCCACGAGCTCCGGTCGGGCTGGGGTGTCGGAGCCCGGCCGATCCGAGGGCGACGAGCCGGCGGGCGGCGTCGAGCACGTCGACGACGGGCGCGCCGAGCCGGTCGGCGTAGCGAACCGTGTTGGTGAGGACGCTGCCGACGGCCTCGTCACGCGCGAACCGGGCCATCCGGGCGGCGTGGGCGGCGCTGCCGGACGCGAGCGCCCCGCCGGGGCCGGCGGAGGAGAGCCGGTGGGAGACCAGCTCGACGCGGAGGCAGTCCGTCGGCACGAGTCGGCGCCAGCGGGCCAGCGCCGCTCGCGCCGCCGTCTCCCCCGGCGTACCGCGGCGGGCCAGCGCGACGCCGACATCGGAGTCCGGCCCCAGCAGGACGACCAGCCGCCCGCCACCGAGCAGGGCTCGCACCTCCGGGTGCCCGGGGTCGAGCACCGGCCGGCCGCGCTCCCCGGCGAGGTGCACCGCGGAGACCAGTCGGCACAGCGCCGCCCAGCCGGCCCGGCCGCCGGTCCCGTGACCGCCGGCCGGGCCGCCGGCGTGGGCGAGGAGGGTCGCCCGGGGCGGTCCGCCCTCGACGGTCGACAGGTCGCGGTGTGCGCCACCGCGAGCCGGCGTACGACGTGACCCGGGCGCGGCCGGGATTCCCGAGCCGGCGTGCTGGTGGGCCAGGTCGACGCCGAGGACGGGCCGGATGCCGGCGCGGCGGCAGGCCATCGCGAACTTCACCGCGCCGTAGACCCCGTCGCGGTCGGTGAGCGCGAGGGTGTCCATCTCCTGCTCGACGGCCCGCTCGACGAGGGTCTGCGGGTGCGCCGCGCCGTACTGCAGCGAGTAGCCGGAGGCCACGTGGAGGTGGACGAACGGATCCATTGACGGCGGTCGGCGCAGCTGCTCAGGCGGCGCCGCTGTGGTGACCGGCCGCGCCCGGGGCGGGGAGGCGCACGGCGAGCGGGACGTGGGGGACAAGCCCGAGAGCACCCTCGATCACCCCCAGGAACCGGTCGGCGTCGCGGAGCAGGTCGTCGGCCTCGCGCTCGGTGACCGCGCGGGTGGAGCCGGCCTCGGCGGCGGCCCGTTTGGCGGCGCCGGCGGCGAAGAAGGCGGCCCACTCGGCCAGCTCGGGCGCCACGTCGGCGAGCAGCACCCAGGCGTTGCGCTGCGGGCGCCGTCGGGACGTGGGCGCCGGCCGCGCCCGCGCCGCCAGCAGCGCGGCCGCGGCACGGAGCGCGGCGACGTGGGCGCTGGCATAGCGGGTGGGTACGTCGCGGGCCTGGACCGCCTCGGACAGCGACTCCGCGGAGCGGGAGAGGTAGGAGTGCGTGCTGGCGGGCAGGGAGTGGGGGGCGACCTGGTCCATGGCGCGCCTAGTCCGCGCACCGCAGCAGGAGCCAGGACCCGTCGTCCCAGCCGAAGGCGAGGTCGAAGACACCGTCGGAGCCCGTGCCCCCGCCGGCCTCGACCCGCCAGACCTCCCGCTCGGCGAGCAGGTCACCGCTCGAGACGCCGGATCCCGGCGTGCCCGCGTCGGTCCCCAGGACCGCCCGCGCCCGGCCCGACTGCCACCACGGACCGGTCTCCACCCAGTGCGCGAGCACCGCGCGCACCTTCCAGAGCCGGCCGTGCCACAGGAACTGCTCGGGGCGCGCCGCGCCGTCGCGCCGTACCTCCACGGGGTCGTCGTACCGCCGCATCGCCTTCCTCCTCCATATCGAACATCTGTTCGATAGAAACGATACGCCCGTCCTCCGGCCGCCTCAAGGGGCGAGGCGGAGAAGTCTCAGCGGCCGCGGAGGAAGCGGTTCGTGTCGCGATGGAGCAGGTAGTAGATCGAGGCCAGCTGGACGGGGACGGCGGCCACCGCGAGCACGACGAAGACCGCCGGGACCTGCCGGGTGAGCACGACCGCGGTTGCGAAGGCGGCGAAGACGAGCAGCGCGACGAGACCCCACCGGGCCCAGTCGTAGCCGCTGCGGAAGAGGGCGACCAGCACCCAGCCGCCGAGCAGCACGACGCTGAACGAGACGACGGCGATCGGCACGAACGCCGGCACGATGATCGACGAGTCCTCCAGTCCCGCGATGCCGCCCTCCTCGAGCGCCTGCTCGGCCACCGTGTTGCCCTCGGCCCAGGTGCGGATCAGGGCGCTGCGGAAGATCGCGGTCAGGGCGGCGGCGAACCCGAACAGCCCGATGACCACCCAGGACAGGGCGGCGGCCCGGCGGACGGAGGCGGGCCGGTCGGTGACCCCGGTCGTGACGGGTCCGGCGCCGCCCGGTGCCTGCGCCACGACCCCTCCCTCCGCCCCGCGGTCCGGGGCCTACGCTCGACGTCATGACCACCGACCACCCGGCGATCACCCGCTTCAAGGACGCGCACAGCCTACGGGGCGGCACCGGCCGCATCGTCACCCTGCCCGACTCGGTCCACACCGCGGCTCTGGCCGCGGAGGCACTCGGGTGCCCGGTCGGCGCCATCGCCAACAGCCTGCTGTTCGCCGCCGACGGGACACCCGTCCTCGTCCTGACCAGCGGCGACCACCGCGTCGACACCGCCAAGACGGCGGCGACCATCGGCGTCGGCCGGCTCGCCCGGGCGACACCGGAGTTCGTCAGGGAGCACACCGGCCAGGTCATCGGCGGCGTGTCACCGATCGGTCACCCGGCCCCGGTGCCGACGTACCTCGACACCTGGCTGCGGCGATACGACGTCGTCTGGGCCGCCGCCGGGCACCCCGCGGCTGTCTTCTCCACGACGTACGACGAGCTGCTCGCGCTCACCGGCGCCACCGAGATCGACGTGGCCTGACCGGCTCCCGAAGTAGGATCCGGCCGTGGAGTCGCTGTCCTTGGCGTTCACGAGCGGCTGGGCCAGCGGGGTCAACGCCTACCTCGTCGTGCTGGTGCTCGGCATCGCCGACCGGATCGGAGACCTCCGCCAGATCCCCGACGCGCTCGGCCGCTGGGACGTGCTGGCCGTCGCGGGCGTGCTCTTCCTCCTGGAGTTCGTCGCCGACAAGATCCCCTACCTCGACTCCACCTGGGATGCGATCTCGACCGCGATCCGGCCCACCGTCGGCGCCGTGATCGGCGTCCTCCTCGCCGGCGACGCGTCCTCGCTCGACCAGGCGGTGATGGCCGTGACGGGTGGCGGGACGGCCCTGCTCTCGCACCTGGTCAAGGCGGGCGGCCGGCTCGCGATCAACTCCTCCCCCGAGCCGGTCAGCAATGTCGTCGCCTCGCTCACCGAGGACATCACGGTGCTGGCCGTCGTCTGGTTCGCGATCGAGCACCCGCGGCTGGCGGCCGGCATCGCCGGCGTGCTGCTGGTCGTTGGCCTGGTGCTGCTCGTCTACCTCGGGCGCCTGGTGCGGCGCGGCTGGCGACGCTGGAGACAGCGGGATCCGGTGCCCGCCTGAGCGGGACCCGTCTACGCTCGCCTCTCGTGCGGGTGGTGGTGGTCGGAGGCGGGCTCGGTGGCTGCGCCGCCGCGGCGCGGCTGGCCAAGCTCGGCCACTCGGTGACGCTCCTGGAGCGGTCGGCGGTGCTCGGCGGTGCGATCGGGCGGGTCGAGGCCGACGGCTTCGCCTGGGACTCCGGCCCGGCGTCGACCCTGCTGCCGGCCGTGATCCGCGACCTCTTCCGCAAGAGCGGGCGGCCGGCCGACCGGGAGTTCGACCTCGTGCCGCTCGACCCCGTCCGCGAGCACCGCTGGCCCGACGGGTCGCGGCTCCGGCTCCCAGGGGGCTCCCGGGCGGCGCAGCTGACCGCCGTCGACAACCTGGCACCAGGAGGCGGCGCCGCGTGGACGTCGTACGTCGACTCGCTCGGCGACGTCTGGGAGGAGGTGCGGCGTGGCTACCTCGAGCGCCCTCGCGACCCCGCCCACGACACCCGCGACCTGCGCCGGCTGCTCGGGTCGCGGCTCTCTCTCGAGCGCCGGCTGGCCAAGGCCCTCCCCGACCCGCGGCTGCGCGACGTCGCCGCCCACTCACTCGTCGCGGGCGGTCACGACCCGCGCCGCGTGCCGGCGTGGGCGGGCGTGCCGGCGTACCTCGAGCAGCGGTTCGGCGCCTGGACGATCCCGGGCGGGTTCGGGGGGCTCGCCGAGATCCTGGCGGCCCGGCTGCGGACTCGGCGGGTGACGGTCGAGGCCGGGGTGGCCGTGCGTGACCTGGTGGTGCGCCACGGGCGATGCGTCGCGGTGGCGACCGCCGGCGGCGAGGTCGACGCGGACGCGGTGGTGGTCGGGACCGATCCGCGAGCGCTGCCGGCGCTGGCCGCGCTCGCGCCGCGCGCTCGGGCCGTCCGGCCTCCCGCGGTGACCCATCTCGGACTGTCGGACGGGGCGCCCGGGGTCGCGCCCGAGGTCGTGCTCCACGGCGACCCGCTGCTGGTCGTGCAGGCCCCGGCCGGCTCGTCCGCCTGGACCGTCCACGCCCACGGGCCGCTGCCCGCGGACTCACGTGCTCGACGTGCTCGCCGGCCGCGGTCTCGACCTCCGGCCCCACGTCGTGGCCCGCGTGGACCGGTCGCCGGAACGAGATCGTCGCCGCGTCCGGCGGGTCGCCCTACGGCCTGGCCTGGCAGGGCCGGCGGACCCTCGCCGCCCGCCTCGGCCCGCGGACCCCGATCCGGGGTGTGTACGCCGCCGGCGCCTACGCTGCCCCGGGCGCAGGCGTCCCTTACGTCGGCCTCTCCGCCGCACTCGTCGCCCAGGTCATCGGCCCGGCCCGCTGACCACCTCCCGCCGACCGGGCACTCCAGTCCACGAGATCCGGGTCGACCGGGCACTTACGTTGACGAGGTCGTCGACCCGGGTGCCCGGTCGGGCGGATTCTGGTGGCCGCAAGTGCCCGGTCGGGCGGATTCTGGTGGCCGCAAGTGCCCGGTCGGGATCAGGCGAGCTGCCAGGTGACGGAGAGAGTGGCGGTGAGGGCGCGCTCGCCGGGTTCGAAGGAGATGTCCTTGGCGGCCGCGCTCATGGCCACCGGCGCCGGACCGCCGCCGTACGACGGCCCTCCCTCGACCACGGTGACGACCGGACCCAGTGCTGCCCCGGCCAGGCGGGCGAGGTGGGTGGCGCGGGCGACGGCGTCGGCGTACGCGGCCTCCCTGGCCTGCGCCTGCGACGCGGCGGAGTCGGACGCGGCGAACGAGACCGAGTCGAGGACCCACCGGTCGCCGAGCTCGCGCGCCAGCGTGGAGATGAGCCGCCCGGCGACGTCGAGGCCGGGCACCGAGACGCTCAGTGTGTGGCGCGCCTCGAACCCGGCCGGCCGCCCCTCGTTGTCGGTGACCGGCCACACCTGAAGATCCTCCGACGCGATCCGACCCGCCTCGGTGACCTCGCGGGCGAGCTCGCCGATGCGCGACGCGGTGGACGCGACCCCGTTGCACGCAGCCTCGATGTCGCCGCGATGCACGGCGGCGACCCGGAGGACCGCGAGATCGGGGACGACCCGGGCTTGGCCGGTGCCGGTGACGGTGATCGTGCGCTCCACGGCGGCGAGACTACGCGCCCCGTCGGTCGAGTGCTGGGTGTCTCCGCCGAGACGACCGCCTGAGCACTCGACCTCGCCGGCAAACGGCCCGCCCTCAGACGGGCAGACGCAGAGCCGCGAAGATCTCGCGGGTCGCCTTGGACCGGTTGAGCGTGTAGAAGTGCAGACCGGGCGCGCCACCGTCGAGCAGCGTCTCGCATAGCTCGACGGCGATGGCGACGCCCTCGGCACGCAGGGCGGCCGGGTCGTCCTCCAGCAGCATGATCCGGTCGAGGGTCTCCCGGGGCATCTCCCGGCCCGAGAGCTCGACCATGCGGCGCATGGAGTTGAGGTTGAGGATGGGCATGATCCCCGGGAGGATCGGGAAGTCGACGCCCGCGGCACGGGCCCGCTCCACGAGGCCGAAGTAGTCGGCGGCCCGCAGCACCATCTCGGTGATCGCGAACTCGGCGCCGGCGTCGTACTTCGCCTTGAGCGCCGCGGTGTCGGCATCGAGGGTGCCGGCCTCGACATGCCCCTCCGGGAACGCCGCGACTCCGACGGAGGGCTCGCCGGACCCCGCGAGCAGCCCGACAAGGTCGCTGGCGTAGCGCAGCCTCCCGTCGCTCTCCACCCAGGGCGTGCCGGGCCCCCCCGGCGGGTCGCCCCGCAGGGCGAGGATGTTGTGGACGCCGGCGGCACTCAGCTGCGCGACGATCCCACGCACCTCCTCCACCGTGTGGCCGACACAGGTCAGATGGGCCATCGGCAGCAGAGAGGTCTCGCGGGCGATGCGCTCGGTGATGGCGATGGTGCGGCTGCGCGTGCTCCCACCCGCGCCGTACGTCACCGACACGAACGTCGGTGCGAGCGGCTCGAGCTCCGAGATCGACTGCCACAGCACCCGCTCGCCCTCGTCGTCCTTCGGCGGGAAGAACTCGAAGGAGTAGGACCGCTCGCCGCTGCGCAGCAGCCGCCCGATGCCGGGCGTCGCCGTGTCGGGCGGGGAGTCCGGAGACGAAACGTTCACGGCCAACAGGCTAGGCGCTGGGCCTCAGGAGGGCCGCATCCGTCCACTGACTAGTCTCGCCGGGTGACCTGGGACGACGCCGCCTTCCGCGCCGAGGTCGAGGCGACGCTCGAGCGCTTCCTCGACGACCAGGCCGGGCCTCTGGCCCCGCTCGGCGGCGACGCCACCCGGCTGCTGGCAGAGGCGCGTACGTCGGTCGCGGGCGGCAAGCGCTTCCGTGCGTCGTTCTGCTGGTGGGGGTTCCGGACCGCCTCCCCCGCGGTCGCAGACCGCGACGGTCTGCTGCGTGCCTGCGCGGCGCTGGAGGTCCTGCACGCCAGCGCCCTCGTGCACGACGATCTCATGGACGGCTCCGACACCCGCCGCGGACGCACGGCCACCCATCGCGCCCTCGCGGCCGAGCACGCGGGCGCCGGCTGGCCCGGCGACTCCGAGCGGTACGGCGCCGCCGCCGCCATCCTGCTCGGCGACCTGCTGCTGACCTGGTCCGACCAGATGATCCGCACCTCCTCGCTGGCCAACCCTCGCGCCCTTGCGGTCTTCGACCTGTGCCGCACCGAGGTGATCGCCGGGCAGTTCCTCGACGTCTCCGTCCAGGCCCGCGGTGACGCCGACGTGACCACCGCGATGACCGTGCTGCGCTACAAGTCCGCGAAGTACTCCATCGAGCGCCCGCTCCACATCGGCGCGGCTCTCGGCGGCGCCGACGACGAGCAGCTTCGCCGGCTCACGGCGTACGGGCTGCCCCTCGGCGAGGCCTTCCAGCTCCGCGACGACCTGCTCGGCGTGTACGGCGACCCCGGGCTCACCGGCAAGCCGGCCGGCGACGACCTGATCGAGGGGAAGCGCACCGTGCTCGTGGCGCTGGCTCTCGACGGCGCCGACCCGGCCGCTCGGGCCCGGATCGACGGGGCCCTGGGCCGCCAGCTCACCCCCGCCGAGGTCGACGAGCTGCGCGCGCTCATCACCGCCTCCGGCGCCCGCGAGCAGGTCGAGGCCGCGATCACGGACCTCGTCGAGCGCTCGCTCGACGCCCTCGACGCCGCCGGCTTCGACGACCGCGCGACCGCCGTCCTTCGCTCGCTGGCCGCCGCGGCCACCGACCGCGCCGTCTGAGCCGCGTGCGGTTTGGTGACAAACCGCAACCCGGCGGCCCTCCGAGCCGCGGTCTTGCACCAAACCGCAGGTCGAAGCGCCGGCGCCGTCAGTCCAGGCTGGAGAGCGAGGGAAGGTCCGGCCCGTCACCTCGGAGCAGGACGGCGAGCGGCACGTCGCCGTCGTCGGGGTCGCGACCGCCCATGATGTCGATGACGATGCCGAAGCCGCGCGGGTCGCTGCGCGCCAGGAGCCCCCAACCGTCCCAGAGCAGCACGGTGGGCGCGTCGAGGTCGCGCAGGCAGTCGTTGAGGGCGTCGAGGTTGTGCCCGTAGTAGTCGGGGAAGTCCAGCGCGAGGCCGACATCGCGCAGGAAGTCGGCACGGGTCTCGCCGCGCCAGCCGTCGACGTACCCGAATGCCCAGCCCGCGTGCTCCACCGTGTGTCGTACGTCGGCGGCATCGAACGCCGCGCGCCACCGGTAGACGCCCGGCCGCTCCCGGCCGGCGAGCACCGCCGCGAGCCCGCTCACCCGCCCCACCTCATGGACACAGCCCTCATGGACACAGCCCTCATGGCCGCCGGATCCTCTCGAACGACTGGTAGTGGTCCTCGGTCCAGTAGAACTCGCCGTCGTCGCCGGCGACTATCCGGCGCGCGCCGCGGTGCGAGAGGCCGGGCGTCTCGACGGTGTACTCGCGGTAGTAGCCGCGGTCGCGGTCGGGCAGCACGCCCTCGAAGTTGCCGAAGGTCCCGTCGTCCTCGTCGTGGGGGAAGGGCCCGCCGTCGTCGATGAGCTGCAGCGTGTCCCAGGCCTCCGGTGGCAGGTCGACCTCGTCGATCCAGCGCAGCCCGGACTCCGGGTCGGTGCCGCCGCCCGGCGAGGAGGGTGCGGTCGAAGCGGGGGTGGATGCGCGAGTCGGGCTCGATGCGGGTGGCGAGGGTACGGCGGACCTGGTTGCGCTCGGCGTCGGGCTCCCAGCGGAGGTTGGCTCCTCGGGGCTCGGCGTGGCAGCGGCGGTGACGCGTGCCTCCCTGTCGGCGGCCTCGTCACCGCGCGAGTCGGGGCCGGTGAGGCGGAGTACGCCGGCGAGCACCAGGAAGAGGCCCACGGCCGCGAGCACGAACCACGAGTTGCGCCTTGGCCACCCGCCGCTCCGGCTCACGCGCGGCGTCCTCAGAACCCGAGCGCCTGGGCGCGTCGCTTGGCCTCGGCGCCGCGGTTCTCGCGCAGCGCGTCGATCGGCCGGCCGGGCAGGTCGAGGTCGGTGAAGATCCAGGCGATGGCCGCGCGGTCGTCGTACCCGGCGTCGGCAAGCACCGTCAACAGGCCCGTCAGGCCCTTCACGGGCTCGCCGTCCCGCAGGAACGCGGCCGGCACGGACGGTCCGACCCCGGCCGCCGGCACGGTGGCGGCGAGCTGGTGGTCGCGGACCATGGTGCGCACCTTGGCGACGCTCACTCCCAGTGCGGCGGCCGCCTCGTCCCAGGTCAGCCAGTCGGTCACGAGATCGGACACCTCGACGTCTTGGGAGGTCATGGCGACACCCTGACACATGCCGGGCGGCCGCCCGCCGAGTGGTCCCCGACCGGCGGCCACGCGTCGTACGGCGCCACGCCGGGGTGTGCGGGAGCCCGGCCGTCCGCCGACGGTCCGTAGAATCGGCCCAGCCGGCCACCTTCCCCACCGGCGACGGAGGACGACCCGTGCAATCCCCGCAGGCGCAGACCGAGCGTGACCCGCTCGTCGGCAGGGTGCTCGACGGTCGCTACCGGATCGCCGACCGGATCGCCCGCGGCGGCATGGCCAGCGTCTACCGCGCCACCGACCTGCGGCTCGACCGGGTGGTCGCGATCAAGGTGATGCACGCAGGGATGGGCGACGACGCGGAGTTCTCGGCACGGTTCGTGCGCGAGGCGCGCTCCGCCGCCCGGCTCGCCCACCCGCACGTGGTCGGCGTGTTCGACCAGGGGGACGACGACGGCACCGTCTTCCTGGCGATGGAGTACGTGCCAGGTCACACGCTGCGCGACGAGATCCGCGCCCAGGCCCCGATGCCCCCGATCCGCGCCCTGGCGGTGATCGAGCCGGTCGTCTCGGCTCTCGCCGCCGCCCACCAGGCCGCGCTGATCCACCGCGACGTCAAGCCCGAGAACGTCCTCATCGGCCCCGGCGGCGTCGTCAAGGTCGCCGACTTCGGGCTCGCCAAGGCCGTCAGCGCCGACACCCAGCACACCGTCACCGGCGGCGTGCTCATCGGCACCGTTTCCTACCTCGCGCCCGAGCTCGTCACCGACGGCCGCTCCGACGCGCGGGCCGACGTGTACGCCGTGGGGGTCGTCCTCTTCGAGCTGCTCACCGGCCAGAAGCCGCATGAGGGCGAGTCGCCGATCGCGGTCGCCTACAAGCACGTCCACACCGACGTCCCTGCGCCGAGCGGGCTCGTGACCGGACGGCCGTGGGGCATCCCGCCGTACGTCGACGCGCTCGTCGCCCGTGCCACCGCTCGAGACCGCACCCAGCGGCCGGCCGACGCGGCCGTCCTCCTGCACCAGATCCATCAGGTGGCCCAGGCACTCCGCGACGGCCTGGCCGACGACCCGGAGCTCACCGCCGACCTGCGACCCCGCCCACCCGTCGTAGCCGACGACGGCCCCGGGCACACCGGCACCCGCACCCAGCGCATCGACGTCGGCCGCGACCCGGTCGACGGCGGCCTCGCCGCGCTCCTCGCACCGGAGACGACCGCCGGCGCGTCCACCACGCCGAACGGTGGGCCCACCACGACCGGTGGCGGGCCCACCCCTCCCGGTGGCGACGCGCCGCCGCACGGATCGCCGCCGGCGATCACACCGGCCGCCGTGCTCCTTCCCGCCGGCGGACCGCCGGCGCAGCGCCCACCCGCCGTACGCCGCCGCCGGCTGCGCGGACCACTCGTCCTGCTGCTCGTCGTCCTCCTGCTGGCCGGCGGCGCCGGCGGTGCCTACTGGTTCGGCGTCGCGCGCTACACCACCACTCCGGGGGTCCTCGGGCTCACCGAGCGGGCCGCCGTCGCCAAGCTGGACAAGTCCGGCCTCGACGCCGAGACGGGTGACCCCGTCCACTCCGAGTCGGTCCCGGCGGGCGAGGTGATGAGGACCGACCCTGAGCCCGGCGGCAAGATCCTCGACTCCGGCACCGTGACGCTCGTGCTCTCCCTCGGCAAGGAGCGCTACGACGTGCCCACGCTCGCCGGGCTGACCGAGGACCAGGCGCAGGACGCCCTGCTCGACACCAAGCTCGGCTTCGGCCGGTCGACCGAGAGGTTCAACGAGTCGGTGCCCGAGGGCCAGGTGATCCGGAGCGACCCCGCGCCGGGACGGTCCCTCAAGCCCGGCGCCCCGGTCGACCTGGTGGTCAGCAAGGGCCGCCAGCCGATCCGGATCCGGGACTGGACGGGACACGACCTCGACGAGGTCGAGCAGATCCTGGCGAAGAAGAGGCTGGAGGTCGAGCGGCGGCCCGACGAGTTCAGCGACACCGTCCCGGAGGGTGCGGTCATCAGCCAGTCCCCCAGCGACGGCACCCTCTTCCGGGGCGAGACCGTCACGGTCACCGTGTCGAAGGGACCCGAGCTCATCGAGATCCCGGGCGGCCTCGTGGCCAGCGGCGTCGACGCGGCCACCGAGCAGCTCGAGTCGCTCGGCTTCGACGTCGAGACCGAGCAGAGCGACAACTACATCGGCCTCGGCTACGTGCTCAGCGTCGAGCCCGGGCAAGGCACGATGGCGCCCAAGGGATCCACGGTCACGCTGTTCCTGGTGTGAGGTCGGCGGAGCATCGAGAGTGACGTCCAGCACGTCGCGCCGCGACATCGTCCGGGCCCCGGGGTGAATCGCCAGCCGTCGACTACAGTTTCCGGCGGCCGGCGACGAGGGATCGACCCGATGGCGAGACGGACGGGGGTGAGTCGATGCGGAGCGAACGCTCGACCCAGGCTGGCGGCGCGCCGGCGTGGATCGCCTGGGTGGTGGTGGCGGCCGGCCTCCTCGGCGCCTTCGTGCTCGGCGCCTGGCTGTTCGTGGCGGCACCCGGCGGCGGATCCGACGAGACCGCGACCGACGAGACGAGTCAGACGGCGGGCGACGACTCGGGGCCGGGCTCCGAGGAGACCGGCGGCGACGACGAGCCCACCGACGACCAGGAGTCGGCCGAGGCCACGGCGACCGCCACCCCCGAGGGTGACCCGGTCTCGCTGAACGGGCTCGCGAGTGTCACGGCTCCCGGGTCTGCTCCGCCCAACGACGACGTCGACGGCTCCCGGGTCACCTTCATCCCCGACAACATGCTTGACGGCGAGCCCACCACCGCCTGGCGCTTCGCGGGCGACCAGACCGGTGCGGTGATCGACTTCCGGTTCTCCGGCCCCGTCACCATCACCGCCGTCGGCCTCACCAACGGCTACGCGAAGATCAGCGAGGACGCCGGCGGGCAGACCTACGACTGGTACCAGGGCAACCGCCGTGTCGTCCGCGCCCAGTGGGTGATCGCGGGCCAGACCTTCGACCAGACGCTGATCGACTCCATGGACCTCCAGGGCATGGACATCGACCCGGTCCGGACCGAAGCCGTCCAGCTCGTCCTCACCGAGGTGAGCCCGCCCGGCAGCGTCAACGCCCGCGACTACACCGCCATCAGCGACATCGCCTTCGCCGGCTACGAGGGCTGATACCCATTCGTCTGCGACCTCCCATGTAGTTCCCCGCGGGAGCACCCGGACGAATCGGTGTGATCAGGCCTTGCGGAGCATCTCCGCGACGAGGAACGAGAGCTCGAGCGACTGGACTCGGCTGAGCCGGGGGTCGACGACCGACTCGTAGCGGTGCGCGAGACCCGCCTCGTCGATCTCCTCCCCGCCGCCGAGGACCTCGGTGACGTCGTCGCCGGTCATCTCGACGAGGATCCCGCCGGGCCACGTGCCGAGGGCACGGTGGACGTCGAAGAAGCCCTGGACCTCGTCGATGACGGCGTCGAAGCGGCGCGTCTTGTAGCCCGTGGACGTCTCGAAGGTGTTGCCGTGCATGGGGTCGCACACCCAGGCGACGTTGACGCCCTCGGCGGTGACCTTCTCGACGAGCGCCGGCAGGCCGTCACGGATCCTGCTCGCACCGAAGCGGGTGATGAAGGTCAGCCGGCCGGCCTCGTTGTCGGGGTTGAGCCGGGCGGCGAGGGCGAGCGCGTCGTCGGGGGTCGCCGTGGGGCCGAGCTTGCAGCCGATCGGGTTGCGGATGTGACGGAAGTACTCCACGTGCGCGCCGTCGAGCTGGCGGGTGCGCTCGCCGACCCACACGAAGTGGCCGGAGACGTTGTAGGCGAGGTCGGTGCGCGAGTCGATGCGGGTCATCGCGTGCTCGTACTCCAGCAGCAGAGCCTCGTGGCTCGCGTGGAAGTCGACCCGGTGGAAGACCTCCGGGTCGGCGCCGATCGCCTTCATGAACTGCATCGCGCGCTCGATCTCGCCGGCGAGCACCTCGTAGCGCTGCCCGGCGGCCGAGGATCTCACGAAGTCGGTGTTCCAGGTGTGCACCTGACGCAGGTCGGCGTACCCGCCGGTGACGAAGGCGCGCACGAGGTTGAGCGTCGCGGCCGACGAGTAGTAGGCGTCGATGAGCCGGTGCGGGTCGGGGATGCGCGAGCTCTCGGTGAACTCGAAGCCGTTGATCGAGTCGCCGCGGTACGCCGGCAGCGTGACCTCGCCGTCAGCGGTGACCCGGGTCTCGGTGTCGACCGACCGCGGCTTGGCGTACTGCCCGGCCATCCGGCCGAGCTTGATCACCGGCACCGACGCGGCGTAGGTGAGCACGACCGCCATCTGCAGCAGCACGCGGAGCTTGTTGCGGACGTTGTCGGCGTTGACGCCCTCGAAGGTCTCGGCGCAGTCGCCGCCCTGGAGGAGGAAGGCCTCACCTCGGCTGACCGCGGCGAGCTTGGCCTTGAGGTCATCGCACTCCCCCGCGAAGACCAGCGGCGGCATGGTGCGGAGCCTGGCGACCGCGGCGTCGACCTGGGCGCTGTCGGGGTACGCCGGCTGCTGTAGCGGCCCCATGGCGTGCAGCTCGGACAGGGACGGGACCGTGCTCGCCACCGGAGTGAGCGTCGAAGCGCCGTCGTGCAGGTTCACCCCCTCAGGCTACTTCCCAACCACCCGCGCGCCGTGATCGGCGACGCACCTCGGACGTTCTCGCTGGTCGAGCCGACGCGAGGGACGAGCGCCTATCGCTGGTCGAGCCGACGCGAGGGACGAGCGTCGAGTCGAGACCATGATCTAGCCTGCGCACCATGGCGATCCTGGTCGACCCACCGGCGGTGCCGGCGTACGGGACGCTCTGGTCGCACCTGGTCAGCGACACCTCCCTCGAGGAGCTGCACGACTTCGCCAGCCGCAACGGGCTGCCGCGACGCGGGTTCGAGGGCGACCACTACGACGTCCCCCGGCAGGTGTACGACGCTCTGGTCGCTGCGGGCGCCCGGCCGGTGAGCTCGCGCGAGGTGGTGGCGGCGCTGCGTCGCAGCGGTCTGCGGCTCCAGAAGCGCAAGGGCGACAAGCCGGTCGACCGGGTCAAGGACCTGGTCCTGCCCGGCGGCACCGTCACCGACGTCGACCTGGTCTCCTCGCCACGCCCGGTCCCGGACGACCGGGCGCTGGGCGTGGCCGTCGTCCTCCGCGACCGCGACGGGCTCTTCGCGGTCGTGTTCAGCGAGCGGCGCCGGCAGTGGGGGCCGCCCGGCGGCTGGGTCGAGTCCGGCGAGACGGTGCTGGCCGCGGCGGTGCGCGAGGTTCGCGAGGAGACCGGCGTGGAGCTTGCTCCCGGGTCGTTGTCACCCGTCGGCTTCGAGCACTTCCGTCCCCACGACGCGGCGCCGTGGCCCGCCGGCCGCGACCTGCTCGCCGTACTCGAGGCCAGCATCGACGCCTCCGCTCCCCCACTCCACGCCGACGACGAGGACCCCGGGAGTCAGGGCACCTCCGGCCACGCCTGGGTGGACACCGTCGAGCTGGAGCGCCTCTGCCGTGACGAGTTCTGGTGGCCGCTGGTGGCCTACCGCTACGAGATCGGAGCCTGGGCCCGCCCCCGCTGGTGACGATCCGCACCGACGGACGACGGCGCCGTTTGGCGCGAAACCGCGTGGCCGAGGAGCTTCCCTAGACGTCGTCCTCCATGTGCTCGATGTCGCGGAAGCCGGTCTTCTTGGCGCGGACGCCGCGGTTGGTCAGCCAGGTGATCGCCCACAGCACGATGCCGATGCCGATCATGGCGCCGGCGACCTTGTACTGCATCGTGTCGCGCTCACCCCAGGGGATGAACAGCAGCGCGAGGCAGAGCACCGCGGCCAGCGCGGGCGTCAGGCCGGGTGACCTGAAGAAGCCCTGGGAGGTCTTGTCGCGACGCAGGACGAGACAGGCGACGTTGACGACCGTGAAGACAGCCAGCAGCAACAATGCCGTCGTGCCGGACAGGTTGGTGACGACCGGGCTGTCGGACTGGGCGGCGACGTACCAGATCAGGCCCAGGGCCAGCAGCGTCGAGAAGGCGATGCCGACGTACGGCGAACGACGGGTCGGGTGGACCTTGCCGAGCACCCGGGGCAGCACGTCCTGGTTCGCGAGTCCGTAGAGGAGTCGGCTGGCCATCAGCATGTTGATCAGAGCCGTGTTGGCGACCGCGAAGCACGCCAGGAACGGGAAGATCTTGTCGATCGGGAAGTCCGGAGCGCCCTTGTGGACCACCTCCAGCAGGGCGCGACCCTCGGACTCGTTGATGACCGCAAGCTCGCCCGGCGAGAGCACGGCAACCACCGCGACCGCGACCAGCATGTAGAAGATCACCGCGATGCCGAGGCCGGTGAGCATCATCCGCGGGAAGATCCGCTGGGGCTCCTGGATCTCCTCGACCATGTTGACCGAGTCCTCGAAGCCCACCATGGCGAAGAAGGCGACCGATGTCGCCAGCGTGACCGCTAGGAACAGGCCCTTGTCGCCGGCGTCGTCGAAGACGGTGACGCGGCTGAAGTCGCCTTCGCCGCTGCCGATCGCGATGAAGCCGATCGCGATCACGATGCCGAGCGCGGTCATCTCGACCAGAGTGAGGATCACGTTGAACTTCACCGACTCGCCGACGCCCCGCAGGTTGATCGCCGCCAGCAGCAGCATGAAGAGCATCGCGACGATCGTGATGACTCCGGTGCTCGGCACCTCGTCGATCAAGCCGTTGATCTCCAAGCCACCGAACAGGTTCTGCGCGAGCACGTTGGCCGACGTCGAAGCGCTGGTGATACCGGAGCAGACGACGGCGAAGGCGACCAGGAAGGTGACGAAGTGGATGCCGAACGCCTTGTGCGTGTAGAGCGCGGCGCCCGCGGCCTGCGGGTACTTCGTCACGAGCTCGAGATAGGACAGCGCGGTGAGCGTCGCCACGATGAACGCGAGCAGGAACGGCAGCCAGACGATGCCCCCGACGATGCTGGCCATGTTGCCGGTGACGGCGTACACGCCGGCACCGAGGATGTCGCCAACGATGAACAGCAGGAGCAGCTTCGGCCCCATCACCCGGACCAGGTTGGGCTCGGGTCCGTTGATATCCGGCTCGGCCTCGGCGGTTGTGCTCATATCTGGGTGCCTCCTGTCCCCGAAAGAAGTGCAGGCTCGTCGCGATCACGACACTCCATCGTGACCCAGATCACCCCGTTATGCCAGCACCGAGCGCCCGCGGGTCGGCACGCGCGGGCCGGGGCCGGACACGCGCCCGCGGGGCGCCCGGCGGGAGGTGCGGTCAGCCGAAGAAGACCTGCGCCTCGGCGTACTCCTCGGGGCTGACGAGCTTGAGCTGGCCGGTGCCCTCGATGAGCGGCACCCGGGCGATCTTGGTGCCGTGCAGGGCCATCATCTTGCCGAAGTCGCCCTCGGCGACGGCGTCGGCGGCCTGCAGGCCCAGGCGGCTCCCCAGCCAGCGGTCGAAGGCGGTCGGCGTACCGCCACGCTGCAGGTGGCCGAGGACGACGGCGCGCGCCTCCCGGCCCGTGCGCTTCTCGATCTCGCCGGCGAGCCGGTCGCCGACGCCGCCCAGCCGCACGTGACCGAAGGCGTCGAGCTCCTCGGAGACCAGGGTCATGCCGGCCTCGCCCTCGGTCTCCTGCGGGACGGCGCCCTCGGCGACCACGACGAGCGGCGCGTAGCCCGCCTCGAAGCGCGACTCGACCTCTGCGCAGACCTCGTCGATGTCGAACGGGAACTCGGGAAGCAGGACGACGGCGGCGTCGCCGGCCATGCCCGAGTGCAGGGCGATCCAGCCGGCATGCCGGCCCATGACCTCGACCACGAGCACCCGGTGGTGGGACTCCGCGGTGGTGTGCAGCCGGTCGATCGCGTCGGTGGCGATGTTGACCGCGGTGTCGAAGCCGAAGGTGAAGTCGGTGCCGGAGAGGTCATTGTCGATGGTCTTGGGTACGCCGACCACGTTGACGCCGAGGTCGGCCAGCTTGGTGGCCACACCGAGGGTGTCCTCGCCGCCGATCGCGACGAGGGCGTCGATGCCGGTGGCGGCGAGGTTGTCCTTGATCCGCTCCACGCCACCCTCGATCTTGAAGGGGTTCGTCCGCGAGGAGCCGAGGATCGTGCCGCCGCGCGCCAGGATGCCGCGCACCTCGGGTACGCCGAGCTCCATCGTCATGCCCTCCAGCGGACCCTTCCAGCCGTCACGGAAGCCGACGAACTCCAGGCCGTGCACCTTGACGCCCTTGCGGACGACGGCCCTGATGACCGCGTTCAGCCCGGGGCAGTCGCCGCCTCCGGTGAGGACTCCGACGCGCATGCTCAACTCCTGCGTTTCTCGATGAATTGGATCGTTCTAAGCGGTCGTCAGAGCATGCCACCTTCTCCTCCGCCCGGCGAGGCCCGTCCATCGCCGGCCATGATTCGCGAGCCTCGAGCGGGCACGAGCGCCCACGACGGATCAGTCGAAGAGCCGGTGGTCGACACCGAGGAGGCGGTAGGTGGTGACGGCGCGTCGATCGCGGGTGATGAGCTGTACGCCGCTCTCGGCGGCTGCCGCGCCGACGATCGCGTCGTACACAGAGCCGCCGGCGATCCGGAGCCCCGCGAGCCTGTCCAGCAGTGTGGTCGCGCCGTCTCCGCTGAGGTGGCGGCCGTGCGGGAACTCCCGCGCGATGAGCTGGGACGCGACACCGGGCGAGAGCCGTAGCGGCTCCGGGAGCCTGGTCAACGTCGAGTAGGTCTCGAACGCCGCATGTCCGGCCAGCCCGATCCTGAGATCACGCAGCGCGGCGAACATCGCCTCATGGCCGGCGTGCTGGCGCAGGAGGAAGACGACGGCCGCGCTGGTGTCGAGGAGGGCCTCGGGCTCATCGCTGGTCGGCAAGGCGAAGCTCGCGCAGCTGGTCGTCGGTCAGCTCCGCGCCGCCGTCGATGAGCAGATGACCGTCGACCTCGACCACCCGGTCGGTCGTGGCCAGGTCGATCCGCAGCCCCGCACCGTCCTCCCGCAGGTCGACCCGCGAGCCCGCGGTGATGCCGAGGCGGTCTCGGAGCGCCTTGGGGATGACCAGTCGCCCAGCGGCGTCGATGGTTGTCTCCATGCCACCAGACTACCATTCGAATGTCACGCCTTCCGGCTCGGGCTAGGGCCGGACCGGGCAACACTCGCAACCGGCGTTAGGGTCCGGGCATGACCTTCTCGATCGTGGCCGGATCAGCGGACGGCGAGTCATGGGCCGTGGCGGCGGCGGCCAAGCGGCAGGAAGGCGATCGGTCGTGAGCGTCCTCGCCATCGACGCCGGTACGACGGGGGTGACCGCCGTCGTCGTCGGCGAGGACGGGCTCATCGTGGCGAAGGGCTACCAGGAGTTCGCCCAGCACTTCCCGCAGCCCGGATGGGTCGAGCACGCACCCGAGGAGATCTGGCAGGCCACCCTGGAGTCGACCCGCGAGGTGCTCACCAAGGTCGACGCGGGCGAACTGCGCGCCGTCGGCATCACCAACCAGCGCGAGACCGTCGTGCTCTGGGACCGGGAGACCCTCGGGTCGCCCCGGCGGGCGATCGTCTGGCAGGACCGGCGTACCGCGGACATCTGCGAGCGCCTCAAGGCCGAGGGCCACGAGGAGCGGGTCGCCGAGCTGACCGGGCTGCGGCTCGACCCCTACTTCTCCGGCACGAAGCTGACCTGGCTCGCCGAGCACGAGCCACGCACCTGGGCTCTGGTCGAGAGCGGCCGGGCCGCGGTCGGGACGGTCGACTCCTACCTGATCGCGCGGATGACCCGCGGAGCCCGGCACGTCACCGACGTTTCCAACGCCAGCCGCACCCTGCTCCTCGACCTGGCGGCCGGAGAGTGGTCCGACGAGCTGTGCGCGCTGTTCGGCGTACCGCGTGACGCCCTACCCCAGTTGGTGCCCAGTTGGGGCGAGATCGGCCGCACCGACCCCGCGACGTTCTGCGGCCTCGACCTCCCGATCGCGGGCATCGCGGGCGACCAGCAGTCCGCGCTCTTCGGCCAGACCTGCTTCGACGAGGGCGACTCCAAGTGCACCTACGGCACCGGGTCGTTCATCCTCACCAACACCGGCGCGACGATCCGGCGCTCGGCCGACGGCCTGCTCTCGACCGCGGCCTGGCGCTCCCCCGAAGGGGCGCTCACCTATGCCAACGAGGGTGCCATCTTCGTGACCGGCGCCGCGGTGCAGTGGCTGCGCGACGGGCTGCAGATCATCGGCTCGGCAGACGAGACCCAGGCCATCGCGGGGACCGTTCGCGACTCGGCCGGGGTCGTCTTCGTGCCGGCCCTGACCGGCCTCGGCGCCCCCCATTGGGACCCGCACGCGCGAGGCCTCATCGTCGGCATCACCCGGGGCACGACCCGCGCCCATATCGTCCGGGCGACTCTCGAGGCCATCGCCTTCGAGGTGCGCGACGTGCTGGAGACGATGCCCGGCTTCGAGCCCGGCTCCGGCTCGGTGCTCCGGGTCGACGGGGGCGCGTCGGCCAACGACCTGCTCTGCCAGCTCCAGGCCGACCAGCTCGGCGTACCGGTGGAGCGTCCCCGGCTCGTGGAGACGACGGCCCTCGGTGCGGCGTTCCTCGCCGGCCTCGGCGTCGGCGTCTGGGACAGCACCGACCAGCTCCGCGACACCTGGGCGCTCGACCGCCGCTTCGAGCCGGTCTCCTCGGGCGGCGAAGTGGACCGCTCCGCCGCGGACGCGTCGTACGCGAGGTGGCAGGACGCCGTACGCCGCAGCCTGGACTGGGCCTGAGTCTCAAGGCAGGTCCGTTGGGCCTGAGTCCGCTCGGGACTCAGAGGGTCAACCCGCTCCCATGTCACCTGAGTCTCCTGCGGACTCAGTGCCAACAGCCGAGCACCCTCATCGTCAGATGTTGCCAAGGCGCCCGGTTGGCGGGCCCTGCACGAGATTCCACCCATGTGCCCGGTCGGAGGGCTGGGAGTTGCAGGGAGTGCCCGGTGGGCGGGGTGGGAGTTGCAGTGAGTGCCCGGTCGGTGGAGTGGTCAGAGGGTGGAGAGCTGCTCGGCGGCGGTGGTACGGCGCTGCTCGGCGGCCGCGCGCTCCTTGTCCGCCCGATAGTGGTCGGCCTCGGCGGCGGCCAGCTCCTCGTCCGCCTCCTCCGCGGCCGACTCGAGCTCCGCGACCCGGCGACGGAGCTCGTCGAGCTCTGCTTGGACCTGCAGGCTCCGTGCCTTCGCCCCCTCGAGACGATCGGCCACGAGGCCGAGCGTGCCCTCGGCCTCGGCGAGAGCGGCCTCCGCGGCCGCCAGCTCGGCCTCCGCCGCTGCCCGGGCCTCGGCGCGGGCGTCGTCATCTTCTTCTGGCCCCGGGTCCGGCACGGACCTCAGGTCCGGAGCGGGCGGGGAGTAGGGGGTGGCGTGGTGCCCGAGCGCGTCGGGCAGCGCCACGGCCGCGTCCACGTCGACGGCGTCGACACCGGCGGCCGCAAGGGCAGCGACGAGAAGGCCACTGCGGACCGCCGCCGCGGCTCCCTCGTCGAGCATCGCCGCGGTGAGGGTGGCCTCGACCTGGTCGGCGACGGCGGGGGTGACCTTCACGCCCTCGCCGAGGGCGACCCGCCGGGCCACCGTCGTGACCGCGGCGGTGACCTGGCGGCGTTGCTTGGTCAGTGTCCTCAGCTCATCGCCGTCGAGCGCCGCCGCGGCCTGCCGCAGCGCCGCGCCGACGGTCAGCACCTGGTCGACCTGCTCGGCCTCGCGGCGCACGAGCAGATTGAGCACCCAGGCGGCCACCGACGGCTTCTTGAGCCGCTTGGCGGCCGCCGACAGCTCGGCGTCCCCCTCGCTCTTGAGCCGCTTCGCCGCGGCGTCGCGTAGCGGCGTGAACTCCGACAGCGGGGCGGCGTAGAGCTCGTCGGCGAGCGCGAGGAGGTCCGAGGTCATCCGCCGATGGTATTGCCGCGTGCGGCAGGAGGCGGTCAGCCCATGAAGACCGGTGGGCCCTCGGCGGGCGGCATCCGGTCGATCTCGAAGCAGAGGCCGTTGAGGTCGCAGTCCCACAGCACGTAGCCGTCGGACTCGCGACGCGACACCAAGACGGTGCTGTCGCTGTCGAAGGCCACGTCGGTCGCTCCGGCACCGGGCGGCAGCTGCAGCTCGAGGGGCCAGACGCCTGGGCGCACGGGGTCCAGGGTGGTGCTGCCGTCGCCACCGTCGAGCTGGCGGGTGCCGTCGAAGGACAGCCGGGACTCCTCGCTGGCGGCCGGGGCGAAGATCCAGGTCGCGTCGAGCGGTGGCGGGACGGGGGCGGCCGGGTCGCCGCCCACGGTCAGCAGCTGCTTGCTGCGTACGTCGACCATTCGCCGGCTCGTGAGCGTGGTCCACCGGGCCTGCTCGCCGTCGGCGGGGTTGAGCACCATCGAGGCACCGGGCCGGTAGACGTACACCATCCCGACGTCGTAGCCGACCACCTCGACGGCGTCGCAGCCCACACCCTCGCACGGCACGGGGTAGCGGCCGACGAGTCCGGGGTCCTCCCCGAACTCGTAGACCGAGACGGTCACCTCGTCGCCCGACCGGGTGGCCCAGGCGACGCGCGGGGAGTAGATGTCGAATCGCACGGAAGGCGTGAAGGCGTCCGGGTCGGCGGGCGCCGCGGCGAGCGTCTGGACGTCACCCGACATCGTGAGCAGCCGGACCGCCTGCTCCGTCGAGAAGTAGACCAGGCCGTGGGGCGTGACCGAGGCACTGGCGTCGAGATCGCGGACCCCGGAGATCGTCTGACCGCCGAGGTGGATGCGACCGGTCGACTGGAGGTAGCCCCTCAGTCCCGGCCCGAAGTCCATCGCGGGCAGCCCCGGGTCGACGGCCCGCTGCTCGGGTGGGTCCTCGCTCCACAGCAGGGACGTGCCGACCGCCATCACGACGAGGACCAGGGCGACGAGCACGATGAACCGTGCGCGGCGCGGCGCGCGGGCGGCACGGCGTACCTCGGCGGGGTCGATCCTCGGCGGCTGGACGTCGCCCAGCACGCGGTCGAGGGTCTCTCCGACGATCAGCTCCAGTCGCATCGACGGGTCTCAGACGATCTGCCGCCGGTGGGCGGGCAGGGTGAGGACGCGCTGCACGGCGGTGATCGCGGCGTCGCACAGCCGCGACACCGAGTCGGGCCGGACGCCCATGATCGTCGCCAGCTCGGCGTCGGGGATGCGCTCGTAGTAGCGCAGGACGATGAGGCACCGGTGGTGGCGGTCGATCTCCGCGAGCGCCGACCAGACGGCATCACAGTCGACCGGCTTCGGGTTGCGCGGGTCGGGGCGGCCGGCGTACGCCGGGCCGGACGGTGCATCGGGCACCGACAGCAGGGTGCGGATCAGGATCCTGCGGAAGAGGAGGTCGGGGTGGGCGGACCGGCCGAGGCGCGGCCAGTCGCCGTACGCCTGGGTGAGGGCGGCACGGACGGCCTCGTGCGCCGCGACGTCGTCGCGCACGATCGCGTACGCCGTGCGGAACGCGCCGTCTGCGGCGCGCTCGACGAAGGCGTCGAAGTCCTGCTCGTGTCGTGCTCCCATCACACCTCCTCCGGCTCCGATCCTCGGGTCCGAGTCCGTGGTCCGTCCGCCGGGCCGGCCACGTGGACGGCACCGCAGTCGGCTCCCATTGTGTCAACTCCGGGTCGGAAAGGACATCTCCCTTTCTCTGACGCACGCCGCGGCCCATTGGTTGTGACGTGGTTGTGACGGTTCTGTGACCGATTCATGACCCCGATGTCGGGTCAGAGCTCGTCGTCGAGCCCCTTCTCGATCGCGTAGCGGGTGAGCTGGACCCGATTGTTCATGTGCAGCTTCCTCATCGTGTTGGCGATGTGGTTCTGCACGGTTCGGACCGACAGCACCAGCCGGTCGGCGATCTCCTGGTAGGTCATCCCCTTGGCGACCATCTTGAGCACCTCGATCTCGCGGTCGGTGAGCCTGGGCCTCATCGGGTCCTCGGGCTCGGCGTCCTCGGCGCGGTCCTCGCCGATGCGGCGGAACTCCCCGAGCACCAGCCCGGCCAGGCCGGGGGTGAACACGCTGCCACCGGCGGCGACGCGTCGTACGGCGTCGACGAGCTCCGCGCGCGAGGCCGACTTGAGCAGATAACCGGCGGCGCCCGCCTTGACCGCCTCGAGCACATCGGCGTGCTCGCCCGAGGCCGAGAGGATCAGGACCCGCGCCGACGGGTCGTGGGCAAGCACGGACGAGGTCACCTCGACCCCGTTCGGCCCGGGGATCTGCAGGTCGAGCAGCAGCACCTGCGGGCGCGCCGCCGGGAACCGCGCGATCGCCTGGTGGCCGTCGGCGGCGACCCCCACCACGTCGAAGCCGGCCTCCTGCAGGTCGCGCTCGACCGCGTCGCGCCACATCGGGTGATCGTCGACAACCATCACCCGGATCGGCGCCCGGGTCGCCTCGTCCGCCATGACAGGACCCTAGATCAGGACTCGCGGCCAGGTCACTCGGTCGAGCGACGGTAGCGGCCGCGACGGTGCATGAGCGCGTCGTCGCCCTCGCCGATCACGACCCGACCGAGGCGCGCGGTGACCTCGAGCGACCAGCCGACCGGCCGGGTGTCGTTGACCACGCACTCCGCCCAGGTCGACGCGTCCGACAGCCGCGGGCCGGCGTCGGTCTGCTCGAACTCGGCGGCCCGAAAGGCTCCGCCCGGCGCCGGCATCCGGCCGGCGAACTGCTCGGCGAGGTCGCGGTGCTGCCAGTCGAGCAGCTGGACGACGAACCGCGCGTCGTCGCCGCGCTCGAGCCGGACGGCGAGGTCGGAGTCGGGGTCGAGCAGGCCGACCAGGTACGGCGGATCGCCCTGCGCGACGAGCAGCGAGGAGACCGTCAGACCGACCCTGGCGTCGCCGGCCCCGGCGGTCCACAAGGACACCTGACCGCCCAGCCGCCCGCGCAGACGACGTGCCGCGTCGGGGGTCGGGTCGAGGAACGGATGCTCGGAGTGGATGGTCATGGCTGCACTCCCCCGGGGTCCCGCCCCTGCGCCTGCTTGGGTACGACGAACTCCCACTCCGTGCCGAACGCCCCGGTCTCGAGCGCCGACCGCCCGCCAAGGTCGTGGATGCGACCGCGGATCGACTCGCGCACTCCGAGCCGGCCCTCGACCTCGGCCGCGGCCAGCCGTCCGTCGGGGATGCCCGGCCCGGCGTCGCGCACGGAGACGACCACGTCCGCGCCCTCGACGTCGAGAAGGACCCAGGCGGGCGCCCGCTCCCCGACGTGGACGCTGACGTTGTCCAGGCAGGCCTCGACGACGGCGACGAGCTCGGTGGCACGCAGCTCGTCGAGGTCCACGGCGCTGCCCGGCACCGCCACCGACACGTGCGGGCGACGGACGACCACGCGCTGCAGCGCGGCCGCCAGGTCGGTGGTCGTGCCGCCGGCGGGCCGCACGACCCGGTCCTGGTGGTTGACCATCGCGCGCAGGGCCACCTCCTGCTCGCCCGCCATCCGGCCGAGCTCCGCGAGATCACCGCCCGCCTCCGCGCCGCGCCGCTGGACGAGGGTGAGCACCTGCAGGACCCCGTCGTGGACGGCGCGCGCCAACCGGGCGCGCTCGTCGGCGACCGCCGCCTCACGCAGCGCCACGTCGCGCTGCCGCGCCATCGAGACCATCGAGTCGCACAGGTAGCCCACGATCGGCCCGGCGATCATGATCAGGAACACGTTGGCGATGTTGTGCTGCTCGAGGTGGTCTCGCGCGAGGACGTCGGTCAGCGACAGCAGCCCGGCGGCCACGAGGCCCCCGACGAGACGGGCGTGGATCGCCCAGGCGAACAGGGCGCCGGCGATCCAGAAACCGGGCACGCTCGCGTTGAAGTCAGGACCCTTGGCGACCGTGGTCAGGGCAAGGGCCGCGATCGCGATCGACAGGTCCGCCACCAGCAGGCCGGCCGTCCGGCGTCGCGGCTCGGCGTACGCCCAGGTCGCGACGCAGGTCCACACAACCATCGCCGCGACCAGCGTCCAGCCGAGCCAGGGGCGCTCGAAGTTGTCGTGCCGCCAGAGGTTGAGGGCGACGGCGTTGGCCAGCAGCACCCACCGGAGCACCGCGAGCGCTCGGAAGAGCCGGTCCTCGACGGCCGTGGATACCGACGCCGGCCCGGCACCGGTGCTGGTGGTCAGGCCGCCTCCCGGGCCGGTTTGCCCTGCTTGGCCTTCTCCTGCTTGGCCTTGTCCTGCTTTGCCTGCTCGGTCGAGAGGTCCTTGGCCGTCGCGGCGTACATGTCGACGTACTCCTGGCCGGAGAGACGCATGATCTCGTACATGATCTCGTCGGTGACCGAGCGGAGGATGAACCGGTCCTTCTCCATGCCCTCGTAGCGGGCGAAGTCGATCGGCTTGCCGAAGCGGATGGTCGGGCGGGTGATGCTGCCGAACTTCTTGCCCGGAGGAGCGACGACGTCGGTGCCGAGCACCGCGACCGGCACCACCGGCACCCGGGCCTCCAGGGCGAGCCGGGCCACGCCGGTCTTGCCGCGGTAGAGCCTGCCGTCGTGGGAGCGCGTGCCCTCGGGGTAGATGCCGAAGAGACCGCCGGAGTCGAGGATCTTGCGCGCGGACTTGAGGGCCCCCTGCGCCGCGTCGGCGCCCGACCGGTCGATCGGCACCTGACCGGCGCCGGAGAAGAACTTCTTCTGCATCCAGCCCTTGATGCCGGGCGTGGTGAAGTACTCGGCCTTGGCGACGAAGGTGACGCGGCGCGGCAGGTCGAGCGGCATGAACAGCCAGTCGGAGTAGGACAGGTGGTTGCTCGCCAGGATGGCCGGGCCGTCCTCGGGCACGTTGTCGGCGCCTTCGACGACCGGACGGAAGACCAGCTTCAACACCGGGCCAAGAGACCACTTGAGGAACCAGTAGAGCACTCTCGTGACACCCTCCTGCGACCGCCGTCTGAGTCGACGTGCGGCGCGACCCCGCGCCGTACGGCCGAGACTAGTCGGTGTCGTGCCCTCCTGGTGAGCCTCGTCACCGCGTCGGCGAGATGGGCGGTCCGGGTGCTGCACCGACCGGCCATACGATGCCCGCCATGAGCGTGCTGCCCGAGGCCACCCCGCTGTCCGTGCCCGCCCGTGCCGAGCTCACCGGCGGCCGTCGGATCGGCGTACTCCTGCAGCACGGCTTCACCGGGTCGCCGCACTCGATGCGGCCGTGGGGGGAGGCGCTGGCCGAGCGCGGGTACGCCGTCGAGACGCCGCGGCTGCCGGGCCACGGCACCAGCTGGCAGGAGCTCAACAACACCCAGTGGGCGGACTGGAACGCCGAGACCCGGCGCGGCTTCGAGCGGCTCGCCGCCGACAACGACGTCGTCGTGGCCGGCGGCCTCTCGATGGGTGGCGGGCTGGTCCTCCGGCTGGCCGCGGATCTCGGCGACCGCGTCGCCGGCCTGGTGCTGGTCAACCCGGCGGTCAACTCCGAGCGCAAGGACGTGCTGGCGCTGCCGGTGCTGAAGTGGGTCGTGCCCGCCTTCCCGGGCATCGCCAACGACATCAAGAAGCCGGGAGTCGAGGAGAACTGCTACACCAGGACGCCGCTGAGGGCCGCCCACTCGATGGTGCGGGGCTGGAACGCCCTGCGAGCCGACCTGTCGAAGGTCGAGGTGCCGGTGCTCCTCTTCCGCTCCACCGAGGACCATGTCGTCGACCCGTCGTCGTCGCGCATCGTTCGCGAGTCGGTCTCCTCGACCGACTTCACCGAGATCGCCCTCCCCGACAGCTACCACGTCGCGACCCTCGACAACGACGCCCCCACGATCTTCACCGAGTCCGCCGCGTTCATCGCACGCGTCACCGCCAACTGACGGACCTGGTTGCGGTCAGCGGTTCACACCTGGGCGCCGTCGTCCCAGGGCTCGCGGGGGCCGCGGGGCATGGACCAGACGAGGTACCCGAAGCCCCCGACGAACCAGGCGAGCATGAGCAGACCGACCAGCTGCGGCACGTAGACGTCGAGGACCACGCTGAGGAGCAGCGCGGCGGGCACGCCGAAGACCCCGAGCCACGCCGCCAGCCTCGCCGGAGCGGGACGACTCGGACGCGTCACCGGCGGCGGGGTGAAGTGCTCGACGGGGAAGTACCGATCCAGTGCCGGGTCGTCGTCGACGTCCTCTGCGACGGTCGGCGCCGGACTCTCGGCGACGGCACCGGCGGGCTCGTCACCGACGTCGTCGCGGGTGTCACCGGTGGATCCGTCGGTGAGCTGTGCACGCTCCCCGTAGTTGTCGACGATGGCGCGCCAGACCTCGTCCTCGTCGTGCTCGGTCACGGTGCAACGGTACGTCGTGACGCATCGGCCGCACGACGTGCCAGAGTCGCGGCCCCGACGACGCCCGCGCGAGTGCCGAGCGTCGCGGCGACGACGGGCACCTCGGTCCGGTAGGCCCCGCCGACGAGCGACTCGGCGAGTGCCTCGCGCGCCGGCGTCAGGAGCAGCTCACCGGCCTCCACGACGCCGCCGCCGATCACGACCAGCTCGGGATCGAAGGCTGCCACCAGCCCCGCGAGCCCGCGCCCGAGCCAGTCACCGACCTCGGCGAACGCCTCGAGTGCGCGCCGGTCGCCCTCGCGAGCAGCGGCCGTCACCTCGCTGCCCTCGGTCGGCGCCACGCCCGCCGCGCGCGCCAGTGCCGTGCCCGAGCAGTACTGCTCCCAGCAGCCGCGCCGACCGCACTCGCAGGGGCGCCCTCCGGGGACGACGACCAGGTGGCCGAACTCCCCGGCCATCCCCTGCGCACCGCGCCAGAGCTCGCCGCCGAGGAGCACCGCCCCGCCGATCCCGGTGCCGAGCGCCACCAGCAGGACGGAGGACCTCCCGCGGGCCGCGCCGTACGCCGCCTCGCCGATCGCGGCGCAGTTGGCGTCGTTGTCGAGAGTGACCGGCACCCCGAGACGCTCGGCGAGTCGCTGCCGGGCCGGGTGATCGCGCCACGGCAGATGCGGCGCGAAGCGCACGGTCTCGCCGGCCGCATCCACGAAGCCGGCCGCACCGAAGCCGACGCCCGCGATAGGAGCGCCGCCTGTGGCGGACCGGACGGCCGCGGCGACCGCCTCCTCGACGGCCGCCGGGGCGGCGTCGAGCCCCGGTGTCGCCGCGGCCGCCCAGTGCAGGACCCGACCGGCATCGTCCACGACCCCGGCGAGGATCTTGGTGCCACCCGCGTCGACGCCGACCCAGACGGGCTCGGGATTGCCGCGAGCCGACCTCGGGTCCGGGGTCAGGGGATCCGGGGTCAGGGGATCCGGGGTCAGGGGATCCGGGCCAGGTCAGCGGCGCCGATCAGGCCCGCGTCGTTGCCGAGCTCGGCCGGCCTGATCGCGGCGTCGGGATGCTTGCCGTAGCCGCTGAGATGCTCGCGGTACGCCTCGCGCGCCGGATCGAGGAGGAGGTCGCCGGCCTCGGCGACGCCACCACCGATCGCGACGACGGCAGGATCGAGGAGTGCACACAGCGACGCGATCCCCTGGCCCAGCCAGGATCCGAGCTCCGCCAGCCGGGCGATCGCGAACTCGTCGCCGGCCTTCGCGGCGACGGTGATCATCGGGCCGTCGATCCCGTCGACCGAGCCGGCGGTGGCGACGAGCGCAGCGGCGGTGGCATCGGTAGCCGCCTCCTCCCGCGTCCGACGTACCAGCGCGTTGCCGCTCGCATACTGCTCCCAGCACCCGTTCTGTCCGCAGCCGCACAGCTCGCCGCCGGGCACGACCCGCAGGTGCCCGAACTCTGCGGCCACACCGTGGGACCCGCGGAAGAGGCGCCCGTCGACGATCAGTCCACCGCCGACACCCGTGCCGACGGTGACCAGGGTCAGGTCGTCGTCCTCGAGACCGGCACCGAAGCGGAACTCGCCCCACGCCGCCGCGTTGGCGTCGTTCTCCACCACGACGCGCAGGCCGATCAGCGCCTCGAGGTCGTCCTTGAGCGGCACGTTGTTCCAGGCCACGTTGGGCGCGAAGAGCACCGTCGACCGGGTCGCGTCGACGTAGCCGGCCGCGCCGATGCCGACCGCCTCGATCTCGTCGTCGCCGCGGAGCCGGTCGACCAGCCCTTTCAGCGCGGCGGTGATCGCCTCAGGACTCTCGGCGGGCGAGACGACCCGCTCCTGACGCAGGATCACCCCCTTCTCGTCGACGACCCCGCCGGCGATCTTGGTCCCACCTATGTCCAGGCCGATCGTCAGGCTCATGGCTCGCTCTCCTCTTCGTCCTCGACGGCTTCGCCGTCCCGGTCGGTCTCGTCCCATTCGGTTGAGTCGGTGGCGTCGAGGTCGATGTGCTCGACCCCGTCGTCGCGCCGTGGCTTCGGTGGTGGCGTGGCCAGCAGGGCCGCCGCGGCGTGAAGCATTGACGCACCGGCGGAGGCGAGATGCTCGCGAACCTCGGGGCTCGCGGAGCGCACCACCGCGACGGTGCGGCAGATCGGACAGTAGCGGCAATCGTCGCCGACGGCATGGGTGTCCACGCCGTGCAAGGCGGCGAAGAGCCGCGAGAGCTCGTCGGCGAGGCTGCCCACCTCGGGCTCGCCGGGGTCCGCGTCATTCATGCCGGCTCCTCGAAGCGGACCTGTAGGACGCCTCGGTCGACCCGCGCACCGGCCACCCGCTGTCGCGCCAGCCCGCTCGGCAGGCTGAGCAGCCGGCGGTAGGAGCCGGCGCTGGAGGCGAGCGTGACCACGAGGTCGTCGCCGTGGCGGGCGAGGTCGACATCGGCGCGGGTGGCGTGAGGAAGCGACAGCGCGAGCAGCGCGCCCGACGACGTGCGGGTCACCCGGAAGGGCTCGACGCGCTGGGGCCGGGCGAGCGGGTCGCTTCCGTCGTACGTCGCGGCCGCCAGGTCGGCGAGCGCGGCGAGGCCGACCGGCTCGTCGGCACGGTAGGTCGAGGTCCAGCGCCACAGGCCCGGGAACGACTCCTCGAGCGAGGCCAGCACACCGTCCTGCGCGGCGACCCAGCCGGCACGCCAGCCGTCCGCCCCATCGTGCGGGAACACCCGGTTGGCGACGACGCCGTCGACCCGGTAGCCGTAGAGGCAGAGCGTCGTGTAGCTCCGCCTGGCCTCGGCGAGCACCATCCGCTCCGGGGTCAGCACCAGCCGCACGCTCACGTCGGGTCCGGTCAGCAGCCGGTGCACGTCCTCGAGCTCGCCGTGCAGCCGCTCCACCGCGTCGAACACCCCGTCACCCGGCATCGGGACACCGGTGGCCCTGGTCAGCACCGGCCTGAGCGCACGCACCACGCGGCGCTCGACCGGAAGGACGCGCTGCATGTACCAGCCCAGGGCCTCCGGCAGGGCCAGCAGCCGGAGGGTCTCGGCGGTCGGGGCACAGTCCACGACCACGACGTCCCACTCCCCCGACTCGACCTGGCGACGCAGCTCGAGCAGCGCCAGCACCTCCTCGGCGCCGGGCAGCACGGTCAGCTCCTCGGCCGCGACCGGGTCCATCCCCACCACGTCGAGCACCGAGAGGAGATAGCCCTGGATGTCGGCCCATGACCGCTGGAGGAGGGCCTGGGCGTCGACCTGCAGCACGTTCAGTCGCGGCGCGACCTCGTACGGCGTACCGGCGTCACCGCGGGCGCGGGACCGGGCGGCGGCGGGCACCGCCAGCGCGTCCGCCAGCGAGTGTGCGGCATCGGTGGAGAGCACCAGGGTCCGGTGGCCGGCGGCGGCGCTGAGGGCAGCCGTGCCCGCGGCCAGCGTCGTCTTGCCGACGCCGCCCTTGCCGGTGAAGAGGAGGACGCGCAAGGTCGCGGCGTCCTACTGCGACTCGACGCGCTTCTTGAGGCCCTTGAGGGCGGCGTCGATGATCATCTTCTCGCCCTTCCGCTTGATCATGCCGATCAGCGGGATCGACAGGTCGAGCGCGAGCCGGTAGGTCACCTCGGTCGTGCCCTCGCCGAGGTCGCGCAGCGTGTAGGCGCCGTCCATCGCGGTCAGGGTCTTGCCCTCCAGCAGGGTCCAGGTGACCTCGTCGTAGCCGTCCCACTCGTAGGCGAGGGTGTACTCGTCCTTGATCGGCGACACGTCGAGGACGAAGAACACCCGGTCGGCCCAGCCGTCGGTCTCGGCGACGACGTCGGCCCTCTTCACGCCCTTGGCCCACTCGGGGTAGGCGGCGAAGTCCCCGATCACCTCCATCACCTCGGCCGGCTCGGCGTTGATGAGGATCGACGACGTCGTCTGTTCGGCCATGGTCTTCGACTCCCGGGTGAGCGGCGCTGTGCGGTGCGTTCGAGGCTGCTGCGAGCAGGCTCGGAGCGTACCCGACAGGGACGACGCGCCGCTGCGGGCGGTAGCCTGCCGCCGTCCACCGTGCGGGCTCGGCCACCGGAGCCGGCTCCGGTGGCCGTTGAGGCTCGAGGAGGCGCAGATGCGGGAGTACTCCACCCCACTGACCGTCGACATCCCGACGGCGGGCAACCTGACCGACGACGTTGTGCGCAACGCCGCGGAGGCGCCCGACGCGGTGGTCTTCAGCCGCCGCGCCGACGGGTCCGGTCCCTGGAGCGACGTGACGGCCGCGGAGTTCCTCGCCGAGGTCCGGGGCGTCGCCAAGGGCCTGATCGCTGCGGGCGTCGGTCGCGGCGACCGGGTCGCGCTGATCGCGAAGACCCGCTACGAGTGGACGCTCCTCGACTACGCCATCTGGTTCGCCGGCGCCGTCACCGTGCCGGTCTACGAGACCTCGGCCGCCGACCAGATCCAGTGGATCCTCCAGGACTCCGGCGCGGTCGCGGTCGTGGTCGAGCACTCCCAGCACCAGGCCCGGCTGGCCTCGGTGCGCGACGCCCTCCCCGACCTGCGCAACGTGTGGTCCCTCGACGACAACGCCGTCGACGTGCTCACCGCGCTGGGCGACGACGTGTCCGACGACGACCTCGAGGAGACCCGCCGAGCCGCGTCCCCGGACGACCTGGCGACGCTGGTCTACACCTCGGGTACGACGGGTCGCCCCAAGGGCTGCGTCCTCACCCACGGCAACTTCATGTTCGAGCTCGGCGTGGCGGTCGAGGAGCTCGACGAGCTGTTCGGCGGTGACGACGCCGCCACGCTCCTGTTCCTCCCTCTAGCCCACGTGTTCGCGCGGATCGTCCAGGTCGGCTGCGTGAAGCAACGGGCACGGCTCGGTCACAGCGCCGACGTGCGCAACCTCGTCGCCGACCTCGGCGGATTCAAGCCGACCTTCGTCCTCGCCGTACCCCGGGTCTTCGAGAAGGTCTTCAACACCGCCTCCCAGCGGGCCGCCGCCGACGGCAGGGGCGCCATCTTCGACCGCGCGGCCGACGTCGCCATCGCCTACTCCCGCGGGATCGAGCAGGGCAGGGTGCCGGTGCTGGTGCGCGCACAGCACGCGGCCTTCTCCCGGCTGGTCTACGGCAGGCTTCGGGAGGTGCTCGGCGGTCGCTGCCGGTACGCCGTGTCCGGCGGCGCGCCGCTCGGCGACCGGCTGGGGCACTTCTTCCGCGGGATCGGGGTGACCGTGCTCGAGGGCTACGGCCTGACCGAGACCACCGCGGCCCTGAGCGCCAACACCCCCGACGCGATCAAGGTCGGCACCGTCGGCCGGCCCTTCCAGGGCACCTCGGTCCGGGTCGCGGACGACGGCGAGCTGCTGTTCTGCGGCGGCCAGGTCTTCTCCGGCTACTGGGGCAACCCGGAGGCGACCTCCGAGGTCCTGGCCGACGGCTGGCTCCGCACCGGCGACCTCGGCGAGGTCGACGACGAGGGCTTCGTGCGGATCACCGGGCGAAAGAAGGAGATCCTGGTGACCGCCGGCGGCAAGAACGTCGCGCCGGCCGTGCTGGAGGACCGGGTCCGCGCCCACGCGCTGGTCTCACAGTGCCTGGTCGTGGGTGACGGCCAACCGTTCATCGCCGCGCTGATCACTCTCGACGAGGAGACCGTCCCCGCCTGGGCCCAGCGGCTCGGCAAGGCCGCCCGCCTCGGCGACCTCGTCAACGACGCGGATCTGCGCGCCGAGATCCAGGCAGCCGTCGACGACGCCAACGGCGCGGTCTCCCAGGCCGAGTCGATCCGCAAGTTCGCGATCCTCCCGACCGACTGGACCGAGGAGGGCGGCCAGCTCACCCCCAGCCTCAAGCTGCGCCGCCACGTCGTCGCACGCGAGCAGAAGGACGACATCGCCCGTCTCTACCGCCCCTGAGCCGTCGCCAACGTCATGCGATGTGGCCGCCCGAGCAACCACCTCGCATGGCGTACGGCGAAGCCGGTCGCGGACGTCATGTGATGTGGCTGCCCGAGGGACCATCTCGCATGACCTTGTGGTACGGCGCTCAGGCGGCCGGGCTCGGGAACGGGCAGCCGGCGGCTCGCAGCGCCTGTTCGATCTGCCCGAAGAACGCATCGGGTGCCACGCGCAGCCCGAGGACGGGCAGCCGCAGCACGACGTCGCCCTGGAGCGTCACGTGATTGTGGCGGAGGGCGTCGGGGACGACCTGCTCGGCGAGATTGTGCTGGATGCCGTCGATCTCGACGACGACACCCCACTCCTCCCACGAGACGTCGAGGTAGTAGCGACCGTCGCGGCCCTTGCGCACGACCTGACGGCTGGGCTCCGGGAACCCGCGGCGGCGGCACTCCTGAGCGAAGTCGAGCTCGGCGAGTGAGCGGGCCCCGCCGACCAGGTCGAGCAGCACGGTGCCGATGTAGATCCGCCGCTTGTCGCGACGTACCCGCTGCAGCTCGACCGCCAGGCCCTCGGCCTCGACGAGGCGCTGCTGGACCGCCATCGTGAGCAACAGCGCGGCCTGTCGGTCGGACCTCGCCCAGAGCGCCGCCCGGACCGCGGCCACCTCGTTGCGGGCCCTGGGCACTCCACTTCCCTGGTGCCGGTCGTCGGCAGACCATCTCCTCGTCTGCCGGATGGTTCCACCGGCGATCCGGCGGACCTGCTGCCCTCGCGGCACGGAGACCCTGATCGAGTTCGCCTCATAGCCGGTGAGTCCCGCGGCGATGAGCGCCGACTCCCCGTCGAGGAAGCCCCGAGGACCGGCCTCGAAGACCACCGCCCAGGCCGTCGCGTCATGATCGAGCGGCCCGGTGTGGAGGCAGAGGGACTGCGAGCCGACCCGCTGCCAACGCCGCGCCCGGACGTTGGCTCGCACCTCGCCGCGGGTGACGCCGAGGTCGTAGAGCTGACGCCTGCTGACGACGCCGGACTGTGCACCGGCCGGCTCCTGCGCCTTGCGCAGCCGGGCATCCCGGATCGCCGTCGGCGGCTCGTGCGGCTTCACTCCTTGCTTCCTCATCCACTCCCCCTGGGATCGTCATCGGTCCACCATGGCGACACCGATCCCTCGGCGCCAGTGGCAATCCGTCGACCTGTGGACAACCCGCCGTACCCCAAGGTCAGGGAGTGTCCAGGTCGCGCATCCGCTCCGCGACGGCAATGCGCCGCAGGACGGTGGGATGGCTGCCGAAGGCCCACTGCGACCAGGCGGGCGGGGTGGGGTCGGCGAGGGACCGGGCCGCCAGCTGCTGCTGCATCGACACGAACACGTCGTACGAGCCGGTGGTGCCCAGGGCGTCGACGTCGGCGCGGGTCTCGATCTGCCTGCTGATGCCGTTCTGCACCGGCGCGGAGAGGAGCGAGCCCCAGGTGCTGAGGGCGACGACGAGCGGCACGGCGGCCACCTGGGCCGCGACCGGCCGCCCGAGGGCGAAGCGACGACGCACCGCGCCGGCGTCGAGGAGCAGACCGAGCAGGCCGATGCCGACCCCCGCGCCGGCCATGCCCAGGGCGGTGCCGACCAGCACGTCGCCGTGCCGGGCGTGGGCGAGCTCGTGGGCGACGATGGACAGCGTCTGCGACTCCGGCAGACCCTCGACGAGGTTGTCGTAGAGCACCACCCGGCGGGTGCTGCCGAAGCCGGAGACGTAGGCGTTGAGGGTGGTGGTCCGGCGCGACGCGTCCGCGACGAGCACGTCGTCGACGGGCACCTGCTCGCGGTCCGCCAGCGCGAAGACCCCCGTGCGCAGCGACCCGTCCGCCAGCGGGGTGAACCTGTTGAACAGCGGCTCGACGACCACCGGGTAGACCCACGAGCCCAGCAGCACCAGCACCCCGAGCGCCGCGCCGGCGGCGGCCGGCCAGGTCCGCGGCAGCCGACGAGCCAGGCCCATCACCACGACCAGAGCCACTCCGGTGGCGACCACGCCGACGGTCAGCCCGAGCGCCTGGTCGCGCAGGTACGCCGGCCACAGCTGGTGGGTGAGCCCGTGGCGGCGGCGCAGCTCGAGCTGGGCGAGTCCGAGCGGCAGCGTCGCCAGTCGCAGGATCAGCTGCACGGCCAGCACCAGCACCAGGACCCGCACCCACCACCACGCCCTCGGGGCCAGCCTCTCGGCCCGGCGCCGAACCGCTCCGGAGAGCGCGAGCCAGGTGACCGCGAGCAGCTCCATGCCCAGCGACGACCAGGACCAGACCCGCGCCCAGGCGTTGAAGTGCTCGGCCCCGGCGATCTCCTGGTCGGTGAAGATGTCCTCGGCGCTGGGCAGGCTCAGGGCCGCACCCGGCACGGGGTGCCAGGGCACCCACCGCCAGGCGATGACCGCGAAGCCGGCCAGCCCGATCGCCAGAACCAGCCCCGCTGCCCGCCGGCTGCCGCGGGACGGACGGTCGGCGATGGTCACCCGGTCATTGTGCCGACCGGCGGGGAGCCAGCCCGCGCTGACGGTCGCGCCACAGCGCGGTCAGGCCTTCGGACCCGATGCCGAAGTGCCGCTGCAGCGCGAGGTCGATGTCGACCCCCCGGTCGGCGTCGCGGTACAGCGCGAGCAGGGCGCCCTCGCCGCCCGTCCTCGCGAGGACGACGCACGCCAGCCAGGCCGCCTCGTACGTCGCGCCGAGCCGCCGGCCGCGGGAGGTGAAGTCGTGGCTCGTGGGCAGCGACCGCCTGATGCCGGAGCGGCGTACCTCTCGGACGAGCGTGCCGGCCAGGCTCCCGACCGGCAGCCCGACGTCGCGGAGCGCGACGTAGTCGGCGAACCCCTCGACGAGCCAGAGCGGCGCCGCCGAGCCCGCCGCCGAGGTGGCGAGGTGGGTCACCTCGTGGCTGAGCACGACCTGGGCGCCGATCGAGCGGAGGCCCCGCAGCCGGCCGGGGTTCACGAACACGTGCACCGCCGACCCCCGATCGCCCACGGGAGCGGTGACCGCGGCGACCGGCAGGCTGGTGCCAGCGGGCTCCGCCAGCGCCCGGTCGAGGGCCGCCGCACCGGCCGGCACCTCGACGACCACGGGCGACCGCCAGTCCGGCAGGACCCTCCGCACGACCGGAACCGCCCTTCGGGCGAGACGCAGGACCCGCTCCTCCAACGCGAGGTCGTCGACGCCTGCCCCCCCGACCAGGAGCGCGCCGGTGACGCGGCGGACCCGCACCGGCCCGCTCAGCCAGACCGGAACCCGGCCGGCGGCCTCGGCCGGCACGACCACCGAGATCCGGCCGCCGGGAGACCTGCGGAGCCGGGTCACGATCGTCGTCACCGAGGCGACGGGGTCGTAGCCGGCGAAGCGCCAGCGCAACCGGACCGACGCCGTCCACTCCCCGCGCACGTCCGGCGCGCTCAGAGGCGACAGGTGGCGCAGGGAGAGGTCGCGGACGTCGAGGTCCTCGGCATTGCGGGCGACGGCGGCCAGCAGTGCTCGCGCGTCCGCGTGACCCGCCGGGGCGAGCCCGGAGGCCGCCCGCCCGTCGCCGTCGGCGAGGGCGGCGGCGAGCCGGTCGAGCGCAGCCTGTACGCCGGCCGGTCGCGGCGCGGCCGGTCGTCCTCCGGGAGCGGCCGTTGCCTGGGCCGGCGCCGAGCGCGAGCGACTTGCTTCGTCGCCGGTGCGCTGCGCCACCCAGAGAAGGAGCGCGACGACCAGGACCAGCGCCGCGCCGGCGACGACCGGCCGACGGAGGGGGGCCGTCGGCTCAGCCCGTCCGATCAGCCCGTCCGATCAACCCGGACGGACGGCGCCGACGTAGGGCATCGAGTGCAGGGCTGAGACCGCGACGCCGGTGCCGGGATTGGCCGCGTGGACGATGAGGCCGTTGCCGATGTACATGCCGACGTGACTGATCGGGCTGTAGTAGAAGACCAGGTCGCCCGGCATCAGGTTGCTCTCGGCGACGTGCGGACCGGAGCCGTACTGGGCGCCCGAGGAGTGCGGCAGCCCGACGCCCGCGGACGCCCAGGCGACCATCGTCAGCCCGGAGCAGTCGTAGGCGTTGGGTCCGGCGGCGCCGTAGACGTAGGCTTCGCCGACCTGCGCCATCGCGGTCTTGACGGCCGCGGCCGCGCGACCCGATGCGGGCACGGAGGAAGGCACACGGCCGCTGCCGCCGCGGGAGAGGAGCTCCTCGCGCTCCTCGGCCTCGAGGTCGGCCAACAGGCCCTTGGCCTCGGCGAGCTTGTCGTCGACCGACTCCTTGTCCTCGGCCATCGCGGCCTTGGTGCGCTCCGCCTCGGCGGCACGCTGCTCCGTGGCGTCGGTGCGGATGTCGAGCGCCTTGAGCTCGGTGGAGTAGTCGGCGAAGGCCTGGTCCTGCAGATCGTTGAAGGCCGACATCGTGGTCAGCTGTCCCAGGAAGGCGGAGGGGTCGTCGGAGACGACGACGCTGCCGACGCTGGAGAGGCCCTCACCCTGGTACTGCCGGACGATCGAGTCCTCGACACTCTCACGGGCCGCGTCCAGGCGGTCCTGCTGACGACGCTGGTCGGCCCTCAACGAGCCCAGGTCGGCGTCGAGCTCGGCAAGGTCGAGCCTGGCGTCGTTGTAGCGCTCCTGCGCCTGCTCGGCCTCGTGGTAGAGCCGGTCGACCCGGGACTTGACGTCCTTGATGTCGGGCTCGGCGGCGGTCGGCGCGGCGGAGACGAGGCTCACGGCGGCGACGGTGGTCAGGCCCAAGGTCAGGCCGACTGCGGCCGTGACGATGCGCGTCCGGTCGTATGGCACGAGCGCGGTGTCTCCTTGTTTCTCGTCGTAACGCCTACCGGGTGAGCTGACGGATTCGGGCACGACAGGCCCTACCCCGCCTCCTGGACCAGCACTGGTCGACCAGCACTGGCCCGTCTCGGCGGCGATTCACCCCAGGGTGGTGGTTCCCCGGTCCTCCTGGCGACGACCGCTGGGTCGCACCCGGAAGGTTCGGCGCGGCACCCGCGTGAGTCGTCGGCGACACACCTGGTTCGAGTACCTCGCTGGAGGCTAGTAGCCGACGCGCGGCCACGCCAACTCATCGGCGGCCAAGTGGTCGCCTTTCAGTGTCTGCTCCACAGGTGCGGCATGACATGCGTCTCAGGACCTCTCATCCGCCCCCTGAGTCGCAGCCGTCACGCGGAGTCGATCACCGGCCCGGCGATCGGCGTGACCATGCGCAGCGGCGGCACCAGGCCGCCGGCGGCCAGCGCGTCGAGCGCCGCGGCCTGGTCGTCGTCGAGGGTCAGCTCCTCGGGTGGTCCGAGCAGCACGGTCACCACGCAGTCGTGGCAGGCCAGCCCCCGGACCTCGCAGGTGTCGCAGTCGATTCGCGTCGTCATGAGCAGCACGTTGACAGAGCCCTCCGACATTGGGCTCCGACACCGGCCTCCGACGGCGCGCTCAGCGCGGGGCGAGCAGGGCGGCGAGGGCCGCCGTGGCGACCGGCCTGGCCCCGCCCCGCCGTACGTCGCCGGCAAGCTCGCGGTCGTCGGTGACGACGAGGGTGAGGCGGCCGGGCGGCTCGGCAGCGACATACTCACGGATCAGGTCGTCGGCGATGACGCCCTCGTTGGTGAAGACGACCCGTACGCCGCGCGGCGGCGCCACCGACGGGCGGCTCGCGGTCGCGGCCGCGTCGAAGACGACGGTCGCCTCGACCCGCGACCTGGCGACGACGGCGGCGAGGCCCTGCAGCAGCCGGGTGCGCTGGGCGTCGAGCGGCATCGACGGCCAGCTGGTCTTGGTGACGTTGTAGCCGTCGACGATCAGATGCGCCCGCGGCAGGGCGAGGTGCTGCTCCAGCAGGGCCGGATCGTCGATGGACGCGACGCGCGCGCCGGGCGCCTCGCCCGGACCCGCCGCGACCCCCGACGCCACCGAGTCGGCGGGCAGTCCCGCGACCGGCGGGAGGGCCAGCTCATGTCGCAGGCCCGCCGCGGCCTCGGTGAGCGCGTCGAGCAGCAGCCTGGTGCGGACGAGACCGGCCTGACGCTCCTGACGCGTCTCCTTCCGCTGCGCCCCCGCGGCCATCCGCAGCTGGTCGACCTCCGCGCGCAACCGGCGTACGTCGGCCGCGGCCCCGGAGGCGGCCGACCGTGCGCTCTCCCGGGCATCGGCAAGCTCGCCCGCCGCCACCTCGGCCCGCTCGTCGGCCTCCCTGGCCTCGCGCCGAGCATCGCCCAGCTTCCTCCGCAGGTCGGCGTTGTCGGCCTTGAGCGCGGCCAGCTCCTCACGCTGCCGCTCGCGCAGGCTGCGCAGGTCGACCTGTTGGCTTGCGACCCGGGCCGTGAGCCGCTCGACCTCCTCCGCCGCGCGCGCCTCGGCCCGCTCCACGCCGGGTGCGACGACGGCGTCCGTCAGGTTGGCGAACCGCTCCGGCACGTCGACGCCCTCGCGGCGGAGCCAGAGCCGGGCGGCTTCCTCGACCGGGTCGTCCTCGGGCTCCAGGCCGGTCGCGGCCAGGACACCGACCGAATGCCGGAAGCCCGGGTCGGCGAGAGCCGCGGCTATCGCCTTGCCACCCAGTCGCGCACGCCTCGCGGGCGCGAAGCCCGCCACCGAGCGCAGGCCGGGTGGCGGCTCGGCGACCTGTGGAAGCACCCGGGCGGCGAGCGCGACCAGCCGGGCGCGGACGGCCTCGGGCAGGTCGGCGAGGTCGGGCAGCTCCGGCTGCCCGGCACCGTCCGTCGCCGCCGCGCTCATACCGCGGAGCCTACGAGAGCGTCGTCCGACAAGAGCGCAAGGCGGGCCGGGCTCGCGGGCCGGCTCCTCAGGTGGTGACGACGGACGCGAGTGCCGCCAGCGCCGACCCGCGCGCCCCGGCCATGTCGAGGTCCGGGACCGTCGCGATCGTCGCGACCTCGGCCTGCTCGGCGCGCAGCGGCGTGTACTCGCGGACCCTGTCGAGGAACCAGTCGCGGAACCCCGGCTCGGCCTCGACGACGCCGCCGCCGACGAAGTAGGCCGTCGGGTCGGTGAAGTTGGAGGTGATCTGGAAGAGCGCTCCGATCACCCGGGCCTGCTGGTCGAAGATCTTCAGGGCGAGCTCGTCGCCCTGCTCCGCCAGGGTCCGGACCTGGAAGGCCCGCTCCCTCGCACCCTCGACCTGGTGCAGCGGGTGGTCGGGATATCTCGTCAGCCAGTAGGGCAGCAGGTTGTTCTGTATCCCCATCAGCGAGGCGACGCTCTCGGCGTCCGCGAGCTGACCGCAGTTGCACCTCGGGACGGGCTGACCCTCGTCCAGGACGCCGTCGAGGGGGACGTAGACGTGCCCCAGCTCGGCGGCCATGCCGGATCGTCCGGCGATGACCTTGCCCGCCTCCACCAGGCCCCCGCCGAGGCCGGTGCCGATGATCGCCGACACCGAGGAGTAGAGCGCGGAGTTGGAGCCGAAGTGCGCGTGGTGGGCATAGAGAGCCGCCGCGTTGGCGTCGTTCGTGTAGACGACCGGGATCCCGAGACGGTCCTCCAACGCGGTGCGGATGTCGAAGCCGCGCCACTCCGGCGCGTTGAAGTTCGTCGAGCCCTTCCTCGCGATGACACCGGTCGCGCTCGCCGGACCCGGGGTGTCGAGCCCGACCGCCCTGACCTGCGCGACCGGAACGCCGGCGTACTCGAGGGCGTTGTGCATCGCCTCCTCGAGCGCCTCGACCGCGACCTCGGTGCCATCGAGGACCCGGCTCGGCGACTCGATCAGCTTGTCGACGAGGAAGTTGCCGCCGCGGTCGAGCACCGTGCCGGCGTTCTTCGTGCCGCCGTTGTCGATTCCGGCCACGTACCAAGGCGTCGTCATCGGTATCCCTCGTTCGTTCTGGTTGTGGGCACCGATTGTCGCCCGTGCGGCTCGCCCCCGTCCAGCGAGTCGAACGCGTCGGTTGTCGGTGGGCTCTTCTAACGTCCGACACATGACCACGGTCGCACCGTCCCGGTGGGAGGCGCAGCGCAGCTTCGACGAGCTCGGGCGCCCGCTGCGCGACGTCACCTTCTGCGTGGTCGATCTCGAGACCACCGGCGGCTCGCCGCAGGCCGGCTCGATGATCACCGAGATCGGCGCGGTCAAGGTGCGCGGCGGCGAGGTGCTCGGCGAGTTCCAGACCCTCGTCAACCCGCACGCCGCCATCCCGCCGTTCATCGCGGTCCTCACCGGCATCACGAACTCGATGGTGCACGACGCGCCGCCGGTCGAGTCCGCGCTGCCGGCTTTCCTCGAGTTCGCCCAGGGGTGTGTGCTGGTGGCGCACAACGCGCCCTTCGACGTGGGCTTCCTCAAGCACTTCGCGGCGGAGCAGCAGCGGCCCTGGCCGCGCTTCGAGGTGCTCGACACGGTCAAACTCGCTCGCCGGATCGTCACCCGCGACGACGCCCGCGACTGTCGCCTCGGGTCGCTCGCCAAGCTCTTCAACGCCAGCACGACGCCCAACCACCGCGCCCTCGCCGACGCGCGCGCCACGGTCGACGTGCTCCACGGCCTCATGGAGCGACTCGGCGGGCTGGGCGTGCACACGCTCGAGGAGCTGCAGACCTTCTCCTCGCGGGTCAGCCAGGCCCAGCGCCGCAAGCGACATCTCGCCGAGGGACTTCCCCACTCGCCGGGTGTCTACCTCTTCCGCGACGGCCGATCGGAGGTTCTGTACGTCGGCACCTCTCGCGACCTGCGCACCCGTGTGCGCAGCTACTTCACCGCGTCCGAGACCCGCACCCGCATGGGCGAGATGGTCGGGCTCGCCGAGTCGGTCACCGGCATCGAGTGCGCCACCAACCTCGAGGCGCAGATCCGCGAGCTTCGCCTGATCGCCCGGCACAAGCCGCGCTACAACCGCCGCTCGCGCCACCCCGAGCGGGTCACCTTCGTCAAGCTCACCCGAGAGCCGTGGCCCCGGCTCTCCCTGGTCCGCAAGGTTCTCGACGACGACGCCGACTACCTCGGGCCGTTCTCGTCACGTCGGACCGCCGAGAAATGTCTGGCCGCGCTCCACGAGACCTTCCCGATCCGGCAGTGCACCGACCGCTTCGGGCGCGAGCCGGAGCGCTCCCCCTGTGTCCTGGCCGAGATGGACCGCTGCCTGTCGCCGTGCGACGGCAGCACCGACCCGACGTCGTACGCCGCCCTGGTGCGCCAGCTGCGTGACGCGCTGCGCCGGCGCCCCGACGACGTCGTCGAGGTGCTCCAGGCCCGGATGTCCAGGCTGGCCGAGGACGAGCGCTTCGAGGACGCCGGGGTGCACCGCGACCGGCTCAGCGCCTTCCTCCGCGCGGCCGCCCGCACCCAGCGGCTGACGGCGCTCGCGGGCTGCGGCGAGGTGGTGGCCGCGCGTCGCGAGGGCGATCCGTCGCCCGGCTCAGGACACCACGGCCGTTGGGCGGTCCACGTGATCCGTCACGGCCGGCTCGCGGCGGCGGGCGTCATCCCGGGCGGCGCCGACGCGCACGCCTTCGTCGCAACGCTGCGCGCGGGTGCCGAGACCGTCGTGCCGCAGCCCGGCCCGCTCCCGGCGGCGACCGCCGAGGAGATGGAGAAGGTCCTCGCCTGGCTCGAGCTGCCCGGTGTCCGCCTGATCGACATCGACGGCGAGTGGATCTGCCCGGTCGGCGGCGCCACCCGCCACCTGCCGCTCCTCGACGCCGACCGGTCCGCACGCTCGTCCGTGGCACCGTTCGACGAGCCGCGCACGGTCAACACCCTCCACCGCCCGGCCCGATAGGGTCGCTCCGGCATGAGTGACGACCTCTTCATCCTGACCGTGGACGACACCCGTCAGTCGGCGGTCGACCGGTCCGATCCCACCCGCCTGGTCTTCGACTACGTACGGCGGATCGGCGACGTCGTGGATCGCCTGCCGGCCGGGCCGCTCCGCGTGTTGCATGTCGGCGGTGGGGCGCTGACGTTGCCGCGCTATGTGCGGGCGACCCGCCCGGGGTCGACGCAGATCGTGCTGGAGCCGTCGGTCGAGGTCATCGAGCAGGTGCGCGCCGAGGCGCCGCTGCCACCGCGGAGCGGGATCGAGGTGCTGCTCGGTGACGGGCGGACCGGGATCGTCGCGGTGCCCGACGGGTCGCAGGACCTGGTGATCGTGGACGCCTTCGTCAAGGGCTTCGTCCCCGATGAGCTCACGGCGACTGCCTTCATTCACGACGTACGCCGGGTGCTGGCGCCCGGCGGTGTGTTCGTCACCAACATGGTCGACGGGCTGCCGTTCCGGCGGGTCCGGTCGTTCGTGGCGGCCGCGCGTGCCCTCGGGAGGCCGGGCATCGGGACGCCGGGCATCGGGACGCCGGGCATCGGGAGGCCGGGCATCGGGAGGCCGGGCATCGGGAGGCCGGGCATCGGGAGGCCGGATATCGGGAGGCTGGTCATCGGCGCCGAGCCGGCCACGATCGAGGGCCGCCGCCTGGGCAACCTGATCGTGGCCTGCGGCGTCGTTCCCTCCGCGCCGTTCGGGAGTCCGTCGCCGCTCGAGTACCTGGTCTTCGAGGGGCGGGCGCTCTCCGACTCGTTCGGCGGCGGGCAACCCAAGGCCTGACCGACGTCAGCTCCTGCATCGAACCGCCTGGGGCACCCCCCAGGCGTGCACCGTGGACGAATCTGGATCCCTCCTGGCGCGTCCGGCCTCCACTTCCGCGCATCCTGCACGAACCGTTCGGCAAGCCAGGGCCAGCCCACCCCGGGATCCCCCGCACAGTGCGGCGGACAGCCGACCCACCCTCCCCGAGATCCGCCGCACAATGCGGCGGACAGCCGACCCGCCCTCCTCCGGGATCAGCCGTCCAGATCCAGCACGTACGACGCGCCCTCCCGGCGGAAGCCGAGCCCGAGGCGCTCGTAGTAGGGGGCGACCATGTCGGGCGGGGTGACGACCCTGCGAAAGCCGAGCGCGCGGAGCCGCGGGTTGCTCCGCCAGACGAACTCACCTGGCGAGAAGTCGCGGAAGCGCGGCGTCACGTAGTCCAGCAGCACTCGCGCCGTGCCCGGGTCCTCCGGGTCGGCGCGGACCACGACCACCCCGACAGTCTCGTCGCCGCGCAGGATGCCGAAGACATGGTCGTCGCCGCGGATCTCGTCGTACGCCGGGAAGTGCCGCCGCAGATCGGCCTCGTGTACGCCGAGGAAATACCGGAGGTAGGCCTCCCCCGACCCCATCGGCAGCACCTCGAAGGCCGCTTCGTCGTGGCGCTCGCGCAGCAGCCGCCGCAGGAAGTAGATGTTGATGGCGGTGGTCGCGAGGTTCATGCCGACCATCGGCCAGACCCCGACCAGGGCATTGAACGTCGCGAGGACGACGCAGGCAAAGAGATTGAGCATGCGGAAGCGCAGCACCCTCGTCTGGAGCAGCGAGACGATCAGCAGCGCGCTCCCGGCCCAGCCGAAGAGCGTCAGCGCGTGGTCGGCGAGCCAGGTCACGCAGGAAGGATAGGGCGGGTCAGTCGAGGCCGAGGGAGAAGGCCGACTCCAGGTCGTGGCGGGAGTAGGCGCGGAAGGCGATGTGCGTCTCGGTCGACGTGACGCCCTCGACCTTGTTGAGCCGGTCCGCGACCACCCCGGCCACCTCGTCGTGGTTGCGGACCCGCACCAGGGCGATGAGATCGATCTGACCGGTCACCGAGTAGACCTCGCTGACCCCGTCGAGCGCCGCGATCGCCTCGGCCACCTCGGGGATGCGCGCGACGTCGGCCTTCACGAAGACGATGGCGGTGATCATGGACGTCACGATAGCGGCGGGAAGCCGAGGCGATCGGCGGCCGCGGCGATCAGGAGCCGGAGGCGGCGACCCAGGCGGCGAGGGTCGCCTGCGCCGCTCCGGAGTCGATCGCCTCGCCGGCGCGAGTCATGCCGGTCGCGAGCCGGTCGACCAGGCTGCCCGGCTCGGCCGCGTGGACGGCGAGGGCAGCGCCCGCGTTGAGTACGACGGCGTCCCGGACCGGGCCGCGCTCACCGGCGACGAGCCGGCGTACGACGTCGGCGTTGAACGCGACGTCGCCGCCTCGCAGGTCCTCTGCGGTCGCGGGCCTGATCCCGAGATCGGTCGCGTCAACGGCTTCGCGCGAGACCTTGCCGTCCTGCACGATCCACACCGTCGAGGTCGTCGTGGTGGTGAGCTCGTCGAGACCGTCGTCTCCGCGGAAGACCCAGGCGTCGGTGCCTCGGGCGGCGAAGACGCCCGCCATCACCGGCGCGGCGTGCGGATCGGCACAGCCAATCGCCTGTGCAGCGGGCCGGCTCGGATTGGTCAGCGGACCCAGGAGGTTGAACGAGGTCGCGATCCCGAGCTCTCGCCGCGGGACGGCGGCGTGCCTCATCGCCGGATGGAAGGCCGCCGAGAAGCAGAAGGTGATCCCGGCCTCGGCGGCCACCTCGGCGACCCGCGCCGGCGACAGGTCGAGCCGGATGCCCAGCGCCTCCAGGACGTCGGCGGAGCCGGCCTGCGAGGACGCCGACCGGTTCCCGTGCTTGACGACGATCGCGCCCGCGCCGGCAGCCACGATCGCCGCCATCGTCGAGATGTTCACGGAGAAGGATCGGTCGCCGCCGGTGCCCACCACATCGAGCAGCCGTCCGGGAACCGCGATCGGATTCGCCACCGCGAGCATCGCGTCCGCGAGACCGGTGACCTCGTCGATCGTCTCGCCCTTCGCCCGCAGCGCCACTGCGAAGCCGGCGATCTGCGCCTCGGTCGCGTCGCCGCCGAGGATCTCGCCCATCGCCCAGGCCGCCTGCTCGGACGTCAGGTCCTCGCGCGCGACCAGGGCGGACAGGACCTCCGGCCAGGTGTGGGCCATCGACGCCTCCCGCACCGAGCTCAGGGAGCGGCCGGCACGCGCGAGCGCAGCAGAGCCACCGCGGTCTCGGCCAGCTGGAGCGGGTCGATCGGGTGGGGCACCGCACCGTCGGCCCGCGACCAGGTGGCCAGCCAGGCGTCCTGCGGACGGCCGGTCAGCACCAGCAGCGGCGGACAGCGGAAGATCTCGTCCTTGAGCTGCTTGGCGATGCCCATGCCTCCCGCCGGGACGGCCTCGCCGTCGAGGATCGCGAGGGCGATGCCACCGGCGTCCATGTTCTGGATCACCACCGGCTCGGTCGCGACCTCGACGTACTCCACCTCGGGCAGGTCGGGATGGGGTCGTCGGCCGAGCGCCAGCATGACCTGCTGCCGGACCTCGACGTCGTCGCTGTAGACCAGGACCCTGAGGGTCTCCCGGCTTGCCTGGTGCGTCGGATTGCCCGCGGTGCGCTCAGTCACGGCGGGCATGCTACTCCGAACGGGCCGGACCCTCCGGTTGCGGCCGCGCCGAGTCCCCCGGTCCGGGCCGCGCCGAGTCTCCCGGGCCCTCGGACCTGGTCCGCGCCGCCTGCGCCTCGAGGAGGTCGAGGCGCCGGTCCTCTCGCGCCGCCTCCTTCGTCGACGAGCGCACCCACTGGGCGAACAGGACCAGGAAGAACACCAGGCCGATCAGGTCGCCGCTCGCCCAGAGGATCCCGCCGGCGAGCTCCTGGTCGTCGAGGGCGGGGGGCAGCCAAGAGGCCATCGGACCGCGCCGCAGCGCGGCGTACCAGTCGCCCGCGAGGACCGTCGACGTCCCCATGATCGTGACGCCCAGGAAGGCGTGGAAGGGCAGGGTAAGCAGCGTCATCAGCACCCGGAAGGGGTAGCCGACGCGGCCGGGCACCGGGTCGATGCCCACCAGCGGCCAGAAGAAGAGCGAGCCGACCAGCACCAGGTGCAGGTGGGTCGTCTCGTGCACGTACGCCGAGCGCAGGCTCGCCTCGTACCAGCCGCTGAAGTAGAGCGCCCACGGCGAGACCACGAACACCGCCAGCGTGAGCGGCGGGAAGGTGAGGACCTTCGCCACCCCGGAGTGCAGCACGGCGAGCAGCCAGCGGCGCGGCCGGGCTGGGAGGGTGCGCAGGGCGAGGGTGACCGGGGCGCCGAGCGCACAGAACATCGGCACGACCATCGTGAGAGCCATGTGCTGGACCATGTGGACGCTGATGAGCGTGGTGTCGTAGCGGCCGACGCCCGACAGCGTCGCCACGGCCGCCGCGCCCAACCCGCCGCCGACGAACGCGAGGGTCCGGCCGAGCGGCCAGCGGTCGCCCCTCGCGCGCAGCAGGTGGACGCCGTACAGGTAGGCCGCGGCGACCCAGACCAGGGCGATGAACGCGACCGGTTCGAGGGCCCAGTCGGTCAGCGCTCGGCCGAGGTCGAAGGGGGGCAGGTCCTGCGATCCCGCCGCGAGTTTGGAGCCGTCGACCACAATGTGGACGATACGACGACGCTGGTTCGGGGGGTCGGGGTGCCCCCGAGCGCCAACATCGACATAATGTCCTCCGTGGCGACAGCTTCCGTGATTCCGGCCTCCCGTCTGCACGGGCACCATGACCGTCCGAGCATGGTCAGCGTGGGCACCATCATCTGGTTGTCCAGCGAGCTGATGTTCTTCGCGGCGCTGTTCGCGGCGTACTTCACGATCCGCGCCGTGAGCCCCGAGCTCTGGGCCGAGTCGACCGAGATGCTCAACATCCCGTTCTCGACCGGCAACACGATCATCCTCGTGCTGTCGTCGGTGACCTGCCAGCTCGGCGTGTTCGCCGCCGAGCGCGGCCAGGTCGGTCGGGCCGGCTCGGTGTTCAACGTCGCGGGCTGGGGCCTGCGCGAGTGGTTCGTGCTGACCTACGTCATGGGGTCGATCTTCATCGGCGGCCAGGCGCTCGAGTACGCCGAGCTGATCCACGAGGGCATGACGATCCCCTCGTCGGCGTACGGGACGATGTTCTACCTCGCCACCGGCTTCCACGGCCTGCACGTCACCGGTGGACTGATCGCGTTCCTGTTCGTGCTGGGCCGCACCTTCGTCGCCAAGCGGTTCACCCACGAGCAGGCGGTCAGCGCGATCGTCGTCTCGTACTACTGGCACTTCGTCGACGTCGTCTGGGTCGGACTGTTCGCGACCATCTACCTCATCAAGTAAGGACTCCAGGTGCGCTTCCTGAACCGAACCGCCAGGCGAGCCTCGCGCTATCGCCGAAGCCGCCTCGCCGGCGCCCTCTTGATCCTGGTGGCCCTCGTCGTGACGGGCGGTCTCTACACCGCTTTCGCGCCCGCGCAGGCCGACGAGGCCAAGACGGAGTCCGAGCTGATCGCCGAGGGCCGCGAGCTCTACCTGGTCTCGTGCTCCTTCTGCCACGGGCAGAACGGCGAGGGCCAGCAGGACCAGGAGGGCCAGAACTTCGGCCCGCCGCTCGTCGGTGTCGGCGCAGCGGCCGTCGACTTCCAGGTCGGCACCGGCCGGATGCCGATGGCCCAGCCGGCCGCCCAGGCGCCGCGCAAGCCGGTCGTCTTCGACCAGGACGAGATCGACGCGATGGCGGCGTACGTCGCCTCTCTCGGCCCCGGTCCCGGAATCCCCTCCGCGTCCCTATACAGCACCGACGGGCTGTCGGAGGAGGAGCTCGAGGAGGCGATCACTCGCGGTGGCCAGATCTTCCTCACCAACTGCACGGCCTGTCACAACTTCGACGGCTCCGGTGGCGCCATGCCGCAGGGTGGATTCGCGCCCACGCTGCGCGGGGTCGAGGAGCGGTACATCTACGAGGCGATGCTCACCGGCCCGCAGGCGATGGACGTCTTCTCCGACGGCAACCTCTCGCCCGAGGAGAAGCGTGACGTGATCGCCTACCTCGAGTCGATCCAGGACAACCCAGGGTACGGCGGCTTCAGCCTCGGCGGGATCGGCCCGGTCTCCGAGGGCCTGTTCGCCTGGCTGGTCGGCATCGGCGGGCTCGTGGGGGTCGCGGTCTGGATCGCCGCCCACACCACCCGCTCCAAGCGCAACCCCGACGTCCCTGACGACAGTGAGGCGGTCGAAGCGTGAGCGACAAGACACCGGCCGTGACGGACCACGCGGAGCCCGACGAGCACGGCGTACCCGTGGCGGAGCCGATCCCCGACCCCGGGGTCCCGGCGCACGAGCCGCGGCCGACCGACATCGATCCCAAGGCCGAGAAGCGTGCCGAGCGCCAGGTCGCCGGCCTCTTCGTGCTGGCAATGCTGCTCCTGGTCGGGTTCGTGGTCAGCTACTTCGCGTTCGCGATCGGCGACCGCCCCGACACCATCATCGGTCTCGGCGCGTCCAACCTCGCCCTCGGGTCGACGCTCGGCGGTGCGCTCGTCTGCATCGGCGTCGCCATCGTCCAGTGGGCGCGCAAGCTCATGAGCGACCACGAGATCATCGAGTACCGCCACCCGGCCCGCTCCTCCGACGCGGACCGTGAGACCACCCTCGCGGGGCTCAGCGTCGGCATCGAGGAGTCCGGCATCACCCGCCGACCGCTCATCCGCAACACCCTGCTGGGTGCGCTCGGGCTGGTCGGCATCGCCCCGCTCGTGGCATTGCGCGACCTCGGCCCGCTGCCGGGCGACAAGCTCTACAAGACGATCTGGGACGAGGGTGGCCTGCGCGTCGTACGCGACGTCGTCGGCACCCCGATCAAGCCGGTCGAGCTCGAGATCGGCGACCTGGTCAACTGCGAGCCCGAGCCGCTGATCGAGCCCGCCGAGCCCCGCGAGGGCGTGCACTATCTGCACGGCCACGAGGTCCTCATCGAGAAGACGAAGTCGGCCGTCGTCCTCTTCCGGATGCGTCCCGAGGACATCACGCCGGGCAAGGGCCGCGACAACTGGGCCGTCGACGGCATCGTCTGCTACTCCAAGATCTGCACCCACGTGGGCTGCCCGATCTCGCTCAACGAGCGGACCACCCACCATCTGCTCTGCCCGTGCCACCAGTCGACCTTCGACCTCGGCGACAGCGGGCGGGTAGTATTCGGACCAGCCGCCCGCGCCCTCCCGCAGCTCGAGCTCGGCGTCGACGACGAGGGCTACCTGATCGCTCCGAACGGCTTCACCGAACCCGTCGGACCCAGCTTCTGGGAGCGTGACTGACCGATGAGCATCGACACCAGCAAGGTCGCCGGGAGCAACCGCACGACCGCGGCGACCGCCAAGAGGCCGGGCAAGGCGGGCGCCGTCGCCGAGTGGGTCGACGAGCGCGTCGGACTGGCGGGCCTCGTCAAGAAGCAGGTCCGCAAGGTCTTCCCCGACCACTGGTCCTTCATGCTCGGCGAGATCGCGCTGTGGAGCTTCGTGGTCCTGCTGCTCACCGGCGTGTTCCTCACCCTGTGGTTCGTGCCCAGCATGGGCGAGGTCACCTATGAGGGCTCCTACGCGCAGTTGCGCGGCGTCCACATGTCAGAGGCCTACGCGTCCACGCTGCACCTGTCCTTCGATGTCCGTGGCGGTCTGCTGATGCGGCAGATCCACCACTGGGCGGCGATGCTCTTCATCGCGGCGATGTTCGTGCACATGATGCGCATCTTCCTGACCGGCGCCTTCCGCAAGCCGCGCGAGGTCAACTGGATCATCGGCGCCCTGCTGCTGCTGACCGGCATCATCGAGGGGTTCGCGGGCTACTCCCTGCCCGACGACCTGCTCTCCGGCACCGGCCTGCGCATCGCCGACGGCCTGGTCAAGGCGACGCCGGTCGTCGGCTCCTACATGTCGTTCTTCATGTTCGGCGGCGAGTTCCCCGGCGAGGTGATCATCCCGCGCCTCTACATGGTGCACATCCTGCTGATCCCGGGCCTGCTGCTCGCGCTCATCGGCGCCCACATGCTGCTGGTGGTCTCGCTCAAGCACACCCAGTGGCCCGGCCCCGGCCGCACCGAGAAGAACGTCGTCGGCTACCCGATGGTCCCGGTGTACGCCGCCAAGGCCGGCGGGTTCTTCTTCATCGTCTTCGGCGTGACCGCCCTCATGGGCGCGCTGCTCTCGATCAACCCGGTGTGGAAGTACGGGCCCTACGACCCGTCCAAGGTGACCGCCGGCTCCCAGCCCGACTGGTATATGGGGATCGCTGAGGGTCTGCTGCGCATCATGCCCGGCTGGGAGACCCATATCTTCGGCACCACCTGGTCCTGGAACATCCTGGTCCCCGGCCAGGTCGCGCCGATCGCGCTCTTCGCCGCCTTCCTCGCCTATCCGTTCATCGAGCAGTGGGTGACCGGCGACAAACGGGAGCACCACCTGCTCCAGCGACCTCGCAACGCGCCGACCCGTACGGCGTTCTTCGCCGCGATGGTCACGGCGTACGGCCTGCTGTGGGCCGCAGGCGGCAACGACATCCTGGCCGTCCTGTTCCACCTCAACCTCAACCAGATCACCTACTTCATGCGCGTGGCGATCTTCGTGATCCCGGTGATCGTGTTCTTCTTCGCCCGGCGCTGGTGCATCTCGTTGCAGCGTCACGACAACGAGATGCTGCTCCACGGCTACGAGTCGGGCGTGATCATGCGCTCCGCCGAGGGCGGGTACTCCGAGAAGCACCTGCCGCTCAGCAACGACCGCGCCTACACGATCACCGCCCGTGCGCGCGACAACGTCTACGAGCTCGAGTCCGACGTCGACGAGAACGGCGTCCCCGCACCGGGGTCCCGCAAGGATCGACTCCGCTCCGCCCTCTCGAAGCGGATGTTCGGCTCCAACGTGCAGAAGCCGACGGCCGAGGAGCTCGAAGAGGCCCGCCACCACGCCGCGCACGAGCGCGCCCTCCAGTCCGCCCTCGACGGCCGGCACGCCGACGGACACCAGTTCGACGGTCACCACTACCACGAGGTCGACGGCGAGACCCTGCGCCCCAAGCACGACTGACACGGGCGTAAGCCCGGCGCGCAAGGTGAGGGCTGTGCCCAGAACCACACCGGCGCGGATGCCGGATCCGTCAGGCGCGGTGGCTACTCTCGACGAGTACGCCAAGCCATACGGGGGGTCCATCCATGCACGTTGGCCGACGGTCGGTCCGTCGCGCGATCTCGGTCGCAGCGCTGGTGCTTCTCGGCGCGCCGGCAGCGGGCTGCGATGCGCTGGATCAGGGTCCGTCCAACGGCTCGGGCCTGACGGACTCGGACGCCTCCGCCGCGGAGCAAACCGAGGCGGAGCAGCCGGCCGGCCCGGTCAAGGTCGTCACCGCGGTCGGGCCGCGGCGTGGCGCCGTGTCCCTCGAGCAGCCGGTCGAGGTGAGGGCCACCGGCGGCGCGATCGACTCCGTCGAGGTCACCTCTGAGGCGGGTCCGCTCAAGGGCGAGATCTCCGACGACGGCTCCACCTGGACCGCGACCGGGCGCCTCGAGCCCGGCACGACGTACCGGGTCGCCTCCGTCGTGCGCCGGACCGACGGTGAGGCGAAGCGCTCCACCTCCTCGTTCAGCACCCGGCCTCTGAGCCTCGACGAGCAGACCTACCCGTCCATCGCGCCCCTGGCCGACGAGACCGTCGGCGTCGGCATGCCGGTCATCGTGGCCTTCGACCTGCCGGTGACCGACAAGGCGGCGATCGAGAAGCACCTGAGCGTCGAGAGCACGCCGGCCCAGAAGGGCGCCTGGCACTGGATCAGCGACTCCGAGGTGCACTGGCGCCCGAAGGCGTACTGGCAGCCCGGCACCGAGGTCACCGTCGACGCCGACGTCAACAGCATCCCCGCCGGCAACGGCATCTACGGCCAGGAGAGCCGCACGGTCTCCTTCGACGTCGGCGACTCGGTCATCTCCGAGGTCGACGCGCGCAGCCACCAGATGAGGACCTTCATCAACGGCAAGCTCGCCCGCACCACCCCGATCACCACCGGCAAGGCCGGATTCACGACGCGCTCCGGCATCAAGGTGATCATGGAGAAGTACCGCACCAAGGTCATGAACTCCGAGACCGTCGGCATCGCCCAGGGCAACCCGGAGTACTACAACATCGACGACGTCGAGTACGCGCTGCGCGTCACCTCCTCCGGAGAGTTCCTGCATGCCGCGCCGTGGTCGGTCGGCTCCCAGGGCTCGGCCAACGTCTCCCACGGATGCACCGGCATGTCGACCGCCAACGCCCAGTGGATCTACGACCACTCCAAGCGCGGGGATATCGTCGAGTACACCGGGACGGACCGCCCGATGACCCTCACCAACGGCTACGGCGACTGGAACCTCCCCTTCGGCCAGTACGCCCAGGGCTCCGCCCTCACCTGACCGCCGAGCCGTGGGTAGTCTCCCCGCCGAGCCGTGGGACCCACGGGTCGGCGGGGGAAGGTCAGTGGGCGTGCTCGCCTCGGTAGTACTCGAAGACCAGGCCACAGAGGGCCAGGGCGCCGAGGACAAGGCCGATGATGAAGAGCCACCAGGCGCCGACCGCGACGCCGTACACGCACACGGCTAGGGCGAGGGCGCACCACAGGGGCCACCAGGAGTACGGCGGGAAGAAGCCGAGCTCACCGGCACCGTCGGCCACCTCGGCATCCTTGCGGTCCTCCGGGCGGGCATCCATCTTCGAGGCATGGAAGCCGAGGTAGACCGCGACCATGCCGCCGAGCAGCGAAGTCATGACGAGCGCCGAGGTGCCGGTCCAGTCCTCGGACATGAACCAGTAGACGGGGGTGACGGCGACGACGAACACCGTCACGATCAGGAAGATCCAGGCTTCGACCTTCACCGGTTGCCTCCCTCAGGCGTGTCGTCGGCCGAGCCGTCGACGCGATCGTCCAGCATCTCCTCACGGCCGTCGACCGTGGGCGCGTCGGCCAGTCGACCCTCGCGCATGGCGTCGTTCTCGTCGAGCTCGATGAGCGCGATCTCCGGGTGGTGCAGGTCGAACGCCGGCGACTCCGAGCGGATCCGCGGAAGCGTCTCGAAGTTGTGCCGCGGCGGCGGGCAGCTGGTTGCCCACTCCAAGGAGCGGCCCCATCCCCAGGGATCGTCGACTCCGACCATGGGTGCCTTGCGGCTGATGATCACGTTGAGGAAGAACGGGAGCGTCGAGGCGCCCAGGATGAACGCGCCGATGGTGGAGATCTGGTTGAGGGTGGTGAAGCCGTCCTCGGGGAGGTAGTCGGCGTACCGGCGCGGGAAGCCCTCCACACCCAGCCAGTGCTGGACCAGGAAGGTGGTGTGGAAGCCGACGAACAGCAGCCAGAAGTGGATCTTGCCGAGCCGCTCGTTGAGCATCCGACCAGTCATCTTGGGCCACCAGAAGTAGAAGCCCGCGAACATCGCGAACACCACGGTGCCGAAGACGACGTAGTGGAAGTGGGCCACCACGAAGTAGGAGTCGGACACCTGGAAGTCGAGCGGCGGCGACGCCAGGATGACCCCGGTCAGGCCGCCGAAGAGGAAGGTCGTCAAGAAGCCGATCGTCCACAGCATCGGCGTGTCGAAGGAGACCGACCCGCCCCACATCGTGCCGATCCAGTTGAAGAACTTCACGCCCGTCGGTACGGCGATCAGGAAGGTCATGCCGGAGAAGAACTCCAGGTTGACCGAGCCGGTGACGAACATGTGGTGTGCCCACACGGCGACCGAGAGCATCGCGATGCCGAGCGTCGCCCCGACCAGGCCGACGTAGCCGAAGATCGGCTTGCGGCTGAAGACCGGGATGATCTCGGTGACGATGCCGAAGAAGGGCAGCGCGATCACGTAGACCTCTGGATGGCCGAAGAACCAGAAGAGGTGCTGCCACAGGATCGCGCCGCCGTGGGACGGATCGAAGACGTGCGCGCCGAGCTGGCGGTCGGCCTCGAGCGCGAGGAGGGCGGCCGCCAGGATCGGGAAGATGATGATCACCAGCAGGCTCGTGACGAGCGTGTTCCAGGTGAAGATCGGCATCCGGAACATGGTCATGCCCGGGGCCCGCATGCAGATGATGGTGGTCAGGAAGTTGACGCCGCCCAGGATGCTGCCCAGACCGGCCATCCACAGCCCCATGATCCACAGGTCACCGCCAACGCTCGGCGAGTTGACCGCGTTGGACAGTGGCGTGTAGGCGAACCAGCCGAAGTCGGCCGCGCCGCCCGGGGTCAGGAAGCCCGACGCGGTGATGAGCCCGCCGAAGGCGAAGAGCCAGTAGCTGAGCATGTTGAGCCGCGGGAACGCGACGTCTGGTGCGCCGATCTGGAGGGGCATCAGCACGTTGCCGAAGCCGAAGAACAGCGGTGTCGCGAACAGCAGCAACATGATCGTGCCGTGCATCGTGAACAGCTGGTTGAACACCGCGTCGTTGACGACCTGGTTGCCGGGGAACGCCAGCTCCGAGCGCATGATGAGCGCCATCGTGCCGGCGATGAGGAACCACGCGAACGAGGTGATCAGGTACATCTTGCCGATCAGCTTGTGATCGGTGGTGGTGAGGATGCGGACGACCTGCTGCCCGAGGGGCTTGCGCGTCGGCAGGGCCTGGCTGGGGTCGGCGGTTGTGCTTGTCACTTCTCACCCTCAGAATCGGTCGGCGTGGACTCTGACTCGGTCGACTCGTGGGGCTCCTCCAGCTGACGCACCTGCGTATAGGCGTACCTGCCGCCGATGATGGGCTCGTCGGAGATGTTGCCCTTGTCCGCAAGACTCTGCAGGTGGGCCTCGTAGTCGTCCTGCGAGACCACCTCGACGTTGAACAGCATCCGCGAGTGGGACACACCGCAGAGCTCGGCGCACTTGCCCCGGAAGTCGCCGATCTGCTTGGGAGTGACCTGGAAGCTGTTGACCGGGTCCTTGCCCGGGATCACGTCCATCTTCATCAGGAACCCGGTGATCCAGAAGCCGTGCAGCACGTCGGGCGAGTTCAGCCGGAACTCGACGGTCTGGTCGACCGGTAGCACCAGGGTCGGGACATAGCCCGCGACGCCCGACTCGAAGACGTTGCGGCCGTCCACCGTGTCGGGGTAGTTGAAGGTCCACGACCACTTCTGACCGACGACGTCGACGACCACGTCCGGATCGTCGACCTTCTCCAGGACGCCGTTCTGTGCCTCCACCGTGTGGAAGAAGAACACCACGACCATGATCACCGGAGCGATCGTGTAGAAGATCTCCAGCGGGAGGTTGTAACGCGTCTGGACCGGCACCTCGTCGTCGCTGCGACGGCGGAACCTCCAACAGGCGTAGAAGATCAACGCCCAGGTGATGACGCCGGTCACCATCGCGGCGACCCAGCCCCACTTCCACAGGTCGAAGACGTAGTGGGAGGTCTCGGTCACGTTGCGGGGGTCCAGCCCGGGCATCGCGAGGTGATCGATCTGGCGCTTGTCCTCGGCGGAGCACGCGCCGAGGAGCAGCAGGGCCGCCATCACGGCGGCACCGAGCACAAGCCGCTTGAGGCGGACGACCCCGGCTGTGGGCGCAGTGCGGCTTGGCCGCTTACGTCGATCGAGAGGCACGGTCGAACACTATCGGAATCTGGCCGCAAGATACCGGCAGGGTGGCTACCCGGTCCGCGTGCCGGATGCCCCTGCCCGCCCCTGACCGTAGATTTGTCCGCGTGCCCGTCGACCTCGACGCCGCCTCCGGCGAAGCCCTGCACCCCGCCGCGAGGGAGACCTTCCTCGCCGCCCTGGACAGGGGGTACGCCGACCCTCGTCGCCTGCACGGGCCGGCCCGCGACGCACGCCTGCTGCTCGACAACGCCCGCGAGGTCGTCGCCGACTGTCTGGGCGCGCGCCCAGACGAGGTCTCGTTCACGGGCAGTGGCACCGAGGCGGTGCACCGTGGGCTCCTCGGGCTGCTGACCCGCGCGGGACCGGGCGACGTCGTCGCGCACGGTGCGGTGGAGCACTCGAGCGTGCTCCACGCGCTCGACTGGTCCACCAGGCGCGGCGGCCCCCGTGCCGTCTCGATCCCGGTCGGTCGCGACGGGCGGGTCGACCTCTCGGCACTGTCGGACATCATCTCGGCTGATGGGCATGCTGCTAGATGATGGGGGAGGGTGGCCGCGATCGCTCTGCAGTCGGCGAACCACGAGGTGGGCACCGTGCAACCAGTGGCGGCGGTCGCCGACGCGGTGGGGCCGGGCGTGCCGCTCTTCGTCGACGCGTGCGCCTCCGCCGGCCGACTGCCCCTTCCGGCGGGCTGGTCGGTCGCGGCCGCGTCGGCGCACAAGTGGGGCGGGCCGGCCGGTGTCGGCGTACTCCTGGTGCGCAAGGGCACGCGCTGGCGCAACGCCTATCCCGCCGACGACCGCGTCGACGAGCGGTCCGGCGGCTTCGAGAACGTCCCGGCCGCCCTCGCCGCGGCCGCGGCGCTGCGGGCGGTGACGGCGGACGCGGAGAACGCGCGGCGGCAGCACACGCTCGTCGACCGGATCCGCGCCGCGGTCGCCGAGATCCCGGACGTCGAGGTCGTCGGTGACCCGGTCGACAGGCTTCCCCACCTGGTGACCTTCTCCTGCCTCTACGTCGACGGCGAGGCCGTCGTCACCGAGCTCGACCGGCTGGGGTACGGCGTGGCGAGCGGTTCGGCCTGCTCCTCCTCGTCGCTGCGGCCGAGCCATGTGCTCGCGGAGATGGGGGTCCTCACCCACGGCAATGTCCGGGTATCCCTGCCTCGCGACATCACCGCCGATGAGGTCGACGGGTTCCTGGGAGTGCTGCCGGGGGTCGTGGCCGGCATCCGGGCGAGGATCGGCCCGTGAACGCCGCCTTCCCTGACCCCGGACCCGCCGATCTGGAGCTGGACTGTCGCGGCCTGCGATGCCCGCTGCCGGTCATCGCGCTCGCCCGGCACCTCAGCGACGTGCCGGTCGGCGACACGATCGCGGTGGTCACCGAGGACGTCGCGGCCCGCGTCGACGTACCCGCCTGGTGCCGGATGAAGGAACAGGAGTACGTCGGGGAGGACGCCGCCGCGGACGGGGTCGCGCGGTACCTCGTGCGCCGGCTGGCCTGACGAGAGGCTGGTCTCGAGACGCCGGTCGTTCCTCGCGGCTCCTCGACCACCGAGAGTGGGGACCTCCTCAACCGGCGGAGAAGTCAGGTGAGGTGGGGGCGTACGTCGGCCGCCGCCTCGGCGCCGTAGGCGGTCTCGACCCGCGCGACGAACTCCGCGGGGGTGAAGGAGTACTCCTGGGTGCCGACCGTCTCGACGACGTACGCCGCCAGGACGCAGCCGACCTGCGCGGCGCGCTCGACCCCGAGGTCCCAGGCGAGGGCCGCCAGGAAGCCGGCCCGGAAGGCGTCTCCGACTCCGGTGGGCTCGACGGCGACGACCTCGCGCACCGCGGCCACCTCGACCGGCGCCTCACCCGCGCGGCTGACCCGCACTCCATCGGCGCCGAGCGTGGTGACCTGCATGCCGACGCGGGCGAGCACATCCTCGGCCGACCAGCCGGTCTTGGACTCGATGAGGTGCGACTCGTACTCGTTGGAGACGAGGATCGTGGCGCCGTCGATCAGGGTCCGGATCGCCGGTCCGTCGCTGAAGGCGAGCTGCTGGCTGCAGTCGGCGATGAACGGGTAGCCGCGCGTGCGGCACTCGTCGGTGTGCCGGCGCATGGCCTCCGGGTCGTCGGCGCCGATGAGGACGTATCTGGGCTCCCCGACCCGCGCCGCGATGGGGCCCAGCTCGATCAGCCGCGCCTCGGCCATGGCACCGGCGTAGAACGAGGCGAACTGCGCCATCGTCTCGTCGGTCGTGCACACGAAACGCGCGGTGTGCAGCGACTCGGAGATGCGCACCGAACGCGTGTCGACGTTGTTGCGCTCGAGCCACGAGCGGTAGTCGTCGAAGTCCTCGCCCGCGGCGCCGACGAGCACGGGACGCAGGCCCAGCCGGCCGAGCCCGAAGCACATGTTCGGCGCGACGCCGCCGCGCCGGATCTCCAGGTCCTCGACGAGGAAGGAGACCGAGAGCTTGTCGAGCTGGTCGACCACGAGGGAGTCTGCGAATCGGCCCCGGAACCTCATCAGGTGATCCGTCGCGATGGAGCCGGCGATCATCAGTGCCCGTGACTCGGGCAGGGACGAGCCGGGCTGAGACGATGCGGGCTGGGGCACGTGGGAGGACGCTACTTGCTGGCGGCGCGCCGCACCCATTCGCCGGGCCGCGGCTCCTAGGAGTACCCGTCGGTAGGGCGTAGCGTCGAGGCATGCCTCACCCCGACGGCCATCTCACGCACGCCGAGCTCGGCACCACGACCGAGCTCCGCGCCGACTGCCAGGCCATCGCGAGCTTCGCGCCCGGGATCGCCTCAGCGATGGAGAAGGCGATGCAGCGGGCGGCACGCAGGGCGGTCGAGACCCCGCCGTCGCTCCTCTTCGCCGACTACCCGCGCGAGGTCCACAAGCGCGAGATCAAGGTCGACGAGGCCGCCGCGCGGCTGGCCGCGGCGTTGCACCTGCATCTCGACTAGATCTCGCCCGGTTTTACGCCGGACGTGATGCGGCGTGGCTACCCGAGCGACCGCATCGCATGACGTTGCGAGACGACGCGTCCCTCGCGGCTTCTCAACCAGCGGTGGGGCTCAGTGGAAGGAGTCGCCGCAGGCGCAGGAGCCGGTGGCGTTGGGGTTGTCGATGGTGAAGCCCTGCTTCTCGATCGAGTCGACGAAGTCGATCATCGCGCCGTTGAGGTAGGGCACGCTCATCCGGTCGACGACCACGCTCACACCTTCGAAGTCGGTCGTGACGTCGCCGTCGAGGGTGCGCTCGTCGAAGAACAGCTGGTAGCGAAGCCCCGAGCATCCACCGGGCTGCACGGAGATGCGGAGCGCCAGGTCCTCGCGGCCCTCCTGCTCGAGGAGGCTCTGCACCTTGGCGGCGGCGACCGGGCTCAGGTTGATCTGGTCGGTGCGGCGGTCCGTGGTGGTGTCGACCTGCTCGGTCATCTGCTCGTCTCCTCGCTCGGTGATGCTCGTCCTCCGGTCAATGGTCGCACAGCGCGGGTTATTCCGGTGTGCGGTCTCGACACGTCGCTCGTCCCTCGCGACGGCTCGACCGACGAGGTCCGGCTCGTCCCGCCGATCAGGTGGACCAGGTGCGGGCCACCCGCTCGGCCAGGTCGGCTAGCGCCGCGGGCGGGTCGGCGAACGCCCGCTCGCGGCCGACAGCCTCCTCGAGGGAGTAGGCCGCCTCCACGCCGAGAGCGCGCATCTCGCGCGAACCGACGTCCACCCGGCCGGCGAGGGCGACACAGGGCCGCACGGCCTCCACCGCGACCTGCGCCACGCCGTACGGGACCTTTCCCGACCGGCTGGAGAAGTCGAAGGCGCCCTCCCCCGTGATGACCAGATCGGCCGCCCGCGCGCGCTCGGCGAGGCGCACCGCGTCGGCGACCAGGTCGAGCCCCGACCGCCTGCTCGCGCCGAGCGCGAGCAGCGCGAAGCCGAGGCCGCCGGCCGCCCCGGCACCGGGCTCGAGCGAGACCCGCTTGTCGACCAACGCCGCATACCGCTCGAGCACACGGTCGACGAAGGGCGCCCGGTCCTCGCCGAGGCCCTTCTGTGCTCCGAAAGTCTTGGCGGTGCCGAAGAGCCCGGTGAGTGGGTTGTCGACGTCCGTCGCGGCCACCAGCCGGGCTCCCCGGAGCATCGCCGCGCACGGCTCAATGTCCACGTCGGACAGCCCGTCGAGCTGCGCCACGCCCTCGTCGAGGGGACGGTCGGCGCGTGCGCCGAGGGCCGCGAGCAGACCGGCGCCGCCGTCCGTGGTGCCGCTCCCGCCGAGGCCCACGACGACCTCCCTGGCGCCGAGGTCGGCCGCCCAGGCGACCAGCACGCCGACCCCGTAGGTCGTGACATCCTCAGGATGCTCGGTCCCGGTCAGCTCGAGGCCGCAGGCCTGGGCGCACTCGACGTACGCCGAGTCGCCGACGTGCAGGATCGTCGCGGGCACCAGGCCGTCGTCGGCGCCCGGAGCGTCGACGTCCGGAGGCAGAGGTCCGGGCACCGCGGTGGCCAGGAGATCCCCTCCGAGAGCGTCGTGGAGGACGTCGACGAAGCCCGGCCCGCCGTCGGACATCGGGCAGAGGTCGAGCTCGTCGCCCGGCGCCCGTCGCCGCCAGCCGTCCGCGATCGCCCGGGCGGCCTCGACGGCCGTGAGGGTGCCGGCGAACTTGTCCGGCGCGATGAGCACTCGCATGGGTCCATTGTGTCCGGGCGCCCAGCGGATCCACATAGAGTGCCGCGTGATGACACCGCCTCTGATCCGGCCGATGGGGCCGGACGATCTCGACGCGGCGGAGGAGATCTCGGGGCTGGCCTTCCGCGAGCTCGACCTGCGGGCGCTGCCTCCCGGGGCCGCGGAGCCGCCCATGGGAGCCTCTCCCGGCGGGCGTCGACTCGACCGTGCCGAGAAGTGGAGGCTCCGCACCGCCCACCTCCTCGGGACCGACCCGGGCGGATGCTGGGTCGCCGAGGTCGACGGCGTCGTCGTCGGGTTCGCGACGTCGGCCGTGCGGGAGCTGATGTGGGTGCTGTCGACGTACGCCGTGCGGCCGGGCTGGCAGGGCCGGGGCATCGGGCGCGTCCTCCTCGAGGCCGCCCTCCACCACGGGCGAGGCTGCCTGCGCGGGATGCTGAACGCCTCGTCGGACCCGCTGGCGCTGCGGCGCTACCACGCGGCCGGCTTCACCCTCCATCCGCAGCTGTCCGTGCGCGGGCAGGTGGTTCGGTCGGCGCTCGACGAGTCGGTCCTGGACGAGACGCGACACGTGCGCGAGGGGGTGCCGGGAGACCTCGACCTGATGGACTCGGTGGACCGTCGTACCCGAGGCGCAGCCCACGGGCCGGACCACGTGCTCCTGAGCGGGCTGGTGCGGTTCCTGGTGACCGACCGGCCGGGGTCCTCCGGCTATGCGTACGTCGACGCGACCGGATCACCGCTCTGTCTGGCCGCCACCAGTCGTCGGGCCGCGACCGCGTTGACGTGGGAGGCGCTGGCCTCCTCCTCGCCCGACGTCGAGGTGGAGATCGACCACGTTCACGCCGCCAACGACTGGGCGATCGACGTCGCCATGTCCGCCCGGCTGGAGATCACCGCCAAGGGGTTCTGGGCGCTGCGGCGGATGAAGCCGCCTGCTCCCTACCTCCCCCACCCGACGTTCTCGTAACCGCCTGTTCTCCACGGGACTGCCTGTTCTCCACAGGCTCGGCCCACTGGCGGGTTATCCACAGCCCACGGTGGGCTGTCGGCGGGACCGTCTGGACTGTGCCACATGGTGGAGGAAGACCGGGACGGAGCCGACTCGAGAGTGGCCGGCTGGATTCGCCGCGCGCGCCGGCTGCCAGATCTCTCGCAACGCGACCTGGCGCGGCTCCTTGGTGTGCCGCGAGCCTGCGTCGGGCGCTGGGAGACGGCACGTGTCTCTCCGTCGGTCGACGAGTTCGCACGGGTTCTGGCGGTCGCGGGACTCGCGCTGACCGTCATCGACTCGAACGGCGATTCGGTCCTGCGGTCACTACCACCGCTGGCGTCTGCCCCTCGCAGGGGAGCAATCACCACGGCCGCTGGCGTCTGCTCCTCGGAGAGGAGCAGACACTACGGCCGCCGGACTGACACGCCGGTCACCGTAGGATTGCCGCATGACGACCCTCGACCTCCCGCTGCTCCCCCTCGGCCGAGGCAGGGACCTCAACTCCGAGCGGGGGGTGGAGTGCCCGGGGACGCTGCCGGCGGCCTCGGACCCGACGCTGGTGGCGCGGGCCGAGGCGGCGAAGGCGGCTCTCGGCGAACGGGTGTTCGTGCTGGGACACCACTACCAGCGCGACGAGGTGATCCGGTTCGCCGACGTCACCGGCGACTCGTTCAAGCTCGCGCGCGACGCGGCGGCGCGTCCGGAGGCGGAGTTCATCGTCTTCTGCGGGGTGCACTTCATGGCCGAGTCGGCCGACATCCTCACCTCGCCCGACCAGCAGGTGATCCTGCCCGACCTGGCCGCCGGCTGCTCGATGGCCGACATGGCACGCATCGCGCAGGTCGAGGACACCTGGGACGCGCTGGTCGATGCCGGCATCGCCGACCAGGTGGTGCCCGTGACGTACATGAACTCGTCCGCCGACATCAAGGCCTTCTGTGGCAGGCACGGCGGCGTCGTGTGTACGTCGTCCAACGCCGACGTCGCGCTCGAGTGGGCGCTGACCGAGTCCGAGGCGGCCGAGAGGCACGGCGCGGACACGAAGGTGCTCTTCCTCCCCGACCAGCACCTCGGCCGTAACACCGCCGTGCTGAAGCTCGGCATGAGCCTCGACGACTGCGTCGTGTGGAACCCCCTCCAGCCGGGCGGCGGACTGGCCCCCGAAGAGCTCCGGGCAGCCACCATGATCCTCTGGAAGGGACACTGCTCGGTGCACGGCCGGTTCTCCGAGGACGTCGTCGACGACCTGCGCGCCAAGCATCCCGGCATCAACATCCTCGTCCACCCGGAGTGCAAGCACGAGGTGGTGCTCAAGGCCGACCTGGTCGGCTCCACCGAGTTCATCATCAAGACCATCGAGGCCGCCCCCGCGGGCACCACCTGGGCGATCGGCACCGAGCTCAACCTGGTCAAGCGGCTGGCCGACGCGCACCCCGACAAGCAGATCGTCTTCCTCGACCGCAACGTCTGCTACTGCTCGACGATGAACCGCATCGACCTCCCGCACTTCGTGTGGGCGATGGAGTCCCTGGTCGACGGTGTCGTCGTCAACCGCATCGAGGTCGACCCCGACACCGAGCGCTGGGCCAAGGTGGCACTCGACCGCATGCTCGCCCTCCCCGGGAAGTCTCATCGGGATTAGGGCGCACCGGCACACTTGCCTGATGCTCCACCGCCATCCGTTCCTCAGCCTGCTCACCGGCGCCTACCTCGTCTTCGTGGGGTGGCTGACGCTCACCCCGCAGCCGATCGACGCGGACGACGTCGACCTGATCGAGCGGGTGCTGGCGGCGCTGCACCGCCGCGGGTACCTGGAGTCGATCGACTACGACCGGCTGGAGTTCCTCGCGAATATCGCTCTCTTCGTGCCCGTCGGGATGTTCCTGCTGCTGCTCCTGGGAACCAAGCGGTGGTGGCTCGCGATCGCGCTCTGCTTCGCGATGACGGCCTTCATCGAAGCCGCGCAGGGACGGATCCCGGGGCGGGTGCCCGACGACCGCGACCTGTTCGCCAACGGGGTGGGCGCAGTGGTCGGCGTCCTGGTCGCCGCGATCCTCACCCTGCCCGCGACGATCCGTCGCGAGCGACGCCGGCGCGCCCAGAGGACGACTCAGTCGCAGTTGTCACACACTCCTGACGCGGGCAGCGCCATGTAGCAGGTCGGGCAGATCTTCGGCGCCACCTCGGCACGGGTCACACGTCGCGGGGCGGCCCGGCGGGTCGCCGTACGCGAGGACCGTGAGGACGAGGCGGCGCGAGGCGCGGCCGGCGTACGCCGCGGGGTCGCCGCGCTGGGCAGCGGTCCGGGCACTCCCCCACCCTCGGGCAGCTCGGCACCGAAGTGCCGGTAGCAGTCGAGCCGCTCCGACGCCGCATGCGCATCCGGGTCGGCTGGCGCGGCACCACGCAGGTGCTGCACCCGCCCGGCGTACCCCGGCCCGACCCTGCCGGAGGAGTCGACGCACAGCGCCGCGAGGAACGGCTCGCGGTCCTGGTGGGAGCGCTCCATCGTCCGCCAGAGCACGTCACCGAGCCAGTGCTGCGGCTGCTGACGGGTGCGGATGCGACTGCGTTCCTGGACAAACGTCGCGAGCTCCCGGTAGCTGATGACCCCGTGGTAGCTGCGGGCCGTCTCCTCGAGGGCCATCCGAGCGGCGAGCGCCCAGGTCTCCCGGGCCGCCTCACTGCCGATCGCCGACGCCTCGGTCCACGGCACCTCACTCACGGCACGACGATAGCCCCTCCAGCAGCTGAGGAGATCCTTTCCGGTGGTTGAGGAGCCGCGAGGAACGGGCGCCCCATCGGTGGTTGAGGAGCCGCGAGGAACGAGCGGCGTCTCGAAACCCCCTCTACAACCCCGGCGCGCCCCAAAGAGCCAGCCACCGCTGCAGGTCCGGCTCCATCGGCAGCTCGTCGGCGAGCGCGTCGCGGATCGAGATCTCCAGCAGGTTGTCGCGCTTGCCCCTGCCGTCGCCGGCGGTGGTGCCGGGGGTGGGCGCGAAGGCGTAGAAGGTGCCCTGCTTGTAGAGGTAGACGAGGCCCACGCGGCGACCCGAGGCGTCGGCGAAGACCACGACGGTGCACAGCAGACCGTCGGCGAAGCCGGCGGACGACAAGGACGTGTTGACCGCGTGCAGGTCTGTGCAGAGCTCGCTCGTCGCCGCCTCCGGAAGGTCCGGTACGACCGGACCGACCGCAGGACCGGTGACCAGCCAGGTGAACCCGTAGGAGTCCTTCGTGGTCTGCACTGTTGGCGCGGAGTCGTCGGCCGCCAGCAGCCCGAGAATGTCGGCCTCGGTCTCGGCGTACGCCGCGCCACCCGGAGCGCGGTAGCAGACCGAGCCGCTGCCGGTCGGCGACAGCCCGAGCGCGGTCTGCAGGGTCACCGCGGCGCTGGGGACCAGGAACAGCGAGTCGAGGTCGGGTGCCTTCGCCCTCCGCCGTCCGATAACGGCGTCCCAGAAGCCCATCAGGCCGGTCCCATCAGGTCGGCCGGGAGAGCTCGGCCTGGATCCTGGCGAGCTGCTCCAGCCGCTTCTCGAGGGGCGGGTGGGTGGAGGCGAGCGTCTTGATGCCGAACGGCGAGATGCACAGCGCGCTGGCGCTGTTGGCGCTGCGCAAATCCTTGTCGGGGATCGCGCTCATGCCGCCGGCGATCTTCTGCAGCGCCGAGGCGAGAGCGGCCGGCTTCATGGTCAGGTAGGCCCCGGAGCGGTCGGCGCTCAGCTCGCGGTAGCGCGAGAGGAGCCGCAGCAGCAGGAACGACAGCGCGTAGACGACGAGACTGACAAGCACCATGACCAGCAGCGCCGCTCCCCCGCCCTTGTTTCGGCGGGTCGCCGACCCGCCGTACTGCACGCCCCGCATCAGCACGCCGGCGAGGATGCCGGCGGACGAGGCGATGGTCATGACGAGCACGTCACGGTGGGCGACATGGGAGAGCTCGTGCGAGAGCACCGCCTCCAGCTCCTCGGCGTCGAGCAGCTGGAGGATGCCGGTGGTCACGCAGACCACCGCCCGCTCGGGCGAGCGGCCCGTCGCGAAGGCGTTGGGCGCCGCCATGTCGGCGATGCCCACCCTGGGCTTGGGCATGTCGGCGAGTGCGCACAGCCGGTCGATCATCGCGTGCAGCTCGGGCGCCTCCTCGGGTGTCACCTCGCGGGCGCGCATCGCGCGCATCGCGACCTTGTCGGAGGTCCACCACTGGTAGAAGGCGATGCCGATGGCGATCAGCCCGATGAACGGCGCGTACTGGGGAGGGAAGACGTAGATCAGTGCCACGACGAGGGCGACGAAGAGCGCTCCGAGGACGAACATGACCGTCGTCATCCGGACGGTCAGCCCGGTGTCGGGTAGGAATCGGCTGCGGGCCACGGACGACCGGCTCAGCCGGGGATCAGCCCGTCGTCGCTCAGCAGGTCGCGCACCTCGGCGAGCGTTGCCTCGGCGTGGGGGACGATCACGTCGGAGCGGTCGAGGGTCTCCAGCTCGTGCTGGGTGCCGTGAGCGCGGATGCCCTCGAGGAGCGCGCCGAGGGCACTGCGGAAGGCCGGCTCGTCGCCGGACTCCACTGCCTGCTCGAGTGCGGCGTCGAGTGCGTTGAGGGCCTCGACGTCGGGGCCGGCGACGTCGTACTGACCCTCGCCGAGGATGCGGACGATCATGCGCCGGATTCCTGTCCGCGCCGGGCCTCGTCGCCGTCTGCCGAGGTCTCGGCGGACTCCGTGGCCGGCTCTGCCCGGAGGATGTCACCGTCGTCGGCAGCCTCGATGGCGGCCGCCTGCTGTGCCTGCTGGACCGGTGTCGGTCCGCCCCTGAGCCGGGCCAGCTCGGCCTCCACGTCTGCCGCAGAGCCCATCGCGTCGAGCTCACGGGTGATGTCGTCGCCGGCGTTGGTTGAGGACAGGTCGTCGAGCGCCCCGGAGGCGAGCAGCTCGTCGATCGCACCGGCGCGAGCCTGCATCTGCGCCGTCTTGTCCTCCGCTCGCTGGATGGCCATGCCGACGTCGCCCATCTCCTCGCCGATGCCCGACATCGCCTCGTTGATGCGGGTCTGGGCCTCGGCGGCGGTGTAGGTGGCCTTGATCGTCTCCTTGCGGGTGCGGAAGGCCTCGACCTTCGCCTGCAGCCGCTGCTGGGCGAGGGTGAGCTTCTCCTCCTCACCCTGCAGCTGAGCGTGCTGGGCCTTGAGGTCGCCGATCTGGGTGTTGAGGCCCGACTTGCGGGTCAGCGCCTCGCGGGCCAGGTCCTCGCGGTCGACCGAGATCGCCTTCTCGGCCTGCGCCTGCATCTTGCCGGCCTGCTGCTCGAGCTGGTTGACCTGGAGCTCGACCCGCTTGCGACTGGTCGCCACGTCGGCGACGCCGCGGCGTACCTTGCCGAGCAGCTCGAGCTGGCGCTGGTAGCTGTAGTCGAGGGTCTCGCGCGGGTCCTCCGCCTTGTCGAGGGCCTTGTTGGCCTTCGCGCGGAAGATCAAGGTGATGCGCTGCCAGAGACTCATGGAGGCCTTTCCTTCTGCCAACCGTTCGCCGGCCACCCGGCCGCCGTCTTGTCCCTCACCCTAGGCGCAAACCCAAGCCGTCCGACAGTGGGCCCGCCACCTCGGGCGCGACGGCGACCGAGGCGATCCCGGTCCGGCTCGGTAGGCTGGAGAGAGTCGCACTCGCCACGTCGTATTCGTCGTCCAGGTCGGAAGTCATCCGTTGTTCGGTCGCAAGAAGCCAGAGCCCATCTCCGAGAGTCCCGCCGAAGGCGAGGGAAGGCCCGAGCGCAAGGGTCGGCCCACCCCGACCCGCAAGGAGGCCGAGGCCGCCGCGCGTGCTCGCGCGAAGGCCGACGCCAAGGGCAACCGCACGCGCAAGGAGCAGGCAGCCGCCCAACGCGCGGCCCGCGCCCAGGGCAGCGCCAAGATGCGCGAGGCGATGCGCACCGGCGACGACCGTTATCTGCCGACTCGTGACAAGGGGCCGGTCAAGCGGTTCGTCCGCGACTACGTCGACCACCGGTTCTCCTTCACCGAGCTGTTGATCCCGCTGCTGCTGGTCACGATGTTCCTCGGCTGGTCGGGCCGGGCCAACCTGATCGCGATCAGCAACAGCCTCACCTTCGGCATCATCCTGCTCGTGGTGATCGACTCGCTCCTGCTGCGATTCCGCCTCCGCAAGGAGCTCGTCCGTCGTTTCGGTGCCGGGTCGGTGAAGGGCACCACCTACTACGCGATCGTCCGGGCGCTCCAGCCGCGCTTCCTCCGGATGCCCAAGAGCCAGGTGAAGATCGGCCAGCGGCTGCCCGAGCACTACCGCTGAGGTGTCACCCCGCACCCTCCTCGCCAACGGTCTCGACGCCGGCGACGTCCTCGGGATGGTCGCGGCGGTCGCCGCGGCCTGCCTCTTCGGCGTGGCCGCGGTGGTGCAGGCACACGGCGTACGCCGTTCCGAGGCCGCCATGGACACGCTCGCGGGCTTCGTGCGCGGCGCCGTCCGCAACCCGCTCCTGCTGCTGGTGGTGGCCGCCTACCTCGGGGGCTTCGTGCTGCACGCCGTGTCGATCTGGTACCTGCCGCTCTACCTGGCCCAGGCCACCGTCGCGCTCTCGCTCCCGGTGACGGCGCTGACGGCCCGCCGGCTGCGCGAGCGGCTCGGCATCGTCGAGTGGGCGGCGATCGCCGCGATCGTGGTGGGGCTCGCCCTCGTCGTGGCGGGATCCGACGAGCCCGGCGAGAGCCGTTCGTCGGTGCCCCTCGCGGTCGCGCTCTGGGTGGGCGTGTCGGCCCTCGTGGTGGCCGTCCGCCTCCACCCACCCGGCCGTCCCAGCACCGGCCTCGCCGCCGGCATCCTCGGCGCGATCGCCGGGCTCGGGTACGCCGGGTCGGCCATCGCGGTCCGCGGTGTCTCGCTGCCGTTGGACGTGCCGGTGGCGGGTGCGGCGCTGGCTGTGCCGTCGTACGGACTGGTGGCCTTCTGGGTGTACTCCGTCGCCCTCGGGCAGGCGGCCGTGGTGTCTTCGAGCGCGCCGCTGGTGGTCGGCCAGACCCTGGTGCCGGCGCTCGTCGGCATCCTCGCCCTCGGCGACTCGATGCGGGCCGGCTGGGCGGTCGGCGTGTGCGCCGGGATGGCGCTCGCCGCCGGCGGGGCCCTGGTGCTCGGCCGGGCGACGGCCTCCCCGGGCCTGTCGGAGGGCGGCTCGGCGGCGGAGCGGCGCGGGCTGGGAGGATCGCGCACATGAGCAACCAGGACAGACAGCCGGGAGGACCGACGGCCGACGTCTCCGTGCGCGTCGCCTGGAGCGACGACGCCGAGGCGGTCGCCGAGGTGCAGACCCGCGCCTGGCGGGCGGCGTACGCGGACCTCCTCCCGGCCGAGGCGATCGCGATCGACCCGGCTCTGTGGCGCGCCGCGCTGGCCAGGCCGGGCGACGCGCGCAACCGGGTGCTGGTCGCCCTCGAGCGCGCCACCGTGCGCGGCTTCGCCGTCACCGCGCCGGCGAGCGACCCCGACTGCGACCCGATCCGCGACGCGGAGGTGCTCGAGATGGTCGTCGACCCCGAGCACCAGAGGCAGGGGCACGGGTCGCGGCTCCTACAGGCGGCGGTCGACACCGTCGTCGCCGACCGGTTCGGCCGAGCGGTGACCTGGGTCAACTCGACCAACGACGATCTGCGCGCCTTCCTCACCGGCGCCGGCTGGGCGGCCGACGGCGCCCATCGCGAGCTCGACCTCGACGGCACCGGGGCCACGATCGTGAAGCAGGTGCGGCTGCACACCGACGTCTCATGACGGCCACGCCGCAGATCGGCGACTGGCAGGCCGAGCGCAAGGCGATCGTCCGCGACTCCCTCGGGGTCGCCTTCGCGGTCGGCACGTACGGCGTGTCCTTCGGCGCGGTGTCCGTCTCCTCCGGACTGACGGTGGGCCAGACCTGTGTGCTGTCGCTCCTGATGTTCACGGGGGCGAGCCAGTTCGCTCTGGTCGGCGTCGTGGCGGCGGGCGGGTCGGCGCTCTCGGGTGTCTCGACCGCGCTGCTGCTCGGCGCGCGCAACACGCTGTACGGACTGCGGATGGCGCCGCTGCTGCGCTGGCGGGGACTCCGCCGGGTCGGCGCCGCGCACCTGCTGATCGACGAGTCGACCGCCATGGGAGTCACCCGGGGCTCGGTGGCCGCTGCCCGGGTCGGCTTCCTGACCACCGGCCTCGGGGTCTTCGCCCTCTGGAACCTGATGACCGCTCTCGGCGCGCTGGCCGGCAACGCGATCGGCGACCCGCGGACCTTCGGTCTCGACGCCGCCGTCGGTGCGGCCTTCCTGGCGCTGCTGTGGCCGCGGCTGGACCGGTGGGCCAACCGGGTGGTCGCGGTTCTCGCCGTGGCGGTCGCTCTCGGCGTCGTGCCGTTCGTCGCGGCCGGGGTGCCGGTGCTGGTCGCGGGCGGCGTGGCGCTGCTCGCCGGCGTGTTGTGGCGCCGTACCTCCTCATCCGCCGACCCGGAGGCGGGAGCATGACCTGGACCGCCCTCCTCGTCGCCTGCGTGGGCTGCTACCTGCTCAAGCTCGCCGGCCTGTCGGTGCCCGCACGCGTGCTCGACAACCCGGTCGTCTCCCGCATCGCCGACCTGATCCCGGTCGCCCTGCTCGCGGCGCTGGTCGCCGTCCAGGTCTTCGCCTCGGGCCAGTCCCTCACCCTCGACGCCCGCGCGGCGGGGCTCGGGTTCGCGGTCGTGGCGCTGCTGCTGCGCGCGCCGTTCCTGGTCGTCGTCTTCGGCGCGGCGCTGACCGCCGCCCTGATTCGCGTGCTCTGATCCGGCTGGTGCCCCGTCGCTCTCCCACGAATCCCAGGTTCACCTGGGACGTTGTCACCTCACCCACCCTGCAACCAGGGTCAGGTGACAAGACCCCAGGTTGACCTGGTACGCGAGTGACAACCCGCCCCGGCCCCGCTCACAGGTCCAAGAAATGCTCCAGACCGACGGTGAGGCCGGGGTGGGAGGCGATGGCGCGCAGGCCGGTGAGCACGCCGGGCCCGAAGGACGCGCGGTCGAGGGAGTCGTGGCGGATGGTGAGGGTCTCCCCCAGACCGCCGAGGATGACCTCCTGGTGGGCGACCAGCCCGCGGATCCGCAGCCCGTGCACCCGGATCCCGTCGATGTCGGCCCCGCGAGCTCCCTCGAGGGAGGTCGAGGTGGCGTCGGGCACCGGCCCGAGGCCGGCCTCGCGACGAGCGGCGGCGACGAGCTGCGCCGTACGGCGGGCGGTGCCGGACGGTGCGTCGGCCTTGCTCGGGTGGTGGAGCTCCACGATCTCGACCGACTCGAAGTAGGGCGCCGCGGTCTCGGCGAACCGCATCATCAAGATCGCGCCGATCGAGAAGTTGGGTGCGATGAGGACGCCGACCTCCGGGCGCGAGGACAGCCACCCGCGCAGCGTCTCGAGACGAGTGTCGTCGAAGCCGGTGGTGCCGACCACGGCGTGGATGCCGTGGTCGATGCACCACTGCAGGTTGGGCATCACCACATCGGGGTGGGTGAAGTCGACCACCGCATCGGCGCCGGCCGTGACCAGGTCCTCGAGAGAGTCACCGGCGTCGACGGAGGCGACGAGCTCGAGGCCGTCGGCGGCGTCGACGGCGCGGCAGATCTCGGACCCGACCTTGCCCTTGGCGCCGAGCACCCCGACCCGGAGCGGCACGGACGCCGGAGTGGACGAGGAGGCCTGCGCGGGAGCGTCGTACGTCGTCACGGGGCCAACCTATCGAGCACGACGGCGGACTCGGATCCGGAGCTCGGATGGTCCGTTCCGGGCAGCGGTGCGAGACGCACGTGGCCGGAGGTGGCAGGCTTGGGCCCATGTCTGTGCAGACGATCCCTCCCCGGATCAAGTGGGCCGTCGAGCTGATGGACGTCCAGCCCAACGACAACGTGCTCGAGATCGGGTGCGGTCCGGGTGCCGGGGCCGAGCTGATCTGCGCCAAGCTGGCGACCGGCAAGCTCTTCGCGATCGACCGCTCCGAGTCCGGAGTCGACCGCACCAAGCGCCGCTGCCGCAAGTACGTCGAGGCCGGCCGGCTCACCGTCCGTCAGATCGACCTGGCGACGCTCCGGGTGCCGGTGAAGCGGCTCCACAAGGTGTTCGCCTTCAACGTCAACCTCTTCTGGGTGCGCGACTGCGCCGACGAGGTCGCCCTGCTCCACGAGCGGGTGCTGCCGGGCGGCTCGGTCTACCTCTTCTACGAGGCCAACCGGCCCGAGCTGGTGCCCAATATCGTGCTCAAGACCTCCGACGCGCTGACCAGGGCCGGCTTCCGCGTCTCCGTCGTGGAGCAGAAGGCGCCGCCGGTCGTCGGCATCATCGGCCGTCGCTAGCTCACATCGATCGTCTGCGCCCTACCATGTAGTTCACGCCAGCGGGTCGCAGACGAACCGGTGTTCGACGGAAGATCGGAGCGAGAGATGCCGGGACCGACGAGTGTGGGCCGCGGCCGCCGACTGCTGCCCGCCCTCTCGTTGCTGGCTCCCGTGCTGCTCGCGCCGGCGCTGCTGGCTCCTGAGCTGGTGACCGGGCGTGCCGCGGCCACGGTCCGGGGTCCCGAGAACGACGCGAGCACTCACGCGTCGGGTGCCGACGACGTCCGGACCCTCGACCCATCGGCGCTGCCGCGAGGCGCCGACGCCACGGTTCACCACCTGCGAAACCGGGTGATCCACACCGCCGACGGTCGGCGGATCCGTGTCCCACGGGCGGACCGTACCGCGCTGCTCGGCCGCTCCGGGACCCGCTGGCTGGTTGCGGTGCGCAAGGGCTTCCGCGACGCGGTCCTCGCCGTTCGGCCCGGCACCGAGCCGCAGCGGATCTGGGGACCGGTGAAGACCTACGGAGACGAGGCGCTCGGGTTCCGGCTCTCCCGCGACGGCCGGCAGTTGGTCGTGACCGGCTTCGATCGGGGCGGCAGCTCCGCCTCCGTGTACGACGCACGCACCCGCAGGGTCGTGGGCAGGCGAGCGAGCGCGGCGTACGTCCTGCCGATCGACGCGACCGCCGGCCGCGTGCTGACCTACGGCTTCGACCAGCAGGGCGACCCGCGCACCGTCGAGTGGACCCCAGGGCTGGGCATGTCCGGCCGTAGGGTGATCGCCGGGGACTCCTCCGCGGCGTTCATGGACCGCGACCTGCTCTTCCTCCGGGCGGGCGACGGCTATGGGCCGACTGCGCTCTCCGCTCCCGGCGCACCGCCGTGGAGCGAAGGCTTCGCGCCCCTCGACGTCTCTCCGGACGGTCTGCACGCGGTCGGCTACCGCCTGCCGACACGGGAGTGGCACGACCCGGCGATCCTCCAGGTGCGGTCGATGGTCGATGGCAGCGTCCTCGCGCAGTTCCGCGCCGGACCGACGATCACGATGCACAACTGGCAGATCGGGCGCACCCACGAGCAGACCGTCCGCTGGGAGAGCGACAGCACGTTCGTATTCCAGCTGACCCGGCATCGGCAAGGCGTGCTCGTCCGCTGCGACCTCGCCGGTGCCTGCGAGCGTGCCTCGGGATGGGGCCGCAACCTCTCGGTGCCCTACGAGAGCTTCGTGTGGTGGTGAGCGGCAGGAGGCCAGGTCCGGCGGACGGGCGAATCTCCCGCGTCCGCGGAAGGCCCGCCAGGGTCACCCGATTCGTCTGTGCCCTCCCATGTAGTCCGCCGCCTGAGCACCGAGACGTTTCGGTGTTCAGGGGCCGACGACGGCCAGCACCTCACGCCCGGTGAAGAGCTGGGCCGCGAGCCGGCGTACGTCGTCCGGGGTCACCGCCTCGATGCCGGCGGCGACCTCGTCGAGCGAGAGCAGCTCGTCGTCGAGGATCTCGGCCTTCCCGAGTCGGAACATCCGCGAGCCGGAGTCCTCGAGCCCCAGGACGAGGCCGCGTCGGAGTTGACCCTTGGCCCGCTCTACCTCGGCATCGGAGAGTCCCTCCGCCGCGATCGAGGCCAGCTCGCCGCGGACCACGTCGAGGACGGCGTCGACCTTGGCGGGCAGGCAGCCGACCGAGACCCCGACCAGCCCCGCGTCGGCGTGGGAGATCTGGAACGAGTAGACGGAGTAGGCCAGCCCGCGGCGCTCCCGGACCTCCTGGAAGAGCCGGGACGACGTGCCGCCGCCGAGCGCCGTGGTGAGTACGCCGAGCGCCCACCGCCGCGGGTCGCTGCGCGTCACGCCGGGGGTGCCGAGCACGACAGTGACCTGCTCGAAGGCGCGGGTGGCGGTGATCTGTCCGGTGCGCACCGCCCGCGGCCGGCCGGCACGTCTGGGACGCACCGGCTCGGCGAGTGTGGTCAGCCAGTCGTTGCGCGCGAAGGCCTTGCGCACCCACCGCACCACCTGTGCATGGTCGACGTCGCCGGCCACCGAGATGGCGACGTTGTCGGGGCGGTAGTGGCGGCGGTAGAAGCGCGCGATCCGGTCCTGGGTGATGGTCGTGATCGAGCCGACGGTGCCGGCGATCGGGCGACCGAGCGGCGAGTCTCCCCACGCGTGCGCGGCCAGCAGGTTGTGGGCGACGTCGTCGGGGTCGTCGTCGTGCATCGCGATCTCGTCGAGGATCACCTCACGCTCGGCCTCCACGTCCTCGGGCAACAGCAGGGCGTCGGTGAACATGTCCCCGAGTACGTCGAGCGCAAGCGGCAGGTCCTCGCCCAGGGTCCGGGCGTGGAAGCAGGTGTACTCCTTCGCCGTGAAGGCGTTGAACTCCGCGCCCACCTCGTCCATCAGCGACGAGATGTCCATCGCCGAGCGGGTCGACGTACCCTTGAAGAGCAGGTGCTCGAGGAAGTGCGAGCAGCCGTGCAGGGCGGGCGCCTCATGGCGCGAGCCGACGCCCACCCATACCCCGAGGCTGGCCGACCGGGCGCCGGCCATGTGCTCGGAGATGATCCGGAGCCCCGAGGGCAGCACGGTACGGCGCACCCGCGACGTGACCTGTCCGGCCTCGTCGCGGGTGCGAAGCAGGGTGCGGGTGGAGTCGGCCGGCTGCAACGCCGACAGCCGGACCCCGACTCGCTGGCTGGTCCGCACCGGCGACGTCACTCCGCGGTGGCGGCAGCCGGCTCGGCGTCGGACTCCTCGGCCTCGGCGGCCTCCACGACCGGGACGAGCGAGAGCTTGCCGCGGTCGTCGATCTCGGCGATCTGGACCTGGATCTTCTGGCCGACCGAGACCACGTCGTCGACGTTCTCGACCCGCTTGCCACCGACCAGCGCACGCAGCTTGGTGATGTGCAACAGGCCGTCCTTGCCCGGCATCAGCGACACGAACGCGCCGAAGTTGGTGGTCTTCACGATGGTGCCGAGGTAGCGCTCGCCGATCTCGGGCATCGTCGGGTTGGCGATCGCATTGACGGCGGCCTTGGCGGCCTCGGCGGCCTCGCCGTTGGTGGCGCCGATGTAGACGGTGCCGTCGTCCTCGATCGACAGGGTCGCGCCGGTGTCGTCCTGGATCTGGTTGATGACCTTGCCCTTGGGGCCGATGACCTCGCCGATCTTGTCGACGGGCACCCTGATCGTGATGATGCGCGGCGCGTGCACCGACATCTCCTCGGGGGCGTCGATCGCCTCGCCCATGACGTCGAGGATCGCGATCCGGGCGTCGCGGGCCTGGGTCAGCGCCGCAGCGAGGACCTCTGCCGGGATCCCGTCGAGCTTGGTGTCGAGCTGGAGCGCGGTCACGAACTCACGGGTGCCGGCGACCTTGAAGTCCATGTCGCCGAAGGCGTCCTCGGCGCCGAGGATGTCGGTGAGCGCGACGTACTGGGTCGTCCCGTCCACCTCACCGGAGATCAGGCCCATCGCGATGCCAGCGACGGCCGCCTTGAGCGGTACGCCGGCCTGGAGGAGCGCCAGCGTGGACGCGCAGACCGAGCCCATCGAGGTGGAGCCGTTGGAGCCCATGGCCTCGGAAAGCTGACGGATGGCGTAGGGGAACTCCTCGCGGGTCGGGAGCACCGGCAGGATCGCGCGACGCGCGAGCGCGCCGTGGCCGACCTCACGACGCTTGGGCGAGCCCACGCGACCGGTCTCGCCGGTGGAGAACGGCGGGAAGACGTACTTGTGCATGTAGCGGCGGTGCTTCTCCGGGGAGAGCGTGTCGAGCTGCTGCTCCAGCTTGAGCATGTTGAGGGTGGTGACGCCCAGGATCTGGGTCTCGCCACGCTCGAACAGCGCGGAGCCGTGCACCCGCGGGATCACGCCGACCTCGGCGTGCAGCGGCCGGATGTCGGCCAGGCCGCGGCCGTCGATGCGGACCTTGTCGCGCAGCACCCGCTCGCGGACCAGCGACTTGTTGAGCGAGCGGAAGGCGGCGCCGACCTCCTTCTCACGGCCCTCGAAACGACCGGCCAGGGCGTCGAGCAGGCCCGCCTTGATCTCATCGAGCCGGTCCTCGCGGTCCTGCTTGCCGGCGATGGTGAGGGCTTCGGCGGTGGCGTCCTTGACCTCGGCGGCGACGGCGTCGTACACGTCGTCCTCGTAGTCGAGGAAGACCGGGAACTCCTCGACCGGCTTGGCGGCCTCACGGGCCAGCGAGGCCTGCGCCTCGACGAGCTGCTTGATGAACGGCTTGGCGGCGTCGAGGCCGCCGGCGACGACCTCCTCGGTCGGCGCCTGCGCGCCACTTTGAACAAGCTGGATGGTCTCCTCGGTCGCCTCGGCCTCGACCATCATGATCGCGACGTCGCCGGTCTCGGTGACACGGCCGGCGACGACCATGTCGAAGACGGCCGACTCGAGCTGGGAGTGGGTCGGGAAGGCCACCCACTGGCCGTCGATCAGGGCCACTCGCACGCCGCCCACCGGGCCGGAGAACGGCAGGCCGGAGAGCTGCGTCGACAGCGACGCGGCGTTGATGGCCAGTACGTCGTAGGGCATGTCGGGGTCGAGCGCCAGGACGGTGATGACGACCTGCACCTCGTTGCGCAGGCCCTTCTTGAAGGTCGGGCGCAGCGGGCGGTCGATCAGGCGGCAGGTGAGGATCGCGTCCTCGCCCGGGCGGCCCTCGCTGCGGAAGAACGAGCCGGGGATCTGCCCGACGGCGTACATCCGCTCCTCGACGTCGATCGTCAGCGGGAAGAAGTCGAAGTGCTCCTTGGGGTGCTTGGACGCGGTGGTCGCCGAGAGCAGCATGGTCTCGTCGTCGAGGTAAGCCGTGACGGCGCCCGCGGCCTGACGGGCCAGCAGCCCGGTCTCGAACTTGACGGTCCGCCGGCCGAACTTGCCGTTGTCGAGGACGGTCTCGACGGCGGAGATGGTGGGTTCAGTGGTTTCCATTGGTGGAAGATCCCTGGCTTTCTGATCTCGCGGAGTCCTAGGCGATGCGCACCCGGTTGAGGTCAGCTGGTCTTCGATCGAGATCCGCGGGTACGCCGTACCTCTCGCTGCTCAGCGAGGGTGCCTCCTGGGAGGGCCACCCGAAGATCACTACCGAGGACCGAGCCTGCGCACGCGGTCGCTCCTGGGTTGTGGGTGATGCAGTTGTGGTTGTCGTCTTGCCGGTCGCGTTGCGAGGCCATCGAGCGCCCCGAACGCAGAAGAGCGGCTGCCCCGCCGGGACAGCCGCTCTCACGTCACCGACGCAGGCCGAGCCGCTCGATGAGCGAGCGGTAGCGGCTGATGTCGGTCTTCTGCAGGTAGTTGAGCAGCCGGCGGCGCTGGCCGACCAGCAGCAGCAGGCCGCGCCGGCTGTGGTGGTCGTGCTTGTGGGTCTTGAGGTGCTCGGTGAGGTGGCTGATCCGGTGGGACAGCAGCGCGACCTGCACCTCGGGCGAGCCGGTGTCGCCCTCGGTCGTGCCGTACTCGGCGATGATCTTCTTCTTGGTCTCGGCATCGGTTCCGATGGCCATGGGCGACTCTCCTCTTCGACTCGTTGCGCGGCGCACCCGGGCTGGTTCACCGGAGCACTCTTGGTCCGCGGCCGACTGACGGCTGGGTTGGTGCGTGCCTGCGCGAGCGCGCGCAGCACCACAGCGGAGATTAACAGCGGCCGGTACGCCGACCCAAAACGGCGGGTGGGCGCGGGGACATCGCGGGGAGTGCCCGGTCGGGCCTCCGGGAGTTGCTCTAGCTGCCCGGTCGGCCGAGGTCGGGGAGGATCTCCACGCCCAGGGGATGCGGGTGAGGGAGGGCGGCCAGGAGCGGGCCGGGGACCAGCAGCTTGGAGCGTCGTACGCCACTGCCGAGCAGTGCGACCGGCATCTCGGCGACGCGAGCGTCGACGAGCACCCGCCAGTCGGCCGGCAGACCGGCCGGGGTGATGCCGCCGTACTCCATGCCCGACTCGGCGACCGCGCGGTCGTGGCCGAGGAAGGTCGCCTTGCGGACGTCGAGGGTGCGCTTGACCAGGCCGTTGACATCGGCGCGGGTGTCGGCGCGGACCACGCAGGCGGCGATCCGCTCCTCCCCCGCCCGCTTGCCGATGACGACCACGCAGTTGGCGCCGACGTCGAGCGGGAGGTCGTACGCCCGGCTCATCGCTGCGGTGTCGGCGTACTCGGGATCGATCTCGACCACGGCGATGCCGTCCGCTCCCGGCCAGTCCGCGAGCAGCCGGGCGACCGGCTCGGCGACCAGGTCGAGGTGCTCGCGCACGGGCAGCGACTCCAGTCGTCCCAGGGTGGGCAGGGTCGGTTGCGTCATGGGTCAGGCTCCTTGAGCTCTCATCTCGACGTCGCGCAGCATCCGGTACGCCGCACGGACGGCGAGGGCGCGCTGCATCTCCTTGACCAGTGAGGTGAAGAACTGTGTGCGGTAGGCCTCGTCGGTCACCGCGTAGACCGTGAAGTAGAGCCCGGAGAAGGCCGCGAGGAAGATCGACACCCGCAGCAGCTCACGGTTGAAGCGGTCGAAGCCGAAGAGCCCGTGGACGACGTCCTGCCCGGTCCAGGCCTCGACCACGTCGGGGCGCATGATCAGCAGGCCGAAGACCACGAAGAAGCAGAGCATGGTCGCGAAGAGCAACAGCACCTGCACCAGCTGGGCGAGGACCAGCATGACCACAAGGTTGATCTTCTGCAGCCCTTCGAGGTCGTCGATCGCGTCGCGGGTCTCGAAGGCCAGGTCGGGGTATCGCCGAGCCGCTTCCTGCAGGGGTGTCCCGAGCGTGCCCTCGACGACCAGGGGCGGGGCGATATCGCGGTCGAAGATCGCCATCTCCTCCGGCAGCCGCACGAGCAGGAAGCCGACCGTGACGACCAGGAAGAGCAGGATCACCAGCCACATCACCCGGCCGCCCAGTCCCGCGGAGACCTGCCACACCTCGGCGTTGATGAACAGGAAGGTCACGAACAGGAGCAGCAGCGGCAGTGCCCGGGTCACCAGCGGCACGAGGAGGCCGAGGCTGGAGAACGTGCGGCGGGCCGCCCACTTGGCGATCGCCCAGCCGTCGAGCGCTGCCAGCGCGTAGAGCAGCAGCCCGACGGCGAGCAGCTGGGTCGCCACCACCACGCCGTCGGCGCCGTCGTGCAGGTAGCGGGCGACGGCCACGCCCACGCCCGGGCACACCACGAGCAGGGCCACACCGACCAGGGCGAGCCGCCAGCGGCCCAGGGCACGCTCGACGCGGCGCCGCCGGGAGTCGACGAACCACGGCAGGCCGTGAGACTCGAACCACTCCTCGGCCGCGCCGGAGTCGGCGTGCGCCGAGGCCTGCTCGGGCGTCCGCGGTGGCTCGGGCCGATCCTGTCTCGACATCGAATGAACTCCGGGCGGTCAGTCGCCGAGGACCTCGTGGGCGCGACGGCAGTCGTCCTTCATCGTGGCGATCAGCGCCTCGACACCCTCGAACGCCACCATCCCGCGCAGTCGATCGGCGAAGGCGACCTCGACCTCGACGCCGTAGAGCTGGAGGTCGTCGCGGTCGAGCGCGTAGGCCTCGACGCGCCGCTCGCGCTCGCCCGCGAAGGTCGGGTTGGTGCCGACCGAGATCGCCGCGGGATATCGCCGGCCGGTGTCGAGGCGCGTGAGCCACCCGGCGTACACGCCGTCGGCCGGGGCCGCGAGCGCGCCGACGGGCACGTTGGCGGTCGGGAAGCCGAGCTCGCGGCCGCGTCGGTCACCGACGACCACCGCCCCACGCACCGTGAACGCCCGGCCGAGCGCCTCCGCCGCGCCTAGCACGTCGCCCGCGGCCAGACAGGTGCGGATGTACGTCGAGCTCCACACCTGCGGACCGCCCTCCAGCGGCACGGCCACCACCTCGAAGCCCTTGGTCTCGCCCTGCTCCGCGAGCAGGTGCACGTCGCCCGCCGCCCGGTGGCCGAAGCGGAAGTTGGCGCCGACGACGACCGCCTCGGCGTGCAGGCCGTCGACGAGGATCCGGTCGACGAACTCCTCGGGTGACCAGCCCGCGATCTTCCGGCTGAACGGGATCACCAGGACGTCGTCGACCCCAACGTCGGCCAGCAGCCGCGACCTCGTCGCGATGTCGGTGAGCTGCACCGGCGCGTGCTCGGGTCTCAACACCGCGAACGGGTGGGGGTCGAAGGTGACGGCGACCAGCCGCCCCTCCTCGCCCCGCTCGTCGGCCGCTCGGCGCGCGGCGCGGATCACCTGCCGGTGACCGCGGTGCACACCGTCGAAGTTGCCGACGGTGACGACGGTGCGGCCGAGGTCGCCACTCCCGTCGAAGCCAGGCACCTCGGAGACGTCACGCCAGACTCGCACGACGGACAAGACTACTTGTCCGCTCGGCCCGGCTGCGCCGCGAGGTCGAGTGCTCAGAGGTCGGGCTCGCGTACCCCGCGCACCGCCCAGCACTCGACCGATCAGGCGAACACGGCGACCGGACGGGCACCCGACCCCGGGGGCCCGGCGGGCTCGTAGAGCGCGAGGAAGGTGCCGTCGTCGCCGACGAGCGCGGTCAGCCCGGCGACCTCGACGTCGATACGTCGCCCGAAGCTCACGTCCGCGCTCCGACGCGCGTCGAGCTCGAGCACGGGGAAGCTCGCCCGCACGGCATCGATCAGCGGGACGAGCGCGTCCACGGAGACGTCGTCGAGGGCGGTCGCCGCGCCGACATCGAAGGGCCCGACCGCGGTACGCCGAAGCGCGGCCAGGTGCCCGCCCACGCCGAGAGCGGCACCGAGATCGCGGGCGATCGCGCGGACGTAGGTGCCGCTCGAGCAGCGGACCGAGACGTCGAGATCGACGTACATCGCGTCGCCGACCTCGACTCTCCGGAGCTCGTGGGCGTCGATGCCGTGCACCGTGACCGGCCGCGCGGCGAGCCGGATCTCCTCGCCGTCGCGGACGCGCTGGTAGGCACGCCTGCCGTCGACCTTGATCGCCGACACCGCGGTCGGGACCTGCTCGATGTCGCCGACGAACCGCCGTAGGGCGGCTCCGACGGCGTCGTCGGTGAGTGCGTCGACGGCGGCCCGGGGTGCGTGCGCCAGCGGCTCGCCCTCGCGGTCGTCGGTGGTGGTCGTCAGGCCGAGCCGGATCGTCGCGTCGTACGCCTTGTCGGTCAGCATCAGGTGGCCGAGCAGACGGGTCGCCCGGTTGATGCCCAGCACGAGGACCCCGGTGGCCATCGGGTCGAGCGTGCCGGCGTGGCCGACCTTGCGGGTGCCGAGCGTCCGACGGACCCGGGCGACGACGCCGTGCGAGGTGATGCCCTCGGGCTTGTCGACGACGACCAGCCCGGAGTCGGTCAAGGTTGTGGTCACTCCTCCTCGAGCTCGTCCTCGTCGTCGTCCTCACGAGGCTTCTTGTACGGGTCCTCGCCGGCGGCGTACGCCGCGCCCTCGCGCCGGGCGGCCACCTCGGCGTCGGAGGCCTTCGCGGCCGCCAGCACCTCGTCGAGGTGGCGCGCGGACTCGGGCAGGGCGTCGGGCACGAAGGCCAGCGTCGGCACGTGGCGCAGGCCGAGCTGCTTGCCGACCTCCGAGCGGAGCAGGCCCTTGGCCGACTCCAGGGCCGCGCCGGTGCTCAAGAGGTCGGCGTCGCTGCCGAGGACCGTATAGAAGATCGTCGCCTGCTGGCTGTCGCCGGAGACGCGCACGTCGGTGACGGTCACGAACCCGAGCCGCGGGTCCTTGATCCGCCGCTCCAGCATCTCGGCCACGATCACCTTGATCCGGTCCGCGATCTTGCGCACCCGTGGACTACTCATGACACTTTCCTATCTCTTGCCGACCCGGCGCAGATTGTCCTATCGGCGACCCCGAGCCGGCGCAGTTTGCTGAACGCTTCTCAGCAACCTGTGCCGGGTCGACCCTGTCTGAGGGACAACCTGTGCCGGGTCGACCCTGTCTAAGGGACAACCTGCGCCGGGTCGACCCTGCCTGAGGGACAACCTGCGCCGGGTCGACCCTGTCTGAGGGACAACCTGCGCCGGGTCGAGGATCAGGAGCGCGGAATCTCCTTCATCTCGAAGGACTCGACGATGTCGCCGATCTTGATGTCCTGGTAGTTGCGGAGCACCAGGCCACACTCGAAGCCCTCGCGGACCTCGGAGGCGTCGTCCTTCTCCCGGCGGAGCGAGGAGAGGTCGAGGCTCTCGGCCACGACCGCGCCGTCACGCAGCAGACGCACCTTGGCGTTGCGGCGGATGGTGCCCGACGTGACCATGCAGCCCGCGATATTGCCGGCCTTCGACGAGCGGAAGATCTCCCGGATCTCCGCCTGACCCAGCACCGACTCCTCGAACTCCGGCTTGAGCATGCCCTTGAGAGCCGCCTCGATCTCCTCGATCGCCTGATAGATGACCGAGTAGTAGCGGATCTCGACGCCCTCCTTGTCGGCCATCTGGCTCGCCTTGCCCTGCGGGCGGACGTTGAAGCCGATGATGATGGCGTCGGAGGCGGCCGCGAGGTCGACGTTGGTCTCGGTGATCGCACCGACACCGCGGTCGATGACCCGCAGGGACACCTCGTCGCCTACGTCGATCTGGGCCAGCGAGTCCTCGAGGGCCTCGACCGAACCGGACACGTCGCCCTTGAGGATGAGGTTGAGCTCCTGGCTCTCGCCCTTCTCCATGGAGGCCATGAAGTCCTCGAGGGTACGGCGAACGCGGCGCTTGGCCTGGGTCGCCGCCCGCTCGCGGGCCTCACGCTTCTCCGCGATCTGGCGGGCCATCCGGTCGTCGTCGACGACGATGAAGTTCTGACCCGCACCCGGAACCGCGCTCAGGCCGAGCACGAGCGCCGGCCTCGACGGGGTCGCCTCCTCGAGCTCGTTGCCGTGCTCGTCGAGCAGCGCCCGGACGCGGCCGTGGGCCGGTCCGGCGACGATCGACTCGCCCACACGGAGCGTGCCGCGCTGCACGAGCACGGTCGCCACCGCACCTCGACCGCGGTCGAGGTGCGCCTCGACCACGAGGCCCTGGGCCTTCTGGTCGGGGTTGGCGCGCAGGTCGAGCGACGCGTCGGCGGTGAGCACGACGGCCTCGAGCAGCTTGTCGAGGTTGAGGCCCTCCCGTGCCGAGACGTCGACGAACATCGCGTCGCCGCCGTACTCCTCCGGCACCAGGCCGTACTCGCTGAGCTGGCCACGAACCTTGGTGGGGTCGGCGTCGGGCTTGTCGATCTTGTTGACGGCGACCACGATCGGCACGTCGGCGGCCTTGGCATGGTTGAGCGCCTCGACCGTCTGCGGCATCACGCCGTCGTCGGCCGCGACCACGAGCACCGCGATGTCGGTCGCCTTCGCACCGCGGGCACGCATGGCGGTGAACGCCTCGTGACCGGGAGTGTCGATGAAGGTGATCCGGCGGTCGTTGCCGTCGACCTCGGTGTGCACCTGGTAGGCACCGATGTGCTGGGTGATGCCACCGGCCTCCTTGTCGACGACGTTGGCGTTGCGCAGCGCGTCGAGGAGCTTGGTCTTGCCGTGGTCGACGTGGCCCATGACGGTCACGACGGGCGGACGTACGGCGAGGTCGTCCTCGTCGCCCTCGTCGAGGCCGAACTCGAGGTCGAACGACTCGAGCAGCTCGCGGTCCTCGTCCTCGGGCGAGACCACCTGGACGATGTAGTTGAGCTCCTCGCCGATCAGCTCCAGCGTCTCGTCGTTGACCGACTCGGTCGCGGTCACCATCTCACCGAGCGAGAACAGCATCTGCACCAACGACGCTGCGTCGACGTTGATCCTCTCGGCAAAGTCCGTCAGAGAGGCGCCACGGGGCAGCCGGACGGTCTCGCCGTTGCCCTTGCGGACGCGCACCCCGCCGATCGTCGGGGCCTCCATGGCCTCGAACTCCTGGCGACGGGCCCGCTTGGACTTGCGGCCGCGGCGCGACGGACCACCGGGGCGACCGAAGGCACCCTGGGTCTGTCCACGACCACCGGGCCGGCCACGACCACCGGGTCCACCGCCGAAGCCACCGGGGCGACCCGGCGCACCGGCACCGGGACCACCGGGGCCGCCGGGGCCACCGCGGCCGGGCGCGCCACGACCGGGCGCAGCTCCACGGCCACCGGGACCACCAGGTCCACCGGGTCCGCCTCGACCCGGCCCCGGTCGGCCGCCGGGACCGGTGCCGAACGCGGCAGGAGACTTGGGCATCATCGCGGGATTGGGGCGGGGCATGCCCGGACGGCCCGCCGGCGGACGCGGCGGGCGGTCGTCGCCTCCACCGGTGGGCGCTGCGCCGCCACTGGCAGGGGCCGGCCGGCGACCCATGCCCTGCGACGAGGCGAACGGGTTGTTCCCCGGTCGCGGAGCGCCTGGGCGGCCGACCGGACGGGGTCCGGGTGCCTTGGGCGAGGGCGCCCTGGGCGAACCGGGCCTCGGGGCGCGCCCGGCCGGCGCTGTGCCCCCCGCACCGCCGTCGTCAGCGGCAGCCGGCTCGGCTGCGGCGGGCTCGGGGGTAAGGGTGTCGGGTCCGGAGGTCTCGACGACCTGCTCGACGACGGGCTCCGCGATCGGCTCCGCGACGGGCTCCGCGACGGGCTCGGCGGCCGGCTTCGACTTCGGGCCGGGCTTGGGGCCTGGCCGGGGCCCGGCCTGGGCGGCGGGCCGCTCCTCGGCGGCCGACGCCGGGGACGGCGTGGCGGGTGCCTGTGCGGCGGGCGCGGTGGCCGGCCGCTCGACCTTCGCGGCCGGGGCTTGTGAGCCGGCCGAGCCGGCCGACTCGGTCTTGGCCTGCTCCGCCTTCAGGCTCTCGCCGTGCTCCTTGCGGAAGCGCATCTCGGCGGGGAGCTCGATGGTCGAGCTCGCCGACTTGACGAACTCCCCCATCTCCTTGAACTTCTCGAGAACGAACTTGCTCTCGACTCCGAACTCTTTGGCGAGTTCGTGGACTCGGGTCTTAGCCACGTTGTAACGCTGCTCCTTCTGGTCCGGGCGCCTAGCTGAAACCAGGGGAGCGTCGGACCGCTTTATGGGTGGTGCAAACTCATCGGGAGTTACTCATCGAGTGCTCATGAGCTGCTTGCTCCAATTTCTGGTCGGTCGGTGAGGTCGGTGTTGCCGAGCGGTGTCTGTTGCTCGTCGAGGTAGATCTCCAGCGGGTCGACGTCGATCCTCGCGCGGACCCTGAGGGCCCGCCCGAACGCTCGTCGTCGTACCGCGAGCGCCAAGCAGTCGGTCGTGGGGTGCAGGTGCGCCCCTCGCCCGGGCCGGACGGACTCCGGATCAGGCACGAGGACCGGACGGCCCTGCGCGTCTGTGCCGGCGACCACCCGCAGCAACTCGCTCTTGGTGGCCCGCGTCCGGCATCCGACACACGTCCGGACAAGTCCCACGAGGGGGTTCTCGCCCGGGCATGCAGAAGAGATTCGTCGACGCGCCACCGGGAGCCAACCCTACCGCTCCCCCGCAACGGAATTCGAACCGGCGGTGCTCCCGGCGCCGTCGGAGGGGTGGAGCGGGCGGGCAGAATGGTGCCGGTGAGCACGCTGCAGTGTCCGACGACGATCATCCTGGCCCGTCATGGTGAGGCCGAGTACGAGCAGCCGCTCTGGGGTGACGTCGGCGGGTCGCTGACGCCGCTGGGTCGCGGGCAGGCGCGTGACCTGGTCGAGTCCCTTCGCGGGAAAAGGATCTCCCACGTGTGGTGCAGCAGCTACTCCCGCGCGGTGCAGACGGCCGAGATCGCGGCCGCGCTCCTCGGCGTGGGCGTGGCCGCGCGTGAAGGGCTCCGCGAGTTCGTGGTGGGCGACCTCGCCGGTACGCCGCTCACCGACGACCCGTTCGGCAGCTACTTCAAGCCGTGGCTCGCCGGCGATCTCTCGGTCCGTGTCCCCGGTGGAGAGTCGGGGGCGGAGCTTCGCGACCGCTTCCGCGTCGTACTCGAGGAGATCGCCGACCGTCATCCCGGCGAGACCGTCCTCGCCGTGACCCACGGCGGGATCATGCGGTCGATGGTGCCGGAGCTCTTCCGGATGGCTGCCACCCCCGCCCGGATCCCCAACTGCGGGACCATCGAGCTGCGCCTCGACGCCGACGACTGGGTGTGCGTCGACTGGGCTCCCGGCCCGGCATGCGAGGCGTAGCAGCTCCTCGCTGGTCGAGCCGGCGAGGCAGGCCCACCTTCTCGCTGGTCGAGCCGGCGAGGCAGGCCCACCTTCTCGCTGGTCGAGCCGGCGAGGCAGGCCCACCTTCTCGCTGGTCGAGCCGGCGAGCGCCTGCGCGAGCCGTGTCGAGACCAGCTCCGCTTGCTCTCGACCGTGGTCGCCGCCCTGCGTCCCTCACCGGGTCTCGACGCGCTCGCGCGACCTCGTTCCTCGGTCGCGTCGCTTGCTCGACCTGGCCCGGCGACACGCCGCGCTCGTGCCTCGCGCGGCGCTGCCGGTCTCACTCATCGGTGTCGGGCTTGATGTCGATGCGCCAGCCGGTGAGGCGGGCGGCGAGGCGGGCGTTCTGCCCCTCCTTGCCGATCGCGAGGGAGAGCTGGTAATCGGGGACGACCACGCGGGCCGACCGGGTCGCGGCGTCGAGCACCTCGACCGAGTTGACCCGGGCGGGCGACAGCGCGTGGGCGACGAACTCGGCCGGCTCCTCGGCCCAGTCGACGATGTCGATCTTCTCCCCACCGAGCTCCGCCATGACGTTGCGCACCCGCTGGCCCATCGGGCCGATGCAGGCGCCCTTCGCGTTGACGCCCGCGACGGTCGAGCGGACCGCGATCTTGGTGCGGTGGCCGGCCTCGCGGGCGATCGCGACGATCTCCACGGTGCCGTCGGCGATCTCGGGGACCTCGAGGGCGAAGAGCTTCCTGACCAGGTTGGGGTGGGTGCGCGACAAGGTGATCTGCGGACCGCGCATGCCCTTGCGCACCGACACGACGAGGGTCTTGATCCGCTCGCCGTGGGGGTACTTCTCGCCGGGCACCCGCTCGCCCGAGGGCAGCAGCGCCTCGAGCCTGCCGAGATCGATCATCACGTCGTCGGGGTTGCGCCCCTGCTGGATGACCCCTGAGATCAGGTCGCCCTCCTTGCCGGAGAACTCGCCGAACCTGACCTCGTCCTCGGCATCGCGCAGCCGCTGCAGCATGATCTGCTTCGCGGTCGTCGCCGCGATCCGTCCGAAGCCGTCGGGGGTGTCGTCGTACTCCCCGACGCGTTCGCCCTCGTCGTCGAGCTCGGCGGCGAACACGATCACGTGGCCCGACTTGCGGTCGAGCACGACGCGCGCGTCATCCTGGGCTCCCGGCGTCTTGTGGTACGCCGTGAGCAGTGCCTGCTCGATCGCCTCCACGAGGATGTCGAAGGAGATCTCCTTCTCACGCTCCAGCATCCGCAGGACGCTCAGGTCGATATCCATCAGGAGTCCTCCTCGGGACGGTTGAACTCGACTTGCACGAGCGCCTTGGCGATCTCGGGGTACGCGATGACCCGCTCCTCGCCATCGGCGAGCAGCGTGACGGAGTCGTCGGTGCTCGAGCGGATGCGCCCGGTGACCTGCTCGCCGTCGGCGAGGACGACCTTGACCAGCCGACGGCCGTTGCGGCGCCAGTGTCGCGGCAACGTCAGCGGCCGGTCGACGCCGCGAGAGGTGACCTCGAGGGTGTAGGGCTGCTCGCCCATCACGTCGCTGTCGTCAAGGACGCCGGAGACCACGCGGGTCGCGTCGGCGACGGTGTCGAGGGTGACGCCGCCGTCCTGGTCGACGGCGACCTTGAGGACCCGCCGCTTGCCGGCCGGCGTGATCTCGACTGCCTCGACGTCCAGCCCCAAGGATCCGAGCGGCTCGGTGAGTACGGCCTCGATCTCGTCTGCATCACGACGATGACTGCTCACGCGGGAACCTCCTGTGCTGTTGTCACCACCACCCTAGCGACCCTGGGGGCGGCCGGCCGCCCTGGTCGCCGTGGCGGCGGTGTGCGCCCGACCTCCCACGCCCAGCGGGGCCCGGCCGCGCGCCGCGCGGAGGAGCGACGTACTCCTCGCGCGGGGACGACGTACTCCATAGGGTGTCCGCGTGCCCCCGCTCTCCCGGCGTACGACGCTGCGCGCCGCCTCGGTGGCCGGCGTGCTGGGAGTGTCCGGCTGCGAGCTGGGCGACGGAGGGTCACGACGGCGGCCGCCCCCGGCCGTGGGGGCCGACGCCTCGGCGACGCCGACACCGGACCGTGAGGGCGACCTGATCATCCTCGACGAGGTCCGGGCGGCCGTCGCGGCGGCGGCCGAGGCGGTCCGGGCGACCGGGCAGCGGCACCGGGCGCTGCGGCGTCGGCTCCGCGCGTTGCTCGGGAGCCATGACGCTCACCTGGCCCAGCTCGCCGCGACCGACCCGGCCGCGTCGACCTCGCCCGAGACGACCGGTACGGCTCCGGCGACCGGCTCCTCGGTCTCGGTCCCGGCCCGCCCGGCGAAGGCGCTGTCGACCCTCCGGCGGGCCGAGCGGGCCCTCGAGACCATCCTGGCGGAGTCCGCGGTGCGGGCCGCGAGCGGCGACTTCGCGCGGCTGCTGGCGAGCATGTCGGCGGCCGTCGCGCAGCAGGTGGTGCTGCTGACACCGGCGTCCGGCGACGCGGAGGGCGGCCGGTGACCGCGCTGCGCGCACTCCAGGAGACGCTCGCCGGCGAGCACGCGGCGCTCTACCTCCACGGCCTCCTGGGCGGGCAGACCTCCGCCTCCGAGCGTCCCACCCTCTACGCGGCGCTCCAGCGCGGGTACGACGCGCACCGGGCGCAGCGCGACCAGCTCACCGCGGCGATCCGCGACCTGGGCGGCCGGCCGCGACCCGCGGCCGTGTCCTACGAGCCACCCGGGCCGGTCGACTCGCCGGCGGCCATCGAGGAGACCGCCCGGGAGGTGGAGCGGCGATGCACCGCGACGTACGCGTGGCTGGTCTCCCGGGCCGCCGGCGAGCAGCGCCGCTGGGCCGTCGGCGCCCTCACCGCCGGCGCGCTGCGGCTCCTGGCCCTGGACGCCGAGCCGGAGGCCTTCCCTGGCCTCGACGAGCTCCGCGGCGGGTGAGAGCGGCGAGAAATGACAGCTGGCCGGCCCGAGGCCGGCCACCTGTGACAAAGGCCGGCTGCGGGTCGCCCCCGCCGGGAAGTCCCGGGATCCCCCCGGAAAGCGACCACTCACCGGATTGCAGAAGCATGCATCGCGCACGCCCCGGAACCAGCAGTCGCGAGGGGGTCATCTTCCTCCGTTGCAACTTCTTGCAAATCGGAGCGGGGCCTCCCGGTCACCAGGAGGCGACGACGGACGGGATCTCGGCGAGTGAGTGGACCACCGCGTCGGGCTCGCCCTCAGTGTGGCCGATCTGCTCGGCCGGAATGTTGCTGTGCGGAATGTGGACAGCCCGTATGCCGGCCTGGTGGGCGCCATGGACGTCGTCGAAGAGCCGGTCGCCGACGTATACGCACCGCGCCGGGTCGTCGACCCCGACCGCCGCCATCGCCGCCCGGAAGGCCTCGGGTGACGGCTTGGTCCAGGGGATCTCGCAGCTGTAGACGTCACCGTCCACGAGGTCGTAGACCCCGTCGCGCTCGAAGAACCCGACGTGCCACTCGCGGGGCCAGATCGTGTTGGAGAGGACTCCGACCTTGATCCCCTCCTCACGCAGGGACGACCACATCGGGCGCACCTCGGGGTCGGTGAGGGTGTGCGGCTCCCAGAAGGCGTAGTAGGCGTCGAGCAGGTCGGGGTCGTGCTCGAGCCCGGCCTCGGTGAAGAGGTCGCCGATCGTCGCACTCCGATGGAGGTCGCGGCTGCGACCCCAGACCACTCCTCCGGCGCGATGCAGGCGCTCGGCGTGGGCCCGATGGTCGAGAGCGTGGGCGTCGTCGGGGGACGTCGTGGCGCGCACTGCCTGCGCGAGCGCCACCGACTCCGCGTGGAAGTCGACGTCGTGCCACCGGGTCAGCGTGCCGCCCCAGTCGAAGATGACGGCCTCGACCGTCACGAGCCGATCGCCTCCAGGACCCGGGCGGTGGCGTCGGCGGCGGGGACGGACTCTCGCTCACCGGTCCGGCGGTCGCGGACCTCGACGGTGCCGTGCTCACCGAGCGAGCGGCCGACCACGACGATGGTCGGGACGCCGATGAGCTCCGCATCCTTGAACTTCACCCCGGGCGACACCTTGCCGGCGCGGTCGTCGTAGAGGACGTCGACGCCGGCGGCGGACAGCTCCTCGGCGAGGCGCGACGCGGTCGCGAAGACCTCATCGTCCTTGCCGGCGGCGACGATGTGGACGTCGGCCGGCGCGACCTCGCGCGGCCAGCAGAGACCGAGCTCGTCGATGGTGTTCTCCGCGATGGCGGCGACGGCGCGCGACGGGCCGATGCCGTAGGAGCCCATGGTGACCGTGACGAGCTTACCGTTGACGTCGAGCACCTGGAGGCCGAGCGCATCGGCGTACTTGCGGCCGAGCTGGAAGATATGGCCCATCTCGATGCCGCGCGCGGTCTCGAGGACGCCGCCGCGGTCGGCGTGGCAGACCGGGCACGAGTCTCCGGCGCGTACGTCGGCCACCTCGACGGTGCCGTCGGGGGTGAAGTCGCGGCCGGCGACGAGGTCGATCACGTGGCGGCCGGGCTCGTCGGCGCCCGTCACCCAGCGCGTGCCGGTGACGATGCGCGGGTCGACCAGGAACCGCACGCCCGCGGGCAGCTTCTCGCCGAGCGACCCGGGGCCGATATAGCCCTTGGCCAGCGCCGGACGGGCCGCGAAGTCGTCCTCGTCGAAGGGCTCGAACTCGGCGCCCTCGCCGAGGAAGGCCTCCAGCCGCTTCGTGTCGACCTCGCGGTCGCCGGGCACGCCGACCGCGAGCGCCTCGGTCTCGCCGTCGGGGTAGCGGACCTTGAAGACGACGTTCTTGAGCGTGTCGGCGGCCACCCACGGCCGGTCGTCACGCGGGAACCGCTCGTTGAGCAGGCCGACGAGGGTCTCGATGGTCGGGGTGTCGGGAGTGTCCTCGGCGTGCGCGGCCGGCAGGTCGTCGTACGACGAGGGCGCCGGCGGCACCGCCTCGACCGCCTCGACGTTGGCGGCGTAGTCGCACCGGTCGCAGCGGACGTAGGTGTCCTCGCCGACGGCGGCCTTGGCGAGGAACTCCTCGGACTTGGAGCCACCCATCGCACCGCTCAGCGCCTTGACGATGACGTACTCGAAGCCGAGGCGGTCGAAGATGCGGATGTAGGCGTCGCGGTGCCTCTGGTACGACGCGTCGAGACCCTCGTCGTCGACGTCGAAGGAGTAGGAGTCCTTCATCACGAACTCGCGCCCGCGCAGGATGCCCGCGCGCGGGCGGGCCTCGTCGCGGTACTTGTTCTGGATCTGGTAGATCGAGAGCGGCAGGTCCTTGTAGGAGGAGTAGAGGTCCTTGACCGCGAGGGTGAACATCTCCTCGTGCGTGGGGCCGAGCAGGTAGTCGTCGCCCTTGCGGTCCTGCAGCCGGAAGATGCCGTCGCCGTACTCGGTCCAGCGGCCGGAGGTCTCGTAGGGCGCCTTGGGCAGCAGCGCGGGGAAGAGCATCTCCTGCGCGCCGATCGCGTCCATCTCGTCGCGGATGACCTGCTCGATGCGGCGCAGCACCCGCAGGCCCAGCGGCAGCCAGGTGTAGATGCCCGGCGCGGCGCGGCGGATGTAGCCGGCGCGCACCAGCAGCCGGTGGCTGGGCACCTCGGCGTCGTTGGGGTCGTCTCGGAGGGTGCGGACGAACAGCGACGACATGCGCAGGATCATGGGCGAAGGCTACTTGCGGGCACCGGCGCGTCTCCAACCAGTTACGCGTCCTGGTATCAGGACCGACCACTCCCGCTCCTCAAAGCCATGACCATGACCATGACCGCCGCTCCGGCACGTGCGAGGGCGCAGCGGACGCCGGACCGCCCCGCCACGCCGTACGTCTCCTTGGACCCGTACGCCGCGGTCGCGCGGCTCGCGCAGCTCTCCGCGACCCTGCCGGTGTCGGCCGTTCACTACGCCGTGCGTGCGAACCCGCACCCGACGCTGCTCCGGGCGCTCGCCGTGGCCGGCGCGGGCTTCGACGCGGCCGATCCGGCCGAGCTGCGCGCCTGCCTCGCTGCGGGCGCCGACCCGTCCCGGGTGCTGTACTCGCAGCCGGTGAAGCGCTGGGACCACATCGCCGAGGCGGCGGATCTGGGCGTCGACCTCTTCGTCGTCGACTCGCCGGAGGAGGTCGTCAAGGTCTTCCACGCCGCCCCCGACTCGCGGGTGCTCTGCCGGCTGGCCGTGGGGCCCGCCCGTGCGGCCGACGACCGGCGCGGCTGCCCGCCCGAGGCGGCCGGAGCGCTGCTCCGCTTCGCGGACCGGATCGGTCTGCGTGCGGCGGGGCTGCGCTTCCACGTCGGCTCCGAGCAGCGGGACCCGGGAGCCTGGTCCGAGCCGATCGCGACCGCCGCGAAGGTCTTCAAGGCGCTGCGCCGCGACGGCCTCGACCCCGACCTGCTCGACCTCGGTGGCGGGTTGCCGGCACGCCTCGGCGCGCCGTACCCGAACCTTCGCGCGTACGCCGGGTCGATCCGGCGGGCGCTCGCCTTCGGCTTCGGCGACGACCGGCCGCGCACGATCCTCACCCCGGGCCACACCATCGCCGGCCCCGCCGGCGAGCTGGTGTGCACGGTCGTCGAGGTGCTCTCGCGCGGCACGACCAGGTGGGTCTTCCTCGATGCGGGCGTCTACGGCGGGATGCTCGGGCCCGACGTCGTGGCGAAGCCGGTGCGCACCGACCGCGGCGGGCCGACCGGCCCGTGCGTGCTGGCCGGCCCGACCTGCGACAGCGCCGACGTGCTCTGCGAGCGCAGCCCGGTGCCGCTGCCGCTCAGCCTCGCCGCCGGCGACCAGGTGCGGATCTCCAGCGCCGGCGCCTACCTCGCCCGCTACTCCGGGCTGGGTCCCGCCGGCTTCGCACCCGTCGCCACCCGCCTCGCCAGCTGACGCGCCGTACGCCGGGGTCGCTTGATCACTCGCATCCCGGGTTGACCTGGTGCGTTGTCACTTGACCCTGGTTGTACGGCGGGTCAAGTGACAACATCCCAGGTGAACCTGGGATGCATGAGCCGAGCCAACCCACCGGCCACCCCGGCCGGAGCGAGGTCAGATGCCGAGGGCGGTGAAGCTGGCCGCGGTGGCTGCGAGCACGGGATCGTGGGCCGAGGCCCGTCTCGCGGCGAGGAGTGCGTCGCCCAGGCCGGCGCCTGCGCGCAACGACCCGTGGAGCGCGACCATCACCTCGACCGTGGCGGCGTCGTCGACCTCGGCGAGGGTCGAGACGATGCCGGCGGTGCCCATCGACAGCAGGGCCGCTGACAAGCCGAGCAGCTCGTCCGCGCCGACCGGCTTCATCACCCCGGACTCGCAGGCGGAGAGCACCACGCGGTACGGCGCCCGCCCCAGCCGCTCCAGGTCGTGCACCATCAGCGGCCCGTCGGCCATGGTCAGCGAGGAGAACATCGGGCTGTCCTCGCGGAAGTGACCGTGAGCGGCGATGTGCGCGAGCTGGGCACCGTCGAGCGCCTCGAGCACCCCGTCCGCGGTTGCCGAGTCGCCGGCCAGCACCACGGCCTGCGGGTCGGTGCCGGCGATGGCCGGCACCTCCGCGCCGCCGCTCGCCAGCCCGGGCCCGACGACGAGCACGCGCCCGCCGCCGGGTGGCGTCGCCGACCTGGCCCGCTGCCAGTTGAGTGCCGACGGGACGGTGGTCACCGAGCGATCGGCGAGTGCAGGCAGCACGCCCCACGGAACCCCCTGGAGCCGGCTGCTCGCCGACACGACCACCGGACCGTCGCCGAGCATCCGGGCGGCCTTGCCCAACAACGCCTCCTGGAGCCGCTCACCCGCAACAGCCAACTGGCCGGGACGTCCACGACCGGCCTGCCTCAGCGCGAACCGCGAGAAGTCGACCGCCCTCCGCGCACCCTCCACCTCCCCGAGGTCGACCCGCCGCACTCGGCCGTCTCGGACCACCAGCGCATGCAGCACCCCGTCGATCTCGGCGAGCTCCACCAACGCGGTTCCCGCCTCGCCCAGCGCCTGAACGAGCGCGTCGACGTCGAGCCGGTCTCGGGCTCCACCCGAGCCGGCGGCCTGGTGCCGTTGCTGACGGATCCGCTGCTCCAGTCGTCTCGCGTCGCGCTCGGACCGCTCAGTCGGCTCGCCGGCCATCCGCGCCTGGTCGATGCGGCGCCTGAGTGCGCGCACCGCGGCAAGGTCGGTCGCGGCATCGCTCTGCCGCTGGGTCGCCGTGGGAACCGTGAGAGCGGTCGCGCGCCAGCGCTCGGTCCAGGTGAGCAGGCGCCTGGAGCCGCCCATGGCGAGCGCCGTTCTCGTCGCCAACGAGGCGAGCTCCTCGCCGTGGTGCGACGCGAGCGCGCGAAGCTCGGCGCTACCGAGCGTCGCCTGATGCTCCTCGAGTGCCGTCAGGCCGCGGGCGCACGCGCGCAACACTCCGGCACGGTCGCCTCGGGCATCGCGCCAGAGCGCGGTCGCGAGCCAGCCCAGCAGCCGGCTGAGACTCGTTCCGGTGCGCCGGTATGACGCCGCCTCGGACAGGTAGTCGTTCCCCTCGACCGACCCCGGCCCAACCGCCAGTCGCCCCGCCAGCAGCAGCGCCTGCGGCAGGTCGGGCAGAGCAAGTCCACGCATCTCCTCCACCAGAGATGTGGCCCGGCCCACGAGCATCGGAGTCGCCCGCCCACCGAGACCCGCCGAGATCGCCGTCACCTCGGCGCGCGCAGCGAGCCACCTGCTTTCCTGGCGAAGGAGCATGGTGCGGGCGGAGCCGGCGAGGGTCGCCGCGCGACCCGCATCGCCTCTCGCGAGTAGGGCCGATGCCAAGGCAAGGGTCAACATGGCACGTTCGCGGCCGAGCAGCGATCGCGCCGCCAGGGCTCCTTCCACAACCTCCACCGCCTCGTCGGTCAGGCCCGCCGTGAGATAGGCGTCACAGCGGTCGACCACGAAGTCCACCGAGACCTCTCCGGTCGTCTCGAAGCCCTCGGCGGCAGCGGCGTAGAGGGCTAGAGCCTTGGGCAGGTCACCGGCCAGGAAGGCGACGTAACCCCGGTTGTGGATGCTCAGGGGAACGTCCGCGTCGTGACCCAGCAGCTGCGAGATCTCACTGGATGACTCGAAGTCCTCCGCAGCTCCGTCCAGGTCTCCCAGGTTCACCCGGGCATGCCCGCGGATGTTGAGGGCACGGGCCTGCCACACCAGGTCCCCGGTCCGCTCGAAGACGAGACATGCGCGGCGCAGGTCCTCCACGGCATCGGCGTGCAGGCCGAGCGACGTGTAGACCCAGGCGCGGCGCGTCAGAACCGTCGCCTGCTGCTGGCCGCTCTGGTGGCTCACGGCGCGATCCAGATGCTGGAGGCCCTCACGGGTCCGGCCGGCGACGACCAGGGTCGCTCCCAGCGTCGCCTCGACGTCGCTCACCCGCGCCTTGTCGATTGACCGGCGTGCGTATCGGAGCGCGGAACGCAACGCGCGCAGCGCCGCGGAGGCCTCGCCGCGATCGCGAAGGACGATGCCGATGATCTGACGGGCAAAGGACCGGATGAGGGGTGACCGCGTCTCCAGGAACATCTGCTCGGAGCGCTGAAGTGCGCCTGACGGGTCGACGAAGACGTCGCGGAGCAGGGTCGCAGCCTCCTCAGCCCCGGACGCGCCCCCGAGGCCACTGTCTGATCGCTGCTCGACGGTTTCCATCTGTCGCCCGATGATCGCGGACCGCCCGTTCTCGTGCAATCGGAGGCAAGGTGCCGCTACGTTCGGCACATGGCAGGCGACTTCAACATCGGCGACGACGCTCGCAGGCGCACGACTGACCAGCTGCGCCAGTTCCGGCGGGACAACGAGAAGGGCGATAAGGGGAGGCCGGTGGCCTGGAACACCGAGGCGCCGGCCGACTTCACCTTCCTCTACGACCCGGACAACCTGCTCGTGCGCGCCGGTGAGGCCGACGATCGCGTTCGGGAGGGTTTGCGCAGGCGCGACCTGCTCCAAGGCGAGCTGGGTGACCCCGAGCGGCTCACCGAGGGGGCGCTCCTCTACCGACTGCCGCCGAGGACCGGCGACCTCGACATTCCGGACCTGATCGAGGTCCTCCACCAGGACCAGGCGCTCGAGCGCGGCAGTGTCACGCCCGACCACTGGATCCACATCTCACCCAACCCCGGCCGCCTGTGTCCGGCGGACGAGCCGACCGAGACCGGGCTCAAGGAGCCCTGGCCACCGCCCTGCCATGGCAAGAAGAAGCGTCGCAAGGTGAGTGTCGTCGTGGTGGACACCGGCTGGTACCCGCCGGCCGCGACCGACCCCCGGACGCCGTGGCTGCACGGCGTCCAGGGCGACGACGAGAACAATCCGCCCGTCGCTCCGAGCCCCGGCCGCGCGCTGCGGCCGTACGAGGGACACGGGACGTTCATCGCCGGGGTCGTGCGCTGCGTGGCGCCGGCGACCGAGATCTTCGTCGAGGGCTTCTGCATCAACGGGGTCGGCGCAGGCGGCATCCTCGAGTCCGACATGGTCGCCCAGCTCGACGAGGCGCTCACGCACAAGCCGCAGGTCATCAACCTGTCGGCCGGCTGCCGCACCTACCTCGACCTGCCCTCGCTGGTGTTCGCCGACTACTACGAGACCCGGCTCGAGGGCCTCGACTGCGTTCTGGTGGCGGCCGCGGGCAACGACGGGTCACCCGCGCCCTTCTGGCCTGCCGCCTTCGACTGGGCGGTCGGTGTCGGGTCGCTCGACCGTGACGGGCGCGTCTCGAGCTTCTCCAACTTCGGCGTGTCGGCCGACGTCTATGCGCTGGGTCGCAATGTCGTCAACGCCTTCCCCGACGGCACCTTCGAGTGCCGGGAGACGCCCGACAAGGGCGACATCCGGGTGTTCGACAGGGGCATGGCGCGGTGGAGCGGTACGTCGTTCTCCGCGCCCGTCGTGGCGGGACTGATCGCCCGGAAGATCGCGACCGGAGTGGGCGCGAAGGCCGCGCGCGACGCCGTACTGGCCACGTCGGTGTATGCCTCCGACCCGATCGTCGGGCCGATCCAGACGCTGCGGCAGCCGTACTGCTGAGGCGTGGTCTCGACACGGTCGCTCGTCCCTCGCGACCGGCTCGACCACCGAGACTGCGGTCGCTCGTCCCTCGCCGATTTCAGCAATCACAGCACGTTCGGTGGTCGAGCCCGCGAGCGCAGCGAGCGGTGTCGAGACCACAATTCGGTGGTCGAGCCCGCGAGCGCAGCGAGCGGTGTCGAGACCACTTCCGTGGATATCGGCTACAGGGCGATCCACTCGGTCGCGATGCGCTGACCACCGACGACGAGGGTGAAGCGGGCGGATACGCCGCGGCCGGCGATGCCGGGAGCCTCGAGGGTGAAGAAGCCGAACTCGTCGGCGACGGTCGACCACGAGGATCCGCTGGTCGTCTCCAGCACCACCTCCACGGCGCCCGCGTCACCCGCCAGGCCGAGCACCTGGCCGTTGACCGACGTACCGTCGAACTCGACGTCGAGGGTCGGGCCGTTGTCGTGGCCGAAGGTGAGGGTGCGGGCGGTGGCCAGGCCGCGGATGGCCGGTGCGTCCTCGCGAGCGGAGTCGTAGGTGAGCGTCAGCAGCTCGAGCTCCCACGCCATCGGCCAGTCGAGATCGGCGGCGGCGACCGCCGCGATCATCAGATCGGCCAGGTCCGCGGGTGGCGGGTCCAGGAGCTCCCACATGCTCTGCAGGTCGTCGAGGAGACGTACGTCTTCGAGGTTCATGAGCCGGCTCCTTCCGTGAGAGCCTTGCGGAGCTTGCCGAGACACCGGGACCGCGTCGGTCCGATGCTCCCCGTCGGCATCTTCAGCTCCTTGGTCAGGGTCGCGTAGTCGGGGCGGTCGGAGAAGGCAACCACCCGGAGCAGCTTCTGGCAGCGCTCGTCGAGGTTGCGTACGGCGCGCCACAGGCGGGAGGTGTCGTCTCCTTGCACGGCAACCTCCTCCGCGGAATCCTCGTCGGGCAGTCGTGGCGCCAACTCCTCGTCGGCGACCGTGATGGTGCGTCCCGAGCGCTGGGCGAGATGGAGGGCCTCGCGCCTGGCTGTGGTTATCAGCCAGGACGCGACGGCCCTGGAGTCAGTGATCGACGTATGTGAGCGGACGAAGATCAACCAGACCGTTTGCACGACGTCTTCTGTTGCGGCCTGGTCGAGTCGGTATGCCCGCACAACATGCCAGAGCACCGGGGTCATCACGCGGATGAGCTCGTCCACGGCGGTGGCGTCCCCCGATCGCCACGCTGTGAACGCCCCCTCTGCCTCATTCCACGGCGTTGCCTGAGCACGCTCAGGTTTCGGTTGCCCTGACATGGTGACCATTGTCTCCATATCAAGCAGGAGCACGGAACCTCGCCCTTGATACACGCCGGTTCGGATCCGTCTCGCCGCCATGGTCTCGACTCCGCTCGCTGGCGCTCGCGGGCTCGACCACCGAGGGATCATCACCAACCGGCGCCGAAGCAGATGAACGGGGTCGGTGCCTCGCCGGCCTCCGCGGAGGCCTGGGCGGAGGCCAGCGCATCGGCCGGTGCAGCACCCTCCGCGAGACGCTGGTGCAGCCGGGCCAGCAGTGCCCGGGCGGCCTCGTCGGACACCAGCGAGGAGGAGGCGACCACGTGTCGCGTGCCCGCATGCAGCCAGGCCGCGGCCATCCCCAACGACTCCTCGGGCACCCGGACCGCGCCCCGGCCGAGCTCGCAGGCGGAGAGTACGACGACCTGGGGGATGTTGCGGACCCGGTCGACGTCGTAGCCGTAGAACGCGCCGTCGGCCATCTCGAGGCCCGAGAAGAGCGGCGTGTCGCGGCTGTGCCTGCCGTGCGCCGCCACATGGAGGACGTCGACCTCCTCCGCCAGGTCCACCAGGTCGGCGACTCCGGCGCCGTGCACCCGCCGTACCTTGTCCGCCGGCCAGGCCCCGGCCGCGGCGGCGACCTCCGCGTCCGCGCGGGCGACGCGCGGTCCGGTCGCGAAGCCGACGCTGTCGACCGCCGCGGGCGGGCCGGCGGTGCTCCTGACCCACCGGGTCGCGGTGCGCGGCTGGGTGAGCGGCCGGCCACGGAGAGACGGCAGTGACGACCACGGCAGGCCACCCAAGGCACTGGACGGTGTCACCAGGACCCGCGACGTGGCGACGGCTCCGGAGAGCGGCGCGAGCAGCAGCCCATCGAGCGCGGCGAAGCCGGAGCGCAGCCCGCGGTGCACGAGCTCGCGCATGCTCGGCTGCAGCTCACTGGCCGCGATGTCGAGGTCGGCCAGCACCCGGTCGAGCGCGGCGCGCACGGGAGCGTACGGCCCGAGGGAGTGCATGCTCCAGGCCCCGCCGCCCGCCACCAGTGCGGTGATCTGCCCGTCGACGACGACGTGCGCGAGGAGCGTCGCGTCGGCGCCGGCCAGGCTCTCACGCAGCTCGTCTGCCGCCGCCGGCTCGGCCACGGCGCGCGACCCCTCGCCGTACCAGGTCTGCTCGCGGATCCGCCGGCGCAGCTCACGCACCCGGCCCGACGGGGCCGCCCCGTCGGTGGAGATCATCCGCAGCTCCGCGAGGTCGGCCGCGACCTGCGCGTCCACCGGTGGTCGCACGGGCGTGACCCGGTTGACCAGGGCGCGCGCCCGCTCCGACCACTCGTAGAGCTCCTCGGGCCGGCCACCGGCGACGGCTCCGCGCAGTCCCTGCCGCGCCAGCTCGCGTCCGAGGGCCACGACGTTGCTCTGCAGGTCGACGCTGCCGAAGGACGACTGCCACGCGTGCAGGTCGGCCAGGCCCGAGCGGACGTGACCGAGGGCGCGCGTACGCCGCCCGCGTGCGAAGGCGAGCCTGGCGTCGACCTCGCGGGCGATCAGCCGCGACTCCGTGCCGGCGGCAGCAGGCATCCGCACCCGCCGACGCCGGGCGGCGGCGTCCTCGACATCTCCCCTCGAGATGGCGATCTGCACCCCCGCGAGGGCGGCCAGGGTCGCCTCCTCGACCAGGCCCGACGACCTCAGCGCCTCGGCCGTGCGGTCGGCGTCGGCCAGCAGCCCGCTCCCCCGCTCGCGGGCGCGGGTGCGCGCGCCCAGCGCCACCAGATCGGCCCGGAGCGCCCAGGTCTCGCTGCCCCTGTCGCGGAAGGTCCGAGCCGCATGGCGGGCGACCCGGACGGCCCTGGTCCACTCACCGAGGCGAAGGAGGGTCCGGGCGTGCACGATCTCCGCCTCAGCCTGGTACTGCCGGAGGCGGCGCGCCGCATAGCCCTTGGCCGCCCGCGCCAGCTCGGCCTCCGCCTCCTCGGCGAGGCCCGCCGCGAGGAGAGCCTCGGCGCGGTCCTGGGCCAGCACCGCCGCCGTCACCGGGCTGGCCGAGGAGAGCACCGGCGTCACCCGCTCCATGCCTCGCAGCGCTGCCACGAGGTCACCCGCCAGCAGGTCGGCGTAGGCCTGGTTGAAGCCGGCCTTGGCGGCCTCGAGCGGGTCGCCGCTCTCGGCGAGCAGCCGCTCCGCGGCCTCGAAGTCCTCCCGCGCCGGCCCGAGCTGGCGCGTCTGCAGATAGACGTTGCCGCGGTTGAGGTGGAGCCGGCCCAGGTGCTCCGCGTCGGCCAGCCCCCGCTCGGCCACCGCGAAGTCCTTCAGCGCGGCGGCCAGGTCGCCCGTCCGCGTGTGCAGCAGCGCTCGCTGCGACGCGGCGAGGGCCCGGGTCGCCTCGGAGAGCCCACGGTCGGCGAGCACGCGTGAGCACCGGGACAGGGCCGCGTCGAGATCGCCGGTCTCCGCGTCGACGTACGCCGTCGGCAGCTCGATCAGGGCGAGCAGCTCGGGGTCGATGGTGCGGCCACGCGCCCGGTCGAGCAGTCGCCGGGCGTGGGCGACCCGGCCCGCGCGGACCGCCTCACGACCGCGGCGCAGCAGCTCCTCGGGACTGAGCGACTCCGGCCTGGGCACGCGTCATCATGACGGGTCGGCCTCTACGGCGGCCACCGCCCTCCGCGCCCGCGCCACCGCGGCGGCGCGGTCGAGCCTCGGCCTGGGATCGAGGACGCCGCTCCCGAAGCCGTCGGCCTCCTCGTCCATCAGCTCCATCAGCTGCCCCGCGAGCCGGCCGGCGACAACCGGCGCCGCGAACGACGTACCGCTCCACACCGCGAATCCACCCTTGAAGTCGTCGGGGTCGATCGCCGCCCGGGAACGGCCCTGCTTGTCCGTCGTCTCCACCGTCGGCTGCAGGCTGCCGTCGAAGCCGGGCATCGTGCTGAGGACGCTGGCTCCGTTGGCGTGCACGCGCACCCACGGCCCGGCGTTGCTAAAGAGCGCATCCGTGCCATTCGGGTTGAGTGCGCCCACCGACACCAGCGGCGCACGGTTGTCGGCGGCGGGAACCGGGCCGAGCCCGTCGGACCACTCCCAGAGGGCGGCCGGGTACATCTCGCGGTCGGTGCCGTCGTTGCCCGCGGAGCAGACCACCACGGTGCCGCACTCCGCGAGCTGCCGCAGCAACTCACTCATCGTCGGATCGAAGAGCGCATCACCCGGCGTCTCGTGGTAGTAGCCCATCGAGAGGTTGAGGACGTCGACGGCCTGTCCGCCGGGCTCCCGGTCACGGTGCCTCCTGACCAGCTCGGCGATGTCGGAGAGCGCCGCGACGAGGTGGTCCTCGACGATCGGACCCTCGGAGTTGACGATGCGCCACATCAGGATGTCGGCGTCTGGGCAGGCCTGGTGGATCAGGCCGCTCACGAATGTTCCGTGCCCGCTGTAGTCGTCGATGATCCCGTCGACAGGGCCTTGCTGGTCGGGATTGAGCTCCGGATCGGTCTCCGGCGCGAAGTATCCGATCGGCTGACGGTCGATGCCCGGGCCGGGGCGGACCGCGCGATCCAGCCAGTCGTGTGGGGCGCAGCCGGTGTCGAGTACGCCCACGATCGGCCGGCGACCGGGCACCTTCTCGCGTCGCGCCGGCCTCCTCCCGACGTAGGCGACCGGCTGCCGGCCACCGCTGCCGGGCAGGGCATAGCCGAGCGCCGGGTTGCTGGAGTGGAAGGGGTTGCTCGAATGGTACGGGTTGGACGAGTGAAACGGGTTGCTGCTGTGGAAGGGGTTGCCCTCGACGGGCCCGAGCGTCAGCAGGTGCTGCAACCCCGCGCCCCAGAGGTCGGACAGGGCGGTAGCGGCCGCGCGAGCGCGTTGCAGGAGCGCGAAGGCGTCGGGCGACGGCGCGACGACCCCGGGCAGGGGCTCGATGCGCAGCCGCAGCGGCGCCCGGTCGGCAGCCCGGCCCTGGCGGGCCACCCGGGTCGGGGCGTCGACGAGCCGCCAGCCGACGGATGCGGCGGCGGCATCGAGGCGACGACGTACGGCGCTCGTGTCGACGTCGGCGACCCGGGAGACGAGGATCTCGGGCGCGACGTAGACGGTCGAGCGCGGCAGAACTCCTTCGACCGCCGGCGCCCTCCCCGGGTCGAGGACCCTGCCGTCGCTCAGCCGGACGATGTCGTCGGGTGGCGGCGACGGCTCGCGTCGCACCGGTGGAGTCGGACGGCGGAGCTTCGGCGCGGGCGTGTCGGGACCGGTCAAGATGACTCGACTCTCTAGATCTCGAAGACGGGCGTCTGGAACGGCTTCGTGGACGGGTCGGTCGGCCTGACGATCAGTCTGGCGAGGCCGGGGGCGAGCGGGCCGAAGGTGAAGCGGCCGTCGGTGCACGTGATGACCTGCGCAGGCCGGTCATCGACCTCCAGGCTGAGGTTGAGCTCGCTGACGGGGAGCACCCAGCCGTCGAGCCGGCGCTTGCCGGCACGCTCCGGCCCGATGAGCAGGACCAGCTCGGTCTCGCCGCCACGGAACTCCAACTTGCTGGTGGTGTCGCGGGCCGAGTCGGCCTTGCCGTTGCGCGCACCGGTGAGCTCGGTCTCGAAGGCCAGCAGGCCGAGGAGCTCGAGGTCGAGGTCGACGGGGTCGGTGCCGAAGACGGTCGCGATCATCCGGTCGGCCAGGTCGGCCGGCGCTGGGTCGACGGCCTCCCACATCGTCCGCAGGTCGTCGAGAAGGGCGAGGTCTTCGGGGTTCATCGCACGGTTCATCGTACGGCGCTCCTAGGCGTGGCGGCCGGATCGGTCATGGCCTTGCGGAGCTTGCCGAGACACCTCGACCGGGTCGGGCCGATGCTCCCGGTCGGCATCTTCAGCTCCCTAGTGAGCGTCGCATAGTCGGGGCGGTCGGAGAAGGCGACCACGCGGAGCAGCTTCTGACAGCGCTCGTCGAGCGTCTCGACGGATCGCCACAGCTGGGCCGACTCGTCGTCCAGTACGGCGACCTCCTCCGCCGAGCGGGCGTCCGGCAGCCGTGCTCCCAGCTCCTCGTCGGCGACCGTGATCGTCCGTCCCGAGCGCTGGGCGAGATGGAGGGCCTCGCGCCTGGCTGTGGTTATCAGCCAGGACGCGACGGCCCGGGGATCAGTGATCGACGCATGTGAGCGGACGAAGACCAACCAGACCGACTGCACGACATCCTCGGTCGCGGCAGGGTCGTGTCGGTATGCCCGCACAACATGCCAGAGCACGGGTGTCATCACTCGGATGAGCTCGTCCACGGCTGTGGCGTCCCCCGATCGCCACGCTGTGAACGCCGCCTCCGCATCAGCCCAGGGCTTCGCCCGGGCAGGCTGCCCAGGGCTCGGCTGCCCGGGACGCCGCGGCGCGGGTCCATGCTGCTCCGGCACGGTGACCATTGTCCCCATGTCACACAGGAGGTGGCCACCCCTCCGCTGATACATGTGGTGCGAAAATTCTCCGTCGCGGTCCGGGGCCGAGGGCAACCTATCCGCCGTACCCGGCGTCGTACTGGAGACGAAGCCATGCCCGAGACCCCTCAGGAGCACCGCAGATGACCCGTTCACACCGGACCCGCGCCCGACTGCTCGCCGCCGGCCTCGCCGCCGTCCTCACCTCGGGGCTCGTCACGATCCTCGGCGGCGCAGCGGCCGCCGGCTCCACCAACGCCGTCGGCCAGCGGCGCGCCGCGCCGGTCGTGAAGCTCGAGCTCAACAAGCTCGAGCAGGGCGCACCGCCGGCGGTCCCCTTCATGACCTCCGACGGCCGTCTCGTCGACGGCGACACGGACATCCAGGTCAAGGGGAGGTCGACAACGCTCCTCGGCGAGTACGACGACACCTATGTGTACGCGCGCAGTTCGCGGCAGGGCTCCTTCAAGGAGGTCCTGAGGGTCGCCGCCGACGGCACCACCACGACGGTGACCTCGGCGAAGGGCGCCGATGGGGCCGTCCTCTCCGACGACGGGACCACCCTGGCGGTGCTCACCTCGGGCAAGAAGCGCAGCGACCTGAAGGTCGTCGACGTCGCCACCGGCGCTGACCGCGCGGAGACCAGCCTCAAGCTGAGCTGGCTCCACCTGCTCGACGTCGACGCCGACCGGGTCCTGCTCGGCGGGTGGAACCAGCAGCGCACCTACTCGTGGGCGATCGGCACCCAGGTGCTCGACGTGGTCAAGAGGAAGGTCGGCTACGACGCCGACATCGGCGCCGACCGGCTGGCGATCCTGACCAAGGATCCCTACCTGGGCGGCTGCTCGGTCGTCTCGACCCTCGCCAGGCCCGGGCAGGCGCTGACGAAGTCATGTGACGAGCGGGTCGAGGAGTTCTCGCCCGACGGCTCGCACACCGCCAACGTCCACCTGCTCACCGACGGCCTCGGCCCGAACCGCGTGACCACCCGCACCGCCTCCGGCAAGAAGGTCGCGACGTACGACGCGCCGTACTACTTCGGCCAGGTCCTCTGGGAGGACGCCGACACCGTCTTCTTCCACGTCTACAGCAAGAAGCGGTCGGCCCTGGTGCGGTGCACCGTCGGCGACTGCGAGATCGCAGTCCCGGACCTCGGGAAGCCCGTGGCCCGGGCGGTCGCCCCCCGCGCCACCTGGTCGCCCCGCTGACCGGGCAGTTCCTGCAACTCCCAGCGCACCGACCAGGCAGTTCCTGCAACTCCCAGCGCACCGACCGGGCAGTTCCTGCAACTCCCAGCGCACCGACCGGGCGGTCCGGGCGACACACGGTCAGAACATGACGGTCGCGAACCGGGCCGTCTCGCGGAAGCCGACCCGGGTGTACGCCGCGCGCGCGGGCTCGTTCCACTCGTTGACGTAGAGCGACACGACCGGCGCGATGTCGCGGCGGACCAGGTCGACGACCGCCGCCATGCCGGCGGCCGCCAGGCCCTGGCCGCGACGGTCCGGGGCGACCCAGACTCCCTGGATCTGGGCCGCCGCAGGTGAGGCGCAGGCGACCTCGGCCTTGAAGACCACCCGGCCGTGCTCGAAGCGCGCGAACGACCAACCGCGTGAGATCAGCTGCGACACCCGCGCCCGGTAGAGGTCCTTGCCCCCTCCGGCCTCCGGCGACACCCCGACCTCCTCGGTGTACATGGCGACGCAGGCGGGGTAGACGAGGTCGATGTCGCGCAGCTCGGTGCGGCGTACGGCGGGGTCGGGCTCGGCCAGGGACGCCCGATCGAGGACCAGGTGGGGCTGCCGCCAGCGGATCTCGCGCTCTCCCGCCCACTCGACGTCGAGGCGGTCCCAGATCATCTCGACGGCACGTTCGGGGCCGACGATCGTCATGGTGCGGCGCGGCTTCACGCGCGCGTGCTCCGCGAACGCCCGCGCGTCGTCGGGACCGCACTCGATCGGCACGAGGTTCGCGCCCACGTGACAGGCGGCGACGAGCCGGTCGTCGTCGTACCTCCCCCACACCTCTCCGCCCAGCCACCGGGGGTCGAGGCTCGTCGTCCGCGCCCGGTGCTCGGCGAACACATTCACCACCGGATCCCGCGCCACCAGCGACAGGAACTCCGGCAGATCGCTGGGACCCAGCACCCGGATCCCGCTCAGCGTGAGCACGGCCCGAGAGTATCCGGGTATCCGGTCGGCCGCCCCGGGATAGTCCCTAACGTTCTGGTCGTCCGACAACCAGAACGTTAGGGACTACCCGGGCGGGGCGGAGCCACACCTCAGAGGCCTCCGCGCCTTCGGTCAGCTGACGCTGACCGAAGGTGCGGAGCCCTCAAGGGGCTCCATGTCGTCGGCGATGCGCATGGCCTCCTCGATCAGCGTCTCGACGATCTTGGACTCGGGGACGGTCTTGATGACCTCGCCCTTGACGAAGATCTGGCCCTTTCCGTTGCCCGAGGCGACGCCGAGGTCGGCCTCGCGCGCCTCGCCGGGGCCGTTGACGACGCAGCCCATGACCGCGACCCGGAGCGGGACCTCGAGTCCGTCGAGGCCGGCGGTCACCTGGTCGGCGAGGGTGTAGACGTCGACCTGGGCGCGGCCACAGGAGGGGCAGGAGACGATCTCGAGCTTGCGCTCACGCAGGTTGAGCGACTGCAGGATCTGCAGGCCGACCTTGACCTCCTCGACCGGCGGGGCGCTCAACGAGACCCGGATCGTGTCGCCGATGCCCCGGCTCAGCAGAGCGCCGAAGGCCACGCTCGACTTGATGGTTCCCTGGAAGGCCGGGCCGGCCTCGGTCACGCCGAGGTGGAGCGGCCAGTCGCCCGCCTCGGCGAGCAGTTCGTAGGCGCGCACCATGACGACCGGGTCGTTGTGCTTGACCGAGATCTTGAAGTCGTGGAAGTCGTGCTCCTCGAAGAGGCCGGCCTCCCACACCGCCGACTCGACCAGCGCCTCGGGGGTGGCCTTGCCGTACTTCTCGAGCAGCCTCTTGTCGAGCGACCCGGCGTTGACGCCGATGCGGATCGACGTACCGCGGTCCTTGGCGGCCTTGGCGATCTCACGCACCTGGTCGTCGAACCGGCGGATGTTGCCCGGGTTGACGCGTACGGCGGCGCAGCCGGCGTCGATCGCCGCGAAGACGTACTTGGGCTGGAAGTGGATGTCGGCGATCACCGGGATCTGCGAGTGCTGGGCGATCTCGGGCAGCGCGTCCGCGTCGTCCTGGCTCGGGCAGGCGACCCGCACGATGTCGCAGCCGGACGCGGTCAGCTCGGCGATCTGCTGAAGGGTCGTGTTGACGTCGGCGGTCAGCGTCGTGGTCATCGACTGCACGGAGATCCGGTGGTCGCTGCCGACCCCGACCTTGCCGACCTGGATCTGCCTCGTCGGCCGCCGCGGCGCGAGCACTGGGGGCGGGAGGGCGGGCATGCCGAGTCCGACTGACGTCACGCCCGCCAGTCTACGGAGGTACGCCGCTCAGTCGCGAAGCGACGAGAGGTCGAAGGAGACCGGGAACGGGTCCTTGAGCTCGACCCATGGTCTCGACACGACTCTCGTACCTCGCGTCGGCTCGACCGACGATGAGCTACGAGGGGAGGTGCAGGGGTACGACGATGTCCCCGACGATGAGGACCAGGCCGAGGACGAGGATGGCGCTGGCGACGACGTACGCGACGGGAAGCATCTTGGCCACGTCGACGTAGCCGGGGTCGGGGCGGCGGCGCAGGCGGGCGAGGCCGCGGCGGAGCGCCTCGTAGATCGCGCCAGCGATGTGGCCGCCGTCGAGCGGGAGGAGCGGGATGAAGTTGAACATCCCGATGAAGAAGTTGAAGCCGCCGATCAGCATGACGAGGAAGACGACCTTCTCCGTCGCCGGGATCTCGTCGTGGGCGGCGACCTCGCCGGAGATCCGTCCGCCGCCGACGATGCTGACCGGGCTGTCGGGCTCTCGCTCCTGTACGCCGACGATCGCCCTCGCGACGCCCCACACCTTCACCGGAAGGTCGGCCATCGCCTCGACGACCTTGACCGTCTTCGCGCCCATGTCCTCGAGCGTGTAGAGCGGGCCGCCGGTGCGCGGGCCGAGGTCGGTCGGCACGACGCCGAGGAAGCCGACGTCCTCGATCCTCTCCTCGTACGGGTCGTCGGAGGCCGGCCGCGCGGTGACGGTGGTGTTGGTCTCGACCGTCGTCTCGACGCCGTCGCGCTCGTAGGTGATGGTGACCACGCCGTCGGCGTTGCCACGGATCTGTGCCTGCACGGCCTCCCAGAAGCTGGCCGGCACGCCGTTGACCGCGACGAACCGGTCGCCCGCCTCCAGCCCGGCCTTCTTGGCGGGCGTGACCGGGTCGCCGGGCTCGCACTTGCGCTCGGCCTCGGCGTAGGGCACGACGCAGTCGAGGACCTCGTCGATGGTGGTGCCGATCTTGTGGTCCTCGGGGTTGCCGTACGTCGCGTACACCGCCTGGAAGCACACGAACGCGATGAGGAGGTTGACCATCGGGCCGCCGGCCATGACGACGACCTTCTTCCACCAGGCCATCTTGTAGAACAGCCGCGGCTCGTCCTCCGGCTTGACGTGCTCCCACTCCGCCTGTCGCGCGTCGGAGATGAGCTGGGTGAAGAGCCCGGTGCTCGAGCCGCGCACCGTCACCTCGCCGCTCTCCCCGGCGGCCGGGACGGGCGCCTTCGGGTCGGGCGGGAGCATCCCGACGATCTTCACGTAGCCGCCGAGCGGCACCGCCTTGACGCCGTACTCGGTCTCGCCGATCTTCCTCGACCACACGGTGGGGCCGAAGCCGACGAACCACTGGGTGACCTTCCCGCCGAAGCGCTTGGCGGGGATCATGTGGCCGAACTCGTGCAGCCCGATCGAGGCCAGGATCGCGATGAGGAAGACGACCAGGCCGAAGACGTAGAGAAGGGCGGTCAAGCAGGGCTCCCCAGGTCGGTCGTACGGAGGCGTGTGATGAGGCCTCGGGCGTGATCGCGCGCCCAGGCGTCCGCCGCGAGGACGTCGTCGAGGGACGGCTCCAAGCGAACGTCGTGATCGGTCACCGCGGCCTCGATCAGGTCGACGATGCGGGCGAACGGCAGCCGGCCGTCGAGGAAGGCCGCCACGCACTCCTCGTTGGCGCCGTTGTAGACGGCGGGGGCGGTGCCGCCGCGCTCCCCCGCCTCGCGGGCGAGCCGGACGGCAGGGAAGGCGACGTCGTCGAGCGGGAAGAACTCCCAGGTGTTGGCGCTGCTCCAGTCGACGGCGGGCGCCACGTCGGGCACCCGGTCGGGCCAGTCGAGGCCGAGCGCGATCGGGATCAGCATCGTCGGCGGGCTCGCCTGGGCCAGGGTGGAGCCGTCGACGAACTCGACCATCGAGTGCACGACGCTCGTGGGGTGGACCACGACGGTGATCCGGTCGAAGGGGATGCCGAAGAGCAGGTGCGCCTCGATGACCTCGAGGCCCTTGTTGACCAGGGTGGCCGAGTTGACGGTCACCAGCGGGCCCATCGCCCAGGTCGGGTGCGCGAGCGCCTGCTCAGGGGTGACGTCGGTCAGATCGGCGCGCGACCGGCCGCGGAAGGGTCCACCGCTGGCGGTCAGCACCAGCCGGCGTACCTCCTCGGCCGAGCCGCCGCGCAGGCACTGCGCGAGGGCGCTGTGCTCGGAGTCGACGGGCACGATCTGGCCCGGCTCGGCGGCACCGGTGACGACCGGTCCGCCGACGATCAGAGACTCCTTGTTGGCCAGCGCGAGGGTGTTGCCGGCCTCGAGCGCGGCCAGCGTCGGCCGAAGCCCGACGGCGCCCTCGATGCCGTTGAGTACGACGTCGCACTCTCGCGCGGCCGCCTCGACCGACGCCTCCTCGCCCAGCCCGTGGAAGGCGGGGGCGAACTCCGCGACCTGGGCCTCGAAGAGCTCGGGCCGGCTGCCTCCCGCGGTGAGGCCGACGACCCGGAAGCGGCCGGCGTTGGCGCGCACGATGTCCAGCGCCTGGGTGCCGATCGACCCGGTGGAGCCGAGGATGACGATGTCGCGAGTCACGGTGGCAGTGTCCCACTGAGGGCTCTGGTCTCGACACGACGCTCGTCCCTCGCGTCGGCTCGACCAGCGAGGCGTCGGCTCGACCAGCGAGTGGGCGTAACACGGGCGACACAAACGACTGTTCTACTCATCTGCCATGCATCTGTCACCGGCCGACCAGGAGAAGCTGCTTCTCTCGGTCGCAGGCATGGTTGCGCGCGACCGGCGGGAGCGGGGGGTCCTGCTCAACCATCCCGAGTCGGTCGCGCTGCTGTCCTGCTGGGTCATCGAGCGGGCAAGGGAGGGCGCCTCGGTGGCCGGCTTGATGGAGGAGGGGCGGCGCGTGCTGGGCACCGACGAGGTGCTCCCCGGCGTGGCCGCGATGGTCGACGAGGTCCAGGTCGAGGCGACCTTCCCCGACGGCCGAAAGCTGGTCACGCTGCACCGGCCTATCGACGGGCCCATCGACGGGCCCATCGACGCGCCGAGCGTCAACGACGGCAGCTACGCCCCCGGCGCGGTCCGGGTGCGCCCGGGCGCGATCGTCATCAACGCCGGCCTACCCGTCACCACGCTGGTGGTGGTCAACACCGGGGACCGGCCGATCCAGATCGGGTCGCATCTGCACCTGCCGGACGCCAACCCGAGCCTTGAGCTCGACCGCGCGGCCGCCCACGGGCTGCACCTCGACATCCCGAGCGGCACCTCGGTCCGCTTCGAGCCCGGTGTCTCCAGATCGGTCGACGCGGTCCCGTTCACCGGGCGACGGCGGGTCCCCGGCCTTCAGCGCAGGCACGGCTGGACGTCGGGGAGGGACGGTGAGCTCGATGGCTGAGCTCGACCGCGGTCGGTACGCCGCTCTCTACGGGCCGACGACCGGCGACCAGGTCCGCCTGGGCGACACCGACCTGTGGATCGAGGTCGAGGACGACCTCACGGTCGGCGGCGACGAGGCGGTCTTCGGCGGCGGGAAGTCGATCCGCGAGTCGATGGCGCAGGGCACGCGGACCTCGGCCGACGGAGCGCTCGACACCGTCATCACCAACGCGATCGTGCTCGACCACTGGGGCATCGTCCGGGCAGACGTCGGCGTGCGGGCGGGCCGCATCGTCGCGCTCGGCCGGGCCGGCAACCCGGACATCTCCGACGGCGTCCACCCCGACCTCGAGATCGGCCCCGGCACGGACGTGATCGCCGGCGAGGGCCGGATCCTCACGGCCGGCGGGATCGACATGCACGTCCACTTCCTCTCCACGAGCCAGGTGCACGAAGCCCTCGCCACCGGCCTCACCACTCTCGGCGGCGGCGGCACCGGGCCGAGCGAGGGATCGAAGGCGACGACGGTCACCCCGGGCCCGTGGCACCTCCGTCAGGTGCTCCGCGGCCTCGACGACCTGCCGGTCAACCTGCTGTTGATGGGCAAGGGCAACACGGTCAGCGACGCCGCGCTGCGGGAGCAGGCGGTCGCGGGGGCCGCGGCGTACAAGTGCCACGAGGACTGGGGCTCGACACCGGCGGCGATCGACGCGGCGCTGCGGGCCGCGGCGTCGTACGGCACGCAGGTGACGCTGCACTCCGACAGCCTCAACGAGGCCGGCTACGTCGAGTCGACGCTGGCGGCGATCGACGGCCGGACCATCCACGCCTTCCACACCGAGGGCGCCGGCGGCGGGCATGCGCCGGACATCCTGACCATCGCCGGGCACCCCAACGTCCTGCCCGGCTCGACCAACCCGACCCTCCCGCACACGGTCAACACCGTCGCCGAGCACCTCGACATGCTCATGGTCTGCCACCACCTCAACCCCGCCGTGCCGGAGGACCTGGCGTTCGCGGAGTCGCGGATCAGGGCGACCACGATCGCGGCCGAGGACCTGCTGCACGACCTCGGCGCCCTCTCGATGACCTCGAGCGACGCGCAGGCGATGGGCCGGATCGGCGAGGTGATCACCCGCACCTGGCAGGTCGCGCACGTTATGAAGGGCCGCCTCGGCCCGCTCGGGGGTCCGGCCGACAACGTGCGGGCGCGACGCTACGTCGCCAAGTACACGATCAATCCGGCGATCGCCCATGGCATCGACGACCTGGTCGGCTCGGTCGAGGCGGGCAAGCTGGCGGACCTGGTGCTGTGGGAGCCGAAGTTCTTCGGGGTGCGGCCCAGCGTGGTGATCAAGGGCGGCGCGATCATCTGGGCGGCGCTCGGCGACCCCAACGCGTCCATCCCGACTCCGCAGCCGGTCCTGATGCGGCCGGCGCTCGTCGCCGGCTCGGGCGCGGACCTCTCGGTGGCGTTCGTGCCGCCGATCGCGCTGGAGGCGGGCCTCTCGGACTCCCTCGGCGTCCGCCGCGAGCTCGTGGGGGTCAAGCCGACCCGGCACCTCTCCAAGTCCGACATGGTCAACAACGACGCGCTCCCGCGGATCGAGGTCGACGCGGAGACCTTCGCGATCTCGATCGACGGCGAGGCCGTCGTCCCCGCCCCCGCCACCGAGCTGCCGCTCGCCCAGCTCTACTCGCTCTTCTGATGACCAGCCTCCTGTCGGGCCAGGCCCTCCTGCTTGCCGACGCGCGGCTGCCCGTCGGCGCTCACACCCAGTCGGGCGCCCTCGAGCCGGCACTGCTGTGCGGACCTCCGGGACTCGACGTACCGGCCTTTCTCCGCCTGCGGCTCGCCACCTCGATCCCGGTGGAGGCCGCCACCGCGGTCGTCACCCTGGCGCAGACGGACCGGGCCGGCCCCGACCGGATCGGCGAGATCGAGGCGGCGTGGGCGGCCCGCAACCCCAGCCAGGTCGTCCGCGCCGCCTCGGTCGAGGCGGGCCGCGGCTACCTGCGCCTGCTCGACCGCCTCCGGCCCCTCGACGTACGCCGGCCCGCGCGACCGCGCCCGATCGCCATGGCCCTGCTCGCGGCCGAGCTCGGGGTCGAGTGCTCGGAGCTGGCGCGGGTGGTCTGCCACGACGAGGTGCAGACCGTGTGTGCGGCGGCCCTCAAGCTGGTGCCCGGCGACCCCCACGACGCGGTGGCGTGGGCGTTGTCGGTGCGCGCGGAGGTCGAGGAGGTCGTCACCTCGGTGGCCGGCATCACCGATCCCGAGGACATCCCGGCGGGCGCCGCGCCCGCGCTCGAGTCGTGGCAGCACACTCACCAGCACGCACCCAGGAGGTTGTTCCGTGCCTGAGCATCACCACCAGTCCCGAGCCCTGCGACTCGGCGTCGCCGGGCCCGTCGGCACCGGCAAGTCCTCGCTCATCGGACTGCTCTGCCGATCCCTGTCCGCCGACCTCTCGATCGGCGTGGTCACCAACGACATCTACACCGACGAGGACGCCCGGCTCCTACGCTCGGCCGGCGTCCTCGACCCCGAGCGGATCGTCGCCGTGGAGACGGGCGCCTGCCCGCACACGGCCATCCGCGACGACATCACCGCCAACGCGCTCGCCATCGACGACCTGGAGGCGGCGTTCGCCCCGCTCGACCTGGTCCTCGTCGAGTCGGGAGGCGACAACCTGACGGCGACCTTCTCCCCCGCGCTGGTGGACGCGCAGCTCTTCGTGCTCGACGTGGCCGGCGGAGGAGACGTGGTCCGCAAGGGCGGCCCCGGGATCACCCGCGCCGACCTGCTGGTGGTGAACAAGACCGACCTCGCGCCGCACGTCGGCGTCGACGCCGACCTCATGGTCGCCGAGGGCGAGGCCGCCCGCGACGGGCGAGCGGTGCTGGCCGTCAGTCGCGCCGTACCGGAGTCCGTGGCCGCGCTCGCGGACTGGGTGCGCGAGGTGCTGCACGCCTTCCGGCACGGATTCCACGTCGCCACCGACCCCGGCCCGATGGCGCCGCACGTGCACACCTCCTGAGGGCTCGCCGTGCAGACCGTCGTCTCGCTGACCGACCGCGGACTCGAGCTCGCCACCGGCATCCTCGCCCCGCGCGTCGTCGCGAGCTCCCCTGACACGGTGTACGTCGCCCTGCTCGCCACGACCGCGACCCTGCTGGGCGGCGACCACGTGCGCCTGCACCTCTCGATCGACACCCAGCGGCGCCTGGAGATCCACGACGTGGCCGGCACCGTGGCCTACGACGGTCGCGGCGCCGCCGCGCGGTGGGACGTGACCGTCTCCGTCGGCCCCGGAGCAGACCTGGTGTGGCACGGCGAGCCGCTCGTGGTCTCCGACGGCGCCGACGTTCGACGCACCCTCCACGCCGGTGTCGCGGCCGGGGGCCGGCTGCTGATGCGCGACACCGTCGCCCTCGGCCGGGCCGGCCAGGCCGGAGGGCGGCTCTCCTGCCGGACCCGGATCGAGTACGCCGGGCGGCCGGCGCTCGTCGAGGACCTTGCCCTGGGTGACCCATCGCTCGACGTACTCTCCGGCCGTCGCGTCGTCGAGACCGTCACCGCCGTCGGCTGGCGGCCGCCCGCGGAGACGGACACCTTCGAGCTCGCGGTCCCCGGCGCGGTCGACCGGAGCCTGCTCGACGACGCACACACCTCGACCCAGGCGGCGACGTGGTCGCGGTGGCTCGCGGCCATGGGCGGGTGCGGCCTGCCCGGTCGGCTGGTCACTGGTGGGTCGAGGTACGGCCCCTCCGGCACCAGCCAGGGCTGACGGCGGCCGGGAATCTCCCGCTTCCGGCAGGGACTGCCGGGCGCAGGGTGCGCCGCTTCCGAGCCCACCCCCATCTCGGGGCGACGCAGGGTGCGTCGCGATCAGGCGGGTGACCCTTCGGAAGCGGCGCGGGGTGCGTCGCGACCAGGCGGGTGACCCTTCGGAAGCGGCGCGGGGTGCGTCGCGATGTCACCCAACCCCGTCAGCCCGACAACCGCAGCACCGGGCGGCCGGAGTCGGTGCGGACCTCGACCGAGGCGATGTCGGCGCGGGAGGCCGCGGTGGCGGCGGAGAGCCGCATCGTCTTGCCGGTCTGCGCCCGCCAGGTGCCGACCCGCTCGGTGTGGCCGTCGCGGGTGCGCACGAAGAGCACGTAGGTCACCTCTCCCGGCAGATCTCCCGACTCCTCGCCCCGGTCGTAGGTGCAGGTGAGGTCGAGCTTCGTGCCCCAGGCGACCGACTCGACGATCAGCTCCGCGTGAACGGGCACGTCGCCGACGGGCGCCATCGCCTGGCCGGGCGGCGTGGTCTCGACGGCGGCCGGCGGCACGACCGTGCGGTCGGGCTCGCCCGCACCGGGCCTGCCGAGGGACAGCCAGGAGGCGCCTACGACCAGCCCAGCGGCCGCGGCCCCGATCCCGCCGGTGACGAAGGCGCGGCGGCGACGCTCACGCCGTACCTCGCGGAGCAGACCCGGCAGCAGGGTGTCGGGCGCGGGCGGCGGCTCCGGCTCGTCGAGGACGGCGACGTCGACACGCGCGAGAAGGCCCGGCAGGCCGGCAAGCTCGCGCACCGCCCGGGAGCAGTCGTCGCAACCCGCGAGATGCGCCTCGAACTCCCGGCGCTCGGCCGGCGCCAACGCACCCAGGACGTAGGCGCCGTCACGGTCGGCGTACGGACATCTCATCCGGTCACCCCCAGCTCTTCCAGGGCGAGGCGCAGGGCGCGCAGCGCGTAGTGGCAACGGGACTTGACAGTGCCCGCCGGTACGCCGAGACGCTCGGCCGCATCGGCGACGGGACGGCCGTTGTAGTAGCACTCCACCAGCACCGCCCGGTGCTCGGGCGAGAGCCGCACGAGTGCGTCGGCGACCACCCAGGACAGCAGGAGCCGGTCGGTGGTGTCGTCGGTGCCGGCATCGGGGACCTCCGCCACCGGCGTCTCGCTCCGGGCTCGCCGCGAGCGCCACTCGTCGATGACCAGATTGCGGGCGACCGTGAAGAGCCAGGACCGCACCGCGGGCGCCGGTTCGGCCAGCACCGAACGGTGCCGCCAGGCGCGCAGGAGCGTCTCCTGGACGACGTCCTGGGCACGGGTGTGGTCGTGATTGGTCAGCCGCAGGCTGTAGGCCCACAGGGCGTCGGCATGATCGGCGTGCAGCTGCCGCATCAGGGCGGTGTCACCTCGAGAGTCGTCGCCGCTCATCGCGCATACGCCTCAAGGAACCGGTCGCGGAAGGAGGCCATCGGCCAGAGCGGGGCGTCCGGCGACGGGACCAGGCCGTCCTGCCAGCCCCAGTCGTCGATCCGGTCGAGGACCGCGGGATCCTTCGCGATCACGCTCACCGGCACATCGTGCCCCGCATCGGCGCCCGACACGATCGTCGCCGGCTGGTGGTCGCCGAGGACGACGAGCACGGTCTCGTCGGTGCCGTAGTGCTCGATGAAGGAGAGGACGGCGGCGAGCGAGTACTCGACCGACTCCCCGTACGCCGCGCGGACCCGGGTCGGCGACGGCCAGATCTCGTCCTCCGACGGCAGGGTGTCCGGCATCCCGTCGAAGACCGAGCCGTCGCCCACCTCACGCTGGTCGACCATCCTCGGCGTGCGCGACCACGGCGCGTGGCTGGAGATCAGGTCGACCTCGGCGAAGACAGGGCTGGCGCTTGGTGACAGCTCGAGCCGCTGCAGAGCATCGAGCGTGTACTGGTCCGGCATCGTCGGGTAGCCGAAGCGCGGCCCCTCGTAGCCGACGTCGCGCGAGTCGTAGACGCGGTCGAAGTCGTAGAACTCCCCCTGCGGCCACTCGCGCGTGTTCGCCGGCACCGTCGCGACGGTGCGCCAGCCTGCCCGGCCGAAGGCGGAGCTCAGCGTCTCGCGCTCGCTGGTGACCAGCACGTCGTACCGCTGCTGGCTGTCGACCCGCAGACCCGACTGCAAGGTGGCGTGGGCGAGCCAGCTCAGCGCCCCGAAGGTCGGCGAGGTCAGGTACGCCGAGCGGGCCCGGAAGCCTTGCCCCGCAAGGGTTTCCTCGCCGCGTCGGAGCACATCCCGGACGCTCGGAGCGAGCCCGGGATCCTCCAGCGCCACCCGGCCGTAGCTCTCGACGAAGACCAGCAGCACGTCCTTGCCACGCAGGCCGCGGAGCAGCCGGTCGGCGGGCGTCCGCTTGAGTGGGTCGGCTCGGGTCGCGCGCTCGAAGTCCCGCTGGTCGCGCAGGACCGACGGGATGCGGGTGATCTGTCCGGCGGCGTACGCCGAGGCTGCGACCGAGGCGACCGACGTACCGGCGGCCTGCACCCCGGCGACCGCCATCAGCAGCCAGGTGAAGGTGAGCGCACCGACGGCGCGGGCGCCCGAGCGTGGGTGGGACCGGATCAGGCGCGAGATCCGCTGCAGCGCAAGGGGAATCCCCACCGCGACGCCGACGAGCAGCGATCCCGCGACGACCAGCAGGACCGTCCCGAGAGACGGGCCGAACGAGTCACGGACCAGGTGCACGACGTCTCTGGCGTAGCGCCAGTCGATCAGCGGGTCGAAGGGCCGGCCCAGCGCCTCGTTGAAGCCGAGGTCGAGGAGCTTGAGCGCGCCGACCAGGCTGAGCACGGCGCCGCAGCCGGCCGCGAGCGGCACGGCTGCGCGACGCGGCAGGGCGAGCGTGAGCGCGGCGAAGCCCAGCGCCTCGAGGGGCAGCCGCGCGAACGCCGCCGGCGCGAACTCCTCGAGTCGGTTGGGCGCGACCAGGATCACCCAGACCAGGCCGATCGCGAGCACGCCGGACACCACCGCGCGCCGCCTCGGCGGTGGCGTCACGGTCTGCTCGCGGGTCCGGGCCAGCCAGACCACGTCGCGGCCGAACGACTCGGCGAGCAGAGCAAGGGCGGCGAGCAGCAGCAAGGCGGCCGCGGGCATGCTCAGCCACCCGGTGGCCACGACGGTCAGCGTGACGCCCTGGATCGCGGCGACCACCTTGCGCCAGTAGCGCGGTGGCACCGGGCGCCGCAGCCACGGCCACACCCACTCGGCGGCGAGGAGGAGGTAGCGCGCCAGCCCGATCAGCAGCACCCACGCGCCGACCTGGTGCGCGGCGTACCCGCTGAGCACCAGGATCAGGAAGGCGTCGACCTCCATGTCGAAGCGCGCCCCGAAGGCGGTGACGGTGCCTGTGCGCCGGGCCACCTGACCGTCGACCCAGTCGAGGGCTAGCGCGACCGAGGCGAGAGCGACGAGCATGGGCACGGAGACCGGGGTGAGGTACGACGCGACCACAAGTCCGGCGACCACCAGCGACAGAAGGGCACGGACAAGGGTCACTCGGTTGGCCGGACCGCTCCAGAGGTCCGTTTGAACCACGCGCACCCCACCTCCGTTCCATCCGACACGATTGAAACACCCCGTTGCACGACCTGGACGGGACACTGGCAGGAACGGAGAGGACGGCGATCCGGTTCAAACCGGCACTCGACATGAACCAGACGAGGAGCAGCCGAGGCCGCTCGGCGACGGCGCGGGCCTTCTGGCTGCGCGAGCCGGGCACGGGCGAGATCCGGCCCGCGACACTTGCCCACTGCGGCCCCGACGACGTGCTGGTCCGCACCCTGCACAGCGGAGTCAGCCGCGGCACCGAGACGCTGGTCTTCCGCGGCGGCGTGCCGGAGAGCGAGCACGTCCGGATGCGGGCGCCGTACCAGGACGGCGACTTCCCCGGCCCGGTGAAGTACGGCTACCTCAACGTCGGCGTCGTCGAGGAAGGACCGGCCGGACTGCTCGGGCGGCGGGTCTTCTGCCTGCACCCGCACCAGACGGCGTACGTCGTGCCCGCCCAGGCCGTCACCGTGCTTCCCGACGACCTCCCGCCGCACCGCGCGGTCCTGGCCGGCATCGTGGAGACGGCGCTCAACGCGGTCTGGGACGCCGGCCCGCTCCCGGGCGACCGGATCAGCGTCGTCGGTGCCGGCGCGGTCGGCTGCTGCACCGCCCGGCTGCTCGCCGGCATCCCGGGCACCGAGGTCGAGATCATCGACATCGACGAAGCCCGGGAGGACGTCGCCGCGGCCCTCGGGGCCGGCTTCGCGTCGCCGCGGGACGCACGTGGTGGCCGCGACCTCGTGGTGCACACGAGCGCGACCGAGGCGGGGCTCCGGCTCTCGCTGGAACTGCTGGCGGACGAGGGCGAGGTGGTCGACGTCAGCTGGTACGGCGACCTGGCGGTCACGCTGCCGCTCGGCGGCGCCTTCCATGCCGGCCGGCTGGCGATCCGGTCCAGCCAGGTGGGGCGGGTGGCGCCGGCGCGGCGGAGCCGCCGGTCGCGGGCGGACCGGCTCCGGCTTGCCCTCGAGCTGCTGCGAGACCCGGCGTACGACGTGCTGCTCTCCGGCGAGTCGCCCTTCGACGACCTTCCCGAGACCATGGCTCGTCTGGCGTCCGGCGACCTGCCGGCACTGTGCCACACCATCAGCTACGAAGGAGAGCGGTGACTTCGGTGTACGGGGTGACGGTCCGCGACCACATGATGGTGGCGCACAGCCTGCGCGGCGAGGTCTTCGGCCCCGCGCAGGGACTGCACGGCGCGACGTACGTCGTCGACGCGACCTTCCGGCGCCCCGATCTCGACGAGTCGGGCATAGTCGTCGACATCGGCCGGGCGAGCGAGGTGCTCCGTGAGATCGCCGGCGGCCTCTCCTACCGCAACCTCGATGAGGCGCTCCCCGGGCTAAACACGACCACCGAGGTGCTGGCCCGGCTGGTCGCGGACCGGCTGTGCGACGCACTCGCGGCGGGGCGGCTCGGTGGGTCGGCGACCGGCATCTCGAGTGTGCTGGTCACGCTGCACGAGTCGCACATCGCGTCGGCGAGCTACGAGCGGTCGCCATGAGCCCTTATCCCGTATGGGCCCTCGTCCCGTCGATGATCGACGACCCGGAGCAGCCCAGCGGCGGCAATCACTACGACCGCCGGGTCCTCGAGGGGCTGCGCGGGCTCGGGGTCGAGGTCCGGGAGCACCTGGTCGACGAGGGCGCACGGCGCGACGACCTGCTCGAGACCCTGCCGGACGGCGCGGTCGTCCTCGTCGACGGCCTGGTCGCGTCGTGGGCCGGTCCCTCGCTGCTCGCGCACTCCGCGCGGCTGCGTATCGTGCTGCTGCTCCACATGGATCCTCGCCCGTCGAGCCGGGCGAGCGCCAGCGAGCCCGTGTCGGCTCGGTGGTCGAGCCGGGCGAGCGCCAGCGAGCCCGTGTCGAGACCACCCCGCGCCGGCTCGACCGCCGGCGACGACCTGCTGTCCGCGGCGGCCGCGGTGATCACCACGAGCCGGTGGCTGCGGGACCAGCTGCCGCGACCGGCGTACGTCGCACTGCCCGGCGTCGACCCGGCTCCGCTCGCCGCCCCGTCACCCGGCGGCAGCCGCCTGCTGTGCGTGGCCGCCGTCGTGCCGACCAAGGGACACGACGTCCTGCTGGCGGCTCTCGCGGAGCTCGACCGCACCGCGCCCGGCATCGACTGGCGCCTCACCTGCGTCGGCAGCACCTCCCGCGACCCCCATCACGTCGGTTCGCTGCACCACGATGACCGGGTGCGTCTCACCGGGCCCAGGACCGGCGCCGCGCTGGCCGCGTCGTACGCCGCCGCCGACCTGCTGGTGCTGCCGACCCTCGCCGAGAGCTACGGCATGGTGCTGACCGAGGCGCTGGCCCGCGGCATCCCGGTGGTCGCCTCCGATGTCGGTGGGGTGTCGGAGGCCGTCGGCGGAGCGGGCGTCCTCGTGCCGCCCGGCGATCCCGTCGCGTTGGCCGCGGCACTCCGCGACTGGCTCACGGACCCGACCCGTCGGGCCCGGCTGCGTGACGCGGCGCGGCGACGCCGGACCACCTTGGCCGGTTGGGACCAGACGGCCCGGCGCGTCGCCGAGGTGCTCGACCGCGTGCATGCAGGGGTGTCCGCATGACGGTGTGGCAGCTGCTCTCCCACCCGCTGGTCAGGTTGGCCGGTGGCGCCGCCGTGCTGCTGGCGCTGGTCTGGCAGGTCGGAGCCGAGTCGTTCGTGTCGGGTCTACGGCAGATCGACGCGACCACGCTGGCCGTCGCCGTACTGGTGACGCTGCCGGTGATCGTCTGCTGTGCCCTGCGTTGGCGCCTGGTCGCACGCCGCTTCGGCGTCGACCTGCCGCTCGGCCCGGCCACCGCGGCGTACTACCGCGCCACCTTCCTCAACTGCGTGCTGCCCGGCGGCGTCCTCGGCGACGTCCACCGCGCCGTCCGCCACGGCCTGGAGACCGACGACGCCGCGGCCACCACACGGGCCGTTGTCGGCGAGCGGGTCGCCGGTCAGGTGGTCCAGGTCGCGGGGGTGCTGGTCTGCCTGACGCTTCCCGGCTCCCCCCTGCCGCTGCCCTGGCCGGTCGCGGCCTGCGCGGGAGCCGTGCTCCTCGCCCTGCTGCTGCGTTGGCCCGGCGTCGTCCTCGCGTCCGTGCTCGCCGTCGCCGGCTTCGTCGGCCTGTTCCTGGTCGCCGCGCATGCCACGGGCATCACCGCCCACCCCACCACGCTCCTCCCGATCGCCCTGCTCGTGCTCGTCGCGATGGCCGTGCCGATCAACGTCGCGGGCTGGGGACCACGGGAGGGGGTCGCGGCGTGGGCCTTCGCCGCCGCGGACCTCGACCCCGGAGCGGGCGTCGCGACGTCCGTCGTGTACGGCGTCATGACGCTCGTCGCGAGCCTGCCCGGCGCGCTCGTGCTCGCGCTCGACCGCGCTCCGGTGAGGTCGCCTGCCCGGACCCGGCCCGCCGAGGATCTGCTCCGTGGCTGAGCCGCGCCCCTACACCGTGCTCAGCTGCGCGCTGTCGCTCGACGGCTACCTCGACTCCGGGACCGGCGAGCGGCTGCTGCTGTCCAACGACGACGATCTGGCCAGGGTCGACGAGATCCGAGCGGGGTGCGACGCGATCCTCGTGGGCGCTCAGACGGTGCGCAAGGACGACCCGCGGCTGCTTGTGCGATCTCGGGCGCTGCGCGCCGTCCGGCTGGCTCACGGCCTCAGTGCGAACCCGGTCAAGGTCACGCTCACCCGTCTCGCGGACCTCGACCCAGCCAGCCGGTTCTTCACGACCGGCGAGGTCGACAAGCTCGTCTACCTGCCGACCCGCGCAGCCGCCGCCGCCCGGCGCCGGCTCGGCGCGGTCGCCACCGTCGTCGACGTGGGAGAGCTCCGCGACCGGGTCGACCTGCGGCTCCTGGTCGCCGATCTGCACCGGCGCGGCGTACGACGGCTGATGGTCGAGGGCGGCGGACGGGTGCACACCCAGTTCCTCACCGGCGACCTGGCCGACGAGCTCCAGCTGGTCGTCGCACCCTTCTTCGTCGGCGATGCCCGCGCCAGCCGGTTCGTCGACGAGGGCCACTTCCCCTTCCACCCCGGCCGCCGGGCCCGCCTCGTCGAGACCCGCCCGATCGGCGACGTGGTGCTGCTGCGCTACGCGCTGTCCGCGCGATTCGCGGAGTCGGAGCTCGGGGGCCCTGCCAATGGTTGAGCGCGTCCCCTGAGGAGCCGAGGGACGAGGCGTCCACGGCCGAGACATATCCGCAGATGGCGAGCGCCGCGATCCCGACCAGGTCGAGTGCTCGGCTCCTCCGGAAAGTCAGCCACCTGAGCACTCGACCCACCAGAAGGCGGCGCTGCTAGGAAGGTCGAGTGCTGGGGCGCTCGCGAAAAGCAGCCGCCTGAGCACTCAACCATCGCGGAGATCAGCCGCGAAGGACCGGGCGGAGGGCGTCGAGGACGGCGGCGTCCTCGATGGTGCTCGGCGCCGGCGCGTCCTTGCCGTCGGCGATCTCGCGCATGGTCCGGCGCAGGATCTTGCCGCTGCGGGTCTTCGGCAGCCCGCCGACCACCGCCACGTCCTTGAGGGCGGCGACGGCGCCGATCTCGTCGCGGACCATCCGCACCAGCTCGGCGCGCACGTCGTCCGGATCGCGGTCGGCTCCCGCCTTCAGGACGACGAAGCCGCGGGGCAGCTGACCCTTGAGCTCGTCGGCGACCCCGATGACCGCGCACTCGGCGACATCGGGGTGCTGGGCGAGCACCGCCTCCATCGAGCCGGTCGAGAGCCGGTGGCCGGCGACGTTGATGACGTCGTCGGTGCGGCCCATGACGAACAGGTAGCCGTCGTCGTCGACGTACCCACCATCGCCGGAGAGGTAGTGGCCCCCGAAGGCGGAGAGGTACGACGACACGTAGCGGTCGTCGTCGTCCCACAGGGTGGGCAGTGTCCCCGGCGGCAGCGGCAGGCCGACGCAGATGGCGCCCTCCTGCCCGGCCGGCAGCCGCTCGCCGCTCTCGCCGAGCACCCGCACGTCGTACCCGGGAACGGGGAGTCCCGGCGAGCCCGGCTTGATCGGCAACGGAGCCCCGTCGGCGCCGGTCATTCCCTGCGGCGTCGCCGCGATCGGCCAGCCGGTCTCGGTCTGCCACCAGTTGTCCACAACCGGGACGCCGAGACTGTCGGTGGCCCAGTGGAAGGTGTCGGGGTCGAGACGTTCACCGGCCAGGAAGAGGGTGCGCAGTGAGGAGAGGTCGTAGTCGGCGACCAGGGCGGCCGCGGGGTCCTCCCTCTTGATCGCCCGGATCGCGGTGGGTGCGGTGAACAGGGCGCGTACGCCGTACTCCGAGATCACCCGCCAGAAGGCGCCGGCGTCGGGAGTGCCGACCGGCTTGCCCTCGTAGAGCACGGTCGTCGCGCCGTTGATGAGCGGGCTGTAGACGATATAGGAGTGGCCGACCACCCAGCCGACGTCGGACGCCGCCCACCACACGTCGCCCGCGCCACAGCCGTAGACGGCGGGCAGCGACCAGGCCATCGCGACCGAGTGACCGCCGTTGTCGCGGACGATCCCCTTCGGCCTGCCCGTCGTGCCGGATGTGTAGAGGACGTAGAGCGGGTCGGTGGCCGCGACCTCCACGCACGCGGCGGGATCTGCGCGGCCGACCTTCATCGCGACATCCCAGTCGAGGTCGCGGCCGGTGTCTCTGCGCCCGTTGAGGGTCGCGGCCGCCTGCGGCCGCTGCAGGACGACCACCGCTGACGGCTGGTGCTCGGCACGATCGAGGGCGGCGTCGACGATCGGCTTGTACTCGACGATGCGCCTCGGCTCGATCCCGCACGACGCGGTCACGATCACGGCGGGCCGCGCATCGTCGATCCGGACCGCGAGCTCGGCGGGCGCGAAGCCGCCGAAGACGACGGAGTGGACGGCGCCGATCCGCGCGCAGGCGAGCATCGCGACCACCGCTTCGGGGATCATCGGCAGGTAGATGACGACCCGGTCGCCCTTCTCGACGCCGAGGGTGCGCAGCGCCCCGGCGAACGCCGCGGTGTCCTCGAGCAACTGCGCGTAGGTGATCCGGCGCCTCGAGCCGGTCACCGGGGAGTCGTAGATCAGGGCCACCCGGTCGGCGGCACCCCGGACGACATGCCGGTCGAGCGCGTTTTAGCAGGTGTTGAGGGTGGCGTCGGGATACCAACGGTAGAAGGGTGCACGGGTGTCGTCGAGGATCCGCTGGCCCGGTCCCTGGGGGCGGCGGATCCAGTCGATGAGCCGCGCCTGCTCGGCCCAGAAGCCCTCGGGGTCGCGAAGGGAGCGCGCGTAGGTCTCGGCGTACGACGTCGACGTGCTGGCCATGGCGCCACCCTGCCACCCGGCGCGGCCTGGGACCTCCGGCCGGCGAGTTGAAGGCGCGAAGCTGTCCGGTTACACTCTATGTCTACGGTAATTCTTCTTGTTGGAGGTGTGAAATGACGGACGTATTTGACCTCGCGGCCTATGAGGCTGAGGTTTCTTCCGACGCGTCGGTGGTGGCTCACCCGGCGTGGACGAGGCTGAAGGGCGCCGTCGAGCGCCTCCGCCCGTGGCAGTCCGCCGACGGGTCGATCGACCTCGACGCCGACGGCGCCCCGGGGCTCGGAGTCGCCCGCGCGACGGTCGACGAGATCGCCGACGCCGTCGCCGAGCTGTCCCCGCTCATGCCCCACGACTCGGCGTACCACCTCGAGCTCGTCAAGGACCTGCACAGGTGGGCCGAGCAGGGCTTCGGCATCCCCGACTTCCTCGACTCGCTGATGGCCTTCCACCCGGCGCAGGACCGCGCCGACGGGCGCCAGCACCTGGTGCTCTTCCCGATGTACACGCAGAACGGCAACCCCGACCGCAACCTCGAGGCGGTCGTCCTGCGGATGGTCTGGCCGGAGTGGCTCGCCGAGCTCGAGGCGACCCGCTTCGACAACCCGCTCTTCTGCGGCATCACCTTCGAGGACTTCACCCCCGGCTACGACACCTTCTCCGCGGTGCTCTTCCCCGAGACCGTCGCCGTGCGCCAGGTACCCGAGCGATTCACCTGGGGCGGCATCTTCTGCGACCGCGAGGCCGCCCGCTTCCGCCGGGTCAGCAACGCGGCGGTCGACCTGCTCGGCATCGACCTGCCCGGGGACGTCAGCGACCTGCTCGACGACCAGCGGCGCTGCCAGGAGGCGTTCGTGCTGTGGGACATGGTCCACGACCGCACCCACAGCCGCGGTGACCTGCCCTTCGACCCCTTCATGATCAAGCAGCGCCAGCCCTACTGGATGTACGGCCTGGAGGAGCTGCGTTGCGACCTCACCGCCTTCAGGGCCGCGGTCGAACTCGAGAAGGAGGGCGTCCCGCAGGCTCGCGATGTGCAGGTCGCGGTGATCTTCGACCGGATGTTCCGCTTCCCCGTCACCGGTGGCCGGGTCCGCAACTACGACGGTCTCGGCGGTCAGCTGCTCTTCGCCTACCTGCACAAGCACGACGCGATCCGCTGGACCGACAACAGGCTCCGCATCGACTGGGACCGTGCCCGCGAGGTCACCAACCGGCTGTGCCACGAGATCGAGACCCTCTACCGCGACGGCATCGACCGGCCCAAGCTGGTGCACTGGTTCAAGGGCTACGAGCTCGTCTCGACCTACCTCGCGCCGCACCCCGGCTCGAAGTGGGCGAAGGGCCCCGACGCCCTCGACCTCGACCAGGTCCCGCGCAAGCTCGTCGACGACGTGCTCGACGACGAGTTCCCGCTGAGCATGTTCTTCGAGGCGCTCGCCAAGAAGCTCAGGGACGTCATCGCCTCCACCGAGGGCATCACCGCGCGCGACGAGTCGCGCGCCGCTAACGTCGAGGCATGAACCTCATCCCACGACGTTCCTCTCCACCGCTCCGCTCCTCCGAACGCCGCGGGGACCCCGAATGAACACCGACACCTCTGCCCCGGTCAGCGCGAACGCCGCAGGAGCCGGCCCCGGTGGAGCCGGTCTCGAGGGGGCCGTCGTCATCGTCGCCGGTGCCGGCGGCCCCGCGGGTCAGGCCACCTCGGTCCGGCTCGTCGCGGCGGGCGCCACGGTCGTGGCCACCGATGCCGACGCCGAGCGCCTCGCGGTGGCGGTCGAGGCGGCCCGCGCCGCCGCCGGTGACAACGGTGGCGAGGCGGTCGCCCGTCCGGCGGACCTGCTCGACCTCGACGCGACCGCCGCCCTGGTCGCCGACGCCGAGCGCGAGTTCGGGCAGCTCGACGGCCTCGTGCACCTCGTCGGCGGCTGGCGCGGCAGCAAGGGCTTCGCCGACCTCGACCTCGCCGACTGGGACCTGCTCGAGAAGCTGCTGATCCGCACACTGCAGAACACCTCGCTCGCTGCGTACGACGCCCTCGCCCGCAGCGACCGCGGGCGCTTCGTGCTGGTCAGCGCCGCGGCAGCCAGCAAGCCGACCGCGGGCAACGCGGCGTACGCCGCCGCGAAGGCCGCGGCCGAGGCCTGGACGCTCGCGCTGGCCGACGACTTCCGCAAGACCGGAGGTGAGGACGGACCCGCGGCCGCGGCTACGATCCTGGTCGTGAAGGCGCTGCTCACCGATGCGATGCGTGCCGCCAAGCCGGAGGCGAAGTTCCCCGGCTTCACCCACGTCGACGAGCTGGCGGAGGCCGTGGCAGGTCTCTGGAGCCGGCCCACCGCCGAGCTGAACGGAACCCGCCTGTGGCTGACGGAGCAACCCTGACCGGCGCGACGTCGGCCCAGACGTCTGCGCAGCGCCGTCACGACCCCGAGGTCCGGGGATTCGCCAGCGACAACTACGCCGGCGTCCACCCCGAGGTGCTCGCGGCCCTCGCGCTCGCCAACGGCGGCCACCAGGCGGCGTACGGCGACGACGTCTACACGGCCCATCTGGGTGAGATCATCCGCGGACTGTTCGGCGAGCACGCCGAGGTCTACCCGGTCTTCAACGGCACCGGCGCCAACGTGGTCTGCCTGCAGGCACTGACGGAGCGCTGGGGCGCGGTGATCTGCGCGGAGTCGGCGCACATCAACGTCGACGAGTGCGGCGCGCCGGAGCGGATCGGGTCGATCAAGCTGCTCACCGTGCCGACGCCCGACGGCAAGCTCACGCCGGAGCTCATCGACCGACAGGCCCACGGCCGCGACGACGAGCACCGGGCGATGCCGCAGGTCGTCTCGATCACCCAGTCGACCGAGCTCGGCACGCTCTACACGCCCGATGAGATCCGCGCGATCTGCGACCACGCGCACGCCCTCGGCATGGCGGTGCACCTCGACGGCTCGCGCATCGCCAACGCGACCGCGGCGCTCGGTGTGCCGGTGCGGGAGTTCACCACCGACGCCGGCGTCGACCTGGTCTCCTTCGGCGGCACCAAGAACGGCGCGCTCGGCGCCGAGGCCGTGGTCGTGCTCTCCCCCGAGCGGGTGCGGCAGATGAAGCACCTCCGCAAGCTGTCGATGCAGCTGTCCTCGAAGATGCGCTTCGTGTCCGTGCAGCTGGAGGCGCTGCTGGCGGACGGTCTCTGGCTCCGGCTGGCGGGTCACGCCAACGCGATGGCGCGGCGACTGGCCACCGGGGTGGCGGAGCTCGACGGCGTCGAGGTGCTCTACCCGGTGCAGGCCAACGGTGTCTTCGCGAGGCTGGACGCCGACGTCAGCCGCCGGCTGATGGAGCGCTTCCGCTTCTACTTCTGGGACGAGGCCGCCGGCGAGGTGCGCTGGATGTGCTCCTTCGACACCACCGGGGCCGACATCGACACCTTCCTCGCGGCGCTGCGCGACGAGCTCGCCCGCTAGGTCACCGACTCGGCGAGCCGGCTTCCCGGTCCATCGCGCGTCGGCCGACTTGCAAACCCAATGGGCCGACCTGCCACCCCGCACGCCGTACGGCAAGTCGGGCCGGCGGGTTGCAAGCCGGACCGGCACCAGCACCGGGTGTCCCGCCGCGATCAGGTCGAAGTCCTTGCCGCGGTGGAGAACTGTCAGGCCCGCGATCGACCGGCAGGTTCGCCACGGGCGGCTCGTGAATCTCCTGGCGCCAGGCCGTCCCGGACCGAGCCGAGAAGCCCATCTCCAGCAGGGTCACCGTGGCGACTCTCACGACTCCCCGATTGATGCGCTCGAGCCACAGGTCGGCGTCCGCGCAGGCATCGAGGCGAAGGTAGGCGGACTTGTCGATGAGCCAGAGCTCGGTCACGACCACGCCTGATCCATCACCTCGTCGGACTCCAAGTCCACAAGCGCCTCTGCCGAGCGGGCCAGGTCGGCGCGCGTCGCCGGCCTGGGACCCCGATGGGTGAGCCGCGTGACCTCTCGGCGCAGATACTCGTTGCGCGACAACCCCAGCCGATCAGCCACGGCATCGATGCGCCGCAGGGTGTCGTCGTCCACGTTCCGGATCAACACGTCCGTCATCGCGACCACCTCCGATAGCACATGCTATCTCGAGGGGAGTCGCACGGGGTCTGCGCCAGGTCGGACCCGGTCACTCGCCGATGTAGGACATGACGTGCTTGATGCGGGTGTAGTCCTCCAGCCCGTACATGGAGAGATCCTTGCCGTAGCCGGAGTGCTTGAAGCCGCCGTGCGGCATCTCGGAGACGAACGGGATGTGGGCGTTGATCCACACCGCGCCGAAGTCGAGCTTGCGCGACATCCGCAGCGCCCGCGCGTGGTCCTTGGTCCAGACACTCGAAGCGAGGGCGTACGGCACGCCGTTGGCCATCCGCAGCGCCTCGGCCTCGTCGGTGAACCTCTGCACCGTCATCACCGGGCCGAAGATCTCGGTCTGGATCTGCTCGTCGCCCTGCTCGAGGCCGGAGAGCACCGTCGGCTCGTAGAAGTAGCCGCGCTCGCCTACTCGCCTGCCGCCTGTCTCGACCCGCGCGTGGTCGGGCAGCCGGTCGACCATCCCGCTGACGTGGGCGAGCTGGTTGGCGTTGTTGACCGGGCCGTAGAAGACGTCCGCGTCGTCCGAGGGGCCGGTCTTGGTGTTTCGGGCGGCCTCGGCGAGGGCGGCCACGAAGTCGTCGTGTACGCCGGAGGCCGCGAGCACCCGGGTGGCGGCGGTGCAGTCCTGGCCGGCGTTGAAGAGACCGGCCTGGGCGATCGCCGCGGCTGCCGCTTCGACGTCGGCGTCGTCGAAGACGACGACCGGCGCCTTGCCGCCGAGCTCCAGGTGCACCCGCTTGAGGTCGTCGGCAGCGGCCTTGGCGACCTCCATGCCGGCGCGCACCGAGCCGGTGATCGCGACCATCTGCGGCGTCGGGTGGGTGACCAGCAGCCGGCCGGTGTCGCGGTCACCGCAGACGACGTTGAGCACGCCCGGCGGCAGGAACTCCTGCGCGATCGCGGCCAGCAGGGTCGAGCTCGCCGGCGTCGTGTCGCTGGGCTTGAGGACGACGGTGTTGCCTGCCGCGAGGGCCGGCGCGATCTTCCAGATCATCATCATCAGGGGGTAGTTCCACGGCGTCACCTGACCGACCACCCCGATCGGCTCCCGGCGGACCCAGGAGGTGAAGTCGGTCATGTACTCACCAGCCGACTTGCCCTCGAGCACGCGAGACGCGCCGGCGAAGAACCGGAAGTGGTCGGAGGCGTAGGGCATCTCCTCCGACATCGTCACGGCGAGCGGCTTGCCGGTGTCCTTGCACTCGACCGCGTTGATCTCCTCGGCCCGCGCGTCGATCGCCTCGGCGAGGTCGAGCAGCCGCTTGGCCCGCTCCTGTGGCGTCGAGTACGCCCAGCCTTCGAAGGCCGCGTCCGCCGCGCCGTACGCCCGGTCGAGGTCCTCCTGGCCGGACAATGGCGCCTGCGCATAGACCTCGCCGGTCGCGGGATCGATGACGTCGTACGTCGCTCCCGACGCGCTGTCGACCAGCTCGCCGTCGACGACATTCTTGAAAGTCGTGTCAGCCATGGCCGCGAGCGTAGCCACTTGCCTACGGATTCTGTAGGTCCGGTCGGCATCTCACCACGGAATCAGCAGGAGTCACATCCGCTGACCGGCCACCCACGTCGACGCGACACCGGTCGCCCCGATCGCAGTCGTCGGCCCGGCGAACGGATCACGGTCGAGGACGACCAGGTCGGCGACGGAGCCGGGCCGCAGCACTCCGGCGCCGTCACGCCGGTCGCGGTGGTTGATCCACGCGCTTCCCGATGTGTAGGCGGCGAGGGCGGCCTCCAGCGTCAGTGCCTGCTCCGGCCCCATCGGGTCGCGGCCCGCGCGACCAGGATCGTCGTAGGCCATTCGGTTGACGGCGACGTGGATCGCCTGGAGGGGGTCGGGCGTGCTGACCGGCCAGTCGCTGCCCATGACCAGGCGCGCGCCGTGGTGCTGCAGCCCCGCGAAGGGGTACTGCCACGACGCCCGCTCGTCCCCCAGCGCCGGCAGGGTCAACTCGATCATCTGCTCGTCGTAGCACGCCCACAGCGCCTGCAGGTTCGCCGCGACGCCGAGCGCACCGAAGCGAGGCACGTCGTCGGGGTGGACGACCTGGAGGTGCGCAACGTGGTGCCGCCGGCCGGGGTCGGTGCTCTCGAAGGCGTCGAGCGTGTCGCGCACCGCACGGTCTCCGATCGCGTGGACGTGCACCTGGAATCCGGCCGCGTCGAGGGCGCCGACCGCCTCCTTCAACTGCTCCGCCGCCACGAAGGAGTGTCCCGCGTTGGTCGTCGCGTGCCCACACCGGTCGAGGTACGGCGCCAGCATCGCCGCCGACCCGTTCTCCGGCACGCCGTCTGCCATGATCTTCACGCTCGTCGCCCGGAACCGCCCGCCGCCGAGCGACCCGCGACGCTCGACGAGATCGGCCACCTGCTCGACGCCGCGGTCACGGTCCCACCAGAGAGCGCCGACCACGTCGGCGACGAGCGTGCCGCGGGCCGCGGCCCGGGCGTAGACCGGGCATGGGTCGTCCAGCCCTGCGTAGTCGCCGACGAGCGCGTCCTGCCAGCCGGTGACCCCGAGACCCAGCAGGTAGTCCTGCGCGGCGGCGAGCCCGGCGTCGTACTCCTCGTCGGTCGTCGGCGGCAGGCCTCGCGCGACGAGCGCCATCGCGCCTTCGTGGAGGGTGCCGGTGGGTCGGCCGTCGGCGCCGCGCTCGATGCGGCCGTCGACCGGGTCGGGCGTGCTCGCGTCGATGCCGGCGACCTCCAGCGCCCGGGTGTTGACCCAGGCGCCGTGGTGGTCGCGGTTGGGCAGGAACGCAGGCCGGTCGGGCACGGCCCGGTCGAGCTCGGCCGCGGTCGGCGCGCCACCCGGGAAGGCCGACATCGCCCAGCCGCCACCGAGGATCCACTCGACCTGCGGGTGTGCCGCGGCGTACGACGAGAGCAGATCGAGGTACGCCGCCCGGGCCTCCGGGCGGTCGCCCGCCTCGGACAGGTCGCAGCGGATCCGCTCCAGCCCGCCCAGCACCGGATGGACATGGGCGTCGACGAAGCCGGGCGCCAGGAGTCCGCCGGCGAGGTCGACCACCTCGGCACCGGCCGCGGCGTCAGGGTCCACGCGGCCCTCGGCCGGACCGACCGTCACGACCCGGCCGTCGCGCACCAGGACCTCGCCGGCGCCGACGTAGCGGTGTCCGTCGAAGAGAGTTCCGCCTGTGAAGAGCAGCCCGTCGTCCGTCGTCATGCACACTTCCTATCAACACGGAAGCACCGAAGGCGACCCCAGGGGCCGGCCTTGGGCAACTGATTCCGCGCAAGAAGGACGTGCTTCGCAACGGAATCACTTGCGAACCCGGTCGTGGAGGCGGGAGGATGCCGGGTATGAGGCTTGACTCGGATGTGCTCCAGCAGGCAGCCAGGGACCATCTGTGGCTGCACTTCTCCCGCCAGTCGGTCTACGAGACGCAGCCGATGCCGGTCATCGAGCGCGGCGAGGGCGCCTACATCTACGACGTCAACGGGAAGCGCTACCTCGACGGCCTCGCCGGACTCTTCGTCAGCCAGGTGGGCCACGGGCGAAGTGAGCTCGCTCAGGCCGCCGCCGCTCAGTCCGAGAAGCTCGCCTTCATGCCGCTGTGGTCCTACGCCCACTCGCCGGCGATCGAGCTCGCCGCGCGCCTCGCGGCGTACGCGCCCGGCGACCTCAACCGGGTCTTCTTCACCAGCGGCGGAGGTGAGGCGGTCGAGACGGCCTGGAAGCTCGCCAAGAACTACTTCAAGCTCACTGGCAAGCCCACCAAGCACAAGGTGATCAGCCGCGCCATCGCCTACCACGGAACGACCCACGGAGCGCTCTCGATCACCGGGCTCCCGGGTCTCAAGGCGCCCTTCGAGCCGCTCGTGCCCTCGACCTTCCGGGTGCCCAACACCAACTTCTACCGCGCGCCCGCGGAGTTCGGAGGCAACGGAGCCGACGAATCCGAGAATCGTGAGCGCTTCGGGCGGTGGGCGGCCGACCGGATCGCCGAGGCGATCGAGTTCGAGGGGCCCGAGACCGTCGCCGCCGTCTTCCTCGAGCCGGTGCAGAACGCCGGCGGCTGCTTCCCGCCGCCGCCGGGCTACTTCCAGCGGGTGCGGGAGATCTGCGACGAGTACGACGTGCTCCTCGTCTCCGACGAGGTCATCTGCGCGTTCGGGCGACTCGGCCACATGTTCGGTGCCGAGCGCTACGGCTACCAGCCCGACATCATCACCTGCGCCAAGGGCATCACCTCGGGCTACGCGCCCCTCGGCGCGATGATCGCCACCGACGAGCTGATGGAGCCGTTCCTCAAGGGCACCGAGACGTTCCTGCACGGATACACCTTCGGGGGACACCCGGTCTCGACCGCGGTCGCGCTCGCCAACCTCGACATCTTCGAGCGCGAGCAGCTCAACCAGCATGTCCTCGACAACGAGCCCGGCTTCCGCGCCACCCTCGAGAAGCTGCTCGACCTGCCGATCGTCGGCGATGTCCGCGGCGACGGGTACTTCTACGGCATCGAGCTGGTGAAGGACAAGGCGACCAAGGAGACCTTCGACGACGACGAGGCCGAGCGACTGCTGCGCGGCTTCCTCTCCAAGGCGCTGTACGACGCCGGCCTCTACTGTCGCGCCGACGACCGTGGCGACCCGGTGATCCAGCTGGCTCCGCCGCTGATCTGCGACCAGCGGCACTTCGACGAGATGGAGCAGATCCTGCGCGAGGTGCTCGAGAAGGCCCAGACGCTGCTCTGACCGTGGGGGGTGTGGACGTCATCGCCCTTGCGCCTCGGCCGCAGGGGTGGTGACGTCCGCGGAACGGGGTCCGGCCCCCTTGCGTCGCTCCTCCGTTTGGAGTTGGGTCGACTACTACGCGATGTAGAGAGGCGGCCATGGCGGAGCGAGGCAGAGCAGGCAACCACTCGGGGCATCAACAGTCGGCGGATCTGCGGGCGAGCAGCCCCGAATGCGTCCGCAACGTCGTGCTCGTCGGGCCGAGCGGCTCGGGCAAGACGACGCTCGTGGAGGCGCTGCTCGCCCGAGCCGGAGCCATCGGTCGCCAGGGTTCGGTGCGCGACGGCACCACGGTCTGCGACCACGAGGAGACCGAGCACCAGCACGAGCGATCGGTCTCGCTGGCGGTCGCTCCGCTCGTCCACGACGGGGTCAAGGTCAACCTGATCGACACGCCCGGGTACGCCGACTTCGTGGGCGAGCTGCGGGCAGGGCTGCGGGCCGCCGACTGTGCGCTCTTCGTCGTCGCCGCCAACACCGAGGTCGACGAGACCACCCGGGCACTCTGGCGCGAGTGTGCGGAGGTCGGCATGCCGCGAGCGGTCGCGATCGCGAAGCTGGACCAGGCCCGCGCCGATTACGAGACCGTGCTCCTCGAGGCTCAGGACGCCTTCGGCGAGAAGGTGATGCCGCTCTACCTCCCCACCTACTCCGAGGGATCGGCCGACTCGGTCCGCTCGGTGACGGGGCTCGCAGGGTTGCTCTCCCCCAGCGAGCACGCCGACGACGAACTGCGCGGGTCGTTCATCGAGGCGGTGATCGAGGAGTCCGAGGACGAGTCCCTGATGGACCGCTACCTCGGCGGCGAGGAGATCGCAGAGGACGTCCTGGTGGCCGACCTCGAGACCGCGGTCGCCCGGGCGAGCTTCCACCCCGTCGTACCAGTCTGCGCGACCACCGGCGTCGGCTGCAGCGAGCTCCTCGACCTCGTCGTCCGCGCCTTCCCCTCGCCTCCCGAGCACCTGCCGCCCGAGGTGTTCACGCCCGCCGGCGCCAGCGCCGGCACCGTCGCCTGCGATCCCGCCGGGCCGCTGGTCGCCGAGGTCATCAAGACCACGAGCGACCCGTACGTCGGCCGGCTGTCCCTGGTCCGCGTCTTCTCCGGCACCCTCATGCCCGACGCCACGGTGCACGTCTCGGGGCACTTCTCGTCGTTCTTCGGGGCCGGCGCCGATGGCGGTGACCTGATCGCGCGCAGCCACCCCGACCATGACGAGGACGAGCGCATCGGCACGCTCGCCTTCCCCTTGGGTCGCCATCAGACGCCCGCCGACAAGGTGGTCGCGGGCGACCTGTGCGCGATCGGCCGGCTCAGCCGTGCCGAGACCGGCGACACCCTCTCCTCCCCCGACCAGCCCCGCGTGCTGCGGCCGTGGACGATGCCCGAGCCGCTGCTCCCGGTCGCCGTGGTCGCCCGCACCAAGAACGACGACGACAAGCTCTCCGCCGCCCTCTCCCGGCTCGCCGCCGAGGACCCGTCGATCCGCATCGACAACAACGCCGAGACCCATCAGCTCGTCTTGTGGTGCATGGGCGAGGCGCACGCCGAGGTCGCGCTCCAGCGGCTCTCCTCGCGCTACGGCGTCGCCGTCGACCCGGTCGAGGTGATCGTGTCGCTGCGCGAGACCTTCACCGGCCCGGCCAAGGGACACGGCCGACACGTCAAACAGTCCGGTGGACACGGTCAGTACGCCGTGTGCGACATCGAGGTCGAGCCGCTCCCGCAGGGCGCCGGCTTCGAGTTCGTCGACAAGGTCGTCGGCGGCGCCGTACCCCGCAACTACATTCCGTCGGTCGAGAAGGGCGTGCTCGCGCAGATGGCCCGCGGGGTCCGCGCCGGCTACCCAGTCGTCGACCTGCGGGTCACGCTCGTCGACGGCAAGGCGCACTCGGTCGACTCCTCCGACATGGCCTTCCAGACCGCCGGCGCACTCGCCCTCCGCGACGCCGCCGGCTCCACCTCCGTCGCGATGCTCGAGCCCTACGACACCGTCACCGTCGTCGTCCCCGACGACCTCGTCGGCCAGGTGATGTCCGACCTCTCCGCGCGCCGTGGCCGCCTCCTCGGCACCGACCAGCCCACCGACGCCCTCGACGACTCCCATCCCCTCGGCGCCGGCCGGACCGTCATCACCGCCGAGGTTCCGCAGACCGAGCTGCTCCACTACGCCGTCGACCTACGCTCCGCTACCCACGGCACCGGCACCTTCACCCGCAGCTTCGCCCATTACGAGCCGATGCCCGACGACGCCGCCCGCGGCGTGGTCGAGCGGACCTGACGTCGGCGGGTGCCGAGTGCCCCCGGTTACGCGGTAGTAGCAACACCTCGCGCGTTGCATGCAGTGCGCGAGGTGTTGCTACTGCCGCGTAACCCGGGGGTCGGGGGCCCGGGGGTCGGGGGCCCGGGGGTCGGGGGCGGCGGGCGTCGACGACCGGGCGCGTTGGCGAGCGGCTGCGGCGGCCCTATGAGTCGAAGCCGAGGCCGAGCCGGTCCATGGTCCTGAGCCAGAGGTTGGGGCGGCCGGCGTTGGCGTCGGCGCGGGCCATCGAGTGCCGGGTGAGCTGGATGCCGGCGTAGCGGAACGGCTCGGGCGGGAAAGGGAGCGGCTTCTCGCGGACCATCCGCAGCCGGGTGCGCTCGGTGTCCTCGCCGCCGAGCAGGTCGAGCATCACGTCGGCGCCGAAGCGGGTTGCCGCGACGCCGAGGCCGGTGTAGCCGAGCGCATACGCCGCGCGGCCGCCGTACGCCGTGCCGAAGAACGCCGCGAACCGGGTGCAGGTGTCGATCACCCCGCCCCAGCGGTGGCTGAACCGCACCCCCTCGAGCTGGGGGAAGGTCTCGTAGAAGTGCTGGGCGAGCAGCGTGTGCGTGGCGTCCGACTGCTCGAGCGAGCGCGCGACCTTGGAGCCGAAGTGGTAGACGGCGTCGTAGCCGCCCCAGACGACGCGCGGACCGGCGCCAGCCGGGCCGCGGGTCGTCTGTGCGCCTGGGTTGTCGCGGGTCAGCCGGTAGTAGTGGAACAGGTTGGCGGAGTCGCCGACACCCTCGCGCCCGGACCAGCCGACCGACTCCAGCTGAGCGGGAGTCAGCGGCTCGGTCGCCAGCACGTGGTCGTACACGGGCACGGACATCAGCCGCAACCGCCGCAGCAGCGGCGGGAAGGCGTTGGTGGCGAGCACGACCCGCTTGGCGCGCACCGCTCCGCCCCCCGCCGGCGTGCGCAGGGTGCGCACGACCAGGCCGGTGCCATCGGCGTCGAGCGAGATCACCGGCGAGCGCTCGTGGATCACCGCGCCGAGGTCGAGGCAGGCCTGTCGGAGTCCCCAGGCCAGCCGGGCGGGCTCGACGAGGGCGCAGCCCTCGCGGTCGAGCAGGCCGCCGAGGTACGTCGGGGAGTCGACGCGGGCACGCACGCCGTCGGCGTCGAGGAGCTCGACGTCGTGGCCGGCGGCGCGCATCGCCTCCGCACCCCCGGCCAGGTCGTCGACCTGGTGCGGGGCGGTGGCCACGGACAGCTCGCCGGTGCGCTCGAAGCCGCAGTCGATGCCGTAGCGCTCGACGGCCGCACCGATCTCGGCGAGGTTCTCCGCACCCAGCCTGTCGAGAGTGGCGAGCTCCTCGGGCCAGCGCGCCTGCCCGTTGAAGAAGCCATGGGTGAGGCTGGCCGCCGCGAATCCGCCGTTGCGGCCGCTCGCCTCGTTGCCGCAGCGGCCCGCCTCCAGCAACACGACGGTGCGGCCCGGGTCGCGCTCGAGCGCACGCAGCGCCGTCCAGAGACCGGTGTAGCCACCGCCGATCACCAGCAGGTCGGCGTCGACCTCGCCGGACAGCGGGGGCAGCGCATCGGGGCGCGCGGGGTCGTCGAGCCATAGGACGGCCGGCTCGGCGTCCGCCAGCGCGGCCGCCGGCGTCACGCCGCCGCCCTGGCGCGCCGGTTGCGGAGCTCGCCTCCGAGCACGATGGCGATGGAGATCAAGAACATGACCGTGCCGACGACGTTGACCTGCATCGGCACGCCACGCTGCGCGACGCCCCAGACGTACATCGGGAAGGTGGTCGTCGTGCCGGCGTTGAGGTTGGTGATGATGAAGTCGTCGAAGGACAGCGAGAAGCTCAGCAGCGCCGCGCCGAGGATGCCCGGGAAGACGAGCGGGAAGGTGATCTTCCAGAAGGTCTGCGCGGGCGTGGCGTAGAGGTCGGAGGCCGCCTGCTCGAGAGTGTCGTCCATGCCGGCCAACCGCGCCCGCACCGTCACGACCACGAAGGACAGGCAGAACATGATGTGCGCGATCAGGATGGTCATCGTGCCGAGCTGACCGGAGAAGCCCGCCGCCACGAAGAGCGCCAGCAGCGACGAGCCCATCACGATCTCGGGCGCCGCCATCGGCAGGAAGATCAGCAGGTTGGCCGTCGAGCGGCCGGCGAAGTCGTGACGCACCAGTGCGAACGCCGCGAGGGTGCCGAGGATCGTTGCGACCAGGGTCGCGGCCAGGCCGATGCCGGCACTGCGGACGACGGCGTCGCACATCGACGGGTCGTTGCAGGGGTTGAGCCAGTTGTCGAGGGTGAACGCGTCGAACCGGTAGACGTTGCGGCTCCTGGGAGCGTTGAAGCTCATCAGCACCACGATGGCGATCGGCACGAACGTGTAGACCAGCACGGCGATGCCGAGGATCATCACCAGGTGGCGGCGTACCCAGCTCATCTCGGGGTCCCCGCGGAAGCGTGCCGCCGCGCGAAGCGCCCCTTCGCGCGCTTTCGTGGGGTGTTCATAGGAGCTCCTCCGTGCCGGCGCGACGGACGTAGACCAGCACCATCACCACGATCAACAGCATCAGCAGCATGGACAGCGCGGCGGCCGCGGGATAGTCGTTGGCGTCGGTGAAGAGGCTCTGGATGACACCGCCGATCATCCGCTGGTTGGGGCTCCCGAGCAGCTCGGCGTTGATGTAGTCGCCGACCGCCGGGATGAAGGTGAGCAGCGTGCCGGAGACCACGCCCGGCAGCGACAGCGGCCAGGTCACCTTGAAGAAGCCCCGGACCGGGTTGGCGTAGAGGTCGCTCGCCGCCTCGATGAGCCGGTGGTCGATCTTGTCGAGGCTGGCGAACAGTGGCAGCACCATGAACGGCAGGAAGTTGTAGGTGATGCCGGCGACCACGGCGATCGGCGTCGCCAGCAGCCGGCCGTCGTCGCCGAGGATCTGCAGCGCCTGCAGGGTGTTAACGATCCAGCCGTCGTCGGCGAGGATCAGCTTCCACGACAGGGTGCGCACCAGGAAGCTGGTGAAGAACGGCGCCACCACCAGCACCAGCATCAGGTTCTTCCAGCGGCCGGCCTTGAAGGCGATCGCGTAGGCGAGCACGTACCCGAGCACCAGGCAGAACGACGTCGCCAGCGCGCCGTACCAGAGCGAGCGCAGCAGCGGCTGCCAGTACTCGCGCACCGCATCGGCGTAGTTGCCCCAGTGGTAGGTCATGTCGTAGCCGCGGAAGTCCGACCCGGACGGGTCGTAGAGGCTCGTCGCGACCAGGGAGTAGAACGGAACGACGAAGAAGATGAGCAACCACAGCAGGGCCGGGATCAGCAGCAGGTAGCCGGTGGCTCCCCGCTTGCGGTGCATCTGCGCCATCTCAGCTGTCCCGCTGCGCGCCCGCGGTGGCGTCCTGGTCGTGGTCGAGCAGGAAGGCGTACTCGGGTCGCCAGGACAGCTCGACCTGGTCGCCGTTGGCGAAGATCCGGTCGCGGCCGGTGTTCTGCGCGAACACCTGGAGCTCCTGCCCCCAGGGCATCCGGACGAGGTACTGGGTGCTGACACCGAAGAAGCTGACGTCGGTGACGATGCCTCCGGGAAGAGTGCTGCCGGGCGCATCGAGGGACCCGCCCGACTCGCCGATCAGCACCTTCTCGGGCCTGATGCCGATCCAGCCGAGGTCACCCTCCGCGTGCGCCCGCGACGCCGGGATCGATACGTCGACGCCGTGCATGTCGACCGTCACCAGGTCGGCGGCGCTCTGCTTGATGCGCCCTTCGATGAGGTTGGACTGACCGAGGAAGTTGGCGACGAACGTGCTGCGCGGATTCTCGTAGAGCTCGGCCGGAGCACCCATCTGCTCGATGACACCGGCGTTCATCACCGCGACCGTGTCGGCCATGGTCATGGCCTCCTCCTGGTCGTGGGTGACGTGGATGAAGGTGAGACCGACCTCGATCTGGATGCGCTTGATCTCGATCTGCATGGCGCGGCGCAGCTTCAGATCGAGCGCGCCGAGCGGCTCGTCGAGGAGCAGCACCTCGGGCTCGTTGATGATGGCCCGCGCGAGAGCGACCCGCTGCTGCTGGCCGCCGGAGAGCTGGGCCGGCCTCTTGTCGCGCTGTGGGCCGAGCTCCACCAGGTCGAGCATCTCGTCGACCTTGCGGCGTAGGTCCGCGACCTTGCGGCGGCGCAGGCCGAAGGCGACGTTCTCGAAGATGGACAGGTGCGGGAAGAGCGCGTAGCTCTGGAAGACCGTGTTGACCGGCCGCTGGTAGGGCTTGCTGCGGGTGATGTCCTGGCCGGCCAGCTCGATCACGCCGGACGTCGGCGACTCGAGCCCGGCCACCATCCGCAGCGTGGTCGTCTTGCCGCAGCCCGACGGGCCGAGCAGGGCGAAGAAGGACCCGCGCGGCACGTCGAGATCGAGCGCGTCGACGGCCCGGAACGGGCCGAAGGCCTTGGTCAGAGCGCGCATCCTCAGGCCGTCGTACGCCGCTCCCGCGCCGCTCCCGTCCGTCCCGAGCTCGCCCGAGCTCACCCCGTCAGCCACCGATGACATCGGACCAGTCCCTTTCGTAGACGATCGACTGCTGGTCGTCGAGCGGCATGAAGTCGAATGCGTTCGCCAGCCGCTCCTCCGAGGGGAAGATGAGCTCGTTGTCCACGAGGCTCGGGTCGATCTTCTCCATCTCCTCGCGCGCACCCTCGACCGGGCAGATGTAGTTGACCCAGGCGACCAGCTTGGCGGCCACCTCGGGCTCGTAGTAGTAGTCGACCCACTGCTCGGCGTTGGCCTGGTGGGTCGCCCGGTTGGGGATCTGCATGTTGTCGCTCCAGAGCGAGAGCCCCTCCTCCGGCACCACGAACTTGATGTCCGGGTTCTCGAACTGGAGCTGGATGACGTCTCCCGACCAGGCCTCGCAGGCGACGATATTGCCGGCGGCGAGATCGTTGATGTAGTCGTTGCCGGTGAAGGCCCGCACCTGTCCCGCGGCAACCACCTTGCGCGCCTCGTCGATCGCGTTGTACCACTGGTCCTCGGTGAACCGGTCGGGGTCTGCGTCGACGAGGCGCAGGAAGAACGCCATGGTGTCGCGCATCTCGGTCAGCAGGGTGACGCGGCCCTTGAGATCGGGGTTCGTGACCAGGTCCCTGAAGCTCTTGACCTCCGGCGTCTTGGCCGCGTTGTAGGCGATGCCGGTCAGGCCGCTCTGCCAGGGCGCGTGGTAGAGGAGGTCCTCGTCCCATTGCCGGTCGCGGAGCGGCTTGATCAGGTTCTGGTGCAGGTTGGGCACCTTGTCGGCGGTGAACGGCTGGATCCAGCCGAGGCTGATCATCCGCGCCGCCATCCAGTCGGAGAGCACCATCAGGTCACGACCGATCGGCTCGCAGGAGCCGAGCTGGTTCTTGACCTTCGCGTAGAACTCCTGGTTGTCGTTGACGTCGTCGGTGTAGTCGACGGTGATGCCGGTCTGCTGCTGGAAGACCTGGATCGTCGAGGTCTCCTTCTTGCGCGGGTCGATGTAGCCCGGCCAGTTGGAGACCACGAGGCGCCGCTCTGTCGCCGAGACGTCCTTGGCCCGACACCGGGCGGGGTCCTGCTGTGCGCCGTCGGTGCCGAAGAACGGCAGCTTGAGAGCACCCAGGCTCAGCCCGCCGAAGGCCACCGCTCCGCCCGCCTGGAGCAGGGTACGGCGCGACACGGCGCCGCGCTCCGAGCGTGTCACCGGGACGCTCCGGTCCCGCCGACCCGGACTCTGCCGGTGGCCGTGCGTCATCGATCCCCTCCCGCCATGGTGTCGGGATCGTGCCACGGGATCGGGTCGCGGGCAAGGTTCTCGTAGCAGTTCTGATCGCTGTGCGGCAGAAATCGTCGTCGAGATGCCCTTTGACGACGCTTTCCGTGGTGGCGCCGATGGCCTGGTGCGACCACGTGCGCGCGGGGAGCGCCGTACCGATCCCGACTGTGCGAGCCTTGTCGCCATGACGCAGCAGCCCGGTCGTCCCGTGGTGGTCCTCGATGACGTCGCCAAGCAGATCATCGAGCAGCTTCAACAGGACGGCCGGCGGTCCTACGCGTCCATCGGCAAGGCCGTCGGGCTGTCCGAGGCGGCTGTGCGCCAGCGCGTCCAGAAGCTGATCGACAGCGGCGTGATGCAGATCGTCGCGGTCACCGATCCGCTCCAGCTCGGCTTCTCCCGCGAGGCGATGATCGGCATTAACATCACCGGCCCGCTCAACTCGGTGATCGGCGAGATCGACGCCCTCGACGCCGTCGACTACATCGTGGTCACCGCCGGCCGCTACGACCTCCTGGTCGAGGTCGTGTGCACGACCGACGAGGACCTCCTCGAGCTCGTCAACGACAAGATCCGCGCGGTGAAGGGCGTGACCTCGACCGAGACCTTCATGTACCTCCGCCTGGCCAAGCAGACCTACTCGTGGGGCGTCCGCTGACCGGAGGGGCGATGGGCCGGGGCGCCCGTCGTACACCTGGTTAACCTGGGATGTTGTCACTTCCCCCTGGTTGTACGGCGGGTGAAGTGAGAGCACCCCAGGTTAACCTGGGAAACCCGCGACCAACTCGATTCAGCCCAGGCCGTTGGCGGCGGTGTCGGCGGGACGGGCCTTCGCGTAGAGCCAGGCGTCGAAGAAGGCGTCGAGGTCCTGGCCGCTGACCTGCTCGGCGAGGGCGGTGAACTCGGCGATCTCCCCGTTGCCGCCGGCCTTCTGTTCGAGCCAGGTGCGCAGCGTGGTGTTGAAGGCCTGGTCGCCGACCACCTTGCGGAGCGCGGCTAGAGCCATCGAGCCACGTTGGTAGACGGAGCCGTGGAAGATCTTCCTCGACCCGGGTGCACCAGGAGCGACCTTCCAGATCTCATCGCCGGCACCGAGTCCGTCGTAGCTGTCCCGCAGCCACTGCGCCGTGGTCGGACCGCCGGTCACCTCGGCATACCGCGCCTCCATGTAGGACGCGAAGCCCTCGTTGAGCCAGATGTCGTCCCAGTGGTGGACCGCGACGTCGTCGCCGAACCACTGGTGGGCCAGCTCGTGCACGAGCAGCGAGTCGTTGCCTCCCCCGACGTAGGGGTAGGTCGGGCGGGTCTGGTTCTCGAGCGCGAACCCGACGCCGAGGCCCGTCACCAGGCCACCGCTCGCCTCGAACGGGTACGCACCCAGCTCGGTGGAGAGCCACTGCACGATCCCCGGCGACTTCGCGAGCCACCTCTGCGCGGTCTTGACCTGCTTGGGCCGGAGGTCCTTCGACACCACGTTGACCCACGGCAGTCCGGCTGTCTCCCCCTTCTCGACGTCGTAGCGTCCGGCCGCGAAGAACGCGAGGTAGCTGGTCATCGGGTCCTTCGCGACCCACCGGTACGTCGTCCAGGAGCCCCGGGTCCGCTTGCCCTTCGGCAGGCCGTTTGCCACGGCCTGGAGGCCCTTCGCCACCGTGATGTCGAACCTGTACGTCGCCTTGTCGAGCGGGTGGTCGTTGGCCGGGAACCACCACGGGGCCATGTGGGGCTCGTTCATCGTCACGACCTCGGTGTCGTTGCTGAGCCAGTTGCGCTCGCCGGCGTACTTGTACCTGCCCGGCTGGTCGGCGTACTTCACGACGACCTTGAGCGGGCTGCCCGCTGCGGCCGCCTCGGGCAGCTTGACGGTGAGCTCGTGTCCCTTCGACCGCTTGAACCTCGCCTTCCGCCCGTCGACCGTGACGCCGTCGACCTTCAGCAGGAAGTCGAGGTTGAAGGCATTCAGGTCCTGGGTGGTCACCAGCCTGATGGTGGTCCTGCCGGAGAGGACCGCGCTGTCGAAGTCCCACTTGTCGGCGATGCGATAGCTCTGGACGTCGATGCCGCCATTGCCGTCGAGCGGGAAGTACGGGTCGCCGATGCCCGCCGCGCCGTTCTCCGCCGCGACGTACGCGGTGGCGGGCTGGGCGGCGACCAGGGTGACGGGCAGCGCAAGCGCGACCCCGAGACCGACGAGCTTGCGTGTGTTCACGGTTCCCTACTTTCGGCGGTTCGCTGGTTGGACCTCCGTGAGCATAGGGGGTCGCTCGGAAAATGACTTGCGTCCCGGCGCTCCACCCTGGGAGCGTCAGAGCCGACGTACGACAATGGGTCGTGCCCGAGGTGAGGAGGGGTGACATGACGACCACGGTCCTTGGCCTGTCCGCAGACCAGTCCCTTCCCTCTCGTCCCAGGAGCACCTCTCCCGATGTCCTACGACAACATCACGCAGTACGACAGCACAGCATCTGAAACCGCGACGCCGCTCAGCGACATCGACCCTCGCAACGGGATCGAGCCGGCCTTCGTCTTCGACTTCGAGGCGTACGACGACCTCGACGACGGTCAGCGGTGGACCACCTGGTGGTCCGTCGAGCCCCTCTGTCGCGGACCCGAGCCGCGCCCCGACTGGGTCGTCACCTCACGCGGCGCGGTCGACACCGACCTCGGCATCCTCAAGACCGGCAAGGAGGCCGACGTCTTCCTGGTCGAGCGCGCCGACCCGCACGACCCCGACGGCGGCGTGGTGATGGCCGCCAAGCGCTACCGCACCACCGAGCACCGCACCTTCCACCGCGCGGCGGCCTACACCGAGGGCCGATCGATGAAGCGCTCCCGCGACGAGCGGGCGATCAAGCGCAAGTCCACCTTCGGCCGGCTGGTCGCGCAGGGCGAGTGGGCGGTCTCGGAGTGGAACGCCCTCAACCGGATGTGGGAGCTCGGCGTGCCGGTCCCCTACCCCGTCCAGGTCGACGGCACCGAGATCCTCATGGAGTGGGTCAACGTCGACGGCGAGACGGCGCCGCGGCTCGCCCAGACCCGGCCGGACCGGCCTCTCCTCGAGGATTTCTTCGAGCAGCTCCGCGACGCCCTGGCACTGATGGTGCAGGACGGCGTCGTGCATGGCGACCTGTCGGCGTACAACATCCTCGCGCGGGCCGATCGTCTGGTCATCATCGACCTGCCCCAGTTCGTCGACCTCGTCGGCAACCCGCAGGGCTTCGACTTCCTGCTGCGCGACTGCAGGAACGTCTGCGGCTGGTTCGGTTCGCGCGGCCTCGACGTCGAAGGCGACGAGCTCTTCGCGGACCTGATGGCGCACGCCTTCTGAAGCGGACGCGGCTCGGGCCAGGAGGCACGAGCCAGGTCCGGGTAGGTTTGCCCGATCATCGGAGAGGACGGCCCGTGGACGCGCCCGATCGACTTGCCAGGCTCGAGCCGGCGTGCTCCCGTGACGACGCGCTCGCCCTCTTCGACGGCCTCGAGCCGGTGCGCGCCGAGGAGCTCACCGGCCGCTGGCGTGGTCGTGAGCTCGCGACCGGCCACCCGATGGACGGTCTGCTCGAGGCGTCCGGCTGGTACGGCAAGCAGTTCGACGACGTCGACAGCGTGCATCCGCTCCTCTTCGCCTCGCGGGACGGCGAGATGGTGTCGGTGGATCCGCGCCGTGTCCCGCTCGGCATCCTCGACAGGCTCCCGGCCTCGGTCGTCGCCCGCAGACGTTGGCTGGTGACCGCCGCGCTGCCGGCCCTGCGCACTCGCAAGCCGAGGGCGAGGCTTCGCAACATCGAGTACCGAGGTGTCGTGACGGCCGGTATGAGCTATGACCACCTGCCGATCATCGACCTGTTCCGCCGGGTGGACGACGGCACGCTGCTCGGCTGCATGGACATGCGGGGCGGCGCCCCGTACTTCTTCGTCCTGCGGCGCGACTGACCGGTCCGGACCGGACGGCTCCGAGGTCGGGCACCAGGCAACCGCACCGCCGAGCCCTGCCGCAGCGAGTGGCGACACTGGGTACCGTTCTCCGGCATGAGGCGCACCCACGGCCGGTTCTCGATGCTGTTGGCGACCGCCGTCTCCGACCGCGCCGGTGTCGAGGCGCGGGCCGCCGCGCGGGCATGGTCGCAGTGGCGCAGCCACGAGTTCCGGGCGCCGGTCGAGACATCGCGCCAGGGTCTCTACGACGCGCGCGAGCTCTACTCCCCCACGTCGGGTCTGCCCACCGGCGGCGATGGCTACGACGACACCTTCGACGCCCGGGTCTACGCCTGGTCGCGGGTGGCCGTCGACCGCGACGCGTCCCTGGTGCAGGCGCTGCACGACCACGCGACCGACATGGCCCTGGCCGAGTGGATCGAGGGGCGGAGCCTGGTGGGGGTCATGGGCGGTCACGCCGTGCGACGCGGCGCTCCCGAGTACGACGACACGGCGCGGTTGGGCAACCGGCTGGGCGCGTCGTACACGGTCGCGACCGGCGGCGGACCGGGTGCGATGGAGGCGGCCAACCTCGGCGCCTACCTGCTCGACCCGGACGCGCTCGCCGAGGCCCTCGCCCGGCTGACCCGGGTGCCCGACTATCTCCCCGTGTGGCCGTGGGTCGCGACCGCACTCGAGGTCCTCGCCGGCGCGCCTGACGGACGCGCCAACCTGGGCGTCCCGACGTGGCACTACGGCCACGAGCCGGCCAACGTGTTCGCCACCGCGATCGCGAAGTACTTCAAGAACGCGGTGCGCGAGGCGATCCTGCTCGAGATCTGCGACGCCGGGATCGTCTTCCTGCCGGGCGCAGCGGGCACGGTGCAGGAGATCTTCCAGGACGCCTGCGAGAACTACTATGCCGACGACGAGTCCGTCGCGCCGATGGTGCTGGTGGGGCGCGAGTACTGGACCGAGATCCTCCCCGCCTGGCCGCTGCTCACCGCCCTCGCCCGTGACCGGGCGATGGCCGCCCACGTCCACCTGGTCGAGACGGTGGAGGAGGCCGCCGACCTGCTCGAGGGTCGAGTGCTCGGCGATGTGGCGAGCACAGCCACCTGAGCACTCAACCTCGCCGGCCGCCGGGAGGTCGTCCAGGTCGAGTGCTGGACCCTGGAGCAGGAACAGCCACCTGAGCACTCGACCTCGCGGGCGGAGCCGGCCTACTGGGTTGCGGCCAGCTGGCCGCAGGCACCGTCGATCTCCCGGCCTCTGGTGTCGCGGACCGTGGTGGGGATGCCGCGCGCCTCGAGACGGCGGACGAACTCGGCCTCGTCGGCAGGGTCGGATGCGGTCCACTTCGAGCCGGGCGTGGGGTTGAGCGGGATCAGGTTGACGTGGACCCAGCCCCAGTCGCCGCGCATCAGCACATCGGCGAGCAGGTCGGCACGGAAGGCCTGGTCGTTGATGCCGCGCATCATGGCGTACTCGATGGAGACCCTGCGCCTGGTCGTCTGGGCATAGTCGAAGGCGGCCTGGACGACCTCGTCGACCGGCCAGCGGGTGTTGACGGGCACCAGTTCGTCGCGCAGCTCGTCGTCCGGTGCGTGCAGGCTGAGGGCGAGGGTCACCGGGATGCCCTCCTGCGTCAGCCTCTTGATCTGGGGCACCAGGCCGACGGTGGAGACGGTCACACCCCGCGCGGACATGCCCAGACCGTCGGACTGCGGATCGGTGAGCCGGCGTACGGCGCCGATCACCGCCTTGTAGTTGGCCATCGGCTCGCCCATGCCCATGAAGACGACGTTGTTGACCCGGCCGACGCCGCCGGGGATCTCGTCGCGAGCGAGCGAGCGGGCACCGACGAGCACCTGCTCGACGATCTCGGCGGTGGACAGGTTGCGAGTCAGGCCACCCTGGCCGGTGGCACAGAACGGGCAGGCCATGCCGCAGCCGGCCTGCGAGGACACGCACATCGTCGTCCGCCCCGGGTAGCGCATCAGCACCGACTCCACCAGGGCCCCATCGTGCAGGCGCCACAGCGTCTTGCGGGTCGCACCGCCGTCGGCCTCCTGCGTGCGGACGGCGGTGAGGAGCTCGGGGAGCAGCGCCGCGGCCAGGTCGGCGCGCTGCGCGGCCGGCAGGTCGGTCATCTGCTCGGGGTCGTCGGCGAGCCGGGCGAAGTAGTGGTTGGCGATCTGCTTCGCCCGGAAGCCCGGCAGCCCCTTGTCGGTCAGGGCCCGTACCCGCTCCTCGGTCGTGAGGTCGGCGAGGTGGGTGGGCGGCTTGCCGCGCCTGGGCGCGTCGAAGACGAGCGGCAACGCGTCCCGCGCTCCGGGCGCGGGAGTGTCGGGTCCGGCCACCTCAGGCGTCGCCCTTCATCAGGATCCACAGCACGAGCGCGGCCACACCTACCACGACGACGGCGGTAACGAGGATGCCGAGCAGCATGTATCGGCCGAACCGGCGGGTGCGACGGGAGAACAGCAGCCCGATCGGCACGACGAGCGTCACCAGGACGAAGGGGTAGACCGCGCGCGCGGAGTCCGCGTCGAGGAAGAGCCGGGTGATGCCGGCGAAGAGCGTGGGAACGACGGCGACGAAGGCCAGCCCCGTGAAGAAGCCCGCCAACGACGTGAAGACCGGGTGGTCGCGATGCCACCAGTTGGGCTGCCGCGGGGCGTCCGGACCCGGCCCGGGCCTCGTCTCGACCGTCGACTGCATGCCTCCATCGTAAGACGTGGCCCGGCAGCGGCCGGGAGGTACGCCGGGCCGGGCGCGGCGGTCGGCCGCGGGCGGCGGTCAGTCGTCGGCGGGCAGCCGGAGGGACCGGTGCTCCAGCCGGATGACGTCGGGCATGCCGAGCGCAACCCAGCGGCGCAGGTCGGGGGCGGTGCCGGTGAGCGCCGCGACGAGGATCGTCCAGGCGGTGCCGTGGCCGACCAGCACGGTGTGCTCACCACGGGCCGGCAGCAACGGGAGCACCGCGGAGAGCAGCCGGGCACGGCAGTCGGCGCCGGTCTCCCACCCCTCGTGCGCGGGCCGGTCGGGCTCGGTCAGCGTCCGGCGTACGGCGTCGGCCCAGGACTCGTCTTCGTCGGACCGGACGGCCGTCGGCCGCTCGATCTCACGAAGATCGTCGACGATCGCGACCTTCCCCGGCGTGAGGAGACCCGCGGTCTCGACCGCCTTGACCTCCGGCGAGGAGTACCAGCGGGTGGCCTTGCGGGGCAGCCGAGGCCGCAGCGCCGCGATGTCGGCGGCGTACGCCGGGTCGAGCGGCCAGGTCGAGGCCGGCTGGTCGGCGTCGATCACCGGCCGGCCGTGACGGACGAGGTAGAGGGTCATGGGGAGACCGTCGGCACCGTCACGAGAAGACCGTGTAGTGAAGCAGCAGCCAGATCGGGGCGACGGTGGCGAGCAGCGAGTCGAGCCGGTCCATCAGTCCGCCGTGGCCCGGGATCACGTGGCTCATGTCCTTGACACCGAGGTCGCGCTTCATCACCGACTCGCAGAGGTCGCCGAGAGTCGCCATGACGACGCCGATGAGGCCCAGGACGACACCGACCCACCAGTCGCCGTCGAGGAACCACACCACCAGCCCGACGCCCGCGCCCACGCAGAAGAGGAGCGACCCGGCGAATCCCTCCCAGGACTTCTTCGGCGAGATCACCGGCGCCATCGGGTGCCTGCCGAACAGCACGCCGGCGATGTACCCGCCGATGTCGCTCGAGATGGTGACCGCGATGAAGGTGATCACGCCGCGGACACCGTCGTCCAGGTCGAAGCCGAAGCCCGGGCTCGAGCCGCCCTCGGCGAGCAGGAGCGCGACGAAGCTGCCCAGGAACGGAATGTAGACCAGCGTGAAGATCGAGGCGGTGGCGTTCTTGACGTAGCCGTCGACACCGCGTCGCAGCAGCCACAGCATGACGATGAGTCCCGTCACCGCGGTGCCGGTGACCAGCGCGTCCGCACCGAAGAAGTAGGCGAGCACCACCATCGACACTCCGCCGACCATCAGCGGCTGCTCGGGCAGGTCGATGTCCTTGGCGAGCAGACCCTGACGCAGCTCCCAGACCGCGACCACGACCGCCGCGGCCACGATGACCATGAAAGCGGTCTTCCAGAAGAAGAGGGAGAGCAGGATCGCGCCGATGAGCACGACGGCGGAACCGACCGCGGCGGGCAGATCGCGACCGGCCCGCCCGTGGTCCTTCTTCGGGGCGGGGGTCCCCGGGGGTGGGTTGGTCATCTGCCGCTCAGATCTCGAGCAGCTCGGCTTCCTTGTGCTTGAGCAGGTCGTCGATGACATCGACGTGCTTCTTGGTGATCGACTCGAGGCGCTTCTCAGCGCCCTGCACCTCGTCCTGTCCGGCGTCGCCGTCCTTCTCGAGCCTCTCCAGCGTCTGCTTGGCGGTGCGGCGCAGGTTGCGAACCGCGACGCGCCCGTCCTCCGCCTTGGTGCGGGCGACCTTGACGAACTCCTTGCGGCGCTCCTCGGTCAGCTCGGGGAAGACGCAGCGCAGGACCTTGCCGTCGTTGGCGGGATTGACGCCGAGGTCGGAGTCACGGATGGCGCGCTCGATATTGCCGATGGCGCCGACGTCGTACGGCGAGACCAGGATGATGCGTGCCTCCGTCGCGCTGAACGACGCGAGCTGCTGCAACGGCGTGGGCGTGCCGTAGTACTCCACCACGATCTTGCTGAACATGGCGGGGTTGGCTCGGCCCGCCCGGATCGCGGCGAACTCCTCGCGGGTGCTCTCGACCGACTTGTCCATCTTCGCGTCGGCCTCGCCAAGGATCTCGTTGATCAAGGTGCCATCTCCTGCGGCTCGGTAGGTGAAGCCTCGGTTGGTGATGCTCTGGGTGACCTGCTCCGCCCGCCGCGGTCAGCCCGCGCTGACGAGCGTGCCAATCCTCTCACCCTCGACGACCCGCAGCACGTTGCCCTCCTCCTGGAGACCGAACACGACCATGGGCAGCTTGTTCTCCTGAGCGAGGGTGAAGGCGGTCTGGTCGACTACCTTGAGCCCGCGAGCGATCGCCTCGTCGTAGGTGAGGGTGTCGAACTTCGTCGCGGTGGGGTCCTTCTTGGGATCGGCGGAGTAGATCCCGTCGACACCGTTCTTGGTGAAGAGCGCGGCGTCGCAGTGGGTCTCCAGCGCCCGCTGCACGGCGACCGTGTCGGTGGTGAAGAACGGCAGGCCCATGCCGGCGCCGAAGATCACCACCCGGCCCTTCTCGAGGTGGCGGATCGCCCGGAGCGGGATGTAGGGCTCGGCGATCTGGCCCATGGTGATCGCGGTCTGCACCCGAGTGGCGACCCCGCGCTGCTCGAGGAACTCCTGCAGGGCGAGGCAGTTCATGACGATGCCGAGCATCCCCATGTAGTCGGCTCGTACGCCGTCCATGCCCCGCTGTCGCAGCTCGGCCCCCCTGAAGAAGTTGCCGCCGCCGATGACCACGGCGATCTGGACGCCGGTCTCGGCAACCTTCTCGATCTCGCCGGCGATCCGCGACACCACGTCGGGGTCGACGCCGAGCTTGCCGCCGCCGAGCTCCTCTCCGGACAGCTTGAGCAGGACTCGCTGGTACTTCGACACGCAGGGGTTCCCTTCGTCAGGCCTCGGGTGAGCAGAGCCGCTAGGGCTCAGGAATGCGAGAAGACCGGTCGCGATGCTCGTGATCGAGTCATCGCGACCGGCCTCCTCTACGTCGTAGCAGGACCCTAGCGGATCAGGCGCCGACCTCGAAACGCGCGAACCGCCTCACGGTGGTGCCGGACGCGTCGAGGACTGCCTTGACGGTCAGCTTGCTCTCGGTGACCGACGGCTGCTCCAGCAGGACGACGTCCTTGAAGAAGCCGTTGAGACGGCCCTCGGTGATCTTCGCGATCGCCTGCTCCGGCTTGCCCTCCTCGCGCGAGGTGGCCTCGGCGATGGAGCGCTCCTTCTCGACGACGTCCGCGGGAACCTCGTCGCGAGTGAGGTAGAGCGGGCGCATCGCGGCGATCTGCATCGCGGCGCCGCGGGCGGCGTCGGCGTCACCGTCGTACTCCACGAGGACACCGACGGCGGGCGGCAGGTCGGCGGCACGCTTGTGCATGTAGGCCACCACCGGGCCGTCGAAGCTGACGTACTGCCCGAGCTCGATCTTCTCGCCGATGGCGATGGCGAGCGCCTCGACGACCTCGGCGACCGTCTCGTCGCCGACCTTGACGGCCCTCAGGGCCTCCAGGTCGGCCGGCTTGGCCTCGCTCGCGGCGTCGGCGATGCGCTGTGAGGCGGTCATGAAGTCATCGCCCTTGGCGACGAAGTCGGTCTCGCACTTCAGCTCGACGAGCACGCCGGGGGCGTGGGCGACGAGACCGGCGGAGGCCTCGCGCTCGGCGCCCCGCTTGGCGGCCTTGGCCGCACCCTTGACCCGGAGCACCTCGATGGCCGAGTCGAAGTCGCCGTCGGTCTCGTCCAGTGCCTTCTTGGCGTCCATCATGCCGGCGCCGGTGGCGTCGCGGAGCCGCTTGACGTCAGCGGCGGTGAAGTTGGCCATTGTGTCTTCCTCGACGTTCTGTGGGTGGTGGTGGGTGTGACGGATCGGGCAGGACGCCGGCGCTCGGCCGGCGCCCCGCGGTCAGGCTCAGGCCTGCTCGTCGACCTTGGGCTCGGCGTCGGCCGGCTCGGCCACCGACTCCTCGACGGTCTCGGCCGCCGGCTCGCCGACGGTCTCGGCCACCGACTCCTCCAGGGGCGCGGCCTCGGCCTCGTCGGTCACCGCCTCGGCGGGCACGGCGTCGGCCTCGGCGACGGCGGTCTCCTCGGCGGGCACGGCGTCGACCTCGGCGACGGCGGTCTCCTCGGCGGTCTCGACCGGGGCGCCCTCCTCGGCGGTGGCCGTCTCGGCGGCCTCATCCGTCGCGACGGCCTCGTCGGCGGCGACAGCCTCGACGGTCTCGGCGGCGTCGGCAGTGAGCAGCTCGCGCTCCCACTCGGCGAGCGGCTCGCCCCCGGCGACCGTCTCGGTGTCACCGGTCTTGACGCCGGAGCGGGCGATGAGGCCCTCGGCGACGGCGTCTGCGACGACGCGGGTCAGCAGGCCGACGGCACGGATGGCGTCGTCGTTGCCGGGGATCGGGAAGTCGACCAGGTCGGGGTCGCAGTTGGAGTCCAGGATGCCGATGATCGGGATGCGCAGCTTGCGCGCCTCCTCGACGGCGAGGTGCTCCTTGTTGGTGTCGACGATCCACACCGCCGAGGGCGTGCGGGTCATCTCGCGGATACCGCCCAGGGTCTTGTCGAGCTTGTCACGCTCGCGCTTCATCCCGAGCAGCTCCTTCTTCGTGCGGCCGGAGCCCGCGACGCTGTCGAAGTCGATCTCGTCGAGCTCCTTGAGCCGGTTTATCCGCTGGTGCACCGTCTGGAAGTTGGTGAGCATGCCACCGAGCCAGCGCTGGTTGACGTAGGGCATCCCGACGCGGGTGGCCTGCTCGGCGATGGCCTCCTGGGCCTGCTTCTTGGTGCCGACGAACATCACGACGCCGCCCTTTGCGACGGTCTCCTTGACGAACGCGTAGCACCGGTCGATGTAGGCAAGCGACTGCTGCAGGTCGATGATGTAGATGCCGTTGCGCTCGGTCATGATGAAGCGCTTCATCTTCGGGTTCCACCGACGGGTCTGGTGTCCGAAGTGCACGCCGCTCTCGAGCAGCTGGCGCATTGTGACGACTGCCATGGGGTTCTCCTGGTCGTGGCCGCGCCGACGCCGTACTCGTCGGAGGGTGCCTCATCGGCGCCCGTCGAGGTACGCCGGCCGCGACGGCCGGGTGTTTTCAGTTGCCGCCTCCGGCTGGTCGCCTTCGGCCCTGACGCTCACGCGCGACCCGACCGGGACCGATCGTGCTGGTCTCGGACCGAGGGTCGTCGCCCGCGGGCGGCCGAGTCACCAGGAGGTGGCTCGTCGCGGTCTGTGTGCGTGCGAAGTCAGCCCCGGGCGGGGCTGCTGGGTCCAGGGTAGTCCGGCCCGGCCCGGTGGGCGAATCGCGGATCGTTGTCCACAGGGAGCTCGGAAGGGCAGGTTATCCACAGCTGCCCGATCTGCCCTTTCCCGTTGTCGGTGGGCCGACAGAGGCTGGCCTCATGCCGTTCCAGCCGCCCTCGCCTGCGCCGCCCTCGCCGCCACTCCCGGCGCCCCTGCGCTCCTCGCCCGGGCCGCAGCCTCGGGCCGGCGCCGGCCCGCGACGTCTCCTCCTGCTCGCCGTCACCCTCGTGGTGACGGTGCTCGCCGGCTGCCCGCGCGCCCTCGCCGCCGGCGCGGAACCGCCCGACCCGGTCGGCACCTGGCCGTTGTCACCGCAGCCGAAGGTGGTGCGGGGCTTCGACCCGCCCGACGCGCCGTGGGGCGCTGGTCATCGCGGCGTCGACCTCGCCGGTCGGCCGGGCCAGCCGATCCTCGCCGCCCTGCCCGGGCGGATCAGCTTCGCCGGCATGATCGCGGGACGAGGCACGGTGGTGGTCGACCACGGAGCGACCCGCACGACCTACGAGCCGGTCCTCGAGACCGGGTCCGTCGGCGACGTCGTCGCCATGGGCGACCGGCTGGGCGTCCTGACCCTCGCGCAGTCCCACTGCGCGCCCGCTGCCTGTCTGCACTGGGGTTGGATCCGCAATGTCGACGACGTCTACCTCGACCCGCTGGCCCTGGTCGGCGGCGGCCCGATCCGGCTGCTCCCCCTCTGGCGCGACGACCCCGTCGCCACGCCGGGCAGCACGTCGACCTCGCCGTCAGACCACCCAGGTCAGCGGCCTCCGTACGCCGGCTGGCCACTGTTGCTACGATTGCTACACCCAACCTCGGGGTGGCCATGACCGCCGCACGACTGACTGTGAGGAGTGCCGAGGTGGAGCGGATCCCGCACCGCGAGCTACGCAACCAGAGCGCCGAGATCCTGCGACGCGTCGAGGCCGGCGAGTCCTTCGAGATCACCAACCACGGCAAGGTGGTCGCGGTGATCCGTCCGCCTGGCGTCGACGACCTGTGGGAGACCGAGATCGTGAAGCCGGCCACCGCGACCGAGCCGTGGACGCAGATTCCCAAGCACAAGCCGTCGCGTCCGACCCAGGAGATCCTCGACGAGCTGCGCGAGGAGCGGTTGTGAAGATCTACACGGACACCTCCGCGTTCCTGAAGCTGCTCTTGGTGGAGCCCGAGTCGGAGGGTCTCAAGGCCTACCTGCGCTCAAGCTCCCCGCGACGACTCGTGTCGTCGATGCTTCTCGAGACCGAGTCGCGACGTGCCGCGCGCCGAGCCGGCGTTCCCCAGCGCGACGTCACCCTGGCGCTCACCGGCGTGAGCCTGGCCGATGCGCCTCGCTCCCTGTTCACCGAAGCGGGTCTGCTGGAGGGTGCGACCCTGCGGTCCCTCGACGCCATCCACGTGGCCACCGCGCTCCGTCACGGCGTCGACCTGCTCATCGCCTACGACCACCGCCTGCTCGATGTCGCGACGACTCACGGCATCCCGACGGCCTCGCCGGTCTGAGCCTGACCGAGCCGGTCAACCCTCGGTGCGATGACGCCCAGAGCGCTCAACGCGCGGCTTGGCGCAAGACCGCATGGCAGACCGGCTTGCGGGTGCTCGACATCATCATCACTCGAGGGCCATTGGTGATGATCCCCGCCCTCGGAGGATCGTCAGGCGCGAGGGTGGGCCTGCTGGTAGGCACGGCGGAGGCGGTCGGTGGTGACGTGGGTGTACAGCTGGGTCGTGGCGAGGGATGCGTGGCCGAGCAGCTCCTGCACCGAGCGCAGGTCGGCGCCTCCCTCGAGCAGGTGGGTGGCGGCGGAGTGGCGGAGTCCATGGGGGCCGATGTCGGGTGCGCCTGGTACGTCGGCGATCCGGCGGTGGACGACATCGCGCACCGCGCGCTGGTCGATCCGGCGGCCGCGCGCGCCGAGGAACAGGGCGGGGCCCGCGCCGTCGACCCTGAGCGCGGGTCTGCCGGCCCGCAGCCAGCGGTCGATCGCGCCGGCGGCCGGTCGCCCGAAGGGCACCATCCGCTCCTTGCGCCCCTTGCCCAGCACCCGGACCACGTTGCGCTCGCGGTCCAGGTCGTCGATGTCGAGCGCCGCCAGCTCACCGACGCGGATGCCCGTCGCATAGAGGAGCTCGATCAGCGCGACGTCGCGGATGCCGAGAGGGCTGTCGTCGTCGGCCAGCTCGGCCGCCGCCCCGATCAGTCCTTCGGCCTCGTCGACCCGCAGCACCGAAGGCAGCGTCTTATGCGCCTTCGGCGACCCCAAGGCGGCGCCGACGTCCGTGGCGGCCCTCCCCGTCCGGGCCAGCCACGCGGTGAACACCCGAGCCGCGGTCGCCCGTCGCGCCAGCGTCGTTCGTGCCTGACCGAGGCTCTGCTGCTTCGCCAGCCAGCTCCGCAGCGTCCTCAGGTCGAGCTCGGGGGGCTCCTCGAGACCCATCCGCGAAGCGTGCTCGAGCAGCGAGGCGATGTCGCCGAGGTAGGCCCGGACGGTGTGGGCGCTCAGGTTGCGCTCCGAGGACAGATGGGTCTCGTAGGCTGCCAGGGTCTGCGACATCGCCTCCGGCAACGGGTGCTCGGCGGCCCTGACCTCGCTCACCCGCTCAGGCTACGGCTCGGCTCCCGACCTGGGCGGCATGCGCGCCGGTCACGACTCCCGCGCGCTGCGGCGCATGATCCGCTCGTAGTACGCGGTGTACTGCCGATACTCCCGCTCCGACAAGGAGATCGCCATGATCAGGTCGTCCTTGTCGTAGCTGGCGTCACTCCAGTTGTCGGACCCGGTCGTCACGTACCGGCGGCCGTTGGCGGGGTCGTCGACGAGGAGCATCTTGAGGTGGATGTTCTGGCCGCCGGGAAAGACTCCGCGACGGACCGTCACTCCCCCGGCCACGAGCGCGTTCTCGACCGGGGTGCTGACGTACAACCCGGTGAGCACCTCCACTCGGGCACCGGCACGGGCGAGGTCGGCGAGCTGCGTGGCGAGACGGAGGCCGCGTTCATCGTGCCAGGCGTACGTGCCGACCCGAATCGTCGCTCCTGCCGGGTCGATCGCGGCGAGGCGTTGTTGCATCGGGTCGTTGTCGAGGCTGTACCCGGGGAAGAAGTAGGCCGTGTCCTCACCCAGGTGCTCGGTGCGGGGAAGGTCGGCCGCCGGACGGTCACGCACCTGCTGTCGGAAGACGGACAGGAACGTCCGCCAGACGTCGGCACGGTCGACGAAGACGTACATGTCGGCGTACTGGTCGACGGTGCCGTATTGGGTGGCGTTCATCGAGCCCACCATCACGACCCGCTCGGAGCGGCCGGTGCGGGAGAACGACCAGGTCTTCTGGTGGAGGTGGCCGGCCGACCCACGGGCCGAGCCCTTGGGAAGGACGACGAACGAGTCGGCGCGCCGATCGCGCCCGAGGGCCTCGACCAGCGCCTGGGTGGCCTTGAACTCCAGGGAGTGGGCGTCGATCACCAACTGGACGTGGACGCCGCGCTCGGCGGCGGCGATCAGCGGGTCGGCCACCTCGAAGAGGGACAGGGAGAAGCCGACGATCCGGATCGTCGCGCCGCGCGGCGTGTGCTCGATATTGCGCAGGAGGGCCGAGACTGCCTTGTTGGTCACCGGCGCCGAGGCGGGCGAGGCGAGCAACGGACCAGACCTGGCGCGGTACGTATCGTCGCGACTCCCCGGCCTTGGGCCACCGGCATCCGGGAACCCCGGCGCGTGGGACACCCCAGGATCGGATCGCGAGACCTCGTCACAGCCGGTGAGCCCCAGGGCGAGCGCGCACACGATCGCCGCTACCAACAGCCTCATCCGGGCGTGGAGCCGCGACGAGCTGACTCCCCGGATCACGTTCGCGAGTATGCCAGCCGACCGGAGGTCACCGCGGAGATCGCCTCGCCGACTCGGGTCACTCGGGTCAAGCCTCGGACGGTTGCCTCACCAGCAGCCAGCTGTCGCCCAGGCAGGCGGCCATCTCGAGCTCGCGCAGCTCGTTGAGCGCGCGCTGGGTGGACTTGAGGGCGAGGCCGGCGACCTTCGCGACGGAGTCGACGCGGGCCGGCGTCTGCACCGGCAGGGCCTCGAGCACTCGGCTCTGGTGGCGGGTGAGGCCGTCGCGCCGTCGATCTGGACCACGTCGCAGCTCGACGAGCCCCTCGCCCGCCGGCGCCACCAGCTCGCGCACGTGCGCGGGCTCGGAGACCAGCGTGGCCCGCCCCTCGCGGATCAACTGGTGGACGCCCTGCGACGCGGCGCTGGTCACCGGCCCGGGCACTCCCATCACCGGACGGCCCATCAGTGCGGCCCAGTGGGCGGTGTTGAGCGCACCGCTGCGGTAGGAGGCCTCGACGACCACCGTCGCCTTGGTGATCGCCGCGATCACCCGGTTGCGGCTGAGGAACCGCAATCGGAGCGGCGCGTGACCGGGCGGGCTCTCGCTGACGACCGCGCCGTGCTCGGCGATATATCTCAGCAGCTCGGCGTGACCCGGCGGGTAGATCCGGTCGGCGCCGCAGGCGAGCACCGCGACGGTTGGCCCCGCGACCGCGAGCGCGCCCCGATGGGCGGCCTGGTCGATGCCGAACGCCGCGCCCGACACCAGAGCATCGCCGAGGCGCGCAACGCCCGCGCCGAGCTCACCGGCGACGAGGTCGCCGTACGAGGTGGACGACCGCGAGCCCACGACGGCGACCGCGTCGCCGAGCCGGTCGAGGCGGAGCGGCCCGCGCACCCACAACCCGACCGGCACGCCGCCCAGGCCCTGGATCCGCTTGCAGCTCTCGAGCCGATCGAGACCGCGCGGCCACTCCTCGTCACCGGGAATGACGAAGCGCATCCCGATCCGGGCGGCCCGCTCGAGGTCGCCAGCCGGGTCGAGCTCGGCCAGTCGCGGCGCGAGGTCGGCGACCTTCGGGTCGGATCGCGCCTGGCGCTGCAGGTCTTCGAGCACGAAGCGCGGACCGAGCTGCGTCACCAGCCCGAGCACCTGCGGGTCGCCGGGCTCGGTGAGCCGGGCCAGCGCCACCCGAGCCAGCCGGTCGGCCTCGAGGTCACCGGACGGCGGGACGAGCCGGAGGGCCGGTTGGGCGTCGGCCGTCATCACACCGCCTCCAGCCGGCGGCTGGGCAGGGGGTCACCCGCGCGGAGGGCGAGCGCCATCTCGACGTCCGCCAGGGTCGGTTGATCGGCGCCGCGAAGGTCGGCGACGGTCCAGGCAAGCCGGTGCACCCGGACCGCCCCCCGGTGGGTCAGCCCGTTCTCCCACAACTTGCGGTCTAGCCGTGACCGGCCCTCGCCCACCAGCGGCCAGCGCGCGCTCAGGGCCGGACCCGGCGCTTGCGCATTGAGCCGCCAGTCGCAGCCGGCGTAGCGCTCGGCCTGCCGGGCCCGGGCGGCGGCGATGCGCTCGCGCACCTGCCCGGACGTCTCGGGCCGGGCGAGACGGTCACCGCGCTCGTGGGGCAGCAGCGGGGTCAGGTGGCGAACCACGTCGATGCGGTCGGTGATGGGACCGCTCAGCCGGTTTCGGTAGCTCCGGCGCTGGCCCTCGAGACACGTGCAGGCGGAGATCGAGGGGTGGGCGTGGTAGCCACCGCAGGGGCAGGGGTTGGCCGCCAGCACCACCATGCCGCCGGCGGGGAAGGTCGCCACCTCGTCGCCGCGCGCGATGGTGATCTCGCCGCTCTCCAGTGGCTGACGCAGCGCCTCGATCACGTCGGCGGCGAGGAGCGGGAACTCGTCAAGGAAGAGCACGCCGGCGTGTGCCCGACTCACCGCCCCGGGATGCACGCGGCCGCTGCCGCCACCCAGGATGCTCGCCTTGCTGGCTGTGTGGTGCGGGGCGAGGAACGGTGGCCGGAGCATCGGACCACCGCCGGAGTCGAGGTAGCCCGCGAGCGACAGCACCGCGCTGAGCTCGAGTGCCTCCTCGCGGGTGAGGTCGGGAAGGAGGGTCGGGATCCGCTCGGCCAGGCTCGTCTTGCCGGAGCCCTTCGGACCGGACAGCAGCAGGTGGTGGCCGCCCGCGGCGGCGACCTCCACGCCGTACTTGGGGTCGGCCATGCCGGACAGGTCGACGAGGTCGACGTCGTCGAGGCGCTCCTGCCCACGCCAGGAGAGCAGCGACCGGCCGGACGGCGCCACCACCGGCGGCGCTTCGGGCACCTGCTCGCCCCTGAGCTCCGCGACGACCTGAGCCAGCGACCTCATCCCGAAGACCGTCATGCCGGGGACCATCGCGGCCTCGCGCGCCTGGGGCTCGGGCACGAACACGCGCCGGACGCCGCGGGCCGAGGCGGCGAGCACCATCGGCAGCACGCCGACGACGGGTCGCAGCCCCCCGGACAGGGTGAGCTCGCCGATGAACACCGTCTCGGCCAGCGCGGCCTGGGGCACCTGGCGATCGGTGGCGGCGAGGACCGCGACGGCGATGGCGAGGTCGAAGTGGGTGCCGCGCTTGACCAGGTCCGCCGGCGAGAGCAGCACCGTTACCCGCCGGGTGACCGGCCAGTCGAGCAGGCTGTTGCTGACCGCCATCTTGCAGCGGTCACGGGCCTCGTGGAGGGAGACGTCGGGGCGGCCGACCACGGTGGTGCCGACCATGCCGGCGGAGACGTCGACCTGGACGTCGATGAGGTGCCCCAGGGTGCCGTTGAGCGCGATCGTCCGCGCGGTCGCGAAGGCCATCAGCCGAGCCCCGGCACGTGGTCGACGATCGCCGGTCCCTTGGGCGGACGAAGCACCGCGACGAGGTCGATGCGCACTCCGCGGGGGTTCGCGGCGTGCTCGGTCAGCCAGGCCGCCGCCAGCCGACGCAGCCGCGCCAGCTTGTCGGGCGTGACCGCCTCGTGTGGTGTGCCGTAGTCGTTGCTCGTGCGGGTCTTGACCTCGCACACGACGAGCGTGTCACCCTCACGGAGCACCAGGTCGATCTCGCCCTGGACACAGGTCCAGTTGCGGTCGAGCACGACCAGCCCGGCGGCGACGAGGTAGCGGGCGGCGACGTTCTCGCCGTACGCGCACAGGGCCCGGTTGTGTGCGGCCCGGCCGGAGCCAGGTGAGCTCTCGTCGCCTGACTGCGGGGATCGGTCGGTCTGCGGTGGGGTTGTGGTCATGTCGGCACCTCCGACATGCACAGTGCCGCTCACCACTGACATTCGGGACGGTGAGATCGCGTCCTGTGGATAAGTGGGGGGTCGCGATCACCTGTGGAGAAGGCTCATGCCTTCGGCGGGTCGATCTCGGAGGGGGCGAGCTCCTCGACGTTCACGTCCTTGAAGGTGAGCACCTTGACGTTCTTCGCGAACCGGGCCGGGCGGTACATGTCCCAGACCCAGGCGTCGCTCATCGAGACCTCGAAGAACACGTCGCCGGCCTCGGTGCGCGCCTTCACGTCGACCTGGTTGCACAGATAGAAACGGCGATCGGTCTCGACGACGTACTTGAAGATGCCGACGACGTCGCGGTACTCGCGATAGAGCGTCAGCTCCATCTCGGTCTCGTACTTCTCGAGATCCTCGGCGCTCATGCACACTCCTCGTCGCCCTGGTCGTCAGCCCGGCTCCCAGCCAAGTCGTCAGCCTCGTCAGCGTGGTCGCCATCCCGGTTGTCGGCACGGGCGTCGCCCTGGGCGCCCCGTCCGGGAGTGACCTTAGCCTCCGTCGGGTCGTCGGGCTCAGCAGCCTCCAGACCGGCGGCCCGCCGTACGTTGACGAACCGCATCCGGTGCTCGGCGCAGATGCCGTGCTCGGCGAGCCGTTGGGTGTGCAGGTCGGTGATGTAGCCCTTGTGGATGTCGAAGCCCCATTGCGGATGGTCGCGGTGCAGGTCGGTCATGATCCGGTCACGGGTAACCTTCGCCAGCACCGAGGCGGCCGCGATACAGGCGGCCACGCGATCGCCCTTCCACACCGCGAGCCCCGGCACGTCGAAGCCGTCGACCGGGAATCCGTCGGTCAGCACGTACGCCGGCCGTTGGCCCAGCAGCGCGACGGCCCGTCGGAGGGCCTCGATATTGGCGACGTGCATGCCGAGCCGGTCACACTCGTCGGACGCGACGACGACGACGGACCAGGCGAGCGCACGCTTCACGATCTGGTCGTAGCAGCGCTCGCGAGCGGGTTCGGTGAGCAGCTTGGAGTCGGCGAGGCCGGGCACGATCCCGGCCTGTCCGGGCGGGAGGACTGCGGCGCCGGCCACCAGCGGACCGGCGCAGGCACCGCGGCCGGCCTCGTCGACGCCCGCGATCGGCTCGATGCCGGCGCGTCGCAGGGCGCGCTCGTAGCCGTACAGCCCGGCGTCGCGGCGTACTGTGGCGCCCCTCGGAAGATCGGTCATGGTGGTGGCCCGCAGTGAACCCTCTAGCCCAGGACGGTCACTCGGGATCGGCCGGTACGTCGGCGAAGCTGTCGGGTCGGTCGACCCATCTGAAGTGGTCGCGAGGCCAGAGCAGGACGAACACCTTGCCGACCACGAGATCGCTCGGGACGTAAGCCTCCCCCGGCACGCACCCCGACGACTTCGGGTCGCAGAGGTGGAAGGAGGAGTCCGCCGAGTGCCCCCGGTTGTCGCCCATCACGAAGACATGACCCTTGGGCACCGGACCGGCCGTCCAGTTGCAGTGCTGGGGGCCGGTGGGCATGGGGCCGTCGCAGTCGGCCGGCCTGATGTAGGAGCCCTCGTTGAGCGGCATGCCGTTGACGGAGATGCGGCCCTGGTTGTCGCAGCACTCGACGACGTCTCCCTCGACGCCGATGACCCGCTTCACCAGATGGCCACCGGTCGGGTAGAGCCCGATCTTGGCCATCGTCTTGGTGACCAGCGACTGCGGGCCGGCGTCCTCACCCGAGTTGAGCCAGCCTCCTGGGTCCTTGAAGACGACGACGTCGCCGCGCTGCGGCGTACCGCCGCCCCAGTAGGAGACCTTCTGGACCATGATCCGGTCGTTGCGGACCAGGCCCGGCTCCATCGACTCCGAGGGGATGTAGAAGGCCTGGACGAGAAAGGCCTTGATCAGGATCGCGAGGACAACCGCGACGCCCAGGAGCAGGAGCGTCTCCTGCCACAGCGGCAGATGCTTGCGGTCGGAGTCGCCGCCGTCGCCCTTGCGGCCCCAGCGGCTTCGCTGCGCGACGGGCTCGCGTTCGACGTTGGTCACCTCAGCGACTCTAACCAGCAGACCCTGACTCGCCGATCAGGCCTCGCGGCGCTCCTTGATCTTGGCGGCCTTGCCGCGAAGGTTGCGCAGGTAGTAGAGCTTGGCCCGGCGGACGTCACCGCGGGTCACGACCTCGATCTGCTCGAAGATCGGGGAGTTGAGGGGGAAGGTGCGCTCGACGCCGACGCCGAACGAGACCTTGCGCACCGTGAAGGTGCGGCCGATGCCGGAGCCCGCGACGCGGATCACGACACCCTGGAAGACCTGGACCCGAGAGCGGGTGCCCTCGACGACCTTGACGTGGACTTTGACGGTGTCGCCGGCGCGGAAGTCGGGGACGTCGGCACGCTTCGCGGCGTTGCCGATCTCGGTGACGAGCTGGTTCATCTTTGGCTCCTCACGGCTGCGCGCAGGTCAACCGCGGACATGGTTCCGGTCGGTCCGGTCCCGGGCCGTGCGTGGCCGGCGGCGTCGCGCTCCCCCTGCGGCAGGAGCTCGTCGCAGACCCCCCGGGTGATGACTCGGGGCGATCCTTCGGCCTGGCTTCGGAACCTTGGACTGAGTCTGCCAGACCTGCCGGTCGTGGGCGAAATCCGGCCCGCCGTTGGGGTAGTCCGCGATCTTTCGCACGGTTTGATCGTTCAAATGCGTGCGAAAGTTCGCGGACTACCCCAACGACAAATCGCTTGGCGCGACGGCTAGCGGGGCTTGGTGAGGATCACGGCGTGGGGTGGGGCGGGGAGGTCGCGACGCAGCGAGAAACCGGCCCTCCGGTACATCCGGAGGTTGTCGACGCTCGTCGCGCCGGTGAAGAGCAGGTACGACGTGGCGCGCCGCGGAGCGACGCTCTGGATGTGCTCGAGAAGCGCTCGACCGAGCCCACGGCCCTGCAGGTCGGGCGCGACCATGATCCGGCCGATGTCCCACGCCTCGCCCTCGAGCCTGCCGCGCACTGCACCGACCAGCCGGCCGTCGACCCGCACGGAGTAGTAGTCCCAGTCGTCGAAGGATGCCAGCACGTCCGCCAGCGACTCGTGCAGTGCGGGGATCTCCAGGGTGTCGTTGGCCAGGGCCTCCTGCACCCAGCACGCCAACTGGAGAGTGAGGATCTCGGCGGCATCGGCACGGGTCGCGGGCTCGATCGGCCACACTCCCCCGGCCAGCGCGCTCGGCGGGAGCAGGTCGGGGCGGCGCTCGACGGTGCGCCGTACCGACTGCTCGTGGCGCCAGCGCTCGACCGCGCCGTGGTCGCCGGACAGCAGTACACCGGGCACGTCGAGGCCTCGCCACGACGGGGGCTTCGTGTACGACGGGTGCTCCAGCAGACCGGCCTCGTGCGACTCGGTCACGAGCGACTCGGCGTTGCCCATGAAGCCGGGCAGAAGCCGCACGACGGCCTCGGTGATCGCGAGGGCGGCGACCTCGCCGCCGTTGAGGACGTAGTCGCCGAGGGACACCTCGCGCACCTCGGCTCGGCTCGCAGCGTGGTCGAGCACCCGCTGGTCGATGCCCTCGTAGCGCCCGCAGCCGAAGACGAGCCGGTGACGCGTCGCCAGGTCACGCGCGAGAGCCTGCGTCAACGGCTCGCCGCCCGGGGTCGGGAAGACCACGGTCGCGTCGTCGATCGCCAGATCGTCGAAGGCCTCGCCCCAGGGCTCGGGCCTCATCACCATGCCGGCCCCACCGCCGTAGGGGCTGTCGTCGACTGTGCGGTGGCGGTCGTGGGTCCACCGACGCAGGTCGTGCACGTGGACCTCCAGGAGCCCGCTCGCGCGTGCCCTGCCGGGCAGGCTCAGCTCGAGCGGCGCCAGGTAGTCGGGAAAGATCGTGAGGTAGTCGAGGCGCAACGGCTCAGCCCCCGTCGTCCGGGAAGGGCGTCACCAGCCCCGGCCGGTCCGCGATGACGATCCGGCCGCCCGCCAGGTCGACCTCAGGCACCAGAGCGGCGACGAACGGCACGAGCGCGTCACGGCCCTCGGGAGTGCGAACGGTCAGCAGGTCCTGCGCGGCGCCGTGCCCGACCGCGGTGAGTGTGCCGAGCTCGCGCCCGGTCTCGTCGTACGCCGCCAGGCCGACGAGCTGATGGTCGTAGTACTCCTCGGGGTCCTCAGGCGTCTCGTCCGCTTCGACCTCGACGTGCAACGTGATGCCTCGGGCCGCTTCTGCGGCGTCGCGGTCGCCGATCTCGTCGAAGGTCACGAGCAGGGTGCCCTGGTGGGTGCGGGTCCGGAGGACGGTGAGCGCGGTCAGCGCCGACGCCGAGCCCCGCGGCGGTCGCGCCGTCAGCCTGGCTCCGTCGGCAAAGCGGCGCTCCGGCTCGTCGGTGCGTACGTCGACGGTGAGCTCGCCGCGGAGACCATGGGGCTTGCCGATGCGGCCGACGGTGACCTCGATCGGCTCCTGGTGGTCCACGGCCGCCAAGCGTAGAGGCGGGACGTGTCGCCCGGAAAACCGGTGTGCCACCCCGGCTACGTAGTCGGACAGGCACAACCCGCCCACGGCAGGCTCGCCAAGCGTGACAATCCGCCCCGGCTCGAGGTTGTGCCTGTCCGAGTACGAGCCCGGCGGACGACACTCGCCGCGGAGAGGGTGACCGGGGCGCCACCCCGGCTCGGGGTGAAGGGCTGTGCTGGCCTTATGCCCGGTCGACGTCGACGAAGTCGATGCGTGCGCCGTCACGGCCGGCGAGGGCGCCGATCACGGTGCGGAAGGCGGTCGCCGTGCGGCCGTTGCGGCCGATGACCTTCCCGAGGTCGGCAGGGTTGACCCGGACCTCGAGGACCGAGCCGCGGCGCAGCCGGCTGTCGCGGACGGTGACGTCGTCGGGATTGTCGACGATCCCGCGGACCAGGTGCTCGAGCACATCGGCGAGCATGCTCAGGACTCGCTCTTCCCGGCGTCCTCGGCGGTGATCTCCTCGGCCGCCTCAGCGACCTCGGCGGCACCCTCGGGGGTCTGGTCGCCCGGGACCGGCGCGATCGGCTCGACTGTGGCGTCCTCGACGACCTCCTCGACGGCAGCCGAGGCGTCCTTCTCGGTGACCTTCTCCACGTCCTGCTCGACCGTGGCGGACTCCGCCTTCTTGGCCTCGGCCTTCTTGGCGGGCCGCTTGCTCACGGCCTCGGCCGCCGACCTGTCGCCGCCGGCCTCCTTGAGCGCCTCGTTGAAGATGTCGAGCTTGGAGCGCTTCTCGGGCTTGGTCTTGAGGGTGCCCTCGGCGCCCTCCTCACCCTTGAAGGTCTGCCAGTCACCGGTGATCTTGAGCAGCGCGGCCACCGGCTCGGAGGGCTGCGCGCCGACGCCGAGCCAGTACTGCGCACGCTCGGAGGAGACCTCGATGAGGGACGGGTCCTCCTTGGGGTGGTACTTGCCGATCTCCTCGATCACGCGACCGTCGCGCTTCTTGCGCGAGTCGACGACGACGATGCGGTACTGCGGCACCCGGACCTTGCCCAAGCGCTTCAAACGGATCTTGACGGCCACGTCTGTGGTCTCTCCTCGGAGTCTGTGTGGTGGTGAGGCGACCAGCTCCAGGTGGGGACCGGGCGGCTGCCTCTGTGCGGCGTGGCGACGGCACGGATGAGAGGGTCCGCGTCGAGCCACGACTCAGCGCGCCATCATGCCAGAGCGGTCCCGGCCCCTCCCAATCGGAGCCCGTGCCTCACGGCGCCGGGCATTCGTAGGCCTTCTCGACCGCCACGCAGGTGTCGCCGCGCCCGCCCTCGACCACGTCGTACCCGTCGCCACCGTCGAAGAAGTCGGCGCGCGAGCCGCCGTACGCGACGTCGTCGCCGGCGCCCAGGAAGACGCGCGCCCGCCGGTACGCCGGGACCGTGAGCGTCTCGGACAGGTCGCTGCCGGTGTAGGTGAGCCGGACGTTGTTGCTGAAGCTCACCTCGTGGAAGGCGTCGACGACCGCCGTCACCGGGACGGACTCCCACGTGGTGGTCACTGAGCCGAGCGACATGTCGACGGTCACGTCGGGGAAATCGGCCGACGGTGGTTGCGGCGAGTAGTCCGCCTCGTCGGGTCGGTTGAGGTACAAAGCGTCGCGGCCCGGCCCGCCGATACCGACCGCGCCGGAGGAGTGGGCGAGCGGCAACGCGATGTAGTCGCGACCGCCGTCGCCGAAGAGGCCCGGCAGGTTATCCGAGAAGCTCGACAGTTGGTCATCTCCGAGACCCCCGTGGAACACGTCGGCACCGTTGATCGACCAGATGTCGTCCCGGCCCGAGCCACCGTCGACGATGTCGTCGTCCGTGCTCCGAGAACGGTGCCCGTCCCGGTCGCTGAAGCGGTCCCAGAAGTTGTCGTCGCCGGCGCCCAACGTCGCCGCATCGTTGCCACCTCCTCCGACGACGAAGTCGGCGGCCGGACTGCCGGTGAAGGAGTCGGCGTACCTCGAACCCTCGATGATCGTGAACGGCGCGTGGACGATCCGGTCGGTGCCCTCTCCGATGGCCGTCGCGCGCCACCCACCGATCGTGACCTCGACCGGGGCAACGGATCGGCGGAAGGTCACGAGCTCACCGACAACCTGCTGATCGGTCGGCCGCCGGTCGCGGCCCAGGTCGAGATGGTCGTCACCCGGACCGCCCTCGAGGACGTCGCCCACCAGGAAGGTGCCGCCCCTGTCGCTGCCGAGCTTGTCGCGCTGTCCGTCGAGCCGGTCGTCGCCCTCCCCGCCGCGGATCCGGTCTCGGCCGTCGCCTCCGCAGACGAGGTCGTCGCCGGCCAGGCCGTCGATCCGGTCGCCACCGTCGAGCCCGGCGATCACGTCGGCGCCGGCGGTGCCGACGATGCGGTCGGCCTTCACCGTGCCGACGATCGTCGCGGTCTCGCCGTGACAGCGGGTCGTGGCGTACGCCGCCGCGGGCTGGGGCAGGAGGACGGCGAGGCCGCCGAGGGAGATGAGTACGACGAGGCCGATGCGCATGCCCCCTTCCTACCCCGCCGCGGCGCGGTCACTCGCCGTTTGGCGCCAAACGGCGAGTGACCGCGCCGGTTCACCTGTTGAGGCAGGCATCCGCACGCCAGCTGAACCCTCGCTGCCCCGGCCAGGTGGTGACGAGGGGCCACCAAGGTTCACGGCGCACACGGAGGAGACCCCGCGGGCAGGCCGATCGCCCGGCGGAACGCCTCCGCACCCTGCACGACCACCTCGTGCTCGCCGCGGACGAGGATGTCGGGAGTGAGCACCAGCACCTGGTTGAGCGCGAGCTCGCCCTCCCGCCGCTTGAGCCGCCGTACACCGGCCGGCTCGTAGCCGACCTTGCGGCTGACCGCGAGCGAGGTGGGGTTGTCGAGGAAGGCCGCGGAGGTGACCTCCTCGAAGCCGAGGTGGTCGAAGGCGAGGGCGCAGATCGCCTGGCGCATCGTCGTGCCTATCCCTCTGCCCTGGTGGGCGAGCCCGAGCCAGGAGCCCGTCTCGCCGGTGCGGGTGACGAGGAAGTCCTCGGTGCTGATCGCCTGGGTCCCGACGAGCTCTCCCCCGAGCCAGACACCGAGGTCGAGGGACCACTTCGCCGGCGAGAACGACGCGCGCTGCCGCCAGTGGTACTGCGCGGTGTTGCGGGCGAGCTCCGCTGCCGGCGCCTCGGTCCACGGGAAGTAGAAGGGCATCGCGCCGGGGGCGTGGACGCCCCGCAGTGCCAGGTCACCGAGCGCGAGAAGGTCGTCGTCGGTCAGCGCGCGCATCTCGAGCGGCCCCGCGGTGACGCGCAGGGCGAAGGGTGGGAACAGGTCGGCGAGGGCGGTCGGCACGCGGGCCATGAAACCCGACCGGCCGGGCGGACGCACCCCGGTTTCGTCCACGGCGCCTAGAGTCGTCCGGGTGGGCACCCCACTCTCGGTCCGCTTTCCCGTGATCCGGCCGGTCGCCGTGCGCGCACACCAGGCCAGGCGCTGGGCGCGGTGGCTGCTCGCTCGCGACGACCGCGCACGTGAGCGCAGCACCGCGGCGCTCACCCATCTCGTGAGGGCGCACCGGTCTCCGCTGCGACGGCGCTACGCCGGTGTCGACGCGCGGCTGCAGGACGGCAAGGCGCCCAACCTCGGGCTCGCCACGGTGCGGCTCGACGGGCTGCTCATCGGGCCGGGTCAGACGTTCTCGTTCAACCGGGCGGTCGGCAGCTGCTCGCGCCGGCGCGGGTACGTCGAGGGGCTGCGGCTCGACGACGGGTCCGCCGTGGCTGGGATAGGCGGCGGCATCTGCGCGCTCTCCAACCTGGTCCACTGGCTGGTGCTCCACTCGGCCCTGACGGTCGTCGAGCGCTCCGAGCACTCGGTCGACCCGTTCCCCGACGACCCGATCGCGGCCGGGTAGTCCCGTGGGGTGTGGGCTGCACGATCGTCTACAACTACGTCGACCTCGTCGTGCGCAACGACACCGAGCACACCTTCCAGCTCCGCTGCGGGGTCAGCACCGACGAGCTGTGGGGCGAGCTCCGCACCGACGACGAGCCCGAGGCGACCTACCGGGTCGAGGCGCGCGACGAGCGCTTCGAGCGGGTGGGAGCGGAGACCTACCGCAGCAACGAGATCTGGCGGATCGCCGAGGGCGGCGAGCGGGCCACCGAAGAGCTCGTACGACGCAACCGGGCACGGGTGGCCTACGACGTCGCCTGATCGCTGCGGCCCCTCACGCCACCTTGGCGGCACGCACACCGCCGGCGGCGAGCACCGCGGCGTACGCGTTGACCCGTCCGTAGCCCAACTCCTGGTTCCAGGTCCCGTGCGGGTGGCCGGCGACCGACGTGTAGGGCACGACGCCGACCTTGTCAGCGGTGGTCTCGAGGATCCGGCGCACCTCGACATTGGTCAGCGAGGGGTTGTGGGAGCGGATCAAAGCGGCGACTCCGGCGACCAGCGGGGTCGCCGACGAGGTGCCGTTGAACGCGTCGGTGTAGTCGCTGGGACCGTAGCCGGCGGCTCCGAGGCGGTCGGTGCTCGGGATCCGCACGCCCGGTGCGACGACCGAGATCTGCGATCCGAAGTTGGAGCCCCACGCCTCACCGTCCGGGCTGCTCGGCGACTTGCGGTTGTCGGCCTGGTCGCTGGCGCCGACGGCGATGACGAGCGGGTTCGTGGCCGGGTAGGTGATGCCGTCCGCGAGGTTCTGGTTGTGCGTGGCAACGCACATGACCAGCCCCGCGTCGTGCGCCTCGCGGATGGCCGGATCGATCACCGCGCGGCTCCACGCGTTGGAGCCGAAGCTCATGGACACCACCCGCGCGCCCTGGCGCACCGCGTAGCGAAGACCGGCGGCCACCTCGGTGTCGGTCCAGCGGGCGAACGCGACCGGCAGGATCCGGCAGCCGCCCGCGACCCCCGAGATCCCGGTGCCGTTGCCGGTGCGAGCGGCGATGATGCCGGCGCACGGGGTGCCGTGGTTGCCGGTCGGCGCCCCGGTGCCCGACATGGTGCCGAGGTTGATGCCGCTGTGCGCGAAGGCGCCCTGGAGGTCCGGATGGCCGAGCTCCACGCCCTCGTCGAGGACCGCCACCACGACGTCGGCCGATCCCTCGGTGAGCTCCCAGGCGACCTGCCCGTCGCCGCCGGCCCGGATCTGACGCAGACTCCACTGGGCTCCGTACATCAGGTCGTTGGGCACCTGCGCGACCGGGACCCGCAGCGGCACCCACTCCAGGCGGACCTCGACGTCGCGGCCAAGTGCCCGCGAGACCCGCTGGGGCATCCGGTACGCCGGAGTCGCCGCCGGGTCGGCGATCGTGAAGTAGTCGAACTCGCCGAGGAGGTCCGAGCGCGTCTCGTCACGGGTCAGCCCGATCGCCGCCACCGCGTCGAGATCCTCCTCGTTCGCGACGTCACCGTGGCGCAGGACGACCGCGTCCGCGGCAGGCGCGAACTCCTCGTCGCCGGCGCCGAAGTCAGCCGAGTAGACGGGTGATGACCAGGCCAGATTCCCGGTGCGGGTGGCCTCGTCGATCACCCCCTGGTCGACCGCGGCGCCGTCCGCGGTCCGTGCGAAGACGAGATCGGGCCCGTCGTTGACGGGCAGCACAACCCGAGGCTCGGCTCCGGCCACCGGCGAGGGCGGCAGGTCGGCCTCGGCGACCAGCCCGAGGTGGTCCAGCATCCGCCGTCCCTCGGCGGCCGCCGCCGCGGTCGCCCGTGGCGAGACGAGCACTCGATCGGGTGACCGGGTCATGGTCACGCCGGACGGGTGGTCGAGGTGGTCGGGACAGCGGTCGGTGCGCTCGGTCATGGCTCACTCCTGGATGCCGCGCCCTGTCAGGACGCATGATCTGGAAGAGCCCGAGGAGCACTGGGCTGATACATCCGTGGAGTCGTTCGCACCGTAGAGGCCGCGACCGCGAGCAGCCGCCGGGGCCTCATCAGGGACGCCGGGGCGGCCGTGAGGTGGTTGACCCTCAGGAACCCGAGCGCAAGCTGCGGATCCACCGTCGCGGCGCGCAGGTAGCGCACCAGGTACTGGTTGGCGACTCGTGCCGCGATCGGCACCTTCCCGTCGCTGTCGGGCGCAACACCCACGGCGATCGTCCAGGGGTTGTCGATGACCCGGGCGGCGGCCTCATGGAACCGCCGGGCCAGATCGGATCGACCGTCGGTGAGGCAGCGTCCCAGCTCGACGGCCTCCATGGCAGCGGCCGACATGCCCTGGCCGTAGACCGGGTCGAAGGCGCACAACGCGTCACCCGTCACGACCAGCCCATCGGGGAACCGGTCCACGCGCTCGTACCGCCGGCGACGGCTCGCCGGGAACCGGTAGCGCGCCCCGTCGTCCAGCGGTCGCAGGTGGTCGACGATGTCGGCGATGACCGGGCTCGCCAGGCTCCTTGCGTAGGCGCGGAAGTCGGCGAGCTCGAGCGGCGGCCGATCACCATTCAGCCCGACCACGGAGACGACGTACCGGTCGTCCTCCTGCGCCAGCACGATCCCGCTGCGCTGGCACTGTGACGTCGCGAAGACCGCCACCACGGGCGGATAGGAGTCGTCGGGACGGCCGAACCAGCGGGTGACATAGCTCTTGTCGGCCCGGCGCACCTCCTCGGGCGGCGTGGGGTAGCCGCGCCGCTCGAGCCACTCCGGCGTGCGCGACGTGCGGCCGGTCGCGTCCACAACGAGATCGGCGGGCACCAGCCGGGGCGTGCCGCCGTCACGGTCCCGGACGATCGCACCGAGCACCCGGCGCTGGTCCGCCGAGAACGCCAGGTCGAGCACCGAGGACTCGGGAACGACGGTATGCCGGGAGTCCGCGAGCAGTCGGCCGCGGAGGTACCACTCCAGCAGCGGCCGGCTGACCAGGAGCATGCGGAGGTCACTGCGTCCGGAGGCGAGCGGCGGCCGGCCGACCGGGTGCCAGCGACCGTCCGCGTGCGGGTCGACGAGCCTGGCGCCGCGAGCGACCAGGTCGTCGGTCGTCCCGGGGAAGAGCAGCTCCGCGATCTCGCGACCGCGGGCCAGGATGCCGTGGACATGTCGGCCCTGAGGCACGCCGGGGCGGTTGTCGGGCGCGGTCGGAATCTCGTCGCGGTCGATGATCGTGACCCGGTCGTAGTGGTCGCCGAGGACTCGGGCCGCGACCAGCCCCGCGATGCTGGCCCCCAGCACCAAGGCGTGTGTCGGTCTCGTCGACACGACGGATCACCCGACCGGGGCCAGGATCGCGCCGACGGTGCCGCGCACACGGTCGAGCGAGACCGTGCGGAAGGCCGGGGAGTACCCGTCGAGCCGGGCGACGAGCGCCTTCCCCGACTGCGAGCTCGGGCAGTAGACCTTCTCGACGTCCTTCTGCCGCACGGTCACGGCCGGCACCTCGTTGACGTTGAACCGGACCAGGAACTGGAAGCCCAGGTTCTCCGTGACCGGGACGGGGACGATCGTGCAGGTGAAGCTCGGCTTCTCGTCGATGTCGACCAGCGGGATCTTCCGGCCCTGGTGACGCCGGAAGACCAAGGACCCGTCGGCGTTCTCCACGAACGGCGCGAAGATCATCGTGTCCTTGCCCTCGTTGGCGATGAAGGCGTCGCTGCCGTCGCCGGGGGCCCAGATGTTGATGTCGTCGCCGAGGTCGCCGACCAGGACGTCGCTGTTGGGCGCTGCGAAGTCCTCCGGCCCGCCGACCAGGATGTCGTCGTCGGCCCCTGCGAGCAGCGTGTCGCCGCCGAGGCGGCCGATCAGCAGGTCGTCGTTGTCGCGGCCGAAGATCACGTCGGTGTTGTCCATGTGCTGCTTCGCGGTGACACCCGGCGGCTGGATGAACGCGTTGGCCGCGTTGTCGTTGTCGGCTCCGATCGTGAAGTCGCGTCGTGGTGTGCCCGGAGCCGTGAAACCGGTGGCGGTCGCGGCAAGCCCGGTCGTCAGCGCGCCCGCCGCCAGTACGGCGATGCCGGTGCGGACGGCTCGGCCGGGGGTCTTGGTCCTGTTGCTCATCGAGGTTCCCTTCGTGTTGGTCGATGCCGCGACGCTAGGAACAGATCCCCACGGCCGCATCGGGCAGGGGCCTCAGATCCCAGGGCGCCCGCCTTAGCCGAAATGGGCTGTGCCTGGTGCGGCCGGACCGGCATCATGGACGGATGGCCGGCGTGGGCACCCGCATCGTGGGCCGGTCGGAGGCACTGGCCGGCCTCGCCGCGCACCTCGAACGCGCCGTGGGCGGCGCACCCACCTCCGTGCTCGTCGAGGGCGAGACCGGCGTGGGCAAGACCCGCCTGGTGCGCGAGTTCATGGCCGGACACGATGTCGTCGCCCTCGCCGGGACGTGCGTTCCCGTCGCGGGCGAGCCGCTGCCGTTCGCGGCGCTCAGCCAAGCGCTCCGGACCGGCAGCGCGATCGGCGCGGTTCGCGAGGAGGTACGACGCTCCCCCGAGCTGGCTCGGCTGCTGCCTCGGAGCAGCCAGGTGCCGGCGAGCGGCGACGCAGGCCGCCCCGAGCGCGGGACGGACGACGGGTCCCGACTCCGGCTCATGCAGGCTGTTCACGCGCTCCTGCGCCGGCTCGCGGCCGAGCGACCCGTCGTCCTCGTCGTCGACGACCTGCACTGGGCGGACCCGTCCACGCTCGACCTGCTCTCGTTCCTGGCGACCAACCTGTCCGACGAACGGGTCCTGTTGCTGCTCACCTACCGCTCGGACGTCGTCGGGGAGACGCATCCCCTGGGCCCGTGGCTCGCCGAGTTCGGCCGGCATCCCTCGACGGCCCGGCTCCCCCTCCGTCGACTCGCCAGGACGGCAGCCGTCGAGCTGGTGCGCGAGCTGACCGGCGGCCTGCCCGAGCCGGATCGCCTCGAGCAGATCCTGGCGCGCTCGGCGGGCAACCCGCTCTTCGTCGAGCAGCTCCTGCTCTCCGACCGCGCCGATGCCCCGGTGCCGACCACGTTGCACGATCTCCTGCGCAGCCGGATCGCCAACCAGTCCGAGGCCACGCTCGACGTGCTCCGTGCCGCCGCGGTGATCGGGCGGGTCGCCTCGGTGCCCCTGCTGGGCGCGGCTCTGGGCGTCGACACCGAGGAGGTGGAGGCGGCCCTCCGACCCGCACTCGCCGAGCGGATCGTCGAGCTGCGTCCGGACGAGCTCGTCGGCTTCCACCATCCGCTCTTCGCCGAGGTCGTCTACGCGGATCTGCTCCCCGGCGAGCAGCGCCGCCTGCACCGAGCGGCCGCCGAGGCGTTGGCCGCCGAGGCCAGCGGTCGGCCCGAGGTCAGCGGCGAGCAGGCACGGCACTGGCACCGGGCCGGCGAGCTCGAGCGTGCCCTCTCGGCCTCCGTCGCCGCCGCGGCGGCGTACGAGAAGATGTTCGCGTTCTCCGACGCCCTCGTCAGCTACCGGCGGGCCCTCGAGCTGGTGAACCAGGTGCCACACGATCTGGACCTGGTCTCCCTGCGGGTCCGCGGCGCGACCTGCGCCGGCCTGGTCGGCGACACGGCGGAGGCGGTCCGGCTGCTTCAGGCGGCCCTCACCGATACCTCGGATCCGATCCCGCGGGCGACGCTCCTCGAGCAGCTCGGCTCCGTCCAGTTCCTCGCCGGCGACGGAGCGGCCGCGGAGGCGGCCTACCGCTCGGCCCTTGACCTCTTGAGACCGGAGGACGAGACCCCGCTCCTCGCTCGCGTGTACGCGGGAATCGCCCAGCTCTGCACCATCTGGTCGCGCCACGACGAGGCGGTCTGGCCGTGTACGGAGGGGCTGCGCATCGCGCGCGCCGTCGGCGCCCGTCGCGAGGAGGGGCTCGCACTCAACGCGAGCGGGCTGATCGCCGCGTCGCGGGGTGACGTCTCGACCGGCACCGCCGACCTGCGCCGCTCGCTCGCGATCGCCCGCGAGGTGGAGAACCCCGACGACCTCGGGCGAGCGTACGCCAACCTCAGCCATGTGCTCGGTCAGGCCGGCGACCTCGACCAGATCCTCACACTGGGTCGCGATGGCATCGTCGAGCTGCGCCGGTTCGGCCAGAGCCGCCAGTTCGGCAGCCTCCTGCTGTGCAACGTGAGCGACGCCCTGCTCGAGGCGGGGCGGCGGGCCGAGGCGGCCGAGATGATCGACGGGGCCCGATCGCTCCACCCCCGCGGGATCCTCGCCGGTCCGGTGCAGCTCCTCTCCGCTCGGGTGGCCCTTGTCGCCGGCGACCTGACCACGGCCTGGGACCACGCCGAGCAGGCGCGGCTCGTCATCGAGTCGGAGAGTGCGCCGGCGGCGTGGCTCCGGGAGGCGGTCGAGACGGCGGCCGAGATCGAGCTCTGGGCCGGGCGACCCGAGGCCGCCTACGAGATCGTCGTCGACGGACTCCGGGCGATCGAGCCGACCGACGAGCAGGCCAACGCCACTGCGCTGGTCGCCCTGGGGCTCCGGGCGCTGGCCGACGACGCCGTGATCAGGCGCGATCGCCATGCCCGGACGCGCAGGTCCGAGCACCGCCTGACGATGCTCACCACGGCCGATCGCATCGCCGAGAGGGCCGGCGTGTCCATCCAGCGCCCGGAGCGACTGTGGGCCCAGGCCGAGCTCGGCCGACTCGACGGCGCCCGATCACCAGACCCCTGGAGCGAAGCCGCAACCGCGTGGACGGCGGGCGGCCGGCCGCTGCGCGCGGCGTACTGCCTGTGGCGGGAGGCAGAGACGCGCCTGGCGAGGGGCGTCGACCCGGCCGGACGCGCCGCCGTACGCCGGGCGGCCGGGGAGGCGCAGCGGCTCGGCGCCGAGCGGCTCCTGAGCGAGATCGAGGCGCTCGCGAGGTGGTACGCCATCGATCTCGTCGCCGACGACGCCCCTCCCGAGCCGGAGCTCGATGCCGCCCTGGCGGAGTACAGCCTGACCGCCCGCGAGCGCGAGGTGCTCGCCGAGCTCGCGGCCGGCCACACCAACGGGCAGATCGCGGAGTCGATGTTCATCAGCAGCAAGACCGTCTCGGTGCACGTCTCCAACATCTTGCGCAAGCTCGAGGTCGGCAGCCGGCAGGACGCGGCGCGCCTAGGGCACCGGCTCGGCCTAAGGCCCTGAGAGGCCGATCTGAGGGGCACCGGCCCGCTCTTGCGGGTGGGTGCCCGATGTCCGCCGCGGGCCGGCCTCCCTACCTTCGTCGGCACGAGCCCGGGGGAGGTGAGGACCATGGCAGTGCACGACGCCGGCGTGATCGCGGGCACGATCTCGACCGCGCTCTTCGTGGTCAGCTACCTGCCCATGCTCGTGAAGGCCTACCGTACCCGCGACCTGGCCTCCTACAGCCTCGGCAACCTGGTCATCGCCAACGTCGGCAACGCGATCCACTCGGTCTACGTCTTCTCGCTGCCGGCCGGGCCGATCTGGTTCCTGCACGGCTTCTACCTGGCCTCGACCGCCCTCATGCTCCTCTGGCACCGGCGCTACGTCCGGCGCTCAGCCGACGAGTCGTCCTCGCAGCACGAGGCACACCGGCTCACGGAGCACCGAGAGGTCGGCGAGGGGGTCGCGGGGATAGACGACGAAGTCGGCGGACGCGCCCTCCTCGAGCGCGGGGAAGCCGAGCCATTCGCGGCCCCGCCAGCTCGCCGCGCCCAGCGCTTCGTACGCCGGGATGCCGATGCGGTGCAGTGCCTGTACCTCGCCGGCGATATTGCCGTGGCGGCTGATGCCCCCGCCGTCTGACCCGGCGTAGATCGGCACCCCGGCCTCGTAGGCGGCCATGATCGTCGACGGCATCCTCGCATGGAGGTCGGCCATGGTGGCGGCGTACGACGGGAAGCGCTCCGCCCCGGCCGCCGCGTGCTCGGGGAACTTGTCGAGCTGCATGATCGTCGGGACCAGCGCCGTGCCGTTGGCGACCATCGCGTCGACGAGATCCTCGGTGAGGCCGGTGCCGTGCTCGATGCAGTCGATGCCTGCCTCGATCAGCCCCGGCAGCACGCCGTGGCCGAAGCAGTGTGCGGTCACCTTCGCGCCCTCCGCGTGGGCGGCAGCGATCGCGGCGGCGAACGCCTCGGCCGGGAAGGACGGCGCCAGGTCGCCCTCCGCGCGGTCGATCCAGTCGCCGACCAGCTTGATCCAGCCGTCACCGCTGCGAGCCTCGCGGGCGGCCGCCGCCGGCAGATCGATCGGCTCGACCTCGTCGGCGTAGCCGCGGATGTAGCGCTTGGTGCGACCGATGTGCCGTCCGCAGCGGACCAGTCGCGGGAGGTCGTCGCGGTCGTGGATCCAGCGCGTGTCGGCCGCGGAGCCGGCGTCGCGGATCAGGAGGGCGCCACCGTCGCGGTCCTCGATCGCCTGCCGCTCGGTCTCCTCCTCATCGACCGCGCCGAGCTCGTCGAGCCCGAGGTGACAGTGGGCGTCGACCAGGCCGGGCACGATCCAGCCCTGGGCGACCAGGTCGGCGCCGGCCCGGCGCTCGTAGGTCACCCGCCCTCCGACGACGTACAGGTCGCGCACCTCGCCATCGGGCAGCACCGGCCCGGCGAACCTCATCGGCACCATGGCGCGACGCTACCGCCGCGACCCGCCGGCCCGCAGGACCAGACCACCCGAACGGGCCATGGACATGTCCCGGCCGGGAGGCGAACGTAGGCGCAGGGGTCCCTGCCTTCCAGGCGGGGGAATGATGCCTGGGTCTCCGGACCCCGGCAGTACGGGGGGTGGATGCCTTGTCGGCATGTCGACGCGCATTGGTGAACGGGCGGCTGGCGATCCCGCTCCTCGTGATGGTGCTGGTGGTGTCGGGCCTGGTGGCCTGGCCCGGATCGCCGTCCGCGGCGACCTCGGCGGCTCCGCGTGTCGCGTCGCCCCCGGCGATCGGGACGGCCGCGGTCGGGACGGCGGCGGTCGGGACGGCGGCGGTCGGGACGGCAGCGCTTGCGCCGTGCGACCCGCCGGTGTCGAGCGCCGTCGCGTGCGAGAACACCAAGCCGGGCAACCCCGAGAGCGAGTGGGGCATCTCGGGTGCGGGCAGCGCGAGCATCCAGGGCTTCGCCACCGACATCAGCGTCGACCAGGGCGGCACCGTCGGCTTCAAGGTCGACACCGCGGCCTCGTCGTACCGGCTCGACATCTACCGGATGGGCTACTACGACGGCGACGGCGCGCGCAAGGTCGGCCACGCGTGCTGCCGACGGTGCTGAACAACCAGCCCAACTGCGTCACCGCCGTCGCCACCGGTCTCGTCGACTGCGGCAACTGGACCCAGAACGCCTCCTGGACCGTGCCCGCCGACGCCGTCTCGGGCATCTACTTCGCCCACCTGGTCCGCACCGACGGGCACCGCCGGGGCGAGCCACGTCTTCTTCGTCGTCCGCGACGACGACGGCGGCTCCGACCTCCTCGTTCCAGACCTCCGACACCACCTGGCAGGCCTACAACGCCTACGGCGGCAACAGCCTGTACACCGGCTCACCGGCCGGACGCGCCTACAAGGTGAGCTACAACCGGCCGTTCACCACGCGCGCAGAACGCACCGGAGGACTGGGTCTTCAACGCGGAGTACCCGATGGTCCGCTTCCTCGAGTCCAACGGGTACGACGTCAGCTACTTCTCCGGCATCGACACCGACCGGCGCGGCGCGGAGCTGACCGAGCACGAGGTGTTCATGTCCGGCGGGCCACGACGAGTACTGGTCGGGCACAGCAGCGGACCAACGTCGAGGCCGCCCGCGCCGCGGGCGTGAACCTCGCGTTCTTCAGCGGCAACGAGGTCTTCTGGAAGACCCGCTGGGAGAACAGCATCGACGGCTCCAGCACGCCGTACCGGACGTTGGTGACCTACAAGGAGACCCACGCCGACGCGGTCATCGACCCGCAGGATCCGCCGACCTGGACCGGCACCTGGCGCGACCCACGCTTCAGCCCGCCCGGCGACGGCGGCCGGCCGGAGAACGCGCTCTCCGGCACGATCTTCACGATGAACTGCTGCGCCATCGACATGGCAGGTCGGCAGCGCCGACGGCGAAGATGCGCTTCTGGCGCAACACCCGAGTGGCCAACCTGACCGGAAGCGCCGACGACGACGATCGGCGACCAACGTCATCGGCTACGAGTGGGACGAGGACCTCGACAACGGCCACCGGCCGCCCGGTGCGTTCCGGGTCTCCCAGACTTCCGGAAGCGGCGAGCGGATCACCGACCACGGCTCCAACTACAGCCAGGGCCCCGGCACCCACGCCATGACGATGTACCGGCACGCCAGCGGCGCGCTGGTCTTCGGCGCCGGCACGATCCAGTGGGCCTGGGCGCTCGACAGCGATCACGACCGCGGGTCCGCGGCCGCCGACCCGGCGGCCCAGCAGGCGACCGTCAACCTCTTCGCCGACATGGGCGCGCAGCCCACCACGCTGCGGCCCGGGCTGGTCGCCGCGTCGGCCTCCACCGACACCACCGCGACCCACCTCGACGATCACCTCGCCGCAGCCGGCGGCACGACCGTCCCGGTCGGCAACCCGGTGACCGTCAGCGGCACCGCGGCCGACGCCGGCGGCGGCCGCGTCGGCGGCGTCGAGGTCTCCACCGACAACGGCACCACCTGGCATCGGGCCACCGGCCGCGAGACGTGGTCCTACTCCTTCACCCCGTCGAGCAACGGCAGCCGATCACGCTGCGCAGCCGCGCGACCGACGACAGCGCCAACATCCGGCGCCGCGAGCACGGGCGTCACCCTCACCGTCGGCGAGCGGCGCGGCCACCTGCCCGTGCACGATCTGGCCGGGCACGGCGACGCCCGCGACGACCGACCCCGACACCACCCCGGTCGAGCTCGGCGTGAAGTTCCGCACCAACACCGGCGGCTTCATCACCGGCATCCGCTACTACAAGCCCGCCACCGCCACCGGCACCCACGTCGGCACCCTGTGGACCGGCACCGGCACCAAGCTCGGCCACCGCCACCTTCACCAACGAGACCGCCAGCGGCTGGCAGCAGGCCACCTTCCCCGACCCCGTCGCCGTCACCGCCAACACCACCTACGTCGCCTCCTACTTCGCCCCCTCCCGCTACGCCGTCAACGCCAACTACTTCACCACCGCCACCACCCGCGGACCACTCACCGCCCTGGCCAACGGCACCGACGGCGGCAACGGCGTCTACCGCTACGGCGCCACCGCCGGCACCTTCCCCAACCAGCACCTACAACAACGAGAACTACTGGGTCGACGTCGTCTTCAACGACATCGACACCACCAAGCCGACGGTGACGGCGCGCACCCCCGCACCGGGCGCGACCGGCGTCGCCGTGGGCGTGGACGTCACAGCCACCTTCAGCGAGGCGGTGCAGCAGGCCAGCGTCAGCCTCGAGCTCCGCGGACCCGGCGGCACGCTGGTGCCCGCCGCCACGTCGTACGACGCCGCCACCCGCACCAGCCACGCTCGACCCCAACGCGGCGCTGAGCCCGACCACGACCTACACCGCCAACCTCACCGGAGCCCGCGACCCGCCGGCAACACGATGGACCCGGTCACCTGGACCTTCACCACCGGACGCCGTCGACACCACCAAGCCCACCGTCACCGGACGCACACCCGCACCCGGCGCGACCGGCGTGGCCACCTCGACCACCGTCTCGGCCGTCTTCACCGAAGCCGTCCAGCGGCCCGAGCGTGAGCCTGGTGCTCCGCAACCCCGGGGGCACCGTCGTCCCCGGCGCGGTCGCCTACACCTCCGGCAACCGCACCGCGACCTTCACACCGACCGGCGCGCTCGCCGGCGGGACGGTCTACACGGCGACGGTCTCCGGCGCCCAGGACGCGGCCGGCAACCAGATGGACCCGGTCACCTGGAGCTTCACCACGACCGTCAGCAGCAACGGCTGCCCGTGCACGATCTGGCCGGGCACGGCGACGCCCGCGACGCACCGACCCGGACACCACCCCGGTCGAGCTCGGCGTGAAGCTCCGCACCAACACCGGCGGCTTCATCACCGGCATCCGCTACTACAAGCCCGCCACCGCCACCGGCACCCACGTCGGCACCCTGTGGACCGGCACCGGCACCAAGCTCGCCACCGCCACCTTCACCAACGAGACCGCCTCCGGCTGGCAACAGGCCACCTTCCCCGACCCCGTCGCCGTCACCGCCAACACCACCTACGTCGCCTCCTACTACGCCCCCTCCCGCTACGCCGTCAACACCAACTACTTCACCACCGCCACCACCCGCGGACCACTCACCGCCCTGGCCAACGGCACCGACGGCGGCAACGGCGTCTACCGCTACGGCGCCACCGCCGGCACCTTCCCCAACCAGACCTACAACAACGAGAACTACTGGGTCGACGTCGTCTTCAACGACGTCGACAACACCAAACCGACGGTGACGGCCGCACCCCCGCACCGGGCGCGACCGACGTCGCCGTGGGCGTGGACGTCACAGCCACCTTCAGCGAGTCGGTGCAGCAGGCCAGCGTCAACCTCGAGCTCCGCGGACCCGGTGGCACGCTGGTGCCCGCCGCCACGGCGTACGACGCCGCCACCCGCACCAGCCACGCTCGACCCCAACGCGGCACTGAGCCCGACCACGACTTACACCGCCAACCTCACCGGAGCCCGCGACCCGTCCGGCAACCTGATGGACCCGGTCACCTGGACCTTCACCACCGGCGCCCGACACCACCAAGCCCACCGTCACCGGACGCACACCCGCACCCGGCGCGACCGGCGTGGCCGTCGGCGTCAACGCGACCGGCACCTTCAGCGAGGCCGTGCAGCAGGCCACGATCGCCTTCGAGCTGCGCAGCCCGGCGGCACGCTCGTGCCTGCCGACGACGACGTACAACGCGGCGAGCCGGACGGCCACTCTGACCCCAACAGCGCGCTGAGCGCGTCGACGGCCTACACCGCCAGCCTCAGCCGGTGCCCGCGACCTCGCGGGCAACCAGATGGACCCGGTCACCTGGAGCTTCACCACGACCGCCAGCACCAACGGCTGCCCGTGCACGATCTGGCCGACCACGGCGACGCCCGACCGCACCGACGCCGACACCAGCTCGGTCGAGCTCGGCGTGAAGTTCCGCACCAACACCGGCGGCTTCATCACCGGCATCCGCTACTACAAGCCGAGCGTCACCACCGGCACCCACGTCGGCAGCCTGTGGACCGCATCCGGCACCAAGCTCGGCGACCGTCACCTTCACCGGCGAGTCCGCCATCGGCTGGCAGCAGGCCACCTTCTCCGCGCCGATCCCGGTCACGCGCCAACACCACCTACGTCGCGTCCTACTTCACGCCGTCGAGGTACGTCGTCAGCTCCAACTACTTCGCCACGCGCCACCACCCGCGGGCCGCTCACCGCCCTGGCCAACGGCACCGAGGGCGGCAACGGCCTCTACCGCTACGGCGGCACCGCAGGCGTCGTTCCCCACCAGCACCTTCGACAGCGAGAACTACTGGGTCGACGTCGTCTTCGCCGAGACCGCCACCGACAACGCTCGCGCCGACCGTCACCAGCCGCGTCCCTGCCCCGGGCTCGACCGGAGTCCGCGACCAGCATCAGGCCGATCGGCCACCTTCAGCGAGCCGGTGATCCGGCGGCTCGGTCTCGATGGTGCTGCGCAACACCGCCAACCAGCAGGTGGTGCCGGCCGCCACGAGCTACGACGTCGGGCACCCAGACGGCCACGCTCACACCCAACGCGGCGCTGGCCTACTCGACCGGCTACACGGTGAGCGTCAGCGGCGCGCAGGACCCGGCCGGCAACACGATGGCACCGAGCACCTGGACCTTCGAGACCTCCGCGCCTCCTCCGCCGCCCATCGACGCCGGCCCAGGCGGGCCGATCGCCCTGGTGACCAGCGACGCCAACAAGTCGTCGTCCTACCTGGTCGAGATCGCGCGCGCCGAGGGGATCAACGAGTTCGCCAACGTCAAGAACACCGACCTCTCTGCCGCCACCCTGGCGTCGTACTCCGTGGTCGTGCTGGGCGAACGTGGCCGTCACCGACGCCCAGGTGACCGCCCTCACCGACTGGGTCAACGCCGGCGGCAACCTGGTCCTGATGCGACCCGACAGCCGGTTGCTCCCGCTGGCCGGGCTGACCGCCCAGGCCGGCACGGTCGTCGACGGCTACCTGGGTGTCAACGCGGCCAGCGAGCCGGGTGCAGGAATCACCACCGAGACGATGCAGTTCCACGGCACCGCTGACCGCTACGCGCTCGCCGGCGCGACGTCGGTGGCACAGCTGTTCACCACGGCGACCGCCGGCACGGGCCAGCCCGGCGGTCGCGCTGAGGTCCGTCGGCGCGAACGGCGGCCAGGTCGCGACCTTCGCCTTCGACCTCGCCCAGTTCGGTGATCTGGACCCGTCAGGGCAACCCGGCGTGGGCCGGCCAGAACCGCGACGGGATGACGCCCAACCGCTCCAACGACCAGTTCTTCGGCGGGGCCGCCACCGACTGGGTCAACCTGAACAAGGTCGCGCATCCCGCAGGCCGACGAGCAGCAGCGACTGCTCGCCAACCTGATGACCGTCATGGTTCGCGACAAGATGCCGCTGCCGCGGTTCTGGTACTTCCCCTCGACCCACAAGGCGGTGGTCGTCGCCACCGGCGACGACCACGCCGGAGGAGGCACGGCCGGCCGGATGAGCACCTACAACGCCGCCGGCGCCCCCGGCTGCTCGGTGGCGCTGTGGCAGTGCCCGCGATTCAGCTCCTACGTCTACCCCAACTCGCCGCTGACCGGACGGCGAGGCCGACGCCTTCGACGCGCAAGGCTTCGAGATCGGCGTGCACCCGCAGAACGGCTGCGCCAACTACACGTCGCTCGCCAACCTGCAGAGCACCTACACCACTCAGCTGGCCGAGTGGACGGCTCGCTACGGCACCGTCCCCGCACCGACGACCAGCCGCTACCACTGCATCGTCTGGAGCGACTGGGCCTCCCAGCCGAAGGCCGAGCTGGCGTCGGGCATCCGGCTCGACACCAACTACTACTACTACCCCGGGTCGTGGGTCGCGAACCGGCCGGGCTTCATGACCGGCTCGGGCATGCCCATGCGGTTCACCGACACCGACGGCTCGCTCATCGACGTCTACCAGGCGGCGACCCAGATGACCGACGAGTCGGAGCAGAGCTACCCCTTCACCCCCGACACGCTGCTCGACCGTGCGCTCGGGCCGCAGGGCTACTACGGCGCCTTCACCGCCAACCTGCACACGGACATCGCCACGACCTTCGAGGACACCCAGACCCTGGCGTCCGCTCAGGAGCGCGGCGTGCCGGTGATCGCGGCCCGGCAGCTGCTCACCTGGCTGGACGGCCGAAACGCCTCCTCCTTCGGCGCACTTGCGTGGAGCGGCAGCACGATGTCCTTCACCGTCAACGTGGGAGCGGGCGCCAACCAGCTCACCGCGATGCTCCCGACAAGCGGCCCCGGCGGCCGCACGCTGTCGACCCTGAGCCGGGGTGGCAACGCGGTCACCTTCACGCGGACGACCATCAAGGGTCAGGAGTACGCCGTCTTCGCGGCGGGAGCGGGCGGCTACCAGGCGACGTACGCCGCCCCGGGCGGAGGCGCCTTCGCGCTTACCCCGGCCGAGACCGAGACGTCCGCACGGGAGGCGACGGTGTCGTGGAGCAGCGGCCAGCCGTCGACGAGCACCGTGCTCCTCGGCACGGATCCCGACGTACTGTCGACGCGCAGCACGGTCGCGGACCGCACCGGGAAGCACGCGGTGACCGTGCCCGGCCTCGCGCCGGGCCGCACCTACTACTTCCGGGTCCGCTCGGTCGCCGCCGACGGCAGGACCGCGGTCTGGCCTCCCGCCGGCCGCGCTCCGGCGCGGTTGAGGACCGACGGGATCGACCGAAGGGCTCCGCGGGTCACCGGGGTGCGGGCGTTCTCGCTGCCCGACGGGACCGCCCGGGTCACCTGGACGACGTCGGAGCGCTCCGACTCGACGGTCCGGTTCGGCCGGGAGTCGGGTCGGCTCACCGGGTTGCGTCTCGACGCCGGGCTCACGCGCTCGCACGCAGTGGTCCTGACGGGACTGGCAGCGGGACGGTCCTACTCCTTCCGGGTGGGTTCGACGGATGCGGGCGGCAACCGTGCCCTCAGCGGCGTCCGCGGGCTGCGCACCCTCGGCACCGGCGTCGCGATGCAGACGATCCAGGACTTCCGGACCGGGACGGCCTCGTCGCGGCTCCGGCTGGACCCGTCCGGATTCGGGGGGCTGACGATGGCGTCCGCCGGCCGCGCGACGTACACCTCGCGGGTGCTCGACTCGGGTCAGAAGGTGACCTGGGGCCGTGCCGTCCTCCGCGGGAGCGTGCCGGCGGGTGCCTCGGCGCGCGTCCAGATCCGCTCCGGGAGCACCGCGTCACCCGACCGCACCTGGTCAACGTGGACCGGGATGAGAGGTGACGGCGAGCGAGTCGCGCGCGGCGGCAGGTGTCTGCAGTTCCGCGTGGTGCTCACCGCAACGGGCGATTCCCTGCCGCGCGTCACCGCCGTCGGGTTCACCCACAGCGGCCGGCCGCTGGGCGCCGACGAGCACTGACCGAGGCGCGCCGGGCCAGCCAGGCACGGCCGTCAGATCCGGTCCCAGAGCCACCCGGGTCCGAGCGCGGTCGCGCCGACCGCCTCGACCCTGGCCCGCAGCAGCCGGTCGGCGGTGACCACCACCACCTCTCCCCCGGCCTCGCGAGCCTTTCGCGCCTGGTCGACGATCGCCTGGTCGCCGTCGCGGGCCGCATGGACGACGCGGACGTGTGCGTCGCGACCGGCCTCGGCGCCGGCCTTCGCCTGACCCTCCAGCACCAGCACCACCTCGTCGTACGGCAGGTCGCCGACCAGCAGGCTCTCGTGGAGCCGGCGGGCCGCCCCCGCCCGGTCCCTCCACCACCCGTCAGGCCGCGCGCCGACCACGTTCGCACCATCTACGACCAGCGTGGACACCGATTCGTCCCGGCACTCAGGCGGGAAAGTACATGGGAGGGCACAGACGAATCGGGGTCACTTGAGGTACTTCGCGAAGTCCTTGGGGAGGTCGAGCTGCTCGGCGGCCTTGGCGTAGTCCACACCGTCGTCGTCGGCCGGGACGCCGAAGGGGTTGGCGGCGGGCTTCTCGCTCGCCGCCCTCTGCTGGGCGGCCTTCTCCTGGGCGGCCTTGGCGGGGTTGCCCGACACGCGGCGGCCCTTCGCCTTCTTGGGAAGCTGCTTGGCCCGGCCGCGCTTGCCGCCAACCATGCCCGGCATCCCAGGCATGCCCGGCATCCCGGGCATGCCGCCGCCGCGGGCCATCGAGCTCATCATCTTGCGGGCCTCGAAGAACCGGTCGACCAGGGTGTTGACGTCGTTGACGGCACGTCCGGAGCCGCGCGCGATGCGCGCCCTGCGGGAGCCGTCGATCAGCTTTGGATTGGCGCGCTCGGCCGGCGTCATCGACTGGATGATCGCCTGGATCCGGTCGATCTCGCGCTCGTCGAAGCTCTCCAGTTGCTCGCGGAACTGGCCCATGCCGGGCAGCATGCCCATGATCTTGGACATCGAGCCGAGCTTGCGGACCTGCTGCATCTGCTCGAGGAAGTCGTCGAGGGTGAAGTCGCCGCCGCCCTTGCTGGCCAGCTTCTCGGCAGCCTTGAGCGCCTGGTCCTGGTCGAAGGTCTTCTCCGCCTGCTCGATCAGGGTGAGCATGTCGCCCATGTCGAGGATGCGGCCGGCCATCCGGTCGGGGTGGAAAACGTCGAAGTCGGTGAGCTTCTCGCCCGCGGACGCGAACATCACCGGCTTGCCGGTGATGGAGCGGATCGACAGCGCCGCGCCGCCACGGGCGTCGCCGTCGAGCTTGGTGAGGACGACACCGTCGTAGCCGACGCCCTCGAGGAAGGCCAGGGCGGTCGACACGGCGTCCTGGCCGATCATTGCGTCGACGACGAACAGGATCTCGTCGGGCTTGACCGCGTCGCGGATGTCTGCGGCCTGCCGCATGAGCTCGGCGTCGACGCCGAGCCGGCCGGCGGTGTCGACGATCACGACGTCGTGGAGCTTGCGCCTGGCCTCCTCGATCGAGGCCCGGGCGACGGCGACCGGGTCACCACCATGGTCGATCCCCTGGGCGTTGCCGGGCTCCGGCGCGAAGACGGGTACGCCGGCCCGCTCGCCGTTGACCTGCAGCTGGTTGACCGCGTTGGGCCGTTGCAGGTCCGCGGCGACGAGCAGCGGCGTCTTGTCCTGGCTCTTGAGCCAGAGGGCGAGCTTGGCCGCCAGCGTCGTCTTGCCCGCGCCCTGGAGGCCGGCGAGCATGATGACCGTCGGCCCGGACTTCGCGTAGCGCAGCCGCCGGGTCTCGCCGCCGAGGATCTCGACGAGCTCGTCATTGACGATCTTGACGATCTGCTGTGCGGGGTTGAGGGCCTGGCTGACCTCCTCGCCGCGCGCCCGCTCCTTGACCGCCGCCACGAACTCCTTGACGACGGGCAGCGCAACGTCGGCCTCGAGCAGCGCGATGCGGATCTCCCGCGCGGTCGCGTCGATGTCGGCCTCGGAGAGCCGGCCCTTGCCGCGGAGGTTCTTGAAGGTCTCGGCGAGGCGGTCGGAGAGTGTGGCAAACAAGGTCGGGTTCCTCAGGCGTCGGGCGTGGGTGGTGGCCGGTCAACCAGCCTAACCGGCCACCCGCTCACTTTCCGAAGCCGTCGGTCAGTCCCTTCAGGAAGTGCCGCTGGCCGATCAGGTACAAGACGATCATCGGCAGCGCCGCCATGGTCAGCCCGGCGAACTGCACCGGCCAGTCCGTGAGCAGCCGGCTCTGCATGTCCACCAGGCCCACCGGGAGGGTCTTGCTCTCTCTGGTGGAGATGAAGACCAGCGCGAAGACGAACTCGTTCCAGGCGAAGAGGGCCTGGAGGAGCCCGGCCGAGACCAGGATAGGCCGGCACAGCGGAAGGACGATGTGCCAGAAGATCTGCCAGTGGGTCGCGCCGTCGACGTACGCCGCCTCGTCGATCGAGCTCGGTATCCCGACCAGGTACGCCCGGATCAGGAAGGTCGTGAACGGGATCCGGAAGGCGGTGTAGAGGATCAGCAGAGACCACAGCGTGTCGTACACGTGTAGCCGCTGCAGCAGACCGAAGAGCGGGATGAGCGCGACGGTCGGCGCGACCATGAGGCCGCCGAGGATCAACCCGGTGGCGACATTGGAGAACGGGATCTTCACCCGGACGAGGGCGAACGCGGCCCAGGCGCTGACCATGGTCGTGGTCACGATCGATCCCGCCGTGACCAGGATGCTGTTGACGAAGTAGCGCACCACGCCGGCGTCGCCGGCCCGCACGAAGTTGTCCCAGCGCAGCTCGCCGGGCAGCGACCAGGGGCTGCCGAAGATCTCGCGGTTGGTCTTGAAGCTGGAGAAGACCATCCACAGCAGCGGGTAGATCACCGCCACCGCGAGGGCGACCAGCGCCAGCACGAGCACCGTCCTCCCCACCAGCGACCCGACTCTGGCCGCGGCGGGGGTGGTGGCGTCCGCCCGGTTGGCTGGCCGCCCCACGACGCCGTTCACAGGTCCACCTGCTTGCGACGGCCGATCGCGAACTGCACGATGGCGAAGGCCAGGGTGAGCACGAAGATCAGCGTCGCCAAGGCCGCGGCGTACCCCATGTTGTCCGCGAGGAACGCGTTGCGGTACATCCAGGTGCCGAGCACCTGGCTGGAGTCGGCCGGCCCGCCGGCGGTCATCACCATCACCTCGTTGAACAGCAGGAAGGCTCCCGAGACCGTGAGGATGATCAGCAGCGTGGTCATCTCGCGCACCATCGGGACCGTCACGGTGAAGAAGGAGCGGACCGGGCCGGCCCCGTCGACCCGGGCCGCCTCGTAGAACTCCGTCGGTATTCGCTGGATCGCGACACAGAAGAGCACCGTCGTGTAGCCGAAGCTCTGCCACTGCGACATGGCGATGATGCTCCAGATCGCTGTCGACTGCTCACCGAGCCACGAGTGCTTCCAGCTCTCCAGGCCCACCGTCCCGAGGAGCTCGTTGAGCAGGCCGAAGCGAGGGTTGTAGATGAACGCGAAGAGCAGGCCGGCGACCGTGATGGAGATGACCGACGGGATGAAGTAGACCGAGCGCAGGATCGCCCGGAGACGAGAACGCACGAACTCCTCCAGCACGGCCGCCAGCACGAGCGCGAGACCGACCTGGAACAACAGCGACACGGCTGCGTAGAACACGTTGTTCTTCAGCGCGGTCCAGAAGACCGCGTCGGCGACCATGTCCTTGTAGTTCTGCAGGCCGACGAACTCCGGCGCCGGGCTGAAGGCATTCCAGGAGAAGAAGGACAGCCGGATGTTGTCGACGATCGGGTAGTAGACGAACACGACGAGCAGGAGCAGGGCCGGGGCCACCCACCCCAGCTTCTTGAATCCGGCGAGAGTCATGTCAGTCGACCTGGCCCTTGGCCTTCGCCGCCGCCTCGCGCACGCCGTCCATCACCTCGGCCGGCGACCGAGAGCCGTCGAGGATGCCCTGCACGCCGGAGAGGTACGCGTTGGCGACCTCGGCGTTCGTGACCGTGTCGAGCCAGATCGCGAAGCCGTCGGCGTCGGTGATGTCCTTGAGGGCCTTCGCCTGCTGCGGGAAGGAGTTCTCCGCGGTCGCGGTCCCTCCGACGGGGCTCAGCCAGCCGAGCTCGCTCACGATCTGCTCGCCCTTCTCCTGCGAGGTCATGAACTTGAGGAAGTCGACCGCGAGGGCGGCGTTCTCGCTCTGGGAGTTGACCAGGAAGCCGTCGGGAGCGCCGGTGACGACGCCCGTGTCGCCCGCCGCGTCCGCGGACGGGGGCAGTCTGAAGAAGTCCCAGTTGTCGGCGATCGCCGCTGGGGCGCCGCCATCCTTGGTGAGGACCGGGAACTCCAAGGACTCCAGGTAGTGCATGCCGGCCTTGCCGTCGAGGAACTCCGCCTGACCGGCCTCGTGGGAGAGACCGTTGGTCCCGTCGACGAAGCACGCGTCGGCGAGCTCGGAGAAGTCGGTCAGAGCCTGTTCGTAGCCCGGGTCGGTGAACTCGCCGGACGCCGGGTTGTAGTCGACGTCGCGCACGTCTCCCGGGACGTCGTAGGCGTTGAGCTGGGTGATGTAGTGGATCGCCGGCCAGCCGTACTGGTTGCCGAAGGCGATCGGTGTGAAGCCCGCTGCGTCGAGCTCGCCGCAGGCCGCGATGAGGTCCTCCAGGCTCTCGGGCTTGGCGATGCCGACCTCGTCGAAGACCTTGGTGTTGTAGGCGAGGTACTTCGCATCGAGGTTGATCGGGACGCCGTAGTACTTGCCGTCGTTCTCGAAGGCGTCGAGCGCTGCCTCCGAGAAGGTGGAGCCCCATTCGGTGTCCGGCGCGATCGCGTCGGAGAGGTCCGCTGCGAGACCCGCCCGGACGAACTTGCCGGCGAAGTCACCCGCCCACGAGAAGTAGATGTCGGGCAGGTCCTTCGAGGCGGCCAGCACCCGGATCTTGTCCTTGTAGGGCTGGTCGCCGACCTGCTGAAGGTCGATGGTCACGTCGGGGTTGGCCTCCTGGTAGTCGGCCACGGCCTTCTCGAAGTACGGCGCGTACTGCGGGTCGGCGAACTTCGTGACCATCGACAGCGTGCCCGAGAGCTTCTCGGGCGACTCGAGGTCGACGTCGTCGTTCTTCGCGGGGCTGTTGGTGCCGGGGGCGCCGCATGCGGCCATGACGGCCACTAGGGCCGAGGTCGCGACGGCGCTGACAAGGATTCGTGGGCGCTTCATGGTTGCCTTTCGGTGGAGCTCAGTCGGATCGTGCTGCGGTCGAACGGGGCACCCTGGCCGAATGCGCCCCGCTCCATGCACGACGCGGTGGCGTAGGCCGTCGCAGCGGGCATGAAGTCGTTCGGGTCCTCCTCGGAGATCACTCCGGCAAGGATTCGTGCGATGAGCGAGTCGCCTGCGCCGAGCGTGTCGATCACGTCGGCCGGCGGGGCGTCGGCGGCGACCGTGCGATCGCCGTCGGTCCACAGTGCGCCCCCGGCGCCAGTGCTCACGACCACCTGGGTTGGGCCAAGGGCGAGGACGGCGTCGGCGACCCGCCGTGGGTCGGCGGTGCCGGACGGCCGGGAGAGGATCGCGAGGTCGACGTACGGCGCGAGTGCCACGACGTAGGTCCAGTCCCTCTCGGAGAAGTCGAAGCTGAGCAGCTGTGCGGCGCCGCGCAGCGCGCCGAGGTGGTCCTCGATCAGGGAGCACTCACCCGTGTGCACCACCCGCGCCCCGGACGCGAGAGCCAGGTCGCCGTCGTCGGGCACGAAGGCGGAGACTCCCGCGGTGCCGTCGGTGAAGACCCGGTCGCCGTCACGGAGGCGCACCTCGGCGTGCGCGTTGGGCCCCGCCACGACACGCAGGCGGCTGGTGTCGACACCCTCCACGTCGAGCGCTGTCGAGAGGACGGCGCCGAGCTGGTCGTCGCCGAGGCAGCCGATGTACGCCGTGCCGACGCCGAGCCGGGTGGCGCGGACGGCGACGTTGACGGCGTTGCCGCCGGGGTACATCACTCCTTCGTCCACGTAGACGTCGACGGTGTTGTCGCCCACGCACACCAGCTCCGGTGCCACGTCAGTACTCCACGCGCTTGTAGTAGCGCCGGGTCGTGAGCGGGTGGTCTCGGAGCACCTCGAGGTGCGCGGCGACGCGCTCCAGCTGGGCGGCGAGCACGACCGGTCCGACGACCCCCCGCGCCAGGGAGGAGAGACCCGACAGCGCCGGAACCGCCGCGTCGATCACGTCGACGCGGTCGGTCCGGTCGGTCAGGAACTTCTCGACCCGCTCGGCGAGCGGACGGTAGGCGCTCTCGTCCTTGAGGACGACGACGCTGACACCCGGCTCGACGAGCTCGAGCGTGCCGTGGAAGAAGTCCGATGCGTTGACCGGACGGGTCCGGATCCATTGCATCTCCTCCAGGATGCACATCGCGAAGTAGTGCGCCTCCGTCCAGCTCGGCCCGGCGCCGGTGAAGACGTGCCAGGGCGAGTCGGCGAGGTACGCCGCGTGCGCGGCGGCCTCAGCGTCGTACTCCCGCTTCGCCCGGAGCAGGTGCTCGGGCAGCCGTCCCAGCTCTGTCGCGAGGTCCGTGGCCCCGGGGCTGCCGGCGACGCCGAGCAGGCCGATCATCGTCTGCAGGTAGTAGGACTCCGACGACGTGTCGTCGGCGGCCGGGTTGACCAGGACCGTGTCGCAGAGCTCGGCCAGGGCCGTGTCGTCGTGCCCGACGAGCCCGACGAGGCGCGCGCCGAGGGACCTCGCCCGCTCGGCGATCGCCACCGTCTCGGCGGTGGTTCCCGACAGCGACGGGAGGATCACGACGCTGTGCTCACCGAGACGCTCGACACCGTCGACGGCCTCTTCGGCGGGGCGGCGTACGTGCACCGGGAACCGGGAGAACCGCCCGAGGAGCCGGGCAGCCGGCTCCATCAGGAGGTTGACCCCGCCGGTGCCCAGGAAGACGATCTCCTCGGCACCGTCGCGGACGCCGTCGGAGAGCTCGGTGGCAAGCCGGTTGCCGGCGTCCACCGCGCCCCGCATGAGGTCCAGGTAGCGCTCCTCGTCGAAGCCGAGCGCACCCGAGACGGGTTGCACCATCAGTAGTCCACCTTGAACATGTAGCGGCGGGTCTCGAGGTCGTGCTGACGCTCGTACTCGTAGTGCTGAGCCAGGCGGTTGGCCAGCGCGCCCACGACGATCGGCGACAGCTGCCCCGCACCGACGCCGGAACGCCGGGAAGGTCGAGCGTCGCGACGTCGACCACCCGGTGCCGCGGGGCGTAGGTCTGGAGGAACCGGACGGCGCGCTCCCCCATCGGGCGGGACGGGTCATCACCGAGCCACACGAGCACGGCGGAGGCATCGTCGACCATCTCGAAGGCGCCCTGGAAGAACTCGCCGCTGGTGAAGGCAGCGGCCTGCTTCCACTGCATCTCCTGCAGGAAGCACATCGCCATCCCGTACGCCCAGCCGTAGCTCGGGCCCGAGCCGAGGATGAACGTGAAGTCGTCGTCCTTGAAGGCACGGGCGATCGCGCCCAGGTGGCCCTCGGCCTGCTCGATCCCGTGGCGGGTGGCCTCGGGAAGGGCGGCCAGACCGGCAGTGACGGCGTCCCAGTCGAGCTCGGCGCCGGACGCCTCGAGGACCGCGTAGGCGACGAGGAGCTCGAAGATGTCGCTCTTGCCGGTGAACGAGTGGTGCGATGCCTCGGCCAGGGGGCTGTCGGGCTTGGCCGCTGCGATGACCGTCGCGCCGGTCGCCGCCGCGGTCCTCGCGGCCTCCACCGTCTCCTTGGTCTTGCCGGTGTAGGAGGCCAGCACGACCAGCGAGCGCTCGCCCATGAGCGCCGGCTGGCTGCAGTTGAGCTCGTCGCTCTGGATCTGGAAGGACGGCACCTTGCCGTGCTGGACGACGAGGTAGTGGGCCGGGTGGCTGCAGATGAGCGACCCGCCGGCGCCGACCCAGTAGACGGCGTCGATGCCCTTCTCCACAAGCGGGCGAACAACCTCACGGATCGCGTCCCTCTCGGCGACGGCGCCGGCGAGCTTGTCGACGGTGTCTGCGTCGATCGGCTTGAGCGCCAGCTTCTCCAGGGTCTCGGTCATCAGTGCTGATCTCCTTTTGGGAACGTTGTCAATCTGGATTTGGTAACGTTCTCAACAGATCGCCTCCATGTCAAGGGGCATCTCGTGATCCGTCGGGAAGAACCGCACCCAGGAACCGACCGGACCGCGGCGCTCGCTAGCCTCACGCCCGGCAGCAGCGAGCCACCAGTGGTCAGCTTTCGAAGGTGAGGACGAGCCTTGACGAAACCTCTCGCAGTCGGTGTGACGGTCACCGACGTGGCAGCGCGCGCCGGCGTCTCCGTCTCGACCGCGGCTCGAGCGCTCGGCGACTACGGCTCCGTGAGTCCGCGCAGCCGGGAGCGCGTGCGTTCCGCGGCCGACGAGCTCGGCTATCGACCCAACATGGTGGCGCGCAGCATGATCACCAAGAGCACCCGCACGGTCGGTGTGATCGTCGGCGACATCGAGAACCCGTTCTTCCTGCGTGCCCTCCGCGGCATCACCAACGGCCTCCGCAGGTCCGACTACGACATGCTGCTGGCCAACTCCGACGAGGACGGGTCCCTGGAGCGCCGGGCGCTCCAGATCATGTCCGAGCGTCGTGTCGACGGGATCATCCTCACTCCCGCAGACACCTCCGACCGAGGCGAGATCGCCGATCTCGTGAAGCGTGGTGTCCCCGTCGTCCAGCTCGACCGGCGCATCCACGGGCTCGCGGTCGACTCGGTGGGCATCCACAACCGCGACGCCGCATGCCAGGCCACCGAGTACCTGATCGCGGCCGGCCACGAACGGATCGCCCTGGTCACCGGCGCCGCGGCCGAGGACGCCGCCGCGCTCCAGTCCCACGACGTCGAGGCGCTGCGAAAGGTGAGGCGTGGCACGTCCGCCATCCGGGCCGCCGGCTACCGCCGGGCGCTCGCCGCCGCCGGGGTGCCCTTCCATCCCGAGTACGTGCCGATCACCGGCTTCCGTCGTGAGGACGCACGCGAGGCGACCCGGGCGCTGATGTCGCTGCCCACTCCGCCGACCGCGATCCTCAGTCTCGACGGCCTGCTGACCCTCGGCGTCCTCGAGGGCTTCCGTGTCTGTGGCATCTCCTGCCCCTCCGACTGCTCCCTGATCGGCTTCGACGACGCGGAGTGGGCCGAGGTCGTGAACCCGCCGGTGACCGTGATCAGCCAGCCCGTGCTCCAGCTCGGAGAGCGCGCGGCCAGCCGACTGGTGCAACGGATGAACGGCGAGCTGCTCGAGCCGCGGGCCATCCGGCTGTCAGCAACCCTGATCGAGCGATCCTCGGTCGCCCCTCCGCCGCCCTCAGACTGAGGCGTGCACCTCCGGACGGTCGCGCGTCCGCCTTGACGAGACAGAAAGGTCGTGGCTCGCCGCCCGAGTCCAGGTGCCCGATGACCGACAAGATCGACCTCAAGAGGAACCTCGACGCCTACCGGGCGAGACGAGGCATGTTCCGGATCGTGGACGTGCCGGACATGCAGTACCTCATGATCGACGGCCACGGTGACCCGAACACCTCGCCGGACTACGCCGAAGCCGTCAGATCGCTCTATCCGGTCGCCTACAAGCTGAAGTTCGGCAGCAAGCGAGACCTAGGACGCGACTACGTCGTCATGCCGCTGGAGGGTCTGTGGTGGGCCGAGGACATGGACGCCTTCACGGCATCGCGGGACAAGTCCAGGTGGGAATGGACGATGATGATCATGACCCCGGACTGGATCGACCAGCGGATGTTCGACGTCGCGGTCGAGCGGGCGGGAGCCGGGGATCGACCATCGCGCCTCGGCGACATCCGCCTGGGACCGCTCTCCGAAGGACGCTGCGTGCAGACGCTGCACGTCGGCTCCTTCGACGACGAGGGCGACGTGCTGGCGCGGATGCACCATGAGTACATCCCCGACAACGGCCTCCGCATGACCGGCAAGCACCACGAGATCTACCTCAGCGACCCGCGCAGGACCGCCCCCGAGAGGCTGCGCACCATCCTCCGACAACCGGTCCGCCCAGGACGGGTCGAGACGTAACGGGCTCCCCGCGGGCACGCGGCCGGTGAAGTCTCGGGCCTCACCGCGCGCCCGGGACCCTGCGACGATCCGTCCTCAGGCGCTGAGTGCCGCCCGCACGGCGTGGGCGGCCTGCGCGGCGCGGAGGTCGGACAGCACACCGGCAGATGCCTCCTGGAGGTAGAACACGTCGACGACCTGGGGGCCGAGGGTGTCGACGTGAGCCGAGCGCACGGTGATGTCGAGCGTGGCGAGGGCGCGCAGCACGTGGAAGAGGACGCCCGGCCGGTCCTTGGCCCGGACCTCCAGCACCGTGGCGCCGGTGGCGGCACCGGCACGGACGACGACGCTCGGAGCGAGCGCGTCGGCACCGAGGCGCAGCCGCGCCGCCGGGTCCACCCGGCCGCCGATGATGCCCTCGTAGCGCTGGCGCAGCACGCCAGGCTCGGGCTCGGCGTCGGCGACGTGCCACTGGGACACCGCGACGCCGTCGTGCGTCCAGGCGCGCGCCCCGCGGATGGACGCGCGCTGCAGGCCGAGGACCGCGGCGACGTCGGCCAGCAGACCGACCCGGTCGGCCGAGGTCACGGTGATGCGCGCACCGTCGGGATCGGCCTCGACGGCGAAGTCGACGGCGCCGGCCGGTAGCCCGGCCCGATAGGCGGCGGGCGGCGCGAAGTCGAGGGTCGAGCCCAGATCCCCCGCGACGAGGGTTGCCCGCACCCGGCTGACCAGCGCCCCCACCAGGGACGCACGCCAGGTCGACCACGCCTTCGCGGCCGTCGCCCTGGCATCCGCCTCGGTCAGCGCGGACAGCAGGTCGAGGGTCTCGAGGTCGGGGATCCGGGCCAGCACCTCCGCCACGGTCGCCGGGTCGTCCGGGTCACGCGTGGTCGCCGTCTCGGCCAGCAGCAGATGCCAGCGCACCAGCCTGGCGATCCGGGTCACCGCCTCCTCCTCGAAGCCCATCCGCGCAGCTATGGCGCGCGCGATGGGCTCGCCGGCCACGCAGTGCTCGGTGAGCCCGCCCTTCCCGATGTCGTGCAGCAGTGCCGCGACCATCAGTACGTCGGGCCGGGAGACCCGGCGGATCAACGCGGACCCCTCGACACAGGTCTCCACGACATGCCGGTCGACCGTGAACCGATGGATGACCGACGCGTGCGGCACGAGCCGGATCCGCTCCCACTCCGGCAGGATCGCTCCGAGCGCCCCGGTCTCGTCGAGGGTGCTCCAGACGTCGCGAAGCCCCGGTCCCGCCGCGAGCAGCCGCACGAGGAGTTGCCGCGCACCTTCCGGCCACGGGTCCGGGAGCGGCGCGGAGTCCTTCGCCAGCCTGGAGGCGGCCGCGGGGTTGAGGACCGCGTCGCGCTCGGCGGCCTCGGCGGCCGCTCGCAGCAACAGCAGCGGATCCCGCTCCGGACGCGCGTTGCGGGCGAGCACGATCTCGCCGGCCAGCAGAGCCACCCCGGGAGCAACGGGCGTCAGGTCCGGCCCGCGTCCTGCGCGTACGCCGGCCGTACGGCCACTGCTCTGCGCCAACAGCGCGTCGGCCCGACGCCAGGTCAGTCGCGACAGGTGCGTCACCCGGCGCCCGAGCTCACGGACCTGCCGTTGGGCATCGCCGGCGGTGGCCAGGCCGAGACGCTCGGCGACCCGGGGCCAGAGCTCGGGCACCACTCGATCCGTCGCCCGGCCGGCGACGTCCTGCACGACGTCGCGGACGTCGAGAATCGCGCGCCGGGTGCGTTCGAGGTCCGCATGGGGAACATCGACCAGCCACGTGGCCACCAGTCCCTTCAGCACGGTCGTGTCGCGGAGGCCGCCCTCCCCCTCCTTGAGGTCGGGCACCGCCGCATGTGCCAGCTCACCCACGACCTCGTGACGCTTCACCGTCAGGGCCCGCAGCTCGGGCAGCCGGTCACGAGCCTCCCGCCGCCACTGCGTCAACAGCGTCGTCCGCAGCCGGAGGGTGAGGTTGGGATCGCCGGCCAGATGCCTCAGATCGAGCAGACCCAGGGCGACCTTGACGTCGTCGCCGGCCGCCTTCGTCATCTCCGAGAAGCCGCGCACCGCGTGGTCGAGCCGGGCCCCCGAGTCCCACAGTGGGTACCACAGCGAGTGCGCCAGCTCGCCCAGGTCGACGCCGTCGTCGTGCACCAGTACGACGTCGAGATCGGAGTGCGGGGCGAGCTCGCCCCGCCCGTAGCCGCCGACCGCGATCAGCGCGACGCCCTCCGTGGGCCCTGCGGCCGGCGCGGCGCCGTACGCATCGAGACAGAGGCGGTCGGCGGCGGCCGTGCGCTCAGCGCGCCCGGCCGCCGTCATCCGACCGTCCTCCGCCGCCCCACTGCTGTCAGATCGCGGACTCGTCGCGGTCGCCGGTGCGGACCCGGATCACCGTCTCCACGGGACTCACCCAGATCTTGCCGTCGCCGATGCGGCCGGTCTGCGCGGTCTTGAGGATGATGCCCGTGACATCCTCGGCGTCGGCGTCGTCGATGACGATCTCGATCCGGATCTTGGGCACCAGGGCGATGTCGTACTCGGCGCCACGGTAGACCTCGGTGTGACCCTTCTGCCGGCCGTAGCCGCTGACCTCCGAGACGGTCATGCCGGTCACGCCGAAGGTCTCCAGCGCCTCCCGGACGTCCTCCCACTTGTGCGGCTTGATCACCGCGGTAACGAGCTTCATGCGTTGACCCCTTCCTGGGCCGTCGTACCGGACGCGGCCTCGGAGACCGGCTCCGAGGGGGTGGAGCGGTTGCCGCCGAGCGCAGCGCCGGCGAGGACGTGCGTACGACGTGCGCCGCCCGAGGCGGACAGCTCGTAGCCCGACTCACCGTGCTCGGTGAAGTCGATCCCCTCCGCCTCGGAGTCGTCGTCGAGGCGCCAGCCCAGCGTGTACTTGATGCCGAAGCCGATGATCAGGGTGACCACGCCCGACCACAGCATCGCGAACAGGGCGACCAGCGTCTGCAGGACGAGGGGCTTGGCCCCGCCGCCGTAGAACAGCCCGTCGATGCCGCCCGGCGCGCCGGCGGTGGAGACCAGGCCGATCATGATCGTGCCGACCAGTCCGCCGACCAGGTGGACGCCGACGACGTCGAGCGAGTCGTCGAAGCCGAAGCGGTACTTCAGGCCGACGGCGAAGGCACACAGTGCACCGGCGACGGCGCCGATCGCGATGGCGCCGTACACGTCGACGGCACCGCACGACGGGGTGATGGCGACCAGTCCGGCAACGATGCCGGAGGCGGCACCGAGCGAGGTGGCCTTCTTGTCGCGCACGCGCTCGACGAGCAGCCAGGCGAGCATCGCGGCCGCCGTCGCGACGGTGGTGTTGATCCAGGTGATGCCGGTCTCGGACATGAACTGGGCGGTGTCCTTGGCGGCGCCGTCGCCCTCGACGAAGACGATCGAGCCGACGTTGAAGCCGAACCAGCCGAACCAGAGCAGGCCGGCGCCGATCATGGTGAGCGGCAGGTTGTGCGGCTTCATCGGCTCCTTGCCGAAGCCGAGGCGCTTGCCGATCACGAGGGCGAGCACCAGGCCGGCGACTCCGGCATTGATGTGCACGACGGTGCCGCCCGCGTAGTCCTGCGGGACCACCTTCGAGAGGCCGTCGGCGAAGCCGAAGAGGATCGCGGGCAGCCCGTCCTCGTTGAGTGGGGAGAGGAAGCCGCCGCCCCACACCATGTGGGCGAGCGGGAAGTACGACAGGGTCACCCAGATCGGCACGAAGACCAGCCACGCCGAGAACTTCACCCGATCGGCGATCGCGCCGCTGATCAGCGCGGCGGTGATGACCGCGAAGGTCATCTGAAAGGCGACGAACACGTAGCTGCTCGCATCGACCCCGTCGAGACCGAAGGTGGCGAACGGGCTGTTGACGAAGAGTCCGGGCTCGTCACCGCCGTACGACATCGACCAGCCCCACAGCACGTAGACGACGGCCACCACCGCGAGCGCGGCGTACGACATCATCATCATGTTGAGGACTGACTTCGACCGGCTCATCCCGCCGTAGAACAAGGCCAGCGCGGGCGTGGTCATCATCAGCACGAGCGAGGACGAGACGAGCATCCAGGCGTAGTAGCCGTCCATGGAACCTCCAAGGATCCTTACCCCAAAGCAATGGGCACGTTGCGTAGGTGGATCCCTGCGAACCGGCAGCGTCGACGGCCGGAGTCCACCCCGATGCCGAGAAGCCTCGGCGTCGGAGGTTTCCTGACGCGACCCGTCGTGTTGCGATCTCACTACGGCTTGCGCCGCATTGTTAACGCCGTGTTACGCGCTCTCGGTGGTCGAGCCGGTCGCGAGGTACGGGCGACCGGCGCCCCTCTCGGTGGTCGAGCCGGTCGCGAGGTACGAGCGACCGTGTCGAGACCGGATCAGCCCAGCAGCGCGTCGACGAAGGCGGCGGGCTCGAAGGGGGCGAGGTCGTCGGGTCCCTCGCCGAGGCCGACGAGCTTGACCGGTACGCCGAGCTGCTGCTGGACGGCGACGACGATGCCGCCCTTGGCGGAGCCGTCGAGCTTGGTGAGGACGATGCCGGTGACGTCGACAACCTCGGAGAACACCTTGGCCTGCATGAGGCCGTTCTGCCCGGTGGTCGCGTCGAGGACGAGGAGCACCTCGGTGACCGGCGCCTGCTTCTCGATGACCCGCTTGACCTTCCCGAGCTCGTCCATGAGGCCGGCCTTGTTCTGCAGGCGGCCGGCGGTGTCGATGATGACCGTGTCGACGCTCGTGTCCATGCCCTCCTTGACGGCGTCGAAGGCGACGCTCGCGGGGTCGGAGCCCTCGGGGCCGCGGAGCACCTCGACACCCACCCGCTCGCCCCAGGTGGCGAGCTGGTCGACGGCGGCGGCTCGGAAGGTGTCCGCGGCGCCGAGCACGACCGTCTTGTCCTCGGCCACCAGGATGCGGGCGATCTTGCCGACGGTGGTCGTCTTGCCCGCGCCGTTGACGCCGACGACGAGCACGACGCCGGGCCTGCCGTCGGCACCGGAGATCTGCAGGCGGCGATCCATCTCGGGATCGACGAGCTTGATCAGCTCCTCCCGCAGCGCGGCGCGCGGGTCGGGGCGCCGGTCGCCCTCGACGCGCAGCCGGGTGCGCAGGCCCTCGACGACCTGCTGGGTGGGCGCAACGCCGATGTCGGCGGTGAGGAGCGTGTCCTCGATGTCCTCCCAGGTGTCGTCGTCGAGACGGTCGCGAGAGAGCAGCGCGAGCAGTCCGCGACCGAGCGCGCCCTGCGAGCCCGCGAGCCGCTGGCGCAGTCGCACCAGACGCGACGCCGTGCTCTCCGGGCGCTCGATCGTCGGCGTCGGAGCGTCGGGCTCGGCCACCTCGACCGGAGCGACATCGACCGGAGCGACGACGGCCGGAGCCTCGGCCCCGGCGTCGACCGTCGGCGGGGGCGTGATGACGCCCTCGGCGGCGGACCTCGGCCCTTGGCCGCGTGGTGCACCCCCGCGACGGCCGCGAACGAGGAGGCCAGTGAGCAGACCGACGCCGAGAACGGCGACTGCGATGACGAGATATAGCCACTCACCCATGGCCCCATCATTCCAGCAGGCCGCGGCGCGGTGACAATCGCCGGGAAGGCCGACGGACGAGCGGAGCCGTCGCGGCGGACCGGGTCAGCGCCGGGTGTGGGCGTCCTCGTTGTCGTGGATCGTGGGGAGCGCGTCCACGCCCTTGCTCATCGCGTCGCCCACCCACGGCACGGCGGGGACGTCCTGCCCGCGGTGCGGGTAGGCGACGTACACGAGCACGCCCACGGCGACGAGCACGACGACGAACATCACGATGACGATGGACAGCACGGCTTCCCACTCCCGAGGGTCGATTCCTTGCTCCCAGAGTGGCACACCCCGGGCGGCCGCCTGCACCAGCGACGCGGTGACAGTGGCGGAACTCACGTCGTCGGTCGCCGGGACGGGCCCGGTGTCCGCAGAGCGCCGGCGATCTGCCCGCCGGAGACCCAGACGCCGGCGGTGTCGGCGACCGAGCCGAGGGCGAAGAGCCGGCCGAGGGCCTCCTCGGCCGAGTCGGTGTTGCGCAGCGAGACATCGAGCGGGTCGCCGAGGCGGGGGCGCAGGAGGACGGCGTCGAACTGCTTGCCGACCGACAGGTCGCCCACCTCGTCGCCCAGGCCGAGGGCCAGAGCGCCGGCGCGGGTGGCCAGCCAGAGCAGGTGGGCGGGCGCCAGCGGCAGGCCGGCGTCGCCCAGCAACTGCTGCATGAAGTAGGCCTGCAGTCCCTCCTTGAGCAGCGAGAAGCCGGTGCCGGCGCCGACATCGGTGCCGAAGGCCACCGGAACGCCGTGCTCGACGTGCCGGCGCAGCGGGAACAGGCCGCTGCCGAGGGCCGAGTTGCTGCTCGGGCAGTGCGCGACGGCGGTGCGGGTCTCCCCGAGGAGGGCGAGCTCGGCGTCGGTGGCGTGCACGTTGTGGGCGAGCACGCTGCTCGGCCCGCAGAGACCCGCGCCGGCGTAGGTGTCGACGTACGACGTGCGGCGCGGGAAGAGCCGCGCCACCTCCGCGACCTCGGCCGTGTTCTCGTTGACGTGGGACGTGAAGTAGGCACCGGGGATGTCCTTGAGGGCCGCGGCGCAGGCGTCGAGGATGCCGTCGCTCGCGGACAGCGAGAAGCGCGGGGTGACGGCGTAGCGGGCCCGGCCGACCCCGTGCCAGCGACCGGCCAGGTCACGCGCCTCGGCGTACGCGCGCTCTGGAGTGGTGAGCAGCGGCTCGGGAAGCACACGGTCGCTGACGACGAGTCCGCTGGTGACCCGCAGACCGATGCGGGCGGCCTCGACGAAGAGCTCGTCGACCGCCGCGGCGAAGTGCGAGCCGAAGACCAGAGCGGTCGTCGTGCCCGCGGAGACCAGGCCGAAGCAGAACTCGCGGGCGACGTCACGGGCGTACGACGGGTCGCCGAGCCGGACCTCCTCGGGCAGGGCGCAGCGGTCGAGCCACTCCAGCAGGGGCATACCCAGGGCGCCCATCGCGCGCACCTGCGGGAAGTGCGCGTGCGTGTCGACGAACCCGGGCACGAGAGTGCCGTCGCGAAGGTCGACGACCTTCTCCTCGGCATGGGCGGCACTGACTCTCGCGAACACGTCTCGGGCCGTGATCGTGCCGTCGGAGCCGACCAGCAGCCCCTCGTCGTCGGCGGCACGGAGCGCACCGCCCGTGAACGGGTCGTCGGGGGTGTCGAGGACCCTGGTGCGGTAGATGGTCATCGGGCCGTCGAGCGTTCCTCGGCGAAGGAGCGCAGGAGCGCCGTCGCGGCACCGAGCGCGACGACCGCCGGCTCCTTGCCGGCCAGGCCGGCGCCGTCGATGGGGCAGGCGATGCGCGCGATGGTCGCGTCGTCATGGCCCTGCTCGCGCAGGCCCTTCTCGAAGCGCCGCCACTTCGCCGGCGACCCGATCAGTCCGATCGGACCCAGACCCGCACACCGCAGCGCCTCGTCGCAGAGCGCGAAGTCCTCGGCGTGGTCGTGGGTCATCACGAGCACGCGGGTGTCGCTGGGCAGGGCGCTGAGCACCAGCTCCGGGACCGGGGCGTGGTGGGTGTGCACGGCGGCCGGGCCCTCCGGGAGGGCGGCCGCCCGCTCGGCGTACGACGCTCTCGAGTCGACGAGATGCAGCTCGAGGTCGTGGCGACTCAGGATGCGCGCGAGCTCGAGCCCGACGTGCCCCAGCCCGAAGACGGCGACCGCCGGGGCGACCGCCAGCGGCTCGAGCAGCAGCACCGCCTCTCCGCCGCAGCACTGCCGGCCATGGTCCGTGCGGGCCCGGTCGCTCAAGGAGACAGTGAGCGTCTCCGGCTCGTGGGCGCTCGAGCGGAGCAGTTCCCGAGCGCGAGAGACCGCGGTCTCCTCGAGGTTGCCGCCGCCGACGGAGCCGAAGACCTGATCGGCGGCCACGACCATCTTCGCGCCGGCGTTGCGTGGTGCATGGCCGCGGGTGTGGGTGAGGGTGACGAGCACGCCGGGACGGCGCTGCTCGCGGAGCCGGATGACCGCCGAGGTCCAGTGCGGGCCGGTCATCGCTCGACCGCCGCCTCGAGCACCGCGGCTGGTTGCGCCGCGCGGGCGGAGGTGAGCGCCCAGTAGACGGCCTCGGGCGTCGCCGGCGAGGCGAGCTCGACGCTCACTCCGGCCGGCCCGAACGCCGCAGCCGCCTGACGGAGCGCCTCGCGGACGCTGAAGGCCAGCATCAGCGGCGGCTCACCGACCGCCTTGGAGCCGTAGACGACGCCGTCCTCGTGCGCGCTCTCCAGGAACGCGACCCGGAGGTCGGCGGGCAGCTCGGAGAGACTGGGGAGCTTGTAGGTGCTCGCCGACTGGGTGGTGAGCCGGCCCCGGTCGGGTCCGTCGGTCTCGTCCCACCGCAGGTCCTCCAGCGTCAGCCATCCGGCCCCCTGCACGAAGCCACCCTCGATCTGGCCGAGGTCGACCAGCGGTGAGAGGGAGTCGCCGACGTCGTGGACGATGTCGACGCGGCGCAGGGTGTAGGCACCGGTGAAGCCGTCGACCTCCACCTCGGCCGCGGCGGCGCCGTACGCGAAGTACTTGAAGGGGTGGCCGCGCATCGTGGCGGCGTCCCAATGCAGGCCCTCGGTGGCGTAGTAGCCGGCCGCCCAGAGCTGGACGCGCGCGTAGTAGGCCTCGCGGACGATCTCCTCCCAGGTCACCTCGCGGCCGATGACGCGACCGTCGGCGAGCTCGCCGAGTCGGCCCATGATCTGCAGGCACGCGTCCTGGATGGCGCCGCCGTTGAGGTCGGCGCCGGAGCTCGCGGCGGTGGCGGAGGTGTTGGGGACCTTGTCGGTGCGGGTCGGCGCGAGCCGCACCCTCTCCAGCGGCACGCCGAGCGCGGTTGCCGCGACCTGGATCATCTTGGTGTGCAGGCCCTGGCCCATCTCGGTGCCGCCGTGGTTGATGAGGACCGAGCCGTCCTTGTAGACGTGCACCAGCGCGCCGGCCTGGTTGAAGGCGGTGAAGTTGAACGAGATGCCGAACTTCACCGGCGTCACGGCGATCGCGCGCTTCGTGTGCCGGTGGCCGGCGTTGAAATCGTCGATCTCCACCCGCCGACGTCGTACCTCGGCGGACTCGACGACCTGGTCCCAACAGCGCTCGGCGCGGTCGGCATGACGCACCGGCTGCCCGTACGGCGTCTCCTGGCCGCCGGCATAGAGGTTGCGGCGGCGCAGGTCGATCGCGTCGAGGCCGAGGGCCGGTGCGCAGCGACCGAGGATGTCCTCGATCACGAGCATGCCCTGCGGTCCGCCGAAGCCGCGGAACGCGGTCTGCGATGTCTTGTGGCACTTGGCGATGCGGCCGTGCACGCGCACGTGGGGGATCCAGTAGGCGTTGTCGATGTGGCAGAGCGCCCGGGCCAGCACCGGCTCGGAGAGGTCGAGGCTCCAGCCGCCGTCGGCGGTCAGGGTCGCCTCGAGAGCGACGAGGCCGCCGTCGTCGTCGAAGCCGACCCGCCAGGTGGCGTGGTAGCCGTGGCGCTTGCCGGACATCGTCATGTCCTGGTTGCGGTCGAGCCGGAGCCGCACCGGTCGGCCGGTGAGCGTCGAGCCGAGCGCCGCGACGGCGGCGTACCCGTGCGGCTGCATCTCCTTGCCACCGAAGCCGCCGCCCATGCGCAGACACTGCACCGTCACGTGGTGGCTGGCGAGGCCGAGGACGTGCGCGACGATCTCCTGGGTCTCGGTGGGGTGCTGCGTCGAGCACTGCACGAAGACCTGGCCGCCCTCGTCGACCTGCGCGAGCGAGCAGTGGGTCTCGAGGTAGAAGTGCTCCTGGCCGGCCATCTCGGTCTCGCCTGAGAAGACGTGGGTGGCGGCCTCGAAGCCCGCGCCGACGTCGCCCCGCTCGATCGTCGGCTGCACGCCCTGGAAGCTCCCGGCCGCGATCGCGTCGTGCACGCTCACCAGCGCCGGGAGCGGCTCGGCGTCGACCTCGACCTCGGCGGCTCCGATGCGCGCGGCCTCCAGGGTCTCGCCGAGCACCCAGGCGACCGGGTGGCCGTGGTACATCGTCTCGCTCGGGAACAGCGGCTCGTCGTGCTTGACGCCTGCGTCGTTGACGCCCGGCACGTCGTCGGCGGTCAGCACCCGGACGACGCCCGGCACGGCGTACGCCGGCTCGGTGCGGACGGCGGTGATGCGGGCATGGGCGTGAGGCACGCCGACCGGGTATGCGTGCAGGACGTCCTTCGTGCGGCCGACCAGGTCGTCGGTGTAGAGCGCGTGCCCGGTGACGTGGAGGGAGGCGGCCTCGTGGGAGATCTCCTGGCCGACGGACGGGTCGGCCGGCCGGCGGGACAGCTCGGTGGTCATCGTCCCTCCTCCTCGACCGCCGAGGAGGCCGCCAGCAGTCGCGGCAGCGCCGTGCCGAGCATCGCCCGTCGATAGCGGGCGCTGGCGCGCATGTCGTCGATGGGCGTGCCCTCGCCGGCCATGGTCCCCGCGGCCGCGGCGATGCCGGCCTCGGTCCACGGGCTGCCCGCGAGCGCTGCCTCCGTATCCACCGCCCGGATCGGGGTCGCCGCGATGCCGCCGAGGCCGATCCGCGCCTTGGTGACGACCCCGTCGACGACGGCGATCGCGAATCCGATGGCGACGCTGGAGATGTCGTCGAAGCGGCGCTTGGCGATCTTGTGGAAGGCGGTGATCGGTGGCTGCGAGGTGGGCACGGTGACGGCGGCGATGAGCTCACCGGGCCGGCGCAGGGTCTCGCGGTAGCCGGTGAAGTAGTCGGCCAGCGGCACGCCCCGCTCCCCCGCCGCCGACACCAGCACGACCTCCGCCTCGAGCGCGAGCAGCGCCGGTGCGAGGTCGCCGATGGGCGAGGCGGTGCCGAGGTTGCCGCCGATGGTCGCACCGCCGCGGATCAGCCGCGACGCGAACTGCGGAAACACCTCGTCGAGCAGCGGCACCCGGCCGGCCAGGCCACGCTCCACCTCGTCGAGGCTGAGCGCCGCGCCGATCCGGGTCTCCTTCTCGCCCACGCGAAGCTCGCGGAGCTCGGGCAGCCTGTCGATCGCGACGACGAAGGGCGGTCGGGAGCCGCGGATGTTGACCTCCACGCCGAGATCGGTGCTGCCGGCGACGACCGTCGCGTCGGGATGTTCGGCCAGGAGCGCGAGCGTCTCGGTCAGGTCCGCCGGGCGGACGAAGGTGCCGGTGCCGTCCCTGACGCTCGTGCGTGCCGCAGCGGGTGCCGCGTACGCGCGTCTGGCGGCGAAGGTGTCGCGCCCGTCCGGCGTACCAAGGGATCGGGCGGCGGCGACGATGGGCCGGTAGCCGGTGCAGCGACACAGGTTGCCGCTCAGGGCAAGGTGCCAGTCGTGGTCGGCGGTCTCGGCGCCGGGATCACGGGCCGGGCGGTAGTACTCGGCCGCCATCGAGCAGACGAAGCCGGGCGTGCAGTAGCCGCACTGCGATCCCCCGCGCTCGGCCAGCTCGCGCTGCACCGGGTGGAGCGCTCCGGGCGAGCCGAGGCCCTCCGCGGTGACGATCTCCTGGCCGTCGAGCGACAGAGCCGGGATCAGGCAGGCGTTGAGCGCCGTCCATCTGGCGCCGCATTCGTCGCGGCCGTCGGGCCTCACGACCAGGATCGAGCACGCCCCGCACTCCCCCTCCGCGCAGCCCTCCTTGGCGCCGGTCAGGCCGCGCGAACGCAGCCATTCGAGGGCGGTGGTGTGGACGGGCGCGTCGACGGGCTCGGCCCGTCCGTTGACCAGCGCCGTCGGGATGGTCGGTGCCTCGACAGTGCCCATGCACACTCCTCACCGGGACGCATGGTTGGTTCGTCGCCGAGCCCTGGTTATCCATGCCAACAGCGACCCGGCCACTCCACTCTAGTCGGCATCCGCGTTGCGACGCAGGTCAGCTGCCGCGGTAGGTCGAGTATCCGAACCGACTCAGGAGCAGCGGGATGTGATGGTGCTCGGCCGCCTCGATGCGGAAGGTCACCACCACCTCGGGGTAGAAGGCCCGTTCGCCGAACTCGTCCTGATAGGCGGCGACATCGAAGGTCAGCCGGTAGACACCGACCGGCAGGTCGGCGGCCAAAGAGCCGACGCGGCCGTCGCGGTCGGTGGTCGCCGACGCGACCGCCGTACCGTCCAGCGCCGTAAGCGCCACCGCTACGCCGACCGCGGGCCGGCCGCGGCTGGTGTCGAGCACATGAGTCGACACGTCGGCCATCTCGGGCTCCCTTCCCTGGTCGACGATGGCACCGCTCTCGGGTGTTGCCTCGATCCTCCCCCAGCCGGACAAGCGCCGCGGTGGGTGGATCAGGCGGGCTCGGTCTCGCGGAGCCGCTGGGAGATGACCGCCGATACGCCGTCACCGCGCATCGTCACGCCGTACAGCGCGTCGCCGACCTCCATGGTGCGCTTCTGGTGGGTGATGACGAGGAGCTGGGAGCTCTCACGAAGCTCCTCGTAGATCTCCAGCAGGCGGCCCAGGTTGGTGTCGTCGAGCGCGGCCTCGACCTCGTCGAGGATGTAGAACGGCGAGGGTCGGGCCTTGAACAGCGAGACCAGGAAGGCGACCGCGACGAGCGAACGCTCGCCGCCGGAGAGCAGCGAGAGCCGCTTGACCTTCTTGCCGGCCGGGCGGGCCTCGACCTCGACGCCGGTGGAGAGCATGTCGGAGGGGTCGGTGAGCACCAGCCGGCCCTCGCCGCCCGGGAAGAGCCGGGCGAACGTCGCGTCGAAGGCCCTCTGCACGTCGGCGTAGGCCTCGGTGAAGACCTCCTCGACCCGAGTGTCGACCTCCTTGACGATGTCGAGGAGGTCCTTGCGGGTCCTCTTGAGATCCTCGAGCTGCTCGGCGAGGAACTGGTGGCGCTCCTCCATCGCGGTGAACTCCTCCAGCGCAAGGGGATTGACCCGGCCGAGGAGGTTGAGGTCGCGCTCGGCGGCCTTGAGGCGTCTGACCTGCTCCTCGCGGACGTACGGCGAAAGCTCGGGCTGCTCCGGCTCGTCGTCCGTCGCGTTGGCGGGGTCGTCCGTCGGGGCGGTCGTCGGCGCCGTCAGGTCGGGGACCGGTCGGTCGGGGCCGTACTCGGCGACGAGCGCGTCGACCCCGAGGCCGAGCTCCTCCAGGGCGCGCTCCTCGAGCTGCTCGATGCGCATGCGCTGCTGGGTGCGGGCCATCTCGTCGCGGTGGACGGAGTTGACGAGCTCGTCGTGCTCGCGGCCGAGGTCACGGAGCCTCGCCCGGACGGTCATGAGCTCCTCCTCGCGGCCCTTGCGCGACTCCTCGACACGGGTGCGCTCCACTGCGGCCTGGTCGACGGATCTGTCGAGGAGGGTGAGCACGACCTTCACCGCCCGGCCGACCGCCTCCGCCGCCCGACCTTCGCGGATCAGCCGCTCGCGACGCTCGGCGGCCCTGCGGCGGGCCTCCCGTTCGTCCGCCGCCGCCTTCGTGAGCTGGTCGGCCCGGCCGCGGAGCGCCCGACCGCGCTCCTCCGCCGTGCGGAGCCCGAGACGGGCGTCGACCTCGCCCTGTCGCGACGTCCTGGCTGCCTCCGCGAGCTCCTCGCGGCGCGTGGTGTCGGGGTCCTCATCGGGCGCCTGCTCCGCGGTCGCGAGACGCTCCTCGAGCTCGGCGAGGCCGGTGAGGTCCCGGTCGCGCGCCTCCTCTGCCCTTGCGATGGCCGCCACGAGGCGGTCGGCCTCGGCGCGGGCGCTGCGTGCCTGGGTGCCGTGCTGACCGAGCTCCTCGGCGACCGCGGCGAGCTTGGCGTCGGACTCGTGGAGCCGGGCGAGTGCCACGTCGACGCGCTGCTGCGCGTCCTGGCGCTCGGTGTCGAGCCGGGAGAGGTCGAAGGTGAGCCGCTCTGCGCGGGTCACCGCCTCCGCGAGCTCCTCGGTGGCCTCGTCGATGGCGGCCTGGACCTCGAGCAGGCTCGGCCGGCTGTTGGACCCGCCGCTGGCGAAGTGGGCACCGAGGACGTCGCCGTCCCTGGTGACCGCCGTGACGTCGGAGAACTCGGTGACAAGCGCCTGCGCGGTCTCCAGATCCTCGACGACCGCGGTCTTGAAGAGCAGCCGCGCCAGCGCGGGCCGGAGGTCGTCGCGAGCCTCGATCACCTCGACGGCGTACGGCGCGTGCCCGGGGAGGCCGGGCCAGCCCGAGTCGCCGGACTCGGGTGCGCCGCCGAAGAGCATTCCGGCGCGGCCGAGGTCCTCGGTCTTGAGGTGTGCGATGGCGGCGAGGGCGTTGCCGGAGTCGCCGACGACGACGGCGTCGGCCGCGTTGCCGAGCGCGGCGGCAACCGCGGCCTCATAGCCGGAGCGGACGTTGACGAGCGCGGCGACGCTCCCGAGAAGACCGGAGAGCTCGTCGGTGGCCGCCAGCAGCGCGCCGGCGCCGTCCTTGCGGTCGAGACCCATCTCCAGTGCGTCACGGCGAGCCGCCAGCGAAGCCCGGTCACGGTCGGCCTGCTGCGCCTCGGCGCGCGCCTTCTCCAGACGGTCGTCGAGGTCGGCGAGCACCGCGACCGCGACCTCGTGCTCGGCGTCGAGGCCCTCCTCGCCCGCGTCGAGGCCGGCGACGCTGGTCTCCAGGGCGGTGAAGGCGTGCTTCGCTCGGGCGGCGCGCCGGGCGGCGTCCTCGCGCGCCTGCTGCAGCCGGCCGATCTCCTCGGCGGCTGCCGCCGACCTGGACTTGAGCGCGTTGACCTGGCCGTGGAGTCTCGCCAGGCCCTCTCGGCGGTCGGCGGCGGCACGGATCAGCCCGGCGACCCGGCGATCCTCCTCCTGCGCCTCCTCCTCGGCGCCCTGCCGACGGCGGACCGCTTCCTCGAGGCCCGTGCGCAGCGCGTCGACCTCGCGGCCGATCTCCTCCTCCTGCTCACGCACCCGGCCGGCCTCGGCCTCGAGCGTCTCGGGGTCGCGGCCGGTCGCGATCTCACCCTCGCCCTCGACGCTGCCGGCGTTGCGGACCCGTTCGGCGGCGAGGCTCTGCGTGCCCCGCAGCTTCTCGCGGATGCCGGAGAGCGAGAACCAGGTCTCCTGCGCACGGCTCAGTGCGGGCAGGTCGTCACGCAGGGCCGCCTCGAGCGCGCCCTCGGTCCGCCTGGCGGCCTCGATCGCCTGCTCGACCTCGCCGCGACGCTCGAGCAGCACCGTCTCGTCGGCGAGCTCCTGCTCGAGCGACGTACGGGCGCGGACCAGGTCGTCGGCAAGCAGCCGTGCCCGGGCGTCGCGGACCTGGGCCTGGACCACCGCGGCCCTTCGTGCCACCTCGGCCTGGCGACCGAGTGGCTTGAGCTGGCGCCGGATCTCGGTCAGCAGGTCGGTGAGGCGGGTGAGGTTGCCTTCGGTGGCGTCGAGCTTGCGGAGCGCCTTCTCCTTGCGCTTGCGGTGCTTGAGGACCCCGGCGGCCTCCTCGATGAAGCCGCGGCGGTCCTCCGGCGTCGCGTGCAGGATCGTGTCGAGCTGCCCCTGCCCGACGATCACGTGCATCTCACGGCCGATGCCGGAGTCGCTCAGGAGCTCCTGGACGTCGAGCAGACGAACGGTGTTGCCGTTGATGGCGTACTCGCTGCCGCCGGTGCGGAACATGGTGCGGGTGATCGTCACCTCGGTGTAGTCGATCGGGAGCGCGCCGTCGGAGTTGTCGATCGTCAGGCTGACCTCCGCGCGGCCGAGTGGCGGGCGGCCCGACGTACCGGCGAAGATGACGTCCTCCATCTTGCCGCCGCGCAGGCTCTTGGCGCCCTGCTCGCCCATCACCCAGGCGAGGGCGTCGACGACATTGGACTTGCCGGAGCCGTTAGGGCCGACGACGCACGTGATGCCCGGCTCGAGCTGGAGCGTGGTGGCGGACGCGAACGACTTGAAGCCTTTGAGCGTGAGGCTCTTGAGGTACAACGCGAGGCTCCCCGTGCTGCTGGACGACTGGACTGGCTGGAGCGAGCACTTGCTCTGCTGGACGCGGCATCCTCTCAGACGCCGACGCGGGGAAGCCCAGCCCGACCGAGCCTACCCGGCCCGTGCCCCGCTGCCCGGCATTGCCGGCTCACTCCCCGAGGCCATCCCTGGTCCGAGCGAGCGCGACACCGGGCCGGGCCGACGAATTCGGTCCGGGTCCTGGATACCGGTCAGGCAGGCTGGAGGTCGGAGACCACGGGTTCCAGCAGGGCGGCTGCCTGCGCTGCGGTGAGCTTGTCGTTGTCCTCCTGGAGTCGGAGCACAAGCGTCTCCAACTCGGCGACCCGGGCGCGCAACCGCGCGTTCTCGGCGGTGAGCCGGCCCGGAGTCCGGAGGTCGCTGTCCAGGTAGCCGATCAGCGCCTTTGCCATGAAGTAGGTTCCCTTCGGCGGACTAGATGTGGCCCGGGACAACCGGGCTGTCTTCCAGAGTCGCACCTACAGTCCCGCCGGTCAATTCGCCGGCTGCCGATCACGCCGGTCGGCGCGGCGGTCGCTGGCAACGCGGGCAAAAGTACGACGAGCGGTTCATGAACGGGGCCCGCCTGATCGGGGCTCCGCACCGGTCGCAGCCCTCCCCCTCTCGCCCGTACGCGTGGAGGGCACGGTCGAAGTAGCCGGACTGTCCGTTCACGTCGACATAGAGTCGATCGAAGGACGTGCCCCCCTCGCCCAGCGCGGCGACGAGCACCTCTCGAACCTGAGCCAGGAGATCGGCGACCTGGGCCCGACTGAGTCGGACGCCGGGGCGCTCGCCGTGCAGGCCGGCACGCCAGAGCGCCTCGTCGGCGTAGATATTGCCGACGCCGGAGACGAGGGTCTGGTCGAGCAGCTGTCGCTTGACGCCCGAGGTACGGCGCCGCACCCGGGCGACGAATGCGTCGTCGTCGAAGGCGGGATCGAGCGGATCGCGAGCGATGTGGACGATCTCGGCGGGCAGCTCCGCGCCGCCGATCGAGATGCTGAGGCCGCCGAACATCCGTTGGTCGACGAAGCGCAGCTCGTAGGGCCGATCCAGGCCGAACCGGATGCGCAGGTGCGGCTCGTCGAGCGCACCGGGGGGCTGGATCAGGAGCTGTCCGCTCATGCCGAGATGTCCCAAGATCGCGTCGCCGTTGTCGAGGGGCAGCCACAGGTACTTGCCGCGTCGCCGCGCGGCAACGACGCGCCGGCCGGTGAGGGCTGCCGCGAAACCCGCCGCTCCGCCCGGCTCCCGCCGTACGGGGCGCGGGTGGCGTACCTCGACCTGACCGAAGGTGGCACCGACGACATGCTCGTCGAGGCCGCGGCGGACCACCTCGACCTCCGGAAGCTCGGGCACTGTGGTCCCCGCCCCGGTCAGTCGGCGTCGGCCGGGTGGGTGATCTGGCGGTACGCCGTCTCCGCCGCGAGCTGCTCGGCTTCCTTCTTGGAGCGCCCGACGCCGTGGCCGTAGACCTCACCGCCGACGCGAACGCGGGCTGTGAACGACTTCAGGTGGTCCGGTCCCTCGGAGCTGATGATGTACTCGGGTACGCCGAGGGATCGCGAGGCAGCGAGCTCTTGGAGCGAGGTCTTCCAGTCCAGGCCGGCACCAAGTCCGGCGGCCTGGTCCATGAGCGTGTCGAACAGCAGGTGGACGACCGGAGTGGAGGCTTCGAAGCTGCCGCTGAGATGGATCGCGCCGATGAGCGCCTCGACCGTGTCGGAGAGGATCGATGCCTTCTCGCGCCCGCCTGTGGACTCCTCGCCCCGGCCGAGCTTGATGTGCTGCCCGAGCTCGATCCGGCGCGCGACGACAGCGAGCGCGCGGGCGTTGACCACCGCTGCCCGGAGCTTCGCCAGCCGCCCCTCGGAGAGGTCGGGGTGGGTTCGGTAGAGCGTCTCGGTCACGACCACACCGAGCACCGAGTCACCCAGGAACTCGAGGCGTTCGTTGGTCGGAAGGCCGCCGTTCTCGTAGGCGAACGAGCGATGCGTCAGAGCGCGCTCCAGCAGCTCGGGATCCAGCATCGGATCACCGAGCGCGGAGCGGAGCTGCTGGTAGTCAGTCAGTGGTCAGGTCGAGATCAGAGGACCTGGCGGCGAGCCGAGCGCGCGCCGTACTGACCGCAGGTGCCGCACGCGCGGTGCGGGAGGTGCTTGGCCCCGCACGCGGGGTTGGCGCAAGTCACCAGCGTGGGGGCGGTCGCCTTCCACTGTGAGCGACGGTGCCGGGTGTTGCTCCGCGACATCTTCCGCTTCGGGACAGCCACAGCTCTACTCCTTCAACTCGACCGGCGGGAGGTCCGCCGGCGCCAGGCCGACTCGACGCCGGCCCACTTCACTTCTCTTGCTTGTCTTCGACGCCTGCCAGCTGCGACAGCGCCGCCCACCGCGGGTCTGTCGCGTCGTCATGCGCGTGGCCGGGATCGTCGGCGAGCCTCGCACCACAGTCGACGCACAGCCCGGGACACCCTTCCTCACACAACGGCTGGAACGGCAGAGCGAGCACCACCGCGTCCCGAACCAGCGTCTCCAGGTCTATCAAGTCGTCCTGCAGCCGACTGGTCTGGTCCTCGAGCTCGGCGTCGCCGTGTTCGCGGGCCGTCGCCGCATGGTCGTCGTAGACGTACAGCTCCTGGAGGTCGACCTCGAGCTCGTCGTCGATCGCCTCCAGGCACCGCACGCACTCGCCCACCAGTTCGACCGCGGCCGTACCGGTGACCAGGACACCCTCCAGGACCGCCTCGAGCCGCAGGTCCAGTCGGACCGGCGAGCCCTCGGGGACCCGGAGGACCTCGATACCCAGATCTGCCGGAGCCTCCGCCGTCCGCTTCACCTTCTGCGAGGCACCCGCACGTCGGCCGAGCTCACGGGTGTCGAGCACGAGCGGCGCTCTCGGGTCCAGGCTGCGCATGACGATGACACTTCCGGAGGAGGGCACTAACAGATCCGACGAATGGTATCCAGACGCCCGTTGCCTGACCAATTCGCCCCGTTCGGCCCCCGCGCGGCGCAGATCGTCCGCCGCGCCGGCGACACGCCTCAACCGAGCCGCGCTCGCAGGTGAGTTACGACGAAGTCCGGCACCAGCCCGCCGACGTCGCCGCCGAAGGCCGCGATCTCCTTGACGAGGGAGGAGGCGAGGAAGGACCACTCCGGCGCTGTCGGCATGAACACCGTCTCGACAGCGGGAGCGAGTGAGGAGTTCATCTGCGCCATCTGCAGCTCGACGTCGAAGTCGCTGACCGCGCGGAGCCCCTTGACGATCGCATGGATGTCGTTGTCGACGCAGAAGGTGGTCAGCAGGCCCTCGAAGCCGGCCACCCTCACGTTGGGCAGGGTGTCGGTGGCCCGCTCCAGCATCTCCATTCGCTCGTCGGGTTCGAAGAGCCGACGCTTCGAGGCGTTGGTCCCGACCGCGACCACAACCTCATCGAACAACCGCGACGTGCGGGTGATCACGTCCAGGTGGCCGTTGGTGACCGGGTCGAACGATCCAGGGCAGACGGCACGACGGATCCTCACCCGCACATACTCGCACTCGTCCTGCACCCGCGTGGTCAGCTCGAGGGTGCCGGGCCGGCCGTGGCGTAGGAGAGTCGGGTATCCCCGTACGACTTCTCGCGGAAGGCCGTGAGTCCTTCCGGCCAGGAGAGCGGCTCTCCACGGGTGCCCCTCTCGACGACCACGAGTCCGCCGTCGACCAGCCAGTCGTGGGCGACCAGCACTCTCAGGGCCGTCTCGACCGTCTCGGTCGGCAGCGGATACGGCGGGTCGAGGTAGACCACGTCGAAGGGTGTGTCCGGACGCCGCGCGAGGGCGGCGGCCACGGTGCCCGTCACCACGGAGGCGTCCGAGCATCCGAGTGACAGCGCGTTGGCCCGGGCCGTCGCCGCGGCCCGGCGGTCAGACTCGACGAGCACCACGGTCGCGGCTCCGCGCGACCAGGCCTCCAACCCGATCGCCCCCGACCCGGCGTAGAGATCGAGCACCCGGAGGCCCGCCAGCGAGCCGCACCACGACTCGACCGCGGAGAACAGCGCTTCCCTCACCCGGTCCGAGGTGGGACGGGTCCCGGAGCCGGGCGGTGCCGCGATCCGGCGCCCCCCTGCCCGGCCACCGATGATGCGGGTCACGACTTCTCCAGGAAGTCGGACTGCTGGCTGGCCTCGACGGCCGAGACAGCGGCGGCGAGGTCGGGCTCGCCGCGAAGCGTCGGGTCGGCCCCGAGCAGCTCGATCGCAACTTCGCGTGCCCGCACGATGGTCTTCTCGTCACGAAGGACGCGAAGGGTGCGCAGACCGGAGCGATAGCCCGCCTGCGATGCGCCCAGCACGTCGCCCTCGCGCCGCTGCTCGAGGTCGACCTTGCTGAGCTCGAATCCGTCGGTGGTCGCCGCGACGGCATCGAGCCGGTCGCGGGCCGGGCTCCCCCGCTCGGCGGGACTGACGAGCAGGCACAGGCCGGGATGGCCGCCGCGGCCGACGCGGCCGCGCAGCTGGTGGAGCTGTGACACACCGAACCGGTCGGCGTCGAGCAACGCCATCACGGTCGCGTTGTGGACGTCGACGCCGACCTCGATGACGGTCGTGGACACGAGCACGTCGACGTCGCCGGCCGCGTAGGCGCGCATCGTCCGGTCCTTCTCCTCCGGATGCATGCGGCCGTGGAGCGCCGCGACCCGGAGCCCGGCGAGCGGCCCGGCGGACAGCTGTTCGAGGATCTCCTCGACGGCGGCGAGCCGGCGTGGGGGGCGGGTCGTCTCCTCGCCGTCCTCGTCGAGATCGAGTACGTCGCTCTCCCCCTGCTCACCTTCGTCACCGCTGATGCGTGGACAGACGACGTACGCCTGATGCCCCTTGGCGACCTCCTCCCGGATCCGTGCCCAGACGCGGTCGAGCCACTCCGGCTGCTCCGCGAGCGGCACGACACTGGTCTGGATCGGCGCCCGCCCCGCCGGCAGCTCCGAGAGAGTGGAGACCTCGAGGTCTCCGAAGACGGTCATCGCCACCGTCCGCGGGATCGGGGTGGCGGTCATGACCAGCAGATGCGGCGGAGAGCCGGCCTTGTCGGTGAGCGCGGCCCGCTGCTCGACACCGAACCGGTGCTGCTCGTCGACCACGACGAGGCCGAGGTCGGAGAAGGACACTCGGTCCTCCAACAGCGCGTGGGTGCCCACGACGATGCCGGCCTCACCGGAGGCGATGTCGAGCAGCGCCTCCCGTCGTTGCGCGACGCCGAGCGAGCCGGTCAGCAGCGCCACCCGGGTGCCTTCCGCTGCCCCGCCCAGCTGGCCGCCGGCGGCGAGGTCGCCGAGAAGCGAGGTGATCGACCGATGATGCTGCTGGGCGAGCACCTCCGTCGGCGCGAGCAGCACGGCCTGGCCGGCGGAGTCCACGGTGCGCAGCATGGCGCGCAGGGCTACGAGGGTCTTGCCCGAGCCGACCTCACCCTGGAGCAGTCGGTTCATCGGGTGCGGCATCGCCAGGTCCGCGTCGATCGCCGCGCCCACCTCGCGCTGGCCAGCGGTAAGCTCGAACGGCAGCCGGGAGTCGAACGCCGCGAGCAGCCCACCGAGGGTCCCGTCACGGGCCACCGCCCCGACCGCGCGCACGGCGGCCCGCCGGCGTGCCATCACCAACTGGAGGACGAGCGCCTCCTCGGAGCGGAACCGTGCCCGCGCCGCCCCGACCTGGGCGTGGTCCTCGGGCTGATGGATGTCGCGCAACGCCGTCATCACGTCGATGACGCCCAACCGCGAGCGCAGCGTCGGCGTCAGCGTGTCGGGCACGCCGTCGACCATGTCGAGCGCGAGCGAGACCACCTTCATCAGGTTCCACGAGGTGACGCCTGCGGTCAGCGGATAGATCGGCAGCAGGCCCTTGATCGTCCCGGCCAACGACTCCTCGCCCGCGAACATCGCCGAGTGGGGCGACCCGAGCTGCCAGGTGTCACGAAAACGCTGCACCTTCCCCGTGAACACACCCCGCTCGCCCACACTCATCTCGCGGGCGTGCTTGTCGGCCTGGCCCTTGTACGGCGTGAAGAACGTCATCGCGAAGGCGGGCCCGTTGGTCCTGATCCGCACCTGCACCCGATAGCTCTGCCCGCGTCGCCGCCGGTCGAAGAAGCTCGCGACGTCGCACGAGGTCACCTCGCCGACCACGGCGAGCTGCTGGCCCTCGGCGAGGCCGGTGACCTCGCTCAGCTCTCCGGTCGCGAGGTAGCGACGGGGGAAGTGCCACAGCAGGTCTCCGACCGTCCGCAGACCGAGGCCGTCCTCGACGGCCTTGCGCTTCTGGTGAGAGCGGCCGAAGAGGGTCGCAAGCGGCGACTCCAAGGTGATGGACGGCACGACTACTCCACGCTGATCAGGAGCGGGTAGCGCTCCTGGCCGCCGTCGTAGACCACCACGTCCGCGTGTGGATGGCTCTCCTCCGCCCACGTCGCGCAGGCGACCGCCAGGTCGCGACCGTCCGCACCCGACACCAGGGTGAGCAGGTCGCCACCGGCTCCGAGAAGCCTGGCGATCACCTCGGTCGCCACGCCGAGGAGCTCGGGGCCGACGATCGCGAAGTCGCCGTCGATCACACCCAGCGCGTCACCCGCCACGCAGGGACCGGCCATCGTGAAGGCCGCCCGCGCCGCGACGGTGACGGCGCCGTGGCGGGCGTGCCGTGCGGTGGCGGTCATCTCGAGCACGTCGGCGTCGAACGAGCGTCCGGGCTCGTGTACGGCGAGCGCGGCGAGGCCCTGCACCTGAGCCTGGGTCGCGATCACCGCCACCCGTAGGCCGAGGTCGCTCTCGGCGGTGCGTGCGGCGATCTCGGCCACGCGCACGGAGTCGGGGTCGTTGGGGAGGAGAACGATCTCCCTGGTCCCCGCGGACCGGATCGCGTCGAGCAGCATGCCGGTGGACGGTCGCGCCCCGGGCCCACCGTCGACGACGACCGCGCCGGCAGCCTCGAAGAGCGCACGCAGCCCGGGCCCGGCAGCGACCGCGACGATCCCGCGCCCGTCACGCCCGGCACCGACGTGGGCGTCCGCGATCTGCTCGGCGAAGTGGGTGACCCGGATCCGGTGCGGGCGTCCCGCGACGATGCCCGCCTCGATCGCGGCGCCGACGTCGTCGACGTGCACGTGGACGTTCCAGAGCCCGTCACCGCCCACCACCACCAACGAGTCACCGAGGCCCGCGAGCGTCGCCCGGAGCGGGCCGATCGCGGCGGTCGCGGCGTCGAGCAGGTACATCACCTCGTACGCCGGGCCCTCAGCGGTGAGATCGGCACCCGGGGTGAGGATCGGGGTCGGGATCGGCCGGCCCGCCGCGTCCATCCGCTTCCCGGTGATCACCGACTCTGCCGCGTCGAGAAGCACACACAGCCCGCGCCCACCGGCGTCGACCACGCCCGCGTCGGCAAGCACCTGGAGCTGGTCGGGGGTCCTGGCCAGCGCGGATCGCGCCGCCGCGGCGGCCGCGGTGATCACCTCACGAGTGCGCGTCCCAGGTCGCGCGGCGGTCTCCGCGGCGGAGTCGGCCGCCGCCCGCGCGACCGACAGGATCGTGCCCTCGACCGGCGTCCCGACGGCGGCGTACGACGCGTCGGCGGCCTCGACGAAGGCCGCGGCGACGACCTCGGCGTTGCGGCGCGGGGAGCCGGACTCGGCGAGATTGTCGGACAGCGCGCCGAGCATCTGGCTCAGGATCACTCCCGAGTTGCCCCGTGCTCCCATCAGCGCGGCACGGGAGAAGATCCGCAGGGCGGCGACCCGGTCGGCGCCGCCGTCGACCGCGTCACGCAGGGCGTCCCGTGCGGCGGAGACGGTGAGGAACATGTTGGTGCCCGTGTCGCCGTCGGGCACGGGGTAGACGTTGAGGGCGTCGACCTCCTCGCGCGCCGCGCCGAGCGCGTCGGTAGCGGTGTCGACGAAGCGCAGCAGCACCCCCAGGCCCGCGCTGGACCCGGGCTCCGAGGTCGTGGTCTGCTGGCCCATGCCGGGCAGGCTAGTGCGTGACGCCGACGATTTCCCGGCGACCCCGGCCGTCGGATACTCTTTCGAGGTTGCCCGCGGCGGCGTCCCCGTGATCCGAGATCGCCGGTGGACCCAGGAGGCGGGACCCGATCGTTTTCCATCCCGACCTGTCAGGAGTGCACGGTGGCTGCCGTCTGCGACATCTGCGACAAGAAGCCGACCTTCGGCAAGAGCATCCAGCGGCTGGGCAAGAACGCCCAGGTCCGGCGCGTGAAGAGCCGCACCAACCGTCGCTTCGACCCCAACATCCAGCGGGTCCGCGCGACCGTCGACGGCGCCCCCAAGCGCCTCAACGTGTGCACGAGCTGCATCAAGGCCGGCAAGGTCACCCGCTGACGGAGCCTCATCGAGACGTCCGAGTCGGCGTCGGTCCCACCGGGGGCCGGCGCCGATTCGCATCTCCGGGTCCCGGCGCACCGACGCACCGATGCACCGATGCACCGATGCACCGATGCTCATGCCCTCCTGGAGTTCGCTCGTCAGAAGTGCGTCCAGCCCGTCGGGCCCTCGTAGGCCTGACCATCGACGGTGACGCCTTGGCCCTGGCCCACCGAGCCGATCTCCAGCCAGCCCTCCGGCAGCTCACCCGGGAACGTCGCCAGCAGCGAGTGGTCGTCCCCGCCTCCCAGCACCAGCTGCAGCGGGTCGGCTCCGAGCGCGGCCGCGACCGCCTGGAGCGGCTCCCCGACCTCCAGGGCGTCACGTCGTACGTCGATCGCGACGCCGGAGGCGGCCGCGAGATGGCCCGCCTCGGCCAGCAGCCCGTCGGACACGTCGATCATCGCCGTCGCTCCGGCCTGCGCCGCCTGCGGGCCCGCGCCGTACGGCGGCTCGGGTCGCCGGTAGGCATCGACGAGCACCCGCGGGGACCGGAAGCCACGCCCGAGCACGGCAAGCCCTCCGGCGGCCCAGCCCTGCCGGCCACAGAGGCCCAGTCGGTCGCCCGGTGCCGCTCCGGACCGGAGCACCGGCGACACCGTGCACGCACCCAGCACCGTCACGGCGATCACGATCTGATCGGCGCGGGTGACGTCGCCGCCGACCACCGAGGCGCCGACCAGCGCCGCCTCGTCGGCGAAGCCGCGCGCGAAGCCCAGAGCCCAGGACACCGGCAGATCGTCGGGGGCGGCCAGTCCCACCGTCAGCGCGGTCGCGCGGCCGCCCATCGCGTTGATATCGGAGAGGTTCTGCGCGGCGGCGCGGTGACCGACGTCCTCTCCCTCGACCCATTCCCGCCGGAAGTGCCGGCCCTCGACCATCAGGTCCGTCGACACGACCGTGTGACCGGTGCGGATCCGCAGCACCGCCGCGTCGTCACCCGGGCCGACGAGCACCTCGGGGCCCTGCACGAACAGCGGAGTGAGCCGCTCGATCAGCCCGAACTCACCGATGTCTGCCAGGGTCTCGCCACTCGTCGTGTCCACAGCCTTCGCCATACCCCCATCCCACCAGACACCGGCCGACGCCAGGTTCGTGCGTCCCCGTCCAGCCCGTGCCCGACCCGCCGCGAGCTCCGAACCGTCACGAGCTTCCGCGACCCTCGAGGGCGAGATCGGCAAAGCGCCGAGCGGTAGCGAGGTCCGGGCATTCGAGGCCGAGGGCCGGGTGTAGGTTGACCACCGAACCGGTGTCCCGCGAGGAGGAGTCCCCCATGGTGGTGCAGGCCTACATCTTGATCCAGACAGACGTCGGTAAGGCGGCCGAGGTCGCCAAGGAGATCGCCGCGGTCAAGGGCGTGACGCTCGCCGAGGATGTCACCGGTCCCTACGACGTGATCGTGCGCGCCGAGGCCCGCAACGTCGACGAGCTCGGCAAGCTCGTGGTCGCCAGGGTGCAGACCCTCGACGGCATCACCCGCACACTCACCTGCCCCGTCGTCCACATCTGACCGCATTCCCCGGTCCTGCGTTCAACGACACCGCGGTTTCAGAGACCCTGCGCTCATCGACCCTGCGCTCATCGACCCTGCGCTCATCGACCCTGCGCTCATCGACTCTGCGTTCAGCGACCTGCGCCAACCAGATCTTGAGCGACGCACGCCCCCGAACCGCCTGGCTTCGGGGCATCGTCGGGTCCGTTCTCCTGGTCGCCCTGAGCGCGTGCAGTGACGCGGTCCCCATCGACGACCCCGTGGACCCCTCCACGAGCCAGGCGGAGGCGTGCGAGTCCCTCGTCGACGCGCTGCCCGACACCCTCGCCGACGAATCGCGACGCGAGGTTTCCCCGCAGGGCGCACTCGGTGCGGCATGGGGCGATCCGGCGTACGTCGTGACCTGTGGCGCGGCCGAGCCCGCCGACTACGACCCGTTCGCGCAGTGCCAGGAGGTGAACGGTGTCGGCTGGTTCGTCCCCATGGAGCAGTTCGAGACCGACCACCAGCGAGACGACGTCACCCTGACCACGATCGGGCGATCTCCGCGAGTCTCACTCACCGTGCCGGGTGCGTACCGTCCCGACGGGGTGGCGGCCGCTCTCGCCGATCTGGCCGGTCCGATCAAGCGGACCCTGACCCTCGAGGAGCCCTGCCTGCGGCCACCCGTCGGTCGCGGGTGACAGAGGCCTCAGCGCAAGCCGGTGTCGCGAGCCCGCGCGAGCTCGATCAGCCGGCCGACCAGCTCGGGGTAGGAGACGCCCGTCGCCTGCCACATCTGCGGGTACATCGACGTCGGCGTGAAGCCCGGCATCGTGTTGATCTCGTTGACGACCAGCGTCCCGTCGGGTTGGTAGAAGAAGTCCACCCGCGCCAGGCCCTCGGCCGACACTGCGTCGAAGGCACGTGCCGCGAGGGCGCGGACCTCGGCGATGACCGCCTTCGGCAGCCGCGCCGGGACGTCGAGCTCGGTGTGCTGCTCGGGCAGGTACTTCGCGTCGAAGTCGTAGAACTCGTGGTCGCCACCGACCCGCAGCTCGGCCGGCAGGCTGGTCTCGGTCGTGCCGTCGAGCGCCTGAAGGACGCCGCACTCGATCTCGCGAGACCCCTCGGGCGCGGCGGCCTCGAGGAGGACCTTCGGGTCGTGCCGGAGACCCTCCTCGATCGCGACGTCGACCTCGCCACGGTCGTGGATCTTGCTGATGCCGATGCTCGAGCCCCCGCGCGCGGGCTTGGCGAACAGCGGGAAGGCCAGCGCGGCGCACCGCTCGCGGCAGCCATCCGGGTCGTCGGCCCACTGCCGCGCCGTCACGGTGTCCGACGGCAGCACCGGGAGCCCCGCGGCGGAGAGCACGATCTTCATGTAGGCCTTGTCCATGCTCACCGCGGACGCGAGCACGCCGGCGCCGACGTACCGCACGCCCGCCATCTCCAGCATGCCCTGGATCGTCCCGTCCTCGCCCCACGGCCCGTGCAGCACCGGGAACACCACGTCGACCTCGCCGAGCGTCGACGGCGGCTCGTGGGCGGCGCGGACGACGAGGTCGGTGGCACCGTCGACCCGCACGAGCGAGACCGCGGCGCGCGCACTGTCGACCTCCGGCAGCCGATCGCCCACCGTGATGGCCAGCCGGCCGGGGTCGTCGGACTCGAGCACCCAGCGTCCGTCACGCGCGATGCCGATGGGCACGACGTCGTACGCCGAGCGATCGATCGCGGCGAGCACGCTGCCGGCCGTGACACACGAGATCGCGTGCTCGTTGGAGCGGCCTCCGAAGACGACAGCGACCCGGGGCCGGCGTCGCGAGACTTCGTGCTCGGGAGGCTGGTTCATCGGCTAAGACCCTACGGCCTAGGGTCGTTCGCATGACCGACGACTCGCCCGCCTGGCAACCCGCGACCCGTGTCGTCACGACCGGTCGGCCGCCGCACGACCCCGACCAGCCGCTCAACCCGGCGATCACGATGGCGTCGACCTTCGTTGCGGGCGGAGAGCGGGAGTACGGCCGCTTCGGCAATCCCACCTGGTCGGCCTTCGAGGAGGCCCTCGGCGCACTGGAGGGTGGCCGGGCGCTGGCCTTCTCATCGGGCCTCGCAGCCGGGGCGACGGTGCTCGACCTCGTCGGCAACGGCGCCACCGTCGTCGCGACCCAGGGTGCCTACCAGGGCACCATCGGCCAGTTGGGCGATCTGGAGGCCCGAGGACGGCTGGTCGCGAAGCTCGTCGACATCACCGATGTCGCGGCCGCGACGGAGGCCCTCGACGACGCCGCGCTGCTCTGGATCGAGTCCCCCACCAACCCACTCCTGGACATCGCGGACATCCCCACCCTCGTGAGGGCCGCGCACGACGCCGGGGCAAGGGTCGTCGTCGACAACACCTTCGCCTCCCCGCTGCGTCAACAGCCGCTCGCCGACGGGGCCGACATCGTCGTCCACTCGGCCACCAAGCTGATCGCCGGACACTCCGACGTCCTGATGGGCGCGCTCGTGACCCGCGACGAGGAGCTGTTCGAGGTGCTGAAGGGCAGGCGCACCCTGGTCGGCGCCGTCCCCGGACCGTTCGAGGCCTGGCTCGCCCTGCGCGGTCTGCGCACCCTGGATGTCCGGCTCGACAGGGCCGAGGCAAACGCGACCGAGCTGGCGCGGCGGCTGGCCGGCCACGACCGCATCGAGCGGGTCCGATACCCGGGCTTCGGCACCGTCCTGTCCGTGGACCTTGCCGGCGGCCCGGTCGCCGCAGACCTCCTGACCCGCCAGGCACGGCTGTGGGTGCACGCCACGTCTCTGGGCGGCGTGGAGTCGATGTTCGAGCGCCGCGCCCGCTGGCGCACCGAGTCTCCACTCGTCCCGCAGAGCCTGGTGCGGATGAGCGTCGGCATCGAGCACGTCGAGGACCTGTGGACCGACCTCGCCGAGGTCCTCGACCGCCTGTAACCACAGCGCTCCGCCCCAACCCCGGCTGCCGCAGCCCCGGACCGGAACCGTGGCGAGCGAGGCCCGTCCCGCCCCGACGCGAGCGCAGAAGCACCCCGCCACCCCCGAACCGCAGCGAGCGCCGGCGAGCAAGGTTCGTCGCCCGACGCGAGCGCAAGCGATGCGACGAAGGAGCGAGCTTCCGCGAGCCTGGAGGGCGAAACAGGAAGGCGGCGAGCGAAGCGAGCTCAATGCCTCTCCGGCCGTAGGCCGGGCCGAAGGCCCTAGTCTGTCTCCGCCTTGGTGTCGCGGGCGATGAAGGAGAGCATCATCTCTCGCGGGGTGATCTCGCCGTTGACCACGGCGGCGACGTGCTCTGCGATCGGGGCGTCGACGCCGGTCTTCTCGGCGAGGGCGAGCAGCGACGCGCACGACTTGGCACCCTCGGCGACCTGACGGGTCGAGGCGTAGATCTCCTCGCTGGTCATGCCCTGGCCGAGCTTCTCCCCGAAGGAGCGGTTGCGCGAGAGTGGAGAGGAGCAGGTGGCCACGAGGTCGCCGAGACCCGCTAGTCCCATGAGCGTCAGCGGGTTGGCGCCGAGGGCGTTGGCGAGCCGTGCCGTCTCGGCCAGTCCGCGGGTGATCACCGAGGCCGTCGTGTTGTCTCCGAAGCCGAGCCCGATCGCCATGCCGACGGCCAGACCGACCACGTTCTTGTAGGCGCCGCCGAGCTCGCAGCCGACGACGTCCACGGAGGTGTAGGGCCGGAAGGCCGGCGCATGACAGACGGCTTGGATCCGCTTGGCGACCTCCTCGTCCGCGCACGCGACGACGGAGGCCGCGGGCTCGCGGGCCGCGATCTCCTTGGACAGGTTGGGGCCGCTCACCACCGCGATACGCGACGGCCCGGCGCCGGTGAGCTCGTCGATGACCTCGCTCATCCGCTTGAGGGTGCCGAGCTCGACGCCCTTCATCAGCGACACCATCGGCACGTCGCCGGGCAGGTACGGCGCCCACTCCGCGAGGTTGTCGCGGAACGACTGGGACGGGGTCGAGAAGACGACCAGCTCGCTGCCGGCGAGCGCCTCCTCGGGGTCGTGGGTGGCCGTGATCGCCGACGGCAGCAGGATGCCGGGGTGGTAGTCCGTGTTCTCGTGCCGCTCGTTGATCGCGTCGCAGACGTCCTGCCGGCGACCCCAGATCGTCACCTCGTTGCCCGCATCCGCGAGGACCATGGCGAACGCCGTGCCCCACGAGCCCGCACCGAAGACGGTCACCTTGCTGGTCATGGGTTCTCCTGCTCGATGTCGGCCGACCCGTCGGCGCCGCCGTTGGGCTCTCGATGTGGGTTGCCGATCTCGCTGACACCGGAGCGGCGCGGATCGAAGCGGTCCTCCGGAGGCACCTCGTCGCGCAGCTCGGCGACGATGGCGGTGATCGCGGCCATGATCCGCGACGTCGCCTCGTTGACGACCGCGGTCGTGGGCTCCTGGGCCACCAGGTCGGCGAGCGGCACCGGGTCACCGGCCCTGAGGGTGATGTGATGACGCGGGAACAGGTCGGGTCGCTTCGAGTACGGCGGCAGGACATCCTGGATGCCCCACTGACCGACGGGGATCACCGGACAGCCGGTGGCTAGCGCGATGCGCGCGGCCCCGGACTTCCCGGTCATCGGCCACAGGTCGGGATCGCGGGTGATGGTGCCCTCCGGGTAGACGACGACACACTCGCCCGCTCGCACGGCCGCGACCGCTGCGTCGTACGCCCCCACGGCGGTCTTGCTGAGCCGCTCGACCGGGATCTGTCCGGCCGCCTTGAGGAAGCCCCCGAGCACCTTGTTCTTGAAGAGACCGGACTTGGCGAGATAGCGAGGCACCCGGCCGTGGTCGTAGACGAAGTGGGCCATCGTGAGCGGGTCGAGGTGCGAGATGTGGTTCACCACGACGACGCATCCACCGGTCGCGGGAATCTTGCTCCCATCGATCCAGGACCGCGAGGAGACGAGCGCGAGGGTCGGTCGCAGCACCACCTCTCCGACCACGAACGCCCACGGTCGGCCGGACGAGAGCTTGCGCACCCGCATCGGACACCTCCCTCCGGCCCCACGCCGGGGCAGCGACGCAGATCCTTGCGTGGCTGCAGGCTACTCGTTCCGGGTCGCAGGCCCTGCGCGATGCGCCCGCGCCGCACCTGCGAGGATCGTCCTCGATGCGCGCGACACCAGGCCCCTTCGTCGTTCTCGTGCCGGTCAAGCCGACGACACTCGCCAAGTCGCGTCTCGTCGGCCTGCCCGATGAGGTGCGCGCGAGGCTGGCGCGGGCGTTCGCGCTCGACACGATCGCGGCCGCTCTGGACGCCCGGTACGTCGACGCCGTGTATGCGGTCACCGACGATCCGGACGTCGCGGACGACGCAGTCGCCCTCGGTGCGTGGAGGATCCCGGACGGCCGGGACCTCAACCACGCGCTGTCGACCGCCGCCGGCCTGGTGCGCGCCGGGCTGCCCTCGTCGGTGCCCGTTGCGCTCTGCGCGGACCTGCCGGCCCTGCGTCCGGACGACCTGTCGTCCGCGCTGGCCGAGGTTCACCCGGTTCGCGGCGGACTGGTCGCCGACGCGGAGGGCGTCGGCACCACGCTGTACGCCGCGCCGTACGGCTCGTTCCGACCCCGATTCGGGGCCGACTCCCGCCGGGCACATCTCGCCGACGGCGTCGACGAGATCAGCGCCGAGCTCGCCTCGCTTCGGCGCGACGTCGACGACGCCGACGATCTCGAGGCAGCGATGGCGATCGGCCTCGGTCCCCGGACCAGGGCGGCCCTGGCGCCTGCCTGACGAGCTCGCGCGACCCCCGAGACACAGGAAGCGGGCGGATCCCCTGAGGGATCCGCCCGCCTGCCGTCGGTGCGGGTCAGGCCTTCTTCGCGGTCTTCTTCGCAGCCGTCTTGGCCGGTGCCTTCTTGGCCGCGGCCTTGGCGGGAGCCTTCTTCGCCGGAGCCTTCTTGGCCGGAGCCTTCTTGGCGGCGGCGCTGGTGGCCGCCGTCTTCGCCGGGGCCTTCTTTGCGGCCGTCTTGGCGGGAGCCTTCTTGGCAGCCGTCTTCGTGACCGCCGACTTCGCCGGGGCCTTCTTGGCAGCCGTCTTCGTGGCCGCTGCCTTGGCAGGGGCCTTCTTCGCCGGAGCCTTCTTGGCGGCGGTCGTGGCGGGAGCCTTCTTGGCCGTCGCCCTGGACGCGGCCGCCTTCTTGGCCGGTGCCCCGAGCGTCAGCTTCGGCAGCTTCTTCGCTCCGGAGATGACGTTCTTGAGGTCCTGCCCGGCCGTGAACTTCGGCACGGACTTCCTCTTGGTGCGGACCCGCGCGCCGGTGGCCGGGTTGCGGGCCCAGCCGGCGGCCCTGACGCGCTTCTCGAACGAGCCGAATCCGGTGATCGCCACCTTCTCGCCGCGCGAGACCTCGCGGGTGATGGTGTCGAGGACCGACTCGAGCGCGTGTTGCGCCGCCCTGCGGTTGCCGTCGAAGCGCGCCGCAAGAGTGTCGATGAGCTGTGACTTGTTCACTAGCTTCCCTTCCAATGAACTTAAGTTTACGAGCCGATGCTCGAACTATCCTTCACGGAACGCTAAGTACTCTCGGCCGTTACCACAAACACCACGCCGACATTCTCGGTGAATTATTTCGAGGCGACCACAGGGCGAATCCCCTGTCACAGCAGGGTTTGTGGCATACCCCGACATTCAGAGCCCTTACCCCACAAGGGTTTCCGGCTCAGACGGTCGTCGGCTTGAAGCTCGAGCGCCCCGCCTCGTACGTCGAGATCTCATCCTCGCGCGACAACGTGATCCCGATGTCGTCAAGACCCTCCAGCAACCGCCATCGCGTGTAGTCGTCGATGTCGAAGGAGTCCTCGACGGCGTCGACACCCTCACCGGCGCGCAGGTTCCGCGACGACAGGTCGACGGTGATGGTGGTGCCCGGCTCGGCCTCGAGCAGGTCCCAGAGGCGCTGGACGACCTTCTCGTCGACCTGCGCGGCGAGCAGCCCCGCCTTGCCGGAGTTGCCCCGGAAGATGTCGCCGAACCGCGGCGAGATGACGACCTTGAAGCCGTAGTTCTGGAGCGCCCAGACCGCGTGCTCACGCGAGGAGCCGGTGCCGAAGTCGGGCCCGGCGACCAGCACCGACCCGGATGCGTACGCCGGCTGGTTGAGCACGAACGACGAGTCCCCGCGCCAGGCCGCGAAGAGGCCGTCCTCGAAGCCGGTGCGCGTCACCCGTTTGAGGTAGACGGCCGGGATGATCTGGTCGGTGTCGACGTTGCTGCGCCGCAGCGGCACGCCGACGCCCGTGTGGCTGGTGAACTTCTCCATCGTCGACTCCTTCAGACTGCCGCGGGCTCGAGGTCGGCGGGCGAGGAGAGGGTGCCGCGGATCGCGGTGGCCGCGGCGACCGGCACCGACACCAGGTGCGTGCGCCCTCCCTTGCCCTGTCGGCCCTCGAAGTTGCGGTTCGACGTCGAGGCGCTGCGCTCGCCCGGGGTGAGCTGGTCGGGGTTCATGCCCAGGCACATCGAGCAACCGGCGCCCCGCCACTCCGCCCCGGCGTCCTTGAAGACCACATCGAGGCCCTCCTCCTCGGCCTGGAGGCGCACCCGCACCGAGCCGGGCACGACGAGCAACCTGGTGTCCTTCGCGACCTTCCGGTCCTTGAGGATCGCGGCCGCGACGCGCAGGTCCTCGATCCGGCCGTTGGTGCAGGAGCCGACGAAGACCGTGTCGACCTTGATCTCGCGCATCGGCGTACCGGCCTCGAGATCCATGTAGGTCAGTGCGTTCTCGGCCGCGGTGCGGTCGACGACGTCGGGGAACTCCTCGGGATAGGGCACCGAGGAGCCCAGCGGCACGCCTTGCCCCGGGTTGGTGCCCCAGGTGACGAACGGCGTCATCACCGAGGCATCCAGGACGATCTCGCGGTCGAAGACCGCGTCGTCGTCGGTGCGCAACGTCCGCCAGTACGCCGAGGCGGCGTCCCAGTCGGCTCCCTTCGGAGCCTTCGCGCGACCCTCGAGGTAGTCGACGGTGGTCTGGTCGGGAGCGATGAGGCCGGCCTTCGCACCCCACTCGATCGACATATTGCAGACGGTCATCCGGCCCTCCATCGAGAGCTCCTCGATCGCCTGCCCGCGGTACTCGACGATATAGCCCTGACCGCCGCCGGTGCCGGCTTGGCTGATGAGCGTCAGGATCAGGTCCTTGGCGGTCACCCCGTCAGGCAGCGAGCCGTTGACGGTGACCGCCATGGTCTTGGGCTTGGCCTGCGGGAGGGTCTGGGTCGCGAGCACGTGCTCGACCTCGGACGTGCCGATACCGAAGGCGATCGCGCCGAACGCGCCGTGCGTGGACGTGTGGCTGTCACCGCACACGATCGTCATGCCCGGCTGCGTGAGCCCGAGCTGCGGGCCCACGACATGCACGATGCCTTGCTCGATATTGCCCAGCGAGTACAGCCGGATCCCGAACTCCTCCGCGTTGTGGCGCAGCGTGTCGACCTGGGTACGGCTCACCGGATCGGCGATCGGCTTGTCCCAGTCCAGGGTGGGGACGTTGTGGTCCTCGGTGGCGAGGGTGAGCTCGGGCCGGCGCACCGGGCGGCCGGCGAGACGCAGCCCCTCGAAGGCCTGCGGAGAGGTCACCTCGTGCACGAGGTGGAGGTCGACGTAGAGGAGGTCGGGCTCGCCCGGGTTGTCCGCATCTCGTACGACGTGGGCGTCCCACACCTTCTCGGCCAGGGTCTTGCCCATGACCATCACTCTCCTCGCTGCCACTCTTCGGTTCCACTCCGCCGGACCAGGGAATACGGGCCGGATCAGGGAAAGGTCAAGCCTAGCCGCTTGCCATCCAGATGATGAGATGAAAGTATCGGCATATGGACAACGGATCTGGCGTCGGGGTTCTCGACAAGGCGGCCCTCGTGCTCACCGCACTGGAGTCGGGCCCGGCCACACTGGCCGGCCTCGTGGCCGGCACCGGGCTGGCCCGGCCCACTGCCCATCGTCTCGCGGTCGCCCTGGAGCACCACCGCCTCGTCGCGCGCGACATGCAGGGCCGCTTCGTCCTCGGCCCGCGGCTGGCCGAGCTCTCCGCCGCGGCCGGCGAGGACCGACTCCTCGCCGCCGCCGGTCCGATCCTCGCCCGGCTCCGCGACATCACCGGCGAGTCCGCCCAGCTCTGGCGGCGTCAGGGTGACCACCGCATCTGCGTCGCCGCGGCCGAGCGCCCCTCGGGCCTGCGCGACACCATCCCGGTCGGCTCCCAGCTGACCATGCGGGCGGGCTCGGCGGCCCAGGTCCTGCTGGCCTGGGAGGATCCGGAGCGCATGCAGCGCGGGCTGCAGAACGCCGCCTACTCGGCCACCGCCCTCTCCGGCATCCGCCGGCGAGGCTGGGCGCAGAGCGTCGGCGAACGCGAGCAGGGCGTCGCGTCGGTGTCCGCTCCGGTCCGCTCCCCCGGCGGCAAGATCATCGCGGCCGTGTCGGTCTCCGGCCCGCTCGAGCGGCTGTCCCGTCAGCCCGGCCGCATGCACGCGCCCGCCGTACTCGCCGCCGCCGAGCGGCTCTCCGAGTCGCTGCGTCGCGCCGCCGCAGACGGCTGATCACCCGGCCAGCGACGCCAGTCGCTCTCGGCCCTGCCGGACTCCGCCCGCCTCCATCCGCTCGAGCGCGTGTCGGGCCAACTCGGGAGTGTCCACGTCGCCGAGCGCGGCAGACACCTCGACCCGAGCCCATCGGGCCTCGTAGTGACCCAGGGGCGGCCCCTCCTCGAGGGCCCGCTCCACCAGCGGAGCGGCCTCGGCAGGAGCGCCTCGCGACACGAGCACCATCGCCGCTCTCGCCGCCGCCCAGCAGGCGAACAGGCCGAGATGCTCCGAGAGCTCCAACGATCGCCTGAACGCACGCAGCGCCTCGTCGAGATCACCGCGATGCTGCGCTGCGATCCCGACGGCTCGCCAACCGGTGGCGGTCCAGCCACGGTGGCCGATCCGGGTGGCGATGGCGAGCGCTTCTGTCGAGTCCTCGGTGGCCTCCGCGCCCCGCCCGAGCGCGGCCAGAGCCTCCGTCCGGTGCCACAGTGCGTAGGCCCGGCCCTCGAGGTGGCCCAGGGTCTCGGCGAGCTTCAGCGCGGCTGTGATCTGGACGAGGCCCTGCTCGGCTTGCCCCGCGAAGACCAGCGCATGGCCGGCGGTCGACCGAGGCGTCACCACCCGGACCAGGTCACCGGAGTCATCGAAGAGGTCGGCCGCACGTCTCAAGGCGGCACCGCCCGCTCCGACATCTCCGTCCAGGAACTGGGCCATCGCCCGGGCGTCGAGGATCCGCGCCATGCCGCCGGCGTCCCCGAGCCTCTCGTACAGCGCCAGCGCCTCCGCGGCTCGGTCGGCCGAGCGATCCTCGCGTTGGCTGTTCATGTCGAGGACCGAGGCGACCTCCAAGGCCCGAGCACGTGCAGCGGCGTCGCCCCGCGCCTCCACCACGGCGAGCTCAGCCAGCTGAGCCGCGTGGACGATGTCGTCGGCGCCCGACGCGAGCATCGCGAGCCGCGCCAGGATCCTGGCCCGAGCCGGGCCGGTCGCGCTCTCCGCGAGCGCGGCGCGAAGGTCCTCCCTCGCGGCGAGGATGTCGCCGCGGCGCTGTCTCGCCTCGCCTCGGGTCTCGCGCAAGGACGCCCGCACCGGCGTCGACGGCGCCAGTGCCAGCCCGAGCTCGGCCAGGTGGACCGCCTCGTCGTCGGCAAAGGTGTCGAGCGCCCGCTGTGCCGCCAGGGCGAACGCGTCGGCTGCGCCGTGCGTGTCGCCTGCCTCGCACAGGTGGTGTGCCAGCAGCGCCGGATCGCCCTCCGACCGAAGCGCCCCGGCCAGGTCGGCGTGCAGTCGCGACCTGTCGGCCGGGTCCAGCCCGGCCACCACCACCTCGGTCAGCATGTCGTGGCTGGTCGCCCAGCCCCGATCGCCCACGCGGACCAGGCCCCTGCGATAGAGCCGGGACAGCGAGTCGAGCACGTCGGCCTGGTCCGCACGAGTCGCAGCGGCGAGGCCGGCCACGCCGGCCTCCCGGGCCAGCAGAGCCAGCATGGCCAGCACCTTGCGGTCCGGCCCGGACTGCGCCCCCACTCGGGCGGCGATCGCGGTCCGCTGCCCCTCGCGGGCGAGTGCGACCGCCCGCGCAGTCGCCTCGGAGGCACTCGCCTGCAACGGGCCACCCGGGGTGGGCACGACCAGGCCCTCCGCGGCCAGGGCGCGAAGGATCTCGGTCACCGCCATGGGTGTCCGGTCCGTGTGCCGACCGATCGCCTCGACGATCCCCGTGTCCGCCACGAGCTCGTGGAGCGACTCCTCGGGCAGCCCGCCGAGATCGACCCGAAGCATGACATCGCTGCGGGCGAGGAAGTCGGCCAGATCCTCTCGGTCGGTCACCTCCTCGGGACGGAAGGCCAGCACCGTGCCCCCGATCTCAGCGCGGCGGATGACGGCCTCGAGGACGCCGAGGCTGGTGGGGTCGCACCACTGTAGGTCGTCGACCGCGATGAGGGTGCCGGCGGCTCCGAGCAGGCGCAGTGCGGCCTCCTGGACCAGGATGCGCCGACTCTCCGGGTCGGGCGCGATGCCGCCGCTGCTCCCGAGCTCGGGCAGCAGCCACGCGAGCGCGGCGTCCATCGGAGGTGGCAGCCGGCCGACGTACCCTATGTCCTGCGCGAGTGCCTCACGCAGCAGGGTGCGCAGAAGGGTCCAGGGCTCGGAGCGCTCGGCCGGAAAGGCGCGCGCACGGACCATGGGCACACCACGCGCCGCCCTGTCCAGGAGTCGTGACTTCCCCGAGCCGGACGCACCGCTGATCGTCACCACCGCTCCTCGCCGACCGGCCGCCAGGGCGGAGCGCATCAGCTCGAGCTCCTGCTCGCGCCCTACGAACGCGAGCTCACCGACGCCACTCCCCCGGCGCCGCTGCGATGACTCGTCCCGGGCGGGGAGGCGTCGGAGGAGACCCTCGTACAGCGCGACGGCCTCCGGTGACGGATCGACACCCAGCTCGTCGGCCAGGGCCCGGCGGAAGTCGTCGTACGCCGTCAGAGCGGCACCGCCGTCACCCGCTGCCGCCAACGCCCTGACCAGCAGCAGGACGGCGACCTCGCGCAGCGGCTCCGCCTCCACCGCGCTGCTGGCGAGCTCGACGGCGGCGTCCAAGTCACCCGCGTCCAGCGCCAGGTTCGCAGCCGTCTCGAGGGCATGCTGGTGGGTTCGCAGGAGCCGAGCGCGATAGTCGGCGGCCCAGTCGTCGTAGGTCTCCTCGGGCAGCGGGTCGCCCTGCCACCGGGAGAGGGTCGCGCGCAGGCCGGCCCACGACTGGGCACGGTCCGACACCGCGGCGACGAACCGCTCCGCGTCGACGTCGCAGGCCGGGCTGGCGGCCAGCGTGTAACCCCGTTGGCCGGTGACGATCAGGCCGGGGTCACCCAATGCGCGCCGGGCACGGTTGACGAGGACCTGGAGGTTGGCTGCCGGGTCCACGGGCGGCCGGCCGGGCCACAACGCATCGGCCAGTGCGTCATTGCTGACGAAGCGACCCTGACGGCTCGCCAGTACCTTCACCAACGTCCGGACCTTGCGTCCCTCGAACGCCGCCGACGGTATCTCCGCTCCGTCCCGCAGGACCGCGAACCGGCCCAACAGCCGGATCTCGACCCGGCCGACCCCTTCCATGCCCTGATTCTCGCGAGCCGCACGAAAACCGCAAGGTAGCTGCAAGGAGCGCTGCCTAGCGTCGTGGACGCCGCTGACCGGCGGCAGAACCGGGACACATCCCAAGAGACCCAGGAGTGGACATGAACCAGACGCAGACCATCGAACAGCGCGACTTCGCCCAGCCGGACGAGGTCCGCACCTTCGAGAACGGCCGGGCCGAGATCCTCAGCGTCGGCGGCATGGAGATCGGGCGGCTCACCTTCTCGCCGGGCTGGCGCTGGTCCGAGCACGTCAAGCCGATCGCGGGCACCGACCTCTGCGAGGCGCCGCACTTCCAGTACCACGTCGCCGGAACCCTGCGGATCCGTACCGCCGGCGGCGAGGAGTTCGACGCCACTCCCGGGCAGGTGACCTCGCTGCCGTCCGGGCATGACGCCTGGGTGGTCGGCAACGAAGAGGTGGTCGTCGTCGACTGGTTCGGCGCCAGCCACTACGCCGAGCACCACTCGTGACGGCGCCCACCTCTGACGACCCGCCTCCGACATGACCTACACGGCGTCGCAGCGAGCCCTCCAGGACCTCTTCGACTCCCGTCGCATCGCCGACCGGATCGACGAGCTGCTCGTCCATGACGCGATCGACCCCGGGGCGGCGGCGTTCATCGCGGACCGGGACATGATGTTCGTCGCCTCGGTCGACGCAAGCGGTCAGCCCAGCTGCTCGTACAAGGGCGGCGCCCCGGGGTTCGTGCGGGTGCTCGACGAGCACACGCTCGCCTTCCCGTCGTACGACGGCAACGGCATGTTCCTGACACTGGGCAACGCTGCCGAGACGCAGCAGGTCGGGCTCCTGTTCATCGACTTCGAGCACCCGAGCCGGCTCCGTGTGCATGGTCGAGCCAGCGTGAGCGCCGTCGACCCGCTGCTGTCGACCTGGCCCGGCGCCCGGCTCGTGGTGAGAGTCACCGTGTCCGCGGTCTTCCCGAACTGTCCCCGCTACATCCACCGGATGCGGGTGACGGAGCGGTCGCCCTTCGTGCCGGACGGGAAGACCCCTCCACCCGTGCCCGACTGGAAGCGGATGTCGTGGGCCGCGGACGCCCTCCCGGCGAACGACCCCGCCCACCGCGACGTCCCCTGACGAAGACGGCTGGCGACCTGGGTAGTGGTGCGGTGTTGCCCCTGAGTCGTCGTACTCCATCGTTGGCGACATGGTCCGCGCGCTCGCCCTCCCCGCCCTCGTCCGTTTCGCCGTCCTGCTCGGGATCGACGGCGCCTTCCTCGTCCTCGCCGAGATCACGGCCGAACCGGGCGACGCCGACATCGGCCTCGGGCTGCTGTTCTTCCTCGTCGTCGCGGTCGTCGCCGGCGCCTGGGCGATCCTCGACGGACGAAGGGTCGGCCTGGCCCGCACGGTCGTCGTGTGGCTCGTCGCCGGGGTGCTCCTCGGCATCGCGATGCCGATCCTGATCGGACTCCTCGACGGGTTCGACTGGTCGGTCGTGGCCTCCGACCTGGCCGCCTTCGTGCCGTTCACCGTCGCGCTGGTCGTGGCCCCTGCGGCCGTCGGCGGCGCCATCGGCCAGGCCCTGCGTCGGCGCGGCCCGGCGAGCTGACCCCAGCGCGATCCTCAGAAGAGCGCGTCCTGCTCGAGCTCCAGGAGGGTCTGCTTGCGCGCGACGCCACCGGCGTAGCCGGTGAGCGAGCCGTTGGCGCCGACGATGCGGTGACAAGGGATCACGATGGGGATGGGGTTCTGGCCGTTGGCCAGCCCTACCGCACGGGACGCCGCGTTGGTCCTTCCGAGCCTCTTGGCGATCTCACCGTACGACGCGGTCTCCCCGTAGCCGACGGCGAGCAGCTGCTGCCACACCGACTGTTGGAAGGCGCTGCCCCGGGGGGCGAGCGGGAGGTCGAAGTCCTTGAGGTCGCGCGCGAAATACGCCGTGAGCTGGCGCACGGCCTCGACGAGCAGCGGGTCGGCGTCGTCGCGTTCGCCGCGTGGCTGCCCGTCCGCCGAACGGAAGGGCGAGAACTCGATCGCGGCGATCGCCCCGTCGCGCTCGACGATCCGAAGGTCGCCTATCGGCGAGCTCATCACGGTCCACATCATCTTGCTCCGTTCGTCTCGGTCAGTGTGGTCGTCGGTCGACCCGCTGGGGTAGTGGGTTCGCCGAGGGTGTGCCAGAGGTGCATGAGGGCGTAGGAGCGCCATGGCCGCCAGGCCTCGGCCCGCCGCTCGGCGAGCCGCGGATCCGCGCCGGTCGGGTCGAGCACGGTCAGCGCGTCGCGCACGCCGACGTCGGTCGGCAGGAACACGTCCGGGTGGCCCAGCGCGCGCAGGGCGATGTAGTCGGCCGTCCACGGCCCGATGCCGGGAAGCGCGATCAACGTCCGTCGCACCTCCTCACGGTCCGCACCACGATCGACGACGACGGTGCCCTCGTCGAGAGCTCCGCACAGACCGGTGAGCGCGTGGCCCCTCGCCCGCGGCATCGGCAGGGTCTCGGGGTCGATGTCCGCGATCGCGGCCGCGGAGGGGAACAGGTGGGTGAGTCCGTCGACCGGCTCAGGCAGAGCCACTCCGTGCCGCTGCGTGAGGCGCGCGGCCGCGGTGCGCGCGGCGGCGACCGTCACCTGCTGGCCGAGCACGGCGCGAACGGCGACCTCGTGGCCGTCGACGTGGCCGGGCACCCGCAGTCCCGGCGTACGACGAACCAGCGGGCCCAGCAGCGGGTCACCCAGGAACGCGTCGGCGACGGCGACCGGATCGCAGTCGGCGTCGAGCAGCCGGCGCACCCGCTCGACCGCCGCGGCGGTGTCGCGCAGGTCGGTGAGCCGGAAGCGCGCGGGCACGACGGCGGTCCCGCTGCCGGCGTCGAGGTCACCGAGTCGCAGGTGCACGACGCCGGTGCCGCGCGGCAGGTCGAGGGTGCGCGAGTAGGTGTCGCCGTCGACGCGCTCGACCCCGGGGATCGCCCGAACAGCCAGGAAGCCGAGCAGCGCCGCGCCCGCGAACGGCGTGCGCACGGCGAGCCGCATCGAGAGCTCCCCGGTGGCGACCTCCCCCGTGGCGACCGGGCGCCGGCGCCCGCGGAGCTCGGTCGGTGTCGCGTCGTACACCTCGCGGACGGTCTCGTTGAACTGCCTGATGCTCGCGAAGCCGGCTGCGAACGCGATGTCGGCGAACGGCAGGTCGGTCGTCTCGACCAATGTGCGGGCGGTCTGCGCGCGTCGGGCCCGGGCCAGCGCGAGCGGTCCTGCGCCGAGCTCGCGGGTGAGGAGACGGCCGAGGTGGCGGGTGGTGTAGCCGAGACGAGCGGCGAGCCCGTCGACCCCCTCGCGATCGACCAGGCCGTCGGAGATCAGGCGCATCGCCCGCCCGGCCACGTCGGCGGCGAGGTCCCAGTCGGGGCTCCCCGGCGTCGCGTCGGGCAGGCAGCGCTTGCAGGCCCGGAAGCCGGCGGCCTGCGCCGCCGCCGCCGCCGGGTGGAAGGTCACGTTGCGGAAGGCCGGCAGGCGCGCGGGACAGCTGGGCCGGCAGTAGATCCCGGTCGTGCGCACCGCGATGTAGAAGACCCCGTCGAAGCGCCGGTCCCGCGACTTCACCGCCCGGTAGCAGGCCTCCCGGTCGAGCACGATCCTCGCCGTACCCGCTGCGGATCCGGACGCGTCCTCGGCCACCGATGCGGATGTCATATGCCCCATCCTGCCGCACGGCGAAGGGCGAGGCTCGCGGAAATCGGACCTGGCGATGACACCGATCCGGCCCAGGTCGGACCCGTCGTCGCGTATGCGCTAGGTGGAGAGCTCGGCGCGGCGGAGCCGATCCATCACCGGGGTCGCCAGCACGCCGTGCAACAGGACCGAGGCCACAACGGTGAAGGCCACGATCGACCAGAGCCGGTCGTCGCCCAGCTCGTCGGCCTCGCCGGCCGCGTACGCGAGATAGTAGATGGATCCCACTCCCCGTACGCCGAAGAACGCGGTCGTCCAGCGTTCCGCGGGCCTCATGCCGCCGGTCTCCTCCGCAGGACGCAGCGCGACGAGGGCCAGACGACCCGCCAACGGCCTGATCACGAGCAGAAGGGCCACCGCCACGACGATCCCCCGCCAGTCCAGGCCGCCGAGCAGTCCGCGGGTGAGGGCGATGCCGAGGACCAGCAGGAAGACGAGGACCAGCAGCCTCTCGAGGCGCTCGACCACCTCGTGCATGGCGGCGTGGTAGTCGTGGCTGCGCTCCGCCGACCGAAAGGTCATCGCGCACGCGAAGACAGCGAGGAAGCCATAGCCCCCAAAGGCCTCGCTGAGGCCGTACGCCGTCACGAGAGCGGCCACCGCCAGCAACGCCTCGCCACGCTCGGCCACCCGCAGTGCCTCGATGCGCGCACGGAAGGCGAGGCGCGCCAGCAGCCATCCGACCGCGACGCCGACGGCGGTGCCGATCACGACCTTGCCGACGAGGTACCAGCCCAGCCACTCCGGCCACCAATGGGCCGGGCTGCCCTGGGTGGCGAGCAGCACCGCGGCGTACACGAACGGGAAGGCGAGACCGTCGTTGATCCCTGCCTCGGAGGTGAGGGTGAAGCGGACCTCGTCGCTCTCCTCGGCCCCGTCCTCGCCGGTCTGTGGCCCGGCCACCTGGACGTCCGAGGCGAGCACGGGGTCGGTCGGAGCGAGGACCGCGCCGAGGAGGAGCGCAGCGGCCGGCGTGAGGCCCGCCCACCACCCAACCACTGCGACGCCCGCGATGCACAGCGGCATCGCCACCACCAGGAGGCGCCAGGTCGGCGACCACGCGCGTCGTGAGGACCTGCTCCGCAGGTCCAGAGGCCGGTCCAGCGCCAGCCCCACGCCCATCAGGGCGACCAGGACGGTGAGCTCGGTGACGTGCTCGATCACCGCCCGGTTCTCCTGCGGGTCGAGGGGGAGCCCGTCGGGCAACGGTGTGAGACCGAGAACGAGCCCGACTCCGACGAGCACCATCGGCGCCGAGATCGCCCACCGCCCCAGCAGCTCCGGCAGCACCACGGCCAGCAGCAGCGCACCGCCGGCCGCGAGGTACACCAGGTCGGCCGTCACGGGCGCTCCTTCCCCCCGGTGCCGCGGACCGGGTTCGCCGGCTGTGTCGTAATCATGGGGGTCCGGTACCCGCGGCCCGCCGGGAGCACCGCCGCCGCGTACCGGCCGGCTCGGCGTCCGGGCTGCTCGAGTCGCTCCAGAGGCGCGCGCGCCGACCACGGACGAGTGGCCACCCCCTGCCCGCGAGCCGCTTGTTGGGGACCTCGGAGCACGGCAGGCTGAGCCCATGCAGGTCTGGTACGTCGACGCCGGCGGGGCCGAGCCGCGCCGGCGTGATGAGATGGTCGAGATCCCCACAGGCGTCGACGGCTTCCTCTGGATCGACGTGCCGGCGTGGGACGAGGAGACCGAGGCCCTGCTCGAGCGCCTCGGCTGCCACCCGATGGTGATCAGCGCCTGCCGGCAGCGGAACTACGTGCCGATGATCCACGGGTACGACGACCACGCGTTCATCACGGTCCAGTCGCCACTGGCCGGTTCTGCCGGCCACGTGCACCTCCTCGAGCTGGACCAGATCATCGGCCGCGACTATCTCGTCACCGTGCACGGTCCGCTGAACCCGGACGTGGATCCCCAGGAGGCGCTGCTCGAGACGGGGACGGCGCTGCGGCGAATCGAGTCGGGGCGGTTCCGCCCCTCCTCCCCCGCCGAGCTGTCCTACGCCATCACCTCGGCGGTGGCGCGCCGCCAGAGTGCTCTGATCCGCGAGGTGGCCACCCGTCTGCCCGGCCTCGAGGCGCACGTGATGTCCTCTCAGCTGCGCGACCCGGAGGAGCTCCTGGAGCGGATGTTCCTGATCCGGCACGAGCTGATCACCGCCCGGACCATGGCCGCACAGTGCCACGAGGTGTGGGCGCGGATGGCCGGGCTGGTCAAGTTCGTCGACACCGAGGCCGTGGCCTACGCCCGCGACCTGGCCGACCAGTTCGACCGGGTCAGGTCACTGGCCGACGGCGAGTCCCTGTTCCTGTTCGGGGTGATCGAGCTCTACCAGACGAAGGTGCACACCAAGATGACGGTCGCGATGGAGCGGCTGGCGGTCATCGCCGCGGTCACGCTCCCGGTGACCGCGCTGGCGTCGGTCTTCGGCATGAACGTCATCGTGAACGACCAGACCCGCTATCTCCAGCTCGGCCTGGTCCTGCTGGTCATGGTCACCATCAGCCTGCTGCTGCTGCGCTGGGCGCGGCGGCAGGGCTGGTGGTGAGCAAGGGACCGGCCGGCCGTCCGGTGTGCTGCTGAGAGCGGACGGGTCTTGAGGTTCGCGCTCCGGCGGCGTGGGATGGCTCCGTGAGGCTCCTGGTGCTCGGTGGGACGGTGTTCTTGTCGCGCGAGGTCGCGGCCGAGGCGGTACGGCGTGGTCACGACGTGGTGTGCGCGTGCCGGGGAGCGTCCGGGAGCGTGCCCGAGGGCGCTCGGCTGCTGCGGTGGGACCGCGACGACCCGGTGCCGGCCGACCTGGTCGACGACTTCGATGCCGTCGTCGACGTCGGCCGCGTGCCCTCGCAGGTCCGCTCCGCGGTCGGCGCCATCCCGAGCGCGCACTGGCTGTTCGTCTCGACGATCAGCGTCTACGCCGACGACGCCACCCCCGGCGGCGGCCCCGGTGTCACGCCGCTGCGGGAGCCGCTCGACACCGACGCGGACTGGAGAACCGACCCCGACGCGTACGGACGGATGAAGGTCGCGTGCGAGGAGATCGTCCGGGCCGGCGCCAGGTCCGCCGCCGTCGTCCGGCCGGGCCTGATCGTCGGCCCCGGCGACCCCAGCGGGCGGTTCTCCTACTGGCCGCGGCGCCTGGCCGCCGGCGGCGAGGTGCTGGCCCCCGGTGACCCGGCGGACGTCGTCCAGCTGATCGACGTCCGCGACCTCGCGGCCTGGCTCGTCACGCTCGCCGAGCGTCGTACGACCGGCACCTTCGACGGCGTCGGTGAGCCGATCGGGATCGAGACGATGCTCCTCGCGGGCGACCCCGACGCCGACCTCACCTGGGTCGACCAGACCTTCCTCACCGAGCAGGGCGTCGAGCCGTGGTCGGGACCGGAGTCGATCCCGCTGTGGCTGCCGAGACCCGAGCACGACGGCATGCTCGACCACCTCGCCGCGCCGTCACTCGAAGCGGGACTGCGGCTCCGACCCCTGGCCGACACCTACGCCGACACTCTTGCCTGGCTCGAGTCGGAGCCGACGGCGCCCGTTACCGGCATCAACCGAGAGCGGGAGGCCGACCTGCTGGCGGCCTGGCGCGGCCGGTGACAGCTGCTCCTGCTCGCCGAATCAGCGGGGAGCGGCGCCAGGTTCTTGAAACGTGGCGCCGACTCGCCCGGGTCCGAAACGAAGAAGCGGCCCCTCCAGCGTTTCCGCTGGTCAGGACCGCCTCTCCACCTTGTACCCCCGACCGGGTTCGAACCGGCGCTACCGCCGTGAGAGAGCGACCCATGGGTCGCCGGACGACGTTGAGAAACAATGAAACCGCAGGTCAGAGCCACAATTGACGATCGGCTGTCGTTGGCCGTTTCTGAAGATTTCTGGACCTCGTGTGGCCCCAGTGTTGCCCCAAGCCTCCTTCTCGTTCGGGAACTGCTATAGCACTTTTTGCTATACTCGTGGCATGACAAGTCGGAGCGACGTGCTGCGCGAGGTGATGCTCGAGACGAGCACCTCGCAGTCGAGTCTGTCCCGGCTCAGCGGTGTGCGCCAGCCGAGCATCAGCGGCTTCCTCTCCGGCAGGGTCGACCTCAGCGACGACCAGCTCGAGCGCCTCCTGTCATGCATGGGCTACCGCCTGGAAGTCGTTCGCCGCCCGGTCGTCCCGAAGCTCACGCGCTCCGAACGGCGCTCATGGCAGCTTCATCGACGCCTCTCGAGCCTCCTGAACCGCGAGAGCATCCAGGGGTGGCGCCCAACGATTGAGCGCAGTATCGAACGGCTCAGCGGCCAGGTCACCGGCCAGCCGCATGAACGCAACCTCCAGCGGTGGCGCGACCTCGTCGACCGTGGCGACCTTCCCGATCTGCACCGTGTCCTCACCGGCCTCGACCGCGACTCCGTCGAGATGCGAGAGGTCTCCCCCATGGGCGGCCTGCTCACACAGGAGCAGCGCTCCGAAGTCATGCCGGTGGCGGGCTGATGCGACGCGACCAACTGGAGCACGCGATCCGGACGGCCTGCCAGGTCATCCACCAGTCCGAGGTCATCGTTGTCGGCTCGCAGGCCATCCTAGGCACCTACGACGAGTCACAACTCCCCGCGGCCGCAACGATGTCCGTCGAGGTCGACATCCTGCCCATGGCCGAGACCAACGACGAGACCGCGCGACTGGCGACCTGATCGAAGGCGTCGCGGGCGAGTTCTCGCCGTTCGAGGAACTCCACGGCTTCAGCATCGACGGCGTCGACCTCGAGACGGCTGTGCTGCCCGATGGCTGGCGCGACCGCCTGGTCAAGGTGCAGAACGCCAACACCGCGACCGCGAGCGGCGAACCGCGCTTCACCGGCTGGTGCCTCGACAAGGAGGACCTCTGCGTCGCGAAGCTGACCGCATTCCGCGAGAAGGACCGCAACTTCGTCGCTGCTCTACTCGTAGCCAACCTCGTGGACGCGGCCCTGATCGCATCGCGGTTAGCGACGGTCCCACGAAGGCACCTCGCCGCCACCGAGCATGCACTCACCTGGCTCAACTCGATGCGTTGAAAGCGGGTACGTCGCCGTAGAGGGCTGGCGATTGCCGGTCATTGTTGCGGGCGACCGATAGACCGCGAGCCGATCACCGCAAGCCGATCCCGCACCGGCACGCTCCACGAGCGCATCCCGTACTGGTCACGCTCCGCGTGATGATGGAGAGCGGCGGCGTCTGGACCTTCGGTGACACCGACGTCGCCCACTTCCTCGTGCACGGCGCAGCTCCAGACCAAGCGCGCTGGAGACCACCGGACTCCACGACGACTGCAGCACCGACGTCGTGCTGCTACGTCCTGATCAGGTGGACCCGGCCAACTCGACAAGCTCGCCCGCGCCATGGCCGATGCCGGTGTCAAGATCGCCGTCCAGTACGGCGACCACGGCGGACAACTCGTCCTCGTGGTGGACCAGCCGGCTTGCCGCCCAGGAAGTCGCCCACCACTGGATGATCCAGCACGCCCAGGGTCAGGCGCGGTGGTCGTCGAAGGTTGCGAGGAGGCGGGTCAGGATGGCGGTGTCTCCGCCGACCTGCGCGTCGCCGAGTCGGACGGCATCGTCGAGCGCCCGGTGGTCGAAGACGAGGTCCTGGACGGTGCGGACGGTGGCGGCGAGCGCGGCGTCGGCCGGCTCGTCCTCGCGGACGACATCCAGCCGTCCGTCGCGGACGGTGAGGCCGAACGCGTCGCCGGGGAGTTGGAGCTGGACGGTGGCGTCGAGACCCGCGGCGGCGGCGGGGTCGAAGGTGGTGCGCAGCGCGACCATGAGGGCGTCGGGGCTGAGCTCGGTGGCCGAGTCGGGTCCGGGCGCGAGCGGGCTGCCCCAGCGTCCCAGCGCCAGCAGCACCGGTTCGAGAGCGCGGCCGTGATCGGTGAGGTCGTAGACCAGCCCGGTGGCAGGCGGCAGGCCCCGCCTGCGGGTCAGCACACCGGAGTCCTCCAGCTCGCGCAGTCGCTGGGTGAGCACGTTCTGGCTCATGGCCGGCAGTCCGCGGTGCAGGTCGGCGAACCGCTTGGGCCCGAACATCAGCTCGCGCACGACCAGCAGCGCCCACCGTTCGCCGATGACGTCGAGGGCGCGGGCGATTCCACACAGGTCGCGGTAGGTACGCATGGACCCATGGTACTTCCCAAAAGCTACCAGTCACTCCTATCGTAGGAGTACGTACCAGGCACAAGGAGAGTTGACCCATGCCACACGTGACCTCGGCTGACGGCACCGCCATCGGCTACGACCGGCTCAGCGACGAAGGCCCCGTGCTGGTGCTCATCAGCGGCGGGCTGGACGACGGCGCGGAAAACCTGCCTCTCGGCGAGCAGCTGGCGGACACCTTCGCCGTCGTCAGCTACCGACGCCGGGGACGCGGCGACAGCGGCGACACCCAGCCGTACGCGTTGCAGCGCGAGGTCGAGGACCTCGCCGCCGTGATTGACGCCCAGGGTGGGCGGGCGCACCTGTTCGGGGCCTCCTCCGGCGGCGCCCTGGCCTTGGAGGCCGCCGCGGCCGGGCTGCCGGTCGACCGCATCGCCGCGCACGAGGTGCCCTACCAGGTCGGGGAGGAAATGGTCGCGGCCTGGCGCGTCTACACCACCGCGCTCCGCGCCGCGCTCGACGCCGACGACCGGGACGAGGCCCTGCGCCTGTTCATGCGCCTGGCCGGGTCCTCCGACGACCAGGTCGCGGCCGCCGAGGCCTCGCCGTTCTGGCCACCGCTGCGCGAGCTCGCACCGACCCTGCGCTACGACGCCGCCTGCCTCGGCGACGGCTCGCCCCCCGCGGACCGACTCGCGACCGTGACCCAGCCCGTGCTGCTGACCACCGGCGCGGTCGTCGACCCGCACATGGCCGGTCTCCCCGGCGACTTCTTCGGAGCCGCCGCCGATCTCACCGCAGGCCACCTGCCCGCGGGACGGCGCACCACCATCGAGCTCAGCGGGCACGTCGCCGACCCCGCCGTCCTCGGACCTGTCCTCACCGCCTTCTACACCGACTGACCACACCCCCGGGTCACCCCCGCTCACCTGTCGGTGTCCGAATCGTGCGCGCCACGGTTGCCTATCCATGGCGTGAGGATGTTGCGACAACTCTCAGCCCGCGCCCCGCGGTACGTAAAGGCACAGCTATGGCCAGGTGCCAGGCCGGTACTCGTTCCTCAAGTCGGGGTGCTCGAGGGTCTTCATATAGCGGGTGCCGCCTTCGACGCTGAGCCCGAAGAGGTCATAGATGCGGCGTACGTCGCCACCGGTGGCGTGGATCTCGTGCAGAGATGCGGTCTTCGCGCAGGGCCCGTGGGCCGATGCGGCTTTCCTTCCACGGAAAGGACGGGCCGCTGGCGACGAAGCGTGGCGCGGTGCGTCGGTTGATGGCAGGTGTGGGTTCGCGGTGGCCGGCCAGGTTCGGTTGCGGTGGCCGAGCCAAGCGGCGAGCCGGGTCCTGACGGGTGCGGCGAGCGGGATGTCGCGGCCGTCGAGTTGGAGGCGACCGTCGACGATGTCGGTCAGCTGCAGCTCCCGGACCTGCTTGCCGGTCAGACCGTGGAAGGCCACCAGAGCGACGGCGAGCGCGACGACCGGGTTCGGCGAGGCCAGTTCGGCCCGGATCAAGGCTGGGTCCAGCGGCAGCGGAAGGTTCCTGACGACGCGGGTGAGGTCGATGCCCTTCATGGGGTTGGTGAAGACGAGTCGGCGGCCCTTGAGGATCTTGAACAGCGACTTCAGGCCGTTCTCCGCGAAGTGGCGGTGGCCGGTGCTAGCGGGCAGGGCCGCGAGGGCGGCCACCGCGTCCAAACGGCACCGAACCCCCAAAAGGCGATGCGGCCCCTCCCAGCGTTTCCGCTGGTCAGGACCGCTTCTCCACCTTGTACCCCCGACCGGATTCGAACCGGCGCTACCGCCTTGAGAGGGCGGCGTGCTAGGCCGCTACACAACGGGGGCTTGAGCCGGGCGAGACTCTATCGAGCCGCGTCCGGACAGTCCAAATCCCCGTCAGGGACGGGGATTTCGCTGGGGTACTAGGACTCGAACCTAGACTAACTGAACCAGAATCAGCCGTGCTGCCAATTACACCATACCCCAAGGGTTCGGCCCGCCATCCACGTCCCGACCCAGACGAGCCGGCGCCGTGGTGACCGGGCCGAGGGCTCACGATACACAGGGCGTCAGCGGGCGGCCAAAACGGCTGGATCCGACGTCGTCGGCAGCCGCATCGCCCGCGCCGCCCACCACGCCAGCGCGAGATAGAGCAGCGACTGGGTGAGGGTGGTGGGGACCATCCACCACGACCCGTCGGTGGGGTTGAGCGCCGACGCGATGTCGGAGAAGGCGAGCGCGAACCCGAAGGCGACGAGGTTGTTGAGGACGTGCATCGCGATGCCGGCCTCCAGCCCGCCGGTCACGACCACGAGTACGCCGGCGACCAGCCCGAAGGCCAGCCGATCGAAGAAGATCGGCACGTCCTGGCCGAGTCCGTGCGCGAGCGCGAAGAGGACGGCCGGTACGACGACCGCGACGACCCGCGCGGCCGTCCTCCCGAAGCCGGCCGCCAACCCACCGAACGCCTGGGTGAGGTAGCCGCGGAAGAGGTACTCCTCCCCCGCCGCCTGCAGCGGGGTGAGCAGCACGATGACGAGCAGGAAGTCGCGCACCTGGTCGGTCCACGGGTTGGGCTCCGTGCCGATATCGAGCGAGCCTTCAGGCGCAGGCAGCACCGCCCCGACGGTCAGTGCCGCGAAGAGGGCGATGAACGCCAGGCCGAGACACATCGCGAAGTAGCCCCAGCGCATCCGGGGCCCGACCGACGTCAGCCATCCCGGTCGCAGCCCGTGCAGCCCCCAGCTGACCAGGAACGCCAGCGGGATGGCGGTGGCAAGGGTCAGGTTGATGAAGGCGAGGCCGGCGGGCGTGACGCGGTCGAGGTCGACCAATCGCTCGATGCTGGCGAAGACCGGCTGGCCGGACGAGGCGTAGTAGAGCGCGAAGACGAGCTGCCAGGCGAGGCCGGCCGCGGCGAAGGTCCCGAGCCCCATCACCAGCACGCCGACGATCGGGCGCCAGACGCCACGCCGTCCGCCCTGCTGGAGCAGCGGATAGGAGAGCCCATGCGGGTGCTCGCGGCGACGGCGTCGCCCGGTGGCGGGTACGGCGTACCAGCGCTCACGTCGGGTGTGCCCGCGCCCTAGCGTGCGGCCGCGAGGCGGGCCAGAGACCGCTCGCGGCCGAGCAGCTCCATCGACTCGAACAGCGGTGGCGAGATACGGCGACCGGTGACCGCGACCCGCACCGGCCCGAAGGCGACGCGCGGCTTGAGCCCGCGCTGCTCGACCAGTGTGGCCTGGAGGGCGGTCTGGATCTCCTCGGTCGACCAGCGCTCGAGCGAGGCGAGGGCGTCGTACGCCGCTCGCACGACCTCGCGGCCGTCCTCGTCGAGCAGCTTGGCGGCGTCGGCCTCGTCGAGGGCGAAGTCGTCGTCGGAGACGAAGAGGAAGCCGAGCATGGGAGCCGCCTCGGTGAGCTTGTTGATCCGCTCCGAGATCAGCGGCATCGCCTGCTCGAGCAGCTGCCAGTCGGCCGGCGTCACCGGGTCGGTGAGCACTCCCGCGGACTGCAGGTAGGGCTGCACGCGGTCGGTCAGCTCGGCAACCGAGAGCATCCGCAGGTGGTCGGCGTTGATGGCCTCGGCCTTCTTGAGGTCGAATCGCGCCGGGTTGGGGTTGACCTGCCCGATCTCGAAGGCGTCGACCATCTCGGTGACCGTGAAGATGTCGCGGTCCCCGGAGATCGCCCAGCCCAGCAGGGCGAGGTAGTTGAGCAGCCCCTCGGGCAGGAACCCGGCCTCGCGGTAGCCGAGCAGGTTGGCCTCGGGGTCGCGCTTGGAGAGCTTCTTGTTGCCCTGGCCCATGACGTAGGGCAGATGCCCGAAGCGGGGCACGGTCTCGGCGATGCCGAGCTCGACCAGCGCGTCGTACAGGGCGATCTGGCGCGGCGTGCTGGAGAGCAGGTCCTCGCCACGGAGCACGTGGGTGATCCGCATCAGCGCGTCGTCGACGGGGTTGACGAGGGTGTAGAGCGGCGCGCCGTTGGCCCGCGACACCGCGAAGTCGGGGACGTTGACGGTGTCGAAGGTGATGTCACCGCGCACCAGGTCGTCGAAGGAGATCGAGCCCTCCGGCATTCGGAAGCGTGCGACCGAGGTGCGGCCCTCGGCCTCGTACGCCGCCCGCTGCTCGTCGGTCAGCTCGCGGCAGTGGCCGTCGTACCCCATGATCTTGGCGCCCGAGGCCTTGCGTCGCGCCTCGACCTCGTCGTTCGTGCAGTAGCAGCGGTAGGTGCGGCCCGCCGAGGCCAGCCTGTCGAGGACGTCGGCGTAGATTTCGCTCCGCTCGCTCTGCCGGTACGGCGCGTACGGGCCGCCGACTCCCGGCCCCTCGTCCCAGTCGAAGCCGAGCCAGCCCATCACCTCGAGGAGCGTCTCGTAGGACTCCTCGGAGTCGCGCGCGGCGTCGGTGTCCTCGATGCGGAAGACGAAGGTGCCGCCGTGGTGGCGGGCGAACGCCCAGTTGTAGAGGGCGGTGCGGGCCAGGCCGACGTGCGGCGAGCCGGTCGGCGACGGGCAGAAGCGCACCCGGACTGGTGCTTCGTTGGCGGCGGTCTCACTCACGACGGGCAACTGTATTGGTGAGCGCGCCGAGCCCCTCAATCGATATCTCGACCTCGTCGCCGGCCTCCATCGGCCCGACGCCGTCGGGCGTGCCGGTCAGCAGGACATCGCCGGGCAACAGCGTCATCACGCTCGATACGTGCGCGATGAGGGTAGGGATGTCGAAGATCAGGTCGCGGGTGTTGCCGTCCTGCTCGAGGTCGCCGTTGAGGTAGGTCTGCACCTTCAGCCCCTCTGCGATGCGGGCCAGGCTCAGGCCCGTCGCGCCGGTCGCCTCCGATTCGGCGGTGTCGACCCAGGGCCCGAGCGGGCAGAAGGTGTCGAAGCCCTTCGCCCGGGTGAACTGGACGTCCTTGCGCTGCAGGTCTCTGGCCGTCACGTCGTTGGCGATCGTGTAGCCCCAGATCACCTTGCTCACCGCATCGGCCTCCGCCGGCACGTCGCGGCAGATCCGGCCGATCACGACCGCCAGCTCACCCTCGTAGTGCACCTCCCGGCTCTGGCGCGGGTAGGCGATCACATCACCGGGCCCGATCACGCTGGTGTTCGGCTTGAGGAACACCAGCGGCTCGTCGGGCACCTCGTGGCCCAGCTCGGCGGCATGCGCCGCGTAGTTGCGCCCGATCCCCACCACCTTGCTCCGTGGGATCACCGGGGCGAGCACCCGCAGGTCGGCCAGCCGGTGCTCCTTCTGCGTCGGCACCACACCCGAGTAGAGCGGGTCGCCCGCGACCTCCACGACGACCGCGTCGTCATCCGCCTGCCCGTACTCGTCGAGCTCGCCCGTCACGACGCCGTAGAAGGGGTCCTGGCCGCTTGAGAATCTGCCGATGCGCACGCGCCGAGGCTATCCGGCGACGGACCGCACGTAGACACGCGGACAGAAGTCCGTGGCCACGGTTCCGTCACCGCCTGAAGACCGCGGGGGCCGGAGCTTTGGTCCGCGTGTCTACGAGGCGTGCGTCAGCAGCCGGTCGCACTCCTCGAGGAGTTGCCGTCGCAGCGGCGCGGCGCGCTCGGCGAAGGCGCGCTGGCCGGCGGCGTACTCCTGCTTGCCGGCGGCGGTCTCGATCGGGATCGGCTCGAATCCGAGGTCGCGCAGGTCGTACGGCGCCGCGCGCATGTCCATCACCCGGATGTCGCGGGCGAGCTCGAAGCAGTCTGCGACCAGGTCCGAGCAGACCAGAGGGGTCAGCCGGAAGGCATGCTTGTAGAGGTCCATGTTGCCGTGCAGGCACGCCGGCTGCTCGTACGCCGCCCGGTCGTCGCGGCCGGGCCGCAGCGTGTTGAGCGGGACGGCGGGCTCGGTGAAGAACCGGTAGGCGTCGAAGTGCGAGCAGGCGATGCGGTGCGACTCGACGACCTCGTCGGTGCCCGCCCCGCCGAGGCGGAGCGGCCAGTCGGCATGCCGGGTCTCGTCCTGCTCGATGCGGTAGACCATCGCCCACTCGTGCAGCCCGAGGCATCCGAAGTTGGGCATCCGTCCGTGCCGTCGCCGCGAGGAGCACTCGCAGCGGCTCCACCAGCGTGCGCTGGGAGTCGAGGTGCTCGGGCGTCACCGCGACCGTCCGGCCGCCGCCGACGGCGTATCCCTTCAGCCCGCCGTACTCCCCCGCCGCCTCGGCCGGCAGCGCGACGCCGTACCCCGGATGCCACCGTCGCAGCTGCGCGGGGCGCTGGGAGTAGTAGGTGAACAGGAAGTCGTGGACCGGATGCTTGACCCGCTCATGCCGGCGCGCGAGGTGCGGCGCGACGAAGGCGTCGACGCGCTCGCGATGCTGCTCCGCACGCGCCCGCCACTGCGCGACCGTCAACGACCTCACGTCGGTCAAGGCTAGTCACGCCGACAGCCTGACATGCCGATGCTTGCGTGGTGGATCTGCCCCCAACGGTCGGGGCGAACTCCGCGAGCAGACGCTCGACGTAAGCGTTGGCCCCGAGGGTGTGACCGCTCAGGACGTGACCGCGACCCCGCCCAGGCGGACCGAGATCCCGTCGAGGATGAGGTCGAGGCCGACCCGGAAGTCGGTGACCACGCCGACGTCGCCGGCGGCGTCCATCGGCCCGTCGATCGCACCCGCACTCTGGGCCTGCATCTGGGTCTGCTCCTGCAGGGTGTGGCCGAGCACGTAGTGGACGAGGGTCGCGGCGGCGGCGGTGGCGGTCGCTGCATCCAGCCCCGCGTCGACCAGTTCGGCGCGGATCTCGTCGTACGGCGCGGCGCCGCCGAGGCCGAAGCCGCGTACGGTCGCGACGAGCTCCGCGCCGTCGCGGTAGGCGAGCATGGCGTCACGGAAGGCGTCGCTCGCCGAGGCGACGCGAGCTCGCCAGCTCCCGTTCGGCAGGTCACGCCGGCCACGGGCGAGCAGCTCGTCCGCGACCGCGGCCAGCAGCGTCTGCTTGTCTGGGAAGTGGTGGTACAGCGCACTCGGCCGCACATCGAGCTCGGCGGCGAGTCGGCGCATGGTCAGGTCGGCGAGGCCGTAGCGGTCGAGAACCGACATCGCCGTCGCGACCACGTCACCACGGCGATGCGCCATCTCGTGCTCCCTCTGGTGGATGATCCTGGTGGGTGAACCGGCGGGTGACCTGTCCGACAGGTGGGCCGGTTGACCCGCCGCCTTGACGACCCTAACCTGAACACCGTTCAGGTGGCGAGGGTGCCGCCTCCGGCAACGATCGCCGCCGTGGCGCGTCGATCGCCTCAGCGAAGGAGCGCAGCAGGTGACCATGGCCGCAGACGACACCTCGACCACCACGCCGACCGCGGCTCATGCCCGGCGCATGGGCACGACCGACCTGGCGCTGATCGCGGCCTTCGCGGCGTTGACCTCCGCCTGTGCGTACGTCGGCGCGATCCCCGTCGGCGGTGCCGGCGTCCCGATCACGCTGCAGACCTTCGCGATCATGCTGGGCGGCTGTGTTCTCGGGCCCGTCCGCGGCTTCCTCGCCGCCGCGCTCTACCTGCTGCTCGGCGCGATCGGGCTCCCCGTCTTCGCGGAGCACTCGTCCGGCCTCGGCGTCTTCACCGGCGCGAGCGCCGGCTACCTGTTGTCCTTCCCGGTGGCAGCACTCGTCGCGGGCTTCCTGGTGAAGTACGCCGCCCGCGCCCGGCGTACCAGCGCTCTCGTCGTCTTCGCCTGCTCGATCGCCGGCAGCGTGCTCGTCATCCACCCGATGGGGGTGATCGGCATGAAGCTCTTCTTCGATGTCAGCTGGCAGGAGGCCCTCTCCTACGACACTCCCTTCTGGCTCGGCGACATCGTGAAGACCACCTTCGTCGCGCTGATCGCGGCCGAGGTGCACCGGGCGTTCCCACGGCTGCTGGGGCGCTGAAGCGACCGCTACATGCCACGGATAGAACTGGCGGGGGCGGGCGTCACAGCGCCTCTAGCCGACGGTGGCAGCCGGGTCATCCTGGCCCCGACGACGCTCACCCTCGACGAGCGGCGCATCGGCGTCATCGGCGCCAACGGCTCCGGCAAGTCGACGCTCGTCCGGCTGCTCAACGGCCTGGCCTCCGCGACGACCGGCCGGGTGAGCGTCGACGGGCACGACGTCTCGCGCGAGGGCGCCACGGTACGACGGCTCGTCGGCTTCTGCTTCACCGACCCGGCGGCACAGCTGGTGATGCCGACGTGTGTCGAGGACGTCGAGCTCTCGCTGCGTCGTACCGAACCCTCCGCACGTCTCCGCCGCGAGCGGGCCCTCGCGGTGCTCGCCCGATTCGGGCTGGCCGAGCACGCGCACGACAGCGTGCACAGCCTCTCCGGGGGGCAGCGCCAGCTCCTGGCCTTGGCCGGAGTCCTGGCCGTCTCGCCCTCCGTCGTGGTCGCGGACGAGCCGACGACACTGCTCGACCTCGTCAACACTCGGCTGGTCGCGGATCTGCTCCTCTCCCTCGACCAGCAGCTCGTCCTGGTGACCCACGACCTGGACCTGGCCCGGCGCTGCGAGCGTGTGCTCGTGCTGGCCGACGGCGCCGTCCGGTTCGACGGCGCGCCGGAGGACGCCGTCGGCGACTACCTCGCGTGGGCCGCCTCCCGTCCTTCTTGGCGGACGTCATCCGATGTGGCTGCCCCGGCGACCGGTCCGCATGACGTCGCGGAGGCCGAGACGTGAGCGTGCTCGTCGGCGTCTATCAACCCGGCGGCTCGCTGCTGCACCGGCTGCCGGTCGGCGCGAAGGTGCTCGGGCTCGCACTCTTCAGCGTCGCGGTGGTCGTGGTCCGCAGCATGCCGGCCGCGTTCGGCTTCCTCGCCCTCGCCCTCCTGGTCTCCCTGCTCGGCCGGGTCCGGCTCCGGACGCTGCTGAGGGCGGCGCGCGTCGTCCTCCTGCTCGCGGTCTTCGTCTCCGCGCTGCAGTGGTGGTGGTACGGGCGCGACAAGGCGGTCGAGACGCTGGTCGACCTGCTCGCCCTCGCCCTCGCAGCCGTCGTCGTGTCGGCGACCACCCCCGTCAACGACATGCTCGATGCCTTCGTCCGGTGGATCCGGCCGCTGCGCCGGGTCGGTGTCGATCCCGAGCGGGTGGCCCTCACCATCGCCCTCGCCATCGGCGCCCTGCCGGGGACCGTCGCCCTCGCCGTAGAGACCCGCGACGCCGCTCGCGCCCGCGGGCTCGGGAAGCACCCGCGCGCCTACCTGACCCCGTTCGTCATCCGCGTCGTCGCCCGCGCCCACGAGACCGGCGACGCCCTTCACGCCCGGGGCCTCGGCGACTGAGACCGAAGCGCAGCGGAGCTCAGTCAACGCCCACCAACAACCCGCAGGACGCGAGCGCTCGTACCGCACCCGGGTCGATGCCCGTTCGCGCGACCCACCTACCACCCGGGAGGCCGCCGCTGCTCGAACCCGCCGTACGCCGCCTCGAGCTGCGCGGCGAGCGAGACCAGCAGACCCTCCTCGGCCGGGCGAGCCGCGAGCATCATGCCGACCGGCAGGCCATCGGGCGTCCAGTGCAGCGGCAGCGAGATCGCCGGCATGCCGGTGACATTCCACGCGGAGGTCCAGGGAGTGAAGCGCTTCTGGGCCTCGAAGTCGGCGGCCGGGTCGTCGTCGTCACGAATGGCGCCGACGGGAAGGGGCGGGACCGCGAGGGTCGGGGTGAGCACGGCGTCGTACGGCGCAAGCGCGGAGAGAGCACCGGCTGCGACCCGGCGGAGCTCCCCGATCGCGAGGCCGAACTCCGGGCCGCTGACCGCTCTCCCCCGCTCGGTGAGCCAGCGCGTCAACGGGCGCAGCCGCGGCTCGGCCTCGGGCGGCACGACGGACAAGGCCGTGAGGACGGCCCAGCAGGTCTCGAACACCGGCACCGCATCGGCCGGCAGCGGGACCGGCACTTCTTCGACCTCGTGCCCCAGCTCGGCCAGCAGTCGCGAGGTGGCCTCGTAGCCCGCTGCGACCTCGGGGTCGACCTGACTGTCGGCGATGACTGGTGTGATGAAGCGAGCGATCCGGAGTCGACCCGGCTCGCGGTCACAGGAGGCCAGGAAGCTATCGGAAGGGGGTGGTGCCCACGACGGATCACCGACCCGATGACCGGCCATGACGTCCAGCAGCGCAGCGGCATCCCGCACGCTGCGCGCGATGGAGCCGGCAGTTGCCAGGCCGACGGGGTCGCCGTACATCGGCGCTCCACTGATCCGGCCGCGGGTGGGCTTGAGGCCGACCAGCCCGCAGCATGACGCCGGAATGCGGATCGACCCGCCGCCGTCCGAGCCCTGCGCGACCGGGACCAGCCCGGCGCCGACGGCGGCGGCCGCACCGCCCGATGAGCCGCCCGCCATCCGGGAGCGGTCGTACGGCGTCACCGCGGGCGGGTAGCCCTCGGGCTCGGTGTAGCAGGGTGAGCCGAACTCGGGAGTCGAGGTCTTGCCCAGCGACACCATCCCGGCCGCCTCGATCGACGACGTCACGTTGTCGGAGATCTCCGGCACGAAGTCGGCGAACACCGGCGACCCGAAGGTGGTCCGCACTCCCGCGGTCGGGTTGAGGTCCTTGATCGCCGTCGGCACGCCCCTCAGCGGCGCGGCGTCGGGGTGCGCGTCGATGTGCGCGGCGTCGATGTGCGCTCGGCCGGCGTGCGCCGGGAGCGAGGCCGCGCGCTGGAGCGCACGCTCAGCGGTGACGGTCACGAAAGCGCCGACGTCGTCGAGCCGCATCACCCGGTCGAGGTAGTGCTCGGTGAGCTCGACCGGAGCGACCTCGCCGCGGCGGATCAGCTCACCCTGCTCCAGCGCCGTCAGGTCATGGAGTTCGGTCACCCGGAGAGGCTATGCCTCCACCGCCACCCCGCGACCCCCGCTCAGGCGGCGACGGGCTCGTAGTCGACGAGGGTGGCGAGGGCGGAGCGGAAGCGGGCGAGGACGTCGGCGTCGTTGAAGAGGTCGACGTCGATGACGCTCTGCGAAACCATGCAGTCCTCGACGACGACGGCGCCGGCGATCCGGGCGGAGCGGACGGTGTCGTCGTGCGCCCACTTGCCACCGAAGCGGGTCGGGGTGACGCCGATGACGCCGAACGGCTTGCCGTTGATGGCGCCGGCCCCGAAGGGCCGCGAGAGCCAGTCGATGGCGTTGTTGAGAACCGCGGGCATGGTGGCGTTGTACTCGGGCGTGACCACCAGGAGGCGGTCGGCCGACCCGACCTGCTCGCGAACCGCGGTCACGGCCGCCGGGGCTGCGGCGCCGTCGATCTCCTCGTTGTAGAAGGGCAGCTCGGCCAGGCCGTCGACGATCGACAGCTCGACGCCGTCCGGCGCCTGGTCGCGGAGCAGCTCGGCGAGCTTGCGGTTGAGAGAGTCGGCGCGGAGGCTGCCGACGAGTACGGCGACGCGGATGTTTGACATGGGGGCTGCTCCTCGGGGGTCGTGGGTCTATCGAAAGAGCATAACCGGACCGCGGTCCGGTTCATTCCCGACGGGTCAGGTCTGGTTACGTCGCGCCGGACGAGTGCCGCCCCCGCTCATGCCGCCCGGCTCCTACTGCCCGGGTCCGCACACACATCGCAGAGCCAGACGCCGGTAATGCGATCGCGGCCGGTGAGCCCTCCTCCGTAGGATCGGCAGGGATGACCGAGCACCCGTTGCTGCCGTTGGCGGACGATCCGCCCGCCGTGCGCAGCGACGCCGCCCGCAACGCCGAGGCACTGCTGGCCGCCGCCGACGAGCTGATCGCGGAGATCGGCATCGACTCGGTGACCATGGACGCCGTCGCGTCCAGGGCAGGCGTGGGCAAGGGCACGGTCTTCCGTCGCTTCGAGAGCCGCGAGGGACTCATGGCCGCGGTCCTCAACCGGTCGGAGACCGACTGGCAGCAGGCCGTGATCAGCGGCCCGCCACCGCTCGGACCAGGCGCCCCACCGCTCGAGCGGCTGCATGCCTTCGGCCGCTCCCGGATGGTGCTCAATCTCAAGCACGCCGACCTCATCCGGGCGGCCGGGCGCTCGGGACAGCGGTCGTACGCCGCGGTCTCCTTCGCCGCCATGCACGTGCGATACCTGCTCACCGAGCTCGGTGTCGAGGGCGACGTCCCGCTGCTGGCGACGGCGGTCCTCGCCCCGCTCGAGCTCGTCGTACTGGACCAGCAGACCCGGACCGAGCGGCTCCCCCTCGACCGCATCGAGGCGGCGTGGGACGACCTGGTCCGGCGGATCGTCGGCGACGCCGGCTGAAGTCGAGGTCAGAAGGTCAACGGGACGAAGGTCTGCTCGTGCATCGGTGGACGCACGTAGGGCACCTCCTTCATGACCGGCAGCTCCACGCGCTCGGGCGCGACGTCGACGTAGTCGAACTGGCTCAGCAGGTGTCCGATGCAGTTGAGCCGGGCGCCTCTCTTGTCGTCGGACGGCACGACATACCACGGCGCCTGCTTGATGTCGGTGTGCTGGAAGGTCGTGTCCTTGGCCATCGAGTAGCGCACGTAGAGCTCGTGCTCGGCGAGGTCCATGTCGGAGAGCTTCCAGCGTTTGATGGGCTCTGCGTTGCGCGCCTCGAAACGCTTGCGCTGCTCCTCGTAGGACACCGAGAACCAGTACTTGAGCACGACGGTCCCCGAGCGCACCAGCATCCGCTCGAACTCCGGGCAGCTGCGCAGGAACTCCTGATGCTCCTCCGGCGAGCAGTAGCCCATCACCCACTCGACGTTGGAGCGGTTGTACCAGCTGCGGTCGAAGAGGACCATCTCCCCCGCCGCGGGCAGATGCTCGACGTACCGCTGGAAGTACCACTGCGTGCGCTGGCGTTCGGTCGGCTTCGGCAGGGCGGCGACCTTGACGGTGCGCGGGCTGGTGTTCTCGGTGATGCGCTTGATGACACCGCCCTTGCCGGCCGAGCCGCGGCCCTCGAAGATGACCAGGACCTTGAGCCCCTGGCTCTGGATCCAGTACTGCAGCAGCACCAGCTGCTCCTGCAGGCGCTCCATCTCCGCCTCGTAGGCGTCCTTCTTGAGGCGGCCCTTCTTGGTGTAGCGGGCGGGGTCCCGCTCGATGACGGGGGTCCCGATGTCGTCGGCGCCGTCCGGCGGGGTGAGGGCAGTGGTCATTGGGCTTCTCCTCGTTGCGGTCGTGGGCAGGCGCTCCCGTGCCGCTGTCGTGTCCGCGTTGCCGGATCGAACCACTCCCTCGTGACGCGCGCCACAGGCCGTGTCACCATCCGGTACGCCGGACGTCATGCGACGTCGCTGCCCGAGCGACCGCACCGGATGACGTTGCGTCAGAGACCCTGGCGGCGCAGGCCGAAGGTGAGGCCGTCGACGAGGGCGCCCCACGACGCCTCGATCACGTTCGCCCCGACGCCGACGGTGACCCACGAGGAGGCTCCGTCAGTGGTCTCGATGAGGACGCGGGTGATCGCGTCGGTGCCGTGTCCCTGATCGAGGATGCGCACCTTGTAGTCGATCAGCTCGAACTTCTCGACCACGGGGTAGGCCTGGCAGATCGCGGAGCGCAGCGCCTCGTCGAGGGCATTGACCGGGCCGTTGCCCTCACCGGTGACGACGTACCGGACCCCGTCCGCGCGCACCTTGACGGTCGCCTCCGAGATGGCCTCCTCGTCGGGGCCGCGGTGACGCTGCCCGGCATTGGGCGTCTCGGTGATCACCCGCCACGACTCGACCTCGAAGTACGACGGACGCCGGCCCTCCACCTCCTCCACCAGCAGCAGCTCGAAGGACGCGTCGGCCGCCTCGAAGGTGTAGCCACCCTGCTCCATCGCCTTCACCCGATCGGTGATACGCGTGACAAGCTCGCGGTCGCCACCCAGGTCGAAGCCGAGCTCCCTGCCCTTGAGCTCGATGGACGCGCGACCGGCCATGTCCGAGACCAGCAGCCGCATGTCGTTGCCGACGCCGACCGGGTCCATGTGCTGATAGAGGTCGGGGTCGACCTTGATGGCCGAGGCATGCAGGCCGGCCTTGTGCGCGAAGGCGCTGACGCCGACGTACGGCTGCCGCGAGTAGGGGGCGACATTGGTGACCTCGGCTACCGCGTGCGCGATGCGGGTGGACTCGCTCAGCATGCCCTCCGGGAGCACGTGCCGCCCGAGCTTGAGCTCCAGGTTTGCCACGACCGAGACCAGGTCGGCGTTGCCGGTGCGCTCGCCGTACCCGTTGATGCAGCCCTGCACGTGCGTCGCCCCCGCGTCGACCGCGGCCAGGGTGTTGGCCACGGCGCACCCGGTGTCGTTGTGGCAGTGGATGCCCACCCGCACCCCGGTCGTCTCGACGACGTCGTGCACCACATCGGAGACCCAGCCGGGCAGCATCCCGCCGTTCGTGTCGCAGAGCGCGATCACGTCGGCTCCCGCGTCGTACGCCGTCCGCAGGACCTCGAGGGCGTAGTCGCGGTTGGCGCGGTAGCCGTCGAAGAAGTGCTCGGCGTCGAGGAAGACCCGCTGCCCCTCCGCCCGCAGGTGGCCGACGGTGTCGCGGATCATCGCCAGGTTCTCTCGCAGCGTGGTGCGCAGCGCGAGCTCGACGTGCCGGTCGTGCGACTTCGCGACCAGGGTGACGACGCCGGCGCCGCTCTCGCGCAGCGCGGCGACCAGCGGGTCGTCGGCCGCCTTCGCTCCCGCCCTCCTCGTGGCGCCGAAGGCCGCCAGCTGGGCGTGCTTCAGGTCGAGCTCGTCCTTCGCCCGCCGGAAGAACTCGGTGTCCTTCGGGTTGGATCCCGGCCAGCCGCCCTCGATGAACCCGACGCCGAGCCCGTCGAGCTGCTTGGCGATGGTGAGCTTGTCGGCGACCGAGAGGTTCAGCCCCTCCTGCTGGGCGCCGTCGCGAAGGGTGGTGTCGTAGACGTGGAACGCTCCCTGCAGGTCCATCGGTCTTCTCTCTGAGCTCATGGGTTTCGAGACGGGTCGCACCCGGCTGGCGCCGTGTGCCGACCCTCCTCAACCTCCCGTTCTGATCGTGGCCTTCGCAGGCACAGGCCCCGGAACGTGAAAAAACCCCCCGTCGGGACGAGAGGTTGGCGCGCCGGAGGTCCCAGCGCGCTAGACGATGATGATGTGGCGTGTCGTCACGGACCCATGGTGACATGGACCACGTCGTACGGCGCGGCCGGGTCTCGCGGAATGGGCGGCGCGCACCCCGAACGCCGGGGCGCTCTCAGAGGAAGGGCTGAAGCGCATCCAGCGCGTCCGTCGGGATCTTGACCGCGATCCCCTCGCCGATGGCCCGGAGCCGCCACTGCTCGCCGTCGCGGAAGAGCTTGGCCATCACGACGCCGGTCGTGGGCAGGCCGCCGGTGAGCCGGAAGCGGGCGAGCTCGACGTCGTCCTCGTCGACGACCCGGCAGTAGGCCTTGCGGATCCATTCGAGGGTGTGACCCTGATAGCTGGTCACCATGAAGATGATCGTGTCGACCCGCCCGTACACGCGGCTCAGGTCCACGGTGACGACCTCGTCGTCACCTTCTCCATGGCCGGTCAGATTGTCGCCGAGGTGCACCAGCGACCCGTCGCGGGTCTGCAGGTTGCCGTACATGGCGAGATCGAAGACCTGTCTGCCCGCGAACTCGACCGCCGTGACATCGAGGTCGACGTCGGGCGCACCACTGCCGAGGAAGCCCGCGGTGCGCTCCTTGCCCCAGCCGAGGCCGATCCGCAGCCGGGTCGGCGGCTCGCCGTCCTCGCCGGCCAGCACCAGCTCCTGGCCCTTGGTCAGCTCGATCACAGGTCAATCCCCAGTCTCAGAATGGTGCCTCGAGCGAGAGGCCGGCGAAGGGGTGGTCGGTGGCCGGTGACCACGACGGCCCGCCGGCGGCGGCGATGAGCAGCAGGATCACGACGGCCAGGATGACGAGTACGCCGATGCCGGTGGCGAGGTTGCGCTCGGCCAGCGGGTCGACGACCCGCGCGATCGGGCGGCGGACGCGGCGGCCGCCGGGCCCGAGCAGCAGCCCGGCCGTGAACAGCACGCCACTGAGCAGCAGCCCCTCGGAGAGCCCGAGCGACAGCGCGTAGGCGATCAGCCCGCCCGCCGTCGCGAGGCCGAGCGCCCACAGCACCAGCAGCAAGGTGCCGGCGAGGGACTGGAGCAGGTGCCAGGGAGTGGCGAGCAGCAGCTGCGGGCCGTCGTACCAGCGCTTGGCGCCGCGCAGCTGGCGCCGCATGCTCGCCGCCGACGCCGCCAGGGAACCGCTGCGCAGCAGCCAGGCACCGACGAAGAGCGCGAACGCGGCGAGGTAGGGAGCCGCGGCGATCGCCGCACCTCCCGCGAAGGCGAGGCCGCCGAAGAGCGCGAGCCGGCGCAGCCGGACCGGCAGCGGCCGCTTGGGCGGCTCCGGGATAGGGGCTGTAGGGCGAGTAGAGGTCACCCGAGTGGTAGGTCTGCGGCGGGAAGGACTGCAGGTACGGCGGCCGCTCGCTGCCGTTGTCCTGGTTGGCCGGGTGATCGGGCACGGGCCGGGTCGGGGCAACCGCTGCGAACCGGTCGGTGACCGCGCCGGTCACGTTCGCCGTGACGTCGCGGGTGTGCGCGAGAGACGCGATGGCGAGCGGCGCGGTGAAGACGTCCTCCTCGGGCGGGCGCCCCGCGGCCCGCTCGGGCTGGGGCGCCGCGGCAGTGGCACCGCCCGGCTCCCGGACCAGCGCGACGACCTCGTCGAGCGTCGGCCGCCAGAGTGCATCGGGGTTCATCGCCTCGACCAGGATCGGCCGCAGCCAAGCCGGTGCACCGTCGAGCCGGTGCTCACCTCGACGGACGCGGTCCATGATCGCCATCGCCGGTCCGGTGCCGAAGGGCGGCCGGCCGAGCGCGGCGAAGGCCACGGTCGCCGCCCAGGCGTGCACGTCGGATGCCGAGGTGGCGTCGTCGCCGTACAGCAGCTCGGGCGCGAGGTAGCCGGGCGTGCCGAGCAACCAGCCGGCGTGGGTGAGCCTGGGGTCGTCGGCGACCCGCGCGAGTCCGAAGTCGATGAGGATCGGCGCCCGGCCCTCCAGCAGCACGTTGGAGGGCTTCACGTCGCGGTGGAGTACGCCGTACTCGTGAACGTCCCGCAGGCCCTCCGCGAGCGACGCCGCCAGATGGACGAGGTCGTCACCCCCGATCGGGCCCTCCTCGCGGACCTGGTCGTGCAGGGAGAGCCCAGGCACGTAGCGCGTGGCGACATAAGGGATGTCGCCCCACGGGTCGGCGTCGACGATCTCGGCCACCCAGCGCGAGCGGATGCGCCGGAGGCTGTTGACCTCCCGCGCGAGTCGCTGCCGTGCCTCGTCGTCGCCGACGATGTGCGGCCTCAGCACCTTGAGCGCCACCCGGTCGCCGCCCGGCCGCTGAGCCAGGTGGACGACCCCCATCCCGCCCTCGCCGATCCGGGTCAGCAGCCGGTAGCCATCGACGTCGAGGCCCGGAGGCGGCCCGCTCACGGGCATCTCGGCGCGGGGCTCGCTGGTCACGAGACAAAGGTAGCCGCGCCGCCCCGTGAACCCGGGTTCGGCGCGACGGGGGTTACGCGGTGGTAGCGGCACCTCGCGCGCTGCATGCATCGCAGCAAGCGTCGCTACCACCGCGTAACCCCAGGTGAGCGCGGAGCGGAACAATTAGGTTAGCCTTACCTGTGTGACCACAGTCGTCGATCATGTCGAGCCGGCGACGAGCGCGACGCCCCCTGGGGCGTCGGGGCCTCGCGTGCGCTCCGGCTCGGTCGCCGGCATCGCCGTGCTCACCCTCGCGCTGCTCGCGGCCTGTCTGCTCGGGCTCATGGTGGGCTCCCGGCCGATCGGGCCCGGCCGGGTGATCGACGCGCTCCTCCACCCCGACGGCGGACAGATCTCGACGATCGTCCACGGGCTGCGACTCCCCCGCACGATCCTCGCCGCAGCGGTCGGTGTCTGCCTCGGTGTCGCCGGCACCCTCATGCAGGGCCACACCCGCAACCCTCTCGCCGATCCCGGCCTGCTCGGCGTCACAGCGGGCGCGTCCTTCGCCGTGGTCGTCGGCATCTTCCTGTTCGGCATCACCAGCCTCAGCGGCTACGCCTGGCTCTCGCTCGTCGGCGCCGGTGCGGCCGCCGCGGCCGTCTTCGCGATCGGCTCGACGCGCAACGGGCCCAACCCGATCTCCCTCGTGCTCGCGGGAGCGGCCGTGAGCGCCCTGCTGATGGCGTTCACCCAGGGCATCGTGCTGCGCGACCTCGACACCCTCGACGACTTCCGCTTCTGGAACGTCGGCTCGACCGCGGGTCGCGACCTCGATGTCTTCTGGCAGGTGCTGCCGTTCATCGCGGTAGGGCTGCTGCTCGCCGCGATCAGTACGCCGGGGCTCAACCTGCTGCAGCTCGGCGACGATGTCGCGTCCTCGCTGGGCCTGCACCCCCTGCGTCACAAGATCCTCGGCATCACCACGGTCATGCTGCTCACCGGCGCCGCGACCGCGGCCTGCGGGCCGATCGGTTTCGTCGGCCTCGTCGTACCCCACATCGCCCGATTCGTCGCCGGCGTCGACTACCGCTGGCTCATCCCGTACGCCGGCCTGGTCGGCGGGCTGGTGGTCGTCCTCGCCGACGTGCTCGGCCGGGTCGTGGCCCGACCCGGCGAGCTGCAGGTCGGCATCGTCATGGCGCTGGTCGGCGGGCCGGTGTTCGTCTACCTGGTCCGTCGGACCCGGATGGTGAGGATCTGATGGCTCCCCAGATCGGCCAGATCGGCACGATCGGCCAGGTCGGCCGGTTCACCGCCGCCTCCGCGCCGATCCGCCTCGGCCGCTTCTCCTGGCTGCTGCCCGTGCGTGCGGCGCTCGTCACGCTGGCCTCGCTCGGGGTGCTGGCGTTCCTCCTCGTGCTCGACATCGCCCTCGGCGACTTCGACATCCCGCTCGGCGCAGTGGTCGACACCCTCCTCGGCGGCGGCGACGCCGGGCAGCGGTTCATCGTTCACGAGCTCCGCCTGCCGCAGGCATGCGTCGCTCTGCTGGTCGGCATGGCGCTCGGTCTCGCCGGCGCCCTCACCCAGACGTTCGCCCGCAACCCGCTCGCCTCGCCCGACATCCTCGGCGTCACCGAAGGAGCCGCGGTCGGTGCCGTCGCGGTGATCGTGCTGTCCGGGGCGAGCGGCTTCGCGAGCGACACCGTCAGCGGCACCCTGCAGACGGTGGGCGTGCCGGTCGCCGCGTGCGTCGGCGGCCTGGCCTCGGCGACCCTCCTCTACGTCCTGTCCTGGCGCCGCGGCATCGACGGCGGCCGGCTCGTGCTCATCGGCATCGGCATCGGCGCGGCACTCAGCGCGATCACCTCGTGGCTGCTCGTGCGCGCCCGCGTCGAGGACGCCGCGAGCGCCTCGATCTGGCTGACCGGCTCGCTCACCGCACGCGGCTGGGAGCACGCTGTGCCGCTCGCTCTGACGATGGCTCTGCTCGTCCCGGTCTCGCTGCTGCTGGTGCGCAACCTCAACACTATGCAGCTGGGCGACGACAGCGCCCGCGGCCTCGGCGTACGGCTCCAGGGCACGCAGCTCCTGGTCCTGCTCTGCGCCGTCGGCCTCGCGGCCGTCTCGGTCTCCGCGGTCGGCCCGCTGGAGTTCGTCGCTTTCGTGGTCCCCCAGCTCGCGCTCAGGCTCACCGGAGGGTCCCGCCCGCCGATGATCGCCTCCATGACGTTCGGCGCCTGTCTGGTGTTGGCCGCCGACCTGCTCACCCGGGTCGTCATCCCGGTGTCGCTCCCCGCCGGTCTGGTCACGGCCGCCGTGGGCGCGCCGTACCTCATCTGGCTCCTGCTCCGCTCCAACAGGAAGGTCACCGCATGAGCACCTCACCGACCGCGAGCATGGCCTGCCGCCTGCGCGCCGAGGCCGTCACCGTCGGGTACGGCGGCGACCCGGTCGTGCGCGACCTGACCCTCGCCATCCCGGACGGCCAGGTCACCTCGATCATCGGGCCCAACGGATGCGGCAAGTCGACCCTGCTGCGCACCCTCGCGCGGCTGCTCAAGCCGACCAGCGGCACCGTCCACCTCGACGACGAGCCGATCACCTCGATCCGCACCCGCGACATCGCGACCCGGCTCGCGCTGCTCCCGCAGAGCCCGATCGCGCCCGACGGGCTGCTCGTGCGAGACCTGGTCGGCCGGGGGCGCCACCCGCACCAGCGCTGGTTCGCGCAGTGGTCCAAGGACGACGAGGACGTGGTGACGTCCGCGATGCGGCTCACCGATGTCCTCGACCTCGCGGACCGCCCGATCGACCAGCTCTCCGGCGGCCAGCGGCAGCGCGCCTGGATCGCGATGACGCTCGCCCAGGACTCCGACCTGATGCTGCTCGACGAGCCGACCACCTATCTCGACCTCGCCCACCAGGTCGAGGTCCTCGACCTGGTCTGCCGGCTCAACAGGCAGCGCGGCCGCACCGTGGCTCTGGTCCTGCACGACCTCAACCTCGCCGCCCGCTACAGCCACCACATCGTGGTAATGCGTGCCGGCGAGATCGTCGCCCAGGGCACGCCGGCCGAGGTCTTCACCGCCGACCTGCTGCTCGATGTCTTCTCCCTGGAGGCCGAGATCCTTGCCGATCCGCGCACCGGGCTGCCGATCGTCGTACCCCGGTCGTCGGCCCACACCGCCGGCCGATCGCCCACCGTCGACGCCGGTACGTCGTCCCGGGGCGTCGGCGCGCTCGCCTGCTGAGACCGCCACCCGACGTCTCGATCCCATCCGAATCCCCTGACCAGCAAGGAGCCTCGCCATGCCCGGATCCCCTCTCACGCCACGCCGCCCGGCCCGCGCCCTCACCCGCCGCGGCCTGCTCGGCGGCGGCCTCGGCGCACTCACCCTCGCGACCCTCACCGCCTGCGGCGATGACTCCGGAGGCGAGCAGAAGGCCGGCGCCGCCAAGGCACCGGAGGCACCCGCGGGTCCGTGGACCTTCACCGACGACCTCGACCAGACCATCGAGCTCGACAAGGCGCCCACCCGGATCGTGGCGTACGGCGACGCCGCCGCCGCGCTGATGAACTTCGGCGTCACCCCGGTCGGCATCTGGCACTACGTGCCGCCCTCGGAGGACTCGACGTTCGAGAGCCTCGATCTCGACGGAGTCGAGGTGATCGGCGAGGCGTACGGCGAGATCAACCTGGAGCTCCTTGCCGGGCTGGCGCCCGAGCTGATCGTCACGACGGCCTACAAGGGCGACACCGCCGCCCTGCCCTACGCCTTCAAGGACGAGGCGCAGGTGAAGAGGGTCCGCGCGATCGCACCCGTCATCGGCATCATGCAGGTCGGGTCGGCGCTGGACGTGATCGAGCGCAACCAGGACCTCGCCGCCGCGCTGGGCATCGACGTCGAGGGCGGCCGGGTCGCCGCGGACCGCAAGGCCTTCCAGGAGGCCTCTGCCGCGCTCACCGAGGCAGCCGAGTCGGGGCTGACGGTCGTGCCGCTGTACGCCGAGGAGGCCGACGGCGTGTGGTTCGCCAAGGCACCCGACGACCCTGCCCTCGCCTACTACCAGTCGCTCGGTGTGAACTTCACCGAGATCGGCGGCAAGGGCTACTACTGGCACGACGTCAGCTGGGAGAACGCGGACCGCTACCCCAGCGACATCGTCCTCTACTCCGTGCGCGGCTCGATGACGCCCGACCAGCTCATGGACCAGCCGACCTTCGCCCGGCTGCCCGCCGCCAGCGCCGGACAGCTCCACGAGTGGAAGTTCAAGTCGATGGACTACCCCTCCCAGACGGCGTACCTCAAGGAGCTCGCCGGCTGGCTGACCACCGACAAGAAGGTCACCTGACCCAGGGCGGTCAGCCGGGGAACTCGCGCGGCGCCTTGCCCGCCGTCGCCTGCTCGATCATCGGCACCAGGTTGTCGAGGATGTAGGCGTGCGCGAGCGGGGTGTCGAAGTAGATCGCTCCTGCGAGCGTGCCGTCGGTGTACGCGGTGCGGTTCTCCTTCACCGCCTCCAGGTCGTCGATCGTCGACCAGTCGAGCAGGTCGTCGAAGTTCCTCTTGCTCTCCGTCGCGAACACGATCAGGTCCGCGTCGATCAGGTCGACGTTCTCGGCCGAGATCAGGGCCTGCTCACCGACCGACGGCGAGTACTCCTCGAGGCCAGGGGTGATCTCGAACCCGAGATCGGTGAGGAAGTCGGTGCTGAGCCCGTCCGGATAGACATAGAGCTCCCCGCTGTACGGAGCCCCCTGGGAGAAGGTCGCGGTCTTCCCCGCCCAGTCCGGGTGCTCGGCCGCGATCTCGGCGTAGCGGCCGTCGATCTCGTCGACCAGCGCCTGACCTTCTGCCTCGCGCCCGAGACCGCGCGCGATCTGGAGCACCTGGTCCCGCCAGGGTGAGAAGTACTGCGTCGAGCCCTCGACGGAGGCGATGGTGGGAGCGATGGCGGACAGCAGGTCGTAGTCCTTCTTCGTCAGGCCGGCGTTAACGCCCACGATGAGGTCGGGCTCGAGCGCCGCGACCTTCTCGAACTCGATGCCGTCGCTCTGGCTGAGCACCTCCGGCTCGGCATCGCCGAGCAGGTCGGTCGCCCAGGGCCAGACGGCGTGCGGCTGCTCGCCGTACCACTCGGTGGTCGCGATCGGCGTGACTCCGAGTTGGAGCAGGGTGTCCTGCTCGGTGAGGCCCACGCTCACCACCCGGGTCGGCTCCTCGGGCACCGTCGTCGTGCCGAACTTGTGCTCCACGGTCGCCGGGAAGACTCCCTCGCCGGATGCGGTGGACCCACCCGTCGACTCCGACCCTCCCGACGATTCCGAGGATCCGGCCGAGCCGGAGTCCGAACCGCAGGCTACCAACGAGACTGCGAGAGCGAGAGCGGCTCCGGTGGCCAGCGGGGATCGGATGAGAGAACGGATGGATTTCACAGGCACTCCCCAGATATTAGGTAAGGGTTACCTTACCCGGCCAGGGCGGGTGGGGATTGCTCCTCTCAGCGGAGCAGACACCAGCGGCAGGTCGCCAAGGTCGGCGTCGTCGTGGCTACGCCCCGACCCGGTGCATCCAGCCGAAGGTGTCGTCGGCGCGGCCGTACTGGATGTCGACGAGGGCGTTGCGGAGCCGCATGGTGAGGTCGGTGCTGGCAGGCGCAGGCACCTCGCCGGCCGCCGAGCGCAGCGCTCCGACCGGGGTGACGACCGCTGCGGTTCCGCAGGCGAAGATCTCGGTGATCTCGCCGCTGGTGACACCCGTACGCCACTCGTCGATCGAGAGCTTGCGCTCCTCCACCTGGTGGCCCAGCTTGCCGGCCAGCTCGATGATGCTGGCCCGGGTGATCCCCTCGAGGATGGTGCCGGTCTCGGGGGTGACGATGTGGCCGTCGGCGTAGACGAAGTACATGTTCATGCCGCCGAGCTCCTCGACGTACCGGCCCTCGAGGCAGTCGAGGAAGACGACCTGGTCGCAGCCATTGGCGGTGGCCTCCTGCTGCGCGACCAGGCTGGAGGCGTAGTTGCCGCCCGTCTTGGCTGCGCCCATCCCGCCGCGGCCGGCGCGGGTGTACTCCTCGGTGAGCCAGAGCGTCACCGGCCTGACGCCGCCCTTGAAGTAGGCGCCGGCAGGACTGGCGATCACCGAGAAGGTGACGTGCTGCGCGGGTCGGACGCCGAGGAACGCCTCGGAGGCGAACATGAACGGGCGGAGGTAGAGGCTCTTCTCCCCAACCCCGCTGGGCACCCACCGCTCGTCGACCCGCACCAGGGTGTCGACCGCCTCCACGAAGTCGTCGACGGGCAGCACCGGCAGCGCGAGCCGGTGACTCGAGCGCTCCATCCGGGCGGCGTTGGCCTCGGGGCGGAAGGTGTGCACCGACCCGTCCGCGTGACGGTAGGCCTTCATGCCCTCGAAGGTCTCCTGCGCGTAGTGGAGCACGGCGGTCGCCGGGTCGAGGCTGAGCGGGCCGTAGGGCACCACTCTCGCGTCCTGCCAGCCGTCGGGGGTCCACTCGACCAGGAACATGTGGTCGGTGAAGTGGGTGCCGAAGCCCGGGTTGGCGAGGATCTCGGCGAGCCGGTCGTCAGCGACCGGCGACTCGCTCAGGGTGGTGCTGATCTTCATGGCGCACACGTTAACGCTCTCTAACCTCTGGTGGGAACGTTGGGGCTGAGTGGTCTCGACACGAGGCGCTCGTCGGCTCGACCACCGAGAAAGGCGCTGCGCTCGTCGGCTCGACCACCGAGAAAGGCGCTCCGCTCGCTGGTCGAGCCGGCGCGAGGGACGAGCGCCGTGTCGAGACCAGGTCAGCCGGCTACTCGCGCCGCGACCGCGTCGCCGACGGCCGAGGTGACGACCGGCTCGCCCGGCGTACGGGCGGCGAGGGTGTGGATCACTGCGCGCTCCACGGCGTCGGCGGCGTCGCGGTGACCGAGGTGGTCGAGGAGCAGCCCGGCGGACAGGATGGTCGCGACGGGGTCGGCGATGCCCTGCCCGGCGATGTCGGGCGCGGAGCCGTGGACGGGCTCGAACATCGACGGCGCGGTCCGGTCCGGGTTGATATTGCCGGACGCCGCCAGCCCGATGCCGCCGGTGATGGCGGCGGCGAGGTCGGTGAGGATGTCGCCGAAGAGGTTGTCGGTGACGATCACGTCGAAGCGCTGCGGGTCGGTCGCCATGAAGATCATCGCGGCGTCGATGTGGCAGTAGTCGGTGGTCACGTCGGGGTACTCGGCCGCCACCTGCTCGAAGATCCGCCACCACAGCGACCCGGCGTTGACCAGCACGTTGGTCTTGTGGACCAGGGTGACCTTCGTGCGCGGCCGGCGCTGGGCACGCTCGAACGCGTCGCGGACGACGCGCTGCACGCCGTACGCCGTGTTGACCGACACCTCGGTCGCGACCTCGGCCGGGGTACCGACGCGCAGCGCGCCGCCGTTGCCGGTGTAGGGGCCTTCGGTGCCTTCGCGAACGACGACGAAGTCGACGTCGCCGCGGGCGAGGGTGGCCTCCGAGAGCGGCGACGTGGCGCCGGGGTAGATGCGCGAGGGCCGCAGGTTGACGTATTGGTCGAGCTCGAACCGCAGCCGGAGCAGCAGCCCGCGCTCGAGGACGCCCGGGGGGAGGTTGGGATCGTTGGGCTTGCCGCCGATGGCGCCGAGCAGGATCGCGTCGTGCTCACGGATCTCGTCGAGCACGGAGTCGGGCAGGACCTCGCCGGTGGCGAGGTAGCGCTCCGCACCGAGGTCGTACCGGGTCGCCTCGATCTTCCCGATCGAGGAGTTGCGGCCGCCTCGAGCACTTTCAAGGCCTCGGCGGTGACTTCCGCTCCGATCCCGTCGCCGGGGATGACAGCAAGCAGCATGGGCGCAACGTTAGTTGTCGTCGGGCCGCTCGTCGTCGTCGTCTCGGCGGTCGAAGGCGACCTGCATCGCACGGGCGGTGGCCTTGGCGGCCTCGTCACGGTGATGGGCCGGGCCCCACTCCTGGGTGCCGTAGTCGGGGTACATGTCGTACATCTCGCTGTCTCCTGTGAATTCGTGGTGTGTCTGGGCTGGTGGCCCAACGCCTGCGGCGGATGCCGTCTGCGCTCACGGATCACATGAGCTCTGCTGGCCAGCGACGGGGCGGATCGCGTCTCATCGAGCTCGGGCCGGTTGTGCCGGCCCGACGCCGGTGACGGCATCCGCCGCGGAGCGTTGGGAGTCGGTCAGTTGGGACCGGTGGTCTTGACGACCGAGTGTGAGACCGTACGCCGACCACCGCGGCGAGGTGGCCTCACTCAAGAAGCCTCGCCGCGGCGCTCGATAAGTACGAACACGCTCCGCATGGTGATCAGATCGTACGTTGCCGTCCGGACCCGAGCATCACCTTTAGGGGTGAGGTTCATGATGTGAGACCAGTCAATCGGCATGTAAGACTCGCCTCCATGAGTGCCCCCCTCGAGCTGCCCGATGTCGTGCGCCGTGCGTTCGACGTCTCGCGCCGTGCGGGCTACGTCTCCTTCTGCAGGAACGAGACCGGACGGCTGCTCGCCGCGCTCGCCGCGACCCGGAGCGGCACCATGGCGGAGTTCGGGACCGGCTGCGGCGTCGGCACGGCCTGGCTGCGCTCGGGCATCCGCGAGGACGCCCAGATCGTGACGGCCGAGCTGGACGAGCGACTGGCGGAGGCGGCGGCGCAGATCTTCACCGACGACGACCAGGTCGAGGTCCTCACCGCAGACTGGTCGACGCTGGCCGACAAGGGCCCCTACTCACTGCTCTTCCTCGACTCCGGCGACCCGGAGAGCGTCCGCGTCGACGCGATCGCCGATCTGGTCGAGCCCGGCGGCGTCGTCGTCCTCGACGACTTCGCGCCCTGCGAGTCCTGGCCACCGGTCGCCTTCGGCCGCGTCGACACCCTCCGTGAGGAGTGGCTCACCGACGAGCGCTTCACCGCCGTCGACGTGATGGTGGCCCCCGACGCCTCCGCGGTCATCGCGACCCGGCGCGCCTGAGCCGCGCCACCGGCAACAGCCCGGCTCGTGCACAGTGGACGAAAGTAGACCCCGCGCCGGGGCTGGGATCATCCATTTCCGCGCATCCGGCAGCGCCTGTCGAAGCGTCGGAGCTTGAGACGCAGCTCGCTCCTCGCGGCTCCTCGACCAGCGACCGGTCCACCAGGGAGTTGACCCGCCGAGTCCGACGGCCGGGGCTCGTGGTTCAGCGGCCGAAGTGACGCCGCCAGTCCTGCGATGGGCGGGCGGGCACGCCGGCCAGGCCGCGCTCGCGAGCGATCCGCCAGATCCGCTCCACGGTCCGGTCGGGCTCCCGGTAGACGCCGGACGAGGTGATCACGACGATCCGCCCCTTCTGGTCGTCGATGGCCTCACGTCTGGCGAGGTCCGACTCCCACTGGTCGACTCGCTCGGCATGGTGGCGACCGTCGTAATCGATGATCAGGCGGATCGAAGGCCACGACAGGTCGTAGCGCCGGACCGGGACGCCCTCGATATCTCGGATCGTGCGGTTGACCTCGGGCTCCGGGAGGCCCGCGAGGACGAGCAGCATGCGCAGCCGCGACTCCATCGGCGAATCGACCCCGGAGCGGACGAAGACCGCCGCCGCGCGCGCTGCAGGGGCGCCCACCCGACCGGAGGCCCGGCAGTGGGCGACGAGTTGGGTGGGGGTGATGCGTCCGCGCTTCACAAGGCTGTCACCCAGGACGACCAGGTCGACCAGCGGCAGGTTGCCGGCGAGCTCGACGAACAGCTCTCCCGGTGAGGACACCGGCACGCCATCGATCGTCTTCGGCCGGCCCGCCTCGGCGACGTAGCACTTGATTCCGCCGGGCCGGCGGCGATGCTTCGGGTCGAAGACCGTGATGTGCTCGACCGGATCGTCTGGCACGACCGCGCCGTAGAGGCGTGCCGCCGATGCATGACTGGCCCGCGCGGGGTGGGTGAAGTGCTTGAGCGCGGCCTCCGTGCGCAACCGTGGGCTGTCGACGACATCGGCGGAGACGTAGACGCCGTGGAAGAGCCGCCGAAAGCGTGGCCCCTTCAGCTCGCCCTCGCCGAGGCCGGCGGCACGGGCTTCGGCTCTGGTGAACGGCCTGCTCGGGTCGAGCGCGCTGGCCCGGGAGCCCTCGGCCGGCCCCTCCTCGGAGTTGGCTCTTGGCGACGGCAGGCCATCCTTGCCGGCCAGCTGCGCCGCTTCGCCGTAGGGATACGGATCGGGAGGCGGGTGCTCGGCGTACGGGTCGGGAGGCGGGTGCTCGGCATACGGGTCGGGAGGCAGGTCCTCGGGCTCCGGTGATCGGCGCATGGCTCCGACTCTCCGTCAAGGCCGGTGCGGCCGCCACCCACCCTCCACAGATCGAGGGTCCTGTCCACAGACCAACTCGCAACTTCTGGTCAGGCGCTCGCCTCTGGCACCCCCGGGGATGCAGTGTCGTGCGGGATGGACGGATCTGGATGTGAGCTCGGACGTCAGGGCTCCACTTTCATCCATCGGGCAGGGCAGGGCGGTGACCATGCCAATTGTCGTGTCTCACCCGGTGGCGGGTCGGCCTCGATCCCGCTCCCACCGGTCTATGCGGAGAGCCGAAACGTTAGGGACTATGCCGTGGGGTGGCGGCCAGGTGGCGGGCGGCCACCGAGAGGACGCCGTACAGCCACGGGGCCGAGGGGCCGGGGAGCGAGGCCGGGTCGGCGAGCAGCCCGGCCAGCGGGAGCCAGCGCAGCTCGGTGACCTCGCCGGGGTCGGGGCGGAGCTCGAGCGCGCGATCGGCCTCGACGACCAGTACGTGGTCGTACTCGCACTCGACCATGCCGCTGCCGTCGTCGACTGCGTCGTACACATGGACGCCGGCCGGCTCGAACCCCGTCAGCGCGACGCCCAGCTCCTCGGCGGTGCGACGCGCGGCCGCGTCGGCGACGGGTTCCCCTGGCTCGGGGTGACCGCAGCAGCTGTTGGCCCAGGCTCCCCCGAAACGGGTCTTCGCGGCGGCCCGCTGCTGGAGGAGGACCGAGCCCGAGCCGTCATGGATGACGACGGAGAACGCCCGGTGCCGGAGGCCGGGAGCACGATGTGCCGCGGCGACGCTGCACCGGCCGGTCGCCCGTCCCCCGTCGTCGACGAGCTCGACCAGGTCGGTCTCCGCCACCCGTCCCCTCCGATCCCCAGGCCCGCGATCGTACGCGGGCCCATTGTCATCTGGATGCGGGGACCCGGGCGGGTAGTGCCGGCGAGCTCACGTCGACCGTGGCCAGCGGCAGCATCGCGTGGACGAGCGGCCCGATGGCGACGGCATAGACGACGGTGCCGAGCCCGACTGCCCCGCCGAGCAGGAAGCCCACGGCCAGGACGGTGACCTCGAGGGTGGTGCGCACCAGGCGCACGGACAGGTCCGTGCGGCGTACGAGTCCGGTCATCAGCCCGTCCCGTGGCCCGGGGCCGAGCTGCGAGCCGATGTAGAGCGACCCGGCCAGGCCGTTGAGCACGACGCCGCCAAGCAGCATCGCCAGCCGCGCCCACAGCTGGTCGGGCCGGTCGATCATCCACAGCGACACGTCGGTTGCGACGCCGATCAGGATCACGTTGGCGACCGTGCCGAGTCCGGGCGCCTGCCGCAGGGGGATCCACAGCAGCAGGACCAGCACACCGACGATCACGACGATGGTGCCGAAGCTGAGACCGCTCTGCTCGACCAGACCCGCGTGCAACACGTCCCACGGGTCGAGGCCGAGGCCCGCCTCGATCATCATGGCCATCGACCATCCGTAGAGCCACAGCCCGACCATGAGCTGCGCCAGCCGGCGCGGCAGGCGCGGGGCGTGGAGTTGCTGGAGGGGGCTCAGGTCAGCCAGCGGAGTGCGAGTCATGCGACAACCTTCTCCCGCATTGGCCTTCTTTCCAATAGCCAATTGTGAGAGAGTGGACTGCATGACCAGATCCATCTCCGCGACGAGAGTGGCCGCGCTCGTCACCGGCTTCGACCGGTCTCCCGCATATGCCGGACTCGCGACGTCGCTCCAGCGGCTCATCGGCGAGGGCCGGATCGGCCTCGACACCCGGCTGCCGAGCGAGCGCGATCTCACCGAGTCACTCGGAGTCTCCCGCACGACGGTGACCAGGGCGTACGCCCACCTGCGCGACACCGGCTTCGCCGAGGCGCGTCAGGGCGCGGGCACCTTCACCCGTGTGCCGGGTGGGCGGCGACGAGCCCTCGACAACGCCCTCCTCCCCTACGCCGGCGACGACGAGGCCATCGACCTCAGCTGCGCGGCGAGTGCGGCGCCGCCCGGCCTTGCCGCGGTCTACCGCGAGGCCGCCGACGACCTCTGTGCCCAGCTTGGGGGGCACGGCTACTACCCCGCAGGCCTCCCCGGGCTGCAGTCGGCGATCGCCGCGACGTACGACGCTCGCGGGCTGCCCACCCGGCCCGAGCAGATCCTGGTGACGTCGGGCGCCCTGTCCGCCGCCGCGATCGTCGCCCAGGCGCTCACGAGGCCTCGTGACCGGGTGCTCGTCGAGGAGCCGGTGTATCCCAACGCGACCTTGGCGCTCCGCAACGCCGGCGCCAGGCTGGTGCCCGCGCCCGTCGACCCCGGCAACAACGGCAACGACGGCAATGACGGCTGGGACCTCGACGGGATCGGGTCGCTGCTGCGGAGCGAGCGCCCCAAGCTCGCCTACCTGATCCCGGACTTCCAGAACCCGACCGGCCACCTCATGTCCGCCACCCAGCGCGAGGGGTACGCCGCTCGCCTGCGTGCCGCGGGCACCGTCGCGGTGGTCGACGAGGCACACGTCGCGCTGCCTCTCGACGGCCAGGAGATGCCGCCGCCGTTCGCCTCCTTCGCCGCCCGCACGATCACGATCGGCAGCGCCAGCAAGGCGTACTGGGGTGGCCTGCGCCTGGGCTGGATCCGCGCCGAGGCCGACCAGGTCGTGGCCATCACCCGGGCTCGGGTGAGCCTCGACCTCGGCGCTCCCGTCCTCGAGCAGCTCGTGCTCCAACGCCTGCTCGCCGGTGACGGGGCCGTCCACGCGGCCCTGCACCGGCAGCTCCGTGAGCAACGCGACCGGCTCGTCTCCGCGGTCGCGACGCTGCTGCCCGACTGGCGCTTCCGGATGCCGTCGGGAGGACTGGCCCTGTGGTGCGAGCTGCCCTCAGGCGTGGCGACGACTCTTGTGGCGGAGGCCGAGCGGCGTGGCGTGATCCTCGCCGCGGGACCGACCTTCTCCGTGGACGGCGGGCTCGGGCGCTTCGTGCGGATCCCCTGGACCCGCCCCGCCGACGTACTCACCCTCGCCGCCGAGCGGCTCGCGGATGCCTGGGCCGACGTCGCGGGTCCGTCCCTCGCCGGAGGAGGCACTCCCCGCCCCCGCATCCACGTCGCGTGACGCCGGCCGAGCGGTGCGAGCGCCGGGTCTCAGCCCAGCTCTGCGAAGCGAACGGAGGATGCCTCGATGGCGGTGCCGATCTCGTCGAGCACATCGGCCGGGATGCGCGAGTCGACGGAGAGGCCGACGAGGGCCTGGCCGCCCTTCTTGTCCCTCGAGACCTGCATGCCGGCGATATTGACCTGGGCCTCGCCGAGGATGCGGCCGACGACGCCCACGATGCCGGGCCGGTCCACATACGTGAGGAAGGCGAGGTGGTCGGTGGGCTCGATGTCGATCTCGAAGCCGTTGACCTCGACCAGCCGCTCCTTCTGCGAGATCCCGACGAGGGTGCCGCTGACGGAGACCTGTGAGCCGTCGGCGAGGGTGCCGCGGATGGTGATCAGGTTGCGGTGGTCGGGACTGTCCGGATCGAGCACGAGGCGTACGGCGGTGCCGCGCTCGGCGGCCAGCAGGGGCGCGTTGACGTAGGAGACCGGGTCCTCGACGACCCCGGTGAAGACGCCCTTGAGGGCGGCAAGCTCGAGCACCTTGACGTCGAACTCGACGATCTCGCCACGCACCTCGACATCGATCTGCTGCGCGACCTCGCCGGCGAGGGCCGTGAAGACCCGGCCGAGCTTCTCGGTGAGCGGGATGCCGGGGCGGACCTCCTCGGCGATCACGCCGCCCTGGACGTTGACCGCGTCGGGCACGAGCTCGCCCGCGAGCGCGAGCCGCACCGACCTCGCGACCGAGACGCCGGCCTTCTCCTGCGCCTCGTCGGTCGACGCGCCGAGGTGCGGGGTGGCGACGACGTTCTCGAGCTCGAAGAGCGGGCTGTCTGTGCACGGCTCGTTGGCGAAGACGTCGAGACCGGCACCCGCGATGCGACCCGTCTTCAGCGCGTCGTACAGCGCGGCCTCGTCGACGATCCCACCACGCGCGGCGTTGACCAGGACGAGCGACGGCTTGGCCCTGGCGAGCTGCTCGGAGCCGATCAGGCCGATCGTCTCGGTCGTCTTGGGCAGGTGGACGCTGACGAAGTCGGCCTCCGCGAACAGGGTGTCGAGGTCGACGAGCCGCACTCCCATCTGCGCGGCGCGGCCGGCCTGCACGTAGGGGTCGTAGGCGATGACGTCCATGCCGAAGGCGGCGAGACGCTGGGCGACGAGGACCCCGATGCGGCCGAGGCCGACGATGCCGACGGTCTTCTCGAAGAGCTCGATGCCGGTGTACTTCGACCGCTTCCACTCGCCACCCTTGAGGGCGTTGTGGGCCGGGCTGAGGTGGCGTGCGGCGGCCAGCATGAGCGCGACGGCGAGCTCGGCGGCGCTGACGATATTGGAGGTGGGCGCGTTGACCACCATGACGCCGGCCTGGGTGGCGGCCTTGACATCGACATTGTCGAGCCCGACGCCGGCCCGGGCGACGACCTTGAGCCGCCTGGCGGCCGACAGCGCCTCGACGTCGACCTTGGTCGCCGAGCGCACCAGGATCGCGTCGACGTCGCCGATCGAGGAGAGCAGGGACTCCCGGTCGGCTCCGTTGCAGTGCCGGACCTCGAAGTCGGGGCCGAGCGCCTCGACGGTCGCGGGGCTGAGCTCCTCGGCGATGAGTACGACGGGACGGTCGGCGGCGGATGCAGTCACAGCGGGGTTCCTCGCAGGCAGTGAGATCGGGCGCGCCCTGACGCCAAGTGGATCTCGGGTCGGGCGACGCGGTGGCGCGAAAGACGGCACAACGCTGTGCGACGACAAGCGTAGCCGCTCGATTTCCGCTGCTCGCCCCGGGACCGTCTGGTGGCTGCGCCCGCGACAGCGAGACCCGCGCGGCTGTGGAAGGCTGGTCGCCGTGGGAGTGCAGGACGACGCGGAGCGGCTCGAGCCGGAGTCGATCGAGGCCTGGGGCGACTGGCTCGCGCAGCACCACACCGACGTGCCCGGCATCTGGCTGATCACCCACAAGGTCGCAACCGGCCGACAGTGCTTCGACTACGAGGACGCGATCGTGGAGGCCCTGCGCTACGGCTGGGTCGACAGCACCCAGCGCACTCTCGACGCCGACCGGTCGATGATGTGGTACTCACCACGTCGCAGGGGCAGCGTCTGGACCCGGCGCAACAAAGAGAGGATCGCCGGGCTCGAGGCAGCCGGGCGGCTCGAGGCCGCCGGCCGCGCGGCCGTCGAGGCCGCCAAGGCGAGCGGGATGTGGACCTTGATGGACGACGTCGAGAATCTCGTCGTGCCGGCGGACCTCGCCGCGGCCTTCGCGGAGCACCCCGGCTCCGCGGCGGCGTTCGACGCGTTCCCACCGTCGGCTCGCAAGCAGATCCTGGCGTGGATCGTCACCGCCAAGCGGCCCGAGACCCGGGCCCGGCGGGTGACCGAGGCCGCCGTCCGCGCCGCACGTGGTGAGCGCGCCGCGGGCTGAGCGCGGCAGTCCCGTCGCATCCTTCGGATGACCTCAGGGCTGCTCGGACTCCTCGAGACCCTCGGCCGCCCGTTCGGCGGCCACCCGCCCGAAGATCCACGTCGCCACGGCCGCCGTGACGGAGCCGACAAGCCCGATCCCCACCAGCATCAGGGCTACCGCGACGATCCTGCCCTCGGTGGTCACCGGGAAATGGTCGCCGTAGCCGACCGTCGTCACAGTCGTACAGGCCCACCACAGCGCGTCACCGAAGGTCGTGATGTTCGCGCCCTCGGAGTCTCGCTCGGCATCGAGGACGGCGAGCGCACCGAGCCCGACAGCGAGCCCCGCGGAGCCGCTGACGTAGACGAGCACGCGACTCGAGAACGATGCCATCACCGCTCGGTCGAGGACGCGAACCATCGCCAGCAGGCGCAGGACGCGGAGCGGTCGGAGCAGCGGCAGCACGACGAGGGCGACGTCGTACCAGTGCTCGAGCGCGTAGCGCATCCTCCGATCCGCGAGCGACAGACGAATCATCACGTCCACGGCGAACGCTCCCCAGACGGTCCACGACACGGCACCGAAGAACCCACGGAGATCGGGGTCCAGCCGGGGATGGAGCACCGGCCACGCATAGGCCACGACGAAGGCGAGGGCGAGCAGCAGGAGGGGCACCTCGGAACGACGCTCCCAGCGCTCAACCCTCGTGGGAGCATCGTCGCGTCCCTCCGGCGAGCGCGTCGCCCGCTCGAGGTCAGCCACGGCCGGCTCGGCGTCCGCAGTGGACCGGGCGCTCCGGAGCTCGCCTCGGGACGTGCTCTCGTGGAGCCCCTACCGGAGGAGGACGCCGACTTGGAAGGCCCATACCCGGGATGGTCTCACCAGTTGGGCGTGATCTGCGTCTCGAAGAGTTGGGGAGCCGTGATCTCGCCTCAGTCCTTGGCGTACAGGTACACCTCGGCCAGACCCGCCTTGACCTTGGGCTCGAGGATGCACCCCGGCTCGTAGCGGTACTTGATGCCCTCGTCCTGATCCAGCTTGTACTCCTGTGCCGCGGTATATCGGTCGAGCTGTGTCTCCTCACCGTCAGTGCGCGGACCGGCGTCGTCGAGGCAGGCGATCGCGTTGAAGTTCTCCACGCGTTGGCCCGAGTAGGCGTCGAGGAGGGCAACGTTCACGACGTCGGTGTTGCCGAGGCCACGGGCGGCCTGCTGGGCGTTGGGAAAGTCGTCGGAGCCGAGGGATCGGAGGATGGTCACCTGCGCGTCGTCCTCGCTGCGACCCCACACCTTGACCGTGCGCACGCGACCCCAGTTCTGGTAGCTGGTGTACCAGAGGGTCGCGCCGTTGACCACGCACACCAGCCTGACGTCCGCCGCAGCGGCAAGATGCAGGGTCAGCACGTTCTGCCCCTCCTCCGCCCGGAAGTGGGGGGTGCGGCTCTTGTCCCTCTGCTCGGTGCCGTCCTTGGCGGTAGCCGGCACGAGTGGCGGGATCCAGAGCGTCTGGCTCGCGTCATCGACCGCTCTGGCCGCGGCATACACCGGAAGGTCGCCCCTCTCGGCCTCGACCTCCGTGGGGTCGTGCTGGTCCGATTCGGAGGCCCCCGTCGCCTCTCTCACCGTCACTCGGTGCAAGCCTCGCGGGGAGTCGCAGCTGGGATTCGCCTCGAGGGTGCGCGCTGCGACCCAGTCGGCCTGCCAGGCAAGCAGCAGGACGAGGATGAGACTGGCGAGAAGTCCGCCGACGAAGCCGGCGAGCGTGTCGGCGGGCCAGTTCGGGTATCTGGTCCGGAAGGCGCGGATCTCCTCATCCGTCAGCGGACTGCTCGTCGGGCGTCCCTTCACGCTCATTGTGGAGAGCGTGTCGACCCGGCTGATACCGGCCCGGCAGATACCGGCCCGGCGCACGGAGGTCAGGCGAACAGCGCCTGCCCGACGTACTCCCCCTCGGCGACGCCGGGCGGGACGGCGAAGATCGCGCTGGAGGTGAACTTGAGGTACTCCATCAGCACGTCGTTCTTCGCCATGGCGTTCTGCAACGGGATGAACTGGGTGCGCGGGTCACGGACGTAGGCGATGAAGAACAGGCCGGCGTCGAGGCCGCCGATGTCGTCGGAGCCGTCGACGAAGTTGTAGCCACGACGCAGCATCCGCGCCCCGCCGTGCTGGTCGGGGTGGACGACGCGCACGTGGCTGTCGAGCGGGATGATCGGGCCCTCGCGTCCGGGCATCTCGAAGTCGGGCTCGGTGAACTCGTCGCCGCCCGACAGGGGCGCGCCGGTGTCCTTGGTGCGGCCGATGAACTCGTCCTGGTCGACGAGCGGCTGCCGGTCCCAGACCTCGATCCGCATGTTGATCCGCCGGGTGACCAGGTAGGAGCCGCCGGCGAGCCAGCCCGTGTCCGACCCGTCGTCGCCGACGCTGTCGGCGGCGGCGACCCAGACGTGCTCGGCGACCTGGCCGGCGTTCTCCGCCTTGATATTGGCCGTGCCGTCCTTGTAGCCGAACAGGTTTCGTGGGGTGTCCTGCGACGTCGACGTGCTCGACGTACGACCGAAGCCGAGCTGCGACCACCGCACCGCGACCGTGCCGAAGCCGATGCGGGCGAGGTTGCGGATCGCGTGGACGGCGACCTGGGGGTCGTCGGCGCAGGCCTGGACGCAGAGGTCACCGCCCGAGCGGGACGGGTCGATGACGTCGGCCGGGAAGTGCGGCAGCGGCCGGAGCGCCGCCGGATGCCGGCCCGACAGCCCGAACCGGTCACGGCCCTTCCCGTCCACGAACAGGCCGGGCCCGAAGCCGAAGGTGAGGGTGAGCCGCGACGCCGGGAGGCCGATCGCCTCGCCCGTGTCGTCGGGCGGTACGTCGAACGCGCCCTGGGTCGGGCCGACCGGGCCGGCCGGCCCGCCCTGTGTCATCCGGGCCGCTGCCTGGGTCCAGAGGGTGAGCAGGTCGATGAGCTCCTGTCGGTCGTCCGTGGTGACGTCGAAGGCGGCGAAGTGCAGGCGGTCCTGGACAGGGGTGACGATGCCGGCCTGGTGGGCGCCGTGGAAGGAGTAGGCGTCCGGCAGCCCGCGGGCGGGAGCCGGGCTCGCGGCGTCGGCCGTGGCCCTCCCGATGGCGAAGGCACCGGCGGCCCCCGCGGCGGTGGCCGCCCCCGCGCCGAGGAGGCCGCGCCGAGAGACGCCCGCCCGGCCTCGGTCCGGCGTCGGGGCCGGTGAGATCGGTCCGGTCGACTGGTCCACGGTCAGCCCAAGACCGCCGCGGTGAGCTTGGACAGGGGCTCCGAGAGAGCGTTGACCGCCGTCGCGAACTCCCTGATCTCGGCCTTCGTCAGCTGGTCGTAGGTCTTGAAGCCGTCGCCCGCACGCTGCACATCGAGGAGGGCCTGGAGCTCGTCGAACCGCTGGGCCAGGGTCGCGCCGAGCTCGGGGTCCTTGGTCTCCAAGATCGGCCGCACGCCCTCGAAGGCCACCTTCGCGCCGTCGACGTTGGCCTGGAAGTCCCAGAGGTCGGTGCGCGACCAGTACTCCTCCTCGCCGGTGACCTTGCCGGTCGCGACCTCCTCGAGAAGACCGCGGGAGCCGTTGGCGATCTGGTCGATCGGGAACTCCTCGATCGCCAGGACCAACTCGTTGAGCTTGCCGGTGTTGGCCATCAGGTCGTCGGCGTACGTCGCCCGCTGCTTGTCGGTGAGCGGCTGGTAGCCCTTCGCGGCGCGCTGGGGCCAGAGGTCCTTCTCGATCCGGTGCCACCCCGTCCACTTCTGGCCGGGCTCGAGGTCGGCCTCACGGGCGTCCATCTTGGGGTCGAGGGTGCCGAACGACTCCGCGACGGTCTCGATGCGCTCCCAGTGGGTGCGCGCGACCGGGTAGAGGGCGCGCGCCTCGTCGTCGTCACCGGCCTTGTATAGGTCGATGAACTCCTGCGTCCTGACGACGAGCTGGTCGACCTGGTCCTTGACGTAGGCCTGGTAGTTGGTCTGGGCGTCGGAGACGAGCTCCTGCTCGTCCGCACTCACCGCGACCTTCTCGCTCGAGGGCTCGACGGTGAACTCGCCGCGGATGCCCTCGCCCTTCATGCCCGGCTTGCACGCAGTCACGTAGCTGCCCTCGGGGGCGTTGACGACGAGCTGCCGGCTCACCTGGGAGCCGATGTTCTCGACCTCGCCGACGATGGTGAGCCCGTCCTCGCCGAGCAGGTAGAACTCGGTCACCTGGTCGCCGGTGTTGGTGACGTCGAAGGTCAGCGTGCCGGCCGGGGCGCTCGCGGCACTCAGGTCGCAGGCGTCCGCACTGGAGTCGACCGCGACCTTGCGGGCGTCCGTCTCCCCCTCAGCGCCGCCGCCGTCGCCGGAGGGGGCGTTCTCGGTGCAGGCGGTCAAGCCGGCGCCGACCAGAAGGGCGAGCGCGGCGGCGGCGGTACGGCGTGCCGCCGGCCGCGTCATGCGCGCGGTGGGCAGGGGGTCGAGCATGGTCTGGTCTCGCCTTCTTTCTGAGTACGACGGTTCAGCCGACCGGCTGCGGTGTGCGCGGCGCTGCGGTGGAGCTGCGGCGGCGGATGGTGAGGAGGAAGAGCGGAAGCACGATGAGGACGTAGCAGAGCCAGGCGATGCCTTCGAACCAGGTGGTGGCCGGGGAGAAGTTGAAGATCCCCTTGAGCACCGTGCCGACGAGCCCGTCGGGGCTGACCAGGTCGCTCACGTCGAACATCAGGCTGTGGAGACCGGGCAGGATGCGGGCCTCCTGCAGGTCGTGCACGCCGTACGACAGGACGCCGGCCGCGACGATCACCAGGAAGGCGCCGGTCCAGGTGAAGAACCTGGTGAGGTTGAGCCGGATCGCGCCGCGGTAGATGAGGTAGCCGAGCACGATGGCCACCAGCAGGCCGAGGAGGGCGCCGGCGAGCGGCTCCCAGGTCGGCGTCAGCCCGTTGGTCTCCTCGCGCGTGCCCGCTCTGGTGTTCGCCCACAGGATCAGCGCGGTCTCGAGGCCCTCGCGGCCGACGGCGAGCATCGCGACGACGGCCAGCGACCAGCGGCCGGCCCCGTTGTTGGCAGCGTCGTCGGCGGCGTCGACGCGGGCGCGGAGCTCGCCGGCGAGACCCTTCGCGGAGCGGGCCATCCAGAAGATCATCCAGGTCACGAACGCGACCGCGACCAGTGACAGCGAGCCGCCGATGGCCTCCTGCGCCTCGAACGTCAACCCGCGAGGACCGAAGGTGAGGGCCGCGCCGAACGCCAGGCTCACCGTGGCCGCCAGGCCGACGCCGGCCCAGATGCGCGGCAGCAGGTGACGGCGGTCGGACTTGACCACGTACGCCACCAGGATGCTGACGACCAGCGCGGCCTCCAGCCCCTCGCGCAGTCCGATCAGGAAGTTCCCCAGCACGATCGACCAGCCTAGCGCAGTGATTTAGGTCTGCCTAACCTTACCACGGGCGAAGCCCGTGAGAGCCGACCCGTCGCAAACGCACGAGGAGCGCAGCGACGAAGTGCGGCTTGCGACGTGTCGGCGCCCCACCCACGGCGCGCAGGTCGAGTGGCCGACGTGCATCAGGAGCCAGCGGACCGCCGGTGCAGCAGCCAGGCCGCGAGTACGCCGCCCACCGCGCCGCCGAGGTGGCCCTGCCAGGACACCCCAGGCGTGCCGGGCAGCACGCCCCACAGCACGCCGCCGTACCCGACGAGGATCACGACGGCGAGGGCGATCTGGCCGGGCCGGCGCAAGAAGATGCCGCGCGCCAGCAGATATGTCAGCCAGCCGAAGATCACGCCGCTCGCGCCGAGGGTTACCGAGTTGGCCGGCGAGAACAGCCACACGAGCGCGCCGGAGACCAGCACCGCGGCGGCGGTCGCGCCGAGCCACTCCCGCCAGCCGCTGAGCAGCACGAGGAACCCGAGCACCAGCCACGGCACCGAGTTGGCGACCAGGTGACCCCAGCCGCCGTGCAGCCAGGGTGCGGTGAGGACGTGCCAGACGCCGTCGCCGGTGCGCGGGCGGATGCCGAGCTGGTCGAGCCGGTTGCCGCTGATCTGGTCGAGGAGCTCCAGCACCCATTGCAGGGCCAGCAGGCCGGCGGTCCAGTAGGCGGCCACCAGAGCGCTCGGTCGACGGGTCGGCGCGCTCGTGCTGGTGCCGGTGATGTCCGCGCTCATGACCACATTCTTCCGCAGAGCCGGTGAGTCCCGGCCGGACTCAGATCGGGCAGCCGTTGGCCCGCGTGGCCCGCCGATACGCCGGGCATCGGTGCGCACGCTGGACCCTGGTGGCCCTCGCCGGCGGAGGAAGGGCCATCAGGGTCCGAGGTGCATGAGGATGCCCGCGCCGGACCGGGTGATGCCGGAGGGCTGGAGCGGTGCGCCCCCGACATCGTGCAGATTGCGCGCACCGTCCCACCTCATCGGTGGGACTCATGCCCGCTCGCGACACTCCTGAAACCAAGAGGCCGAGATGGCAGAAGCTCTCGGGCGCTTCTGCCATCTCGGCGAGGAACTCACGCCGTCTCGGCGGCTCCGCCGCTGTCAGCGGGCGGAGGAGCCCTCCACGTAGTCGGAGTCGTGGCTCTTGACCCAGGACATGAGCTTGCGCAGCTCGCGGCCGGTCGCCTCGATGGGGTGCTTCTCCTCGGCCTCGCGGAAGGCCTTGAACTCGGGGCCTCCGGCGTCCTGGTCGGTGATGAAGCGCTCGGCGAAGGCGCCGTTCTTGATGTCCTCCAGGACCGCCTCCATGTTCTTCTTCACGTCGGGGGTGATGATCCGCGGGCCCGAGACGTAGTCGCCGTACTCGGCGGTGTCGGAGACCGACCAGCGCTGCTTGGCAATGCCGCCCTCGTACATCAGGTCGACGATGAGCTTGAGCTCGTGGAGGCACTCGAAGTAGGCGACCTCGGGCTGGTAGCCGGCCTCGGTGAGGACCTCGAAGCCGTACTGCACCAGCTTGGAGGCGCCGCCGCACAGCACGGCCTGCTCGCCGAAGAGGTCGGTCTCGGTCTCCTCGGTGAAGGTGGTCTTGATGCCGCCGGCGCGCAGGCCGCCGATGGCCTTCGCGTAGGACAGGGCGAGCGGCCAGGTGTCGCCCGACTCGTCCTTCTCGACGGCGACCAGCACGGGGACGCCGCGGCCGTCGACGTACTCACGACGGACCAGGTGACCGGGGCCCTTGGGGGCGACCATGAACACGTCGACGCCGGCGGGCGGCGTGATATAGCCGAAGCGGATGTTGAAGCCGTGGCCGAACACCAGGGTGTCGCCCTCGGCGAGGTTCGGCTCGATCTCCTCGGTGTAGAGCTTGCGCTGCACGTGGTCAGGGGCGAGGATCACGACGACATCGGCCTCCTCGACCGCCTCGGCCGGGGTGACGACGCGCAGGCCCTCGGCCTCGGCCTTGGCCCGGCTCGCGGAGCCCTCCTTGAGGCCGACGCGGACGTCGACGCCGGAGTCGCGCAGCGACAGCGCGTGGGCGTGGCCCTGGCTGCCGTAGCCGATCACGGCGACGTTCTTGCCCTGGATCAGGGACAGGTCGGCGTCGTCGTCGTAGAACATCTCAGCCACTGGGGCTCTCCTTCGGGTTGGGTTTTCGGATGGTACGTCGGGTGTGGTCTCGACACCGCTCGCTGCGCTCGCGGGCTCGACCACCGATTCCTCGCTGGTCGAGCCGGTCGCGAGGGACGAGCGACCGTGTCGAGACCACGGATGGTCAGCCGGCGACGGGGACGGCGACCGGCTTGGGCGGCTTCTCGGAGATCGAGCGGGAGCCACGACCGATGGCGACCATGCCGCCCTGGACGAGCTCCCGGATGCCGAACGGCTCGAGCACCCTGAGGAAGTCGGCGAGCTTGTCGGCGTTGCCGGTGACCTCGATGGTGATCGCGTCGGGGGCGACGTCGACGACCTTCGCGCGGAAGAGATCGACGACGTCGTTGATCGCACCGCGGGTCGACTGGTCGGCGCGCACCTTGACGAGCACGAGCTCACGGTTGACCGACGCCGAGCCGTCGAGCTCGACGATCTTGATGACCTCGACCAGCTTGTTGAGCTGCTTGGTCACCTGCTCGAGCGGTGAGTCCGCGACGTTGACGACGATCGTCATCCGGGAGATCTCGGTGTGCTCGGTCGGCCCGACCGCGAGCGACTCGATGTTGAAGCCGCGGCGGGCGAACAGGCCGGCGATGCGGGCCAGGACGCCTGGCTGGTTCTCCACCAGCACCGAGAGGGTGTGGGTACTCATCTCTGGGCTCCTTGGGTTTCGAGACGCTCGCTGCGCTCGCTCCTCAACCAGCGGAAACGGGGTGCTCGCTCCTCGACCGGCGGAATCACTCGTCGTCCTTGTCGAACTCCGGCGCCAGGTCGCGCGCGTACTTGATGTCGTCGTTGGAGGTGCCGGCGGCGACCATCGGCCACACCATCGCGTCACGGTGCACCCGGAAGTCGACCACGACCGGCTGGTCGTCGATCGACATCGCCTTCTCGATCGTCGCGTCGACGTCGTCCGGTGACTCGCAGGAGAGACCGACGCAGCCGTAGGCGTCGGCGAGCTTGACGAAGTCGGGGATGCGTCGGTCGGCGCCCGTGTGCAGGTCGGTGTTGGAGTAGCGGGAGTTGTAGAAGAGGGTCTGCCACTGACGGACCATGCCCAGCGACTCGTTGTTGATGATGGCGACCTTGATCGGGATGTCGTTGATCGCGCAGGTGGCGAGCTCCTGGTTGGTCATCTGGAAGCAGCCGTCTCCGTCGATCGCCCACACCGTCTTGTCGGGGCAGCCGACCTTGGCGCCCATCGCCGCCGGGACGGCGAAGCCCATCGTGCCGAGGCCGCCGGAGTTGATCCAGGTGCGCGGGTTCTCGTAGCCGACGTAGTGGGTGGCCCACATCTGGTGCTGGCCCACGCCGGCGGCGTAGATGGCCTCGGGGCCGGCGATCTTGCCGAGCCGCTCGATCACGTACTGGGGAGCGAGCGAGCCGTCGTTCGGCTGGTCGTACCCGAGCGGGTAGCGACCGCGCACGCCGGTGAGCCAGGTCAGCCACTCCTCGAAGTCGCCGTGCTCGCCCGCGTCGGCGGCCTTGCGGAGGGCGACCACGAGCTCGGCGATGACCTCGCGGGCGTCGCCGACGATCGGGACGTCGGTCTTGCGGTTCTTGCCGATCTCGGCGGGGTCGATGTCGGCGTGGATGATCCTGGCGCCGGGCGCGAAGGAGTCGAGGTTGCCCGTCACCCGGTCGTCGAAGCGCGCGCCCAGGCTGATGATCAGGTCGCTGCGCTGCAGGGCACCGACCGCCGCGACCGTGCCGTGCATGCCGGGCATGCCGAAGTGCAGGGCATGTGAGTCGGGGAAGGCGCCGCGGGCCATCAACGTCGTGACCACCGGCAGGCCGGCAAGCTCGGCGAGGGTGCGGAGCTCGGCGCTGGCGCCGGCCCGGATCACGCCGCCGCCGACGTAGAGGACCGGACGGCGCGACTCCAGGATCAGCCGGGCCGCCTCGCGGATCTGCTTGCCGTGGGGCTTGGTGGTGGGCCGGTAGCCCGGCAGCTGGATCTCGTCGGGCCAGCGGAAGGTCGTCTGTGCGGTGAGCGCCGACTTGGCGATGTCGACGAGCACCGGACCGGGGCGCCCGGACGAGGCGATGTGGAAGGCCTCGGCGATGCGCCGCGGGATCTCGGCGGGGTCGGTGACGAGGAAGTTGTGCTTGGTGATCGGCATCGTGATGCCGCGGATGTCGGCCTCCTGGAAGGCGTCCGTGCCGATCGACGCGGCGCCGACCTGGCCGGTGACGGCCACCATCGGCACCGAGTCCATATGGGCGTCCGCGATGGGCGTCACCAGGTTGGTCGCGCCCGGACCCGAGGTGGCCATGCAGACGCCCACCCGGCCGGTCGCGGCGGCGTACCCCTGCGCGGCGTGGCCGGCGCCCTGCTCGTGGCGCACCAGGATGTGCCGGATCCTGCTGGAGTCCATCAGGGGGTCGTACGCCGGGAGGATCGCACCGCCGGGGATGCCGAAGATCGTGTCGACCCCTGCCCGCTCCAGCGAGGTGACCAGGCTCTGAGCCCCCGTGACCTGGGTCCCGGTCCCGCTGCCTTGCTCGCTCATCTGCTGCTTCCTCGCCTATGTGCCGGTGTGCCGTGGGTGGTGGACAACAAAAAACCCCCCGAGCCTGACGGCAACGGAGGGATGACGCGGGAAGACCGTGTGGTCAGTCCACGCGTCGCGTGCGTACGAGAAGCTCGGTGCGCATGTCCTAACCGTCTACGTCGGGCCACCGGCCGTCAAGTCAGTGTCTCTCGGGTCCCAGCATATGGTACGCGGGTCTCGCGATGCGATCCGGGCCGGCAATGGGGCACGCTGCGCGCATGGCCACCGATCCCCACGGGCTGCGCGGCGACGCACCGTTGCTCGATGCCTGGCTGCGCTTCCAGGAGAGTGCATCGACACCCTTCACGATCCCCGGTCACAAGCAGCGCCTCGACCTGGTGGGCGATGTCGTCGCGGGCGACGTGCCCCTGTACGCCGGGCTGGACACGATGCGGCTGACGCACGGGGTGCTTCGCGCGGCGGAGGCGCGCGCGGCCCGGCTGTGGGGCGCCGACTGGTGCCGATTCTCGGTGGGCGGCTCGACGCACGGGAACCAGACGCTCGCCCTCGCACTGGCGACTGCCCCCGCCGACGACGAGCGACGGGTGGTGGTCAGCCGCACCCTGCACCGCTCGATGCTCCTGGGCCTGGTGCTTGCCGGCCTCACCCCGATCTGGGTGCGGCCGGAGGTGGACCGGCGTACCGGACTCCCGGGTGGGGTCGCCCCGGAGGTGGTGAGCCGGGCCCTGGACGCGCACCCGGGCGCGTGCGGGGTGCTCGTCGGCGATCCCAGCTATGTGGGCACGGTCGGCGACGTGGGCGCGCTGGCTCGGCTCACCCGGGCCCGGGGCGTGCCGCTCGTCGTCGATGCCGCGTGGGCACCCCACTTCGGCTTCCACCCGGGCCTGCCTGCTCACGCTCTCGCCCAGGGTGCCGACGCGATGGTCGTCAGCGCGCACAAGTCGCTGCCCGCGTGGAGCCAGGCCGCGATCGTGCTCGCCCGCACCTCCGGTCCGACGGGGCTCGACCCCGCGCGGCTCGACGCCGCCTTCGAGGCGACCAACACGACCTCGCCGGCCGGCGCGATCCTGGCCAGCACCGACGCCGCACGCGCCCTCCTGGAACGGCACGGCGCGGCCCTGTTCACCGAGGCCCTCGCGGGCGTGCGCGCTCTGCGCGAGACCCTCTCGGGCGTCGACGGCCTCGTCGTGCTGGACGGGCCGCAGGTCGACCCGCTCAAGATCACCCTGGTGCTGCCCGGCACCGGTGCGCGCGGCCTCGACGTCGAGGCCGACCTGCTCGCTGCCGGCCTGCCCGTGGAGATGGCCGATCGCGACACGATCGTCGCGCAGGTCTCACTGGCCGACACCCGCGCCGGCCTCGCGGCGCTCGGAGCCGCGCTGGCCGGCTCGATCGAGCGTCACCGAGGACGGCCCCGTGACGTCGTGACCGGCGCGGCGTACGCCGTCGACCCGGTCCCGGTGATGACGCCCCGGGCCGCCTTCCTCTCGGCGCAGGAGCTCGTCCCGCGCGATCGAGCCGTGGGCCGGGTCTGCGCCGAGCTGATCGCGCCGTACCCTCCCGGCATCCCGGTGCTGGCGCCGGGCGAGGCGGTCACCCGAGAGGCGCTGGACGCCCTGCTCGAGGCGAAGGCCGAAGGGGTCAGGATCGCCTATGCGGCGGACCCGGAGCTGACGACGATCCGCGTCGTGGCCTGACGACCGGTCAGCCGCGCCCGGTGGGGATGCAGACGCACGCCTTGTTGCCCTGCGGATCGGCGAGGACCCAGAAGCTGGGTGCGTGGGTGTCGTCCACCAGCGTGCCGCCCGCCGCCACCGCCGCGTCGATGCGCGCCTGTGCCTGGTCGTGCGCTACCCAGACGTCGACGTGCCACCGCTGGCGCGGCGTCTCATGCTCGTCGGTGTCCTGGAACCAGATCGTCGGGTAGCTGCCGTGCGGGTCCACCACCTCCTCCGCGACCTTGCTGCCGCCGAGGATCGCCGCCCAGAAGGGCTGGATCTCGGCGGAGTCCCAGGTGTCGATGCCCCACTCGGCCTGGGTGAGGCTCGCCGGGTCGGCGGCGGCGCCGGCGTCTGCGGCGTACTGGCTGACCAGGCGCGCCAGGTCGAGGTCGCGGCTGGTGATGCCGCCGACATCGTGGCTGCTCAAGGTAACGGTCACGCTCGGGTAGGTGAGCGTGACGTCGGGGTGGTGGTTGGCCTCCTCGGCGGCCGCGCCGATGCGGTCGACGAGGGCGAGCCCGGTGGCGAAGCTGCCCGTCCGGAAGCGCGCCTGGATCGTGCCGAGGATCTGTCGCCAGTCTGCCAGCCCGGCCGCCCGGACGTCGGCCTCCGTCAGCTTCTGCTTGGGGTCTGTCATCACTCGTCCTCTCCGGGCAGGACGACCCGCCCGATCTCTCCTGGGTTGTAGGCGACCTCCCAGCGGAAGCCGTCCGGGTCGGCGAAGTAGCCGGTGTAGCCACCCCACTCCCGCTGCACCGCCGCCGACACCGGGTCGGCGCCCGCGCCGCGAGCGGTCTCGAGCACCCGGTCGACGCCCTGCTTGGTGGCGAGGTTGTGGGCCAGCGTGATCGGTGCCGTGCCTCCGGCGCCCGGCGGGTAGCCCACCTCGGCCGCGAAGGACTCGGCGTCCCAGAGGCTCAGCAGCACCTTGTCGGCGACCTGGAACATCAGCACGTCGTCGGCCTCGAGCACGGGCTCCCACCCCAGCCCGTCGACGTAGAACGTACGCGTGCGCCCCATGTCGGTCACCGCCAACGTCACGAAGCTCACCCTCTGGTCCATGCCCCCACCATGTCACTCCCTATGTAGCCGGCGGATGCCGCTCGCGCAAGAAGGTCAGCGCCGCGTCAAGGGTGTCCTCGGGAGGCGCGAGGGCATCCAGGCGGAGCCAGCCCACGTCGGGGCGGACCAGCTGGTCCTGCCAGGCACGCAGCGTCTCGGGTCCGCTGCCGAACTCCCACCCGGTGCCGGGTGCCGGGTGGGTCGAAGAGGCGACCTGTGAGCACCTGGCCTCCCGCCGGTCGAGCCTGGACAGCAATGTCGCCGGGTCAGCCGCCCACAGTTCGATGAGGGCGTAGGGCACTCTTGCGCGTCCGGCCACCGAACGGCCGGCGGCGAGCAGCGCGTCGTACCGGCAGGGCGAGTCGACGATCACCTGATGACCCTGCGCTAGCAGGTCCTCCGCCAGGGTCAGCACTTGGGTGTACGTCGCCCGGCCCGCGTCCGCGAGCAGTACGCCCTGCTCGATGAGCGCGCTCTTGAGCACGTCGGTGTCGAGCACCACGAACCCACCCTCCGTCGCCAACGCCCGCGCGAGAGTGGACTTGCCGGAGCCGGGGACACCGGAGAGCTGCACAGGCACGACAGCGACGTCAGGAGTCGCGCCGCAGGATGGCGTGGAGGTCCAATGGCACCTCGCCGTGCTCGCCGACCGCGACGGCGCCGGTGGGCTGATCGTCGGTCAGCTCGAGCCGAATGTCCCAGCCCGACCCGTTGTTGACGAGGACGGTGATGGAGCGATGCTCGCGGTCGACGATCCAGTACTGGCCGACGCCGGCCTGCTGATACTCGGTCGACTTGCGCAGCGTGTCCTCACTCCGGGTGCTCGGCGAGAGCACCTCGACGGCGATCAGCAGCGGGACCTCGGCCCACATCGCGTCGGGCACCGCCTCGACCACTGCGACATCTGGGATCCGACGTCGCATCGGCCCCGTGGCCACCCCCGCCTCGACCACGGTGACGAGGTTCGGCAATGCCAGCTTGACGGCGTGGGCCACCTCGAACGCGACCGTTTGGTGATCCCACGTGCCGGGCGGGCTCATCAACGCCACTCCGTCGACGTACTCCGCGCGGACGTCGCCGGGCAACGCCTCGAACTCGGCGTACGACATCCGTCTGCGCACCAGGGCGGCCTCCGGTGACGAGCTCGCCGAGAAGCTGGATCCCATGCTGCTTGCTCCTGTCCGACCCACATCCGCTCTCCTCACCATAGTGACATCTCGGCGCGGCGGCGGGCCGAGACGTCACACGATGCCGTCGACCTCCGACATCGGGTCAGGTGCCCTTCCGGAGCTCGGCAAGGGTGCGGCGCTGCGCGCCGGAGCCGTCGAAGTTCGACGGCGCGAGCCAGGCGTCGTACGCCGGGCGAAGGCGTGACCAGTCGGCGTCGGTCATGGCGAACCAGTCGGTGTCGCGGTTACGGCCCTTGTAGACCATCGCGTTGCGGAAGCGGCCCTCGTAGGTGAAGCCTAGGCGCCGGGCGGCCGCGGCCGACGGCGCGTTGTGAGAGTCGAGCTTCCACTCGTAGCGGCGGTAGCCGAGGTCGTCGAAGACGTAGCGCATCAGCAGCCACATCGCCTCGGTCGCGGCCGTGGTTCGCTGCAGCGAAGCGGCGTAGAGGATTGCGCCCACCTCGACGACACCGTTCGCGGCGTCCACTCGCATCAGGCTGGCGAGTCCGGCTGCGCGGCCGGTGTCGACGGGCACGAGGGCGAAGGTCACCCGGTCGGTGGCCGCCGACCACTCCTCGACCCGGGCCGTGAGGTCGGCGAGGTCGGCCGGCGGCTCCTCGGGCCGGTAGGTCCACAGCCAGGCGTCGTCCGGCCCGCAGACGGCGTCGTAGAGGTCTCGGACGTGCGCAGCCGAGACCGGGGCGACGGTGACGGTGCGACCGGCACGCTCGACCCGAGCGGGGAACGGCCGGGCGCCCCAGCCGGGCACCGGCGCGCCGACCGGCTGACTGTCGGGTGCGATGGGTGTCACCGCACCAGTGTCTCGGGCGTGGATCCTCGTCCACGACCCCCATCCCCTTCTCCTACGTCAGCGCATCGTCTGCACGATCTCCCGGCGGTTGCCGTCGACGACCACCCGCGCCAGCGCGCCGTTGACCAGCGGCAGGTGCGGCGGCACGTGACCGATCTCCAGGTCGAAGACGATCGGCAGATCGAGCCCTCCCAGCGCGTCGAGCGCCGCCTCGCGCTGGGTCATGCCGCCCTCGACGGTCGAGTCGGGTGCCGGGGTGCGGCCGATCAGCACGGTCACCGCGTGGTCGAACCACCCGGCGTAGCGCAGCTGGTGGAGGTAACGGCAGATGTTGAACGCCTCCTCGTCGGAGGCCTCGAGGTAGACGACCAGAGGGCCGTGCTCGGCGCCGAAGGCACGGATGTCGCCGTACGGCGAACCGGCCAGCGCCGCGGTCGTCTCGATGCAGCCACCGACGAGACGCCCGGTCACGTCGAGACTCTCGGCGCCGTGGAGGCTCCACGACCCGGTGCCGACGCGCTTCCACTCGGTCGCGGTGGCGTCCTCCTCGAAGCGCCGCCAGTCGGCGACCAGCCCGGAGTCGCGCTGGGTCACCGACGTGGGGGCCGAGGCGACGTCGAGCCAGTGCACCAGGCCGTCGGGAGCGATGTACGGAGTGTCGGCGAGGTTGTCGCCGTGGATGCTGGCCAGGCCGGTGCGCAGCAGAAGGGGCGTCATCCACGTCGACGAGTCGGAGTAGCCGACCACCCAGCCGGGCTCGGCCGCCGCGATCGCGGCGTAGTCGAGCTGGTCGAGGATGTCGATCGCCGTGACCCCACCCCACGGCGGCAGCACCGCCCGGATCGACCGGTCGCACAGCATTGCGGTCAGCTCCGCACCACGAAGCTCCTTGGGCGCGGAGACCCAGCGGTCACTGACGAGACACTCGCCGACGACCACGTCGTACCCGCGCCCGCGCAGCCACTCGATCGCGAACTGCACCCTCCTCAGTCCGTCACCGGACGCGCCCGCGGACGGCGCCGTGACGCCGATGCGGTCGCCGGGGCGGAGTGGCGCGGGCATGCGGATCGCGGTCATGGCAGCCATCGTGCCGGAACCCACCGACGATCGGGTCCCGCGCCGCGGGCATGGCGGTTCAGTTGGGAGGATCTGCCGCCACTGTGACGGCAGATCTTCCCAACAGACGGCGCCCAGCACGATCGCTCGGCGCAAACGATGATCGCGCAGTTGAGGGAGAGCGGCGTGCCACCGATCCCGGGGTGACTGGATCGGTGACGTCAGCGCGAGCGTGGGCGTGGCAGAGTGAGCGGCATGCTGACCAAGCTACGGAGCGCCCTCCACTCCGCGCGCGGGGTGCCGAGGCTCTACGGCGCCGCCACGCGGGCCGGCGCCTCGCCGACGCAGGCCGCCCAGGTGATCGCCGCCAGCGCGGCGGCGCTGAGCCTGGCTGCCCGGCGCGGGGCCGGCGTGCCCGGGCGGCAGAACGCGGTGCGCCACTTCGTCTGGCAGGCCTACCTCACCGGCAGGTACGGCGAACGCCTCGCGACCGCCCTCGCCGAGACGCAGGAGAAGGGCACCCCCGACTCCCGCGACTCCCAGGTCGACCAGCACAACAACGCCGTCGGCCAGGAGTACGGCCGCACCCACGCCGACGAGATCCGCCGCGGCTCCGGCAACGCGGCGCTCGACCGGCTGGCCGAGGTCGCCCTGCGCAAGTGGGATGCCGGCGAGCTCATCTGGGTGCGTTGAGCGGTCTCCACCGGACCCGGCGCATACGGACCGGCAGAAGTCCGATCCGGCCGGTCGGCCACGGGGAACGGATGTCCTTGGAGGCGGGTTGTGCCTGTTCGGCTACGGCGTTCCGCGTTGCCTATCTGCCGAGCACCTCACTGATAGCGGCCATCCCGGCCTCGACCTCGGCGTAGGACGTCGAGAGCGGGGAGAGGCCGACGCGCAGGCCGCCAGGGTCGCGGTAGTCGGGGATCACGTCGCGCTCCCACAGTGTGGCGACGACCTCGCGCATGCGCGGATGGTTGAGGGTGAGGTGGCCGCCCCGGATCGCCGGGTCGCGAGGTGAAGCGATCGCTACACCCAGCGGTGCCAGCCACTCGTCGGCCAGCGCCGCGGCGTACGACGTGAGGCCGATCGACTTCTCCCGGACCGCGTCGATGCCGGTCTCCTCGACCAGCTCGACCATCCCCTCGAGTGCCACCATGCCCGTGATCGGAGGGGTGCCGGAGATGAACCTGCGCATGCCTGGTGACGGGCTGTAGCCGGGTCCCATCGCGAACGGGTCGGCGTGCCCCATCCAGCCCTGGATCGGCTGCCGCATCTGCGTTTGATGGCGGGCCGCGACGTAGCCGAAGGCCGGCGATCCAGGCCCTCCGTTGAGGTACTTGTACGTGCAGCCCACGGCGAGGTCGGCACCCCACCCGTCGAGGTCGACGGGCACCGATCCGGCCGAGTGGCACAGATCCCAGCAGACCAGCGCGCCGGCGTCGTGCGCGATCGTCGTGAGCTCGGCGGCGTTGGCGAGGTAGCCGCTGCGGTAGGCGACATGGCTGAGCACGACGAGTGCGGTGCTCTCCCCCACCGCCTCGCCCAACAGGTCGGCGGTGACGCCCAGCGCCCGATCGACCTCGACCCAGCGCACCGTCATCCCGGTCTCGGCCGCGACCCCCTCGACGACGTAGCGGTCGGTCGGGAAGTTGTCGGTGTCGACGACGATCTCAGTACGACGCGGGTCGGCCGCCCGCTGCGCCGCGAGCGCCGCCCGGGCCAGCTTGTAGAGCCACACGGTGGTGGAGTCGCCGAGGGCGGTCTGGCCGGGTGCCGCACCGAGACACGCGGCCCCGAGCCGGTCGCCGAGCAGTGAGCGGCAGCTCGTACCACCGCTCGTCCCACCCGCGGATCAGCCGGCCTCCCCACTCCTCCCGGACGAACGACGACAGCCGGTCGACCGCCGCGACCAGCGGCCGGCCCAGGGAGTTGCCGTCGAAGTACACGAGCGACGTGTCGGCGCCGACGAAGCGTTCGCGGTACGCCGCGAGCGGGTCCGCGGTGTCGAGCTCGGCGCTGGTCGCGAGGGCATCGGTCGGCATGCGCCATTCCTACACCGATTCGTCTGCGACCTCCCATGTAGTTCTCCGCGTGCCGACCGGGACGAATCGGTGTCCCTACTGGAAGCTGACGAAGCGCACCGGCGGGTCGATCGCGCGGACCGCCTTCGCCGTCATCCGCGGCTTGTCCTCGTCGTAGAAGAGCTTGAAGCCCATGGTGAACCTCTTGGGCTCGGCGACGAGGTGGTACTGCGCGAGCTTCTGCGCCGGCGTGCCGTAGCCGTCGAAGTGCTGGACGCTGGCCAGCCCGGGGCACCGCCGGATCTTCCGGATGTCCGGGAGGGTGCCGACCTTGAACTGGTGCAGCAGGAAGACCTTCTCCGGCAGCGCGGCCGCCGCGGTCAGGCCGGAGAGCCACCTGGACACCCGGTTGACCTCGTTGGCGCGCACGCTGCCGATGACCTGGCCCGGCACCTGCGTCGGGCCGACCCGCCATTCGGCGTCCAGCGCCAGGCCGACGTGCGGGTGCCGCAGCGCCCACTCCCAGCGCTGCGCGACGGTGAGGAAGTCGCTGCGACCGGGCTGGATGTCGAGCACCAGCAGCGCCTGGTTGCGCGCCGCCGCGTCGACATAGGCCTGTACGTCGGCGGTGGAGGCGTCGTGGTTGTAGTCGCCGTCGTTGCCGGGGACGCGATCGGCGACGGTCACGATCAGCTCGTAGACCGGGACGACCGTCTCGCCCTTCTTCTTGAACGGCTTGGCGGCGCGCACGAGCCGCCGGTGGGCGGTGTCGACATCGGTCTCGCCGAGCACGCCGAGTGAGCTCGCACCGGCGGCGCCGTAGTAGGCGACCAGGAACCTCTTCCTTCCGAACACCTTCCGCCCGCCGCCCGGCAGCGTCGCGTCCGCGTGCGTCGTACCCGACCTGCTCGTCTTGCTCGCCGCGCCCATCTTGCTCGCCGCGGCCATCGGTACGCCGTCGGACGGGGCCTGCTTCCCCGTCGCGGTCGCCGACGGACCGAGCAGCGACAGACCGAGCAGCGAAGGGCCGAGCAAGGAGAGAGCGAGCAGAGGCGCAACGAGCCATGCCGTCCGTCGGCCACCGAGACTGATCACGCGCGCAAGGCTAGCCGCCTGGCCGGCCCGGCCGTGACCTGCTGGAGATCACGCCCCGAAGGCCCGATGGGCTTGATTTCCAACAGGTCAGCGCCCGGTCGCCACGCGGTTTGGCACCAAACCGTGTTCCCACGGCTCAGGCTAGCCGCAAACGGCGCCGTGCGCTGCGGACCGGACGACCTTGGCGTACTTGCCGAGGACGCCGCGGGTGTACTTGGGAGGGTTGGGCTGCCAGCCGTCCTCGCGGGCGGCGAGCTCCTCGGGCTCCACCGCGAACTCCAGGGTGCGGTTGGCGACGTCGAGGGTGATCGGGTCACCGTCGCGGACGAACGCGATCGGACCGCCGTCGACCGCCTCGGGGGCGATATGGCCGACGCAGAGGCCCGTCGTGCCGCCGGAGAAGCGCCCGTCGGTGATGAGCAGGACGTCCTTGCCGAGACCGGCGCCCTTGATGGCTCCGGTGATGGCGAGCATCTCGCGCATTCCGGGACCGCCCTTCGGCCCTTCGTAGCGGATGACCACGACGTCACGGGCCTTGATCTGCCCGGCGGCCAGCGCGTCGAGCGCGGCGCGCTCGCCGTCGAAGACGCGCGCGGTGCCGGTGAAGGTGGAGTCGTCGAAGCCGGCGCTCTTGACGACGGCTCCCTCGGGTGCGAGCGAGCCCTTGAGGACCGTGATGCCGCCGGTCCTGTGGATCGGCCTGTCGAGGGTCCGGATGATGTCGCCGTCGATGGCCGGGGGCGCGAGCGCCTCGAGGTTCTCCGCCATCGTGCGACCGGTAACGGTCAGGCAGTCGCCGTGCATCAGACCGGCGTCGAGGAGCGCCTTCATCACCACGGGGATGCCGCCGACCTTGTCGACGTCGTTCATGACGAAGCGGCCGAAGGGCTTGAGGTCGCCGAGGTGCGGCACCTTGTCGCCGATGCGGTTGAAGTCGTCGATGGTCAGGTCGACATCGGCCTCGCGGGCGATGGCGAGCAGGTGGAGGACGGCGTTGGTGGAGCCGCCCAGCGCCATCACGACGGTGATGGCGTTCTCGAGCGCCTCCCTGGTGATGATCTGCCGAGCCGTGATGCCGCGCCGCAGCAGCTCGACGACCGCCTCTCCGGAGCGGTGCGCGAAGCCGTCGCGGCGGCGGTCGACGGCAGGCGGGGCCGCCGAACCGGGCAAGCTCATGCCGAGCGCCTCCGCGACGCTGGCCATGGTGTTGGCGGTGTACATGCCGCCGCACGCGCCCTCGCCGGGACAGATCGCCCGCTCGATGCGGTCGACCTCCTCGCGGGTGATGCGGCCGGCCAGACAGGCCCCGACGGCCTCGAAGGCGTCGATAATGGTCACGTCGCGTCCGTCGACCTGGCCGGGCATGATCGACCCGGCGTAGAGGAAGACGCTCGCCAGGTCGAGCCGGGCGGCCGCCATCAGCATGCCGGGCAGCGACTTGTCACAGCCGGCGAGCAGCACCGAGCCGTCGAGCCGCTCGGCCATCATCACGGTCTCGACGGAGTCGGCGATCACCTCGCGGCTGACGAGCGAGAAGTGCATGCCCTCGTGGCCCATCGAGATGCCGTCGGAGACCGAGATCGTGCCGAACTCCAGCGGATAGCCGCCGGCCGCGTGCACGCCGTTCTTGACCGCCTTGGCGAGCCGGTCGAGAGAGAGGTTGCAGGGCGTGATCTCGTTCCAGCTCGACGCCACCCCGATCTGCGGCTTCTCCCAGTCCGCGTCGCCCATCCCAACCGCCCGGAGCATCCCCCGCGCGGCGGCCTTCTCGAGGCCGTCGGTGACATCGCGGGAACGGGGCTTCAGGTCGGGCTGGTCAGACATGCTCAAGAGCGTAACGAGCGGCCCCGTCGTCCGCCGCCGGGGTCTCACGTCCAGGCCGGGGCGAGGGCGAGGGGGTGCGGACCCCACCTCTCGAGGAGTACGTCGTGCAGCCGGCCGGCGAGGTCGACGAGCGGACCAGCGTCCACCCGGCCCTGCCGGCCGAGCTCGTCGGGCCAGGGCGAGCCGGTGCAGGGTCATGGTCCGGCGGCCGGGCATCTTCGCACTGTCGCGAGCGGCCCGGCGACGGCTCAGCGCCGTGCCCAGGAACCACGACGGTGTCAGCAGGCACCAGGCGAAGGTCGCGTGGTCGAGGTCCTCGTCGAAGCGCCGCGAGCCTGCCCACGAGACCGTCGCGGACGTCCGGTAGCGGGCCACGGCCGCGTCGGCGACGTCGGCCGGGAGCGCCCAGGCGCACCAGCAGGTCGGCCACGGCACACGCAGATAGGCGATATCCCAGGCCGGGTGGCGGATCGCGGCGCCCTCGAGGTCGATCAGCGCGACGCTGCCGTCAGCGGCGATCAGGTTGTTGTCGGGACAGGTGTCCTCCGGCGTGACGACGAAGGAGTCGTGCAACGGGTCCGCCAACGCGGAGACCGCGGTGAGCGCGCCGCGATCGGGCGCGATCCCCAGCGCCGGCACCAGCTCGGCGTACCGAGCCGCCGCCGTCGCGAACGCCGCGGGCATCGTGTCGGGCGCGACGCGTGGCGCGCGCTCACCCAGTGCGCGGCGGAAGGCGTCGCGGGTCTCCGCGGTCGAGGCGGCGTGCAGGCGGGCGAGCGCGTCCGTCCAGCCGAGGAGCGCGTGGTCGGCCGTGTCACGGTCGCGGCCGAGGAGGCGCTCGGCGACGGACGGTCCGGCACCGAGATCGGTCATCACGACCAGCGGCGGCCGGTCGGCCACTCCGAGCAGCCTCGGGATGCCGGCGGCGCCGTCGAGCGCGGACAGCCCAGCCGCCTCGCGGGCGTGTGCCTCCTCGCCCGCCAGCCGGTAGGCCTTGACGACGTACGACGTGTCGTCGTCGGGGTCGGTGCACCGCCAGACGTGGGTCCGCGGGGAGCCGGCGAGGGTGTCGCGATGCACCAGCCGGCGTACCCCGATGGCGGCGGCCGCAACCGGGGCGACATCGCCCCACCGGATCCGCGGCGCGCGGAGGAACGCCCGATCGGCCTTGCGCGGCAAGGGCTCTCAGGCTTCCGCCGCGGCCTTGAGCCGGCCGAGCCCCTTCTCGAAGTCCTTGCCGACGGCCTTGTCGAAGTAGAGCCTGCCCATTACGTCCATGAGCAGCCCGCGGGTGCCGGACATCGTCCACGTCACCCGGGTGCCGGCGCCGGTCGCGGCGAGGTCGAAGCGGGTGTCGTACTCGGCCTTGAAGGGCTTCGTGAAGCGCAGGTCGACCACGACCTTGTCCTCGGCCGACTCGGTGATCTCCATCGTGCCGGCACCGGCCTTCTTGTTGCCCTCCCAGGCGTATCGCGCTCCCGTGCCGGCCTGTGGGCCGCTGTAGGTACGCCGCAGGTCGGGGTCGATCTCCTCCCACGGCGACCAGGCCGTCCACTCGTGGAAGTCGTCGATCAGCCCGTGCACGCGGGATCGGTCGGCCGCCACCTCGGTGGAGCGGGACACCTCGAACGTCGCCATCTCCTCAGCCTAGCCCCACCGATTCGTCCATGGCGCCCACGCCTGGAACTACATGGAGGGCACAGACGAATCGGTGGTCAGGGAAGGGTGGCGGCGCGGACGACGAGGACGTCGGGCAGGGCGTCCTTGATCTCCGACCAGGTCTCGCCCTCGTCGGCGGAGGCGTAGAGCGAGCCGTTGCGGCCACCGAAGTAGAGGCCGGCGACCTCGTGGTCGTCGGCGCACATCGCGTCGCGCATGACGGCGGTGAAGTAGCCCTCGGGGAGCATGTCGGCGCCGAGCTCGTCCCAGCCCTTCCCGGCATCGGTGGTGCGGAAGACCCGCGCCTTGCCGTCGACGGGCCAGCGGGCGCCGGCGTCGGTGATCGGGAAGACGTACGCCGTGTCGGCGCGCCGCGGGTGGGCCACCATGGCGAAGCCGAACTCCGCCGGCAGCCCGGGCGCGATGTCGACCCAGCTGGCAGCGCCGTCGTCGGAGCGGTAGACGCCGCCGTGGTTCTGCAGGTAGAGCCGGTCGGGGTCGACGGCGTCGCGGGCGACCTTGTGCACGCACTGGCCGAACTCAGGGAAGGAGCGCTCGCCCGGCATGAACTCGGCCTTCACGCCGGAGTTGGACGGCGCCCAGCTCGCCCCGCCGTCCTCTGTGACGTAGACGCCCCCGGTGGAGATGGCGGCAATCAGGCGGTCGGCGTCCTCGGGGTGTGGGAGCAGTGTGTGGAAGGCCTGGCCGCCGTACCCCTCGCTCCACTCGGTGCGGTGGGGGTGGTCCCAGAGCGCACGGACGAGCTCGAAGGTCTCGCCCCTGTCGGTGGAGCGGAAGACCGCTCCGGGCTCGGTGCCGGCCCAGACCACACCGTCGTCGCCCGCCGGCGACCCGGGCTGGAGCTGCCAGACCGAGGCGAGTGAGGCGCCGGTGTCCTCGGGGAACCGGATCGCGCCGTCGGCGGTCTCCTGCCAGGTCTCGCCGAGGTCGTCCGAGCGGTAGACCTGGGGGCCGAACCAGCTCGACGAGGAGCCCGCGAGCAGCCGCGGGGTCTCTCCGCGCCGGTCGATCATCACCGAGTAGACGCCCTGCATCGCGAAATGCGGGCCAGACCATGCCCAGCTCTGTCGCGACTCGTCCGACCGGCCGATCCACAGCCCTTTGCGCGTGCCCACCATCAGGACCGTCTTCATCGTCATGCCTCCACCCATCCTCGTCGCCATCCTCATCGCCCCGCCCCGCAAGCTCCGGCGAAAGAGTTCCAGTTAGGAATAGTCGGTCCTCACAGGGTACGCCGCCTCACTCCCGCGTCAACCCCTTCCCGGTGCCGCTGGCAGCCGCCTCAGTCGCTGGTCCGGCGCCGGAAGGCACGCAGCGACAGGGGCGCCAGCAACAGGGTGAGCCCGACGGTCCAGAGCAGGGTCGCGAGCACCGGGTGCTGCAGGGGCAGGGCGGCATCACCGGGCGCCGGACCGGTGTTGCCCCAGAGCTCGCGGACGGCTTGGACCAACGACGAGATCGGGTTCCACTCGGCGATCGTGCGCAGCACTGTGCCCATCTTCTCGGTCGGAGCGAAGGCGTTGGACAGGAAGGTGATCGGGAACATCGTCGTGAACATGACGCCGTTGACCGCCTCCACCGAGCGCATCGCGGAGCCGACCAGGATGCCGAGCCAGATCATGGCGAATCCCCAGAGCAGCAACAGTACGTAGGCCAGCACCGCGTCCGCGATCGAGCCGCGGATCCGCCAGCCGACGACCAGTCCGGTCAGCGACATGATGAAGATGCCGATGCTGGAGTGGATCAGGCTGGAGAAGCTGCGTCCGACCAGCACCGCGGCCGGGTGGATCGGCAGGGACCGCATGCGGTCGACGATGCCCTTGTCGATGTCGGCGGTGAGCCCCACGGCCACGATGAACGAGGCGAACGCGACCGTCTGACCCATGATCCCGCCGAGCAGCCACTCCCGATATCCGCCGGACGCTCCCGACACCTGGATGGAACCGCCGAACACGAACGCGAACAACAGCACGAACATCACCGGCTGGATGGTGACGTCCATCAGCATCTCGGGCATCCGCTTGATGTGGGTCAGGTTGCGCCGGGTGATGACCAGGGCCTGCCGAAGCAGGCCGGTCCGGCGGATCTCGGGCCGCTCCAGCTGCGCGGGTGCGTGCTCGACCGTCATCGCGCGTACTCCTCGGGCTCGGACTGTTCGCCGACCTCGGCGTCGTCGTGCGGCTCCTCGGCCCGATGGCCGGTCAGGTGCAGGAAGACGTCGTCCAGGCTCGGCCGCTGCAGGCCGAGGTCGTCCAGCTCGATCCCACTGGCCTCGAAGACCGACGCCACCCGGGTGACGTCGGCCAGCCCGTCTGCCGGCGCGGTGAGCCGACGTGCCGCCGCGTCGACATGCACCTCCGCGACAACAGGGCGGAGCAGCTTCGTCGCAGCGTCGAGATCGCCGACATCGGAGACGGTCACCACCAGGGCTGCCTTGCCGGAGGCGTCCTTGAGCTGGAGGGGCGTTCCCTCGGCGATCACCCTCCCCTTGTCGATCACCACGATGTTGTCGGCCAGCTGGTCGGCCTCCTCGAGGTACTGCGTGGTGAGCACCAGCGTCGTGCCGTCGCGCACCAGCTCGCGGAGCACGTCCCAGAGCTCGAGCCGGCTGCGAGGATCCAGGCCGGTCGTCGGCTCGTCCAGGAAGAGCACCGGCGGCGTGGCGACCAGGCTCACCGCGAGGTCCAGCCGCCGGCGCATGCCGCCGGAGTACGTCTTCACGACGCGGTCCGCCGCGTCGGTGAGCGAGAAGCGGTCCAGCAGGTCGTCGCCCACGCGACGTACGACGGCGCTGTCGATGCCGTAGAGCGACCCGATGAGGCGGATGTTCTCATGGCCGGTCAGCAGTTCGTCGACCGTGGCGGACTGGCCGGTGAGCCCCATCGCCCTGCGCACCGCGTCGGGCTCGCTGAGCACGTCGTGCCCCGCGACGTACGCCGTGCCACTGGTCGGCTTGGTGAGCGTCGTCATCATCCGCACCGTCGTCGTCTTGCCCGCGCCGTTGGGTCCGAGCAGCCCCAGCACGCTGCCTCGGGGCACCTCGAAGCTCACCCCGTCGACGGCGACGGTATCCCCGAAGTGCTTGACCAGGTCCACCGCCCGGACGGCCGGATCTCGGGTCACCGGTGCCCCTCTCGTCGTTATTGACCGAACGTTCCGGTTAGGAATAGTAGGCTCCTACTATGCCACGCGCACGGGAGCGGGACCTGCCCGTCACCTCCTATGCCCTGCTCGGGCTGCTCTCGTTCGACGACGACCTCACCGGCTACGAGCTCAAGCAGCGTGCCGACATCACGCTGCGGTTCTACTGGACGGCACCCGCGATGAGCCAGGTCTACACGGAGCTGGCCCGGCTGACCGAGCTCCGGCTCGTCCGGGCGATGGGCGCCAACGACAAGGCCGGCACCACCCGCTACCGGATCTCGGCCAAGGGTCGGCGGACCCTGGAGCGCTGGATGCGCGAGACGCCCGCCGGCTTCCCGATGCTCAAGCATCCGGTCGCGCTGCGCCTGCTGATGGCCCATCTCAGCGACCCCGAGACGATGCGCGCGATGCTCGAGGACTATCTCGGCGAGCTCGCCGCCAACCGTCGGGACCTGGCCGAGGTACGCCGCTCGCTCGACGGCGCCGACGGCCCAGGCGAGACCCTCCACTACCCGTCCTTCGTCGCCGACTGGGGCCTCGCCTACTTCGACTCCGAGGCCCGGATCGCCAGGCGGATGCTCAAGCGGCTCGACGAGGACGGCGCCCGCTGAGCTCGCCCGACCGGTGCCCGGTTTGGCGCCAAACCGCAGATCACGCTCACCAGTCGAGGATGGCCACCCAGTAGCGGACGCCGTACGGGTCGTCGGCGTAGGCGATCTCCGCGTGCTCCGCCCGGCCGAGGCCGGCGAGGCGTGGCAGCTGGGTGAGGTCGGCGAGCAGGTCGGCCGCGAGCGACTGGTCGACCGCGGCGAGGGCGTCGGCGTCGCCGGCCGTCAGTGCTGACTCGACGTCCGCGTCGAAGCCGAAGGAGCGCTCGTCGAGGTGACCGGGCGCCTTCTCGGTACGGCGGGCCGAACCGTTGGCGAGCAGCAGGACCGCGTCGACGGCATCGGCGCCCTCACCGGCACGTCCGGCCGCCCACTCACCGACCCTGCGAGCCACGGCGTCGCCCGCCCAGACCTCGGTGACCCGCGCACGTGAGAGCGCCCCGACGATCGCCACACGCAGGTCGGCGACGGGGTCGACGAGACTGGCGTACTCCGGCAGCAGAGCCGGCACCGGCGGGATGACGATCACTCTCATCGGGAGATCATCATGCCAGCCCCCGGATCGCGCGTGCGGGGCGGCGTACGCCGGCGATCGTGCCGACCATGTCGACGACCTGACGGGTCTCGACGACCTCGTGGACCCGGTAGATGCGGGCCCCCTTGAGGGCGCAGACGGCCGTCGCGGCGAGGGTGCCGGTCAGCCGCTCGCCCACGGGGAGGTCGAGACTCTCGCCGACGAAGTCCTTGTTGGACAAGGAGACGAGCACCGGCCAGCCGGTCGCCACCATCTCTTCCAACCGGTTGGTGATCTCGAGGGCGTGGAAGGTGTTCTTGCCGAAGTCGTGGGCGGGGTCGATGACGATGGACTCGCGGGCGACTCCCGCCGCCAGCGCACGGTCGGCGTACGCCGTGGTGTCGGCGATCGCGGCGGCGACCACGTCGTCGTACTCCCGGCGATGTGGCCGGGTGCGGACCCGGGCGCCTCCGGTGTGGGTGCAGACGATCGCGGCGCCCGCCTCGGCGGCGGCGTCGACAAGCTCCGGATCGGCGCCGCCCCAGGCGTCGTTGAGGAGGTCGGCGCCCTCGGCGCACACGGCGCGGGCGACCTCGGCACGCCAGGTGTCGACGGAGATGACGACATCGGGGAAGGCCGCGCGCACCCGGCCGACGAAGGAGCCGACCCGGTCGATCTCCTCGGCGACCCCGATCTCGGCTCCGGGAGCGGCCTTGATGCCGCCGATGTCGACGAGCTCGGCACCCCGGCCGACGACCCGCTCGACCCGCTCGAAGGCCTTGTCCTCGGCCCAGGTGGCGCCCTTGTCGTAGAACGAGTCGGGCGTGCGGTTGACGATCGCCATCATCAACGTGGCGTCATCGGCGAAGGCGTGCCGGCCCAGCTTGAGCGTCATCGCAGCATTCCCGCGAAAGGCGGCCGCTCCAGCGTCTCGACCGGACGGTCGACGGGCGCCGGGCCGGAGCTGGTCAGCGTGAACTGGCGGAGCGTGGCCGCCTCACCGGCCGGGCGTACGTCGGTGTGCCGCGCGAGCGCGGCTGCCGTGATCTGGGTGGCCATGCCACCGAGGTCGAGCAGCGACTGGTGACGGTGCACGCGTACGCCGAGGTCGACCTGGGCGATCGCGCGCGGTCCGTGCGCGGTGATCGTGTCGACCAGCGCGGCCAGCTCCACGGCGTACCCGGTCGGCACGGAGAGCGAGGCGAAGTGGGTGCTCCGGACCGCCCACTCGCCGGCGAGCGGCTGGACGATGTCGCGGAGCTCGGGGCAGAGCAGCGCGACCAGCGGCCGGGCGACGAGCTCGGTGACGCGGCCGCCGTCGAGTGCGCCGTACTCCCCGGGTCGCTCGTAGAACCCCTTGACCAGCACGACCTCGGGGTCGGTCAGCAGCGGGCCGAGCAGGCCGGGCACGAAGTGGGTGTCCCAGTCGGTGAGGTCGGCGTCCATGAAGACGACGAGGTCGCCCCGGGCGACGAACTGCGACTTCCACATCGCCTCCCCCTTGCCGGGGTGACTGCCGAGGTCGGGGCGGATGTCAGCGGCGCGGTGCACGATCGCGCCCGCGTCGGCCGCCACGTCGTACGTCGCGTCCGTCGAGTCGGAGTCGATGACCACGATCTCGTCGAGCAGATCGACGGTCTCGACCAGAGCCTGCCGGACGCGGGAGACGACGTCGCCGACGGTCGCGGCCTCGTTGCGCGCCGGTACGACGAGGCTCACCGTGGCCGCGCGCTCAGCCTTGGCGGTCACCAGGTCGTCGAGGCACCAGTCGGTCCAGTGTCGGTACTCGGCGGCGCTGGTCATGCCGCGAGATTAGCCGTGCCGGGCTCCTAGAGTTGCCCGGGTGACCGACACCCCCCGCGTCTCGCCTGTGTGGCTGGTGCTCGGGGGGATCGTCTCGGTCCAGTTCGGCGCCGCCATCGCCAAGGGTCTCTTCGACGAGATCGACCCCACCGGGATGGTGTGGCTGAGGCTCGCGACCTCGGCGGTGGTGTTCGCGGTCATCGCGCGTCCCCGGCTGACCGGCCGGAGCCGGCCGGACTGGCTGGTCGCGGTCGCCTTCGGGGCCAGTCTGGGCGGGATGAACTGGCTCATCTACCAGTCCTTCGCGCGCATCCCGCTCGGGTTGGCCGTCACCTTGGAGTTCGTCGGGCCGCTGGCGCTGGCACTGGTGACGTCTCGTCGTGCCCGTGATCTCGTGTGGGTGGGCCTCGCCGGGGTCGGGGTGGCGCTGCTCGGCTTCGAGCCCGCCGACCTCGACCCGCTCGGCGTCGGCCTCGCCCTGGCCGCCGGCGTGGCGTGGGCGTCGTACATCGTCTGCTCGGTCCGCACCGGTCGCGCCTGGCCCGGGCTCGACGGGCTCGCGGTCGCGAGCATCGTGGCGGCGCTCGCGATGACGCCGGCCGCGGTGGCCACGAGCGGCGGAGAGCTGCTCGAGCCGCGCGTGCTTGGCCTCGGACTGGCTGTCGGGCTGCTCAGCTCGGTGATCCCCTACTCCCTCGAGCTGATCGCGCTTCGCCGCCTGAAGGCCAGCGTGTTCAGCATCCTGATGTCGCTCGAGCCGGCCGCCGCCGCGCTCGCCGGCGTCCTGGTCCTGCGTGAGCTGCTCGCCCCCGTGCAGGTCGTCGCCATCGCCTGCGTCATCGCCGCGAGCATGGGCGCCACCCGCTCCGCGGGCCCCACCGTCCACGAGCCCGTCCCCGACTGAGCCGTCCGTCCCTCCGGTCGGGTCGTCGCACGCATCCCAGGTTCACCTGGGTTGTTGTCACTTCCCCTTGGTTGTACGCCGGGTGAAGTGTCAACGTCCCAGGTGAACCTGGGATGCCTGAGCCCACCCAGCCATTGGGCACAATCGCCGCATGCGGATGCGACGCGTGGCCATGGCCGGGGCGGTGACGCTCGGGCTGGTGGTGGCCGGGTGCACGCCGGACGCTGGCGACGAGCCGAGCCAGACCGTCACCGCATCGACCGATGAACCCACCGACCCCACCTCCTCGCCCGGCGAGCCGGAGACCAGCTCGTCGGCCCCCGCGACCCGCGCACCCGAGGTGGTCGGCACGGTCGCGGAGGGCCTGGCCGTACCGTGGGGCATCGCCTTCCTGCCCGACGGCACCGCCCTGGTGACCGAGCGGGACAGCCGGCAGCTGCTCGAGGTGACGCCGGACTCCGTGCGCGAGGTCGCGGTGATCGAGGAGGCCGCGCCCGAGGGCGAGGGTGGGCTGCTCGGCGTGGCCGTGTCGCCGTCGTACGCCGAGGACGGCTGGATCTTCGTCTACCTCTCCGCCGAGGACGACAACCGCGTGCTCCGCTACTCGTACGCCGACGGCGAGCTCGGCGAGCCCGAGGTGATCCTCGACGGCATCCCGAAGGGCTTCATCCACGATGGCGGTCGGCTCGCCTTCGGCCCCGACGACCGGCTCTACGTGTCGACCGGCGAGAGCGGTGAGCCGGAGCTGGCGCAGGACGAGGGGTCGCTCGGCGGCAAGATCCTGCGGGTCACCATGGACGGCGAGCCGGCGCCCGGCAACCCCGACGAGGACTCGCCTGTCTGGACCCTCGGCCACCGCAACATCCAGGGCCTCGCCTGGGACGACGAGGGCCGGATGTTCGCCTCCGAGTTCGGCGACTCCGACTGGGACGAGCTCAACCTCATCGAGCCGGGGAGGAACTACGGCTGGCCGCTGGTCGAGGGCCAGGGAGGCAACGGGGAGTACGCCGAGCCGCAGGTCGTCTGGAGGACCTCGGATGCGTCGCCGTCCGGACTGGCCTTTCTCGACGGCCGGCTCTGGCTCGGCGCGCTGCGCGGCCAACGGCTCTGGCGGGTCGAGCTCGACGGCGGCCGCGCCGTACACCCCAGGTCGTTCCTGGTCGGCGACTACGGCCGGCTCCGCTCCGTCGCCGTCGCTCCCGACGGGATGCTCTGGGTCACCACCTCCAACCGCGACGGCCGCGGCGACCCCGCCCCCGCCGACGACCGCCTCCTCCTCGTCGACCCGGGATAGTCCCTAACGTTCTGGTTGTTGGAGGTCGATCCCGTTGGGGTAGTCCGCGAGCTTTCGCACGCATTTGAACGATCCAAGCGTGCGAAAGTTCGCGGACTACCCCAACGACATGTCGCCAGATGATCGGCCGACAGCCAGAACGTTAGGGACTATCCCGAAGGGGGCGGGAGGACGACGCGGCGGGAGGCGCGGCGGAGGGTGTGCAGGACGGCGGGGCCGAGGACGAGGATGCCGACGGCGGTGGTGACGGCGCGGCCGGTGTCCCACGAGCCGGTCGAGGTCAGCAGGGTGTAGACGAGGAAGCGGTGCAGGTTCTCCAGCACCGGGTCGCCGGGCACGAAGCCGAGGGTGCCCTCGTGGCCCGGCACCTGGACGCCAAGCAGGTAGGGCCAGCCGGAGAGGTTCATCAGCAGGCCGAAGAGGTACGCTGCGACCACGCCGTACACAGCCAGCATCACCAGCTCCGCGCGCCCGGTCGACCCGACGAGGCAGCAGCCCCGCGAGCATCCCGACCCACGCCGAGCAGAGCATCTGGTAGGGCAGCCACGGCCCCACCCCTGCCGTCATCAGCGCCGACGCGAAGAGCGACGTGCAGCCGAGCACGAAGCCGAAGCCCGGCCCGAACACCCTCCCCGCCAGGATCAGCAGGAAGAAGACGAGCTCGAACCCGGCGACCCCGGCCGACAGCGCCCGCAGCACCGCGTTGATCGCGCTCAGCACACCGAGGATCGCCAGCACCCTCGCGTCCATGCCACCCTCGGCGATCTCGGCAAGCACGACGACGAGGACCAGTGGCAGCAGCGCCATGAAGATGTACGGCGGGTCGACCTGCCCCTCCTCCGGCACCCGCACGAGGAGCGGCCAGACCAGCATCATCAGCCCGGCCACCGACGCGACCGTCAGGACCGCCGCCGAGCGCGGTCCGACCCGCACCGCCGTGACCCGCAGCGGCAGGCCGACACCAGAACCAGAACGTGCGGGAGTATCGCTCACGGCAGCTGCCCCACCGTCAGCCACGGCGCGCCGAGGATCTTGGTCACCTGCGGCGCGAAGGCCGGCGACTGGGTGAGGACGTCGACGGCCGGGCCGGAGGAGACGACCTCTCCGTCCGCGAGTACGACGACCCGCTCGGCCGTCTCGGCCACGAACTCCACGTCGTGGCTGGCGACCAGCACCGCGTGCCCGTCGGCGGCCAGGTCGCGCAGGATCGTGGAGAGCGCGGCCTTGGCGGAGTAGTCGAGCCCACGGGTCGGCTCGTCGAGCAGCAGCACCCGCGGCCGCGGCGTGAGGACGATCGCCAGCGCCAGCGCCAGCCGCTGGCCCTCCGAGAGGTCGCGCGGGTGCGTGGCGTCGTCGATGCCGGGCACGAGGCGCTCCAGCAGTTCGCGACAGCCCGGGCCGGCCGCGGCGCACTCGTCGGCGACGGTCTCCAGGTAGAGCAGGTCGGCCGCGGTCTGCGGGACCAGCCCGATCAGGCCGTGCCGGCCCTTCGCGTCCAGGCCCGCCGGGTCCTGGCCCGCCGGATCCAGGCCCGCCGGGTCCAGGCCCGCCGGGTCGACGCCCGCCGGGTCGACGCCCAGAGGAGCGTCGAGCCCCCGAGGAGCAGCGCCGACGCGCACCCGCCCGCCGCGCCGTCGTACCCCACCTTGCAGCGCCCACAGCAGCGTCGACTTGCCGGACCCGTTGCGCCCCATCAGCGCCGTGACCTCGCCCGCGCGCAGCCCGACGGACACCTCGCGCAGCGCCACCACCGCGCCGTGCGTCACCGTGAGGTCGTCACCACGCAGGAGGACGTCGCCGGTGCCGGTCGGTACGGCGGGTGGTGGCGGTGGCAGCGCAAGCCCGCGCGCGCGCCGCCGGGCGTCGCGGACCGACAGCGGCAGCGGCGACCAGCCGAGCCGCCGGCCGAGCTCGACGATCGGCGGCGCCACCGGCGCGGAGGCCAGGGTCGCGGCCGGCTCCCCGACCCGCACCCGGCCGCCCTCCACCACGGCGACCCGGTCGGCGAAGGGCAGCACCCGCTCGAGCCGGTGCTCGGCGAGGATCACGCTCAGGCCGAGGTCGTGGACCAGGCGGGTGAGGGTCGCCAGCACGTCCTCGGCGGCGGTCGGGTCGAGGGCGCTGGTCGGCTCGTCGAGCACCACCAACCGCGGGTGCATGGTGAGCACCGACCCGATGGCGACCCGCTGCTGCTGGCCGCCGGACAGGGTCCGCAGGTCACGCGAGCGCAGCTCGGCGATGCCCAGCAGGTCGAGGGTCTCCTCCACCCGGCGCCGCATCGTGCCGGGGTCGAGGCCGAGCTGCTCCATGCCGAAGGCGAGCTCCTCCTCCACGGTGTCGGTGACGAAGCCGGCGAGCGGATCCTGCCCGACGTACCCGATCCGGTCCGCACGCTCGCGCGGCGGCACGCCGACGATGCTTGCGCCGTCGAGGAGTACGTCGCCCGAGAGCGCGCCGCCGGTGAAGCGCGGCACCAGCCCGGCGACCACGCCCAGGAGCGTCGACTTGCCGGAGCCGGTCCGCCCCGCGACGACGAGCAGCTCACCCTCGTCGACATCGAAGGAGACCTCCTCGAGGACGGGCTCGCCGGAGTAGGCCAGGGAGACGTCGCGCAGCTCGATCATGCCGGGACCTCATGGGGTACGTCGGGGCTCGCGGCCGGCGCGCCGGGGACGGGTGAGCGCGGCACGGGCGTCGCGAACGCGGGCACCAGCCCGACGAGGGCGCCGACGAGGGCGACCGCGCTGACCGAGGGCGCCCGTGCGACGTCGGGGAAGGCGAGGCCGACCTGGTTGCGCCCCACCCACCACGCTGCGACCGCGACGACGACGCCGCAGGCCACGACTACGGCTTCGGGGAGCGCCCACGGGTCGGGCCGGTAGCGGGTGCGTCCGACCCGCCGGCCGGCCGACCACAGACCGGCGAACGCGACCAGCACGCTCAACGCGAGCATCGGCCCCGCGAGCAGCCGCGGCGCGGTCCGGTCGAGAACGGCGTAGGTGCCGACGCACACGCCGAGCAGGCCGAGGAGCAGCAGTCCGCCGGTGAGGGCCCGGTCGCGCCTGGTCAGGCCCGGCTGGCGACCGTAGCCGCGCGCATCCATCCCGGCGGCGAGGGCGATCGACCGCTCGAGGGCGTCCTCGAGGACCGGTACGACGAGCCGGCGCAGGCCGCGCACCCGTCCCTCGCTGAGCCCGCGGGCGCCGCCACGCAGGGACTGTGCAGCGCGCACCCGCAGCAGGCTCTCGCCGAGCTGGGGCAGGACGGTCACCGCGACCACGAGCGAGGTCCCGATCTCGTAGAGCGCCGGAGGCACCGACTTGAGCAGTCGCTTGGGGTTGGCCAGCGAGTTGGCGGCGCCCACGCAGACGATGATGGCGGCGAGCCGCAGGCCGTCGTACAGACCGGCGAGCAGGGCCTCCTGGGTGACCGGGCCGAAGAGACGGATGCCGGCGACCCAGTCCGGCAGCGGCACCTCCGGCAGGTCGAGCACGACGTTGCCGGAGTCCACCGCGCCGAAGACGATCCGGAAGGCCACCCGGATGACGACGATCGCCAGGCCCAGCAGCAGGTACAGGCGGAAGGACCGCGCCCATGCGTGCTCCGACCGGCGCATCGCGACCACGAACGCCGCCACCAGGATCAGCGCGACCAGGGTGAGCGGGTTCGTCGTCATCGACGCCGCCGTGGCCAGGCCCAGCGCCCACGCCCACCACGCGACCGGGTGCAGGTCGCGGGCGAGCCTGGTCAAGGCGCACCCCTCCCTCGGTGGTTGAGGAGCCTCGCGAGGGACGAGCACCGCCCTCGGTGGTTCAGGACCCTCGCGAGGGACGAGCACCGCCCTCGGTGGTTGAGGAGCCTCGCGAGGGACGAGCACCGCATTCGGTGGTTCAGGGCCCTCGCGAGGGACGAGCACCGCATTCGGTGGTTCAGGGCCCTCGCGAGGGACGAGCACCGCATTCGGTGGTTGAAGAGCCTCGCGAGGGACGAGCGAGGCGTCTCGAAACCACCAGCGGCGACGAGCGGACGGCGAGCCGGAGGACGACCCGGACGGCGGCGACCCGGCAACCGCCTGCGCGGTGCACCCTGGTGGCCCCTCCGGACCCGTCGGAAGGGCCACGATCGCTCAGGCTGCACGGCCCGACCAGTGACGTCGGCCCCCGACGGTTCGCAGCGGACGCCGAGGCGAGCGCCGCACCCCATCACGGCGTACGCCGGGCCCGGGCGACCGCGACGCCGCCCGCGGCGAGGGCAAGCGCACCCAGGACCGCGAGCACGATCCACATCGGCAGCCCGCCCTCGTCGGGGTCGACCGCCTCGCTCGACACGCTCGCCCCGTCGCCGGGTCGGGCCGCTGCCGACGACGCATCGGTCGGCGTCCCCGACGCCCCAGATGTCTCCGACGGCGTCGGCGACACCGGGGACCTCTCGGACGCCTGCTCCGTGGCCTTGGTCTTCGTCCGGGTGGTCGCCTTCTCCGACGCCGAGGCCGATGCTGTCGAGGTCGAGGTCGAGGTCGAGGTCGGGGCCGTGCTGGCCGGGGTCGGGTTGGCGCCGGCCGTCTTGGTGGGGCGGGTCGCCGCGCTGGTCGACGGTGCCTTCGTGGGCTGCGCCGACGGGCTCTTCCCTGGAGACCTGGTGGGCGACTTGGTCGGTGACTTGGTGGGCGACCTGGTCGGTGACTTCGTCGGGGACCTGGTCGCCGTCGGCGCCGGCGCGGACGGGGTCGGGCTGGCCGTGGGGGTCGGCGAGGGTGCGGCCACCCGAGGCGTCGGCGCCGTACCGGGCAGGGAGCGGGTGGTGCTCCCCTGCCAGGCGAACGCGACGTACCCGCCGTCCGGCACGCTCAGCCCGCCGGCGCCGGCGGTGGCGTAGGACCAGCTCCCCGACCTACCGTCGGACCAGAAGAGCCCCCAGTACGCGTCGGCCGGCGACGTGTTGATACAGGGGTCGGTGCTCGGCAGGTCGCTGACCCGGCAGACGAAGCCCTGCTGTTGGGAGGCATAGCGGATCGGGTATCCGGTCGAGGGGAAGATCTGGGACGCCGGCTGACCCCCGCCGCCCGGCGCGCAGGCGGTCTCCAGCCCGCGCCCACCGATCCCCTTGAAGTCCACCACGACGACGACGCCCGAGGCGGACGGGCAGGCGTCGGCCGGGTTAGGTGCCGGCGCCGCCGCGACCGAGGGGGGCGCGGTTGCGGCGGACGCCGGCGGTATCAGGGGCGTCAGCGCTGCCAGCGCGGCGGCGACGACGCCGAGGAGGCGGCGGCCCACGGTCAGTGCTTGCGGTTCTTCGGACGCACGACCTTGAACAGCTTGGTGTTCCGTCGGTTGTTGAAGTGGCCGATGACGACGAGCCTCGCCTTCTTGCGCTTCTTGGCGAGCTTCTTCGTCATCCGGAGCTTCGCCTTGAACTTGCCGTTGGCCTTGGCCTTGCCCCTCTTGACGACCTTGCCGTTGACCTTGACCTTGACCCGCTCGCCCCCGGCCAGGCCCTTGAGCCTGACGAGCTGCTTCTTGCCCAGCCTGACCTTCTTACGGACCTTGGTCTTGATCTTCAGCGCGGCGAGGGTCTTGATGGTGAAGGTCTTCTCGCCGTCGACGGCGGTGAACCCGTACGTCGCGTTGGCGGTCCTGTCTGGCACGGTCACGGCGTGGATGAAGGGCGAGGAGCTGAGCTTCAGCGCCTTGAGCGCCGAGCCGTTGTCGCGGTAGCAGACGTTGTCGCCGGCGGTCACGCCGTGCAGGACGACCTGCTGCTTGGAGCCGGCGCGAACGAAGTCGGCCGGCCCCGTCACGTTGGCGATGGTCGGGCTCAGCGTCGCGGCCAGGCCGGGGGCGGCCTGCGAGGTCGCGCGCCGCCACTGGTCGGCGGTGGCATCGGTGATGCCGCCGGTCTTGGCCGCGTCGTACGCCGCCTGGTCGTAGGCGACGGCGCCGACGCTCGGCGCGAGCGCGCCGCCGGCGCCGGCAGGCACCTGGAGAGCGCGGACCCAGCTGGCCGCCTTGCCGGCGGCCAGGCACTCGCCCTGGCCCGCGAGCACCCAGGCGGCCAGGCCGGTGCTGTTCGAGTTGGACGCCTCTGTGGTGACGCCACCGCCGAGCGAGCCGTCTGCCTTCTGCTGAGCCTTGAGCCAGGCGACCGCCTTGGCGATCGCGCTCTTCACCGCCGGGTCGGCGCTGCCGCCGGCGACAAGCTGGAGGACGGCCGTCGATGTCGCGTCGGGGTCGGCCGGGCTGCCGCTGCTGTCCCCGTCGACGCAGCCCTGAGCGGCCGCTGTCCTGTCAGTGTTGAAGTCGAGCCGGAAGTAGCCGGCGCTGCACTGCTGCTTGAGCAGGAAGGCGGTCGCATCGGCGGCCCGCGCCGAGCCGGCCTTGGTCAGCGCGCGCACCGCGAGGGCCTGGCCGTAGACGTTCGCGTAGTCGGTGTCGGGCTGGTCGCCGGGAGTGAACGGGTCACTGTCGCCGGTGACCAGCTTGTCTCCGACGCGTCCCGTGACCGGGGCGGTCGAGGCGACCCGTTCCTCGAGCTTGCCGATCAGGTTCTGCCCGCCGTACGCAGCGGGGTCGGCGCCCGTGACCTGGGCGAGCACAGCGGCCTTGGCCACCGCGCCGGCGGTGACGTGCAGCTGCCCGTCGCCTGCCGGCGAGTACTCGACGTAGCCGGCGACCTTCGGCTCGACCGCGGCCCGGATCTGGCCGAGCACCGCACCCTGGCCGCCGACCGCGTCGAGCGCGACCGCGGTGTCGATGGTGAGGCCGATGTCGTCGAAGCCACCGAAGTTCGGGTTGCGAATCAGGCCGTTGGTCAGCTGACCGGTGAGCCAGGTGGCGGCGGACGGTGCCGGGTCGGCGGCCTGTGCCGGCGCACCGACGAGTGTGGTGACCGTCATGGTCGAGACGGCCAGGGCGCCGGCTGCCGCGAGAGCGGCTAGCCGGGCAAAGGGGCGAGCATGCATGGTGTTCCTTCCCGCTGCATCGGCGGGTGGCACACCAACTCCCCTGGGGTGCGCCGAACCCGCCGTGATCCTCGACAGCGTGTGCAGGACGCGTCGTCCTCGGTGTTCCGGCTCGCCCCCTCCCTCCCAGGATCGGGAAAGCGAGGGCACACGGTTGCGGGTCAGCGCCGGATTCTCCACCGGCTTCCCCTCGGACGTGCGTAATGGAGTTTTCGGGTCGAACGCTACCAATGCGGGTCCGGATGGCAGCAAGCGCGTCTCACCACCGCGGCAGCAAGCGCGGCTCAGGTCAGGTGAGCTTGGACAGGATGAGCTGGCGAACCTTCCCCGCGTCCGCCTGCCCACGCATGGCCTTCATCACCGCGCCGATCAGCGCACCCGCCGCGGCGTGCTTGCCGTCGCGGATCTTCTGTGCGACGTCGGGGTTGGCGGCGATCGCCTCGTCGACCGCGGCCGACAGGGCGCCGTCGTCGGAGACGATCGCGAGCCCGCGAGCCGCGACGATCTCCGCAGGCGCGCCCTCTCCGGCCAGCAGGCCGTCGAAGACCTGGCGGGCCAGCTTGTCGTTGATCGACCCGCCGTCGACCAGGGCCTGTACCTCGGCCACGTGCGCGGGCGTCACCCCGAGGTCGGCGATCTCGACACCGGTGTCGTTGGCCCGGCGGGCGAGCTCGGTGAGCCACCACTTGCGGGCGGCCTGCGGCGGCGTACCGGCAGCGATCGTCTCCTCGACCAGACCCAGCGCGCCGGCGCCGACGGTGTCCCGCATCTCCAGGTCGGAGAAGCCCCAGTCGGCCTGCAGCCGGGCCCGCCTGGCGGTCGGGTTCTCCGGCAGGGTGCCGCGCAGCTCCTCGACCCACTCCCGCGACGGTGCCACGGGCACCAGGTCGGGCTCGGGGAAGTAGCGGTAGTCCTCGGCGTCGGACTTCTCCCGGCCGCTGGTGGTGATGCCGGTGTCCTCGTGCCAGTGCCGGGTCTCCTGGAGGATGGGCGCTCCGGAGTCGAGTACGGCGGCGTGCCGCTCCATCTCGTAGCGCACCGCCCGCTCGACGGACCGGAAGGAGTTGACGTTCTTGGTCTCGGTGCGCGTGCCGAGCTTGGTCTCGACACCGCTCGCTGCGCTCGCGGGCTCGACCAGCGACGGCTTCGGCGAGAGCGAGAGATTCACGTCGGCACGCAGGTTGCCCTGGTCCATCCGTGCCTCGGAGACGCCGAGGGCGACGATCAGGTCGCGGAGCTGGCTGACGTAGTTGCGCGCCACCAGCGGCGCCTTCTCCCCCGCTCCGAGGATCGGCTTGGTGACGATCTCGATCAGCGGGATGCCGGCGCGGTTGTAGTCGACCAGGGAGTGGTCGGCGCCGTGGATCCGACCCGTCGCGCCCCCGACATGGGTGGACTTCCCGGTGTCCTCCTCCATGTGGGCGCGCTCGATCTCGACGCGGAAGGTCTCGCCGTCCACGTCCACGTCGAGGTAGCCCTCGAAGGCGATCGGCTCGTCGTACTGGGAGGTCTGGAAGTTCTTCGGCATGTCCGGGTAGAAGTAGTTCTTCCGGGCGAAGCGGCACCAATCGGCGATCGAGCAGTTGAGCGCGAGGCCGATGCGGATCGCCGACTCGACGGCCTTGCCGTTGACGACGGGCATCGCGCCGGGCAGGCCGAGGCAGGTCGGGCAGACCTGCGAGTTGGGCTCGCCGCCGAAGGTGGCCGGGCAGCCGCAGAACATCTTCGTGGCCGTGTTGAGCTCGACGTGCACCTCCAGGCCGAGGGCCGGGTCGTACCTCTCGAGCACCTCGTCGAACGGCACCAGGACCTCCCTGATCGAGGTGGTCATCGCACAGCCTCCGTCGTACCGATCCGCTCGTCCAGTCGCGCATCCAGCCGGTCGGGCCGCAGGAGCGGGCCACCCCAGGCCTGCTGCGAGAGCGCCTCCAGCGCCGCGCCGACGCGGTAGAGACGCTCGTCGGCCAGCGCCGGGGCCAGGATCTGGAAGCCGACCGGCAGGCCGTCCTCGTCGGCGAGACCGGCCGGCACCGAGATGCCCGGCACGCCGGCCAGGTTGGCCGGGATGGTGGCCAGGTCGTTGAGATACATCGCGAGCGGGTCGTCGAGCTTCTCCCCCAGCCTGAACGCCGTGGTCGGCGCCGTCGGCGACACGAGGACGTCGACCTGCTCGTACGCCGCCGCGAAGTCCCGCGAGATCAGCGTTCGCACCTTCTGTGCCTGGCCGTAGTAGGCGTCGTAGTAGCCGCTCGACAGCGCATAGGTGCCGAGGATGATCCGGCGCTTGACCTCGTCACCGAAGCCGGCGTCACGGGTCGCCCGCATCACCTCCTCCGCACTCGGGTCGCCCCCGGGCGTCACCCGCAGGCCGTAGCGCATCGCGTCGAACTTCGCGAGGTTGCTCGACGCCTCCGCCGGCAGGATCAGGTAGTACGCGGCCAGCGCGTGCACGAAGCTCGGGCAGGAGATCGTGTCCACCTCGGCACCGGCCCGCACCAGCAGGTCGACCGACTCGGAGAAGCAGGTCATCACGCCCGGCTGCCAGCCGGCGCCGGAGAGCTCGGTGATCACGCCAACCTTGACGCCGGCGAGGTCGCCGGTCGCACCCTGCCGGGCCGCCTCGGCGTACGCGCCGACCGGCTGGTCGACCGACGTCGAGTCGAGCGGGTCGTGGCCCCCGATCACCTCGTGCAGAAGAGCCGCGTCGAGGACGGTGCGGGTCACCGGGCCGGCCTGGTCGAGCGAGTTGGCCAGCGCGACGAGGCCGTAGCGCGACACCGCGCCGTACGTCGGCTTGACGCCGACCGTGCCGGTGATCGCGCCGGGCTGGCGGATCGAGCCGCCGGTGTCGGTGCCGACCGCGAGAGGCGCCTCGTACGCCGCGACCGCGGCCGCCGAGCCGCCGCCGGAGCCGCCGGGGATGCGGTCGAGGTCCCACGGGTTGTGGGTCGCGCCGTACGCACTGTGCTCGGTGGATGAGCCCATCGCGAACTCGTCCATATTGGTCTTTCCGAGGATCGGCAGGCCGGCCTCCTTGAGGCGGCGCACGACGGTCGCGTCGTACGGCGGCACCCAGCCCTCGAGGATCCTCGAGCCGCACGTCGTCGGCAGCCCGATCGTGGTGAGCACGTCCTTGACCGCGATCGGCACGCCGTCAAGTGGGCCGAGCGCTCCGCCCGCCGCGCGGCGGGCGTCGGACTCGGCGGCCTGCGCGAGCGCACCCTCGGCGTCGACGTGGAGGAAGGCGTGCACCACGTCATCGACCGCGGCGATACGGTCGAGGTGGGCCTGGGTCAGCTCGACACTCGTCGTCTCGCCCGCGGCCAGCGCGTCGGCGAGCTGAGCAGCGGTCTTCGTGGTCAGCGTGCCCGTCACTGCTCTTCTCCGAGAATGCGAGGGACCGAGAACCGCTGCTCCTCCACCGCCGGCGCACCCGAGAGCGCCTGCTCCGGCGTCAGCCCCGCCACCACGACGTCGTCACGGAAGACGTTGGTCAAAGGGATCGGGTGGGAGGTCGGCGGGACTCCGTCAGTGCTGACGCTCGCGCGGATACTCGCGACCGACTCGAGGATCACCGACAGCTGCGGAGCGAGGTGGTCGAGCTCGGCGTCGCTCAGGTCGATCCGGGCGAGATTCGCCAGGTGGGCGACCTCGTCTCGGGTTATCTCGACGCGCTCGCTCGTTGCTCGCGAGCCGCTCGATCCAGGGATCTCAGGCATGCGGACGATCCTAGTTGCGGCGTCCGCCGCTCGTTCGCCGGCCGTCTCGGTCGAGACCCGCTAGGCCGGAGGCCCTGCGGCGTACCAGAAAGTGGCGAGTCCATCGACACCCGAGCCGAGCCTGGCCATAGTGTGCGGTGCGCGTCACCGGCCGCTCATGAGGCGGCCATCCCGGGGTGTTCAACGAGCGAAGGAGAGACCCTCTTGTCCCAGCCACCCCTCGGCCCCGTCGATGCGACCAAGGTCCCGCGGTACGCCGGGCCCGCGACCTTCGCCCGGCTCCCCCGGATCGACGAGGTCACCGATGTCGACGTCGCGATCGTCGGCATGCCCTTCGACTCCGGCGTCTCCTACCGTCCCGGCGCGCGCTTCGGACCCGGTCACATCCGCGCCTCCTCCAAGCTCCTGCGCCCCTACAACCCCGCCCAGGACGTCTCTCCGTTCGGCAACCAGCAGGTCGTCGACGCCGGCGACGTGGGGATCAACCCGTTCGATCTCGACGACGCCATCTCGACCATCGAGCGGACCTCCGACGAGCTCCGGTCCACCGGCGCCACGCTGCTCACCATCGGCGGCGACCACACCATCGCGCTGCCGATGCTGCGCTCGGTCCACCGCGACCACGGCCCGATCGCCGTCCTGCACTTCGACGCGCACCTGGACACCTGGGACACCTACTTCGGGGCGCCGTACACCCACGGCACCCCGTTCCGCCGGGCGTCCGAGGAGGGCCTGCTCGACAAGGAGCACTGCCTGCACATGGGCATCCGCGGGCCGCTCTACTCGCCTCAGGACCTCTCCGACGACAAGGTCCTCGGCTTCCAGGTCATCACCTCCGACGACTACCAGTTCGACGGCCTGGCCACGGTGATCGAGCGGATGCGGGCCCGTCTCGGGGATGCGCCGGTCTACGTCAGCATCGACATCGACGTCCTCGACCCGGCACACGCTCCGGGCACCGGCACTCCGGAGGCCGGTGGGCTGACGAGCCGTGAGCTGCTCAACACGCTGCGCGGCCTCACCGGCGTCAATATCGTCGGCGCCGACATCGTGGAGGTCGCGCCGGCCTACGACCACGCCGAGATCACCGGCATCGCCGCGTCGCACGTCGCCTACGAGCTGCTCTCGCTGCTCTCGGCCGGGCGCGACGCGTGACGACCCGCTCCGGCGGCTCGGCGGTCGTCGAGACGCTGGCTGCCAACGGGGTCGACACGATCTTCGGCATCCCCGGCACGCACAACCTCGAGCTCTACCGAGACCTGACCGCCGTCGGGATCCGGGCGATCACCCCGCGGCACGAGCAGGGCGCGGGCTACGCCGCCGAGGGCTACGCGCGGGTCTCCGGGCGGCCGGGCGTCGTGATCACCACCAGCGGGCCCGGCCTGATCAACGCGCTGGCCGCGGCCGCGACGGCGTACGGCGAGTCGCAGCCGATGCTCCTGCTGTCTCCCGGCCCGGAGACCGGGACCGAGGGCCACGACCTCGGCCGTCTGCACGAGACCAAGTCGACCCGGGCGGCCGCCGACGCCCTCGTTCGTTGGAGCCGACGGGTCGGCGACCCCGACGAGGCGGCCGCGGCCGTCAACGACGCGTTCACCTCCTTCACCGGCGGCCGCCCGAGACCGGTCCACATCGAGGTCCCCCTCGACGTACTCGAGCGCGAGTGGGAGGGCATCGCCGTCGCCGCGAAGCCCGACGAGCCCCCTCGGCCCGACCCCGCGGCGATCGCCGCGGCCGCGGAGCTGCTCGGCGGGGCCGAGCGACCGTTCATCGTCGCGGGGGGTGGCGCGGTCGACGCCTCGGCCCAGGTGACCGCGCTCGCCGAGCTCCTCGGCGCCCCGGTCGCGACGACCGTCAACGGCAAGGGCGTGCTCGACGAGGCGCACCCGCTCTCGGTGGGTGCCTCGGTCCGGCTGCGGGCACTGCAGTCCGCCGTGGCCGAGAGCGACGCCCTGCTGGTGGTCGGCAGCGAGCTCGGCGACTCCGATCTCTGGGAGGGCCGGATCGGTGCGCGCGCGGTGGTGCGAATCGACATCGAGGAGGGCCAGCTGCAGAAGAACTGCGCGGCCGACATCACGGTGCTCGGCGACGCCGCCCGGAGTGTCGAGACGATCACCGCCCGGATCGCGGACGCCGGGATCGCCCGGATCGCCGGCGCCGGCGACGCGCAGGCGGCCTACTCGCGTGCGGCCGACCTCAGGAGGGCGTGTGAAGAGGAGGCCCGCGGAGAGGCGGGCGTCTACGCCGAGATCAACGAGGCCGCCCGTGCGGCGCTGCCGGCCGCGGGCATCCTCACCGGCGACAGCTCGCAGGTGACCTACCTCGGCTCGGTCCATCACTTCCCGGTGCCGGCACCGCGCCGGTTCTGCTACATGGCCGGGTTCGCGACCCTGGGCTACGGCCTGCCCGCCGGCATCGGCGCGTCGCTCGCGGCGCCCGAGCGTCCGGTCGTCACGATGCTGGGCGACGGCGCCTTCATGTTCTCCGTGCAGGAGCTCGCCACCGCGGTCGAGCTCGGCCTCAGCCTGCCGATCGTCGTCGTCGACAGCGGCGGGTACGCCGAGATCAAGGGTCAGGAGGCCATCCGCGGCATCGCGCCGATCGGGGTCGACCTGCACGTCCCCGACCTCGCCCCGATGGCCGTCGCCTTCGGCGCGCACGGCGTACGCACCTCCGACCCGGCGGCACTGACCGACCTGGTCACCCAAGCGCTGTCGGCCGACCGGCCGACCGTGATCCACCTCGATATCCGCGACCTCGTCTGAGGAGCCGGGAAACAACTGAAAGGTTCGCTCATGGACATTGCCGTCGTTGTTGTCTATCTCGGAGCGATGATCGCCTTCGGCTTCTGGGGCAAGAGCAAGTCCCAGACCGAGGCGGACTTCCTGGTCGCCGGCCGGCGCCTGGGCCCGATGCTCTACTCGGGCACGATGGCCGCCATCGTCCTCGGTGGCGCCTCCACGATCGGCGGCGTCGGCCTCGGCTACGAGTACGGCATCTCCGGGATGTGGCTCGTCATCGCGATCGGCCTCGGCATCCTGGCCCTGAGCCTGCTGTTCGCCGCCCGCGTGCAGCGCCTACGGGTCTACACCGTCAGCCAGATGCTCGAGCTGCGCTACGGGCCCGGCTCCAGCCTGATCTCGGGCATCGTCATGTTCCTCTACACGCTGATGCTCTCGGTGACGTCGACGATCGCCTACGCCACGATCTTCGGAGCGCTGTTCGGCACCAGCAAGGTGGTGTCGATCCTCATCGGCGGCACCGTCGTGGTGCTCTACTCGACGCTCGGTGGCATGTGGTCGATCACCATGACCGACTTCGTGCAGTTCGTGATCAAGACCATCGGCATCTTCTTCATCCTGCTGCCCATCGTGCTCACCAAGGCCGGCGGATTCAGCGGGCTCCGCGACAACCTCCCCGACGACCACTTCTCCCTCACCGCGATCGGTGGCGGCACGATCGTCACCTACTTCGTGATCTACACCTTCGGCCTGCTGATCGGGCAGGACATCTGGCAGCGGGTCTTCACCGCCCGCAGCCCCGGCGTCGCGAAGTGGGCGGGCACGGTCGCCGGCGTCTACTGCCTGCTGTACGCCGTCGCCGGCGCGGTGGTCGGCATGGCGGCCAGGGTCATCCTGCCCAACCTCGACGCTCGCGACGACGCCTTCGCCCAGGTCGTGGAGCACACCATGCCGTCCGTGCTCGCCGGCCTGGTGCTGGCCGCCGCGCTCGCCGCGGTGATGTCGACGTCGAGCGGCGCCCTCATCGCGACCGCCACGGTGTTCGGCCAGGACGTGTTGACCCGCCTGCGCGGCCAGGGCGCGCACAGCGATGCCGGCCACGGCGACGACCACGTCTCCGGCAACCGGCTCCTCGTCGCGGTCTTCGGGGCCGTCATGATCGCCATCGCGTGCGTGCTCCAGGACGTCGTCGCGGCCCTCACGGTGGCCTACGACATCCTGGTCGGCGGGCTGCTCGTCCCGATCATCGGCGGCCTGGTCTGGCGTCGCGGCACCAACCGCGGCGCGATCGCGGCCATCGGCGTCGGCACCTTCGCCACCCTCGCCACGATGATCGTCGTCGGCGACATCTACGCCAACGAGCCGATCTACGTCGGCCTCGTCACCGGCCTGATCGCGTACGTCATCGGCAGCCTCACCAGCCCACCCACCTCGCCGGAGATCTTCGACGAGTGGACCTGCCGCTCCACCGGCGCCGAGGGGGAGCCGGCCGTTCGCTAGGCCGGCACCGAGGAGGCGGCCGTTCGCTGACCGCCGCCCAGACCAGCGAGAGCTGACGCGCGCGGCTGTTCGTGGGGCTATGTGATGGATCGGTCGACACTGTCCGGAACCGATCCATCACATAAGGTCCCGACGGGCTCGGGAGCCCCCGTGGACCTTCACAGCCCTTCGGGCCCACTCTCGAGCAGCACCTTGAAGCCCTCCTCGTCGAGGACGGGCACACCGAGCTGCTCGGCCTTGTCGGCCTTGGAGCCCGCGTTGTCGCCGACGACGACGTAGTCGGTCTTCTTCGAGACCGAGCCGGCGGCCTTGCCACCACGGCTGATCACGGCCTCCTTCGCGGAGTCGCGGGAGAAGTCGACGAGGGAGCCGGTGACCACGATGGTCAGGCCTTCGAGAGTGCGGGCGACGGACTCGTCGCGCGCGTCGGCCATCCGCACGCCGGCGGCCGCCCACCGCTCGATGATCGCGCGATGCCAGCCTGCGCCAGACTCCTCGTCATCGAACCAGCGGCGGACGGAGGCGGCGATCGTCGGGCCGACGCCCTCCGCGGCAGCGAGGGCGTCTTCGGGCGCGTCCTGGATGGCGGCCATCGAGCCGAACTCGGTCGCGAGCGCGCGCGCCGCGGTAGGGCCGACGTGACGTATCGAGAGCGCGACGAGCACTCGCCACAGGGGTACGTCGAGCCGCTCGCGCAGGTTGGCCAGCAGGCCGGCGCCGTTGGCCGAGAGGACGCGGCCGTCGGTCGCGACGTCGGCCTCGGTCTTCTTCGCGGCGCGAGTGAAGAGCTCCGTCGCGAGCAGCTTCTCCTTGCTCAGCGTGAAGATGTCGCCCTCGTCGGTGAGCACCGGCTGCCCGTCGTACGTCGCGTGGAGCAGCGCATAGGCGGCCTCCGACCCGAGCCCCTCGATGTCGAACGCCCCGCGTCCGGCCACGTGATAGACCCGCTCGAGCAGCTGCGCGGGGCACGACCGGTGGTTGGGGCAGCGTCGGTCCTTGTCGCCCTCCTTCTCCTCCACGAGCTCGGTGTCGCAGGAGGGACAGCGCGTGGGCGGCACCCATGCCGCCAGCCCATCGGGCCGCAGCGGCAGCACCGGCCCGAGGATCTCCGGGATCACGTCGCCGGCCTTGCGCAGGATCACGGTGTCGCCGGGGCGCACGTCCTTGCGCTCGACCTCGTAGAAGTTGTGCAGCGTGGCCCGCTCGACGGTCGAGCCGGCGACCTTCGTCGGCTCCATCACGCCGAACGGGGTGACCCGGCCGGTGCGCCCGGTGTTGACCTCGATCGAGAGGAGCCTGGCGTTGACCTCCTCGGGCGGGTACTTGAACGCGATCGCCCACCGCGGCGCTCGCGAGGTCGATCCGAGCCTGCGCTGCAGAGCGACCCGGTCGACCTTGATCACGACGCCGTCGATCTCGTGCTCGGTCACGTCGTGGCGGTGCTCGCCGTAGTAGCCGACGAACTCCTTGACCTCGTCGAGGGTCGGTAGCACGCGCACGCGGTCGCTGGTGGGCAGGCCCCAGGCGCGCAGGGCGTCGTACGCCGCACTCTGCGCGACCGGCTCGAAGCCCTCGCGCGCGCCGATGCCGTGGCAGACCATGCCGAGGTCACGGCTGGCGGTGACCCGCGGGTCCTTCTGCCGCAACGAGCCGGCCGCGGAGTTGCGCGGGTTGGCGAACATCGGCTTGCCGGCCTCGACGAGTGAGGCGTTGAGCCGGTCGAAGGCCGCGACCGACAAGAACACCTCACCCCGCACCTCGACCAGGTCGGGCACGGGGAAGTCGTCGGAGCCCTTCAGCCGGTGCGGGATCGCGGAGATCGTCTTGACGTTGGAGGTGACGTCCTCGCCGGTGCGGCCGTCGCCGCGGGTCAGAGCCCGGACCAGGCGGCCCTTCTCGTAGAGCAGGTTGATCGCAAGGCCGTCGACCTTGAGCTCGCACAGCAGCGCCGGGCTCTCGACACCCTCACGCACCAACCGGGCGCCCCACGCGTCCAACTCCTCCTCGGAGAAGGCGTTGTCCAGGCTCTCCATCCGCTGCAGATGGTCGACGGCCGTGAAGTCGGTCGACACCGCTCCCCCGACCTTCTGCGTCGGGCTGTCCGGCGTACGGAGCTCCGGGAACTCCTCCTCGATCGCCTCCAGCTCGCGCAACCGCTTGTCGAAGTCGTGGTCGTCGAGCGTCGGGTCGTCGAGCACGTAGTAGCGCCAGCGGGCGTCCTCGACCTGCTCGGCCAGCTCGGCGTGGCGATCGCGTACGTCGGGTGGCGGCGACTGCGGTTCGGGCTGCGGCTCGGTCACGGACACATCCTGCCCTGACCCTCCGACGACGGTCTCGACACGTCGTCCTCGATTCGTACTTGCGGACGGAACGGTTCCGTTCTACTCTGATGAGACGAAACCGTTTCGTTCCACCTGTACGCCGAACAGAGAGGTGCCCATGTCCCCCGCCGAGGCCGCCGCACTCAGGCCACGCATCGAAGGCGACCGCGAGCAGGAGATCCTCGAGGCCGCGCTCGCCGTCCTCACCGAGATGGGCTACGACCGACTGACGATGGACGCCGTCGCCGCCCGGGCGAAGGCGGGGAAGGCGACGCTCTATCGCAGGTGGAGCAACAAGCTGACCCTTGTCATCGAGGCGCTGATGGCCCAGAAGGGGCCGACCAGGCTCCCCGACACCGGCACGCTCCGCGGCGACCTCGTCGACTCGGCCTGCGGCATCGGCGGGCTGTGCGATCCCGACGCCGTCGCTCAGTTCACCGCCGTGCTCACCGCGATCACGCGCGACGCCGAGTTCGCCGAGGCGTTCCGGCGTGAGGTGATCTCCGCCAAGACCGCCGTGATGCGACAGATCTACACCCGCGCGCAGGAGCGCGGCGAGATCGGCAAGGACATCGACCTCGACGTCATCGCGCCGGCGATGGCCGGCATCCTGCTGCACCGCTTCTTCCTGCTGGGCGAGCTGCCCGACCCCGACGCGGTCGCCCGCGTCGTCGACCACGTGATCCTCCCCGCCGTGACGGCGCCGGGGACCACGGCCCCATCTGACCCGATCCGAACCACCACCTGACCCGCCGGACGAACCAGCACCACCGCGCTCGCGGGACCACCCGGTCCCGAGGACGAGTGCGCTCAGATCCATCGAACCCACTTGTCCAGAAAGGCTTCCGCATGTCCGACGTACAACTCGCCGACGAGCAGGCACCGGCGCGACCGGCCGCTCGATCCCTCGGCTGGGCGCTGGTGCTCATCACCGTCGCACAGCTCATGGTCGTGCTCGACAGCACGATCGCCAATATCGCGCTCCCCTACATCCAGTCCGACCTCGGCTTCTCCGACGGCAGCCTCACCTGGGTGGTCACCGGCTACGCGCTCGCCTTCGGCGGCCTGCTGCTGCTCGGCGGGCGGCTCGCCGACCTCTTCGGCCGCCGCCGGATCTTCGCGCTCGGCCTGGTGATCTTCGCAGTCGCCTCGGCCCTCGGCGGCATCGCCACCACCGAGGAGCTGCTCCTCGGCGCTCGTGGCCTGCAGGGTCTCGGCGCCGCGCTCGCGTCACCCGCCGCGCTCGCCCTGATCACCACGACCTTCCCGGCCGGCCCGGCGCGCAACCGCGCCTTCGGTGTGTACGCCGCGATGTCCGGCGCCGGCGCGGCCGTCGGCCTGATCCTGGGCGGCTGGCTCACCGGCACCGGCCTCGACTTCCTCGGTGGCCACATCGAGGGCTGGCGGCTCACCTTCCTCATCAACGTACCCATCGGTCTGGTCGCGGCAGCGCTCTCCCCGCGCGTCCTGCCCGAGTCCGTCCGCACCGCCGGACGCCTCGACGTACCGGGGGCCATCACCGGCACCGGGGGCCTGCTCGGCATCGTCTACGGCCTCTCCCGGGCCGCGGGAGAGGGCTGGTCCGACGCCTGGACGATCGCCAGCCTCGCGGCCGGCGTCGCCCTCCTGGTCACCTTCGTGGTCGTCGAGAGTCGTACGACGAACCCGCTGCTGCCCTTCCGCATCCTCGCCGACCGCACCCGTGCGGCGAGCTTCGCGGCGATGATGCTCATGCCCGCGGCGATGTTCGCGATGTTCTACTTCCTCTCCCTCTACGTGCAGAACGTCATGGGCTACAGCCCGCTCGAGACCGGCTTCGCCTTCCTGCCCTTCTCGGCCGGCATCGTGCTGGCCGCCGCCGTCGCGTCGCGGCTGGCGGCGTCGGTCAACCCGCGCTTCATCGCCGGCACCGGCACGCTCCTGGTCGCGGCCGCTCTGTTCGGCTTCTCGCGGCTGCCGTACGACGTCTCCTTCCCCGCGACCGAGGTGACCGGGAGCTATGTCACCGACCTGCTGCCGTACATCCTGCTGATGAGCTTCGGCCTGGGCCTGACCTTCATCCCGCTGACCCTGACCGCAGTGCACGGCGTCAAGGCCGAGGACTCCGGCATCGGCTCCGGCGTGCTCAACACCATGCAGCAGGTGGGTGGCGCGCTCGGGCTCGCGACGCTGGGCACCGTGGCGCAGCAGGTCTGGAGCTCTCGTGGCGACTCGCTGAGCGAGGCGGCCCAAGGCGCTCTGGCCGCGGGTCCGACGCCCACGCCGGAGCAACTGGAGGCGATGGAGCGCATCGCCGGCCTGCAGGTGTTCACCTCCGGCGCGACGGTCGCCTTCCTCGTCGGCTCGGCCATGACGCTGGTCGCCTCCCTGGTGGTCTGGACACAGCTCCGCGTGAGCCACGCCCAGCTCGCCCGCGACGGGGCCGACCCCGAGCAGGTGCCGGTGCACGCCGCTGGGTGAGGACCGAGTCGTCGGAGACACGCGGACCGAAGTCGGCCGGGGTCGACCAACCGCCGCCTGACGAGCATCGTGTGCTGGACTTCTGTCCGCGTGTCTCCGAAGCCAGGTCAGCGGGTGGCGTCGCGCGCGAGCCGAAGTGCCGCTCCGGACCAGCCTCCGGTGGCTCCCGCAAGCCCACAGGTAGGCGTGATGACGACGCGCTCCCCCACCGCGTCGGGGTCGAGGCCGAGCATGTCGAGCAACCGTTGGACGCGCTCTGCGACCTGTCCGGCGGACGGTGGCGACGCCGGTGCGAGGCTGGGTACGACGCCCAGCGCGACCTCGTCGCCTGCGTCGAGGGCCTCGGCGACGACGTCGAGATCCTCCGCGCGCATCAGGTCGGCGTCGACGGAGAGCCCGCGTGCTCCCGCGCCTCGCACCAGGCCCCACGGCGTCTCCGGAGCGCAGGAGTGCACCCACGGCTCACCACCGGCCCCGGTGATCGCGTCGAGCACCCACCCCAAGCCCTGCGAGAGCTCGGGCGGATGCACGGACCGGTGCCGGCCGAAGCCGCTCGCCGTCGGCACCTGCGCCGCCGCCACCGCGGCAAGCGCGGGCTCGTCGACCTGGACGACGATCCTGGTCGCGTCGGCCAGCCGGCGTCGTACGTCGCGGACGTGCTCGCCGACGCCGGCCGCCAGCGCCTGCGCCAGATCGCGGCGCAAACCGTGATCGGCGAGCGCCTTGTCGCCCCGCGGCCGCTCGAGCGTCGCGGCGAGGGTCCACGGCCCGACCACCTGGATCTTGGCCGAGCAGGCGTTGCCCTGCAACGCCTCCTCGAAGGCGTCGAGGTCCTGCCCGAGCAGCGACCGTGCCCGCCGCTGGTCGATCGGCGGCGCCCCGGAGGTGCCCGTCAGCCGCCAGCCCGCCGGCTGCAGGTCGATGTCGAGCTCGGTGAGGATCGACGCGCCACGACCCGTGATGGATGCACCCGCCCCACGACCCGGGAGCTCGGGCAGGAACGGCAGTCCGGGCTCCTCGCCCAGCACGCCGACCACCACCCGCACCGCCTCGCCGTACGCCACCGCCCCGTCATCGGAGCCGCCCGGCATCGACCCCACGCCAGTTGCCAGCATGAGCACCATTGTGCCGGGCGGACGCGGACCGTCGGTGTGCGGACTGGCGAGGCCTTCCTCAACGCGTGGAACGACTGAGCGGTGTTGACCAGGACGCCGGTATCGAGCAACGTCTGGAGGCATGGCCTACTACAGAGCAGTCGGTGAGATCCCGAGGACCCGCCACACCGCCTTCCGCGACGGCGAGGGCAGGCTGCGCTACGAGGAGCTGATGGGCGAGGAGGGGTTCTCCTCCGACTCCTCATTGCTCTACCACGCGGGCGTGCCGTCGGCGATCGTCGCCAGCGAAGTCTGGGAGCTGCCCGACCAGACGACCACGCCCAACCACCCGCTCAAGCCGCGGCACCTGAAGCTGCACGATCTCCCGTACGCCGCCGGCGTCGACCCGGTCACCGGGCGGCGGCTGGTCCTGGGCAACGGCGACGTGCGGATCTCCTACGTCGTGGCGAGCGCGGCGTCGCCGTACTACCGCAACGCGGTCGGCGACGAGTGCGTGTATGTCGAGGCCGGCGGCGGCACCGTCGAGACCGTCTTCGGCGCACTCTCCTTCCGCGCCGGTGACTACGTGATCATCCCGCGGGCCACCACCCACCGCTGGCTGCCCGAAGGCGAGGTGCGGCTCTACCCGATCGAGGCCAGCTCGCACATCGCGCCGCCCAAGCGCTACCTGTCGCGGTACGGGCAGCTGCTCGAGCACGCGCCGTACTGCGAGCGCGACCTGCACGGCCCGACAGAGCCGTTGGTGGTCTCGACGGGCTCGACCAGCGATCCCCGCGACGTCGAGGTGCTGGTGAAGCACCGGGGCAACGGGCCGGGCGGTCTGGTCGGGAGCCGGCTGGTCTACGACACCCACCCGCTCGACGTGGTCGGCTGGGACGGCTGCCTCTACCCCTACACCTTCAACATCGAGGACTACATGCCGATCACCGGCAAGGTCCACCAGCCGCCGCCGGTGCACCAGGTCTTCGAGGGCCACAACTTCGTCGTCTGCAACTTCCTGCCACGCAAGGTCGACTACCACCCGCAGTCGATCCCGGTGCCCTACTACCACTCCAACGTCGACTCCGACGAGGTGATGTTCTACGTCGGCGGCGACTACGAGGCGCGCAAGGGCTCCGGCATCGACATCGGCTCCATCTCGCTGCACCCCGGCGGCCACGCGCACGGCCCGCAGCCGAGCGCCATCGAGGCCTCCATCGGCGTCCACTACTTCGACGAGTCCGCCGTGATGGTCGACACCTTCCGCCCCCTCGAGCTCGGCGAGGGCGGGCTCGCCTGCGAGGACCCGGCGTACGCCTGGACCTGGGCGGGCCGTGGCGGCCCCGAGGGTACGGCGGGTGGTGACGGCTCCGACGGTGGCGACGCGGTGTTCAGCAACAGCTGAGCCACGGACGCCGGCCAGCTACGTCATCGACAGCACACCCGACACCCTGCCTCACCGCACCCGACCCGTCCCCCTTCGCCACCGCCACCGGCGACTGGACCGCGGCTCCCGGCGCCCCCGAGGTCATCGACGTCGGTCCCGCACCGTCGGGCGTCACCTGCTACAACGTCTGGGTCTACGACGCGCTCGGACGCATCGCCGCCGTCAATCCGACGGTCGTCGTGACCCCCAAGGTGGCCGCCCGACGACGGGACGTCATCCGATGTGGTCGCCCTGGCGACCGATTCGCATGACGTCCGAATCCGCAGAGCGGTCCCAGAGGTAGATCGCCTGCGGGCCGACCGCCGCGGCCACGATCGGGGTGTCGGAGAGGGAAACATAGGCGACGAAGCGGGCCGAGTCGTCGACGGAGACTGCCGGTGAGCGACCGTCGCCGCCCTTCCAGAGCGCGCGCGGCGGGCGCAGGAAGGCCGACTCGGAGCTCCCGGCCCGGGTGACGACGCTAACGTCCTGCACAGGCTCGATGGCGGGCGGACTGTAGTTGTAGGCCACCGACCCACCGGCGGCCGTCGCGTCGAGCCCGCCGCTGACCTCGACCGGCGGCTCGATCCCCCGCGTGTCGCAGCTCCCCGCGAACAGCAGCGTTCTCCCTCTCCCCTGCTGCCAGACCTTCCCGGTGAAGTAGCGGCCGTCGGCCGACAGCTCGCCGCTGACCGAGCTGCCGTCCTCGAACGTGCACGAGCCCGAGAGCCACTTGTTGTCGCGGTCCCAGACCTGGAGCCTGACTCCCGTCGGGACCGTCCGGGTCAGGCCGACGTACCGCCCGTCCGGGCTGGCGATCCAGCCGGTGAGCCGCGGCTTGCGCCACGGTGACCTCAGCAGCCGTGCCTTGCCGGACTTCACGTCGTACTCGTAGAAGCGCGGGCCCCTGGCGTCCCTACCGACCAGCCCTCGAGCCCGAGCCCGAAAGACAACCTTGTCGGCGTCGGCCGAGATCCACGGGTCGCGGGACCAGCCGTCCGCGGTGCGACCGGGCTTGCGTCGCGGATGCGAGACGACGCGGGTCGAGTTGGTCAGTCGGTCGTGCAGGAAGACGTCGCTCGCTCCGTTGCGGTCACCGCCCGCGAGGTCGGTGGCGACCGAGGTGAAGACGACGTACCGGCCGTCCGCGGAGGTGCGAGGCTGCCAGCTCGCACCGTTCGCGGGACCGCCGCGCCTGCTCGTCGACACCCGTGCGGTCGAACGCGTGGTGCGATCCCACGCGAAGACGTCCTCGCGCCGGTTGGTGTCACCGGCGGCGAGGTTGGTCGCGCGCGAGGAGAAGACGACGACGGACCCCTCCGCAGACACCTGCCCGAGGCGGCTCCCGCTGTCGGGCGCCGAGCCGTCGACACCTTGGGTGACCAGCATCGTCGCCGGCTTGCCGACCGGGTCGGCCCTGCCGTGGCGTGGCTTCGCGTCCGCCGGAGCGATCGACATGGCCAGCGCGAGAGCGCTCCCGACAGCAACGAGCGCTCGGGACGGATATCTGAGCCTCATACCCGGTACGACGCCCGTCGGGCGCTCTCTGTTCGTGACGCGCCCGGCGACTCGCCGCCGGCGCGCGCGGTCGAGGCGATGGTGGCGGAGCCGACCACCCGGGTGCCCTCGAAGATCACCGCGGCCTGACCGGGCGCGATGCCGTACGCCGGCTCCAGCAGCTCGATCTCCACCCGGACGTCATGCGATGTGGCTGCCCCGGCGACCACATCGGATGACGTTGCGGAGGGACCATCCCGGACGTCATGCGATGTGGCTGCCCCGGCGACCACATCGGATGACGTTGCGGAGGGACCATCCCGGACGTCATGCGATGTGGCTGCCCCGGCGACCACATCGGATGACGTTGGGGGGAGGACCCGGACCACCGCGCGGTGCTCGGCGCCGTGGGCGCGCAGCTGGACGGAGACATCCGGTCCGTCGAGTACGTCGGGCGTGGCCCCGCACCAGCGCGGCCTGATGCCCGAGATCGAGTCGACCGCGAGCCGCTCGTGGGGACCGACGGTGACGGTGCCGCTGACCGGCTCGATGTCGAGGACGTAGCGGGGCTTGCCGTCGGGAGCGGGACGACCGAGCCGCAGCCCCCTGCGCTGCCCGATCGTGAAGCCGAAGGTGCCCTCGTGCCGGCCGAGCTCCGCGCCCGTCTCGTCGACGATCGCCCCGCCCCAGTGACCGGCGGCGCCGGGCGCCCGGCCGATCAGCTTCTCGGCGAGCCAGCCGGCGTTGTCGCCGTCGGCGACGAAGCAGATGTCGTGGGAGTCGGGCTTGGCGGCGACCAGCAGCCCGCGCCGCGCGGCCTCGTCGCGCACCTGCGGCTTCGGGGTGTCGCCGAGCGGGAAGAGCGAGTGCTTCAGCTGGTCCTGGGTCAGCACGCCGAGCACGTAGGACTGATCCTTGCCGCCGTCGACCGCCCGGTGCAGCTCCTGCAGGCCGTCGGGCCCTGTGCGCAGCCGGGCGTAGTGACCGGTCGCGACGGCATCGAAGCCGAGCCCCAGGGCCCGGTCGAGCACCGCGGCGAACTTGATCTTCTCGTTGCACCGAAGACACGGGTTGGGCGTGCGCCCCTCGGCGTACTCGGTCATGAAGTCCTCGACCACGTCCTCGTGGAAGCGGTCGCTCAGATCCCATACGTAGAAGGGGATCCCGATGACATCCGCGGCGCGGCGCGCGTCGTTGGCGTCCTCTATCGTGCAGCAGCCGCGGGCCCCGGAGCGGTACGACGCCGGGTTGCGCGAGAGCGCGAGGTGGACGCCGGTCACGTCGTGGCCGGCCTCGTGGGCGCGCGCCGCGGCGACGGCGGAGTCGACTCCGCCGGACATCGCGGCGACGACCCTCATCGACCGCACTCCATCGAGCCGGGTCTCGTCGAGACCCGGCCTCATCGCACGCCTGCCGAACGCGCCCTCTCCACGACCGGGCCGATGGCATCGATGAGGGCGTCGACGTCGGCCTCCGTCGAGGTGCGGCCGAGGGTGAAGCGGAGCGAGGACCGGGCGAACTCCTCGTCGCAGCCCATCGCGAGGAGCACGTGCGATGCCTGCGGCACGCCCGCGGAGCAGGCGGCGCCGGTCGAGCACTCGATGCCTCGGGCGTCGAGCAGCATCAGGAGGGAGTCGCCCTCGCAGCCGGGGAACTTCAGGTGCGCGTTGCCCGGGAGCCGCTCGACGGGGTCGCCGTTGAAGATGGCGTCGGGCACGACCTCGCGCAGCCTCTCGACCAGGGAGTTGCGGAGGGATGTGAGCCGCTCGTTGTGCTCGGCCTGATGCTTGACGGCGTACTCGACGGCGGTCGCCAGCCCCGCGATGCCGGGGGCGTCGAGGGTGCCGCTGCGTACGTCGCGCTCCTGGCCGCCGCCGTGCGCCAACGGCGTCAGTTGGAGCTCCCGACGCGCGACGAGGCCGCCGACCCCGACGGGTCCGCCGAGCTTGTGGCCGGTGAAGGTCAGGGCGTCGAGGCCCGACGCGGCGAAGTCGACGGGCACCGCACCGACCGCCTGCACGGCGTCGGTGTGCACCGGGATGCCGTGTCGGTGGGCCGCCGCGACGACCTCGTCCATCGGCTGGAGGACCCCGACCTCGTTGTTGGCCCACATCACCGAGACCAGCGCGACCGCGCCCGGGTCGCGCTCGATCGCGTCGACGAGGGCCGAGACGTCGAGCCGGGCCCGCCGGTCGACCGGCAGCAGCTCCACCTCCGCACCCTCGTGCTCCTCGAGCCAGTGCAGCGAGTCGAGGACGGCGTGATGCTCGATCGCCGTGGACAGGACGCGGGTACGGCGCTCGTCGGAGTCGCGCCGCGACCAGTAGATGCCCTTGACCGCCAGGTTGTCCGCCTCGGTGCCACCGCTGGTGAAGATCACCTCACCGGGACGACAGCCGATCGCCGCCGCGATCCGCTCCCGCGACTCCTCCACGACGCGGCGGGCCGCCCGGCCCGACGCGTGCAGCGAGCTGGGGTTGCCGAGCGTGCGGAGCTGCTCGGTCATCGCCTCGACGGCCGCGGGCAGCATCGACGTGGTCGCGGCGTGGTCGAGGTAGACCGTCGCGCGGTCGGAGGTGGGCGACATAGCCGTTCCAGTGTAGGGCGCGAGACACCCTGGATTCAGGCGGCCCAGCTCCCGGACCTCCCCGCCTACCGCGGCAGCCTGTCGGCCAGCTCGGCGCGGGTGTGGATCCCGAGCTTCACGTAGACCTTGCGGAGGTGGTACTCGACGGTCTTGGGACTGAGGAACAGCGCGGCGGCCGCCTCCCGGGTGGTTCGGCCCTCCGCGAGCAGCAGCGAGACCTGCAGCTCCTGCGGCGTCAGCGCCGCGGCCCACCGCTCCTCCCGGCGGCCGACGAGCTCGCCGGTCGCGTCGAGCTCCGCCGCGGCGAGACCCGCCCAGGCCTCGGCTCCGAGCGCAACGAAGGTGGCGAGCGCCGGGCGAAGCTGCTCGCGGGCGTCCACCCGTCGCCCGGCGCGGCGCAGCCGCCCGCCGTAGGCGTAGCGCGTCCTCGCCGTCTCGAAGTCGTCGACGGTCTCGGCGTGAAGCGCGAGGGCCGACCCGAAGTGCTCGTCCACCTCCTCCGCGGGAGCCACGAGCCCGAGCGCCCGCCAGGCCCTGGCGCGGGCCCAGGGCCGGCCCTTGGCCTCCGCCGCCGCGGCGTACGCCTCGGCCACCCGTGCGGCGTCCTCGCGGCGCCCGGAGCGGACGAGTGCGTCGGTGAGCTCCGGGCCCGGTGCGAGGTCGGGGTCCGCGACCCCCCACGCGCGCAGGGTCCGCTCCAACCCGTCGAAGTGCTCGATCGCCAGCGCCGGGTCTCCGACGGACAGCTCGAGGTCCCCGAGCGCGAACCGGATCCACGCCTCGGCGAACCGCAGCTGGTGGTCGGCGCAGAGGGGCTGGGCCTCGCGTGCATGCTCGCGGCACTCCTCGACCTTGCCCTGCCGCGCCTCCAACCAGGCGAGTCCGGCCAGGGAGACGGCGAGGTCGGAGGCCTGACCGGTGTCGCGCGCGAGCCGGATCGCCTCGGAGTAGTTGGCCTCGGCCCGCGCCCAGGAGTCGCTGGTGGCCTGGTCGCGAGCGACCAGGAAGAGCAGACCCGGCAGCAGCCCGACGCCGGCCCGGTCGCGTACGGAATCCACCAGGCTGCGGGCGCCGGCGCGCGCCGACTCCGCGTCGCGCAGGAACAGCGGGGCGAGCATCAGCCACCGCAGCCGCCGCGGATCGACCTCCGCGCCGGAGTCGGCGGTGAGGACCGGCAGCGCCTCACCGATCTCGGCGGCGCCGCCCTGTCCGGTCATGACCTTCGCCATCCCGATGGCGACGAGTCCGACCGCCCGGGACTGTCGATCCCGGACGTCGGGGAGCCGGGCTTCCAGTGCCTCGGCCAGCCGTCGAGACGCCGAGCCGTCGGCGAGCTGGTACGTCGCCGCCACGGCGTCCGCCAGCAGCAGTACGGCACGGCTCGGGTCGGACTCCGACCGGGCAGCGGCCTCGAGGAGCTCGCGGGCCTCGGCGAGTGCTCCGGTGCCGGCCGCTACGGCGGCGCGCAGCTCGGTCACGACCGCCGGGTCCTGCTCGCGGGGCAGCTCCGCGAGCAGGCCCGCGGCCCGTGCGATGAGCCCGGCCGACAGGGCACTCCGGGCGGCCTCGACGAGCCTGGCGAGCCGCTGCCGGGGCTCCGCGGTCAGCCGGGCGGCGCGCTCGAATGCCGTCGACGCTGTCGAGTGCGCGGCGCGCGCGGTGGCCCGGACGCCGGCCGCCTCGAGGGACCGGGCCACGTCGGCGTCGGGCAGCACCGTCCCCTCGGAGAGGTGCCAGGCGCACCGGTCGGGGTCGAGACCGTCCAGCTCGGCGGCGCAGGCGAGGTGCACCGCTCGGCGCCGGTCGGCCGGCGCGTCGCCGTACACGGCCGTCCGCACCAGGGGATGCCGGAAGCGCAGCCGCCCCTCGGCCAGCACGACCATCCCCAAGCTCTCGGCCTGCGCGAGGGTGGCCGGGTCGACGCCCAGCCGACCGCTCACCGCGGCCACCAGACCCAGGTCCCCGCCGGCGACGGCGGCGACGAGCAGCGCCCCGCGCGCCTCGGGCGAGAGTGCGGCCAGCCGCCGGCCGTACGCCGAGACCACCGCGTCGCCGACCAGCGGCACGATCACGGGGCCGGTCCGCAACAGCAGCTCCGCGTCACCGGCCAGCTCGAGCAGCCCCAGGGGGTTGCCGCCGGTCAGGTCGTGGAGCCGGGCGGCCTGCTCGTCGGACGTGCTGCCGTACGTCGCCCGGACGAGCCGTGCCGAGTCCTCCCGACCCAGACCGGAGAGCACCAGCCGTGGCAGCCCCTCCGCGAGCTCCTCGCCCTCGCCGACCCGGGTGGCCATCAGCACCGCCACCCGGTCACCGTCGATGCGCCGGGCCGCGAACCGCAGGGCGTCGGCCGACGGCCGGTCGAGCAGGTGCAGGTCGTCGACGACGACGGCGAGCGGCTGCTCCTCGGCCACCTGGCAGAGCAGGGCGAAGGTCCCGACCCCGACCGCGAACCGATCCGCCGTCCCCGCCGCACCGAGTGCGAGAGCGGCGGCGAGCGCGTCCGCCTGCGGCCCGGGGAGGCGGTCGACGTACTCGAAGACCGGGTGGAGCAGGGCATGCAGGGCCGCGAACGGGATGTCGCTCTCCGACTCGCTCCCCGTCGTCTCGAGCACGGCGAAGCCGTCGAGCCCCGCCCGCGCGTAGTCGAGCAGCGCCGACTTGCCCACCCCCGGCTCGCCGGCGACGACCAGCACGCCGCCCTCGCCCAGCCGGGCCCCGGCCAGCAGCCGGTCGATCCGCTGTCGCTCGGCGGCACGCCCCACCAGCATCTTCGGAGTCTAGGGCTCCTGGCTCGGCACGACCGTGCACGAGCTGATCCATCACTAGGGGGGTCACCTGACGCGTGGACCCCGAGAGGGCTCCTAGCGTCGAGAGGCCAGGAGACAGACCCAGCCGTAGGAGAGCGGACATGACCATCACCGACGCCCAGCAGCCCACCCCGACCATCGACCCCGACAAGCTGATGCAGTTCGTCTTCCGGGCCGTCGACGAGGTCGGCGCGACCCTCAACGCCGCCCTGGTGGTGATGGGCGACAAGCTCGGCTACTACCGCGACCTCGCGACGAGCGGTCCCAGTACGCCGGTCCAGCTCGCCGAGCGCACGGGCACTGCGGAGCCGTACGCCCGGGAGTGGCTCAACGCGCAGGCCGCCGGAGGCTTCGTGACCTACGACCCGGCGAGCGGGCGCTACACCCTGCCGCCGGAGCAGGCGGTGGCGCTCACCGACGAGGACAGCCCGGCGTTCCTGCCAGGCTTCTTCCAGATCGCCCTCGGCACCGTGCACGGCTCCTCGCAGATCATCGAGGCCGCGAGGAACGGCGCCGGCTACGGCTGGCACGAGCACGACACGGACGTCCACGTGGGCTGCGAGCGCTTCTTCCGGCCGGGCTACAACGCCAACCTGGTCGCGGCCTGGCTGCCGGCCCTCGACGGGGTCGTGGAGAAGCTGGAGCGTGGCGCGACGGTCGCCGACGTGGGCTGCGGCCACGGCGCCTCGACCATCCTGATGGCGCAGGCCTTCCCCAACTCCCGGTTCGTCGGCTCCGACTACCACCGCGAGTCGATCGAGACGGCCGAGGCACGCGCGACCGCCGCCGGGGTCGGCGACCGGGTGAGCTTCGAGGTGACGCCCGCCCAGGGGTTCGCCGGCTCGGGGTACGACCTGGTGACGATGTTCGACTGCCTGCACGACATGGGCGACCCGATCGGCGCCGCCCGGCAGGTGCGCTCCGCGCTGGCGGACGACGGCACCTGGATGGTGGTCGAGCCGATGGCCGGCGACCGCGTCGAGGACAACCTCAACCCCGTCGGCCGCGCCTACTACGGCTTCTCGACCCTGCTCTGCACCCCCTCCTCTCTGTCCCAGGACGTCGGGCTTGCGCTCGGCACCCAGGCCGGCCCGGCCAGGATCCGCGACGTCGCGACCGCGGGCGGCTTCAGCCGCTTCCGGGCGGTGGCGGAGACCCCGTTCAACCGGGTCTTCGAGGTCCGGCCCTGAAGTCCGGCCCTGAAGTCGGCCCTGAGGTCGGCCCTGAGGTCGGCCCTGAAGTCCGGCCCTGACGAGCCAGAACGGGAGGAGACTGGGGAGATGCGCAGCGGATACGCCCGGCGCGGCGACGTGCGGCTCGCCTACACGGTCCGTGGCGAGGGCCCGGCCACGGTCCTGCTGCTGCCCACGTGGTCGATTATCGACTCCCGGTTCTGGAAGGCGCAGGTCCACTACCTGGCAAGGCACTTCAGGGTGATCACCTTCGACGGCCGAGGCTGCGGCCGGTCCAGCCGGCCGCGGGGATCCGCGGCGTACGAGAACCGGGAGTACGCCGCGGACGCCGTCGCGGTCCTGGATGCGACCGAGACCGACGCCGCCGTCCTGGTCGGCCTCTCCTGCGGGGCGACCTGGGCGGTGCAGGTGGCCGCCGAGCACCCCGCGCGGGCCAACGGCATCGTCGCCATCAGCCCGGCGTGTGGGTTCAACGTGTCGCAGCCGCACCGGGAGGCCTTCGCCTGGGACGAGCGGCACGCCTCCGACAAGGGATGGGCGAAGTACAACAAGTACTACTGGCTCGAGGGCGGCCTCGCCGACTTCCGGGAGTTCTTCTTCGCCCAGATGTACTCCGAGCCGCACTCGACGAAGCAGATCGAGGACTGCCTGCACTGGTCCGCCGGCATCAGCGGCGAGACCCTCTCCGACACCACGGCCGGGCGGCTCGGCTGCGACGGGGCCACCTGCGACGACATCGAGCGGCTCGCCGCGCTCGTGCGCTGCCCGGTGCACGTCGTACACGGCACCGACGACCACATCCGCCCGCACGCCATCGGCGACCGGCTCGCCGAGCTGACCGGCGGCACCCTGACGCTGGTCGGGGGCGGCGGCCACGGCCCGGTGGCACGCGACCCGGTGTTCGTCAACCGGCTGATCAAGGAGTTCGTCGACATGACTCAACCCGCACGACCCGCGACGAAGACCTGGGTGCGCGCGCAGCGTCGGCCCAAGAAGGCGCTCTACATCTCCTCGCCGATCGGCCTCGGCCATGCCCGCCGCGACCTCGCCATCGCGCGCGAGCTCCGCAAGCACCACCCCGACCTGCAGATCGACTGGCTCGCCCAGCATCCCGTCACCCGGGTCTTGGACGACGCCGGCGAGACCGTGCATCCGGCGTCGAGGTGGCTGGCGAACGAGTCCGCGCACATCGAGGACGAGTGCGCCGAGCACGATCTGCATGCGTTCCAGGCGATCCGGCGGATGGACGAGATCCTGGTCAACAACTTCATGGTCTTCAACGACGTGGTGACCGACGAGCACTACGACCTGGTGATCGGCGACGAGGCCTGGGACGTCGACTACTTCCTGCACGAGAACCCCGAGCTTAAGCACTTCGAGTACGCCTGGATGACCGACTTCGTCGGCTGGCTGCCGATGCCGTCCGGCGGGCCCGAGGAGGTCGCCCTCACCGCCGACTACAACGCGGAGATGATCGAGCAGCGCGCCCGCTACCGCCGGCTCCGCGACCGCTCGATCTTCGTCGGCAACCCCGACGACATCGTCGACGAGTCCTTCGGCCCCGGGCTCCCCGGCATCCGCGAGTGGACGGAGCGCAGCTTCGAGTTCGCGGGCTACGTCACCGGCTTCGAGCCGCCGGACGCCGACGACCGCGCGCGGCTCAGGGCGCGGCTCGGATACCGGGAGGACGACCTCCTCTGCCTCGTCACCGTCGGCGGCTCCGGGGTCGGTACGGCGCTGCTCGAGCGGGTGCTCGACGCCGTGCCGCTCGCCCGGCGGCTCGTCGACAACCTGCACTTCCTCGTCGTCTCCGGCCCCCGGATCGACCCCGCCTCACTCCCGCGAAGGAACGGCGTGCGGGTCCGCGGCTACCTGCCCGAGCTCTATCGCCACCTCGCCGCCTGCGACGTGGCCGTCGTACAGGGCGGCCTCACGACGTGCATGGAGCTGACCGCCGGCCGCCGGCCGTTCGTCTACATCCCGCTGCAGAACCACTTCGAGCAGAACTTCCACGTCCGGCACCGCCTGGACCGCTACGACGCCGGCCGCTGCCTGCCCTACGACGAGGCTTGCGACCCGGCGGTGCTGGCCGAGGCGCTGGTCAAGGAGGCGCTGCGCGACGTGCACTACCGGCCGGTCGAGACCGACGGGGCGGCTCGGGCCGCGGCGATGCTCGCGGAGCTGCTCTGATGCGGGCGCTGGCTGCTGTCCGTGCGGGGCATGTCGAGCGGGGCGGCGTACGGTCCCACTTCGAGGTGTACGGCGACGGCGAGCCGACCGTCCTCCTGCTCATGCCCGACACGATCGTCGAGTCGGGCGCGTGGAAGGGACAGGTGCCCTTCCTCGCGCGGTCCTTCCGCGTCGTGGTCATGGATCCGCGGGGCAACGGCCGTTCGGACCGGCCGACGGACCCCGCCGCGTATGCGGGGCCCGAGCTGGTCGCCGACGCCTGGGCGGTCCTCGACGAGGTCGGCGCGGAGCGAGCCGTTCTCGCGGGCGTGTGCAGCGGTGCGGGGCTGGCTCTGATCATGGCCGCGGAGCGGCCCGATCGGGTGCTCGGCGTGTGCGCGGTCAACCCCGGGCTGGCGCTGACGCCCCCTCACCCGTGGAAGGTGCGCTACGACTTCGACGCCGAGCTCGACACCGACGCCGGCTGGGCCAGGCTCAACCGGCACTACTGGCGGCGGGACTGGCCGGGCTTCGCCGAGTTCTTCTTCGACCAGCTCTTCCCCGAGCCGCACTCGACCAAGCAGCTGGAGGACTGCGTCGGCTGGGCGACCGCGACCACGGTGGACGCGATGCTCGCCGAGATGGACGCCCCGCCCGGGCCTGCGGGCGACCCGGAGTCGGCGGCGGAGGTCTGTCGCGCGGTGCGCTGCCCCGTGCTCGTCGTCGTCGGCACCGACGACCGTTGCCAGGTGCCCGAGCGAGGGCGGATCGTCGCCGAGCTGACCGGCGGCGACCTCGTCGAGATCGAGGGCGGCGGTCACCTGCCGATGGCCCGCGACCCGGTCCGCTTCAACCTCCTCCTCCGCGACCTCGTCCGGCGGGCGGCGGGGTGACGAGCCTAGGGCTGCGGAATATGTACGGAACAGATGCTAATATGTATGCATGACGGTGAAGAGGACCACCATCGAGCTCGACGAGCAGCTGATCGAAGCAGCGCGATCGGCGACCGGGGCCACCCTGAGGGCCACGGTCGAGGAGGGTCTGCGACTGGTGATCACCCAGTCCGGGCAGCTGATCGAGGAGCGCCGCCGAGCGGCCGAGAGACATCGCATCGACGCGAGCGAGCGGATCGATCTCGATGTGCTCCTGTCGGGCGAGGCCTGGCGTTGACCGAGTGGCTGCTCGACAAGAGCGCACATGTCCGTTGGGTCACCGGCACACCGCTACCTGCCGACATCGACCCGGCCGATCTCGCGATCTGTGAGATGGGCATGCTGGAGTGGCTCTACTCGGCGCGATCGGCCGACGACTACGACGCCCAGGCGCTCTCCCTGCGCCGGTCGCTGACGATCCTCCAGGCGCCGGGCGACGTCTTCGGCCGGGTGCAGACTCTCCAGTCAGACCTCGCCCATCGACATGGCATGTGGCACCGCACGGCGCTCCCGGACCTCTTCATCGCCGAGACCGCGCTGCACCACAACGCGGGCGTCCTGCATCTCGACGGCGACTACGACCGTATCGGTGACGTGCGGCCGAGGTTGCGGGTCCGCAGCATCGACGGACCCCATCGCGGATGACCGGCCGCCACGCCGACATCAGGCGTCGTCGTCTCGTCCCTGCCGGCGGGGCAGGACTGTGAGAACCATCCCGACGTAGGTGCGAAACTCGGCCATGTAGTTCGTCAGGAACTCCCGGGTCGAGTCGTTGGTTACCTCCCCGTCGTCCTTGAACACCTCCGGCGAGTACGTGATGTAGGCCTCGGGTGAGGTCATCTGCCTCGCGTTGCAGAAGCTGAGCACGCCGCGGAGGCTCTGCTGGCCCATGGCCGTGCCGATCTGGCCGACCGAGGCTCCGATCACCGCGCACGGAACGTGGTCGAACGAGTTCTCTCCCCAGGGTCGACTCGCCCAGTCCAACGCGTTCTTCAACGCTCCCGGGATCGAACGGTTGTACTCCGGGGTGACGAACAGGAGCGCGTCCGCCGCGGCGATCGCGTCCTTCAGCGCTCTGGCCTCCGGGGGGTAGTCGTTGTCGTAGTCCGGGCTGTACAACGGCAGGTCCCCAATAGGAATCTCCGTGAACTCCATGTCCTCCGGCGCCACGCGGATCAACGCCCGCGAGAGCACACGATTGATGGACGTGGACGACAGGCTGCCGACGAAGTAGCCGACCCGGATCACCATGAGAACCTCCACCGATGCGAGAAGTCGACCATGCTCGGCCGAAGCGGACTCGTCATTGAACCACCTGCCGGGCCGGGCGGCGGGTAGCCGTGTGGTGGGTCACAGGGGGAACCTGCTGTCGAATCGTGCCGCTCTCGTGCGTCATGGTGGTGTAGGCGACCCGCCGGGGGCCGCCCGCTTGGAGGAGTGACATGACCGAGTACCTCATCTACTTCAACCAGCAATGGGTCGGCGACCACCCCGAGGAGTGGTTCCGCGGGCGGGTGGCTCCCTCGATGGCGGTCGTGGAGGAGATGGAGGCGGCCGGCGTCCTGGTCTACGCCGGCGGGCTGGAGGAGGGGGTCGAGGATGCCTTCAGCGCCGATGCGACCAGCGGCACGCTGATCTTCACCGACGGCCCCTACGCCGAGACCGTGGAGCAGATCGGCGGCCTCACCATCGTCGACGTGCCCGACGAGCAGGCCGCTCGGATGTGGGCGGGCAGGATCGCCGAGGGCTGCGGGTGGCCGCAGGAGGTCCGCCGGTTCGGGCCGCGGCCCCCGCGACCCTAGAGGACCAGGAACGGTTGCCGGACCTTCGCGCGGTCCGCCACTCGCGCCGTCCTAGGGAAACGCTGATCCTTTCGGGAGTCCCGGGGCGGCGTCTGGCCACGTGAGCGGGAACGCGAAATGTTGGGGCGTGGATATCGAGCAGCCCAGCTTCACCGACATCGAGACGGCAACCGGCGACGTGTCTCCCGCTGCCCGGCCGAGAGGGAGCGGCGCGCCCGCGACGACTCACCGCTGCGCCACCTCGGCCAGGACGCCGGAGTGGTCGGAGCCGGGTACGTCGACACGGTTGGTGCCCACGACGGCCAGCCGCTTGCCGACCAGCACGTGGTCGATCTGCACGAGCCGCGGCACCGGTACGCCGTACCAGCGCGCGGGACCTGCCGGCCAGGTCGGCCGCCACCCGTCGTTGGCTGTGGCGACCGCGTCGGAGAGCTCGCTCGATGAAGGGCCCAGGACGGCGCGGAGCTCGGCGTGGTCAAGGGTCGCGTTGAAGTCGCCCACCACGAGGTCGGCGCCGGCCGCGGCTGAGCCGATCGTCTCCAGGTCGGCGCGCCACCTCCCAGCGGAGCCCATCGGCGGCGCCGCGTGCACAGCCACGAGTGCCAGGGACCCGTCGGGTGCCGCGAGCGAGACACGCAGCGAGCCGAGCGAGGTTGCGGCGGCCTGCGCGTCGGTCAGCTCCCAGGTGGCGAACACCATCGTGCCCTCGGCCCCGTTCGCCGGCTCCCCGGCGCGGAAGGGCAGCGCCGAGTCGATCCCCGCCCGCTGCATACCGGCCAGCAGGCCCGGCGTGATCTCGGTGACGACGAGCACGTCGACGTCTCGAGCGACCGCGGTGCTCACCAGGTCGGTGCCGTCGGCCTCGCCGAGCTGGGCGTTGACCGTCAGGACGCGCACGCTGACTGCCGAGGCGGACGGCGGCGGCTGAGGACCGACGTACAGATCGCGCAGCCACCACGCGTGGAGTCCGAGCGGTACGACGAGGAGCACGCCGACGAGGAGCCAGCGGATGCGATGGGGTCCGATGAGCAACCGCACGATCAGCAGGGCGGCCACCGCGGCCCACAGGCCGAGGCCGACCGGGGTGAAGGCGACCAGGCGGACACCCAGCCCGCTCTCCGGCTCGGCGATGCGCACACCGGTGAGCGTGGCCGCGCCGGCGAGCGCGAGCAGGAGCAGGAGCCACCAGAGCCCTCGGACTACGCGCATCTCACCTGGTGCCGTAGAGGCGCTTGAGACCGTTGTAGTCGCCGAGCCCGAGCAGCCGGTCGGAGACCGAGCAGGTGGCGACGAGATGCGGCATCACCAGGTTGGCGTGCCGCTGGCTGACGTGGTCGAGGCCGAATGCGTGGCCCCACTCGTGGGTGGCCAGGGCCTGCAGGTCGAGGTCGTCCTCACAGTCGCGCGTGACGCCGCGAACGATCTGCGTCGTGTCCTCGAGGAGGATGTCGGCGCCGACCATGCTCCGGGAGCTCCACCAGTAGCAGGTGAAGGCCAGGTTGTCGCCGGCCAGCTCGCCCCAGGCCACGACGTTGGCGGTGTTGGGAGTGCCGCAGGTGGTGCGCGCGGAGCTGCTGTCGATCGACGGTGACGCCTGGGTGGTGCCGAGGTAGTCGATGCTGGCGTCGACGCGGCTGCGGAGGTTGCAGGAGTTGCCGCCGCGGGCCATCGTCCGCCCGCCGGCGGCGATCGCGCTCACCGCGTCGAGAGCCTGCCAGTGGTCCGGGGTGGTCGACGACTTGTACGACCAGGCCAGGGTGCCGGCCCACGGGTGGCCGCCGTAGGCCAGCTTGTAGGACTTGTCGGAGCACTTCGGTGGCGGCCGGCTCGTCGACCGGTCCGCGTCGCCGGCCGGACCGCCCGTCGCCGGCCGACTTGACACGCGGAGGCGACCGGCCCGGTTCTCGACCGAGAGCGAGGCCTCCACACCGGCCGCGGCCGCCGCCGAGGCGGCGACACCCAGGCCCGGCGGAGGGACCGTCACCGCGACCGGTCCCTCGAAGACGACCCGTCCGGTGAGGTCGCAGCCCTGGAGGGACTGCAGCTCGCGGACCGGGACCGGTGCGTCTCCGGCGCAGGCCGACCCCGTCGCGGGTACGCCGTGCGGCAGCGCGGAGGCGCCGTCCGTCACCCCCGCGGCGAGGGCCGTCGACGCCAGCGCCACCGCGACGCCCAGGAGTCGACGCAACCGCGGCCCGCGCCGGACCACCACCGAGATCATGTCCGTCACAGTACGACGAGGGGCCGCCGGGCCGATCAGCCGGACCGTGGCAAAGGCCGCCCACCGCGTCATCGATGGCATCATCAGGACGCGTGAGCACCGAGATCCCGGACTGGATGACGGCGCAGACCTTCCGCCCTCGGCTCACCATCACCTCCGGCGCGACCGACGCTGTGGTCACGACCCTGAGCCAGGAGCTCGAGCGAGTCGGCTACAAGACGAAGGAGTCGACGCCCACCTGCATCCGGCTGCGCCACCACGACTGGCTGGCCATCGCTTCGGGCAAGTGGGAGCGCACCGAGGTGGCGCTCTCCTCCAGCGGCGACTCGGTGCTCGTCGAGGTGACCCGCGGGGCCGCGCATCGCACCGGTCGCAAGAAGGGCCAGCAGGCGCTCAACGCCGCCGTCGGGTCGCTGCGGCGGCAGGGCACCGCCCTGACGGTCGGTCCGTGGCACAAGCGGCCCTAGTCAGAGCACGACCAGGTCGTCGCGATGGACGACCTCACGCTCGTACGCCGCGCCGAGCTCACGCTTGAGATCTCGGGAGCTGCGACCCAGCAGCGCCGGCAGCTCCTCGGCGTCGAAGTTGACCAGGCCACGCGCGACCGGGCGCCCCTCGAGGGTCACCAGGTCGACGGGGTCGCCGGCCGCGAAGCCGCCGTCGACCGCCGTGATGCCGGCCGCGAGCAAGGACGCACGCCGCTCCACCACCGCGCGCACCGCGCCGTCGTCGAGGGTCAGCCGGCCGCGCGGCTCGGTCGCGTGGGCGAGCCAGAGCAGCCGCCGCGGGCGGCGCTTGCCGGTCGGGCGGAAGAGCGTGCCGACCTGCTCGCCGTCGAGAGCAGCCGACGCCTGCGCCGCGGAGGTGAGGACGACGGGGATGCCTGCCCCGGTGGCGATGCGGGCGGCCTCCACCTTGGTGGTCATGCCACCGGAGCCGATGCCGGCGGCGCCCGCCCTGCGCGTGTCGACGCGGTCGAGCTGGGCGGCCTCGGTCACCAGCGGGATGAGCGCGGCGTCGGGCGCCGCGGGGTGTCCGTCGTAGAGGCCGTCGACGTCGCTGAGCAGCACCAGCAGGTCGGCATGCACGAGCTGCGCGACCAGGGCCGCGAGGCGGTCGTTGTCCCCGAACCGGATCTCTGTGGTGGCGACGGTGTCGTTCTCGTTGACGATCGGGAGCACGCCGAGCTCGAGCAGCTTGGCGAAGGTCTGGTGCGCGTTGCGGTAGTGGGACCGGCGGGTCACGTCGTCGACGGTGAGCAGCACCTGCCCGGCCACGATGTCGTGACGGGCGAGCTCGTCGGTGTAGCGATGGACGAGGAGTCCCTGGCCGACGCTCGCCGCGGCCTGCTGGGCCGGCAGCGCACGCGGGCGGCGCTTGAGACCGAGCGGCCTGAGCCCGGCCGCGATCGCGCCGGAGGAGACCAGCACCACCTCGGCCCCGCGGCGCCGTACTCCCGCGAGCACGTCGACGAGCGTCGCGAGCCGCTCAGGGTCGATGCCACCCGCGGCGGTGGTCAGTGACGAGGAGCCGATCTTGACCACGATCCGGCGGGCGGTCAGGACCTCCGCGCGCGCCTCACCGGTCATCGCCCACGCCCTCGGCGTCGTCGGCAGCCGCCTCGGGCCGGTCGGGGTCGGGCCGGTCGGGGTCGGGCCGATCGGGATCTGAGGGGGAGCCGATGAGGTACGACGTGGGACCGGCCGGGGCGGGCGCCTCTCCGTTGGGCCCGTCAGCGTCGTCGGTCAGCAGGCCCAGCTCGCGATCGACCCGCCGCGCGACGTCCGCGCGGGTCTCGCCCGGCGCACGGTCGGACATCGCCTCGTCGATGGCCCGGCGGCGGCGGGCCGCCGGCCGGTCCTCCACGAAGCGCATGTCCTCGCCGCGCCGGGCGAGGTTCTCGGCACCGGCGTCCATGCCGGGCTTGAAGTCGAAGACGACGGCGTCGCCCGCGGTGCCGATGAGGATGTCGTCGCCCTCGATGGCCCCGAGCTCGAGGAGTCGCTCCTCGACGCCGAGCCGGTTGAGCCGGTCGGCGAGGAAGCCGACGGCCTCGTCGTTGGAGAAGTCGGTCTGCCGCACCCAGCGTCGCGGCTTCTCGCCGGTCACCAGCCACTCCGCTCGTCCTGATGGGGTGCCGGTGCGCTTGACGGTGAACTCCTCGCCGCCGTCGACACTGCGGGGCCTGAGCACGATGCGGGTCGGCTCGACCTCGGGACGGTCGGCGCGCGCCCGGGCGACGATCTCCGCCATCGCGAAGACGAGCTCGCGAATGCCGGCGCCGCTGGCCGCGCTGACCTCGAAGACCAGGAGGCCGCGCTCACGGAGGTCGTCCACGACCAGGTCGGCGATGCCCTGGCCGTCGGGTACGTCGACCTTGTTGAGGGCGACCAGCCGGGGACGGTCCTCGAGCCCGCCGTACTGGGCGAGCTCGCGCTCGATGATGTCGAGGTCGTCGACCGGGTTGCGGCCCGGCTCGAGGGTGGCCGTGTCGATGACGTGCACGAGCGCGGCGCAGCGCTCGATGTGGCGCAGGAAGTCGTGGCCGAGGCCGCGCCCGTCGGCGGCGCCCTCGATCAGCCCGGGCACGTCGGCCACGGTGAAGGTCACGTCGCCCGCGCGCACGACGCCCAGGTTGGGCACCAGCGTGGTGAAGGGGTAGTCGGCGATCTTGGGCCGCGCCCGGCTGATCGCGGCGATGAGGCTGCTCTTGCCGGCGCTCGGGAAGCCGACGAGGCCCACGTCGGCGACGACCTTGAGCTCCAGGACGATGTCGAGCTCGTCGCCCGGCTCGCCGAGCAGCGCGAACCCCGGCGCCTTGCGCTTGGAGCTGGCGAGGGCGGCGTTGCCGAGGCCGCCGCGTCCGCCGTGGGCGATCACGAGCTCGCTGCCGGGGCCGACCAGGTCGGCGAGCACCTCACCGTCGAGCGCCGTCACCACGGTGCCGTCGGGCACGGGGAGCACCAGGTCGGCGCCGTGGCTGCCGTTGCGCATGCCGCCGGCACCGTGGGCGCCGCGCTCGGCGGTGCGCTGCGAGCTGTGGTGGTAGTCGAGGAGCGTCGTCACGTCGCGGTCGACCCGCAGGATCACGCTCCCGCCGGGCCCGCCGTTGCCGCCGTCGGGCCCCCCGAGGGGCTTGAACTTCTCGCGGTGCACGGAGGCGATGCCGTTGCCGCCGCGACCGGCCGACACGTGCAGTTGCACGCGGTCGACGAACGTCGGGACGGCCATGGGTCGGTCCTCTCAGCGGGGGGGTCGGATGACGCGGAAAGCGAAGGAGGGCGGACCGATCCGGTCCGCCCTCCTCTGCTCACGTGGGTAGGTCGAGTCGCCGACCTCAGGCGTCGGCGGGCACGATGTTGATGACCCGACGACCGCGGCGAGTGCCGAACTCGACGTTGCCCGGGATCAGCGCGAAGAGCGTGTCGTCGCCGCCACGGCCCACGCCCGCGCCGGGGTGGAAGTGGGTTCCGCGCTGCCGGACGATGATCTCGCCGGCGTTGACCAGCTGGCCACCGAAGCGCTTGACGCCGAGCCGCTGGCTGTTGGAGTCGCGACCGTTCTTGGTGGAGGCCGCACCCTTCTTGTGTGCCATGTCTGTTTCCTTCGTGACGTGGAGACCGGGGGCTATCCCCAGGAATCGGAGCGAGCTGTCAGAGCTGGATCTCTGTGACCTTGACCTGGGTGTACTTCTGGCGGTGACCCTGGCGCTTCTTGTAGCCGGTCTTGTTCTTGTACTTCTGGATGACGATCTTGGGGCCCTTCGTGCCGCCGAGGACCTCGGCGGTCACGGCGGCCTTGTCCAGCGCGGCGGAATCGGTGGTCACGGCTTCACCGTCGACGACCATCACCACGGGCAGCGTGACGGACTCGCCGACCGCCGTCTCGACGCGGTCGATCTCGATGACGTCGCCGACGGCCACCCTCTGCTGCTTGCTGCCACTGCGGACGATCGCGTACACCGCGGATCCCTTCGTCTTATCTGTCCTGGTCGACTCCCCCGCCAGGTGGTCCGGGCGGGATGCCCGCGGCACTCCGAAGACGATGAGGACGGGCCTCCGGGCGACGGGTGCACCTGCTCCGAACGCGGGCGCCGGCGCGCGTGAGCACACCGAAGGTCAATGGTACGGAGCGGCGCGCCGATTCCGCAAAACGAGCCGGTCAGCGGACGCCGTATAGCTTCTTAAGACCGAGGTAGTCGCCGAGGCCGAGGGTGCGGTCGTCGATCGAGCACCACTCCAGCCAGTGCGGCATCACCAGGTTGGCGTGTTTGCCGTAGTCGACGTGGTCGAGGCCGAACGCGTGTCCCCACTCGTGGGTGGCGAGTGCCTGCAGGTCGAGTGTGGCGGTGCAGCCCGCGGACACTCCGATCGCGAGACTGGCGCCCGGGTCCAGGAGCATGTCGGCCTCGGTCAGCCGTCCGCTCGGGCCCCACCAGATGCAGGTCCAGCCGTCGCTGTCGCCGCCGATCGTGCCCCAGCCGACGGTGTTCCTGCCATTGCTGGTCCTGCAGGTGGCGCCGCCGGCGTTGCCCTTGATGCCGGGACGCGCCTTGGTCCTGCCGCCGAAGCCGATGCTCGCGCGGGGATCCTTCTCGATCCCGCAGTCGTTCTTCGCGCCGGCCATCGCAACGCCGGCACGCTTGATCGCCTTGACCAGGTGCCCCGCCGGGATCGCCCGGGTCTGGCCCCTGTCGTTGTAGGACCACCGCAGCTTTCGGGCCCAGCTGTGCCGCTTGCCGTAGAGGTTGAAGGCTCGGTCTTCGCACGCCGGCAAAGGCGCCGAGGTCCTCCCGCCGGCCACCGGACGGTCGGCCCCGCCGACTGTGGCGGTGACGACGCCGCCGGCGTTCTCGACCGTCAGCGACTGCTCGCCGGAGGCCGACGCCCCGCGTGCGGCGACGCCGTACCCGGGTGGAGGTACGACGACCCGCGCGCCGCCGGCGGCCACGACTCGGCCGGTGAGGTCGCAGGGCAGTCTCCGGCCCAGCGCGGACACGGGGACCGGCCCCTCGTCGGCACACACGGTGTGCGCCGAGCTGGACGGCGCGTCGGGAGCGGGCGCCGGAGCGGCGAGGCCGTCGGACGCACCCGCGGAGGCGGTCGACAGGGCAGCCGCGACGAGCAGCGCGGGCAACAGCGGGCGGAGGATGCTCATGCGGACGATCCTCTCCGACGGCCTGCACCGTTCAAGATCCCACCGTTCCAGGACCCCACGCATCGAGGCACCAGCGCCCCCTTGATGTCACAATCCACGGGTGCCGAGCGCGCTGATCACCGGGATCACCGGCCAGGACGGCCTCTACCTCGCCGAGCTGCTGCTGGCCAAGGGCTACGAGGTCCACGGCCTGATCCGCGGGCAGAACAACCCCAAGCTGACCCTGGTCCGCGACCTGCTGCCCGACGTACGTCTCCATCACGGCGACCTCACCGACATGTCGTCGCTGGTGAGGGCGCTGCGTTCCTCCGGGCCCGACGAGGTCTACAACCTCGGCGCCGTCTCGTTCGTCGCCTACTCCTGGGAGAACGCGCACCTCACGACCGACGTCACCGCCAAGGGCGTGCTCAACCTGCTCGAGGCGATCCGGCTGCACACCGACGGCGACCTCGCCGGCGTGCGCTTCTACCAGGCCTCGAGCTCGGAGATGTTCGGAAAGGCCCAGGAGACTCCGCAGCACGAGCGCACCCTGCTGTGGCCGCGGTCGCCGTACGGCGTCAGCAAGGCGTACGGCCACCACATGACGATCAACTATCGCGAGTCCTACGGGCTGCACGGGTCGTCCGGCATCCTCTTCAACCACGAGTCGCCGCGCCGTGGCCCGGAGTTCGTGACCCGCAAGATCACCCAGGCCGTCGCGCGCATCTCGCTCGGCAGGCAGGAGCGAGTGGTGCTGGGCAACCTCGATGCCCGGCGCGACTGGGGGTATGCCGGCGACTATGTCGAGGCGATGTGGCTGATGCTGCAGCAGCCGGTCGCCGATGACTACGTCATCGCGACGGGCGAGTCGCACTCGATCCGCGACTTCCTCGACCTCGCCTTCGCACAGGTCGGCATCGACGACTGGACGCCGTACGTGCGACAGGACAAGGCCTTCGTGCGCCCCGCCGAGGTCGACATGCTCGTCGGCGACGCGCGCAGGGCCAGGGAGATCCTCGGCTGGCAGCCGCGGGTGGCCTTCCCCGCGCTGGTCGCGATGATGGTCGAGGCCGACGTCGAGGCGATCCGGCAGGGCTGGTGATCCTTGGTGGGTGGGCGGCCGATGACTGATCGACGCGTGGCCCTCGTGACGGGTGTCTGTGGGCAGGACGGCCGGTACCTCGCCGAGCGCCTGCTCGGCGACGGCACGATCGTGCACGGCCTCGTCCGGCCCGGCTCACCAGCGCCGGAGGGAGTCGTCGCGCACGAGGGAGACCTCACCGACACCAGCGGCGTACGTCGGCTGCTGCTCGACATCGCCCCGGACGAGATCTACAACCTCGCGGCCGTGACCAGCGTCGCGAGGTCCTGGGACCAGCCGGACCTGGTCGCCGCCGTGAACGGCACAGCGGCCGTGGCGCTGCTCGACTCGGCGTACCGGCTCCAGGAGTCCGCCGGAAGGCCGGTCCGCTTCGTGCAGGCGAGCTCGGCGGAGATCTTCGGCTCCCCCGCGCACTCGCCGCAGGACGAGTCGACGGCGATCGCGCCGGTCAACCCGTACGGCGTCGCCAAGGCCTACGCGCACCTGATGGCCGGCGTGTACCGCACGCGCGGGCTCCCGGTCTCGTCGCTGGTCCTCTACAACCACGAGTCGCCGCGCCGCCCCGAGCGGTTCGTGACCCGCAAGATCACCGCGGGAGTCGCGGCCATCGCCGCCGGGCGATCTGAGCGCCTGGTGCTCGGCAACCTCGATGCGCGCCGCGACTGGGGCTGGGCTCCCGACTACGTCGACGCGATGGTCCGCGCGGCCCGCGCCGAGGCTCCCGACGACTTCGTGGTGGCCACCGGCGCCGGCCGGACGGTGCGCGAGTTCGTCGACGCCGCGTTCGCGGCCGTCGGCATCCCGGCGTGGGAGCGGTACGTCGACGTCGACCCCGCGCTCTTCCGACCGGTCGACGCGGTCGACCTCGTCGGCAACGCCGCCAGGGCCGAGCGCGTCCTCGGCTGGCGGCCTTCGGTCACGTTCGAGGAACTGGTACGCCGCATGGTCGCCGCCGAGGCGTGACCCCTCGGTCGGTGGTTGAGAGTCCCACTCGGTGGTCGAGGAGGTTCGCGAGGGACGAGCGAACCGTCTCGAAAACCACCCGCGCCGACCTCGGTGGTTGAGGAGGTTCGCGCACCGACCTCGGCGGGTGCTCACGTCGCCCAGCCCCCCGCGGTGGTTGAGGAGGTTCGCGAGGCACGAGCGAACCGTCTCGAAACCACCCGCGCCGACCTCGATGGTTGAGGAGGTTCGCGCAGCGGCCCGGCGGTTGAGGAGGTTCGCGAGGCACGAGCGAACCGTCTCGAAACCCCCGCGCCGACCCCGACGGTTGAGGAGGATCGCGAGGGACGAGCGAACCGTCTCGAAACCACCCGCGCCGACCCCGACGGTTGAGGAGGTTCGCGAGGCACGAGCGAACCGTCTCGAAACCGTCGCGCGTGAGCGCCGATCTGGCGACCCCAACCGCCGCCTGGAAGGTGTCGCCCACGACCCCTCCCCCAGTCGCACAGATGCCCGCAGAAAGTCGCGGAAACCCTTGCGCCATAAGGGGAAAACCACGTACAATCGATCACATGTTCGACACGACAGCCAAGGCCGAAACACCGGTCGACGCTGCCGAACTAAACACCCTGCTGACCCGGCTCGCAACCACACCCGGACCCGACACCGACCCCGACCGCATCGACCTCCTCCGCGCGCTGGAGGAGCTCAAGTGCGCGGCTGAAGGACTCCAGGCGCAGGTCACCGCCGACCTCGCCGAAGCCCGCCGCATCCAAGACCAAGCCGCCGGCGTACCTCCAGAGCGGCGGGGTCGCGGCCTCGGACACCAGATCGGCCTGGCCCGCCGCGAGTCCCCCTGGCGCGGCACCCGCCACCTGCACCTCGCCCAGGTCGCGGTCCGCGAACTCCCGTGCGCGTACGCCGCCCTCCGCGCCGGGAAGATCACCGAACACCACCTCACCGTCCTCGCCCGGGAGACCACCTGCCTCACCCGGGAGCACCGCGAGTACGTCGACCAGGTCGTGGCCGGTGACATGGCTGCGCTGGAGCGGCACACCCCGAAGACCCTCGCCGCCCACGCCGCCAAGCTCGCCGCCCACCTCGACCCCGAAGCCGTGATCGCCCGGCGGCGGATCGCGGAGTCCGAACGGCACACGAGCCTGCGGCCGGCACCCGACACGATGACCTGGTTCTCCGCCGTCCTCCCGGTCCGCGACGGCATCGCCGTCCATGTGTCGCTCGAACAAGCCGCCGTCCAAGCGAAAGCCGCCGGCGACCCCAGGACCAAGGGCCAACTGATGGCCGATGTCCTGGTCGCACGCGTCACCGGCAGGCCCGCCCAGCACGCCGGGAAGGGTGGCCTCGACACGGGCCTCGTCCCTCGGCCCGGCTCGACCACCGAAACCAGCACGACCACCGACAGCGAAACCGACGCAACACCCTCGGTGGTCGAGCCCGCGAGCCACACCGAGAGTGACTCCGAAGCCACACCCTCGGTGGTCGAGCCCGCGAGCGCAGCGAGCGGTGTCGAGACCACCACCGAAGGCAAGCGCACAGCTGACTCGGTGGTCGAGCCCGCGAGCGCAGCGAGCGGTGTCGAGACCACCACCGAAGGCAAGCGCACAGCTGACTCGGTGGTCGAGCCCGCGAGCGCAGCGAGCGGTGTCGAGACCCCCACCACTGGCGGGTCGACGCCAGGTGGCGTGATCGTCAACCTGGTCATCACCGACACCCAGCTCTTCGGCGCCGGCTCCGGCACCAGCGACGCCTCCGAAGGCGCCGCCCACCTCGACCGCTACGGGCCCATCGACACCGACCTCGCCCGCCAGCTCGTCAAAGACTCCGACCGGGTCTGGCTCCGGCGGCTGTACGCCGATCCGGACTCCGGACAGCTGGTCGCGATGGACTCGCGACAACGTTGCTTCCCCGACGGTCTCAAGACCCTGATCCGGCTCCGCGACCAAGTGTGCAGGACCCCGTGGTGCGGGGCACCGATCCGGCACACCGACCACATCACCGACTACGCCCACGCCGGTGCGACCGCGTACTTCAACGGGCAAGGCCTCTGCCAAGCCTGCAACCTGGCCAAACAGGACAACTGGTGGGCCAGACCCGGACCCCACGGGTCGATCGAGATCACCACCACCACCGGACACACCTACCGAAGTCATCCACCCGCAGCGGCGGAGCCGCTGAGAGGCGACCCCGACGATGGTCTCGACACCGGCTCGCTGCGCTCGCCCGGCTCGACCACCGAGAAGGTCGCCGGCTCGACCAACGACGACGCCGGCTCGACCAACGACGACGCCGGCTCGACGACCGAGAGCGCGTGGCTCGCGCCCGCGTGGATCGCCCAAGACCGCGAACAGCTCCTCGCCGACGGCTGGACCGAGACCACACCGGCGTACATGCCCGACGACGACCGCTGCCCGGCGTGCTGTTGAAGGGCGACGCCAGGTCGGCGGCGCCGGTCAGCCGGCTCACCGCGTGCGGGGTGAAGCTGGCGGAAAGCCGCGCGCAGCCCGTCCCATGCTCATGCCAGGCGACAGGGGTGCGCCCGCCCATCAGCGCTTGCGCGTGCCCCGCTTCTTGACCGGGACGTGCCCGACGGGCTCGGGCTCCGGTTCGGGCTCCGGCTCCTCGGACGACCCTGCGGCGATGGCCGGCTCCGTGTGGTCGACCCGGGTCTGGGTCAAGGGCGACGACGGCGGACCGGCGGGACGTGAGGCGGCGCGGCGACGACCACGTGTCACCGTCGGCGGCGCCGATGGTTCCTGCGGAGCCGAGGAGGGGCGCGTCTCGAAGGGGTCGACGGCCGCCTCGGTGAGCTCCGACTGCCCGGATTCGGCCGCCTCGGCGAGCTCGGACTGCCCGGATCCGGCCGCCACGACCGGCTCCGCTGCGACCGGCACGGGGTCGGCCGGCTCCGCATCGACAGGCTCCGCGTCGATCCGCCCGACGCTAACCGGCCCGGCGTCAACCGGCCCGGCGTCAACCGGCCCGGCGTCAACCGGCCCGACGTCAACCGGCCCGGCGTCGAGCGGCTCGAGGTCGATCAGCTCGTCGTCGATGGACTCGGCGCCGACCGCGCCTGCCTCCGCAGGCTCGACCTCCTCCTCCACGGCAGACTCCGCGGCCGACTCCGCGACAAGCTCCGCGACAAACTCCACGGAAGGCTCCGCGGGGCGGGCCATCAGCGCGACATCACGAGGCGAGGGTGCGGGCTTCGCGGCGGCCGCCACCGCCCCGCCGTTGGCACCGCCGTTGCCGTCACGGCCCCGACGGCCGCGACGGCCGCGGCCGCCGTCGTCGGCGCCGCGCCGCGGCTCGACGGGCGTGTCGTGGAGGACCAGCCCTCGGCCCTGGCAGTGCTCACAGGTCTCCGAGAACGCCTCGAGCAGACCGGTGCCGATGCGCTTGCGGGTCATCTGCACCAGGCCGAGCGAGGTCACCTCGGCGACCTGGTGGCGGGTGCGGTCGCGGCCGAGGCACTCGACGAGGCGGCGGAGCACGAGGTCGCGGTTGGACTCGAGCACCATGTCGATGAAGTCGACGACGATGATGCCGCCGATGTCGCGCAGCCTCAGCTGGCGGACGATCTCCTCGGCGGCCTCCAGGTTGTTCTTGGTGACCGTCTCCTCGAGGTTGCCGCCCGACCCGGTGAACTTGCCGGTGTTGACGTCGACGACGGTCATCGCCTCGGTGCGGTCGATGACCAACGATCCCCCGGACGGCAGCCACACCTTGCGGTCGAGGCCCTTGTGGATCTGCTCGTCGATGCGCAGGTGGCTGTACAGGTCGCGGCCACCGGTCTGGGCAGCGGCCGGGTCGTACCTCTCCAGCCGTTCCTGGAGGTCCGGCGCGACGTGGGCGACGTACTCGTTGACGGTCTCCCAGGCGTCGTCCCCGTCGATCACGAGTCGGCTGAAGTCCTCGGTGAAGAGGTCCCTGACCACCTTGAGGGTGAGGTCGGGCTCGCCGTACAGGAGCTGCGGTGAGTTGCCCTTGGCGATCTTCGCCTCGATGTCCTCCCAGCGCGCCCGGAGCCGCTCGACGTCGCGCTTGAGCTCGTCCTCCGCGGCACCCTCCGCGGCCGTGCGGACGATGACGCCGGCCGAGTCGGGCACGACGTCCTTGAGGAGCGTCTTGAGGCGGGCGCGCTCGGTGTCGGGGAGCTTGCGGGAGATGCCGGAGGTCGTGCCGTCGGGGACGTAGACCAGGAACCGGCCGGCCAGGCTGACCTGGCTGGTGAGCCGGGCACCCTTGTGCCCGATGGGGTCCTTGGTGACCTGCACCAGGATCGACTGCCCCGAGGACAGCACCGACTCGATCTTGCGCGGCTCGCCCTCCTTGTGCCCGAGCGACTGCCAGTTGACCTCGCCGGCGTAGAGCACCGCGTTGCGGCCCTTGCCGATGTCGATGAACGCTGCCTCCATCGAGGGCAGGACGTTCTGCACCCGGCCGAGGTAGACGTTGCCGATCAGCGAGGTCTGGGACTCGCGCGCGACGTAGTGCTCGACGAGCACCTTGTCCTCGAGTACGGCGATCTGGGTGACGTCGTCGCGCTGCCGCACCGCCATCACCCGGTCGACCGACTCGCGGCGGGCCAGGAACTCGGCCTCGCTGACGATCGGAGCCCGGCGCCGGCCGGCCTCGCGGCCCTCGCGGCGACGCTGCTTCTTCGCCTCCAGCCGGGTCGAGCCGGAGACCGCGGTGATCTCGTCCTCGGCGGAGCGGACACGACGTACCCTCGTTACGGTCTTCGCCGGATCGTCGCCCGGACCGTCGCCGGCATCCCCGGCCCGCCGGCGCCTGCGTCGGCGGCGGCTCGAGCCGCCCTCGCCGCCCGCGTCGGCGTCACTCTCCGCGGCATCACCCTCCTGGGAGGGCTCCCGCGTGTCGAGAGCGGCCGCCTCGGCGCCGGTCGAGTCCTGGTCGCCGTCGTTGCCCTTGCGCCGGCGCCTGCCCCCCCGCCGCCGGCGGCGGCGGCCGGTGGCACCGGTTGCGTCTTCGCCCGAGTCGGCCTCGGCGCCCTCGCTGCCCGCACCGGACTCCTCGGGCGCAGCCGTGTCGGCCTCGTCGGGCGCGGCCGGCTCGGCGTCGTCTGCCTCGTCGGCCGGGCTTTCGAGGTCGGGCGCGTCGTCGGGCGCGGCCACGACCGGGGCCTGGAACAGCGGGGCGGCAACGGCGCCGTCGGACGCCGGCGCGTCGCCCACCTCGTCGGCCGTCGCCTCGGTCGTCGCCTGGGCCTTCTTGCGCTTGCGCTTCGGCTTCTCCGCCCGCTCCTCGGCGTGCTGCGGGAGCCCGCCGTGGATCTCGGTCTCGGTCACTGAGGCCGACTCGGACTCAGCCACGAGCTCCGACGCTGACACCGGCTCGGCGGCCTTCTTGGCCGCCTTCTTGCGGGCCGGGCGCTTCTTGACCGGCGCCTCGCCGCTCGCCTTGGCCGGGGTCTCCTCCGCCGGGGTGCCCGCGGGCGGGTTCTCCGCGGATGTCTCGACCTCGGCCGACGGTGCGGGCGCCTCAGCGGGTGCCGACGCCTCGGCGGGTGCCGCCGTGGCCTTCTTGGCTGTGCGCTTGCGGGTGGTCCTCTTCACCACCGGCGCGGCGGCCGGGGCGGACTCGGCGGGCTCCGCGGACGAGGCGGACTCGGCGGCCTCCGCGGACGGGGCGGGCGAGGCGATCTCCACGGACGGCGCCTGGAGCGGGGCGGGTTCGGGGACCGTCACCTTCTTGGCGGTGCGGCGTCGCACCGTCCTCTTCACGACCGGGCCGGACTCCTCCGCCTGAGGCCCGCCTCCCTCACCGGCACTGCCCTCACCAGCACTGCCCTCACCTGGGTTGTTCGAGCCGCCTGCGAGTTCGTCGTCGAGCACTTGCGCTCCTCATTCCCACGGACTCGCCGTGGGTGTCCGGCACCGTCCGGACGCAGCGGCTGCGGAGCAACCGGGAAGCGGGGGCGGTGCAAAGCCTTCGTCTTCGATCGACACCCTCCGCGGGCTGCGTCGGAAGCTGCGGTCCACCTGCCTACCGCGGTCGCTGGTGCCAGGACGTCGAGCCTCATCGGGACTGTCTCGGCGTCCGGGCCGCGTCGCGGGCCGGCCGGTCTCTCCGCCCTCACCGTGCCGGGGCCATAGGGACCTCGGCGAGAACGTCGTCGGGTCGATGCAGGGCGGCAAGCCGCCGTACGTCGACCGACACCGATTATCACACACCCGAACCGCCGCCGCCCATCTGACGACGCGCGACCGCGAGCCGTCCCGATCGCCCGATCCTGCTGGGTGATGCAGGAAGCGCCTATCGTGATGTCGTGAGAACGACCCTCGACCTCACTCACCGCGCTCGCACCAGAGCCGGTCAGACCAGCGGGTCGGCGATCTCTGCCGAGTCCTCGTCGAGCACGCCCTGCTCCAGCCGGGTGAAGAGCGGCCGGCCGAGGTCGTGCTCGGTGACCAGGCGCAGGCCGCTGACGAGGTCGTCGGGGCGGACGGCCGGCGTACCGTGCCGGAGCACGACGTCGAGGCTCGTCCCGTCCACGACCAGGCTGACCAGGGCGGCGCGGCAGTCGAACTGACGCAGGCCCTTCTTCGTCATCCGCTCGACGAGCACCTCCTCGCGCGCGAGGAACGCCTCGGCGACCTCGGGGAGTACGCCGGGGGCGACCTGCCGCAGGTCGATCCGCCACCGGCTGCCGGTCAGCAGGTCGGCGAGCGACGCCCGGCCCGCGCCGGTCGGCGTCTCCACCACCTGGAGTACGTCGAGGCCGTCGGGGAGGGACTCGTCGAGCGCGACCCGCACCGAGTCCGCCGACGTGACCTCCCGCAGCCCGATCTCGACGTACTCGGCCTCGGAGGCGGAGCCGGTCGGCGCCGCGCCGGCGTAGGAGATGCGCGGGTGGGGATGGAAGCCCGAGGAGTAGGCCATCGGCAGCCCGGCGCGCGCCACCGCCCGCTCGAAGGCCCGCGAGAAGTCTCGATGGGAGGTGAACCTGAGCCGGCCCCGCTTGGCGTACCTGATCCGCAGCCGCTGGACGGGCGGCGCCTGCTGCTCGGGCTGCTCTCGCACGGCCGACACGCTAGTCGAGCCGGCGCAGATCCCGGTGGTCGAGGAGGTGACACCGCGCCACCCACCACTTCTACCGAATGGCCACCTACCGATTGGGGAGTGCACGGCGGAGCAGCCGGGCGTGCCGCGCGATCATCCGCATTCGCGTCGGGTCCACACCCGCGGAAGCGAAGCGGTCCTCGTAGCGGTCCGCGACCGCCCTGATGACACCGAACGCTTCTTCACAGACGAGATCCGGGTCCAATTCGGCCTCGTCAGCGAAGGCGCGCCAGTTCTTCTCGGTCAACTCAGCGGGGTGTCTCGCCTTGCCGATGGCCATGGCGTAGCGCGTGTCGTAGCCGGGCCAGAAGTAGACCGGCACCGCGTCGTAGAGCGGTGCCAGCACCACCTGACGGCCGGCCAGGAGCACGGAGTAGTTCTTGGCATGGGCGTCGGCATTGCCGAACGCTGCATTGAAGGCCAACTGTCGGACGAACCGCCGAGTCATCCGGTGTTCGGCCAGCACCTTCGCGACCTGTGGGGCCGTCACACTGTACTTGTCCGTCAATGGTCGCCCCAGTGCCTGATTCATGTCTTCGGCATGGAGGCGCATCCCGTCGGCTCGGTCCCAGCGTTCGACGATGAAGGTCGACTGCCCGAGGAACTCGACCCGCTGCGACCGGGAGGCCTCGACGCCTACCTCACGGGCGAGATCCACCCGAGGTGCTCGAACTGGTCGACGTCTCGGTGGCGCGATGGCGGCGGCTTCAAGATGTGCGTCGATGGATACTCGTACGTCGGCCAGAACCAACGGTCGTTGATCCGCACCAGCGAGAACTTTCCCTGCGCCCCGGCCAGCGACATGCGCGGCCTGACCCGCGGGTCGGTCCAACTGGTGGCGTCCCTGGCCAGCGCCGCGATCCGGGCGGCGATGTCGTCGTGGGTCGCCTCGATCAGCGAGCCAGCGTCGAGTGGCCGTTGCGGCAGGTCGGGCTCGCTGGACAGAGTGAGCGCCCCGGCCACGTCCTCGCCGTAGGAGGTGAGGAGCGTGAACGGGTCGCTGGACGACAGGCCGCGTTCACGTGCCCATCGCTCGCGGACATCGCTCCGATCGGGCAGCAGGTTGTCGAGATACGCCCAGGCCGCTCCGTCGGCCGCCGGTCGACCGGGAGGCAGGGAGAGCGAGAGTGGCGTGGGGCCGGGATCGCCGTCGTACTCGAACCTGGCCTCCCCGCGGGTGGTCTCGCGGAAGACCCCGATGCGGCGGCGACCGAAATAGGCGTAGAGGTTACGCAAAGCGGCGGATCACTTCGTCCAGATCGACATCCTCGGGTGCCTTGTCGATCCTGGGCGCGGGGAGTGCCATCGCGTGGATGTCGAGGGCCTCCAGTACGTCGAGCACCTTGCCGAGCTCGGCGCGGGCGTGCCCGGCTTCAAGGTCGATGACGAAGCGGCGCCCCACATGCGCCTTCGCGGCGAGCTGGGCCTGCGAGATGCCCTTCTCAGCGCGACCGGCGCGGACAGCCTCCGCGACGGCATCCGGGGTGCTGAGGAATCGGTTGTCCATGGCCCGAGGATACCCGTCGTGTTCCCGTACGGGAACACAAGCGTCGCCGCACAGGTCGCAGACGCTTACCGCGGAGGCGCTCATTCCAGGTCGAGGGTGAGTCGGGTCGCCTCGGCCACCGTCCGCAACTCCGTGGGGCTGAGGCGGCCTCGATGGCGACGGAGCTTCCCCGGGTTCGTCGTCAGCGCCACGCAGGGCCGCCGGCCGACGGGATCGGGGAACTGGACGTCCCAGACGTCGCCGCGGAGCACGAGTCAGTCCTGAGCGCTCATCGTCTCCGCGGCGATCTGGTCACCGATCGCGGAGAGCTCGGTCAGCGGCGCTTTCCCCTCGGGGCCGTGGAAGTCGTCGTAGTCCCGCGCGAGGGCCGCATCGCGGGCCTGTTTGTGCAGGAGTCGCAGGCCCTCACACGCGCCCCTGTGCCTTGACGAGTACCCAGCACGCTCCCGACCTTCTGGATGCGCTCAAGGCGCGGCTCAACCGGGAAGGCTTCCGGCCTGGAACCGCCGTCCTGACCGGCTCCACGAGACACGACGCCCTCCCACGCACCGCGCAGGCGCTGACCGGCCGGCTGCACTCGATGACGATCTGGCGCCTCCCCCAGGGTGAGTTGGCCTCGGTGACCGAGAACCTCCTCCCTGCGCTGCGCGCCGACTCTGCGGCAGCCGTCGCGGCCCATCCCACCTCGACGACGACCCGCTCCGAATACATCGAGCGCGTGGTGGCGGGCGGCTTCCCACTAGCGGTAGCCCGCTCGCCCACATCGCGCAATCGATGGTTCGACGACTACGTCACCCAGTCCTTGGAACGAGATGCCGTCGAGTTGATCCGCATCCGGCAGCGGCAGGCACTTCGCGACCTGCTCGTCCGACTGGCCGGTCAGACCGGCCAGATCCTCAACCTGGCCGAGGTCTCGTCCGGCCTCGGCATCGACCGAAAGACCGTTGAGGAGTACACGCGGCTGCTCGAGGACCTGTTCCTTGTCACGTGTCGGCAAACGGTTCCTTGCGGGCGTCGCACTCAGCGCTGGCCCTCGCTCCTACACCTACGAGGACGGAATCCACGTGATGCCCGTCGACCGAGTCTGGAGGCACGTTCCCGGTGGTTGAGGAGGTCGCGAAAGACGAGGGACGTCTTCAACCACCGCTTCATCGGCGACATCAGGACACCGCCGCCGGGACCCACAACGGCCATTCAGGATCGCGGACCGGCCGCCCGTGCTCGTAGAGAGCGACCACCCGGAATGGGTGTCGGTCGTTCTCGTTGTCGTAGAACGTCGTCCGGTCTGCGATGTCGCGGGCTTCGGCGATCAGGGACCACAGGCGTTCGTATCGCTCGCGGACCTTGTGCTCCGGAACATCGTGCCCACCGTGACGGACCCGGTGCTCGATGCGGCCAAGGGTGACCTCGACGGGCACCATCACGACGTGGAGCTGGACCAGATAGCCCCGCTCCGATGCCTGTGCCGTGAGGTCGACCTTGCTCCGGTGGCTGAACACCGTCTCGGTGATGAACGGCTCGCGAGCCCGGATCAGCTGCTGCCGGGCGGCCTCGGCCACCTGCGCTGCTTCGTACGCGTGCTCAGCCTCAGCGCCCGGCCACCGATCGGCGGCGATCACGTCGGCGTTGATGAACGGCAGGTGGGTCCGGGGCTGGAGAACCCGAGTGGCCAGAGTGGACTTGCCTGCTCCGTTGGGTCCGGCCAACAGGTGCAGGATCGGGGTACTCACTCCCCGGAGGCGACGGGTGATGCGGTGCGGACCACGGCGTTGCCCTTGCCGTCACCGATGACCCAGGTGTCGCCGGCTGCGGTGAACTCGGCCTCAAGATCGAGTGATGCGATGCCTTCAGCGATCCGCTCGTCCCACTCGGCGCGGACAATGGCCTGCTGGCGCTCGTCGAGCGAGGTGTAGGGGCCTCTCCCGGCAAGCACCCGCTGCACATCGCGGTGGCTGACGCCCGCGGACGACTCGAGCTCGCGTCCGATGCGCGCCCAATGGGCGATTTGCTGCGCGGTGCTGCGGCTGGTGGTTGCGCTTACGTGCCTGGCGGCGTCGTAGAGGTCGTCGGGGAGCCGGGTGGGCGGGCTGCTCATGACATCAATTGTAGCAGTTTGCTACACGCTCTCAAGGGCTGAGGCGCCCTCGATGGCGACGGAGCTTCCCCGGGTTCGTCGTCAGCACCTCGCAGGGCCGCCGGCCGACGGGATTGCGGACGATCTGCTGCTCTGTCATACCTTCCATCATCCAAGCGCCCTCGTCCCCTGACTACGGCAGCGGCTCCCCCTTCATCATCCGCGACTTGTAGACGCTGGAGATCTGTACGCCGTCGAGCCAGGCGGTGAGCCGCTCCGCCTCGGCCTCGAGCAGCCGCCGCCCGGGGGCCGGCACGTCGATGTGCGTGATCAGCCGCACCCGGGCGTCGTCGTCCTGCACCCAGCAGCCGACGATCCGGCCGTCGAGCCAGGTGGTGGTGCCGCCGTTGCCGGCGGTGTCGAAGAGGTAGGGGCGCAGGGCCGGGTCGAGGTAGAAGTCGCGCCCCTTCCAGCCCATCGTCGTGGGGTCGAGCACGGGCAGCAGCGCGGCCCACGGCTCGATCGGCGGCTCCGGCTCGACGTCGTCGGGCAGCAGCCAGCCGGTGGCGCCACCGTCGAGACTCACGGGTACGGCGGCGAGGTCGGCCAGCGCCCGGCGTACGGCGGTCTTCGTCGAGCCGAGCCACCAGGCGATGTCAGTCTCGGTGCCGGGACCGAAGCTCCGCAGCCAGCGGCCGACCAGCTCGGCGTAGCCGGCCGTCGCCTCGTGCGGCTCGGGCGCCTCGCCGAGCCAGTCCGTCATCGTCCGCCAGCGCGGCCGCGAGGTCCGCCAGTGGCCGCCGTTGACGCCGCGCACCAGCTCGGCGCGAGCGCCGAGCCAGGTCAGCACCCGCGGCCCGATCGGCAGCGGCTGGCCCCACTTGCTCCCCGGCGCCGCGTCGATCCGGACGTCGAGGGCCGGGATCGCGGCCCGGATCTCCTGCGCACCCAGGCCCTCGGTGCCGGCCAGCAGCTCGGTCACGGCCACTCGCTGCTCGTGAAGCCAGGCGTCACCGTCGCGGGTCGCGCCCGCGAGCGTCAGGTCCTTCGCGATCTTCCTCCGCTCGGTCTCCGCCACCCGAGCGCTCGCGCTCCCCCACGCGGCCGGCAGCAGGTCGCGCGGGAAGACGAAGAGGGTGCGCCTCATCGCGAGCTGCTTGACCAGCGTGCGGGCGTCGTACAGCGCGTCGTCCACATCGGCGGGCACGATCCCGTCCACCCGCGCCGCGAGCGACAGGTAGACCGTCGCCGGCTCCGTCGCGTGCAGCACGGTCACCGAGCGGGTGGCGGCCTCGGCGTCACGGGCCCGGTACGGCGGCGCGATCGCCTGCCGGCGAGCCAGCCGGGCCCTCCGCTCCTCGTCCGAGACGTGCCGCACCGGGTCCACGCGGCCATCCTGCCCGAGGGCTACGACAACGCGATCTCGTCGTCCTCGCGACCGTAGTCGTCCTCGAGCCGGCAGATGTCGTCCTCCTCGAGGTAGCCGCCGTGCTGCACCTCGATGATCTCCAGCACCTCGGCTCCGTCGTTGGCGAGCCGGTGGGCCGCGCCCACGGGGACGTCGATCGAGTTCCCGATGTTGCCGATCACAGTCTCGCCGTCGATCGTGCAGGTGGCCGTCCCGCGGACCACCACCCAGTGCTCCGACCGCTTGGCATGGGCCTGGAGGCTCAGCCGCTGGCCGGGGTTGACCACGATCCGCTTGACCTTGAAGCCGTCACCCTCGCTGAGCACGTACCACGCGCCCCACGGCCGCTCGCAGCTGTCAAGGGCCACCCTCGCCTCCTTCGCCATCACGCCGCCACGCTACCTCGGTCTGTCCCGAGCACCCGCACGGCAGGAGGGGGCCTCGTAGGCTGCGCGGGGTGGGCTCGATGCGGACATCTCTCGGCTCCGCTCGGGCACTGTCACGGAGCGGGGCTGGCATCGCGGTCGCCATGGGCATCATGAACGTGGCGACCTACGGCTACACCATGGTCGCCGCCCGAGTCCTCGGGCCCCAGCCATTCGGCGCCTTCGCATCGATGATGAACCTGCTGATCGTCGTCAGCGTGCTCTCCCTGGCGCTCCAGACTACGGCCGCCCGGCGCATCGCGTCCCACCCTGACCATGTCACGCAGATCGAGCGGGACGTCATGCGGGTCACGATTCGAGTCGCTCTGCTCCTGGGCGTGCTCCTGACCACCCTCGCGCCCCTCGTCGACCTCGTCCTCAAGCTCGAGAGCCTCTCGACGGCGGCACTCCTCGGCGTCGCTGCGGCGCCGGCCACCATCATGGGTGGGCAGGCCGGCGTCCTCCAAGGCGAACGGCGGTGGGCTCCGTTGAGCGTGCTCTATCTCTCCGCCGGCGTTCCTCGGCTCCTGATCGGCACCGCGATGGTCCTCTGGCGACCTGAGGAGTTCTCAGCGATCCTCGCGGTCGCCATCGCCTCCTGGGCACCGGTCGTCGTCGGGTGGCTCGCCCTGAGGAGACCGCGCACGGTCGAGCCGAGTCGAGGGCCGGCGGGCCATTCGTCGTCGTTCGGATCGATCGTGCGCGAACTTCTCCACAACTCTCAGGCCCTGCTGGCCTTCTTCGCGCTCTCCAATGCCGACCTGGTGGTCGCTCGCAACGTGCTGACGAGCCACGACTCCGGTCTCTACGCCGGGGGACTGATCCTGACGAAGTCTGTGCTCTTCCTCCCCCAGTTCGTCGTGGTCGTTGCCTTCCCGTCGATGGCGACAGCCAGTCAGCGTCGACGCACACTCGCCAAGGGTCTCGTCATCACCGCGACCCTGGGCAGTCTCGCCACGCTCGCCACGCTCGTCCTGCCCGAAGTCGCTTTGATCTTCGTGGGTGGCCCGGCCTATGCCGAGATCCAGGCGCGCCTATGGCTGTGGGGTCTTCTCGGCACCGTGCTCGCCATGCTCCAACTGCTCGTGTACGCGCTTCTCGCGCGACGCAGCCAACGGACGACCCTGGTCTTCTGGATCGCGCTGCTGGTGGTCACCGCCATCGGCCTGACCACCTCGAGCATCAACTCGCTGCTCGCCATCGTCCTGTGCATGGATGTGATCACGCTCGGCCTGCTGGTCGCTGCGCACCTACGCCGCAGTCGCGGCGCTCGATCGGACCCCGACCGACCACACGAAGCCTGAGCCACAGGTCATCTCGTTGCCGCCGAGGCGTAGGGTTCGCAAGTGAAATCCGGCCTCGGGTCCCTAAGGGCGATCTCGCAGAGCGGCACGGGCATCGCATTTGCGATGGCGATCATGAATCTCGCAAGCTACGGCTTCACGATGATCGCGGCCCGTTTGCTCGGCCCGCAGCCGTTCGGCGCTTTCGCCGCGATCAACAATGTGCTTCTGGTGGTCACGGTGGTCTCCCTCGGGCTGCAGACCACCGCAGCCAGGAGAATCGCGGCCGACCCGGACCATGTCGGCCAGATCGAGCGAGAGATCCTGCGGGTCACGTTCCGCGTCGCCCTGGTCGGCGGCATCGCCCTCATCCTGCTGTCCCCCGCGATCGATCGGCTGCTCCAGCTCGACAGCATCCCCACCGCCGCGTTGCTCGGGGTCGCGGTGATGCCCACGACGCTCATGGGTGGGCAGGCCGGCATCCTCCAGGGTGAGCGGCGTTGGGCGCCGCTCGGCCTGCTGTACGTCGCCGCTGGCATACCGCGTCTGGTCGTCGGCACCCTGCTGATCATGTGGCGGCCCGACGAGTTCGCAGCGACGCTCGGGCTCGCGATCGCGGCCTGGGTGCCAGCGCTCGTCGGTTGGTGGGCACTCCGCGCGGACCGCGGTACCGGCACCACGAGCCAGTCGCACGGCCACGCGTCGATCGTTCGCGAGGTGCTCCGCAACTCGCAGACTTTCCTGGCGTTCTTCGCGCTGACCAATGCAGACCTCGTCGTGGCTCGCAATGTCCTGTCGAACCACGACGCCGGCCTATACGCAGCGGGGCTCATCGTCGCCAAAGCCGTGCTGTTCCTGCCCCAGTTCGTCGTGGTCGTGGCTTTCCCGGCGCTCTCGACCAGTCACGGCCGCGACCAGGCGCTCCGGCGCGGACTCACCCTCACGGCCGCCATCGGCGGGCTCAGCACCACCGCCACATTGGCGCTCTCCGGGCTCGCGCTCATCTTCGTGGGCGGCTCGGCGTACGCCGAGGTGCAGCCCCATCTGTGGCTCTGGGCCCTCCTCGGGACGCTGATGGCCATGCTCCAGGTCATCGTCTACGCCCTCCTGGCCCGAGAGAGCCGGCGTACCGCCTACCTGATCTGGGTCGCGCTCGTCGTGGTCGGGGTGGCGGGTCTGGCTGCGGATTCAGTAACCGGTCTGCTCACGACCGTGCTGCTCGTGACGACAACTCTGATCGTGGTGCTCCTGATCTCCGGATCGATCCGCAACCGGCGGTCCGCCTTGGCGAGGTCGTGATGCTCAGGTCGTGATGCCGTCGAGACCCAAGAGCATCGGCGTCGCCCAGTAGGCCACCAGGAAGCAGGCAGCAATGCCGATCGCCGTGCGGGTCCGCAGGAGCAGGGCCGCGAAGGCGAGCCCCAGGGGCCAGAGGGCGAGGCCGTAGCGGATCTGCATCGGGATCCACTGGTCCGAGGTGAGGTAGACCATGAGGCCGAGGACGGCGGCCGCAGCCAACGAGCCGACCAGATAGCCGGCTGCGACCGGCCTCAGGACCGGAGGGGACGGCACGAGGCCCGCCCAGTGGACGAGGGCGGACCCGAGCATCGCGACGATGAAGAGGCTCCCGAAGACGGCCATCCCGTTCTCACCGAACGGGGTCACGAACCGCGAGACATCGTTGAGGACGATCCGCATGTCGAGCGAATCGACGATGAAGTCGCCCGGCGGCTCGTAGGTCCGGAGCCTGATCACGCCGACGTACCACTGCCACAGCGCGAGCGCGACCAGCGTCGACCCTCCGAGCACGATCCCGCCGATCAGGGCCTTCTTGCGAACGGATCGGTCGAACTGGCTCGACGGCCAGGCGAGGACCGTCAGTAGCGCGATGCCGACGGCGACCGTGATCGCGACGTTGCTGCCCTTCGACATCGCGACGGCGACACCGGCGAGCGCCAGTGGCCACCACGACCACCGGCCGTGTAGCCAGCGCAGCGTGGCGAGGGTAGCGAGGGCACCGACCGGAATGTCGAGGGCGTGCGGCGTCATGTAGGTGTACTGCTGGGAGAGCGCAGGGACCAGCACGACGGTGGACGCGGCCACCAGCGAGGGGGCCCTGGACGCCCCGAACTCCCGCGCCAACACGAAGAGCGACCACATGCTCAAGGCGGCCCAGACGATGCCGACGAGTCGACCGGTCGTGATGAGGTTGTCGGTGAGGCCGAGCTTCATCGACACTGCGGTCAACGCACCGGTGACCCAGAAGTAGGATGGCGGGTCCGGTGCCGCCGAGTTGGGATTCGGCGCCTCCCCGTGCCGCTTGCCGCACTTCTTGAGGTCGGGTCCGACGATCCGCACGATGCCGCGACAGCTGAGCTGGTTGTGCGCCCACGGGCTGATCATGACCCCGTCGCGCATGACGAGATCACCCTCGGTGACCTCGTGCACCCGGTCGGCGTACTGCCACTCGTCCCAGACGCTGAGCTCGCGGCTGTCCACCGCCTTCACACCGATCAGCGGCGCCGCCACGATGGTGAAGACGAGGAGAAGCAGCACATGGGCACGCCATCCGGTGCCCCACCTCGCGAACCTGCTCGACGAGTCCTTGATTGCGGCCTCGGGCGGCTCGCTCTGGATCGTCGCTGGCCCTGGCGGCACTACACACCCTCTCGCGATCGGCGCATTGAGGCGACCCTGCCTCAGGACAGCGACCGAGTATGCCACGCCCGCCACGCGCGTTGCGTCCCTCGGCAACCCGTCACGTTACGATCGCTCGCGTGTCAACGCCCGGGGCGCCCCCACACCGAGTGCTGGTGATCGTGCCGGCGTGGAACGAGGCCGCCTGCGTCGGCGAAACCGTCCGGGAGATCGCAGGCACAAACCCCGGTGTCGACATCCTCGTGATCGACGACGGCTCCGGCGACGACACTGCCGCTGTCGCGGCGCGCGCGGGCGCCGCGGTGGCCCGACTTCCGTTCAATCTCGGCGTCGGTGGCGCCATGCGCGCCGGCTATCGGTACGCGCTGCGCCACGACTACGACGTCGCCGTCCAGATCGACGCCGACGGCCAGCACGACCCGCGCTTCCTTCCTGCGATCGTCGCGGGGCTCGACGACGCCGATGTCGTGATCGGTGGTCGTTTCGCGCGCGAGGGCGACCCGTACGTCGTGAGGGGGCCGCGCCGGTGGGCGATGTGGCTGTTGGCAAAGGTGCTGAGTCGGGTGGCGCACACCACGCTGACGGATGTGACCTCCGGCTTTCGAGCAGGCAACCGTCGCGCCATCGCGGTCTTCGCGGCGCACTACCCGGCGGAGTACCTCGGCGACACCGTCGAATCGCTCGTGATCGCGACCCGGGTGGGCTGCCGGGTCACCCAGATCCCGGTCGACATGCGGCCGAGACAGGCCGGGGCCGCCAGCGCCTCCTCGCTGAAGGCGGCGATCTTCCTGGTCCGCGCGGGGGTCGCCCTACTGCTTGCCCTCATTCGCCGGTGGCCGGCGAACTTCGACGAGGGTGCGCGGCCCGATCGCGCGGACGAAGTGGGGGCCGGACGGTGAACAGCACCCACGTGCTCGGCATCGTCGCGGCGGCCATCATCGTCCTCACCCTCTTCGAGATGCTGCGCCGACAGCGCCTGCGCGAGAAGCACGCGGTCATCTGGACGGTGCTCGCCGTCGGCGCCCTGGTCGTCGCCGTCTTCCCCGGCACGATCGTCTGGCTGTCCGAGCTGCTCCACATCCAGGTGCCGTCCAACCTGGTGTTCTTCCTCGGCTCGCTCCTGCTGCTCGCGATGAGCCTGCAGCACAGCTACGAGATCGGCCGGCTCGAGGAGCAGACGCGCACGCTGGCCGAGGAGGTCGCCCTGCACCGCCTCGAGCTCGAGCGCTGGCAAGGGCAGCTCCGCGACACCGACCTGCGGGCCGGCGACCGGGAGACCGACCACCAGGAACCTCGTGGCTGACGCCGTCGTCGACCTGCTGGTCCCGTACTGGGGTGATCCGGACCTTCTGGACCTGACCGTGGCGAGCGTCCGCGGCCAGACCGACCCTCGGTGGCGGCTGACGGTGGTGGACGACTTCTATCCGGACCTCACCGCCCAGCAGGCGTACGCGGACGACGCCGACGATCGCGTCCGCTATACCCGAAACGAGACCAACCTCGGCGTAGCCGGGAATTTCGAGCGGTGTCGCGAGCTCGCCTCGGGTCCCCTCGTGGTCTTCCTCGGCTGCGACGACCTGCTCCACCCGTCGTACGTCGCCACCGTGCTCGGCGCTGCCGATGCCCACCCGGATGCCGGCATCATCCAGGTCGGGGTCGAGGTCATCGACGAGAACGGCGAGCCGGCGGCCGGCCTGGTCGAGCGCGTCAAGTCGGCGCTGCGTCCCCGGGCCGGCGGGCCGGTCGAGCTCGGCGGGGAGCGGCTGGCGACGAGTCTGATGCGGGGGAACTGGCTCTACTGGCCATCGCTCGCCTTCCGCATCGAGCCGCTGCGTCGACAGCAGTTCCGGCAGGACCTGCCCACGATCCTCGATCTCCGTCTCGTGCTCGACATGCTGCTGAGCGGTGAGCGGCTGCTGCTGGTGCCCGAGGTCTGCTTCTCCTACCGCCGGCACGCGGCCAGCGCATCCTCCACCGGTCTGGTCGACGGCGCCCGCTTCGCGGAGGACCGACGCTTCTTCGCCGAGGCCGCGCAGGAGCTCGGCAGCCACGGCTGGACCAGAGCGGCACGGTCGGCACGCCGGCGCTGGACCTCACGCCTCCATGCGGCCTCGATGATGCCCGGCCAGATCCGGCACCGTGCGTGGCCGGAGGTCCGTGACCTGGCCACGCACACGCTCTCCAGAACCGGTCACCGCTGACGTCGGTCAGCGCACGAGGGACCGCAGCCGGCTGACCAGCCGCTGCGAGGCGAGGCCGTCGAGCGGTACGACGCCGGGGCCGAGGACGACCGGCTCGCGTGCGGAGCCCAGCCCGTCGGCCAGGCGCTCGTGGAGGTCGTCCGCTGTCTGGGCGTACGACGGCGCCGACCACTCGAGGTCGAGCACCGACTCCCGGTGCTCCGGGTCGGCCGCTCCCAGGCGGACCAGAGGAAGTCCGAGTGCGAGGGCGTCGAGGGCGCCCGACGCACCGTCGGTGACGACCGCGGAGGCCGTCCGGAGCACCGGCACCGGGCTCCACGCCGAGCGCGGCGACAGGCACAGCGGGTCGAGGGCGGCGAACGCACGCGTCCAACCCGAAGCACGGTCGACCACCGGCTCGCGGACGGCGATCACCACCTCGTTGCTTGTCGCCCACTCACCTATCCGCTGAACCTCCTCCGGCGGGTACGGCGCAGGCGAGCCCGACGACCAAAAGATGACGAGCCGGCGGTCGCCGATCCGGGCTCGCAGTCGGCGCTCGGCCTCGAGCAGGTCCGCCGGCAGCAGGTCCTCGCCGGCGACGAGCAGGTCGTGCCGGGGATAGCCGGTCAGCCACAGCCGGTCGAGGCCGACCTCCGCTGTTGTCGCGGCTCTGAGCAGGGCCTCGCCCTGGGACGCTACGGCGATGCCGTCGAACGCGGACCACTCCCCGCCCGCGGAGACTCGGAAACCGTTTCCGACCAGCAGGCCGGCGCCGGTGTGGACCAGATTGTGCCGCCCCAGCGCGAGCGGCAGCGGGAGCGCGGCGGCGAGGGGGGCATCGAGGAGGATCGCACCGCAGCGGACGAGGTCCTCACGACCGCGCACGGAGTCGAGCGACCGCACGTCGACGTTGTCGCCGCGAAGGTCGTCGTCGAGCCGACGCCCGCGCGCGAGAACGACCTTATGGATGCTCGGGTCGTGCCGGACCCGCTCGAAGACTGCCCGCGCACCCGGGTCGAGGCGACCGTCGACCGAGCAGACGAACGCCCACCAGTGCGGGTAGGACGGCGTCTGGTGGTCGAGCCTGCGCAGCAGGTAACCGTCGGCCGGCGCCTGGCCCCGGAAGCTCATGCCCGTCTCCGCGTCGACCTCGACCGCGTGCACCTCCGCGAGGCGGCTGGGGTCGGCCACCCGATCGATATTCGCATCGATCAGGTCGATCGGGGCCTGTGGGACGAGCTCCTTGAGCCGCTCCCGCCATTCGTCGAGGCGGCCGACGCGTTGCGGGTTCTCGGTGACGAAGTTGCGCTTGATGAGCGGGAACCCGCGCTCCACGAGCTCGAAGAACCGCCGCCCGTAGAGCGGGTGGAACGGGTAGAGGTCGGTAATGAGAGTGTCGAAGTCGAAGCCGCTATCGATCAGGTAGCGGCTCAGCCCCACCTCGTACTTGTGGACGACCAGCATCTTGTTCGTCTGGGGCACGACGGTGTCAAGGCGCCACCGGAAGCCGGGGTCCTCGATGACGGGCCGGCGGAACACCATGAAGTAGGAGCTCAGGTGGAGGAACCCGACGTCGCTCCAGTGCCGCTGCCCGAGGAACCGGCGCTTGGCGACATCGAGCGGGACCAGGTCATGGTCGTGGATCCTGAGGTTGTCGAGCTCCATCGACGTGGCCTGAAGGCTCCACCACGCGCAGGGTCTGTCGTCCATCTCCTCGAACACCTCGTCGAGGGGCCGCAGCAGGAAGCAGCTGTCATTGGCGAGGATCACCTCGTCGTACGTCGACACTGCGTCCCACCCGACCAGCTCGCGGGCGAGCAGAGCCATCGACCCGAAGTCATAGCCGCGATGCGGGATGCTCCATGCGCCGACGGTGACGTCGGCGAGCTTGTCGAGCTCGCCCGGGTCGAGCACACCGTCGGCCAGGTAGTAGACATCGGCGAACCGGCTCAGCTCTCGGAGGTACGCGACGACGTACTCATCGACCAGGCCGTCGCGGTCGTATCCGGCGAACAGGCAGAGCCGGCGCGGCTGGGGTGCGGCGGTCACTGCGGCGTCGGCGCGGCGCGCTTCGAGAGGCGCGACCGGGAGATACCCGCGGTGACGGCCGACCAGCTCGTAGTGCAGCAGCGGGTCGACCGCGTCGTCGGTCGGGTCGAGGTGATCGGTCCAGTAGCGCCACAGGTCGAACCCGAGGCTCGGTGCACGAAGGTCGCGCCAGCCCTCCTCGACGAAGTGCCGGGCAGGGTCGGCATCGAGGCCGATGGCGTGCTCGATCGCGTAGCCGTCGGCGTCGAAGAGATCGCTGGCGGCGATCACCGCCCGCTCGGCGGCCTGCTGCGCCTGTCCAGGCGGCGCGGGCACCTCGTCGTCGGGCCCGGCCGGGAGGCCGGCCGACATCGCCCTCTCGACCATCGACTGGGCCGCGTCGGGGTCGCGACGCGTCGTGGCTCGCCACCGTCTCACGAACCGGTACCAGCGGCGACGGAACTCGTCGACCTCGGAGCGCCGGCGGTCCAGCTCCTCGTTCATCCGGGCCCTCAGGCCTCGCGCCGGGGTGGGTAGGACACGGCACCGTCGGCCTGGGGGGTCGAAAGGAAGTGCAGCAGCGGGTTCTCCCGCCGGCGGTAGACGTCGGGGAAGTCGCTCAGGTACTGCCCGGTGTCGAACCGCTCGCTGGGCTGCCGCAGCGGGTCGTAGGGGCGCCTGAGGTAGTGCAGGGCCGGGTCGATGCCCTCCCGGACGACATCGCCGTACTCCATCAGGTACCACTTGCCGTCGAAGAGCTTGGAGGACCGGAGCAGCTCGATCTGGGCCCGTTCCTCCTTGGTCACGCGGCCGTCTCGACGCAGGATCCGCGTCAGTGGGCCCTCGGCCGCGTCGACGCGCAGCCGCAGCTCGAGTGCCTCGGCCAGGTGGCGCGATGCCTTGACGGCGCGGTTGCGGCCGGTCTTGAGCCGGGCCTCGCGCTCCTTCCAGCCCTCCTGCTCCTTGCGGAGCGCCGCCAGCTCAGACCGGAGCTCGGCCAGTTCCCCTTCCAGCTCCTCCACCGGCCGGTTGGCGCTCCACAGATCCACCAGCCGACTCTATCGCGGGGCTAGCCCAGGGCTAGCCCGCCACCGGTGGGCGACGCGGCGCCCGGCGCGGCGTCGTGGGGTCGTTCGTCTGTCCCCCGTCCGGTCGGGAACCGGTCAGGCGTCGGGCATGAAGGGGTCCACCCGCGGCATGCCCCAGCGGGCCACGGTGAGGTCCTTCTCCCACGCCTCGACGACGCGCTCGCGCGTGCGTGACTGGAAGTGGTACATCTCCGCACCGGCGACCCAGACGATCCGGTAGCCGCGACTGCGCAGCTTGTAGCAGAGGTCGACGTCGTTGAAGTTCGACGGCAGGAGCTCGCAGAATCCGCCCACCTCGAGGAAGACCTCGCGCCGGATGGCAGCACAGGCGCCCGTGACTCCCATGACCTCGCGGTTGATGACGAGCGCCCCGAACCGTCCGTTCGCCTCCCGGGCCTCGCGGGCGTAGGGGTGCTTGTAGTTCTTGGTCGAGTAGGCGTGCCCGGCGTGCTGGATCGTGTCGTCGTCGAAGTAGAGCTTCGCCCCCGTCAAACCGACATCCGGCTCGAGTAGCGGCCCGACGAGCTGGGCCACCCAGCCGGGTGTGATCGCCTGGAGGTCATCGTTGGCGAAGACCAGGTAGTCGCCCGTCGACCGGAGCGCGCCGAGGTTCGACTTCTCGCTGAAGTTGAAGGGCCGGTCGTACTCGACGAGGACCAGCCGGTCCCCGCCGATCTCGCGCAGCTCGGCCAGGACCTCGGCCGGCGTCGGCTCGTCGTACACGACGATGACCTCGAGGTTGTCGTGGTCCGCGTTGGCCAGCAGACTGCGCACCGCCTCGACGACGAGCACCCGCCGCTCACCCCAGATGACGTCGGCGGTGCCGACGGTGGGAACGACGAGGCTGACCCGGGCGGCGGGATCGAGCTGCCGCCGGATCCGGTAGGTGCCCGGGGCGGCACCGAGACTCACCTCGGCGGCGATGCCGACCCGGCCGAGATGGTCCTGCACCGCTCGTTGCCCGGCGTACGCCGCATAGGGTTTGGCGTCGCTCGAACCGGCGGCCGATCCGGGGACGACCCGCCAGTGGTAGAGCACCTCGGGGACGTGCTCGATCCTCCGAGCCACCTCGCAGACCCGGAGGATCAGGTCGTGGTCCTGGGAGCCCTCGAACCCCTCACGAAAGCCGCCGACCTCGCGGACCACGCTGCTGCGCAGCACGGAGAAGTGGCAGCAGTAGTTCTGGCCGCGCTGCCGCTCGGGTGACCAGTCCGGCTTGCGGAACCGGCCGAAGTGGCGGCCTTCCGCGTCGACCTTGTCCTCGTCGGAGTAGATGTAGTCGACGTCGTCGTACGCCGAGGTCACCTCGGCGACCCGCGAGAGCGCATCGGGAGCCAAGAGGTCGTCGTGGTCGAGCAGACCGATGAACTCGCCCCTTGCGAGTGCGACGCCTTCGTTGGAGGCCACCACGATGTGGCCGTTGTGCTCGCGCTCGACGAGGCGGATGCGCTCGTCCGCCTCGGCGAAGGCACACAGCGTACGGCGCACCTCCGGGTCGGTCGAGCCGTCGTCGACGACAACCAGCTCCCAGTCGGCGTGGTCCTGCGCCAGCACCGAGCGGATCGTCTCCGCCAGCACGTCGACGGGTGGGTCGTAGACCGGGGTGATGATCGAGAAGAGCGGCGAGTCCATCGTCAACGCCGACCACGCAGCGGGCGGGCGATCCACCGGCCCCAACGCCACGTCCGCGATCCGAGCACGGCGTTGCGCTCCGCCTCAGCGGCGGCGACCCGCTGCTCCAGCTCCCTGAGCCTGCGCTCAAGGCGCGCCACCTTGGTCCGTAGGGTGCCGATCCTCTCCCTCTGGGCACGCACGGTCTCCTTCGCGCGCTCGGCCACCCGGGTCTGGGTGGCGGCGGTCGCCTCCAGGCCGATGAGGCGGTCGCGATCGCGGAGCATCTGGTGCTGGGTCTCGATCTCCTGCTCGGATGCGGTCATGTCGGGGCGGCGTCTCAAGCCGTGCGCAGCGGCTTGCGAGCGAGCAGGCAGAACTCGTTGTAGGTGAAGAGGCGACCGGTGAACCGGGGCAGCGGGAAGCTGAACCAGCTCCCCTGCGGGACCAGGCCGACCCGGCGCGCGATGTCGAGCAGGTCGTCGCCGTCGGTGAAGCGGACGTGGGTCGAGTCGCTCGCATAGCCGCGCTCCTGGGGGCAGATGAAGAACACCTTGCCTCCCGGGCGCAGGTAGGGCAGGTAGTCGTCGAGCAGTCCCTCCCAGGCGGAGTCATCGATGTGCTCGAGCACATGGGCTAGGAGGATGCCGTCGAACGACTCCTCCTGGCGGACGTCGCTGACCTGCCACTCCTCGGTAGTCAGCGCCTGCAGCCCCAGCTCGCGACAGCGTTCTACGGCCTGGACGTTGTGGTCGACCCCGATCGACGCTGCGTCAAGCATCGCGAGGTTGCGACCGACACCGCACCCCACGTCGAGCGTGCGTCCGAGCCGCTGACGCCGGAGGTTCCAGCGGTACGGTCGCTGGACGTCGAGATGGCGCTTCCACCAGACCTCGGGCAGCGCCTGGAGCCGGTCTGCGTACGCCGGGTCACGGGTGTCGGAGAGGCGGTCCTCCGGCGAGTCTTCGCTCATGGGCTCGTACCCTAACCGGGTTGCCATGCGCGGACCGCGGCACCGCGGCCCTGCTGGGCCTCACCCCCCGCGTACGCGCTGGAAGACCAGCTCACCGGATATTCTGGCGCCACCAGCCGACGGCGGCCGTCGACCAGGGGGAGGAGATCGGGATGACTCAGGGCCAGCCACCGCACGGCCCGCCTGGTGGCCCGCCTCCCGGCCCTCCCGCGCCGGGGTACGGACCGCCGCCCCAGCTCTACGGAACCAGTGCGCCAGGTGGCCCGCCTCCCGGGTACGGTGCGCCGCCCGGATTCCCGTCGGCCGCACCCAACGGCTACGGATCCGCGCCCACACCGACCCGAGCCGGGCGGACCGGGGTGATCGTCCTCGTCTGCGCCCTCGCGCTGCTCCTGCTCGCTGCTCTCGTCGGTGGGATCTTCTGGCTACGCAGTGGCACGACCGTCGAGGACCTGACACGTGGGGACTGCCTCACCTGGTCGGCCGACGAGAATGACCTCGACGATGCCGAGAACCTCGACGAGGTCTCGTGCGCCGACCCACACGACGCCGAGGTGATGTTTGCTGGGGTCGTCGGCAGCGACGGCCTCAGCGGCGACGGCGTCGTGGGCACCTGCCAGGAGCAGCTCTCGGCGCAGCTGGCCGACTGGGCGGAGCAGGGGATCGAGGTCAGGCCGGTAACCAAGGACGGCGACGCCGATGAGGGCGCAGTGCTCCTCTGCGTCGCCCGAAAGTCCGATGGCAGTCGTGTCGACGCTGCCATCGGCTGACTGGTACCCCGAGATGGACGACGCTTCGACGGTGACCAAGATGAGCGAAGCGGGCGTGGACACTGCTGGGGTCGTGCTGTGCCTGAGAGCCAACGAGGAGATCGAGGAGTCACGGCTCGGCCAGTGGGTGCGTGAGCTCGCTCGCGTCGACGGTCGTCCCCTCTACCTGGCCCTTCCCCCCGCGGTCTCGAGATCGACAGCCACTTCGCTTGTGCCAGCCGGCATCACCATCCTCGTCACCACCGACTCCCGGCGGGCAGCCGACGATGTCTTGGTCTACGCCGATTCGAACGACGTGCCTGCACCTTCCTCCATCTCACGCCTGGTGGCGGCGGTGACCGCCGGCGAGCCGCTTGTCGCCGCCCGACCCCTCCCCTTCGCCGGCGTCGGCGAGGCCGGAGAAGTCGCCCCGCTGGTCGAGGCATCACCGGTCTGCGTGGCAGCGTCGGCCGCGTCGTACCCTGCGGTGACCTATGCGATGTCGGCGGCCGACCTGGTGCGCATCGCCGCCGCCTCCGTGTCGGTTCTGGACTCGGCGGCGGTGTTCCATGACCAACGCTTCGAGTCCGCGGAGGACACGAGCAGTGCTCGTTTCCAGGATCCCGACCTGCTCACCGGCCCGCTGCCGGCCACCGCGATCGGGCAGCTCCTCGGTCGGGTAGGCATCACCGCCGAGCAGGCGCAGAGCCAACCAGGTCGACCATTTCTCAGCGTCGTCACCCGCACCCAGGGATCTCGGCTCCAGTGCTTGGAGGAGGTACTCACCTGCCTGGCTGGACAGACCTCACGCGACTTCGAGTTGCTGCTCGCCTGCCACCGGATCGAGGACGACCGTCTCGAGTCCGTGCGTGCAGCGTGCGCCGCCACACCGGAATGGCTCCAACAGCGCACCCGCGTCCTCACGATCACGCGTGAGGGCCGTTCCGCGCCGCTCAACGATGCCCTCGACGTCGCCCAAGGGCGCTACTTCGCAGTCCTCGACGACGATGACACCGTCACGAGCCGGTGGGTCGAGACCTTCTCGCGACTCGAAGCCCAGGGCGCCGGCACGGTGCTGCGGTCGACCGCAGCCCGCCAGGAGGTCGAGGCCCTCGAAATGGTCGCCGACGGCGACCGGCCCGTGGTCGTGCCCCACCCGATCGGCCCCGCTCATCCCTGGTGGCCGTCTGAGTTCGTGCTTGCAGACCACCTCGTCGACAACGCCTCACCATGCATGACACTCGCCTTCCCACGCTGGCTCTTCGACGACCTCGGCTTCCGGTACGACGAGGATCTCTCGACCCTCGAGGACTGGGAGTTCCTCATGCGCGCAGCGGTCGTCGTCGGCGTGACCGCCTCACCGGAGGTCACCGGGATCTATCGTGTCTGGGTGACCGGGGAGGGGTCTCGACACCTCCACGACGACGCCACCTGGGCGGCAGACCGCAAGCGGGTGATCGACCGGCTTGACGCAACGCCGATCATTCTGGCCCCGGGTGACTTCGCACCGCTTCGGGAGGTGCACCAAGATCGCTTGGCTGACAGCGCCGAACGCCAGCGCCTCGTCGACGAGTGTGCGCGCGCTACCGAAGAGGCGACCTCCCTACGCGCCGCCTACGCAGAGGCGATCGAAGCGCACGACCGTGCCGTCGAGGCTCATGATCGCGCCGTCGAAGCCCATGATCGCGCCGTCGCGGGACGCGACACGGCGCTCACAAGCCTCGAGGAGGCGCGCGCGAAGATCGCCAAGCTTCGCAGTCGACTCAATCAGCAGCACCAGAACGGTGAGGAGTTGATGCGCCGCGTCGAGACGCTTGAGGTCCAACTCGCAGAGACGCAGGCGAGGTCGTGGCGCCGGCGGAAGCCCAGCGGCGCGTGAATCATCCGACTCTCAGGCGGCGGAGCGGCCCGCGAACGCCTACCTCACCGAGACCGGCTCCCTTCGCGTGTGCGTTCGCAAGCAAGGCCAGAAGCGTCATGAGAGGAACGGAACGTCGCCGTGTGCCCCGCGGGGGCGCACGGCGACAATAGGCAGCGCCGCGTCCCATTCCCCACGAGTAGATCGAGCGAGATGTCCTCCCACACCGACGAACGCACGGTCCACTACCTGTGGAAGGCGACCACACGTGGCGCCTCTGGCAACGCCCCAGTCACCCATGACAGTCGCGTCGGTGCGGCGTGGACGATCGTCATCGCCCTCGTCTTCTTCTGGCTCTCCAACCCACTGGTGCTGTGGGTGTTCAGCTCATCGGTGCGCAACGCCGCCGCGGTCACGCTCGGTGCCGTGCTTCTCACCGCCCGCAGCACACCCCCTCAGCCTCCCCTCAGCGTGCTGGTCGTCCTCGGGTTCGGCTCCCTCTCCGCTCTGTGGTCGACCTTCTCACGCCTCACCGTCGACTTCACGCTGCTGTATGTCGTCATCGCTCTGATCGCGCTCGCGGTGGCCACGACGGCCGACGCGCGCACCATTGCGCAGGGGATGCTCTTGGGTGGAGTCCTGATCGTGACCGCGTCGTTCTACACCTTCAAGGCAGGCTACGTGGACGCAGCCGTCATCCCCGGCACCGAGGGCTATATGGCCGGCGTGGGCGGCAACCGCAACATCTTGGCGTACACCTTGGCCGTGGCTCTGGCCTTCGGCGTGGGATTCCTGCCGCGGCGATGGTGGGCCCGCTGTTGCTGGGCGGCCGGCATCGGCAGCCTGCTCGTCGGCATCTACTTGGCGGAGTCCGGCACGGGCTACCTGGTGGCCACCGTCGTCCTTGTCATAGCAGCGGTAGCCGCTGCGACCGATCGGTGGCACCCGCCGAGCCCGGTGCGATCGCGTCGCCGTCGGTGGCTCGTGCGCGGCGGAATTGGGCTTCTGATCGGGGTCGCCCTTGTAGGGCTGGAGGTGGTCAGCAGGATCCTCGACCGTGACCTCGCCTCGCTCTCCGGACGAGTCCCGTTGTGGGAGGCGATCTGGGACGAGACCGTCGGGTTGGAGCGGTGGTTCGGGGCCGGCTGGGGCGTTGTGTGGCCGCACCCGTGGTACCAGGCGGCGCCAAACGCGGCCTACGACGAGATCGTCGCCCGCTACGGCGACTTCCTGACGCACGGGCACAACTCGTTCTTCGATCTCATCCCCGAGATCGGCGCCCTCGGCGCGGCGCTCTTCGCCCTGGTCTACGTCCAGGCAAGTACGCGAGTCCTGGCCCTTCGGGACGGCGCCGACCACACTGTGCGGCGCTCACGGCTCGAGGCGTCTCGCATCACCCTCCTGGGCATCGTCGCGCTGCTCGTCTTCGGCCTCTCGGAGCCGATGTCGACCATCCCGCTCGGTTGGTTTGCCCTCGTCCTGCTCGCGACCGGCCTTCGGCCTGGCGTGGATCGACGGGACGCGTCCGCTCTCGGCGCGTCGTGTCCGCCACCCGCGGACTGACGAAAGGGTCCCCCGACCCATGCTTCGCGTCAGGCGATCTTGACCACGCACGCCTGACCGTTGAGATTCTGGAGGAAGATTTTGTCCGCGTCGTCCCTTATCTCATGGACGAACTTCGATATTCCCTCGCAAGCCGAGATCATGCCGTAGTCGTCGAACACGACGACCCCACCAACCACCACCTGGTCCCAGACGTAGTGGAAGGCATCCTTCGTGGACTGGTAGACGTCGACGTCCAGGTAGACCAACGACCACTGCCGGCCGGCGACCCTCGACCCCGTGTCCTCGGGGAAGATGCCGGTCAACAACTCAACGTTGTCGAGCCCGAGGCTCGCGAGGAAGCGGGAGACCAGGCGCTCGCTGGTGTCGTCGTGCGCTGCGTCCTCGTAGTGCTCCCAGTCCGCGGACTTTACGACACCGGCGAAGGTGTCGGCGAGGAAGACCGTCCGATCGGGCAATGCTTGTGCAAGCAACGCTCCGGTACCGCCCCGCCACGACCCGACCTCGAGCACGTCTCCGGTCTGTTTCGCCGCCTGCTTCGCGATGAGGTAGAGGGCGTAGCAACGGGCGCGATCCACCAGCGTGTTGTCTGCGATGGAGTCGTAGATCGTCGTGAACTCGGTGTCATCCATCCATGGGGAGTCGTACGGGTAGCTATGAACAGCCCTGTCGTCGAGCTGGACCAGTGCGAAGCCTTGGGGCTTCAGAGCCGAACGCAATTCATCCAATTGGCTCCGGCTCTTGCCACGCAGGTCTGTCTCCACATTGTCTCCGAGTCTCGCGGTCGCCGCTCCGTGGTGGGGCCAACGTGGGGTGGCTGGAAGCGGTCCGCCTACTATGACGCATCCAAACGACGTGCTCCAATCAGTCGGCACGCGGACGGCCCCGGGAGGCTCATGGACAGGCACGTGCTCGTCACTAGCGCGGGTCGGCGAGTGTCGCTGGTGGGTGCCTTCCGGAACGCGCTGCGCCCCTGGGGGCTGCGCGTCGTCGCTGGTGATGCCAGCAGTCTGGCGCCCGCCCTCTACCACGCCGACGAGGCGGTCGAGCTCCCGCTCATCGGTTCCGGGGACTACATCCCGCGATTGATGGAGATCGTAGAGCAGCACCAGATCGGCATCGTGGTCCCGACGATCGACACCGAGCTGGCAATGCTCGCCGAAGCACGCGACATGTTCGAGTCACGCGGCTGCACCGTCGTGGTGTCGACACCCGACGTGGTGGCGATGAGTGCTGACAAGTCTCTGACGCAGGACTTCATGCAGCAGCACGACATCGATGTTCCCCGCGGCTGGACGCTCGAGACGCTCAAGACGCTCAAGACGAGCGATCTACCGGACGCCCTGTTCGTCAAGCCGCGTGACGGCAGCTCCAGCCAGCACTGTTTCAAGGCGACGCGAGAGAACCTGAGTCAGGTCCTCGGGATGGTCCCGAATCCCATCATCCAGCAGCGCCTCCACGGCGAGGAGATCACGATCGACGCGCTCCTGGACCTGGCGGGCAGCCCCGTGCACCTCGTGCCCCGCAAGCGCATCAGGACGATGGCTGGCGAGTCGATCCAGGGCGTCACCATCGACGACGAGCAGCTTCGCCCGTGGCTGCTCTCCGTGCTCGGGAAGCTCTCCGCACTCGGCGCCCGTGGTCCGATGACGTTGCAGGCGTTTCTCACGTCTGACGGTCCAGTTCTCATCGAGGTGAACCCGCGCTTCGGGGGTGGGTTCCCGCTTACCAACGCGGCCGGTGGCACCTATGCGCAATGGCTCGTCGACATGGTCGCGGGACGTCCGGTCCCATCACGGTTCGGTGTCTACCGACGCGGTCTGTACATGACGCGCTACTACGCTGAGACGTACACGCAGGCGCCTCCGTGGTGATGCGGTTCGGATGCGTGCTCGATCTCGACGACACCCTCTACCTGGAACGCGACTACGTACGAAGCGGGTTCCGGGCGGTCGCTGAGTTGGTGCGCGCTGGAGAGACCGTCGACACCGACAGGGTGTTCGATCTCCTCTGGGATGAGTTCGTTGGCGGGTCTCGCGGGTCGAGTTTCGATCTTCTGCTGCAACGGTTTCCGGATCTGGCCAACGAGCGGTCGGTCGAAGATCTCGTGGCGGTGTACCGCGAGCACACCCCCCGGATCGAGCTTGTGCCGGGCATGCTCGACGTCATCGAGGATCTGGGACGACGTGGCATCTCGCTCGCCGTCATCAGCGATGGGCCTCACTCCAGCCAGGTGGCAAAGGCCCAGGCGTTGCGTGTCTCGGAGTTCGCGGACCCGGTCGTGCTGACCGATGCCTGGGGCCGGGAGTTCTGGAAGCCTCATCCCCGCGCCTTCCGGCACGTCGGCGAGCGATTCGGCTTGCCACCGCGGCGGCTCGCCTACGTCGGCGACAACCCCGCCAAGGATTTCATTTCACCGGTCGCGCTGGGCTGGTGGGCGATCCGCCTGCGCCTCGAGGGACAACTCCACCAAGCCGTGCCGGTCACCGAGCCAGGCGTGCTGGAGGCACGCACACCAGAGGAAATGCACTCCCTCGTCATGGGTCTGGCAGAATCGGACGCCGATCGGGAGGACCGGTAGTGGACCTGAAGCGCAACTTCGATGCCGTCGCCGGAGCGCTCGGCCTGGCGCTGACGCTTCCTGCCCAGGCCGTCATCGCCTGCCTCATACGTCGATCCATGGGCCGGCCAATTCTGTTCCGGCAGGAACGCCCGGGCCTGCACGGCGAGACGTTCGAGCTGCTCAAGTTCCGCACCATGCGGCCGATGGACGCGAGTCGCGGCTGGACGGACGACAGGTCGCGAATCACGCCGCTCGGGCGCTTCCTGCGCTCCACGAGTCTGGATGAGCTGCCGAGTCTGATCAACGTCGTCCGCGGCGATATGTCTCTCGTCGGTCCGCGTCCACTGATGCCCCAGTACATCGGCCGCTACACACCGGAGCAGGCACGCCGCCACGAGGTTCGACCGGGCCTTACCGGCCTTGCGCAGATCTCCGGCCGCAACGCGATCTCGTGGGAGGACCGACTTCGCCTCGACGTGGAGTATGCGGACAGCCGCACGTTGCGGGGCGACCTGTGGATCCTTTTCCAGACCGTGGTGACCGTCCTGCGCCGCGACGGAATCTCCGCCCCGGGCGAAGCCTCGATGCCAGAGTTCATGGGCTCCGTGTCCTTGGAAGGTCGGTACGACAAGTGAGGATCGGTTACGTCACCCAGTGGTTCCCACCGGAGCCGGGGACGGTCGTTGCGTCGGCGATCGCGACGGGACTCGTAAACCTCGGTCACGAGGTCGATGTCCTCACCGGATTTCCCAACTATCCGACCGGACGGCTCATGCCGGGCTATCCGCTGCGACCGTACCGGCGGGACACCGGGCCAGGCGGCGTGGCGGTACATCGCGCGCCGCTCTACCCGAGCCACAGCACGTCGGCCGTGGGCCGCGCCGCCAACTACCTCTCCTTCGCCGCGGGCGCGGCGCTCGTCGGTCGGTCAGCACGCGTTCGCCCCGACGCGTGGCTCGTCTACTCCTCGCCCGCCACCACCCTGATCCCGGCCATCCGGCTCATGCGGCGCCATCGCGCGCCGATCTTCATGGTGATCATGGATCTCTGGCCGGACAGCGTCACCGGCAGTGGCTTCGTCGGAGGTCGGGCAGGTGCATCGGTCGAACGGGGCCTGACATCCTTCTGCGACTGGAGCTATCGAGCCGCGGCAGGAATCGGCGTCACGTCGCCCGGGATGCGGAACCTCCTGGTGGAGCGAGGAGTGCCGGATGAGAAGATCTTCGACACACCCAACTGGGTCGACGACGACTACCTGAGTCCTGACGCCGTCGTCTCACCGGAGGAACGCTGTCGCCTCGGACTACCCGCGGGCCGCCTCTTCATGTACGCCGGGAACCTCGGGGAGCTCCAGGGGCTCGACCCACTTGTTCGCGCCTTCGCCAAGCGCCCCGAGGCGCAGCTCGTACTCGTCGGCGACGGCGTCGCGCGCGAACGGCTGGTGTCCATCGCTCAAGACATCGGCGCGCCCAACATCCGATTCCTGCCGCAGGTCCCTGTCGACGAGGTCGGCCGGCTCATCGCGGCCTCCGATGTCCAGCTCGTGTCACTTCAGAACACGCCGCTGCTGCAGGTGACAACGCCGAGCAAGCTGCAGACCACGCTCGCAGCGGCGCGGCCCGCCCTGGTCCACGCAGCCGGCGACGCGGCCAGGATCGTCACCGAGGCCGGTGCCGGCTGGGCTGCCGCGCCCGGCGACGAGGAGGGGCTGCTCCGGGCGATCGATCTAGCCGTGGCCGCCAGCCACGAGGAGCTGACTACGCTCGGACGGAATTCGAGGGCGACCTACCTGAAGCACTACTCGGCCGTCGTCGGCCCGCGGCGGCTCGCCGGTGCGATGACCGTCTCGATGGCCGCAGCCCATCGGCGTGTGACCCGCGATCGCAGCGACCCTTCGTGAACGCATTACGTCACCTGGAAAGGAAGACATGGTCGTAACGCCGCAGCCCGATGGCGGAGTGGTGCTGGTGCTCGGCGCCTCCGGGATGTTGGGACATGCGCTCATGCACGAGCTCTCCGACGGGCTGCGCGGAATGTCCGTGCGAGGAACGATCCGCTCGATCGACGGGCTGCCCGACCACTTCACGGCCCGCTTTGCCGGGCAACTCATCGAGGGCGTAGACGTCCTCGAGTTCGACTCCGTGGCGGCGATTATCGCTGATCTTCGACCGGAAGTGGTCGTCAACGCCGTGGGCGTCATCAAGCAGGCGCCCGGCGTGAAGGATGCTGTCCTCACCACGCAGATCAACGCGCTACTGCCACACCTGCTCGCTCAGGAGTGTACGGCGCGTGGTGCCCGCCTCGTGCAGGTGAGCACCGACTGTGTCTTCTCCGGCCGCACCGGTGCCTACACCGAGGACGATGTTCCCGACCCGCTCGACTTCTACGGTCGGAGCAAGCTGGTAGGCGAGGTGGATGACCCACACGTCACGCTGCGAACGTCGATCATCGGGCCTGAGCTCCGCCGAGGCGGTTCGCTGATCGAGTGGTTCCTCAGCCAGGACGGCAAGGACATCAAGGGGTTCACCAAGGCGATCTACAGTGGACTGCCGACCTCGGAGCTCGGCCGCGTCATCGCCTCGGTCGTGATTCCCGACCGCGACCTCGCCGGCCTGTGGCACCTGGCCTCGGCGCCGATCTCCAAGTTCGAGCTTCTCGAGCTAGTCGCTGCAGAGTACGGATGGGCTGGCCACATCGACCCGGACGATCAGTTCGTGTGCGACCGGTCCCTCTCATCTGCGCGTTTCGAGGAGCGCACCGGCTACTCCGCTCCAGCCTGGTCGTCGATGGTCCGTGAGATGCGCGCCGCTCATCTGCGGTGGTCGAATGGCTGACCGGCTCGCCCGGTCATCGGCGTCTTGTGAGCGACCGAAGCCATGCGCCTCCCGATGAGGACCGATGTCCACTCCGGCGCGTCTCGACCATGTGCGCAAGCGAGCCCAGGAAGAGCATCAGCACGACGCCGGACCAGGTCTGGCTGATGTAGAGCTCGGTGAGGGCGGCGGGAACGAGAGCTGCGAGAAGGCCGAGACCCGCGCCGTACATCGGCTCGAAGTCCTGCCGCGAACTGATCCACCACCGCCAGAGCAGCACCAGGGTGGTGAGAGCGAGGAAGGCGACGAGGAGGATCGCCGCGATCGCCCCACCGCGTACGCCGTAGTCCAGGTATTGATTGTGCGTCGGGAACAGTCGGTCGAAGGTTGCGACCCCACCACCGAGCAACTGGTCACTGTGCGGCCGGAACGCGTCACCGAAGAGGGGACTGCTGGCCATCCGTTGGGTCGACTCCTGCGCCAGGTCTACTCGCGCCGAGTCCGATTCGGCCAGATCGCTCCCCACGACCCGCTGGTTCCACAACCCGATCGTCATGGCGATCTTCCCGATCACGGCGAAGCCTGCGGCCGTCACGCCGCCCGCCAGGAGGTAGGCCCACCAGCGTCGACCGCGCAGGTGACAGAAGAACACCGTCGCAGAGAAGGCGACCATCACCATGAGGATGCCGGCACGTGACCATGTGATCGGCAGCAGCACGAGACACGATGCGATCGTCGCTACGGAGAGCCACCGGTCGTGCCTGATGGAGGCCACGCCGACGGCCGTGCCAAGCGCCATCAGGGCGGGGTAGTAGGACCGGTACTGCGGAATCGGATCCTCCAGCGCCACCGATGAGGAGTAGGCGTTGTCGATGCCTCCATGAAAGACCGTGAATACGAGCGCGACGACGGCGGTGAAGAGAACACCGACCATGACTGCCCTGGCGAGAGTCCGCGGCTGCGGCGCGATCCTGTACGCCGCGAGCCAGGCGACCAGAGGAACCACGGTCTGCACGTAGAAGAGGAAGCCGATGAGGCCCGCCCCGTGCGCCAGACCCCAGCCGATCGCCAGCGTGAACTGGACGATCATCAAGATCACGACGATCGGCAGCGGGCGCATCAGGCTCGGCGTCCTGCGCAGGCATGCCAGAACCGCCAGGATGGCGATCAGTGGCAGCACCACGTGCAGCCGACTACCCGCGACGTCCTGCTCGCCGAGACCGGTGACGAGCTGCGTGATCGGGAGCGAGCGCTCGGAGACGTCCACGACGAGCGGGAGCACAGCGACGAGCGCCAGGAGGCCGAGTAGCCGGTCGGAACGCGGCGAACCAGCCGGGACCTGCTCAGTCGGCGCGCCGGCCGGCCGTGCGGCGCCCGTCGATTCGCGATCACGTTCGCGTTCGTCCGTCACTCGTGCTTCCTGTTCGTCGAGGGCGGGCGCGGGTCCCGGCCGGTGGTCAAATACGAGACGATCCCGGCGCCGCGGTGGAGGATGACGGCGACCGTCAGTCCGAAAACGCAGGTCGAGATCGACCAGCCGGCGGCGGCACCGGCTGCTCCCCAGCGGGTGGCGAGCAGAGCCTCAGCGACGACCGCGACCGGAAGCGTCACGCACAGCGCTACCATCGCATGCCGCTCGTAGCCGATGACCAAGGGGAGGGTCGAGGCTGGGCCGAGCAGGACAGCGCCGACCTGCCCGATGACGAGAATGGTCAGCGCCGTGGCGGCCCCATCGAAACCAGGGCCGAAGAGCGTCATCACCCAGGGCCCGGCGACGATGAGGGCGGCGCCGGACATCACCGCGATGGCAGCCGCCCGCACGTTGAGACTTCGGATCTCCCGGTTGGCCTCGTCCGTCCGGTGACGTGAGACGTGCGAGGCAATGATCGGTAGGCCAGCCGTCAGCTGGATGGTCGGAACCAGCGCTATCAGGGTCGGAAACCTGGCTGCCGCACCGAACCAGGCCACCTCGGTCTGCGTGGAGACGAGCACCAGCACGCCGATCGGCGACCAGGTGAGCGCGTAGAAGAGCAGTGACGAGCTCATCATCGCGCCGAGTGAACCCAGCGTGGGGCGAGGCGTCTCCAAGCCAGCGTGTGCCTCGGTCTGCCAGGCTCGTCGAGCGGCCACGAGTGACCAAGCGGAAACGAGCGCCCACGAGCCGGTGAAGGCGAGGCCGACCCGGGCGGGATCGGCGGCGTCCGCTGCAACGAGCACGACCGTGACCGCCGCGGCGATGCCCTGCGCCAACCCAACCTCGGCAAAGGCTCCGCGACCGGCCTGGCCACCCGCCCTCAACAACGCGGAGCACAGGACACCGACGCTCTGAAACGGGATGGAGAGGGCGAACGCCGTGTAGGCCGCCCTCTCCCCTACCGACACCAGTTGGAGCGCCACGACGACGACCGCGCACCAGGCGACCGAGCCGAGCACGCAGAAGCGCAGCAGGTAGTCCCAGTTCAGGGACGTCCGGTGCAGGCTCTGCGACCCGAAGAGCGCCGAGCCGTGTCGCAGCACGGCGTACTCGGTCCCGAAGCGGGCCAACATCCCGAGTGCGCTCGCGCCCACGACGGCGGCGTACACGATCCCCGCGCCGTGCGGTCCGAGCGCGCGCCCCACAACTAGGCTGAACGCGAAAGTCATGCCCAGGGCCAGGACCCTGGCGAGGGAGGGTCCGCGCAGCAGACCAGCCGCGCTCCGACCTCCGCGAGCCAGTACGGTCACGATGGGTGGAGACCTAGCCAGCTCTCGTGCCGTGCGTGCGTCGAGAGGATGAATCCCACGGTGCGGCGCGAGCAGTCGGCGATGCGGTAGTCGTCGGGCACCCGGGAGGCACGTTCGCCGTCGGAGACGGCGAACCGCACCGCCTCCACGACGTTCCCGGGGTCGAGCCCGGTCATCAGGATCGACACCGTGTCGAGGGCCTCGGGACGCTCGATGGACTCGCGAAGCGTGACCGCCGGGAAGTCCAGCAGCGCCGACTCCTCGGAGATCGTGCCCGAGTCGGAGAGCACGCAGTACGCGCTCTTCTGCAGCGCGTTGTAGTCAAGGAAGCCCAGCGGCTCGTGGAAGGTGACCCCTTCGACGTCCCGTCCGAGCGCGTCCAGTCGATTGCGCGTGCGCGGGTGGGTCGACACGAGTGCCGGCCGCCCTGTCTCGCGCACAGCCGCCTCGAGGCAGTCCAGGAGCCGGTTGAGCCGGGCGGGACTGTCGACGTTCTCCTCTCGATGCGCGCTCACCAGCAGGTAGCCCTGCGCCTCCAGCCCGAGACGCTCGAGGACGTCAGAGCCCGTGATCGCGTCCGAGTGCGCTGCCAACACCTCCTTCATCGGCGAGCCGGTCTTGAGGATGCGCTGCGGGTGCAGGCCCTCCGCGACGAGGTTGCGGCGCGCGTGCTCGGTGTAGACGAGGTTGAAGTCGGCGACGTGGTCGACGAGACGCCGGTTGGTCTCCTCCGGCACGTTCTCGTCGAAGGACCGATTACCGGCCTCCATGTGGTAGACGGGAACCCGCATTCGCTTCGCCATTACTGCTGCGAGGGAGCTGTTGGTGTCCCCGAGCACGAGCACCGCGTCGGGCCGCTCGGCGAGAAGAACCTCCTCGGTCTTCACGAGAACGCCGCCCAGCACAGTGCCGAGGCTGGTCGTGTCGACCTCCATGTAGCGGTCGGGCGCCCGGAGGGCGAGGTCGTCGAAGAACACCTGGTTGAGGCCGTGGTCGTAGTTCTGCCCCGTGTGGACCAACACGTGCTCGACAGTGCGATCGAGCAGCTTGATGGTCTCGGAGAGACGGATGATCTCCGGGCGAGTCCCGACGATCGTCATCACCTTGGTCATCGGCGGGCGAGCTCCTCGTTCAGCTCGGGAATCGTGCGCAACAGGTCCTGCGTCTCGGCAAGGTCGAGTCGCTCGGTGTTGTCCGACGCATAGTCGTGCATCAGAGGCACACCGCCCTCGCCCTCCGAGAAATACTTCTCGTACTGCAGGCCCCGCGCATCCAGCGGGACCCGGAAGAAGGCACCCTCGTCCTTGGCCTGCACCATCTCCTCCCGGCTGAGCAGGGTCTCGTGGAGTTTCTCTCCGTGCCGCGTGCCGATGACCCGGATCTGTGCCTCGTCGTCGGAGAACAGGCCGGCCACGGCGCGCGCCAGGGTGTCGACCGTCGTCGCCGGAGCCTTCTTGACGAAAAGGTCTCCGGGATTGGCGTGGAAGAAGGCATGCTTCACCAGCTCCACCGACTCCGCGAGCGACATCAGGAAGCGGGTCATCGTCGGCTCGGTCACGATCATCGGCTCGCCGGCCTTCAGGTGGGCCATGAAGGCCGGGATCACGGACCCACGCGAGTACATGACGTTGCCGTAGCGGGTGATCGAGACCGTCATTCCGGAGTCGGGGTTGTTGCGTGCGTACGCCTGCGCCGTCTTCTCCATCAGCGCCTTGGACATGCCCATGGCGTTGACGGGGTAGACGGCCTTGTCGGTGCTCAGGCACACGACCGAGCGCACCCCGGCGGCCGCGGCCGTCTCAATCACGTTGTGGCTGCCGACGACGTTCGTCTTCACCGCTTGCTGCGGGAAGAACTCGCACGAGGGCACCTGCTTGAGCGCGGCGGCGTGGAAGACGAAGTCGGCTCCGGTGACGGCCGGGCGAACGGAGTCAGCGTCGCGGACGTCGCCGAGGAAGAAGCGCAGCCGTTCGTCGTTGTAGGCCCGACGCATCAGGTCCTGCTTGGCCTCGTCGCGACTGATGATGTTGACCTGCCGGACGCCGGTCTCGAGGAGATGGCGGGCCATCGCCGTGCCGAACGAGCCCGTGCCACCGGTGATGGTCACACACGCGCCGGTCAGGTTGTCCGACGACGGAGAGGTGCTGCTCACGAACGCTCCTTGATGAAGTGCTGGATCGAGTCCTCGACACGGTCGAACTGCTCGTCGCTCAGCGCCGAACCGCTCGGGAGTGACACGCCGGTCCGGAAGTAGCGCTCCGAGTTGCCGTTGGTGTAAGCCGGGCAGGCGACGAAGACGGGCTGGAGGTGCATAGGCTTCCACAGCGGCCGGGCCTCGATGTCGGTGGCCGCGAGGTGGTCCCGAAGGTCCTCGGCCGACCAGCCGGCGACATCGGGGTCGACCAGGATCGACGTCAACCAGAAGTTGTCGTGGTCGCCGTCGTCAGAGACGCCCCGTCCGTCCTCGCCGCCGAACGGCGTGACGCCCGGGACATCGCCGAGGAGGTCGAGGTAACGGCGCCGCCAGCAGCGGCGCCGCTCGAGCATGGCCGGGAGCCGCTCGAGCTGGGCCCTCCCGACGGCCGCCAGCAGGTTGGACATCCGGTAGTTGTAGCCCACGTCCACGTGCTCGTAGTGCACCACCGGCTGTCGAGCCTGGGTGGCCAGGTAACGGGTTCGAGCGGCTAAGTCAGGGTCATCACAAAGCAGCGCACCGCCACCAGATGTCGTCATGATCTTGTTACCGTTGAAGGACACGACTGCTGCGACGCCATCCTGGCCCGCTCTACGACCGGCTCGTCGAGCGCCCAGCGACTCTGCGGCGTCGACGAACACGGGGACGCCGTACCGCCTGGCGACCCGCTCGACCGCCTCATGATCGGCGATCTTGCCGAGGAGATCGACCGGAACGATCGCCGCGACCCGAGCCCCTCGGCGTACCTGGTCGGCGACCGCTTCCTCTAGGAGTTCAGGGTCGACGTTGCCGGTCTCGTCGGAGTCCACGAAGACCGGCGTCGCACCCGTGTAGGTGATCGCGTTGGCGGTGGCTGCGAAGGTCATCGAGGACGTGACGACGACGGTGCCAGGAGCGGCGCCGAGTTGCAGGAGCCCGAGGTGCAGGGCTGCGCTGCCTGACGCCAGCGCGACCGCACACTCGCGCCCCGTGAACGCGGCGAGCTCCGCCTCGAAGGCGTCGACCTCGGGGCCGAGCGGGGCGACCCAGCCCGATCGAATCGCCCGGATCAGCGCATCCTCCTCCGCCTGCGTCACGTCGGGAGAGGACAGGTAGATGCGGCTCACAGAGCCGCCACCGATGACCTGAGATCATCAAGCTCCGCCGGATCGACCGCGGGGACGGAGACACTGCGAATCATCGGATGCTGCGTCTGAGAGGAGGCCTCGTCATCGGAGAACAACGCCTCGTGAAGCTTCTCACCCGGCCGCAGCCCCGTGAACACGATCTCGACACCGGACGCGCCCGACAACGAGATCATCCGTTTGGCGACATCGAGGATCCTGACGGGCTCCCCCATCTCGAGGACCATCACCTCACCGGTGCCTCCCATTGCGCCCGCCTGGACGACCAGCTCGCAGGCCTCCGGGATGGTCATGAAGTAGCGCGTCACCTGCGGGTGGGTCACGGTGATCGGTCCGCCGGCCTCGATCTGGGCGTTGAAGGTGTGGAGCATCGATCCCCGAGATCCCAGCACGTTGCCGAACCGGACGCTGATGTAGTGACCGTCGCTCTGTCCAGCCTGCCAGGCCGTGAGCTGCTCGGCGATCCGCTTGGTAGCGCCAAGGACGCTCGTCGCGTCGGCGGCCTTGTCGGTCGAGATGTTCACGAAGTGCTCGACGCGATGATGGTCACTGAGTCGCAGGAGGTTGAGGGTGCCCAGGACGTTGGTCTTCCAGCCCTCGTCCGGGAATCGCTCGAGCATCGGCAGGTGCTTGAGCGCTGCTGTGTGGAAGACGATCTCGGGTCGGTGCTCGCCGAAGACACGGGCCAACGCCAGCTCATCGCGGATGTCGACGAGGACGGTGTCGGGACGGTCGAGCAGACCGTGGCCATAGATCGAGAGTTGGACCGCGTGCAACGCCGACTCGTCACGGTCGAGCATGATCAGCTCAGCGGGCCCGAACTTGTGCACCTGTCTCGCCAGCTCGGAGCCGATCGACCCACCGGCGCCGGTGATGAGCACCCGCTTGCCGCTGAGGTACCCAGCGATGTCGGTCATGCTCGTGGAGACCTGGTGTCGACCCAGCACGTCACCGATCTCCACGGGGCGGATGTCACGTGCCCTTACTCGGCCGCCGATGAGCTCACTGACTCGGGGGAGGACGAGGAAGTCAAGCCCTGCCTTCTGGGCACTCTCCTGAGCCCGTCCGATCACGGGACCCGGAGCCGTGGGCACGGCGAAGATCACGGCATCGACGTCTAGCGACTCCGCGACGGAGGCGAGAGCGTGGCCGTCGCCGACGACCGGCACCCCGTTGATGCGGAGATGTCTCTTGCCCGGGTTGTCATCGAGGAAGCCCACCACCTGGTCGCGTTCCCCTCTCATCAGGTGCAGGACCTGCCGCCCGGCGTCACCTGCGCCATAGATGACGATCCGGCGTCCGGCCGCCGATACCGGTCCGGCCGCCCGGTCCCGCATCGCACGGTAGAACAGTCGGCCGGCGGCCGCGAGAAGGAGAGCGAGCGCTGGCGTGAGGACGACGACGCTCCGCGGCGGCGGCAGGCTCATCACGGTAGAGGCCACCACCGTCGTCGCCGCGACAGCACCGAAATGGAGAGCAAGGCCGAACGCCTCGTCGAAGGAGCCGACGAGGTATCGCCCACGATAGAACTTGGTGGCGTAGCCCAGGGCGACGAGGAGCACGGCGGCGAGCAGCCAGTACTTGACCACGGACTCCCACTGGACCTCGGTGAGACGGAAGTCGTGTCGCACGCCGATGACCATGGCCGCGGAAGCGCCCCAGCTGAAGACGTCCCATGCCGCCAGCGCGCCGCGACGCACGGCTGCGTTGTCCATCATCCAGATCTCCCGGAAGCCAGGTAGTCGGTATCACCGGCCATCAATGAGTCGCCCACCGACTGGCTCAAGTCTCCGCAGCAGGGTACCGCCGCGCAGGAGCGCGGCATAAACGATCACGGTCCCAGCCCCTGTGTCGGTGGTGCGAGGCTCTCATATCCACCTCGACGTGCCATTCGCGCGCCCGGCAGGTCAGCGCGCTGAGGATTAGTGTTCAGGCCACCAGCGACAACGGACGGGAGGGTGGACAGGTGCTCGGGCTCAAGCGAATCGTCGTACTGACCCGGCCTGGTCCGATCGGCAGGGTCGTCTCGTCGCTCTCCAGGCGATCGGAGCGGGTCATTGTGCTTCACCCCGAACGAGGATCACGGTGGCGCGCCGAGTTCCTTGAGGCTGGCGCGACGGATCTCCTCGTCGACCTCACCGGCGACCCACCGAAGACCCTGCTTCGTCGCTCGAGGGCAGCGTGGTGGCACTTGAGAAGGGGGGGGTGTTCCTGATAGCTCGTCAGCCGCGTGCTGCTCGCGCCATTATTCACGCCGCATGGGTCGAGCTCGCGGAGGGCGGGGCTTCGCGGGTCCACCGTCACAAGGAGCTTTCCGCCGCCGTCGGCGACATCCGCCGGCTCGGGCCACTGATAGTCGGAGTCAAACAGAATCAGCATCTGGCCAAGGTCCGCGATACCGAGGTCGAGCGAGTCCTGCCAAGGCGGGAGCCCGTCTCGGTCGCGGTTCTCGAGCGGAGGGCGGCGGCTGCCGTCGAAACCCCTGAAACGACCCAGTTTCCGCTGGAGCGCGCTCAGGATCTCAAGGTCTACGAACACCCGCCGGTCACCCTCCGGCACTACGCCGGGCCGATCGACGTGGAGCCGGGCATGTTCCTGGGCTCGGGCCAGACCGTCCTCCCCGAGACCTTCAAGTGGTTCGCCCACAAGCGCCTCGAAAACGGCCGCGTCGTCAACGTCGCCCCGGGCTTCGGACGACGGCGCGACTCCTTGCCGCCCCCGGCCCACCTCGACGGCTCGTACTACTACTTTGAGTACAAGAACTCGGGCCACTACGGCCACCTGCTGACCGAAGGCCTGGCCAAGCTCTGGGGCTGGGACGAGGTCCGCCGACGCGATCCGGACGTTCGGCTGCTGATGCGCCAGCACCCGAGGGACGCCGGACGAGTGAACGCGCGACCCGACCATGCGATCTTGTCGGCGCTCGGCATCGACTCGGACCAGATCACCTGGGCCCGCGGGCCAGCACGGGTGCAATCCCTGTACTCCGCGACGCCGATGATCCACAACAAGGATCCGTACTCCATCCACCCCGACCTGCGGGGAATCTGGGACCGGGCTCGCGACGGCCTGCTCGCAACCGAGCCCACCATCGCCACGGGGCGACGGATCTTCGTCACCCGCCGAAGCGGCAACCGCCTCTGCCGCAACCACGCGCAGGTCGAGGAGCTCTTCACCGCCGAAGGCTTCGACATCGTCCTACCCGCCGAGCTCACGGTCGCCCAGCAGGCCGCCACCTTCGCCCGCGCCGAGGTCGTCGCCGGCTTCGGGGGAACCGGCATGTTCAACCTGATCTTCGCCGGCAACCGTCCGGACGTTGTCATCCTCAACCACACCTCGTACGACGCACGCAACGAGCAGCTGGTCGCGTCCCTGATCGGCGCCCGAACGCACTGGTTCTGGTCCGACGCGGAACGCGCCCAGCCCGGCAGCCGGTTCTCATACAAGTCCTTCCAGTCACCGTGGGAGTTCGACTGGTCGCAGGCCGGAGAGCTCCGCGATCTCCTCCGGACGCTCTGACCGAACGACGCTCGGCCGGCCGGACGCCGCGCGGACGCTCGTGGACGGCGTACTCAAGGCCTGTAGACGCCGCTGCGGCGGCCGATATGCACGACATCCACCGCGTGGGCGTCTTCCGCGACGCCGTAGATCACGCGGTAGTCACCTCGGCGAGCGGAATGCAGGCCACCAAGCTCGGCACGGAAGGGCTTGCCTATCGGGACATCGCCAGTGACCCGCTGCGACCGTCGAGTGCCGACCGGCCCGAGCTTGGCGCCGGCGTTCGAGTGTGGCATCTGAGTAAGAGCCGCGACCGCGTTCGGGAGTAGATCAGCAACCCGCGGTCGACCGACCTCCACCGCCTGGGTGTCTTCCGATCTTCGCCGGCAACCGCTGCAGATCTCGTTCCGCTCGAGCCGTGACCCGGATGCAGTTGCAGTTGCAGGACCTACGGCAGCGTCCGGCGGACCTCGCCGATGAGGGTCGGTACGCCCGACGTTGTCTGCTTGTCACTTAATAAGCGACACGCGGAGCGCGGCCGGTAGCGGTCGGCCGCCGGGCCGCACCCATCGTTCGGTTGTCTTTGACCCCTCCACGTAATCAAAGGCAACCGCACAGAACGCGACCTGCTAGGGATGCCGGCCGCCGAGCTCCTTGCGGAACGCGGCGCCGCCACACAGATGCATCACGCCGTCAGCCTCCTCGGACGCGGGCTCGGCGACGCGCGCCCTCCTCGCCCGCTACGACACCCTCGACATCGGCCCCGACGCGGCCCGCGAATCGGCCGCCTGACGGCGCCTCATGCGTCCGAGGAACAGCTGGCGGCGGGTGAGCGCCGGTACGACGGCGGCGACCCCGGCCATCAGCAGACCGGTAACGAAGAGGGTCGGGCGGACGCCGACGGCCGCCAGCACCGGTCCCCCGCAGAGCATGCCCAGCGAGCTGCTCGCCGAGACGACGACCGTCTGACCGGAGAGCAGGGTCCGGCGCGAGGCCCCGGCGGAGGAACCGGTGATCGTCGCGGTGACGGCCCCGATGCCCACGGCGGCGGACAAGCCCGCGATCGCACCGCCGACCGCCGCTCCCCAGGGCCCCACCCACAGCCCCATGAGCACCCAGGACAGCCCGGTGACGACCCACGCGACCCGCGCCAGCGGCAGGACCGGCAGCCGACGGATCAGTCCGGTCGCCACCAGCGTGCCCAGGACGGAGCCGACGCCGTACCCCGTGAGACCCCACGCCATCAGCAGCCCCGGGCGACCCTGCTCAGCGCCGAGTACGGCGAGGCCGAGACTGAAGGCGAACCAGGTCAGGCAGTGCGTCCCGCGCATCGCCCAGCCCGCCAGCACCATCGGACGGGTGCGCAGCGCGTCGCGGATCCGCAGGTCGGACTCCTCACCCTCGCCGTGCGGGAGGGTCGTCGGGTGGACGGGCTCCGCTGCTCCGCGGACCGGCCAGGCCAGTAGACCGGAGACCAGCACGCTGGCTGCCTGCAGCCACAGAAGCTCATAGGTCAGGCCGACGCCGACGGCCGCGGCACCCACCATCGGCCCGACCACAGTGCCGACCCGCCGGAGCAGGTCCTGCCAGTTCAGCAGCGCGATCGCCCCGTCGGCTCCGAGCCTGTCGCCCACATCCGCCAGCAGGGCCGCGCGCCCGGGGAGGCCGAGGGCCTCTCCGGTGCCGATCAGCAATCCCGCCACCACGAGGACCATGAGGTCGACCCGGCCGATCAGCGCCGCGGCGGGTACGACGCTCAGGGCGAACGCGTCGAAGATCGCCACGGCCGTGAGACGCCGACCGGTCCGCACCCACTGTCGCGCCTGCCTCGCCCACCACGGCGAGACCAGGATCGGCAGCCCGGCCATCCCGGCCACCAGTCCGGTGGCCGCGACCGACCCCGTCTCCGCGAGCACCACGAGCGGCAGCGCGATCTGCGCAGCCCGGAGGGCCAGGTCCTGGCTGCCCGAGCCGATGAGCAGATAGAGCGCGTCGCGGCGCGCGCGGGTCGGGACAGTCCTGGTCACGACACCATGCTCCCTGCTGGCCGTCGCCCCCGGTAGCCGTCGACAATCGAGGACGAGGCATAGGGTGAGCCTATGAGTTCCCCGCCGTCATTCGATGACCTGCGGCTGGTCGAGTCCGTCGTCCGCACCGGCTCGGTGGGCTCGGCCGCGCGAGAGCTGCGGATCTCCCAGCCGTCGGCGAGCCAGCGGCTCTCCCGCCTGGAGCGACGTACCGGCCTGCGGCTCTTCGACCGCGACACCCAGGGCGCCCGGCCGACCGTCGCGGGCGCCGAGCTGGCCAGGCGCGCCGAGCACATCCTCGGCCATCTCGACCAGGTCATGAGTGCCGTGCGCAGGGCTACGCTGACCCGGCCGCTCCGGGTCGGGACCTTCCCCTCGTTGTCCGCGCAGCTCTTCCCGGTGCTCGCGGACCTGCTGCGATCCCCGGGCATCGAGCAGCACGCCGATCACGGCCAGCGCCTGATCGAGTGGGTGGCCGAGGGCAGCCTGGACGCCGCGGTGGTCGCGATCGCCGGCCAGTTCGTCCTGCCGACCGGCGTCTCCGCCCGCCTGGTGGGCCGCGACGTCCTGGTCTGCCTCCTGCCGCCCGGCGTGCCCGCCCCGCGCGGCCGGCGACAGCCCTTCCGGGACATCTCGGTCGCCTACGCCACCTACGACCTCGGCGCCGATGAGCTGCATGCCCGCCTCGCCGCCCTCGGCGCGCACCCGCGTCGCGCCGCGACGATCTCGACGGCGATGGAGATGGCCCGGCGCAGCGGGCATCCCGCGGTCCTCCCCCGATCCGCCGTACGACGCGACCAGCGCGCCGGTGCGCGGACGGCCGACCTGCCGTTCACCACCCGGCTCCGGCTCTCGCTGGTCACCCGCTCGACCCCCGACCCGCGGCTGGTCGCGGTGCTTCCCGCGCTCCGGGAGGGGATGGGGCTGACGGGGTGAGTGTGTGCAGTGTGCGACACTTGGCTACATGAAGACGGTCGCCTCGCGGGAGCTGCGCAACCACACGGCCGCCGTGCTCAAGGAGGTCGCGGGCGGTGCGACGATCGCGATCACCGTGCACGGCGAGGTGGTGGCCGAGCTGAGCCCCCCGCAGCGCAGGTTTCCCCGGCAGCTGCTGCGCGAGGACCTGATCGCCTGGGCCCGGCGGCGCGGTGCCGACCCCGCACTGGCCGACGAGATCGAGCGGATCGGCTCCGGCACCACTGACGAGTTGGACGACCTGTGACCGCGGTGACGGTGCGCGGTGTTCTCGACACCAGCGTGATCGTCGCGATCGAGTCCGGGCGACCGGCGCGGCTCGACCTGCTGCCACCAAAGCCGTGCCTCACGCTGTTCACCCTCGCGGAACTGCAGGCAGGTGCGCTGGCCGCGAGCGACCTGTCGGTCCGCGCGCTGAGATTGGAGACGGTCTCGATGGTGGCCAAGTATGACCTCTTGCTGCCCGGTGAGCGATGTTCACTGGCGTGGGCGTCTCTCCGGGTCGCGCTCAACGACGCCGGACGAAGCATGAAGGTCAACGACCTGTGGATCGCGGCTGTGGCCTGCGCCCACGGACTACCCGTTGCGACCCAGGACGACGACTTCGACGTCCTCGCCGAGCTCGGCCTGCTCGAGGTCATCAAGATCTGAGGGGTGGACGACGCAGGGTGCGTCGCCATACGGGCACCCCCTCCCCGGTAGCGACGCAGGGCGCGTCGCATACCTCAGATCGACCGCCGCGGCGCGTCGTCCGTCCCCGCCCCGTCCCGCCCGTGGAAGGCACGCGCCTTGAGCGCCAGCCAGAGCTCGGTCTGCACGTCGATGCCATCGATGTCGTGTCCGATCAGAAGCGCGATGCGTTGGATCCGATTGCGCACCGTGTGCCGGTGCACGCCCATGCGCTCGGCCGTGGCATCGATCGAACGCCGCTCGCTGAGCCAGGTGTGCAGGGTGTCGAGCAGCGACTCCCCGCCGCGGGCGCGCTCCAGCACGCCCAGGGTGGCATCGGCGAACGCCTCGAGATACTCCCGAGGAGCGACCTGGATCAGGAAGTCGTGCGCAGCCCCGTCGCGGAACTCGATCGGCGCTCCGACCCTGCGGCTGGTCTCGAGCGCCAGCGCAGCCTGGCGCATCGAGCGGGCAGCATACTGGGGCGCGAGGGAGGTGCCGAGACCGATCGGTACGTCGAGCCCGTACTCGGCGAGCGGCCGCCGCGGGTCGAGAGCGACCAGGCACTCGACGATGCGGTCGCGGTTGCGGATCAGCGCGGTCGAGAGCACCACGGCGAGGTCGTCGATCAGCACCTGCGCGTGGGTCTCGTTGCGCGCCTCGATCGCCAGCCCGCGCAACTCGTTGGAGTCGATGCCGAGTCCGCGGATCATGGCTCGCCCGCCACCCTCGTCACTGATCCTCAGCAAGCGCCCGAGCTCCTCGCCTCGTCGCCGGCGCGCAGGCTCATCCATCAGCCAGTGCCGCTCGTACTCGAGCGCGAGCAGCGAACGCAGAGCCGGGGCGGCGAGCTCGGGAGTCGGGTGGTCCGACACCCGTCGGGCGAAATAGCCCCGCACCGTGTCGTTGCCGGCGAAGGGGGTGACCTCGAACGGCTCGCGCTCGCCTCCCGGGTCGCCCAGCTGCAGGCGAAGCATCTCTCCGAGTCGCGGCGCGCTGTTGCTCAGCTCCGCTTTGATCTCGGAGAGATTCTCCGGCGGAAAGCTTCGGCTGCGCCCGAGTGCGCGCCCGAGCCGATCGAACACGGCGACGGCTTCGCCGGTCTGCTGCTGCCACCCCGCCAGAAGGCGGTCGACCCCTCCGCCGCGTGCGACGATCGCGGTCAGCTCGATCTGGAGTCCGAGCGCCTGCTGCTCCGGAGACGGCTCCGGTTGCCCGAGCTTGACGATGGGCGGCCGGCCGATGCTCGTCATGAGCTCAGCGTAGCAAGACGACGGCCAGTTCTTCGCCGTGGCGGACGCTCTCAAAGAGAGCCGTTGTACACATCGGCCATTGTCGCGGCGTCGTGCGATCCATACCCTGAAACCCGGAGCCAGCCGGCCGAACCGTAGACGAGCAAATTTCGATGGAGTGATCGCGTGATCGGACAGAACGAGTACTACGACGGGCGGGTGCGCAGTCTCGAGTTCAAGAACGAGCAGGGCAACTTCACCGTCGGCGTGATGGAGCCGGGTGAGTGGACCTTCGAGGCGCCCATCAAGGAGTGGATGCGCCTCGTCCGCGGCAGTTGGGATGTGCAGCAGCCGGCAGGCCAGGGCGAATGGAAGACCTACAACGAGGGCGAGCAGTTCGAGGTCCCGAGCGGCACCGACTTCACCGTTCGCGTCACGGACACCGTCGCCTACCTGTGCCCGTACACCGGCGAGTTCCTCGGCTGGATCAGCGCGGAGTCCGCCGAGTAGCGCGGTCCGCAGCGACGACGAGTCGATGCCCCGTCCTCCGACCGGAGCACGGGGCATCGTCGTCTCCGGGTCCGCACGAGCGCGGCTCGGACAGCGATCGCAACCAACCTCGCGTGTGGTCAGGCCACGAAGGCCGTCGCGTCGAGGAGCTCCTGCGTGTACTCGTGCGTGGGGTGATCGAGCACGCGGTCCGAATCGCCGAGCTCGCAGATCCGCCCCTCGCGCAACACCGCGATGCGGTGGGCGACCGAGCGCACCGCGCCCAGGTCATGGGTCACGTAGAGCACGGTCAGGCCCTGCGCGTTTAGCTCCCCGAGCAGGGCGATGATGACCGCCTGGGTCGAGGCGTCGAGCGCCGAGGTGACCTCATCGCACACCAGCACCTTCGGCAGGCCGACGAGTGCGCGGGCGATCGAGACTCGCTGCTTCTCGCCACCCGAGAGCTCGTACGGATACTTCCGCGCGTGCCCGCGCGACAGGTGCACCCGGTCCAGCGCATCCTCGATCAACGCCGTCCGCTCCGTGCGTGGGACGCCGCGCCGGAACGAGCGCACCGAGCGTTCGATCGCCTCCCACACCGTCTCCATCGGATTGAGCGAGCGATCCGGGTTCTGATAGACCATCTGCACACTGCGCAGCTGTTCGAGATTGCGGTGGCGTACGTCGCGTGGGAGGGGCTGGCCGCCGAGCACGAACTCGCCGGCCGTCACCGGTGCGAGCCCGCAGGCGGCACGCACGAAGGTCGACTTGCCGGAGCCGGACTCCCCCACGATGGCGAGCGTCTCGCCGGCGGAGACCTCCAGATCCAGATCCCGCAGGACGACGTGACCCTGCTTCCGGCCGCCGCCGTACGTCACCTCGATGCCGCGCGCCTGCAGCAGCGGCGCCTGGGCGAGATGCTCCGAGGCCGGTGGACGCAGCAGCCGAGCCTGCTCGAGGTCCTCGGTGCCGCTGTAGAGACGGATCCCCTCGCGCGAGGGGGCCGAGGCCACCAGCAGTCGCGTGTACGGCTGCTGCGGCACCCCGAGCACCTGGTCGGCCTCGCCGTCCTCGATCAGCACGCCCTCGCGCATCACCACCACGCGGTCGGCGAGCTCGCGCACCGCGCCCAGGTCGTGGGTGATGTAGACGAAGGCCGACTCGCTCGAGGTCGCGAGACCGCGCAGCAGCCTCAGGATCCGCTGTTGTGTGGTCACGTCGAGGCCCGTCGTCGGCTCGTCGAGCACGATCACTCGGGGCCTGACGGCCAGCGCCATGGCGATCGCCACTCGCTGCTGCTGCCCACCGGACAGCTCGAACGGGTACGAGCGGAGGATCCTCGCCTCCGCCGGGAGGCCGACGCTCGTGAGCAGGTCGAGCTTGCGCTCCTCGCTGGTTCGCGCGCGCCGCTCGATCGCCTCATCGAGCTGGCGGCCGATCGTGTGCGCCGGGTTCAGCTGCGTCGCCGGGTCCTGGGGCACATAGGAGATCTCTCGTCCGCGCAGCGCCCGGCGCTCGGCCTCCGGCCGACCCCACACCTCGGTGTCGCCGATCCGGACCCCGCCGGAGACCCAGTTCACACCGCGCCGAGTGAAGCCCAGCAGGGCCAGCGCAACGGTGGTCTTGCCCGATCCCGACTCGCCGACGAGGGCGAGCACCTCTCCGGGGTGGACCTCGAAGCTCGCGCGGTCGACGAGCACGCGGCCGGCGTCGGTGTCGAGGGTCAGATCGTCGACGACGAGTGCCGGTTCACGCATGGCCCTGGCTCCGTTTCGAGTAGGCGTCGGCCATCAGGTTGACGGCAATCGACAACACGGCGATGAGCACGGCAGGCACGAGCACGCCGTACGGCTGAAGGGTGATGCCGGTGCGGTTCTCGGCGATCATGACGCCCCAGTCCGAGCTCGGCGGTGCCGCGCCCAGACCGAGGAAGCTCAGGGAGCTGAACAGCACCACCGAGGAGGTGAGGCGAATGCCGAAGTCGGCGAGCATGGGCGTGCGAATGTTCGCGAGGATGTCCCGGACCATGATCGTCCACGCAGAGTCGCCGCGCGAGCGCGCGAACTCGACGTACTCGAGGACGGCCTGCTCGCGAGTGGCGGCCCGGACGATGCGGTAGACGCGCGGCACCTGGATCACCGCGAGCGCGAAGGCGATCACCAGGTTGCCCGATCCCCCTCCGGCGAGCAGCAGCAGGCCGACGATCAGTGGCGGTAGAGACAGCACGATGTCGACGAGCGCGAGGCTCAGCGTGTCGAACACCTTCCACTTCAGTACGGCGATGATCGCCCACGCCGATCCGATCGAGTAGGCGATCAGAGTCGCGCCGACCGACACGAGCAGCAGCGGTGCGCCGCCGCGCAGCACGCGGCTGAAGACGTCCCGCCCGAGGATGTCCGTGCCGAGCAGCGCGTCGCCGCTGGGCGGCGCCAGCGGAGTGCCGATCACATCGGCGACGCCGTGTGGCGCCAGCCAAGGGCCGATCAACGCGACGAGGACGACCGTGAGCAGCATCAGCGTGCCGACCAGGCCGGCCCCGCGGGTGAGAGATGCACGGATGACGGGCCAGAGCCGTCCGCCGGCGGCCGGCTCCGGGGCGGCCGGCTCCGGCTGGATCGGCATGGTGGTGTCCTGAGTCACAGCGTCCTCCGCAGTCTCGGGTTGACGATGGAGGCCAGAATGTCGGCGATCACGCTGCCCACCAGGAACACCGCCGTGATGAGCAGCGCCAGCGACTGCACCGTCGCGATGTCCCGCTTGTTCACGGCCTCGGTGAGGGCGGTTCCGATCCCCGGGAAGTCGAAGACCGCCTCGACGACCACGACGCCGCCGAAGAGCCAGCCGAGATTGATCGCGATGATCTGGAGTGCCGGTCCGATCGAGTTCGGCAGGGCATGCTGCAGGATCACGCGCCACTCCGGAACGCCTTTGAGGCGAGCCATGCCCACGTAGGGGCTATGCATCACCTGGGTCATGCTCGCACGCACCATTCGCGTGGTCTGTGCGACGCCGGCGAACAGCAGCGTGAGCATCGGGAGCACGAAGACGTGCAGCTGGGCGAAGGGACTCCGCCACGGATCGAGGATCGAGACCGCGGGAAGGATCGGGATCCACGTCGCCAGGAGGAGGAGGAAGAACGCGCCGATGACGAACTCGGGGATCGAGTAGAAGACGAGTGTGGTGACCGAGATGGCGCGGTCGAGCCGGCTCGACTCGCGCGCACCGGCGATCGTGCCAAGCAGGAGGCCGATGGGCACGAGGAGCACCATCGTGAAGAGCGCGAGCAGGGTGGTGTTCAGGATGCGCGGGCCGAGCAGCTCTACGACCGGCGTACCGGAGGGCATCGCCCTGCCGAGGTCGCCCTGCAGGAAGCCGACCATCCAGTCGAGGTAGCGCACGATGGCCGGATCTTCGAGACCGAAGTCGTTGCGCAGCTGTGCCAGGCTCTCAGAGGTCGCGCTCGAGCCGAGCACCGCCGTCGCGGCATCGCCCGGCAACGCCTCGATGGCGAAGAAGATGAAGAGCGAGACGGCGAGGAGCGTGCCGACTCCGATGAGAATGCGTTTGAGCACGAACTTCAGGACTGGCGGCACCTTGGCTCCTGTGTTGGAATGACGGTCGCCCGGTCGCGCGCGTGCACTCCCGCGCGACCGGGCGACCAGCTCGCTAACCGACCTTCGCGGTCCGGAAGTCGTAGTTGCCGAGCGGGCGAATCGCGCTCGCCGTGATGCCCGACACGTGCTTCGCCGTCGCGTCGATGTTCTTCATGAAGCCCCAGATGAGGTAGCCCCCCTCGTCGTACAGCATCTCCTGGGCGTCGTGGAGCAGGCGCTTGCGGTCGTCGTCGTTCGCGTTGGCGACCGCGCTCTCGACGAGCTTGGTGAAGGCCGGCCGATCCCAGTCGGTCTCGGGGTAGGCGGCACCCGGCAGCACGGCCTGCTTCATCCACGAGATGAGTGGGCGGCCGCCCCAGTTGCTGGTGGCGAACGACTCCTTGAGCCACACCTTGTCGTAGTACTCGGTCACGGGACTCTTGCTGATGGTGACGTCGAAGCCCGCCTCCTTGGCTTGGCTGGCGAAGACGGTCGCCGACTGAACCGCCCCGAGCGCGTGATCCGCGGTGAAGAGGGTCAGCGGCAGGCGATCGTACCCGGCCTGCTTGAGCAGGAACCTCGCCTGCTCCGGGTCGTGCTCGCGCTGCGGCAGATCCTTGGCGTAGTAGGGATCGAAGGGGCTGGCGAGGTCGTTGCCGAGGGCGCCCTCGCCGAAGAGGACGTTGTCGATCAGCTGCTGTCGATCCGCGGCGAGGCGCAGCGCCTGCGGCACGCGTGGGTCGGTGAAGGGCTTGCTCGCAAGTCGTGTGTAGATCGTCGGGAAGGTGCCCGAATCGGCTGTCAGCAGCGTGAAGCTCGTGCCCACGGTCTTCACCATCTCGGGGGGGACCTGCCCGACGGCGTCGACCGTGCCCGACTTCAGGGCATTGAGACGCGCGGTCGGGTCGTCGATCGAGATGATCTCGAGCTCCTCGATCAGCGGGGCGGTGCCGTGGTACTCCTCGAAGCGGGGAAAGAGGCTGCGGTCGCCGAGGGCGAAGGTGCCGAACTTGAACGGCCCGGTGCCGACCGGCTTCTTCCAGTCCGGCTTGCCGGCCGGCATCATCAGGATCATGCGCTCGCCGAGCAGGTTCGGCAGCAGGAAGTTCGGACGGACCAGGTGCAACTCGACCGTGGTGTCGTCGCGCTTCTTGCTGTTCTTGAGATCGACCTCGTCGATGACCGAGGCGCCGTCGGCGCTGTTGGCCTTGTCGAGGATGTAGGCGAAGCTCGCGAGCACCGAGGCGGCGGTGAAGGCGGAGCCGTCGTGGAACTTCACGCCCTTCTTCAGCTTGATGGTCCAGACGCTTCCGTCGGCGTTGGGCTCGAGGGACTCGGCGAGGCGGTTCTTGACGCTCCCGTCGACATCGAAGTACGTCAGGCCCTCGAAGATCTGTGAGGTGCGGGCGATATCGCTCTCGCCCAGCACGTGGTTGAAATCGAGGGTCTCACTGCTGCCGCCGCCCTGCACGCCGATGCTCAGGCGCCTGCTGCCCGAGCCGCCGGCACCGCCCGTGCCCGACGAGCACCCGGCAACGAGCAGCGGGAGGGAGACCGCCGCACCCGCGACGACAGACGCCCGCAGAAAGCCGCGCCGGTCCAGGTCAATCGATTGATTACTCATGCTGAGTTCCTCTTCGTCGGTGCGGCCGGACGGGAAGTGACCTAGGTCATGCCCCCGTGCTCAAGATTCCCAAGACGCACACCCACCGGCAATGGCCAAGCTGTCCATGTCGGCAAAGTGAGATTCGACGTGGGGGACATGGCGATCGGCCCGGCATGGTCTCGACACGGTCGCTCGTTCCTCGCGACCGGCTCGACCACCGAGATGGGGCGGGGTCTCGACACGGTCGCTCGTTGCTCGTGACCGGCTCGACCACCGAGATGGGGCGGGGCCTCGACACGGTCGCTCGTTCCTCGCGACCGGCTCGACCACCGAGATGGGGCGGCTCGACCAGCGTGCCTCGCGCTCAGACGACGGAGAGCGGCAGGAGTTGCCGGCCGGTGGGGCCGATCTGGATCTCGGTGCCCATCTCAGGGCAGACGCCGCAGTCGTAGCAGGGGGTCCAGCGGCAGTCCTCGACCTCGACGTCGGCGCCGTCCGCCACCGCGAGGGCGTCCTCCCAGTCGGCCCAGAGCCAGTCCTTGTCGAGGCCGGAGTCGAGGTGGTCCCAGGGCAGGATCTCGTCGTACCCGCGCTCCCGCAGGGTGTACCAGTCGAGGTCGACGCCGCCGTCCTCCTCCGGCAGCGCGGCGAGAGCCCGCTCGCAGGCGGCGACCCAGCGCTCGTATGAGAAGTGCTCGCTCCAGCCGTCGAAGCGGCCGCCGTCACGCCAGACCTCCTCGATGATCCGGCCGACCCGGCGGTCGCCGCGCGAGAGCAGTCCCTCGATGATGCCGGGCTGGCCGTCGTGGTAGCGGAAGCCGATCGCGCGGCCGAAGCGCCTGTCGGCGCGCACGCTGTCGCGGAGCTTGCGCAGCCGCTCGTCGGTGGTCTCGGAGTCGAGCTGCGCGGCCCACTGGAAGGGGGTGTGCGGCTTGGGCACGAAGCCGCCGATCGACACCGTGCACCGGATGTCGTTGCGGCCGGAGACCTCGCGGCCCTTGGCGATCACCTTCTTCGCCAGCTCGGCGATCTCGAGGACGTCCTCGTCGGTCTCGGTCGGGAGGCCGCACATGAAGTAGAGCTTCACCTGGCGCCAGCCGTGGGAGTACGCCGCCGCGACGGTGCGGATCAGGTCCTCCTCGGTGACCATCTTGTTGATCACCTTGCGCATCCGCTCGCTGCCGCCCTCGGGCGCGAAGGTCAGCCCGGAGCGACGGCCGTTGCGCGAGAACTCGTTGGCCAGCGTGATGTTGAAGGCGTCCACCCGCGTGCTCGGCAGGCTGAGTGAGACGTTGGTGCCTTCGTAGCGGTCGGCCAGGCCCTTGGCCACCTCGCCGATCTCGGTGTGGTCGGCGCTGGACAGCGAGAGCAGCCCGACCTCCTCGAAGCCGGACCTCTTGATGCCGACCTCGACCATCGCGCCGATCGTCTCGATCGACCGCTCCCGCACCGGGCGGGTGATCATGCCTGCCTGGCAGAAACGGCAGCCCCGGGTGCAGCCGCGGAAGATCTCTACGGAGAACCGCTCGTGCACCGTCTCGGCGAGCGGCACCAGCGGCTTGGCCGGGTAGGGCCAGGCGTCGAGGTCCATCAGGGTGTGCTTGCGCACCCGCGTGGGTGCGTCGGGCCGGTTGGGTACGACGGCGGCGATGGCGCCTCCCTTGTCCGGGCCGTCGTACGACACGTCGTAGAACCGCGGCACGTAGACGTTGCCGCTCACCGCGAGGCGCCGCAGCAGCTCGACGCGGCCGCTCTCCTCGTCGCCCCGGGGCCGCCCCTCCCCCTTCCACTCCCGCACCACCTCGGAGATCGCGAGCACCACCTCCTCGCCGTCGCCGAGCACGGCGGCGTCGATGAAGTCGGCGATCGGCTCGGGGTTGAAGGCCGCGTGGCCGCCGGCGATCACGACCGGATCGTCGTCGTCGCGGTCGACCGCGCGCAGCGGGATGCCGGCCAGGTCGAGGGCGTTGAGCATGTTGGTGTAGCCGAGCTCGGTGGAGAAGCTCAGCCCGAACAGGTCGAAGTCGCCGACCGGCCGGTGGGCGTCGACGGTGAACTGCGGGATCGCCCCCTGCGAGTCACCCGCGCGCATGACCTTCTCCATGTCCGGCCACACGGAGTACGTGCGCTCGGCCAGGATCCAGTCGCGCTCGTTGAGCACCTCGTAGAGGATCGCCACGCCCTGGTTGGGCAGGCCCACCTCGTAGGCGTCGGGGTACATCAGCGCCCAGCGCACGGTGTCACCGCCGGGCGCGCAGTCCCACTCCTTGACGGTCGAGTTGAGCTCGCCGCCGACGTACTGGATCGGCTTGCCGACCTCGGCCAGGAACGGCTCCAGGCGGGCGAAGACGCCCTGGCCTGTCTTGCTCTGGCCTGTCTTGCTCTGGCCGGGCGCTGCTGTCGTGGCCTGGTCGGTCACTGAGGGGTTCCTCGCTGATGTGGACGAAGGGCGGACATCCCAGCGTACGACGGACGCCCGCCCAGTGCGGCTTCGCCGGAGCGGGGGAGCTTGCACTCACACCGCCCGGACCGACCCGCGGGAGCTTGGCTTTGACCACTCCACGTAATCAAAGACAAGCGGGCGGTAGGGCTGTCTGTAGGGATCGGGTGCGGCGTACCCACCCGCGGTGCCAGGATCGGGGCATGTTCGCGCTTCGCGCCACGGTGGCCTTCGACGGCGAGAGGTTCCTCGAGGGCGGTGCGACGGTCCTCGTCGAGGACGACCGGATCGTGGGGGTCGAGTCGGTCGGCTTCGACCTACCGGAGGCCTGCGAGGTCACCGAGTACGACGGCACCCTGCTGCCCGGCCTGATCGACTGTCATGTCCACCTGGTGGCCGACGGGAGCATCGGGTCGCTGGAGCGGGTCGGCGGGCAGGGGGCCGACGAGATCGACGCGATGATCCTCGCGATGCTCGCCGCGCAGGCCGGCGCCGGGGTCACCACCGTGCGCGACCTCGGCGACCGCGACTTCCGCTCGGTCGCGGCCCGGGAGGCCGGCCATCCGGGCCTGCCCCGCATCGTCGCGGCCGGGCCGCCGCTCACTCCCCCGGCCGGGCACTGTCACTACCTCGGCGGAGTGGTCGACGGGCTCGCCGGGATCCGCGCGGCCGTCGCCGAGCACGCCCGGCGGGGCGTCGACGTGATCAAGGTGATGGCCAGCGGCGGGATGCTTACGCTCGGCACCGACGTGCTGGGCGTGCAGTTCTCGAGCGAGGAGCTGCGCGCGGTCGTGGACGCTGCCCATGAGCACGGTTTGCGGGTGACGGCGCACGCCCACTCGCTCCGCGGCGCCTGGCACGCCGTACGCGCCGGTGTCGACGGCATCGAGCACTTCACCTGCCTCGACGAGGGCGGCGCGTCGACACCCGACGACCTCCTCGCCGCGATCGCCGCCGCCGGCATCACGATCGATCCGACCCTCGGCGTCGACCTGGACCTACTCCCGCCGATCGAGCTCGCCCCGCCCCAGATGCGGGAGCTCATGACCCGGCTCGGCGTCACGCCGGAGCAGATCTTCGAGGGCCGTGCCGGGCAGCTCTCGATGGTCCGCTCGCACGGCATCCGCGTCGTCTCGGGTCTCGACGCCGGCGCCGCACCGCCCAAGCCGCACGGCGACCTCTGGCGCGCCGTCGACCAGCTCGCGCGAGGTGGCTGGCCGATCGATGAAGCGGTCGCTACGGCGACCTCCGTCGCCGCCGATGAGGTCGGACTCGCCGACGAGGCCGGACGCCTCGCGGCAGGCCTCGCGGCGGATCTTCTCGTCGTCGCCGGGGACCTGCGGGCAGACAGTACGGCGCTCGGCCGGCCGCTCGACGTACGCCTGCGGGGGCGGCCGCCGGCGATACAAGAGTGATGTCACTCGGGGCCGTGGGCCTTCAGCAGCGGCCGTTGACGCGACGTTGCGCCCTCGCTGGTCGCCCCGCCGCCGAGGGACGAGGCGGAGTGTCGAGACCACCCCCTCGATAGGGTCCACGCATGGACGAACGCCTGGTGAGATCGACCCCACCCGTCGCCCTCGTTCTGCTGGTGGTCTGCCTTGTCACCCACCCGTCGGGGCTGGTGCTGCTCCCCGTCGCCGCCGTGCTGGTGCTCGCCGTACTCGCGGCGGTCCACCACGCCGAGGTGGTCGCCCACCGGGTGGGCGAGCCCTTCGGATCGCTGATCCTGGCGGTCGCGGTGACCGTGATCGAGGTGGCGCTGATCGTCACGTTGATGCTCACGGGCGACAAGGACACCTCGACCCTCGCCCGCGACACGGTGTTCGCGGCGGTGATGATCTCCGTCAACGGCATCGTCGGGCTGTCGCTGGTGGTCAGCGCGCGGCGTCACCACCTGGCGGTCTTCAACGCCGAGGGCACCGGGTCGGCGCTAGCCACCGTGGTGACCCTCGCGACGCTGACGCTGGTGCTGCCCGGCTTCACCACCTCCCAGCCCGGCCCGGAGTTCACCGGCTCGCAGCTCGCCTTCGCCGCGGTGGCGTCGCTGGCCCTCTACGCCATGTTCGTCTTCACCCAGACGGTGCGGCACCGCGACTTCTTCCTGCCGGTCAACCCGGCCGTCGACGACGTCGACGGCGACAGCCACGCCGACCCTCCGTCGAGCCGTACGGCGCTGGTGAGCCTGGGCCTGCTGGTCGTGTCGCTGGTGTCGGTCGTCGGACTGGCCAAGGTGATCTCCCCGGCGATCGAGGACGCCGTCGCGGCGGTCGGCTTCCCGCATGCGATCGTCGGCGTGGTGATCGCCCTGCTCGTGCTGCTGCCCGAGTCGATCTCCGCCGTCCGCGCCGCCGCCCGTGAGCGGGTCCAGATCAGCCTCAACCTCGCCTACGGCTCGGCGATGGCCTCGATCGGGCTCACCATCCCCACCCTGGCCGTGGCGTCGATCTGGCTCGACGGGCCGTTGGCGCTGGGGCTCGGCGAGACCGAGATGGTGCTGCTCTTCGCGTCGGTGATCGTCGGGGTGCTCACCGTCGTCCCCGGGCGCGCCAAGCCGCTGGCCGGCGGCCTGCACCTCGCCATCCTCGCCGCCTTCGTGTTCCTCACCATCAAGCCGTAGCCGACTCGGCGCGTCTTGCCCGCCGTACGCCGTCGAGCCTGCCCTTTGACATATCGTTTTTCGATGTTATCGTTTTTCGAGTACATCGATCATCGATACGGAGGGGAGCGTCATGCGCCGGCTCTTCACCTGGGACCGCTCGGACTACGTGTTCACTCGGGGGGCGACGATCGCGACGGCAGCCATCGTCTGCGTCGTGTCTGTCGGACTCCCGCTCTGGGACTGGCTCCGCGGCAACCCCCTCGTCGGGGTCGTCGACACCGGCTCGGTCGACACTCCACTCCCCGAGAGCCTCGCGGCGGCCGAGCCCGGGGCCACGCTCACCTGGGACGGCGTCGTCCAGCTCCAGATCGCCGACCCGTCCGCCGGGCTGCGGCTCGCGGCGCTGCTGCCGAGCCTGCTGGTGGCGGCGCTGGCCGTCGCGATCGCGGTCACCCTCCACCGGCTGATCGGCGCCGCGGAGGCCGGCCGCCCGTTCGCCCCGGCCACCACTCGAAGCCTCCGGACCGTCGGCTGGCTCATCTTCGCGGGCGCACTCCTCCTCCCGATGATCGGTGGCTTCGCCGACAGCCTCCTGATCCTCGACGCGATCGACGAGCAGGTCTCGGCGTCCTACTCCCTCAGCCTCGGCTGGGTGGCCCTCGGTCTCCTGGTCCTCCTGCTCGCCGAGATCTTCCGGATCGGCAGCAGGCTCGCCGACGACGTGGACGGGCTCGTCTGATGCCCGTCGACGAGCCCCATCGCGTGGTCTGCCGCCTCGACGAGCTGCTCGCAGAGCGCGGCATGACCGTCACCGCCCTCGCGGAGGCGATCGGCGTCACCAACGTCAACATCTCGGTGCTGAAGAACCAGCGGGCCAAGGCGGTCCGCTTCTCGACCCTCACCGCGATCTGCGACGTCCTCGGCTGCCAGCCCGGCGATCTCTTCGTGGTCACCCCCCGCCCGGGGTAGTCCCTAACGTTCGGGTCGCTACCGCAGCCAGAACGTTAGGGACTACCCCGGTGGGGGGTCGGGTGAGCCGTCCCATGAATCCCAGGTTCACCTGGGACGCACTCACTTCACCCGCCGTACAACCAGGGTGAAGTGACAACATCCCAGGTGAACCTGGGATTCGCGAGACGGCGAGAAGACCTCGCCCACCCGGCACTAAGCGGACTTCATCCTGATGTTCTGCAGCAGCCCGACGGCGAGCATGGAGGCGAAAAGCGAGGTGCCGCCGTACGACACGAAGGGCAGCGGGACGCCGGTGACGGGCATGATGCCGAGGCACATGCCGATGTTCTGGAAGGCCTGGAAGCCGAACCAGCAGGCGATCCCGGCGGCCGCGACGCGGCCGAAGACGTCGTCGGCGTCGCGCGCGATCAGCAGCGCCCGCCAGATCACCACGGCGAGCAGGGCGATCAGCAGCCCCGAGCCGACCAGGCCGAGCTCCTCGCCGGCGACGGTGAAGATGAAGTCGGTGTGCTGCTCGGGGACGAAGCCGGACCGGGTCTGCGAGCCGTCGAAGAGACCCTGGCCGAAGAGTCCGCCGTTGCCGACCGCGATGCGCGCCTGCTCGACGTTGTAGCCGGCACCGCGCGGGTCGAGGTCGGGGTTCATGAAGGCGCCGAAGCGCGCGAGCTGATACTCCTTCAGCACACCGAGCGCGACCCCGGCGACGGCCGCGGTCACTCCCCCGCACAGCAGCAGCGCCAGCCAGCGGCGTGGCGCGCCCGAGGCCGCGAGGACACCGAACACGGTCGCGGTGAGCACGAGCATGGTGCCGAGGTCGGGCTGGGCGAGGATCAGGACGGCCGGTACGCCGGCGATGGCGAGCATGCCGATCACCTCGGCCGCGCCGACCCCCCGGCGCGTCCACGCCATCCGCTCCGCACAGAGCAGAGCCATGCCGATGACCACGGCCAGCTTGGCGAGCTCCGACGGCTGGATCGACATCCCGCCGAACTGCAGCCACGACCGCGATCCGTTGACCACCGACCCGGAGGTGAGGACGAGCACCAGCCCGCCGATCGACCCCAGATAGGCGATCGGGGCGAGCAGGCGCACCCAGCGGTGGTCGGCGTACATGAGCGAGCCCATCAGGACGACGCCGATGACGACATTGACGAGCTGCTTGCGGAGGTACGCCGTGGGGTCGCCGCCGGTGAGTGCGTCACGCGGTGCGGTGGCCGACCAGACCAGGATGGTGCCGAGCACCAGCAGACCGACGACGGCGCCGAGGAGCACCCGGTCGATCGTCGGCGGCCCCACGCGCGAGCGGATCGGCGCCGGCGCCGAGGTGCGGTCGGCGGGCCTGGTGACGACCCGTGAGTCGAAGGCGGTCATCGCCGGTCCTCCTCGCGGTCGGGGTCGGGAGGCAGGATCGAGCCGTCCCGGCGGAAGGTCGGCAGCTCGGCGGGGGCGACGACCCCGGGAATGGCGGCCCGGCCGGGCACGACGCGCTCGCCGCGGACGCCGTACAGCGCCTCCCAGATCGCCCGGACCCCGTCGCCGGTGGAGCCGGAGCCGGTGCCGCCCTGGCTGATCATCATCACCACGACATAGTCGTCGGTGTAGGAGGCGACCCAGCCGGTCGACTGCTTGCCGTAGACCTCGGCAGAGCCGGTCTTCGCGCGGATCTGCACGTCGTCGAGCGGAAACCCGCCGAGCTTCCACGCCATCGTGCCCTCGCGCGCGACACCCTGCAGTGCGGCGTCGATATAGGAGATCGTGTGCTCGGGCACGGGCACCCGGCCGACCCTCTTGGGCTTGATCTTGCGGACCACGTCGCCGTTCGCGTCGACGACGGCCTTGCCGACGCGCGGCGCGTAGAGCGTGCCGCCGTTGGCGATCGCGCCGTACGCCCGGGCGAGCTGGAGCGGGGTGACGATCGTGTCGCCCTGTCCGATCGCGAAGTTGACCGCGTCACCGGCCCGGTAGGCGTAGCCCTCGATGCAGAACTCGCGGGCGAACTTGTAGACGAAGTCGCTCGTGTCGGGGGTCTGCGGCTTGGCGGAGAGGTCGCAGTAGTAGTCCTTCTGCGACTCGTAGTAGGCCCGCTTCCACTTGCGGTCGGCGATCCGGCCCGGGGCCTCGCCGGGGATGTCGATGCCGGTACGTCGACCGAAGCCGAACGCCTTCGCCTCCTCGACCAACGGGTCCTTTGCGTTGACATCGGCCACGTCGGTGCCGTACTTGCGCCAGAAGTCGAAGCCGATCCGGTAGAAGAAGGTGTTGCAGGAGACCTCGAGCGCCTTCTTGAAGTCGATATAGCCGTAGGCGCCGGACTCGTAGTTCTTGAACACCCGGTTGCCGACCTGGAAGCCCGACGTGCACGGCAGCCGGGTGTCGGTCGTGTAGCCATTGGTCAGCGCGCCGGCGGTCATGAACGGCTTGAAGGTCGAGCCGGGGGCGAACTGACCCTGCATCGCCCGCGCCAGCAGCGGGGTGCCGGCCTTCTCGGAGTAGAGCCGCTGCAACTGCGCCTCGGTGATGCCGCCGACCCAGACGGCGGGGTCGTACGTCGGCTGGCTGGCGAGGGCGACGACGCGCCCCGTCTTCGCCTCCAGGACCACCGCCGCGCCGGAGTCCGCCTCGAACGGGCGCCCGGTCACCGGGTCGACGGTCGCGCGGGCCTTGCGGATCATCGCCTGGAGCTGCTTCTCGACGACCGACTGCACCTTGGCGTCGACGGACGTGACGAGGGTGTCGCCGGCGTGCGACGACGTGGTGGAGTCCTCGCCGAGCACCCGGCCCATCGAGTCGACCGCGACGCGGCGATAGCCCGGCATCCCGCGCAGGTAGGCGTCGTACTGCTTCTCGACGCCGGCACGGCCGACGACGGAGGCGCCGTTGAGGGAGGTGTCCTGCTTCCTCTCGGCCCGCTCGAGCTCGTCGGCCGTCAGCGGGCTGAGGTAGCCGAGGACGTGCGCGAGATTGATCCCGAACGGCCGGGGATAGGAGCGCACGGACTGCTGCTCGGCGAGCACCGCCGGGAAGTCCTCCGGCTGCTCGAGGATGCGCAGGGCGACGTCCTGGTCGACGTCGTTCCTGATCGGCACGGGCTGGTACGGCGATCCGTTCCAGCACTCCTGCCTCGCCGTCTCGGAGCCGTCGTCCTGTCCGCACAGGACGAGCCGCGCCTCCACGGTCCTGGCCGGGAGCCCGACGGTGGCCGCGACGCGGGCGACCAGCCTGCGGCGGGTGTCGTCCTCCATCTTGCCGAGCAGGGTGCGGTCGACCGAGACGACCCAGGCGCTGCGGTTGGAGACGAGCGGGCGTCCCGAGGAGTCGACGATCAGTCCGCGCTGGGGCTGGCTGACGATCTCGCGCACGGACTGGGCGGCCGCCTTCGCCTGGTAGCCGTCGCCGCCGACGACCTGGAGGTAGTAGAGCCGCACGAACAGCGTGGCGAACAGGCTGAACACCAGCACCTGGATGACGACCAGGCGCAGGCGCGAGCGTTGCGACCTGGCCGGCCGCGCGGGACGCCGCGCCGCGGCGCCCGTGTCGTCAGCCGGCTTCACGCTGTCGCCCGGGCCGGCTCGAGCCGGTCGAGCACCTTGAGGACGACGGGCAGCACGAACGGTGTGAGCAGCAGGTCCCAGAGCAGGGCGAGGGCGACGGTGCGCAACAGCCCGGCGACGTCGGCGTCGAGGCCGCCGAGCAGCACCCCGCTCAGCGCGAAGGTCGAGGTGCCGACGAAGGACATCGCCCCGACGAGCAGCAGCACCGCGGTCGCCGTGGGCCTGACGTCGGGCCGGATGCGGCCGGCGAGGTAGCCGACCAGGACCAGGGCCAGCGCCCAGCGGCCGGCGGCGTGGTCGGCCGGCGGGGCGAGATCGAGCAGCAGCCCGGCGCCGAAGCCGAGCAGCATCGCGAACTGCGGACCACGGGCCAGCGCCGCCCCGACGACGACTAGTAGGCACAGGTTGGGCGCGACGGCACCCCCGAAGGACGCGGTGAGCTCGGGGAAGACGCTGACCTGGAGGACGAGGGCGACGACCGTCATCGCCAGTGCTGCCACGGCCCGCGCCCAGGTCATCCGAAGCTCCCGTCCGCCTCGATCATCGCGCGATCGCTCTGTGTGCCGCTCGGCACGATCACCCCGACCGCGTCGAGCGCGGAGAAGTCGGCGTACGGCTCGACGACGGCACGCTTGGAGGTCTCGCGCAGGCTCTCGAAGACCTGGGTGACGCTGCCGATCGGGATGCCCGCGACGTACGGCGAGCCGTCACGGCTCCCCCACGTCACGACCGTCTCACCCTGGTCGGGGGCGATCTGCTCGTCGACCAGCTCGAGGTCGAGACGACCGTCGTCGCCGATCACCCCGCGGCCGCGGAGATAGCCGGCCTCGCGCGTGGAGCCCACACGTGCGCCGACGACGGAGTCGCCGTCGACGACGGTGAGCACCGTGGCGGTGGTGCGGGTGACGCGCAGGACGCGGCCGACCAGTCCGGCGTTGTTGACGACGGTCATGTCGGGGCGTACGCCGGCCTCGGAGCCGGCGTCGATCGTGACGGTGCGGGAGAAGCTCTGGCCCGGCCCCATCGCCACCACGTGGGCCGGGACCAGCGCCCGGCCGGTGTCCTTGGCGGTCGCCACCAGCCCGTCGTACTCTGCGAGCCGCCTGCGGTCGGACTCCACGGTCTCGACCTGCTGGCGCAGGACGTCGTTGTCGGCCTTCGCATCGGCGAGCTCGCGGCGCAGCGACGCCTGACCGCGAAACCACTCGGGGACCGCGGTGACCGGGCCGAGCACCGTGGCGGTGGTCGACTCGACCGGCCCGAAGACCTCGCCGACGGCGCGGCGGGCGACATCCACCGGCGAGTCGTCGCCCTGCTGGTGGTCGAGCGAGATCAACGTTGCGCAGGCGAGCACCAGAGCGAGGAGGAGAGCGCGCACGTTGCGGCTCACGTCAGAACCGCCTCTGCTCGGAGACGAGGACCTGGGCGAGCGCGTCGAAGTCCTCGACGCACCTGCCCGCGCCGTACGCGACGGAGGTGAGCGGGTCCTCGGCGAGGTGGACCGGCATGCCGGTCTCGTGGCGGAGCCTCTCGTCGAGACCCCGGAGCAGGGCGCCGCCACCGGTGAGGACGATGCCGCGGTCCATGATGTCGCCGGCGAGCTCGGGCGGGGTCTGGTCGAGGGTCGCCCGGACGGCGTCGACGATGCCGGAGAGCGGCTCGTCGATGGCGTGGCGGATGTCGGCGCTGCTGACCTCGACGGTGCGCGGCAGCCCGGAGACGAGGTCGCGGCCGCGAATCTCGGCTCGGGGCTCGTCGGCGAGCGGGAACGCGGAGCCCAGGCTGGTCTTGACCTCCTCGGCCGTGCGGTCGCCGAGCAGCAGGCTGTGCTCCTTCTTCATCCAGGTGACGATCGCCTGGTCGAGGTCGTCGCCCGCGGTCGGCACCGAGAGCGACGAGACGATGCCGCCGAGGGAGATGACCGCGACCTCGGTGGTGCCGCCGCCGACGTCGACGACCATGTTGCCGGTCGCCTCGTGGACCGGGAGCCCGGCGCCGATCGCGGCTGCCATCGGCTCCTCGATGATGTAGACCTTGCGGGCTCCGGCGAGATAACCGGCCTCCTTGACGGCGCGCTGTTCGAGCGCGGTGATGCCACTCGGCACGCAGATCACCATGCGCGGCTTGGCGAAGTACCGGCGCCGGTGCACGTGGTGGATGAAGAAGCGCAGCATCTGCTCGGTCGCCTCGAAGTCGGCGATGACGCCGTCCTTGAGGGGCCGGATCGCGGTGATCCGGTCCGGCGTACGCCCGATCATCCGCTTGGCCTCGTGGCCGACGGCGAGCACCTCGCCGTTGGTCTTGTCGAGCGCGACCACCGAGGGCTCGTCGAGCTGGATGCCCCGGCCGCGCACGTACACCAGGGTGTTGGCCGTGCCGAGATCAACGGCCATATCGCGGCCGATGAGACTGTTGCTGATCATCGTGCCCATCTGGACGTGCCTCGCTGGTCGTCGAACGTGGAAGGGTCGGTGCTCTAGTTCGGGCGGGGCGGGTACGCCGAGCTGCCGGGCTGGCTGACCGCGTTCGGAGGTGGAGCCCCGTACGCCGAGCCTAGGAGCGCGACCGCCTAACCACCGGACGACACACCGACGCGGTCACATCAGTCACCGTCCACCGATTCGTCTGCGACCTCCCATGTAGTTGCCCGCGTGCGGACCGGGACGAATCGGTGTGGTTCTCAGGGGAACCAGATCGCGATCTCACGCTCGGCGGACTCCGGGGAGTCGGAGCCGTGCACGAGGTTCTGCTGCACGGCCTCACCCCAGTCGCGGCCGAGGTCGCCACGGATGGTGCCGGGAGCCGCCGCGGACGGGTCGGTGGCACCCGCCAGCGATCGGAAGCCCTCGATGCAGCGCTGGCCCTCGACGACGATCGACACCACCGGACCGGACAGCATGAACTCGACCAGGGGCTGATAGAAGGGCTTGCCCTCGTGCTCGGCATAGTGCGCGGCGAGCAGCTCCGGCGTGGCCGACCTGAGCTCCAGGGCGGCCAGCCGGTAGCCCTTCGCCTCGATCCGGCCGAGGATCTCGCCGATCAGTCCGCGGCGGACGGCGTCGGGCTTGACGAGGACGAGGGTGCGCTGAGACATGGGCGGCACCCTATCGAGCCGCGCCGGCAGCGCGTCGGCGGACCGTCGGCGGCCGGCGGGTCGACCCACGTCGGTGGGCGGCACGATCGGGTGAACCCCCTCTTGTCACCCGATCGCGCACCCACGACGACCCGAAATCAGGTCGGCGTGGCGGCGAGGACGACGTACGCCGCCTCGCGCTCAGCCGCGGTCCGCCGCCGTATCTGCCGCCCACGGGGAAGGGCCTGGACACGGCATGGCGAACGCACTCATTCATTTTCTGTGATCAGGGGGCTTGTGCACACGGTCCACTAAGGCACAATTCCGACAGGCCACTTGGGGAGTGGCCGCCACTTGGGGAAGTGGCCTTTGACATTGCTTGGGGGATCTGTGACTGCGACGCCGCGTCTTGCGTTACTGCTCGTCCATCTCGACCGCCACGACGGGCGGCCTCTGAGCGTCCAGCTTGCCGACCAGGTGCGCGACCTGATCGCCGACGGCGCACTCGCCACCGGCGACCGGCTGCCGAGCAGCCGGTCCTGGGCCCGGGATCTCGAGGTCTCCCGGTCCGTGGTCGCGCAGGGCTACGACCAGCTCCTCGCCGAGGGCTGGCTGCGGAGCGCTCGTGGTTCGGGAACCTTCGTCGCCCCGTCGACCCCGGCGGCGCGGCGGCGCGCTCGGGTCGTACCGCGGGTCCGTCGCTCGCGGCGGCTCATGCTGATGGACACCGGCACGCCGTACGTCGACCCGAGACACGAGTCCGGCTGGCGGCGCGCGTGGCGCGACGTGTCCGTGTCGCGGCCGCCCGAGACGTACGCCGACGACGGCGGCCTGATCGCCCTCCGCGCGGCACTGTGTGCCCATCTGGCCCGCACCCGCGGGCTCGAGGTGACCACGGAGCGGCTGATCATCACCGCCGGCACCACCGACGGCTGGCGACAGCTGCTCGCCGCGCTGGATCCCGGCCCGGTCGCGATCGAGGACCCGGGCTATCGGGCGGCGGTCGAGATCGCGCGCGTCTCCGGGCGGCGCGTCGTCGACCTGCGGGTCCTCCCCGAGGGTCCGGCCGCGGATCTCGACCTGGCGGCCCTGTCCGACGACGTGCGCGCCGCCTTCGTGACTCCTGCCCACCAGCACCCGCTCGGGCTGACGATGTCGGCGCAGGCGCGGAGCGGTCTCCTGGAGTGGGCCGCGCGCAGCGGCGGCGTGGTGGTCGAGGACGACTACGACTCCGAGTTCCGCTACGACGTAGCCCCGCCGCCGGCCCTCGCCAGTGTCGACCCGGAGCGCGTCGTCTACCTCGGGACGGCATCCAAGTCGGTCGCGCCCGGGCTGCGACTCGGCTGGCTCGCCGGGCCGCAGGAGATCGTCGATCGCATCGTGCGGCGCCGACGCCGCAACCACGACTCCCCCGCCTGGCCCTCACAGCACGCCTACCAGGTGATGCTGCGCGATGGTCACGTCGACCGACTGATCCGCAGCGCACGCAACACCTACGCCGAGCGCAGCGCCCGGATCACCGAGCGGCTTCACCACGCCGGGCTCGACCACCTGCTCGCCGCACCGATCGCCGGCATGTACGTGACGCTCGAGCTTGAGCCCGAGCGGGCCGCGGAGGTCTCGCGCGCGGCCGTCGCCGCCGGCTACGAGCTGCCGGGTCTCGAGGACTACTCGCGCTCCGCCGCACGCCACGGCGTGGTCCTCGGCTTCGCCGGGTGCACCGACGACCAGCTCGACGAGGTGCTGGGCGTCGTCGTCGACACCCTCACCCGGTGACGTAGCCAGGCTTCCCGCCGACGGAGACCGGCCGCCGCGAGACCGGCCGCCGCGAGGTCGAGTGCTGGGAGACGGAGGCGGGACGACCACCTGAGCACTCGACCTCTCCGCGGGGCCGGGTGCCACGCAGGTCGAGTGCTGGGACACGGAGGCGGGACGACCACCTGAGCACTCGACCTCTCCGCCGAAGCCGAGCTCAGGCCTCGTACGCCGCCCGCTCGCGCTCGATCTTGCGCCCGAGGAAGTAGGCGGTGCCGTAGAGCAGTCCGAAGATCGCGCCCAGGAAGAACATCATCGGGATCACGAACCCGAGCCCGATCGCCGCGACCTGGATCGCCCAGCCGACGAGGTAGGCGGCCTCGTGGCGAAGCATGCCGGCGACGAGCAGGCAGGCCAGGCACAGGCCGAGGCCGACCGCGAGCGCCGTACCCACGGGGACGTCGGCGACGGTGATCATGCCGGGTGTGGTGAGGCCGAGCACGACCGCCTCGAGCGAGAGGATCGCCGCGCACATGCCCCGTTTGGGCGACCTCATCTGCGCTTGCCCGTGAGCAGCGCTCGCGCCTCACCGACCGTGACGACGCTGCCGGTGACCAGCACGGCCCCCGAGCCGAGCGGGCTGCCGAACGCGTCGCCCGCCTCGGCGAGCGCGGCGGCCTGGTCGAGCGCGTCGGGCAGCCGAGGCTCGACGGTGACGCGGTCCTCGCCGAAGACCTCTCGTGCGGTCGCCGCGAGCCGTTCGGCCGACATCGACCGGTGGGTGGAGTTCTGGGTGATCACGACGTGGGCGAGGAGCGGCTCGAAGAAGCCGAGCACGCCCTCGTAGTCCTTGTCCTCCATCACGCCGATGACGCCGATGAGCGGTTCGAAGGCGAAGGACTCCCTGATCGCGTTGGCGGTCGCCTCGGCTCCGTGCGGGTTGTGCGCCGCGTCGAGGACGATCGTCGGGCTCCGGCGAACGACCTCGAGCCGCCCCGGGGAGGTCATCTCCTCGAACGCGGCGCTCACCAGGTCGGGGTCGAGGTCACGGTCGACGAGCACCTCCACCGCGGCCAGAGCCACGGCTGCGTTCTGCGCCTGGTGTGCGCCGTAGAGCGGGAGGAGGACGTCGTCGTACGAGCCGCGTACGCCGCGCAACGAGATCACCTGGCCACCGACCGCCGGCGTGCTGCGCACGACACCGAAGTCGGCGCCCTCCACCAGCAGCGGCGCGCCGACCTCGGCGGCGCGGGCCGCGATGACGTCCACGACCTCCGGCGTCTGCTTGGCGGACACCGCGGTCGACCCGGGCTTGATGATGCCCGCCTTCTCGACCGCGATCATGGCCGGCGAGTCGCCGAGGTACTTGTCATGGTCGACCGCGATCGGCAGCAGGCAGGCGACGGTCGAGTCGGCGACGCTCGTGGCGTCCCAGGCCCCACCCATGCCGACCTCGACGACCGCGACGTCGACCGGCGCGTCGGCGAACGCGGCGTACGCCATGCCGACGACCGTCTCGAAGAAGGACAGCGGGAAGGGCTGGTCGTCGTCGACGAGGTGGGTGTACGCCGCCACGTCGTTGAAGGCGCGCACGAAGGCGTCGTCGTCCAGCGGCTCGCCGTCGATGCTGATGCGCTCGGACATCCTCTCCAGATGCGGGCTGGTGAACCGCCCCGTCCGCAGGTCGAGCGCGCGGAGCAGGGTGTCGATCATCCGCGCCGTGCTGGTCTTCCCGTTGGTGCCGGTCAGCTGGATCACCGGGTAGGAGCGCTGCGGGTCGCCGAGCAGCTCGCAGAACGCCCGGATCCGGTCGAGCGACGGCTCCAGCTTGGTCTCCGGCCACCGCGACAGCAGCGCGTCCTCCGCCTCGGCGAACGTCTCCGCGAGACGAGGGGTCTGGGCCGCGTCGTTCTCCGGGTCGCTCACCGGACGGAGTCTAGGGCCGACCCTGTGCGCGTCTCCCACCCGGCGGAGCGGTCAGGCCGGCTCCACCCGCACGTTGGCCATGTCCGCCACCCGCTCGTAGCCGATCGCCTCGTAGACCTTGTTGGAGATCGGGTTGGCCTGATCTGTGAACAGGCACATCCGCACGCCCTCCGCCAGGCCGCGGGCGGTCAGCTCGGCGACGACGTACGACGCATAGCCGCGACCGCGGGCCGGCTTGGGGGTGTAGACGGGACCGACGCGGGACACGCCGTACGCAGGAGGGTTGACGGCCGTCATGTGCACGACCGTGCCGTCGGGGTCCTGGAGGAGCCAGATCCGGCCGCCGGCGATGCGCCGGTCGATGTCGTCGCGGTCGGGCACGAAGTCGTGGCTCGAGCCCGGGGGGCGGCCGGCCTGCTCGTCCGCCTCCAGCCCGAAGGCGAGGAACCACTCGAAGACCAGATCGGCGTCGCCCGGCATGGCCGTCCGGAGGGTGCCATCGACCTCACCGGGCCGGCGTACCTCCGAGCACTCGAAGAGCCGCGTCCGCTGCCTGACCTCCGCCGTGCCGCCCCACAGCCGCGCGGCCTCCTCCGCGCACACCCGCGCCGCCGGCAGCGCGCCGTTGCAGCCACCGGGGTGCTCGCCACGCGCTTGCATCGCCCGGGCAAGCGCGACCGCGGCCCGGTCGGGCATCGGCAGCAGGAACATCGGGTGCGGCGTGAACGGCGCGGTGCGCATCGCCGCACCCACCACCGCTCCGTCGTCGATCACCGCCGCCCACCAGCACGGATGCGCCGGCACGGGTACGCCGGCGGCTCGCTCCCGCACCGCCCGCTCGGCGACCGTGGCGATCACGCTCGCGACCACCGGGTCGGCGGCGAGCAGGTCACCGGCCACGGCCAGGAACTCGGCCGGGTCGGCCCGGAAGTCGATCTGATACCCGTCGTTCATGGGCAGACGCTAGGTGCGACCGCCGCTCCGGCCAAACCCATTTCTGCTCACACCTCAGGCCCGCCCCCGCCGGCGGACGCGCACGCAGCAGCCCTCCGGCGCCGACGAGGACTCGCTGACGCACGCGCCGTCTGCGACAAGGTCGACCAGCTCGGCGACGAAGGCCCGGTTGGCTCGGCACACGACCTCCGGGTGCCCGGCCGACAGCCGGGCGAAGGGGCAGTTGGCGAGCACCAGCTCACCGTCGGCATCTCGCTGCGGGTCGACGTCGTCGACGCCGGCGAGCTCGAGCCTGGGCTCATAGCCGTACGGCGACAGCGCGGCGGCGACCCGCTCCAGGTGACCCGTCTCCGGCGTGTCGAGTCCGTCGACAGCCGCCGCGGCGGCCCGCCGGGCCGCTTCGGTCAGGGCAGCGGCCATCGGCGTGCCGCCAAGACCCTGCGCGACGGCGTCGGCCAGCATCTCCCCTGCCAGGTCGTAACGACGAGCGGGGACGCTGACGCCGATCTCGCGATGCGACCGCCGGTAGAGCTTGGCCGGCCGGCCGGCGCCGGGGCCGGTGCGGCCGGTCAGCCGGCGGAACTCGAAGACGAGCAGCCCGGCGTCGACCAGCTTGTCGAGATGGAAGCGCGCGGTGTGGCGGGGTACGTCGACCCCCGCCGCGGCCTGGTCGCGACTCACCGCGTCGGGCTGCTCGGCCACGAAGCGATAGAGCTGCCGGCGAACCGGGTCGACCAGCGACCCCAGACGCAGCACCGGACGGACGAACACCTCGTCGGACATGGCGCCAGATCCCTTCCCTGCGATCCCCGCAAACTCTATAGGTAACACCTCTTGCCGAAAGACGCCAGCGGTTCTATCGTCAAAGACAACTACCGTTAGAAATCGAGCCCCGCTCGATCGGCGGGGCACTCCGAAGGGAGGCTGTCATGGCAATCACCCACGCCTGGCACGACGCGACGCACGACTTCCGAGACGAGCTGCGCGATCTGACCATGCTGCACAAGGCCGACGCCGCCCGACAGGCCTATCTGGGCCTGTGGGTCGCGATGATGGGTCTACCGCTGCTGTTCGGCCTCGACAAGCTGTTCGGCTTCATGAACGTGACCTGGCAGGGCTACCTGGCGACCTGGGTCAACGACGCGCTCCCGGGCGGTGCGGCCGACGCGGTCACCTGGATCGGCGTGGCCGAGATCGCGATCGCCGTCCTGGTGCTCTGCGTGCCGAGGATCGGCGGCGACGTACTCGCCGTGTGGATGCTCGTCGCCGCGATCTCGCTGTTCTCGCTCGAGGGCATGGCCGGGCTGGCGTTCGCCGCCGTCGCCATGGGCGTGTGCGCACTGTGCATGGCGCGCCTGTCGACGACGTACCACCACAGGGAGGGCTGACACTCCACCACAGGGAGGGCTGACACTTCCTGAGGACTCCCCCGTCGACTCCCTGACGGGGGTGCCACAACCCATTTCGGCGCGGGCGGCGGCCGCTTCTAGACTGGCCGACCATGACCACCACCCAGCGGCAGGTTGCAGGCGACGCAGGTTCGACGACCCGTGTGGTCGGTGCCGTCGTCGTACCGGACAAGGCCGCGCTGGAGGGGCTGGATGCGAAGTGGTCGGCGCGGTGGAAGGCCGACGACACCTACCGCTTCGACCGCAGCCAGCCCCGCGAGAACGTCTACTCGATCGACACGCCACCGCCGACGGTGAGCGGCAGCCTGCACGTCGGGCACGTGTTCTCCTACACCCACACCGACCTGGTCGCGCGCTTCCAGAGAATGCGCGGCAAGTCGGTCTTCTACCCGATGGGCTGGGACGACAACGGCCTGCCGACCGAGCGCCGGGTGCAGAACTACTTCGGCGTCCGCTGCGACCCGAGCCTGCCCTACGAGCGCGGCTTCCAGCCACCGGCCAAGCCCGACATGAAGCGGCAGCTGCCCATCAGCCGGCCCAACTTCGTCGAGCTGTGCGAGCGGCTCGTGCTCGAGGACGAGGTCGTCTACGAGGAGCTGTGGCGCCGCGTCGGCCTGTCGGTCGACTGGTCCGAGCACTACACGACCATCGGCCCGAAGGCCCAGCGCATCAGCCAGGTCGCATTCCTGCGCAACTTCGCGCGCGGCGAGGCGTACCTCCAGGACGCTCCCACGCTCTGGGACGTCACCTTCCAGTCAGCGGTCGCCCAGGCCGAGCTCGAGGCGCGCGAGTACGCCGGCCACTACTACCGGGTGGCCTTCCACCGGGTCTCGACAGGCTCGACCAGCGAGAGCGCGGGATCGGCCGACGAGGCACGCACCGTCCACATCGAGACCACCCGCCCCGAGCTCATCGCGAGCGTGGTCGCGCTCATCGCGCACCCCGACGACGAGCGGTACGCCGACCTGATCGGCTCGAGTGTGACCTCGCCGGTGTTCGGCGTGGAGATCCCGGTCCGGGCGCACACCGCGGCAGAGCCCGAGAAGGGCAGCGGCCTGGTGATGTGCTGCACCTTCGGCGACCTCACCGACGTGCAGTGGTGGCGTGAGCTCGACCTCCCGGTCCGCACGGTCATCGGACGCGACGGCCGGCTCGCCCGCGAGACCCCCGATTGGATCCGGGGTGAACGAGCCGTGGCGGCGTACGGCGAGCTGGCGGGCAAGACCGTCTTCTCCGCGCGGGAGGCGATGGTCGGCCTGCTCCGCGACTCCGGCGACCTCGAGGGCGAGCCCACGCCGACCAACCGGATGGCCAACTTCTACGAGAAGGGCGACAAGCCGCTCGAGATCGTGGCCACCCGGCAGTGGTACATCACCAACGGCGGCCGCGACTCGGCCCTGCGGCAGGACCTCCTCGAGCGCGGGGCGGAGATCCGCTGGATCCCCGCCCACATGAAGCACCGCTACGACAACTGGGTCGGCGGCCTCAACGGCGACTGGCTCATCTCGCGGCAGCGCTTCTTCGGCATCCCGTTCCCGGTCTGGTACCCGCTCGACGCGGACGGCGAGCCCGACTACGACCACCCCCTGCTTCCCCGCGAGGCGGAGCTGCCGATCGACCCGTCCACCGATGCGCCGCGCGGCTACGACGAGGCTCAGCGCGGGCGGCCGGGGGGCTTCGTCGGCGACCCCGACGTGATGGACACCTGGGCCACGTCGTCGCTGACTCCGCAGATCGCCGGCGGCTGGGAGACCGACGACGACCTGTGGCAGCGGGTCTTCCCGATGGACCTGGCCACCCAGGCCCACGACATCATCCGCACCTGGCTCTTCTCGCGCGTCGTCCGTGCGAGCTTCGAGAACCACTCCGTGCCCTGGCGCGACGCCCTCATCTCCGGGTTCATCGTCGACCCCGATCGCAAGAAGATGTCGAAGTCCAAGGGCAACGCGGTGGTCCCGACCGAGGTGCTCGACAGGTACGGCGCCGACGCGGTGCGCTGGCGGGCGGCGATGGCCCGCCCCGGCCTCGACTCGCCCTTCGACGAGACCCAGATGAAGGTCGGCCGGCGGCTGGCGATGAAGGTCCTCAACGCGTCGAAGTTCGTGCTCGGGCTCGGGGCGACCGACCGCGATCCGCGTGCGGTCACCGAGGCCGTCGACCAGGCGCTGCTCGACCGGCTCGCCGAGGTGATCGGGAAGGCGACCGCGGCGTTCGAGGCCTACGACTACACGACCGCGCTCGAGACGACGGAGCAGTTCTTCTGGGAGTTCTGCGACGACTACCTCGAGCTGGTCAAGGAGCGCGCCTACGACTCCCGCGACGTGCTGACCGATGTCGTCTCGGGTCACGAGTCGGCCAAGGCGACCCTCGCCATCGCACTCGACGTCCAGCTGCGCCTGCTGGCGCCCTTCCTCGTCTACGTGACCGAGGAGGTCTGGTCGTGGTGGCGGGTCGGCTCCATCCACCTGGCCGCCTGGCCGACGCGCGAGGAGCTCGGCGGCCTGCCCGGTGACGCCTCGGTCCTCGATGGCGTCGCGGCCGCGCTGATCGGCATCCGCGGCGCGAAGTCCAACGCCAAGGTCTCGATGCGTACGCCGCTCGCACATGCCGAGGTGCGCGGGCCGGAGACGCTCGTCCGCGGGGCCGAGCAGGCGGCCGCAGACCTGCGCAACGTCGGCAAGATCGTCGGCGACCTCACCTTCGTCGTCGACGACACCGCCGAGACGGTCACCGTCTCTGCCGAGTTCGCCCCCGCCGACGACTCCGGGACGAGCGCCGGGTGATCCCTGCCCGCGGCCCCACGGCTCGTCGCCCGGTGTCGGCGAGGGCCGCGCTGGTCGCGGTCCTGGCGGTCGTGGCGGCCCTCCTCCCCACAACGTCATCCGATGTGGTCGCCGGAGCAGCCACCTCGCATGACGTCAGCCGTGGACCTCTCACGACGTCATCCGATGTGGTCGCGGGGGCAGCCACCTCACATGACGTCCGTCGTCGATGGCGGACGCTCGGTCGCACCGACGTCGATGCCGACGTCGCGGTGGCGTCCGGCTCGACGGGCTCCTGGGTGGCCTGGACGCGTCCGCGCTCCCGACTCGCCCGCGACCTGATGGTCTCCGCACGTCCGGCGGGCGCGAGCTGGCAGGATCCGGTCGGCCTGGGCCGTGGCAGCTCCTTCAGTCTCGACATCGGCCTCGATCCGAGCGGCTCGCCCGTGGTCGTGTGGGTGGTGGAGCACCGGCGCGGGCTGGACCTCCGGTACGACGTACGGCTGGCGCATCGCGCGCTGGGGAAGTGGCGGGTCCAGACGGTCGCGCGCTACCCCGGCGGTGCGCAGCCGCTGGACCCGCAGGCCACCGTCGCGCCCGACGGCAGCGTGACCCTCGCGTGGCTGCTGCAGGGTCACCGGGGAAGCCGCCTGCTGGTGGCGACGGGTCGGGCGGGTGCCCCGTGGCCCGGGGCGCGTCAGGCGTCGACGCCCCGGACCTTCGTCGACTCGTTCGCCCTCGCCACCTCGGCCACCGGAGATCCTCAGCTGACCTGGATCGCCGAGTCGCCGACTGGGACGGTGCCCAGCGGCCTGTTCGCCCGATCGCTCGCGGCCGCCGGCTGGGGCGAGCCGTGGCTGCTCTCGTCCGACTTCGTGGCCCGGCCCCGGATCGTCGCGACCAGCGACGGCGGGTTGGTCGCGGGCTGGCTCACCTACGAGCGCCGCGGGATGCGCTTCCACGCCGCGACCGCCGGTCCCGACGGTGCGTGGCGCCCGTCGGCCGTGGTGGGCGAGTCGGCGCGCGGCGGAGTCGACGACTTCGAGATCGCCGCCACTTCGGCCGGCGGCGCGATCGGCGTCTGGAGCGACCGCGCCGGGCGGGTGCGCTCCCGGTACGCCGGCGCCGACGGGCAGTGGGGCGCGACGTACGAGGTCGCCAGGGTCGGGCGCTCGCACTGGGTCTTCGACGTCGACGCAGTCGCCACGTCCGGCGGTCTCGTCGCCGTGTGGGGCGACATCGCCGAGCCCGGGGACCGCAGCAGGTTGCTGGCGAGCACCCTGCCGACCTCGACCGACCCGGCCACCCCGGGGCCGCTCCCCGGCGCCACCTGGTCGGCCACAACCCGCCTCTCCCCTCCCCGCGACGACCTCTACGAGCTCCACGCGGCCAGCGACCCGGCGTCCGAGCTCGTCACCGTCGGCTGGCTCAACCGCTCCCAGCCGGCCCGCATCCAGGCCGCCACCCCGATTCAGTCGAACTGAATCGGGGTCGCCTACGCCGACTTCTTCTTCTTCGTCTCGCGGGGCACGAGGGTGGGGGCGGCTTCGCCGTAGACGACCTCGCGGGAGATGACGACCTTGTCGATGTCGCCCCGCGAGGGGACCTCGTACATCACGTGGAGGAGGACCTCCTCGATGATGGCGCGCAGGCCGCGGGCACCCGTGCCGCGCTCGAGGGCCTTCTCGGCGATGGCGACGATGGCGTCGTCGTCGAACTCCAGGTCGACGCCGTCGAGCTCGAAGAGCCGCTGGTACTGCTTGACCAGGGCGTTGCGGGGCTCGGTGAGGATCTGCACGAGGGCCTCCTCGTCGAGCTTGGAGACGCTCGCGATGAGGGGCAGCCGGCCGATGAACTCGGGAATCAGGCCGTACTTGATGAGGTCCTCCGGGCGGACCAGGGCGAGCAGGTCCTCGGCCTCCTTCTCGGCCTGGCCGCGCACCTCCGCGGTGAAGCCGAGCGTCTTCTTGCCGACGCGCTGCTCGATGATCGACTCCAGGCCGGCGAAGGCGCCGCCGACCACGAACAGGACGTTGGTGGTGTCGATCTGGATGAACTCCTGGTGCGGGTGTTTGCGCCCGCCCTGCGGCGGCACCGAGGCCGTGGTGCCCTCGAGGATCTTGAGGAGTGCCTGCTGGACGCCCTCGCCGGAGACGTCGCGGGTGATCGACGGGTTCTCCGCCTTGCGGGCGACCTTGTCGATCTCGTCGATGTAGATGATGCCGGTCTCGGCCTTCTTGACGTCGTAGTCGGCGGCCTGGATCAACTTGAGCAGGATGTTCTCGACGTCCTCGCCGACATAGCCCGCCTCGGTGAGCGCCGTGGCGTCGGCGATCGCGAAGGGCACGTTGAGCATCCGGGCGAGGGTCTGGGCGAGGTAGGTCTTGCCGCACCCGGTCGGACCGATGACCAGGATGTTGGACTTGGAGACCTCGACCGCGTCGTCCTTGGCGTGCTTGCCGACGCCCGGCGTCGCCACCCCGGACTGCACCCGCTTGTAGTGGTTGTAGACCGCGACGGCGAGGGACTTCTTCGCCTGCTCCTGACCGATGACGTAGGAGTTGAGGAACTCGAAGATCTCGCGCGGCTTGGGGAGCTCCGCGAGCTCGACGTCGGCGCCCTCGTTGAGCTCCTCCTCGATGATCTCGTTGCAGAGGTCGATGCACTCGTCGCAGATGTAGACGCCAGGACCCGCGATGAGCTTCTTGACCTGCTTCTGGCTCTTACCGCAGAAGGAGCACTTCAGCAGTTCGCCACCGTCACCGATGCGTGCCACGGGCGGTCCTTTCTCTCTCGACCGACTGCAAACCCCTTGACGGTACCGTCTCGGGCGCCGTCGCGGAGGGCTCGACACGAGCGGCTGCGGTCGGCATGTCGGATCTCCGGTGGGGCTCAGGTGAGCGCGGGGGTGCCCGCGCGGGATTGCAGGACGGCGTCGATCAGGCCGTACTCGACGGCCTGCTCGGCGGTGAGGATCTTGTCGCGCTCGATGTCTCGGCTGACCTCCTCGATCGACTTGCCCGAGTGGTCGGCGATCATCTTCTCCAGCAGCTCGCGCATCCGGAGGATCTCGTTGGCCTGGATCTCGATGTCGGAGGTCTGGCCGAAGGTGCCCTCGGTGTAGGGCTGGTGGATCAGGATCCGGCTGTTGGGCAGCGCGAGCCGCTTGCCGGGGGAGCCCGCCGCGAGGAGTACGGCGGCCGCGGACGCCGCCTGACCCAGGCACACCGTCTGCACGTCGGCCTTGATGAACTTCATCGTGTCGTAGATCGCGGTCAGCGCGGTGAACGAGCCGCCGGGGCTGTTGATATAGATCGAGATGTCCTGGTCGGGGTTCATCGACTCCAGGCAGAGCAGCTGGGCCATCACGGCGTTGGCGACGTCGTCGGAGATCGGGCTGCCGAGGAAGATGATGCGGTCCTCGAAGAGCTTGCCGTAGGGGTCGATGCGGCGGAACCCGTAGGAAGTCCGCTCCTCCCACTGAGGGATGTAGTAGTTCATGCGCAGTCCTTCTTGGAGAGTCGGTGGCTTGTCAGTCGCGGCTGTGCGCCGGGCGACCCTCGTCGGCGGCGTCGCGGGCGTTCTTGATGACCTGGTCGACCAGGCCGTACTCGCGCGCCTGGTCGGCGGTGAACCAGCGGTCGCGGTCGGCGTCGGCCACGACCTGCTCGATCGGCTGGCCGGTGTGCTCGGCGATCAGGTCGAGCAGGACCTTCTTGATGTGGAGGGACTGCTGAGCCTGGATCTTGATGTCGGAGGCCGAGCCGCCCATCCCCGAGGACGGCTGGTGCATCATGATCCGCGCGTGCGGCAGCGCGTAGCGCTTGCCCTTGGTGCCGGCACACAGCAGGAACTGACCCATCGACGCGGCCAGGCCCATGCCGACGGTGGCGACGTCGTTGGGGATGTAGTGCATCGTGTCGTAGATCGCCATGCCGGCGTCGACGGAGCCGCCGGGGCTGTTGATGTGCAGGAAGATGTCGGCCTCCGGATCCTCCGCCGAGAGCAGCAGGAGCTGGGCGCAGATCGCGTTGGCGTTCTGGTCGCGCACCTCGGAGCCGAGGAACACGATGCGCTCGCGGAGCAGCCGCTGATAGATGTGGTCGTCGAGGCCGTAGCCGGCTTGGCCGCCGTTCATCTGGGGGCTGGTCATGTCTGGGTTCACGTTCGCGACACTAACCGTCGGCGGCGACAGTTCCACGCGATCCGGGGCTCTGTTCGCGGAGAGCGCACAATCAGGTCCCCAAGCCGCACGCACCCGCAGGCCCGGCTCCGGAGGGAAGCGCGAGTCGCTCTCGTCGCCCCACCCAATCTTGAATGTCTTTACATTTGTTTCTCCTAACTATTGCATGTGATGACGGTCACCTGGCAGAGTGTTCGCCGACCCAGTCAGGAGACTTTGGAGGAACCGGCATGACCCACACCGGCACAGCGACAGAGCATCCGACCCTGCCGCCCGACAGGCCCGGGCCGCATTCGAAGCGACTCGGCCTCATCGCGGTTGTCGCGACCTTCGGCGGTCTTCTCTTCGGCTACGACACCGGCGTCATCAACGGCGCGCTGGAGCCGATGAAGGAGGATCTCGGCCTGAACGCCTTCAGGGAAGGCTTCGTGGTCAGCATCCTCATCTTCGGCGCGGCCGTCGGCGCGCTGGTCGGTGGGCGGCTGGCTGACAAGTATGGCCGCCGACACAACATCTTGATGCTCGCCATTCTGTTCATGGTCGGCACCCTCGCCTGTGTGCTCAGCCCGACGTGGCAGATCCTGGCCGTCTCACGCTTCGTCCTCGGACTGGCCGTCGGAGGCGCGTCCGCGACCGTCCCTGTCTACCTCGCCGAGATCTCGCCCTACGAGAAGCGTGGCTCTCTGGTCACCCGCAACGAGTTCATGATCGTCTCGGGACAGTTCGCCGCCTTCGTGATCAACGCGATCATCTTCCAGGTCTGGGGCGAGCACGACAGCATCTGGCGCTACATGCTGCTGGTTGCCGTGCTGCCCGCGATCGTGTTGCTCCTCGGCATGCTGCGGATGCCCGAGAGCCCGCGCTGGCTCTCCTCGCAGGAGCGCGACGACGAAGCGCTCGCCGTACTGATGCAGGTCCGCTCCCCCGAACGCGCTGAGGCCGAGATGGCCGAGGTGCATGCACTTGCTGAGGAGGAGCAGGAGTCTCAGACCGGAGGCTGGGCCGACCTGGCCGTCCCCTGGATCCGGCGGCTGGTGCTGATCGGCATCGGGTTGGGCGTGTTCCAGCAGTTCACCGGGATCAACTCGATCATGTACTACGGCAGCCAACTCCTGGGAGACGCGGGATTCTCCGCCGACGCCGCGCTGCTCGGCAACACGCTGTTCGGGCTCGCCAGCGTCCTCGGCATCTGGGTCGGGATCCTGGTGATGAACAAGATCAATCGCCGCGCCATGCTGCTCGGCGGGTTCGCATTCACCACCTTCTTCCACCTGCTGGTGGGGCTGTCGGCTCTCCTCATCCCCGACGGCTCCGGGGCGAAGCCGTACGTCATCCTGGTCTTCGCCGTGCTGTTCGTGTTCTCGATGCAGGGCACGATCGGTCCCTTGGTCTGGCTGATGCTCGCCGAGATCTTCCCGCTGAAGATCCGCAGCTTCGCGATGGGCGTCTGCGTGTTCGTGCTCTGGATCGCCAACGCGAGCGTGGCGTTCGGCTTCCCGCCCGTTGTCGATGCACTCGGCATCGCCCCGACGTTCTTCATCTTCGCCGGCCTCGGCGTTGCAGCCCTGCTCTTCATCTACAACTACGTGCCGGAGACCCGCGGCATGACTCTGGAAGAGTTCGAGGACGACTTCATGGCCAAGCACAGCTGACTCCAGCGCACGAGCACCCATCCACGAAGGAAGAAAGGCTTCCAAGATGTCAGTCATGGTCGCAGTACCAGACAGCCCCGAAGGCATCGCCGCCTTGCATGCCGGCGTCGCCGAGGCGCGCCGCCTCGACACCGATCTGCTCGTGGTCAACCTCGGGCTCCGCCCCTTGGACCTGAGCGACCTGCCGGCGGACGTGAAGGTCCAGCTCCTCGAGCGGCGAGGACGCGGTGATCGCGACCCGGTCGACGCCGTCCTCGACGAGATCGGCCTCCACGGTGCCGAGCGCCTGGTGATCGGCGTCAAACGTCGCACGCCGGTCGGCAAGGCGATCCTCGGGAGCGTCAGCCAGCGACTCCTGCTCGACTCGCCCGTACCAGTCCTCGCGGTCAAGCTCGGCCGCGGCGACGAGGGCTAGCGATCGACTACCTCCCCGCGTACGCCGCCACCGCCTGGCTGTTCCTGGCGGTGGCGGCGTTTCTCGTCGGGGTCGCCAAGACGGCCATCGGTGGGGTCGCGATCATCTCGGTCGCGATCTATGCGGCCGTCATGCCGGCCCGCGAGTCCACGGCCGCCCTGCTCCTCCTGCTGGTCATCGGCGACATCATCGCCGTGCTCCGCTACCACCGCCACGCCGACTGGGGCCTGATCGGTCAACTGCTGCCGGGTGTGCTGCCCGGACTGGCGGTCGGCACGGTCGTGCTGGCGGTCGTCGACGACACGACCCTCCGCCGCGGGATCGGAGGCGTTCTGCTGGCCCTCCTCGCGCTGCAGCTATGGCTCCGGCGCGGTGGCGACGAGCCCGATGGCGTCCGGGCCGGCCGTCCCTGGGGACGGCCGGCCCGGACGGCCAGCGGGGTCGGGGCCGTCCGGGCCGGCCGTCCCTGGGGACGGCCGGCCCGGACGGCCAGCGGGGTCGGGGCGGGATTCGCGACGATGGTCGCCAACGCGGCGGGACCGGTGATGACCCTCTATCTACTCGGGCAGCGCGTCGACAAGCTCGCCTTCCTCGGGACCTCGGCGTGGTTCTTCCTGTGCGTCAACCTGGCCAAGCTCCCCCTCAGCGCCGGTCTGGGTCTGCTGAGCTGGTCCACGATGGCGACGACGGTGGTGCTGACGCCGGCGGTGGTCACCGGAGGCCTGGTCGGCGCTCGCCTGGTCCGTCCGCTGCGTCAGCCGACATTCGAGGCTGCCGTGCTGGTCGCGTCCGCCGTCAGCGCCGCGGCGCTCCTCGTCCGTTGACGTCAGGTCGACCCACCTCTGGAGGACGGCCGGTCAGCGACCGGCGGCCTCGCGTAGGACCTTGGCGGACACCTCGAGCCCCTCGATCGGGCCGAATGCGGTGTCCTCGTGCTCGATGTTCACCGCCATGTCGGGGTCGACCTCGCCGAGCGCACCGAGGAAGCCTGCCCAGAACTCGACGTCGTGGCCCCGGCCGAGGGCGACGAAGTCCCAGGCCGAGTCCTTCGGCCACTCGTTGACCCACTCGTCACCCCCCAGGTTGACTCGCTTCTCGCTGGTGTCGAGCCGGCGGAAGCGCTCGTCCAGAACCCCGTGGATCCGGCAGTCGTCGTTGATCCGGGTGTCCTTCGCCGCCGCGTGGAAGACGAGCGGGCCGAGCCAGCGGATGGCCGCCACCGGGTCGATCCCCTGCCAGAACAGGTGCGACGGGTCCATCTCGGCGCCGACGTTCGTGGCTCCGGTCATCTCGACCAGACGCTTGAGCGTGGTCGGGTTGAACACGATGTTCTGCGGGTGCATCTCGATGGCGACCCTGACGCCATGCTGGCCGGCGAGCTCGTCGATCTCCCTCCAGAACGGCACGGCGACGACTTCCCACTGGTGGTCGAGCATGTCGAGGTAGCCCGAGTTCCAGGCGTTGACCACCCAGTTGGGCTTCCGGTCACCGCGGTAGCCCCCCGGAAGGCCGGACATGGTGACCACGCGGCTCTGGCCGAGCCGGGCCGCGACCCGGATCGAGCGCCTCAGGTCCTCGGCATGCTTCGGTCCGATCGCTGGATCGGGGTGCAGTGGGTTGCCGTTGCAGTTGAGGCCCAACAGGGCGAGGCCCTTCTTCTCGAATGCCGCCAGGTAGTGGTCACGGGCGGCGTCGCTGGCCAGGATGTCGTCGATCGGCAGGTGCACCGGCCGCAGGAACCCGCCGGAGTTGATCTCGATCCCGTCCAGGCCGAGGGTCGCGACGACGTCGAGGGCCTCGTCGAGCGGGCGGTCGTGCAGGATCGCGTCGTACACACCGAGCTTCATGATTCGTCTCCTCGCGACTGTCAATCGTTCTGCGGGAAGCCGAGGTTGAGGCCGCCGTGGCTCGGGTCAAGCCATCGGGAGGTGACGACCTTGCCCCGCGTGAAGAAGTGCACACCCTCGACTCCGTGGGCGTGGGTGTCGCCGAACAGGCTGTTCTTCCACCCGCCGAAGGAGTAGTAGGAGACCGGCACCGGGATCGGGACGTTGATGCCGACCATGCCGACCTCCACCTCGCTCTGGAAGCGCCGGGCGGCGCCACCGTCGTTGGTGAAGATGGCCGTGCCGTTGCCGTACGGGTTGCTGTTGATCAGCTCGATGCCTTCGTCGTACGACGGCACCCGGACCACCGACAGCACCGGGCCGAAGATCTCGTCGGTGTAGATCGACATCTCCGGGGTGACCCGGTCGAACAGCGTCGGCGCGAGGAAGAAGCCGTCACCGTCGGCGTCGTACTCGCCGTCGCGGCCGTCCACGACGAGCTCGGCTCCCTCGGAGACCCCTGCGTCGACGTACGACGTCACCTTGTCGCGGTGCGGCCCGGTGACCAGGGGGCCCATGTCGCAACCGCGCGTGCCGTCTCCGGTGCGCAGCTTGCCCATCCGGTCCTCGATCTTGGAGACGAGCTCGTCGGCGATCGTGTCCACCGCGACCAGCGCCGAGATCGCCATGCACCGCTCCCCCGCGGACCCGAAGCCGGCGTTGATCGCAGCGTCGGCGGCCAGGTCCAGGTCGGCGTCGGGCAGCACCAGCATGTGGTTCTTGGCGCCGCCGAGCGCCTGCACCCGCTTGCCGTGGACGGTCCCGGTCTCGTAGACGTACCTCGCGATCGGCGTGGACCCCACGAAGGAGACGGCCTTCACGTCCGGGTGGGTGAGCAGCGCGTCGACGGCCTCCTTGTCGCCGTTGACGACGTTCATGACGCCGTCGGGCAGCCCGGCCTCCCTCCACAGCTCGGCCACCGCGATCGTGGCGCTCGGGTCCTTCTCGCTGGGCTTGATCACGACCGCATTGCCGCACGCGACCGCGATCGGTACGAACCAAAGCGGCACCATCGCCGGGAAGTTGAACGGCGAGATCACTGCGACCACACCGAGGCTCTGCCGGATCGAATAGACATCGACCCGGGTCGAGGCGTTCTCGCTGAAGCCGCCCTTGAGCAGCTGCGGGATGCCGCAGGCGAACTCCGCGACCTCGAGACCACGGGTCACCTCACCGAGCGCGTCGAAGAGGACCTTGCCGTGCTCGGCCGTGATGAGCGCGGCGATCCGCTCCTTGTCACGGTTGAGCAGCTCGCGGAAGTTGAAGAGCACCTGGCTGCGCTTGGCCAGGGAGAGGCTGCCCCAGCTCTCCTGCCATGCCTTCTTGGCGCCGGCGACAACCTCGCCGACCAGGTCGGCGGAGGCCAGGTCGAGGATGCCGGCGACCTCGCCGGTCGCGGGGTTGAAGACCTCGCTGGTGCGCTCGGCCGTGCCCTCCCAGGGCGCACCGGCGATCAGGTGGGTGATGCGGGTCGGGGTGTCACTCATGGGGAATCCCTCGGCGTTGCGGTGTTCGGCGGATTGGGTAGCGGCGCGGCAGCTGCGGTCAGCGGGGCGACTCGAGCGTCGGCGGGGTCTGCCACTTGTCGAGCTGCGCCTTGATCTGGCCCAGCTGGTAGCGGCTGGACTCCTCGGCACGGTCCTCCCAGGCGAACACGCAGGAGGTGACGATGCCGTCGAAGCCGTTGCGCTCGAGGGCGGCGAAGAAGCGGTCGAAGTCGACCTCGCCCTGGCCCATGTCGAGGTGCTGATGGACCGACACCTGGGAGCCCGGCGGGTTGACGATGTAGCGGAGCCCGGAGCTTGCCGTGTGGTCGTAGGCGTCGGCGATGTGGCACATCGTGGTGAGCGCCCCTGCCATGTCCAGGATGCCGTCGACGTCGTTGCCCTGATGGAACGTGTGCGGCGTGCAGTAGAGGAACGACACCAGGTCGGAGTTGATCCCGCGGATCAGGTCGACCGCCCGCTTGCCGTCCTCCTCCCAGTCGTCGGGGTGCGGCTCGAGCACGAGCCGGATCCCCTCCCGTTCGAAGACCGGGAGGAGCTCCTCCATCGACTTCCAGAACTGCCGCTCGCAGACGTCGGCCAGCCGCGGGTTGCCGTTGAACTCGGAGTTCATGGTGTCGACCCCGAGAAGGGAGGCCAGCCGGATCGCGCGCTTCCAGTAGCGGACCGCGGCCTGCCGCTCCTCCTCGTCGGGACCACTCCACCTGTAGAGCGGGAGGATCGACGAGACGCCGACGCCGGCGGCGTCGAGTGCCTTCTTGAACCGTTTCACCGTGGCGTCGTTGACGCGCGGATGGGTGAAGAACGGGGCGAAGTCCTCGCGGGGACTCAGCTCGATCCACTCGTAGCCGAGGTCGGCGACCACGCCGGGCAGCGTCTCCAGGTTCGTGGTCTCGCGGAACATGTGCGGGTCGAGTGCGATCTTCATGCGGGGACCTCCTCCAGCTTCACCGGCACCGGCAGGCCGGACTGCAGGGACTCCATGCCGGCCTCGCACACCACGACGGCGGCGTACCCGTCCCAGGCGGTCGGGCCGACGACCTCTCCGCGACGGGTCGCGTCGGCCCACGCCTGGACCTCGGCGTCGTACGCCGCACCGAAGCGGACCCGGAAGTCCTCGGGGACGACGCCGCCCCAGCGGCCGTCGCGTCGTACGAAGGGACCGGAGCCGAGGCCGGCGGTCACGTTGCCCCGCTCCGCGGTCGCCTCGCAGCGCACCTCATAGCCGACACCGCATTTCACGAACACCTCGGTCGTTGCCAGGCCGCCACCGGCCATCCGGAAGACCGCGACCTGCGGGTCGACGACGCCATCGGCCGACTGTGCCGCCGGTGCCGGCGAGTGCACGGTGATCTCGGCGATCTCCTCGCCGAAGAGCCAGCGGCAGACGTCGACCTCGTGCACGAGCGAGTCGCGCACGATCATCTCGGAGCGGAACGACGCCGGGACGTCCTTGTTGCGGTGCACGTTGTGGACCAGCAGGAGCCGACCCAGATCACCGGAGTCGAGCATCGCCTTCATGGCGGCGTACTCCGCGTCGAAGCGACGCATGAAGCCGACCTGGACCAGCGGGCGGCCCGCGGCCCGCTCGGCCTCCACCAGGCGCAACGACGACGCGGGGTCCATGGTGAGCGGCTTCTCGCACAGCGCGTGCTTGCCGGCCCTGATACAGGCCAGCACCTGTTCCTCGTGGACGAAGCCGGGTGAGGCGATCACCACCGCCTCGACGTCGTCGTCGGCGATCAGGTCGAGCGGGTCGGCGAAGACCCGTACGCCGTCGTAACCGGCGGCGAGCGCGCGGGCGCGGGGCTCGTCGGGGTCGGCGACCGCCACCAGCACGGCGTTGGCGGTCGTGTTGGCGAGTCGCTCGGCGTGGTCGGCACCCATCATGCCGACACCGATCACGCCGACGCGCAATGCGTGGTTGCTCATGGGCTTCCTCCTCAGCCGAGCGGTCCGCAGGACCGCAGGTAGTCGAGAGTGCGGGTGGCGATCGGCAGCGGCACGTCGGGCGCGCACGGGTAGAGGTCCTGCTCGACGATCGCGAACAGCTCGACATGGTCGAGCTCGGCGAGAGCCTCGAGGATCGGCGGCATCTCGGGCACACCCCGCGGTGGCTCGCACATGGCGCCCAGCTTGACCGCCTCGCCGAAGCCCATCGCCTCGGCGCGGACCTTCTCCATCACCTCGGGGTCGACCTGCTTGAGGTGCACGTAGCCGATCCGCTCCGGGTGGTCCCTGATCAGCTTGAGGTTGTCGCCGTCGCAGTAGGAGATGTGACCGGTATCGAGGCACAGCGTGACCAGGTCGGGGTCGGTCTCCGCCAGGAACCGCTCCACGTTGACGTGGGTGTCGACGTGAGTGTCGGCGTGCGGGTGGAACTGGATCCGCAGGCCGAAGTCCTCCCGCACCCGCCGGGCGAGCCGGTCGATCTGCTTGCCGTACGCCGGCCACTGCTCGGCGGTGAGCTCGGGGTCCTCGATCGACTCGCCGGTGACCGGGTCGCGCCAGAAGTCCGGGATCACCACGAGGTGCTGCGCACCCATCGCGGCGGTCAGCGACGCGGCCGCGGAGACGTCCTTCCAGGTCGACTCCCACGAGTCCGGCCGGTGCAGGTGCTCGAAGATGGTGCCCGCCGTCATGGAGAGGCCACGCTGGGCGAGCTCGTCGGCCAGCCGCTGCGGATCGGTCGGGAGATAGCCGTACGGCCCCAGCTCGATCCGCGTGTAGCCAGCCGTGGCCACCTCGTCGAGGAATCGCGCCCACGGGGTCTGCTGCGGGTCGTCGGAGAACCAGACGCCCCAGCTGTCCGGGGCGCTGCCGATCAGCGCGGGCTTGCTCATGCTTCTCCTCCACCGGAGTTCTCGGACGGGGTCAGGAAGGCCTGCTGGTGCTGCTGCTGTGCGAGGTAGCGGTCGTAGGCCTCGCGGGTCGAGGCGAGCTCGGCGGTCTCACTCACCGGCACGTCCCACCAGGACTCGCTGTCGGGCGCGTGGACCAGCGGATCGGTCTGCACGTGGATGACGACCGGGCCACCATCGTCCGGCGCCGCCTTGGCCTCCGCAATGGCGTCCTCGAGCTCCTTGCGCGAGGACACCTCGATCACCTGCGCGCCGAGGCTGCGAGCGTTGGCGGCCAGGTCGACCGGGAGGACGTCGCCGTCGAGCCGGCCGGCCGCGTCGCGATAGCGGTAGCTGGTGCCGAACCGTTGCGAGCCGAGCTCCTCCGACAGCGAGCCAATCGAGTGGAACCCGTGGTTCTGCACCAGGATCACGATCACCTTGATCCGCTCCTGGACCGCGGTCACCAGCTCCGTCGGCATCATCAGGTAGCCGCCATCGCCGACCATCGCGAAGACGTCCCGCGACTCGTCGGCGAGCCGGACTCCCAACGAGGCCGGCACCTCGTAGCCCATACAGGAGTAGCCGTACTCGACGTGGTAGGCCTTGCGGTCTCGCACCCGCCACTGCTTGTGCAGGTCGCCGGGCATCGACCCGGCCGCGCAGATGACCACGTCGCGGGCGTCGCTCAGCTCGTTGACCGCCCCGAGCACCGCACCCTGGGTGAGCAGGCCGTCGGCCAGCTCATCGGTGACCTCCGCCGGCGGGTGGTAGGACGCCTCGACCTGCTCGTCCCAGGCCCGCCACAAGGCGGCCTGCTCGGAGCGATAACCGTCGTCGACGGACCAGCCGGCCAGCTCCTCGGCCAGTACAGTCAGTGCCTCCCGGGCGTCTCCGACCACCGAGAGCCCGCTGTGCTTGCCGGCGTCGAGGTTCGCGACGTTGAGGTTGACGAAGCGCACCCCGTCGCGTCGGAAGGCGGTGCGGGAGGCGGTGGTGAAGTCGCTCCACCGGGTGCCGACACCGATCACCAGGTCGGCCTCGCGGGCGATCGCGTTCGCGGCCGTCGTACCGGTCGAGCCGACCGCGCCCATGAGCTGGGGGTGCCCGTGCAGGAGCGAGCCCTTCCCGGCCTGCGACTCGCCGACCGGGATCCCGGTCGCGTCGCAGAGCGCCGCGAGCGGGTCCTCGGCGCCGGAGTAGTGGACGCCGCCGCCCGCGACGATCATCGGCCGCCTCGACGACCGGATCATCTCGGCGGCGGCCCGGATCCGGGACCGCTCCGCCGGCGGACGCGCGACGTGCCAGACGCGGTCGGCGAACAGGTCGACCGGCCAGTCGTGCGCCTCGGCCTGCACGTCCTGCGGCAGGGCCAGCGTGACCGCGCCGGTCTCGACCGGATCGGTGAGCACCCGCATCGCGTTGAGCAGAGCCGACGGAAGCTGCTCGGCGCGGTTGACCCGGTCGAAGTAGCGCGACACGGGCCGGAAGGCGTCATTGACCGTGACATCGCCGGCGTACGGCGCCTCGAGCTCCTGCAGCACCGGAGCGGACCGCCTGGTCGCGAACGTGCCGGACGCGAGCAGCAGGACCGGGATCCGGTTGATCGTCGCCAGTGCCGCGCCGGTGAGCATGTTGGAGGAGCCCGGGCCGACCGACGCGGTGCAGGCCCAGGTCTGCAGCCGGTCCTTCTGCCTGGCGTAGGCGACCGAGGCGTGCACCATCGCCTGCTCGTTGCGGGCAAGGACGTACGGGAGTCCGGGCTCGCGGCCGGCGGCGAGTGCCGCCGTCTCGTGCTGCAGCAGGGCCTGGCCGATGCCGGCGACGTTGCCGTGGCCGAAGATGCCGTAGCACCCGGCGAAGAGCTTCCGTCGCTCGCGATCACGCTCGGACCACTGGTGGGCGAGGAACTCCACGACCGCCTGCGCGACGGTCAGCCGGACGGTCGTGGTCATCGTTCGCCTCCCAGGGGCAGTCGTGGGTCGATGGGCTGTTCCCCCCAGGTCTCGCGGACCCAGCCGTGGCTCGGGTCGTCGCAGATCAGCCAGGCCCGGGTCGCGCCGGGTCCGGCCATCACGTTGAGGTAGTAGAGGTCGTAGCCGGGCGGGGCCATGGCCGGGCCGTGCCAGCCGTGTGGGACGAGGACGACATCACCCGTCCGCACCTCCGCGAGGACGTCGATCGGCCGGTCGTCGGTGCCGTAGACCCGCACGTATCCGATCGGGTCCTCAACTCCGACAGGCTCGCTTCGTTCGCGCTGGAGTTCGAAGTAGTAGATCTCCTCGAGCTCGGTCTCCAACCCGGGACGTTCCTCGTCGTGCTTGTGCGGCGGGTAGGAGCTCCAGTTTCCGGCGGGTGTGATCACCTCACACGCGATGATCTTGTCGGCGTCCAGGACGTCCGGGATGGCGAAGTTGCGCACCTCGCGCGAGGCGATGCCGGCACCGCGCAGCTCGACCGGCACCTCGGCAGCCCCGAGATGCCGGAACTTCTGCGTGGACGGCGCCGGGACCGCGGCCGCGCAGATCGCGACGCGCACCGATCCGGTCACGCCGGTCAGCGTGAGCTCGGACCCGGCCGGCGCGTAGGCGACGTCGGTCGGACCGCTGAACACCGAGGAGCGACCGGCCAACCGGGCGCGCTCGATGCCTTTGTCCAGGTCGGTGGCGACCACGTCGACGGGTCCGGTGAGCGGCACCACGACGTACTCCCAGATCCCTGCGGATACCCGGACGCTCTGGCCCGCCACCAGCGTGACGACCCGCAGACCGGTATGCCGCCAACCGTCGACAGCGTCGTCGACGACGAGGTCGAAGTCGTCCCGAGTGGCGCTGCCTGCCGGCAGCACCCACCGCGGGTCGCTCATCTGCTCACCCCGTGCACCAGCTCGGCCGCGATGTCGACCGCGGCGGCGATGTCGCCGTCCGGCGGGTAGAGCAGCGCACGTCCGACGACCAGGCCGCGCACCGCTGGGAGCTCGAGCGCCTTGCCCCAGGACGCGTAGGTCTCCTGCGGGTCACCTTGGGGGTCGCCCCCCAGCAACAGGGTGGGCATCGTGGTCGCCTCCATGACCCTCGGCAGGTCGTCCACGACCGGCAGCTTCAGCCAGGTGTAGGCGCTGGTCGCGCCCAGCCCCGACGCCACCTGGATCGACTTGATCGTGCTCTCGGGGTCGAGCAGGTTCTTCACCCGTCCCCCGTCGTGGACGGACAGGAACGGCTCGACCATCGCCATCAGCCGGTGCTCGGCGAGCTCGGTGATCGCACGGGCCGACGCTTCGAGGGTCGCCGCCGTACCCGCGTCGTCCAGACAGATCCGGGTGAGCATCTTGCCGCCGTCGAGGCCGCGTGCGGCGATCGACGCCGCGGAGTAGGCGGTGAACCGGTCGTCGAACTCGAATGTCGCTCCCTGCAGGCCGCCACGGTTCATCGACCCGATCGCCAGCTTGCTCTCGAGGGCACCCATCAGCAGCAGGTCGTCGAGGATGTCCGGGGTGCCGAGCACGCCGTCGACGCCTCGCCGCGAGACCGCGGTTGCGAGCCGATCGAGCAGGTCGTAGCGGTCTGCCATCGCCATCGGGTCCGAGCGCACTCCGAGGGCGGCACGGGCCGGATGGTCCGCCGCGACGATGAGCAGTCGGCCGTCGTCGCCGATCAGGGTCCGCCGGGTGCGAGCCGCCCAGTCTTGGTCGATCCGGCCGGGCTCTCGGGTGCGGATCTCGGTGAGGTCGATCATGCTCTCAGGCGCTCCGCTCGGTCGATCGGGCGAGTGCCTTCAGCACCTCGGCCTCGTCGGGCATGGCTGTGGAGCACTCGAGCCTGCCCGCGACGATCGCGCCGGCTACGTTGGCGAACTCGAGCACGCGGCGCAGCTCCCATTCGGCCAGCAGGCCGTGGACCAACGCTCCGCCGAAGGCGTCGCCGGCGCCAAGGCCGTTGACGACGTCGACCGGGTACGCCGGCACCTCGACCCGCTCGTCCACGGTCGCGCCGAGCACACCCTTCGGCCCCAGTTTGACGATGGCCAGCTCGAGGCCTCGGTCGAGTAGCGCGTCGGCCGCGCGGTGCGGGTCGGTCTCGCCGACGGCGATCTCGCACTCCTCGCGGTTGCCGACCGCCACGGTGACGTGGTCGAGGGCGCGGGTGACCTGCTCGGTCGCCTCTGCCCGGTCGCTCCAGAACATCGGACGATAGTCCAGGTCGAGCACCGTGTGCCGGCGGCAGCCTCGTGCCTCCCACGCCGCGAAGTGCGATCCTCGGGAAGGCTCCTGGGAGAGCCCGGTGACCGTCGCCCAGAAGACGCCGGCATCCCGGATCGCGTCCAGCGGCAGGTCCGCGACCTCCACCTGCAGGTCCGGGGCGGTCGGATACCGGTAGAAGTAGAGCGGGAAGTCATCGGGAGGGAAGACCTCGCAGAACGTCACGGGCGTCGGCGGACCGTCGCCCATGATGATGTACGACGGATCGACACCCAGCCTCTCGGCCTCCAGGCGAACGTAGCGCCCGAACGGGTCACTTCCGGTGCGGGTGACCAGAGCGACCCGGTGACCGTGTCTGCCGGCCGCGACTGCCACGTTGGTGGAACTGCCGCCCAGGAACTTCTCGAAGGTCCTCACCTCCTCCAGACCGACGCCGTGATCGAGCGGGTAGATGTCGACGCCGCACCGGCCGATCGCGATCAGGTCGAAGACGGTCACCCTGCCCAGCCTCTCTCGTGTCGTCGTGGTGTCACACAAACTCTGCCCAGAGCGGCCGTGTTCTGTCAATACTTTGTGCTTACATTATGACTTAGGGAGTTGGTGATGGGTGCGCGTTAGGATGTCACCCATGAGTGCGCTGCAGGTTCCGGTCACCATCGACCGTACGTCACCGGTGCCGCTCTACCACCAGCTCGCCGAGCAGCTGGTCGGCGCGATCAGCGAGGGCCGGCTCCAGCCTGGAGACCCGTTCGAGAACGAGGTCTCGGTCGCCGAGCGGCTGCAACTGTCGCGCCCGACCGTGCGCCGGGCCATCCAGGAGCTGGTCGACCAGGGGCTGCTGATCCGGCGCCGGGGCCTCGGCACCACGGTCTCCAACCGCAAGGTGCACCGCAAGGCCGGGCTCACCAGCCTCTACGACGACCTCAAAGAGGGCGGCCGGGAGCCGCGCACCTCCGTCCTCGCGCTGAGGACGGAGGTCAATGAGCGCGCGGCCGCTGGGCTCGATCTGCCGGCCGACACGCCGCTGTTGCACATGTCCCGGGTGCGCTTCGCCGGCGACCTCCCGCTTGCGCTGATGCGAAACTGGCTGCCGCCGGCCTACTCCGACGTCACTCGCGAGGAACTGGTCGGCGGTGGGCTGTACGAGTCGCTCCGGGCGCGCGGTGCGAAGCCGGTCGTCGCCCAGCAGAGTTTCGGCGCCCGGATGCCGGACGTGACGGAGCGCAAGCATCTGTCGATGAAGTCATCCCAGCCTCTGCTCACGATGACCCGGATGGCCTTCGACGCCGCCGGCCAGGCGATCGACTTCGGCGACCACAGCTACCGTGCCGCCGACTACACCGTCGACCTGATGATCGACGAGCGCTGACCTCGCCGTCCGCGCTCGCCGCGCGACCGGCTCAGTCCTTCGGGGGCGCGAGGATCGAGTCCCCTGACTGCGGCGCCCGCGAAGCCGGCAAGCATCCGCATGATTCTCGAACGATGAGGGGCATCGGAAAGCGCCGGTCCTCGGGCTGCGACCCCTGTCCCGCGACCGACGCGACAGCCGCGGCGGCCATGGCTTCGATCGGCTGTCGCACGACGGAGAGCGCCGGTCAGGTGAACTCGCCCTCCACCGGGCAGTTCGGACTCTGGTTCGAGCCCGAGATGGTCAATCCGACTCGGACGTCGTTCGTGCGCACCACGAGTGGATGCTGTCGGCGCATCCCACGTCCGGCGATCTTCCGGTCGAGTTCCGGCACCGGCAGGTGCTGAGTCTCGCCATTCCGGGGCGTACGCCCACGTGCGCGATCGGATCGTCGCACTGGTGTCGGAGTACGAGATCGCCTACATCAAGTGGAACCACAACCGCGACCTCGTGGAGGCCGGGGACCAGACACGCGGGGGCGCACCCGGAGTGCACGCCCAGACCCTCGCCTTCTACCGACTGGTCGACGAGCTCAAGGCACGATTTCCCGGCCTTGAGATCGACCTGCTCCTCGGGCGGATCTCGGGTCGACCTCGGCGTCATGAAGCGCTGCGACCGGGTACCGGTGTCCGACTGCATCGATCCCCTCGAGCGTCAGCAGATCAACCGGGGGACGTACTACAAGGTCGGCGTCGGGAGCTGCTGACCGGTCAGGTGGTCAGGTTGGACACCGGCGACCCGTCACTCCAGGCTTACGGCGTCGTGGACGACGGGCGCCGACGGGCGACCTTCTTCGCGACCACGCTGAGCCGGTCCGTCGTCAGCCCGCGTCCGCGTCTCACGCTCCGTGGGCTCGACCCGGAGACGGCGTACCCGATCAGGCCGGTCGTCGGGGAGCCGCCCTCCGGCCTGGTGCCACCGTTGTGGTGGGGTGCGCCCCAGGATGTGGCAGGGACCGTCCACTACACGGGTGTCGTGCTGCCGGGCAGCATCCTCATGGCTCAGGAGTGCAACCCCCGCTGCTCGACCCGGAGCAGATCGTGATCTACGAGCTCGAGGCCGTTCAGGACCGGTAGCGGTCACGACCAGACTCCGAAGGAGCGGCGGCTGCTACGCCCGCATCGCGCGCCGGGCCTTCGCACGCCTGACCGCCGCGGGGTGCGGCGCCAACGGAGGGCGGTTGCCGACCGAGCGCCGCGGGGTGCGGCGCCAGCCAGAAGGGCGGCACTGGAGGCGCCGCGGGTGCGGCATCTGCGCGCGTTGGTCAGTCCCGGGTGATCGCCAGGTCAGTCCCGGTTCTCGTCCTGGTCGGAGTCCGCATCCACGCCGGCGTCCACATCATCAGCGGATCCGTCTTCGGAGGCGGCCGCCGGGTCACCCAGGGTGCCGTCGGGGCGCAGGTTGGCGAGGTCGACCGGGGCGCCCGAGGCGTCGGTGACCGCCGCCGACTCGACAACGGCAGCGAGCGCCTTGCCGCGACGGATCTCCTGGACGAGCTCGGGCAGGTGGTTGTGCTCGACCATGTGGTTGACGAACTCCTGCGGGTCCTCGCCGGCCGCCTGGGCCCGCCGGATCATGTGCTGGGTGAGCTCGTCCTGCTCGATGCCGATCTCCTCCTTCTCGGCGATCTCGTCGAGCACGAACTGCGCGGTGACGGCGTCGCGGACCCGGCGCTCGAGGTCGGCCTCGAACTCCTCCAGGGTCTGCTTCTCCTCGTCGAGGTAGGCGTCCATCGACATGCCTGCGTAGGCGAGCTGCTGCTCGATGCTCTGGCGGCGCGCGTTGAGCTCGTCGGTGACCATCGCCTCGGGCAGCGGCACCTCGACCTTCTCGAGCAGGGCCTCCAGTACGGCGTCGCGCGCGGCGGCCGCCTGCTCGAGGCGCTTGCCGCGGCCGAGACGGTCGCGGATGTCGGCGAACAGCTCGTCGGCGGTGTCGTACTCGCTGGAGTCCTGTGCGAACTCGTCGTCGAACTCGGGGAGCTCCTGCTCCTGCACCTGGTTGACGGTCACCTTGACGTCGACGCCCTCGCCGACCAGGTCGCCGCCCACGAGCTCGGAGGTGAAGGTCGTGTCGTCGCCGGCCGACATCCCGACCAGCGCCTCGTCGAGGCCGTCGAGCATGCCGCCCTTGCCGACCTGATAGGACATCCCGGACAGCTCGGCGCCCTCGACCGGCTCGCCGTCCTTGGTGGCGACGAGGTCGATGACCACGAAGTCGCCGTCGGCGGCCGGGCGCTCCACGTCGGCGAGGGTGCCGAAGCGCTCACGCATAGCGTCGACCTGCTCGGTCACCTCGTCGTCATCGACGACGATGTCGTCGACCTGAGCCGTGAGTCCGGTCCAGTCCGGGAGCACGACCTCGGGCTTGACGTCGACCTCGGCGGTGAACTCGAGCGACTCCTTGTCCTCGAACTTGGTGACCTCGATCTCCGGCTGGGCTAGGGGGACCAGGTCGTTGGCCTGAAGAGCCTCGACGTACTTCTGCGGCACGATCTGGTTGATCGCCTCGTCGAGCACGACGCCGCGGCCGACCTGCCGGTCGATGACCTGCGGGGGGACCTTGCCGCGGCGGAATCCGGGGACGTTCACCTGCTTGGCGATCTTCTGGTACGCCGCGGCGAGGCTCGGCTCGAGCTCGTCGAACGGCACCTCGACCGTCAGCCTGGCGCGGGTCGGGCTCACGGTCTCGACGGCGCTCTTCACAGGGGGATCTCCGATCTGACTGCTGATGGGGCCTTGCACACCCGGGGATCGGGTGGTCCTGGTGGTCGGGGCGACAGGACTCGAACCTGCGGTCTCCTGCTCCCAAAGCAGGCGCGCTAGCCACTACGCTACGCCCCGCCAGAAGGCGCCGATGAGTCCTCGACGCCACCTGAGAGCGGATGACGGGAATCGAACCCGCGTAGCCAGTTTGGAAGACTGGGGCTCTACCATTGAGCTACATCCGCACGCGCGGCTCCGCCCCCGTCGACCCGGCGTGGTCTGTAGGTGGCGTCGCCCGGCGCTCATCGTGCCACAACCGGGCCCCCACCCCCCAAAACGGATCGGCCGTCACCGCTGGTCGGGCCCGCGAGCGCGGCTCCGCCCCCGCCGGTCGAGCCCGCGAGCGAAGCGAGCGGCGTCGAGACCGAGCTCAGCGTCGGTGGAGCACCACCAGCGCCCGGTCGTCGCTCTCCGAGCCGAGGGTGTCGACGAGCGAGCCGATCCGCTCGGAGTCGAAGCCGTGTCGCAGCTGGCTCTCGGCCCGGCCGAGCAGCCGGTCGATGCCGAGCCCGATGTCGCGCCCGGGGGACTCGACGAGCCCGTCGGTGTAGAGAAGCAGGGCATCGCCGTGAGCGAGCTGTCCGCTGATCGGCGGGAAGTCGACATCGTCGATGATGCCCAGCAACGGACCCTCGGCCGGCACCGGCGTCCACCGGCCCGATCCGGCGTGGAAGCGCACCGCGGGCGGGTGTCCGGCGCAGCGCACGTCGAAGGCTCCGCTGGCCAGGTCCAGGGAGACGTGGATCGCCGTGGCGAAGCCCTCGGCCCACTCCTGGCGGATCAGGTACGCGTTGGCGGCGGCCAGGAACTCCGCGTTGGGCACCGCCGACTGCAGCGCCCCGAAGGCGCCCGAGAGCTGGAGCGCGCGTACGCCGGCCTGCTCGCCGCGACCCGACACGTCGACGACCGCGACGTCCAACCGCCGCTGGCACGCCGAGAGGGAGGCGACCACGAAGTCGCCGGCGAAGGGAGTGCCTCCGGCGGTGCGCAGCTGCGCCTCGGCGTACCACTCCTGAGGCAGAGTGGGCAGGTTGCTCACGCGCATCAGCCGATCGCGGAGGTCGACGAACATGTCCTCGCCGCGCACCCCCCCGACGCCGAGCCGGCGGCTGCGGTTGGACACCAGCAGAATGATGATGCCGAGGAGGTAGATGGAGGCGACGGCGAGCTGGGACTGAGCGGGAAAGCTGGGCCGTCCGGCGAGGGCCACGGCGAGGAGCACCAGGGTCGCCACGATCAGGCGCGGCAGCTCACGGGGGCCCAGCAGCAGGGCGGCGAGGGTCAGCGGCAGGCAGATCGACGTCGCCGGCACGACCATCGGCCAGGCCGCGATCGCTGCGCACAGCACCACCGAGAGCAGCGCGAGCCAGCTGAAGGCCCGGCGGTCGGTCTCGGACACCGGGCGGGTCAGGACCCCCCAGGACCGCAGCGGCAGCGAGACACGGGGTCGCGCCGTACGGGTCGTGCTCATCGGTGTCTGGTCCTGCCCGGGCGTCGACTTGCTTTCGGTGGTGCAGTCAGCCTACGGCTCGCGGGCGGTAGGCGCGCTGACATTGGCCGCACCAGAAGAGATTCCGTCCGCCGACCACCTCGGTGCGCACTCGGCTGCCGCAGACCAGGCAGGGCTGCCCGGCGCGACGATAGACGTACACCTCGCCGCCGTGGTCGTCCTTGCGCGGCTCCCGACCCATCATCTCCGGCGTGTGCTCGGGGCGCACGGTGTCGATCCGGCCGGTGCGCACGCCCTCGGCCATCAGCTCGACCAGGTCGGCCCAGATCGCCCGCCACTGCGACACCCGCAGGCTGCGCCCCGGACGCTTGGGGTGCAGCCGCTGCCGGAACAGCACCTCGGCACGGTAGACGTTGCCGACTCCGGCCAGCACCTGCTGGTCCAGGAGCAGCTCGCCGATGGTCCGGGGCGAGCGCCGGATGCGCTCCCACGCCGAGCCCGGGTCGGCGTCCGGGCGCAGCGGGTCGGGGCCGAGGCGGGCCACGATCTCCTCTCGCCTCGCCAGACCGATCAGCTCGCAGACGATCGCTCCCCGGAGGTCGGCGTACGCGGTCGTACTCGCCAGCCTGAGGCGGACGGCGCCCACCGGCTCCGGGAGCAGACGGCCGCCGGCTTCACGGACGTCGAAGCTGCCGATCAGCCCGAGATGGATGTGCACGAAGCGGTCGTGGTCGAGCTCGAGGAACAGATGCTTGCCGGCGGAGTCGGCGCCGACGAAGCAGGCTCCGTCGAGGGTTGCCGCATCGGCCGCGAACCGGCCCTGCGGTGAGGAGACGGCCACTCGCTGCCCCTCGAAGGCGGCGGAGAGGTCGAGGGCGAGACGGCGGAGGGTGTGCCCCTCGGGCACTACTGCGGCGGCTGCAGCGCCGACTCGGGCAGCGGCGGCAGGACGTCGGTCTTCTCGTAGTCGGCCATCTGGTCGATGCGCCTGACGTGCCGCTCGTCGCCGGTGAAGTCGGTGCCCAGGAAGACCTCGACGTACCTGGTCATCTCGTCGAGCGTGTGCATCCGGCCACCGACGGCCACCACCTGTGCGTTGTTGTGCTCACGCGCGAGTCGCGCGGTGTCGTCTGACCAGGCGAGCCCGGCGCGGATGCCCTTGACCTTGTTGGCGGCGATCTGCTCTCCGTTGCCGGACCCGCCGATCACCACGCCCAGGGCCTCGACGCCGGCGTCGAGATCCGCGCGCACGCCCTCGGCGGCGCGCAGACAGAAGACGGGATAGTCGTCGAGCGCGTCGTAGACGAAGGGCCCGTGGTCGACCGGTTCGTGGCCCTGCGCCACGAGCCACTCGCTCAGATGGGCCTTGAGCTCGAGTCCGGCATGGTCACAGCCAAGGTGCACGCGCATGCGGGCATCCTTCCATGCCTGTGACACGCGCAACACGTGCGCGCTCGACCCTTGGTCACCCCAGCGGTGGCCGGAGACTGTGGTGGATCTGCCGGGACTGTCCCGGCAGAACCACCACGCAGAGTCTGCCGCCTGCCATCCACAGGCCCCGAGGCGGCCACTGGCGGACGCCCGGCCCAGGAGGCAGCATGCCGAGCATGTCCCCTCGCCGCGTCGCCGAGCTGCCGCCGGTCGTCGCCGGCCTGCTCTCGGACCAGGCCGGGGTCGTCTCGGGCGCACAGATCGTGTCTCTGGGGATCTCCCGTCACGCCGTCGACACCTGGCGGCACAACCGGCTCGTGCGCACCCTCATTCCCGGTGTGTACGCCGATCACACGGGCGAGCCGACCTGGCTGCAGCGAGCCTGGGCCGCCGTTCTCTACGCAGCAGCGGGAGCCGACCTGCGCAGCGCCGCGCTGTGTGGTGCGTCCGCGACCAGGGCCCACGAGGGGCCAGGTCGAGCCGAGCGCGACGGGCAGGTCATCCACGTCGCCGTGGAGCGTTCGCGCAACCTGCGGGCACAGCCCGGCGTCAGGATCCATCGGGTGAGTTGGCTCGACGACGACCACGTCCTCTGGAACCTCGCGCCGCCGCGCCAGCGCTACGAGCACGCGCTCCTCGACCTGGCGGTCGAGCGGCTCGCGGCCGCACGGAGCGGAGGGCATCGCGACGCGATCGGCGTGATCTCCCGCGCGGTGGGCGGTCGCCGTACGACGGCCCCACGGGTCGCGGCCGCGTTGGCCGACCGGCCGCGCGCCACCGAGCGCGTCTGGCTGAGCGGGGTGCTCGACGACATCGGGGCCGGCACCTGCTCCGTGCTCGAGCACGGCTACCACACCCTGGTCGCGACCGCGCACGGGCTGCCCGCCGCCAGGCTCCAGGTGAGGGCGCTGTCGAGCACGGGCGTGATCTATCGAGACGCCGACTACGGCGAGCGCGTCATCGAGCTCGACGGCAGGCTCGGTCACTCGGAGTCGTCCGACCGCGACCGCGACTTCGAGCGCGACCTCGATGCCGCTCTCGACGGGAAGGCGACGAGCCGGCTCTCCTGGGGTCAGGTGTTCGACCGGCCCTGTGTCACCGCCGGCAAGGTCGCCCGGCTGCTGGCCGGCGCCGGCTGGTCCGGCCGACCGACCGCCTGCTCGCCCGGCTGTCCTGCACCGGATGTCTTCCGGGGACGCGCGGCCTGAGTGTGGCGGATCTGCCGGCACTGTCCCGGCGGATCCACCACAGTGTGCGCGTAGGTGGGCCCATGGCCGCCGCTGCCACAGATGCGAACGGTGTTGACCATTCCGCCTCCGCCGGGGCCGCGGCCTGCCATGGTGGGGACATGACCCGTGTGCCGGACCCGCTCGGGTGGTTCGTGCTGGGCGTGGTCTACGTCGACGAGATCCTGGCCGTCACCGCCGCCGCGATCTTCGGCGAGTACGCCGGTGGGTGGCCGCTCGCGATCGGCCTCGCGGTGTCGACGGTCGTCGTGTGGTGGGCCTTCGGCTCACCGAGGGCGCCGCTGGGTGGGCCGGTGGTGCGACCACTCGTGAAGGCGCTCGTGTTCACCTCCGCGTCCGCGGGCCTGTGGGCAGCCGGACACGAGGCGTGGGGGGTGGGCTACTTCGCGTTCTCGGCGGTCGTCAACCTCGTGGCGCAGCATCCCGACATCCGCAGGCTGCCGACCGCGTCGCGCTGACCGCGGGTGGTGACCGATGGGTCGCCCAGCCACCGGTCCCTCATCCCTCGCTCAGCCGCGCCCGCTCCTCCTCGACCACGGCGGGGTCGAGCTTGACGAAGACCGGTGTCGGCCTGGCGACCTTCGCGCCGACCCGCACCGGGCGCGACTCCCAGGCCGGGGTGCCGGTGTACTCGCCCGTGATGATCGGGTACGTCGTCTCGATCGGCCCGGCGCCCGGGTCGAGATCCTCGACCAGCTCGATCCGAGGCATCGGCATGAACTCGCCCGCGCCGCCGAGCACCTGGTGCACCCTGTTGGCGGCATGTGGCAGGAATGGTGCGAGCAGGGTGTTGCAGTCGCTCACGCACTGGGCGGCCACGTGGAGGACGGTCGCGAGCCGCTCACGTTGCGAGTCGTCCTTCATCTTGTAGGGCTCGGTCGCGGTGAGGTACTTGTTGACCTCGCCGACGACCCGCATCGCCTCGGCGGTGGCGGCGCGCAGCCGGTGGCCGCCGATGAGCTCGCCGACCGTGTCGAAGCCGCGCCGGCAGGCGTCGAGCACCGCCTCGTCGACCTCCTCGAGGTCGCCACGGTCCGGGATCTCACCGAAGCTCTTGGCGATCATCGTGGCGGTGCGGTTGACGAGGTTGCCCCATCCGGCGACCAGCTCGGAGTTGTTGCGCTGCACGAACTCCGCCCAGGTGAAGTCGGCGTCGGAGGTCTCCGGCCCGGCCGCGCAGATGAAGTAGCGCAGCGGGTCTGGGCCGTAGCGGGCGAGCACGTCGCCGACGAGGATCACGTGGCCGCGCGAAGTGGAGAACTGCCTGCTCTCCATCGTCATGAACTCGCTCGAGACCACCTCCGTGGGGAGCGCCAGCAGGCCGTACTCCCCCGGCTCGCCGCCCCTGTCGCCCAGGCCCGAGTAGGCCAGCAGCTCGGCCGGCCAGATCTGGGAGTGGAAGACGATGTTGTCCTTGCCCATGAAGTAGTAGGAGCTCGCGCCGTCACCGTCGGGGTTCCACCAGCCGCGCCAGCGATCGGGGTCGCCCCCGGAGGCCTCGGCCTGTCGGCGGGCCCACTCGATCGAGGCCGACAGGTAGCCGATGACAGCGTCGAACCAGACGTAGAGCCGCTTGGTCGGCTGCTCGCGCCAACCGTCGAGCGGGATCGGGATGCCCCAGTCGATGTCCCGCGTCATCGCGCGCGGCCTGATGTCCTTGAGGATGTTCTGGCTGAACTTGATGACATTGGGGCGCCAGGTGCCGGTCGCCTCGCGCTCGTCGAGCCACTCGGTGAGGGCGCCGGCGAGCGCCGGGAGGTCGAGGAAGAAGTGCTGGGTCTCGACGAACTCCGGCGTCTCGCCGTTGATCTTCGAGCGCGGGTCGATCAGGTCGGTCGCGTCGAGCTGGTTCCCGCAGTTGTCGCACTGGTCTCCGCGCGCGTCGGCGTAGCCGCAGATCGGGCAGGTGCCCTCGATATAGCGGTCGGGCAGGGTGCGGCCGGTCGACGGGCTGATAGCCGACTGGGTCGTCTGCTCCACCATGTAGCCGTTGCGGTGCACCGTCTCGAACATCTCCTGCACGACGCGGTAGTGGTTGCCGGTCGTCGTACGCGTGAAGAGGTCGTAGGACAGGCCGAGGCCGACGAGGTCGTCGACGATGACGGCGTTGTTCTCGTCGGCGAGCGCCTGGGGGGTCACGCCCTCCTTGTCGGCGGTGACCAGGATCGGGGTGCCGTGCTCGTCGGTGCCGCTCACCATGAGTACGTCGTGACCGGCCATCCGCATGTACCGACTGAAGACGTCGGAGGGCACGCCGAAACCGGCCACGTGGCCGATATGGCGCGGGCCGTTGGCATACGGCCAGGCGACGGCGGACAGGACTCTGCTCATGGCACGGATCCTATTGAGACGATGCCAGGGATCATTCGGCCGCCCCGTCTCCGGTGGTCGAGCCGGCGGGAGGAGCGAGCGCCTGCGTCGAGACCCCGGCGCCCGGCTATCGTCGCTGGATGGACTTGCTCGTCGCCGAAGACCTCCTGCTCCTCCTGCTGGACGACACCACCGGGACGACGCCGTCCGGCGCGAACGTCGATGTCGCCCTCGGCGGCGCGATGCTGGTGGACCTCGCGCTCGCCGGTGCGGTGGAGATACCTCCCAAGTCGGGGATGTTCGACTCACCGAGGGTGACTCCGCTGCCGGGTCGCGAGCCGGCCGACCCCCTGCTCGCCGGCGCCTACCGCTCGGTGCAGGCGAAGCAGATGCGGCCGACCGACGCGGTCAACAGGCTCGGCAAGCAGCTCCGTCGCTACCTCGCCGAGCGGCTCGCGGCTCGCGGCATCCTGCGCCGACAGGAAGGCCGGATCCTTGGGCTGCTCCCCCGCACGACCTGGCCGGCAGCCGATTCATCTCACGAGGAGCAGGTACGCCGGACCCTGTACGGCGTACTCGTCCAGGGCCTCACCCCGGATGCCCGCACCGCCGGCTTGATCGGCCTGCTGCACGCGATCGGCTACGCCCACAAGGTCGTGCCACGCGAATCCGGACAGGCGCGGACGATCAAGGCGCGGGCCAAGCAGATCGCCGAAGGCGACCCGGCGGCCAAGGCCGTGAAGTCCGCCGTCGATGCCGCGGTCGCGGCGTCCTCGGCCGCGGTGATGGTGGCCGTCAGCGCCTCGGCGGGAGGCGCCGCCGGCGGCTCCTGACCCGGACCGCCCACCCGGCGTGACCTCCCTAGCTGAAGTCGAGCTTGCCGGAGCGGGTGCGCTTGAGCTCGTAGAAGTACGGCACCTTCGCGACCGCGACGCAGCCGTCCCACAGCTGCCCGGCCTCCTCACCGCGCGGGATCCGGCTCAGCACCGGCCCGAAGAACGCCGCACCCTCTATGTGGATGGTCGGCGTCCCCACCTCATCGCCGACGGCGTCCATGCCCTCGTGGTGCGACGCCGCGACGGCATCGTCGTACGACTCGTCGTCCCAGGCGTCGATCAGCGCAGCGTCCATCCCGGCGTCGGCGAGCGCGCCCTCCGCCATCTCCTGGGTGATACCCGACTGCTGGAGGTGGATCCGCTCGCCCATCGCGGTGTAGAGGTCGAGCAACCGCTCGTTGCCATACTTCTGCTCCGCCGCGATGCACACCCGCACCGGACCCCAGCCCGGCTCCAGCATCCTGCGGTAGTCGTCGGTGATGTCCTTGTCCTTGTTGAGGTAGGCCAGGCTCATCACGTGCCAGCGGACGTCGACGTCGCGCACCTGCTCGACCTCGAGCATCCAGCGTGACGAGATCCAGGCGAACGGGCAGAGCGGGTCGAACCAGAAGTCGGCTCGGGCGCGCGTGGGACTCACTTCTCGTGCGGGGGTCATGTCCACAGCCAACCACGCACCACCGACTCCCATTCCTGCGCCGCCGCGGGTCATGGCCCGGCGACCTCGGCTCAGGCGATCCGTACGTCGGTGTGCCCGAAGTCGTCACCCTTGAAGAGCAGCGGCTCACCGGTGATCGTCGCGAGGGCGTAGGCGAAGCAGTCTCCGAGGTTGAGCTTCGCGGGATGCCCTGCCCCTCGGCCGAAGTCGCGGTAGGCAGCACGGGCCACGCGCACCTGCTCGGCGTCCACCGGGATCGTCTCGATCCGCAGATCGGCCATGAGCCTGTCCAGCCGGCGCGAGGTGCGGCCCGGCTGCCGTGCGTCGAGCACGATCGACGCCTCGAGCAGCGTCCCGGCACTCACCTTCAGCCCGCGCTCGTGCCGCATCCTGTCGAGAAGCTCGAATCCGTCGTCCTCACCTTCGTGCACGGCGAACAGCACGGAGGTGTCCACGATCATCGGCGGATCACCGAGGCAGCCCGTCGTCGTCGTAGAGATCGTCCATGGTCCGTCGCGTCGCGCTCCGATCGGCATCCGTGGTGTCGACCGAGATCTCGTGCCACAACAGGTCGATGCGCTCCTGCCGCAACGTCTCGGGGTCGCCCCCACGCTCCGCGAGAAGCCGCTCGAGCGCTTCCTCGATCGCCCCGGTCTGGGACTTGCCGGTGAGCCGCGCAGCCCTCCGAGCGAGCTCGTGCACTCGCTCGTTCTTGATGTTGAGACCCATCCTGGCACCCCTTCTACCCTCAGGGTGCATAGTCTACCCCGCGTGAGTGCCTGCCGGTTGTCATGGACTCGGCCCAACCATCCGGCAGGCGGGAGGCGTCGTCCTACGACTCGTTCGGCCACCGCGACCTGCTCCACCGCAAGCGGCACTGGCCGGCAGGGATCGGCAGCCTGTTGATGCCAGCGGCCCGCGAGCAGCGCTGGGTCGCGCCCCGCGTCGCCCACACTTCGGGCAACGGCGACCCCCGCGAGCAAACGGGCTGCTGCTCCTCGACGAGCGGGCCCGCCCCTCCGCCTGCTGCCCATCACGGGTGCGGGTGAGGGCGGTGGCGGTGCGGTGATCGGCTGGCTCGACGACTCGACCGTCCTCTTCGGCGCAGCCGGCGTGCCTCCCTCGGCGACGACAGGGCCGCCCCGCCCCGGGAGGATCGGGACGGTGGCCTGGAATGTCGACACCGACGAGCTCTGGCGCGGGCCGTACATCCTGCCCAACGAGACCGTCGCCATCGCGTTCCCGTAGGCCGCGGGCATAGCCTCGAGCAATGGCGCGCGACTGGCACGAGTGGTACCGCGACTACGACGACCCGGAGTCATCGCTGTCGCGAAGGCTGGCGGAGGTGCGCCGTCAGGTACGGGGGGTGCTCGTCGAGCTGTGTCCCTCCCGGCGGACGATCAGGGCACTGAGTCTGTGCGCCGGCGACGGTCGCGATCTCCTTCCCGAGCTCGGCGCCTCCAGCTGCGCCGGGACCGCCGTACTGGCGGAGCTCGACCCGACGCTCGCCGAGCGCGCCCGGACCTCGGCTCCGGAGCATGGCGACTGGGTGGTCGACGTTCGTACGGGCGACGCCGGCGACCCGGCGACCTGGGCGGATGCCGTGCCTGCCGACCTGCTGTTGATGTGTGGCATCTTCGGCAACATCACGGACCACGACGTCGCCCGCACGATCGTGGCGACTCCCGCGCTGCTCCGACCGGGCGGCACGGTGATCTGGACGCGTGGCCGATCGTCCGGTCCACACGACCCGAGCGAGGTGGACGGCGACCCGGCCGACTGGGTGCGCGACCGGTTTCTCGAGGCCGGGTTGCACGAGGTCGCCTTCGTGCGCCCGACCGACGCCGGCTATCGGGTCGGCGTCCACCGCAACGCCGACGGCACCGGGGACGTCGGCGCTCCCCCGGTCGAGCGACTGTTCACGTTCGTGAAGTGACTCCGTCCGGCTCGATCGGCCGGTAGCGACCACTTATCCCGGCATGTGGGCAGGGTGACATGATCTGCGTCATGCCTGGTACCAACCTGACCCGCGACGAGGCCGCCGACCGTGGCCGACTCCTCTCCGTCGACTCCTACACCGTCGAGCTCGACCTGAGCGTCTCGGACAAGATCTTCGAGAGCACCACGACGATCCGCTTCCGCAGCGACGAGGTGGGCGCGAGCACGTTCGCCGACCTGCACGGCGCGACGATCCAGAGCATCACACTCAACGGGCGAGATCTCGACCCCGCGTCGGCGTACCGCGACCACCGGATCCGGCTCGACGACCTCCAGGCGGAGAACGAGCTGCGCGTGCACGCGGAGCTGCCCTACAGCCACACCGGGGAGGGCCTGCACCGGTTCGTCGACCCGGCCGACGGCAAGGTCTACCTCTACACGCAGTTCGAGGTGCCCGACGCCCGGCGCGTCTACACGACCTTCGAGCAGCCCGACCTCAAGGGCATCTTCACCTTTCACGTGACCGCGCCGGAGCACTGGACCGTCATCTCCAACGCCCCGACCCCGGAGCCGGAGGACGCGGGCGACGGTACGGCGACCTGGCGGTTCCCGGCGACCGAGCCGATGTCGACGTACATCACCGCCCTGGTCGCGGGTGAGTACCACACCGTCTACGACACCTACGAGGGCAGGAACGGCACCATCGAGCTCGGCCACTTCTGCCGGCAGAGCCTCAAGGCCCACCTCGACCACGAGGCGCTCAACAAGCTGACCAAGGAGGGGTTCGCCTACTTCGAGGAGGCCTTCGACTACCCCTACCCGTTCGGCAAGTACGACCAGGCCTACGTGCCGGAGTACAACATGGGCGCGATGGAGAACGCCGGCTGCGTGACCTTCCGCGACGAGTACCTCCCCCGGTCCCGGCAGACCCACGAGTTCTACGAACAGCGCGCCAACACCCTGCTCCACGAGATGGCGCACATGTGGTTCGGCGACCTGGTCACCATGAAGTGGTGGGACGACCTGTGGCTCAACGAGTCGTTCGCCGAGTGGGCCTCCCACCACGCCATGGTCGAGGGCACCGAGTTCACGGGCGTCTGGACCGGCTTCACCAACGCCCGCAAGAACTGGGCCTACCGCGCCGACCAGCTCCCCTCCACCCACCCCATCGCCGCCGACAACCACGACCTCGAGGCGGTGGAGACCAACTTCGACGGCATCACCTACGCCAAGGGCGCCTCCACCCTGCGCCAGCTCGTCGCCTGGGTCGGCATCGACGAGTTCATGACCGGCCTGCGCGCCTACTTCAAGGCGCACGCCTTCGGCAACTCGGAGTTCGCAGACCTGCTGCGCGCGCTCGAGGACGCCTCCGGCCGGGAGCTCGACACCTGGGCCAAGGAGTGGCTGCAGACGTCGGGCGTGAACACGCTCATCCCCGAGTACGACGTCGACGAGGCCGGCACTCTCACCTCGTTCACCGTCCGTCAGACCGCGCACCCCGACTTCCCGACCCTGCGCCGGCACCGCATCGGCATCGGCCTCTACGACCTGGACGGCTCGGCCGACGGCCCGTTGCGGCTCCGCGAACGCGTCGAGGTCGACATCGAGGGCGAGACGACGCAGATCGAGGAGCTGGTCGGCCGCCGCCGCCCCGACCTCGTCCTCCTCAACGACGGCGACCTCACCTACGCCAAGATCCGCCTCGACGAGCACTCGATGGCCACCGCGGTGGAGCACCTCGACCGGCTCGACGACCCCTTGGCACGCGCGCTGATCTGGGGCGCCACCTGGGACATGACCCGTGACGCGGAGCTCTCGGCCACCGACTTCACCGCCCTCGCCCTGCGCGGCCTCGCCACCGAGACCGACCCGACCGCGATCGTCCGGATGCCCGGCTATGCCCGCGTCGCTCTCAACTACTACACCGACCCCGACCGGCGCGACGACCTCCGCGCCCGCTGGGAGCAGGGGCTGCACGTCCTCCTCGAGGCCGCCGATCCCGGCTCCGACAAGCAGCTCGCCTTCGTCAAGGCGTACGCCGCGTCGGCGCGAAGCGATACCGCGCTGACCCGGGTCGCCGGGCTGCTTGACGGGACCCAGGTCCTCCCCGGCCTCACCGTCGACACGGACCTGAGATGGTCGCTGCTCTTCGCCCTCGCCCGCGCCGGCAGGGCCGACGAGGCCAGGATCGCCGAGGAGCTCGCCCGAGACAACACCATCTCCGGCCAGGAGCACGCCGCCGCCGCGCGCGCGGCCCGCCCGTCGGACCAGGCCAAGGCCGAGGCCTGGCGCGACGCCATCGAGCGCGACGACGTGGCCAACGAGACGCAGCGCAGCATCGCCATGTCGTTCGCGCTGCCCGACCAGGGCGAGCTGCTGGCGCCGTACCTCGAGCGCTATCTCAGCGTGGCCGACACGATCTGGGAGGACAAGGGGGTGCAGCGGGCGTCGACGGCTCTCGAGCTGATGTTCCCGATGCCGCTCGCCTCACCGGAGACGGTCGCCCGCCTCGACGAGTGGCTCACCGACTCCCCCGCCAACCCGGCCGCCAAGCGGTATGTCGGGGAGGGCCGCGCGGACATGATCCGGGCGTTGGCCGCCCAGGAGCGTGACCGGACCAGGCGTTGCCCCGTCAACGCCGAGTCGGCGTGACCTACTCGCCCGCGTGCAGGGTCTGCGGGGCGCGGGCGTGCTCGGCGAGCTGCGCGAGCCCGCGCTTGAGCCCGCCGATCACGTCGCCGGCGGCGAAGGCCGACTGCATCGAGGCCACGGCGAGCGCCGCCGACCCGTCGCTGAGCGTCCGGCGCACCTCGGCGCCGGTGACGACCTCGATGACCCGCGCCTCGAGGTCGACCATGATGAGGACGCTCCGAGGAGGCGCGACCAGGGTCGCGTGCAGGCGCTGGGCGAAGGCCCGCGGCTGGCCCTCGGCGGCGCCGAGGAAGACCGAGAACTCGCAGCGGCTGGTCTGCTCGGCTGCGCGGATGGCGCGGTCGAGGTCGGTCCGCTGGCCCGAATCCAACGAGCGCGGCCTCGACGGGCGCTGAGTCGGCTCACCAGTTGCCACTTGCGCCACCCGTCGACCGGTCGGAGGAGTTGCCCGACTCGAGCTCGTGGGTCGCCCGCGGACCGCCGAGCCACTGGTTCTGGGTCGGCTGGGGGCCGAGGATCCCCTCGCCCTTGATGATCCCCGGCGCCGCTGCGAGCAGCGCGATCGCGAGGATGCACGCCAGCGGGATGAGGACGAAGACGGTGAGCCCGGTCAGCAGGGAGATGCCGCCCGGCTCGGTCCAGCCGTTGGGCACGTCGGCGAGGGCGGGACCGCCGGTCAGCACCAGGGCGGGAAGCAGGCCGATCGGCAAGCCGAGGGCCACGGAGCGGCGGGCTCGCGGACAGCGGGCGTGGGCACGACGTGCCAGGGCGCGGGTAGCGGTCACAGGGGAAGGATATCGGCCTTCATACTGGAGTCCATGCCTGTGTTCACAAGTCTCGTCGCGGTCCGGTCGGTCAACTGGCCCAACAACTGGTCCGAGGTCGGCGAATTCCTGCTCAACGCACCGCTGACCATCGTGCTGGTGGTCGTCGTCTCGCTGGTCGTGGCCAAGCTCCTGCACCGGCTCATCGACCGGTTCGTCGCCCACGCCGAGCAGGGCATCCTGCCCGCCTCGCTCAGCCGGATGTCGGTGCGCGGGGTCAGCCTCGGGGAGGCACTGTCGACCGACGTCGCCAGCCGCCGGGTGCAACGGGCCCAAACGCTGGGAGGCATGCTCAAGAGCGTCGTCAGCGGCGTGATCGGCGCCGTCGCCTTCACGATCATCCTCAGCGAGGTCGGCGTCAATATCGCCCCGATCATCGCCAGCGCCGGCATCCTCGGCGTCGCGCTCGGCTTCGGTGCGCAGAGCCTGGTCAAGGACTTCCTCTCCGGGATCTTCTTGATCTTCGAGGACCAGTACGGCGTCGGCGACTCGATCGACCTCGCCACCGTCTCGGGCACGGTGGAGGCCATCACGCTGCGCATCACCAGGCTGCGCGATGTCAACGGCACGGTCTGGTACGTCCGCAACGGCGAGATCCTCCGGGTCGGCAACCAGAGCCAGAACTGGGCGCAGGCCGTTCTCGACGTCGCCGTCGATGCGGACACCGAGATCGCTCTGGTCTGGGGTGCGCTCGAGGACGTCGCCCACGACCTGTGGCTCGACGAGGACTACACCGGCGTGGTCCTCGAGGAGCCCCAGGTGTGGGGCGTGCAGGCACTGACCGGTGACGCGATGATCATGCGTCTGACCCTCAAGACCGCGCCGCTCGACCAGTGGCGGGTGGCCCGGGAGATGCGGGCCCGGATCAAGCGGCGCTTCGATGTCGAGGGCATCAGTCTTGCCTCGGAGCCCGCCAAGTGAGCCTTTCGGAGCCGAACGGCACAATGGTGCCCGTGACGACGACCTTCTACGACGAGATCGGCGGCATGCCGACGATCACCAAGATCGTCGCCACCTTCTACGAAGGCGTCGCCACCGACCCGGTCCTGAGGCCGCTCTATCCCGATGCCGACCTCGGCCCGGCCGAGGTGCGGTTCCGGCTGTTCCTGGCGCAGTACTGGGGTGGCCCGACGATGTACTCCGACCAGCGTGGCCACCCGCGGCTGCGGATGCGGCACGCGCCGTTTGCGGTCACCCCCACTGCCCGTGACCACTGGCTGAGGCACTTCCGCGCGGGGCTCGACGCGGCCGAGCTGACGCCCGAGCAGGACGAGCGGTTCTGGGACTACGTCACCCACGCGGCGCAGTTCATGATCAACACTATGGAATGAGGCGCTTCTCCAGCGCCGCGCGCAGCCGGGGCGTCGGAGCCATCGGGCGGGCGTTCGCCTCGTCCCAGAGGACCAGCACCGTGCGGCCCCGGCTCAGCGTGGTCGAGCCGTCGGTGATCTCGGAGCGCACGGTGACCGACGTACGCCCGAGGGCCTCCAGCCAGGTCCAGCAGTCGTAGGGCGCCCCGCGCGGCACGAGCTGGCCGCGATAGTCGATCTCGGCCCGCACGACGACCGCGCGCAGACCGCGAGCCTCGTCGACCTCCTGGGCGAGCTGCCCGAACCACGGGATCCGAGCCTCCTGGAAGTACTCGAGGTAGTGCACGTTGTTCACGTGCCCGTAGGCGTCGGTGTCGGAGAACCGGACGTGGAGCGGGTAGTGGCCGGCCTCCTCACGCGGCGGCTTCCCCCACGGCGTACGACGCGGGGCGGCGGCACCGCCGTCGCCCGCCGCCTCGAGCACGACCTCGAGCCGACCACGCTCCGCCGCGGTGAGCCGGCGCGGCCGCTGGGTCGCGAACACGAAGGGTGCCAGCACGGTGCTCGCCCGCGCGTGGACCCGGCGCTCGCCGTCGTGGTCGTCGACGATCTCGTAGGACATCGTGAAGGTCGCGGACCGGACCTCGCTCACCCAGCACTCCACCGTCACCGGGCGCAGGTGGAAGGTCATCGGCGTGAGGTAGTCGACCTCGGTGCGGACGACGACCATGCCCTCGTCGACACCGCTCCACCGCACGCCGAGGGCGCGCATGAAGTCGACCCTGCTCTCCTGGAGGTAGTCGACGTACGTGACGTTGCTCACGTGGCCCATGGTGTCGAGGTCGGCCCACCGGACGGGGCACTCGTAGCGATGACGCACGCGCCGATCGTGTCAGAAAAGTCGCCGGCCCGCGGCGACCGGCCCGTGAGGGCACGTCCCAGCGGGTGACTCCCTCTACGCTGGACCGCGAGGTCCCGTCCCGATCGGAGGAGCCATGCCCGAGGCCGTCATCGTCAGTGCCGCCCGTACGCCGATCGGCCGAGCCAACAAGGGCTCGCTCAAGGACCTGCGCCCCGACGACCTGGCCGCCCTCATCGTGAAGGCCGCTCTCGACAAGATCCCGGCGCTCGACCCCACGACGGTCGACGACCTACTGCTCGGCTGCGGCCTGCCGGGCGGCGAGAGCGGCAACAACATGGCCCGCATCGTCAACATCCTCAACGGCATGGACTCGGTGCCGGGCGCCACGATCACCCGCTACTGCTCCTCCTCGGTGCAGACCACCCGAATGGCGTTCCACGCGATCAAGGCGGGCGAGGCCGACTCGATCATCTCCGCCGGCGTCGAGACCGTCTCCCGGTTCGCCCACGGCACCTCCGACCACATCCCGGGCACGCACAACCCGCGGTTCGCCGAGGCCGGGGCGCGGACGGCGGAGCGGGCGTCGGGTGGTGGCCCTTCCGCAGGCGCGGGAGCGCCCTGGCGCGACCCGCGTGAGGACGGGGCGGCTCCCGACATCTACATCGCGATGGGCCAGACCGCCGAGAACGTCGCCAGTCTGCGCGGACTCGACCGCAGGGAGCTCGACGAGTTCGCGGTGCGCTCGCAGAACCTCGCCGAGAAGGCCATAGCCGACGGCTTCTGGGCCCGTGAGATCACGCCCGTCACCACCCCCGACGGCGCGCTCGTGACCGCCGACGACGGTCCCCGATCGGGCGTGACCTACGAGGCGATAGCCCAGCTCGACCCGGTCTTCCGCCCCGACGGCGTGGTCACGGCCGGCAACTGCTGCGCCCTCAACGACGGCGCCGCCGCGGTCGTCGTCATGTCCGACACCCTGGCCGCGGAGCTCGGCATCACCCCGCTCGCCCGCATCGTCTCCACCGGCGTCTCCGCACTCTCACCGGAGATCATGGGCCTCGGACCGGTCGAGGCCTCCAGGCGCGCCCTCGCCCTGGCCGGCATGACCATCGACGACATCGACCTCGTCGAGATCAACGAGGCGTTCGCGGCGCAGGTCGTGCCGTCGTACCAGGACCTCGGCATCGACATCGACCGCCTCAACGTCAACGGTGGCGCCATCGCCGTCGGCCACCCTTTCGGCATGACCGGTGCCCGGCTCCAGAACACCATGCTCAACAGCCTCGACTGGCATGACAAGTCCACCGGCCTCATCACCATGTGCGTCGGAGGCGGCCAGGGAATGGCGCTCATCCTCGAGCGGCTGTGAGCGGCGAGCCCGTCAGAGCCGATCCAGCGCCGAGCCGAGCCGCGAGACCCGCTCTGCGCGGGAACCGCCAAGGCGGATCGATCCCGCCTAAACTGCACCCCATGCCGGACCTCCATGTCGTCCCGACGCCACCCACACGGTGGCTCGACGACGAGCAGCAGGGGTCGTGGCGGGCGCTCGTGATCGGGATGACGCTGCTGACCGACCAGCTGAGCGACGACCTGGAGAAGCGCTGGGGCATCTCGCTGACGGAGTACGAGATCCTGGTCCGGCTCTCGGAGTGCCCCGACCGGCAGATGCGCATGGCTCGGCTGGCGGCCGCGCTCGCGCACAGCCGCAGCCGGGTGACCCACACGGTCCGCCGGATGCAGGATCGCGGCTGGGTCACTCGCAGCGCCTCCCCCGACGACGGGCGCGGGGTGCTCTGCCAGATGACCGACGAGGGCCACGCGTTGTTGACGGACGCCGCGCACACCCATGTGCAGGGCGTGCGCGAGTACCTCGTGGACCTCGTGGACGCCGGCGACTTCGCCGCGGTCGGCCGGGTGATGAACGCGGTGAGCGACCGGCTCATCAGCCGGGCGCCGGAGATGGAGATCCGCCAGCCCCGCTGACGGGGTCCTCTCAGTCGCGGGTGAGTCGGCGGTGGGTGACCCGGTGCGGGCGAGCCGCCTCGACGCCGAGACGCTCGACCTTGTTGTCCTCGTACGCCGCGTAGTTGCCCTCGAACCAGAACCAGTTCGCCGGGTCCTCATCGTCGCCCTCCCAGGCGAGGATGTGGGTCGCTACGCGGTCGAGGAACCAACGGTCGTGGGAGGTCACGACGGCACAGCCCGGGAAGTCGAGCAGAGCGTCCTCCAGCGACGAGAGCGTCTCCACGTCGAGGTCGTTGGTCGGCTCGTCGAGGAGGAGCAGGTTGCCGCCCATCTTGAGCGTGAGCGCGAGGTTGAGACGGTTGCGCTCCCCACCCGAGAGGACTCCCGCCTTCTTCTGCTGGTCGGGACCCTTGAAGCCGAACGAGGCGACGTAGGCGCGGGAGTTCATCTCGAAGTTCGCGACCTTGATGAAGTCGAGCCCGTCGGAGACGACCTCCCAGACGTTCTTGTTGGGGTCGATCCCACCGCGGCTCTGGTCGACGTAGGAGATCTTGACCGTCTGGCCGACATCGAGCCTGCCGTCGTCGGGCTGCTCCTGGCCCCTGATCATCCGGAACAGTGTCGTCTTGCCGACGCCGTTGGGTCCGATCACGCCGACGATCCCGGCCCGGGGCAGGGTGAACGACACGTCGTGCATCAGCGGGCGGTCGTCGAAGCCCTTCGCCAGACTCTTGGCCTCGAGCACCACATCGCCGAGCCGCGGCCCGGCCGGGATGTTGATCTCGGAGGTGTCGATCTTGCGCATCCGGTCGGCCTCCGCGGCCATCTCCTCGTAGCGCTGCAGGCGAGCCTTGCTCTTCGCCTGGCGCGCCTTGGGGTTGGAGCGCACCCACTCGAGCTCCTTATCGAGCATCTTCGCGCGCTTGGCGTCCTTCTGACCCTCGATCTTGAGCCGGTCCTTCTTGGTCTCCAGGTAGGTGGTGTAGTTGCCCTCGTAGGGGTGGGTCCTGCCACGGTCGAGCTCGAGGATCCACTGCGCGACGTTGTCGAGGAAGTACCGGTCGTGGGTGACGGCCAGCACGGCGCCGGGGTAGGAGGCGAGGTGGCCCTCGAGCCACTGCACCGACTCGGCGTCGAGGTGGTTGGTCGGCTCGTCGAGGAGCAGCAGGTCGGGCTGCTGGAGCAAGAGCTTGCAGAGCGCGACGCGGCGTCGCTCGCCTCCGGAGAGGTGGTCGACCAGCTCGTCGGGCGGCGGGCAGCGCAACGCGTCCATCGCCTGCTCGAGCCGGGAGTCGAGGTCCCACGCGCCGGCGTGCTCGAGCTCGGTCTGCAGGGTGCCGGCCTCCTCGTTGAGCTTGTCGAGGTCGGCGTCGGGCTCGCCCATCTCCATGTAGGCGTCCTCGAGGCGCTTCATCTTCGTCTTGATCTCGGAGACCGCCTCCTCGACGTTCTCCAGGACGGTCCTGCCCTCGGTCAGCGGGGGCTCCTGCTGGAGCATGCCGACGGTGGCGCCGGGGTCGAGCAGTGCGTCGCCGTTGTTGGCCTGCTCGAGCCCGGCCATGATCTTCAACAGCGTCGACTTGCCCGTGCCGTTGGGGCCGACCACACCGATCTTGGCCCCGCGAAGGAACGAGAGGGTCACGTTGTCGAGGACGACCTTGTCGCCATGCGCCTTGCGCACATTTCGCAGGGTGAATACGTACTCCGCCATGTCGCACAACCCTACGTGCGGAGCCCGGCGCCGACCCATTCGGGCCGGTCGTCGGGCCGGCCCGAATGGGTCGGCCCGAGGGGCCGCCTCAGGCCGCGTCGGCGGCGACCTCCGTATCCTGCCGCTGGCCGCCCTCGGCCTCGTCACGCCGGGAGACCTTCGTGAACGCCGAGCTGCCGAAGTTGAGGTCGTGACCCACGAACTCGGCCTGCACGTCGAAACTGTTGAAGGTCGCACCGTCACGGGTCCACGAGCTGGCCCGAACCCGCCCGTGGACGACGACCGGGTCACCGCGGTGGAGCGACGCCGCGCAGTTGAGGGCGAGACCTCGCCAGGCGGACACGTCGTACCACTCGGTCGGGCCGTCGACCCACAGGCCCATCTCCTTGTCGAAGCGGCGCGGCGTGTGAGCCACCCGGAAGTGGGCGACCTGTGCGTCGCCGGCGTCGTTGAGCCGGACGTCGCTGCCGAGCCAGCCGGTCAGGACGATCGTCGAGTTCTTCATGTCGTGCTCCTTCATCTTGTCGTCTGCCACCCGTTCGCCGGGTACGACGAGGAGCCTCGACGGGGCCACCGACAGCGCGCCCTGCCCTGTGGATAACCCGGGGGTCCGCGACGCCTGTGGAGAGGCTCGGACACCAAGCCCGGGTCGGCGGCAAACCAGGCCCGGGTCAGCGCCGCGCGGTCAGCAGGCCCTGCCGCACCTTGTCGTAGGCCGCAAGCTCGGCCTGGACGGGCGTGACGACCAGCTCGCGGGCGACGCCGGAGATGGCGTCGCGCAGGCGCTTGTCGGCGGCCGCCGCGCGGCGCCGCGCGGTCGCGCCGACGAGCACACGGCAGAGCATGGCGAGCAGGATCCCGCCACCCACGCCGACGACCAACAGCAGCAGCGGCAGCGGGAGACCGGCCACGTCGGCGACCTCGAGCCTGGCCACACCCATCCCGACGGCGAAGAGGTTGAAGCCGAACCACACCAAGCCGACGAGAGCGCAGCAGATGAGCAGCCACTGCAGCACCCGCACGATGCCAGCCCACACCGGCAGCCGGCCGACGCCGAGATCGGTCTGGCCGATCGCCTTGTCGAGCGCGTCGCCCAGGTCGTCGAGCTTGGCGACCGACGCGCGCCGGACGGCATCTGCCCAAGGCCGGGTGAGGCCGGAGGAGACCGCGTCGGCCACCGCCCGCACCTCGGTGTCGACGCGAGCCCGCTGGACCGGTGTCGCCACCGGCACGGACGTCCGCGCCCTCCCGGTGAGCTCCTTGCCGGCGTCGCCGAGATCGAGGTGGAGCCGCCTGAGCGGGTCGGGCTTGAGTCGGCCGACCCAGGAGACGAGCGGCCAGCCGGTCGCGCGGCCGGCACGCATCCGGGTCGACTTCTCGACGGCCGCGACGACGGTCGGCACCCCGGCCGCGCCGGCGAGAGCATCCTCGAGCGCGGCGACCCGCTGCTTGGACATCGACCCGGCCTCCGCCGTCCCGGACGCCTCCGCGACGGCGTCGGCAGCCGCTCGCATGTCACCTTCGAGCCGCCTGCGGGCCGCCTTCTTCTCCGTCACCCTCCGCACGATCTCGGCGCGGAGCTCTGTCATGCCGAGTCCCTCCCGGGCGCTGATGCCGAGCACCGGCACGTCGGGGAGGCCGTCGGCGACGAGCAGTCGGCGTACGTCGTCGAGCATCGCCTGACGCCGGTCCTCGGCGACGGTGTCGAGATGGTTGAGAACCACCAGCATCACGCCGTGGTGACGCTTGAGCGGCGCGAGATAGCGCTCGTGGATGGCGGCGTCGGCGTACTTCTGCGGGTCGAGCACCCACACCAGCAGATCGGCGAGCGCGACCAGCCGGTCGACCTCCAGGTGGTGCGAGACCTCGGTGGAGTCGTGGTCGGGCAGGTCGAGCAGGACGACGCCCTTCATCTGCGCGTCCTCGTGGCCCGTCGTGAGCACCGAGTCACGGACCACGCGGTGGCGCGCCGGGATCTCCAGCCAGTCGAGAAGCTCGTCGGCGCCCTCACGGCCCCACACGCAGGCGGTGGTCCACGACGTGGTGGGACGGCGTACGCCGACCGCGGCCAGGTCGAGACCGGTCAGCGAGTTGAACGTCGAGGACTTCCCCGAGCCGGTGGCGCCGGCGATGGCGACCACGGTGTGCTCGGCGGAGAGCCTGAGCCGTTGACCGGCCCGGGAGACGACCCCCTCGACACCGTCGAGGAGTCCGTCATCGAGCCGCCCCCGGCCGTACTCGACGACCTCCTCGAGCGCGGTGATGCGCGTGCCCAGGTCGGAGCTGCGGGTGACCAGCCTCTTGGCACCCTCGAGGAGCGACGTCATCTTCCCTCTCGGCACGTGGGGCAACGAACAGGACGGGCTTCAGCCTATGGTCTCGCCGTCGGCCGCCGATACACCGGGACGCAGCGCGTGACCGGGCACCGGCAGCGACGCCGAGGCCGGCAGCTCGCCGAAGCGGACGTCGTCCACCCGGCGGGCGGCCGAGCGCAACGCGGCCTCCGCGCCCGGAGAGATGCCGAGGCCGTCGAGCAGCTCGGTGTAGCGCGCCTGCTCCTCGTCGAGGAGCTGTGCCACGCGCCGCTCGAGGTCCTTGCGTGCCCGCTCGGCGAGGCTGCGCACCGCCTGGTCGCCGAAGACCGCCTCCAGGAGCTTCTGCCCCAGGACCGCCGAGCCGCCGGCGATGCCCACCTCCGCCCCGGTGATGCCCGCGGTGTGGGCGAAGACCACGACCATCAGCGCGACCGACAGCCCGTTGACGCCGAAGGCCAGGAAGCGTGCTGTGGAGCGCTTGTCGGCACCCTCGGTGCGGACCATGTCGAGCACGCCCTGCTGCCAGTCGCGGACGGCCCGCTCGGTACGACGCCGGCACTCGCGGGAGGCACGCCCGAGGTCCTCACCGGCTCCGGCGAGCAGGTCCTTGCCGGACGCGAGTGTCAGCCACGACGCCTCGGCTCGTTCGGCGGCCGACTCGGCGTGCTCCATGACCAGGCTCTCCAGGCCGGACTCCACGGCGTCGGTCACCCGCTCGGCCTGCTGCGGCTTGCCCTTGACCGCGTTGACGATCCGATCGCGCAGCCAGCCGACCTTGGTCTCCAGCGTGCGCAGCAGCTCGCCCGTGCCGACGAACTCTTGCCAGCGGGCCAGGATCTCCCCCCGCAGCAGGGTGCCGTCGGCGGATGCCTTGGCGATCTCGGTCCGGGCGTCGGCGTACGCCTTCTCGGCGTCCTCCCTGAGCCTGAGGGCGGCGTCGACCTGCGCGGCGGCGGCGTCGGCGATGCGATGCGTGCGCTGCGAGATCGTGCGTACGGCCCCGTCGAGCGTCTGCTTCACGACCGCCGTCCGGGCGTCGGCGTTCTCGGCGAGCGAAGCCAGCCAGTGACGGATGTCGGCCACGTCGGCGGCCGGGACGAGACCGTCGCCGTCCAGCTCGGTCTCCGGGACCGTGAAGAGCGGGGAGTCCTTGAGACCGCGGGCCGCCAGCATCCGCGCCAGGTGGGTGGAGACCGTCTCCTCGGCCTCGGGCGGCGTGCGGTCCAGGACGATGGCCACGGCGGCCGACCGCTCCGCCGCCTGCTTGAGGAAGCCCCAGGGCACCTGGTCGGCGTACCGTGCGGCGCTCGTCACGAAGAGCCACATGTCGGCCGCGGCGAGCAGCTGCGCGGCGAGGGTGCGGTTGCGCTCCTCCACCGAGTCGATGTCGGGCGCGTCGAGGATCGCCAGGCCCGGAGGCAGGGTGTCGGAGACGACGAGCTGGAGCGCCGCGGGGTCGTTGGTCGCCCGGGTGACCCGGTCGAGGTCGTGGAGGAGGCGGTCCGCGCCGAACCACTCGGCGTCGTCCGGGTGATGGACGAGGACGGGTGAGCGGGTCGTCGGCCGGAGTACGCCGGGCTCGGTGACCCGCCTGCCGACGAGCGAGTTGACCAGCGTGGACTTGCCGGCGCCCGTCGAGCCGCCCACCACGGTCAGCAGCGGGGCGTCGATGGTCATCAGCCGCGGGATGACATAGTCCTCGAGCTGGGCGATCGTGTCGGCGACCACGGTGCGGGCCTCGTCGGCGCCCGGGAGGGTGAGCGGCAGCCTGGCGTCCTGATAGGCGCTGCGCAGCCGCACCAGGGCGGTGACCATCTTGGTGTTCTCGGCGGCCGCGCGTGCGCCGGCCGGGGTGGGCTCGTCGGTCATCGAATCGGGACCACCTGACCGGGAAACGCGACCGAGGGCCGGATCGCCCGGATCTCGGTCACGTAGTGGTTGCCGCGGTCGGCGTAGTCCTCGGGAGGCGTGCCGCGGAGGAAGCGGTGGTGGAGGTAGCCGAGCTCGACCGCGACCCGCTGGTAGTCGCGCATCGCCTGCTCGCCGGCCTCGCCGCCGTACGTGCGCGCGAAGCTGCGCGCCTGACGCCGGCCGTTGAGGTCGACCAGCCAGGCGATGTCACTCGCGGGCAACAGCCCGAGCCGGGCAGCGTCGGTGAGCGCGGCCGCCAGCAGTCGCTTCTCCGAGCGCCGGGCGTAGACCGCGAACCAGACCATCGAGACGAAGACCGGAACCATCACGAGGAGATAGGTGCCGAAGAAGCCCGACGAGCCGTAGAGAGTGGAGCCGTTCCAGAGGCCGTGCGCGAGAACCGCGACGAGGTAGCCACAGAGCGGGGCGAGGACCTGCACGGCGCGCGACCGGCTGGTGACCGCGAGGCCGACACCGATGCCGATGAAGGCGGTGTAGAGGGGATGGGCGAACGGGCTGGCGAGGCAGCGCAGCACGAACAGCGCCCCGACCGACTCGGTGCCGCCGGGGCTGGTGCCGTCAGTGCCGTTGTAGGCGGCCGCGAGGTAGAGGATGTTCTCCACGAAGGCGAAGCCGATGCCGACCATGCCGGCGTAGACGATGCCGTCGAGGACGCCGTCGAGCTCGTGCCTGCGGAAGACGAGCAGCAGGACCAGGAAGAGCCCCTTGCACAGCTCCTCGGTGACCGGCGCGACGATCGTGAGGCTGGTGTCGTCGGAGATCGGCACGAAGAGCCCGCCCACCCCCTGGATGACCAGGGTCGCTGCGGTCGCGACGAACCCGCCCCAGACGAGGCCGGCCGCGAGCAGCGACTTCGGCTCCGGCTCGTAGCGGTCGAGCCACAGGTAGCAGGCGACCAGCGGGGCGACCGGGACGGCGGCGAGGATGCTGGCCAGGATCAGGCTGTCGGGCGCCCCGGAGAACGCGATGACGGCGACCATCGCCAGTGCGCCCAGCGCGGAGAACACGGCCACGATGACCGTGAACAGCACGTTCTGACGGGGGCGCGGGGGCATGGCCGAAAGGTTATCCGAGGCCCTCGACGGCGGGCGTACAGTGATGCGGGTGACGACCGCCGAGGAGCAGCCCGACGAGCTGCACACCGAGTCCCACGACCCCGCCGTCCCTGCCGCGTACGCCGCATTCATGCGCGAGGGCTGGGGTGATCGCGAGCTCGACATGCCGCCGCACCCCGTCACGACGTACGCCGAGCAGCGCCGCCGCCGGCTGGCCGAGGCGTTCCCGGGCGAGCGGCTGGTCCTTCCCGCGGGCCCCTACAAGGTGCGGGCCAACGACACCGACTATCGCTTCCGGTCCGACACGGCGCACACCTACTTCTCCGGCAACCAGACCTCCGACGCGGTGCTCGTCGTGGAGGGAGGCGACGCCGTTCTCTACGCCCGGCCGCGGTCCTCCCGCGAGACCGACGAGTTCTTCCGCGACCGCCAGTACGGCGAGCTGTGGGCAGGGCGCCGGCCGTCCCTGAGGGAGATCTCCGACTCCCTCGGCCTGCCGGTCAGGCACCTCGACGACCTCGACGCCGCTCTCAGCAGGTCGGGTCCGGGTGGATCGGGCAAGGCGCGCGTCGTCCGCGGCGTCGACCCACGCGTCGACGCCCTGGTCGCCGGTGACGACGCGGCCGACTCCGAGCTCTCCCGGGTCGCCGGCGAGCTGCGGCTGGTCAAGGACGACTGGGAGATCGGCGAGCTCCGCGAGGCCTGCGACATCACCACCCTCGGCTTCGAGGACTGCGTGCGCGAGTGGGACCGGGTGCTGGAGTTCGGCGAGCGCTGGATCGAGGGCACCTTCCACCGCCGCGCCCGCGCGATGGGCAACGACCTGGGGTACGACGCCATCTGCGGCGGCGGCAAGCACGCCACCACGCTGCACTGGATCGACAACTCCGGCCCGATCACCCCCGGCGAGCTGGTGCTGCTCGACATGGGCGTCGAGGGCCGCAACCTCTACACCGCCGACGTGACCCGCACGCTGCCGATCGACGGCACCTTCACCGACCTTCAGCGGCGGCTCTACGACCTCGTCTACGAGGCCCAGGATGCCGGCGTGCGGGCCGTGCGCCCAGGCGTACCCTTCCTCGCCGCCCACGAGGCTGCGATGTCGGTGCTCGCCCACGGCCTCGACGACCTCGGTCTGCTGCCGGTCTCGGTCGACGAGGCGCTGTCGCGGGACTCGCGCGTCTACGCACGCTGGACCCTCCACGGCACCTCGCACATGCTCGGGATGGACGTCCACGACTGCGCGGGCTCCGCGCCGGAGGTCTACCCGAAGGGCGACCTGGCGGAGGGCATGGTGCTCACCGTCGAGCCGGGGCTCTACTTCCAGGAGGACGACCTGCTCGTCCCCGAGGAGCTCCGCGGCATCGGCATCCGCATCGAGGACGACATCCTCGTCACCGCCGACGGTCACGAGAACCTCTCCGCCGGCCTCCCCCGCACCTCGGGCGACGTCGAGGAGTGGTTCGGCGGCCTGCGCTGAGCCGCGGCCGCCCCAGGTTTCCCAGGTTGACCTGGGATGTCGTCACCTGACCTTGGTTGTAACCCGGGTCCAGTGAGGACATCCCAGGTCAACCCGGGAATCGAGTGAACAGAGTGCTCTCCCGGCTCTGCCGCACTCGCACCCGGCGACCGCGGGATCGGCGTGTGGTGGCTGATGCGGAGCGCGCTCGGGGTCGGCCTCAGCGAGACCGAGCTCGGCGCCGTCGTGCCGGTCGCGACCGGACCCGGCGCGTGGAGCATCGCCGTCGTGCTCGCGGTGTCGGTCTCGGGCGCCGCGATCGGGGCCGCGACGGCGACGGAGAGCGAGGAGCCGCAGCAGCCGCGCCGCGCACGAGCACCGATCCTCGCCCTGCTCGCCCTCGCGGTCGGCGCCGTCCTGATCACGTTGGTCTCACCGATGCTGGTCATGAGCGGCGACTACGCGGCCGTCGATGCGATCTCCAACGTCTCGATCGTCCTCGGCGTACTGGGGCTCGTCGGCCTCGGGCCCTGGGTGACGGGCGGGTTCGCGTCGTGGCTGGCGTCGCGATTCGCCGGTGGCGCGCGCACCGTGCCGACCCTGCTCGCGGCCCGCCGGCTCAGCGCCGACCCCCGCCCGGCCGCTCGGGCGACCATGGCGACGAGCGTCGCGGGCCTGACCCTCGGCGTCTGCGGGTCGCTCGTCGCCGATCTCACCCTCAACAGCGATCTGTACGGCGGCGAACACCTGCCGCCGACCCTGCTCGTGGTGGGCCTCGCGCTGGTGTCGCTCCTGCTGGTCGGGGTCTCCCTCGCCCTGCACATCACCGACACCGTCCTCGCCCATCGTCGCGCCTACTCTGCCCTCGCCGCCGTCGGTGTGCCCGCGCGCGTCATCGCGACCGCACTGCGCCGGGAGGCCCTGCTCGCCACCGTGCCGCTTGCGGTGCTCGGCTGTCTGGTCGGTAGCAGCTTCTCCGGCGTAGTGGACGTGTTGTGGTTGTGGCCGCTCGTGCTCCTGGCATCGGCCCTGGTCGCGGTGCTGGCGACCGTTGCGTCGGCGTACCTCGCGAGCGCCCTGCTCGCCCCCGTCATCCGCGACGCGATGCGGCCCACCTCTCTCCGCACCGACTGACGGCTACCGACCGACCACGAGCTTGCGCCAGCCCGTGGACGCAGCCTCGACGGTCGCGCTGCCGGAGTAGCTCACCTTGAGCTTGTAGGTGCCTCGGGTCAGCCGGGGCAGTCGGACCTTTACCTTGCCCTTGTGCTTGGCCTTGACCTTCACCTTGAGGGTGGTCTTGGCGGAGCCCTTCTTCAGCACGACCTTGATCTTGCCGGTCGGCTTCTTCACGCCGCTGGCCTTGATCTTGACCGTGATCGTGGGGCGGCTGCCGGGCCGGGCATGCTCGGGCGCCTTGATCTTCAGCTTGGCACGCGCCTTGGTCGGCGGCACCGGTGGGACCGGTGCGAGCGGGATGGTCACCGGCGCAGACGACCGGGCCACCGGTGCGAACGGCCCACCCACGACATGGGCGACGGCCACGATCTGCTTGCCCTGGTCGGATGCCTGCACTGTGTACGACGCACCCTCCGCGACCACGACGCCGCCGGAGACCCAGGTCACCGAGTAGGACGTCGCCGGACCGATCCAGCCACCGTTGGTCGCGCTTAGCACGCCGCCGACTGCCGGAGTGCCGGACACCGCGGGAGGAGCGGTCGGGGCGGGGACCTTGGTGAGGTCGAGGATGCCCGTGCCGCAGTTGGCCGCGTCGCAGGGCGCGAAGTTGGGGTGGCCGCTGGTGGGGGAATCCGGTCACCGCCGCCCGGAGGGCAGCCTCCATCTGGTCCGCCGAGAAGGCGCCGATCGAGGCGAGGAGCGCAGCGCCGCCGGCCACCGCAGGAGTCGCCATGCTCGTCCCCTGCTTGTACGCGTAGCCCGGCGCGACCGGGGTCGTCGTACCGGTGTCGACCGTGGAGTAGATCTCCAGGCCCTCCCAGAAGCTGTCGCCACCCGGCGCCGCGATGTCCACCAGGTTGCCGTAGTTGCTGTACGTCGGGTGGTCGCCGTAGTCGGAGGTCGAGGCGACGGTCACGACGCCCGGGCAGTTGGCCGGCGTGGCTCCGGCGACGTTCGTGCCCGAGTTGCCGGCCGCGACGACCACGCTGCCCCCTTGCCCACGGACGGTGTTGATCGCGTCCGCGTATGTCTGGGGGCAGGCCGGCGCGCTGCCGCCGAGGGACATGTTGAGCACCTTGGCCGGGTAGGGGTTGGCCGGGACCCCGGGCACGGACCCACCGGCCGACCACACCATCGCGGCCGCGATGTCCGCGGAGGTGCCGCCGCAGCGTCCGAGGACGCGCACGGGCAGGATCCGGGCCGCGGGAGCGACCCCGACGACGCCGATGCCGTTGTTCGCCGTCGCCGCGATCGTGCCCGCGACGTGGGTGCCGTGCCAGGTGCTCGACCGGGGTGACGCGCCGTTGCACACCGCGCCGTCGGTCCAGTCACCCGGGTCGGCGGGGTCTGCATCGCGCCCGTCGCCGTCGTTGGAGTTGGCGAACCCCCCGGTCGCGTCGGCGGAGATGAAGTCGTATCCAGGGACCAGTTGGGCCGCCAGGTCCGGGTGGTTGGCGCGGATACCGGTGTCGATGACAGCCACGACGACGCCTCCGCCGGTCGTCGAGGGCCACAGGGCGGGTGCCTTGACGCCGTAACCGCCGGCCGGCCAGGGCGACGCGCCGACCGCTGCCACGTTCGGGTCGCCGGCGTCACGCATGTCCCACAGGTTGCGGAGCCGGCTCGCATGCGGATCGTTGACCGGCGAGGGCCACGGCGTCTCGGCCGCCTGCATCAGGTAGTTGGGCTCGGCCCAGACGACACCGGCGGTGCGCTCGACCACCGCCGCGGCGGCCTCCGCATCCTCCAGCGTCAGGGGCTCGAGGGCGTCGACGGCAACCACATTGCCCATCACCGGACGGCCGGGCGACACCTTGGACCCGAGCGCGGAGGCGACCTGCGCCCGGACGTGGGCGGTGGTGACCCCCGACGACTTGACGATCAGGCCGACGGCGACCGCGTCTCGTGCCGCGGTCGCCCGCGCGGCGGCCGGCGTGTCGTCCAGCCGCTGGCGGGCGCCGTCCGTCGCTCTGCCCACCGATCACGCACGAGGCGCTGTCGTGTCGTGTTCTGAGTCGGGCACCCCCGGCAGGATTCGAACCTGCGACCGAGTCATTAGAAGTGACTTGCTCTATCCAGCTGAGCTACGGGGGCGTGGTCTGGGACGAAGGGTAGTCAACCGGCGCCCCCCCGCGTGGGGCCGGACCGGCATTTCGGTTCGCGACACGCGGGCGCGGCTCCCGACATCCGGCCCAGCCGCACGCCACGATTCAGGTGGCCCTGCGGAGTATGAGTCCGCAGGGCTTAAACATGCCCGCTTCGAGCAGGCGACGCGGCGTACACATCGATCTCGCCGAGGATCCGGGTCTTGACGGTGTCGTCGGCGAAGGAATGCCGCACGCCGGCGCGGGCGAGGTCGGCGATGTCGGCATCGTCGAGACCGAGCAGGGCGGCGGCGATCTCGTACTCGCGGTTCAGCGTCGTGCCGAACATCGGCGGGTCGTCGGAGTTGATGACGACGGGCACGCCGGCCGCGACGAAGGCAGGCAGCGGGTGGTCGGCGAGGGACGCGACGGCGCCCGTAGCGATATTGGAGGAGGGACACACCTCGAGCGCGATGCCGACCGTGGCAAGATGCCTCAGCAGCTCCGGGTCCCGCGCAGCGGAGATGCCGTGGCCGATGCGCTCCGCGCCGAGGAGACGGAGCGAGTCCCACACGGTCTGCGGACCGGTGGTCTCCCCCGCGTGCGGGACCGATCGCAGCCCCGCCTCGCGCGCCCGGTCGAAGTGCGGCGCGAACTGAGCGCGGGGTACGCCGACCTCCGGCCCCCCGAGCCCGAAGCCGACCAGCGCGTCGACCCGGTGCCCGAGGGCGTAGGACAAGGTGGCGTCGGCCGCGGGCACGCCCGACTCCCCGGGGATGTCGTAGATCCACCGCAGCACCAGCCCGAAGTCTCGCTCGGCGGCGACACGCGCGTCCTCGATGGCCTCGGTGTACGCCTCGATCGGGATGCCTCGGACCACCGAGGTGTACGGCGTGCAGGTCAGCTCGGCGTACCGCACCCGCTGCCCGTCCAGCTCGCGGGCGACCTCGTAGGTCAGCATCCGGATGTCCTCCGGCGTGCGGATCAGGTCGACGACGGCCAGGTAGACCTCGATGAAGTGACCGAAGTCGCGGAAGGCGAAGAAGTCGGCGAGCGCGTCCGGGTCGGCGGGTACGACGCCCGGGTGCCGGGCGGCCAGCTCGGCGACGATCCGCGGCGAGGCGGAGCCGACGTGGTGGACGTGGAGCTCGGCCTTGGGCAGTCCGGAGACGAAGCCGGTGAGTGGTGAGGCTGACACGCGCCCGAGGCTACGCCTGGCAGGCCGGGCACGGTCCCAGGTGGGCAAGGCAACGGGGCCGGCCGCCAACGCGACCGGCCCCGTCAGGAGTCTGACCTCAGCGCCCCACCTTGATCTTCTTCTTCGCCTTGTCCTTGGCGATGTACGCGTTCCCGGTGTACTTCACCGTGAGCTTGTACTTCCCTCTCCTCAGGCGCGGCGTGAGGATCTTGATCTTGCCCTTGTGCTTCTTCTTGAGCTTGAACTTGCCCTTGACCTTCTTGCTGCCCTTCTTCTTCAGGACCACCTTGATCTTGCCCTTGATCTGCTTGCCCTTGATCCCGGCGACCTTGACCTTGATCTTGATCTTCGCGCGGTTGCCCGGGCGGACCTTCTTCTTGCCCTTGACCTTGACCTTCGAGACCGCCTTGCCGATCGGGAGCGGGGCGGAGGCCTTGCCGATCGCGGCGAAGGCGCCGGCGGCGTGGGCGAAGGCGACGATCGACTTCTTCACGTCCTGCTTGCCCGGCTTGTACGTCGGGCCCTCGGCGACCGCGACGCCGTCGATCAGCCAGGTGACGCTCGGCGTGGTCGACGACCCGGCCCAGGTGCCCGGGGTCGCGTTGAGCGTGCCACCTACGTAGGCCCCGCCCGTGATCACCGGACCGCCGGTCGGGACCGGCAGCCTCGTCAGGTCGAGAACACCCGCGCCGCACCGGGCCGTGTCGCATGCCTGGAAGGTCGCGTTGTTGTTGGACGACGTCGGGAACGGGATCGTCGACGCCTGGAGCGCCGCCGTCATCGCGTCGGGCCCGATCGGACCCAGGGACGCGATGATCGCCGCGCCTCCGGCGACCGCTGGGGCGGACATGCTCGTGCCCTGGTAGAACTCGTAGGTGGGGCCGACCGGCGTGGTGGTGCCGCTGTCGAGGGTGGACAGGACGCCGTCCGCCGGCGTGCCCTCGTTCTGCTCCCCGCCGATCGCCGAGATCTCGACCTCCGGGCCGAAGTTGCTGTACGACGCCTTGTCGCCGTACGGCGATAGCGATGCCACGGTGACCACCCCGGGGCAGTTGGCCGGGGTGGCACCGGAGGCCGGCGAGTTGTTGTTGCCGGCCGAGACGACGATGCTGGCGCCTCTGCCGCGTGCGGCGTTGATGGCGTCGCCGTAGACCGACGGGCAGCTCGGGAACGTGCCACCGAGGGACATGTTCAGGACCTGGCTGGGAGCCGCGTTGAGCGGGAGCCCGGGAACCTCCCCACCCGCGGCCCACACGATGCCGGCCGCGATGTCGGCGGAGGTGCCGCCGCACTTGCCGAGCACCCGAACGGCCTGGATCTTCGCGCCCGGCGCGATGCCGGCGACCCCCACGCTGTTGTTGGCGGCCGCCGCGATGGTGCCCGCGACGTGCGTGCCGTGCCAGCTGCTGTCGGTCGCCGGGCGTCCGACACCGCACTGGCCGGCGGTCGTCCAGTCACCCATGTCGGACGGGTCGGCGTCGCGGCCGTCGGGGTCGTTGGCGCGGAGGGGCTCGGAGATCATGTCGTAGCCGGGGACGAGTTGCCCCTGGAACTCCGGGTGGTCGGGCCGGATGCCGGTGTCGAGCACGGCGACCCTCACGCCGGCGCCGGTCGTGTAGGGCCACACCGCGGGCGACTTCACGCCGTACCCACCGGCCGGCCAGGGGGTGACCCCGCGGGACGAGACGGCGGCCGCGCTGGCGTCACGGATGTCCCAGACGTTGGGGAGGAACCCGGCGTACTGGTCGTTGATCGGCGTCGGATAGGGCACGTGGGCCTGCATGATCAGGTTGGGCTCGGCCCACTCGACGCCCGCCCGCTTGGCGACCTCGGCCGCCGCGGCCTCGGCCTCGTCGAGGGCCATCGGCTCCTTGACGTCGTACGCCGCGATGCGTGCGGTGACCGGTCGGGCCGGCGAGACCTCCGCGCCCAGGGCGTCGGCCACCGCGGCCCCGGCCGCGGCGACGGAGACGTCGCCGTTGCGCTTCACGATGATGCCCGCGGCCCGGGTCGGCCCCTGGTCGAGCGCGCGGACCGGAGAGTGGACTCGGGCCCGCGACTCGCGACCCTTCCCCCCGAGTCGTTGTCTGCGGCCGCGGCGGGCACTGCCAGGAGTCCGGCGGCCAGCGCGGCGATGGTCGCTGAGGCTAAGAGCTTCATCTGGTTCCTTGAGATCGGGTCCCGAGCGCAGGACGACGTGTTGCCCATTACAGGACGGGCAACACCTAAGCACTGGCTGAATGCCCTCGGCAACAGATTCTCGAACCTTCCGGCTCACTCCCCGGGACCGAGGCTCCTGCGAACGGCCGAAAGGCCGGGTCCACGCCGGTCAGACGTGGGACCCGGCCTCGCGGTCGGACCCGCTCAGGGATGAGCGGGGATCGGGCGTCGGATCAGCGACGGACGTTCAGCCGCTGCTCGCCCCGCTTGCGCTCGGTCACCTTGCTGCCCTTGTACAGGACCTTGATCTTGTACTTGCCCTTCTTGAGCTTGGGCAGCGTGACGGTCACCTTGCCGTTCTTGAGCTTGGCGTTGATCCAGCGCTTCGGGTTGCGCTTGCCACCCTTGATCTTGTGCTTGCGCACCTTCTTGACGTGGATCTGGATCTTCCCGGTGGCGGTCTCGACGCCCTTGGCCGTGACCCTGACCTTGAACTTGGTCTTCGTCCCGGGCTTGACCTTCCTCTTGCCCTTCAGCTTCAGCGTCGAGAACGCCTTGTCGACGGTCACCGGAGCCGATGCCTTGCCGATGGAGGCGAAGGGGGCGGCGGCGTGTGCGAATGCGACCAGACCCTTGCCGATCTCGGCCTCCTTGGGCACGTACGACGCGCCCTCGCCGACGACTGCCCCGTCGATCGTCCAGGTGACAGCCGGGGTGGTGGGAGCACCGGCCCAGCCGCCCGTGGTGGAGGTTGCCGACTCGCCGATCCGCACGTGACTGTTGATGGATGGCGCAGCGGTCGGGATCGGCAGCTTCGTCAGGTCGAGAGCACCCGCGCCACACCTGGCCGTGTCACACGCCTGGAACAGGGTATTGCCGTTGGACGAGGTCGGGAACGGGATCGTCGACGCCTGCAGCGCCGCGGTCATCGCATCGGGCCCGATCGGACCCAGAGAGGCGATGATCGCCGCCCCACCGGCAACGGCGGGGGCGGACATGCTCGTGCCCTGGTAGTACCCGTAGGTGGGACCGACCGGGGTGGTCGTGCCGCTGTCGAGGGTCGAGAGAACGCCGTCGCTCTCGATGTTCTCGTTCTGCTCGCCGCCGATCGCCGAGATCTCGACCTCCGGGCCGAAGTTGCTGTACGACGCCTTGTCGCCGAAGGGCGAGAGAGACCCTACGGTGACGACTCCGGCGCAGTTGGCCGGGGTGGCCCCGGAGGCCGGTGAGTTGTTGTTGCCCGCCGAGACGATGATGCTCGAGCCATTGCTGCGGGCCGCGTTGATGGCGTCGCCGTAGACCGACGGGCAGCTCGGGAAGGTGCCGCCGAGAGACATGTTGAGCACCTTGGCGGGATTGGCGTTGGCCGGAACCCCGGGGACCGATCCACCGGACGCCCAGACGATGCCGGCCGCGATGTCGGCCGACGAGCCACCGCCGGAGCCGAGCACGCGGACGGCCTGGATCTTGGCGCCGGGCGCGATGCCGGCGATGCCCTGACCGTTGTCGGTCGCCGCCGCGATGGTGCCCGCGACGTGCGTGCCGTGCCAGGAGCTGTCGGAGGTCGGCGTCCAGTCGCCCGCGTCGGCGGGGTCGGCGTCGCGGCCGTCACCATCGTTGGAGCGGGTGGGGTCGCTGATGAAGTCGAAGCCCTGGGAGAGCTGCCCCTGGAACTCCGGATGGTCGGGCCGGATACCGGTGTCGAGCACCGCGACCGTCACCCCTGCGCCCCTCGTCTGGGGCCACACCGCGGGCGACTTCACGCCGTATCCACCGGCCGGCCACGGCGTGACCCCCTGAAAACGGATCTCATTTGCATCAGCGTCACGCGTGTCCCAGACGTTGGGCAGCTCACCGGCCAGCGGGTCGTTGACCGGGGTCGGCCACGGCGTGTCGGCGTGCATGATCAGGTTGGGCTCGGCCCACTCAACGCCCGGCAGCTTCGCGACCTCGGCCGCGGCGGCCTTGGCCTCCTCGACCGTCATCTCGTGGGCGGTGTTGTACGCCGCGATCGCGGCGGTGACGCTCTGCGGCGCGGAGACGTCGGCTCCGACAGCCTTCGCGACCGCCTCGCGAGCGGCAGCCGATGTGATCTCACCGCCGCGCTTCACGATCACGCCGGCCGCCTTCGTGATCGGCGCCTCCGCGAGCGTTCGCTTCTCCACCTTCACCTTCGCCGGTCGTTCGGCGGCCTTGCCGCCCTCGTCGTCGGCCACTGCCGGTGCCGCCACCAAGGCGGTGGCCACCAGCGCGGCGATCGTCGTTCCTGCCATCAATCTCATGTGGTCTACCTTCGGGAGTTCGTCTCGATTGTCAGCGCTGTTTGTCACGCCGGTGTCTTGGGTCCCAACCGCAACACGGGACCCGACGACAACAGGGGACCCCCTTCCCCATCGACCCGAGTCCAAAACATCCGGGACGAAAATTGACGGGGCTCCGCCTCCCGGGCGGGCCGGACGACCGCCTGTACGCCGCCTAATCGATCGCCTCGAGGAGCGACGTCACCGGGTTGCCGTCGACCCGCTCGCCGTCGATCACCACACCCGGGGTGCCGTTGATCCCGGCCTTCGACATCTGGTCCGTGGCGTTCTTGAGCCACTGCTCGTAGACCTTGTCCTCGATCTGCGGCGTGACCTCTGCCTCGTCGGCCCCCGCCTCGACCGCCCACTCCACGAGCCGGTCGTCCTCCGGGCCGTCGGTGCCCTCCGCCGGCTGGTTGGCGAAGATCGTCTCGTGGAACGTCACGAAGGCCTCGACGCCCGCGGTGTCCAGCACCGCCATGGCCGCGTTGGCGGCTCGTGAGGAGTACTCGTTGCCCGACTGCGGGTCGAGGAAGGAGACCAGGCGGTACTCGACCTTCACCCTGCCGTCCTCGACGGCCGCGGCGAGCCGGTCGCCGACCTCCTGCTCGAAGGCTGCGCAGATCGGGCACTGCGGGTCCTCGTAGATCGCGATCGTCGTGGGGGCCGACTCCTCGCCGACCACGACCGAGTACCCGTCGGTGAGACCGCTCGGCGTCCCGCCGTCGCCCGCGGTCTCGCCCGTCTCGTCCTGCTGGCCCAGGAGGAGCGTCAGCCCCAGCACGACGGCCACGACGACCACGACGACGCCGGCCACGATCAGATTGCGGTTGCGCTCCTTCCTTCGCTGCGCATCGATCAGCGCGGCAGTCCTCGCGGCTCGGCCGGCATCAGACCTCTTCGACATCCCATGACCTCTCAGATCTTGAACAGCTTGTTGTCCAGCGCGAGCAGGCTGTGCGGCCTCACGACCAACCAACCGGAGAGCAGCACGAGGCCGACGTCGCGGGCGATCTCCCACGGATACTTCTCTGTCGCGTCGGCGTCGAACCCGCCACCGCCGAAGCACCCGCAGTCGATCCTCAGCCCCCGCGCCCAGGCGGACGCGATGCCGACGACGAAGGCGACCATCAGCAGCCCGGCGACCAAGGCGGCGTACCGCGTCAGCAGGCCGGCGATCAGCAGGACGCCGACGACCACCTCGAGCGCCGGCAGCAGATAGCCGATCGTGGGCACGACCGACTCGGGCAGCAGGTCGTAGGCACGCACGGCCCGGACAGACTCCGCCGGGTCGGGCAGCTTGATGGCGCCGGCGACGACCAGCACTCCGCCGACGACGAGACGGGCCACCATGCCGACGCCGGAGGCCACCTGTCCACCTCGCTCGCTCACGGTGGCCGACCCTAACCACCGAAGTTGAGGCGAACCTTAAGGCGCCAGGCCTCCCCCGTGGTCGAGGCGGTCGCGCAGCGACCGTCTCGAGACCACCGCAGGAGGCGCAACGACTAGTGTGGCTGGCCGTGACCGAGCGACTTGTGTGGATCGACTGTGAGATGACGGGGCTCGACCTGACCGCGGACGCGCTGATCGAGGTGGCCGCGCTCGTCACCGACTTCGACCTCAACGTGCTCGGAGACGGCATCGACATCATCATCAAGCCGTCCGCCGAGGCGCTCGAGCAGATGGGCGACTACGTGCGCACCATGCACGAGGACTCGGGGCTCCTGGCGGAGCTCGACGCGGGTACGACGCTCGCGGACGCCGAGGCCCTCTACATCCGGGACGGCGACGGCTACGTCGGCACGATCCTGACGCAGGGCGGCTGGGACCCGAACGTCGCCAACGGCGGCACGGTGCTGGCGCTGCTGGGCCACTGCCTCGACGAGGTGCCCACCCTCGTCCCCATGACGCTGAGCCGGTTCACCGCCGACCTCCACCGCCCGGTGCCGATGGGCCGGCGCCTGCACGTCGTGCCCACGATCGTGCGCGAGGGCAAGAAGATCCAGGTCGTCGAGCTCCGCCTCCTCGACGGCGACGTCGAGCACGTGCGGGTCACCGCGCTGCGGCTGCGCGACGAGCAGATCGGCGAGGTCGCTGGTCGACACGACCGACTCCCGTCCCGGCGACGCGCTGCTCCCGCCGGAGTCCGCCCGCCACCTGCGCGAGCTCACGCCGAGCGTGCCCGGGTTCCTCCGCGCCGTCGACATGCGACGAGCGCGCACCGTCGACGGCACCGAGGTCGGCGCGTGGCTGCGGCTCTCCGTCCCGGTGCTGCCCGGCGAGCCGATCAGCCCCTCAGCCCGGCTCGCCGTCCTCGTGGACTACGCCAACCTCATCGGCATGGACGGCCACCCCGGACACGTGTCGCATGATCAACCCGGACGTCACCGCCCACTTCCTGCGCCATCCGACGAGCGAGTGGGTCGCCATCACCGGCGACACCCGCTTCAACCCCAGCCTCGGGCGCGGGCGTGTCGATGGCGCAGCTCAGCGACACCGACGGCGTGTTCGCCGTGGCCACCACCTCGCAGCTCGTCCAGACGCGCTGACCCGGGGGCAGCCCCTAGCGCCCGGCCTGCTCCAGGTCGGCTTCGGCCCGCCTCGCGAACGCGAGCGATCCCTCCGCGGTGGCGACCTCGATCGCCCGCGTGAACGCGGCCCGGGCCTCGTCCTGATCCCGGCCCACGGCGAGGATCGCGACGCCGCGCGTGCGGTGGAGCTCGGCCTCGAACCAGCGCTCGCCGTGGCCTCGACGCGGCGAAGCCGCCTTCGATCGACCGCCAGAGCGTCGTCGGGCCGGCCGGCCATGAAGGCACACATCGGCGTGCAGCGCAAGGAACGCGGGGCGCATGTACTCGGCGCCGAAGGCCTCGGCGATGGCGGCGCCGTCGAGCAGCCGCTCGCCTCCCTCGGTGTCGTGTCACCCAGCGCGGCCATCGCCCAGCCGCGGTTACGCCGATGTAGGGGATGCCGAGCCCGTACCCCCCGGTCGTGGCCAGCTCGAGGCCGTGTCGCACCGCTCGATCGTCGCCTCGGGCTGGCGGCGCAGCACGCAAGGTCGAGGCGCCCCAGATGGAGATCATCGTCGCCCAGCATGTCCATCCCGTCTGCGCGGCGATGCGAACGACGTCCGCCGCCTCCCTTCGGCCTGCTCGTCGTCGCCGAGGAGCCACCATTGATCGCGGAGAAGACCCGGACGAAGGCGGGGGGATCCTCCATCACGAACCGGTTGAGCACGGAGTCGTGGCCCGCGTCGCAGAGCGCGATGGCTCGGTCGAAGAACGGCCGGGCGCGGCCTGGTCGCCGCGCCTCGTGGTCGACCGAGGGCCATCACATCGGTGCCCGCCACCTCGCACGCCCTGTGTCCTCGGCCCCCAGGCTCGAGGAGCTCGCGACCGAGCGGCAGCCGGCGTCGATGTCCGACCGCATGAAGTGGTGCACCGACGAGCCGCCACAGGGCGGGGACCAGGAGGGCGTGGTCGTCGACCTCGTGGCACAGCTCGCGCACCCGGGCGCAGACCCGCCCGAACTCGGGGTCGGTGTAGCTGGTGGCCGTGATCAGCAGCAGGCTGAGCTGGTCCTGCACCGCGAGCTCCTGCGATCGACCGCTCGCGGCCCTCGGGCATGCCGGCGATGAGCTCGAGCGCGCAGCGCAGCTGTCCTCGGCCTGCTGGTGGGCGACGTGGGCCTGGGCCCAGTGCGCCGCCCGCACGGCCGTCTCGATGCCCTGGCGGCGGCCGCGGCGGGCACCGCGTGGAACCAGTGGGTGGCGATCGCGAGGAGGTGGGGCCCGTCGCGTCGCCGTGGTGGATCTCGAGCGCCTGGGCGATGCGGTGGTGGGTGCGGGCCTGCGTGCGCGGCACCCAGGTCGTCGTAGATCGTCTCGTTGACGAGCCCGTGGGAGAACCGGTAGCGGGTGGTGCCCGCCGAGTTGTCGACGACGAGCCCGGCGGCGATCGCCGGCTCGAGGTGGTCGAGGAGCGTGGCGCCGTCGGGGTCGAGCATGGCGGCCAGCACGGAGAGGTCGAAGTCCTGGCCGAGCGCGGCGGCGACACGAGCGTGCTGTCGTGGCGTCGGGGAGCCGCGCGACGCGGTGGCGGATCACGCCCTTCACGCCGGCCGGGACCCGCCGTGGCCGACGCTCGGCCTCGGGCCGCGACCGCTCTTCCCGGTCGGGAGGAGGCGCAGGAGCTCGGTGCACGAAGAACGGGTTGCCGCCGGTGCGCCGGTGGACGGGTCGACGCGAGCCGTCGTCCGGCGCCGCGCCGGCCGCCGCCGAGGAGGGCGGCCAGACCGGTCGACGATCGAGCCCGCCAGGTCGATGCGGCGCACGCCGAGCGGCGGCGCAGGTCGACGAGCGTGCGCGACGAGGTCGCCGCCCAGCGTCGGGTCGACGTCGCGGAACGTGCCGAGCACGAGCACGGCGCGTCGAACATCTCGGCGGCCAGGAACGTGAGGAGCGCCAGCGAGGACGCGTCGGCCCAGTGCAGGTCGTCGAGCACGACGAGCGAGCGGGCCGCGTGCGAGCCAGGCGCCGCAGGAAGCCCGACACCGCCTGGTACAGAGGCGGAACTGCGCCGACTCGGGGTCGAGCGGCGGGGGCGGCTCGTAGTCGGCGACGAGCTCCTTGACCTCGGGGACGATCTGGGCCAGCTCGGCTGCGTCCCGGGCCGAGCGCCGAGCGCGGAGGTCGTCGGGTCGAACCGGGCGAGCAGGCTCCTGATGATCTGCGTCCACGGCCAGAACGCCGGGCGCGCCCGCGCCCTTCGTAGCAGCGGCCCCACCCCACGACCGTCGCCGCGGGCCGCCGCGTCGTCGCCCAGCTCCTCGGCGAGCCGGGTCTTGCCGATCCCGGGCTCGCCGCCGAGCAGCGTCGACCCGCCTCGGCCGGCGAGCGCGGCGTCGAGATCGCGCGCAGGAGCGGCCGAGCTCGCGGTCGCGCCCGAACAGCGGGAGCGCGGCCGGCGCACGACCGGTCGACGGCGTCCGCCGTGGCGACTCGGCCGGGGCGCAGCCGGGCGTGGCGGCAAGCGTCGAGCGACGGATCGTGGTTGAGGATCGCCTGCTCGAGGGCCTGCAGCTCGGGACCCGGGTCGACGCCGAGCTCGTCGACGCAGGACCTGCGCGCGCCTCCTGGTAGGCGCGCAGCGCGTCGGCCTGCCGGCCGCAGCGGTAGAGGGCCAGGATCAGCTGCGCGTGGAAGCCGCTCGCGGAGGCGGGTGCGCGCGCACGAGCCCGGTCGAGCGGCTGCCACCACCTCGGCGTGGGCGGCCGGTCGCCGAGCAGCGCGTCGATCAGGCCCTCGTGGGCGCCGAGCACGAGCTCGTCGAGCCGATGGCGCGCCTCGCGGGCGAAGCGGTAGTCGCGCGATGTCGGCGAGGGCGGGGCCGCGGACGAGGGCGAGCGCGGCCTCGTGCTGCTGCGCCGCGACGGTGGTGGTCGCCGGCGGCGGCCGCCTCGCGACCGGCCCGCACGAGCCGCTCGAGCCGGATGGCGTCGACGTCGTCGGGGCCGACGGCGAGCACGTAGCCCGGGCCCCGGCGCTCGACCGCGTCCCGGCCGAGCAGCCGGCGCAGGCGGAGATCTGGGCCTGGAGGGAGTTGGCCGGGTTGGCGACCGGCTCGTCGGCCCAGATCTCGTCGATGAGCTTCTCGTGCGACACGGGGTGGGGTGCGCCGAGGGCGAGCAGGGCCACGATGGCCTTGAGCTTGGGGCCGGACATGGCCACCGGCGCGTCCGATGCGGTGACCTCCACCCCACCGAGGAGACACACGTCGATCCGACCCGCCACTGCCGGAGCGTAGTGCCGGAGGTGCGCCCTGACCTGGGGACGTGTGGGTCGGGGATCACGCCTTCACGCGGAGGACGTCGGTGATCTCGCAGGTGGGGTCGCCGTGCGGCGCGTCCCGCAGGGTCACCTCCAGGGGCACCGAGTCGCCCGGCTCGACGTCCTCGACGACCGCGGTGCGGGTGTCGACCTCGCGGCCGTCGACGGAGATCGTGACGTCGACCCAGTAGGTGGATGCCTTCGAGGAGTGGTTGGTGACGGTGCCGGTGGCCTGGACATCGCCGGAGGAGGTCGTCGTGCAGCGCACGGACCCGTCGACGTCCTCGCCGGCATCGGCCACGCCGCAGGCGACGAGGGGCAGGGCCAGGGCGGCCGCGAGGACCAGGTGGGCCGGGCGGAGGTGGAAGCGGTTGTGGGGGGATCGGGGTGAGGTGGTCATGGCGCCCACCATCCGCCCTCGCGCTGATGCGGCGCTGATCAGGCGGACCTCGACGCGGCGTCAGGCCCCGGGCGGATGGTGCTGACCAGAGCACCCGCTCCCACCCCATTCGCCCTAGGAGGCACCACCATGAGCCGCAACCCTCACCCGCCGGAGCCCGCCGTCGCACGGCCGCCACCCCCACCGCCGCCGCCCGCGCCGTCGGCGCCACCAAGCGCTACGGCAAGGGCGACACCGCCGTCACCGCCCTCGACGACGTCACCGTCGAGTTCGACGCCCAGCGAGTTCACCGCCATCATGGGCCCGAGCGGCTCGGGCAAGAGCACGCTGATGCACACGCGTCGCCGGGCTCGACACGCTGACCTCGGGCAGCGTGTTCATCGGCGACACCGACCTGTCGAAGCTCGACGACCGCAAGCTCACGCTGCTGCGCCGGGACCAGATCGGCTTCATCTTCCAGGCGTTCAACCTGGTGCCGACGCTCACCGCCCTGGAGAACATCACCCTGCCGATGGCCCTCGCCGGCCGCAAGCCCGACCAGGCGTGGCTCGACCAGGTCGTCGCGCACCGTCGGCCTCGGCGACCGCCTCGCGCCACCGCCCGAGCGAGCTCTCCGGTGGCCAGCAGCAGCGCGTCGCCGTGGCCCGGGCCCTCGCCAGCCGGCCGGAGATCATCTTCGGCGACGAGCCCACCGGCAACCTCGACTCCCGCACCGGCGCCGAGATCCTGTCGTTCATGCGCCAGGCCGTCGAGCGAGCTCGGCCAGACCATCGTGATGGTCACCCACGACCCCGTCGCCGCCAGCTACGCCGAGCGCGTCGTGTTCCTCGCCGACGGCCGCATCGTCGACGAGATGTCCGCCCCGACGGCCGAGCGCGTGCTCGACCGCATGAAGCAGCTTCGGAGAGTGAGCGCCATGTTCCGCACCACCCTCAAGAACCTCGCCGCCCGCAAGCTGCGGCTCCTCACCACCAGCCTCGCCGTCCTCCTCGGCGTCGCCTTCATGGCCGGCACGCTGGTGCTCACCGACACCATCGGCAAGACCTTCGACAGCTCTTCGCCGAGCCAACGAGGGCACCGACGCCTACGTCCGGGGCGAGGTCGCCCTCGACAGCGAGCAGCTCGGCGAGCAGCGGGCCCGCCTCGACACCTCGCTCGTCGACGCCGATCCGCCAGCGTCGACGGCGTCGCGGCCGCCGAGGGCCACATCGAGGCCTACGCCCAGCTCGTCGACGACGACGGCGAGCCCATCGGCAACCCCGAGCATGGGCGCGCCCGTCGATCGGCGGCAGCTGGCTGACCGACGACGAGCTCAACCCGTTCGACGTCGCCGAGGGCCGCGCCCCGCAGCGCGACCGACGAGGTCGTCATCGACAAGGGCACGCGCCGAGACGCGGCGACTTCGCCGTCGGCGACACCATCACCGTGCTGACCCAGGCCGGGCCGCTCGAGCGTCGACGCTCGTCGGCATCGCCACCTTCGCCGGCGACCGACAGCCCCGGCGGCGCCTCGGTGACGCTGTTCACCCCGACGCGGCCCAGGCGCTACCTCGCCGAGCCCGGGCGGGTCGACGCCATCAAGGTCGTCGCCGAGGACGGCGTGTCGACCAGAAGAGCTCGTCGCCCGCATCGAGGCCGTCGTGCCCGCCGGGCACCGAGGTGCTCACCGGCGCCGAGATCACCGCCGAGCAGCAGGCGGACGTGCAGGGAGGACATGGGCTTCTTCAACATCTTCCTGATGGTGTTCGCCGTGATCGCCCTCTTCGTCGGCTCCTTCATCATCTACAACTCCTTCTCGATCCTGGTCGCCCAGCGCACCAAGGAGATGGCGATGATGCGGGCCATCGGTGCGGGGCGCCGCCAGGTGCTCGGCTCGGTGCTCGTCGAGGCGGTCGTCGTGGGGCTCATCGCCTCCGGCCTCGGTCTCGCCGCCGGCGTCGGCGTGGCCACCGGCCTCAAGGCGCTGTTCTCCGGCATGGGGATCGACTTCCCCGCCGGCGGCATCGTCGTCAACAGCAGCACGGTGGTCATCTCGTCGATCGCCGGCCTCGGCGTCAGCGTCGCCTCGGCGGTGTTCCCGGCCCGCCGGGCCGCCAAGGTGCCGCCGATCGCCGCCATGCGCGACGTGGCCCTCGACAACTCCGGCAGCAGCCGGAAGCGGGCCGTCGCCGGGTTCGGCGTCACCGGCCTCGGTGCCGCCGGCGATGGCCGCGGGCTGTTCGGCGACGCCGGGATCGCGCCTGGTCGGGCTTGGTGCCCTGGTGGTGTTCGTCGGCGTCGCCGTCCTCGGGCCGAT